>CAWGCS010000001.1:0-2693466 GCA_963821235.1 uncultured Chloroflexia bacterium
GATCTCGTAGAACCGGGCGGGTTGGCCGAATGGCCGGTTCGCATGGCCGCGAAGTGATTCGAGAGCCGCCGATCAGGCGGAATGGGGGCGCTGCCCCGAACGCCGAAGAGCACGTGCTCCGTGTCGCCGCGGAAGTACCAGCCCATTCCGGGAGCGCCGAGCTTGTGCCACGTGAGCATCGTCACGTAGCGGAAGCCCCACGCCCGGAGCATTCTCGATTGGCCCGAGGCCATCGCGGGGCTCGGCGAACAACCGGGGGTTCGTGACCCACAGGTACAGGTGAGCGTCGGGTGCGGCGAGGCTTCCCACGGGAAGGGTGGCGATGTCGGCGTTGGGCATCGTCGCGTAGTTGTTGGCGGCGGCTCGGTTGCTGCCCAGCGCGACCGTGCGCTCGTATTCCCAGGGCGGGTCGATGACGATCGTGCGGTAGGCGGTCATGCCGCAGCCCGCTTGCGCTGGTAGTACAGGCGATACCGGGCACGAGCGCAGATGCGGCAAGCACGGTTCCGGTCGACGTTCTCGGGAGTCCGCTCGTGCCCGTTCCGACAATGCGTCGCCGGGACGTGAGGCGCGCGCAGATGGCGCAGGACCCCGTTCTTGCCGCGCCGGACGTTCTCCCGGTGAGTGACCGCCTCAAGGTGCGACGGGTTCACGCAGAGCGTCACGCGGCAGAGATGGTCAATCTCCATGCCCTTCGGGATCGGTCCGATCGCGAGTGAATGGGCGACGCGGTGAGCGAAGCGGAGGTGGTCGATCGTCGATCGTCCGTACCAGAGGCCCGCCCGCATCTCCGTCTTCGGGCCGGTCCAGAGCCAGCACGGGCCGAGATGTGGGGCGAATTCGGGCACGCGAGCATCGCGGTCCACGAGAGCCCAGAACCGCGCGATCGCCCTCGCGTGGCGCCGTCGGCGCCTGATCTTCGAGCGCCCGAACGTGCCGGGCCTGTCGATTGTGCTCAGGGCGATCGGCCAGGAACCGGAACCCGCACACGGAGCACCAGGCGCCGAGGCGCGGCACGCCGGCCTGGGTCGCCCGTGTGAAGAGCTGGCGGGCTCGCTCGCGGGAGATGCCGTGGTCCCGGGCGACATCGCGCCGCCGTGCGCCCAGCGAGGATCGCCGTCACGATGGCTTCGTTCCGTTCGGTCGCGGCCAGCGGGTGGGGAGCGGTCACAGGGCCACCGCCGGCCGGTCGTCGCGGCTGATGCCGTACTCGGCGAGCCACTGGTGGATGAGCCCCCGATTGATGCCGAGGGCCTGGGCGATTTCGCGCTGCGAGTGCCGCCTCTCCACGTACAGCTCTCGGAGCAGGTCCTCGGGCTCCCGCCCGGTGGTCCTGCGCACCAGTTCCTTGGCGTAGGACTTGCGAACTGCGCTCATGCCAGCAAACTAGCAGAACTGCAACGGAGCCTTGCAAGTAGGAAGTTTGCCGCCGTGCCGGTGACCTATCGACAGAAGGTGCTCTGGTTGACGCCGCTGATGAGCGATAGCGTCAACCCGGTCATGGACACGGCAGCGTCGGCGTTCAAGCGCACGCTTGGAGCCACGATCCTGGAGCTACGGGTCGCCGCGAAGATCCCGAGTCAGAAGGCGCTGGCCGCGGAACTGGTCAAGCTCGGCGTGGAAGCGCTGAGCGAGGCGACCGTCCGGCGCTGGGAGCAAGGCGAGGGGCGCCCCCTGACGCCTGGGAGGTCAACCGGATGTGCGCCCTCTTCGGGGTGGCGCCAGAGGACCTGATCCATCCGAGGGAGCCGACGGAGCGCGAGTTTCAGCTTCTGCGCCGGGCCGCTCGGCAGATCCATCGGACCGTCGATCGAGAGCGCGAAGTCTCGTGAGTGCCCTCGTGACGGCCTCGTCGATCGCCGCCTCCATCTCGACCAGAATGGCCTCGGCCTCCGGGTCGGGATCGGGATCACATCGCCCCATGACACACCCCTCCGCGCCCGTCTCGCCCGCCGGCGGAAGATGATGCCGACGGCTGCCCGATCGGGCGCGGGCCGGGCGTAGGATGAGTCCAGCGTGACTGTGACAGGTTCCCCGGCGCGGACCAGTAGGTATGTTGCCCTAGGTCGTGCCGGAGTGGACGCGCGCCGCGTCGTCAGCCGCACGTGGCTCGGGTCCCTCGTCGCTTACGGGGTCTTCCGGGCCGCCGTGTGGCTCATGGACTGGCCGCACGTCCTCGACCTGGTCACGAAGGCCGACCATTCGATCTACATGGGCCAGGCGCAGCGCGTCCTCACCGGCGGCCCGCTGTACCCGGCGTGGGAACTGGCCGGCCCCTTCGTCCCCGCGCAGCTGCCCGAGCTCTACCCGCCGTTCACGGTGTACGGCCTCCTGGTCCCGATGTCGCTGCTGCCCGACGTGCTCTGGTGGGCGATCCCGCTGACGGTGATCGCGGCGGTCGTGGCCTGGCACCGGCCCAACGTCTGGGGCTGGTGCGTCATCGGCACGCTGTTCCTCGCCTGGCCCTCGACGTGGGTCGTGATCGCGGCCGGCAATCCGGCCCTGTGGGTCACGGCCGGCGTCGGCCTCGCGACCGTGCGGGCGCCCTTCGCGCTCGCCGCGCTGGTCAAGCCGACGCTCGCCCCGTTCGCGCTGGTGGGCGTCCGTTCGCGCTGGTGGTGGGCGGGCCTCGCAGCGTACGGGGTCGCCATGCTGGTGACGCTCCCGGCGTGGCTGGACTACGCCCGCGTCCTCGCGAACTACCGGACCGTGCCGAGCCTCATCGACGCGCCGCTCGTGGCGATCCCACTCGTGGCATGGTGGAGCCGTGGGCGTGCGTGACGCGCTCCGCTCGCTCTGGCATCTCGTGCTGTTGAGGCTCGGGCTGCGGCGCTAGGAGATGATCGATGCCCGGATGCTGTACTTGTTCGAGCCGGTCGTGGGGGCGTACCAGCCCCAGTCCACGAACCACGTCCCGGCGGCCGTGTAGTAGCGGTCGGAGCCGGAGCCGTCATAGGCGATCTGCATGGACGTGATCGTGTCCATGCCCGCCACCGCGATCCAGTAGTCGCCGGCCGCCACGTAGAGGCCGATCGGAATGTGAAGCCACCGGCCGACGCCATCGCCGCCCGCCCCGGCAAGCGCGTCGAGCATGATCGACGTGAGTGGGTTGACGGAGTAGGCGACGACGAGCCCCGGCGTCCCCGCGGCATCCGTGTAGACCGCGGCGGCAAGCGACTCGACCTGATCGTCCGCGGCGGCGGCGTTGTTCTGGACGTAGGCGCCGATGGACGTGATGATCCCGGCCGTCGCGACCGTGATCTTCTTGGCGTACACGCGGTCGGTCGTCATCGTCTCCCACGATGCCCCGACGGTGTCGTACCCAAGGTAGGCATGCGTGAGCCCACCGCTCGGCGCGGCATACTCGAGGGCCGTCCCACCGGCATTCACGCGCAGGTGTTGCAGGGCCGAGCCCATCGCGAGCTTCCCCGCGGTGTTCGCGCCCGTGCCCACGGCGAGATCGCCCGCCGCGTCCCAGATGGTGTCTGTCGCGACTGAGCCGCCGCCGCCCGCCCCGAGGACCGTCTCGTTCCCCGCATCGTCCTTGACCGCGAGCGCCGGCCCGGTCTTGGCATAGATGCGGAGCTTCCCGGCACCCGGCGTTGCGGGAGCGGCGGCCACCGTGCCGTCGAGGAAGGTGATGACGCCCTGGTCGGCGAGGCCCCCGGGGATCGTGATCGTCTTCGTGGCCCCGACCCCGCTGGCCGTGACGCCCGCCCCGACGAAGTCCAGCGTGTCGGCAGCGGTCGCCAGCGGCGTGCCCTCGTCCTGCACGATCACCGTGTTCGTGCCGTCCGCCCCGTCGGCCCCCGCCGCTCCCGTGGCCCCGGTTGCGCCGACGCCGAGCGCCTGGCCCTGATCGTTGTACACGTGCCAGCCGTCATCCCCGAGGACGGCGAAACCCCCGGCGAGGATGGAGATCGGCGGCAGGATCTGGTTGGCCGCCGCCGTGCCCTTGATCGCCAGCGAGGCGGTGACCGTGCCGGCCGTGACGTTGACGAGATGGATGCCCTTGACGATCGCCTCCGTCGAGGCGGGGACGGTGTAGAGCGTCCCGATCGACGAGGGGAGCTGGCCCTGCGCGAGCACCTTGAACGCGTCGGCGCCGGCCGCGATCTCGTCGCCCGTGATCGTGAACGTGATCGAAGTCGCTGAGCCCGCGACCCCCGTGATCGTGTCGCCGGTGGCAAGGGCAATCGACATGGCTAGCTCCCGAAGAACGTGAAGGTCCGGCGGCCGCCCGCCTGCGCCGGGGCGAACTTGGTCCCGTCCCACACGAGCGCGTCGCCCGTGACGGGCGCCGCCGAGGCGTCCACGTCGCGGTGGGAGTCGGACAGCAGGGCGTGCTGGTCGCTCGTGTCCTCGGCCCACTGGCAGTCATAGACCGACACGCCACCGTTGTAGGCGAGGCTCGGCTGGACGAGGACGAGGGCGACCTCCCAGTAGCGGGCGGCGGTGGAGAGGAACGCCGTCGAACTCTGGAACGTGTTGCCCGAGATGGTCGCCCACGTCGGGGTCCGCGTGTCAAGCGTGGTCCACGATGCTCCGTCATCGGAGTAGCGGACGCGGACCGTGTAGCCCCAGATGGACGAGACGATCGCCGCTCCGGCGTTGATCCGCAGGGTGACGAGGGAGAGCGTCTTGGCCGAGCCGAGGTCGAACTGGAACCCGGCGTAGTAAGTGTCCGCCCCGAGAACCCCGGCGCTGAGGTCGGCCGAGGTCGCGACGTTCCCGTCGGTCGCGTTCGCGAGGTTCGACCACGTCTGCCCGGAGGTGGAGTAGCCGGTCGGTGTGAGCCCCGTGATCTTGTCGGCGGACCGGCGGATCTCGACGCGTGGCAGGTACTGCGTGTGATCGTCGCCCGTCGTGAGCCCCGAGAGGCCACTGTGGGCGTGGACGGGATGCGGTCCCCACGCCGCGGCGGTCGCGCTGCTGCCGATGATCAGGTAGCCCGCGGCTGACGTGCCCGTGATCTCGACCCCGCCGATGTTGGTCGGCTGGGAGATCGAAACCCACACCGCCGCGCCGGGGGTCGCGTCGACGAGGAGGAACGCTTCGGGCGGCACGGTCGCCGTGTTGACCCAGATCATCCCGACGGTGTAGCCGGCATCGGCGTCGTCATCGACGGTGGGATCGCGCTCGGCGTCCGTCGTGTCGCCGGGCAGCTCGACGCCGGGCAACGTCTGGTCGAACGCGCCGGTCCCGGTGACCCAGAGCGTGGCGTTGCCGTCGGAATCGCCGGGGATCGCCGCGAAGTAGCAGAAGGCGACCCAATCGGTCATCAAGACGGAGACGGTGATCAGGTCCTCGGCCTTGAGGTCGACCCCCGTTCGATCGAAGCTGAAGGATCCCTGAGCGAAGTGGAGGCCCGGCGTCGTGTCGGTCCACGTCTCGCTGTAGAGGATCGTGCCGTTGATCCTGATCGCCACGGTGATCGAGGTCGTCACCCCGGACGAGTCGCCCCCAAACCCGCCGGCCATGCGGATGCGCGCGTTGGGCACGTCGGCGAGGACGCGGATGCCGTCCCAGCGGCATGAGGTCCCCGAGGCGGAGTAGGGCACGAACTCCGCGGCGCCCGTGGTGGGGCTCGACCACAAGCCGATCCGCGGGTTGTCGCCGTCGTACTCCCAGCCCACGACCTCCGAGCCGTCGCCGTAGTGAGCGACCGGCTGGCAGCCGTAGAAGTAGGAGTGGTGCCAGTAGGCGCGGATGTTCAGGGCCGCGGTGGGGAGCACCCGCGGAGCTACGAGTTCGAGCGCGATGTCGTAGAGGTCCCCGATGTCGCTCACGGGCACCGGGTTGCAGGCCACGATCCGCATCCACGTGAACGCCGAGTAGCCGGGCTCGTGAGAGAACTTGACGGAGATGCGCTGACCGGCCCGCACCAGCCCCGCGGAATTGGCGGGGACGCTGCGCATGATGCAGGCGATCCGGTCGCGCTCCACGGAGTGGGCCGCGAGGAAGCGGTTGGCGGCGAGGGCGGCGGTCGACGCCTTGCCGATGTAGGGCCGATCGATCACCGTCCCGCGGCGGATGTGGCCGGCGGCGGTGGAGGGCATGGTCCGGAATACGGAACTCTTGCCCTTGCCGTAGCGAACGGTGACCTCGGACCACACCTGGTCCGTCTCGCGGGTGAGCTTGGCGAGCTTGTCCGGCGCGAAGGTCGTGACCCCGTCCTGATCGGCCTCGACGTTCGAGATGCGCAGCGTGCAATCGCCGGTCACCGCGTCTTCGTCGTCGATGAAGAGCGAGACGGCCGCGGCGATCGGGTCCCACCAGGCGAAGTAGTTGACCGTGTCGCCGTAGCGGGCGGCCAGGTCGTCGAGCACCGCGGCTGGGTAGCCGTTCCGGTAGTCGGCGGCATCCATCATCAGGGTGGACGTCATGCAGTAGCCGGTGTCCTCGACGAGGGTGCCGCTGGTACCGTCGAGGTAGTTGCTCGCTAGGAGCCACGCGAGCCGCTCGTCCCACGTCTCCTCGGGTCGGTTGCCGTCGGTGCCCTTGATCATCCGGAACCCGAAGACGGCGTTGCAGTCGGTGATGCTCACGTCCTGCAGCCGCTGGGACAAGCCGGTGATCAGGCTCCGATCAACCGATCGGCCGATGTCACGGTTGCCGATGTAACCCGTGAAGAGCCGCGGCTGCGAGCACTCCGCTTCCTCGACGATCCACGGCCGGAGGCCGACGGTGACGAGTGTCGCGTTCGGGTCCTCGACCGGCACCAGGCCGATCTCGGCCTCGCCCATCTCGGCGCGCGTCGCGAGATTGACGGTGCTCGGCTTGACGCCGTGCGTGAGCGGGACCCCGTCGTTCGTGAACTCAAGGCCCATCGCTACCGCCCGGAGCCCGGAACGTGGGTGCCGTGGTTGTAGGCCGCCCGGACGCTCTGCGCGACGGACATGCCGCGCACGCTCACCGTGCTCTGGACGGTCACGGGGACGGTCACGTTGACCGCCCAGTCCTTGGCGACGATCGCGGCGAGCCGCATGTTCGTGACCGCCGAGGCGATGGCCTGCACGCGGGCCGAGATCGCCTGCGCGAGTGCGGCCTTGCGCGTCTCGTCCGCCGCGGTTGCCGTGTTCTTGGCGATCGTCCTCGCGATCGCCTCGTCGGTCGGGTTCCTTCCGGCCGCTAGGGCACGGCGGAAGACGGCCTGCTCTGCCGCGGACATCCCGGCCTCGCGCGCCTCAGTGGCGCGGGCCCCCGTGCGAATCGGGGAGGCCCGGCGCTCGACGTTGCGAGCCTGCGTCTTCAGGACGTCCTCACCACTTGCCGTCACATGGCCCGAGTCGATGGCCCGCTTCAGGATGGCGGCCCGTTCCTTGAGGTCGGCTGCGGCGATGGCATCCGACTGGGCTGCCGCCTTGCGGTTCGCGATCTCGTCGCGGATCGCCTGCTCCAGCGCCTCGGTGTGGACCTTGACCCCGGAGACGTTCAGGTCATACAGCGTCTTCTTGAGCGGGTCGAGCTGGCCGGGCATGTCCTCGAGGCCGCGCAGCGCCTGCTCCAGGTCGGCGACCGTGCCCGTCCGCAGGAGCCTCGTGGTGGCATCGTCGTCGGCTCCGGCCTGTGCCTGCAGGCCGGGCATGACGGTGCCTTCCCACGTGATTGCCGAGACGCCGGCGACGACCGCCGCCCCGATCAGCACCGGAAGCGAGGTCAGGGTGGCGAGGAAGTCCGCCGCCGCCGGGCACTCCGCCCTTGCCGAGCCCGCCAGTCACGTCGGCGACGAAGAGCGGATTGGCCGGTGTGCCGCCGCGCTTGAAGAGCGATGCGCCGAGGTCGCCGACGATCCCCTTGAGGGCACCACCGCTGATCTTGTTCAGCCCCCACCCGGTGAGCACGGCCGCCTGAACCCATGTCGGCATCCCGAGGAAGACATCGGCGACCGTCCTGGCCGCCCCACCGGCCATCTGCATCGCGCTGGCGACCTGATCCCAGGGGATCGTCTGGACCCATCCGGCGACCTGCTCGAATGCCGAGGCGAGGCCCTGAGCCGCGTCGGCGATGGACTTCTGGGCGGCCGGCGTGGCGAGGAACTCGTTGAGCTTCTTGACGAGCGGCGTGAGCTTTGGCAGGAGCGCGGAGCCGATCGTGATCCCGGCATCCTTGACGTTCGCCCGGAGGATTGCGAGCTGCGCGTTGAGGCCCTTCTGCCGCTCGGCCATCTGCTTGGCGGCCGTCCCCGCCGAAATCGCCTACCGCGGCGAGGTTCGCGTTGTACGAGTCGAAGTTGGCACCGGTAGTCGCAAGGGCGAAGTTGAGGCCCTCGACGCGACCCATGAGATTGACGAGCGGGACGCCGTTCTTCTCGGCGTCCTTCCGCATCTCCTCGAGCGCGAATACGAGGCCCTTGTCACCCGCGATCGCGAGGTAGGTCTTCTTCGTTTCCTTCTGAAGACCCTTGAGGCCGGCCGTCGGCTTCGCCAGCGCCATGAGGGCGGAGCGCATCTGCGTCGCGGCCTCGGCCGCGGGGATGCCCTTGGCCGTCAACTGGGCATAGGCCGCTGCGACCTCGCCGATCTCGATCTTGTTCTGTGCCGCGAAGCTGCCGACGACCGCGAACGAGCCGGCGAGTTCGGAGGCGGTGACCTTGCCGGCGGCGATCGCCTGCGCGAACTGGTCGGCGATGGCGCCCGCCTGCGACGCCTCCATGCCGTAGGAGTTGATCGCCGTGGTGAGGAGGTCGATCGTCTCGGCCGTCGAGCCGAGGCCGCCGATCGCCAGCGTGTTCGCCGCGGCAAGGACGCCCTGCGCATCGGCCGCCTTGATCCCGGCGGACACGAGATCGTAGTAGCCGCCCGTGAGGTCATCGATGGAAGTGCCCGTCTGCTTGGCGAGGGCGCGGATCGAATCGCCGATGGCGCCAAGTTGATCGGGCGTCACCATCGCGACCGTGTTGATGGTGTTGAGGGCAGCCTCGAAGTCGCCCGCCGCCTTGACACTCCCGACGACTGCGCCGGTCAGGCGTCGAGCGATGGACTCGGCAACCCGCTCGAGCCCGACGCCGAACGCCGTGCTCAGGGCGTGCGACCTCTTGAGGTTGCCCTCCAGGCGGCCGAGACTGCCGACAGCCGAGCGGATGCCCTTGCTCAGGTTGTCCTTGAACTCGAGGCTCGCGATGAGCCGCGCCGTCTCCGCCGCCTTACTGGCCATGGGTCACCCTCCGCAAGTTCGCCACTCGGCCGTCGTCGACTGCCGCTTGCTCGCGCACGAGGCGGCCTACGCCGAGTTCGGCAAGGAGCTGGAGGCGCCAGCGGGCGACGCTGAAGTCGTCTCGGTGGCGTCCGTCGGGATAGTGGTAGTCGAGGATCGCTTCGAGGGCTTCGGGCGCCGCGTCCGCAAGTCCGTCGGCGGAGATGTCGACGGCTCCGTCGGCGTAGGCGGCGAGGAGGTCGACGCCCGGACCATCAAAGGGAGCAGCACCGCCGTCCGCGTAGAGCTCGTCGGCCGCGTCGCCGACGACCGATCGCGACGTCCGGGTCGGCGAGAGGAGGTGCTCGCGGATCGCGACGGGCTGACGGGGACCGGCTTGTTCTTGGCGTCCACGAGGGTCCACGACTCGATGCCGTGGAGGAGGTACGTCCTCGGTCAGCACGGCGAGGATCTCGGCCGCGTCGACGTCGCGGTCGTCGTCCTCTTGAGGAAGCCGATCCGCGTGTTGCGATCGCCGTGAGCGCCGCGAAAGTCGAGGCGCTCGCGCAGCGTGACGCGTGTCGCCGTGCCGGGTGCCGGACTCGCCCGTCCGCCTTGTCGGCGGGCAGAGGCAGTCGATGTCGACCATGGTCACTAGCTGCCGATCGCGCCGAGCTCGGCCTCGGTCGAGCGTGCAGACGGCCACGCTCGTGAAGACGCCGTCGATGTCGTCGGGGTCGTAGAACGCGTGGCCGGTCAGCACGACGATCGTGTTCCCGCCGACCTCGCCCTCGGTCCGGGTGTAGTAGCGCAGGGGCATCGTGATCGTCCAGCGAGTAGGGCGTGGGCGGGCTGTCCTCGGCCAGCGCCGTTGACTCGAAGACGAACCGGACGTAGCGGTTGACCGCCGTCGTCGCTCATCCAGGCGTCGGACTCGGAGCCGATGCCGACGATGTCCGCCGTCTTGGCGAACGTGCACTCCAGCTCGATCGTCCGCGCGCCGGGGCCATAGGCGTCGACGTCGAACGACTTGGTCGCCGTTGGCCCACCGCTTCTGGTCGATCTCCTGGCGACAGTCGCAGGGTGAACGAGTGGAGCGCGTCGCTGATCTGGCCCGCGGCGAGACCGGCGACCGGTCGAGCGATGTAGATCGCGCCGTCCTTGAGGTAGACGATCTCGTCGGTCGTGTCGACGCTGAGGCCGGCCGTCGGGACCGCCGGGCTGTCCGGGCTGTCGGTCGAGCCAGACGAGGCCACCGATCCGAACATCCAGCCCATCGATGTCGTGATCGGGCCGAGCCCTTCCGGGCCCGTGAATCTCGAGGGTCTCGCAGCATCCCGTCGCCGAGCTGGTACCAGTCGGTCAGGACGTCGTCGCCGAACTCGTAGGTGAAGACGTCCGGGTCGTCGACCGTGAGCGAGGCCGGCGTCGTGCGTCCACGTCTGCGCCGTCCCGGTCGCGGACGGGACCTCGCGCGCCGCCGAAGAAGCGCGCACATGAGGATCGGGATCGTGGTTGTACGCGAGCGCCGGGATCGGTGAGCGGGGCCGTGAGGACCGGAGCGCCGCGAGTCGGCGGGGCGACGAGGTCGCGCGAGCCGACGTCGATGTCCGGGATCGGTCCACGCGAGGTCGACGTCGGGGACGCCCTTGAAGGGGTAGGCGCGCGTCGCCGCGACCTTCGTCCCGAAGGCGGCCTGGCGTCCGAACTGGTGCTTGCGAAGGCGGACGAAGCCTGCGATTGGCATTGCGTGGTCTCCTGTTCGTGCTCGTGAGTGCGCCTACCGACCGGCGCTCGGTCGCGGAGATCGCCGCAGTCGTCAGCCCAGGGCAAGGCCCTCCACCGTGATCTGCGTCGCGTAGTAGACGTTCTGCTGCTCGGGCGGCATCCAGTCGGGGACGTAGTTCGGGAGATCCTCGGTCGCCGTCACGCGCGACGAGCGTGTTGGCGCCCGCCGCGTGGTAGCGCGCTGTCTACCCAGTCGAGGAAGCCGTCCACGAAGGCGTCCTTCTGGTCGGCCGCCTCCTTGCGAGTCGAAGATGCCATGGATGACCACGACCACTCGACCACCGGCGGCCGCTGGCGAAGGGTGATCCCGACGTAGTCGATCGACTCGCGGATGAGGTCGACGAACCCGGTCGGCGGGTTGATGCTCCGCGGCCGGCCGGGTAGACCTGCAACTTGACCCCGGCGGCCGCGGCGTAGTCCGTCAGGAGCGTGACGCTGGCGGCGCGGAGGTCGGCCTGGAGGCCCATCACGCGGCCCCGTTCCAGGCCTTGATGACCTTCGTCGCCAATGGGGTTGCGGGCGCAGCGCCTCACGGGCGGCAGTCGCCCGGAAGGGCCGGGCGCGTAGCCGGGGTGCGGCTTGCGGCCTTCCGGGCGAAGATCGTCCGGCCTTGCTTGGCCGCTCGCGCCACGGTGCGACTGGCGATGGGCCAGCGAGTGCGGCTTGACGCCCGCGTCCACGAAGTACGCGGTGTAGTGGGCGACGACGATCGCCTTGCGCTTGCGTCGAGGTCTTGCGCCGGATCGACGCCGGGTAGCGGCCGGTGCTCCAGCTGGGAGCTGCCGGCCGCCGGCACGCGAGGCTTCGCGAGGGTCACGGCGGCCTCGTCGGCCCACTCGCTTGCCGGCCGGCTTGAAGACGTCCTGGCGCAGCGCCTTCAGCCGGGCCTGGAGCTGGTCGGCGCCCTGCAGGCGCTCATCCGACGCCGAACGTCCGGCGGTGGCCGAAGAGGAGCCGCTGATAGGTCGGGTCGGAGGCAGCGGTGGCCGCCGCCTCCGGCCGGAGGGCGAGCAACTCCGCCATGCGGAGCGCCGCCTGGGCGAGCGATGTCGCTCGGTTCGTCGGCGTACTCGACCCAGTCGCCGACGTCGAGCTTCACCCGAGAGATGGCGGAGGCCAGAACGCGGTCGAGCGTCACGATGACGGATCGTCTTCCGCGTAGTCTCCGGACGTGACGTCGAGGATCTCGCGTGAGCTCGTCGCGTTCCGGCCATGCAGCCAGTCTGGGCCTACGAGGCGATCCCGTAGGCGGTGAACGCCGTCGGGTACATCGGGGCGAACCAGAGGATGCCCACCAGCGCCACGTCGCGGCCGGCCTTCGCCGGGACGTCGACCTGGAGCGTGTAGGTGCCGTCCTCCGTCCAGCCGAAGCCGGACGACGGACCGACGAGGACGTCGACGCCGCGGTCCGTCGAGCGCCGGGACCCACACCGGCTTGAGGCCGGAGATCGTGCCGCCGGTCCCCACACCGGCCGTGAAGCCGGCCTGGATGGACGAGTAGAGCGGCGCGTTGGTCGTGCTCGAGTTCTTGGCGTCGATGAACGCGCCGACGGCCGCGGAGCTCGAGCCACATCGTGTTGATGGGCTTCTGGACCGCGGCGCCCGCGGACCAGGCGTCGCCGAGGACGAGGTTCTCGGGGTCGAGCGTCCCGCCGTCGTTCACGCCACCGGGCGTCGCCGACGAGGGCGACGAGCGTCGCGAGGGCCTCGGCCTCGGCAGTTCGACCCCGTAGGCCTCGGCGAGAAGCTCGAGGTACAGGGACAGGTACGAGGGCGAGGAGCGCTTGAGGAGCTGGAGGCCGATGTCGCCGCCGCCCGCGATCGTCACGGCGTCGTAACTGACGTTCGTGATCGAGGTCGTGGTGCTGGTGATCTCGGACTTCTCGGGGTTGGACTCGTCGCCGTAGACCGCCTGCACGCCCGCAGTCGGGCGGGTGACGATCTTCGGGACCACGAGCGACATCCCGGCGGCCGGGAGGTCGAGCTTGCGCGGTGCTCTGGAGGAACGGCCGGCGACGGGTCGATGACGCCGATGATCTCCGTCAGGTAGGCGTCCGGCACGACGCCGACGTTGTCCGACGTGACGAGGTCGGCGAGCGCGCGCATCTGGAGGTCGTTGACGTGCTCGCCCGACAGCATCCGGATGACGGCGCTCATCCAGTCGCCGCGCTTGGCGAACGGCGTCGGACTCCGTGTCGCACGTCGGGACGGTGAAGTTGGCCCGCGACCGCTCCTCGAACTGCGCGAAGCGCTCCGCGATCCGGCTCCTCGAGGGCCGTGAGCGACGTCGTGACCGGCGTCATGTCGATGACCGGGGCCGGGGTCTCGGGGGTGGTGACGCCCCGGCGACCGGGGCCTCCTGGTCTGCCATTGGGGCGGTTCCTTCTTGTCTCGCGAACTGACGAGGACCTCGGCCCGTGGTAGTAGGGCGCGTAGGTCGTGGCGACTCCCTTGAGCGCCGACGCGGGTCAGTTCGGTGACGCGCTGCCGTTGCGGTAGCCAACCTGCCCTTCAGTCTCGCGCGAGGGTCGTATTCGATCGACACGTGGCGCGTGACGCCGTCGGCGGCGAGGGTCAGGGCCTCGTCGCCGCGCTGCGTCTTGGAGACGCGGAAGACCATGTGCGCGCCGTCGTCGCGTTCGTCGAGGACGATGCCGCGACCGACCGGCCGGCCGTCATGCCCGAGCCGGAGGACGACGGCCTGGGATCGACGTGGCCGAACGATCCGCGCCGGAACGACTCGAGCCCGATGGGCGTGTCGACGACCGTGTCCCAGGGGGCGATGATCGCGCCGAGCTCGCGCTCCTCTCGACGCTGCGGACCTCCAGCTCGCCGATCGGCGATCTCGGTCACGACGAGGTCCTCGACAGGCTGCGGCCTCGGGCTCTGCCTCGTTCCTCGATGCCGGGCGGCATCGACCGCCGCATCCATTTCCGGGTGGGCCATGCGCCAGGCGGCCCGAACGCAGGCGACCGCGGCCCGGGCGTTCGCTGTCGGGAATGTCTACCTGCTGCCCGCGGAACCCTCCGGCGCCAAGGGCCGCCGCAGCGGCGCCCACGATGGCCGAGTCGGGGTCACCGCCGGGGTCGAGGTGACGCGGAGCTTCCAAGTCGAGACGACCTCGGGATCGCCGACGTAGCAGTAGTCGCCCGCGGGAACTCGACGCCGTCCTCCGTCTTCGTCGCCAACGCAAAGGGCCTCCACCACCGCGCTCTTTGCGGACTGTTCCGCGCGGGTGGAGGCCGACGATGACGGGACTGCGCACTGTGGGCGACGGCCCGACGGCTATTCGATTGCGTACACCATACGCCTCCGTCAAGAGGCGTCTAGCGGATGCGGTGCGGCCGCTGCAAACGGTCGGGGATCGGCGCCGTCGCCCAGTCGACGAGCGCAGCCGCCGCCAGCGCGGCCCCACCGTGGAGCGGCTGGTAGACGATCCGCAGGGCGGACTCGCGGGCGGCCTTGACTTCGGGCGGGTCCTCGATCGCCCGCTCGATGGCGGCGCCAAGACGCAGGGGATCGTCGACGTTGACGCCAATCTCGGCAGCCGCCCAGAAGCGGAGGCCGTGCTCCACGTTACGCCGGTAGGCTGGTTGGTTGAGCACGACCACGGGACGGCCCGTGGCGGCGAACTCAAACAGGGACGAGCTGTTGTCGCAGGCATAGACGTCGGCCCGCCGCAGGATCTCACCGAACGACGGCACGACCTCGATGTTCAGCCGCTGGTAGCAGCGCCCGATCTTGAACATCTCGCGGGGATGGGCGTGGCCGATCACCCGGCGGTGGCGCGAGAGCAGGGCGATCGCCCGCTCGTAGGCTGCCACGCCGACTGACGTCTCGGTGCGATCGTCTTGCTGTCCCAGTGGAACGAGAAGGCGATCACCGGCTGGTCGTGGCCAGGTCCTTCGTCGGCAGCGTGTCGAGCTTCGGGCAGCCGACGATCTCGACGCGAGCCTTCGGGTACGCAGCCCTCGTCCTCGCCGCCGCCGTTTCGTTCGGAACAAGGAACAGAGACGCCTCGCCCTGTCCGCGGCCGCCGGGGTACGCCGGGTGATCGTTCCAGTAGCTCTGGCCAGCGCCGTGCTGACCGAGGGCGATCATCGTCCGACCCGCGGATGCGCGCCGCGCGATAGTCGCCGTAGGAGACGGTGAGGATCGGGCGAGGCTGCCGTCCATCCGGCCGAGAGTCACGCCAGGCAAGCCCTCCGCGGCCTCCGACGAGCGGGCCGAGACGTAGAACCGTCCGCGCGCCTCGGGTGGCAGGGCCAGCCAGATCGGGCGGAGGTGGTCGACGTACCACGGCCAGGAGGCGAGGACATCGATCATGGGGCGTACAATCCGGGAAGCGGCTGTTCAGGAGCCGTCTTCTCATGCCCCGCTTGCGGCCTGAACCCGTGAGCGGGGCGACCCGTCTGGAGGACGGAATGAGTGACTTCGATGAGAAGCCGGTCACCTACCGCACGCGAATTGTCGGGGGGGTGTCGGTCCCCTATCTCACGGACGAGGATGCCGAACGCCTCCGACGGATGATGGCGCCGCCGGAACCGGACATGGTCCTCGACTGCGAGCACGGCGCCGCGTTGACCGATCCCTGCGCCGCCTGCGGCCGGGCAACGCTCGACGCGGCATGGGCCGAAGCTCAGTCCATTGCGCGGGCGAAGCGGCGTGAGGTCGTTTCCCTCGTGCTCGATCCCGTCGCGTGGTGGGCTAGGGCAGACTACGGTCCCGGTGATCCGTGGAATGATGAGACTCCCGGTCTTGTGGAAGCGGCCGGTCCTACGCCTACTGCCGCGCTCCTCGCTCTCGTCGCGATCTTGGAGTCGTCCTAGCTCGGTCATCGCAGCGTTCCTACGAGACGACGGAGTTCGCGCTGGCGATCCTCCATCGGCCGACCGCGGCGTCAGTCGCTCGACGCCCGGGACTTGATCCGCTCCCCGAAGGCGGAGGCGTAGTCGGGAACTTGAACAGGCCACCATGCACGTCCGGGTGCGGTTCGAGCACGTGCGGGATGCCGAGGGCATCGGCGGCGATCAGGGCATGGAGGCTGGACGAGTAGACGATGTCCGCCGCGGCGATGGCGCCGAGGATGCGGGCCGGATCGGACGTGATCGGCATGACCATCGCTCGCGGGTGGCGGGCTGCGATCTCGTGGTCCACCGTGTGCGGGACGACAAGCGCGCCGACCGGGCGCCATCTGGGTCGCGGCAGGTCGGACACGAGGATGCCGAGGTCGCCGAGCGGCGACCGAAGACGGCAGGCCACAGGCCCGCCGGGTGAGCGCTACCGCGGACGGCGAGGACGCGGGCGCGCGAGAGGTCCTTGTGCATCCCGGCGCGAATGAAGCCGGTGCCCAGCACGATCCCGCGCCAGCCGTTGGGGACCTTGGAGAGGATGGAGCCGACGGTGATGATCTCGGCCGTCGCCGGCGAGGCCCACGTGACCGGGATGCCGTAGTGGCGCAGGAGGATCGGGCCGAGCTGGTCGCCGAAGTTGTGGCCGCCACCGCACGTCGCGCACCAGTTGAGCCTCACGAGAGGCGCCACACCACCTGTGGCCGGAGGTGCGGCGTCCGCCAGGTGGTCGCGACCTCCGACGTGAAGCCGGCCCGGTCGGCGAGCTCCGCAAGCTGCTCCTGCGTCAGGAAGTTCCACGACGGATCGCGCATCTTGGGGTCGTGGACGTAGGTCACGATCGCCAGCGGGGCGAGCTCGTGCAGGTGGCGGAGCACCGCGGCCGGGTGGCGGGCGTACTCGAGGACCCCGGCCATGACCGCCACGTCCCACCGCCCCTCCGGCCAGCGGCCCCGGTTCATGTCGAACTCCGGGAGGTCGACGCCGGTGTAGGTGCAGCCCTCCGGCAGGTGCGTCCGCAGCCCGCCGGCCCCGGCGCCGAGGTCGATGACGGACGAGCCGGGCGGGACCAGCGACCCGACCACGGCGGACCGCCCCGGCCAGCGGTCGGTCACTCCCAGCCAACGCATGCTCAGCCTCCCCACGCGATCCTCAGCGCCTTCCAGTCAACGGGGAACGTGGCGCGCACGGCCGAGCTGATCGGGCGCTCGGCGCGTTTGTACCCCGAGATCGTGTCGCGGTGGCGGACCCACAGCCAGCCCCACCGTTCGTCGACCGTGACGATCGGGGCGGCGCGGTCGCACTTGGCGTGGCCGTAGTCGTACACGCAGGTGTCGTCGCCGGGTGGCGTGACGAGGGTGTGCATTGCGTTGCGCGGGTGGCGGACGTCGGCATAGAGCCCGCGCCAGACGCGGACGCCCTTGGGAAGCATGAGGATCGTCCGCTTCGTGATCGGCCGCGAGGCTGCCTGATAGCGGGCGAGAGCGTCCGGGGCCAGCCCGTCGTCATCGTCGAGGCGGGTCATCAGGACCCGGTCGGAACGGTCGCCGATGACCTCGCGCCACGGTGCCCGGTAGGCGGCCGCGGCGATCCGCTGGACGGTCGTGGTGCTGGCGCTGTGCGTGTCCCACGGGGCGGCCTTCGGTGAGCCCGGTGGCGTCCACGCGAGCGGCACGAAGTGCGGGGCGGCCGCGGCGTAGACCTCGCAGCGCTCAGCGGAAGAGCGGGTCGCGGCGGTCGAGGAGGACGACCCACGTCCAGACCCTCGTCGTCTGGGCGGCCATGAGCCGCGCCGTGACGGCCTTCGTGACGGCGAGACGGCGGCGGTTCGCTTCGATGCTCCACGCGGGCCCGTAGGCCGAACGGGTCAGGACGAAGTGTCTCAACGCGGCGAGCCGTAGCCGATGGGCCGGGCGTGCGGCTTCTCGGGGGGCCGGTGGACGTACGAACTTCCGCCAGCCGTGACGCGCCTCCGGGTCAGGCACGACGAGCCGACCGAGGTCCTCGTCGTCTTCGTCCATGCGTCTCGTCGGGTGTCTCATGCGACGGCGGCGGGATACGCCTTCCCGCATCGCGGACACGTCCCGAGGAACCGGCCGCCCTCGGCGAGGAGCTTGCCGCAGGCCGTCAGGCGCCCCCGGAGGAGGCGCATCCCGTCGCAGCGGACTACGTCTGGCGCCCGGTTCTGGAGCGGCGCCGGGATGGCGGTCGGCGGGGAGGCGGGAATGGGCGCCCTCTCGACGTCGCCGGGGATCAGGCCCTCACGCCGGCGTGCGAATGCCGCGGCTTCCTCCGGTCCGATCACGCCCACGGCCTTCTCGTAGACCTCCCAGCGGGTCTTCTCGTCGGCACGCTGGAGGCCGTCGACGGCGAAGCGAGCCACGATCGAACGCGGCAGGAGATCGGTGAGCGCCTGTTCGATCGGCTCCAGGTAGTTGGTGCGAGGCGAGCCTGCGCACGAAGCCGATCCACACCTCGGCGAGGTTCTGGTACGTCAGCGACGACCCCGTGCTCGCGTATTCCATGAGCGAGCCGGGGATGCCGAACATGCGGGCGGCGTCGCCGTTCTGGTGCTCGCGGGAGTCCAGCATCTGCGGCGCCCTGCGGATTGACGTTGATCTCCTTCGTCGTGATCGCGCCCGTCGTGACCTGCGGCATGTTCGCCGGGTTGGCGATCCACTGGTTCTTGAGGGCCGTCGACTTCCTCGGCGCTCAGCTCGACATCGGAGTGCAGCTCGATCGAGGGGTAGCCCCCGCCGGCGTAGAAGTTGGCGGCCCACTCCTGCGCCTCGACCGACACCGAGGACGCAGCCCCGGCGAGCTGGAGCGGACCGATGCCGCGGAGGCTGAAGCGGTGCTCCGCGAAGGTAGAACACGTGGACGAAGTCGCCGGTCGGGTTGGCGGGCGAGTAGCGCGTGCCCTGGATGGTGCCCCACGTGTAGATCGGCAAGAGCCGGTTGCGCGGGTTGTCTTCGACCTTCAGCTCGTGAAGCGGGACCACGATCAGCGAGGCTGCCAGACCGTTGCGGTCGCGGGCTGCGATCCACAGGACCGTCTCGCCGCGGGTCGCCATCGCCCAGGCCGCGTCGCTGTAGAACTGTTCGGGCGTGGAGAACGGATCGGGGCGGATGAGAACGCGCGGAGTCTCGGCCATGAGATTGCCGTCCTGGTAGCCCTCGAGGGACAGCGAGCCGACGGAGTTCGTGATCAACGTCACGGCCCGCTGAATGGCCGGCACGCCGAGGGCTTCCTTGATCGAGGGCAAGCGCCACGGTCGGGGCTTGGCCTGGATGGCGGCGAGCTGCGTGGCGAGATCGGAGGTCGGATCGAACGTGTCGATGGACCGCTCCTGCATCGGCTCGATCGCGAGGAAACGGCTGACGGCGTCCCAGAGTCCCATCACATCACCTTCGGCGCGGGGGGCTTCGGACCCGAGGCCAGCCAGACGGCACGGATGGCGGCGAATGCCGCTGTCATCGGCCGGTCCTCCTTCGCCTTGACGGCCTGCCAGGCTCCGGACTCGTGCGGCTTGCGCGCCGTCCACACGAGATCGTCGGTGATCGCATCGGCACCGTCCCAGCGCAGGCGACCGGACTCGACGACGCGCACGAAGTTCTCTGAGGCGTTGGCGTACTCGCGCCCGCCGAGCGGCTTGGGCTCTCGGAAGTGCCGGGCGAGGTCGGCGTCGGTCCACGGGTCGAACGCCACGCTCACGACGCCGAGCTTGAGGGCAACCTGCTTGAGGTCGGGCCCCAGCCGGTCGACGTCGATGGGGGCGCCGGTCACGTCGGCCACCAGACGCAGGGCCACCTTGCCGTCGCTCCGCTGCCAGGCGATGGCCGCCGAGGCGCGCGTGCCCGACGGATCCATGCTGATCGCCATCATCGGCCGCAGCGACGCGTCCAGTGGCTGGTGACAGAGCTGCCAGGCGGCCTCCGCGACGAGGCGTGGCTGCATCGAGATGACCCAGCGGCAGAGATGCTCCGTCTCGAACACGCTGGCCGGCAGGCTGAGGAGTTCGTCGCTCAGCCTCTCTTCCGTGATCGTGAACCCGAGCGCCGGGTTCGCCTCCGCCCATCCCACCCGATCGTCGAGCGGGCGATCGGGAGCCGCGCTCCATTCGAGGTAGGCCAGCGAGGCGGTGAGCTCCGCGCGTCGGCGCAGGTCATTGAGGACGACGGAGTCGGAATCACCTGCGTTCGACAGGTAGATGATCTGCGGGTTCTTGCTCGCGGTCATAGTCGGCTTGATCGCCCCGATCAGGTCGAAGTTCCGGTACTCGCGCACCTCGTCGAGGAGGACGTCGTCGACGGCGTTCCCGCGGGCGCCGGGGCGCGGGGCGACGAGCGTGTACCGTCCGCCGTTCTTGACCTTGATGACCTCCTGCCCGTTGGCGTAGCGGATCTCGACCACGTCCTCGTTGCCGCCCATCTCCGCGGCCAGGCGCAGGAACGTCTCGCGGGGCAGCGAGCGGTTCTGGGCGGTGTGCAGCAGCCGGCGCCCCATCGCGAGTCGCTGCCGGATCAGGGGCAGCAGCAGCTCCGTCTTGCCGTTCTGGCGGGCGACGGCGATGGCGACCTCGCGGTACTTCCACAGGTTGGCATTCGCACGGGGACGGCCGCGCGCTCCGGTGCCGTTCGTTGCCGTGAGGTAGCGGGCGGCGGTCCGCTGCCAGGGCATGAGCTTGATCCCGAGTTCCTTGGCGGCCGCCTCGTACTCCCGCAGCAGGCTCCGGGCCGGGATCGGCGGGGCGAGCCGCGGCGAGGCGCTGCCCTTGACCTCGGAGTTCAGGAGCTTTTCAGGAAGCGCCATCACCTGATCCGCTTATGCATTGGAATATGCACTCGGGCCGAATAGTCGCCCGTTATTGACACCGGGGCGGTGGAAACCATCGGTGCGAGTTTCGCACGTCGTGTGCTGTCTGCGTGCGACCTTCGCACACTCGATGGCTCAGCCTCGCGAGATTCGTCGGATTGGGGAGGGAGAGGACGAAGAGGCGCATCTTCCTCCCCCCTCATCTCTGAAAGAACGGCCGTTCTGGCCGAATATGCACTCGGATATGCACTAGGCGCGAGCGAGTATGCAGTCAGGCACGCGCGGCAATTCGTACCGTTGTGCGGGGGCCGTGCTCTATTGCAGGGTCCACACGACGCCACGAGATTGCGCTCATCCCACCGCTGCCCACGCTGCGACGTCGGCACGACGTGGTCCGTCTGGTCGGCCCGTCCGCCACACCAGTGGCACGTGTGGAGGTCGCGCGCCTGGATTGCCTTGGTGAGTCGCTGCCAACTCCGCGACTTCTTGAAGTCCGGGGCCGAGACACGGCGAGGCCGGGCGGGGGTGACCGACCCGTATGCCCGGCCTCGCGCCATGCTCAGACCTTCGTGCCGCGCAGGCTGTTCGGCTCCCGCGTCACGTCGGCCCAGTTGGCCATGCTCAGGCGGGCGATGCCGTACCAGGCGAGGAACGCGGCGAACCCCGTGCCGATGTTGAGCGTCAGCGTCCCGTCCAAGAGCCCCGCCGCGAATGCGATCACGACGAGGACCGCGGACATGGCGAACGCAGTCAGCCGTTCCTTCCCGTCGAGGAAGGTGCCGAGCTGCTTGAGGAGCTGGACGAGCCCGGTCACGAGGGCCGAGGCTGCGACCGCACCGCCCGCCGTGAGGACGAGGGCGAGGGTCAAGGTCGTCTCGTCGCTGGGCATGTCACCCTCCCTACGCGCTCGGGACCGGGCCATCGCCCGTCCCGTAGTAGCCGGACACGGGCGTCTGCCCGTACGAGCCGGTCGGGATGACCTCGATCGGACCCGCCTCGCCCCACGGGATCGGGGCATTCGGGGCGAGCCCGGCAGCCACCTTCGCGGCGCGGCCGAGGGCGACCGCGTACACCGGGTTGAGGTTGAGCCCGGGATCGACCTCGGCCCACGCCTGCGCGGCGAGGACCTGCCCGCAGGTGAGCGAGGTCGGGCCGTAGGCGGGACCGCTGCCGATCTCGGCCGCGACGTTCTCGACGAGCGTCTGACGCCGCCACGCTGGATCGGTGGCCGCGCTGGGCCACGAGCCGCTGATCGGGCCGACGAGCTGCGGGAACGCCTCGAGGGCGAAGAGCTGCTGCAGGTACTCGTCGATGTCGGCCGAGCGGCCCTTGGCGATGAGCTTGGTCGCCTCGTCGAGACTGAGCGGCATGAGGCTGGGCATGTAGGCACTC
This sequence comes from uncultured Chloroflexia bacterium, assembly GCA_963821235.1. Taxonomy (GTDB): domain Bacteria; phylum Chloroflexota; class Limnocylindria; order Limnocylindrales; family CSP1-4; genus CTSoil-043. The sequence goes on from CAWGCS010000001.1 coordinate 21,982, forward strand.
GCCGGCTGCTTGACGAGGGCGCGACCGACGAGCGCGGTAGCCTTCGCGGCCCACTTCGCGACCGCCGCGAAGTCACCGTCGCCGGCGGCGTGGGAGAGGGACAGACCGATGAGCCGGAGCTGTTCCTGGACGGTTGCCATGTTCGAGTGCTCCTCTAAGCTGCTGTGACGCTGACGCCCGAGCCCGATGCCCGGACGACCTGGCCGATGAATGCGCCGGAGAGAACGCGAGTGGTGAGCACCGTCGTCTTCCGGTAGGTACGCCTGATGGGCGCCTCGCAGGACGCCGAGCTGGCGGGGTGATCCCACGTCTGGTCTTCCCAGTCCACAATCGCGCCGGCGGCGAGCTGGTAGACGCGGACGGTGGCGCCGTGGGCGAGGTGCAGCCGGTGCGTCGCCGGTGCGATGGCGACCGGCTCGAAAAGGGCGGCCAGGATGTAGCCGCGGGCCACGGCGCGGACGGCCGTGCGCAGCTCGTCCTCGCTGATCCACGCCGGCGAGGCGCCGTTGTGGGCGAGCGGATTCATGAGGCGGAACTCGCGGTCCCACACGACGCCCACCTGGTGCGAGCCCCGGAACCCGAACTGGAGACGGGTCGGGAGGGCGGACGAGAGGACGGCCAGCGAGGCGGACCAGCCGGCCCGCAGGCGGGCGACGAACGGCCCCCACGCGATGGACTCGTACCGCTCGACGTGGGAGTCCGGCCAGATGCCCTCCGAGCCGCGCATGACGTCGTCGAGGAAGCCCCCGGTCGGCCCGGGCTTGTCTGGCCTGTGAGCCGCGGCGCGGAACTCGGGCACGGTCGGGCGCACGGCGGACGGGTCGGCGGCGATGGCGGCCCAGATCGTGGCGACCACGAAGCAGTCGTCGATGTCGCCTGCGCCGGGATAGCCGACCTGGGAGAGGACGGGCGGGACGACGAGGACCATCACAGGCCCCGCGTGCTGAGGGTGATCAGGAGGTTGACGAGGCCGACGATCAGCCCGCCGGCGGCGGCGGCGAGCATCCACTTCATCAGCCGCTCGTAGACCTGCGTGCGACCGCGCCACGCCTTCAGGTCGTCGATGTCCGAATCGTGCTGGAGGACCATCTCGCGGATCGTTACGGCGGTGCCGCCACCGTTGGGGACGAGCTGGTCATCGAGGCGCCGCGCATCGGTCACCTCTGTGCGCCGAGCGCATGGGCCGGCCGCCGCAGAGGGAGGCAGCAACCGGCCCGATCAGATTCCCGCACGGTCGAATCGTGGGCGATCCGTGCAGCCCTGCACAGATAGGCAATCTGCTACATGGAAAGGCCCCGGACGATGCCGGGGCCTTAGGGCGCTGATGGAGGGCCGGAGCCTATCCCTTGACCACTCCGAGCGGACGCAGCCGCCGGATCGGCGCGACCAGATCGGCGCTGTCGGCCATCACCTGCTCGATGTCCTTGTACGCGAAGGACGATTCGTCTGTGACGGCGGCGGGGTTGGGGGTGACGAGCGCAACGCCCGCCCGCTCCATCTGCGCCTCCATGTCGGCGAGGCTGACCTGCTTGCGGGTTGCGCCGCGGGACCGAGCCCGGCCAGCTCCGTGCTGGCACGTCTCGAATGAGAGTGGGTTGCCGAGCCCGCCCCCGACGTAGGACGCGGTACCCATGCTGCCAGGAATCAGGACCGTCTCGCCCTTCGCTGCGCGGACGGCACCCTTGCGGTGGACGATCCCGTTTCGGCCGAGATGGTTCTCCCACGCCGCGTAGTTGTGGTGGACATCGAGCACCTGCCACGCCGGCGCTCCGAACACCTCACCGAAGGCAGCGATCACCTTCGCGGCCATTCGGCGGCGATTCTCTTCGGCCCAGGCCATCGACGCGGTCATGTCCGCGAAGTAGCCACGCGCCTCGTCCGTCTCCCACGGCAGGTACGCGAGTTCCTTGTCGGGGAGAGCCGAGAACCACCGCTGGTTGAGCCCGAGGGCGATCTTGTGCCAGTGATCGCAGACCTTCTTTCCGACAGAGCGCGAGCCCGAATGGAGCATGAACCAGATGCGGTCGTCGTCGTCAACCTGAAGTTCGAGGAAGTGGTTGCCTCCGCCGAGTGTGCCGAGCTGAAGGTCAGCCGCGACCATCGCACTCTTGCAGAGCGCCGAGCAGTCCGATCGCTCGAACGGTTCACCAGCCGGCGCTCGATGTTGTGCCTGCGGGCCGTTGCCGACCGGAACGTCGCGGGCGATCTGAGCAAGGAACGCGGACAGCCGGTCCCCGATCTGGCGGCGGTACATGCCCGTCTCGATCAGCACGACCCCGCAACCGATGTCCACGCCGACGGCATAGGGGACCACGGCCTTGTCGGCGAAGAGGACGCCGCCAATCGGCATGCCGTAGCCGGGATGGGCGTCGGGCATGAGGGCGACGTGACTGATGGCGAACGGCAAGTTGGCGAGGTTGCGCGCCTGTTCGATCGCGCTGTCTTCGGCCTGGCTGGCCCACGATTTGATTGGGACCCGCTGGCCCGTGATGATCTCCATGACTCCTCCGCTCTCTCTGATCCTACGCCGCCCGCCGGCCGACGCCCGGCACGACGAGGAGGCCGCGCGCCGTCAGGACGTAGATCACCTGGTAGGGCGACTCCACCCCGAGCCGCACCGTGAGCCTCGCGAGGTGCTGGTCCACGCTGTGCCTCCCGATCCCGAGCTGGTCGGCTGCCGCCTGCCGGCTGCCGGTGGCAACGATGGCCGCGACCACCTCGACGTTGCGGGGCGTCACGTCGCGGCCCATCGGTCACCCGACCGCCGGACAGCAGCGCGGACAGCAGCGGGACGGCGTGGTGCGATCGCCGCGGGGTGTCGCCGATCCCCTGTTGACGCTCGGCGGACCGCCCGCGGGGACCCCGAAACGGGGTTCCGGGCTACTACGTGCACAGCCACGGCGACCAGTACGTCTTCGGATCGCAGCGGGACTACGGCTTCCGCGAGGACGCGGGGCTCTGCACCAACGCGAAGCCGATCCTTGCCCGCGACATCGCCGCCGTCCGCCGCGGGCGGCAGTCGAACCTCGTGATCATGTCGACCTGCACCCTCGGAGACACCGGCACCACGATGCCGACAGCCTTCGCGATCCCGAAGACGAAGGCGCGGAGCGGCGCGTGGGCCGGCCCCAACTTCTACCTCGGCTACGTCGGCGAGACGTGGGACAGCGACGAGTTCACGTTCGAGTCGCGGTTCTGGAGCGCGCTCGGACCCGGTCTCGGGGTGGGCCAGGCGTTCGACGTAGCGAAGCTCGGCTGGTTCAACGCCGGGTTCGCCGCGAACTGGTACGGCAGCTACGTCTGGACGGGGCGGGCCGGCCCGCTCCCGACCGGCTGCACGAATTGTCTGTGAGGTGACCACGATGCACGCACGAATGCCCTCGCTCGGTCGGCACCCTGGTCGCCTGACCGTCGCCGTCGCCGTCGCCGGCGCGGCCATCGGGCTCGGACTGCCCGGCGGGACGGCGCCTGGCGACGCGGCCGACCGCTTCGTCGCCGGCGGACCCGTCGCGGAGCGCGTGCCGGTGCCCGCCGAGCGAGCTCCCTTGGTCATCGCAACGGCCGCCGCCTTCCGCAGCCGCCTCGGCCTGGCCGAACCCGCTGCCGTCCGCGTGGACCGCGTCACGGACCGTTTCGACGGGACTGCATTCGACGAGGTGACCGCAACCGACCGGGCGGGCCGCGCCCTCCACCTGGAACGCTTCGATGACCGCGGTCGCCTCGTTGGCGCGGTGTCGTTCGGCTGGCAGGCTGCCGGAGGTCGACCCCTGGGCGACGCCGCAGCAGCTCGCAATCGGGCGAGTCGCCTGGCAGCCGACCTCGGCCTCGGCGCAGCGGGCGAGCCGGACATGCGGCGCGGCCCGGACGACTCCGGCTGGACGATCGCCTGGCCGCGCGCCGTTGATGGGGTCCCCGTGATCGGTGACGGCGTGCGCATCGACCTGTGGGCCGATGGGCGTGTCCATGCTGTGGTTCGTGCAGAGCACCAGCTGGCGCCACGGCCGGCGACCATCCTCACCGAGAGGGCTGCTCGCGCGCGCATCGCGGCGGCCCTCGGCTCCATCTTCGGCGACCGCTCCGACCAGGTCACCACCTCCGCCCTCACGCTCGCCTGGGTCGCCCCCAACGACGCATTCGATCCGGCGGCACCGGACGCCCCCGGCCCCACGCTCCGCCTGGCTTGGGTAGCGGAGGCCCGCGCCACGGGCGACCTCGCCGAGGGTCTTCGCGCCGTGAAGCTCTTCCTCGACGCCGGCACCGGCGCGCTCATCGGCGGCGACGTCCTCCGGTGAGCGCTACGCCGCCGCTGCCCGCCGCTACACCCCGCTCGGCCGTGGGCCGGGCGGGGTGGCCAGCCTCGCGTGCCGCGGCGGGGCTCGCCGTCGCGGTCGTGGTGGCGGTGGCCGCCGGTTGCGCTGCAGTCCCGTCGGCCGCGCCGACCGCAATCGCGGGTCCCACACCGATGCCATCGCCAACCGTGACCGGCGCCGGTGGCGCCTCCCTCATCCTCCTCGCGGAGGCGAACGGCGTCCTGACCCTGGGCCTCTCCGGCCCTGTCGGCGGCATCGTGGAGCTGCCCCTCCCCGCACCGGCGACAGCAGCGGTGGTGCCGGCTCCAGACGGAAGCCTCCTCGCCCTCCTGCGCGACGGCCGCCTCTTCGTGGCGCCGGGCGGGCCAGATGCGCTCCTTGACGGACGCGGATGGCAGCAGCTCGATGGTGGCGGGGCCATTCCGCTTCCAGGGCGGGTGGTGATCTTCGCGGCAGCCATGTCGCCGGACGCAACCCGCCTGGCGGCGCTCGCCCGGCCACCGGACGCGGAGGGACCCAGCGCCCTCGTCCTCATGGATCGCGACGGCGGGCAACGCAGTGTCTACGGGCTCGCCGAGGAATCACTCGGTTCGCCGCCTGCCTGGATCGACAATGGCAGGGTCGCCGTCCTCCAGCGCAACCGTCTCGGCCGGACGTTCCTGGCCATCGTCGATGTCGGTTCCGGCGAGGTCCTCGATCGGATCTCGTTCCGGGCCTTGGAGTTCCGGACCTCCGGCGATGGGCAGACCGCCGCGGTGCTCGGCGACAACGATCGTCTGCTCGTCGGGTCGACCGATTCCGTCCTTGAGCGACGGGCCGCCCCGGACGGCGGTCCCGTCCCTCCACCGGCCGATCACGTGGTCGGCGGGCTTGCCCTCGACGGAGACGGGCGCCACCTCGCCGCCGTCGTCGACGAGAGCAACGGTGGCCAGGGCCGGGTCGCGGTCTACGAACTGGTCGGGGACGCCTGGCGGCCCGGCATCAGGATCACGCCACTCTCCGGGTCGCACGGCGGTGCACCCGCGTGGCTGCCTTGAGCAGGCCGGCCGTCGCGCTGCGGCGGCGCCGCGAAGGGCGCGACGAGTGGCACCGGCCGTCGGGCCGGCCGGCGGTCAGACCGCCGCGGCGCCCTCCTCGACCGCCGTGAAGATCGAGACCTGCGCCGCCTCGGGCAGCATCTCGCCGAGGATCTTCTGGAGTGTCAGCTGGTGAACGCAGCTCTTCCAGCTCTCGAAGTAGTGGCACGTGCAATGCCAGGCATCGGCGTCGAGACTCACGTGGTGCGTGTCGTTGTCGCCCCGGAACGTGACCGTGAGGCGATCGAACGTCAGGCGATCGCGCTCACGAGCGTAGCGATTCGCCTTCTCGACCTTGCCGATGAGAGAGCTGTGCATCGCCGAGGTCCCTCCGTGGCCCGTGGGCCCTTCCAGGGACCGCCGCCCGGTCGTGCGCTCGTCGGCCGGGAGGGGCGGTCGTACCGGAACTCTACTACCGGTGGCCAAGAGAGGCGCCGGGCCGGACGGCCCACGTCGCGGTTCCGAGCGGCCAGTCGGACCGGCCGAACGGCCCACCCCGCGGCGACGCTGGCGCCCGCACCACGGCACCGCGATCCGCGGGGGACGGTGGTCGAGCCGCGGGACAACGATCCGGCACGGCGGGACGGCGGTCAGCCCCGGACGAGCGCCTCGCCGGCAGCGATGCAGGCGTCGGCCGTGGCCGGCGAGGTGGCCTCCGCGTAGACGCGGACGAGCGGCTCCGTGCCGCTGAAGCGCACCAGCAGCCACGAGCCGTCGGCGACGACGAACTTGACGCCGTCGTTGGTCGCCAGCGCGACGGTCTGGGTGACGGGCTGGCCGGCCAGGGTCGCCGGCGCCTTGTCGAGCAGCTCGACGAGGAGGCGGTCCTTGGTGGCGGGGTAGATCGCGCGGTCGACGTGCACGTCGAGGCGCAGGTAGAAGGACGGTCCGCCGATCTCGTGCAGATGCTCGATCGCCGCCGAGACGGGCCGGCGGCCGGCCGCCCGCTCGCGGAGAAAGAGGTCGAGCAGGAGGAGGTCGGCGTAGATCCCATCGCGCTCGGGCAGGTGCATGCCGAAGCCGTACCCGCCGGACTCCTCGCCGCCGTACATCGCCCCGGTCTCGATCATCCTGGGCCCGACGAACTTGAAGCCGACCGGGGTCTCGTGGACCGCGATCCCGTAGCGGGCCCCGAGACGCTCGGCCATCGAGGTCTCGTTGACGCTCTTGACGACCGGCTCGCGCAGCCCGCGGTGCTCGGCCAGGTAGTACATGAGGAGGCCGTAGACCTCGAGCTGGTGGACGAACACGCCGCGCTCGTCGATCGCACCGGCGCGGTCGGCGTCCCCGTCGAGGAGGAGCCCGAGGTCGAAGTCGCCCCGACCGACGATCCCCAGGGCCTCGTCGATGTGGGGCCGGATCGGCTCGGGGTTCACGCCACCGAAGTACGGGTTGCGCTCCTGGTGGATCTCCACGATCTCGATCCGCCCGCCGGCCAGGAGCCGGCTGAGCCAGCCAGCTCCCGAGCCCCACAGCGGCTCGACGAGGACCCGCACGTCGGCAGCCTTCAGGGCGTCGAGGTCCACGGTGCGGCGGACGAAGCGCTCGTAGCCGGCGAACGGGTCGAAGCGCTCGACGAGACCGGCCGCCTCCGCATCGGCCAGGGGTCGGACGGGGATCGACCGGCCACCGTTCCGGCCGATCACAGCCTCGAGGGCGGCCAGGATCTCCGGCCCGGCCGCGGCGCCGCTGGGGGCCTTCACCTTGAACCCGTTGTCGGTCCAGGGGTTGTGGCTGGCCGTGATGACGATCCCGGCCGCGGCGCCCCGCTCGACGACCTCGTAGCTGGACATCTGGGTCGGCACTGCGTGCGCCGCGATAGCGATGGGGATGTCGTAGGCGAGGAGGACCTCGGCCGCCGCGGCCGCGAAGTGCTCCGAGGCGAAGCGCCGGTCGTAGGCGATGACCACGCCCTTCGCCTGCTCGCCGCGATCGGCCACGTAGCGGGCGACGCCCTCCGCGCAGCGGCGCACGTTCACGAACGTGAAGTCGTCGGCGATCCTGGCCCGCCAGCCGTCCGTGCCGAAGACGATCGAGGTCGGCTCGAGCGCGTCTCCGACCACAGGGGTGGTCACGAATCCTCCTCCATGGCGCGGCCCAGCTCCTCGGCGATGGCGCGGACCTCCTGGGACCGGTCGGCGGCGCAGACGAGCAGCGCGTCCGGCGTGTCGACGACGATCATGTCGCGCAGGCCGAGCGTCACGACGAGCCGGTCACGGGCGAGGACCAGGGTGCCGGTCGACCCGACGTCGCGGCGCGGGCCGGAGCCGACGGCACCGGTCGGCTCGCCGTCGGCGTTCGCCCGGGCGACGAGCGCATCGCGGAGGGCGGCCCAGCTGCCGAGGTCGCTCCAGCCGACGTCGGCCCGGATCATCGCCACGCGCCCGGCCAGCGACGCCGGTTCCAGGACCGCGTAGTCGATGGAGGTTGCCCGCACGGTGGCATAGGCCGTCTCGAGCGCCGCCGGGCCGCCGGCGACCCCGTCGCGGAGGCAGGCCAGGATGTCCGGCGCGGAGGACGCCAGTGCCTCGAGGATCGCCCCCCGCTGCCACAGGAAGATGCCGGCGTTCCAGGCGACCGGCGCCGGGCCCGCCAGGAGCGCCACGGCCGCGTCGGTCGCCGGCTTCTCGACGAAGCGGGCGACGGCATGGGCGCCCGCTTCGGGCCGCTTCCCGGCCGCGACCACGTAGCCATAGCCGGTCTCCGGCCCGCTCGGTGCGATCCCCAGCGTGACGAGCGGCCGGTCCGCGGCGGACGCGACCGCGGCCGCCCGGGCGAGGACGTCGCGGAAGCCCGCGACGTTTGCGACGAGATGGTCCGCGGGCAGGATCGCCATGACCTCGCCCTCGCCCCGGTCGAGGGCCAGGGCGGCGAACGCCACGGCGGCCGCCGTGTTGCGGCCGGTTGGCTCGGCCAGCACGTTGCCCGCGGGGATCTCCGGCAGCTCGGAGCGGATCAGCTCGGCGTGGCGACGGTCCGCCACGACCGCCACATCGTGCGGCCCGCCGAGGACCGGCAGGACGCGCTCGAACGTCGCCCGCAGGAGGGACCGCTCCCCGAGCAGGGGCAGGAACGGCTTGGGCCGGTCCGGCCGGGAGAGCGGCCATAGCCGGGTCCCGCCGCCGCCGGCCAGGATCACCGCATACATCGGTCAGCCCTGCGGGGGCTCCGGCGCCGGAAGGCCGCACTCCGAGGCGAGCATCTCCGCCTTGTCGATCCGCTCCCAGGGGAGGTCGAGGTCCTCCCGGCCGAAGTGCCCGTACGCCGCGGTCTGGCGGTAGATGGGGGTCCGCAGGTCGAGGGCCTCGATGATGCTCGCCGGCCGGAGGTCGAAGTGGCGATCGATCACGGCCCGGATCTGCTCGTCCGGGACGCGCCCGGTCCCGAAGGTCTCGATGGAGACCGAGAGCGGCCGCGCGATGCCGATCCCGTAGGCCACCTCGAGCTCGAAGCGGTCGGCCAGGCCGGCGGCCACGACGTTCTTGGCCACCCAGCGCGCGGCGTAGGCAGCGGAGCGATCGACCTTCGTGGGGTCCTTGCCGGAGAAGGCGCCGCCTCCATGGCGGGCCATCCCGCCGTAGGTGTCGACGATGATCTTGCGGCCGGTCAGGCCGGCGTCGCCCATCGGGCCGCCGATGACGAAGCGCCCGGTCGGATTGACGTGCATGATCGGGTCGCTCGGCCGGAGCTCGTGGGGGATCACCGGCAGGATGACCGCCTCCACGAGTTCGTCGTGCAGCTGGGCCGGGGCGTCGGGGTCGTGCTGGGCAGCCACGACGACCGTCGTCACCCGGGCTGGCAGGCCGTGCCGGTACTCGACGGTGACCTGGGTCTTGCCGTCGGGGCGCAGCCAGGGAAGCTGGCCCGACTTGCGAGCCTCGGCCAGGCGGCGGGCCATGCGGTGGGCGAGCGCGATCGGGAGCGGCATCAGCTCCGGCGTCTCGCGGCAGGCGAAGCCGAACATCATCCCCTGGTCGCCAGCCCCTAGCTCCGCCGCGTCGACCCCCCGGGCGATGTCGGGGGACTGCTCCTTCACGCTGACCAGGGCACCGCACGTCTGGTAGTCGAAGCCGTAGTCGGCCTTCGTGTAGCCGATCTCGCGGACGGTCTCCCGGACGACGGCCTGGAAGTCGACGTAGGTCGACGTCGAGATCTCGCCGAGGACGGCCACGAGGCCGGTCGTGGTGGCCGTCTCGCAGGCCACCCGGGCGTCGGGGTCCTCGCGGATGATCGCGTCGAGGATCGCGTCCGAGATCTGGTCACACATCTTGTCCGGGTGACCTTCGGTCACGGATTCCGACGTGAACAGGTAGCTCGGCGCGTCGATGATGCTGCTCATGGCGCCGCCGAGCGTAGCACGCGGCGGACGGCCGACGATCACGTCCCGCGCTGGGCTCGCGCGGGCGCGCCGCGCCAGGGGAGGGCGGGGAGCTCGTCGGCCGGCGTGAACCCGAAGACGCCGCCGTAGAAGGCGAGCTCCGCCTGGAGCGAGCGCACGATGTTGGCGGCCTGGCGGAAGCCGTGGTCCTCGCCCTCGAACGCCAGGTAGACGTGCGGGATCCCCTTCGCCGCCAGCGCGGCGACGATGCGCTCGGCCTCCGAAGGGGGCACCACGTGGTCGTCGAGCCCCTGCAGCACGAGGACGGGGCAGGAGAAGCCGTCCGGGTGGTGGATGGGCGAGCGGGCGAGGTAGACATCGCGGTCGGCCGGGTAAGGGGCCACCAGGCGCTCGAGGTAGCGGGACTCGAACTTGTGCGTCTCGGCGACGAACGCCTCGAGGTTGCCGATCCCGAAGTAGCTGACCCCGGCGCGGAAGACGTCGCGGAAGGCGAGGGTGGCGAGGGTCGTGAAGCCGGAGGCGCTCCCGCCCTCGATCGCGAGGCGCCCGCCGTCCACCTCCCCGCGGCGGGCCATCTCCTGCGCCCCCGCGACGCAGTCGTCGACGTCGACGATCCCCCACTCGCCCTCGAGGCGCTTGCGGTAGGTCTTGCCGTACCCGGTGCTCCCGCCGTAGTCGACGTCGAGGACGGCGAGGCCGCGGCTCGTGAGCACCTGGAGCGACAGCTGGAGGCCGGTGAAGGCACCCGACGTCGGGCCCCCGTGGCTCGTCACCACGAGCGGTGGCCGCTCGCCCTCGGGCGGCCGGAAGGCGGGATTCGTGGGCCGGTAGAGGATCCCGTGCGCGGTCCGCCCGTCGGTCGTGGGGAACTCCACCGCCTCGCCGACGGAGACGGCGGCCGGGTCGAGGACCAGGTCGGACGAGGCGCGGACGACCGTCCAGGCACCATTCCCGAGGTTGAGGCGGACCAGCGAGCGGAACATCGTGGGGGCGGCCGCGATCGCGGCCACGTCCGAGCCGTGGACGGCGACGTCGCTGATCGAGGTGAACGGCAGGTCGAGGGCGACCGGCGGGCGCGTGCCGGACGGGTCGATCCGCCACAGCGTGTCGCGGCCGGCGGACCGCCCCACGGCCACGATCGTCCCGTCGCCGGCGACGCCGTGCGAGGAAAGGCCGAAGACCCAGTCGGGACCCGCGAACTCAGCCTCGAGGCCCGCCGTCAGCGGCGCGAGCGACGCGCCGTCCCAGCGGTGGAGGCCGATCCAGTCGCCGGGCTCCGAGGCGACGACGAGGGATCCATCCGCGGCCCAGCGCGGTTGGCACGTCCACGTCGCCCGGTCCCCGGCGACGACCGCGACCGCTCCGGGCCGGTCGGTCGCGTCGAGCGACGCCACGACGCACTCCGTCCCGTCCCAGGGCATGTTGGGGTGGTCCCAGCGCAGCCAGGCGAGGCGCGAGCCGTCGGGCGAGAGGCGAGGCGACGAGACGAAGTCGCTCCCCTCGACCAGCACCCGGACGGCGCCCGGATCGGTGGCCGCCGACCCGTCGATCGGGATCGCGACCAGCGTGTTGACCGCCTCGCCCGGTCCCGAGTGGTCCTCGCGGACGGCCAGGAGGCGGCCGCGTCGCGCATCGAGCTCCAGGTCGGCGAAGCGGAACGGCCCTTCCGGCGTGATCGGGCTCGCCGCGCGATCGGGGCCCACGCGGAGGAGGCGGCCGCTGGCGAAGTCGGAGACGACCAGGACGTCGCCGGCCGCCAGGAAGGCCGCGCCGCCGTACTCGTGGACGCGCGTCCGGACGTTGACGCCGGGCGGGCTGACGTCCTCGGCCTTGCCGCCCGGCCGAAGACGGACGAGGGTGGCGCGGCCCCCGTCGGCCGGTCGCCCCTCCAGCCAGAGGAGGTCGTCGCCGTCCCAGCGCGCCTCGGCGAGGCGGACGGAGCCCGCCACGACGGCCTCCACCGCGATCGTGGAGCGCCAGCTCCCGCAGGGCGCGGCCGTTCGCTCCGCCTGTCCGTTCGCCATCGCGTCCGTCCGTTCCCCCTACGTGCCGCTCTGCCAGGACGAGACGTAGGCCTTCTGCTCGTCGGTCATGTCGTCGATGTGGATGCCGAGGGCCTCCAGCTTGAGGCGGGCCACCTCCCGGTCGATCGCCTCCGGGACCACGTAGACGGTGGGCTCCAGCTCGGCGTGGTGCTCCACGACGTACTCCGCGGAGAGGGCCTGGTTGGCGAACGACATGTCCATGACCGCCGCCGGGTGACCCTCCGCCGCGCCGAGGTTCACCAGACGCCCCTCGGCGATGAGGTGCAGCTTCTTGGGCCCGAGGTCGAACTCCTGGACGTTCTCGCGGACCTCGCGGACGTGCCCCTCGGCGAGGGCCCGCAGGGCGACGAGGTCCAGCTCCGCGTCGAAGTGGCCGCTGTTGGCCATGATCGCTCCGTTCGGCATGGCCACGAAGTGCTCGCGCCGGAAGACGTTGACGTTGCCGGTGGCGGTGATGAACAGGTCGCCCCAGGGGGCCGCCTGGTCGACCGTCTTGACCTCGAAGCCGTCCATGAGGGCCTCGAGGGCGCGGACGGGGTTCACCTCGACGACGGCGACGTGGGCGCCCATCCCCTTGAGCCGGGCGGCGATGCCCTTCCCGACCCAGCCGTAGCCGGCGACGACGGAGCGGCGGCCGGCCAGGAGGATGTTGGTCGCCCGGAGGATCCCGTCGAGCGTGCTCTGGCCCGTCCCGTAGCGGTTGTCGAAGAGGTGCTTCGTCTCGGCCTCGTTGACGGCCACGACCGGGAAGCGGAGGGCGCCGTCCGAGGCCATCGCCCGAAGGCGGATGACGCCCGTCGTGGTCTCTTCCGTGCCCGCCAGGACGTGCGCCAGCAGCTCCGTCCGATCGCTGTGGAGGAGGCTCACGAGATCGCAGCCGTCGTCCATCGTGATCTGCGGCCGCGTGTCGGCGATCGCGTTGAGGTGCCGGTAGTAGGTTTCCCGGTCCTCGCCCCGCCGGGCGTGCACGCCGATCCCGTAGCGCGCGGTCAGGGCCGCCGCGACGTCGTCCTTCGTGGAGAGCGGGTTGCTGGCCGCCAGGGCCACCTCCGCCCCGCCGGCGGCGAGCGTCCGCACCAGGTTCGCGGTCTCGGTCGTGACGTGGAGGCAGGCTGCGATCCGGACGCCGGCGAGCGGCCGCTCCCCGGCGAAGCGCTCCCGGATCAACCGCAGGACGGGCATCTCGCGCTCCGCCCACTCGATTCGGCGGACGCCTTCGTCGGCCAGGCGGAGATCGGTGACGTCGTGGGGCGGAAGGGCGTTCGGGGCGGTCATCTGGGGGCGGGTCTCCTGCGGGCCGTGGGCCAGCCGATTATGGGGGACGCGGCGCGACGGGTCAGCCGCCGCGTCCCAGGTCAGCCGCCGCGTCCCAGGAGGCGCCGGAGCGGGGCCGCCAGGGACCGCACGAGCCCACCCCCGTCGACCGCGCGATGGACGAGCCGCTCCTCGAAGCGGACGTGCTCGCGGTATCCCAGCTTGCGGTAGGCCTGCAGGGCGGGCGGGTTGTCGCAGCGGACGTTGAGGACGACCTGGTCGCAGTAGCGGAGCAGCTCGGCGGTGACCGCCGCGGTCACTGCCGTGGCATAGCCGCGGCCGCGGAAGTCGGCGTGGGTCATCACGTTGCCGACCACGCCGAGGCGCGCCTCCGGGGAGACGACGTGGGTCCCGGCGGCCGACACGAGCCGTCCGTTGACCCGGATCCCGTAGTAGACGCCCTCGGCGATCGCGGAGGGCGGCAGCCAGGCGGTGAACCCAAGCTGGTAGAGGCGGTTGAGCTCGTTGATCTCGACCGGGAGGAGGCGGGCCACGTCGGCCGGGAAGGGCCGGAAGGAGGTCCGGTCGACCCACATCCTGACCATCTGGGGCCCGGGCTCGACGTGGTAGTGGGCTTCCAGGGCCGGGAGGCTGGCCGGCAGGAAGGCCGCGTACGCCGCCCGGGGGCGGATGACGTCGCGGAGGATGGCCGAGATCCCGGCGTTCTCTCCCATGGCGAAGAGCGGCTGCGGCGCGTACCCGGCGTACTCGAGGGCGACCGCGATCGTCTGGGTCCCGGAGGTGGCCACGCCCCAGCGCGTCCGCGAGAACTCGCGGACGTCGAGGTCGCAGAGCGCATAGGCGGCGAAGAGGCGGTCGCGCTCGAGGAACGCCCGGAGCAGGGCGCGGTCGCTGGTCGTCCGCGCGGCCATGCCGCGGACGGCGACCGAGGAGGCGGCCGAGGTCGCCACTCAGGGCTCGCCGTCGCCCGGCGGCGATGCGCCGGGGACCGACCCGTCGGGGCCTGGCAGGGCGGCTGCGCCCAGCGCGTCGGGGCCCGGGGCGGGCGCGGGACGGCGCGCCTCGCGCGCGGCGATGGCGGCCGCGATCGGGCCATCGTAGGGGGCTCGCAGCACGCCGGCCTCCGTGACGAGCGCCGTGATCAGCTCCGCCGGGGTGATGTCGAACGAGGGGTTGATGGCGGGGGCCCCGGCCGGCGCCACGGCGCGGCCCCCGAACGACGTCACCTCGCCCGGGGCTCGCATCTCCACCGTGATCCGCGAGCCGTCGGCGGCCTCCGCGTCGAGGGTCGCCGTCGGGGCCACGACGTAGAAGGGGACGCCGTGGCGGGCGGCGAGCACGGCGAGCGGGTAGGTGCCGACCTTGTTGGCGGTGTCGCCATTGGCGGCGATCCGGTCTGCGCCGACGACGATCGCGTCGACGCCGCCGCTGGCGAGGAGCCAGCCGGCGGCCGCGTCGGCCAGCAGCGTGTACGGGATGCCGGCCTGGCCGAGCTCCCAGGCGGTCAGGCGGGCGCCCTGCAGCCAGGGCCGCGTCTCGTCGACGTAGACGTGCAGCTCACGTCCCTCGGCGGCCAGCGCCTGGACGACGCCGAGGGCGGTGCCGATCTGGCCGCAGGCGAGGGGCCCGGTGTTGCAGTGGGTCAGGAGGCGGAGCGGGCGACCCTCCGGTGCGGGCAGGAGGTCGGCTCCCAGCCGGGCCATGGCCGCGTGGTCGAGCGTCGCCTCCCCGATGATCGCCTCCGCCTCGTCACGGAGTGCGGCCGCCACGACGGCCCCATCCTCGCTGAGCTCGCCGACGGCCGCGTAGCGGGCCAGCATCCGGTTGACCGCCCAGCGGATGGAGACCGCCGTGGGACGGGCGTTCATGAGGGCGTTGGCGGATCCGCGCAGGATCGCCCGTCGCGCGTACGGCTTGGTGGCTGCGGCCCGCCCCGCGGAGAGGGCGAGCCCTGCGGCGGCGACCTGGCCGAGCGCCGGAGCGCCCCGCACGACCATGTCCCGGATCGCCTGCGCGACGTCGGCGGCCGAGGCGCAGCTGACCTCGACGAGCTCTCCGGGGAGGCGCCGCTGGTCGACGAGGAGCAGCCGGTCGGCGTCGAGCCGGAACGGGCTGCGGAATCCCGTCGGCGGGGCCGGCGCGGGGGCCGTGCCCGGAGTGGCCTCGGCGAGGACCGTGCTGGCCATCTCCTGGGTCGTCTGGCGGAGGGCGCCGGCCGCGCCCACGAGCGTCGCCGCCGTTCGCACCGCGTCGCCGGCCATGGCCCGGAAGAAGCGTCGCCTGGCGAGGCGCATCGCCTCGTCGGGGTCCGGGGCCGGCGCGGCCCGGCCTCCGCCGCCGGCGAGCGGCGTCGCGGGTGTCCCTGGCTCCGGACGACGATCCAACCTCGCTCAGACCTCGCTGCGGCGGGACGCTGGCGCCGGTCGGGCGGCGGCTCAGTACTGGACGACCGAGGTCACCGCCAGGTCCGCCAGGCGGTCGCGGCCCTTGAGGAAGGTGAGCTCGACGAGGAAGGCGAGGCCCACGATCTCGCCCTGGAGGCGCTGGACCAGCTCGACCGTGCCTCGGACCGTCCCGCCGGTGGCGAGGAGGTCGTCGACGATGAGGACCTTCTGGCCCGGCTGGATCGCGTCGCGGTGGATCTCGAGCGTGTTCGACCCGTACTCGAGGGCGTACTCGACGCTGACCGTCTCGGCCGGCAGCTTCCCGAGCTTGCGGACGGGGACCAGCCCGGCGTTGAGCTGATAGGCCAGCGGGGCGGAGAAGATGAAGCCGCGGGACTCCATCCCGACGACGACGTCGACGTGCTCGGCAGCGTAGGGCGCCCGCATGGCATCGATCGCAGCGCGGTAGGCGTCGGGGTCCTTCAGCAGCGTCGTGATGTCGTAGAAGAGGATCCCCGGCTTCGGGAAGTCCGGGATCTCGCGGATCTTCGCGCGGAGCTCGTCCGGGGTCATCGTCGCGGGAACCTCCAGGGCGCCGGCCGGCGCCGGGACTGCTGGGCGAGGGGGCCGGATGCCCGCCGCCGGAAGTCTACCGCAGCCACGCCCGGCCCTGATCGCGGGGGCGCCGGCGGAGCCATCGCCCGCGCCCGCCTGCCGCCGCGGACGAGGCCCGTGCGACGCTCGGGCTGGCGGCAGCGCCGCTCACTTGGCCCCGAACTTGCGCTCCTCGCCGCGGAGGAGCCGCCCGATGTTGTCGAGGTGGAAGAGCCAGATCAGGACGGGAGCCCCGATCGAGAAGCCCAGCAGCCCCGGGGGCAGGCCCGAGGCGACGATCTGGCCCGTGAAGACGATCCCTCCCACCGCCGAGCCGATCAGCGAGGCCGCCGACGTGTAGCGGGTGACGGCGAGGATGGCGAGGAAGACGACCAGGACCACCGAGGCCGCTGGCGGGGCGAGCACGATCGCCGCGCCGAAGGCGGCCGAGACGCCCCGCCCGCCCGAGAAGTTGAGGAAGGGCGAGCGGCTGTGCCCGACGATCGCCGCCAGGCCCGCCAGGGCCTCCACCTCGACGCCGGCGCCGAGGGCCCAGGCCAGCCCGACGGCGGCCGTGCCCTTCAGCATGTCGAGGAGCCCCGACAGGAGCGCCAGCCTCGGGCCGATGGCGCGCATCACGTTCGCCCCGCCGGTGCGGCCGCTTCCGATCGTCCGCGGATCGGGGCCCCCGGCGAAGCGGGCCACGATGACGCCCCACGGGATCCCACCGATGACGTAGCCGGCGACGACGATCGCGACAGCGCGCCCCAGGGCGACGGCATCCATGGCCGCGGAGTATAGGCGCCGTCAGGCCGTGAAGCCGGGCCCCTCGGCCGTCGCCGCCCCGATCCGCGCGAGGAGGACGCCTGCGGCCGCCCGGACAGCCTTCGCGTCCCGCGCCTCCAGCGCCTCGCGGGCGAGGGCCTCGAGATCGGCGCCGGTGGTCGCGGCCAGGGCGGCACGGACCTCGTCGAGCGAGCCTGCATCGGCCGACAGCTCGTCCACGCCGAGCCCGACGAGCACCAGCGCCCCGGCCGGATCGCCCGCCAGCTCCCCGCAGACCGCGACCGGGATCCCCGTCGCGTCGGCGCCGGCGACCACGGCGGCGATCGCGCGCAGCACGGCCGGGTGCAGCGCGTCCTGGAACCGCCCCAGGGTGGCGTTGCCGCGATCGGCGGCCATGAGGTACTGGGTCAGGTCGTTCGTGCCGATGCTGAAGAAGGCGACGCGGCGCGCCAGCTCCGGGGCGAGGAGGGCCGCGGCGGGGATCTCGACCATGATCCCGGTCACCATCCGGTCCGCGCAGGCCTGGCCGGCGGCCAGCACGGCGGCGCGCGCCTCGTCGCGGAGGGACTCGAGGAGGTCGACGTCGTCGAGGGTCGCCACCATCGGCGCCATGACGTGGGGCACGACCCCGGCCAGGCCGCCGGCCCGCCAGATCGCGCGCAGCTGCGTCCGCAGGAGATCCGGGTCGCCGTAGGCGAGCCGGATCGCCCGGACGCCGAGGAACGGGTTGGCCTCCGCGGGCAGGTCCAGGTAGGGGATCCCCTTGTCGCCGCCGATGTCGGCGAGGCGGACGACGACCGGCCGCTCCGGGCCGAACGCCTCGAACACCCGGCGGTAGGCGGCGACCTGCTCGTCCTCGCTCGGGGGAGCCTGGCGCCGCATGAAGAGGAACTCGGTCCGGAAGAGGCCCACTCCCTCCGCCCCGGCGTCGAGCGCCCGGGGCGCGTCCTCTGGCGTGCCGATGTTGGCGACCAGGTGGACTCGCCGGCCGTCGGCCGTGGCGCCCTGTCGGCCGCGCGCGGCCGCGGCGCTCGTCCGGCGCGCCGCCAGCGCCGCGGCGCGCGCGGCCAGCGTCGCCCGCTCCGCCTCGTCGGGGTCGATCAGCACCTCGCCCGTCTCCCCGTCCAGGCCGACCTGCGCGGCCCCGCCGGCGGCGACCGCCCGGTCGAGGGCCTCGAGCAGCCCGGCGCAGCCGACGACGCAGGGGATTCCCAGGCTGCGGGCGAGGATCACCGCGTGAGCGGTCCGCGAGCCGCCGGCCAGGGCGATGCCGCGCAGGAAGACGGCCGGGATCTCGGCCGTGACCGACGGCGGCAGGTCGTCGGCGATCGCCACGACGGGGGCCTCCGGGAGCGCCAGCACGTCGCCCCGCAGGATCCGGGCGATCCGGGCGCCGACGTCGCGGACGTCCGCCGCTCGTGCCGCCAGGAGCTCGTCGTCGAGGCTGGCGACCGCCAGCGCGGCCTCGGCCGCGGCGGCGACGACAGCGGCCGCCGGCCGGGCCCCCGCGGCCACGCGCTCGAGGGCGGCGTCGACGATCGTAGGGTCGCTGGCGAGGACGGCCTGGGCCTCGAAGATGCCGGCGTCGTTGGGACGACCCGCCTCGCGGATGCGGGCGGCCAGCGACTCGAGCTGCGCCTCCGCCGTAGCGACGGCGGCCCGGATCGCGGCGGCCGGATCGTCGACGGAGGGGGCTGCGTCGACGACCTGCGGCTCGCGATAGCGCCAGGCAGGGGCGATCGCGATCCCCGCCACGGCCCCCAGGCCAGCCAGGTGGCGGTCGTCCGCGGCCAGCGAGGCAGCGCGGGGGGCCGGCGCGGCGACGGCCGGCGGAGCGGCACCCGGCGGGATGAGGGCGGGCCGAGCGGCGGCCGGGAGACGGGTAGGCACGGTGACCTCCGGGGCGGCGGCCGGCGGAGCGACCGAGGACGTCTCTTCGCCGAGGCCCGCCTCGATGGCGGCCCGCAGCGCGGCGATCGCCTCGGCCTCGTCCTCGCCTGCGGCGGTGATCCGGACGAGGTGTCCCATGCGGACGCCGAGCGGCTGGACCCGCAGCATCTGCTTGGCGTTCACCGGCCCCGAGCCGGTGGCGAGGTTCTGGATCGTGATCTCCGAGCGGAACCGCCCACAGGTCCGCACGAACAGGCCGAGGGGCCGGAGGTGGAGCCCGTTCGGGTTGCGGATCTCGATGTCGAGCGTCTCCATGGTGGCCTCCGGGGCTCAGGGAACGGGATGGTGCGTGCCTGCCGGCGGGCCGCCCGGCACGCGCGTGGCCGGGACCGGGTCGTCGGCGAACGTCGGAAGCGGGCCGCCGGCGGCCACCATCGCGACGACCCGGCGGGGATCGGAGGCGAGCTCGGACGCCAGCGCCGGATCCACGTCGGCCGCCTCCACGAGGGCGGCAAGGGCGGCATTCACCGGGGTCGGGACGCCCAGGCGCGCTCCGGCCCGGGCGACGGCCCCATTCAGCCAGGAGACCTCCGAGGGACCGCTGGCCCCGCCGCGCAGGTGGAGCCGGAGCGAGGGCGACTTGCCGCCCCGGGCGAGCCCGACCACCCGGCCGAGGACGACCCGGGAGAGGAGGCGCGGCAGCCGGACGCCGAGGGCAAGGAGGGGGACGTTCGCCCCCGGCAGCCCGACGACACGGAGTCCCTGCGCCGCCATCACCGCGAGCGCCTCGAGCAGCTGGCGGCGCTCGATGTCGAAGAGGGCCGGGTCGCCGTAGACGGCGCCCGGATCCCGGTCGGTGAGCGCGGAGAGCGCGTTCCCGACGAGGTTGGCCACGAGCTTCGACCACTTCATGGCGGCGGCGTCGGGCATCCTCCGCGCCGGCAGGCCGGCGGCCGCGAACGCAGCGACCAGCCCGGCCACAAGGCCGTCGACGGCGCCCGTCACGGGCGCCAGGCCGATCCCGCCCCGGCCACGCCAGCGCACCTCCGCCGGTCCCGGCCGCTCGACGGGCGCCGTCAACGATCCCGCGACGTGGTCCGCGCCCGGGCGCGCCTCCGACACGAAGCTCTCCGCGCCGACACCGTTCTGGATCGTGAGGACCGGGGTCGCGGGCCATGCCCGCAGGTCGTCGAGCGCCTGGGCCAGGTCGAACGTCTTCACGGCGAGGATGGCGAGATCCGGGGCGGGCCCCGCCTCGGAGAGCGCGACGGCGCGTCGGACGCGGACGGCCAGGCGGCGGTCGTCCGGCTCCCGGATGACGACCTGGTCGCCGGATCCCTCGGCGACGCGCGGGTCGATCAAGACGACCTCGGCGCCCGACGCCGCGAGCAGGCCGCCGAGGAGCGTCCCGACGGCGCCCGAGCCGACCACGGCGACGCGCCGCGGCACGCCGGGCACGCCCGACGCCGCGGTCGCGCTCACGCCGGGATCTTGGGCAGGCCGGCGGCCTCCTCCGCCGCCGCGAGGACCGCGGCCAGGTCGTCGCCGACGCTGGCCTGGACGGCCGCGACGACGGCTCCCTCGACGAGCGGCCCGCCGGACAGGCGGACACGGGCGGCAGCCTCCCCCATGAGCTCGAGGGCCGCCTGCGTCGCGAGCACGGCGCTCCCGAGGTCGACGAGGACCAGGACGCCCGCGCCGGCGTCGGCGGCCTCGATCGCCGCCATGATCGCCGCGGCGTCCGTGCCCAGCGACCCGTCGGCCGTCCCGCCTGCCGCCTCGATCCGGACGTCGTCGCCCGCCATCTGGCGGGCGAGCTCGACCGTCCCGGCGGCGATCTGCGCCGAGTGGCTGACGACCACGATCCCGACGAGCGGCTCCATGGCCAGATCCTACGCGGCGTTCAGGATCGCCGCGAAGAGCACCACCCCATAAACGATCGTGGCGATCCCGACGACCCACAGGACGTTGGTGACGCGCCGTTCGGTGCGCTCGGAGAACCCGAAGTCGAAGAGGATCGCCCGGACACCGACGAGCGCGTGATAGGTGACGAAGACGAGGAAGGCGACCTCGAGGACGATCATCACCGGGTCGCGCAGCCACTCGATGACGTCCGCGTAGAAGCGCAGGCCGGTCGGGACGATGAAGTGCTGGGCGATCATGTGCAGGCCGAGCAGGAGGATCAGGGCGACGCCGCTGATCACCTGCCACACGAACGAGGGAGGATTCCGCGGACCGGCGTCGGGACGATCGACGGGCCGCTGCTCTGTGGCCATCTCTCCCTCCCTACTGCCCGGCGAAGATGCGCAGCGCCCCGACCACGGCCACCAGGGCGGCGACGACCATGAAGGCGATGAAGAGCGCCTTCTGGCGGCTCGCCACCAGCCCCAGGCCGACGAGCCCGACGCGGATGCCGTTGAAGCCGTGGATGAGCATGCCCGTCAGGAGCAGCACGTCGAGCGCCAGGAACGGCGGGCTGAGGGCGATGTCGACGAAGGCGTCCCACGCGCTCGGCCCCTGGACCAACATCGACAGGATCACGAGGTGCAGGTACAGGTAGAGAACGAGGCCCAGCCCCGTGAGCCGGTTCAGCAGGAAGGCAAGGCCGCCCATGCGGCGGCCGCGCGGATCGAACCAGCCGACGATGCCCCGGCGGCGCGCGGGGCCGGTCGCCGGGCGCCGCTCGGCGGGCATGGTCGCCATCAGCGGGTCCCTCCGAACGAGAAGAGGCGTCGTGCCCGGGCCACGGTCGCCGAGCGGCGCAGCCGCATGATCGCGGTCGCCGGATCGACGTCGGACGGGCAGGCCTCCGAGCATTCCCAGGCCAGGTGGCAGCGCCAGGCGGCCTGCTCATCGTCCATCAGCCGCACGACGGGCCCGGGATCGCGTCCGCGCGGCTCCTCCACGACCCGCCAGGCGGCGGCCAGGGCTGCGGGCCCGACGTAGCGCGGGTCGCTTCCCGCGATGGGGCACGCGGAGAGGCAGATCCCGCATTCGAGGCAGTCCTCGAAGCGCCCGGACTCGTCGATGCCCTCGGCCGTGACGGCCGCGGGGACCTTCTCCGAGCGCCGGATGAGCGGCCGGCCGGTCTCGTCGAGGTCGTCGAAGAAGGCGCTCATGTCGACGACGAGGTCGGAGACGACGGGCAAGTTGCCGAGCGGCTCGACGAGCACCTCGTCGCCGGCCGGGACCGGGGTGACGCAGGCGAGCCCCTCGCGGCCGTCCACCCGCATCCCGCAGGTCCCGCACGAGGCATGGAAGCACGAGTGCCGGAAGGTGAGACTGGGATCCTGCTGGCGGCGGATCGCCACCAGCGCGTCGAGGATCGTGGAGCGCGGCCCGACGGCCACGTCGAAGGTGGCGTAGCGCTGCTCCGCCGGGTCGTCGTCCTCCTTGCGGCGGGAGACGACGAGCCGCGTCGTGCGCAGCGGGGCGACGGTCTCGGTCATTCCTCCGCTCCTACGCCGCGTAGAACGCGGTGTGCGGGAGGGTCACGACCTCCCGCGTCTGGCAGGGTGCCTCCACGCCGACCTTGGCGCAGATCACGTCGGCCGTCGTCTCGGCCATTGCGCGAAGGGTCGTCCCCTTGCCGCCGGAGATCGTGACGAAGCCCTCGACGCCGTCCGTCTCCCGATGGTCGAAGCACTTGAAGGTGCGGCTCAGCTCGCGCCCGGACTCGGCGTCCCTGGAGCCGATGAGCGGGCGGGCGGCCGACCAGGCGGCGCGGCGCTCGGCGGTGCGGATGGCGGGAATCATGGCCGATCCCTCGGCGTACATCCGCTCGACATGGTCCTCCGGGACGCCGAGGTCGTCGGGATCCTCGACCACCCAGGAGCTGGTGCCGATGACCGACAGGCCCCGCTGGGGGACGACGATGTCGCCGTCGCCCGACGGGTGGAGGCGGTTGATCACCATGTTGGACCAGCGGCCGCGCACGGCCAGGAGGACGCCCGGCGAGGGCCGGATGGGCACGTCGCAGCCGGCCATGACGGCGAGCTGCTCGGCCCACGGCCCGGTCGCGTTGACGACGAGGTCGGCGCGGATCTCCTCCTCGACGCCGTTGGTCAGGTCGCGGACCCGGATCCCGGACACGAGGCGGTCGGCGACCAGCAGCTCGGTCACGAGGGTCCAGGGGCGGATGACCGCGCCTCCGGCCTTCGCGGTGGCGAAGAAGCGGAGGGGCATCCGCATGGCGTCCATCGTCGCGTCGGGGACCTGGACGGCCAGCTTGAGGTCCGGGTTGAGGTTCGGCTCGAGGCGGAGTGCCTCGGCCCGCGTCACCCGGCGGGCGGGGATCCCGCTGGCGAGGCAGGACTCCACGAAGACCGGCTCGTAGGCGACGTCCTCGTCGGTGATGGCCACGAAGAGGCCGTCGTTCTCCTCGAAGGAGCCGGGGCAGACGCGACCGAGGATCGTGCGCTCCTCGATGCACTCGACGGCCGACTCGCGGTCCTTGACCGCGTAGCGGGCCCCGGAGTGGAGGAGGCCGTGATGCCGGCCGGTCGTGCCGGAGGTGACCTCGCCGCGCTCGACGAGCGTGACCCGGAAGCCGCGAAGGACGAGGTCGTGGGCAAGTGCGCCGCCCGTGCCGCCGCCGCCCACGATGACGACGTGATAGGGCTGTCTGGGGAGTCGGGTGATGGTCATGCGTTGCGCTCCGGCCGGGAGACGGTCGCCCGGGCCCCGCGGACGGGGCCCGGGCGCCGAGAGATGCCTAGTCGACCCAGCCGAACGTACGGGTGACGGCCTTCTTCCACTGCGCGTACTCGGCGTCGACCTTGGCGGCGTCCATCGTCGGATGCCACTCGTGGTCCTTCGCCCAGTTGGCGCGCAGGTCCTCGACCGCGTTCCAGAACCCGACCGCCAGGCCGGCCGCGTAGGCGGCGCCGAGCGCCGTCGTCTCCGCGACCTTCGGCCGGATGACCGGGACCTTCAGAACGTCGGACTGGAACTGCATGAGGAGGTTGTTGTAGACCATGCCGCCATCGACCTTGAGGGCCGTCAGCGGAACGCCGGAGTCGGCGTTCATCGCGTCGAGAACCTCGCGGGTCTGCCACGCGGTCGCCTCGAGGACGGCACGCGCGATGTGGCCCTTGTTGACGTACCGGGTGAGGCCGGCGATCACGCCGCGGGCATCGTTCTTCCAGTACGGCGCGAAGAGGCCGGAGAACGCCGGGACGAAGTAGACACCACCGTTGTCCTCGACCGTCGCGGCGAGGGCCTCGATGTCGGGCGACTTCTCGATCATCGCCAGGTTGTCGCGGACCCACTGGACGAGGGCGCCGGTGATGGCGATCGAGCCCTCGAGGGCGTACACGGCCGGCTGGCTGCCGATCTTGTAGCCGAGGGTCGTCAGGAGGCCGCTCTTGCTCGGGACAGCCTTCGTGCCCGTGTTGAGGAGCATGAAGCAGCCCGTGCCGTAGGTGTTCTTCGCCTCGCCGGGCGAGAAGCAGGTCTGGCCGAAGAGGGCGGCCTGCTGGTCGCCGAGGTCGCCGGCGACCGGGACGCCGGCGAGGTCGCCGTTGGCCTTGCCGTAGACCTCGGAGGAGGCCTTGACGTTGGGGAGCATCGCCCGCGGGACGCCGAGGAGCTTGATGATCTCGGGATCCCAGTCGAGGGTGGAGTAGTTGAAGAGGAGGGTCCGGCTCGCGTTCGTGACGTCCGTCACGTGGACGCCGCCCGACGGGCCGCCGGTCAGGTTCCAGATGCACCAGGTGTCGATGTTGCCGAAGAGGAGGTTCCCCGCCTCGGCCTCGG
Organism: uncultured Chloroflexia bacterium; assembly: GCA_963821235.1. GTDB lineage: Bacteria > Chloroflexota > Limnocylindria > Limnocylindrales > CSP1-4 > CTSoil-043. Next base: position 46,438 of record CAWGCS010000001.1, read on the forward strand.
CGCGAGCGCCGGCGACGTTGTCGAGGATCCACTTGATCTTGGGGCCGGAGAAGTAGGTCGCCAGCGGCAGGCCCGTCTTGGGGCGGAGGCGGTCGGGGCCCCCGTCCTTCTCGAGCATGTCGCAGATGTCCTTCGTCCGGGTGTCCTGCCAGACGATGGCGTTGTAGACCGGCTTGCCGGTCCGGCGGTCCCAGACGACCGTCGTCTCGCGCTGGTTGGTGACGCCGACCGCGGCGAGGTCAGCGGCGGTGATGCCGGCCTTGGCGAGGGCGCCCCGGATGACCTCGACGCTGCGCGTCCAGATCTCCATCGGGTCGTGCTCGACCCAGCCCGGCTTCGGGTAGATCTGCTCGTGCTCCTTCTGGTCCACGGCCACGACCTGTCCGGCGTGGTCGAAGACCATGAAGCGGGTGCTCGTGGTCCCCTGGTCGAGGGCCCCCACGTACTTCGTCATGTGCGTCTCCCGATAAACGGTTGACCCCGATATGCCGGGCTAGAGCCCGGCCCAGACCTCTGCGGCAGCCCGCAGCAGGAGATGGGTGGATGTCGCCCCGGGATCCTGGTGCCCGGCCGACCGCTCGCCGAGGTAGCTCGCCCGGCCCTTGCGGGCCACGAGCGGCACCGTGGCGAGCATGCCCTCCTGCGCCCCGTCGGCCATCCGTGCCACGGCGCTGCCGATGGTGGCTCCATCGGTCATCGCGGCCCGAAGGGCATCGCGGGCGGGCAAGAGGGCGTCGACCATGGTCTTGTCGCCGGGCTCGGCCTTCCCGATCCGGAGGACGCCGCCCAGGCCCGTCTCGAAGGCCATGGCGAACTCCTCCAGGGTGAGTGCCTCCTTCCCGATGACGGCACCGCCCATCTGCATGAAGAACATCCCGTAGAGCGGGCCGCTGGCCCCCCCGACTGTCGAGACGAGGGTCGTGCCGACGGTCTTGAGGGCCGTCCCGACGTCCATGGCGGCAAGGCTGTCGAGCTTGCCGACCACGGCCGTGAAGCCGCGGTCCATGTTGATCCCGTGATCGGCATCGCCGATCGCCGAATCGAGGTCGGTGAGGTAGGCCTTGTTGGCCGCCACGTCGGCGGCGAATCGGCGCACCCAGGCGAGGACGTCGTCCTTCGAGATCATTCGCGGCTCCGTTCCCGCTCCAGGGATGCTGACGTGAGGTTGACGGACCGGCTCAGAGGCCCCAGCGGAGGCCCGGCGTCAGGACCGGAGCGTCCCAGTACTTCGTCAGCTCGTCGTCGAGGCGAAGCAGCGTGATCGAGCAACCCGCCATCTCGAGCGAGGTGATGTAGTTGCCGACGAGGTTGCGGGTGATCGTGATCCCGCGCGCGTCGAGGATCTTCTTCAGCTCCGCGAAGATGACGTAGAGCTCGATGAGCGGCGTGCCGCCCATCCCGTTCACGAAGGCGAGGACGCGGTCTCCGGAGGCGAACGGGAGGTCGTCGAGGATGGGCGTGGCGAGCATCTTGGTGATCTCGGCCGCGGAGGCGATCTTCATCCGCGTCCGGCCCGGCTCGCCGTGGATCCCGATGCCGATCTCCATCTCGTCGTCGCCGAGCTCGAACGTCGGCTTGCCGGCGGCCGGGACCGTGCAGCTCGTGAGGGCCATGCCCATCGAGCGGACGTTGTCCTGGACCTTCTGGCAGAGCGCCGTGACCGTCGCGAGGTTGGCGCCCGCCTCTGCGGCGGCACCGACGATCTTCTCGGCGAGGACAGTCCCGCCGACGCCGCGGCGACCCGCGGTGTAGAGCGAGTCCTTGACGGCGACGTCGTCCGCGATGACGACGCTGGTGACCTCGATCCCCTCGGCCCGGGCCATCTCGGCCGCGAGCTCGAAGTTCATGATGTCGCCCGTGTAGTTCTTCACGATGTGGAGGACGCCGGCGCCGCCGTCGACCGCCTTGGTCGCGGCGAGCATCTGATCCGGGACCGGCGAGGTGAAGACCGCGCCAGGGCAGGCCGCATCGAGCATGCCACGCCCGACGAAGCCGCCGTGCATCGGCTCGTGCCCGCTGCCGCCGCCGGAGATGACGCCGACCTTGCCGGCCTTGGGGGCGTCCGCGCGCACGACCACGTTGGGCGCGATGACGCGGACGAGATCCGCATGCGCCGCGGCCACGCCGGCGAGGGCGTCGTCGACGACGGTGTCGGGGGCGTTGATGAGCTTCTTCATCCGTTCCTCCTGCTACGTGATGCCGGGTGCTCGGGAACGTGCCATGGACGGGTGCGCGCCGGCGGCGAGGCCGTGAGGCCGCCGGCGCGCGGGAGTTGCGGGCGCGAGGCTACGAGATGACCTTGGCGACGAAGTTGGTGATCCCGTAGTTGAAGGCGATCCAGCCGAGGGCGCCGCCGATGAGCGGACCGACGACGGGGATCCAGGAATAGCCCCAATCCGAGCCGCCCTTGCCCGGGATGGGCAGGATGGCGTGCATGATCCGCGGCCCCAGGTCGCGGGCGGGGTTGATCGCGTACCCGGTCGTCGGGCCGAGGGCGAGGCCGATCACCAGGACGAGGAGGGCCCACGCGAGCGCGCCACCGATGGCCGGCGATGCGCCACCGGCGAGGCTGAACCCGATGAAGACCAGGGCGAACGTGCCGATGATCTCCGAGATGAGGTTCCAGGTCGTGTTGCGGATGGCCGGCGCGGTCGAGAAGACCGCCAGCTTGAGTCCCGGGTCCTCGGTCTCTGCCCAATGCGGGTAGTAGTGGAGGAAGACCAGGAACGCGCCGATCATGGCGCCCACCATCTGGCCGGCCCAGTAGACGATCAGCGAGTCGACGCCGAACGAGCCGTTGTTGACGGTGCTGTCCAGGAAGACCGCGAGCGTCACCGCCGGGTTGATGTGGGCCCCGGTGAACTGACCGGCAACGGCGATGCCCGAGAACACCGCGAAGGCCCATGCCATGGTGATGACGATCCAGCCGCTCGCGTTCGCCTTCGTCTTGGCGAGCAGGACGCCAGCGACGACGCCATCGCCGAGGAGGATCAGGATCATCGTCCCGAGGACCTCCCCAAAGAACTTCTCACCCATGAATTCCATGCTCTCTCCCTTTGGGTGTGGAAGCGCGCCATACGCGCGGAGGGCGACACGTCGTCGCCGATCGACTGAGGATCCGGCGAGCGAGCACCCGGTATGGGCTCGCCGGGCGGGGCACAGCACGATCTGCCGGAGTGCGTCCCTCCCGTTCGTGTCGCGGCACGGCCCCGGGCCGCGCGACCGTCTGGGCGCGGTCGGCGCACAGTGCCCGCCGGCACCGTTGCAGGAAGGTTACGACCGGGCACGCCCCGGAATCGTCAAGACATTGTCCAGAATCGTGAGACGGCAATCGGGAGGGCGCCCCGGCGCGTTGCGGCCTCAGCCCGCGACGGTGGCGTCGGCCAGGGCGCGGAGGAGGATGGCGGCCGACGCCGCCCCGGGATCGAGGTGGCCGATCGATCGCTCCCCCAGGTAGCTGGCCCGGCCCTTGGTCGCCAGAAGGGGCACCGTCCCCTCCGCGCCGGCCTCGGCGGCCGCCGCCGCATGCCAGACGGCCGTGGCCAGGCTGGCCCCCTCCCCGACCGTCGCCGCGCACGCGTCGCGGGCCGGGACGAGGGCGTCGAGCATCGTCTTCTCGCCGGGCGCGGCCCGGCCCAGGGCCCCGATCGCGTCGACGGCCGCCGAGAGCGCGGCCGAGGCGCGCGCCTCGCGGGTGGCCGCCGGGCCGGACGCCTCCGCCGCGTCCAGCGCCGCCAGCGAGGCGCCGGCACGCTGGAACCCCCGGCCGTAGAGGGCGCCGCTCGCCCCGCCGACGGTCCCCATCAGGACGCGACCGGCGGCCTCCATGACCGCGGCGGACGGGCCGTCCGGGAGCTCGCCCGCGTCGATGCGCCGGGCCAGCTCGCGGAAGCCGCGGTCGAGGTTGATCCCGTGGTCGCCGTCGCCGATGGCGGCGTCGAGGTCGGTGAGCCGCTCGCGCGCCTCGGCGACGCGTACCGCCGCCAGCCGCAGCCAGCGGACGAGGAGGTCGTCCGTCACGAGCCGGCCCCGGCCGGCCAGTCGGGGGGGAGCTTCTCCGTGTCGCGCTCCGCGTCGGCGACGGCGAGGACGCGCTCGAGGGACGACCCGCCCGCAGCCTCCACCGCGGCCCGCACCGCTCCCTCGACGAGGGGCCCGCGACTCACCCGGATGCGGGCCCGGTCGGCCGGCCGCAGCTCCTCGAGGGCGATCTCGAGGGCGAGGGCCGCGCTCCCGAGGTCGAAGAGGACGACCACACCCTCGCCCCCGGAGGCCGCCAGCCCTGCCCGCAGGGCGCCGAGGATCGTCGGGCTGCTCGTCCCCAGGTTGCCGACCGCGGTCCCCCCGGCGGTTGCCACCGGCACGGTCGGAGAGCTCTGGGCGACCATCGCCCGGAGGGCCCGGAGCAGCTCCGGGCTGTGGCCCACCAGCACCAGCGCGATCATCGCGACCAGGCTCCCGTCCGACGGCAGTCGGGCGACGGCGTCGCACGGCGTCGCCGGCCGCCGTAGACTCAGGCGGCCCATGAAGAGGATAGGGTCCCCGGCACTCCCTCCGCAGGCCGGTCCCGCCCCGGCCGCGCACGATGCGCTGGCCGCGCACGACGTGGTCCGTTTCGTCGAGCGCGCCGCTGCCACGCTGGTGCGCCACGAGGCGCTCCTCGACCGCCTCGATGCCGCCCTCGGCGACGGAGACCACGGCTCGAACATGGCCATCGGGTTCGCGGTCGCCGTGCCCGCCGCTCGGGCCGCGCTCATCGAGCATCCCAACGACGTCGGCGAGCTGCTCCGGATGCTCGGGCACACCCTGGTGGCGAGCGTGGGGGGGGCGAGCGGCCCGCTCTACGGGACTGCCTTCATCGAAGCGGGCTTCGCCCTGGCGGGGACACCGACGGCCGGGCCACGCGAGCTTGCGGCCGCGCTCGAGGCGGGCCGGGCCGGGCTCGCCCGCCGGGGTCGCTGCGCCGTCGGCGACAAGACGATCCTCGATGCGCTCGACCCGGCGATCCGGGCGCTCCGGACCTCGGCCGACGCCGGGGCGCCATTCGAGACGTGCATCGCAGCTGCCGTCGGCGGGGCCCGGGACGGCATGCGCGCCACCATCCCCCTCGTGGCGCGCCGCGGCCTGGCCCTGCGCCTGGGCGAGCGCTCGCGCGGCCATCGCGACCCAGGAGCCACGTCCTGCTTCCTGCTCCTCGGGTCGATGGCCCGGGTCGTCCGCCACGGCGTGCCCGCATGACGGGCGCGTCGCGCCCAACCGTCCCGGCCGGGACGGTGGCCGCCACCCAGGGCATGGCCGCCCGGGACCTGGCCGCCCTGGAGGCCCGCATCGGCGAGCTGGAGGAGGAGCGGCGACGGATCTTCGAGGACGCCCAGCGGGAAGCCGACGCGGTCTTCGCCCAGTACCAGCTCAGCCAGCTCCTGGCCGCGGGCGGGAGCGTCCAGGAGATCGCGGCCGCAGTGCTGGCGGAGGTGGCGCGGGCCGTCGGCGCCGCGACCGCCGCCCTCTGGCTCGCCCGGCCGGCGGTCGCGACCCTCGAGCTGGTGGCGTCCGTCCCTGACGGCCCCGAAGCAGCCGCCCTCGGCGTCCCGGACGCCCCACCACGGGCGTTCGCCGATCTCGAGGACGCCCGGGCCTGGGCAGCAGCCCGATCCTGGAGCGGCAACGTCCTCCCTGAAGGCCGCTCGATGGTCGGGGGCGGCGAGGTCGCCCGCGACGCGGGCGCCGTCGGCTACCTCGCCGTGCGGGCCGCCCCGGGGGACCAGCTGGAGCCGGCTCACGCCCGCTACCTGGCCGGCGTCCGCCTGGAGCTGGCGGTCACCCTCCGCGCGGCCCAGCTCCGGGCATCCCTGGCCCGCGAGCAGGCGACGCTGGCAGCGATCCTCGAGGGGGCGACCGACGCCATCGTGGCCGTCGACGTGAACCGCCGGATCGTGCGCCTCAACGCCGCCGCCGCCTCGCTCGTCGGCATGTCCGCCGTCGTCGGGTCGGGGATGCACTGCTCCGAGCTGCTCGGCTGCGGCCGCCGGCCCCCGTACGGGTCGCGCCCCCTCGAGCGGCTCTGCGGCGCCCGCTGCCCGTTCCTCGACGTGCTGGAGTCAGGCCGCCCGATCGTCGCCCGCGAGATCGCCGTCCACCACCGCGACGGGACGGAGATCCCGGTGGCCGCCAGCGTCTCGCGGATGCCCACCCCCGACGGCGGCGCGGTGGCGGTCCTCCGCGACCTGCGCGCGTCGCGCTCCCTCGACGACGCGAAGACGAGCTTCGTGGCCGCCGTATCGCACGAGCTCCGGACGCCCCTCGCCCTCATCGACGGCTACTCGCAGAGCCTGCTCCACCTGGACCTCGACGCGGCCACCGCGCGGCGGCACGTCGAGCGGATCGCGGGCGCGGCGCAGCGCCTGGCGGCCCTGATCGACGACATCATCGACGTCAGCCAGGTCGAGAGCGACGCCCTCGTCCTGCGCCGGACCCCGGTGGCCGTCGACGGCCTCCTCCGCGCCTACCTCGCGGAGCGCGCCGAGGCGCCCGATGCGCGCGCCGTGTCGCTGACGCTCCCGCGGTCGCTGCCCCTCGTGGACGTCGACGCCACGCGGATCCGCCAGGTGATCGGCAACCTGGTCCAGAACGCCGAGAAGCATGCCGGGCGGTCGGCGACGATCCAGATCCGCGCCCGCCGGCTGGACGAGGCGACGGTCGTCGTCACGGTCGCCGACGACGGGCGCGGCATCGCCCCCGAGGACCGCGACCACGCCTTCGAGCGCTTCTACCGCGGCCAGCGGGTCCGCGAGTCGCGCGTCCCCGGCAGCGGCCTCGGGCTCTACCTCTGCCGGCGCATCGTCGAGGCCCATGGCGGGTGGATCCGCCTCGACGCCACGACCCGGGGGACCTCGGTCTCTCTCGGCCTCCCGGTCGCCACGATGCGCTCCTCCGTCCGCGAGGTGCAGGCGTGACCGCCACCTCGCCGCGGATGCCCGGCCCGATCGCGGGGAACGGCGAGCGGATCCTCGTCGTCGAGGACGAGCCCGCCTTCGCCGAGCTGATCGCCCTCTGGCTGGAGCGGCACGGCTGGCAGGCGGAGATCGCGCCCGACGGCGCCCACGCCCTGCAGACGGTCGAGGCCCGGCCTCCCGACCTGATCGTGCTGGACCTCAGCCTGCCGCGGGTGGACGGCTGGCACGTCATCGAGCGGGTCCGGCAGAGCAGCCTCGTGCCGATCATCGTCGTCACCGCCCGGGGATCCGAGGCCGACAAGGTCCGTGGGCTGGCGATCGGCGCCGACGACTACGTCACCAAGCCGCTCAGCTTTCCCGAGCTGATCGCCCGTGTCGCCGCCGCCCTCCGGCGGGCCCGCGCGGCCGGGGGCGCGCCCAGCGAGGCAGCCACCATCGAGCACCCCGGGATCCGGATCGACGGGCGGAGCCACCGGGTCGAGGTCGACGAGCGGCCGCTCCACCTGACGCCCACCGAGTACCGCCTCCTGCGCCACCTCGCGGAGCGCCCCGGCGTCCTGGTGCCCCACGCCGACCTCCTCGTGGCCGTCTGGGGGCCCGGCTACCGCGACGACCACCACCTCCTGCGGGTGGCGATCCGCAACCTCCGGGCGAAGCTCGGGGCGGCGACGGGCGGACGGCGCTACATCGAGACGGAGTACGGCCTGGGCTACCGCTTCTCCCCCGGCGACGGCAGCTGAGCCTCGCGGTCGCCGGCCCGCGCCTCCCGGGCAGCGGCGACCCGGGCGACGAGCGCCTGGGTGAGCGCCCAGGCCCGGGCCGGATCGCGCGGGATGCGGATCCGGACCTGGCTGGCCGCGAAGGTGACGTCGCCGGGCCGGACACCCGGCAGCGGGGCGCCCGCCACGAGCCGCATCGCCTCGCCGCGCGAGAGGCCGCTCCCGAAGCGGACCACGAGCAGCCCCTCCTCGCGGGCCAGCGAAGCGATCCCGGCCGCCTCCGCTGCGAGGCGCAGCTCGGCCACGTCGACGAGGCGCAGAACGGCCGGCGGCATCGGCCCGAAGCGGTCGACCGCCTCCTGGCGGAAGGCGGCCACGTCGCCCGCCGTGCGGGCGCGGGCCAGGCGGCGGTAGAGCTCCAGCTTCTGGGCCTCGTCCGGGACGTAGGAGTCGGGCAGGTGGGCGTCGACCGGGAGGTCCACCGTTGCCCCGGCCGAGGCGCGGACGGGCTGGCGGCCCTCCCAGCTCGCCTTGCGGTCCTCGACCGCCTCCGCGAGGAGGCGGGTATACAGGTCGAAGCCGACGTCGGCCATGTGGCCCGACTGCTCGCCGCCCAGGATGTTGCCGGCGCCGCGGATCTCCAGGTCGGCGAGGGCGATCTGGAAGCCGGCCCCCAGCTCCGAGGCGTTGAAGATCGCCTGGAGCCGCTTGCGCGCCTCGTCCGAGAGGCGGTCGCGGCGCCGGTACAGGAGGTACGCGTAGGCCCGCCGGTTGCTCCGCCCGACGCGCCCCCGCAGCTGGTAGAGCTGGGCCAGCCCGAGCGCGTCGGCGCGGTCGATGATGATCGTGTTGGCGTTCGGGATGTCCAGCCCGGACTCGATGATCGTCGTGCAGACCAGGACGTCCGCCTCGCCCGAGGCGAACGCCCGCATGACCCGCTCCAGGGCGCCCTCGCTCATCTGGCCGTGCCCGACGACGACCCGGGCCGCGGGGAGGAGGCGCCGCAGCTGGTCGGCCTGGGCCTCGATCGTCTCGACCCGGTTGTGGACGAAGAAGACCTGGCCGCCGCGGTCGAGCTCGCGCAGGATGGCATCCTTGACGAGCCCGGCCGAGGCCTCCGCGACGCGGGTCTGGATGGGCAGCCGATCCTCCGGCGGGGTCTCGATGACCGACATGTCGCGGACCCCGACGAGGGCCAGGTTGAGCGTCCGCGGGATCGGCGTCGCCGAGAGGGTCAGGACGTCGACCTCGGTCCGCAGCTGCTTGAGGCGCTCCTTGGCCGCGACGCCGAAGCGCTGCTCCTCGTCGACCACCAGGAGGCCGAGGTCGCGGAAGCGGACGTCCCTGGAGAGCAGGCGGTGGGTCCCCACGACGAGGTCGACGGAGCCCGCGGCGAGCCCGGCGAGGGTGGCGGCCTGGTCCTTTGCCGGGACCGCCCGGGAGAGGAGGCGGACGGTCGCCGGGAAGGCCGCGTAGCGCTGGTCGAAGGTTCGGACGTGCTGGTCGGCGAGCACCGTCGTGGGGACGAGGACTGCCACCTGCCGCCCGTCCTCGATCGCCTTGAAGGCGGCCCGCAGCGCCACCTCCGTCTTGCCGTACCCCACGTCGCCGACGACGATGCGGTCCATCGGCCGGGCCGTCTCCATGTCGACCTTGACCTCGTCGATCGCCCGCACCTGGTCGGCCGTCTCTTCGTAGGGGAACGACGCCTCCAGCTCCCGCTGCCACGGCGTGTCGGGGCCGAAGGCGTGGCCCTCGGCCGCGGCCCGCGCGGCGTAGAGGCGGAGGAGGTCGTCGGCAAGGTCGGCGACGGCCCGCCGGACGCGGGCGGTGGTGCGGGCCCACTCGGCGCTCCCGAGGCGTGAGAGGGCCGGGCGCTCGGCGCCGGCGTAGCGTGTCACCCGGATGACCTGCTCGACCGGCACGAAGATCCGGTCGCCGGCGGCGAACGAGAGCTCGAGGTAGTCGCGCTCCTCGCCGGCGCCCCCGCGGCGGAGCATCCGCTCGTACCTGGCGATGCCGTGGTCGACGTGGACGACGAGGTCGCCCGGGGTGAGCCGCTCGAGGACGTCGCGCGGGACGACCCGCCGGAGGGCCTTGGGACGCCGGACGCGGACGGTCCCGAAGAGCTCCCGGTCGGTCACCACGACGAGACCGTCCGGCCCGCCGGAGAAGCCGGCGTTCAGGCTCCGCCCGACCAGCGCGAGGGCGCCCGGCGGAGGCACGTCGGGGCGCATCGTCGCCCCGGCCGGGATGCCGGCCTCGCCGAGCAGCTCGGCGATGCGGGCGGCCTGGTCCGAGGCGAGGATGATCCGGGGTGCCGGCGCGGCCGTCGACCCCGGGGCGCGGCGTGTGGCGACGATACCCGGCGGGACGGCCTGGCGGGCGTCCTCCGCCTCTCCCTCGGCGAGCGGCACCGACGCCGGCCGGCCGGCCCGCCAGCGCTCGATGGCGCGGACGAGCCCCGCGCTGCGGCCCGGGGGGAGGACCGGCTCGCGCCAGCCGAAGGCGTCGTCGAGGGCCTCGCCCCCGCCGATCGAGGCTGCCGGGCCGGGCTCCCAGGTCAGCTCCAGGGTCCGACCGGCGAGCAGGCGACCCTTCCAGGCGCGCGGCCCAAGGTAGGCCTCGGGCCAGGCGGCGGGGAGCTCGTCGCTGGCCACGAGGTCGCGGCGGCGCTCGGCCGCCTGCTCCCACAGGAACTCCGCTGCCGCCGCCACCTCGCCCGGCTCGTCGACCACGAGCAGGGTCTCTCGGTCGAGGTGGTCCAGGCCGCTGGCGGGGCAGACGATGGCCGCCCAGACCTCGGCCGCGTCGCCGACGTCGAGGGCGCGGGTGGCGGCCGAGCGGCCGGGCGACCCGCCGGGGGACGGGACGGACGGCGGTGCGCCGGGGCGCCTGCCGGCGGGCGCGGCCGCCTCGGACCCGCCCTCCATCCGTTCCAGGTCAGCCGCGAGGCGCTCCGGGAGCCGGCCCGCGAGCGGCCCGAGCCGCCCGCGGAGCTCGTCCGTGCCGCCGGCCGGGACGAGGAACTCGTTGGCCGGCAGGAGCTCGACCTCCTCCGCCGGCCGAACCGTGCGCTGGTCGGTGGGGTCGAAGACGCGGAGCTCGTCGACTTCGTCGCCGAAGAGCTCGATGCGGACGGGAAGGTCGGCCCCCGCCGGGAAGACGTCGACGAGCCCGCCCCGGCGGGCCATCTCGCCGCGCCCGGCGACCTCGAGGACGGGCTCGTAGCCGAGGCGCAGCAGCTCGGCCAGCAGGTCGTCCTGGCGGACCCGGTCGCCCCGCGTCAGGACGCGCGGCCGGTCCGGGATGTCGGCCGGCAGGATCGTCGGCTGGAGGAGAGCCTGGACGGAGGCCACCAGGACCCGGGCGCGGCCGCTCCGCCAGCGGGCGAGGGCGGCGACGCGGGCGGCGGACTCGTCGCGGATCAGCTCGCTCCGCTCGTAGGCCAGGGCGGACCGTGGCTCCAGGACGGCGACCGCGTCCGGATCGCCCAGCCAGGCGACGACCTCATCGGCCACGCGGTCGCCGATCTCGGCGTCGCGCGCGATCCAGCAGACGCGGTCGCCGTCGGCCCGGGCCAGCGCGGCGACGAGGAACGACTTCGCCCCGTGGGGCACGCCCGTGACGGCCGCGTGGCTGCCCCGCGGCCCAGGGCCGGCGGCCAGCACGACGTCGAGCGCCCGGAAGGGGTCCGTCTCGCGGAGGAGGGGCGGCAGGGCCGAGAGGTCGGGGATCCGCCGGGCGGCAGGCTCGGGCCCCGGACCCGGCGTCTGGGTCGCCCGGCGACGAGCGTGGCCGGTCATCGATCCTCGTCGGCCGGGCGGATCCGCCGCCAGCCCGTGCGCGTCCGGCGCACCCCGTCGGGGCCGGGCGGGCCGTCGACCTCACCCGGCGGCGCCGTGCGCGTCTCATCGGCCGGCCGCAGCTGGAAGGCGTTGAAGCGGTTGGCCGCCTTCGAAACGCCCTCCCGGGCCCAGGCCTCCACGGCGTCGGCGGCGGCGTCGAGCAGCTCGTCGAGGCGCTGGCGCTCCTCCGCCCGGAAGACGGAGAGGACGTGGTCCACCGCGTCGCGACCGGGCTCTCCGATCCCGATCCGCAGCCGCGGGAAGGCTTCCGTGTGCAGCTCCTCGATGATGGAGCGCAGGCCGTTGTGACCGCCGTGGCTGCCGCCCTCGCGGAAGCGCATCTTCCCGAACGGGAGGCTGAAGTCGTCGGTCACCACGAGGACTTCATGGAGCGGGGCCCGCTCCCGGGCGATCAGCTTGCGAACGGCGATGCCGGAGTCGTTCATGTAGGTGAGCGGCTTGGCCAGCACGAGGTCGAGCCCCCGGAACCGGCCCTGGACCACCGCGCTCGCGTCGCGGGTGCGGCCGCGACCCGCCCAGCCGGCCCGATCGGCCAGACGGTCGAGCGCCATCCAGCCGACGTTGTGGCGGGTCCGCGCGTACTGCTCGCCCGGGTTCCCGAGCCCGACGACGACCTTCACGTCACCTCCGTGGGGCGGACCTCGCTGGGGCACGCCGAACGGCCCGCATCCGCGATGGACCGGGCCCTGCCGGGGATGGTACCCGCCGGCGCCGGCCACCGCGCGTCGGGCAGTCCCTGCCGTCCCGGCATCCCGCGGGCGGGCATCCCGCCGGCCGGACCCTCCGACCCGACCTCAGGACGACGCCACGCCCGCGAGGAGCGCCCGCTCGAGGGAGCGCATCGCCGCCTCTTCCGCCGGCTCCGCGTGGTCCCAGCCGCAGACGTGGAGCGCGCCATGGACGACGAGGAGGCGCAGCTCGTCGGCCGGCGACCAGCGCACGTCGCCCGTCTGGCCGCCGCGCCCCTCCCGGGCCTGGGCGACCGCCCGCTCGACGGAGACGACGATGTCCCCGAGGTGGAGACGCGTGCCAGGCGGCAGCAGGAAGGCCCGGCCGGCACCCGGCGCGACGTCGCCCGCCGATCGGAGAGCGCCCGCGTGCGGCGGGAAGGCCCCCGGCGGCAGGAGCGGGAAGGAGAGGACGTCGGTCGGGCCCTCCGTGCCCAGGTGGGCCGCGTTCAGGCTGGCCAGCTCGGCGTCGTCGGCCAGGACCAGGCCCACCGAGGCCGGCTCCGGCGCCCCGCCGGCGAGCAGCCCGGCGCGCACGGCCCGGGCCAGGGCGGCCTCCGGGATGAGCCGCGGCACGCCCGGCCGCACCTCGAGATCGACCCGGAACGGCGGCAGGTACAGGGCGCGGAGCCCCGGCCCGATCACCGGGACGCGAGCGTCGGGCCGGCGCCGCCGGGGACGGCCCGCCGTTGTGGGCTCATGCGCCGGGCCCGACAGCGTTGCGGCGCCCCTCGAGCTCGACGACCTTGTTGCCCGGGTAGGGGATCCGCTGGTGGTACATCCCCAGGAGCTGGGACACGAACGCCTCGCGGATCCGCTCCAGGTCCCGGAGCGTCAGGTCGCACTCGTCGAACTGCCCGTCGTCGAGGCGCTCGTCGACGATCCGCCCGACCATTGCCCGGATCGTGGGCTCGTCCTGGCTCGAGAGCGAGCGGACCGAGGCCTCGACGCCGTCGGCCAGCATGAGGATGGCCGCCTCGCGGGACTGCGGCTTCGGGCCGTTGTGGCGGAAGCGGCGCTCGTCGACCGCGTCCGCTGCGGCACGCCCGGCGGCGGTCCCCAGCCCGCCCAGCGGCGCTGCCGCCTGCTCGCGCGCCTTGGCCAGGAAGTAGGCGATGCGGGCCGTGCCGTGGTGCTGCGGGATGAAGGCGATGAGCGGCCGCGGCAGCTTCGCCCGGTAGGCGATGTCGATCCCGTCGGCGACGTGCGCCTTCAGGACCTGCGCGCTGACCTCCGGGGAGAGCTCGTCGTGGACGTTGTCGCCCCCCGCCTGGTTCTCGATGAAGGAGCCCGGGTTGGCCAGCTTGCCGATGTCGTGGTAGTAGGCCGCCACGCGGGCCAGGAGCGGATCGGCCCCGGCCGCCTCGGCGGCGCGCTCGGCGAGGTTGCCCACCATCAGGGAGTGGTGGTAGGTGCCGGGCGTCTCGAGGAGGAGACGGCGGAGGAGCGACTGGGACGGGTTGGCCAGCTCGAGGAGCTGGAAGACGGTCAGGATGCCGAAGAGGTTGCCCACCACCTGGAAGGTCCCCACGGTCGCGATCGCGGACCCGACCCCCGCCGCCAGCGAGGCGCCCCAGAGCTGGAGGATCCCGGTCAGGTCGCGGGCTCCCAGCAGCGAGAAGATCGAGACGACGACCACGTTGGCGACGACGATCGCCAGCCCGGCCTGCAGGAAGATCCCCACCCGGTCGCCGCGCCGGACGGCGATCGCACCCGTCATCCCGCCGACGAAGATGTAGGCCGCCATCTCCAGCGAGAGGCCGTTGACCGCCCCGGCCAGGATCGCCAGCATCGCCGTGACCATCGTCGCCGGACCCGCCCCCAGGAGGATCGCGACGAGCATCGAGGCGCCCGCCCCGGGCACGAAGAACGGCAGGATGGAGCGGCCGGCCGTCAGCTTGTAGGCGAGGGCCGTGACCAGGAGCACGAGCCCCAGGAGGGCCAGCGCGCGGGCCCGGTGCCAGAGCTCCTGGCGGTAGCGCCACGTCCAGGCGAGGAGCAGGACGACGACGAGGACGGCCAGCAGGAACCAGCCGGCCAGGCGGGCGACGTCGAGGCGCGCCTCGGTCAGGCCGAAGGCCTCCAGCCTGGCGATCTCGAGCGGCGTGACCTGCCTGCCCGCCTCCACGATGACCTCGCCCTGCCGGATCGTGTAGGAGACCGGCGTCACGGCGGCGGCCGCCGCGTCGCGGGCGTCGGCGGTGAGGGTTTCGCTGTAGGTCGCGTTGGGAACGAGAAAGGGGACGACGATCTCGGTCGCCAGGCGCCGCTCGTCGTCGGTCAGCGCGGCCGAGAAGCGCTCCCCGAGGTTGCGGCGGACCGCCTCCAGCTCCGCGTCGCGGAGCGGATCGCGCTGGACCAGGCCGAGGACGCGCGTCGCCTCGGCGCCGACGAGCGCCCACCGCTCCGGTGCGAGGGCCCCGAGCGTCTTGCGTGCGTCGCTGGTGAGCGCCGGGAGGACGTCGACGAGGGCGGTGGCCCGGTCCTCGGCGCTGACGTCGGGAGCAAACGCGGCGTCGACCGGGGCGACGGCCAAAGCGAGGGTGTCGAGCTGGCGGCGGGTGAGCGCGGCCGCGGTCTCGGCCTTGAAATCGTACTGCGGCGGCACGGCGTCCCGGGCCGCCTGGCGCGCGGCGTCGGTCTCGATCGCGCTGGCGAAGACGAGCGTCCGGGGGGCCCGGACGTCGGCCGTGGCGAGGTCGCCCACCTGGAGGTCGACCGCCCGCGGCAGGTCGTCGATGGAGAGGACGGCGGTCAGCCCGGTGATGAGGAGGGCGGCCGCCACCACGAGGCGGACGGCGTCACGCCGGGTGAAGGCGGCGACGCGGTCGAGACGCCGGGAAAGCACGGCGACGGTCGTCGGCGGGGCCTCAGCCCCGGCCGCCGCCTCCCCTGCTGCGTGCGCCGTCGACGGCGGCGGGCGGCGCGTCGTGGCCGTCGGCGTCGTGGGCGGCCAGGTCGGCCCGTGCGAGCGCCGTGGCGACGAGGCCGGAGACCACCTTGCCGTCGGCCCGGCCGCGCGTCCGCGGGCTGAGCCAGCCCATCACCTTCCCCAGGTCGCGGGCGGACGCCGCGCCCGTCGCGGCGATCCCCGCGTCCACGAGGGCCGCGATCTCGTCAGGCGAGAGCGCCTGCGGCAGGAAGGCCGCGATGATCGCGATCTCGGCCTCCTCCTTCGCGGCCAGGTCGTCGCGGCTGCCCTTGCGGTAGGCCTCGACCGACTCGCGCCGGGTCTTGACCTCGCGGGAGAGCACGGCGACGGCCTGGTCGTCGGTGAGGATCGCGTGGTCGCGCTTCTCCACCGCATAGACGGCCGCCCAGACCATCCGCAGCGTATCGCGGCGCAGCGCGTCGCCCGACCGCATGGCGGCCGTCATCTCCTCGCGGAGGCGATCTCGTAGGGACACCGGCGTGGCTCCTCCGCTGGGGCGCGCGGTTCGTGGACGGCGCGCCGGCTGCGATGGGGGCCTCCGGGGCCCGGGAACGGGCCGGGGAAGCAGGTGGACCGGCGACGAGGTGGGGCGACGTGGCCGCGGCCGCCGGTCCCGGCGGCTAACCCTGCTGGCGGGTGGCCTTCTTGCGCTTGGCTTCCTTGCGCTTGCGCTTCACGCTCGGCTTCTCGTAGTGCTCGCGACGGCGAGCCTCGGCGAGAATGCCGGACTGCTGGATCTTCTTGTTGAAGCGACGCAGGGCGCTCTCGAAGGTCTCGTTCTCACCAACGCGGATCTCTGCCAATGCCGGGATCACCTCCTTCGCCCAGGATTGTGGCTCCGGCGCCGCCGCCGGGCGAGGTCGGCAGGCGCGAACGCCCACCGACGCGCGGTTCCGTCGCGCGCCGGCGAGCCCGGCGGAGCATAGACCGGCGACCGGGGTGGGTCAAACGTGCCGAAGGTCCCGGAATCGGCCGCGCCGGCGCGCGCCGCGCTCAGCCCTCGACCGGCAGCAGGTAGAGGGCCATCCGCAGCGGCGTCCGCGCCCGGATCGAGTGAGCCATCCGGGCCGGCATCCGGAACCAGGCTCCCGGGCCCACCGCGTGTGGCTGGCCCCCGACGACCGCCTCGCCCTCCCCGTCGAGGACGTGCACCACCGCGGGCCGGGCGGCGGTGTGCTCGGAGAGCTCCTCGCCCGGGGCGAAGGCGAAGAGGACCAGACGCAGGTCGGCGCCGTCGTAGAGCGTCTGGCTGTGGATGCCGCGGTCCACGTGGGGTGCCTCTGCGGCCAGGTCGGCGACGAAGAACGCGGTCTCGGCTGGTTCGAGCATGTGGCCACCTCCGCCACGAACGGTACGGCAGGTGCCGGCCCCGCCACACGGCGGGATAGCGGCCGGTCGTCCTTGCGCAGCCGACTTCCGTCGTCCACGATGCGCCGGTGGGCGACGAGCGACGGACCCTGATCGACCTCCTCGAGGGCGCGGCGGCGCGGTACGGCGATCGGATGGCCCTCGGGCTGCGCCGGGACGATGGCTCCATCCAGGCCTGGAGCTATCGGGAGCTCGACCGGCGGAGCCGCCTGGCCGCGTGGCGGCTCCGGTCGCGCGGGCTGGGGCCGGGCGACCGCATCCTGACCTGGTCGCCGTCGAGCCCGGAGCTGGCCGCGACCTACTTCGGGGCGATGCGGGCCGGGCTCATCCTCGTCCCGATCGACGTGCGGATGGCGCCCGACGCGATCCGTCGCATCGCCGACCGGTCCAAGGCGCGCCAGCTCGTCATCGGCACCGGGCGCGACGCCCCCGACCCCGGCGAGGCCGACCTCGACCACCTCGCCCGGACGACGACCGACGACCTGTGCGCCGAGCCAGGGGCGGGGTTCCCGGCCGACTGGCGTGCCATCCAGGACGGGTGGACGCGGCCCTCCGCGCAGGACGTCTACCTCCTCGTCTACACCTCTGGCACGACCGGCACGCCGAAGGGCGTCGTGCTGGCCCACGAGAACACGATCGCCGGCGTCGATGGCTTCAAGCTCATCGTCCCGGCCATCGAGTACCGCATCGTCTCCCTCCTGCCGCTCTCGCACCTCTTCGAGCAGGCGATCGGGCTCTACCTCCTCGTCGACCTCGGCGCCGAGATCCTCTACGTTCGGAGCCGCAACCCGCGGGTCATCTTCGAGGCGATCCGAGACCACCGGACGACGGCGATGATCGTGGTGCCCCAGGTCCTCGACCTCTTCTGGGCCGGCCTCGAGCGCGAGATCGCCAGGCGGGGTGAGAGCGCCTCGTTCGAGCGCGCCCGCTCGATCGCCCGCCGCCTCCCGATCGCCGCCCGCCGGCTGATCTTCCGCCGGATCCACGCCCAGCTCGGCGGTGAGCTCCGCCTCCTCGTCTCGGCCGGCGCCTTCCTGCCGCCGCTCCTGCAGCGATCCTGGGAGGACCTCGGCATCGTCGTCATGCAGGGCTACGGCGCGACCGAGACCGGCTCGGGAGCCTGCACGACCTGGCGCGACCACCCGACCGGCACGGTCGGCCGGCCGCTGCCAGGCGTGGAGATGCGCATCAGCGGCGAGGGCGAGATCCAGTTCCGGGGTCCCACGGTCACCCGCGGCTACTGGGAGGATCCCGAGGCCACCGCCGCCGCCTTCACCGACGACCGCTTCTACCGCTCGGGCGACCTCGGCCACCTCGACCCGAAGGGCCGGCTCGTCCTGCACGGCCGGATGACGGACATCATCGTCCTCCCGAACGGCCTCAACGTCTTCCCCGAGGATATCGAGAACGCCCTCCGGGTGGCCGGCATCCGCGACTCGGTGGTCCTCGAGACCGAGCCCGGCCGGATCGAGGCCATCGTCCTCGCCCCGGCGACCACCCAGCGGGTCGAGGACGGCGCCGCGCAGGGCGCCACCGCCGGCGCCTTCGACCTGGGGAGCGATCTCGACCGCGTCCGCGCGGAGGTGGACGCTGCCGTCCGGGCCGCCAACGCCACCCTCGCGGTGCACGCCCGGATCGCGGCCTGGCGGTTCTGGCCGGACCTCGATTTCCCGCGGACGCTGACCCAGAAGGTCCGCCGCAACCAGGTCCGGGCGTGGGCGGCCGTGGCCGCGCCGCTCCCGGTCACCGGCGACTCGTAGCCGCCCACCGGCCAGCCCACCGGCGGGGCAGCCGCAGCAGCCGACCCTACCCGCGCGGGAGCGGCACTTCCGTCCCGACGGTCGCGACGGCGGCGGCGACGTCGGCCGTCCGCCGGTCGGGCGAGGAGTCGGGCGACCAGGGGAAGAAGACCACCGTCGCCCCCACCTGGCGGATGACGAGGCGGACGTCGGGCGGGTACTGGACCCGTCCCGGGCCGCTCGTGGCGAAGGCCGCCAGCTCCGTGGCGGCCGTCGCCGCGGCCGCCACGTCGGGCAGCTCGTAGACGACGATCAGGCCGCCCGCCGGATCGTCGGGGAGGACGGCCCGGTAGGCCGTCCGCGGCACCGTCGCGAGCGTCGGGGGCTCGCCGGGCCGGACCGCGAGCTCGGTCGCCTCGAGGACCAGGCCGCGGGCCCGGAGCGCGCCCTCGAGCTGGACCCCGGTCGCGGCGACGGCCGGCGAGATCGTCGGCCGGGCCGTGACATCCGGCACCGGCGAAGGGGTCGCAGCGGGGCCGCAGCCGGCCAGCGCCGACGCGACGAGCACGGCGATGGCGACGAGGAGGAAGCGGCGACGGCGAGCCGGCGGGGCGGTCAACCTCATCCGGGCGGCCAGCCGAACGCCCGCCCGCCCATGAGGTGGAGGTGGAGGTGCGGGACGGACTGGCCGCCCCACGTCCCGACGTTCGTGGTGAGGCGGTAGCCGTTCGCCTCGATCCCCTCCGCCCGGGCGATCCGCGCCGCCACGGCGAACAGGCGGCCAAGGAGGGGAGCGTGGGCCTCCGTCAGGTCCGCCGCCGACGCGATGTGCTCCCGGGACAGGAGGAGGACGTGGGTAGGCGCCCGCGGGGCGACGTCGCGGATCGCAATGACGAGGTCGTCCTCGTGGACCATCGTGGCCGGGACCTGGCCGGCGACGATGCGGCAGAAGAGGCAGTCGGCGCTCATGCGGTGCTCCTATGGCCAGGCTGCGACGGCCGGCGCGCCCTCCTCGTCGCCCGGCCGGGCGACGAGGCATTCGACGCGTCCGATCACGCGCTCGGGATCGAGCGGGTCGATCCTCTCGACGTCGACAATGGCGATCTCGCCGTCGAGGGGCCGGCCCGCTGGCGCCGGCGCCACGACGATCGCATTGTCCTCTGCGTGGCCGACCCATCGCGTCCGCGCGAGGGATCCGGCGCCGGCCGCGCCGGCGTCGACCGGCTCCTCGAAGAGGACCGTCCGCCGCCCGCCCACCACCTGCCGGGAGAACCGCTGGCGCGCGGCGGCCGCCTCCGCGAGCAGGCGGGCGGCTCGCTCCCGGCGGTCCGCCTCGGCCACCTGCCCGGTCATCCGGGTCGCGGGCGTCCCCGGCCGGGCCGAGTAGCGGAAGACGTGGAGGCCGGCCGGCTCGAGCGAGCGGATGAAGGCGAGCGAGCGTTCGAAGGCCGGCGCGTCCTCCGCGGGGAAGCCGGCGATGACGTCGGCGTGGATGGCGGCGCCCGGCAGGGCGGCCCGCACCCGCTCCACGACGCGCCCGTAGTCCGCCGCGGAGTAGCGCCGGCCCATCCGCCGCAGCACGCCGTCGTCGCCCGACTGGAGCGGCAGGTGGAAGTGTGGCAGGCAGCGACCGGCACCCTCGACCGTCCAGGCCGCCAGCAGGTCGTCGTCGACATGCTGCGGCTCGATGGAGGAGAGCCGGATCCGCTCGACCGTCGTCTCGGCCAGGATCCGCCGCACCAGCCCGGCCAGGGTCAGGGCCGAGCGGACGTGGGCGCCCCGGGAGCCCCGCTCCGACCAGCCGCCGTCGTACGTCCCGACGTTGATCCCGGTCAGGACGATCTCGCGATGACCGGCCGCCAGGGCTCGGCGCACGTCGGCCAGCACGGCCTCCGGGTCGACGGAGCGCGCGGCTCCGCGGGCCCGCGGGATGATGCAGTAGGTGCAGTGGAAGCTGCAGCCGTCCTGCACCTTCACGTAGGCCCGTGCCCGATCGATCCGAGCCCGGCCGTCCGCGATCCCCTCGATCTCGACCCCGGCGAGCGTCGGCAGGGCACCGTCGAGGGGCCCGCGTCCCGGACCGTCCTGGCGCGGCGGGCCGCCGACAGAGGCCCGGCCGTCCGTGGGGCGGGCGTCCCCGAGGAGCCGCTCCACCACGGCGAGGAGGCCGTCCTTCTCCTCGTTGCCCAGAAGGTGGGCGGCGGGATCCACGGCGGCGAAGGCCGCCCGTCCCACGGCCACGGAGCAGCCGGTCGCCACGAGCGTCGCCTCCGGGCTGGCCCGGCGAGCACGCCGGACCGCCTTGCGGGACTTGTCGTCGGCGACGGCCGTCACGGTGCAGGTGTTGACGAGGTGGAGGTCCGCGGCGGCGCCGTCGGCGACGACCTCGATCCCCCGCGCCCGGAAGAGCCGCTCTATGGCGTCCATCTCGGCCTGGTTCACTCTGCAGCCGAGGTTCGTGATCGCCGCGCGCCGGACCTGGCGGCCGGCCCGGCCGGCGGTGGCCACCCCGCCCGCGGTCCCGCTCACGGGGTCACCAGAGCGCCGGCTTCGCCGACATGAGGAAGGCGATGAGCCCGACCGCCGTCGTGATCGCGTAGGCGATGTAGCGCTGGTGGCGGGCCCTGGCCCGCCAGCTCTCGCGATCGGCGTCGCTGGCGATCCCCTCGCGCGCCTGCAGGCGGCGCAGGCCCGGCCGCTGGACCGCGAAGGCCACGATCGCCGTGGCGGCGTACGTCGCGAGGCTGACCACGAGCCATGGCTGCTCGAGGAGCCGGGGCCCCAGGACGGCGAGCATCGCGATCCCGGTCAGGGCGAGCCCGGCCCCGATGGCAGCAGTGCCCCGCGCCTGGAGGAGCTGGAGGAGCCGGACGAGCCGCCCCGGCGGGCCGACGGCGACCCCTCGCTCCACGGAGCGGTTCCGCAGGGTGAAGGGCAGGAGCAGGCTCGGCACGAAGAGGGAGATCGCCAGGGCCACGTGGACGGCGAGGATTCCGGGGAAGAGCGAGGACAGGCTGGGCATGGCTGCGACCGATGCTAGCGCAGGCCCCCGGATCGCGGCACCTGCCCCGAGCGCTCGGCCTCCAGGGCGACCCAGTCGCCCTCGCCTGAGCGGCCGACGATCTCCAGGCCGGCGGCCTCGAGGGCGGCCCGGACGTCCGCCTCCCGGTCGACGAAGATGCCGGACGCCAGCAGGCGGCCGCCCTGGCGCAGCTCGGACGCCAGGTCGGCGGCCAGCGCGACCAGCAGCGAGGCAATGAGGTTCGCGGCGACGAGGTCGAACGGCCCGGCGCCCGACGGGAGGGAGCCCTGCCAGGCGCGGAGCCGGCGGGCCACCCGGTTGCGGCGGGCGTTGGCGAGGGTGGCCTCGACCGCGATCGGATCGGTGTCCACGCCGACGAGCTCGCCGGCCCCGAGGAGGCCGGCGGCGATGGCCAGGATTCCCGATCCGCAGCCGACGTCGAGGAGCCGTGCGGCGCCCCCGCGTCCCCGGCCGCGCGCCAGGCGCCCGTCGTCGGCCCAGCGCTCGATGCCGGCCAGGCAGAGCCGCGTCGTCGGGTGGAGCCCGGTCCCGAAGGCCATGCCGGGATCCATGGCGATCACCGTGTCGCCGGGGAGGCGACGGTGGCGCCGCCACGTCGGGCGGATCACGATCCCCCGCCCGACGCGCATGACGCCCACGTGGCGCTTCCAGGCCGACGCCCAGTCGGACTCGTGGATGGCCTGCGTCCGCAGCTCGCCGATCTCGCGCAGCCCGAAGGCCTGGAGGTGGCCGAGCGCCGCGTCCACCGCCGCCGTGGCACGCCGGGCGGCGGACGCGTCGCGGGCCGGCAGATAGGCCCGCACGGTCGCCGGCGCCGCCGGATCGACGGCCGCGCCGAGCCCCTCGTCGACGAGGGAGAAGGCGGGCTCGACGCTGACGCCCCCGGGCGCGACCCGGGAGAAGATCTCGGTGACCGCCTCGACCGCCTCGGGGTCGCAGGTGACGGCCAGCTCGAGCCAGGTGTCGTCCGGCACGAGCCCGTCGTCGGCGGGGCTGGTCACGCGGCGGCGCCGCTCATGCCGCCGGAGCGGAGCCGGCGCGCCTCATCCCAGGGCGTCCTTGATGCGGTCGAGGACGCCGGCCTTGCCGGTGCCCACGTTCGTCTCGCCCGACGCTGCGGCGTATGCCTCGAGGGCTTCGCGCTGCTCGCGGGAGAGCTTCGTGGGGATCCGCACGTCGACGAGGACGTGGAGGTCGCCCCGGGCGCCCGCACGACGGAGGTTCGGCGCGCCGCGCCCGCGCAGGCGGATCTCGGTTCCCGGCTGGGTGCCGGGCTTGACCTCGAGGTCCTCCTCGCCGTCGGCGGTGGGAACCCTGACCGTCGTCCCCAGGGTCGCCTGGGCGATCGAGAGCTCCAGCTCGTGGAACAGCTCCGTGCCCTCGCGGCGCAGCTGCGGATGGGCGGCCACGTGGATCGCCACGTAGAGGCTGCCCGGCGGGCCGCCCCGGGGGCCCGCCTCCCCCTCGGCGGAGAGGCGGATCTGGTGGCCGTCGTCGATCCCGGCCGGGACGGAGACGCGAAGTCGCTTGGTCCGCTCGCGGCGCCCCTCGCCGTGACAGTCCGCGCAGGGCGACTCGACGACCTTGCCCTCGCCGCGGCAGCGCGGGCAGGTCACCACGTTGACCATCTGGCCGAGCATCGTCTGGCGGGCATGGCGGATCTCGCCGCGGCCGCCGCACTGGGGGCAGGCCTGGGACGAGGTGCCGGCCTTCGCACCGGAGCCGGCGCAGGTCGGGCAGCGGTCGAGGACCGGGAACTCGATTTCCTTCTCCGTCCCCCGGATGGACTCCTCGAAGGTGACCCGGAGGTCGTAGCGGAGGTCGGACCCGACCGCTGGACGGCCGCGGCGGACGCCGCCGCCGGCGCTCCCCCCGAAGAACGCGTCGAAGAGGTCGGAGAAGGCGCCGAAGCCGGGTTGGGCGCCGGCGTCGAAGCCGCCCCCGCCGCCGGCCACGCCGGCGCGCCCGAACATGTCGTAGGCCTGCCGGCGCTGGGGATCGGAGAGGACCTGGTAGGCCTCGTTGATCTCCTTGAAGCGCTCGTCGGCGGCGGGGTCCCGGCTGACGTCGGGGTGCCACTGCTGGGCGAGCTTGCGGAAGGACTTCTTGATCTCTCCGTCGGTGGCGCCGCGTTCGACGCCCAGGATGTCGTAGTAGTCGCGCTGCGTCGTCATCTGCGACGCGAAGTCTACGGGGAGCGGGCCGGACGGTCAGAGCGGGTCGCTCGGCACTCGACGAGAGGCCGCCGGCGGCGCGGCCGACGTCGCGATCGGCGGCGGATCGCACGATCGCGCTGCCCGTCGCATCAGGCGCCGCCGACGGGCGGGCCGGGCGAGGCTGTTCAGACTAGGCCTCGAACGCCCCCTCGTGGGCTTCGGTCGCCATCGCGGCGCCGATGATGCCCGACGTGTTGAGGAAGGTGGCCGTCACGATCGGCGCCCGCGAGACCAGCCACTTCGAGTACTTGGCGTACTCCTTGCTGACGCCGCCGCCGAGGATGATCAGGTCCGGCCAGAACCAGGCCTCCAGGAGCCCCATGAACTCGCTGAACTCGCGGGCCCAGCGCCGCCAGCCGATCTTGCGCCGCTCGCGGGCGGCACCGGAGACCCACGTCTCGGCGTCCTTGCGGCGGAAGGTCACGTGCCCGAACTCGGTCGAGTCGAGGAGCCTCCCGTCCACCAGCAGGGCGCTCCCGATCCCGGTCCCGATCGTGAGCAGGAGGACCGTCCCCGGCACGCCCTTGGCGGCCCCGAAGGCGACCTCGGCCAGCCCGGCGGCGTCGGCGTCGTTGATGAGGCAGACGGGCCGCCCCAGGCGCGCCTCCAGGGCGTCCTGTGCCGGGTAGTCGATCCACGACTTGGCGATGTTGGCGGCCGTCAGCAGCCGCCCCGACTTCACGACGCCCGGCAGGCCGGTCCCAGCCGGCATGCCCGCGGTCACGTGGCCATCGGCCACGAGGCGATCGACGAGCCGGCCGGCGACCTCGATGACGGCCTCCGGCGTCGACGGCTGGGGCGTCCGCTCGCGGATCCGCGGCGAGACCAGCTCCCCCGTGGCGAGGTCGGCGACGGCGGCCTTGACGCCGGTCCCGCCGATGTCGATGCCGATCGCACGGCGGTGCTCGGCGGGGGTGGGCCCGGAGGCCGGCTGCTCGGACGGCGTGCTCATGGGCGCAGGATAGCGCGGCCACCCGCTCCGCCGAGGGGTGGCGCTACTTCAGCAGGAGCTTCTCCAGGCGGCGCGAGGTGATCGCCAGCCCGACGAGGCCCATGGCCGCCAGGTACGCCACGTGGACGAGGAGCCCCGGTCCCACCGCGCCGGTCGTCAGGCCCCGGATCAGGTCCACGCCGTGGTAGAGCGGCGTGAGCTCGACGAGGAGGCGGATCGGCTCCGGATAGGTCGTGATCGGGTAGAAGGTGGCGGAGAAGAGGAAGAGCGGCAGGATCACGAGCTGGACCATGTCGAAGTCCTGCCACGTCCGCATGAACGACGTGGCGGCCATGCCGACGGCCCCGAAGGCGAAGCCGACGAGGAGGGCGGCCGGGAAGGCCAGGACGGCCCACGGCGACAGGACCATCCCCAGGGCGATCATCACGACGAGGAAGGCGGCCGCATAGATGCCGCCGCGGATGAGGGCCCAGCCGATCTCGCCGAGGGCGACGTCCCCCACTCCGACGGGGGTCGAAAGAATGGCGTCGTATGTCTTGGCGTAGTTGAGCTTGAAGAAGACGTTGAAGGTCGAGTCGTAGATCGCCCCGTTCATGGCCGAGCTGGCCAGCAGGGCCGGGGCCACGAACGCCGTGTAGGGGATCTCTCGGCCGTCGACGACGACGCCGCCGACCAGGGCGCCGATCCCCAGGCCGATCGAGAGCAGGTAGAAGAGCGGCTCGAAGAACCCGGACACGATGACCAGCCAGCCGCGGCGGTAGACGAGGAGGTTCCGCTCGATCAGGAGGCCGGCCCGCCGTCCCCCGAAGAGGACAGGCGGAGCGACGCGGGCGAGGAGGGTCACCGGGGCGGCCTCAGGTGACCAGCCGGCGGGGGAAGGTGACGAAGGCGGCGGCAATGCCGAGCACCGTCATCGTCCCGAGGTAGCCGAGGTGGACCACGGTCAGCAGCGGCTCGGCCGTCCCGAGGGCGAGGGAGCGGCAGAGGTCCACCCCGTGCCAGAGCGGCGTGACGTAGGCCAGCGGCTGGAGGATCGCCGGCAGCTGCTCGATCGGGAAGAAGGTCCCCGAGAAGAGGAAGAGCGGGATCACCCCGAAGCGGAAGAGGCTGTTGAAGGCGTTGGCGTCCTTCTGGGTCGCCGAGAAGGCGGCGATCGGGGCGGCGAAGGCAAGCCCCGTGAGGACCGCGGCCGGGACGGCGAGGATGGCGCCCGGACGGGTCACCGCCCCGAACAGGACCGTGACGAGGAAGAAGACGCCGATGACGAGGACGAGCCGCAGCCCGATGTAGGTCAGCTTGCCCACCACCACGTCGCGGGGGCTGATCGGGGTCGCGATCATCCCGTGGAAGCTCTTGACCCAGACGATGCCGGCCATCACCGGGAAGGTCGCCTCGCCGGCGGCGGTCTGCATCGCGGTCGAGGCGAGGAGCCCGGGGGCGAGGAAGGCGAGGTACGAGACGCCGGCCAGCGCGGCGCCCCCCGATGCGCCGCCCCCGCCCGCGCCCGCCGCGCCGGCTGCGTTCGCGTCGACGAGGCTGCCCAGCCCGACGCCCATGGCGGCCAGGAAGAGGACCGGCGAGAGGAACGAGCTGAAGAGGCTCCCCCGCCAGACCCGCCGGTAGACGACGAGCTCATGCTCCAGGACGCGCGCCGCGGCAGCCGCCATGCCGACCTCAGTCGATGAGCCGCCGGCCCGTGAGCCGGAGGAAGACGTCTTCGAGCGAGGAGCGCCGGACGAGGACCATCTCGGGACGCAGGCCCCGCTCGTGGGCGACGGCGGAGGCCGCCTCGCCGTCGGCGGCGTAGACGAGGACGCGGTCTGGCAGGCGCTCCACCCGGTCGCCCAACCCGTCGAGCTTGCCGTCCAGCGTCTCCTGGACGCCGACCGGGAAGCGCATCTCCAGCACCTCGCGGCTGGCGTACCGCTCGATGAGCTGGCGGGGGCTCCCCTCGGCCGCGATCTTGGCGTGGTCCATGACCACGAGCCGGTCGCAGAGCTGCTCGGCCTCGTCCATGTAGTGGGTCGTCAGGACGAGGGTGACGCCCTTCTGCTTGAGGCGGTAGAGGCGGTCCCACAGGAGGTGGCGGGCCTGGGGGTCGAGCCCGGTCGTCGGCTCGTCGAGGAGCAGGAGGTCCGGCTCGTTGACCAGGCCGCGGGCGATGGTCAGGCGCCGCTTCATGCCGCCGGAGAGCGGCTCGACCTGGTCCCGGGAGCGCTCGGTGAGCTGGACGAAGTCGAGGAGCTCGTCGACGCGCTGCCGGATGACCGAGCGCGGTAGGTCGAAGTAGCGGCCGTAGATCGACAGGTTCTCGCGGACCGTCAGCTCCATGTCCAGCGTGTCCTGCTGGGGAACGACACCCAGGCGGGCGCGGATCCGCGGACCGTCCACGGCAGGGTCCATCCCCAGGACGCGGAGCGTGCCGGAGGTGACCGGCGAGATGGCGCCGATCATCCGCATCGTGCTCGTCTTGCCGGCCCCGTTCGGCCCCAGGAAGCCGAACGATTCGCCGGGCGCGACGTCGAAGTCGATGGCGTCGACGGCTGTGAAGCCGCCGAACCTCTTCGTCAGGGCGCGCGCGTGGATGAGGGGTGGGGTCGAGGAAGCCGACATGAGAACGCGGAGTGTACCCCGCTTCTCCGGGTGGCTCTACCACCCCTGCCATGGGGCCCTTGACCGGCGCGGGTGGTGGCGGGAGCCTGTCGAGTCGGAGCCGCCCTGGAGGGATGGAAATGGCGCCGATCGTCGAGCTGCGGGACCTGCGCAAGTCCTTCGGCGACAACGAAGCGGTCAAGGGGATCACCTTCACCATCGACGAGGGGGAGATCTTCAGCCTCCTCGGGCCGAACGGCGCCGGCAAGTCCACGACGATCGGGATGCTGTCCACGTTGCTGGTCCCGACCGCCGGCGACGCCACGGTCGCCGGGCACAGCATCCGCGACGACACGATGGCCGTCCGCGCCGCGATCGGGGTCGTGCCCCAGGAGATCGCCCTCTACGAGACCCTCAGCGCGCGGGAGAACCTCCTGTTCTGGGGTCGCATGCATGGGCTCGGCGGCGCCCACCTGCGCAGGCGCGTCGCCGCCGTCCTCGACATGATCGGCCTGTCCGATCGCGCCAAAGAGCACGTCAGCGGCTTCTCCGGCGGCATGAAGCGGCGCCTCAACATCGGCGTCGGGCTCCTCCACGAGCCACGCCTCGTGTTCATGGACGAGCCGACGGTGGGCATCGACCCGCAGAGCCGGCGCGCCATCCTCGACGCCGTGAAGGCGCTGCGGGCATCCGGCCTGACCGTCCTCTACACCACCCACTACATGGAGGAGGCGGCCGAGCTCTCCGATCGGGTCGGGATCATCGACCATGGCGAGCTCATCGCGATGGGGACCCAGGCCGAGCTGACCCGCCTCATCGGCAGCAAGGAGACCCTGCGCCTCCACCTCGGCGAGGACGAGGACGCGGCTGCGCTCACCGCCGCCCTGGCAGCCCTGCCCGGCGTCGAGCGGGCCTCGATGGTCGACGGCGCGGTGGTGGCCATGGTCGAGGACGCCGAGACGATCATCGCCCCGGCCATCACGGCGGCGAACGCGGCCGGCGTGCGGATCCACTCGGTCGACATCGAGGAGCCGAACCTCGAGGCCGTCTTCCTCCACCTGACCGGTCGCGCCCTCCGCGACTGAGGGACCGACGCATGGGCCGGATGCTCGCCATCGCGATCAAGGACCTCCGGATCCTGGTGCGCGACTCGGCTGCCTTCCTCGGCCTCATCGTGGCGCCCCTGGCGCTGAGCCTGGCCCTCGGCGCCGCCTTCGGTGGCGGCGGGACGAGTGGCGTCCCGACCGTGGTGGTCGACCTCGACGGGGCGGGCGGCGGCCGCTTCGGGCCACTCATCGCGGGCGCGCTCTCGTCCGACCAGCTGTCCTCCCTCATCGGCGTGGAGCGCGCCGACGACGCCGCGGCGGCCCGCGCGACGGTCGACGACGGCGGCGCCTCGGTCGCGGTCGTCATCCCGGCGGGCCTGAGCGACCGGGTGATGGCGACGGCGGGCGGAGCGGCCTCGCTCGTGGAGGTCTACGGCCGGCCCGACCGCGGGATCTCGGCCCAGATCGTGCGTGGCGTCGTCGACGGCGTCCTGGCAGAGCTCGTGGCGGGCTCGACGGCCGCCCGGGTGACCCTGGCGTCGCTGGTCGAGGGCGGCTACCTGGACCCGGCGGACCTGGCGACCCGCGGAGGCGCGATCGGCGAGGCGGCCGCCGCCGACGCCCGCGACAGCGCCGCGATCGCCGTGGACGCAGCCACTGGCGAGCCGGTCGAGGCGGGCGTCTCCTTCGGTGACGTCTTCGGTCCGAGCATGGCCGTGCTGTTCCTGATGTTCGCCACCACCATGGGCGGCCGTCGCATCCTCGACGAGCGAGAGGGAGGGACTCTGTCGCGCCTCCTTGTCACGCCGACCACGGCCGTGCAGGTCCTGGGAGGCAAGCTCGCCGGGATCGCCGCCGGCGGGCTCCTCCAGATGACGATCCTCCTGGCGGCCATGACCCTCCTGTTCGGGCTGGCCTGGTCGTCGCTGCCGGGCGTCGTCCTCCTGACCGTCGCCCTCGTGCTGGCGGCCACGGCGTGGGGGATCCTCATCGCGGCGTGGGCCCGCACGGCGGGCCAGGCCGCCACGGCCGGGACGGCCATCACCCTGATCTTCGCGATCGTCGGCGGCAACTTCCTGCCGCGGGCGAGCATGCCGGAGCCGCTGCGCACGGCGTCGCTGCTGACCCCGAACGCCTGGGGCATCGACGGCTACGGCGCCCTCCTCTCGGGCGGCACGCTCGACGACGTCGCCCTCGGCGTGGCGGCCCTCCTCGCGATGACCGCGCTCCTCGGGGGCGTCGCCGCCGTGCTCTTCCGCCGGCGCCAGGTTGGCCGGTGAGGGCGTCCCGATGATCGGCCAGGCGCGCCGGGTCCTCGCCATCGCCGCCAACGACCTGCGGGTGGAGTTCGCCGATCGGGCGATCTGGCTCATGCTCTTCGTCCTGCCGCTCGTCTTCACCGCGATCCTCGGGGCCGGCCAGGGGGGCGGCACCCCGGGCCTGGCCGTGCTCGACCTGGACCAGTCGCCGACCTCCGGGGCGCTGGTGGCGGCGATCGAGGCCGGCGAGACGGTCGACGTGCGGGCCGTCGACGCGGCCGAGGCGGACCGGGCGCTCGCCGCCGGCGAGGTCAAGGGCGTCCTTGAGATCCCGGCCGGCCTCGAGGCGGCCGTCACCGCCGGGAACGAAGCGGCGGTCCGGCTGCGCACGGGCCCCCGCGACCAGTCGACCCTCATCGTGGAGCAGGCGGTGGCGACGGCGGCCGGGAGCGTCGGCAGCGCGGGGGCGGCGGCACGGGCCGCGGCGACCCAGGCCGAGGCGATCCGCCCGTTCGCCGACTCGACCGCCCGCCAGGCCTTCGTGGTCGCGGCCCTCGAGCGCGCCCGCGTGGAGGAGGCCGCGCCCCCGGTGGCGAGCGTCGTCGTGGCGGCGCCGGAGGCGACAGCGATCGCGTCAGGCTTCGGGCAGTCATCGCCCGGACAGCTCGTGACGTGGGGGCTCATCACCCTCCTCGGGGCGGCCGAGGTCTTCGTCGCCGAGCGGCTGGGCGGGACCCTGCGACGCCTGCTGGTGACGCCGACGACCCGCCTCGCGATCCTGCTCGGCAAGATGGGCGGGCGCCTGGCCCTCGGCGCGGTCCAGTTCGCCGTCCTGATCGGCGCCGGGGCCCTCCTCTTCGGGGTCGACTGGGGTCGCTCGCCGGTCGCCCTCCTGGTGGTCCTCAGCGCCTTCGCCGTCATGGCCGTGTCGCTCGGCATCCTGCTCGCCACGGTCTCGCGGACGCGCGCTCAGGCGGGCCAGCTGATGATCATCTTCGGGATGCTGCTCTCGGCGATGGGCGGCGCCTGGTTCCCCCTCGAGGTGACGCCGGCGGGCTTCCAGCAGGCGACCCAGCTCCTTCCCTCGACGTGGGCGATGCGCGGCCTCAACGACGTCGTCCTCCGCGGGGCGGACGTGGCGGCCGTGGCGCCCTCGGTCGGCGTCCTGCTCGCCTTCGCCGCCGCGTTCCTGCTCCTCGCGGTGCCCCGGCTGCGCTTCGAGTAGGGCGGGCGGGCGTCTCAGCGCACGACGGCGGCTGCCGCGGATCCCCTTGCCCGGCCGGGAGGCGTCGCAGGGCCACGACGTGGCGGGGCCCGGGCACGGCGGCCCGGGCCCCGGTCGAGCGCTGCTCGCGGCCGGGGCGCCGGCGACGGCCCGGCCCGCGCGGTCAGACCTCCTTGAACTCGCCCTCGACGGTCTCGTCGTCGGCCGGGGCGCCGTGGGCGTCCGCGCCCCCGGCCTCCCCGTCGTCGTGGCCGGAACCCTCGCCGCCCTCGCCGGTCGGGCCGGCGGCGCCGGCCGCGGCGTAGGCCGCCGCGCCGACGCGCGAGAGCAGCTCCGCGAGCTCCGTCGCCCGGGCCTTGACCTGGTCGACCGGCTCGGTCTTGAGGGCGTTCCGGACGTCGGAGACCTTGCCTTCCACCGCGGCCCGGTCCTCCGCCGAGACCTTGTCGCCGAGGTCCTTGAGGGTCCGCTCGGCCTGGAAGGTGAGGGCCTCGGCCTGGTTGCGGGCCTCGACCTCGTCGCGGCGCCTGCGGTCCTCGTCGGCGTGCTCGCCCGCCTCGCGGACCATCCGGTCGACGTCCTTCTTGTCGAGCATGGAGGACGCCGTGATGGTGACCTTCTGCTCCTTGCCGGTGGCCCGGTCCTTGGCCCGGACCTCGACGATCCCGTTGGCGTCGATGTCGAAGGCGACCTCGATCTGGGGCACCCCGCGCGGGGCAGAGGGGATCCCGTCGAGGATGAAGCGGCCGAGCGTCTTGTTGTCCGAGGCGAATTCCCGCTCGCCCTGGAGGACGTGGATCTCCACCTGCGGCTGGTTGTCCGAGGCGGTGGAGAAGACCTGCGACTTGCTCGTCGGGATCGTCGTGTTGCGCTCGATGAGGCGGGTCATGACTCCGCCCAGCGTTTCGATCCCGAGCGACAGCGGCGTCACGTCGAGGAGGAGGACGTCCTTCACGTCGCCGGCCAGGACGCCGGCCTGGATGGCGGCGCCGACCGCGACCACCTCGTCCGGGTTGACGCCGCGGTTCGGCTCCTTGCCGCCGAACATCGCCTTGACGGCCTCGATGACGGCCGGCATGCGGGTCATCCCGCCGACGAGCACGACCTCGTCGATCTCGGAGGCGGCCAGGCCGGCGTCCTTGAGGGCCTGCTTCACCGGTCCCGCGGTCTTCTGGACGAGGTCCCCGACGAGGTCCTCGAGCTTGGCCCGATTGACCGACATGACGAGGTGCTTGGGCCCCGACGCGTCGGCGGTGATGTAGGGCAGGTTGATCTCGGTCGACATGGCCGACGAGAGCTCGATCTTTGCCTTCTCGGCCGCCTCCTTGACGCGGGAGAGGGCCTGGGGGTCGCCGCGGAGGTCGAGGCCCTGGTCCTTCTTGAACTCGGCCAGCAGCCAGTCCATGACCCGGATGTCGAAGTCGTCGCCGCCGAGGTGCGTGTCGCCGTTGGTCGACTTGACCTCGAAGACGCCCTCGCCGAGCTCGAGGATCGAGATGTCGAAGGTGCCGCCGCCCAGGTCGTAGACGGCGATCTTCTCGTCGTGCTTCTTGTCCAGGCCGTAGGCCAACGACGAGGCGGTGGGCTCGTTGATGATCCGCTTGACGTCGAGGCCGGCGATCCGGCCGGCGTCCTTCGTCGCCTGGCGCTGGGTGTCGTCGAAGTAGGCCGGGACGGTGATCACCGCGTCCGTGACCTTCTCGCCGAGGTAGGCCTCCGCGTCGGCCTTCAGCTTCTGGAGGATCATCGCCGAGATCTCCGGCGGGGTGTAGCTGCGGCCCTCGCCCAGGACCACCTTGATCCCGTCGGACTTGGCGTCCTTCTCGACCGTGTAGGGGACGAGGTCGCGGCTGTGCCGCACCTCCGGGTCGTCCCAGCGGCGGCCCATGAAGCGCTTGATCGAGTAGACGGTGTTGGCCGGGTTGGTGACGGCCTGGCGCTTCGCCAGCTGGCCGACCAGCCGCTCCCCGGTCTTGGTGAAGGCGACGACGGACGGGACGGTCCGCCCGCCCTCGGCCGAGGCGATGACGGTGGGCTCGCCGCCCTCCATGACGGCGACGACCGAGTTCGTCGTGCCGAGGTCGATGCCGATGATCTTGCCCATGTGGTCGATGTGCTCCTCTAGGTCGGCCTTCGCGTCGGGTCTGGATGGGTGGAAGCGTGTCGTCAGTTGGGCCGGTCGACCGGGCCGCCCGTCCCGTCGCTGACCGCGACGAGCGCCGGCCGGAGGACGCGATCCCGGATCAGGTAGCCGCGCCGGATCTCCGCCACGACCTCCCCTTCCGGCCGTGCGCTGCCGGCGACGTGGCTCAGAGCCTCGTGGATCGCCGGGTCGAAGGGCCGCCCCAGCGACTCGATCGGGGTCACGCCCTCGCTGTCGAGGAGGGCCCGGAGCTTGCGGTCGATGGCCGCGATCCCCTCCAGCCAGGGGGTCGCGCGCGCATCCGCGGGGACGTGCTCGATGGCGAGGTCGAAGTCGTCCGCGAGGGCGACCACCTTGGCCAGGAGCGACGCGTTGGCCAGCCCGAGCTGCGCCTCGCGCTCCTCCGCCGTGCGGCGCTTGAGGTTCGCGTAGTCGGCGGCCGCCCGCTGGGCCATCGCCAGGTGCTCGTCGGCCCGGGCGAGCGCGGCCTCGCGCTCGGCGGTGAGGGCCTCGACCTGGGCGAGGAGCGCGGTCGGGCTCGTCTCGAGCTCGGCGATCCGTTCCTCGGCGCGGGTTCGGCGGTGCGACGCCGGCCCGGGGGATCCGGGCTGCGGCTGGTTCGGCTGCTGCGGCTGGTTCGGCATGCGGTGTCCCCGTTGGTCAGGCGTAGAGGTGGTCGACGAGATCGTTCATGAGCCCCGAGACGAAGCGGACGGTCCCGATCGCCTGGTGGTAGCGCAGGCGCGTCGGTCCCAGCACGCCGACGACGCCGACCGCCGCCCCGGGACGCCCGTAGGGCGCCAGGACGAGGGCGACGTCGGCCATCTCGGCCGGCCGGTTCTCGCGGCCGATGAAGACGCGTAGCTCGCCGGCGCGGGTCACGTCCTCGATCAGCTCGCCGAGGTACTGGCGGTTCTCGAGGACGGCGAAGACGCGCCGCAGCTTCTCCGAGGCGGCAAACTCCGGCTCCTCCATCACGTGGAGCAGCCCGTCGCTGAAGAGCTGCTCGACCGTCGCGGCGTCGAATTCGCGGAGGATGCGCAGGGCACGCTCGCCGGCCCGCCGGACGAGGGTGAAGACCGGATCGTCGGCCGGGGCGTCCTCGAACCAGCGCAGGCGCTCGGCGAGGTCGGCCGCGGTGAGGCCGACGCAGCTGCGGTTGAGCCGCTGGGCGGCCTCGGCCAGCTCGTCCTCGCTCGTGCCCGGGTCGATGGTGAGCAGCGCCTGCTTCAGCGACCCCTCGTTGAGGACGACGATGAGGCTGGCCATCCGCTCGCCGATCCCCAGCAGCTCAAGGCGCCGGATGCGGACCGCGCGCGGCTTGGCCGGCGTGGCGAGGCCGGCCGAGTGCGTCGAGGAGGCCAGGGTGGTCGCCGCCAGCCGGAACCACTGGTCGCTGGCGAACTCCACCTGCCCGAACTGGTGGCGGATCATCAGCTGCTCGATCTGGGGCAGGGGGAACTCCCCCACCAGGGACTCCACGTAGAAGCGGTAGCCGACGTCCGTCGGGACCCGGCCGGCGGAGGTGTGGGGATGCCCCAGGTAGCCCTCCGTCTCGAGGTCGGCCAGGATGTTCCGGACGGTGGCCGAGCTGACGCCCATCGGGTGCCGCTCCACCAGCGTGTGCGACCCGACCGGGACGACGCTCTCCACGTACTCGTCGATGACGGCCCGCAGGATCGCCTGCGCCCGGGCGTCGAGCGGACCGCTGCTGCGGCGGACTCCTCGCACCACGGCACGGCTCCTCTGCGGGCGATCCGGCGCTCGGACCGCCTGCGCTGCGTTAGCACTCACCAATCAAGAGTGCTAGTGGAAACGCCCGAATCCTAGCAGTCTCACGTGTCGAGTGTCAACGGACGCGGCGGTGGGCGCGAGGGGCGCCTGGCCCGGTTGGATGCCGTCCCGACGCCCGCCGCCAGCGTGGTCGGCGCCAGCTGCCTGGGGCGATCGGCAGAGGATCCGCAGGCGATGAACGTGCCAACCGTCGGCCGGCGCGCCGCGCGTCCCGGGGATCGCCCCTAGACCAGGCGGGCGAAGAGCTCGTTCGAGAGGAGGCGGCCGCGGAGCGTGAGCCGCACCCGATCATCGGGCGCGTCCTCGACCAGGCCCATCTCCGCCGCCCAGGTGAAGGCCTCTGCACGAGCGAGGGCGGCCTCGCGGCCGACCCCGCGGGCCGTCCGCAGGCCCAGGATGAGCTCCTCGACCTCGGCCGTGGCGGCGTCGAGCGTCTCCGCTCCGCCGGGTGGCGGCGCCGACGGCCCGCCGTCGGCGGGGACGAGGGCGGCGAGCCACGCGTCGAGGCGGGCGGCGTTCCAGCGCCGGACGACGCCGTCGAAGGCGTGCGCTCCGGGCCCGACCGCCTCGTACGGGAGGCGGACCCAGTAGGCGAGGTTGTGACGGCTCTCGGCGCCGGGTCGTGCCCAGTTCGACAGCTCGTACCAGGGCATCCCCGCCCCCTCGAACGCCGCATCGGCCAGGGCGTAGGCGGCCGCCGCCCGGTCCTCGTCCTGGCCACGCCGGGCCCGGTCCCGCCAGCGACGGGCCCCTGGCGTCGTCGGGAGGTGATCGCCCGAAGGACCCGTGAGGCCCTCCGCGTCCGGGTCGTCGAGACTCAGGGCATAGCAGGAGACGTGGTCGGGGACGAGGTCGAGCGCGCCCTCCACGGTCGTCGCCCAGGTCGCCAGCCGCTGGCCGGGGACGTCGTAGAGGAGGTCGAGGCTCACCTGTCGGATGCCGCCGTCGCGTGCCGCCGCGACCGCCTCGGCCACGTCCGCCGCGCGGTGGCGGCGGCCCAGGACCCGCAGCTCCCCGTCATCGAGGCTCTGGGCCCCGAGCGAGATCCGGGTGACCCCGGCGCGGGCGAAGCCGGCGAGGTCGCCGCGATCGTCGGGTCCCGGGTTCGCCTCCACGGTGACCTCCGCGTCCGCCGCCAGGCCGAAGCGGCCGCGGACGACGGCGACCAGCTCGTGGACCGCGCTCGCCGGCAGGAGAGAGGGCGTCCCTCCACCGAGGTACAGGGTGGCGAGCGGCAGCCGCCCGGGCGACCCGGGCGGCCCGAAGGCCGCGTCGAGGCCGTCGGCGCGCAGGTCGAGCTCGCGGCGGAGGGCGTCGACGAAGGCCCCCACCCGGCTCCGGCGGCCCACCGCATCCGCGCCGGCATACACGACGAAGTCGCAGTACGGGCAGAGCGACCGGCAGAACGGGACGTGGGCGTAGAGCGCGGCGGGCGGGCGGGCGGGGCCGCCCCACAGCCCGGGCGCTGGGTCCGCTCCGCCGTCGGGGGTCATCGCCGGCTCGCGGTCCCGTCGTCCGGTCGGTCGAGGGCCTGCCAGCCGGCCGGCGACGTGCGGTACTCCCACGACTCCTCGATCTCCTGGCCGCGAAGGGCGGGCGCGCCGGCGTGCCCGGTGCAGACGAAGACCGCCACGCGCGTCACCGCATGGGCCAGGAACGCCCCGCCGACCGCCCCGGTGAGGACGGTGATCCACCCCGCGACCAGGCCCCCGACGAGGGTGAGCAGGAACATGTAGCGGCCGCGACCGGGAGCGCCGGTCCGCGTCGCCAGGGTGTAGAGGAACGCCTGGACGATCACCGCGGTGCCCGGGTTCAGGCCGGTCAGCAGGAGGAGGCCGAGGACCGCGCCGCGGAAGGTGACCTCATCGAGGAACGCCGTCCCGATCCCGTTGAAGACCGCACCCGGGTAGGTCCACGCCGGCGGGTAGCGGATCCGGCCGTAGCGAAACATGGCATAGGCCGCCGCCTGGGCCGTCCCGAGGACTCCGAAGCCGAAGCCGAAGAGGAGGGCCTGGCCGCGGTCGCCCAGCGACAGCCCCAGCTCGCCCGCCGGATCGGGATGGACGACGAGGAGCGCGGCGATGAGGACGAAGCCGAGGACGACCCAGCTCAGGCGGGCGAGGAGCGAACCGCGGCGGCCGTCGCGCGTCGGCTCGTCGTACTCGGCGGCCCCGAACTTCTCGGCCTCCAGCCGCAGGATCACGAGGAAGAAGGCGACGGCGAGGGCGACGAGAGTGCGGATCGGGTCGATCCACTCCTCCACGGTCAGGCTTCCTCGCCCATCTTGAGGACGGCCAGGAACGCCTCCTGGGGGATCTCCACGGAGCCCACGCGCTTCATCCGCTGCTTGCCCTCTTTCTGCTTCTCGAGCAGCTTGCGCTTGCGGGTGATGTCGCCACCGTAGCACTTGGCGAGGACGTTCTTGCGCATCGCCCGGATGGTCTCGCGGGCGATGACGTTCGAGCCGATGGCGGCCTGGATCGGGACCTCGAACATCTGGCGGGGGATCAGCTCCTTGAGCTTGGCCGCCAGCGCCCGTCCGACGGCGGGCGCCTTGTCGCGGTGGACGATCATCGACAGGGCGTCGACCGGCTCGCCGTTGACGAGGACGTCGAGCTTGACGAGGCGAGCCTCGCGGTAGCCGGCCTCCTCGTAGTCCATCGAGGCGTAGCCCTGGCTGCGGCTCTTGAGCTGGTCGAAGTAGTCCACGATCAGCTCCGCCAGCGGCATCTCGAAGGACAGGAGGACCCGCTGGGGATCCAGGTACTCCATCGTCCGGAACGTGCCGCGACGATTCGTCGAGAGCTCCATGAGGGAGCCGATGTAGGTCGACGGGGTGATGACCGAGAGGGTGACCCAGGGCTCCTCGATCGCCTCGATGTCGCCCGCCGGGGGCATCAGGGCGGGGTTGTCGACCACGATCGTCCCCTTGCCGTTGAGGGGCGTGACCCGGTATTCCACCGACGGTGCCGAGGCGATCAGATCGAGGCCGAACTCCCGCTCCAGCCGCTCCTGGACGATCTCCATGTGGA
This sequence comes from uncultured Chloroflexia bacterium, assembly GCA_963821235.1. Lineage (GTDB taxonomy): Bacteria > Chloroflexota > Limnocylindria > Limnocylindrales > CSP1-4 > CTSoil-043. The sequence goes on from CAWGCS010000001.1 coordinate 84,048, forward strand.
GGAGGCCGAGGAAGCCGCAGCGGAAGCCGAACCCGAGGGCGATCGAGCTCTCCGGCTCGAAGGTGAAGCTGGCGTCGTTGAGGTGGAGCTTCTCCATCGCGTCGCGCAGGAGCGGGTAGTCCTCGCCGGAGATCGGGTAGATCCCGGCGAAAACGAGGCTCTTGGCGGCCTGGTAGCCCGGCAACGGCGCGGTGGCCGGGTTGGCCGCGTTGGTGACCGTGTCGCCGACCTGCGCGTCGCGGACGCTCTTGAGGCCGGTCGCGATGTAGCCGACCTCGCCCGCGGTCAGCTGCTTGACCGGCACGAGCTGGGGCCGGAAGACACCGAGCTCGAGGATCTCCGCCTCCGCCCCGGAGCCCATGAGGCGGATCCGCTCGTGGTCGTGAAGCGTCCCCGCGGCCAGCCGGACGTAGGTCACGACGCCCTTGTACTGGTCGTAGTGGGAATCGAAGACCAGGGCCCGCAGCGGCTCCGTCGGACGTCCCTTGGGGGGCGGCACCCGGGCCACGATCGCCTCGAGGATCTCGCCGATCCCGATCCCCTCCTTGGCCGAGGCCAGGATCACCTCCTCGCGGGGGATCGCCAGGACGTTCTCCAGCTCCTCGATGACCAGGTCCGGCTGGGCGGACGGGAGGTCGATCTTGTTGACGACCGGGATGATCACCAGGTTCTGGCGCAGGGCCAGGTGGACGTTGGCGAGCGTCTGGGCCTCGATCCCCTGGGCGGCGTCGACGACCAGGATGGCCCCCTCGCAGGCCTGCAGGCTGTGGCTGACCTCGTAGCTGAAGTCGACGTGGCCCGGCGTGTCGATGAGGTTGAGGCCGTAGAGGAGGCCGTCCTGCGCCGTGTGCTCCAGGCGGACGGCCCGCGCCTTGATCGTGATCCCCTTCTCCCGCTCGAGGTCCATCGAGTCGAGGACCTGGCTCGTCATCTGGCGGGGATCGATCGTGTGGGTGAACTCCAGGAGGCGGTCCGCGAGCGTCGACTTCCCGTGATCGATGTGGGCGATGATCGAGAAGTTGCGGAGGCGCTCCTGGGGGATGATCACGAGGCCGGAGTGTAGCGGACGACGAGGGGCCGGTCCGGCGGTCCGATCTGCTACCATTCGCGGTCGCGCCGTCGCGGTGTCCTCTCCCGCTGCGCCGCACCGATCCCACCCGTCGAACCGTCCACCCCTCGAACTACCTAGAGGACCGACAGAACCGTGGCTCATTCCCCCCGCGGCTGGACCGGCGCTCGGACGCCGTCCGGGAAGAAGCGGGTTCGCCAGGCAGAGCGGCGCGCCGCCATCAACGGCCCCCGCGTCTCCAGGGCCAAGACCCTCGTCTCCAAGACGCTCAAGATCGCCACAGGCCTCGCCGAGGGCGACGCGACCGTCTCGCTCGCCGAGGCGTTCTCGGCGCTCGACAAGGCCGCCAAGATCGGGGCCATCCACCCCAACGCCGCGGCACGGCGCAAGTCGCGCCTGGCCATGAAGGTCGGGGCCGCGCTCGGCGGGGCCGCCGTCCAGGCCGGAGCCAAGTCGACCAAGACCACGGGGACGGCCGCCGCGGCGAAGGCCGCCAGGGCCCGCATCGCGGCCGGCAAGGCCGCCAAGGCGAAGGGCGCCCAGACGGCTGCCGGCAAGGCGCGCGCCGCCCTCGCCAGGGCCGGCCGGACCGACGCCGAGACCCCGAAGCTGACCGCCGCCGTCGCCGCCGAGGCGCCGGCCGCCAAGGTGCGGACGACGCGGGCGAAGGCCGCCGCGGCCGCCACCGAGAAGCCGGCCGCGAAGGCACCGGCCAAGGCCGCGGCCTCGAAGACCTCGGCCAAGGCACCGGCCAAGAAGGCGCCGGCGAAGGCACCGGCGAAGGCCGCCGCGGCCGAGAAGCCGGCGGCCATGAAGGCCCCGGCGAAGAAGCCGGCGGCCAAGAAGGCCGAGTAGGCCGCCCGCCCTCCCCTCCTCTGCAGCACCTCGACCCCCGGGTCCCGACCCGGGGGTCGTTCGTTTCCCAGGTCCTGGGCCGTGGCGTGGGAGATCGGCGACGCCCCGACGCGGTTCGTAGACTTGCGGGATGCCCATCGCCGCGATCGCCCTTGTCCTCGCGTCCTCGTTCTTCCACGTCGCCTGGAACACGCTCGTCAAGACGGCCGGCGATCCGCTCGCGACCGCGACCCGCGCGGTCGGGCTCGGCGTGCTCGTGGCGACGCCGATCGTTGCCGTGGCCTGGCTGGCGACCGGGCGTCCCACCCTCGAGCCGGAGGGCTGGCTCATCGCGGTCCTCTCGGGGATCGTCTCGGCCGCCTACTTCGTGCCGCTCTCGGCCGCCTACCAGCGCGGCGCCCTCTCGTCGGTCTACCCGGTCGCGCGCGGCTCGGGCGCCTTCCTCGGGGCGATCGTCGGGGTGGTGATCCTCGACGAGCACCTCGCACCGTCCGGGGCCCTCGGCGTGGCCTTCCTGCTGGGCGGTACGCTCACCGCCGCGCTCGCCGCCGCGTCCCGGCAGACCGTGGTCCCGGCCCTCCTCGCCGGCTGCGCGGTCGCCGGCTACTCGGCGCTGGACCGGGTCGGCGTGCGCACGGGCCCCGCCTGGCTCTACGCCTGGGCCCTCTGGACCGTCTGCGCCCTCGGGCTCGTGGCCTGGGCACGGGTCATGCAGGGCGTGCGCCAGCGGCGCGCGACGGCCGCCCTGCGAGCGGCGCCCCTTCCCGGCGTCCCGGTTCCGGCGGACCCGCCGGACAATCGCCCCGGGCTCGCCCGGCCGCTGGCGGCGGGCATCCTCATCATCGGGACCTACTTCCTGATCCTCCTCGCCTTCCAGATCGCCCCGCTGGCGGGCGTCGCTCCACTCCGCGAGGCGACGACCATCCTCGCCGCGGCGTGGGGGGTGATCGCCCTCGGCGAGCGCGAGCGGGCCGGCTGGCGCCTGGCCGGCGCCGGGGCGGTCGCGGTGGGGGCCATCCTGCTCGCCGCGGGCGGCTGACCGGTCAGGGACGGCGCTCGGCTCCCGGGATCGGCGCGGCCAGCCACGAGCGCGTTCCCTCGTAGGCGCAGGACGCGCTGGCGACGCGAGCTCCCTCGGCGAGGGCGGCCACCAGGTCGTCGGTCGTCGAGGCGTCACCCGGCTCGGCGGCCAGGAGCGCGGCCATGACGCCGTGCAGCACGTCGCCGGCGCCGAGCGTGTCGATCACCTCGCCGGCCGGGACCTCCAGGCTGCCCGTCCGGCCGGCCGCGTCCCGCCAGCGGATCGGATCCGACCCGGCGGTGATCGCCGCGAACCGGGCCCCGCGGGCCAGGATCGCCCGCAGGACGCCGTCGGCAGCCGGCCCGGCGCCGGGTGGCCGGAAGGCGGCCGACGCCACCACGGCGTCGGCACCCGGGATCAGCTCGTCGAAGGCCGGGCGCCACGTCCCGCCATCGAGCAGGAGGCGGATCCCGCGCGCCCGCGCGGCGCGAGCGAGCGGCACGGCGAGCGCCCGATGGTGGCCGTCGGCGAGCACGATGCGGGCGCCGTCGAGGAGCTCCGCCACGAGCCGCTGGCCGGCGGCCTCAGGAGCGCCCGCCGTCGAGCGATCGGTGTGCGAGACGACGGCACGGGCGCCGGTCCCCGTGGTGACGAGGATGGCGGCCACGGTCGGCGGCGCGGCGCGACCCGGATCAGCGTCGACCACGGCCACGCCGTTGGCCTGCAGGTCGAGGAGGGCCGCCGCGGCCAGGGGATGGCCGCCGAGCACTGCGAGGAGGCGCGGCCTCCCGCCGGCCCAGGCGAAGGCGACCGCGGCATTGGCCGCCGGACCGCCGGCCACCACGAGCTGCGAGGTCGCCACGACCTTCTCGTCGGGACCGGGGACGTGCTCCACGCCTAGGACGAGGTCCAGCGTGGCGAGCCCGACGAAGGCGCCGACGGGCGCCCCCTGCGATCCGACAGCCGGATCACGGGGGCTCACGGCGGGACGGTCCCCTGTCAGGCCGGTGGGAGCGTCGCAGGGCGGTCGGTCGGTGCGACCGGGGCGGCCTTGGGACGGGCCACCGCGTAGACCGCCGCCCCGCCGAGGCCGCCGAGGAACGCGAGGACGAGGACAGTGCCGGCCGTCCCCAGCTGCTCCCGCCAGTAGAAGGCGCTGAACTCGTCGACGTTGGTGACGCCGGCGGCCACGAAGTCGGGGCCCTTGCCCTCGGCCAGGTAGCGGGCGTAGACGCAGCCCGCGCCCGTGTCGCAGCCGGTCAGCGGACCGCCGTCGGCGGCTCCCCGGTAGCCGTTGTCGGCGCTGAAGAAGATCCCCTTCGTCAGGAGGAAGAGGAGGGCCAGCGTCGCCGCGGTCAGGAGGCCGGCGTAGGCGCCGTTGGCGAGGATGCGCCGCCACGGCCCGGCCTGGCGGTTCGACCTGGCATTGGCGTAGTAGCCGATGAGGAGCCCGGCCGGGAAGGCGAGAAGCCACAGGACGGGCTCGATCGGGATGACCAGCAGGAAGCTGACCGCGATCGTGACGGCCATGCCCACGCCGACCCAGCCGGCGTAGATCGCGCCCCGATCGACGAAGCGCTTCACGCGGCGGCCGCCGACTGGCGGGCGGCGCCGACCGGTCGCCCGGCCGGCGCCGCGAGGAGCGACATGGTCAGCCTGGCAGGTACGGCTTCGCGCCCGCGAGGGCGGCCGCGCCGAGGTAGCGAGCGCCGACGCCCAGCTCCTCCTCGATGCGGAGGAGCCGGTTGTACTTGGCGACCCGCTCGGAGCGTGAAGGGGCCCCGGTCTTGATCTGGCCGGTCCCCATGGCCACCACGAAGTCGGCGATCGTCGTGTCCTCGGTCTCGCCGGAGCGGTGGCTGACCATGGCGGTCCAGCCGGCGCGGCGCGCCATCTCGATCGCCGCCATCGTCTCCGTGAGGGTGCCGATCTGGTTGAGCTTGATGAGGACGGAGTTCATCGCCTCCTCGGCGATGCCCCGGGCGATGAAGGCCGGGTTCGTGACGAGGATGTCGTCGCCGACGAGCTGGACCTTCGCGCCGAGGCGGGCGGTCAGCTCCTTCCAGCCGGCCCAGTCGTCCTCGGCGAGGCCGTCCTCGATGGAGACGATCGGGTACTTCGAAGTCCAGCTCTCCCAGAGGTCCACCATCTCGCCGGAGTCGAGGGTCCGACCCTCGCGCTCCAGGAAGTAGCGGCCGGGCACGTCGCCCGTGCCGGTGCCCTCGACGAGCACGGAGCTCGCCGCCGGGTCGAGGGCGATCGCGAGGTCCTCGCCGGGCCGGTAGCCGGCCTTCTCGATCGCCTGGAGGATCACCTCCACGGCAGCCTCGTTGGAGGGAAGCGACGGGGCGAAGCCGCCCTCGTCACCCTGGCCGACGGAGTACCCGCCGTCGTGGAGGATGCCCTTGAGAGAGTGGAAGACCTCGGCGCCGGCGCGGAGGGCGTCGGCGAACGTGGCCACGCCGACCGGCGCGACCATGAACTCCTGGAAGTCGGTGGAGTTCACGGCGTGCTTGCCGCCGTTGAGGATGTTGAAGAACGGCACGGGCAGGATCCGGGCACCTGCCCCGCCGAGGTAGCGATAGAGCGGGAGGTCGTGGGCCGTCGCCGACGCGTGGGCACAGGCGAGGCTCACGCCGAGGATGGCGTTGGCGCCCAGCTTGCCCTTGTTCGACGTCCCGTCGAGCTCGATGAGCGCGGCGTCGATGTCCGGCTGGTCGGCCGCGTCGGAGCCGAGGAGGGCGGGCGCGATCGTCTCGCGGACGTTCTCCACGGCCTTGAGGACGCCCTTGCCGCCGAAGCGGGCCTTGTCGCCGTCGCGAAGCTCGACGGCCTCGTTGGCGCCGGTCGAGGCGCCGGAGGGAACCCCGGCCCGGCCGACCGACCCGTCGGCCAGGATGACGTCGACCTCGATGGTCGGGTTGCCCCGCGAGTCGAGGATCTCGCGGGCGTCGATGTACTCGATCTCGGTGTTCACGCGGCGCCTCCGGCGGTCCCGGCGGCCGGCTGGGCGTCGGGGATGATCGCGATGCCCGGCAGGGTCCGGCCCTCGATGAGCTCGAGGGAGGCGCCGCCGCCGGTGCTGATATGGGTCATCTTGGCGGCGAGGCCCTGCTGGGTCACCGCCGCGACCGAGTCGCCGCCGCCGACCACCACGGTGGCCCCGGCGTCGGCCAGGTCGGCCAGGAAGCGGGCCATCTGGCGCGTGCCCGCGCCGAAGGCCGGCATCTCGAACACGCCGAGCGGCCCGTTCCAGAAGACCGTCTTCGCGTCCGCAAGGGCGGTCTCCATCGCGGCGAGCGAGTCCTTGCCGACGTCGACGATGTGCCACGAGGCCGGCAGCTTCTCCACCGAGAGGGTCTTGTACTCGGCGCCCTGGGTGACCTCCTTGGCGATCACGACGTCGGTCGGGAGGATGAGCTTGACGCCCCGCTCCTCGGCGGCCGCCATGATCCGCCGGGCGTCCTCGACCCGATCGGGCTCGGCCAGGCTCTTGCCGACGCTCTTGCCCTGGGCCAGGAGGAAGGTGTTCGCCATCCCGCCGCCGACGACGAGGATGTCTACCTTCCGGGTGAGGTTCTCGAGGACCTTGATCTTGTCGGAGACCTTCGCTCCGCCGATGATCGCGGCATAGGGGCGGGCGGGGTCCTCGACGAGCTGGGAGAGGTACTTGATCTCCCGCTCCATGAGGAACCCGGCGTAGGCCGGCAGGATCTCGGCGATGCCGACCGTCGAGGCGTGGGCCCGGTGGGCCGTGCCGAACGCGTCGTTGACGTAGACGTCGGCGTACGACGCGAGCGCCCTGGCGAACTCGGGGTCGTTCTTCTCCTCCTGCGGGTGGAACCGCAGGTTCTCGAGGAGGAGCGCCTCGCCCGGCCGGAGCCGGCGGATAGCGTCCTCGGTCCCCTGCCCCAGGGCGTCGCCGGTGCACGGGACGTTGATGCGGAGGAGGGCGGAGAGCCGCTCCGCCACCGGGCGGAGGCGGAGGCCGTCCTGGACCTTGCCGTCGGGCCGGCCCAGGTGGCTGGCCAGGACGACCCGGGCGCCCTGGTCCAGGAGGTGCCTGATCGTGGGGATGGCCGCCCGGATGCGGGTGTCGTCCTTGATCTGCCCGTCCTTGAGCGGCACGTTGAAGTCGACGCGGACGAAGACGCGCTTGCCCGACGCGTCAAGGTCCCGGATGGAGCGCTTGTCCATGGTGGCGTGTCCTGTGGGTCGATCGGGAGACTAGATGCCCTTCGCGATCATGAACTTCACGAGGTCGGCCACGCGGCAGCTGTAGCCCCACTCGTTGTCGTACCAGGCGATGACCTTCACGAAGTTGCCGCCGAGCGACATCGTCGAGGCCGCGTCGATGATCGAGCTGCGCTCGTCGCCGCGGAAGTCGGAGGAGACCAGCGGCTCGTCGGAGACGCCGAGGATGCCCTTCATGGGGCCGGCGGCCGCGGCGCGGAAGGCGGCGTTCAGCTCCTCGACCGAGGCGTCCTTCTCCAGCTCCGCGGTGAAGTCGACCACCGAGACGGTCGGGGTGGGCACGCGCAGGCTGAAGCCGTCGAACTTGCCCTTCAGGTCGGGGATGACGAGGGCGAGGGCCTTCGCGGCGCCCGTCGTGGTCGGGATGATGTTCAGGCCGGCCGCCCGCGCCCGCCGCGGGTCCTTGTGGGCCACGTCGAGGATCCGTTGGTCGTTGGTGTACGAGTGGATCGTGTTCATGAGGCCACGCCTGATCGTCCAGCCGTCGTGGACGACCTTGGCCGCCGGAGCCAGGCAGTTCGTCGTGCAGCTGGCGTTGCTGACGATGTGATGCTTGGCCGGGTCGTAGGCGTCGTCGTTGACGCCGAGGACGATCGTGACGTCCTCCTTCTTGGCAGGGGCGCTAATGAGCACCTTCTTGGCGCCGGCGTCGAGGTGCGCGCGGGCCTTGTCGGCATCGGTGAAGCGGCCGGTGGACTCGATGACCAGGTCGACGCCGAGGGCCTTCCAGGGCAGGCTCGCCGGGTCGAGCTCCTTGAGGACCTTGATCTCCTTGCCGTCGACGATGATCGCGTCCTCGTCGTGGGTGACCGTCCCCGGATAGGCCCCGTAGGTCGAGTCGTGCTTGAAGAGGAGTGCGTTCATCGCGACGTCGACGATATCGTTGACGGCGACGACCTCGACCTCCGGGGCGCGCTCGATGAGGGCCTTCAGGGACTGCCGGCCGATCCGGCCGAACCCGTTGATGCCGACGCGAACAGACATGGAACGAACCTCCGCTGTGCGGTTATGCAGGTCAGCACGAAGCGACCGTCGTCACGACGGTCGCGCTGGATGGGGGCGCGAGGAGGACCCGGGCGCAGGCGCCCGCCCCGACGGGGGCCACGCGGGCGCTCGGGAGACGGGATCCCGTCGGAACGGACATCGGCGGCACCAGCGAGCGGGCCGCCGAGATCAAGGGCGGATGAGAGCCTCGGGGACACGGAACCTCGTCGTAGCGGCGGGAACCGTGCGCATTCTATCAAGGCCCTCGGGCGGGCCCGGCGGGCCGAGCGGCCCACGGTCGCGGTCCGAACGTCCCGCAGCGGCGGAGCCGGAAACGCAGCGAGCCCCCGCCGTCACCGGCGAGGGCTCGCGTCTGCGTCGAGAAGGTCGGTCAGCCGCCGATCTTGAACATCTTGGTGCCGCACACCGGGCACACGCCCGAGAGCGCCGGCTTGCCGTTCTTCATCGTGATCTTCTGCGGGTTCTTGACCTCGCGCTTCGCCTTGCACTTGACGCAGTAGGCCTCGGCCACTCCAGGAGCCTCCCTTCACCAGCTTTGGACGTCGCAGGGCCCACCGCCCGACGCTCGTCCCTCGAAACGAGACTGGCTTCGGGGCCGGGGCTGCCTGTTCGCCGCGAGCGCGGCTTCGTGCTCCGACGGCCCGAAACTCGCGCGAGCATAGTCACGCCCGATCACGAGCGTCAAGCCGGTTCACGCGTGCTCGACCTGTGCTCGACCGAGCCGACCGCCCCGGTCCGGCCGGACGCAGCCGCGGAGTCGGGCCCCGGAAGCTCCGCCAGACGCCTGGCGATCCGATCGGCCAGACGCCGGCGGTCGTGGCGACGCCTCGACCCGACGAAGGCTGCCCACGCCGCGCTGGCGAGGGCCGTCAGGCCGAGGCCGGCGAGGAGCGGCCCGTCGGCGGGAGCACCCTCGCCCGTGCCAGGCAGGGCGGCCGTCCCTGCCTCCATACCCGGGACGACGTCGGGACCGTCGGGCGAGGTCGACGCCAGGCCGTCTAGCCCCGCGTCGAAGGCCGCGGCGTCGAGGGGCAGCGCCTCGCCAAGGTCGCCGAGGCGGGCGAGGTCGACGGCCGACGCCACCTCGATCCGGGCGTCCGGTCCCGGCAAGACCCGTCCGGTCGCCGTGACGGCGTCGCCGGGCTCCAGGAGGGCCACCAGCGGGGCGGCGTCCCCGACCAGGCGCAGCTGGCCGGTGGCCGTTCCGTCGTCCACGACGGCGCCGGCCTCGTCCACGGAGACGACCAGCCCTCCGACGCGCACGCGCCGTCCGGCGAGCGCGGCGATGGCGGCAAGGTCGGCGTCGGCGACGGCGTCGGCGGGCGCGATGACCCCCGACGTCGCCGCGCCGCCCCACGGGCGCGAGGCGCCTCCGGCGACGGCGGGGGGACGCGGCGACCCGGCCGCGGCACCACCGGTCGCCCTCCCTGAAGCCACGCGGACGTCGGATAGCCCGCGGGGCACAACCGCGAAGCGACGGTCGGATGCGGCGGGGTGCGGCCGCCGTACGACGCCGACCACGGTCGCGACCGCGCCCTCGCGCAGGGCGGCGGCCGGGATCCCGGCCCCGGGGAGCCCGGCGACCACGACCGTCGCCTGTGCCGTCCGGACCTCGGCCCGCCAGCGGTCGCCGAGCCGCTTGACGTCGACGACGGTGCCGCTGATGCGGACGAGCTCCGCTTCGTCGGCCGGGCCGGGCTCCCGGACGACGGTCCGGGGGGCGGGCATCGGAGCGCTCCCGAGGACCGTGATGGCTTCGGCGCGGAGACGGGGCGCTCCGTAGGCGGCGCCCATCAGGCCGTCGACACGGACGCGCGTCCCCGGCCCCGGGGCGGTCGACCCCACCGGCAGGAGGACCTCGACCGCGGCGGTCGCGTCCTGCACGATGATCCGGCGTGCCGAGGCGTCCAGGAGGGTCGCTGGGATGGTCACGACGGCCTCGACGCGGACCGCCGCGGCCCCGCGGCCCAGTGCCGCCACGACGGACGTGACCGGCGACGGGGGAACGGACCCGGAGGGGCCCGGCGACGGGGAGGCCTCCGGGGAAGGCGCGGCCGACGGGGCCGGCGCCACGACCACGACGTCGCCGCCGTCGCGCAGCCAGATCCGATACCCGTCCAGGGCGCCCTTGCGGGTCGCCCGCTGCCCGACCACCCCCGAGATGCGCAGGCGCGCCCCGGCGTGGGCCATGTCGGCCGCGATCCCGGCGCCGCGGGCGGCGCGGGCACGGAACGGAGTCCCGGTCACGTCGATGAGGCCGAGGCTGAGGTCGCCGTTCGACTCGCGAACGATCCGGCCGTCGAGGCGACCCTCGAGGACCACGAGTCGCGCCTCGGTGTTCTCGCCGAGGGACGACGCGACCACGGGCAGCGGGTCAGGGACGGGGAGCGCCCCGAGGAGCGCGATGTCGCGGGGTCCCGGCCGGATCTCCAGCTGGCCATACGGGTCGGCGAGCTTGCCCGACACCCGCAGGACGGCGCCGCGGGGCGGCGGGGTCGCGCTGTCCGGCAGGCGGACGATGATCGCGGCCGTCGCGTCCTGGATGGCGATGAGGGGCGCCAGCCCCAGGCGACCCGCCTCGGCGGTGACGGTTCCCTGCACGATCACGCGTGCGTTCGTCCCCGCGGCCCGGGCGGCGGCGATCGAGAGGGGCGTCGGCGAGGGGGTGGGCGACGGGGTCCCGGACGGCGTCGGAGACGGCGAGGGGACGGGCGTCGACGCAGGCGTCGGAGTCGGGGCGGGGGTCGGCGTCGGGGCGGGGGTCGGCGCCGGCGTCGGGGCGGGGGTCGGCGAGCCGGTGGGCGATGGCGTCGCGGTCGGCAGGACCTCGAACGCGGCCGGATCGGTCACGACCAGGCGGTAGCCGGTCGTCCCCGCGGCCGTCGTGTCGCGCTGCCCGAGCGGCCCCGCCACGCGGACCTCCTGGTCCCGCGCGGGTGCGGCAGCGCCGGAGAAGGCGAGGATGACCCGGAGCTGGCCGGAGCCGTCGTCGATGACGAGCGAGATGCCGCTCGTCAGCTGGGTCGGCGCCTCGACGATCCGACCGTCGGCACCGACCAGCCGGCCTTCGAGGCTCTCGCCCGCGGCCCCGGTCGCGATCTGCAGCACGAGAGGCAGCGTCCCCGTCCCGAGCACCGTCGGGGCACCGTCGAGGCGGATCGTGCGCTGTCCGTAGCGGTCGTCGACCGTGCCGGCGGCGCGGACGAGGGTGCCTGCCGCGACGAGCGCGGTCGGATCGGTCGGCAGGAGGAGGGCGATGCCTGCCGTCGCGTCGGCCACGAAGCCGCCGCGACCGTCCTCGAGGGCCCCGAGCGGGGTGGTCAGGACTCCCTCGACGACGACCCGGGTCCCGTCGATCGCCGATCGCGCAGCGACGATCGGGATGGCCGGGGTGGGGGTGGGCACGGGCGTGGCGGTCGGCGTCGGCGTGGGACTCGCGGTCGGCATCGGCGTGGGCGTCGGGGTCGGGGTCGGGGTCGGGGTCGGGGTCGGCGTCGGCGTCGGCGTGGGTGTCGGCGTGGGACTCGCGGTCGGGATCGGCGTCGGCGTGGGGCTCGGGCTCGACCCCGGAGCCGGCGGGGCGGCGAGCGGCTGCGGAGCCGGCGCGTCCGACACGACCCAGTCGGCCGCGTTGTCGTTGGTGTCCACCACGTTGCCCGTCGCGCCACCGGGCCGCCGCTCGATCGAGCTGCCGGCAGGCGGCGCCGGCGCCGCCGTCCCCTCGACGAACGCGCTCGAAGCGTCGCCCCAGCCGACCGCGTCGAGGACCAGCCCGTCGGTCCGGCGGAGCACGATGGCGCCTCCGGTCGCCGCGATGCCCCCGCTGTAGGTGGCGTCGGCGCCGGCCGCGTGGATCCCGAGGGCGTTGGCGATCAGCACGTGTCGGCCGGGCTCGACGAGCAGCGACGTCCCCCACGACGCCTTCCGCGTGATCGTCGCCCCCGAGGCGGTCACGTAGGCGATCTCGAGCCCCGCGAGGTCGAGCGGCTCGGGGTCCGCGTTCGTGATCTCGACGTACTCGTCGGAGGCCGAGGAGCCCCCGGTCACGACCTCGGCGACCAGGAGGCCGCTCGACGGCGGCCACGACACGGCGGCCGCGGGCGCGAGCGGCTCCGGCGCGGGAGATCGGCCCGGCGAGCCGGCCGAGGCGGACAGGATCGCGAGCAGGACGGCGAGCGTGCCGGCGACGGCGCTCCGTGGCGCGCGCATGGACGACCTCCGGGGCGGGTCAGGCCGGCGGGCGTGACGGCCCACGTGTACCATGCCGCCCTCACCGCAGGCTCACCTCCCCCTTATCGGACGGATCCGGCGGCGCCCCGGCACCCGCGGTAGGATTCGCGCGCCGCGGCCGTCCGAGCCATCGCGACGGGCACTCCGCCGGCAATCCGTCGACTCGAGGAGGACACGTGGCCCGCGCCAAGAGGACCGAGCGCGCCGAAGCCCGCCGCCGGCATCGCGTCGCGAGCACCGGGGAGGACGGCCAGGTCGCAGCCGACGTCGCAGCCATCCCGGCGGCGGCCCTTCCGCGTGGATCCCGCGAGCGGCGCCCGCCGAATGCGGAGCCTGCGGCGGCCCAGGCGCGGGGCAGCTTCCTCGGCTCGCTCCGGACGGCGGCCAGCCCGGCCGACGTGCGCGGCGACCTGAAGGCGTTCCCCTCGGTGCTCCTCCGGTCGAAGGCCGGGTGGGTCCCGGGCCTGGTGATCGCCGCAACCGCCGGCGCGCTCCTGATCCCGACGCTTGCCTCGAACCAGCTCATCGTGCTGGCGGGCAACGTGGTCCTCCAGCCGCCGCCGATGATCATCGCCTTCCTCGCCGGGATGCTCGCCCCGCGGGCCGGGTGGCTGATGGGCGGCCTCATGAGCCTCGTGGCCGGCCTCGCCTACGTCATCGTGGTCGCCGTCAACACGGACGTCCTGGTCACGCCCCTCGGGTTCACCTACGTGGTGTCCGCCGACCAGAAGCTCGGGTACGCCCAGAACGTCCTCCTCACGGCGCCGGTCTTCGGGGTCGCCGTCGGGGCCTTCGCCGGCTTCTACCGGCGCTTCCTGAGCATGTCCTCGCCGCAGCGGCAGCCGGCCCGGCGCCGCTGACGCTTCTCGCGCGACCTCGCCGGGCGGCACCGCCCGCCCGGCATCGCTCGCGCGCGCCTCCCGTGGGCACGCATCAGCCGGACCGCCGCGTACCGGCGCAGCCGAGCTGGCGGACCCCGTCCGGCCGGTCCGGCCCGCCGACGCGACGCGCCTCGTCCACGAGCGGCCGCACGTCCCGGGCGACGACGTTCACCACGCTGGACTCGCGCTGCAGGATCCCGTCGACGACGAGGAGGGCGTTCCGCCGGACGACCCCGCGGAGGCGGGCCCAGGCGTCCGGCCAGAGCGTGACGTTGACCATCCCGGTCTCGTCCTCGAGGGCCAGGAAGACCGCGCCCTTCGCCGTCATCGGGTGCTGCCGCGTGACGACGAGCCCACCCAGGCGGACCGGCCCTGGCCGCCGCTCGGCGAGGGCGGCGCTCGGCACGGCCCCCAGCGCCTCGAGGGCCGGCCTGAAGAGGGCGACCACATGGCGCCGCGCATCGAGCGAGAGGATCGCGTAGGCGTCGCCGAGCCGCTCGAGCTCGGACAGCGGCGGGAGGTCTGGCGCGGGCGACGCCGGCAGGCGCAGGTCGATCGGCCGCCCCGCCACCCGTCCCCCGCCCCGCGGGGCTCCCCGGGCCGGCCTGGCCGTCTCCCGGAGCTGCCAGAGGAGCTCGCGTCGCGGCCGCTCCAGGGAGTCGAGCGCACCGGCCCGGATCATCCGGTCCAGGACCACCTCGGGAAGCCCCGTCCGCTCCACGACGTCGGCGAGGGACGTGTACCGGCCGCGCGCCCGCTCCGCGTCGAGGTGGGCGGCATGCTCCTCGCCGATTCCCTTCACGAGGTGGAGCCCGAGCCGGACGCCCCAGCCGACGGCGCTCTCCGCGGCCCACCGCCCGCGCGCATCGTAGGAGGGAATGACGCAGGCGGGCGAGCGGACCGGGCGGGGCCGGGCGGCGATCCCCAGGTCGGGCGGGAGGGGCTCGCCGGGATCAAGATCGCGGCGGCCGCCGTCGCCCGCCGGCCCCGCCAGCGCCCAGCCGGGCCGGCCGGCCCACTCGGTCGTCGTCCGGTACGACGAGGCGTTGACATCGACCGCGAGGACGGCCACCCCGTGTCGCTTCGCGTCGTTGACCAGGACCTCCACCGGGTAGAAGCCCATCGGCTGGGCGTTGACGAGGCCGACGAGGAACTGGGCCGGGTAGAAGAGCTTGAGGAACGACGATTCGTAGGCGGTGCGGGCGAACGCCGCCGCGTGGCTCTTGGCGAAGCCGAAGCTGGCGAACCCGGCGACCTGCCGGTAGAGCTCCTCCCCGTCGTCGCGGGGCATCCCCTGGCCGGCGACGCAGCCGTCGACGAACCGGGCGTGGAGCTTCTCCATCTCGGCCGGCGAGCGCCACGTCCCCATGGCCCGGCGGAACCCGTCGGATTCTCCCGGGCTGAAGCCGGCGACCTCGATCGCGATCCGCATCACCTGCTCCTGGTAGAGGATCACCCCGAGCGAATCGCGGAGGACCGGCTCCAGCGAGGGGTGGAGGTAGGCGACCGGCTCGAGCCCCTGCTTGCGGCGCAGGTAGGGGTGGACCGCGTTCCCCTGGATGGGGCCGGGGCGGATGATCGCCACCTCCACGACGAGGTCGTCGAGGCAGGCCGGCCGCGACTTGGGGAGGGTCTGCATCTGGGCCCGGCTCTCGACCTGGAAGACGCCCACGGTGTCGGCGGCCTGGAGCATGCCGAAGACCTCGGGGATCTCCTCGGGGAGCCGGTCGAGGTCGACGCAGGTCCCGCAGTCGTGCTCGATGAGCTGGATGGTCTCGTCGATCGCGGCCAGCATCCCCAGCCCGAGCAGGTCGAGCTTGATCAGCTTGAGGGTCTCGACGTCGCGCTTGTCGAACTGGACGACGACCCGGCCGGGCATCGTCGCCCGCTCCAGCGGGGCGATGTCGACGAGCGGGGCGGCCGTCACGAGCATCCCGCCGGTGTGGATGGAGAGGTGCCGGGGGAACCCGTCGATCCGGGCACAGAGCTCGAGCCAGCGTTCCCAGGGAGACATCCCGACCGTGCTCCCGCCGCGCGGGGCAGGCGGAGGCTCGGGGATGATCCGGGCCACCGACGAGGCTCGCCCGCCGGCCGGGCCCGGGAATGGGTCGAAGTGGCGCGGCCGGCCGAGTCGGTCGACGCTCCGCGTGGGCGGCGCGAGGACGCCCGACTCCGGGTCGATCCGCCGCCCGTCGATCGTGCCGGGCGGTCCGCTGGGAGCCCGCGGCGGGCCGGCCCCGGGACCGAAGGCGGGCATCGCCTCCCGGATCGGCCGGGCGACGATTGCCGGGGAGGCGGCCGCCGCGGCCGGCGGGCCGCCGCGGACGAGCCAGGCCACGCTCGCCGGGGAGTCCCCCGGCCCGCCCTTGTCGTCGGAGGTCCCGCCGGCACGGATCGCCGGGCTCGAGCCCGTCCCCGGCAGGATCCCGGTCCGGCGCGCGGCGTCCTCGGGGCCTGTCAGGCGACCGCGCGCGTGGTCGAGCCGGCCCATCCGGTCCACGAGGCCACGGTCGCCGGCCCGGGCGGCGGAGGCGTCGCCGTCGCGGGGCTCGTCGGGGCGGTGGAAGAACTCGGCGAAGCCGCCGTCCGCCTCGAGGTCGCGCCTGACCATCACCGAGTCGTAGGTCTCGAGCGCCTTCGCCACGCGATCGACGAGCGGACGCGGGAAGCCGAGGGCGTAGCCGACCTCGCGGACCGCGCTCCGAGCCCGGTAGGTCACGAGGTTGCAGACCATCCCGGTGTGCTCGGTCCCGTACCGCTCGTAGACGTACTGGATGACCTCCTCGCGGCGCTCGGAGCTGAAGTCGATGTCGACGTCCGGGTACGTCGTGCGGCCCTCGTTGATGAACCGCTCGAAGAGGAGGTTGTGGCGGATCGGGTCGACCCGGGTGATCCCCAGCACGTAGGCGACGATCGAATCCGCGGCGCTGCCGCGCCCCTGGGCGGGGATGCGGCGCTCCTTGGCGAAGCGCATGAGGTCCCAGCAGATGAGGAAGAACTCGGCCAGCCCGGTTCGCTCGATCACGTCGAGCTCGTGGGCGAGCTGCTTCACGACCGGCGGCGTCACCGGGTGGTAGCGCCGGCGCACCCCTCCGTGGCAGAGCTCGGCGAGGTACGAGAACGGCGTCTCGCCCGCGGGCACCGGGAAGCCCGGGAAGCGGTAGTGCTCGAAGCCGAGGTCGACGCGGCAGGCAGCGGCCAGCTCGCCGGCGTTGGCGAGACCCTCCCGCCAGGCGGCGGCCGTCGCGGGGTCCGCCGCCTCGTCCCCCGGCGGCAGCGCCGCCAGCTCGGCACCCGACTTCAGGTAGTGCTCCCCGCTCGGGGTCCGCAGCTCGGCGAGCGTCTCCACCGTCCGCCCGTGCCGGATCGCCGTGAGGACGTCGTGGAGCTCGCGGTCCTCGGGGCGGGCGTAGCGGACGTCGTTGGCCACCACGACCGGCAGGCCGACCTCCCGGGCGAGCCGGGCGGTCTCCGCGACGAGCCAGTCGTCGCCCGGGAGCAGGTGGTGGGACAGCTCGAGGACGAAGCCCGCGCCGGCGATCCCGCGGGCGGCCGGGCGGGCCGCTCCGTCGCGCGGGTCGAAGAGCCGGGCGTACCCTTCCGCGACCGCGCGGGCGCCCTCGCGATCGCCGGCGAGCAGCCGCCGGGCCAGCTCGCCGTGCCGGCACCCGGAGAGCGCGACGAGGCCCTCCGCATGATCGGCGAGGAGCGCCTGGGTGACCCGTGGCGCCGCCTTCGTGCCGGCGAGGTTCGCCCGCGAGATGAGGCGACAGAGGCTCCGATACCCGACGTCAGCCCGCGCCAGCAGGACGAGGTGCGGCCCGCGCTCCCCCGTCCCGACGCCCCGATGGTCCTCCCTGACCGGCTCGCGATGGCCGGGGAGGCGGGCCCGCGCCGGCTGCGGTCGGGCCGGGAGCCCGCCCCGCGGGACCGCCTCGGCCGTCCCGACGGATCCCGACGCCCCGGCCGCCTGCCGCATCCGGGCCGGCCTGCGCCGCGCCGGGATCACGAGCCCATGGGGATCCGGGGCGAACGGATCGGCCAGCTCGACCTCGACGCCGATCACCGGGTGAAGACCGGCCTCCTCGGCGGCGGTGGCGAAGCGGACGACGCCGTAGAGCCCCTGCCGGTCAGTGACCGCGAGCGCGGGGAGGCCAAGCTCCAGGGCCCGCCCCACGAGGTCGGCCGCGCCGGAGGCCCCCTCGAGGAAGGAGAAGCTCGTGTGAGCGTGGAGCTCGGCATAGGGCAGCACGGGCATGGGACCACCCCGGGAGCGGCGGAAGGACGGCGGCGCGGCCGTCGCGGCGGCGGGGCAGGGATCAAGATAGAACAGACGTTCGATCAGGTCAAGCCCCAGCGCGCCTCCGATGGGGCGCAACAAAACCCGCCTTCGACGCGTCACAGGTGGACCATGAGCGCGCTCGCGAGGGGCAGCCGGTCTCTCCTCCCGACGCTCCTCCTCGTCGCCCTCGTGAGCGCGCTCGTGCTCGTCGTCCTCCCGGCGGTCCTCGTGGCCGCCGGCGGGACGGCCAGCTAGGCGAACGATCCGCGCCGCTCCGGTTACTGGGGACCTGGGGCGGCGAATTCCTCCGGGCCCCGTTGCGCGCGTCGCGACGGGGCCCGCGAGATTCCCGCGCTACGATGCGGCCATGCGACGCCGCCGCGCCCCGCTGCTCCTCTCCGCCGCCACCGCCGTCCTGGCGATCGCGACCGCGGCCTGCGGGACCGCGCCGACGCCCAGCCCGGCGCCCACAACGGCCACCCCACCGGCGCCGACGAAGGTCCCCGGCGACGTCCGGACGCCGGGACCCGAGCCCGGCACGTTCACGACGGCCTGGGGAGCGGCCTGGGACGCGCTGCCGGCCGGCTTCCCCGTTCC
This sequence comes from uncultured Chloroflexia bacterium, assembly GCA_963821235.1. Classification (GTDB taxonomy): domain Bacteria; phylum Chloroflexota; class Limnocylindria; order Limnocylindrales; family CSP1-4; genus CTSoil-043. The sequence continues at coordinate 102,242 of CAWGCS010000001.1, forward strand.
CGCCGGCGCCGAGCCCGCCAGCCCCGGCGACCCGGCCGATGGACCCGTCTCCGGCGCCTTCGTGACGAACCGCGCTCCCGACGAGGTCACCACCCTCATGCAGAACGCCCTCGCCGCCGCGGGCTACAGTACGAACACGCTCAGCGGGCCGGCCGAGGACGGGAGCCTCGTGATCGACTCGGCGGGCGGCGGCGGGGATCCCGCCTGTCGGGTGCAGACCCGGGTTCGGCCCCTCGGCGGGACGACGATGATCACGGTGCTCTTCGCCGCCGCCTGCCCCTGGGGCTGACCGGCAAGGGAGACGGAGGAGGAACGACGATGGGACCCACGCCGCGCGAATGGCTGGGGGCCGGCCTCCTCGCGATCGTCCTCGTGACCCTGCTCGTCGTGCTCGTCGCGCTCGGCTGGTCCGGCCGGGAGGCGGCCGAGGCCGCGGTCGCCGCCATCGCCTAGCGGCCGGCGACGGGGCCGGGCGGGCGCAGCGCAGCCGCCAGGACCGCCACGCCGTAGCGGAAGGCTCCCTCGACGTCGCCCCCCAGGCCGAACCCCTCGGCCAGCTCCATGCTCGTGAAGCCATGCACGTACGCCGTGAAGAGGCGAGCGGCGTCGAGCGCCCGGGCCGGACCCACCAGCCGCGTGCAGGCGTCGAGGACCGGGCCGATCGCCACCGCCCCGAGCTCGGTCGGGGGTCGATCCGCGGCCGGGAACGCGCCGAAGAGGTGACGATAGGCATTCGGCGACCGGTGGGCCCAGGCCCGGAAGGCCAGCGCCATCGCCCGCAGGCCCTCGGCCGGGTCGCCCGGCTCGCCGGCGGCCGCGAGGACCGCCCCGACCTCGACCATCGCGTCCTCGGCAACGGCCCGCAGGAGGGCTGCCCTGCTCGGCACATGCTTGTAGAGCGAGGGAGCCCGGACGCCGACGGCCGCGGCCACGGCCTGCATCGTGACCTTCTCCGGGCCGCCGGACTCGAGGAGTGCGCGCGCTGCCGCCACGATCTCGCCGTCGGTGGTGCGGGCGGGGGCGGGGCTCATGCCGAGAGTATAGGCTATTGACAGTAGCCTTGGGATGCCCGATGATGGCTACGAACAGTAGCCTATCGGCGCGGCGCATCGCGGCCGCAGGCCGGCACCAGGGAGAATCGGTGGAGATCGCACCCGGCATCCGGAGGCTCGGCGAGGGCCTCATCAACGTCTACCTGCTCGAGGAGGCGGGCGAGATCACGGTCGTCGACGCCGGCCTGCCCGGCCACTGGAAGGAGCTCGGGACCGAGCTGGCGGCGATGGGCCGGACGCTCGACGACGTCCGCGCCCTCATCCTCACCCACGCCCACTCGGACCACGTCGGCTTCGCCGAGCGGATCCGCCGCGAGGGCGCGGTCCCGGTCAGCGTCCACGTCGACGATGCCGCGCTCGCCCGCGGCGAGGTCAAGCAGGTCCGCGACGAGCACGGGCCCGGGTACGCCGGCTGGAGCATCCGGGCCCTGCTGGGGTTCGCCGTCTTCGGCCTCACCCACGGCGGGATGAAGGTGACGCCGATCGCCGAGGTCGCCACCTTCGCCGACGGGGCCACGCTCGACGTGCCCGGCGCCCCGCACGTCGTCCATGTGCCCGGGCACACGGCCGGCAGCGTCGCCCTCCACCTCCCGGGTCGCGACGCCATCCTCGTCGGCGACGCCTTCGCCACGCGGAACGTGGTCACCGGCCGTCGCGGGCCCCACTTCGCGACGGCGTTCAACGCCGACAACCGGCTCGCCGCGGCATCGCTGGCGCGCCTCGACGGGCTCGCCGCGCAGCTCGTCCTGCCGGGCCACGGCGACGCCTGGCGGGGTGGGCTGGAGGAGGCCGTGCGCCTCGTCCGGGACAGCGTCCCGCCCAGCCTGCGGGCGTGACCAGGCGCGAGCGCATGGCGAACCACCCGCTCAACCTCGCGCTGCGCTTCGTCCTCGAGCTGGCCGCGCTCGCCGGGCTGGCGATGCTCGGCTGGGCGCTCGGCGGCGAGGGCTGGCGGCTGCTGCCGGCCATCGCGGTCCCGTTCGCCGCCGCCGCCGCCTGGGGCACGTTCCGGATCCCCAACGACCCTGGGCGGGCGCCGGTCCCGGTCTATGGCCCCGTCCGCCTGGCTCTCGAGGCCGCGGTCTTCGCGGGCGGGGTCGCCGGCTTCGCCGTGGCCGGCCAGGGGACGGTGGCGCTCCTCGTCGGGGCGGTGACGGGCCTCCACTACCTCGCATCGTATGACCGGCTGATCCGGCTCCTCCGCAACCTCGCGGTGGCGCCTCAGTCGTAGAGGCGCTCCAGGTGCCAGGTGCCGTCGACCCGGTCGAGGTAGACGAGGGCGAGCCAGCGGGCGCCGACGACCTTGAAGTAGTCGCGGGCGATCGGGCGACCCCACCAGGCATCCTCGACCCGCCAGCGGGTGCAGACCTCGACGGGCTCCCGGCGGTCGGCCCAGGCGATCGCGACGACGCGGCCGGCCGCGTCGACCTCCACCTCGACGGGCGGGTGCTCCCGCAGGAGGCGGGTCACGGAGCGGCCCGTGCGCCGGCCGCGAGCCCGGTTGCGGCACCCCCGTCGGCGGTCACCGGGTGCCAGCTCCAGCGCGTCTCGGGAAGGAGCGCCTCCGGGTCACCGAGCGTCACCCGTCCCACCCGGCCCTCGCCGAAGCGCACGGCGAGCCGGGCGAGCTGCCAGCCGAGCCGGGCGGCGGCGTTGGCCTGGGGCGCGAAGAGGGCGAGCTGGTGGCCGGCGGCCGCGACGATGTCGAGGAGCTCGAGCTCCAGGCGGGCGACCGGCGCCGTCGGCGGCTCCCGCTCCAGGCGCTCGAGGAGGAGCCGCTCGATCGCCTCGGGGTCGGCGGTCGGCTCCGGGAGGCGTTGCGTCACGACCACCGTGGGGAGATCCGCTCCCGGGAGCGGCAGGTGGCGCGGGGAGAACGTGGGGTCCAGGGTGGCGGTCAGCCGGGCGCGGCCGGCGGCCTCGCCCCGGGCGTCGAGCTGGGCGGCGAGCGCGCCGGCCAGGCGCCGCAGGACGAAGCGGAGCGCGTCGAGGCCGGCGACGGGCTCGTCGAGGGCGAGCCCGAGCGTCAGCCGCTCGGGAGCCCGGCGGGGGCGGAAGGGGTCGGTCTCCAGGCCGCTCGCCCGGGCGTGGAGGCGGCCTCCCTCCTCGATCCCGAAGCGGGCGACGAGGGCCGAGCGCGGCAGCGCGGCGACCGAGCCGATCGTGGCCAGCCCGAACCGGGCGAGCCGGCCGCGGACCTCGGGGTCGCGGGAGAGGGCCGAGGCCGGGAACGGGGCGAGGAAGGCCGCGTCGTCTCCCGATCGGACGAGGATCGCCGGCACCGACCTGGGTCCGGGGCCGGTGGCCGCGGCGAGGGCGGCCGCGAAGCGCGTCCCGGCGATCCCCGCCCGCGCCGTCCCGGGCAGGAGCGGGGCGAGGGCCGCCCGGACCTTGCCGACGAGGACCGGCTCGGACCCCCAGAGCGCCTCGAGGCCGTCGACCTGGACCTCGAGCGATCCGAAGGCCCGGTCGGCCGGGTCCGTCGCGCCGGCGACCCCCGGGCTGAACGCCGCCAGGGCGTCGAGCGCCGCCTCCACGGCCGCGGCGTCAGCGGCCGGGTCGGGCGGGACGAAGGCCGCCTCCGGGACCAGCCGGTGCGCCTGCCCGAGGGGGATCCCCCGGCGAACCCCGAGGGCGAGCGCGGCCGGGCTGGCGTCGAGGACGGCGCCGTCATCCCACGGCCGCCCGCCGAGGATCAGCGGGCCGGCGGCGGGGATCCCGGGATCGCGCATGCGTGCGAGCCGGAGGGCGAGGTGGGGCCAGGCGAGGTGGAGGAGGCGCATCGATCGATCCCTGGTGCTCCGACGGGGTGGATGGGACGGCAGGAGCGGCGGCGGGAGCGGTCCTCGCGACGGCTTCGACGAGGAGGTCGTCGCGGGCGAGGCAGCGATCGTGCGGCCCGCCCTCCGCGTAGAGGAGACGGAGGGCCACCCGCCGGCCCGGCGCCCCGTGGCGGTCCTTCACGACACGGACCTCCGTCCGCTGGCCCACGACCTCCCGTCCGAGGCGGATCCAGTCGCGGCGCCGCAGCTCGAGCCGGAGGCCGGCGCCCTCCTCGAGGGCGGCCCGGAGCCCGGTGGCCGTTCCGGCCGGCTCGAGGACGAGGAGGAGCGCCCCGGCCCGCCGGGCGAACGCGACGAGCCGCGCGAGCTGGTCGGCCGGGCGAGGGCGGCGGCGTCCCCGGGGGTCGCCACGAGGCCCGGTCGCGGTCGCGTCCGAGGCAGGCCGGTCCCGCGCTCCGGCGAGGTCGAGGACGAGGACGTCGACGGCCCTGCCCTGGAGGAGCGCTCCGGCCATCCCGAGGGCTTCGTCGGCCGACCCGGGGACGAGGACGGCAAGCCACTCCAGCCGGACGCCCCGGGCGACCGCCTCCACGGGATCGAGGGTCCGGGGGAGGTCGACCCAGGCCACGAGGGCGCCGCGGGCCTGGGCCTCCGCGACCGCCCGGAGGGCGAGGGTCGTCGTCCCGCTCGACCCCGCGCCCCGGAGGGCCACGGTGGCTGCCCGCGGCAGGCCGCCGGTCGCAAGCAGCGCGTCGAGCTCCGGGAAGCCGGTGGGGATCGCCCGGTCCGCGTCCAGCGCCGGGGCGGCGGGCGGCAGGCGGAGGCGGTCGGCGCCGCCGGGCAGCGGGACGAGGGACGGGCGTGCCGGGTCGGGCGGCACGGGGGCCGGGAGCGCGGTGACCGCCCCGGCCTCCGCCGGGAGCGGGACGGTCGCGAGCGCCCCGAAGACCTCCGTCGCCGGCCGCGGCGCAGCCGCTCCCCAGCGGGCCCGGAGGCCCGCGAGGACGGCGGTGCGGTCGGGGTGGCGGTCCATCGGATGCTCAACAATAGAACATCCGTTCGATGATTGGAAGAGGCTTGTGGACCAGGATTCGACGGCGACAGGCCCCCGGGCGTCGACCCCGGACCGCCCAGATCGCTCCGCCGCGGGCGTCGTTCCCCTACCCCAGGGCGATGAGGAAGACACTCGCCAGCACGAGCCCGAGACCCAGCCACTGCACGGCCCGCGGTCGCTCGCCGAAGAGCAGCACCCCGGCCGCGACCGCGATCACCGGCCCGAACGAGCTCGTGATGCCGATCAGCCACGTCTGCGAGATCTCGAGGCCGACCGCGAAGACGATGAAGCCCCCGATGTCGAGCAGGCCCGCCGCCACGACGAGGCCGATCGCCCGGCGGTCGATCGACCGTCCTGCCGCCGACGCCGGATCGGCCGGCCGCACGAGCCTCGAGGCGCCGAGGATGAGCCAGACCGTCCCCGCGTTCGCGATCCGGGCCAGGAGGAGGACCGGCAGCCAGCCCGCCGAGCGAACCGGGCCCGACATGACCACGGTCAGCGCGGCGAACGCCATGAGCGCCACGAGCGCGAAGGCGATGCCCTGCCCTACGGGCCGAGCCCGGCGCAGGCCCCGGTCGAACGTCACCGAGGCGAGGACCACGCCGCCCGTCGCGGTCGCGACGCCGACCACCTGGCCCGCCGCGAGCGACTCCCCGAGCAGGAGCACGGACAGCACGACCGTCAGCCCGCCGTAGGTCGAGACCACGGGGCTGACGACCGTGATCGGGCCGTGGCGGAGCGCGGTGAAGAACGCCAGGTAGGCCACCGCGGCCACCACCCCGCACGCCAGCGCGGTGACGACGGTGCCCGCATCGCCCAGCAGGGTGGCCCTCGTGCCGAGGAGCAGGATCGCGAGCACCGCGACCGAGGTCAGCTGGGTCCCGGCCGTTGCCCGGAGGCTCCCGACGCGCCGGCTCGCCACGGTGGCGACGGTGTCGGTGAGGCCCCACGCGACGGCCGCGCAGAGACCGAGGAGGAGGCCGGCAGGATCGTGCATCGCCCGAGCGTACGGGTCGGCCGGGGCGTCCGCCCGCCCGGCGCGCCTCCCGGGACGGGCTGGTCCCCGTGCTACACTTCCGGCCGGCGATCCCGCCCCAGCGCGCGGGATGCGCCTCGCGTGGGGATGTAGCTCAGCTGGGAGAGCACCGCGTTCGCATCGCGGGGGTCAGGGGTTCGAGTCCCCTCATCTCCACCACTTGCTGGTCGATGCCATTCAGGTTGGCCGCTGCGTTCCGTCCCCGAGCCACGGGGAGCCGGGGCAGCCCGAACGTCGTCGCCGTCCCGGGCGCGGCGTCACCCCCGGGAGGGGGCCCGGGGGGACGCATTCGACCGGTGACGGGATCGGCCTAGTCGTCCGAGCCAACGCTGGCGGCGCTCGCCGCGCTGTCGACGCTGGCCACGGTGGCGACGCTGTCGACGCTGGCCACGGTGTCGACGCTGGCGGCGCTGGCCACGGTGGCGACGCTGGCCACGGTGGCGACGCTGGCGGCGCTCGCCGCACTGTCGACGCTGGCGACGCTGTGGACGGAGGTCGCGGTGGCCTTCGAGGTGGCCTTCGGGGTGGCCGAGGGCTCCTCCTGGACCACCGGCTGCGCGACGACCCGGGCCAGGTCCGGCGACGCGGGGTCGACGGAGTGCGCGGGGGCCTTCGTCGCCCGGGCCGCGACCAGGAGCACGGGGTCGGCAGCCGCTTCGGCCCGGCCTTCCCTGACCTCGATGGTCTGCACGGCGCGATCCAGGCTGGACGCCGAGGCGAACGAGAAGCCCCCGACGGTCAGGCCTGCCACCAAGCCGGCCGCTCCGGCGACTTTCCAGTTGAGCTGCTTCACGGTGATCTCCTCTGCTGTTCGTTCGGTCTGTCAACGGGGGGCGCGACCAGATTGGCTCCATCGTCGCGGCGGCCCCTGATGACCTGGTGAGGCGATCGTGAGAACCCTCTCAGCCATACGGGCGGCCCGGCCGGCACCCGGACCCGCCCTCCAACAGCGAGTCGACCGCGACGGCCACGCGGAGCGGGCCGTCCGGATATCGAGCTGCAGCGGGCAGAGCACCGCCCCCGGGTGGGGCTCCCGAGGGCGGCGTAATCGAAGGCGGGACGGCGTGATCAGTCCTCCGGGTCGTCGGGGTCGTCAGCGTCGTCGGGGTCGTCAGCGTCGTCGGGGTCGTCAGCGTCGTCGGGGTCGTCAGCGTCGTCGGGGTCGTCGTCGGAGGCGAGGACGGTCCTCGGGGTGGGCCCGGGGGTGGGTCGCGGGGTGGCTTTCGGCCGCTCCGCCACGACCGGCGGCGCGACCACGGCGGGTGTGCTGGGCGGCGCAGGCCCGAGGGAGGGGGTCGGGGAGGCCGGAACGCCGCCGTTGTGCGCTGGCGTTGTGGGGCCGTCGACGACCAGAAGCTCGGGCCTAGGGGTCTCCGCCGCCTGACTCTCCTGGAGCTCGATGGCCTCCACGGCAAGGTCTCCACCGGACCGCGAGACCATCGAGAGCCCGCTGATCGTCAGCCCGATGACCAGGCCGAGGGCCCCGGTGATCTTCCAGTCTGGAGGCTTCATGGTGATCGCTCCCTGGCGGTTCGCTCGCCCTTCTGCTCGGATCGGAGGCCCGGTGTCACGGAGGTGCCGGCGAGACCCCTCTAGCTGCCGCCAGCGTCGCCCACGTCTCGGCCAACGCAATCCGTCGGCGGACCTGGCGTCGCCAGGCCGGCGCCTGGACACGGAACGGGCCCGTCGCCAGCCCAACGAGGGTCGCGGCCGTCGCGCGCCGGAGCTCGGCCGGTTCGACTGCGCGATCGAACGCGGGCTGGAGACGACAGCGCCAGCGGTCGATCGCGGCCCGCCGGCGAGGAACGGCGTCGCCGAGGGCCACGAGATGGCCGAGCATGGTCGCCAGGTCGTGGACGCGCCGGCCGGGACCGGCGCCGTCGACATCGAGCATGCCGATCACTCGGCTCCCCTCGACGAGCAGCTGCGCCTCGTGCAGATCGCCGTGGGTCGTCACGACGGGACCCGTGCCCGCCGGCCCGCCGAGCCGACCGAGCAGCGCCTCGAGACGCTCCTGCTCACCTGGCATGACGGCCGCGAGCAGCCCGGCGTGGGCGGCAGCACGTCCCAGCGGGCCATGGGAGACGGACTCGGTCGACCCGATCGCTGGGGCCGGCAGGCGGTCGAGGAGGTCGACGAGCGCGTCGCCATCCGGAAGCCGATCGACGGCTGCGTCGTCGCCGCTGAGCAGCACGTCGCGGGCCGTCCGTCCGTCCAGCGCGGCAAGGACGACGATGCCGTCGTCCGGCCACGTGGCGACCACCTCGGGCACCGGGACATGCCCGTCGAGCGCGGCCAGCCGGTCGAGGAGACCTCCCAGCTCGTCGGGAGGCACGACCTTGAGGTACCGCTCGAATCCTGCGGCACCCTGGCCACGCTCACCGACACGGACCCGGACGACCGCGCGGCGCCCGGGTCGGTAGGACCGGACGTCGAGCGTCACCGCCCGGCCAGGAACGCCCAGGCGTGCCGCCACCGCCGGGGCGGAGACCGCCACTCGAAGACCAGGCAAGGACGAGTCTGCCGGGTAGCGGAGGATCCCGACGGTCAGGTCGTCGGCGCTGACGACCAGGGTCCCCGCCGGCGGTCCGTCGATGTCGACGATCGCGACGAGCGACTCCGGGATCGCCGGGCCGCCGGCCCAGCGGACGGTCGCCGCGTAGCGCACGGCGGCGCGACGACCCGGTCGGTAGAGGACCTCCCGGCGGTGGAGCGTGGCGAGCTCGCCGCCCGCCGCTCGCACCGCGGCGCCAACCACGTCCCGGGCGCCCGCCCCGAGCAGCCAGGTCAGGGCAGGCAGGAACTCGTCGCGGATGGCCATGCGGCCATCTCAGCACGCGGAGATGAGGCGGGGATGAGAGGGAGAGAAGAACGCCTTCAGGACTCGTCGGGGGCGCGGAACCGGTAGCCCATCCCGCGGACCGTCTCGATCGACTCGGTCCCGAGCTTGCGCCGCAGGTAGCGGATGTAGACCTCCACCACGTTCGACTCCGGCTCAAAGTCGTAGCCCCAGACGTGGCTGAGGAGCTGCTCCCGGCTGAGAACCTGGTCCGGATGGCGCAGGAGCGTCTCGGCGAGGGCGAACTCGCGGGCCGTCAGCTCGACCCAGCGCCCGCCAACCTTCGCGCGGCGGGTCCGCAGGTCGAGCGAGACGCCGCCTGCACGCAGCGTCGTCGCCTCCCCGGCGACGTCGTCGTGGAGGCGGGCGCGGATCCGCGCCACCAGCTCCTCGAACCGGAATGGCTTCGTCACGTAGTCGTCGGCGCCGCCCTCGAACCCCGCCACCGTGTCGTCGATCCCGTCGCGGGCGGTCAGGATGATGATGGGCAGCCGGTCGCCGCGGGCGCGGACGCGACGGAGGACCTCGCGGCCGTCGAGCCCCGGCAGCCCGAGGTCCAGGATGAGCAGCTCGAAGTCGCCGTCGCGCGCCATCTCGGCGGCCTCGATCCCGTCCGCCACGGACGTCGTCGCGAATCCGTTAGCCCGGAGGCCCTTCTCGAGGAAGGCGACGATGTGCCCCTCGTCCTCGGCAATCAGGATGCGGGTCACGGCGCAGCTGCCTCGGGTGGTGGCTCGATCGGGATGACCAGCGTGAAGGTGGAACCATGGCCGGGGACGCTGTCGAGCTCGGTCCGCCCGCCATGGGCCACGGCGATGGCGTCGACGATCGCGAGCCCCAACCCGGTCCCCTCGCTCGCGCTCGTGAGCCGGTCGCGTCCCCTGGCGAAGCGACGGAAGATTCGACCCTGCTCCTCGGGCGCGATCCCCGTCCCTTCGTCCCGAACCCACAGGCGGGCGCAGGCGCCCTCGACCGAGGCACCGAGCTCGATCACGGCCCCCGGGGGAGTGTGGCGGACGGCATTGGAGGCGAGGTTGACGACCGCCTGGGTGAGCCGGTCGGCGTCGGCGAAGATGACCACCGGCCGAACCGGGACGATCGTCCAGGCGCGCTCGCCGAGGGGCCGAAGACGTACCGCGAGCGAGTCGACGAACTCGGCCAGCTCGAGCGGCTCGCGACGCAGGAAGTCGGGCTGCTCCGCGCGCGCGATGAGCAACAGCTCAGCGACGTAGCGACTCATTCGGTCCAGCTCGTCGAGGACGAGCTGGACGGTCTCCTGGCGTTCGACCGGGTCGTCGTCGAGCAGCTCCATGTGGCCCCGGATGATCGTGAGCGGCGTGCGCAGCTCGTGGCCGACGTCATTGAGGAACTCGCGCTGTGACGAGAAGGCCGTCTCCAGGCGACCGAGCATGGAGTTCAGGGTGGCGGTCAGCTCGGCGATCTCGTCAGTCCCCTCGACCGGGATGCGCGCGCCGAGATCGCGTCCCCCGATGCCGCGGGCGGTCGCGGTCAGGGCCCGCAGCGGAGCGATCGCGCGGCCGGCGGCTCCCCACGCCAGGAAGGAGGCGAGAAGGATGACGGCCGCCGACACGGCCAGCATCACCTGTACGGCCTGGTCGATCTGGCCGCGCCGCGCCGCCTCGTAGAATGCCGCCGCGAACACGCCCGCCTGGCGCTCGCCGGTACCGAGCGGGACGGCGAGCCAGCGCACCGGCCCGGCCCCCGTCTCAGTCCGACCCCAGACGGGTGCGGTCGCCGCCTGCCAGGTGCTGACCACCGCCGGGTTGTCGAAGAGTGAGATCGGGGCCACGGTCCGCTTGTAGGGCTGGCCGTCGACGATGGCGTAGAGGGCCTCGTACTCGCCGGGCACGCTCCTCAGGAAGAAGGTGTCGAAGATCGCCGCCGCATCGCCTCCGAACGGCTTGCCGGTGCCCGGATCCACGCCCCCGGCGAGCCGGCGAACCTCCTCCACCTCTTGGGCGAGGGCCGCGTCAATGTCGGCGGCAAGCTGCGTCGTTAGGATCTGGCGCAGCCCGACAACCGTGACCGCGATGGAGAGCATGATCAGGACGACGTACCAAACGAGGACGCGGGTTCTGATCCCGCCCGGCAGCGACGGTCGCCGCGGCCATCGGCGGGCCCGCCGCGCAGGGTCGTCGCGCACCGCTGCGCCGGCGCCTGCCGGCACGGTCGGCAGGCGCACCGTCACGGGCTCTCCGGCGGACGCGCGGGAACGGGTCATCACGACCTCGAGGCTGGAGCGTGGATCCGTCGCGCGGATGAGACGGAGATGAGGAACCGTTCATCCCCGGTGTCTGCGCCGGCGACGGGACGACGTCTCACGCCCAATCCGCGACCATGGGTCACAAGGATATCGGCCGCCGGATGCCGCCTGCCTCCGGTGACCCCAGCGCCGCGTGGAGATCCGCGGCGTGGGTTCGCAGCCAGCGCCGATGGACGGCGTGGTCCGGGATCCGCGTGGCGACGAGATCCCAGAAGCGCGGGCCGTGGCCGAAGACCCGCAGGTGGCACAGCTCGTGGACGACGACCGTCTCCAGGACGGGCGGCGGAGCGAGGACCAGCCGCCAGGCGAGCATCACCCGGCCGGCGCGCGAGGCGCTCCCCCAGCGGCTCCGCGTGTCGCGGACGGCGAGGGCCGTCGGCCGGACGCCGAGGGCCGCCGCGTGGCGGGCGATCGCCGCCTCCACGACCTCGCGAGCGCGCACCCGCAGCCAGGCCTCCAGGACCGCGGCGAGCGGCCGCCGCTCCGTTGCGGCCAGCGTGACGACGAGGAGGTCCTCGTCGTCGGCGCCGACGCGTTCCACGCGCGAGCGGCGGCTGCCCGCTGCCCCGACGACCACCCGGACTCGGTGGGGCTCTCCCCGGTAGCGGAGGAGCGACCCGTCGCGGAGGGGGCCGGCCGCCGCGAGCAGCTCCTCGTGGGCGGCCCGGCGTTCGAGATGGCGACGGATCCAGGTCTCCCGCTCGGCGAGGAACGGCTCGATGAGGCCCCGGGCGGCTCCCTCGCCGAGACGGACGCCGGGGACGGTCGCGATGACCCCCCGCCACGGGTCGATCGTCACCCGCAGGCGCCGGGCGCGGGACGAGCGCCGCAGGACGTACGGCAGGTCGCCGCCCCGGAGCCGGGCGAGGGCGGCGGTCTCGACGACCCTCGACGATCGCGCCACGCGGCCGGTCAGGCGCGGCGCAGGAGGCGGCCGGGGCGAGCGCCCGTCTCGCTGCCGTCAAGCACCGCGATCGTGCCGTTGACGATGACGGCCTCGATCCCGACCGGGTGGACCGCCGGCGCCTCGTACGTCGCCCGGTCCGCGACGGTCGCCGGGTCGAGAACGACGAGGTCGGCGAAGGACCCTTCCCGGATCGTGCCGCGGTCGCGCAGCCCCAGCCGGGCCGCCGGCACGGAGGTCAGCTTGGCGACCGCCGTCTCGAGGGGGATGATCCGCCGCTCGCGGACGTAGTGCCCGAGCACGCGCGGCGCGGTCCCGTACGTGCGGGGATGCGGCTTCCCGGTGTCGAGGACCGGATGACCCGGGCGGCGGCCCTGGGCATCGGTGCAGACCGCGATCCAGGGGACGGCCAGGATCGTCTCGACGTCGGCCTCCGACATGCAGTCGACGATGACCTGGCTGGCGAGGCGGTCGGCGGCCAGGATGTCGCAGGCGAGGTCGGCCGGCTCGGCGCCGAGCTCGCGCCCGAGGGCAGCGAGCGAACGCCCCACCCAGTCCGGGTAGGAGGGCGATTCGGACAGCACGATGGCCTCCCAGCCCGGGTCGGCGGCGACGTTCTCCCAGCCCGAGATCCCGCGCGCCATCTCCTCGCGGATCCGCCGGCGCACCTCCCAGTCGCCCAGGGCGGCGACCGAGTCGACGAGCGGCAGGGCGAGCAGCGCCGGCGGCACCACGCACTGGAGGCTGGTCGCCGCCGCCGTGTAGGGATACTGGTCGGCCGCGACGTCGAGCCCGTCGGCCCGCGCCTGTTCCAGCAGCACGATGGCCTCGTCGGCCCGGCCCCACACCGCCCGGGCTCCCGCCTTGAGGTGGCTGACCTGCAGGCGCGCCCCCTCGCCGGCGGCGCGAACGGTCGCTACGGCCTCCTCGAGCGCCGCGAGGAGGCCGGCCGACTCGTTGCGCAGGTGGGTGCTGTAGAGGGTGCCGCGCCGGGCGGCGATCCGGACGAGGGCGGTCACCTCCTGGGCTCCGGCGTGGACGCCGGGGGCGTAGATGAGGCCCGTCGAGAGCCCGAAGGCGCCCGCGTCGAGCGCCTCCTCGAGGTGGCGGGCCATCGTGGCGGCCTGGCGGCGGGTGGGCGGGCCGAGGCTCGGGCCGAGGGCACCGCTGCGGAGCGTCCCGTGGCCGGCCAGGAAGGCGATGTTGGGACCAAGCTGCCGGCGGGCGACGACGTCGAGGTACTCGGCGAAGGTCGTCCACGTCGGGCGGAGCCCGCTCGTCGCCATCGACAGCTCGACCGCCTCTCTCCCGATCTTGGTCACCGGGGCCACGCCGTCGCCGCAGTTGCCCGACAGCTGGGTCGTGAACCCCTGCCGGAGATGGCTCGCCAGCGCGCCGTCGAGGAGGACCGATGCGTCGGAGTGCCCGTGCGGGTCGATGAAGCCGGGGGTCACGACGCGGCCGGTGGCGTCGATCACGGCGGCCGCCTCGCCCACGTCGACGGCGGCGAGGTCGCCGACGGCGAGGATCCGGTCGCCGAGAACGCCGACGTCGGCGGGCCGGCCGGGCGCGCCGGTCCCGTCGATCACGGTCCCGCCGCGGATCAGCAGGTCGAGGGCCATGCGCAGATGCTGCCACACGCGGCGCACGCTGGCGGAGGGAGGGCCGGAACAGGAGGTGCGCGATGGCGACGCTCGGTGCAGCCCTGGCGGAGGCCCATCGGATCGCCTGGGAGGATCCGGGCCCGGAATGGTTCGCGCCGGCACGGCAGACGGTCGAGGCGCTGGGCGCGGCGGTGGCGGCCACGGTCCCCGGCCCGGGCCTCAACGCACCGTGGCGCGTCGTCCACCACCTGCGGACTGGCTTCGCCCTGTGGGGGCGATGGCTGGCCGGGGAGTCGGCCGACCCGGCGGACCACGGAGCGGGCGAGGAGTGGGCGCCCGTCGCCGATCCGACGCCGGCCGCCTGGCAGGCGCTGGTCTCCGGGGCGATCGCCGAGGAGGCGGCGCTGCGGGCGGTCGTCGCGGGCATGACGGACGCGCAGCTGCTGGCCGTCGACGCCCGGTACGGGGAGACGCCGCTGGCGCTCGTCCTGTCCTTCATCGCCCACACCGGCTATCACGCCGGCGAGCTGCGAACGCTCGCCTCGATCGCGTCCCCGGGCTGATCCGGCCTCGGCGCCGACGACCGTCCGCCCGGGCGAGTTCCGCTATACTCCGCCTCCGGACGCATGGGGCTATAGCTCAGCTGGAAGAGCGTCTGAATGGCATTCAGAAGGTCCGGGGTTCGAATCCCCGTAGCTCCACCAGCCCCTTGACCGCCGACGGACCCCCGGGGATCGCACCGGGGGTCGCGTGATTCCGGGGACCGCGACGGCCGGCTTGAGCGCCGTCGCCGTCCGCGCCGCCGGGCCTGTGGCCGAGCAGGCGTCTGCCGCAGGCGCTAGCATCGGCCCGGCCATGACCACCGAACGGACCCGAATCGAGCGCTACGACCCCACCGCCATCGAGCCGCGCTGGCAGGAGCGGTGGGCGGAGCTCGGCCTCTACCGGACGGATCTCGGCGACGCCTCGCGGTCGGCGTACTACCTGCTGACCATGTACGACTACCCGTCGGGCGACCTGCACGTCGGCCACTGGTACGTGAAGACGCCCACCGACGCCCTGGGGCGCTTCCGCCGGATGCAGGGCCACAACGTCTTCTTCCCGGTCGGCTTCGACGCCTTCGGCCTGCCGGCCGAGAACGCCGCCATCAAGAACAGGATCCACCCCGCCGCCTGGACCTACCGGAACATCGAGAACATGCGGCGCCAGCTGCGGAGCATGGGCGCGAGCTTCGACTGGGACGCCGAGGTCGTCACCTGCGATCCCGCCTACTACCGCTGGAACCAGTGGCTCTTCCTGCGCTTCATGGAGCGCGGCCTGGCCTACCGCACGACGGCGCCCGTCGACTGGTGCCCCAACGACGGGACCCTCGCCCGCGAGCAGGTCGAGGGGATCGACCGGCGATGCTGGCGCTGCGGCGCCAAGGTCGAGAAGCGCGACCTCGCCCAGTGGTTCCTGCGCATCACGAAGTACGCCGACGAGCTCCTCGACTTTGGCGGGATCGAGTGGCCGGAGCCGGTGCGGGTCATGCAGACGAACTGGATCGGTCGCAGCGAGGGCGCCGAGGTCGTCTTCCGCAGCGCTCCCGATTCCCACATCCCCGGCGGCGACGAGATCCGCGTCTTCACGACGCGGCCGGACACGCTCTTCGGGGCCACCTTCATGGTCCTGGCGCCCGAGCATCCGCTCGTCGAGCGGCTCACCTCGCCGGGCCAGCGCCCGATGGTGGAGGCCTACGTCGAGCAGGCCCGCCGCGAGACCGAGATCGAGCGCCTCAACACGGAGCGCGAGAAGACGGGCGTCCCGCTCGGCGCTGACGCGATCAACCCCGTCAACGGGGAGCGGATCCCGATCTGGATCGCCGACTACGTCCTCTCGGGATACGGCACCGGCGCCATCATGGCCGTCCCGGCCCACGACGAGCGCGACTTCGCCTTCGCCCGCCAGTTCGACCTCGAGATCCGGGAGGTGATCCGGCCGGCGGCGACGTACGGCAATGAGGCGGACCTGACGGAGGCCTATGTCTCCAAGACGGGAGACGACGTCCTGGTGAGCTCCGGGCGCTACAACGGGATGGCCGCGCCCGAGGCGATCCGCGCGATCACCGCGGACCTGGAGCGACGGGGCGAGGGCAGGGCCGCCGTCAGCTACCGGATCCGGGACTGGCTGGTCAGCCGGCAGCGCTACTGGGGTACCCCGATCCCCGTCGTCTACTGCGACGCCTGCGGGATCGTGCCCGTGCCGGATGCCGACCTGCCGGTCCGCCTCCCGGAGATCGTGGACTACGCCGGGTCGGGCGACAACCCGCTGCGGCACGACCCGGCATTCCTCAACGTCCCCTGCCCTCGCTGCGGCGGCGCGGCCCGGCGCGAGACGGACACCATGGACACCTTCATGGATTCGTCCTGGTACTGGTTCCGCTACCTCTCGCCGGGCAAGGGGGACGGCCCGGTCGACCGGGCCCTCGTCGATCGCTGGACGCCGGTCGACCAGTACACGGGCGGCGCCGAGCACGCCGTCATGCACCTCCTCTACAGCCGCTTCTTCACCAAGGCGATGGCCGACTGCGGCCTCGTCGGCGAGCGCGAGCCGTTCAAGCGGCTCTTCAACCAGGGCCAGGTCCTGGGCGCCGACGGCGAGCGGATGAGCAAGTCGCGCGGCAACGTGGAGGACCCCGACGCCCTCGTCGCCCGGTACGGCGCCGACACCGTCCGCCTCTTCCTGATGTTCATGGGGCCGTGGGACCAGGGCGGGCCGTGGAGCCCGAGCGGGATCGGCGGCGTGGCCCGCTTCCTGAACCGCTGCTGGACGCTGGTCCTGGACCCCCGCGGCATCGAGCCGAGCGACGCGGCGGCCGGCAGGCTCCCGCCCGGCGAGGATGCCGCGGCGGCCGCGAAGGCGATCCGTGGCGCGGCCCACCGCACGCTGGCCGCCGTGACGGCCGACTACGAGGGCTTCCGCTTCAACACGATGGTCGCCAAGCTCATGGAGCTGGCCAACCTGCTGTTCCGCTACCGCGGGACGGAGGTGGCCGGCGGGGCGGCCTGGGAGGAAGCCACCCGGCTCCTCCTGCTCATGCTGGCGCCGGCGGCTCCCCACATCGCCGAGGAGCTCTGGTCGCGGCGCCTCGCGGCGGTCGGCGCTCCCTGGAGCTCCGTCCACGCCGAGCGCTGGCCCGATGTCGACGCGGAAGCCGCCGCGGTGGCGACGCGCGAGCTCCCCGTCCAGGTCAACGGGAAGGTCCGCGACAGGGTGGAGATCCCCGTCGGGCTCCCGGAGACCGAGATCGAGGCGCTCGTGCTGGCCCGCCCGAAGGTCGTGGCCGCACTCGCCGGGAAGTCGCCGGACCGGGTCATCCACGCGGGCGGCGGACGCCTCGTCAACATCGTCGTCCGGGGATGACCGGCCGGCCGGGGATCGAAGAGCAGCCCCGCGACGAGGCGCTGGCGAGCTGGGCCGCGGTGACGGGCGCGCGGGAGGACACGCCGCCGCCGAGCAGCCCGCCCCGAACCGCCCCGGAGGGGGGCCTGGTCGAGCTCGTCGAGGTCACCGGCGACACCGTGCGCGCCATCTGCCGCCTGGCCGTGGGACCCGGCCAGCGGGCCTTCGTCGCCCCGAACGCGGTCTCGTTCGCGGAGGCGCTCTACGAGCCGAAGGCCTGGTGCCGGGCGATCCACGCCGACGGTGTCCCGGTCGGCTTCCTCATGCTCTACGACGACCCCGTCGAGCCCACCTACTACCTGTGGCGGTTCATGATCGACGCCCGCTGCCAGGGCCGGGGCTACGGCGCCCGCGCGATGAAGCTCCTGGTCGAGCACGTCCGCTCGCGGCCCGGCGCCAGGGAGCTCAAGACGAGCTGGGTGCCCGGGCCGGGCAGCCCCGAGCCGTTCTACCTGCGCCTCGGCTTCGTGCCGACCGGCGAGGTCGACGGGGTCGAGATCGTGGCGCGCCTCCCGCTCTGACGGGCGCCGCAGGCTAGTTGCCGCCGCCCTTGGCGGGACAGGCGCGCTCGGCCGTGAGCCGCAGCTGGTCGACGAAGGGTTCGTCCGGTGGGCTCGCGAAGATCAGGAGCTCGCCCGAGGAGCCCCACAGGGCACCTGTCAGCACGCTGCCGGCCGGCGGCTCCTGGGCGGAGCTGTAGCTGTCCTTCTCGTACCTGAAGGCGACCGCGTACCCCCGCCCGCGGGCGAACGCGGCCAGCTGCTGCGGGGTCATCTCTTCGGCGCCGATGCAGTTCAGGACCTGGCCGGCGGCGAACGGGCCGTCGACCTGGCTCAGCACCGCGTCGGTGCCTCCGCCGCTGACGGGCCCGGTGGTCGCCGCGACGATCGGCCCGGCGAACGTCGGCAGGAGCACCAGCCGGTCGATCCGGAGGCGCCCGGGGGCCGAGCCGGCCTTGGCCACGGGGAGCGCCAGGTCCACCGGGCCCTCGTAGGCAGCCCCGATCGGACGATCGAAGAAGGTGCCCGTGGCGGTCAGCCAGTCGCCGCGCGGGCGACCGTCGTAGGTGCGCACCTCCGAGACCCACCAGCGCGCGCCGTCGCTCTGGAAGTAGAGGTTGAGGCGCATCTCGACGCCGTGCTGCTGCCAGGTCCACTCGAGGGTGCGGTAGGTGGCATCGCCCGGGTCCGAGCTCACGGTCGCCGTCGTCGGATCGAGCGTGAAGCGCTGGCCGCCCGCGTCGATCGCGAGGCCCGTCGCCGCGAACCGGATCCCGTCGTAGTCGGGCGCCGACCCGGCGCCCGCCCCCGAGCCAGGGCCCCGTGCCGCTCCCCCGCCGAGGGCCAGGACGCCCGCCACGGCCACCACGACGAAGGTCGCCATCACGCCGAGCCCCAGCCACTCCGGGGAGCGCAGGAAGCCGCCCGGGCGCGTCCGGCCGCGCGGCGCCGGAGCGGCGTCCAGCTGGCGCAGGGCGCCGTCGAGGAGGCCGGGCGGGGCGACGGCGGGCGCGGCGGCCTGGAGGAAGGAGGTGACCCGGTGCTCGAGGGCGCCGGGCGCGGGATCCCGGTTGACGGTCATCGGATGGACTCCTGGAGCGCCGCGCTGGCGGCCCGCTCATCGGCCGCCAGCGCGGCCCGCATCTCGTTCAGGGCGTAGTGGAGGCGGGACTTGACGGTGCCCAGGGGGCTGCCGGTCGCGTCGGCGATCTCGGCCAGGCCGAGGTCGAGGTAGAAGCGGAGGGCGAGGACGAGCCGATGCTCCGGCGTCAGGTGCCCGAAGGCCCGCTCGAGGCGCTCGCGCTCGTCGATGGAGGGCGCTTCGGCGTGGCTCTCGCGGAGCCACGGCACGTGCAACGACATCGTCCAGCGACGACGCCGGCGCGCCTCGTCGAGGCAGGCCCGCGAGACGAGCCGCGAGAGCCATGCGTCGAGCTTGGCCGGCTCGCGCAGCGCGCCGAGGTCCCGCCAGGCGCGGATGAGCGCCTCCTGGATGGCGTCCTCGGCCGCGTCCGCGTCGCGCAGGACGAGGTGGGCGGCGCCGTAGAGCCGGTCGAGCCGCGGGGCCACGAGGGTCCCGAAGGCGCTCCGGTCGCCGTTTCGCGCCGCCTCGATGAGCCGTTCGTCCTGGTCCATCCCGCCTCCGGCCGGTCGCGGTCGTTGGCCGCGTTCACCATCATGGCGGATCGACCGGCCCGAACGGTTCAAACCTCGCTGCGGGACGCCCGCTTCGGGGAGCGCCGCGCGCCGGGCACGGGCCGAGGCGCTCCTCGGGCGCCGGGCCTCCCGGACGCCGTCGCCTCCTTGCGGCAGAATCCGCCCGTGATCCCGACACCGACCCGTCGCCGCAGCCGCAGGCCCATCGCCCCGGCCGCACTCGCCATGCTGGCCGCCCTGGCCCTCGCCGGATGCGCCGGGTGGACCACGAGCCCCGGGCTCACCCTCCACGTCGACAGCGCGATCGACCGGCCCCTCCTCGTCTACGTCAACGGCGACTGGGTCGGGACCATCCCGGCCGGCGCCACGGACGCGGTCGTCCCAGCCGCGGGCCACGGCGGCCCACCCTGGACGGCCGAGGGGCGCGTGGCGAGCGGCACGGTGCTCATCTCGGTCCCGATCCCCGCCGCGCTCGCCAGCGGGCAGGCGGTCACGTCGACCGCCTTCCTGGCCTGCGGCACCGTCACCCTGACGGCCGGGACGCCGGTCCCCGGCCCCCAGCCCCAGCGGCCCGGTCCCGGCGTCGAGCTGGCGAGCTGCGACTGACCGGGCGAGGAGCGATTGGCCGGGGCCGCCCTGCCGATCTCTAGGAGAGGCGCATCTCCGCCCGGACGACGTCGTCCGTGGAGCCCGGCACGAAGGCGAACCCGACCTTCTCGGCCGCCCGGCGCATGCCTTCATTGTCGACCCGCATCTCCGCGCTCAGCATGGCCACGCCCTCGGTGCGGGCCACGTTGACGACACGGCGCAGGAGCTCAGTCCCGATGCCCATCCCCTGGAGGGCATCGGTCACGAGCACCGCGAAGACTGCGTCGTCGGTGCCGAACGTGCGCGAGAGCCGCCCGACGCCGACGATCCGCGGCAGGCCGGGGTCGGGGTGCTCGCACTCCGCGACGAGGGCCATCTCGCGGTCGTAGTCCACGAAGCAGATTCGGATGAGCCGCTCGTGGGCGGTCCGCTCGTCGAAGCCGAGATGCGACAGGTAGCGGCGGAAGACGGTCTCCTCCGAGAGCGAGCGGTGGAAGTCCACCATGAGCGGCTCGTCCTCGGGGCGGATCGGCCGGATCGTCAGCTCCTGCGCGTCCGGGCAGGTCCAGGTGCTGACGTACTTCCGCGGGTACGGCCGGATCGCCAGCCGCGGCAGGTCCTTCGGGTCGGTCGTCGGGTCGTGGAGCACGACGCGCGCGTCCAGCGCGATAAGGCGCTCCGGCGAGGCGAGGAGCGGGTTGATGTCGAGCTCGCTGATCCAGCGCTGCTCCACGACGAGCTGGGCAAATCGCACGAGGAGCTGCTCGAGCTCGTCGAGGTCGACGCCGCGGCGCCCGCGGACCCCCTTGAGGGCCGTGTAGATCTTGGTGCTCTCCATCATCCGGCGGGCGAGCGTCGTGGTCAGCGGTGGCAGGCCCAGGGCACGGTCCTTGAAGACCTCGACGAGCTGGCCGCCCATGCCGAACAGCAGCACGGGCCCGAACTGCGGGTCGATCGAGCTGCCGATGATGAGCTCGTAGCCGGTCCAGTTGACCATCGGCTGGACCGTCACGCCCTCGAAGTGCTCGGCGCCCTTCTTCTCGGTCACCGAGGCCCGGATGAGCTCGTAGGCGTTGCGCACGGCCATGGCGTCCTTGAGGTTCAGCTGGACGCCGCCGACGTCGGTCTTGTGGGTGATCGTGTGGGAGTAGAGCTTCACGACCACCGGGTAGCCGATTCGGTCGGCCGCGACGACGGCCTCGTCCACCGTCGGGGCGACCACCGTCTCGGTGATCGGGATCCCGTAGGCAGCCAGGAGCTCCTTCGACTCGTCCTCGGTGAGGAGGGTCCGGCCCTCGCCCCGCGCCGCGTCGATGAGCGCCTCGGCCTTCGCCCGGTCGACGGGATGCTCCTCGTCGGACGGGAGCGTCGGTGTCTCGTAGATCAGGCGCAGGTTGTCGGCCAGCTGCCAGGTGAAGTTGAAGACCGCGACGGCTTCGTCGGGGTAGTCGAAGGTCGGGATCCCGGCCTCGCGCAGGATCGCGGCGCCCTCGGCAACGTCCATGCCGCCCATCCAGCTGGCGAGCACCGGCTTGCCGTCGATGTGGGCGAAGGGGAGCAGCTCGCGGGCCGTCGCCGTGGGGTCCGTCATCGCCTGCGGCGTCAGGATCACGAGGAGCCCGTCGCTCCCCTCGTCGCCGGCCGCCACCTCGAGGGCCCTGGCGTACCGCTCCGGTGTCGCGTCGCCGATGATGTCGATCGGGTTGTTGTGGCTCCACGGGCCCGGGAGGAACGAGTTGAGCTCCTCCATCGTGGCCGGCGAGATCTCGCTGACCTCGCCGCCGCCGGTGATGAGGGCGTCGGTCGCGAGGACGCCGGGTCCGCCGGCGTTGGTGACGATCGTGAGGCGGTTGCCGCTGGGGCGCGGCTGCTTGGCCAGCACCTCGAGGACGTCGAAGATCTCGGAGATCTCGTCGACGCGGAGGACGCCGACCCGCCGGAACGCCGCGGCAAGGACCTCGTCGGAGCCGGTGAGGGAGCCCGTGTGCGAGGCGGCGGCCTTGGCCGCCTGGGCCGTCCGGCCCGGCTTGATGACGATGATCGGCTTGGTCAGGGCGACCTCGCGGGCCGCCGACAGGAAGGCCCGGGCGTCACCGATCGTCTCCATGTAGATGACGATGCTCTGCGTCGCGGCGTCGTTGCCGAAGTAGGTGATGACGTCGCCCCAGCCGACGTCGAGCATGGAGCCGAGCGAGACGACCGCGCTGAAGCCGACCTTCTCCTTGGCGCTCCAGTCGAGGACCGCGGTCAGCAGGGCGCCACTCTGGCTCACGAAGCCCACGTTCCCCGGCGCGGAGATCCCGGCCGCGAAGGTGGCATTGAGGCCCGTCGTGGGGCGCATCACGCCGAGGCAGTTGGGCCCGATGATCCGCATCCCGTTGGCCCGGGCCGTCGCCAGGATCTGGCGCTCGAGCTCGGCGCCCTCGGGGCCGATCTCCTTGAAGCCGGCCGAGATGATCACCACGGTCTTGACGCCGGCCGCGGCGCACTCCTCGACGGTCGCCGGGATCGTGGTCGCCGGGGTGACGATCACGACGAGCTCCGGGACCTCCGGCAGCGCTGCGAGGTTCGGGTAGGCACGCACGCCCAGGATGCTCGCCCGCCCTTTGTTGACCGGGTAGACGGTCCCGCCGAAGGGGCTGCTGATCAGGTTCCAGAAGACGGTCCGCCCGACGCTCCCGACCTTCTCGGTGGCGCCGATGACGGCCACCGACGCCGGGGCGAAGAAGCTCTCGAGAGGGTTGCGCGTGACGCCGAGGACATCGGCCGTGCGGTCGCGCGTGGCCCGGGCGGAGCCGGGGGCGGTCAGCGGTACAGAGGCGGGGGCGAAGTCGGGCACGGGATCGAGCTCCGGTCTGCGTCGGGCTGGCGCGGGGCTGGTGCCGCGCCGTGGTGACGGGAGTGACGGGGTGACGCGAGCAGAGTGCCACGCCCGGCGCCGCGGGACGGAGGGCCGGTTCTCCCCCATCCGGGGGCCAGGTGTCCGCCGATGGCGTACGCTCGGGATCGACGCCGCCCCGCGAGCCAGGAGGACGCGATGACCCAGGTGAAGCTCGGTGCGCTCCGCCGGAACCAGTACACCGACTGGCCGGTGCTCCGCGAGGCGCGCGTCCGGGCCGATCGTCTCGGCTTCGAGTCGCTGTGGCGGTGGGACCACCGCCGAGGTGGTCGCAACTCGTGGTGAGGTTGGGCGGCAAGGGCGGGCCCAACGCGAGCGACCCTGCGGTCCGCCGAGCTGCGGCTCGAATAGCCACCGCATCCCTCGTTCGCATTCAAGAGCCGGCGTCGAGACGTGTTCGCGTCGAGGACTACATCACCGTGATCGCATCACTAACCGGTGAGGCCGCGCTCATCGCCTCGGGGTTTAACATCGAGACGACCGACATAGCGCCAGGCTCAGCTGTCTTCGGAGATGAGGTCAACCGCGTGCTCAGCGGCGATACCAGCGATCTGTCTGCCGTGCCGCCCGACAGCATTGTTGGCATCCTGCTTCGGGAGCTGGTTCCAGCCACGGTGCCTCTGACCGCTATCGGGAGCCTCGACGATCTGTATCGTGGCGTCGCCTCGGGAGTGGGCTCGACTCCTTGGGGAGCGGTTCCACTCAGCGTTCCCGAGGAACACCGTCCGGTGGTGGTCCCCTTGCAGGTCGCGTTCGAGCTACGCCCGGCTGTCGAGGCCGCGTCCGCAGAGATCCGGCTGCCGGAGTCGCATCGACACCTCCCTTGCTCAGTCGCTCTGGGCGACGCTTTGAAACAGGTTCAGCAGGCAATCGACCCGGGTGTTGCGGTTCGCCTCGCGTTGGAAGTTGTGTTCAAGACGGCGAAGATGGCACCGATGTCGAGGCGTGCTTTCGCGGCAGCCACACGCAGTGACGCGGCTTCTCGCCAGTGAATGCCGGCGCGATGTCCTCGGCTGAGGCGGTACCGGCCCAGCGGCCGTGCCGATCCGTCGCTGAGACAGCAGCATGAGGTCAAGCTCGGAGTGGTCAGACCGAATGTGATCAAGATCGGGTCCTCTGTTGGAGCCAGTACACGGACTGGCCCAGCCTCCTCAACGCGGGTATCCGCGCCGACCAGTTGGGTTACTCGACCCTGTGGACGTGAGGTCGCGGCTACTCGATTGAAGCTGCGCGGCGCGCGTTCGACGACGCGGGAGCGAATCCGGGATGGCCGCGTATCGCCTCGGTCACGACGTCTGGCCCGTCTGCAGCGCCGCCCGATCCTCGATAGACCTGGACGTACAGAGAGGGGAGCAGAATGGGCAACGAACAGGGGGCACCTGAGACGAGAGGTGTCGCGGTGGAGGTGCTTGCGGCGGTTGACCTTGGCCCTGAGATCGAGGGCATGGCAGGGCGCCAACTTCGAATGCGCATGGTGACCATCGAGCCTGGAGGCGTCTTCGGCCCGATCCACGACCACAGAGGCAGACCGGGCACCGTCTATATCCTGCAGGGAACGATCACTGACCATCGAAACGGGGTCGCCACGGACTATGGGCCGGGAGTGGGCTGGCCCGAGGATCGGGACACGACCCACTGGCTCGAGAACAGGGGAACGACTCCGGCGGTGGAGATCTCGGTCGACATCGTCAGGCAAGAGTGAATTGCGCCCACGCGCCGTGGACACGTTGCCTTTCCATCCCGGTCGACCTTCCCGATCAGACGGAGCGTGAGTTGAGCGAAGTCAAGATCGGCGCCCTGTGCTGGAACCAGTACACGGACTGGCCGTCGCTCCTCCAGGCGGGGATCCGGGCCGATCAGCTCGGGTTATTCGACGCTCTGGACCTGGGACCACCTCTATCCGATCGTCGGCGATTCGAACGGCCCCATCTTCGAGGGCTGGCTGACCCTGGCCGCCTGGGCCCAGGCGACCGAGCGGGTGCGGATCGGGCTCATGGTCGGCGCCAACACGTTCCGCAACCCGGCCCTGGTGGCCAAGATGGCGACCACCCTCGACCACGTCAGCGGCGGGCGGGCGATCCTCGGCGTCGGGGGTGCCTGGTTCGAGGAGGAGCACGCCGCCTTCGGGATCGACTTCGGGTCCGGCTTCCCGGAGCGGCTGCGCTGGCTCGGCGAGGCGCTCCCGATCATGCGCGGGATGCTCGACGGCACGGAGCCGACGGCGGCGGGCCCGCACTACGCGTCGCGCCACGTCCGCAACCTCCCGCCGCCGGTCCAGCGGCGTCTCCCCATCTGCATCGGCGGCAGCGGGGAGCGCGTCACCCTCAAGCTCGTCGCCCGATACGCCGACATGTGCAACATCGGCGGCGGCGTGGAGACGGTCAAGCGCAAGGAGGCGATCCTCCTGGAGCACTGCGCGGCGGTGGGCCGCGACCCGGCCGAGATCGAGCGAACGACCGGCATCGGGACGGTCTTCATCCGCGACGACCGGGCCGAGGCCGAGCGCCTGTTCCGCGCGGCCTTCGAGCGCAACCGGGTCGCTCGGCCCTGGGAGGACCAGCCGGTGGGGACGCCGGAGGACGTCGCGGAGATGCTGGCCCCCTACCTCGAGATCGGGTACCGGCACCTCGTCGCCGGCGTCCCGGCGACCTACGACGAGGAAACGATGACCCGCCTGGCGACCGAGGTGAAGCCGATGCTGGAGAGGATGGGCTGATGGGCGGGAGGGGGCCGACGGCGTTCTCGTGGGCCGCCGGGCGGTGGGATCTGCTGGAGGCCACGGGGAAGGCGACGCTGCGTCACCGGGCGTGGGTGGGCGGCGCGCTCGTCGTGGACGAGGACCTCGGCGGCACGCTGGCCTCGGCGCCGACGGCGGTCTCCTGGGCGGTCGACCGGGCGGAGGTGTTCGCCATCTTCCCCGACGGTGAGCTCTGGAACCGCTACTGGGATGGGGCCAGCTGGCATCCGTGGGAATCGCTGGGCGGGCGGCTCGACCCGGCCTCGGCGCCAGCCTGCTCCACCTGGGGCGCCGACCGGCTCGACGTCGTCGCCCGCGGGCTCGACGGGGCGACCTGGCATCGCTGGTGGGACGGCTCGCGCTGGGTTCCCTGGGAGCGCCTGCCGGCCTGACCGTCAGGCGCGTGTCACGACCCCGGCCCCGGGATCCGGCCGGGGTGGCGGGGTGGTCTCCGGCGCGGGGGCCGCGCGGGCGCGGGCGCGGTGGCGGGCGCGGTGGCGGGCCGCCTTGGCCCGGTTCCCGCAGCTGGCCATGCTGCACCAGCGACGCCGCCCCGTCCGCGAGCCGTCGCGGAAGACCCAGCGGCAGCCGTCGTTGGCGCAGATGCGGAGCCGCGCGGCATCGCCGCCGTCGACCGTCGCGACGAGAGGCCAGGCGAGCGCGGAGAGGGCGTCGTCGAGCGGAGCGCCGACGTGGACGTGGCCGACGGCGAGGGTCGACGCGGAGTCGCGGAGCTCGACGGCCGTCCGGGATCGGAGGAGCGCGTTCACCGTCGCCAGCGCCCGCGGGTCGGCCGGCCGAACCGCGACGAGCGCCTCCACGACCTCGCGCAAGCCGGCGCGGGCCGCGAGGACGTGCTCGAGGAGCTGCCCGGCGCGATTCGGGCCGACGCCGTCGAGCGGCCGGGCCTCGTCGCGGTAGAGGAGGCCGCGCTCGACGAGCCAGCCCGTCGCGTCGGAGAGGGCGAGGACGTGCTCGACGCGGTGGCCGTTGCCGTCGAGCTCGTCCGTGTTGAGGAAGTCGAAAGTGTCCTCCAGGGTCGCCTCGTGGCGGTGGTCCCGGAGCTCGCGCGCTGTCATGAATAACCACTCTAAGGGCTTGACGGGTTACGTGCAAGAGGGTACCATGCGGTAACCAGATCAGGTCGTCGAACCGGTTAGCACGGGCGGCGGCAACGCAGGGGGACCACCCGTGATGACCGAGCTCGCCTGGCTCCTGATGCCCATCCTGGGCCTCGCCGCCTTCGCCCTCATGGCCGCCCTCGGCGGCACAGACAGCCGCGACCCGCTTCGCGACGACCATCGTCGCTGATCCCCGGAGGACCGATCGATGTGGCAGCACCACTACGTGATCCACCAGATGCGCATGGAGGCGCTCCGCGCCGATGCGGATCGCGAGCGCCGCTGGCGGCTCCAGGACGAGTCGAGCCGGCGGCCGGAGGTCGGGGGCGGGTCCGGCGCCGGACGGGTGCGGGCCGGCATGGCCCGCCTCGTCGCCACCGTGAGCGTGGCCGGCGCCCGGTTCGCCCGCCGGCTCGACGGAGGCGTGGCCATCGACCTCGGCGCGGATCGCATCCTCCGCGACGTGTAGGAGCCTCCTGCGACGCCGGCATCCGGCGACCCAGGCGTTCGGCAGGCTGGCGAACCCGGTCGACCGGCGGCGACGGCCATCCGCCCTGAGGACACCGCTCACCTGGCCCGACGACCTGGACCCGGTGCCGTCCCGAGGCGTTCCCGTCCGCGTCGCCCGGGCTTCAGGACGTGCCGCCGAAGTCGACATCCTTGGTCTCGACCGTCCCGGCCGTCCGCCCCGGCGCCGTCTGGTAGGTCCAGTACAGGTTCGTGTGCGCGATGACCTGGTCGGGCGGCGGCGCCCCCCATGCCGTCTGGTCCTCCGTCGTGTGGGCGTCGCTGACAAGGGTCGCGTCGTACCCCCTGACGAACGCGCCGTGGAGCGTCGAGCGGATGCACGCATCGGTCTGTGCGCCGACGACGACGAGTCGCCCGACTCCGAGGCCCGACAGCACGGTCTCGAGGGTGGTGTCCTCGAAGGAGTCGCCGTAGTTCTTCTCGACGAGCGGCTCGGCGTCGCCCGGAGTCAGCTCGGGGACGATCCGCCAGTCGTCGCTCCCCCTCGCAAGCTGCTCGTCGGAGTGCTGGACCCAGACGACGGGGACCCGCTTCCCGCCGCGCCTTCTCGACGAGGCTGCCGACGTTCGCGACGACCGCGTCGCGCTCGTGAGCCCCCTCGACGACGCCGTTCTGCACGTCGATGACGAGGAGTGCGGTGTTCGGCCGGTTCTCGAGTGTGGTCATGGCCTGCCTCTGCTCACGCTGCGCTCCTGTGTCCCCTACGGTCGGCCTGCCCACCGACAGCGCCCCGGGAACGAACCCGAACCGCCCCCCGTCGGGGACGCGGCGAACGGATCTGTCACCCGCGCCCCTTCGAACGGACGGACACCGGTATCGTCCTTCAACGCGGCCAACCTGGTCCAGGCGACGATACTCGGTCGTCGGTGCCCTGCCACTCGCCGGCGGCGGGTCCGACGATTCCAGCTCCTTCCCGGACGCCTGGAGAGTGGCAGTCGACCCAGGTCGCGTGCGGTGCCCCACCAGAGCGCTGAGGGACAGAAGCCGAAGGCCCCCGGACACCCGACGCGTCGCATGGCGCTCGAGTCGCCAACGCCGGTCTGGTAAGTCGCGGGTAAGCGGGGATCGCTAGTCTCCGCTCGACGCCCGCCGCCTCGGTTGTGCCCCCGATGCGCCGGGCGTCCTTCGTCCCGCCCGCACGCCCGCCGGGGAGTCGAGCGTGGAAGGCCCCTACCCCTGGCGCGTCCTGGAGGATGCTGCCGAGACCGCCCCGCCGTTGCCTCCGCGCCCGTCGGAGGCCGCGGCGCCGCCTGCCGTCCGCGCGCCGTGGGCCGCTGCGCGCGCACCCCTCATGCTCCCCGGCGATGGCGCTCCGGGCGCGGCGGCCGGCCAGCTGCTGTCGAGCGGCTCGCCGGTGTCGAGCTCGCCCGCGGCGAGCGCGCCGCTCCTCGTCGTCGACGTCGCCGGGGCCGTCCGCCGGCCCGGCGTCTACCGCCTGCCCGAGGGCTCCCGCGTGGTCGACGCCATCGCCGCCGCGGGCGGCTACGGCCCGCGTGTCGACGCCGACGCAGCGAGCCGCCTCAACCTCGCCGCTCCCGTGCACGACGGCGAGCAGGTCCGGGTCGCCTCGCGCGACGATCCGCCAGCCGGGGGTAGCACTCCGACGGCGGGTCTCGGGCGCGCGCCGGCAGCGACGTCGAGCGGCGGCTCGGGCGGCCTGGTCAACGTCAACACGGCCTCTGCCGACGAGCTGGACACGCTGCCCGGCATCGGGCCGGCGACCGCCGCCAAGATCATCGCGGCCAGGGAGGAGAAGCCCTTCGCGGCGGTCCAGGAGCTGCGCAGCCGCGGGGTCGTCGGCGAGGCGACCTTCGGGAAGCTCGAGAGCCTCGTCACCGTCGGGACGTGATCCCGACCGGGGCCCGGGTCGGGACCGGGGCCATCGTCGCCGCCCTCGTCGCGAGCGCGGCCGGGCTGCCGACGGGGGCGCTGGCCGGGGCCACCGCCGTCACCGCGGGCGGGGCGGTCGCGGCGGGACTCCTCGGCGGTCGGTCCCCGTGGCGCGGGGCCGCCGCGGTCCTGGCGGGGGCCGGGTTGGTGCTGGCACGCCTCCTGCTTCCCGGCGGCGGTCCCACCCCGGCCGACGACCTGCCGGCCGGGGTGGGACCCTGGACCGGACGCGTGGTGGCGGTCGGGACGCCCGCCGTGGGCACCCAGCGGCTCACCCTGGCCCTCGACGGCCCGTCGGGGGTGCTGCTCGCCGTGAGCGCCCCGCGCTATCCGGCCGTGGAGCCCGGCGATCTCGTCCGCGTCGACGGCACGCCGGCGGCGCCGCCCGACGGCGGCTACGGCGACTTCCTTCGGCGGACCGGCGTCGCGGGGACCCTGCGGACGCGCACGCTGCAGCGGGTGGGCCGCGCCGGCGACGCGGCGAGCCTGCTCGAGCGGACGCGCCGGGCGGCGGGGGACGCCCTCACGATCGCCCTCCCCGAGCCGGCGGCCGGGCTCGCGGCCGGGATCCTCATCGGGCTGCGCGATCGCGTCGATCGTGACCTCGCGGCGGCCTTCACGACGACGGGCCTCTCGCACGTCGTCGCCATCTCCGGCTGGAACATCGCCCTCGTGGCGGGCCTCGTCGGGGCCCTTCTCGCGGGACGCGCCCGCCGGACCCGGTCGGGCGCCATCGTCATCGCGATCGGCGCCTACACCATCCTGGCCGGCGCCTCCGCGTCGGTCGTCCGGGCGGCGGCGATGGCCGGGGTCGCCCTCCTCGCCCGCGAGACGGGGCGACCCGGCACGGCTGCGGCCGCGCTCGGGTGGGCCATCGCCTGCCTCGTGGTCGCCGCGCCGTCGACGGCGAATGACGTCGGGCTCCAGCTCTCGGCCGCCGCCACCGCTGGCCTCATCGCCTGGTCGGGGCCGCTCACGGCGCTCCTCGCGCGTCGGGCTGGCCGCCTCCCCGCCTGGGTCCGCGAGGGCCTCGGGGTCTCCCTGGCTGCCCAGGCGGCGACCCTCCCGATCGTCCTCCTCTCCTTCGGGCGACTCGCGCCCCTGTCGCCGCTCCTCAACCTCGCCGTCGTGCCGCTCGTCCCTCTGGCGATGGCGGCCGGCGCTCTCGCGCTCGCCGGCGGTGCGGTGGCGGCCCTGGGCGGGCCCCTCCTCGTCGCCTCCCTTGCCGGGTTGCCCGGAGCGATCGTGCTCGGGATCCTGGTCGCCCTCGTCCGCACGGCAGCCACGCTGCCCTTCGCCAACCTGGCGCTGGACCCGCCCGCGGGCGCCGTGGCGGCGGGCGTCGTCGTCCTGGCCTCCCTCGTCGTCCGCCTGCGACGGAGGGCGGCCGCGGCGATCGCGGCGCTGGCCTCGCCGCGCCCTCCGGAACCCGGCGCCGGTCGGCAACGGGGGCGGCCGCCCGACCGCCGCTCGCCCCGCCTGCTCCGGGTGGCCGCCATCCTGGCCGGGCTGGCGGTCGCGATCGTCGTGCTCGCCGCCGCGACGCGCCCCGACGGCCGGGTCCACGTCATCGTCCTCGACGTCGGGCAGGGGGACGCGATCCTCGTCACCGGCCCGAGCGGCGGGCGGATGCTCGTCGACGGCGGCCCCGATCCCGACCGGCTGCTCGTCGCGCTCGACGGCCGGCTGCCGCCCTGGGATCGCCGCATCGACCTCGTCGTCCTCACCCATCCGCACGAGGACCACGTCGCGGGGCTCCCGCTCCTCCTCGACCGCTACCGGGTGGGGCGGGTGGCCGAGCCCGGGATGCCCGGCCTCGGCCCGGGCTACCAGGCCTTCGTCGCCGCCCTGGCAGCCCACGGCATGGTCGCCGCCCATCTCGGCGCGGGCAGCAGCTTGTCCCTCGACGGGGTCGCCTTCGACGTGCTGTGGCCGACGCCGGCCAGCGTCCCGGCCGAGCCGTCAGACGACGGGAGCGTCGTGAACGACAGCTCGATCGTGCTCCTCGGTGCATTCGAAGGGCGACGCTTCCTCCTGACCGGCGACGCCGAGGCGGACGTGGAGCGCGAGCTCGTGGCCCGCGGCCTGCCGCGGGTGGACCTCCTCAAGGCCGGCCACCATGGGAGCCGGACCTCGACCACGGACGAGCTCGTCGCGGCGCTCCGGCCGCGAGTCGCCGCGATCTCGGTCGGGGCAGACAACGACTACGGGCATCCCGCGGCGGAGGTGCTGGCCCGGCTCGAGGCGGCCGGCGCCACGGTCCTGCGGACCGACCTCGTGGGGACGATCGACGTCGCCCTCGAAGCGGACGGCCTGGAGGTCCGCACGGAACGTCCGGGCGGGGCGCCGGCCGGCGCGGCCGCGGCGGGTGCCCGTGCGGCCGAATCGGGCGCCGTCACGGCAGGATCGGGCGCCCGAGCCCCCGCGCCGACCCCCGCCGGGGCGTCAGGCGCCGTCCCGTATCATCGATGGGATGTCCGTCCCCTCGCGCCGGGCCGCCGCCGCCCTCCTGCTCTCCCTCGATCCGCCCGCCTGGCACCTGCGCCATGCGCGCGCCGTCGCGGAGGTCGCGGCGTACCTGGCGGCCCGGGCCGCGGCGCGCGGCGAGCGCGTCGACCGGCACCTCGTGGAGGCGGCCGCCCTCCTCCACGACGTGGACAAGTCGCTTCCGGCGGGCGACGCGGCCGCGACCCTCCCCCACGGGCAGGGTTCGGCCGCCTGGCTGGCCGCCCAGGGGCACGCCGAGCTCGGGCCTGCCGTGTCGGCGCACACGGCGACGCGCCTCGTCGACGGCGACGCCGACGCTTGGCTCGAAGCGGCGACGCTCGAGGAGCTCCTCGTCGCCTACGCCGACAAGCGGGCCGGGCAGCGTCGCGAATTCGATGGCCTCCCGCTTCGCCGGCTGGCGCCGCCGCTATCCGGGAGGCTGGAGCGATGAGGCCGACGCGGTCGCCCGGGCCCGGGCGGATCGCCTGGAGCGGGAGGCCTGTCGCCGTGCCGGCCTCGAGGCTGCGGACGTCCGGCGCCTGGCCTGGACGGGGGCCGCCTTCCGCGCAGCCCGCCGCGCCGCCGGTGCCGCGGAGGCCGCCGCGTGACCGGCCCGGCCCTCGGCTACTACTGGGGAGATGACGAGCACGGCCTCGAGGCCGCCGCGATCGCCCTCGGCCGCCGTGCCGCCGGGCCGGGCGGCGAGCCGCCCCTCACCTGGCGGACGAACGGCGCCACCGCCCGTGCCGCGGACATCGCCGAGCGGGTGGCCACGGCGACCCTCTTCGGCGGCGGCACCCTCGTCATCGTCGAGGATCCGGGGCCGCTCGTCCGGACCAGGGCCGACCGCGAAGCCCTGCTGGCCGCGGTGGCGACCCTCGCCCCCGGCAACGCCCTCGCCTTCGTCGAGCCCGTCGACGGCACGGCCCGCCGCCTGAAGTCGCTCGAGGACCTCGCCGTCGCGGTCGCCGACGCCGGGGGCGAGGTGCGCCAGGTCGCCGCCCCGCGCGAGGGAGGGATGGCTCGCTGGATCGAGGAGCGCGCCGCCGAGCGCGAGGTGCGCCTGGAGCGCGGTGCCGCGGAGGCCCTCGCTCGCAAGGTCGGGGCGTTCGTGCGCGAGGGCGACGTCGACCGGCGGCGGCAGGGCCGCCTCGCCGTCGCCGAGCTCGAGAAGCTCGCCGTCTACCGCCTCGACGCTCCGGTCCGGGCCGAGGACGTGGACGCCCTCGTGGCGGACGCCGTCCCCGGGTCGACCTGGGCGTTCCTCGACGCCGTCGGCTCCCGCCGCGCCCGCGAAGCGGCCGCGCTCCTCGATCGCCTCCTCGAGACGGTCCCGGAGCCCGTCCTCGTCGCGGTCGTCCACCGGCGAGTCCGGGAGCTCCTCCTGGTGGCCGATCACCGCGAGCGGGGCGAGACGATCCAGGCCACGGCGCGGGCCCTCAAGCTCAAGGAGTTCCCGGCCAGGAAGCTGTGGGAGCAGGGCACCGCGTGGCGCCAGGACGAGCTCGTCGGGGCCCTCGAAGGGCTCCTCGACCTCGACACGGCGCTCAAGGGCGAGCGATCCACGGACGCGCGGCGACGACGCCTCGCCTTCTCGCTGTGGCTCGCGGAGCGCGTCGCCAGGACCTGAGGAGCGACCGCGCGATCGCGATGGCCAGTCGGTCGCCCGCGGCGCGTCGTCAGTCGGCGCTGGACCAGGCCTGCTCCTGGAGCACGAGGTCCGACTCGATCGCGAAGATGCAGCGGGCCCGGCCGAGCTGCAGGATCTCGATCAGCTCCGGATCGATGTAGAGCTGGTGGCAGTCCTCGCAGAGGCCGCCGGGGATCGCGAAGCAGAGGCGCTCACCGTGGTCGGGCTGCCGAAACGTCGCGTCGAAGCGCGAGACGACGAGGCGGCGGCCACACTCGGGGCATCGGTCGCGAAGGGTCGCCATCGGGGTATCCCAGGACCTCGACACGGGGCCGACGAGCGCGGCCTCCTGTGCGGGATTGTCGAGGCGGACCCGGCGGGGGGCGATGGGTCGCTGGTACCGTGGGGCGGCGGCGGTCGTCCCCCACCCCACCCCGCCGACCGGGCTACTGGACCCGCAGGACCGTCTTCGCCTCGGCCCAGAGCCGCTCCAGGGCGTAGTACTCGCGCTCGGGAGGGGCGAAGACGTGGACCACCACGGCCCCGACGTCGAGGAGGACCCAATGGGAGACGGCGACGCCCTCGCGGGCGAGGATCCGCGTCCCTTCGGCCTTGAGCCCCTCCGTGATCCCGTCGGCGATGGCGTCGAGCTGGCGCTCGGAGCCGCCGGAGCAGAGGACCAGGTAGTCGGCGACCGTGGTGAGCGGCGCGACCTCGAGCAGGACGATGTCGGCGGCCTTCTTGTCCTCGGCCAGCTCGACGATCCGGCGGGCGAGGTCGAGCGACGCCCGATCGCTGGCCGGGGGCGGCGTCGTGCGGGCGGGCAATCCGGCGCGGGGCGCGGTCGCGACCTCGGCGGCGAGCGCGTCGGGGTCGGCGGCGACGGGGGCCTGCGGGTCGGGGGCGGGATCGAACGACATGAGCCTCCTCAGGCGTTGGCCGATTCCGGGGCGAGCGCCGGGTCGGCAGTATAGAGAGCGTACTCCCGGATCAGCTCCGCCACCCCGTCCGGGACCAGGTAGCGGATGGATCGCCCAGCCCGGATCCGGGCCCGGATGTCGGTCGACGAGATGGCCAGCCGTGGGTTGTCGAGGATGGCAAGGCGGCCGGCCGCCGCCGGGAACCGCTCGCGGAAGACGGCCACCGCCGCCCCCGGCGCCGCGCCGCGGGGGACGACGCAGAGCCGGGCCAGGGTGAGGATCCGCTCCGGATCGCGCCACGTGGCGAAGCCTTCGAGGGCCTCCGACGAGAGGATGAACCAGGGGTCGGGCGGAAGGCCGTCGGCCAGGAGACCGGCCAGCGTATCGACGGTGTAGCTGGGGCCCGGCCGCTCCACCTCCCGTGCGTCGACGGCGAAGGCAGGGTTCGTGGCGATCGCCCGCTCCACCATCGCGAAGCGGAGATGGCCCGGCGACACCGCCCGGTCGGCCTTCTGCCAGGGGTCGCCGGCGGGGACGAAGAGGACCCGCCGCAGCCCGAGGACCTCGCGAGCCTCCTCGGCGATGGCCAGGTGGGCCAGGTGGGGCGGGTCGAACGTCCCGCCGAGGACCCCGATCGGCCGGGCGCTCGCGGGCGCGGAGGCACCCGTCACGCCTCGTCCTCCCAGGCCTCGGCACCCCACTCGAAGGCCACCTGGCCGATGCGGACGGTGTCGCCCGCCTGCACGCCCGCGCGGCGGAGGGCACCGTCGATGCCGAGCCGCAGGAGGTCGCGCTGGAAGCGATCGGCCGACTCCTCGACGTCGAAGTTGGTCTGGGCCGCGATCCGCTCGATCCGCTTCCCCTTGACGCGGTAGGCGTCGCCGTCGCGCTCGAGGGTGAACCCGTCCCCGGCGGCCTCGAGGCGGTGGACCACCACGCCCGACGGCTCCGGCTCGGCGGCGAGGCCGGCGGCGTCGGGCAGCAGGCCGGCCAGCAGGTCGCGGAGCGCGTCGAGCCCCTCTCCCGTGTCGGCGGAGGTGGCCACGCAGGCGAGGCCGTCCTGGCGGCGCGCCCGGGCGAAGGCCGGCCAGGCCTCGCGCGCGGCCGGCAGGTCGATCTTGTTGAAGGCGACGACGAGCGGCTTCTCCAGGAGTGCCGGATCGTGCAGGCGCAGCTCCTCGCGGATGACGCCATGGTCCCATTCCGGGTCGCGCGCTGCGCCGTCGACGAGGTGGACGAGGATCCTCGTCCGCTCCACGTGACGCAGGAAGGCGTGCCCCAGGCCCGCACCCCCGGATGCCCCCTCGATGAGCCCGGGCACGTCCGCGATCGTGGGACGACGGTCCTCCGCGTCGCCGAGGTCCATGACCCCGAGGTTCGGCTCCAGCGTGGTGAAGGGGTACGGAGCGATCTTCGGCCGGGCTGCCGTCAGGGCGGCGAGGAGGGTCGACTTGCCAGCGTTCGGCAGGCCCACGAGGCCGACGTCGGCGATGAGGCGCAGCTCCAGCCGCAGCCAGCGCTCCTCGCCGGGCTCGCCCTTCTGGGCGTGGCGGGGCGTGCGATGGGTGGCCGTCGCGAAGTGGACGTTGCCGAGCCCGCCACGGCCGCCGCGGGCGATCGTGGCCTCCTGGCCGGTGGCGACGAGGTCGGCCAGCAGCCCGCCCGTGCCATCGTCGAGGATCCCGGTGCCGGGCGGCACGAGGAGGACGAGGTCCTCGCCGGCCTTGCCGTGTCGCTTCGCTCCGGTGCCCTTGCCACCCGGCTCGGCCCGGAAGTGGTGCTTGTAGCGGAAGTCGAGGAGGGTCGTCAGGCCCGGATCGACCTGCAGGACGACGCTCCCGCCCCGGCCGCCGTCGCCGCCGTCCGGGCCGCCCCGCGGGACGTGGGCCTCCCGGCGGAAGGTCGCGGCCCCGTCGCCGCCGTCGCCGGCACGGACCCAGATCTTGACGCGGTCGAGGAACATCGGGGCGATTGTCGCACGGGCCCGGGCCGAGGCCGGCCGGGGCGTGGGCGATCGGGACCGGCTAGAGGTAGGCCAGCGGGTTGACGCGCGAGCCCCCGCCCCAGACCTCGCCGCGCCAGACCTCGAAGTGGAGATGTGGGCCAGTGGCCCAGCCGGTGGCCCCGACGCGGCCGATGAAGTCGCCGCGGCCCACGCGGTCGCCATAGGAGACGGCGAGCGCCGACATATGGTTGTACGTCGTGTAGAGGTCGTCGCCGTGGGAGATCCAGACCTGGTAGCCGCCACCGTTGTTCTTCCAGCCGGAGAAGATCACCGTGCCGGAGGCGGCCGCCCGGACGGCGGTGCCGTAGTCGGCGGCGATGTCGAGGGCGGGGTGGCCGTAGTGGTAGTACTGGCTGATGTAGCCTCCGGCGACCGGCCAGGCGAAGGCGCCGCCGGTGTACTGGGCGGGAGCGCGGCCGGTGGAGCGCGAGCCGGAGGTCGGCCGGCTGACGGT
The DNA here is from genome assembly GCA_963821235.1 of uncultured Chloroflexia bacterium. Classification (GTDB taxonomy): domain Bacteria; phylum Chloroflexota; class Limnocylindria; order Limnocylindrales; family CSP1-4; genus CTSoil-043. The sequence continues at coordinate 138,654 of CAWGCS010000001.1, forward strand.
GGCCACGTTCACCGACGGCCGCCTCGTGGGCTTCGGGGTCGGGATGGCCTTGCCCCGGGCGCCCGGCAGGATGAGGACCTGGCCGATGACGAGCGTCTCGTCCGTGAGGGCGTTCGTGGAGACGATGTCGGCGGCCTCGACGTGGGCCGCGGCGGCCACGGAGTCGAGCGTATCGCCGGCCTTGACGGTCACGACCAGCCCGTCGACCGGCGGGATCACCAGGACCTGCCCGATCTTGAGGTCGTCCTTCGAGGTGAGCTTGTTGGCCCACCACAGCGTCATCATCGAGACGCCGGTGCGGCTGGCGATCCCCGTCAGGGTGTCCCCGGAGCGGACCTTGTAGGTCCGCAGCTGGCTCCGGCCGTCCTCGACGGTGGTGTCGACCACGACGGGCTTGAGCAGGGTGCCGTCGGCGAGGAACTGGCCGGCGACCTCCGGGACGGGTGACGTCTCCGCCTGGCCGAGGGCCAGCTGGCCGGCCGTCTCGTCGAGGCCGATCCCCGGGTCGGCGGTCGTGCCGGCCCCGTCGTTGGCGCCGCCGACGCCGTCGATCGCGCCCGTGCCGTCGTTGGCGCTGACGCCGCCGGCGTAGGGACCGATGTCGCCGCCCACCACGATGCGGGGCGCGTCCCCGGCCCCCGAGGTGGACCCGGTGGCGGGGCCGGCGAGGCCCGGGACGGCGGTGATGGAGGCGACGAGGAGGAAGGAGGCGACGAGGACCGGCACGAGCCGCTCGGGCCGCTCGAGCCGCCGCAGGAGGGCGGCCGGCGTGCGGGACGGCCGGGCGGCCGGCGAGGCGGCGGTCCCGCGCGAGGCGGCCGGTCCGCGCGACGCGGCGCGAAGGGCGGCGTCAGCGCGACGGGCGAGGGCCAAGCCGGGGCGATGCGGGGTTGCGACCCGGGACTCCGGGTCGGTGCCGTCTCCACGCAGGCGCGACCGGAGTCGGCGCGCGGCGACCGTCGCGTTCAGCAATACAGTCTCCCGGGAGGACGGCGGTGAACGCGGCACTGCCACGCTGGGGATGAGCAGCCGTCCGGTGGACGCGGTATGGAGCTGGGGTCTCGATACGGCGCGTTGACGTTTCCCGATGGGGCGTTGCAGCGACGTTACCAGAGCGTCGCAGATCCGGCAACGTGGACCGCGTGCCGGGCCACCCCTGCCGAACGGCCCGAACACGGGGGCCGTTGGACCTGCCTGGGCCCCGGCGAGGGCCGCTGCCGGGCGGCCCCTAGCCGGCCGTCGCGTCCGCGCTCTTCTGGAGCGAGGCCAGGAAGAGGGCGTTGTTCTCCGTCTTGGCGAGGCGGTTGAGGAGGAGCTCGATCCCCTCGTTCGTGCCGACCGCCGAGAGCATCCGCCGCATCGTCCAGACCATCTTGAGGACCGGCTCCTCGAGCAGGAGCTCCTCGCGGCGGGTCCCCGAGCGCTGCACGTCGATGGCCGGGAAGATGCGCTTCTCGGCCAGCTTCCGGTCGAGGATCAGCTCGCTGTTGCCGGTGCCCTTGAACTCCTCGTAGATGACGTCGTCCATCCGGGAGCCGGTATCGACCAGGCAGGTCGCGATGATCGTCAGGGAGCCACCCTCCTCGATCTTCCGGGCCGCCCCGAAGAAGCGCTTGGGCGGGTAGAGGGCGATCGGATCGATGCCGCCCGAGAGGGTCCGGCCGGAGGGCGGGAGGGCCAGGTTGTAGGCCCGCGCGAGGCGGGTGACGGAGTCGAGCAGGATCACGACGTCGCGGCCGGTCTCGACCTGCCGCTTGGCGATCTCGAGGGCCATCTCGGCGACGTGCGTGTGGTTCTCGGTCGGCTCGTCGAAGGTGGAGGAGATGACCTCGCCCTTCACGCTGCGGCGCATGTCGGTGACCTCCTCCGGACGCTCGCCGATGAGGGCGACCATGAGGAGGATGTCGGGGTAGTTGGCGGTGATGCCGTTGGCGATGTTCTTGAGGAGCATCGTCTTGCCGGCCTTCGGCGGGCTCACGATGAGCGCCCGCTGGCCCTTGCCGATCGGGTTGACGATGTTGACGAGCCGCTGGCTCAGGTTCTTGGGGTCCGACTCCAGGTTGAGCAGCTCGATCGGGTGGATCGGGGTGAGGTCGGCGAAGTGCGGCCGGCGGCGCGCCGTGTCCGGGTCGACGCCGTTGACGGTGTCGACGCGCAGCATGCCCCAGTACTTCTCGCCCTCGCGAGGGGCGCGGACCGTGCCGCCCACCCGGTCGCCGATGCGCAGGCCGAAGCGGCGCACCTGGCTCGAGCTGACGTAGACGTCGTCCGGACCGGGCATGAGCCCGTGGCGGCGGAGGAACCCGTAGCCCTCGTCGACGACGTCGAGGATGCCGGTGGCGTAGGCCTGGCCGAGCCGCTCCGACTGGCGCTGCAGGATGGCGTCGACGAGGTCGTCGCGGCGCTCGACGCCGCCCGTCTCGACCTCGAGCTCGGCCGCGGTGGCGCGCAGCTCGGCGGCGCTCATGCCGCGCAGCTCGGCGGCCCCGATCTCGGGGCTTTCGTCGCCGGCGCCGTTCAGCTCGTCGTAGTCGGGCATGCCGGGCGGACGGGCGCCCTGCGGGCGTCGACGGGGGCGGCGGTTGCGGATGCGCTGCGGATCGGGTCCGTTCGGCATGGAGGTGGGGTCACCTGCAGAGGGGGCTCGGCACGCGGGCCGAGGGGATGGGTCGCACGGGCGCGGAATCAGGTCCGCGGCGGCGGTGCGATGGGATGGCGGGAGCATACGCGGGCCGCATGGGTCGCGTCAACGGGTCCGGCTCCGGGTGTGAGCGATGCCCCGAGTGGGGGCGCGGGCGGGTGGGCCCGACCCCCGCCACCCACAGGATCCCCGTTCAGCGCAGGCCCAACGCCGGAGGCCGGGGGGTGGCCCGCGGCGGCCGCCCCGCGAGGCTGGCCCCGCGGCGGCCGCCATTCCGGCTACCCCTTCGCGGCGGCCGCCTTGCGGGCCTTCGTCCAGTCGGCCTTGAACAGCTCGATGCCGCGGTCCGTGAGCGGGTGGTGGACCATCTGCTGGAGGACCTTGAACGGCAGCGTGACGACGTGGGCGCCGGCCAGGGCCGCCTCCGTCACGTGGCGGGGATGGCGGATCGACGCCGCGAGGACCTCAGCGTCGTACTCGTGGAGGTTGATGATGTCCGCCAGCTCGCGGATCACGGTCATCCCCTCCTCGTTGATGTCGTCGAGGCGGCCGACGAACGGCGAGAGGAGCGACGCGCCCGCCTTGGCCGCCAGGAGGCCCTGGTTGGCGGTGAAGATGAGGGTGCAGTTCGTCTTGATCCCTTCCTCGGCCAGCCGGCTGATCGCCTCCAGGCCGTTCTCGCACATCGGGATCTTGACGATGATGTTGGGGGCGAGGGCGGCGAAGTGGCGGCCCTCGGCCAGCATCCCCTCCACGTCGTCGGCCACGACCTCCGCGCTCACCGGCCCGGAGGTGAGCTTGCAGATCTGGCGCAGGACGTCGTCGTAGGAGCCGCCGACCTTGGCGTAGAGGCTGGGATTGGTGGTGACGCCGTCGATGACGCCCCAGCGGACCCCGGTCCGGATCTCCTCGATGTCGGCGGTGTCGAGAAAGAGCTTCATGGAATGGCTCCTGGCGGCTGGCGGGGATGCCCGCCGATTGTATGCGGGGAGCCCGCGCCACGGAGGTCAGCCGTGGGCTATCGTCTGGTGCATCGTGGCCTCCACGATGTCCTGCTTGTGGGCGAACGCGGCCTGGAGCGCAGCTTCCCACCGGCGGGCCTCGTCGACGACCATCCACGGCTCGGCCGCCGGGTCCATCGCGTTCTGCGCCCCGAGGTCCATGCCCGGCATGTACGCCCGGACCGCCTCGAGGGGGGCGTTGGACCACTGGCGCTGGAGAGCGTAGACGGCGCGCTGCAGCCGGGCCACCTGCTCGCCCATCGCCCGCTGCACGCCACCGCCCTCACCGGACGCCGCGGCGCCGAGCTGGCGCTCCAGCGACTCCACCCGGAGCCGGGCCTCCGTGACCGCCTTGCCGAGGTCGTCGAGGCCACCGGGCCGGACCGTGCCCCGCTTCGTCGAGATCGCGGCACCCTCCATCTCCTCGGAGACCTCGACCATCGACAGCCCGCCGACGACGTTGCCATAGGCGTACTCGGCGAGGGCCTTGTACGCCTTGTAGTTGATCGTGACCGCCATCGCCCACGGCGACGCCTCCGCAGCGGCAGCCGCCGCGCCCTCCGCGCCCACCGCGGTCGCAGCCGCCCCGGTGATCGAGATGCCGCCGGAGATGACCTCGAGCGCCGCGCCGACCTTCTCCGACCCACTGGCCTTGCTGTCGAGGAGGACCATTGCCCCGTGGAGGACGTCGATGGCGGCAAGCGCTCCCGACAGCTTCTCCAGCCCCTCGAGGGCCGCGCCGACGGTCGCGGCGGCGTCGAGCATCCCGCGACCCATGAGAACCGCCCGCATCGCCATCCCCACGAGGGTCAGCGACGACGTCGTCCACTCGACGGCCTTCTTGACCTGCTCCAGGACGGCCGCCCCGGCGCCGAGCATGCGATCGGGATCGGTGCGGGCGAGCTGCTTGTCGACCTCGTCGACGAGCTTCGAGTACGACGGCCAGTCGTCGGTGTCGCAGAGCGCGATGATGCCCTTGAGAGCGGAGATGCGGGTCGCCCGCATCTCCTTGTCGGCACTCTGTCCCAGGTCCGACTTGTCGAGGAGCTCCTCGCCCGTGACATAGATGTCGAGCGTCTTGCGGGCGAGCTCGGCGAGCTTCATCCGCTCGGCCTTCTCGCGCGGCCCCACCAGCTCGGCGGCCTTCGCCTCCTCGGCCGCCCGCCCGCGGGCCCGATCGGCGATCAGGGCGTCGCGGAGGCCCACGAGGCCGCGCCGAGCTCGCGTAGCCGCCGGGAGGTCACCGCCGGAGGCCGCGAGGGCACGGCCGAGCATCGCCTCCAGCGGACCGCGCGCCGTGTCGTAGAGCGAGAGCTGCTCGTCGATCGGCAGGTAGCCGCCGTCTGCGGTGCGCCCGTGGAGGCAGCGCAGGAGCTGCTCGCCGGCAGCCCGAACCGACGAGGGGAGGTCGCCCAGGCGTTCCTCGCGGGCGCGCTCGAAGAGGATCGCCTCGACCGCGTCGGCGCCCAGGATCTCCTCGCCGGACACGACCTCGACGTGCCCCCGGATCTTGCGGCGCTGGAGGGCGGCGATGCTCGACGCGACGGCGCGGTTGCCGGCCTGTCGCTGCACGGTGAGGACGTGGTCGACGACGGGCGACGTGGGCGCGGAGGTCCGACGGGCCGGCGGCCGGCGACCGGCTGCGCGGGCGACCGACGAGGTCCGAATCGCCGGACTCAACGCCATCGAACCGACTTAGCCATGAGCCCCCCCCTTCTCGAGCCCGCGAGACGATGACGGTAGCGGATCCATCAACCGCGCCGCTGGCCGGCGGGACCATGATGCCCTGCCCAGCCGCCAGGCGGACCGGCGCCTCAGGTGGGCTCGGCCTCTGGCTCGAGCGCGTCGGCGGCAGAAGCCGTCCCGGGCATCGACTCCGCCTGCCGCGTTCGTCCCGTTCGCGCCCGCAGGACCGGCTCGCGCCCGTCGCGCAGGGCCACGGCGGTGGCGACGAAGCCGTCGAAGAGCGGGTGCGGCCGCTCCGGCCGGCTCTTGAACTCCGGGTGGAACTGGCTGGCCACGAACCAGGGGTGGTCCCGCAGCTCCACGATCTCCACCAGGCGGCCGTCCGGTGACTGCCCGGAGAGGATCATGCCGGCCCCTTCGAGCAGGGAGCGATAGCGGTTGTTCACCTCGAAGCGGTGGCGGTGGCGCTCGTAGACCACCTCGTCGCCGTACACCGCGTGGGCCTTCGAGCCGGGCGCGAGCCGCGCCGGGTAGAGCCCCAGGCGCATCGTCCCGCCCTTGTCCTCGAGGTCACGCTGGTCGGGCATGAAGTCGATGACCGGGTGCTCGGTGAACATGTCGAACTCGGTCGAGTTGACGTCCCGCGAGCCGGTCGCGTCGCGGGCCAGCTCGATGACCGCGCACTGCAGCCCCAGGCAGAGGCCGAGGTACGGGATGCGGTGCTCGCGAGCCCAGCGCGCGGCGAGGACCTTGCCCTCGATGCCGCGGTGACCGAACCCGCCGGGAACGAGGACGCCGCGGGCGCCGCGCAGCTCGGCCTCGAGGCTCTCCTCCGTCAGCGTCTCCGAGCTCACCCAACGGACCTTCACGTCGACGCCGTTGGCCCAGCCGGCGTGCTTGAGCGACTCCGTGACCGAGAGGTAGGCGTCGGGCAGCTCGATGTACTTGCCGACGAGGGCGATCTCCAGCTCCGGCTTGGCGCGCTTGATCCGCTCCACCAGCTCGCGCCAGGCCGCCAGGTCGGGCGGGGCCACGGCGGCGGCGAGCCCGAGGTCGCGGACGAGCAGCTCGCCGAGGCCGGCCTCCTCGAAGAGGATCGGGCACTCGTAGATCGTCTCGGCCGTCTCGGCCGGGATGACCGCCTCGAAGGCGACGTCGGTGAAGAGGGCGATCTTCTCGCGGATCTCGTCGGAGACCGGATGGTCGGAGCGCAGGACGATGACGTCTGGCTGGATGCCGATCCCGCGCAGCTCCTTGACCGAGTGCTGGGTCGGCTTCGTCTTCAGCTCGCCGGTCGCCTGGAGCGCGGGCAGGAGCGTCACGTGGACGTAGACCACGTTGTTGCGCCCGATGTCCTTGCGCATCTGGCGGATCGCCTCCAGGAAGGGGAGGCTCTCGATGTCGCCGACCGTGCCGCCCACCTCGACGATGACGACGTCCGCGCCGCCGTCCCGGGAGACGCGCTGGATCCGCTCCTTGATCTCGTTGGTGATGTGGGGGATGACCTGGACCGTGCCGCCCAGGTAGTCGCCGCGGCGCTCCTTGGCGATGACCGCCTGGTAGATGCGGCCGGTCGTCACGTTGGAGAGCTGGGAGAGATTCTCGTCGATGAACCGCTCGTAGTGGCCGAGGTCGAGGTCGGTCTCGGCGCCGTCGTCGGTGACGAAGACCTCGCCGTGCTGGTACGGCGACATCGTCCCGGGGTCGACGTTGATGTAGGGGTCGAGCTTCAGGACGGAGACGGAGAGGCCACGAGACTTGAGGATGCGTCCGATGCTGGCGGCGGTGATGCCTTTTCCCAGAGAGGAGGTCACGCCTCCGGTCACAAAGACATACTTCGCCACGGGCAGGGTCCTCCGGGGTTTTTCCGATGCTACCGGATCGCGGGCGATGGCGCCAGCCGCCAGGTCGGCGAGCGTCCGGCGGCCCCGAAGGGCTGGCCCGAAGGGACGAAGGAGCGAGCGATGGAGTTCCGCCAGGCCGTCATGAAGCGCCGTGCCGTCCGCCGCTTCGAGGAGGGCGGGGTCGACCCGGCGGTGATCGAGGGGATCGCCCGGCTGGCCCAGCGGACGCCGTCGGCTGGCTTCAGCCAGGGCCAGCGCCTCGTCGTCGTCACCGATGCGGCAGCGCGGCGGCGGGTTGCCCGGATCTGCGGCGAGGACGGCTACGCGGACCTGGGGATGGGCCCCTGGATCTCCGAGTGCGCCGCCCAGCTCGTCCCCTGCGTCTCCGAGGAGATCTACCACCGGCGCTACCGGGAGCCCGACAAGGTGGACGAGGACGGCCGCGAGATCGAGTGGCCGGTCCCCTACTGGTTCGTGGACATCGGGGCGACGATGATGGTGATCATGCTCGCCGCGGTCGACGCGGGGCTGGCCTCGGGCTTCGCCGGCGCCTTCGACCCCGCCGCGCTGCGGGCCGAGCTGGGAATCCCACAGGAGTTCGTGCCGATCGGCGTGATGCCCGTCGGCCGGCCGCTGCCCGACGTCCGCTCGCCATCCCTGAAGCGGGGGTGGGTCCCGTTCGAGGAGTTCGCCCGCTTCGAGCGCTGGGGTCAGTCGGGGGGAAGCTCGGCGGGCGTGGACAGGCGCTGCGAAGGCGACCACGGCCTCGGGGCCACGGCCAGGTGAGCGGAGGACCACTGAAGCTCGCCGCCGATGCGGTCGAGGTCCTCGTCGGTGCACCACATGCCGAGCGTCGGAGGAACAGGTTGGCGTTCGCGCCCGGATCCGGATACCGTCCTGTCGGTGGCGGCCTGCCGATTCGGCGTCGTGACGTGCGCAGGGCGCCCCGATGGAGGCGGATCCATGGTGGCTGATTCGCGGCTCGGCGACGACCCGGGCGCCGTGCCCGGCGGGTCGCGGGAGGTGCGAGACCGAAGGTACCTCCTTGTCGCACCGTCCGGCGTCTCCGCGCTCTTCAGCAGCTGGGGCGCGGGGCTGGTCTCCCTGTACACGCCCGATCGAGCGGGCCGGTTCGCCGACGTCGTCCTCGGCTTTGACCAGGCAAGCGACTACGCCGCCCAGCCGAACCTCTACTTCGGCTGCACCGTCGGCCGGGTCGCGAACCGCATCCGCGACGCGCGGTTCCAGCTGGACGGGGCGACGGTCGCCCTCGCCGCGAACGACGGGCGGCACCACCTGCACGGCGGCCCGGAGCGCAGCTTCGACCGCGTGGACTGGGCGGCGGCGCCCGGCGCGTCGGATGCCGGGGCGCAGGTGGTCTTCCGCCGCGTGAGTCCGCACCTCGAGGAGGGCTACCCAGGAAGCGTCGAGGTGGCAGTCACGTACACGATGACCGAGACGGACGATCTCCGGATCGAGTATGAGGCCCGGGCCGACCGGACGACGCCCCTCAACCTCACGAACCACACGTACTGGAACCTGGCCGGCGCCGGCGCGGGCTCCATCCTGGACCACGTGCTGGAGGTGGCGGCCGACCGCTACACCCCCACGGACGGAGAGCTGATCCCGACCGGCTCGATCGAGCCGGTCGCCGGCACGGCGCTCGACTTCCGGTCGCCAAGCCGGATCGGCCAGCGGATCGCCGAGCTCGAGCCGTCCGGGGCCCGCGGGTACGACCACAACTTCGTCCTTGCCGGGTCGGGCCCCGAGCCTGTCTTTGCGGCACGCATCGAGGAGCCGGTGAGCGGCCGCGCCGTGGAGGTCTGGACCACGCAGCCGTGCATCCAGCTCTACTCGGGCAACCTGATGTCCCCGACGAAGGGCAAGCTTGGGCGGCACTACGCGCGGCGGTCCGGCCTCTGCCTCGAACCACAGGGCTACCCGGACGCCGTGAACAACCTCGGGTTCACCTCGGTGCTGCTCGCGCCGGACCAGGTCTACCGGCAGACGATCATCTTCCGCGTCCGGACCGACGCGGCACCGCGCTAGGGATCTCCGGGCTCGGGCAGCGGTGGGCGTCGGGCGGCCGGCTGCGCCTCAGCGTCCGGCTCGAGGGCCGGCGTCTGCGCGTCGAGCGATCGCGGCACGCTCTGCCCGGGCCCCCATGCCTCCGGGCCGCAGATGAAGTCGGGCCGCAGGGCCCGGTGCGTCGCCCGCCAGGCGGGCAGGTCGGCCGCGGTCGCCGGGAGCCGCCCGTCCTCGAGCGCCGCCCGGAACCAGGCCTCGATCTCGGCGAAGCGCTCCCACTCCAGGAAGTCGCGCCCGGTCTCCCGGCCCCAGCGCAGCAGGCTGTCCTTGGCCCAGACGACGTCGGCGTGGTGGGCGGCGTAGCGGTCGCTCGCCCCGTCGCCGACGAAGACGACGACGCGCTCGCCGGCCTCGTGCGCCCGCACCCGCTCGCGCTTGCACGTCCCGCACACGAAGCAGGCCGGATGGCCGTACGGGAATGCCATCCCGCCGCCGTCCACGTCGTTCCGGTTCGTCGCGATGGGCAGGTCGGCGAGGGACGGATCGAGGCGGGCGAGGTTCGAGGCCACGTAGAAGCCGAGGCCGTCGCTGACGACCTCGATCGCAGCGCCCGCCTCGCGGACGGCCTCCACGAAGGCGACGAACGTGTCGTCCTGGGGGATAGCGCCGGCCACCGCCCGCAGCAGCTCTCCGTCCCGTGGCAAGACCTCCATGTCCCACTGCATGAGCTCGCGCGAGCCGGCCCGCCCGGCGTCGTAGTCGGCGTCCTTCGCGCGGACGACGGCCTGATCGACCAGCGCGTGCTCGGCCAGCAGCACGTCGCCGATGTCGCGCCGCGAGACCGTGCCGTCGTAGTCGACCAGCACGCTGACCGGGGCGCCCGGCGGGAAGGCGGGGATGAGCGGGGCTCGGGCCATGGGCGGGATCAGGCCTCCAGGAGCGGCGGGGGCTCCGGCGCCCGCCGGCCGCCGGGGGGCGGGCCCAGCGGGGCGCGGCGCGAGACGAGGATGCCGGCGACGATGACGGCGCCGCCGAGGACCTGGCCGGCGAGGACCGGTTCGCCGAGGGTCACGGCGGCGAGGGCAACGGTCAGGGCGGGCACGAGCAGCTGCAGGTTGGCGACGCGGCTGGGGCCCACGAGGGCGATGGCCCGGAAGATCACGACGTTGGCGAGCCCGCCCGCGACGATCCCCGAGTAGGCGACGGCGAGGAGGGCGGCGGGGGTGAGCCACGCCGTGCCAGCGTCCGCCAGCTGGACGCTGCCGGGAACGGCCATGACGACCGTCCCGGCGAGGATCGCCCAGGTCGTCAGGCGCAGCGGCGAGAGGGTAGCCAGGAGCGGGGCCGAGAGGGCCAGGTAGGAACCCCAGCAGACGGCCGCGGCGAGGGTCGCCAGGTCGCCGGCCCCGGTCGCCGCCAGGTCCAGCCCGCGGGCGGCCACCACGAGCACCACGCCGGCGAACCCGATCGCGGCGCCGGAGAACCGCGCCGGATGGGCGGTCTCGGTGCGGATCGCGATCGCAACGAGGGCCGTCCAGATGGGAGTCGTTGCCACGATGAGGGCCGAGGTCCCGGCCGTCGTGACGGTCAGGCCGGTGGCCCACAGGACCTGGTAGATGCCGAAGCCCATGCCGCCCAGCAGGGCGACGGGGAGGACGGCCTGGCGGGGCAGGCCGATCGTGCCCTCGCGCCAGCGGAGGATGGCGAGGAGCACGAGCCCGGCGAGCGCGAAGCGGACGAAGGCGAAGCCGACCGGCGGGACGGTCGCGACGGCGTCCTTGACGATCACGAAGTTGGCCGCCCAGGCGACCATGACGACGACCGCCCCCGCCTCCGCGAGGCGGCGCGCATCCCGTCCGAGCATGGAAACGGCCCCGGCCGCCGTGTCCGGCGCCGGGGCCGCCATCTCGCCGATGGGGTCAGACGCCTTCCTGCTCGAGCTCGAGGGCCTCCTCGTCGCTCTCCTCGGTCAGCTTGAGCCAGACGAAGAGCCCTGCGAGCACGACGAGCGGGATGACGACGGCAGCCGCGAGGAGGATCCCCAGGATGGTCGCCAGGGTCTTGAACGCCTTCATGGGCAGGTCTCCTTGTGCGATCGCCTACTGCCGGAGCTGCGGCGCTTCCGAGATCATCGCCTCGATGTCGTCCTTCGTGAACTCCGCCAGCGAGTGGTGCGCGCCCGTGGGGCCGACCGCGTGCAGGCGGACCACGAAAGCACCGCCCTGCTCGAAGAAGAAGATGTCGTGCGGGCGCTGGCTGTCCATCCACCGCCCCAGGACACGGAACGACTTCTCATAATAGCCCGCCCTCGACCAGGCGGACGGCTCGGCCGCCTCGGCGCCGCGGCGCGCCACCGCCTCGTCCATGAAGCGGGCGATGTCCTCGTCGAGGAAGGTCAGGGTCTCCTTGACCTGGTGGCCGATCGCCTCCGACCAGGTGCCGGTCGTGCCGCCCTCGATGACGAGGCCCTGGACGATGAAGCCGTCGGGCGCCTCCACGAGGAGGACGTCCTTCATCCCCCGCTGGTCGAGGAACGCCCCGATCGAGCGCAGGACCTCCTCGAAGTCCTGCCGCGGGCTCCCCTCGTAGATGCGCATCACGCCTCCCCCGGCCCGCCCCCGTGCGGGACGATGTCCGTCCTCAGCTCCCGGTCGTCTGGTCGATGAGCCCGCGCTCTCGGGCGATACGCTCGAAGGCGCGAAAGACCGCCCAGCTGCCGAGTGTAAGCACGGCGGTGGAGGCGCACAAGGCGAGGATGACCTGAACGTCGGAGATGTCGGCCATGAGCCCCTGCGTGGGGACACCGAGGATCGCCCGCCGCGCGCCCTCCAGCCACCAGGTCGTCGGCAGCGCGAGCGCGACAGGCTGGAGGGCCCCGGGCAGGACGTCGAGCGGGAAGATCGCCCCGGAGAGGAGGTAGAGCCCGCCGGCGATCGCCTCCGGGTAGCTCCACGCCTCGCGGCGGATCGTCAGGCAGAGCCCGGCGACGGCCAGGCCCAGGGCGACCACCGCCGCCAGGCCGATCGCCATCGACGCGACGAAGAGCGGCCAGTCGATCGCGCCGAGGTCGATGCGCACGCCCAGGACGACGATCCCCACGATCATCGTCACGAGGAAGCCGGCCGCCGCCGTCCCGAGCTGGGCCATCGCCCGCCCGACGAGGAACGGCAGGAATCGGGCCGAGCTCACCACCACGTACTTGAGCATCCGGTATCGCTCGCGGTCGTCGAGGACGGCCCACACGAAGCCGGACATGCCGCCGCCCACGAACGTCCAGCAGGCGCTGCCCACGATGAGGAAGCCCAGGTAGTCCTGGCGGCCGCCGCCGGCCACCAGCCAGACGATGGCCACGAGGACCAGGACGGCACCGACCGGCCGGGCGATCGAGTAGACGGCGAAGAGGAACGGGTCGGTCCAGTTGGACTCGATCTCCCATCCCAGGCGGGCGCCCGTCGTGAAGGAGCGCCAGGCGCTCGTGCCGTGGCGGGCGGCAGGGCTGCCCGGCATCCCGGCCCGATGGCCGTGGCGGTCGACGACGCGGGAGGTCATCGTCGGTCCCTCACTGCCAGCGGGCCATGAGGCGCCCTTCGGCCCGGGCCCGCCGCTCGAAATAGGCGAGGGCAACCCGGGCGAGGATCAGGAAGACGATCGCCATGACGACGAGGATCGCCGCCTCGGCCTCCGGCGGCAGGACACCCATGTCGGCGACCTGGGTGAAGGTGAGCTGGCGGATGGCGTCGAGGCCCACCGCGAGCGGCAGGAGGCCGATGGCGAGGCCGGCGAGCGGACCCAGAACCTTCACCGGGGCGTAGAGGCCGCCCAGGAAGTAGACCGGCTCCTGGAAGAGGTTGGCGAGGTGCCACGCCTCGCGACCCCAGAACAGGAAGAGACTGGCCATCAGCATCCCCAGGCCGTACAGCGCGACGAGCGTCAGGAGGAAGACGGACGCCAGGAGCAGCCACTGGTCGATGGCGTACTGGACGCCGAACAGCAGGGAGCCCACGGCCACGATCACGACCGCCCGGGTCCCGCTCATGTAGAGCCCGCCGACGGCCATGCCGACGAGGATGCTCATGAGGTTGATCGGCGCCGTGAAGTAGATCTCCAGGTTGCCCTCGCCGCGGTCCCAGTAGAGCTGGGCGCCCATCGCCCACAGGACGTTGAGCCAGAAGGCGGTCATCGCCCCGCCGAGGACGGCGAAGCCGATGTAGGCCTCGGGGGCCTGCAGCGCCCGGTAGACGAGGACGAAGGCGCAGGTGGAGAGGAAGGGGAGGGCGATCTCGAAGAAGACCCACGACTTCTCGCGGAGGCTGCCGCGGACGCGCGGGTAGGCCCGCCCGGTCACCGCCCGCAGGTTGGTGGCGAGGATCCGGCGGGGGCTCCACGCGGAAGCCTCGCCCGGGTTCGCGGCCGGGTGGTGGGCGTAGGCGCCGGGAAGCCGGCCGGCCGCGCTCACGAGGCGCCTCCGGCCGCCACCACCGCCTCGTCGTCCTCGGCGAGGCCGCGGCCAACCAGCTCCACGAAGACGTCCTCCAGCGTCGGCTCCGACTTGGCGAGCCCCCGCAGGCGCACCCCGGCGGACGCCAGGGCCGCCACGACCCCGGCCAGGGCGCCGTCGTCGGCGAGGGCCAGGCTCACGGTGACGCCGTCGGCCCCGCCGTCGGCGCCCGTCGCCGAGAGGGCCGCCGACAGGACGCCCGGGAGGCGGGCCAGGGCGGCGGTCCCGTCCGGGAGGCGGTCGACCTCGATCCGGAAGATCGACTCCTTCTGGACCCGCCGCTTCAGCTCGACCGGCGTGCCCAGGGCCAGGATCCGGCCGCGGTCCACGATCGCGACCCGGTCGCAGAGCTCGTCGGCCTCGGCCATGTAGTGGGTCGTCAGGAGTGCCGTCCGCCCCGGCACGGCCGCCCGCCAGTTGCGGAAGTGCTCGCGCACGTCGCGCGCCGCCCCGACGTCGAGACCCAGGGTGGGCTCATCGAGGAACAGGATCCACGGATCGTTGACCAGGCCGCGGGCGAGGTTGAGCTTCTGGCGCTGGCCCGTCGACAGCGAGCTGACGCGCTGCAGGCGCTGCTCCGCGAGGCCGACGAGCTCGATGAGCTCGTCCGTGCGCCGCCACCCCTCCCGGGTGCCGAGGCCGTAGAACTGGCTGAACATCCAGAGCTGCTCGCGGACGGTGAGGATGCCGTACCCGGACTGCTCGCCCCCCGAGACCATGTTCATGACCCGGCGGATCCGGGCCGTCTCGTCCACGACGTCGAAGCCGGCCACCCTGGACGTCCCCGAGGTCGGCAGGAGGAGGGTCGTGAAGATCTTGATGAGCGTCGTCTTGCCGGCCCCGTTTGGTCCCAGCAGGCCGAACAGCTCGCCGGCGGGAATCTCGAGGTCGACCCCGTCGAGGGCCGTGACGGGGTTCGGCTTCGCCTTGTAGATGCGGCGGAGGGCGTGCGCCTCGATGGCGGCGCCGGGCGTGGCGGCGGGCATGGTGCTCCCTGGATGGCCGCGACGTGGGCGGCGAGTGGGCAGCGAACGTCGAGGGTACTACGACCGGGGACCGCTCGGCCACCGGCGGTCCGCGGGCGCCGGGCGGTCCGCGGGCGCCGGCCGGGGCCTACTCGGCCGCGACCACGATGGCGTTGTTGCTCGTCCGCAGCTCGAGGGACGGCCCGCCGCTCCCGACCGTGCCCCGCAGCGAGCCCTTCGCGGCGGCACCGCCGGCATGGATCGAGAAGCCGTCGAGGGTGATGCCCGCGTTCGAGGTCTCGGCGTCGAGCTCGAACGAGGCGCCGGCCGGCAGGCGGACGGTGATCGAGCTGTTGGACGTGACCAGCCGCTGGGCGCCGTCAGAGAAGCTCCCGGCGAAGGTCACGTCGGCGTTGGAGGTCTCGGCGCGCACCGTCGCGTCGGTGGCGCGGATCGCGATCAGGCCGTTCGAGGTCTCGATGTCGAGCGGGCCGCCGCCATCGACCTCGACGTGCCCGTTGGAGGTTCGGACGGTCGCGCCGGCCGTCACGCCCACCAGGGTCACCGCCCCGTTCGAGGTCTGGACCTCGACCGCACCCCCGATCCCGCTGGTGCTGACCGCGCCGTTCGAGGTGTGCAGGTCGAGGACGGCGTCCGCCGGAACCTCCACGACGGCGCTCGCGGAGCGATTGCCGGGCGAGGTCGGCCGGGGCATGTAGACGGCGGCCAGGACGATGGTCCCGTCCTCCTCGATGCGGCGGGTGACCGAGATCTCGGCTCGGTCGGCCGCGGCCTCGGACTGGCTCGCCCCGACCCCGCTCGTCTCCACGACGGCGTGGAACGTCCCCGCGGCCCCCGCCCGGACCTCGATCGGGCCGTTGAACATCTCGACCCGGAACCTGACCCGGGCGACCCAGGCCGGGATCGGCTCGTCGATGGTGGTGACGCCCGTCGACTTCACGCTGAACGGCCCGTCGGCGGCGCAGGCCGCGAGCGCGGCGACGAGGAGCAGCGCCCCGAAGGCGGCGAGAGAGCGGCGGATGGTGGGCACGGGGGATGTCCTCTGGTGGGCGCGATGGAGCCGACGAGCAAGATGACCAGCTGGCCGGCCGGCCGGCAGCCGGTCAGCTGCGCGCCAGCGCCACGGCGAGACGACCGGCGACCCGGGCGTCGTTGATGATGAGGGCGGTGTTGGCCCGAACGGACCTGCCGTCGGTCAGGTCCGCGATCCGCCGGAGGACCCAAGGTGTGAGCGCCGGCCCGTGCACCCCGGCCGCCTCCGCCTCCGCGGTGGCCCGGGCGATCGCCACTCGAGCCTCCGCCAGCGACAGCTCGTCGGCGGCCGGGACCGGCACGCAGACAAGGACGCCGGTACCCAGCAGCCCGAGGTGCAGCGCCACGAGCGCGGCCGCGGCCGCCTCGTCGGGGACCGATTGGGGGGCCAGGATCCCGGAACTCCGTGAGAAGAACCCGGGCAGCTCATCGCTGCCGACGGCGACGACCGGGACGCCGCGCGACTCGAGGAGCTCCAGCGTGGCGGGGACGTCCAGGATCGCCTTGGGACCGGCGCAGACGACGGCGACCGGCGTCCGGGCCAGCTCGTCGAGATCGACCGAGACGTCGAGGCTCGGCGGCCGGAGCCGGTTGTCCGGGCCGACCGACGGCTCGAACGCACCGAGGTGGACGCCGCCGATCCCGCCGGTGGCGAAGACGCGGATCCCCGCGACGTCGGCCGCGAGCATCGTCGCGGAGACGGTGGTCGCCCCCCAGCCGCCGGAGGCGAGCGCCCCCGCCAGCGTCGGGCGGGCGACCTTGCGGACGCCCGCGCTCGTCGCCAGCGCCTCCAGGCCGGTGGCGTCGAGGCCGACGAGGATCCGCCCGTCCCGGATGGCCACCGTCGCCGGGACCGCGCCGCTCTCGCGGACAGCGGCCTCGGACGCTGCCGCCACCTCGACGTTCTGCGGGTGCGGCAGGCCGTGGCTGATGAGCGTCGACTCGAGGGCGACGACCGGACGCCCGGCCGCCAGCGCGGCCGCCACCTCCGGCGAGACGTCGAGGCGGGCGCGGAGGGCGGTGCGACGGCTGTCGGCGAGCATGGGCTGATCGTACCGTCGCCCCGCCCGCACCGCCGGGCCGCCCGTGCCGCCCGCTCGCGATGCGTGAGCCGAGCGTGGGCCCAGCCCGGCGCGCGCGACGGGCGCCTGCAGGCGCGCGCGGCGGGCTACGCTGTCGCCATGGCTCGAGAGATCACGCCCGCGGCCCTGATCCGTCGCCAGGTCGTCCTCGAGGAGCACGACCCGCTGCCCGACGGGAGCGGCGCCGTCGTGGTACGACGCTTCGTCCACGGCGAGACCTACCGCTCGCACCTCCACCTCGTCGCCTTCCGCGGTCGCGGGGGGACGTCCCCGACCCGCCAGCTCACGGCCGGCGTCGTTCGCGACACGAGCCCCCGGGTCGCTCCGGACGGGCGCCGGGTGGCGTTCCTGCGCTCCTTCCCCGACGACCCCGAGCGCCCCGTCACCGTGATGGTCCAGGCCCTCGACGGCGGCGAGCCGTGGACGCTGTGGGCACCGCAGCACGGCGTCTCGGAGATCGCCTGGTCGCCCGACGGTCGCCGGATGG
The DNA here is from genome assembly GCA_963821235.1 of uncultured Chloroflexia bacterium. Taxonomy (GTDB): domain Bacteria; phylum Chloroflexota; class Limnocylindria; order Limnocylindrales; family CSP1-4; genus CTSoil-043. Next base: position 155,939 of record CAWGCS010000001.1, read on the forward strand.
CCTTCGTCGCCGCCGCCACCGACGCTCGCTTCATCGTGGGGCCGGAGACGAAAGGCCGGGCGGTCACGGCCCGGCGGATCACCCGGGCCGACTGGCGCTGGGACGGCGTCGGGCATCGCGATCGCTGGGACCAGGTCTGGCTGGGCCCGGTCGGCGAGGGGGCGAGGCCCCGCCAGCTGACCCGCCACGAGGCGGACGCCAGGGGGATCGCCTGGGCGCCGGACGGCCGCTCGATCGCCTTCGCCGCCGATCCCCGCCCTGACGCGGACGTTCGCCCGTGCCCCTCGATCTGGGTCGTGGCCGCGGCGGGCGGCGCGCCGGCCGAGGCCGTGCACCTCGCCGGCTACGCCGGCTCCCCGGCCTTCTCGCCGGACGGCCGGTGGCTCGCCTGCAGCGGCGTGGACGTCGCCGCTCCGACGGACGACGAGCAGCCGGGTCTCTTCGTCGCGGCGGCGGCGTCCGGCCCCGGCGGCCCCGCCCCGGCCATCGCGCTCGCGCCGGAGCTGGACCGCCCGGTCGGCGCCTGGAACGACACCGACCTCAACGGCTGGATGGCCGGCGCGCGCCCGGGACCGCTCTGGGCCACCCCGGACACGCTCGTCGCGCTGGTCAGCGAGGGCGGCCTCGTCCGGCCGTGGCGCTTCCCGGTGGACGCCGCGACCGGCTGCCCCGCCGGCGCCCCGCGGCGGATGGTCGACGGCGACGTCGCGGCGTGGACGCTCGGGGTCGAGGGGGGCGTCGTCTCCGTCGTCGCCACGGTGGACGATCGGCCGATGGAGCTGCTGGTCCTCGACGGTGCCCGGCCGCGCCTGCGCGCCCGCACGGGCCTCGGGGGCTCCTGGCGCCGTGGCGCCCCCTGGCCGGCCATGCGCCGGGTCCTCGCCCCAGGGCCGGGCGGCCCCGTCGAGACGTGGGTCGTCTCGCCGGCGGACGCCGGCGAGACGCCGCTGCCCACGGTCGTCAACGTCCACGGCGGCCCGCTCGGCGCCTGGTCGCCGGCCCCCTCGATCGAGAACGTCCTCCTCGCCGCGCACGGCTACCGGGTCGTCCTGCCCAACATCCGGGGCTCGGCCGGCTACGGTCGGGCGTGGATCCGGCCGCAGCTCGGCGACTGGGGCGGCGTCGACGCCGCCGACGTCCTCGCCGCGGTGGACCACGTCGTCGGCCTGGGCCTGGCGGACCCGGATCGGCTCGGGATCCTCGGCCTCTCGTACGGCGGGTTCCTCGTCAACTGGCTCGTCGGCGCGGCACCCGACCGGTTCGCCGCCGCGGTCTCGGAGAACGGGGTCACCAACCAGGTCAACGGCTGGGCCAACTCCGACTCGGGCCCCGAGTACGACCGGGCGGCCCTCCTGGGCGACCCGTTCTCCGAGGAGGGCATCGCGGCCCTCTGGCGCCAGTCCCCGCTCCGCCACGTCGCCCGGATCCGGACCCCGCTCCTCATGCTCCAGGGCGAGGCGGACCTGCGCTGCCCGGCGGCCGACAACGAGCAGCTCTTCATCGCCCTCCGCCACCTCGGCCGGAAGGTGGAGTACGTCCTCTACCCGGAGTCCTGGCACACCTACGCGATCACCGGGCGCCCCGACCGCCGGATCGACCGCAACGAGCGGGTCGTCGCCTGGTTCGATCGCTTCCTGAAGGGTTGACCGCCCCGCCGGGCTACCCGAGCCGACGCCGGTAGCGGACCTCCAGCGGGGCAGCGCCCCCGATCTCGAACGGCTTCGCCGCGCCGTCCGGCAGCCAGCCCATCCGCTCGTAGAAGCGGCGGGCGGCGGCGTTCTCCTCGAAGACCCACAGGATGGCCTCTGCGAAGCCCCGCGTCGCGAGCCCGCGGACGGCGGCCTCGATCAGGGCCCGCCCGATCCCCCGCCCCTGGGAATGCGGGTCGACGTAGATGGCGTGGACCTCCCCGAGGCCCGCCGCATCGCTCCCGCGGGCGGGACCGGCGATGACGAACCCGGCAGGCAGCGGAGGCGACCCGGCGAAGGCCACCCGGGTCCAGGCCGGCCGGGGTGACGAGAGTCCGGTCCGCCATCGAGCCGCCTCGGTGACGGGGTCCAGGCCGTCGAGCACGGCCGAGGGGACGATGCCCGCGTAGGCGGCGCGCCACGACCTGATGCGGATGCGGGCCAGCACCTCGGCGTCCGCGGCGCCCGCCGGCCGGATGGCGACGGGTGTCGGGTCCGACGCCGGCCGGGCCACCACGCGGCCCTACCCCAGCGCGAGCTCGGGCCGGGGCGACGCCAGCTGGCGGCTGGCGACCCGGTGGCCGGCCACGACGGCCCGACGCGCCACGGCCGGGCTCGTTCCCCGTCCGGCGGCCAGCCAGGCCGCCAGGAAGCCCGCGTCGAAGGCGTCGCCCGCGCCGGTCGAGTCGGCGGCCCCGACGGCGCGCGTGGCGATGTCGAAGCGGACGTCGGGCCCCCGTCCCGCCCGCGCCAGGACGGTCGCCCCGGCCGACCCGCGCTTGATGACCACGAGCGGGGCGAAGCCGAGGAGGGCCGCCTCGCCGCCCCGGCCGCCGAACGCCGCCGCCTCCTGTGCATTCGTGAAGAGGAGGTCCGGGCCGACGCCGCGGACCAGGGCCTGGGCGCCCGCCCGCCCGCCAGCCAGGAGCGGCGCCGCGGAGGCGAGGTCCACGCTGAGCCCGGCCCCCGCGGCGCGCGCCATCTCGGCGGCCCTGCGCGCCGCGAGCCCCAGCGGGGCACCGAGCAGGGAGTAGGCGGGCAGGTGGAGCACGCCGGCGCCGGCGAACCACCGCTCGCGCAGGTCGGCGGGGTCGAGGAGGTCGGCCGCGCCACGGTCGGCCACGAAGCTCCGCTCACCGGCCGCGTCGACGACCATCCCGATCCTGGCCGTCCGGGCGCCCGCGGGCCGGGCCGCCCGGACGGCCACGCCGTCGGCCCGCAGCGCAGCGACGAGGGCGACTCCCGGCCCGTCCCGCCCGACGGCGCAGACGAGGGTGGTGCGCACGCCCAGGCGAGCCAGCCAGCGCGCCGCGTTGGCCGCGGATCCGCCCTGGTGGAGACGGACGACGCCCGGCACGTCCGTCCCCCGCACGAGGGGGCACGCCGGGGCGAGGACGACGTCGAGGGCGAGGTCGCCCAGGACGACGGCGCAGGACGGTCCCGTGCGGTCGCCGCGGACGCGGGGGGCCCGGAGCGCTGGCATGCGGCCGAGGATACGCTGCGGCGCGCCGTCGTCGCCGGTGCCCGGGTCGGCCCATCGAGCCGCCCGGCAGCGTGCCCCGCGCCGTTCGCGGCGGCCCGCGCCCGCCCTCCCACCTACAATGGCGCCACTACTCCACCGCCCCGAACGGGAGCCTCGCCGTGACCACCCTCTCGCCCGAGCAGCTCGACCGGCTCGCCATCGACACGATCCGGACCCTCGCCATCGACGGGGTCCAGCAGGCGAACTCCGGCCATCCGGGCGCCCCGATGGGCATGGCGCCGATGGCCTACACGCTCTGGACCCGCTTCCTGCGCCACGCCCCGACGCATCCCGACTGGCCCAACCGCGACCGCTTCGTCCTCTCGGCCGGCCATGCCTCGATGCTCCTCTACAGCCTCCTCCACCTGACCGGCTACGACCTCTCGCTCGACGAGCTGAAGCGCTTCCGCCAGTGGGGCTCGCGCACGCCCGGCCACCCGGAGTTCGGCCTCACGCCGGGGGTGGAGGCGACGACCGGTCCGCTCGGCCAGGGGTTCGCCAACGCCGTCGGCATGGCCATCGCGGAGCGGCGGATGGCCGAGGAGTTCAACCGGCCGGGCCACGAGATCATCGACCACTGGACCTACGGGATCTGCTCCGACGGCGACCTGCAGGAGGGGATCGCGTCGGAGGCCGCCAGCCTGGCCGGCCACCTCAGGCTGGGCAAGCTCGTCTTCCTCTACGACGACAACCACATCCAGCTCGACGGCCCCACGGCGATGGCCTTCTCGGAGGACGTCCTGGCCCGCTTCCGCGCCTACGGCTGGCATACCCTGCGGGTCAAGGACGGCACCGACGTCGGCGCCATCGAGGCCGCAATCCGCCTGGCCCGCACCGACGACCGGCCCTCCATCATCGCCGTGCGGACCGTGATCGGCTTCGGCTCGCCGAACAAGGCCGGCAGCCAGAAGGCGCACGGCGCTCCGCTCGGCCCCGACGAGGTGCGCCTCACCAAGGAGGCCTACGGCTGGGACCCGGACAAGAGCTTCTTCGTCCCCGACGCCGCGGCGGCCCTCTTCTCCCGGGCAATCCTCTGGGGCGAGGAGCTCACCGGCCGCTGGAACGCCGCGCTGGAGCGCTACCGGGCTGCCTTCCCGTCAGAGGCCGCGGAGCTGGAGCGGCGCCTCGACGGCGACCTGCGCGGTGGCTGGGACGCCGCCATCCCGCGCTGGGAGGCCGGCACGGAGGTCGCCACCCGCAACGCCAGCGCCGACACGATCAACGCCCTCGCCGCGGGCGTGCCGGAGCTCTTCGGTGGCTCCGCAGACCTCTCCGAGTCCAACCTGACCGACGTGAAGGGCGGCGGCGACTTCACCGCCGAGCACGCCGGGCGGAACATCCGCTTCGGCGTCCGCGAGCACGCGATGGGCGGCATCGGCAACGGGCTGGCCTATCACGGCGGCTACCGGCCCTACGTCGCGACCTTCCTGACCTTCTCCGACTACATGCGCGGCAGCGTGCGCCTCGCGGCCCTCTCCGGGCTGCCTGTCGTCTTCGACTGGACGCACGACTCGGTGGGGCTCGGCGAGGACGGGCCGACGCACCAGCCGGTCGAGCACTACGCGGCCCTGCGGGCGATCCCCAACCTCTGGTTCGTGCGGCCGGCCGACGCCAACGAGACGGCCGCCGCCTGGGCCCTCGCCCTCGAGCGGACGTCGGGACCGACCGCCCTCGCCCTGACCCGCCAGAAGCTCCCCGTCCTGCCCGGCACGGCCGAGAAGGCCCGCGAGGGCGTCCGGCGCGGCGGGTACGTCGTCCGGCCGGCCTCCAACGAGGCCGGCGGCGGAACGCCCGACCTCGTCTGCATCGCCACCGGCTCGGAAGTCCAGCTGGCCGTCGCCGCGGCCGAGACCCTGGAGGCCGAGGGGATCGCGACCCGGGTCGTCAGCCTCCCTTGCTGGGAGGCCTTCGACGCCCAGGACGCCGCCTACCGCGAGTCAGTCCTGCCGGCGGCCGCGCGGAAGCGGGTCGCCGTGGAGATGGGCGTGTCGCTCGGCTGGGAGCGCTGGGCCGGGGACGAGGGCGCGATCCTCGCCCTCGACCACTTCGGCGCCTCGGCACCCGCCGGCACCCTCCTGAAGGAGCTCGGCTTCACCGCCGACCACGTGGCCGAGATCGGGCGACGCGTCGTTCGCGAGGTGCTGCACGGCCGGATCGCGGCGCCGGCGGTTCCGCACGAGGAGGGACACCGCTGATGCGCGTCGCCTTCGCCGCCGACCACGGCGGCGCCGCCCTCAAGGCGGAGCTGCTCCGGCGGCTCGCCGACGACGGCCACGAGCTGGTCGACCTCGGGGGTGACGGCTCCGACCCGACCGACGACTACCCGACCTTCGCCCGGCGCCTGGCCCACGCCGTACGCGACGGGGAGGCCGACCGGGGGATCCTCGTCTGCGGCTCCGGGATCGGCGCCTGCGTGGCCGCCAACAAGGTCCGCGGCGTCCGGGCGGCCATCGCCCACGACACGTACTCGGCCCACCAGGGCGTCGAGCACGACGACATGAACATCCTCTGCCTCGGCGGGCGGATCGTCGGCCCGGAGCCGGCCCTCGAGTGCGCCCGCGCCTTCCTCGCCGCGCGCTTCTCCGGCCAGGAGCGCCACGCCCGCCGCGTCGCCCAGGTGCTCGCCATCGAGGCGGAGGAGCGGTAGGGCCGACGCCGCCCCTGGACGCGCCGCGAGGCACCCCCGCGTAGACTCAGGGACGCAGGAGGACGTCCATGGCCGAGACCACGCTCCCATCGTTCGCCCCGGGCACGCTCGACGCGCGCATCGACGACCCGGCCCTCGCCGCAGCCGTCGCGGCCACCGTGCGGCGGGCCGACGAGGAGCGATGGAGCGACCGCCTCCACGAGCGCGACGTGACCCTCTGGTCCGCCGATCCGGCGGTCCAGGAGAAGATCGCCAACCGCCTGGGCTGGCTCGACCTGCCGGTCGACTTCAGCGACCAGATCCCGGCCCTCGAGGGGTTCGGCGAGGCGATCCGCGACGCCGGCTTCGCGACGGCGATCGTGGCCGGGATGGGCGGCAGCAGCCTGGCGCCGGAGGTCATCGCCACCGCGTTCGGCGACATCGAGGGCTGGCTCTCCGTCCGCGTGCTCGATTCCACGGATCCGGCGGCCGTCCGGGCGACGTGGGAGGGCCTCGACCCACTGACCACCCTGGTGATCGTGGGCTCGAAGTCCGGCACGACCACCGAGACGCTGGCCTTCCAGGCCGACGCCTGGCGGCGCATCCACGACGCGCTCCGGACCGCCGGCGAGCGCTTCGAGTCGCCGGGCGAGCTGATGGTCGCCGTAACGGACCCCGGCAGGTCGCTGGCCGCCATCCCCCACCAGGACGCGATGCGGGGCGTCTTCCTCAACCCCGCCTCCGTCGGGGGCCGCTACTCGGCGTTGAGCTACGTCGGGCTCGTGCCGGCCTCGCTGGCCGGCGTCGACCTCGATCCGTTCATGGCCGACGCGGTCTCCATGCACGCCCGCTGCATGACGTCCGATCCCGCCGCCAATCCTGGCGTGGCGCTGGGGGCCACCCTGGGGGCCCTGGCGCGGGCCGGCCGGGACAAGCTCACCTTCGTCGTCGACCCGGCGGCCCCTTCCCTGGGGGCCTGGCTGGAGCAGCTCATCGCCGAGAGCACCGGCAAGGTCGGGACCGGCATCGTCCCGGTGGACCGCGAGCCGCTCGGCGCGCCCGGAGCCTACGGGCCGGATCGCGTCTTCGTGCGGATCGCGGTCGACGGCAGCGAGCCCCCCTCGGCCGCCGACGGGACCGCGGCCGACGCGCTGCTCGACGCGCTGGCCGCCGCCGGTCACCCGGTCCTCTGCTTCGTCCTGCCCGATCCCATCGACCTGGCCGGCGAGTTCGTCCGCTGGGAGGTGGCGACCGCGATCGCCGGCATCGTCCTGCACGTCAACCCGTTCGACGAGCCGAACGTCACGGAGTCCAAGGAGAACACGAAGCGCGTCCTCGAGGAGCTGGAGCGCCGCGGGGCCTTCCCGCACGAGGAGCCGCTCGCGGTGGGCGAGGGCCTGTCCCTCCACGGCGACACGCCCATGCGCATCACCGCGGGCGACGGCACGGTCGCCGGCGAGCTGCGCCGCCACCTCGAGCGCGTCCGCCGCGGCGGCTACCTGGCCATCGGGGCCTTCGTCGCCCCGACGGCCGCCCGGGCGGCGGCGATCGACCGCCTCCGGGCCCGCCTCCGCGACGCGACCGGCCTCGCCACCACGGGCGGCTTCGGCCCCCGCTACCTCCACTCGACGGGCCAGCTCCACAAGGGCGGCCCCGCCGTCGGCTGGTTCCTCCAGGTCACCGCCGACCATCCCACCGACCTCCCGGTGCCCGGGAAGCCGTACACCTTCGGCCAGCTCATCGACGCCCAGGCGCGGGGCGACATGGAGGCGCTCGAAGCCCACGACCTCCCCGTCCTGCGCGTCCACCTGGGCGTCGACGTCGACGCGGGGCTGGCCGCGCTGGATGCCGCCCTCGCGGACGCCCTTCGTCAGCAATCGCCGACCGTTCGCCCGGACTGACGGTCGGGCCGACAGACAGGAGGGAACGCATGCGCATCGGCTTCGTCGGCCTCGGCCGGATGGGCGCCAACATGGTCCGTCGCCTCGTCCGCGACGGCCACGAGGTCGTCGCCTTCAACCGGACCCCCGAGAAGACGCGCGAGATCATGTCCGAGGGCGCGGAAGGCGCCTTCTCGCTGGCGGAGCTGGTCGCCAAGCTGCCTGCTCCGCGGGCGGTCTGGCTGATGGTCCCGGCGGGCGACGCCACGGAGTCGATGATCGGCGAGCTGGCCGGGCTCCTGGCGCCCGGTGACACGATCGTCGACGGCGGCAACACCAACTTCCACGACGACGTGCGGCGCCACGCGATGGTCGCCGAGAAGGGCCTCAAGTACGTCGACGCGGGCACGTCCGGCGGCGTCTGGGGCCTCCAGGTCGGCTACTGCCTGATGGTCGGCGGCGAGGCCGACGCCGTCGAGCCCCTCGAGCCGGTCTTCCGGACCCTGGCCCCGACGGACGGCTACGCCCACGTCGGCGGCCCTGGCGCCGGCCACTACGTGAAGATGATCCACAACGGCATCGAATACGGCCTCATGCAGGCGTATGCCGAGGGCTTCGAGATCATGCACGCCAGCGACTACGACCTCGACCTCGAGAAGGTGGCCGGCATCTGGCGCTACGGGTCGGTCGTCCGCAGCTGGCTCCTCGACCTCCTCCACGACGCCCTGGTCAAGAACCCGGAGTTCACCGGCATCAAGGGCTGGGTGGCCGATTCCGGGGAGGGCCGCTGGACCGTCCAGGAGGCCATCGACCGCGACGTCCCGGCCCCGATCATCACCCTCTCGCTGCAGGCCCGCTTCCGCTCCCGCCAGGACGAGAGCTACGGGGCCAAGGTGCTGGCCGCCCTCCGCAACGAGTTCGGCGGCCACGCGGTGAAGACCGAGTAGCGACGGTGGCAGGAACCCGCGGCGCGGTCACGCCGGCGCCGCCCGCCCGCTCCATCGACGACGAGCCGATGTCGGCGCGCGCCCTGCGGCTCGCGCGGGGCAGCCGCAGGAAGCCGCCGCCGAAGGTCGCCGGCAACCCGCTCCGCGAGGGGCTCCGCCTGGAGCGGATGCCGGACCCGGCCATCCTCGTCCTCTTCGGCGCCACCGGCGACCTCGCCCACCGCAAGGTCGTGCCGGCCCTCTTCCAGCTGTGGCGGACGAACCTCCTGCCCCACGAGTTCGCCCTCCTCGCGATCGGGCGCCGCCCGTACGCCGACAAGGCCTTCCGGGCCGAGCTGCGGGCCTCGCTCGACCAGTTCAGCCGGGTCCTCCCCATCGAGGCGAGGGTCTGGGAGTCGTTCGCGGAGCGGATCTCCTACTACCGCGGCGACTTCAACGACCAGGCCCTCTACGACGGCCTGGCGACCCGGCTCGACACGATGGACGAGCGGCTGGGGACGCTCGGCAACCGCTGCTACTACCTGGCCACCCAGCCCTCGGCGTTCGCCGAGATCATCGGCGGGCTCGGACGCGCCGGCCTCGACCACGAGCAGCACGGTGGCGGCTGGCGGCGGATCGTCATCGAGAAGCCGTTCGGGCGCGACCTCACGAGCGCCATCCGCCTCAACCGGGAGGTCGGCAAGGTCTTCCGGGAGTCGCAGGTCTACCGCATCGACCACTACCTCGGCAAGGAGACCGTCCGCAACATCCTCGTCTTCCGCTTCGGCAACGGGATCTTCGAGCCGATCTGGAACCACCGCTACGTCGACCACGTCCAGATCACGGTCGGCGAGTCGATCGGGGTCGAGAAGCGCGGCGCCTTCTACGAGGAATCCGGCGCCTCACGCGACGTCCTCCAGAACCACCTGATGCAGCTCCTGGCGCTGGTGGCGATGGAGCCGCCAGCCACGTTCGACGCCGACGCCCTCCGCGACGAGAAGGTCAAGGTCCTCCGGGCGATCGAGCCGATGGACCGGGCGGACGTCGCCGCCAGCGTCGTGAGGGGCCAGTACGGGCCGGGCTGGGTGGAGGGCAGGCAGGCGATCGGCTATCGGGCGGAGGCGGAGGTGGAGCCCGATTCCGAGACCGAGACGTACGTCGCAGCCCGCCTCGCCATCGATGACTGGCGCTGGGCCGGCGTCCCCTTCTACCTGCGGGCCGGGAAGCGGCTCCCCAAGCGCGCCACCGAGATCGCCATCCAGTTCAAGCAGGTCCCCCACGCCCTGTTCAAGGAGTCGAACGCGGACCCCGAGGCGAACCTGCTGGCCCTCCGAATCCAGCCCGACGAGGGGATCCTCCTCCGCTTCGCGGCCAAGGTGCCGGGCCTGGGCGTCGACGTCCGCAGCGTGAACATGGACTTCACCTACGGCTCGGCGTTCAGCGTGGACAGCCCCGACGCCTACGAGACGCTGATCCTCGACGCCCTCCTCGGCGACGCCGCGCTCTTCACCCGCGCCGACGAGGTGGAGAAGGCGTGGGCGATCGTCACGCCCATCATCGAGGCCTGGGCCGACGCCCCGCCGCCGGACTTCCCGGACTACCCGGCGGGCAGCTGGGGACCCCCGGCGGCCGACGAGCTGCTGGCACGGGACGGCCGCCGGTGGCGACGGATCTGAGCGGGACCGGGGCGGGCCCGGCCGACGTCGTCGTCCCCTTCGGCGTCTCGGCCACGCCCGGCGAGCCGACCCTCCGCTGGGCCGGCCATGCCACGTCGGTCGCCGAGATCGAGCGCGAGCTGGGGCGGATCTGGGCGCTGCCGCAGGCGATGGCCGCCCGCGGCGGGGCTGAGGAGCGCCACGTGGCGGCGCGGACCAGCGTCCTCAACCTCGTCGTGGTGGCCCGCAGCCCGGAGCTCGGCGAGCGGGCGTCCTCGACGCTGACCATGGGGACCGGGCGCCATCCGTCGCGGACGATGATCCTCGTCCCCACCGACCCTGACGGGCCCAGCTGGCTCCACGCCGACGTGAAAGCCTACTGCATGATTCCCCGCGCCGACGGCCCCGAGACCTGCGCCGAGCAGGTCTACGTCCGGGCCGGCGGCGACGCCGGCCGCCACCTCGAGGCGATCGTCGCGCCGCTCCTCGTCCACGACCTGCCGGTCACCGTCTGGTGGCCGGGCGACCCTCCGCTCGGGACCATGCCGACGGCCGCGTTCCTGGGGATCGCCGACCGCCTCGTCGTCGACGGCTCGCGCTGGACCGGCGACGGCCTCGACCGGCTGGGGGCGCTGGCCGACCTCGCCCGCCCCGCCCTGCCGATCTCCGACTTCGCCCTCATGCGCCAGGCCCGCTGGCGCGAGGCGGTGGCCTCGATCTTCGACCACCCCGAGTTCCTGCCCTACCTGCGTTCCATGCGCCGGGTCGCGGTGACCTACGCGACGCACGGCGGGCCTTCCGCCGAGGCCGCCACGAACCTCGTCAAGCCGATCTACCACGTCGCCTGGCTGGCCTCCCGCCTCGACCTGCGGATCGTCCGGCCGCTGGCCCGGGTGGGGCGGCCGGCGGCGACCGGGCGGCGACCGGCACCGGGCGCCGGCCCGGATCCCGGCCGCGGCCTGCGCGCGCTCCTCGCCTGGGGCCGGGGCGCCGAGGTCGAGGTCGTCATCCGGCCGGTCGTCTCGGGGATGCCGGCCGGCACCACCCTCCGCGTCGAGATCCTCGCCGAGCGGCGCGGCGCCGAGCTGCGGGCCGAGGTGACGGCCGAGGCGGAGAGCGTCCACGTGCGGGTCTGGGAGGACGGCGTCGAGGCGCTCGAGCGGGTCTTCCACGCCCCTCGCCTCACCGATGCGGACCTCCTGACGGCGGCAATCGAGGCCGGCGGTCGCGACCAGGTCGCCGAGGCGACGCTGGCCCTGGCGGCACGGCTCTCGCGCCCCGTCGCCGAGCCGGTGGCGGACGCGTGATCGGAGGCCTGGGCGAGCCCACCGTCGTGGTCCAACCGAGCGCGCCGGCCGCCGCCGCCGCAGTCGCCGCGACCCTCGCGGAGGCCCTGGCGGCCGGCGCAGCCCGCCGTGGACGGGCCGACTTCTCCTCGACCGGGGGGTCCACGCCGGCCGCCGTCTACCGGGCGATGCTGGCCGAGCCGATCCGATCGCTGGTGCCCTGGGAGGTCCTCCACCTGTGGGTCGGCGACGACCGCTTCGTGCCGCGCGGCGACCCCGAGTGCAACCTGGGAGCGATCGACCGGGTGCTCCTCCCCGGGGACGCGCGGCGTGGCCTCGCCCCCCCGCCACTCGACGCGGCGCACGTCCACCCGTGGCCGATCGACGCGGCGCTGGCTGGCGGCGAGGGTCCCGCGTGGGCGGCGGCCCGCTTCGAGGAGACGCTGCGGGCCGAGCTGGCCGAGGACGCGGCTGGCAGGCCCGTCTTCGACGCGATCCTGGTGGGCATCGGCCCGGACGGGCACCTCCTCTCGGTCTTCCCGGGCAGCGCCGCCTTCGACGCCCCGGGCTGGACGACGTGGGCGCCGGCGCCGTCGCACGTCGAGCCGCACCTCGACCGGGTGACCCTCACGCCGGTCGTCCTGGACGCCTCGCCGGGCCTCGTGGTGGCCGCCTTCGGCGCGGCCAAGGCCGCCATCGTGGCCGAGCTCCTGGCGCCAGCGACCAGGCATGCCGGCGGGCGTGCGCAGGCAGAGCGACGGCTGCCGGCCCTGCGCGCCCGGCGCTCCGGCGCCACCTGGGTCCTCGACGCCGCCGCGGGCGCCGGGCTCGCGGCCGACGCATCCGGCCCGCCCGTGCCGGCGCTGCCGTAATGGCCGCGACGGGCGCCGGGGCGTCGCTCGCCCGGCGATCCGGCCGCCGCCGCGCAGGGTACGATTGCGGTCCGTCCCGGATCCCTCACCAGGCCCGCCCCCCAGCCTCCGAGGACTCGCCGTCATGACCGAGAAGCCCGCGAAGTCGCCCATCCCGCCCTCCGTCCCGACCACCCCGGTCGCGCCCACCGTGGACGCGAGCCTGCCCCGGGCCGCGCACACCGTCGACGGGCGACCCTACTCGCCCGGGCTGGAGGGCGTCCTCGCCGCGGAGACCGAGCTCGGCCTCGTCGACGGCGCCAACGGGCGCCTGATGTACCGCGGCTACCGGATCGGCGACCTCGTGGCCAACGGCACCTACGCCGCCGTCGCGAACCTGCTGTGGACCGGCAGCTGGGATCCCCGGGCCCGGATGGCGGCCGGCCGGATCCCCTCGGCCGTGATGTCGGCCCTGCGGGCCCTGCCCCGGACGGCGAAGCCGATGGACGCGCTGCGAACGGCCGTCTCGGTCTGGGGTGCGACCCAGCTCCTCGACTGGCCGCCCACGGAGGTCCAGGCGCGGGCCCTGACGGAGTTCTCGCCGTCGGCGCTCGCCGCCTTCGCCCGGATCCGCGAGGACCTCGAGCCGATCGACGCCGACCCCACGCTCGACCTCGTCTCGGGGTTCCTCTACCAGCTGACCGGCAAGCGGCCCGACAAGGCCACCGCCCGCGCCCTCGACGCCTACTTCATCGTCGGCGCCGAGCACGGTCTCAACGCCTCGACGTTCACCGCCCGGGTGATCACCTCCACGCGGTCCGACATCGCCTCCGCGGTGGCCGGCGCGATCGGCGCCATGAAGGGCCCCCTCCACGGCGGGGCCCCGTCGGAGGTCGTGGAGCAGATCCACAAGGTGGGCTCCGCGGAGCACGCCGAGCAGTGGGTCCGCGACGCCCTCGCCCGCGGGGAGCGGCTGATGGGGTTCGGCCACCGCGTCTACCGGGCCTACGACCCGCGGGCCGCGGCCCTCCGCAAGGTCGTGGAGGCCATGCCGACGAAGCCCGACTGGCTGGAGCTGGCGATCAAGGTCGAGGACGTCGCCCTGAAGGTCCTCGAGGAGAAGTACCCGGATCGCCCGCTGAAGACGAACGTGGAGTTCTACGCGGCGGCAGTCCTCCAGGGCGTCGGCCTGACCCCGGACCTCTTCCCGGCCACGTTCGCGCTCGCCCGCCATGCCGGCTGGACGGCCCACGTCCTCGAACAGGCCTCGGCCAACCGCCTGATCCGGCCCGACGCGCGCTTCGTCGGCGTCGAGGAGCGCGACCTCCCCAGGTAGGCGATCGGATGGTTCCGGTGGCCGCCGTGCCCGGGCGAGCGGATCATCGATGACGCGCCTCGTGCGGCCGGCGACGGCCGCCGACCTTCCCGCCATCGCGGCGCTCGGGCATGCCGCCGTCGACCTCGGGGAGTACCCCGACGCGACCCACGGGGACGTGGAGCGGAACCTCGCCGCCCTCGCGGCCGAGCCGGAGACGGGCTTCGTCGCCGTCGAGGACGGCCTCGTCGTCGGCTGCCTGGTCGCCCAGCAGAACGACCTCTACGTCGGGGGACCGCACCGGCGTCGCGGCCACGGGACGGCCCTGGTGGAGGCCGCCCTGCCCTTCGTCCGGGACGTCCTCCGCTTCCCCTACCTCCTGCTCTACGTGCCGCCGGGCGACACGCCCGGCCGGCGATTCGCCGAAGCTCGCGGCTTCGCCCATCGGGCCAGCCTCTACTGGATGGAGCGGCCGGCCGACGACCCGTGCCCGCCGCCGGAGCTCCCGGCGTCGGTCGTGGCCCGCGCCTTCGACCCCGCCCGCGACGACCTGTCCGCGTTCGTGGCCCTCCTCAACGGGACCTTCGCCGACCACCCGACGCCCATCTCGTGGAGCGAGGCCGTCATCGGCTCCGCCCATCGGGCGCCCGGCTTCGACCCCGCGGACATCCTGCTCGTCGCGCCGGCCGACGATCCCGACCATCCGATCGCCTTCGGCCGGACCCGCCTCTACCTGGGCGACGAGCCGCCGTACGGCGAGGTGAAGCTGATCGGCGTCCTCCCGCCGTGGCGGGGTCGGGGGCTGGGCCGGGCGATCCTGCGCTGGGGCGTCCGTCGCCTGGCGGGCCGCGGCAGCCCGACGACCGCCCTCGCCGTCGTGGCCGCCAACGAGCACGCCCTGCGGCTCTACGAGCAGCACGGCTTCCGGCGGGTGACGACCTGGCCGCAGTGGAGCCGCCAGCCCTGAGGCCGGCGGCGCAGGCGCGGAGACGCCGAGGCCCCGGCGCGGAGCCGGGGCCTCGGTGTGCATGGGACGGCGGGCTCGGCGGCACCCGCCTCGAGGGTCACTCCGGTGGCAGCTCCTTGTACACGAGATCGATGTCGATCCCCTGCCGACTGCGGATGACCTTCGCCCCGAAGTACACGGCGAGGCCGATCACCACGATCATGCCCATGAAGGCCGGGATCCACCACCAGTTGTCGGCGTTCCCGTAGAGGGCGAGCGCCGGGTACTGCAGGGTGAGGTAGGTGAGGAACGCCATCACCAGGATCGAGAGCGGCGCGACGATGTAGAGGACCGGGATCCCCAGGAACCGGACGTTGGCCGGCGAGGCCTGGAAGAGGTCCGGCCGGCGCGTCGGGAAGACCATCGCCGCGACGGAGACGATCACGACGCAGACGACCCCGGCCAGGACGCCGAGCGCCAGCCACGTCGCGAAATCGGTGGAGACGACGCTCCAGGCGAGCATCCCGGTGACGATCACCATGACGAGGAGGATCGCCGGGACCGGGCTGTGCGTCCGCTCGTTCACCTCGGCGAACTTCTCCGGCAGGAGCCGGTCGAAGGCCCAGGCGAAGACGGTGCGGATCGGCATGAACGTGTTGCCAACCATCGCCGGCAGGCTCCAGAAGAGGAAGGAGCCGACGATGAGCACGGTCAGGACCGGCACGTTGTACACGAGCGAGGCCATGAAATGGTACCAGGGCCCCGTGGGGATGAGGTACGAGGCGTTGGGGGCGGTGTTCACCGCGACCATGAAGTCGTAGCCGGTGACCTTGAACAGGAGCAGCACGCCGAGGACGATGAAGACGACGTCCCAGGTGAGCGCCCCGAACATCACCCCGAGCTGGCGGTTCCGGTTCGAGCCGCTCTTGAGCTCCCCGGAGAGGTAGACCGACCACCAGTTCCACATCATGAAGACCATGATCGCGAAGATGGCCGGCAGGGTGGCGTCGAGGTTGCCGGCGTCGGGCTGGGCGCCGGCGGACCCGGCCGCCGCGATGACGTCCTGGTAGGTGCCGCCACCGAACTTCTGGTTGAGGCTGGTGAAGTTCGACTGGAAGTCGCTGCTGCTCCCGAGGGCGAGGACGATGAAGGCGAGGAAGGTCCCCGCCATGGCGGTGATCCAGAACGCGTTCTGCCAGCGGAACGTCGTCTTCGTGCCGGCGATGAGGATCGCCGTCATGACGACGATCATGAAGAAGCCGCCGCCGAAGATGTAGGCGTTGTCGGTCTGGAACTTGGTTCCGATGTCGATCAGGCCCTGGTTCTCGAAGGTCACGCCGAGCGTGACCAGGATCGGCCCGAGCGCGAAGACGGGGAAGTACCGCGCCCAGAACGTGGCCCCGATCATCGCCGACAGGGCCGCCCCGAAGTTCGAGACGAGAGCGAGCGGCGGCGAGAGGATCCGGCTGACCCACACGTAGTCGCCACCGGTCCTCGGCATCGACGACGCCAGGAGCGCCATCATGATCAGGACCGGGATGTTGAGCAGGAACGAGGCGATCGTCGCTGTCACCAGGTCGGCGCCGGGGAACGCCACGAGGGCGAAGAAGACGCCCCAGGCGAGCGTGGCGCCGACCGGCGCCGAGAAGACCGCGTTGAAGATCGTCGCGTCGAGCGCCGAGGCCTCCCGGACGAGTCCGGTGCTCTGCCGCACGAACAGCTGGCTCCGGCCTGCCACCCGTCCACACCTCCCTCGGGGCATGACGCCCCAACTCGCGCGGTGGCGCGGGCCCGATCGGACCACGGGTGTCCCGCCGGCACACCACTTGACACGGCGCACCGCTGCGGCGATAGTCGAACACAATCGAACATCACTTGTCAATGCTTTGTGTGACTCCTGGGGCAGGAGGATGTCCCTTCCTGTGAACAGCCACGCCGGACCGTGAGGAGGGAACGGGTGCTGCCAATCGAACGCCGCCTGAAGCTCCTCGAGCGGGTCGCTACCGAGCAGGTCATCCACGTGTCCGACCTCGCCCGCGACTTCGACGTCTCGGAGATGACCATCCGGCGGGACATCCGTCGCCTGGAGCGCGACGGCTTCATCCGCCAGAGCTACGGCGGGGCGACTGCCCACGTCACCCGCTCGATGGAGCTGGCGATCAACGCCCGGGCGCTCCAGCACGCCCGCGAGAAGCGCCTGATCGGCCTCGCCGCCAGCGCCCTCGCCGAGTCGGCGACCGTCATCTTCATCGGCATCGGGACGACCTGCGAGCAGCTCGCCCATTTCCTGCCGGCGCGCCCGGACCTGACGGTCGTGACCGGCTCCCTGCCCGTGGCCAGCTTCCTCGGGACGCGACCCGTGCGCGTCGTGGCCCTCGGCGGCGAGGTGCGGCGCGACGAGCTGTCGGTCATCGGGCCGCTGGCGTGGGCGGGGCTCGCCCGCTGGCGCTTCGACGTCGCCTTCGTGGGGGCCGCGGGCATCGGGACCCGCTGGGGCATCACGGACCTCAACGCCGACGAGGCCGAGCTCAACCGTCTCGCCCTGGCGCAGGCGGCCCTGGGCATCGTGCTGGCGGACGGGAGCAAGGTCGGGCGCGCGACCTCCGCGATCGTGGCCCCGGCGGCGTCGGCGCGCATGCTGATCACCGACAGCTCGGCGTCCGAGTCCGAGGTGGATGCGCTGCGGGCCGCCGGCGTCGAGGTGCGCATGGCGGGCGGCGAGCCGGGAAGCCGAACGAAGCGCACGCCACGAGATGCTGACACGGCGCCGCCGGACGGCGCGACATCGAGGAGACTGTGACGATGGGACGATTGGCAGCGATCTTCGGGACGTCGAAGCCGGTCATCGCCATGCTCCACTTCCCGGGCCTTCCCGGGCGACCGTGGCACGACGTGGCCGGCGGGTCGGACGCCCTGGTGGACAGCCTCGGGCGCGACCTCGACGCGCTCCAGCAGGCGGGCGTGGACGGCCTCCTCTTCTGCAACGAGAAGGACCTCCCCTACCAGCTGGCCGTCGGCGCGGAGATCCCGGCCGCCATGGCGGCGGCGATCGGCCAGCTCCGCCGCGACGTCCGCGTGCCGTTCGGTGTCAACATCCTGTGGGACGCGATCGCCAGCCTTGCCCTCGCCCGGGCGACCGGGGCCTCGTTCATCCGGGAGGTCCTCACGGGCGTCTACGAGAGCGACCTCGGGATGATCGAGCCCCGGATCGGCGAGATCGCCGGCTACCGGCACCGGATCGGCGCGGACGACGTCGCCCTCTTCGACAACATCTCGCCGGAGTTCGCCAGCGCCGTCGGCAGCCGCACGGTGGCCGACCGGGCCAGGGGCGCCGCCTTCCTCGGCATGGACGCCATCCTCATCTCCGGGCCGGCGGCCGGGGTGACCTTCGAGATGAGCGACCTGCGCGCCGCCAAGGAGGCCGTCCCGGAGGTCGACGTCGTGGCCAACACCGGCGTCCGCGCCGACCGCATCGCGGAGATCCTGGCCATCGCCGACGGGGCGATCGTCGGGACGAGCCTCAAGGTCGAGGGGATCACCTGGAACCCGGTGGACCCGCGACGGGTCGGCGCCCTGATGGACGCGGCCCGCGCCGCCCGAGCCGTCGCCGCCGGCTAGGGCGCCGGACCATGGGACGAAAGACGCGCGTCTTCTTCGCGACCGACGTGCACGGCTCGTCGAAGTGCTTCCGCAAGTTCGTCAACGGGGCCGGGGTGTACGGGGCCCAGGTCGCCGTCCTCGGCGGCGACGTCGCCGGGAAGGCGCTCCAGACGATCGTGCGCGGGCCGGACGGGCGCTGGCACGTCGACTTCGTCGGCACGTCCCACGCCGCCGAGGACGGCCCGGAGCTGGAGGCGCTCGAGAAGCTCATCGCCGACCACGGCTACTACCCCTACCGGGCGGAGCCCGGAGAGCTCGACGCCCGGAAGGCAGACGGCACCCTCGACGCCCTCTTCCGCGACCTCATGCGGCGCCGCCTGGAAGAGTGGCTCGCCATCGCCGACGAGCGGCTGCGCCCGGACGGCATCCGGCTCTTCCTCATGCTCGGCAACGACGACCCCGGCGAGCTGCGGGCGCTCCTCGACGCGGCGCCCTGGGGCGAGCAGGCCGAGGGCCGCGTCCTTCCCCTCGACGACGAGCACGAGCTCCTCTCCTGGGGCTACTCCAACCTGACGCCCTGGCACAGCTATCGCGAGCAGACGGAGGAGGATCTGGCGGGATCGCTGGCCGCGATGGAGCCGGCGGTGGCCGACCCCGGGCGCCTCGTCGTGAACCTCCACGTCCCGCCCCACGGCTCCGGCCTCGACGACGCGCCCGTGCTCGACGAGTCGCTCCGGGTGGTCCAGGCCCTCGGCCAGGTAAAGTTCGGCCCGGTGGGCAGCACGGCCGTCCGGTCCTTCCTCGAGCGCGTCCAGCCCCTGGTCGGGCTGCACGGGCACATCCACGAGGCGACGGGGATCCGCCGGCTGGGTCGCACGATCGCCATCAACCCCGGCAGCGACTACGCCACCGGGACCCTCCTCGGCGCCCTCGTCACCCTCGAGCGGGGCAAGGTCACCTCGCACCAGCTGGTGCGAGGCTAGCGATGGCGGCGAGGGCGCGGCCGGCCGAGCCCGCGGCCGCCGGCGACGTGCTCGTCGCCGTCGACGTCGGGACGAGCGGCGCCCGCGCCGTCTCCTTCGACCTCGACGGCCACCGCCTCGCCGAGCGCCGCCGCAGCTACCCGACGCGCTCGCCGCAGCCCACCTGGGCCGAACAGGACGGGCGCGCCTGGCGAAGCGCGGCCCTCGGCGCCCTCGGCGACCTCGTTCGCGGGCTCCGGCCCGGCTCTCGCGTCCGCGCCATCGGCCTCACCGGACAGTGCCCCTCCATCGTCCCGGTCGACCGGGAGGGCGACCCGGTGGGGCCCGGCCTGATCTATCGCGACAACCGGGCGACCGTCGAGGCGGACGAGATCCGGGCCCGCTGGGGCGACGCGGCGATTCACGAGCGGACGGGGCACCTCCCGGCGGCCTTCCACGCCGGGGCGAAGGTGCTCTGGCTGCGCCGCCACCGGCCGGACGTCGTGGGCCGCACCTACCGCTTCCTGCAGCCCCGCGACCTCGTCGTCCACGCCCTGACCGGCGTGTGGGCCACCGACGGGAGCCACGCCGCGGCGACGCTCTTCTACGACCTGGCGGGGCACCGCTGGGATCCCGAGCTGCTGGCCGCCTTCGAGGTCCCGGCCGAGTGGTGGCCGCCGCTGCGGGGATCGTGGGAGGTGGTCGGCAGCGTGACGCCGCGCCTCGGCGCCCGGCTGGGCCTCCCGCGCGGCGTGCCGGTCGTGCTCGGCGGGGCGGACTCGCAGGCCTGCGCCCTCGGCGCCGGAGTCGTCGCGCCCGGCCCGGTGAGCGAGATGGCGGGATCGTCGACCTGCCTCAACGCCGCCGTCGCGGCGCCCCTGGCTGAGCTGGCGGTGACCCACTACCCGCACGTCGTGCCGGGGATGCTGACGACGGAGACCGGCATCAACACGACGGGCGCGGCCGTCAGCTGGCTGGCCGGCCTCGTCTACGGTGGACGGACGGGGCGCCTGCGGCCGGCCGACTGGGGCCGCCTGGACGCCGAGGCTGCCCTCGTGGCGCCCGGCGCCGACGGGGTCCTGGCGCTGCCGATCCTGGGCGACGGCGAGCGCGACGACCCGAACCTGCGCGGAGCCTTCACCGGGCTCTCGCTGCGACACGGCCGTGCCGTGCTGGCGCGGGCGATGATGGAGGGGTCGGCCCTCGAGATGGCGTCCCACCTGGACCTCCTCCGCCGCGCCGGGACCCCCGTCGTCGAGCTGCGGGTGTCCGGCGGTGACGCCCGCCTGGCGACCTGGAACCAGGTCAAGGCCGACGCCCTCGGGATCCCCGTCCTGGCCGTCGCCGGGGATGCCGCGGTGAGCGGCGTGGCGATGCTGGCCGGCATCGGGGTCGGCATCTACCGTGACGTGGCGGAGGCCATCGAGCGCTGCGTCCACGTCACCGAGCGACGCGAGCCGGACCCCGTGGTCGCGGCCGTCTATCGTGACATCGCACCGCGCTATCGCGAGCTCGCGGCGGCCGCGGTGGTGCGTCGCGCGCCGGGGAGGCCGGGGGCGTGATCGCCGGCAGGAGGTAGGGCATGCGGGTCCGGCTCGGAGTCAACACGTGCTTCGCGGTCAAGCGCTGGCCACGACCCCAGGACTGGGCGCCGCTCGTCCGGGATCGTCTGCGCCTGCGCCTCGTGCAGCACTCGCTCGACCTCGTGGAGCCGCCGCTCGGGACCGGGAGCATCGTGGCCCCGGCCGGCGCCGTCCGGAAGGCGGCCGCCCTCCACGACCTGGAGATCCACTCCACCTTCACCGGGCTGGCGGCCTACTCTGCCAACCTCCTCCTCCACCCGGACCACGAGGCGCGAACGGCGGCCCGCATCTCCCTCCACCGGGCGATCGCCTTCACCGAGCGTGTCGGCGGGATCGCCACCGGCGGGCACGTCGGCGCCTTCGCCGTCGCCGACTGGACCGATCCGGATCGCCGCCGCCAGCGCTGGGGTGACCTGCGGGCGGCGCTCGCCAACCTCGCCCACGACGCCCGGCGGGCCGGCCTGGAGTACCTCGTCGTGGAGAACCTCGCCGCCGCGAGGGAGCCATCCACGATGGCGATGATCCGGGACCTCCTCGACGACGGCGACGCCCTGCGCGTCCCGATCCGCCTCTGCCTCGACGTCGGCCACATGTGCGTGCCGGGCACGACGGGCGACGACCGCGACCCGTATGCCTGGCTGCGGGCCTTCGCCCCGGTCGCGCCGATGGTCCAGGTCCAGCAGTCCGACGCCGAGGGCGACCACCACTGGCCGTTCACCGCGGAGCGCAATGCCACGGGCCGGATCGACGCCGACCGCGTCCTGGACGCGCTCGGCGAGGGCGGGGCGACCGATGTCACCCTCATCCTCGAGGTGATCCCGCCCTTCGAGCAGGCCGACGAGACGGTCCTCGACGACCTCGTGGCCTCCACGGACTACTGGCGCGAGGCGATCACTCGCCGCGGGCTCGGCGCCTGACGAGCACGGCCAGGCGGCGATCCGGGTCCCGGGGTCGTTGGCCGGACAGCCTCGGGAGCCTCGCCCAAACCTAGTGGCGGACCTCTTCGGGAGTCTCGTACCAGCGGACGCGCTCGCCGACGCGGGCGCGCGCCCTCCAGCCGATCGACTTCGGGGCGGCCGCGATCTCGGCCAGCAGGCGATCGACCTGCTCGCGAACATCGAAGGGAGCGTCCGCCAGGGGGCTCTCGGCCCAGCGGTCGGCGACCTTGCCCAGGTTCCGTTCGACGGTGTGGCAGAGGCCCCAGTCCGTCCCGAGCACGGAGCGCAGCCGGCGCAGGTCGATCGTCCCCGCGTCCGAGCTGCCGAGCGGGTGGTCCGCCAGGAGGCAGGCCGCATCGCCGAGGTCCTTGCGGTTGATCTCCCAGACCTGCAGCTTGGTCAGGAGGAGGTCGGCCAGGTCGAGCGTGGACGGGCCGGGACCGAGACGACCTTCGAGGTCGATGCGGTGGGACATGTTGAGGGCGTCGAGGATGACGTCGATCGTCCAGCGCCCGTCCGGGGCGCCGAAGTTGAGGCGCGTGGCGCCGTGGAGGGCGTTGAAGAGCTTCTCGGGCACGTACCCCGCCGACTCGAAGAAGGCCTTCACCTCGCGGATCGCCCGGCGCGGCGCGGCGAAGTCGAGGTCGGCGTAGGGGCGGCCGTACGGCTCGCGCCGCACGGACGGCGAGACCAGCCAGATCGCCAGCCCGCCCATGAGGCGCAGCGGCACGTTCGCGGCTCGCGCGGCGGCGACCAGGCGCTCGGCCTCGACCCGGACATCGGCCGCGATCGGGGACGCGTCGTTGGGTTCCATCGCCGGTCAGTCTACGGACGTTGGCGGGGTCACGCAGCGCACCCGACGCGCCCCGGCCGCCGCCCTGCAGGTGTCCTCGGGCTCGCCCCTGCGAGCGCCGGCCGGCATCATCGGGCACGCCGGAGCGAGACGATCACGGCGATTCCACCGACCAGGAAGACGGCGCCCGCGGCGTAGAAGGGCGCCGGCACGCCGCCCACGCCCGCCGCGACCGCTCCGATGGTCGGGCCGATGATCCCGGCGATGTAGAGCGGCAGCAGCACGAGGTTGAGCGTTGCCGAGCGACGCTCGGGCGCCACCTCGTCCGCCACGAGGCCGAAGACCATCGCCTGGGTGGCGGCCTGCAGGGCCGCGTAGACGACGGCCACGCCGGCCAGGGCGGCGACCCCCGGAGCCTGCGGCATCAGGAGGAGCGCCACGCCCGCGCCGAGGAGGGCGGCGGCGAGCACCCGCCGGAAGCCGACCCGATCGCCCAGGGGGCCGGCGAGGGGCGAGATGAGGGCACCCAACAAGGCGGCGGTCCCGGTGACGAGCCCGATCGCAGAGGCGAGATTCACGGGCCCGCCGTTGGCGTCCTCGACGAGGAGCGGCAGGTAGGGGCGGCTCATCTGGTTGGCCAGGATCGAGACCCCGAAGATGGCGAAGATCCGGCGCACCGCCGGGTCGCTCATGACGCCGCCGATCGCGCGGCGGGCCAGGGAGATGGCGCTCCCCTCCGGCACGATTGCGGGGCGGATCTCGCGCGAGGCGACGAGCAGGAGCGCGACCACCGCGACCGAGAGGACCGAGCCCAGCCAGAAGACCGAGGTGAGCGGGAGGCCCAGGCCGTCCACGATGAAGCCGCCGAGGACCGGCCCGATGGCGAAGCCCAGCGGGCTCGTGGCCCCGAAGACGGCGGTCATCGTGCCCACCCGGTCGCGGGGCGTGACGTCCCGCAGGGCGGCCAGCATCACCCCCGTGTTGCCGAGCTGCAGCCCGACGAGCAGGAGGCTGGCCGCGACCTGCCACGGCTCCGCCGCCACGGCGACGCCGGCGAAGACGACCGCCTCCACGAGCGCGCTCCGGACGATGACCGCCCGCCGGCTGTACTTGTCCGCCCAGACCCCCCAGAACGGGACCAGGAAGATCCCGAAGACGAAGATCAGGCTGCTGAAGAGGCCAGTGAACGTCGGGATCTGGTCCTCCGGGAGGCCGACCTGGCCGAGCCGCAGCGGCAGGAAGGCGAAGACCTGGGCGACGCCCAGCGACTCGACCGTCGAGGTGATGCCGTAGACGAGGAGGAGCGAGCGCCAGCCCTGGGTGCCGCCGGGCGCTGAGCCCGTGGCCGGCCGGGGAGGGGCGCCGGCGAGCGGCGTCGAGGGCCCTGGGGTCACCGGCGGAGTCTACCGGCGGGCCGCGCCACGGCGTGGCACGATCCGCGCGTGACCGATCGACCTGCGCCCACGCCCGTGGATGTCGCCGCCGCGCCCGAGCCTGCCCGCGAGCGGGAGCCGGGGCGCGCCGTCCGCGTGCGGCGTGCCACGCGGGACGACCTCCCCGTGCTGGTCGACATGCGCCTCGCCTTCGACCGGGAGCTGCTGGGCGGCGACCTGCCGCCGGATCGCGTCGGGCCCCACCGCTCCCAGGTCGCGGACTACCTCGCCGCCCACCTCGAGGGCGACGCCTATCGCGCCTGGGTCGCCCTCGATCGCGGTCGCGTCGTGGGCATGGCCGGGCTGGTGGTCGTCGACCGGCCGCCGCACCCGCGCTCGCGCCGGTCCGGGGAGGGCTTCATCGTCAACGTCTACACCCTGCCGCGCTGGCGTGGCCGCGGCGTCGGGCGGGCGGTGATGGATGCCGTGGTGGCCGACGCGCGGGCGCTGCGGCTGCGCCGCGTCTACCTCCGCACCTCGGACGCGGGGCGCTCCCTCTACGAGGGGATGGGCTTCCGCGACCCCGGCAACTACCTCTCCCTCGACCTCGACTGACCGGCGGCGAGCCGGCGAGCCCGCGGGCGGCCGGCGGGCGGCACGGCGCCCGTGGGCGGGACGACGCCTTCGGGCTCCAGCCTCAGGTCGAGATCCGGAACGACGTCGCGATCTCGGCGAACGTCTTGCCGTAGCTGGGTGCGACGGACGGCGGCGCGGTGAAGGTCATGACGTAGCCGCGGCCGGGCACGACGTAGAGGACCTGGGTGATGGCCGCCGTCGCCTGGGAGCCGTCCGACCGCTGGATCGGGGCGATGAACTCGAGGTCATAGGCCTCGCCGCTGGCGATGACGATCCGCTTCGCCTCGACCGGCTGCTCGGTGAGCTGCTGGACCTGCTCCTGGACCGTGTTGGTGAATGTCTGCAGCGAGACCGTCGGGGGGAGCTCCACCTCCGTCACGACGAGAGTCACGACCCGCCCGTTCGCGATCGCCGCCGCCGTGTCGTCGAAGGCGACGTAGGTGGCGGTGGCCGCCAGGTTGGCCAGGCGGGACGCCAGCGCGTCGGCGAAGGCCGGGTTCGCATTCCTGATCTCGGCGATGAGGGCGGCATGATCGCCGGCCACGGGCACGGCCTTCCAGCCCGCCGGCAGGGCGACCGTGAACGCGCCGGGCGGGAGCGGCACGGCGGTCGACGGCGGCCCCGATGAAGCCGCCGATCCGGCGGGCGTGGCGGCGGGCGAGGTCGTGACCCCCGGCGACCCGGGGGCGGTCGTCGGGGACGCTCCGCAGGCCCCGACGAGCAGCGCGGCGGCCACGGACAGCCCCAGGCGGGCGCCCCACCGCCCGACCGCCGGGCGGGCCAGGCGACGGGTCATCTGGCGGGGATCTCGTCAGCGCGGGCGACGCGCAGGAACGGATGGACGCGCACCTCCACCCAGACCCCCTCGCGCAGGTAGACGTCGTCGCGGGCGATGGCCAGCGCGGCGTCGGCGTCGGCCGCCCGGACGATGAGGATCGAGCGCGACCAGTCGAGCATGCCGCCCGCTTCGAGGACGACGCCGGCGGCGCGGAGCTCGGCGATCCGGCGGAGGTGCTCCAGGCGATGAGCGGGTCGCTTCTCGGGCGCGTCGGGTGCGTAGGTCGCCTCCACGACGAAGACCGGCTCCATGACGATGCCGTCCGGGATCTCCTGGGCCACCTGGCGCCTCCGCTGCTGGGTCGATCGGCAGGTACGGTACCGCCGAACGGCGGGACGCGCCCGCAGGGCCGGCGCCGCGTTCCCCGGGCGATCAGCCGCCGACGATGAGGGCCGCTGCGATGGCCGCCGTCACGATCCCCAGGGCGTGGACCCGGCCGATCGGCTCGCGCAGGACGAGCGCCGCCAGGATCACCGTCGAGACCGGATAGAGCGAGCCCATCACGGCGGCCAGGGCCAGGCCGCCGGCCTGGGCCGCGACCAGGAACATGGCGTTCCCGGCCAGGTCCAGGATCCCCACCATGGCGGCCAGCGGCAGGAGCCGCGGCCCCGCCCGGAACGACGCCACGATCGGCGTGCGGCCGGCGGCGATGATGACCAGGACGAGGAGGGCCGACGTCCCCCTGGCCACGACGAGCGGCCCGAAGACGCCCGTCTCGATCTGCCCCACGCAGGTGCTGTAGAGGCCGAAGGCGACGCCCGCCCCGACGGCGAGGAGGATTCCCCCGCGGCCGGTCGTGCCGTCGTCCGCGAGCGAGACGAGGACGATCGCCAGCAGCGCGATCCCGAAGCCGGCCAGGCGCACCGGCCCGGGCATCCCGGCCAGGGAGACGCCGACGGCGACGGGGATGGCCGCGGCGAGTACCCCCGTGACGGGAGCCACGATCCCCATCCGGCCGTCGGCGAGTGCGCGATAGAGGCCGGCCAGGCCCACCGACCCGAAGACGCCGGCGGCCGTCGCCCAGGCTGCGTCGGCCACGCTCGGGAGAGCCTCGCCCAGGACGAGGCTGGCGGCGGCGGCCCCCGCCAGCCCGGTGACCAGCGAGCCGAGAAGCGCCACGAAGACGGGCAGGCGCCGGGCCGCGATCCCCCCGGCGAAGTCGCCGGCGCCCCAGAAGGCAGCGGCGAGCAGGCCCGTGGCAGCGGCGAGCAGGTCGGCGGGCATGGCGGTCGGCGCGGCGCGAGGTGCCGGGGATCAGCCCGGGGCGACCTGTTCCGCCTCGTCGGGGCCGGGTGCGTCGGCAGCCGTCGGGCCGTCGAGCACGATCACCCGATCGGCGGCCTGGTCGTAGCGGTCGGACGTCGTCAGGTAGATGACCTGGAAGTCCGCGGCGAGCTCGCGCAGGAGGGCGACCGCCCGGGACGCCCGGACGTCGTCGAAGGTCACGAAGGGGTCGTCGAAGATGAGCGGCGGCCGGCGGTCCTGGGTGACGAGGCGCACCAGGCCGAGGCGGGCGGCGAGGTAGCCGAGGTCGAGGGTCCCCTGCGACAGCTCGTCGATCCTGACCCAGTCGCCACGCTCCGCGGCGAACACCGAGATGTCGAGCGTCGTGTCGTCGACGGCAACGCGCCGGTAGCGGCCGCCGGTCAGGCGGGCGAGGTCGCCCCGCATGTGCTTCTCGAGGTAGCGCGTCGCGGTCCGCATCGTGGCGGTCTCCGCCCGCTGGATCGCGCTGAGGCTCTTGGCGTAGATCCGCTCCCGCCGCTGGAGCGCGGCCAGCTCCTCGCGCCAAGCGGCGAGGCGCTCCGCCTCGCCGGCGACCTGCTCGGCATCGACCGGGTTCTGCTCCACCCGGGCGCGGGCCCCGGCCTCGTCGTCGCGGGCACGCTCGAGGGCGTCCTCCTGGTCGCGGACCTCGACCTCCAGCCGCTCCCGGGCGCGAGGCTCCTTGGCGATCGGCCCGAGGGCCTCCAGGGCACCGGTCTTCTGCTCGATCTCGAGGGCGGCCGCATCCCGGAGCTTCGGCAGCGTCTCCACGGGCTCCTTGCCGACGAGGCCCTCGAGCTGGGCCCGGTTGCGCTCGATGGCCTGGACGTGGGCGTCCTCGCGGGCGAGGAGGTCCTCTGCCTCGGACGGCGCGGCCACCTCGATCGTGGCCAGCTGGGCGCCCAGGTCGGCCTCCGCTCGACGGAGGTCGTCCTGGAGCTGCGACCGGCCCCGAAGCCGACGGGCGATCTCGACGTCGCGGAGCTGCTTCTGGCGTCGCAGGTCGAAGGCGGCTCGACGCCGGGCCCGCGCATACACGGCGAGGAGGACGGCGACGATGGCGGCGACGACGCCGCCGGCCGCAGCCGCGGTGAGGTTCCCGAAGACACCGACCGCGACGGCCGCGACGCCGGCGATCGCCAGCACCGCCGCCAGCCAGGCGAACGGGCGGTAGCGCGGCTCCGGGAAGGCGACCTCGTAGTCGACGGCAGTCGGCTCCTCGCCCAGCTGGGCCCGCAGCTCGGCGGTCTCCCGGTCCAGGACGCGAACCCGGTCGACGAGCTGACGCAGCACGGGCAGCGGGTTGGTCGAGGGGTGACTCTGCTCCAGCTCCCGGATCTGACCCACGACGGCCACCGCCTGGCGATAGCGCTCGAAACGCTCCTGGGCGATGGTCCGCTCGGCGGTGAGGCGCTCGGCCTGGCGAGCCTTCTCGAGCAGGGCCCGCCGCTCGCCGAGGACGTGCTCCGCTGTGGCCCGCCGCTCGCGGGCGGCGACCAGGTGGTCACGATCCCGTTCGAGCTGTGCCAGCTGCCCTTCACCTTGGGCCAGGACCTGCTCGGATCGGGCGACCGCCAGCTCGGCGACGCGAAGGCGCCCCGGGTTCTTCTCGCCCTTGGCCTGGAGATCGTGGAGGGCGCGGTCGAGGCGGCGCTTGGCGGCGCTCGTCCCGCGGTCGGCCCCGCTGATCGACGCCTGGAGCCGGTCGCGCAGGGCGCCCTCGTCGCGGGCCAGGTCCCGCAGCTCGACGTGGTGGATGGAGGCCGTCGAGCGGAAGAACTTCTCGCTCGGGATGCCGGTCAGGTCGGCCAGGATCTCGTCGGCGCGGGCGGGATCCGTCACGGTCTCGCCGTCGAGCACGACCTGCACGGTGCCCTTGGCGCCGCGGAGGTCCTTCTCCACGCTCCCCGCGCGCACCCCGTCGAGGTCTTCCTGGACGAACTCGACGGCGATCCAGGGGCGGCCGTCCTCGCCGGCCCCCCAGCTGCGGAGCGCCTCGATCTCGGCGCCGCCCGCCGTCGCCTTGCGGAAGAGGGCGATCTCGATGGCACGCTGGACGGTCGACTTGCCGCTCTCGTTCGGCCCGCGGACGACCGTCAGGCCGGGCGCCAGCTCGAGATCGAGGTCGCGGTGGGCCTTGAGGTCCCGGAGCTGGAGCCGGGTGATCCTCACAGGGTCACCTCGCGCCCCTCCAGGAGGAGCCGGGCGATCCGGAGCGCCTCCCGCACCTCGAGGGCGTCGGCGTCGCGGCCGGCCGCCTCGGCCTCGGCGATCTCGGCGGTCATGTCCCGGACGAGGGCGCCGGCAATCGTGTCCGGCGGAAGCGGCAGGCCCTCCGGCAGGGCGGCCGCGGAGGCGTCGCGGACGCGGACCCGGAAGAAGCGTCCGGCCACCTCCCGCTCCACCTCGTCGGGGGCCAGGTCGAGGTCGTCGGGCCGGACGCCCACCACCCGGACGTCGAGGACGAGGTCGGGGTCGGCCAGGGTGCCGATCCGCTCCACGAGCGCGGGCTGGCTGCCGAGGGCCGCGGCATCGACGTCGAGGCGGTCGAAGCGGGTCCGCCCGACGCGACGCTCCTCGACCGTCACGTGGCGACCGCCGCCGCGCTCGTCGAGGGTGACGAGCAGGACGTTCCCGGCCCGGTCCTGGTCGAGGGCGACCGGCTCCGGGGCCCCGCTGTAGGCCCAGATCGTCGTGCCCGCCCGGCCGCGCTGGGTGGAGTGCCAGTGGCCGAGGGCGAGGTAGTCGAGGTGCGAGGCGGCCACCTCCTCGCTCGTGAAGACCACCTCGTCGTGCTCGGTCTTGCCGGGGATGAGCAGCGACCCGTGGACCAGCCCGACGTGCCAGGTGGCCCGGTCGTCGGTGGCGGCGTCGAAGCCGGCGAGCGGGCTGTGGGGAGCACGCTTCGTGGCGAAGACCCGCCCGTGGACCACCATGTCGAGCGGCCCCAGGAGGACGTCGGGCCGGTCCGGGGTGAGGACGACCAGCCGGTCGGTGGTCGCCGGCAGTCCCGCCAGCGCGGCGAGGTCGTAGGCCCGATAGACAGAGGCGCCGTCGTAGACGTCGTGGGTCCCCGGGATGAGGACCGTCCTGATCGCGGCCTCGGCGAGCCGCCCGAGCTCCGTCGCGGCCCGCTCGACGGAGCGCCGCGGCTGGGTGTTGGAGTCGAAGAGGTCGCCGGCCACGACCACGAGGTCCACCTGCTCGGCGAGGGCGAGGTCCACCGTGGCCCGGAAGGCGGCGAACTGGCGCTCGCGCTGGGCGGCTGCCTGCTCGCCGAGATCGGCGTGGCGGGCCCCGAGGTGGACGTCGGCCGTGTGGAGCAGGCGCAGCATCGCCTCGCATTGTCGCATCTCGCGGTGGCCCGAGGGGAGCCTCTACCCGCCCCTCCCGGGGCGATTCTCCTGGCGACGCTCCGTGACTCTGTCAGGTCACCTGCTCAGTGATTCTGTCAGTGCCAGCCGGCTGGGCGCCTTGGGGCCGGGCCGGCGGCAGCCACGTGCCGGTGCGGCGGGCGCCACGGCACGCCCCCTATGCTTCCGGCGTGCCGCCACTCCCCGCCGTGCTGACCCGCAAGCGCGTCTCGGCGCCCCCGGGGCTGCTCGTGATCCTGGCCGCCCTCTCGGTGCAGGTGGGCGCGAGCGTGGCCGTGGGCATGTTCGCGCAGTACGGCGCGATCACCATCGTGGCCCTGCGCCTGATCTTCGGCGCCTTCCTGGTGATGGCCTGGCGGCCGCCCCGCCTGCGCGGCAACGCCCCCGGCGCCTGGCGCTGGGCGATCGCCCTGGGGGCGACGCTCGCCTTCATGAACGCGTCGTTCTACTTCGCCATCGCGCGGCTCCCCCTGGGCGTGGTCGTCACGATCGAGTTCCTGGGGCCCCTGGCCGCGGCCGTGCTGGGCTCGCGGCGGCCGCTCGACTTCGCCTGGGTGGCCCTGGCGGCGGCCGGCGTCTGGATCCTGGCCGGCGGGCGTCTCGAGACGGCGGATGCGCTGGGCGTCGTGGCAGCCGGCCTGACCGGCGTGGGCTGGTTCACCTACATCATGGTCGGCGGGCGCGTGAGCCGGGCCTGGCCGGACGGGTCCGGCGTGGCCGCTTCGATGAGCGTCTCCGCACTCCTCATCGTGCCGGTCGTGTTGCTGGCGGGCGACGTCGGCGCGGTCGTGGCGGCGCCCGCAGTGCTGGTTGCCGGGGTCGTCATCGCGCTGTTCAGCAGCGCGCTCCCGTACACGCTGGAGCTGGCGGCGCTGGGGCGGCTTCGCCCCGAGACGTACGGGATCCTGGTCAGCCTGGAGCCGGCATTCGGGGCGATCGCGGGCTTCCTGCTCCTGGCCCAGCCGCTGACGCCGCCCGAGCTGGTCGCGATCGCGCTCGTGACCGTCGCCAGCATCGGCGCGAGCGTGACGGCACGGCCGGTGCCCGAGGTGCCGGGCGAGCTGGGCGGGTAGCCGACGCCGTCCTCGGCCTCCCGGAATGCGGCACCCACGATCCTACCCGTCGCGTCGTCGATCCCGCCGACCAGGGTCAGCCGGGGCCCGCGGCCATCGAGCCAGTCGTGCCGGCGGCCGTCGACCTGGACCTTCGCCGAGCAGGGACACTCCGGGACGACCCTCCGGGGGCCGGTGGTATCCTTCCCGGCAACGCAACCGGTGCGCGCCCCGTGAGGTACCGCAGCACGTCATCCGGGTCGCGCGGCACCAGGCTGAACTCGCCTTCCCCGCCGTCCCCGCATCGACGACGGGACCTCCGGACCGCTCAGCGGGCGCGAGCGCACGGACCTGGAGGAGCAGCACCTGTGACGTACACCGACCGGACCCTGACCTGCGTGGACTGCGGGATGAGCTTCACCCACACGGCCGCCGACCAGGAGTACTACGCCCAGAAGAGCTTCACCTCGGACCCGAAGCGCTGCCCGAGCTGCCGGGCCAGCCGTCGCCAGGCCCGGGGGGACGGATGGGACGTGCGCAGCATCGGGGGCCCGCGCGGCTACGAACGAGGCGGCGAGCCGGTCGACCGCGAGTACTTCGCCGTGACCTGCTCCCGCTGCGGCAACAACGCCCAGGTCCCGTTCAAGCCGCGCCTCGACAAGCCGGTCTACTGCTCCGACTGCTTCCGAGCCGTCAAGGCCGGCTGACGCCGGCCCCACCTCGGGATCGCCCGGGCTGCCCTGACGATCGGGCTCGTCGGCTCCTCGCCTCGATCGGGCGCCGATCGCCGCGGCTAGGGTCGGTCGAGCGCCTCCGGGAGGTCAAGGGACGATCCGGCGACGTCGAGCCTGAAGCCCTCTCCCTCGCGGTACCGGGTCCGCGACCGGCCGTGCCAGACCGTCACCCGGCCACGGCCCCACACCTGCCACGCCCCGTCGCGACCCACCGCCGCCGTCTCCTCGTCGACCCCGACCACGCAGGTTCCGCGGGGGGCCAGGAGCACGAGGGCGGCCGCCAGGACCTCCGGGAAAGCGTCGTAGTGCGGGAGCACCGCGCTGGCGGGCACGAGCCCGAGCGCGTCGCGCCAGCCGAGCGGCAGGCGCAGGAAGCGCCGCCGCCCGATCCGGGGCTGGCGCGCCGCCAGGACCATCGCCCCGGCCGAGCACCCGGCCACGATCCCGCCGCGGTCGTGCACGGCCTGGATCGCCGCCCCGGCCGGCGTCCCGGCGAGCGTGTCGAGCAGGTGATCCGGCTTGCCGCCCGAGAGGTAGACGAGGTCGGCCTCCCCGATCGCCTGGGCGCATGACCCATCGAGGGCGTCCTCGAGCGTCCGCATCTCCACGCCCTCGACCTCGGCGCCGAGGGCGAGGAAGTGGCGCGTCCCCTCGTCGATCCAGCGCCTGAACGTCTCGTCGCCGTCCGGCCACGACGCCGTCGGCACGATGGCCACCCTGGGGCGGGTGCGACCGGTCGCGACGAGGAGATCGCGATCGATGGCCTCCATCGCGGGCGTGAACTCGCCGGAGCCGACGAGGACGATGGGACCGGGCATGGCCTGAGTCTAGTGCGACCGTGCTACCCCCCGCCGAGCAGGCTGCTCGCCGGACGCGAGCGGTGGGTGCGGGCGGTGGTGGGCGGAGGCGCCCGGCGAGAGGGTGCGCGGCGCATGGGCGGAATCGCGCGTGGGCGCGCGCGGCGGCGGTGCGCGAGAGGGCGTCAGGTCCCGGCGGCCCTCACGAGGCGGACCGGCGGGCGGGGGCCTGCCGGCTCGCGGTCAGCGCGTGGGCTACTGCCCGGCGTCCGGAGGAGCGGGCGACTCGGGCGGCGCCGGCGGGGCGGGCGGCGCCACGGGCGGCGCGACAACGGGCGGCGCGGCCGGGGCGGTGGCCTTGTATGCCTGCCACTCCCTGTAGGTGAACCATCCCATCATCGCCGCACCGACCACGTTCACGACCGGTGCGAGCAGGTAGCTGACGCCGCCGTACGTCGCGAGGATCCCCAGGACCTGGAGGACACTCAGGACGGACAACAGGGCGATCACGGCCGTGACGCCGCCGATCGCGAACGCGACGACGGGGATTGGGGCGGGCCACGTGATCTTCGTGTCGGGGGAGTACTTCAGGTAGTAGACAACGATGAGGGCGAGCGCCGCGAGGACACCGACGATCCCCGTGCCTCCGAACCCGAGGAACCCGCCGAGCCCGAGCCCGAGCACGAACGCCAGGAGGACGAGGCCCGCGCCGATCGACGCCATCCTCTCGTTCGCGTTGAGCTTGCCCCAGACCTGCTGGACCACCGGAACCTCCCTCTGGGCGCGGCAGCCAGCCGAGCCCCCACCACGCATGTCGACGAACTCGCGCCCGCTCGTGCGAAGCCGCACG
The DNA here is from genome assembly GCA_963821235.1 of uncultured Chloroflexia bacterium. Taxonomy (GTDB): domain Bacteria; phylum Chloroflexota; class Limnocylindria; order Limnocylindrales; family CSP1-4; genus CTSoil-043. Next base: position 189,430 of record CAWGCS010000001.1, read on the forward strand.
CAGCGCGACTGTAGCGAACGAGGCGCCGCCTGCCTAGTGGGCGAATCGGGCGACATGAGCCGGCGCGCCCCGGTGCGCCCAGGATTCGCGGAGGGCCGGCCGCGTCCAGCGCCGGACGCGACCGCGCCCGGTCGGTCCGCTGGCCTACCGCGCCGCCGCCGCCTCCGCGGGCGCCGTGAACGGCGGCAGGCCCAGCCTGCCCGACCCGAACCGGGTCCCGGCGCGGCCCCAGGCCAGCGCCGCCGCGTCCTCCAGCCGCCCGATGGCGGCGAATCGCCCGCCCGAGCTGACGAATTCCGCGCAGGCCCGGATCTTGGGGCCCATCGAGCCGGCCGGCCACGACTTCGCGGCCAGGCCCTCGAACGCCTCCTCCGCTGACATCCGGCGGATCGCCTCAGACTCGGGCGTGCCCCAGCCGCGGTAGACCGCGTCGACGTCGGTGAGGAGCAGGAGCCCCTCGGCGCTGACCGCGCGGGCGAGGACCACCGCCGCGAGGTCCTTGTCGATCACCGCCTCGCGGCCCTCGAGGCGCCCGTCCGCCAGCTCGGCGACCGGGATCCCGCCGCCGCCGGAGGCGACGACGAGGACGCCGGCCTCGACGAGGGAGCGGATCGACGACGCCTCGACGATCCGCAGCGGTCGCGGCGAGGGGACCACCCGCCGCCAGTGGGTCCCGTCGGGAGCGATCGACCAGCCACGCTCGGCCGCGTGCGCGCGGGCGGTCGCCTCGTCGTAGATCGGGCCGACCGGCTTGGTGGGGTGGGAAAACGCCGGATCGTCCGTCTGGACGACCACCTGGCTCACGATGACCGCGATCTCGCGGGTGATGCCACGCTCCAGGAAGGCCGCGTGGAGAGCCTGCGACATGAGGTAGCCGATCTGGCCCTGGGATTCCGCGCCGAGGACGTCGAGCGGCGGGGCGGGGACGACCTCCGCCGCCATCTCGGCCGAGATCGAGAGGAAGCCCACCTGGGGACCGTTGCCGTGGGTCAGGACGAGCTCGGCGCCGCTCCGCTCGGCGAGCTCGACGATGGCGCGCGCCGCGCTCTCGAGGTTGTGCCGCTGGACGTCGGTGGATCCGGCTTCGCCGCGCTTGATCAGGGCGTTGCCGCCCAGGGCGACCGCGATCCTGGTCATCCCAGGCGCTCCCCTCGGCGATCGCCGGTGATCAGGGCATAGAGGAGCGCCTGCTCCGTGTAGACGCGGTTCTCGGCCTGGTCCCAGACGCGGCTCCGGGGACCGTCCATCACCTCGTCGGTGACCTCGTCGCCGCGGTGGGCGGGGAGGCAGTGGAGGAAGATGGCATCGTCGCCGGCGGCGGCCATCATCGCCGCATCCACCGTGTAGCCGGCGAAGGTTCGCCTGCGCTCCTCGCGCTCGTGCTCCTTGCCCATGGAGGCCCAGACGTCCGTGTAGACGGCGTCGGCGCCGCGGACGGCTTCGCGGGGATCGCCGGCCAGGAGGATGGCCCCACCGGTCGATTCGCCGTGCTGGCGCGCGACGGCGACGATCGCGGGGTCGGGCCGGTAGCCCGCCGGGGTGGCGACCACGAGGGTGAAGCCGAGGTAGCCGGCCGCCTGGATGAGGGAGTGGGCCACGTTGTTCCCGTCCCCGACGAAGGCGACGCGCCGGCCGCGGAGGTCGCCGTGGACCTCCTCGAGGGTCATCACGTCGGCGAGGCCCTGGCAGGGGTGATGCTCGTCGGTGAGGGCGTTGATGATGGGGATCGTGGAGTTCTCGGCCAGCTCCTCGACCCGCGCCTGGGCGAACGTCCGGATCGTCAGGGCCGAGAGGTAGCGGGAGAGGACCCGGGCGGTGTCGGCGACCGTCTCGCCGTGGCCCAGCTGGAGCTCGTCCGGGCGGAGGACGATCGGGAGCATGCCCAGCGCCCAGGCGGCATCCTCCAGGCTGACCCGGGTCCGGGTGGACGGCTTGTCGAAGATCATCCCGACGCGGCCGCCGGCGAGGGCGCCACGGTGCCGACCGGGCTCGCGCTTGAAGCGGTGAGAGAGGTCGAGGATCTCGCGGACCCCCTCGCGGCCGAGGGAATCGAGGGTCAGGAAGTGGTCGGTCATCGGATGCCTCCTACCCCTGGGCGCCGGCGGCGACGCCCTCGCGGGCGCGGGCCGCGATCGGGGCCAGGAGCATGGCCAGCGTCGGGGCGTCGGGCTCCGGCGCCATCTCCTCGAGCTCGTAGCGGACGCGGACGACCGGCTTCTCGAGGGTCAGGACCCGGGTCAGGTCGATCGGGTTCGCCGCGAGGACGAGGTCGGCCGGCATCGCGTTGAGCGTCTCCTCGAGCTCGCGCATCTGCTCCTGGCCGTAGCCCATGGCGGGCAGGAGGTTCTGGAGGTCAGGGTACCTGGCGAGCGTGCGGGCGAGGTCGCCCCTGGCGTAGGGCCGCGGGTCGACGAGCTCGGCCGCGCCGAAGCGGCGGGCGGCGACGACGCCGGCCCCGTAGGTCATCCCACCGTGGGTGAGGGTCGGTCCGTCCTCGACAATCGCGACGCGCTTGCCCTCGATCTCGCCGCCGACGAGCTGGAGGGCTGAGCGAGCCAGGATCACCTCGGAGCGCGGGTTGAGCCGGGCGATGTCGTCGCGGACCGTCGCCACCTGCTCGGGCGTCGCGCTGTCGACCTTGTTGATGACCACCACGTCGGCCATCCGGATGTTCGTCTCGCCCGGGTGATAGTGCATCTCGTGGCCGGGGCGCAGCGGATCGGCCACGACCACGAAGAGGTCCGGCCGGTAGAACGGGAAGTCGTTGTTGCCGCCGTCCCAGACGATGACGTCGGCCTCCTTCTCCGCCTCGCGAAGGATGGCCTCGTAGTCGACGCCGGCGTAGAGGACGCGCCCGGCGTCGAGGTGCGGCTCGTACTCCTCGCGCTCCTCGATGGTCGTCTCGTGCCGGTCGAGGTCCGCGTAGGTCGCGAATCGCTGGACGCGCTGCTTGACGAGGTCGCCGTAGGGCATCGGGTGGCGGATGACGACGACGCGGAGGCCCTGCTCCTCGAGGAGGCGGGCGAGGTAGCGCGTGGTCTGGCTCTTGCCGGCGCCGGTCCGGGTGGCCCCCGTGGCGACGAGCGGCTTGCTGCTGGCGACCATCGTGCGGACGGGCCCCAGGAGCACGAAGTTCGCCCCGCCGGCGAGCGCCCGGCTGGCCTGGTGCATCACGTACTCGTGGGAGACGTCGCTGTAGGCGAAGACGACGCGGTCGATCTTCTGGCTGGCGAAGATCTTCTCGAGGTCGTCCTCGGGGACGATGGAGATCCCGGCCGGGTAGAGGGGCCCGGCGAGCTCGGGCGGGTAGCGCCGGTCCGCGATGCCGGGGATCTGGGTGGCCGTGAAGGCGACGACCTCCACGGTGGGGTCGTCGCGATAGACGACGTTGAAGTCATGAAAGTCGCGCCCGGCGGCCCCCATGATCACGACCTTCGTGCGGTCCATGGTTCGTCCGCTCCTCCCGGCCGTCGCGGGGAACGCTCGCGCCCGGTGGCGATTGGTGCTCCCGGGCGCGCCGATGACGGCGTCGGCGGACGAGCCGGTTCCCGGCCAGGGCCCGGCGGTCGTCCAATCCAGCGAGTGTCGGGGGCGCGTCAAGCCGCGGGGAAGGGCCGAGCGGCCCGCCCGCGCCGGGACGTTCGGGCGAGGGAGGCGCGGCGCGGGTGCCGGCGCGCCCGGCGCGACGGCACCCGACTGGCTCGGCTCGCCTATCGCAGGCGGAATGGCTCCCCGTGGCCGGGGATGACGATGTCGACGCCGCTCTCGAGGAGCCGCTGGCGGCCCTCCTCGAGCTTGGCCTGGTCCCAGGCAAGCGGGTCGATGACGGGCGTCCGGTCGCCGCGCCACCAGAGGTGGGTCAGCGCGTAGACCGCGTCGTCGGCCCGCACCACGAGCGTGGCGTCCTCCTCCGTGTGGCCGGGCGTCAGCCAGAGCTGGGCGTTGGGGGAGAGGAGATGGCCGTCGCCGTCATGGTCGAGCCACTCGTCGCCGCGGTAGCGGGCCCAGAAGTCGACGACCTCCGCGTTCGGGAAGAGGGCGACGTTGATCGTGTGGTCCGGGTGGTGGTGGGAGAGGAAGACGTGGGTCACGTCGGCCGGGTCCAGGCCGTGCCCGGTCAGCGGGTCGAGGATCCGGCGGCGGTCGGCCACCATCCCCGGGTCGGCGACGATGACCGCGTCGCCGTCGCGGACCAGGGTGACGCTGCTGGCGACCCGGTCGTGGGCGTAGCCGGCGGTCAGGAGGTGGACGGTCGTCGTCATGCGGTGCCTCCGTCGGATGCGTTGGATGCGTGGGCCGCGTCGAGCGGCTCGATGCGGAAGAAGACGCCGGTCGCGGCGACGTGCCGCCCGGCCAGGCGGTACATGGCGTTCCCCGGAAAGGGATGCTGGCGGAAGGTCGCCCGCACCACGGCGTCGCGCTCCGGGCCCGGGCCGATGAGGACCGGCCGGATGCGCAGGCGCGGGATCCGGGCCGCCTCGATCGTGGCGCTTCCCGCGGCCCGGACGTTCAGGGTCCAGGCGGTGTCGCCGCTGGGATGGCCGAGGTAGCGGCGCCCCGCGACGGTGAGGAGCCCGAGCGGGAGCGAGCGCTCCACCCCGCTCCGGCGGCCGACCACGCGGAGGACCACGAGGTTGCCGAACCCGGGGCGGACGGCGAGGCGGCGGAGCGGCCCTCCTGCGAGCCGCAGGAGCCGATACCACCCTCGCCACCAGGCGCCCCACGGCCCGCCCGTCCGGCTCGGCTCTGCGAACCGGCCCACGTCGGCGGTCCCGGGCGGGTCGTCGACGGTCCGGGCCAGGTCGTCGACCGTGTCGACGTCCCGGAACGAGCGGCCCCCCGGGTCGAGCCGGCGCCATCGCTCCTCCGCGACGAGGCCGACGCGGAGCCGCTCGAACAGGGCGAACAGGGCGAGCTCCCTCGCCGTCAGCGCGGCCTCGGCCGCCGGGCGCACGGTCACAATGCGGAGGGCGACCGGGAACGGCCAGATGCTGCCGCCGTCCGCCAGCGCGGCGACGTCGACGGGCGCCCGACCCGCGGACGCGGCGAGCGCGTCGACCAGCGCGCGGAGGACCTCGACCCGGAGGTGAGGCTGGTCGCCGCCGACGAGGAGGGCCAGGGAGCCCTCGGCGACGCCCAGCCCGGCGACCAGTCCCGCGAGCGGCCCCTGCCCGGCCACCGCGTCGCGCGCCACCCGGATCGCCACCGGCAGGTCGACGGGGAGCGTGGGGGCCTCCGCCTCCGGCCCGATGACGACGACCACCTCGTCGACCACGACGGCGACCGCGCGGATGGCGCGATGCAGGAGTGGCTCGCCGTCGACGACGGCGGCCAGCTTGTCGCTGCCGAAGCGGGTCGAGCGCCCGCCGGCGAGGACGATGCCGGTGACGCGCGGGGCGCTCACCGGCGCGCCATCCCCGCCCGAGGCCCGGGGACATGCCCATCGGGCGTCCGTGCCAGCACGCCCCGCCGGTCGAGCTCCTCGAGGAGGGCCAGGACGTACTTGCGGCTGGTGCCGGTGGCATCGCGCAACGTCGCCGGCGTCAGCGGCCCGCTCGACGCCAGGCGGAGCGCCGCGGCCTGGAGGCGGGCGAACGCGGCCGCCGACCAGGCGAGATCGTCGCCGGCCCGGACGATCCGCCCGTCCGACTCGAGGGAGCGGATCCCGGCCGGCGGGCAGCCGGCCGACCGGGCGGCCACGGCGAGGCCGGGGGGCGTCGGGCGGTCGAGGGCGGCCTCCAGGCGATCCATCGCGGCGACGACCGGGCCGGCGAGCCCCGCGGCCCGGCCCGGTCGGTGGACCAGGTCGCCGGTCCTGGCCAGCCGGCCGCCGGCGACGAGGGCCTCGACGATCGCGCCCCCGGCGTCGGCCGCGGCCTCCGGTCGGAGCGAGGCCCGCCGGCGGAGGCCGCGCCCGAGCCGCACCCGCAGCTCGGCGAGGGGGATGCCATCATCGGGAAGGGCCTCGACCGCGGCGAGCGCCTCCGCGGCGGCGTCCGAGGCGATGGCCGCGGCCAGGACGACGCGTCCGGCCACGACGGCGGCGCCGGGCGGCAGCGCGGCGACCTCCGGGCGGGACCGGGCGACGGCGCCGTGGAGGGCAAGGAGCGCCGCTGCGCGCTCCGCGGGCGTCGCCGCCCGGGCGAGGGCGCCGATCTCGGTGGCCGTCGCCCGGCGCCACGCGACTCCCGACGGCGGAGCCGGATCCAGGACGCGGCCACCGGCCAGCGGCTCGGGCGGCGAGGGCCGGCGGAGGACGAACCGGTCGCCCGCCGCAACGGCCAGGGGCGTCGCCAGCCGCACGATCGCCGTCGACTCGCCGGCCGGAAGGTCGTCGACGTCCCGTCGGGACCGCCGGATCGTGCCCTCCGCCTGGGCCGTGCCGAGATGGAGGCGGACCGCGATGCCAGCGCCAAGCGCAGCCCGTCGCCCACCACCCGCTCCCATCTCGAGGGCCGGCCGCAGCGAGACCAGGAGGCGGTCGCTCGCCACGACGGCCGGATCGTCGGTCAGGACGGCGCCGCGCTCGATCGCCCCACGCTCGACGCCCGCCAGGTTCGCCGCCAGCCGGCCACCCGGCCCGCCGGACGCCACGGCCGCTCCCCGAGCCTGCAGCTCGCGCACTCGCACCGAGGCCCCGCCGGGAAGCAGGCGCAGCTCGGCGTTCCGGGCGAGCGGGCCGCCGCGCAGGGTGCCGGTGACCACCGTCCCCCGGCCCTTGACGACGAACACCCGGTCGACCGCGAGGCGGCTTCGCCCGGGGGCGCCGTCCGCCGCATCGGCGCCCGCGCCGCCTGCGCCGCCCGCGCGCACGCGGTCCCGCAGCGTCACGAGGGCGGCGACGAGCGCCGCCAGCCCGAGGCCCGTGACCGCCGAGGTGGCGATCACCGGGGCCGCCGCGAAGGCCGTGGGCCGCAGCAGCTCAGCGGTCGCTCGGACGACCTCCCCCACCCGCGCGTCGTCGACCGCGTCCGCCTTGGTGATCGCGACCACCGCGTTGCGCAGGCCCAGCGCGTCGAGCAGCTCCACGTGCTCGCGCGTCTGTGCCCGCGGGCCGTCGTCGGCGGCGACGACCAGCAGGACCGCGTCGATCTCGCCCGCCCCGACCAGCATGTTCCCCACCAGGCGGTCGTGGCCGGGGACGTCCACGAAGTCGAGGACGTCGCCGTCGGGCAGGGCCAGGTGGGCGTAGCCGACGTCGATCGTCATGCCCCGCCGCCGCTCCTCGGGGAGGCGGTCGGCGTCGATGCCGGTCAGCGCCCGGAGCAGGGTCGTCTTGCCGTGGTCGATGTGGCCCGCGGTCCCGACGACGACCGTCACCCGTCGCTCCGGGTGGCCTCGAGCGCTCGGGCCAGGGCGCCCGCCAGCTCGTCGTCGGCCGCCGGATCGACCGTCCGGAGGTCCAGGACGACCCGGCCACGCTCGATTCGCCCGAGCACCGCCGGGTCGCCGGCCCGAAGGGCGGCCAGGACGCGGTCGGCCGACCGGGCGGCCACGGCGAGGCCGGACGACGGCAGCGCCTCGCCCGGCAGCGAGCCCCCGCCGACCGTCGCCGTCAGCTCGACGGCGGACGTCCCGGGGATGCGACCCGCCAGCGCCCCGGCGCGCGCACGCAGGGACTCGCGCGTGGCCGCGATCATCCGCCAGACCGGGATCTCCGCCACCGCGAGGCCGGCCCGGTAGAGGCCCAGCGTGGCGGCGACGCCGGCGAGCGTCGCCTTGTCGGGTCGCATCGCCCGCGCCAGCGGGTCCGCCCTGAGCCTGGCGACGAGGTCCGCCCGACCGACGATGAGCCCGGCCTGCGGCCCGCCGACGAGCTTGTCGCCGGAGAAGAGGACGAGGTCGGCGCCGGCCGCCAGGCGCTCCATGGGCGTCGGCTCGCGGGCCAGCCCGAAGGCGGCCGTGTCGAGGAGCGCGCCGCTGCCCAGGTCGTCCACGACCAGCGCGCCGTGGGCGTGGGCCAGGGCGGCCAGCTCGGCCGGGTCCGGCGACTCGACGAAGCCCGCCATGGAGAAGTTGCTGCGATGGACGCGGAGGACCAGAGCGGCTCGCCCCTCGCCGAGCGGCCCCTCGTAGTCCGCGACGCGGGTGCGGTTCGTCGTCCCGACCTCGACGACGCGCGCCCCCGCCCGGCGGACGATCTCGGGGATCCGGACGCCCCCGCCGATCTCGACGAGCTCGCCGCGCCCGACGACCACGCCCCTGCGGCCGGCGAGCCCGACCGCGAGGACGAGGGCCGCCGCGCAGTTGTTGACCACGAGGGCGTCCTGCGCGCCCGTGATCGCCACGAGGTGCTCCTCGGCCGTCCGGTGGCGGCGCCCGCGCCGGCCGGTCTCGCGGTCCAGCTCGAGGAAGAGCGGCTCCCGGGTGGCGGCCGCGGCGGCCCGGGTGGCCGCCTCCGGCCAGGGAGCCCGGCCCAGGTTCGTGTGGACGATGACGCCGGTCGCGTTGAGGACCCGGGCCGCCTGCCCGCCCGTGGCGAGCGTGGCCAGGCGGGCGAGCAGGTTGCCGGCCAGCGCCTCGATCGAGCGGGTGCCCTCGCCGGCGGCCAGGCGGGCCCGCTCCTCCGCGATCGCCTCGCGCGCGGCCGCCGCCAGCGCCGCGTGCTCCCGTTTGCCGGCGCGCGGGCGCGCGACGGCCAGGAGCCGCTCCACGCTGGGCGGGCGGGGCCGGGCCGCGCTCACCCGGGCGGCCTCACCCTGCCTCCGCCGCCAGCCGCCGCAGCACGCCCCCGGCCCGGTCGAGCGCCGCCTCGAGGAAGGCCGGCTCCAGGCCGTGGGTGATCCGCAGGTGGTGCTCGACGCCGAACTGGCTGCCGGCCCCCACGAGCACGTCCGCCTCCCGCCGCAGAGCCTCGGCCACCGCCGTGCTCGGCCGGTCGAAGGCGTAGCGGACGAAGCCGAGGGCGGTCGCCTCCGGCGGGACGATGGAGAGGATGGACGCGTTCGTCGCGATCCACGCCGCGAGGCGCCCGTACCCGTCGCGGATGTAGCCGCGCGTCCGGGCCAGGAGGCGATCCCGGGTGGCCGGCTCGAGCGCGATCTCGGCGAGGCGCATGGAGAGCATCCCGGTCGCGATCGTGGCGTACTCGTGGCGCCGCCAGGCTGCCTCAACGAGCTCGGTCGGGGCAACGAGCCAGCCCAGGCGGAGCCCGGGGAGCCCGAACGCCTTGGACAGGCTGCCGACGCTGACGACCCGGTCGTGGCGTCCCCAGAAGGTGGGAGTCAGCGCGTCGGTCAGCCGCTCCGTGCCCCGGTAGACCTCGTCGGCCAGGAGCCAGGCCCCGGAGCGGCGCGCGGCTGCCAGCACGGCCTCCATCTCGCCGGCGGTCAGGATCGTGCCGACCGGGTTGTTGGGGTTCGTGACGGCGATGAGCTTCGTGCGGGAGGTGACCGCGCGGTCGAGCGCGTCGAGGTCGGGACGCCAGCCGCGCGCGCCGTCGAGCGGGAAGGCGGACACCTCCGCCCCGGCGTTGAGGGCGATGCCCCGGATCTGGCGGTAGCCGGGCTCCATGACGACGACGTGATCGCCGGGCCCGACGAGGGTCGTGGTCAGGATCGCGTTCGCCTCCGAGGCGCCGACGGTGACGAGGACGTTCTCCGGCGAGGCGCCCATCCAGGCGGCGATCCGCTCGCGAAGCAGCACGGTCCCGTTGGCCGGCGGGTAGTGGAGGTCGACCTCGAGCAGGCGGTCGATGGCAGCCTCGTCGGCCAGGAGCTCGCCCAGCCGCACCGGGTGGACGCCGCTGTCGGCCAGGTTGTAGCGGACCGTCGTCTCCCAGCGGGACTGCCACTCCTCGAGCTCGAACGGGGTGAACGACATGGCCCTGGTGCTCCTCCGTCTGGCGGTGGTCGCCGCGGACGCTCCAGGGCGGCCGGGCTCTGGCGGGAGCGCATGGGAGTCGAACCCACCCGGCCGCGTCAGGCGCGACCGCACCGGTTTTGAAGACCGGGGAGCCCACCGGGACCCAACCGCCCCCGTGCGCCGGATGGTAGCGCGCGGTGGAGCCGTCGCCGCGCGATCCGGCCCCGCACGCCGTGCCGCGGAGCCGCGGCCGACCGGCGCTCGACCTCGCCGCGGCTCTCGGCTAGTGTGTGCGCCTCTTCAGCGGCATGCCGAGGGACCTGGTGACCTGCGCGAGCTGTGACGTCGAGAACGATGCCGGACGGAAGGCCTGTCCCGAGTGTGGGGCCGTGCTCGCCGCGGCGTGCCCCTCGCGCGGCTCGCCCGGCTCGACGAGGCGCTCGCGAGCCGGCCCGTGCCCGGAGCCGTTCGCCCACGTTGCCACAGCGGCCGATCCGGGCTGATCTCCGCATGACCGCCCTCGACCACGCCCCCATCGCCCTGACCGACCTGACCGACTGCGGCGGGTGCGCGGCCAAGCTGGGGGCGGACGTGCTGGCCGACGTGCTCGCCGGCCTCGGCGCCACGCCCGCGCCGCCCGAGCTCATCGCCGGCCTCGCCCCGCCCGACGACGCCGCCGTCTACCGCCTGGCCGACGACCTCGCCGTGATCGGGACGGTCGACTTCTTCCCTCCCCTCGTGGCCGACCCGGCGACGTTCGGGGCGATCGCCGCGGCCAACGCCTGCTCCGACGTCTTCGCGATGGGCGGGCGCGTGCTGTTCGCCCTCTCCGTGGCGGCCTTCCCGGAGGAGCTGCCGGCGGACGTGATGGCGGCCATCGTCGGGGGCGCCGCGGAGGTCGTCCGCGACGCGGGCGGGACGCTCGCCGGCGGGCACACGATCCGCGACCCGGAGCCGAAGTTCGGCCTGGCGGTCGTCGGCGTGGCCCACCCGGACCACCTTCTGCGCAAGGGCGGCGCCAGGCCCGGCGACGTGCTCCTGCTGACGAAGCCGCTGGGGACGGGCCTGCTGGTCTCCGGGGGCCGCCAGGGGATGACGGCCCCGGCGGACCTGGAGGGGGCCATCGCCTCGATGCGCCGGCTCAACCGCGCCGCGGCGGACGTCCTCGTCGCGGCCGGGATCCGGGCGGCCACCGACGTCACCGGCTTCGGGCTCCTGGGCCACGGGCTGGAGATGGCCCGCGCGTCGGGCGTCCGGCTCGTCTTCGACGCGGCCGCCATCCCGGCACTTCCTGGGGCGCTCGCCCTGGCGGCGGCCGGCGTGGAGACGGGTGGGGCGGACCACAACCGCCGCTTTGTGGCGCCTGCCCTGGAGGTCGCGGCCGGCGTCACCCAGCCGCTCGTCACGCTGGCCCACGACCCGCAGACCTCCGGCGGCCTGCTCGCCGCGGTGCCGCCGGACGCGGTGCGGGCAGTGCAGGAAGGGCTCGGCGCCGCCGCCGTCTCCTCGTGGCGGGTGGGGCGGGTCGAGGCAGCCGACGAACCGGGCGTCGCGCTCGAGTGAGGTGACCCTCGCCCACACCGACGGACTGTTGCTGGACGCCTTCTTCGACGTCCCCAGATCGCCTTCACGTCCGGTCGCCTCGCCTTCACGTCCGGTCGCCCCGGTAGACTGTGTGCGGCCAGTTGGTTCCGACCGCGGCCGTTCGTAGACTGCTGGGGCGGCCTGCAGCAACGACTCCGCGCGCCACTCCAGGCGCACGGGCTAGGAGGCTGGGATGATCATCTGGCAGGGTCTCGGCGCCGCCGCCTTCGTCATTCCCATTGCCTCGGCACTCATCACCATGGTGGTTGTCCAAGCCGTTGTCGGCGCGGAAACCTCTCATGCATACGGCCGGATCATCGTTGGCGCTTCTCTGCTGATCAGCGCCCTGCTCCTGCACCTTCTGGCCAAGCGTTTGGAGCGTCGACCTTCGCGCACATTGATCGACAAAGCGACCGGCCAGGAGGTCACGCTTGTCGAGCGCCACACGATGTGGTTCGTGCCGCTGCGCTACTGGGCGCTTCTCTTCGCGATCGCCGGGGTTGTCCTCATCCTGGTCGGCATCTTCATCGGCTCGGACTAGCACCGCTTCCGCGGCCCGGGCCTCTCCGCCGGGTGACATTCCCGCACGCCGAGTCACCCGGCGGTCCTGGCTACGGACCGACCACTTGCGCCTACACTCCAGAACGCCGCGGCGCGGCGCGGCCAGATGACACGCAGGCCGAACTGGAGCGTTCCCGTGCCTCCCGGGTGGGAGCCTACCTGAACGGGATAGCCGCACTAACACCCACAGTCGGGGCAGGACCGGCCGCCGCGGCATCCCTCTTCTCGGGTGTTACTTCCGCACGCTCGCTCAACCCAGCGATCAGCGCGTCTCGGCGGCCGCGACGCCCGCCAGGCCCCCGTATCCCTGTCAGTGCGACCGTGCATACTCCGCCGACGCGGCAGGGGGCATGGAGCCGGGGGTTCCAGTAGCGCCACGTCCCAACACGGGTCGCCAACCCGACTCGCTGGGCCGATGGCGGGAGCGACCTCGTCGCCGGGGCAATGGATGGGTCGGTGATGCCAACCAGGTATCGCAGACCTGGTCTGACGTGGTTGGGCAGGTCGCCTGACCTCGACGAGAGCCAACGAGGGGGGAGCACCATGGATCACGACGCCACGCTGCGACGTCTGTACGACCGGCTGAACGCCGGCGATGTCGACGGGTTCGCCGAGCTGCTGGCCGACGATTTCGTCGAGCACGAGGAGACGCCCGGCCTCGCCCCGACGAAGGACGGGGTCAAGGCGTTCTTCCGGATGTACATCGCAGCCTTCCCCGACCTGCGCATGGATGTCGAAGACATCGTGGCGAGCGGCACCAAGGTCGTCGCTCGCGTGACGGCCACAGGGACGAACCGAGGCGAGTTCATGGGCATGCCGGCGACCGGCAAGCGCATCAACGTTCAGCTCATCGACATCATGCGCTTCGGGGATGACGGTCTCGTGCACGAGCACTGGGGCGTCATCGATGCCCTGGCGATGATGCAGCAGCTCGGCGCGATGCCGGAAGGCCCTCCCGCATAACCGACTGACGGTCACTGTCCGGGCCAGAGTCGGAGCGACGTCGCCGGCGCACCTCGTCTGCGCAACCGACACTTCCGAACACTCGGGCGCGTGGCGCACGTTCGCCCAGAACAGCGCCCTCGTGCCGGGGAGGCGCGAAACCGGATGGTACGGTTGTCCGATGAACAGATCGCTGCTTCGGGACCCGTTCGCGCACCACGTGTGGGCGACGCTGCGGTTGGTGGATACATGCCTCACGCTCAGTCAAGAGCAGCTGGGAAGGGAGTTCCCGGGCATCTACGGGTCGATCCTCGAGACGATGCGCCACCTCGTCGGCGCCGACTCCTCGTACCTGTTCGCCATGACCGGCGGTCGTGTCCCCGTCATCGACGAGGACCGGATGGATCTCCGCGAGCTTCGCGCCGCGATGGAGAGCAACGGAGCGTCGTGGGCGTCGCTCGTGGCAGAGGACCTCGACCCGGATTCCATCGTCGTGAGGCGCCGCGACGACGGGTCCGAGAGCCACGCCCCGATGGGCATCCGACTCGCCCAGGCGCTGCACCATGGGACTGATCATCGAAGCCAGATCTGCACCGCCCTGACGACGCTGGGCGTGGATCCACCGGCGATCGACGCCTGGGACTTCGCTGCCCAGGACGGCCGGCTCGTCGAGGTCCCACCCTCGTCCTGACGCCCGCTGGCGAGCCATCGGCGCTCCCCGACAGGTCCACGACTCGGCGCCTGCGGCTAGGCTCTGTCCAAGGCAGTCAGGAGGGTCGGATGACCAGAGTCCTCGGCATCGGCGGCGTGTTCTTCAAGGCGAGGGATCCGGGCGCGCTCGCCACCTGGTACCGCGACGTCGTGGGCCTCGACATGCAGGACTGGGGCGGCGCCTTCATCACGCCCGAGGCGATGGCAGCCCATCCGGGCGCGGGCACCGTGTTCAGCCCACTCGAGGCCGACACCACCTACTTCGCGCCCTCGACCAGGGACTTCATGATCAATCTCGCGGTCGACGATCTCGACGGCATCCTGGCGCGCTGCGCAGCGCACGGCGTGAAGGCGAGAGTCCTCCCCGACGAACCCAATGGCCGCTTCGCTCACATCCTCGACCCGGAAGGGACGAAGATCGAGCTGTGGCAGCCCAGACCGATGCCGGCCTGACCGGCCCCGGCCACACCACGGCCCCGGCTTCGCACCGGTCGCGCCGCACGCCCCGGTGGATGGGCGGCGCACCAGGCGGCCGGGGCTGCTTCCCTTATCCGGGCCGAAGCTGTAGGCTCCGGCATCCTCGTCGCCCGTTCCCGGAACCGAGAACGACGCGAGCCCGCTAGTCGGTCACTTCCATGCGTCCCCCGATCATGCCGGTGCAGCTCCTGGCCGCCTCGGTCGACCAGGACCGCCACCGCGGCGAGCCAGAGCGCCACGCCCGCCATCGCGCTGCGGTCGCGACGTGGGTCGAGCGCCCCTCGTTGCCGGCGAGGCTGGGAGCCGCGACCCTGCGCGCCGTTCGGCGCGACCGTCACGCGTTGACGAGCTACCCGTGCCGCCTTGCTGATGGGAAGATCGGGCGGACGGCGGTCATCGTGAGCGGGGGCGACTGGACCCTCGTCTGTCGGGTCGCGTGACCGCCGATCTTGTCGCCACCACGTGGGCGACGATCCGGGACCGTCCCGACGTCGCCGCATCATGTCCGACCCAGGTCATGGAGGTCCTGGCGGCGTTCCAGGCCGATCCCTGCGCGTCGGGCTGGTACGGCTTCATCGTTCGGCTGGGCCTCCTCGTTCACGCGTGGGAGGTTCACGGCCTCCTCGGGGATCTGGACCCGTTTCCGGGGGTCACGGCGCTCGCCGTGGCCGATGCCGCGCTGGCCCGGCAGGCTGCCGCCAGCCACGAGGTGGACTGAGCCGAGGGTGCCACGCGGCCATGGGGCCTCGAGACGCCTCGATGACGCACGACGGGCGGACGGCGCACCGCCCCTCGAGTGGGGGCGGTTTGCGCGACGACTCCCGCCGGACCCGCCTGCTCGCGACCGGGCGCCCCGGGGCCGTTCGACTCTAGCCACTCCTCTGCAGGCCGCCTACATTGCACGGTTGGCGGGAGGCGTCGACGCGTGGTCCAGACTCCGGCCGCCGAGACCGCGCCGAGCCACTGGCGAGACCGACCCGCAGGTGTGCCCCCGGGGAGGTTCGCATGAGACGCCGCGTCATCACACTCCTTGTTGCGCTCGTCCTGCTGCTCCCGGTTCCCGCGCAGGTGGTTGCTGTCGACGACGCGCCGCCCGCGCCGGTCACGGTCGCCGGGCTGTGTGCGACTGACCTCGACTACGTGTGGACGATCAGCAGCGACCTGGTGGGTCTCGCCACGTACGACGTCGAGTACTCGACGAGCTTCGCCGACTGGAACATCCCCGACACGCTGGCTGCGCAGCCATCCGGCGCCCATTCGCTCGTCGTGGTCACCAGCAAGGATGCCGGGATGACGCTATCAGCGCGGTGGGCCGCCTTCCCAGCCCAGGTCGGCGCGAGCGCGGCGCCGGGCACGACCGCGTGCGAGCCCGCGAGGGTCACGCTCGCCGTGACGGTGCAGGGCGGGACGGCCGACGCGACCGACTTCGCCGCCTCGATCGCGGGCGTCGCGGTCCCCTCGTTCACGCTCCGGCAGGCGGTCGCGTTCACGTCCGGCGCGGCCGTCGCGGTCCCGGCCGGAACATACGTGGTGAATCCCCACCTCGACAAGCTTCCCGCGGGGTACCTGTGGCGCTTCACCAGCTGCAACGACAACGCCACCACGAACTCGACGTATCCGCGTCTGACCGGCTCGATCCTGCCGGGACAGGCGTGGGCCTGCGAGATCGCGTACCACTACGGGCCGACCCTGACCGACGGGATCGCCCCCGGCACGAACAAGGGAGCGAACGGATTCGGTACGAGCCCGGTCACGGTCCCCAAGGGCACGTACGTCACCTATCTCGTGCGGACCGACCCGAACCTCGCCGGCAAGACGCTGCAGATCTGGACGAGGACTGGCACGGGCGCGTGGAGGCCGGCGGCGACGCGCACCGTCGCGTCCGACGGGACCGTCCATTACTCCGCTCGAGTGTCCGCGCGGACGGGGTTCCTCGCGAAGTGGGCCGGCGACGACACCTACGTCGCATCGGCCGCGTCCGGTCGAACCGCCGCCGTCTCGACCACCGGCGAGACCCGGCTGTCGGTCACGTGCGACGAGTTCTCGGCCGCGCAGGATCCGGACACGGGGAAGGCAGCGGCCGCGCGCGAGGCGTGGGTCCGGGTCGGCAACACGGTGACCCTCACGCTCTGCTCGAACGCGTCGACCGGCTTCAGCTGGCGTGCCCTGAAGTACGACCACGCGGCCCTGGCCCTCAAGAAGCACTGGTCAACCCCACCGAAGGCGCCGGTGCCCGGCGCCGCAGGCACGGAGAGCTGGACCTTCAGAGTCCTCCGCGCCAGGAACAGCACCGTCGCGGTCGAGTACAGCCGCCCGTGGACCGGCGGGGAGAAGGCGGTCTGGAGCCTGACCCTCAGGGTCCACGGGCAGAAGTAGCTCGTCTCCCCGATCGCCGTCCGTCTCTGCGGGCCCCCGGCGTCGACGTCGAGGACGACGAATTCGGCGGCCCGCTGGAAGGCCGGCCTTCCCGCGGGCCGTTCGCCACTCGCCGGATTGCTGACGCGCGCCTACTCTGACCGCCAGCGGGGGACGCTGACGTGCGGCCGTACGATGCCGTCCAGCAACCGCGGCATTGACCGCGACGAGAGCCACGCCGGTGGCGTCACGGGAGGCGAGTGATCCAGATGCACGAGCTCTTGAGCCGATCCAGGTCCCGTCTCCGCACGCTGGCCGTCGGGCAGGCCCTCGTTCTCCTTGTCGCCCTCGGCGCGCCGATCGCGGCGCAGGCGGCCGTCGACTCGGTCGCCCCGGCCTCGCTCGCCCAGGGCGCGACGAACCAGCTGGTCACGATCACCGGCTCGGGCTTCGACAACCGGTGCTCGAGATACAGCGTCACCTTCTCCGGCACCGGGGTCAGCGCGACAGGCGCTGCGCGGAGCAGCGACACCGTGGTGACGGCCTTCGTCACCGTCGCCGCCGGCGCCCCTGTCGGGTCGAGGGACGTGACGGTCAGCGGCAGCGGCCGCTGCAACGCGTTCAGCTACGTCGGGACCGCCAAGTTCACCGTGACCGCGGGCGGGGCGATCGCGACGAAGCTCGCCATCACCTCGATCAGCCCGACGAGCCCGACAGCCGGGGCCGCCTTCAGCGTCGTCGTCCAGTCCCAGGACGCCGCCGGCAACCCGGCCAGTGTCACCTCGACCACGGGCGTCGCCCTGAGCCTCAACACCGGCACGGGGACGCTCGGCGGCACCCTGTCCGGCTCGATCGCCGGCGGCACCAGCTCCGTGACGATCTCCGGGGTCACCTACTCCAAGGCGGAAAGCGGGGTCATCCTGACCGCCACGCGGACGAGCGGCATGTCACCGCTCGCGCCGGGCAACAGCGCTCCCTTCACGGTCGTCGCCGGGACGTTCACCAAGCTCCAGGTGCTCGTCCCCGGCGAGGTCGCCGCGCCGCGGACGGCCTCCGGCAAGACGGGCACGCCGACCCCGCAGACGGCCGGCACCGCGTTCACCGTGACCGTGAACGCGGTCGACGCCAGCTGGAACGTCGTGAGCTCGACCCACCGAGTCGGGATCACCTCGAGCGACGCCAACGCGACCTTGCCTGCGAGCGCGGCCCTCGTGGCCGGCACCGGGACGTTCAGCGTCACCCTCAAGACCGCCGGCAGCCGGACCGTCACGGCGTCGGACATCACCGACAGCAGCAAGACGGCGAGCACCAGCTCCCCGATCACCGTCAACGCCGGGGCGTTCGCCAAGCTCCAGCTGCTCGTCCCCGGCGAGACCGCCGCGCCGGGCACGGCGTCCGGCAAGACGGGCACCCCGACCACCCAGGGCGCCGGCGCCCCGTTCAACGTCACCGTCAACGCGGTCGACGCCAGCTGGAACGTCGCGAGCTCGGCTCACACCGTCGCGATCACCTCGAGCGACGCGGCGGCGGTCCTTCCCGCGAGCGCTGCCCTCGTGGCCGGCACCAGGACGTTCAGCCTCATCCTCAAGACGGTCGGCAGTCGGACCGTCACCGCGACGGACATCAGCGACGGCTCCAAGACCGCGAGCACCAGTCCCCCGATCACCGTCGTCTCCCCGGCCTCCCTCTCCCTGGTTCGCTCGCGCGGGATGATCACCTACGGTGAGTCGGTCACCTTCTCCGTCCAGCTCGGGCCGAACGGCGGGAACCGGCCGATCGTGCTCGAGTATCACGGTGCCGGCGCCCCCTTCACGACGGTCGCCAGCCTGGTCACCAACGGGTCGGGCTTCGCGTCGTTCACCTATGCCGCGACCCGGACCGGCTACGTCCGGGCCCGCTTCCTGGGCGCCACGGACCTCGGCGCGGCGACGAGCCCCGTCTACATCGTCGGCGTCCGCCAGACCGTCACCCTGAGCCCGCACCACGCCGGCGCAAGGACGATCGCCCGCGGGACGTCGATCGCGTTCCGCGCCACCGTGCGGCCCCTGCGCCTGGACCTCGCGTCCTCGATGGTCACCTTCCGCTTCTACCAGAAGGTGAGCGGCCACTGGGTGCTCAAGTACGAGCGGCAGGTGGCCACGGACACCTCCGGCATCGCCCGGACGACCTTCCGGTTCGGCGTGGGCGGCAGCTGGTACGTCCATGCGTATGCACCCAAGACGCCGTACAACTCGATCAGCCGCTTCACGCAGCGGGAGTACTTCCTGGTGCCGTGACCCTCATCCGGGCCGCGGGTGGCGCGCGACATGGGATGATCCCGGAGGGTCGCCGCTGAGGGGGAGGAGACTGCCGTGTCCGCACCGACCAGCGTCGAGGACTACCTGGCCGCCCTGCCGGAGGGGCCGCGCGCCGCCCTGCAGGAGCTCCGGCGGACGATCCGGGCCGCCGCGCCCGGGGCGACGGAGACCATCGCCTACGCGATGCCGGCGTTCAGGGTCGGTGGCCGGTTCCTCGTCTCCTACGCCGCGTTCAAGGATCACTGCAGCCTCTTCCCCGCGAGCGACGCGGTCCGCGAGGCGCTCGGGGAGGCGCTGGCGCCCTACTTCGCCGGCAAGGGGACGATCCGCTTCCGGGCGGACGACCCGCTTCCTGCGGCACTCGTGACGAGGATCGTCAAGGTTCGGCTCGAGGAGCGCGCGGAGCGCGACCGGAGCGCTACCTGAGCAGCCTCATGGGCGGATACGAGGCCTCCCTTGTGGCACTCGGCCCAGCCTGGAGGTCGGTCCTCCGCTCGGCGGTCGGCAAGGCCGAAGGGCACTGGCGATCCGCGCCCGGCCGCCTGAGACTGGCCGGCAGCGCGGGAGGCTCAGACGCGCGGCCCACATGCCGGCCGCCGGGACCGCGTGGAGCCACTGGCGAGACCGACCTGCGCGACCGTCCTGGGGAGGGACGTGCCGTGCGAGCGTGGGTCATCGTCGTGCTGCTCGTGGTCACGGGCGTCGTCGGCGGCTGGGTCGGGTACTGGGTTGGCCATGCGTTCGGCTGGACCACGGATGCCGAGTGGCCGCTCCGGATCGGCGGCGGCGGCCGCGCGATCCTGCTCTCCATGGGCCTGTCGTTCCTGAGCGTCATGGCAGGCTTGTGGTGGCTCGTCGTGCGCCCGCTGCGGCGCGACCGGCGTCTGCTGGCGACCGGACGGCGGGCCCGGGCCACGATCCGGAGGGTCTGGCGCACGGGTGTCCGGGCAAGCCTTCTCGGCGGACCCGACAGCCAGCTCGGGTTCGACCTGGAGGTCCATCCCGACGGCCGGGACGCCTACCCGGCGCATGCGACCGGCATGGTGCGCCCAGCCGAGGTGGACGCGTTCGCGCCAGGGGTCGAGGTGAGCGTCCGCTTCGACCCGTCGGCGCCGTCGCACGTGGTGGTGGAGAGCCTGGCCTCGCCCGCGCCGGCCTGAGCGCGCCGGGTCGGCCCAGGGGCGGCGATCGAGACCCCGAGGAGCCCGCGGTCCCTCGACGCTAGCGATCGCCGTGGGGAGCCACGCTCCCCGGCGTCTCGACCGCCCGGGGCGGCGGCACCACCGGCAGGATCACCGTGACCCTGGCGCCCGTCGGGGCCAGGTTCTCGGCCGTCGCCTCCCCACCGTGGGCCCTCGCGAGCGCACGCACGATCGCCAGGCCGAGGCCGGATCCAGGCCCGGAGCGCGCCGGGTCGGCGCGGTAGAACCGATCGAAGACGCGATCGAGGGAGCCGGGCGGGAAGCCGCGGCCGTCGTCGCTCACGCGCAGGGCGACGGCTGCTCGACCCGCGTCGCGAACCGGGTGGGCGTCGACGAGGACGTGCCCACCCGAGGCGGGCGCCGACGCGAGCGCGTTCTCGACGAGGTTGGCGAGGATCCGCTCCACCGCCGCCCGGTCGGCGGTCAGCGCGAGCACCGCTGGCTCCTCGGTCGCCCCGGCTGGGTTCGCGTCGAGCCGCGCCTCGCCGCGAAGGTCGATCCCGGCTGCGGCGGCGGAGGGAGCGAACCGCTCGATCGTCGCCGCGACGAGCGCCCGGGCATCCAGCGGCTCCGGTCGCAGCTCCAGCCGCCCGCTGCGGACCTGCTCGACGGTGCCGATGGCGTCCACGAGGCGGTCCATCCGGCCGGCCTCCTCGGCGATGGCACGGGCGGCCCGGACCGCGGCATCGCCCGCGGCCGTGCCGTCCTCCAGGGCCTGGGCGAAGCCGCCGATGACCGTCAGCGGCGTCCGCAGGTCGTGGCGGACGTTGGCCAGCAGCTCGACCTCCTCGCGCCGGGTGGCGTCGAGCTCGGTCGTCATCGCGTTGAAGCGCTCGGTGAGGTCGCGCACCTCGCGGGGTCCCTCCAGGGGGAGCGGGGGCGCGCCCTGCGACGGCACGTCGGCCGTGGCGGCCGCGAGGCGCCGGAGCGGCCGCGTGATGGAGCGCGACAGGAGCCAGGCGATCGGGGCGCCGAGGAGGATGACGATCAGGACGACGACCGGCAGGACGCGGGTGACGTCGCGCCAGGCTGCCGCCGGCGACCGATCCATGGTGGTCAGGACGATCGCGCTCGAGCCGCTGGCCGGGCCTCCCCGCGTCAGGATGGTGGCCGCGTAGAGGTAGCTCGTGCCCGCGGGATCGGCCAGGCTGCCGTAGGCGACCTCGCCCGGGAGGAGGGCCGGATCCAGCTCGATGCTGGCGATGTCGAGCTGGGACTCGGCTGCCCCGAGAACCCGACCGTTGGCGGTCCGGACGGACAGCTCGATGTCGGCGGGCAGCTCGGCGCGCAGCTCGGCCACCCGGGTCCGCAGCGCGGCGGGGGCGGTCACCAGGCGAACCCGGGCGACGAGCGGCTGGGCCGTGTCGGCCATGGCCGCCCGCGTGGCGTCGCGGTGCAGCTCGCGAAGGGTCACGAAGAGCCCCGCCCCCACGGTCAGCAGCGTCGCCAGCCCGACCGCGGCGAATGCCAGCCCGATCCGGACCGAGACGCGGTCGAGCATCAGCCCGCGCCACCGGAGCGGTCGGCGGGTGGGGGCTCCGGCGCGGGCGCATCGGGCGGCGGCACCAGCCGGTAGCCGATCCCTCGCACCGCCTCGATGGCCGGGCCGTCCGGTCCGAGCTTCTTGCGGAGCTCCGACACGTGGACGTCCACGGTCCGGGTCTCGCCCGGGAAGTCGGTCCCCCAGACGTTCTCCAGCAGCGCCTCGCGCCCCAGCACCGCCCCCGGGTCGCGGGCGAGCGCGACGAGGAGGTCGAACTCCCGCGGACGCAGCTCGAGGAGGCGGCCGTCGAGCAGCGCCTCGCGGCGGCGCGGGTCGATCCGGATCGGCCCGACCTCGATCGGGCGCCCCATCCGGACCGCGCCGTCGGTGCGGCGCAGGATGGCCTTGGCGCGGGCCACCAGCGCCCGCGGGTTGAAGGGCTTGGTGACGTAGTCGTCGGCACCCAGCTCGAGCCCGACGATGGCGTCCACGTCGTCGGAGCGCGCCGTCAGCATGAGGATCGGCGTGTCCGCCTCGCGCCGGATCGCCCGGCACACCTCGAACCCGTCGAGGCCCGGCAGCATCACGTCGAGGACGACCAGGTCGGGCCGGCGGCGGCGATGGATCTCGATCGCCGTCGGCCCGTCCGTGGCCACGATCGTGGCGAAGCCGGCCTGCTCCAGGTAGAGGCGGAGGAGCTCGACGATGTTCGGCGCGTCGTCGACGACCAGGATCGTCTTCATCGTCGGCGAGTCTAGCGCGCCGTCTCGGGCTCCCCCGCCCTGCCGGCCAGCCTCAGCGAAGGTCGGCGAGGATGGCCCGCGCGGCCGCCAGGGCCTTGCGCAGCGCGGCCCGGGCGTCCTTCAGGGACTCCCGCGCATCGCGGAGGACAGGCTGGGCGTCGCCGGCGTTCCAGGCGGCCGGGGTGAGCGCGAGCACCGCGGCGGCCGTGCCGTCGACGGCCGCCTCGGCGGTGTCGATCGAGGCGATCATCGTCGCGAGGTGCGTGCGCGCGTCGCCGACGTCCTTCCCGTTCGCCTCCGCCTCGTCGATGGCGGCTTCGAGATCCTCGGCGCTGGCGGTGGAACGGTCGGCCGCGACGCCGACCGTGTCGACCGCGGTCACGAGCGCCACCTGGCGGGAGACGAGGGCGTAGACGCGGTAGTCCTCGGAGATCCGGCGGACGTCCTCGCGCACGGCATCGACCGAGGTGTCGCCGTCGATCTCCGCCCGCAGGGCCTGCAGGCCCGAGGTCGCGGAGGCCAGGACCTGGCCGAGCGCCGCCTGGTGGTCGTCGGTGAGGGTCTGCGAGGCGCTCACGGCGGACTGGAGCCTCGCCAGCGTCTCGAGCCGGCGGTCGATCTCGCAGCGCCCAACCGCCTGCAGGTTGGCGACGGTGGGGTGTGCCTTGGCGGTGACCCAGAGGGCCGCGCAGCGGACAGTGCCGGCCGCGGCAGGCGCGGGGTCGGCGGTCGCGGCAGGGGCAGCCGGCGCGGCGAGGGCCGTGCCTGCGCCCATCACGACGGCGAGGATGAGCCCGGTCGCCGTGATGGCGAGGGGGCGCCGGAAGGTGCGTGTCATCGAGGACTCCCTTCATCGTTGGGGGCGGCCGCGTCGCTCGCGAGCGCCTCGGTCAGCTGGTCGAGCAGGCGCTCGAGCGCGGAGAGGTCCGCCGTCGTCACCGGCGCCGCGAGAGGCGTCAGCCCCGGGCCGCCCGGCGTCGCCGCGGGGGCGCTCCGGTCGGTCGCAGGCTCATGAGCCGCTCCAAGCCGGCCGCCGCAGGCGCCGAGCGCCAGCAGGGTCCCCAGGAGGGCCACCGCGCCCAGCCAAATTGCTCGGCCGCCTCGACGCATCGCGTTCCGTCACCCGGTGCGGGCCGCCACTCGGCGGCACTGCGGTCAGGGTCGGGCCTGGACCCGGGCGGAGCCACGGGCCTCGACACGCCGAATGTCAGCGGTCGGTAAGGCGCGCCTGCCCGCTGGCCGGCGCGCCCCCGCTAGACGCCCGCCATGGCGGCGTGCACGGCGTCCATCACCCCGAAGGCGGCCAGGCCCAGGGCCAGGCAGGGAGCCAGGCCGACCAGGCTGAGCGCCCCCTCCCTCGTGGAGCGACCCAGGAGCAAGGGCATGGCCAGGCCGGCGCCGACGCCGACCCAGCCGGGCACCGGATCCGGAGCCACGACGAGGAGGTGCACGCCTTCCGCGACCACGGCCGCGCCCAGCAGCGCGATCGACACGATCCGCTGCGGGCGCTCGCCGTGGCGCCACCAGCGCCCGGCCAGGCCGAAGGTCGGGCCGCCGACCACGGCGATGGCGGTCCAGAAGACGTACCCGGACAGGGTCCCGGCGTATCCGTTCAGCGCCATCACCGCCACGTAGTACCCGAGCAGCGCGCCGAGGAGCGTCCCCGTGCCGGCTGCGACCGCCCAGCGAGCCGTCGCCATGAGCGAGCCGACGACGAACGCGGATGCCAGCCACACCGCACCCGAGTTGGCCAGCCAGTTCGAGCTGCCCGGCAGTGACCCTTGTCCGAGGCGCGTCAGCACCCCGAGGGCGAGCCCCGCGGCGCCGATCAAGGCGACGGCCCGCCATCCGTTCCTCATCGCGGAAGTATGACCGGGCGGGCCGCCGGCCCTCCGCGATCCGCCGCGCGGGTCCGGGTCGAGTCGGGACGGGCGGCACTTGGCGCCAGGTCCACGGGTCGCCGGAGCACGCTGGACGCCGGCGCGGCACGAGGACGGGAGTGAGCAGCACGACGCCCGGCACCAAGGCCGGGCGTCGATGCGGCTCCGATGTCTCCCGCGGGACTCCTCGCGGGCGGCGCGCTACGGGTCTGCTGGCGGCGCCGAGTCCGTCGGCTCGGGCGTCGGCGTCGGCTCGGGCGTCGGCGTCGGCTCGGGCGTCGGCGTCGGCGTCGGCGTCGGCGTCGGCTCGGGCGTCGGCGTCGGCGTCGGCGTCGGCGTCGGCTCGGGCGTCGGCGTCGGCGTCGGCGTCGGCGTCGGCTCGGGCGTCGGCGTCGGCGTCGGCGTCGGCGTCGGCTCGGGCGTCGGCGTCGGCGTCGGCTCGGGCGTCGGCGTCGGCGTCGGCTCGGGCGTTTGACTGGGCTGAACGCCTTCGACAGGCGGTGGCGGCTCGACCGTGGGCGTCGGCTCCTCGGTCGGGATCGGGGACACTCCCTGGGGCGGCAGCGCGACAGGTGGCGGCGTGATCACGACCGCCGGATCCGGTGTCTCGGGCATCGGCATGGCGACCGATCCTTCCGCCTCTGGGCTCACCTCGACGGGGTCCACCGCCGTTGTCTCCAGTGTGGGATCGTCGGGCGCGAACTGGTCGGCCGTGGCAGCCGTTCCGTCGATCGCGGCCCGCTCGTTGAAGAAGGCGCCGGTCGTCGGTTGTGACGCGCGGCCGCCGCCGAGCAGCGTGCCGAGCCACGGGATTCTGAACCGGTACTCTCCGACGACACGGACTCGATTGCCGGTGAAATCGTCGCGAACGGTGTTCGCGTCGCCCTTGGTGAGCGGCGATCCGTCCGCGCGGAACCCGACGACGCGGTGCGTCACCACCGCGCCATCGACTTCCAGGGTGAGGATCATGCCCACCCGGATCTCGTCCGGGGGGCGGGTGATGACGATGAGGTCACCCGGTTCGATCGTCGGGCTCATGCTTCCGCCGACCACCGCCACGACCTTGTACCAGCGATTGTCGATCAGGCCGTAGGCGAGGAAGGCGGCGAGCAGGATGCCCCCGACCAGGGCACCGCTGATGAGCCAATCGAACAGCCGGACGACGAACGTCCCGCGACGGCGGGCCGTCCCGTCGTTCGACCCGGACGCCGGGCCGGCTGGGTGGGCCTCAAACGGTCCGATGGGAGCCGTGGGCTCGTGCATCTCAGCTCCCCAGGGTCAGGGTCCGGACCCAGGCTTGGCCGAGGCCGGACCGACGACCTCGTTGGCGAGCGTCACTCGCTCCAGCCGGGATTCTCCGGCTGGGTCGCGTCGAAGACCAGGTCGAATGTCGTCGTCTTGTTCTGGAAGGCGTTGCCAGCGGTCGAGTCCAGCTGGAAGTCGAACCAGTAGCAGTGACTGATGTTGACGTCGAGCGTGTCGCTGATGGCGTTGTCGACTGAGTTGACGGCCAGCCCGCCGATCGGCCCGACGTAGACGACGGGCCAAGCACCCGGTGTGCCTGTCCCGCAGAAGGTGTGCCGGACCCGAACGTTCACCTTGTCGAAGAGGCCAGCGACCGACTCGGTCTTGAACGCGTCGGTGATGCGGTACTTGACGGCGGTCGTCGACCCGGCCGTGTTGTAGACCTCGACGTAGTACTGGGGAGTCCATGCGCCCGGGAGCAGGTTCGAGAGCGTGATCCCGGCGGTGTTCGGCCCGTTGGTCTGGAAGACGATCTTGCCGGTCGTGCCCGTGACGGGGATCGTGTCCTGACCGGTGAACCACGCGGCGCTGCCGATGGCACCAAACGCAAGGATGAGCGCGGCGAGACCCGCGAAGAGTGCTGCGAGACGCGTTCTCATGTGCACCACGTGTCCTTCCGATGCGGCGCGGCTTGGCCCTCGCGGCTGCGGGGGATCCGCGCACCCAGAGCACACACGCGCAGGCAGCGGAACCGGCCGAGTCCAAGCGAGGTCGCCTCTCGTGGTCGCGTCACACCTGCCGCCTCGGGGACGCACGTGGGCACGTGCGGCGTCTCCACCAGGCTGGCGACCGTGGGCCGGGACCTCTGTCGCTCGGCGTGACGTGGACTCTCGGCGTGGACTCCGGGGTGGTCCAGTGCCGTCCGTCACCATGCGGTGGGGTTGGGTGCGCAGACGCACCACCCACGGACATCGAGCCATGCCGCGTTTGCGATCCGCCGCTCGGATCCGGGTCGAGTCGGGACGGGCGGCACTTGGCGCCAGGTCCACGGGTCGCGAGCATGGCGCCGGAGGTTCCGATGCCTGACTGGCGCGACGCGCTCCGCGACGATCCCGTCCCCTGGCTGCTCGACGAGTCGACTCCGGCCGTTCGCCACCTGGCCCTGCGCGACCTGCTCGATCGCCCGCCGGACGACCCAGAGGTCGTGGCGGCGCGGCGCGCCGGGATGCAGGCAGACCCGATTGCCTCGATCCTGGCCGCCCAGGACCCCGCCGGCTGGTGGGTCAAGCCGGGCGCCGGCTACGGCCCCAAGTACACGGGCACCGTCTGGCAGCTCATCTTCCTCGACCAGCTCGGCGCCGACGCCGGGGATCCGCGGATCCGCGCCGCCTGCGCCTACGTCCTGGGGCACGCCCAGGCGCGGAGCGGCGGGTTCGCCGCGTCCGGCGTCGCACGGGAGGCGCCACCCCCGCCGTCGCTGGTCATCCATTGCCTGACGGGGAACCTCCTCGGCGCGCTCATCGGGTTCGGCTGGCTCGAGGATGCCCGCGTCGGCCGGGCGATCGGGTGGGCGACGGCTGCCGTCACCGGGGAGGGCGACCCGCCCTTCAACGCGATCACGCCGGGCCCGGGATTCCGCTGCGGCGCGAACCAGGGCCTCCCCTGCGCCTGGGGCGCCACGAAGGTGCTCCTCGCCCTCGCCCGGATCCCGCCGGAGCGGCGCTCGGCCGAGGTCGGGCGGGCGATCGACGCGGCAGTCGCGTTGCTGCTGAGCCGGGATCCGGCGGTCGCCGACTACCCGATGGGCTACGGCAACACCCGCCCCAGCCGCTCCTGGTTCAAGCTGGGGTTCCCATCCGGGTACGTGACCGACGTGCTGCAGGTCCTGGAGGCCCTCTGTCGGGCCGGCCTCGGGCGCGACGAACGCCTGCGACCGGCGGTCGAGTGGCTGATCGGGCGCCAGGACGATCGCGGCCGGTGGGCCAACGACTACGCCTATGCCGGCAAGATGGCTGTCGACATCGACCTGCCCGGCGCGCCGAGCCGCTGGGTCACCCTGCGGGCCTGCCGGGTGCTGCGCGCCGCGGGCTGATCGGGCGATCGAGCCGGGGCCGCGACGTCGACTCCCGGCATCTCGCCGGCCAGGAGCCAGGTTCGGCCGACCCGCCCGTCGACTCGATCAGATGCTCGTCCTGCGAACCGTACGTCGGGCCTCCGGTCGCGGTCCGCCGTGCCCGGCGGCCAGCGCCGGCGCGAACCCTGCCGAATGCGCGCGCAGGCGAGCCGGTGATCGAATGGAGGACTTCCTGACGGGCGCGGGGGATTCGTCCGACGGCACCGTCGCGCATACGGCTCACCCGGCGGACATCTGACCGGAAGCGGCGGGCCGACCCGTAGGCGGGCCCGCGCGGCTCGGCGCGAACCCAGCCGAATGCCCGGCACCCCACGTGTCGACCGGCAGGCGGACTACACTCCCCGGCATCGAAGCGGGGGTCCCGGGACCCCATCGCACGGAGGCACAGCGCATGGCGAAGGGCTACGTCCGGCTCACGCATCCGCTCGTCCGCGACGGCGACCGCGCGACCGGCGTCCTCCGCCCGGCGACCTGGGACGAGGCCATGGAACGGGCGGCCGGCGGGATCCGGCAGGCCGTCCACCGCCACGGACCAACGGCCTATGGCTGCTTCTCCTGCTCGAAGGCGACCAACGAGGTCAACTTCGCGGCCCAGAAGCTGGCCCGGGCGGTCGTCGGCAGCAACAACATCGACAGCTGCAACAGGACCTGACACGCTCCGTCGGTCGCCGGTCTGGCGACCATCTTCGGTGCCGGCGGCGGCACCAGCTCCTACCGCGAGGTGGAGGAGACGGACCTCGTCGTCCTGTGGGGCTCGAACGCGCGCGAGACCCACCCGATCTTCTTCCACCACCTCCTCCGCGGCGTCCACAACGGCGCCCGCCTCTACGCCGTCGACCCGCGCCGGACCAGCTCGGCGCAGTGGGCCGACGCCTGGCTGGGGCTCGACGTCGGGAGCGACATCGCCCTGGCAAACGCCGTCGGCCGCGAGATCATCGCTGCCGGGCTGCACGACGAGGCGTTCATCCGCCGGGCGACGACCGGCTTCGACGAGTACCGCGCCCGCGTCGACGCGTACACCCTCGAGTACGCCGAGCGCGAGACGGGCGTCCCCGCCGCGCTCATCCGCGAGCTCGCCCACGCATACGCGACGGCCCCCCGGGCGATGATCTGCTGGACCCTGGGGATCACCGAGCACCACAACGCGGTCGACAACGTCATCGCCCTCATCTCCCTGGCCCTGCTGACCGGCCACGTCGGCAGGTACGGGAGCGGGCTCAACCCGCTCCGCGGCCAAAACAACGTCCAGGGCGGCGGCGACATGGGCGCCCTCCCCGACCGCCTCCCGGGCTTCCAGCACGTCGAGAGCGGCCCGCTGCGGGCGCGCTTCGACGCCGCCTGGAACGTGACCGTCCCGCCGCAGCGCGGCTGGAACCTGACCGGGATGTTCCACGCCATGGAGCGGGGCGAGCTGACCGCCGTCTACGTCATCGGGGAGAACCCCGTCCAGTCCGAGGCCGACCAGGGCAAGGCGATCCGGGCCCTCTCGGGCCTCGAGCACCTCGTTGTCCAGGACATCTTCCTGACGCGGACGGCCGAGCTGGCGGACGTGGTCCTGCCGGCGGCCGCCGCCTGGGCTGAGACCGAGGGGACGGTCACCAACTCCGAGCGGCGGGTGCAGCGGGTGCGCCGGGCGCTCCAGCCGCCCGGCGAGGCCCGCGACGACCTCGCGATCATCTTCGACATGGCGCGGCGCCTCGGCGCCGACTGGGGCGAGCCGTCGGCCGAGCGCGTCTGGGACGAGCTGCGCAGCTTCTCCCCGGTCCACGCGGGGATGAGCTACGCCCGGCTGGAGGCCGAGGGCGGGCTTCAGTGGCCCTGCTACGACGAGACGCACCCGGGCGAGCTGTTCCTCCACTCCCGCCTCTGGGAGGACCCCGTGCCTGGCTCGCGGGCGCCGTTCGTGCCGGTCGAGCACGACCCGCCGGTCGACCGCCTCGACCGCGACTTCCCGATCCGCCTGACGACCGGCCGGCGGCTGGACTCGTACAACACGGGCGTCCAGTCGGGCGGCTACCGCTCCCCGCTTCGCCGCGGCGAGACGCTCGACCTCTCGCCCGAGGACGCCAGGCGCCTGCGGGTCGCCGCCGGCGAGCGCGTCCGGGTGGTCTCCCGCCGCGGCGCCGTGGAGGCCCCGGTCCGGGTGGACGAGGGCCTTCGCCCCGGCCTCGCCTTCATGACCCTCCACTTCCAGGACGACGTCGCCACGAACCTCCTGACGATCGACGCCACGGACCCGAAGTCCGGCACGGCCGAGTTCAAGGCCACCGCCATCCGGGTCGAGAAGCTGGGGGCGCCGGCACGGGCCGGGCGCCCGCGGCCCTAGACTCCGCCGATGGACCTGGTCACCCTGGCCCCGCGCGCGTCCGCCACGGAACGGGCGGCGGTCGACGGCGTCCTGGGCCCGGCCACGACGCGCTGGGAAGGCGGCGACCGGGACGTCCCCGCGGACGATCGGTTCGCCCGCGGCGGGCACGCGGCCCGGGACCGTCGCCACCTCCTCCTGCCGGTCCTGCACGCGATCCAGGCCCGCGTCGGGTGGATCAGCCGGCCGGCGATGGAGTACGCCTGCCGCCGGCTGACCGTGCCGCCGGCCGAGGCCTACGGTGTGGCGGCCTTCTACCAGGCCTTCTCCACCGTCCGGCGCCCGCCGGTCGTGGCCCACGTCTGCGAGGACCTCGCCTGCCGGCTCGCCGGAAGCGCCCAGGTCGCCGCCGACCTGGAGCGGGCCCTCGGGCCGGCCGGCACGCCGGCCGTGGGCGGCGAGGCGACCTGGCTGCCCACCCCCTGCCTGGGCCGCTGCGAACGGGGCCCGACGGCCCTCTTCACGGTCGCCGGCCTCGTCCCGGAGACGATCGCCGCCGCGCCGGTGGACGCGGCCGCGGTGATCGACCAGCTGGAGCGGGCCGTGGCCGGCCGGGATCTCGTCCCCCCGCCGACGCCGACGGAGCCCGACGAGCGGCGCCTGGAGAATGTCCGACGCTCGGTCCCGCAGGCCGGCCAGCCGGGGCTGCGGATCCTCGCCCGGGCGGGCGTCACCGACCCGCGCAGCCTCGACGACTATCTCGCCAGCGGCGGCTACCGCGGGCTGCGACGCGCCTTCGAGATCGGGCCGGCCGCCGTTATCGACGAGGTGACCGCGTCGCGCCTCCTGGGCCGCGGGGGGGCGGCCTTCCCGACCGGCCGCAAGTGGGCCGCCGTGGCGGCCCAGCCGGACGCTCCCCACTACACGGTCTGCAACGCCGACGAATCGGAGCCGGGCACCTTCAAGGACCGCGTCGTCATGGAGGAGGATCCGTTCGCGATCGTCGAGGCGATGACGATCGAGGGCTTCGCCAGCGGCAGCGCCCGCGGCTACCTCTACCTGCGGGCGGAGTACCCGCTCTCGGCGGCCCGGATGGGGCACGCCCTCGCGGCAGCCCGCGCGGCTGGCTACCTGGGCGACGACATCCTGGGCTCCGGCTTCTCGTTCGACATCGAGATCCGGCGTGGCGCCGGCGCCTACATCTGCGGCGAGGAGACCGCCCTCTTCAACTCGATCGAGGGGAAGCGCGGCGAGCCGCGCAACAAGCCGCCCTTCCCGGTCGAGGCGGGCCTCTTCGGCAAGCCGACCGCGGTCAACAACATCGAGACGCTCGTCAACGTCCCGCCGATCGTCGCCGACGGCGGGACGGCCTTCGCGGCGATCGGCACGGAGGGGAGCACGGGCCCCAAGCTCTTCTGCCTCTCGGGCGCCGTGGAGCGGCCGGGCGTCTACGAGGTGCCGTTCGGGGCGACCCTCGGCGAGCTGCTGCAACTCGCCGGCGGCGTCGCCGGCAAGCGCGCGCTGAAGGCGGTCCTCCTGGGCGGCGCGGCCGGCGTCTTCGTGGGACCTGGCTCGCTCGGCCTCCCCCTCACGTTCGAGGGGGCTCGCGCCGCGGGGGCGACACTGGGGTCCGGCGTCGTCATGGTCTTCGACGAGACCGCCGACCTCGTCGGCGCGCTCGTCCGGGTCGCCGCCTTCTTCCGGGACGAGTCGTGCGGGCAGTGCGTCCCCTGCCGGATCGGGACCGTGCGCCAGGAGGAGCTGCTGGCGAGGCTGGCCCGCGGCCGCCCGCGCGGGGGCGTCGCCGCCGAGCTCGCGCTCCTGTCGGACCTGGGCCGGGCCATGCGCGACGCCAGCATCTGCGGCCTCGGCCAGACGGCCTCGACGGCGATCGAGTCGGCCTTCCGCGCCGGCCTCGTCGACGCCGCCGCGTTCGGACGCGAGCCGGCGAGCGCGGCGGGCCCGGGGCACGGCGGTCCGGCATGAGCGCCGAGATCGAGCGCATCTTCTACGAGCCGCCGGCCCGGCCGACGCACGTCCCGCGGCCGCCGGAGGCCGTCCCGCCCCCCGTGGTCGAGCTCACCGTCGACGGCCGGACCATCGCCGTCCCGGCCGGGTCGACCATCCTCGACGCCTGCCGGGCCGAGGGGATCGAGGTCCCGACGCTGTGCTTCCTGGAGAGCCTCACGCCCGTCAACGTCTGCCGCGTCTGCGTCGTCGAGGTGGCCGGCTCGCGCGTCCTCGTCCCGGCCTGCTCGCGGCAGGTCGAAGCCGGGATGGAGGTCCAGACGGGCTCCGAGCGGGTGCGCCACAGCCGGAAGCTCGTCCTCGAGCTGCTGGGCTCGTCGGTCGACCTCTCGATCGCGCCGGGCGTCGCGGCGATGGTCGCCGAGTACCGGGCTGACGCAGCGCGCTTCGGGCCGCCGGCGCCGCCCGACGGGACGGGCGCGGGGGACCTTCGGGAGCCCGGTCATCACCATCCGCCGGACGGTGCCCACGCCGGGACCGTCGCCCAGCCGGCCAAGGTAGACAACGACCTCTACGTTCGCGACTACTCGCGCTGCATCCTCTGCTACCGCTGCGTCGAGGCCTGCGGGACGGACGCCCAGAACACCTTCGCGATCGCCGTCGCCGGGCGCGGCTTCGACGCCCGCATCTCGACCGAGTTCGACACGCCACTGCCCTCGTCGGCCTGCGTCTATTGCGGCAACTGCATCGGCGTCTGCCCGACCGGCGCCCTGATGTTCCGCTCCGAGCACGAGATGCGCACGGCTGGCACCTGGGACGAGGCCGCCCAGGCGCGGACCGACACGATCTGCCCGTACTGCGGCGTGGGCTGCACCCTCACGCTCCACGTCCAGGACAACGAGGTCGTGAAGGTCACCTCGCCGATGGACTCCTCGATCACCGAGGGCCACCTCTGCATCAAGGGCCGCTTCGGGTTCTCGCACGTGCAGGAGCGCCCGCCGGCCTGACGGCTGGGAGCCGGGAGGCCGCCTCCCGGTGGCGCCGGGTGGGCGCCCGGATCAGGGCAGGGCGATCCGCTCCTCGCCGGCGTAGACGTTGAAGCCGCCGTCGCGGACGAACCCGACGAGGGTCATCCCGAGGCGCTCCGCGGCCTCGACGGCCAGGTCGGTCGGGGCCGACACGGCGGCGACGACCGGGATCCCGGCGACCGCGGCTTTCTGGACGATCTCGAACGAGATTCGGCCGGAGACCGCCAGGAGGCGGTCGTGGAGGGGCAGCCCGCCGCCGAGCGCGGCGGCCCCCAGCAGCTTGTCGAGGGCGTTGTGGCGGCCCACGTCCTCCCGGACCGCCAGGAGGCTGCCGGCGGGATCGAAGAGCCCGGATGCATGGAGCCCTCCGGTCTGGTCGAAGACGGTCTGCCCGGTCCGCAGGCGATCCGGAAGGGCGGCGATCACGGCCGCCCCGACCCGGGGTCCGGGGGGCAGGGGCGGGCAGCGGACGGCGACGTCGTCGAGCGACGCCTTGCCGCAGATCCCGCAGCTCGCCGAGGCGACGAACGTCCTGGCCGGCACCATCTCGGGGTCGAAGAAGCGGCCGATCCGGACGATGAGCTCGTTGTCCGGGGTCGCGACCATCGCGGGGTGACCGATCTCGACGGTGAGGCCGGCGAGATCGCCGGCCGCCAGGAGCCCCTCGCTCAGGAGGAACCCGACGGCGAGCTCCGCGTCGTGGCCCGGGGTCCGCATGGTCACCGCCACGTCGACCGCTGGCTGCGCCGGCCCGGCGACGCGGATGGCCATCGGCTCCTCGCCGGCAAGGAGGTCGGCCCGGCGCTCGGCCGTGCCCGCGCGCACCGCGAGGATCTCGCGGCGGGTGGTGGCCCCGTCGCCGGGACGGAGGGGTCGGAGGCGCGCCATGGTGCGGGCGAGTCTAGCCCAGGCGCGGCGCATGGCCGCCGCGCAGGCGCCCCGCCGGCGAGGGGGCGGGGTCAGTCGCGGTTGCGATCGGCGAGCAGGGCGAGGCGGGTCAGCAGCGCCTTGGTCTCGACGATCACCTCCCGGTCGTCCTCCGAGGCGAGGAGGTGCCGGAGGGCCACTCGCAGGAGGTCCAGCTCCGCACGGCTCAGGTGAAGCTCGATCGGATGGGCCGGCTCGTGAGCGGCCATCGCGCACCTCCTGGCGACCGGGGCGATCCAGACAGGTGCAGGGTGCGCCGCCGGGGCGCGCAGGCGCCAGAGTCCGACGGCCCTGGCGCCGGAGCCTTCGCAACGGGACGCGAAACGGCCCCGGGCGAGCCCGGGGCCGTTTGTCGTGCGGCGTCTGCCGGCGTCTCAGGCGCGCCGGAGGGCGAAGCAGTCGCTGCAGTAGACGGGCTTGCCGCTGGTGGGCCGGAACGGGACCTGGGCGTCCTTGCCGCAGGACGAGCAGGTGGCCGTGAACATCTCGCGCGGGCCGCGCGAGCCGCCACCGCCATAGCCGCCGCCACCGCCGTAGCCGCCGCCGCCACCGCCGTAGCCGCCGCTGTCGCCGTAGCCGCCACGATTGCCGTAGCCGGCCCCGCCGGAATCACCGCGCGAGGCCTTGCGGCTGGCGCGGCACGAGCCGCAGCGGCGCGGCTCGCTGAACTGCCTGGTGGCGTAGAACTCCTGCTCCCGCGCGCTGAAGACGAACTCCTGCCCGCAGTCGGCGCAGGTGAGGACCTTGTCCGCGTACAACGAAAAACCGCTCCTTGCTCTCGCCGGCGCCCGCGACCCTTGACCGTTGTACCTCGCGGGAGCCCGTGAGTTGGGGGAGCGATCGTGTTGTGCCGTGCGTATGGCCCCGCCATGCCGGGGATGTCCAGGGACACACTAGCCGATGGAATCGGGCATGGGAAGTAGGGATTCGACGGATCGCCCAAGCGCGCCGGAGGCCGAGACTGCCCGTGGTACCGTCAAATCGTGGACGCCCCATGACGCTGGGCCGGATCGCCCGGGACTGTCCCGGGGCGCCAGGCCTGAACGGAGCGCACCGGATGCGCCGACGAATCCTCCTCGCGGCGGGCGCCGTCGTCGCCGGACTGGCCCTCGGGCTCTCGCTCAGCGTCGTCCAGGCGGGCGGCTGGGAGCGCTGGCTGGGGCGGCACGGGATCGTCCCCGGCTACGGCGACCAGGGGCGGGCGGTGCCCGCGCTCGAGGGTCGCCACCTCTACCTGGACTGCCGCGGCAGCGGCTCCCCCACCGTCGTCCTCGAGGCCGGGATGGGGATGGACGCCAGGTCCTGGGGCACGGTCTTCCCACAGCTCGCGAGCAGCACGAGGACGTGCGCCTACAGCCGGGCGAACCGCTGGGGGAGCGATCCACGCGGCCCGCACACGCTGTCGGAGGCGGCCGCCGACTTGCGGGCCGCCCTGGCCTCCGCCGGCGAGCGACCGCCGTTCGTGCTCGTCGGCCACTCCCTGGGCGACACCTGCGTCCGGGTGTTCGCCGGGCGCTACCCGGCCGAGGTCGCCGGGCTCGTCCTCGTCGACGGCTTCGCGCCGGACCGCTTCCGACGCCTGATCGCCATGGCCACGCCCTCCCTGGCCGCGCGCTGGCAGGCAGACCTCGACGCCAACATCCGCTCGGTGGAGGCGATCGAGCACCTCACCTGGTCCGCCTCGGAGGCCGAGCTCGAGGCGGTCGACCTCGGCGACCTCCCCGTCGAGGTGGTCGTCGTGCCGCAGCCCTTCGACGTCGATCCCGACATCCCGGATGGCGACCGGGCCCGCCTGGAGGCGGCCTGGCGGGAGGGCAACGCGACGTTCTCGACCCGCACCCGGGTCACCTTCGCCGGGGGCTCGAGCCACAACGTGCAGTGGGATCGCCCGGAGCTGGTGATCGAGGCGGCAGAGCGGCTCGTGGCGGCCGCCCGGGGCAGCTGAGCCGCCGCCGGCGCCTGCGGGCGGGCGCCGCCACCCGCGGCCGGGCAGGCGACCTCAGGCCGGCGCCGCCGGCCAGGCCGCCGCGGCCACGATGACCGTCGTCTGGATGGCGACGTGGTAGAGGGCGGACGCCCAGATCGAGCCGGTCCGCCAGTTCAGCCACCCGAATACGAGACCCCCGCCGAGCGTGGAGAGGGCCTCGACGTCGGGCTTTCCGATGTGGACCATGACGAAGGGGACGACGGCGACGACCACGCCGAGTGGCCCGACCGCCCGCAGCAGCGCGAAGAGGACGAAGCCGCGCAGGAGGAGCTCGGTCGGCACGAGGTCGAGGAGGTTCGTCAGGAGGACCTCGGGCCCGCTGGTCATCGACGGCGCGTACCACGCCCGGATCGCGGGCAGCGCGGCGATCGCCGCGATGGCGGGGACGGTGACCAGCGTGGCCAGGCCGCCCAGGATCGCCGCCCGGCGCCCGTCCCCCAGCCCCAGCCCGTAGCGTCGGGGGTCCTCGCGGAGGGCCAGCAGGATCCCCAGCGGGAGCAGCCCGAAGAGGACGACGCGCTCGATGGCCTGGTTGCGGAGGCTCCGCGGGTCGATCGGCCCGAAGCGGGGCAGCACGTCGTAGTTGCGGTCGAGCAGGAGGAGGACGCAGGCGAGGAGCAGGAACGCCGTCGCCAGGGCCGGGACGCGGAGGCCGAGCAGGTTCAGCTCCAGGCGGTCGCGGGGCGCCTGAGGGTAGGCCGGCGGGTCGCCGACGAGCAGGTGGACGAGGCGCGCCCGGAGCGTCACGGCAGGACAGGCTAGCAGTCGCGGACGAGGGGCCGTTCGGCCCGCGCGCGCGGGGTGGACCGGCGGATGCCCGGACCGCGGCGGGCGGCCACAATAGGACGTTCGCGGAGGCACCTTCATGACCCTCGAATCGGCGGCCACGGGCGGGCCGCCCAGGCTCGGCATCTCCACGGTGGAGGCGACGCGTCACGTCGAGCGCCTCGGCTTCCTGGACGTCAACGGGACCGCCCCCCAGGCCCCCGGTGGCGCCAACCTCGTGGTCGCCCTCCGCGAGCGTCCCACCCTCGCCCACTTCGACCCCGAGCGGGTCGAGCACTGGGCGGCGACAGGGGGCCGGGGCCGGCTGGCCGAGATCACCAGGGCGACCACCGTGCCACTCGAGCGGCCGTTCTCGTGGGGGACGATCCGCATCGTCGATCGCCTCGACGTCTTCAACTCGTTCCTGACGTTCGGCGGCACCGTGCGGGCCCTCGAGGTCGACGCCACCACGACGCTGGTGGTCTTCGCCTCGCACGCGCCGATCCTGCGCTCGACGGGCCACAGCCAGGGCGTGGATCTCTCGACGGGCGAGGTCGGGGCCTTCTTCGCCCGGATGATGATCCCTATCGATTTCGCGCCCGGGGCCGAGACGCGGATCGTCGAGTCGACCTCGATGGCGCTCTATGGCGCGTTCCACGCCTCCATCGGGGCACGCCTGCGCGCCTCCGAGGAGCTGCGGGCCTCGCATCCGGGATTCGCGGCCTGGTGCCGCCGCGAGCGGCAGCGGCTGGCGAACGTCTTCCCGGCCGACTGGGACGCCGGGCGGGCCCTCGCCCGCGAGCTGGGACTGGACCAGCCGTAGCGGGCACGGCCTCCCGGGCGGCCTCTACACTCCTCGTGCCGATGACCGACCAGCGCGCCGCCCCGACGCCGGACCCGACGCCCGTTCCCCTGCCGCGGACGACCTTCCCGTTGCCCGACGGGCGGCGGATCCACGTCTACGGCGAGGTCCGGGGCGCGCCCTCGCCGGATGCGCCGCGGTCGGAGCCGACGGCCCTCCACCTGCGCCGGGACGAGCTCTCGGCTTCCTGGGTCGCCGTCTCGCCGGCTCGCAACGTCCGGCCCCACAGCTCGGCCCCGGCCGGCAGCGGGATGGTCCCCGGCAGCCCCGCGGAGCGATACGGCTGCCCGCTCTGCCCCGGCGGGCCCGAGCTGGGCTTCAGCTACGAGGCGGCCGTCTTCGGCAACCGCTTCCCCTCGTTCACCCTCGAGCCGCCGGAGGTCCCGGAGCCGGCCGAACCGCGCTTCGCTCCCTCGCTCGGCGCCTGCGAGGTGGTCATGTTCACCGAGCGGCACGAGGGCAACTTCGCGACCCTGACACCCGCCGAGACCGCCCGCGTCGTCGCCGTCTGGCGGGACCGCACGGCGGAGCTGTGGGCGGACGAGCGCGTCGCCCTCGTCCTGCCCTTTGAGAACCGCGGCGGCGAGATCGGGGCCACGCTCTCGCATCCGCACGGCCAGGTCTACGCCTTCGGCCATCTCCCGCCCTGGATCGAGCGGCGGGTGGCGGCCCTCGCCGACGGGCGTCGTCGCACGGGTGGCTGCGTCTCCTGCGCCGTGGTGGCCGACGAGCTGGCGTCCGGGCGGCTCGTCCACGCCGACCCCCACTGGGCCGTCGGCGTCCCCTTCGCGCCCCGCTGGCCGTACGAGGTCCACGTCCGGGCGATCCGCCATGGTGCGCGGCGGCTGACGGATCTCCGGCCGGCCGAGTCGCGCTCGCTCGCCGGCGCGCTCCACGCCGTCGTCGAACGCTACAACGGCCTCTTCGGCATCGAGCTGCCATACATGATGGTGGTCCACGAGGCCCCCCGCGGGGCGGACGACTGGCACCTGGCGGTGGAGCTCTACCCGCCCCACCGTTCGAAGCGGCTTACCAAGGTCCGCGCCTCCGTCGAGACATCCACCCTGCTGTTCATCAACGACACGCTCCCCGAGGCGAGCGCCGCCCATCTCCAGGCGATCCCCCTGACGCCGCGCGAGGAGCACCCCGGCTTCACGGTCGTGCCCGCCGGCGGGACGGCGCGGTGACGGGCTCCTCCCACCGGCTGGCCGTCCGCGCTCCCGGCCGGGTCAACCTCATCGGCGAGCACACCGACTACAACCAGGGCTACGTCCTGCCGGCCGCGATCGACCTCGAGATCCGGGTCGCCTTCGAGCCCACGACCGATCGGCGGGTCGAGCTGGTCAGCACGACGACGCGCGACCGGGCGTCCTTCGACCTCGACGCGATCGGGCCCGGCCGGCCCGGGATGGCCGGCTACGTGGCCGGCACGGCATGGGCGCTCGCGGAGGCCGGCATCGCCACCCGCGGCTTCCGGGGCAGCCTCTCCTCGACGCTGCCCCGCGCTTCGGGCCTCTCGTCGTCGGCGGCCCTGGAGCTGGCCTCGGCGTGGGCCCTGGCGGAGGACCCCGGGGCCATCCCGCCGCTGCAGCTCGCCCGGATCTGCCAGCGCGCCGAGAACGCCTACGTCGGGGTCAACTGCGGCCTCATGGACCAGTTCGCCAGCGCCTGCGGGGTGGCCGGAGCGGCGATGCTCCTGGACTGCCGGTCGCTCGCTTGGCGGGCGGTCGCCCTGCCCCTCGCCACGCACGCCCTGGTGGCGATCCACACCGGCTCGCCGCGGAGCCTGTCCTCGAGCCAGTACAACGTGCGACGGGCCCAGTGCGAGGCGGCGGCGGCGGCCCTCGCCCGCGACGACCCGGCGATCCAGTCCCTGCGGGACGTCTCCCCGGCGATGCTGCCCGCCGTGCGCGAGCTGGTGGACGAGGAGACGTTCCGGCGCTGCCGGCACGTCGTCACCGAGAACGTCCGGGTCGCCGAGACGATCGACGCGCTCGCGGGGGGCGACCTCGCGGCGGTGGGCCGCCTGTGGGCGGCCAGCCACGCCTCCCTGCGGGACGACTACGAGGTCGCCTCGCCGGAGCTCGATGCGCTCGTCGAGATCGCCGTCTCCGTGCCGGGCGTGACCGCCGCCCGGATGACCGGCGCCGGCTTCGGCGGCTGCACGATCAACCTCGTCGAGCGCGGCGCCGTGGAGGCCCTGCGCGAGCGGGTCCGGGCCGAGTATCCGCCGCGGACCGGGCTCAGCCCGCGCGTCTACGCGGTCGACGCGGTCGCCGGGGCGGGGTGGGTCGCGGCGAGCTGAGCTCGGAGGCTCCCCGCGGGTCCAGGCCCCCGAGCGCTCCCGCGGCGCCCTGGTGAGCCGGGTCGATCGCCAGGACGTCGCGCAGGGCGCGGCGCGCCGCGGCCACCCGGCACAGGCCCAACAGGGCGAGGCCCTCGAGGTAGCGGCACTCCACCCGTTTCCGCTGCTGGAGATCGTCCTCGAAGAGGAGCAGGTCCGGCAGCGAGGTCGCGAAGTAGTCGATCCGGACCTCCCGGCGGGCCTGGGCGTGGGCGTGCCGGCGAAGATCGCGGAGGAGGTCGGTGGCGCCGGCCTCGTCGCCGAGGGCCCGCCGGGCGAGGGCCGCCTCGTACGTGGACGGGCCGTGGGTCGCCGGCGCGATGGCGGCCTCGCGGAATGCCGCCGCTGCGCCCGATGCGTCGCCGACCGACGCCCGCGCCTCCCCGATCCGGCGGATCGCCGCGTGCTCGTCGGTGAGCAGGTGCTTGCCCTCCCCGAGCGACGGGGGGTAGGCCCGGGCCGCCGCCGCGTGGGCGAGCGCCGACGCGCCGTCCCCGCCGGCCAGGGCGAGGTGCGCCAGGCGCAGGTGCGCCTCGACGTACTGGGCCGACACGAGGCCCTCGCCGCCTTCCCAGGGGTGGAAGCGACGGGCGGTGATGAAGGCCAGCGCCTCGTCGTGGCGTCCGGCCAGGTTGAGGAGGGTCGCCCATTCGACCGCGAGGTCGTCCCGCCGGGCCACGAGGTCCGGCCGGCGGGCCAGGCGGCGCAGGCGTCCGGCGGGGTCGGCGGCGAGGCGCTTCTCGAGCTGGTCGGCCTCGTACAGGAGGCGGGCGTCGTCCGGGTCGGCGGCCAGGGCGCGGCGGTAGGCGGCTCGCGCCCGACCCGGCTTCCCGGCGTGGTTCAGGTAGGCGATCCCCAGGTTGCGGTGGACCGTCGCCCGACCCGGCTCGAGCGTCGCGGCGCGCTCCCAGCAGGCGATCGCCTCGGCGTAGCGGCGCCGGTCGTAGAGCAGGTTGCCGAGGCAGGCAGGGGCCCGGGGATCCTGTGGGTCGGCCGCGATCGCCGCCTGGAGGACGGCGATCTCCTCGGGCCGGGCCGGGAAGCACCAGCGGGGATCGGCAGCCCGGGCCCGGGCCCGCTCGACGGTCGCCCGGCCGGCGTCTCCCGCGCCGCCCCGCTGGTCCAGCAGCCAGGCCAGCGCGTAGTGGACGAGCGGAGCGCTGCCGAGCTCGCGCGGGTTCCCGTCTGGGGCGCCCGGCTCGCCGGCGGCCAGGCGGTCGGCGAGGAGGTCGATGGCCTCGTCGAGGAGGCCTGCCGCGGCGTAGTCGTGGGCGACGTCGAGCAGGACCTGGGCGTCGAAGCGGACCCCTCCCGGTCGATCGCCGGTCGCCAGCTCGAGCTCCCGGGTGGCCCAGGCGTCGAGCGGATCGAGCTCGAGCGTGGCGGCGGCGGTGGCAGCGGCCTCGGCGCGGCGGCCCGACCGCCGCAGGATCGCCGCCTGCAGGTCGCGCGCCCGCAGGTTGCCCGCCCCGGCGGCGAGGGCCCGCTCGAGCTCCTCGAGGGCCGCTGCCTCGTCGCCCCGGAGGACGGCCAGCTCGGCGAGGGCATGGCGGGCGGGGCCGGCCCACGCCGCATTCCAGGCGGCCTTGGCGAACGCGTCCCGAGCCGCCTCGCGGAGGGCGGCCGCCTGCTCCGGCAGCGTGCCAGCCGACGAGGCGCGGGCCCGCAGGGCGAGGCCGAGGAGGTAGTGAGGCTCCCCGTCCGGCGGGTTGGGGTTGCGCGCCGTGGAGCGGGCGATCGCTCGCCGGGCGTGCTCCTCCGCCGCGAGCAGCTCGCCGCGACGGACGTGCCAGCGGGCCATCGCGGTGTTCGAGCGGGCGTCGCCGGGATCCCGACGGAGCGCCTCGCGCCAGTAGTCCTCGGGGAGTCGCGTCGCGTGACGGTATTGCTCCAGGTGGAGACCGGTGAGGTAGAGCTCCTCCTGGAAGCCGATCTCCGTCGGCAGCGGCGGCTCCGTGGCCCGCGCCGGCATCGCCCTCGTCGGGCGCTCGATCGGCCGGTGCCGGATCAGCTCCCGCCCGTCGGCGTCCGAGACCCGCAGCTCGAGGTCGGGGGGCCGGAGGCCGGCCGGAACGGCGAGCTCCGCCAGGAACGGGGCATCGGGCGCGAGGTCGACGGTCCGATCCAGGAGGGCCGCCCGGTCCAGGCCCTTCAGCCGGACGGTCGCCCCCGCGCGGCGGGCCGTGACGTTGACGCCGATCCGTGCCGTCGTGCCGACCAGGCGCAGGCTCACCGCCGCGTCGAGGTTGGCGAGGTCGGCCGGGCCGATCCCGCGGAGCGCGTACCAGGCCTGGCTGAACGACCGCGACTCACCCGGGGCGAGGAAGCTGAAGTCGGGCTGGTTGTCCGTGTAGACGCCGGCCATCAGCTCGACGTACGGCCGCCCGTCGTCGGAGAGCTCGCGGTCCCAGGCGCGGCCGAAGGGGTGGTTGCCCCACGTCCATTGCTTCTTGCCGGGGCTGATGCCGGCGGTCGGCGACGTGGATGACGCCGGCCCGCGCCCGGTGGTCGTAGCCGCCGAAGAAGTCGAGCGCGCTGTCGAGGGCCATGTAGGAGGTCGGCACCGGGATGTTGCGGTACCAGGCAAGGTTCGCCTCGGCCTCCGGCCGGGCCCCGTAGTCGACGCCGTAGTACGGCCCGCGTGCGACCGGGAACTCGCGCATCGCTCGCTTGGCGTGGTCGGCCACGAAGGTGACGTCCGCCGGGAAGAACGACTCGTAGTCATCGTTGACCTCCATGGCGGCGTTCGCCCACCACAGGAAGGTCTGGGTCATCGGCGTCCGGTTGTGGAGGCGCACCCGGAGCTCCAGCACGGAGCTCGCCCGGCCGCAGGCGGATGCCGTGCATCCCCTTC
Organism: uncultured Chloroflexia bacterium; assembly: GCA_963821235.1. Classification (GTDB taxonomy): domain Bacteria; phylum Chloroflexota; class Limnocylindria; order Limnocylindrales; family CSP1-4; genus CTSoil-043. The sequence goes on from CAWGCS010000001.1 coordinate 231,888, forward strand.
ATTCGCTGCATCGGCTCGTGCTCGGACAGCCAGGCCGTCCGCGATCCGTCGGGCGCGGCCTCGATCGTCCAGTCGGTGGGCAGGTAGGTAGACGGGCGGTGGTGCTGGGGCCAGTTGAGCTCGACCCCGCCGGAGATCCACGGTCCCAGCAGGCCGACGAGGGCCGGCTTGATCACGTCCTGGCGATAGAAGAGGTCGTAGCCGTCGGTGAGATCGCGGGCCAGGAAGATGCGCCCGCCGAGCTCCGGCAGGATCACGACCCGGAGATACTCGTTCTCCAGGTGCAGCGCCGTCCAGGAGCGCGGCGTGCTGACGTCGGCGACGCGATCCGTGAAGGGATTCGGGTAGACGCGCCCGGAGCTGCCCTGGTAGACCCGCTTCTCCAGGAACATCGGGTGCGGGTCCGGGAGCGGCACCTCGTAGGTCGGGAGGACGAGCGGGGCCGACCAGGCCGAGACCGGGATGCCGGCGGCGACGTCGGCGGCTGGGCGGGGCGGCAGCTCCATGGTACGCAAGGACCTCCGGGACGCGATCGCCAGGGGACGGAGAGGCGTGGCGACCGCCAAATCCTAGCGGGCGCGGCCTCCCCGACGCACCGGTACACTCCGGGGACGTCGGTCGAGAGGCATGGGCGGGACGTCCCCCGGATGCCGGCCGGACGACGGGGGGGTGCCATGTCGGACGAGATCGTCGCCGGGATCCGGGTGCGCCGGGGCGGCACCGCCTCACGACCGCAGCCGCAGGCCCGCCGGGGCGGGGCCGGCGCGCCCGGCGACGCCGGCTGACCGGCCGGGCCATGGCCTCCGCGTCGCCCGTCCCCCGCGGTCCCATCCTCCTGGCGGTCGTCCTCGGATCGGGGATCGTCTTCCTCGACGGGACGATCGTCAACGTCGCCCTGGAGACGATCGGGCGCGAGCTGCCGGCGACATTCGTCGGCAAGCTCAAGGGCCTGACGTACGTCACGGGCGGCTATCTCGCGGTCCTCGCCGCGCTCCTGATCCCGGCCGGCGCGCTCTCCGACGCCTACGGCCGGAGGCGGATCTTCGGGATCGGCCTGGCCGCGTTCGGGACGATGTCGCTGGCCTGCGGGCTGGCGCCGACGATGGAGCTCCTCATCGTCTTCCGGCTCCTCCAGGGCGCGGCAGGCGCGTTCCTCGTGCCGGGCGCCCTGTCGATCATCACGGCCAGCTTCGAGGGAGAGGAGCGCGGCCGGGCGATCGGGCTCTGGGCGGCTGCCACGTCGGCGCTGACCACTCTCGGCCCGCTCGCCGGGGGACTCCTCATCCAGACGCTCTCCTGGCGGTCGGCGTTCATCGTCAACTTGCCGCTGGTGCTCGTCGCCGTCCTCGCCCTGCGGCGCGTTCCCGAGTCGCGCGATGAGGGTGCGACGGGCCGCGTGGACTGGCTCGGGGCACTCGTCGCCGTGGTGGCTGTCGGCGGGCTGGCGTTCGGGGCGACGCGCGGGCAGGAGCGGCACTGGCAGGATCCCCTCGCCTTTGCCGCGCTGGGGATCGGGGCGGTGGCCATGGTCGCCTTCCCGGTCCTCATGGCGGTCCGTCGCAACGCCCTCGTCCCGCCGGAACTCTTCCGGCGCCGCAACTTCGCGGTCGTGAACCTGTCCACCCTCGTCATCTACGGCGCCCTCTACGTCACGATGACCTTCCAGAGCCTCTACCTGCAGGGGACGCTCGGCTACTCGCCCCTCGCGGCGGGCGTGCTGGGGTTGCCGACCGGGATCCTGCTGGCCCTGGTGTCCACCCCGGCCGGCCGGATGGCGGGCCGGACCGGGCCGCGGCCGTTCATGGTCGCCGGACCCCTCCTCATGGCCGGCGGGCTCGCCTGGCTCGCCAGGATCCCGGCCACCAGCACGGGGTGGGCGGCCGACCCGGCCGACCTCGCGAGCCTCGTGCCGCCCGTCGCCTACCTCATCGACGTCCTTCCCGGCAGCCTCCTGTTCGCCCTCGGCCTCTCGCTCCTCGTGGCCCCCCTGACGACGGCCCTCATGGGCTCCGTGCCGGTGCGCCGGGCGGGGCTCGGGTCCGCCATCAACAACGCGATCTCGCGGGTCGGCGCGCCGCTCGCGAGCGCGGCGCTCTTCATCGCGATCACCGCGACGTTCGTGCCGAGCCTGGTGGCCGCTGCGCCGGGCCTCACCGCGCAGGGCGCCGAAGCAGCCGGGATCGTGCCCCTCGCGCCGCCGCCGGCCGGGACCCCTCCCGAGCTGGCGGCGGCCATCGTCGAGGCTTCGACGAGGGCCTTCAGCCTGGCCATGCTCGTGGCTGCCGCCCTCCTGGTGGTCGGAGCGGTGATCAACCTGGTGGGCCTGGAACGCGGCCGGCCGGCCGGAGACCAGGGCGGGCCCGGAGTCGAGGCCTGAGGGTGGGCATCGGCCCCGGAACGGTCAGCGCGGGAGGGGAACCTCCTCGAGCGGGACGTCCCAGTGAGCCTCCAGGATCTCGAAGCGGCGTTGCTCCTCGGCCTGGAAGGCTGCCTGGTCGGGATAGAGGCGAGCCGCGATGGCGGCCTCGGCGTGCGCCTCCATCGCGGCCCAGTCGCGGTAGACGATCGTGACCATGAGGTCCCAGTCCGCCCGGCCGTCCCCGTGGAACCGAGGCCGGTGCATCGTGACGTCGAGGAAGCGGCCCTCGGCCAGCTGCTCGCGCAGGATCGGCCAGTGGTTGCGCAGGAAGAGGTCCACGAACTCGGCGTGAGCACCCCAGCGGGTCCGGTAGTAGTAGTCGACCCTGACGGGGCCTCCGGTCATGACGGCACCTCCTGTCGCGCGAGACCAGCCGATTCTGCCTCGGAACGGGGGGCCGCGTGGTCGGCACCGCCGGCCCGCCGCGACCCCCGCCGCGACACCCGCGGCACCCGCGACCCCCGCCGCGTCCCGCCCACCCGGGAACGCCGGTGGCCCGGAGGAGTAGGCTCGGGATGGAGGTAGGCAATGCACGTCACGCTCGTCCACGTCCGCGTCCTGCCCGGTCGGGTCGACGACTTCCTCGCCGCGACCCGCGCCAATCACCTCGCCTCCGTCCGCGAGCCCGGCAACGTCCGCTTCGACGTCCTCCAGTCACCGGACGACCCCACGCGGTTCGTCCTCTACGAGGCCTACGCCGACGCGCCCGCTGCGGGCGCCCACAAGGAGACGGCCCACTACCTCGCCTGGCGCGAGGCCGTCGCGCCGCTGATGGCCGAGCCGCGACGCGGCGAGCCGTACGTCGGCCTCTACCCGGAGGCGGGATGACCAGCGCCCGGACGTCGTCCACGCCGACCTTCGAGGTCGCCCGGATCTCGCGCCTGGTCGTCGGGCCGGGCCGGATCGCCGAGCTGCCGGCGACCGCCGCCTCGCTCGGCCGGTCGGTCCTCCTCGTCACGGGGGCTCGCTCCTTCCGGGAAGGTCCGGGCTGGGCGCCGCTGGTAGCGGGGCTGGAGGATGCCGGGATCGCCTGGGATCACCTGGCGGTCGCCGGCGAGCCGTCGCCGGACGTCGTCGATGGCGCCGTGGCTGAGCGGCGCGGCGACGCGCCGGAGGTGGTCGTCGGCATCGGCGGCGGCAGCGCCCTCGACGCGGCGAAGGCCATCGCGGGGCTGCTGCGCAGCGGGACCACCGCGCTCGACCACCTCGAGGGCGTGGGCCGCGGCGTCCCCTATCCCGGCCCGGCGACGCCGTTCGTGGCCGTTCCCACGACCGCCGGGACCGGCAGCGAGGTCACCAAGAACGCCGTCCTCTCCGGCCACCTCCCGGGCGCCGGGCCAGCCGGCTTCCCGTTCAAGAAGTCGTTCCGCGACGAGCGGCTGGTGGCGCGGGTGGCGATCCTCGACCCGGACCTCCTGGCCGGCTGTCCGCCCGCGCTCATCGCCGGCGACGGGATGGACGCCGTGACCCAGCTCCTGGAGTCGTTCACCTCGAGCGGCGCCTCGCCGTTCAGCGACGCCGTGGCCCTGTCGGGGCTGCGGGCCGCGGTCGGGGCCCTGCCGCGCTGGCACCGGGCCGCCCGGTCCGGCGCGCCGGCCGAGGAGACCGCCGCCGACCGCGCGTCGATGAGCTGGGCGGCCTGCTGTTCCGGGATCGCCCTGGCGAACGCGGGCCTCGGCGCCGTGCACGGGATCGTGGCCGCCCTCGGCGCTCGGTACGCCGTCCCCCATGGCGTCGGGTGCGGGATCCTGCTCGCGGAGGCGACCCGGGTGAACCTCACCGCGCTCGCGGCCCGAGCGACGGGCTCGCCCGCGCTGGCGCGCTACGCGGAGGCCGGTCGCGCCCTCGCCGGAGATCCCGCCCTGCCCGACGAAGCCGCACGGGGTTCGCTGCTTGCCACGCTGGAGGCCTGGACGACAGCGCTCGGCCTGCCGCGCCTCGCCGACGTCGGCTTCGCGCCGGCCGACCTTCCGGCGCTCGTCGCCGACAGCCGCGGCAGCAGCATGCGCACGAATCCGATCGTCCTCACCGACACCGAGATCGCCGCGATCATCGCCGCCTGCGTCTGAGCCACGTGGCGGCCGTTCGCGACAGGCCGTCGCCGGGGCCGCGGAGCGCGTCCGGCGGCCAGAGCGCGCCCCGCCCCGCCGGATGGGGAATCCCCCATCCCCGCCACACGACCCACTCATCGCCGCGGCGAAACCTTCGGGATGGCCGGCGCCTCGAACCGGGCACCGGCTCCACCTTCCGAACCACGAGGACCCGAACCATGGCCTACGTCATCGCCGCCCCCTGCATCGACCACCAGGACCAGGCCTGCATCGACTCCTGCCCCGTCGACTGCATCACGTTCGAGCCCGGCGTCGATCGCAAGGCCTACATCGATCCCGACGGCTGCATCGAGTGCGGCGCCTGCGTCAACGAGTGCCCGCAGGGCGCGATCTACCTCGAGTCGGAGCTTCCCCGGGAGTGGGCCGTCTTCGCCGGCATCGACCGGGCCTGGTACCGCGACCCGGCGGGAGCGCGCGGCGCCGTCCAGGCTGCCGGCGCGGCCGCCTGATGGACGGCTCGAACGCGACCCTCGTCGAGCGCCGCGATCTCACCGCGGACGTCGCGTCGCTCTTCGTCCACCCCGATGGCGCGACATCCACCTTCATCCCCGGCCAGTACGCCACGCTGGGGCTGGAGGCGGAGGGGCGGCCGATCGTGCGCCCCTACTCCATGGCCTCGCCGCACCGCGGGCCCGATCCCTGGGAGTTCCACGTCCGGCGCGTCCGCGGAGGCGCCCTCACGGAGCGGCTCTTCGAGCTCCGGGAGGGCGATCGCCTCCGCCTCGGGGCGCCGCGGGGCCGGTTCGTCCTCGATCCAGGGGACGGGCGGACGCACCTGCTCGTCGCCACGGGAACCGGGATCGCCCCGTTCGTGGCGATGATCCGCGACGACCGGGCCGCCCGTCGTCGCCGGCCGATCGTCCTGGTCCACGGCGCGGCCCACGCCGACGAGCTGGGGTTCGGGGCCGAGCTGGCGGCGCTCGCGGCCGACGGGCCGGCACAGCTTCGCTACCTGCCGACGATCTCCCGCCCGAGCGACCCCCGCAACGACGGCTGGACGGGGCTGACCGGTCGGGCCGAGGAGGTCCTGGGCGCGCGCTGGGGCGACCTCGGCCTTCACGCCTCGTCCACGGTCGCCTACCTCTGCGGCAACCCGGGGATGGTCGCGGCCGCCGAGGCGACGCTGGCCAGCCGCGGCATGGCGCCGCAGGACCTCCACCGCGAGTCGTACTGGGTCGATCGCGGCGGAGCGGCCCCGGCCTGACCGGGCGCGGAAGCCCCGGCCTGACCAGGGTGCGGCGCCGGGCCTGATCGGGCGCGGTCGACTCAGGCCTTCAGCGTCGGGCGGGTCATCTCCTCCGGCCTGACCCAGGCGTCGAACTCCTCGGCGGTGAGGAAGCCCGAGGCCACGGCCGCGGCGCGCAGGGTCGAGCCCTCGTGGTGGGCCGCCTTGGCAATCGCCGCCGCCTTGTCGTAGCCGATGTGGGGGGCCAGGGCCGTGACGAGCATCAGCGAGCTGGCGACGTGGCCGGCGATCCGCTCCTCGTCGGCCTGGAGGCCCTCGATGCAGTGCTCGCGGAAGGAGCGGCAGCCATCGGTCAGGAGCTCGATCCCGTGGAGCAGGTCGTGGGCGATGATCGGCTTGAAGACGTTGAGCTCGAAGTTCCCCTGGCTGCCGGCGATCCCGATCGCGACGTCGTAGGCCATCACCTGGACCGCGACCATGGTGAGCATCTCGCTCTGGGTCGGGTTCACCTTGCCGGGCATGATGGATGAGCCCGGCTCGTTCTCCGGCAGGCGCAGCTCGCCGAGGCCGGCCCGCGGGCCGCTGCCGAGCCAGCGCACGTCGTTGGCGATCTTCATGCAGCTCGTGGCGAGCGTCTTGAGGGCGCCGGAGGCGAAGACGGTCGCCTCCTGTCCGGCCAGGCCGGCGAACTTGTTGGGCGCAGAGACGAAGTCGAGGCCCGTCAGGGCGGCGATCCGGGCGGCCGACCGCTCCGCGAACGCAGGGTGCGCGTTGAGGCCGGTCCCCACGGCGGTGCCACCGAGGGCGATCTCATGGAGACCCGGCAGGGCGGCTCGCAGGCGCGCCAGGTCGCCGTCGAGCATCGCCACATAGCCGGAGAACTCCTGGCCGAGGGTCAGGGGGACGGCGTCCTGGAGGTGGGTGCGCCCGATCTTGACGATCCCCATCCAGGCCTGCGCCTTGGCGTCGAGCGCGTCGCGGAGAGCGGTCACCGACGGGATGAGGCGCTCCTCGATCTCGGTCGCCACCGCCACGTGGAGCGCCGTCGGGAACGTGTCGTTCGACGACTGGCTCATGTTCACGTGGTCGTTCGGGTGGACCGGCGTCTTGCCGCCGCGCGACCCGGTGGCCAGCTCGTTCGCCCGGCCGGCGATGACCTCGTTGACGTTCATGTTCGACTGCGTGCCGGAGCCCGTCTGCCAGACCCGCAGCGGGAACTCGGCGGCCAGGGTCCCGTCGACGACCTCGTTCGCGGCGCGGACGATGAGGTCGCGCCGGTCGGCGGGGAGCAGGCCCAGCTCGGCGTTCACCTCCGCCGCGGCGCGCTTGAGGATCCCGAAGGCGCGCACGATCGGGACCGGCATCGTGTCGCGGCTGATCGCGAAGTGGTGGAGGGAGCGCTGGGTCTGGGCGCCCCAGTAATGGTCGGCCGGCACCTCGATCGGGCCCATCGAGTCGGTCTCGGTCCGGGTGGCGGGGCGAGCGTGGGGATCGACGGCGGTCATCTCGTCTTCCTTCGGCTGCTTCGTGCTGCCGCTTCGTGCTGCCGTCCAGCGTACGCCTGCCGCGTCGCGGCGGCCGTGGCACGGCGGCCGTCTCCCCCACGGGACGGCCGCCGTGTGCGTCGGAGGCGGTGGGCGCGCGACGTCGGGCGCCCAGGGCGGTCAGACCGCCGGCACGATGTTCTGGTTGTTGTGGAAGACGTTCTGCGGGTCGTAGCGACGCTTGACGGCGGTCAGCCGCTGGTAGGTCACGCCCGGGTAGGCCTCGCGCACGCGGGCCGGCCCCTCGTCCTCGAGGAAGTTGCTGTAGACGCCGGCCCCCGCGGGACGGAGCGCCTCGAAGAGCGCCTCGACCCAGGCCTTGTGGACCGGGGCCTCCGCCGGGTCCAGGAACGGGCTGATGATCGTGAGCAGGATCTGACGGTCGCGGAAGGCGAAGGCCGTCGCCTCCGTCGGGACCCGGGACATCGCCCCGCCGAGGACGCGGACCTGGACGATCGCCATCGGCGACGAGCGGCGGTCCATGAAGTCGAGGATCGTGTCGACGGCCCCGTCGTCGAGGGCCGGCAGGAAGAGGGATCGGGTGACGCTCGCCATCGGCGCTTCCGGACCACCCAGCTCGTAGATCGCCGGGTACGGCATCGGCCCGACCATCTCCCCGAGCGGCGCCGCCACGTCGCGATACGGAGCGATCGCGGCCCGGCCCGCCTCGGCGTCGCCGTCGTTCACGAGGCCGACGAGGAACACCAGCCGGCCGTGGTGCTCGGCCGGCACGAACGGCATCGGGGGGGCGGCCATGAGCATGGCGATCGTGGTCAGGCTCTCCGGCGCGCTCGCCGCGATCGGCACGTGGCTGCGCAGGACGTCGCGCGTCGCCGGCATGATCAAGGCGCCGCCGAAGACCGTGCCGATCGGGTGGATCCGGTACTCGAAGCGCGTGACGATGCCGAAGTTGCCGCCCCCGCCGCGAACGGCCCAGAAGAGGTCGGGGTGCTCGTCCGCGCTGGCCCGGATGACCTCGCCGTCGGCGGTCACCAGCTCGACCGCGAGGAGGGCATCGATCGTCAGGCCGTGCTTGCGGGCCAGCCAGCCGACGCCTCCGCCCAGGGTGAGCCCACCGAGGCCGACGGTGCCGGTGTCCCCCAGCGGGGTGGTGAAGCCCTTGGCGAAGGTCGCCTTGACGTACTCCCCGGCCAGGACGCCGCCCTGCGCGGTCGCGACGCGAGCGTCCGGGTCCACCGTGATGGCCTTCATCGCGGAGAGGTCCACCACGACGGCCCCGTCGGCCACGCCGTGGCCGGCCAGGCTGTGACCGCCGGAGCGGACGGCGAGCGGATAGCCGGCCTGGCGGGCGAAGCGGACGACGCGGGCCACCTCGGCGCTGTCCGCCGGCTTGACGATCGCCGCCGGGCGGCGGTCGACGATCCGATTGGCCACGCGGCGGGCATCGTCGTAGTCGGCATCCCCGGGCAGGATGACCGCGCCGCGCAGGCCGCCGGCCAGGACGGCCAGGTCGCTCGAGGGGGCGGTGGAAGCGGCCAGGTCGGTCGCGGACGGGACGTTCATGGAATCACACCTCGGCTGGGTCAACGACGTGCATGCTCGCATGGACGCCGCGACCACCGAACCGGCGGATGCCGGGTCCGGCCATCGTCGTATGTCCATGCCCCCGGCGCCGCGGGCCGGGTCCTGATGCGATCCGCCGGTCAGGCCGGGGCGTCGGTCTCGAGGGCCCGTCCGCGGTACGACTCGTAGTCGGGCTGGGTCCGCTCGTAGCTGCTCTCCATGAGCGGCGAGGAGACCATGAAGTCGGCCGAGGCCCGGTTGCAGGCGATCGGGATGTTCCAGACGACGGCGAGGCGGAGGAGCGCCTTCACGTCGGGGTCGTGGGGCTGCGGCTCCAGCGGATCCCAGAAGAAGACGAGGAAGTCCACCTTGCCCTCGGCGATGAGGGCGCCGAGCTGCTGGTCGCCGCCCAGCGGGCCGCTCTGGAGCTTGGCGACCGCCTGGCCCAGCTCGCGCTCGAGGAGCAGGCCGGTGGTGCCCGTCGCCCACAGCTCGTGGCGGGCCAGGAAGGCCAGGTTGTAGCGCGCCCACTCGACGAGGTCGCGCTTCTTGTTGTCGTGGGCCACCAGGGCGATGCGGAGGCGCTGCGGGGCGTCGGGCGTCATGGAACCACCTCGTGCTGGGTGGGGGGCGGCGCTGGGCCGCTGGTTCCCGGCCAGCGTACCGCGGGGATCCGTGTGCATGGGCCTCACGCGATCGGCCTCTTTCGGGTACAATGGCACTTCCCCTGACCGGCGGCGACGCCGTCGACCACGGTCCGCTCGGTCGCGGAGCGGGTGGTCCGGCACATCCTCGGAGGCGAACATGGCATCTCCCATCCCGCGCCGACCCGTCGTCGACCCGGGACCCCGGCACGTCATCGCCGAGTACCGCCATCGCCTCCAGCACGTCATCTGCGAGTGCGGCTGGCAGGGCAGCAGCGCGTCGCCGGACGCCCGGCCCTCCGAGTGGAGCTCCCACGTCGCGGCCCATCGCACCGGGTCGCGCTGACCGCACCGTCGCCGCCTTCCTGACGACGCGCCGAGCGCCGCTCCCCCGGGACCGGCGCTCGTTCGATTCCCGGGGCCGCTACGCTGCTCCCGTGTCCCGTGCCGTCCCGCAGGTCCACCGAGGAGCAGAATCGTGAGCTTTACCTACGCGGTCGTTGGGGCGGGGCGCCAGGGAACCGCCGCCGCGTACGACATGGCCCGCTTCGGCGATGCCGCGCGGGTCAAGGTGGCGGATGCCGATCGGGAGGCCGCCGCGCGTGCCGCGACGCGGGTGAACGCCCTCCTCGGGCGGTCGGTGGCCGAGCCGTTCGCCGTCGATGTCGCGAATCGGGCTGCCCTCCGCGAGTTCCTCGGCGACGTCGACTCGTTCCTGTCGGCGGTTCCCTACTGGCACAACCCGGCGATCGCCCGGGTCGCCATCGAGGCCCGGGCGAGCATGACTGACCTGGGCGGCAACACCGACCTCGTCCGCGAGCAGCTGGCCCTCTCGGCCGAGGCCGAGGCCGCTGGGATCGCCATGATCCCCGACTGCGGCCAGGTGCCGGGCATGGGCACCAGCCTCACCGTCTACGCGATGTCGCTCCTCGACGAGACCGACGAGGTCACCTTCTGGGATGGCGGCAACCCGCTGCACCCGAAGCCGCCGTTCAGCTACATCCTCACCTTCAACATCGCCGGGCTCACGAACGAGTATCACGGCGTCGCCCACTTCCTCCGCGGAGGTCGGCGCGTCGAGGTGCCGACCTTCCGCGAGGAGGACTACGAGCTCGTCGACTTCGCGGCGCCGATCGGCCGGATGGAGGCCTTCGTGGCCGGCGGCGGGACCTCGACCATGCCCTGGACCTTCGAGGGGAAGCTGAAGACGCTCTGGAACAAGACGCTCCGCTGGCCCGGGCACTTCGCCGCCTGGAAGGCCTACATGGACGCCGGCCTGCTCGAGACCGAGCCGATCGTGGTCGGCGGGGCGCGCGTCGTCCCCCGCGACGTCCTCCACGCCCTCCTCGACCCGAAGCTCCGGGCGAAGCCGGGTGAGCCCGACCTCGTGATCGTGCGGATCCTCGCCAGGGGCCGCAAGGACGGCCGGGCCGCGGGCGTCGTCGTAGAGCTGATCGATCGCTACGACGAGGCGACGGGCTTCACGGCGATGGAGCGGACGACCGGGTGGGACGGCTCCATCAAGGCGATCCTCAACGCCCGTGGGATCACGCCGCGGGGCGCTCATCCCGCCGAAGTCGCCGTCCCCGGTCCCCTCTACGCCGCGGAGCTGCGGCGTCGCGGATTCAGCCTGACGGAGACTCCGGTCGCCGGCTGACGGCGGCGGTGACGCGGCGCAGCGACCACATCGCGGCCCGCGCTGAACCCCCGGCGGAGCCGTCGGAGGGCTTGACCGTCGGCGGATAATTGGTGCGGTCAACGCACCAAGGGTTCACTAGGTGAAACGACGGTGACCCGCTCCCTCAGCCGCGGACTCGACGTCCTCGAGGCGCTGGCGCGCGCCAGCGAGCACGAGCTCGGCCCATCCGCCATCGCCCAGCGCGTGCGACTCGACAAGGCCACCGTGACGCGCCTCCTCCGCACCCTCGTGGAGGGCGGCTACGTGGCGCAGGACGAGGCGTCGCGACGCTATCGGCTGACCGGCAGGATCCTCTGGCTGGCCCACGGCGTGGCTGTCCGCCTCGACCTCCGAAGCGTGGCCCGCCCCCACCTGACGGCCCTCCGCGACGAGCTCGGGGAGACCGTCCACCTGGGGGTGATGGAGGACCTCCGGGTCGTCTACGTCGACAAGCTGGAGGCTGACAACAGCATCCAGCTGGTCTCCGCCATCGGCCAGACGATGCCCCTTCACTCCACCTCGCTGGGCAAGGCCATGCTGGCCGCCCTGCCGGACGCGGAGCGCGAGGCGATCTACGCGAGGATGGACTTCCTGCCCCGGACCGACCGGACGATCCGTGACCTGCCGACGTTCCGGCGGGCGATTCGGGACACGCAGTGCCTCGGCTACTCCACCGACGACCGCGAGAACGAGCCCTTCGGCGCGTGCGTCGGCGCGGCGATCGTCGGCGCTGAGGGACGGCCGGTCGGCGCGATCAGCATCGCCGGCCCCCACTTCCGCATCCACGATCGCCTGCAGTACTTCGGCGAGCGGGCGCGCGCCGTCGCCGGGACGATCGCGCAGGAGCTGGGAGCCGACGCGAGGGGGCCGGACGGCGGGCCCGGCCGGGACCAAGGCGCGGCGACCTGATGGCCGCTGGGGAGCTCCAGGCGAACCTTGCCGGCGTGTTCGCGCCGATCTGCACCCCGTTTGCGGCCAACGAGGACGTCGACCACGGCGCCCTGCGGTTCAACCTCGCCCGCTACGCGGAGAGCAGCATCCTCGGCTACCTGGCGCTGGGCTCCAACGGCGAGAACCGGAGCCTGGCGGAGGACGAGAAGCTGCGCGTCCTCGACGACGTCGTGCGCCACCGGGGACCCGGGCAGGTGGTCCTGGCCGGCGCCGCGTACGACGGTCAGCGCGAGGCGGAGCGCTTCCTGGCCGCCGCCGCGGGCCTCGGCGCCGACTTCGGGCTGGTCCTCTCGCCCGGCTACTTCCGGAGCCAGATGACCGACGAGGTCCTCTACCGGTACTTCTCCACCCTGGCCGACGGCGCAAGGATCCCCATCCTCCTCTACAACGCCCCGGGCTTCTGCGGGGTCACCCTCGGCCCGGACCTCGTCGGCCGGCTAGCCTCCCATCCGAACATCGTGGGCCTCAAGGACAGCGCGAAGAGCGGGATCGAGGCGTTCCTGCCCTTCCAGGGCCCGTCGTTCCAGGTCCTTGCGGGCTCCGCCAACTTCCTGTTCCGGGCGATGGCGGCCGGCTCCCCCGGTGGCACGGTCTCGCTCGCCAACTCCTTCCCCGGGCTCGCCCTCGAGCTCTTCGCCTGCGGGCGCGCCCGCGACGGGGCCCGCGGCATCCCGCTGCAGGACCGGGTGAGCCGCGTCAACGCGGCCATCTCCGGAGCCTACGGGGTGGCCGGCGTCAAGGCCGCGATGACCCTCGCCGGGTTCCGGGGCGGGATCCCGCGGCGCCCCCTCCTCGCCCTCGAGCCAGCCCAGGTGGCGGCCCTGCGGGCGTTCCTGATCACAGAGGGCCTCCTGCCGTGAACCGCGACATCCTCAGCATCGACGTCGGGACGACCTCGCTCAAGGTCGCGGTCTTCAGCCCCGACCTCGAGAAGCGAAGCGAGACCCGGCGCGGCTATGCCCCCCATTTCCACGACCGGGGCCGGGCCGACATCGAGCCGGAGGCCTGGTGGCAGGCGATCCGCGAATGCTGCGCCGACCTGGCCGCCGATCTCGGCGGGGTCGGCGTGATCTCCCTGGCCGTCACCACGCCGGGGCTCACGGCCATGACGGCCGACGGCACGGCCCTCGCGCCGGCCGTCCTGTTCCTCGACGGGCGGTCCCGTGCGCAATCGGCCGCCATCCGGCGGATCGTAGGAGAGAGGAGGTTCCTCGCCGAGACGTGCAACCTGCCCGTATCGGGCGGCTCGTCGCTGTCGTCCATCCTCTGGTTCCGGGAGGAGCAGCCGGAGGTCTGGGCGGCGGCCGTCAAGTTCGGCCACTGCAACACGTATCTCGTCAAGCGGATGACCGGCCGCTGGGCCATCGACCCGTCGACCACGTCGATCACCGGCCTCTACAGCACGGCCGCCAACGACCTCACCTGGAACCGCGAGATCCTCGGCCTCGCCGGCATCCCGGAGGACAGGCTGCCGCCCCTCATGCAGTCCTACGAGCCCGCCGGCCGGCTGCTGCCCCCCATCGCCGACGAGCTCGGCCTGCCCAGGGAATGCGAGGTCCTCTGCGGCGGCAACGACGCGGTGCTCGCAGCCCTGTCGGGAGGCCTGACCGAGCCTGGCGACATCAACATCATCAGCGGGACGTGCGACATCGTCAGCGTCTGCACCGACCGTCCCGTCGCCTCCCCGAGCTTCAACGTCCGGAGCCACGTCCTCCCCGGTCGCTGGCTCACCTTCTTCGTCCTCAATGCCGGCGGCGCGGCGCTGGCCTGGTTCCGGCGCGTCGCCTGCAGCGAGATGGGCGACGACGAGTACTACTCGGCCTACGTCCCGGGCGTGCTCGAGACGTTCTTCCGGAGCCCGAACCTCGACGCCCGCGAAGCGGAGCTCCCCGAGTACCTGCCGTTCCTCGCCGGCAGCCGCTACTCCCTCGATCGGCGCACGGCCGACCTCAGCGGCCTCACCCTCGAAACCACCCGCGAGGATCTCCTGCTCAGCCTCGTCCGCGGCAACGCGACCTACCTCGGAGGACACCTCCGGGAGGTCGCCGAGCTCGTGCCCATCGGCGATCGCGTCGGGATCTCCGGCGGCGGGGCGAGGATCCGCGGAATGCTCGACGCCAGGCGCCGCTGGACGGGCGAGTTCGAGTACGTCTTCCAGGACCAGTCCTCGCTGCTCGGGGCGGCGATCCTCGGCCAGATCTACCAGTCGGGACGGCTGCCCGGTCCCGGGCAGGCCCAATGGAGCATCACCCAGGAGGTGGTCTCATGAACGCAATTGGCACGGCCAGCACGACGTCCACGGACGCGAAGGCGGCGGCGGCCGAGCTCGTCGAGCGGGCGAAGGCCGGTCTCGAGGGCAAGCCGGCGCTGGCCATCCTGTTCGCGACGACGCAGTACGACACGGAGCGCCTCGTGTCGAGCGTGTCGGAGCTGCTGGGCGACGTGCCCCTGTGGGGCGGATCCTCGTCCACCGGCGTCTTCCAGGACGCCGGCTGGGTCACCGCCGAGGGCGGCGCGGCCAGCCTCATGCTGATCGCCGACCGCCACGCCGGTGTCGGCGTCGCGCCCGTCGGCGACGACGCCGCAGCGGCCGGCAAGGAGGCCGCCCGGGCGGCCATCGCGCAGCTTGGCGGAAAGCCGACGGCGCTCCTGACGATCGCCTTCATGGGTCCCGAGGAGGAGATCCTGAAGGGGATCGCCGAGGTCGCCCCGGGCGTGCCAGTCGTGGGCGGGACGGCGTCGGACCACTCCCCCGACGGCAAGTTCCAGCAGTTCGCGAACGGCCACGCCTACAAGAACCACTTCGCCATCGCGGCCCTCGGCGGTCCGATCGGCTACGCCTTCACCAACGGCTACCGACCGACCGGCAAGAAGGCGACCGTCACCAAGGCCGCGGGACGGAAGGTCTTCGAGCTCGGCGGCCGGCGGGCCATGGACGTCTACTCGGAGTGGGTCGCCAAGCCCGAATCCGAGATCGGCGGCGGTGCCCTCGTCTCGTTCAGCGTCCAGTACCCGCTGCTGTTCCGCCAGGGCGGGATCGCGTACTCAGCCCACCCGGTCAACAGCGACGCGGACGGCTCGATGGACTTCGGGGCGGCGATGAGCGCCGGCATGGAGCTGGAGCTCGGCGAGGCGTCCGTGAACGGGCTGGTCGCGGAAGCGGGCAACGCCGTCTACAGGGCGGCCAAGGGCGTGAGCCACCCCAAGGCCATCCTCCTCTCCCACTGCGGTGGCCGGGCCATCGCCCTTGGCGACCGGATCAAGGAGATCCCGTCCGAGCTCGAGCACGTCGTCGGCCGCCTGCCGACGATCGGCTATCTCGCGTTCGGCGAGCAGGGCTGCTCGGTGGCCGGCAGTCCCACGCATGCCGACCTGAGCCTCTCGGCGCTCGTCCTCGGGTAGGCGCGCCGCGATCTCCGTGGCGGACGCGGAGCCGACCGGCGGCCAACCGTCGGCTTCGCGCCCGGCTACCTACGTCCTCTGCCGCCAGGCGGGCGGCCCGTCGACTCGGAGGATCACGATGGCTGTCGCTACTCGCCGCTACCAGAACTACGTGAACGGTCGGCTCGTCGACGCCCAGGACGGCAAGACGCTGACCGTCGAGAACCCGGCTACCGGCGCGGTCGTGTCGGACGTCCCCGATTCGTCCGTCGCGGACGCCCGGGAGGCGATCGAATGCGCCGAGCGCGCCCAGCGCCCCTGGGAGAAGCTGGCCCCGATCGAGCGGGCGAACGTCCTGCACAGGATCGCCGACGGGATCCGGGCGGACGCGGAGCACCTGGCCCGCGTCCTGTCGGAGGAGCAGGGCAAGCCCCTCGACCAGTCCCGCGGCGAGGTCAACGGGACGGCAGGCTACTTCGACTACACGGCCGAATGGGCCCGCCGCATCGAAGGCGAGGTCATCGCCAGCGACCGGCCGAACGAGATGCAGCTGCTGCTCCGGCAGCCCATCGGCGTCATCGGCGGGATCGTGCCCTGGAACTTCCCCCTCTACGTCCTCGCCCGCAAGGTGGCGCCCGCCCTCCTGATGGGCAACACCATCGTCATCAAGCCGAGCGAGATGACCCCCAACAGCACGCTCGAGCTCGCCCGCATCTTCGAGGCGGCCGAGGTCCCGGCCGGGGTCGTCAACCTGGTCTGCGGCTACGGGCCGATCGTCGGCGAGGAGCTGGCCTCCAACCCGCTGATCGGCATGGTCAGCGTCACCGGCAGCATCCGGACGGGTTCCCGGGTCATGGAGCTCGCCGGGAAGAACATCACGAAGGTGAGCCTGGAGCTGGGTGGCAGCGCCCCGGTCATCATCATGCCGGACGCCGATCTCGACCTCGCGGTGCAGTCCATCAAGGCCTGCCGCCTCCTCAACACCGGCCAGGTGTGCGGCGCCGCCGACCGGACCTACGTCCACGCCAAGGTCGGCGACGAGTTCACCGACCGGCTCGCCACGGCCATGGGCCAGGCGAAGTATGGGAACGCGCTCGTCGAGGAAGGCCTCGACCTGGGCCCCCTGGTGAGCGAGCGGCAGCTCGAGGCGGTCAGCGGCCGCGTCGAGCGGGCGATCGCCGACGGCGGCCAGATCGTGACCGGCGGCAAGCGCGTCGAGGACCGGCCGGAGGGCCACTACTACCCGGCGACCGTCATCGCCAATTGCCGTCAGGACATGGCCATCGTCCGGGAGGAGATCTTCGGGCCGGTCATGCCGGTCGTCACGTTCCACGACCTCGACGAGGCGATCGCCTGGGCCAACGACTCGATCTACGGCCTCGCGTCGTCGATCTTCACCAGGAACGTCGACGTCGTGATGCGGGCCTGCCGGGAGCTCCGCTTCGGGGAGACGTACGTCAACCGCGAGAACATGGAGAACATGCAGGGGTTCCACGCCGGCTGGCGCAAGTCGGGCATCGGCGGCGCGGACGGCAAGCACGGCGTGCTCGAGTACACGCGGACCCACGTGGTCTACCTGCAGTACGACATGGCGGCCGGGATGCCGTAGCCAACCACCTGTCGGGCGGCCGGTGGCCGCCCGAGATCAGGCGCACGCCGAGACGGCCGGCCCGGTCTCGCGGGCGGACGCCGTCGGAAGGGCGCTCCGAGCCGGGCTCGGGGCGCCCCTTCGCCTGCGCGTCAGGCAGCCGCGCTCGGTGCTCCGTTCGGGAGGCCGGCGCAGACGTCCCGGGCGAGCTCGGTGAAGGCGAGCGACGCGGGCGACCGGTTGCGGTCCCGGTGCCAGGCGAGGGTGATCACGCGCTGGGGGACGTCGACCGGCAGCAGGACGACCCTGGGATCGGAGGCGTCCACCGTGAGCGTCGGGACGAGGGCCGCCCCGACGCCCGCAGCCACGAGGCCCTGCACGGTCCCGTTGTCGTCGGAGCGGAAGGCGACCCGTGGATCCAGGCCGTTGTGGCGGAGGTAGGACTCCGCCACCATGGTGCTCCGGCAGGTGCTGAAGCCGATGAGCGGGTGCTCGGCGATCTCGGCCAGCGTGGGCCCGGGCGCCGGTCGGTCGAGCGACGATCCGGCGGCCACCATCAGCACGTACGGGTCGTGGAGCAGCTCGACGCAGTCGAACGGGCCCTCGGGCAGCGGCAGGACGGCGAAGGCGAGGTCGAGCTCGCCCGATTCGACGAGGGCGAGGAGGCGCAGGTCTTCGTTGCTCTCGCGAAGCTCGACCTCGACGCCCGGCCAGCTCGCCGAGAAGCGGCTGAGCAGCGAGGGCACGATCCGGGCCCCGACGCTCTGGTACGTGCCGACGCGGAGGATGCCCGACGCACCGGCCGCATAGGTCCGCAGGTCCGCCTGGGCGGCCGACAGGCGCGCCGCGATCGCGTCGGCGTGACGGAGCAGGAGGCGGCCGGCCTCGGTCAGCTCGACCTTGCGGCGACCGCGCCCGCGCTCGACGAGCCGCAGGCCCACGATTCCCTCGAGGCTCGCGACGTGCTGGCTCACGGCCGACTGGGTGTACTCGAGCGCGTCGGCGGCGGCGTGGAAGGAGCCCGTCTCGGCGATGGCCCGCAGGCTCTGCAGGTGGCGCAGCTCGAGGCTCGGCCAATGATCAGCGATCATGATCAAACATTGAACTACTTTGCTTTGCTCTGATCAAGTCCGTTAGGTACCGTCGTGGCATGGAACTGCTCGCGCTCCTTGCCAGCCTTTCGGTGCTCTCCCTGCTGACGCTCTTCGCCGGGGCCGACTCGCGGCCCCTGGACGACCCCCGCTCCTGGTGGCCTGGCGCTCGCGGCGGCGACGACCTCCCGACGGGTCGCGCCTGACGACGGGCTCGGCTGCGCGCCGCCTGGCGTTCGCCTGGCTCTGACAGGAACCTGCGGCTCAGCTCGGCGAAGAACGCCGCAGGCAGACGCTGCAAGTCCGCCGCCGTCAGCTCGATCCGGTCGCCGACCCGGACGGCGGCCAGGGTGAGGCTGCACGATGGTGAGGCTGCACGATGGTGACCGGGCGCTGGCCTGTCGCATCGGGTCTCCCGAGCGACTCACCCGAACCTCGTTCAGGGTGCCGGGTACACCCACTGGTTCAGGACCTTGCCGTCCTTCACCTCGTAGACCCCGAGGCCCGGGTACAAGTTCTCGCCGGTGCCGAACCTGAAGAAGACGGCGACGAAGTTGTCCTGCCGGATCGGGGCCGAGGTGTTCTCGACCTTGAAGGGCTGCGCAGCGTATTCCTTGATCCTCGCCTGGATCGCCTCGAGACCCGTCGATGTCTCGTTCGAAACCAAGTCGTGGAACACCGCGTCGGGCGCATAGAGCGCCGCGACCTTGGCCGCGTCGTAGGGATTGCTCCACACGGCCGCCAGGTCGGCCGCGAGAGCCTCGGCGGGGTTGGCCGTGGGCGACGGGGTCGTGCTGGCGCCGCAGGCGCCAAGGAGCGTCACTGCCAGCAGAATGACCCCCGCGCGGCCAGCCATGCGATAGCCGAACATCTTGCACTCCTCCTTGGGACGCTCTCACGGGTCTCCCGAGCGACTCACCCGAACCTCGTTCAGGGTGCCGGGTACACCCACTGGTTCAGGACCTTGCCGTCCTTCACCTCGTAGACCCCGAGGCCCGGGTACAAGTTCTCGCCGGTGCCGAACCTGAAGAAGACGGCGACGAAGTTGTCCTGCCGGATCGGGGCCGAGGTGTTCTCGACCTTGAAGGGCTGCGCAGCGTATTCCTTGATCCTCGCCTGGATCGCCTCGAGACCCGTCGATGTCTCGTTCGAAACCAAGTCGTGGAACACCGCGTCGGGCGCATAGAGCGCCGCGACCTTGGCCGCGTCGTAGGGATTGCTCCACACGGCCGCCAGGTCGGCCGCGAGAGCCTCGGCGGGGTTGGCCGTGGGCGACGGCGTCATGGGCGCGAGCTTCGGCTCCGGCTGGGAGCCGGCGACCAGCATCGTGCCGACCATCGCCGCGAGCAGGGCCGCCAGGAGCAGCAGGATCCAAGCCAGGCGCGGGAGGGCGACCAGGCCCCAAGCGAGCGCACGCACCCGCCGGCGGGGATGCTCGAGGGCCACCCGATGGGCCACGGCGGCGGCGTCCACCGTCCCCGGGACATCGTCCCCGAGGCGGAGGAAGGCGTCCGCCAGGCCGCGCTCGAAGAGGTCGTTCTCAGCCATCGCGGAGCTCCTTCCGGAGGCGCTCGACGACGCGCGACAGGTGGCCCCGCACTCCCGAGGGGGACATCCCGAGGAGGGTGCCGATCTCGGAGGAATCGAGGCCGCCGACGTAACGCAGCGCGAGCAGCCGGCGGTCCTCCGGCTTCAGGTGGCGGAGAGCGTTGAGCAGGTCGAGGCGGTCGATCTCCACCGAGGGGTCCCCCTCGGGGTCGTCGGGCGGCGCAACCCTGATCTCGACGACAGCCCGGCGATGCCGGCTGCGCACGAGCTTGCGGGCCTCGTTGGCGGCGATGGAAACGAGCCAGGGGCGCAGGCGCCCGGGGTCTCGGAGGGAGTCGAGCTTGCGCCAGGCGATCGACCAGGCCGCCTGGGCGGCGTCCTCGCCGACCTGCTCGTCGCCCGCGACGGCGTAGGCCACCCGGACCAGGTCGCGGTGGTAGGTCTCCACGATCCGGGCGAAGGCAACCTCGTCGCCCGTAACAGCCAGGTCCACGGCCGAGGCCATCCAGGAGGCGGTGGTCGTCGAGGAGGCCGAGGAAACGAGGCCTGTCATATATCAGAGATACCCGCCGGAGCCCGAAGCGATTCAGTGGCGGCCGCAATCCAGCGCTGGGACGAGGAGCCGCCTCGGTGACGCCCGAAACGATCGTAGTCTTCAGCGCTCGGGTCGGGGCCAGCCTCCGGGGCTCTCCAGCTCCTCCGTGCCCGGGCCGATCGCGTCGGAGAGGCGCCCCGTGCTTGAAGCGTGGTTGAGCACGACGCGATAGCGCACCTTGCCCTCCCTGAGCTGACGGATGGCGTCGTTCACATTGGACATCGGCAATCGCTCGATCTGCGGCGCGATGCCATGCGCCTGGGCGAACGAGAGCATCTCGCGCATCGTCGCGTGGTTGCCCAAGAATGACCCCGTGACCGAGACCTCATGGGCGACGAGGTCCCGGGCCCAGATCGACACCTGCGGAAAGCCAACCAGCACCAGACGACCGCGCTTCTCGAGCAGGTCGATCATCTCCTGCCAGTTGACACCGCCATGGGCGGTGCAGAGGAGGAGATCGAACTCGAAGTCCAGCGGACGCAGGCGGTCGCGATTGCCGGTGACGACGAAGTGATCGGCGCCGAAGCCGCGGGCCTCCTGCTCCTTCGCTGTCGTGGATGAGAAGGCCGTGACCTCGTACCCGAGGGCATGTGCGAACTGGATCGCGAGGTGGCCGAGCCCGCCCAGGCCATAGATCGCGGCGCGCGGGCCGTCGCCTGCGTAATCCCTCAGCGGCGCGTAGACGCTGATCCCGGCGCACATGAGCACGGCCGCGACGTCGGAGGGAAGGCCACTCGGCAGCGGATACGCGAAGGAGGCGTCGACAGTCACCGAGTCGGCGAACCCGCCGTGGCGCTCCCATGTTCCCATCTCGGCGATGTCGTAGCAGAGATGCACCTCACCCCGCATGCATCAGCGACATCGCCCACACGAGCGCCCCTGCCAGCCGATACCGACCCGATCGCCCTCCTTCAGCTCCGAGACCGCGCTGCCCCGCGCTTCGACGTGGCCCACGATCTCGTGGCCGGGCACGAACGGGAAGGTCGTGATCCGATAGAAGTTGTCGATCGCCTGGATGTCGGTGAAACAGAGACCGCAGTGGCCGACGGCCACGCGGACGTCGTGCTCCCCGAGCGTGGGCACCGGGTACGTCAGTGGCTCGAGCGGAGATCCCACCGCTCCGGCTGCGTAGCCCGTCACCTCTGACGATGACATCTCCACCACCTGTCGATCGCGATGGTGGGATCGTGGGCCTTCCCCGTCCAGTTCCATTCGTCACGGGACGTTGTCCGACGTCCCCCTTCGGGCAAGATGAGGACCGCCCTACGCCCAAGGTGGGGGACCGCGACGGGTGCCCGCAGAGTGATCATGGTCGGGGCGAGAGGGGTAGCCCCGCGACCAGCGACCTTCCGATCACGATGCGGCTCGCCGAGCCTCCACAGCCTTGCGACCTGGTCCGCAGCGCATGACGCGACGGCCATCCCGCCGCCCCGCCGAACGCGCCACCGACCGCGAGGTCGGGGTGGTCGCCGCCGTCCTGGTCGCCGGGTCGGAGAAGGCGGCCGCACACCGCCTCGGCCTGTCGCACTCGACCGTGAAGCACCACCTGGGGAACGCGCGGTCGAAGGTCGGCGCGACGACGACGGCGCAGCTCGTGTGGATCCTGGCCCCGCGCCTGCCCGAGTCCGACGGCCTTGCCCCAGCGGACGAATGGCGGTTTGCTCGAAGGTGGCGCCGCCGCCTAGATACCCGCCGACTCGAGGAACCCGAGGACCGTCGGCATCACGAGGTCGACTTCGCTGAACGTCCTCAGGTGATCCAGACCTGGCAGGATCCGGAACTCGGCCCGGAGCGCGACCGCGGTCTTCCGATTCTCCGCTGGGCGGTCCTCGCCGCCGCAATAGACGAGGGCCGGCGCGGTGACGCGGCGGCAGTCGGCCGAGGTTCCAAACTCGGTGCCAGCCAGGTTCATCGCCCCGAGCGCCCGGGGATCGTTGACCTCGGCATCGTACTGGCGGTCCTCCTGCGAGAAGGAGTACTTGTCCCAGAGCGCCTCGAAGTCGCCGCTCCACAGGGCCACGTCGAGGGGCTCCGGCTCGCTGCCCGGCGCGATCTCCTCGGTCAGGTCCGCGCCACCCGCGAGAATGGCGCCACACACGCGCTCGGGGGACTCGGTGCCCACGGCCAGCGCCAAGTAGGCACCCCGTGAGTAGCCCCAGACGACCGCCTTGGAGATGCCCTCAGCGTCGAGGACCGCGATGACGTCAGCGGCCACGTCGCGATGTCGGTAGGCCGCGGACTCGTGGGGCTTGTCACTGAGGCCGTTCCCGAGCGGGTCGACGTTCAGGACGCGATGGCTCGTCGCGAGGCGATCGACGTAGCCCGCGTCGCGCCAGTCGCCGGCGGACATCGTCCAGCCCGGCAGCAGCACGACCGTCGGCCCGGCGCCCGCGTCCTCGTAGCTGATCGCGTACCCGCGCGACTCGGCGGTCTTGGTGTTGACCGGAGCGGCGTTCGTGCGGTCCGTCAGGCGGTTCCTGGGGTAGCCGCGCATCGCGGTCCGGGCGCTCGGGATCGGCATGGGACGACTCCTGTCACCCTGAGTCGGCATCCGCCGACCCTGGAACGACCAGTATGCGCCGCAGGGGCGGCGGCCCACCGCCTCGGCCTCTCGCACTCGACCGTGAAGCACCACCTGGCGAATGCCCGGTCCAAGGTGGGGGCGGCGACCACGGCGCAGCTCGTGTGGATCCTTGCCCCGCGTTTGCCCGAGCCTGAGGGCAGTACCCGGCCGGGCGAGTAGCGGGTCACACCTAACGGAGCCAGGGGCCCCCACGAGTCGAAGTTGGTCTTCAGGACGAGCAGAGGTCGCCCTTGCCGTTCGATGGTCATGCCCCGAGCGGCACGTGCGCGTCGTACCCGAAGCGGCCGCGGGTCGCGATGACCAGGACGAGGCTGATCGCGCCGAATGCGACGATGCCAACGAGCATGGGGCCACCGGGCAGGACCGGCACCATGGCCAGCGAGGCGTTGATGCTCGCATGCGTAACCATCGCGAGGAAGAGGCTCCCGGTGTGGTTATAGACCCATGTGAGCAGCGGCGAGAGCGTCATGACCAGTACGAGGAACGCCGCGATCGTCGCCGTGTCGGAGCCGCCGTTCTGGGCGGCCCACTCCGGCACGAGGAATTGGGGGAGGTGCCACGCACCCCAAACGATGCCCAGGATCAGGGTGCCCACCAGTGGACCCCTGTCGCGTTCGAGTCGCGGCAAGGCGAAGCCCCGCCAGCCCGGCTCCTCGAACAGCGGGCCGCTGAAGAAGCCGATCACGAGGAAGATCGCGAAGGTCGAGGCCATCGAGCCGGCGGAAGCAATCTGGAACGCGCCATTTCCTCCGGGGAGCACGGCCACTGCACCCAGGCACGCGGCCGGGATCCCCGCGAGCGCAACCAGGTACCACCGGAACGGGACGTGCCACAACCGACCGCCACGGCGCATCTCGAGGTAGGCGACCCGGCCGCCGATGGTGGTGAGGACGATCCGCGCTGCAATCGTCGGACCCAGCGTCTGGATGAAGATCACGAGCGCGGCGGGCGCGCGCATCATGTCGTAGAGCACGAGCAGGAGGCCCCACGACACAGCATAGGCGAGCACGAAGAACGCCGGAACCGGATGAGCGCGGATGGTCTCGGGGATCCCCGAGAGCCGTCCCCATCGGCTGCTGCGCACCAAGCCCGCGGTCATCGTCGATCCCTCTCGCTGCAGCGGCAGACGCTGCCGCGGTCCGTCGAACTGGACGACGCGCCGCGCCCTCGTGAGCCCATTCTCGTTCGCGCGGCGCAGAGGACGCGAGGGCGGGACGGCAGGTGTGGGCCGGTCTGCCTGTCACCAGCCAGAGCGACGCTTGGTCCACCAGCGGCGACCGACCGGACAGATCATGGTGTTGGCGGCGGGTCCGCACGCCCCCATACCGAGGATGCGATCGCAGCGAGGCACTTGGGATGCGACGCGAAGGAGCGGGCCGGGCTTGCTCCTGGTTGGCGCGACGAGCCCTGGCGCTGCTACGTGGCCTGCGAGACCGCATTCGCGCGACGTTCAGCTGAGGGACGGCGACGTCGTCGTCGGCCCACGGCGCCGCCACGCGCCAGCGGACGATGTCGGCCGAGCAGGACTCCGCGATCGCCCTCGCCCTCTTCGACGTCTTCCGCGCTGCGCGTGAACCTCGCCGCCAAGCGCGCGCCGTCGTTCCTCGACGAGGTCGGCGGCGCTCGACTGGGCCGAGGCCCCGTCAATCCCGCTGCTCGCAGCCACGCTGCCGCGTCGAGCGACGCAGGCCGCGAGCTTTGTCCGCACCGGGGCCATCCGAATGCAGGGCCGAAGCGACCTCCCGCGCGTTCAGCGGCTGCCTGCGGAAGGCGATCGCTGCCTTCCCGGATCTCGGCGGGCCGCCCGGCCTCGGTTCGCACGGCCGCGGACCCATGCGCCACCACACTCGGCGCCCGAGCGGCCCTTCAATCCGTGCCGCGGGAGAACTTGACCCGCAACGCCTTGTCGACCAATCATCCGTCGGCGAGTTCTGCGTGATCCAACGGGCGGGCCGCCATGCGGCATCCACGGTTTGGCGATGGTGGCCGGCTCGGCGAGAGCGCGGCCTCACCGGATTGGAACTCGCACGAGGACAGACCGATGATGCGGGACTCCGGCACGGGCAACCCAGCAGCGGCCGGTGCCCGCGAGATCGCGGCGGCGATCGCCGGAGGCCGGACCACGTCGCGACGCATCGTCGAGGAGCATCTCGAGAGGATCGACGCCTTGAATCCGACGCTGAATGCCGTCGTGACGCTCGATCGCGCTGGCGCCCTCGCTGCCGCGGATGTCGCTGACCGTGCGATCGCCGAGGGCGGCCCCCGCGGGCCGCTCCACGGCGTGCCGGTGACGATCAAGGACACCTTTGCGACGGCTGGTCTGCGCACGACGGCCGGCTCGCGACGACTGGCCGGATACGTGCCAACCCGCGATGCGACCGTGGTCCTTCGGCTGCGACAGGCCGGAGCGGTGATCCTCGGCAAGACGAACACTCCGGAATTCGCCACTGGCGCAGAGACGACGAACTCGGTCTTCGGGCGCACGGTCAACCCATGGGATCACGCCCGAACCGCTGGCGGCAGCAGCGGAGGATCCGCCGCTGCGGTCGCGGCGGGCCTGACGCCACTCGACATCGGCAGCGACATTGGTGGCTCGATCCGCACGCCGGCGCACTTCTGCGGTGTATTCGCGCTGAAGCCCACCGACAACCTCGTGTCACCGATCGGCCATATCCCGCCTCCTCCGGGCGCACCGTGGGGCCTCCTTCGAACGCTGCTGAGTGTCGGTCCGCTCGCGCGATCCGTCGATGACCTCGTGCTTGCGCTCGAGGCAATCGCGGGCCCAGACATCGCCCGCCCTGACGTTGCGCCCGTGCCGATGAATCGGGTGGAGCCACCCTCAGCCGACCGCCTGCGCATCGCGTGGTGGGATGAATTCGGCGTCCCGGTCACTGCGGAGACGAGGAGCACGCTCCGCGATACGGCCGCTCGCTTGGAGGCCAAGGGCGCCCGGGTGGAGCGCGCCGCTCCGGAAGACTTCGACCCGCCCTCGCTGGCCGCGCTGTCGAGCGAGATCCAGATGGCGGCGGCGAGCGCCCGTGGCACTCCACTCCACCTGCCACGAGCCACCTTTCGAGTCGCGGGACGGGTGATGACGCGGTCCGACCCGGCTGCTGCGGGCTTCCTGAATGGCATGGGCGCGACCCTCGGCTCCTTTGGACGAGCCCTCTCGCGGCGCGACCGCGCGATCGAGCGGCTCGAGACGTTCCTGGGCTCGCGCGACGGCTGGCTGGTCCCGGTCGCGTCCGTGCCGGCCTTTCCCCACCTTGATCGCGGCGGGACGCTTGGGCAGCTTCGAGCACGTGTCGACGTCGACGGGACGCCAGTTCCATTGGTGTTGGCCATCGAAGCCTTCGCAAGTCCGTTCAACCTGACGGGCAGCCCTGTCGTGGTCCTTCCGATCGGGCGGACGAATACCGGCCTACCGATCGGCCTGCAACTTGTTGGGGCGCGCTGGACGGACATGGAGCTGCTTGCGGCCGCGCAGGTTGTCTCGGAATTGCTCCCTGAAGCGAGCCATCTCCCCCTAGCGGCCGATCGATGGCGTGTGGGTGGGCCGAGGTGAGCGCAGAGTCGGCCCGTCAGGGTAGATCCGGGGGGCGAAGATCGGGGGCAGTTGCTGGCCTCCGGAACCCAAGGTGGAGGGTCGCCCGGCCGTCAGGCCGTGGCCTCGCCAGTGATCCCGGGGACGTCGCTGGACGGCATAGCCTGGGTGCCCAGCTCGTGGATCAGCCTGCATGGCGACGCCTGGGGAACGTCCCTGCTGTTACAGCAACGGGCCGGGGCGCTAATCTCCGCGAGGCCTATACCTACGGCCTCGCTTGCGCTCCCGACGAGGGTCTGGGTTGCGCGGACGCGGCGCGGGCCTCGGCACTTCGCAGCGCGTGTCACCCCGAGGGGATCGCGCATCCGGACGATATGGGCCCGCTGCACAACGGCTGGATCCGTAGGTACTCGGGCAAGAGTCCCAGGGTCGAGGTCCGCTGTCTTGGGCGCTCGCTTCGCAGCGTCCCCGCCGCATAGGACCGCGTAGCGGTACCGGTAGCCCTCGCCCTCCTCCTCGAGGTAGGCGGCCGCCAGACACGGGACGCCGTCGACCGGGAACGCATGCACCCCGATGCTGCGCCGGTAGAGCGACTTCCCCGGCACCATAAGATCGGCGAGACCCTTGGCGAGCGTCTGGACCCGCCGGCCGAGTAGGCGCTCCTTGCGCTCGATCTCGCGCTGGAGCACGGCCGCGCGCGCGAAGCTCGCCTCGAGCTGCCCTGCCGGGATCGACCACCTGTCCATGCTCCTGATCCTGTGCGGGTTCGGACTGCCATGGTCGCCCAGGCCTAGCACCGCGGGCGAATAGACGTCATCGTCCACCCCATAGACCATCCAGGGGTGAAGCTCTGCACGGTCTGTGGTGTCGTCACCAGCCGCGCGGAAGCCGCTGCACCGACCACGCCCGCCGGTCAAACCGCAGCCGGCACAACGCCCTGTACAGCACGCGGGCCTGGCAGCGCCTCAGCGCCCGCGTGCTCCGGGCCTGGCGTGGCGAGCATGGGAACTGGTGCCCGGGCTACCAGCGCGACGCCCATCCCGCCAGCGACCTCACTGTTGACCACGTCGTGGCGCTCGCAGCAGGCGGTTCGCCCTTCGACATCAGCAACTGCGCGGTGCTCTGCCGCTCCTGCAACTCGACGAAGGGCGCGGGAGTCGGCGACCGGGGGTCCCCACACGCGGGTTCCTCAGTCCTGGAAGACCGCGCCTCCCAATCGTGCGCACGCGGCCGGGTTTCGCGAATTGTCCCGGTCCCTGATCGGGGAAACGCTGAGGTTGGCCCGTGCGCGCCCACGTTGGCCCACGTGGCGCGATGAGCCGGCGCACGGCCCCCAGCGCGCCCGATGGTGAGGTGGACTTCCTCATCGCCCACGCCGTCCTCGGCCTCCTCGTCGTGGACCGTAACGGGAAGGCGAGAGCCGTCCGCGAACCTGCCGCCGCGCTGGTTCGTGCGCTCGTCCTGCGGTTCTGATTCCCTCGCCCGTCTCGAAACCCGTCGCCCCGTGCCTATAGTTGATCGGTGCCCGCGCCGATCCTGGCCACCAAGCTCTACATCCCACCTTCGCGGCGAAGGATCGTCGTCCGTCCGCGACTGGTCGAGCGGCTGACCGAAGGCCTCGCTGCCGGCAACAGGCTGACGCTGGTCTCAGCTCCCGCCGGCTTTGGCAAGACCACGCTGGTCGGCGAGTGGGTCGCGGGCTGCGGGCGACCGGCGGCGTGGCTATCGCTCGATGGAGGCGACAGCGACCCCAACCGCTTCCTGACCTATCTGATCGCGGCTCTGCAGACGGTTGCGCCCGGGATCGGCGAAGGGGTGTTGACCGTGCTCCAGTCGCCGGAGCCCCCGCCACTCGAGCCGACGCTGACGGCCCTGCTCAACGACATCACCACCATCCCGGGCGATGTCGTGCTGGTTCTCGACGACTACCACGTCCTCGACGCCAGGCCGGTGGACGATGCGTTGGCCTTCCTGGTCGAGCACCTGCCGCCCCAGGTGCACCTGGTCATCGCCACTCGTGAGGACCCCGCGCTGCCCCTGGCTCGATTGCGTGCCCGAGGCCAGCTGACCGAGCTGCGCGCGGCCGATCTGCGCTTCACCCCGTCCGAGGCCGCCGGCTTCCTCCACGAGGTCATGGACCTCGACCTCTCCGCCGACGAGATCGCCGCGCTCGACGCCAGGACGGAGGGCTGGATCGCCGGTCTGCAGCTGGCCGCGATCTCCCTCCAGGGTCGGTCCGACGTCGCGGGCTTCATCGCGTCGTTCGCCGGCAGCCACCGCTTCGTGCTCGACTACCTTCTCGAGGAGGTCCTCCAGCGGCAATCCGAATCCGTGCAGGCCTTCCTGCTGCGGACGTCGATCCTCGATCGCCTCTGCGGGCCCCTGTGCGATGCCTTGCTGCCCGACGCCTCGGCCTCCGGTCAGGGGACCCTCGAGCATCTCGAGCGGGCAAACCTGTTCATCGTCCCCCTTGATACCGAGCGGCGCTGGTATCGCTACCACCATCTGTTCGCCGATCTGCTGCGGCAGCGGCGCCAACAGATCGCGGCGTCGTCCGGAAGTGTGGATGAGGATCACCTCCGAGCCAGCGAGTGGTACGAGGCCAACGACCTCGGGATCGAAGCCTTCCAGCACGCAGCCGCTGGCCATGACGTCGAGCGGGCCGAGCGCCTCATCGAGGGAGGAGGGATGCCCCTGCACGTTCGCGGCGGGCTGGTCCCCGTCCTTCACTGGCTGGAGTCGCTCCCGACGACCGTGCTCGATGCCAGGCCGTCCCTGTGGGTGACCTATGCCTCGCTCCTGCTCAACTGGGGGTACTCCGATGTCATCGAGCCGAAGCTCCAGGCGGCTGAACGAGCGCTGCAGGACGCCGGGATGGACGACCGGACCCGGGATCTCGTAGGACGGATCGCCTCCGTGCGGGCCTTTCTGGCGTGGCGCCCGGACCAGGTCGAGACGATCATCGCCCAGTCGAGCCGTGCCCTGGAGTATCTGCACCCCGACAACCTCCCGTTCCGCGCCTCCGCTGTCTTCAAGCTGGGCCACGCCCACCTCCTTCAGGGAGACCGCGCCGCGGCGCGGCAGGCCTTCGCGGAAGTGACAGCGATGGGCGCGGCATCGGGGAACACGTCCGACGAGACCATGGGGTCGATCCTTCTGGGCCACAGCCAGACACTGGACAATCAGCTCGTCCTGGCGGCCGCGACCTTCCGGCACGCCCTGGAGCTGGCAGCCGGCCTGGGGCCTCCCCGTGCCTGCGAAGCCCACCTGGGCCTGGCCCGTGTGCTCTACCAGTGGAACGACCTCGATGCCGCCCAACAGCACGGGGAACAGGGTCTCCAACTGGCACGACAGACGGTGAACACGGACATACCCGTCGCCTGTGGAGTGTTCCTCGCCCGACTGGCACTTGCCCGGGGAGATGCGGCCGGCGCAGCCGCGATCCTGGCTGAGGCCGATCAGGCCGCGCGCCAGCATGACTTCGTGCTCCAGGTGCCCGCAATCGCCGCCGGGCGGGTGCTGACGTTCCTTCGCCAGGGCGACGTGGCGGCGGCCGCGCACGTGGCCCAGGCGCACGATCTTCCCCTCAGCCAGGCTCGAGTCCACCTCGCCCAGGGAGATCCCACCGCGGCGCTCGCGGTGCTTGAGCCATATCGCCGGCAGATGGCGGAGAAGGCCTGGGCGGATGAGGAGCTCAAGGCCCTCGTGCTGCTGGCCGTCGCGCTCGATGCCCGTGGCGAGCGGGCCGAGGCCGTGGAGGTGCTCGACGAAGCGCTGACGTTGGCCGAGCCGGGCGGCTTCATCCGCATCTTCGTCGACGAAGGTGTGCCCATGGCTCGTCTGCTCCGCGAGGCGGCATCGCGAGGGGCTCGCCCGGCGTACGTGCGGCGGTTGCTGGGGGCGTTCCCCGCCGATGACGCAGGACGGGCCGCGTCGCCCGCGACGAGAGTCGGCGGAAGCCGTCTCGCCGAACCCCTCAGCGGCCGCGAGCTTGAAGTGCTCGCTCTTGTCGCCAGGGGGCTGACCAACCAGGAGATCGCGCTCAGGTTGTACCTGTCCCTGCACACGGTGAAGGCACACGCCCGCAGCATCTACGGCAAGCTCGGCGTGAGCAGCCGTACGCAGGCGGTCGCCAGGGGACGAGCCCTGGGCTACCTGTCCGAGGACCGCCGCCCCGACGCCTGAGCTCGACGGCGTCGGCGACGATGCCCGACCGGCCGGCGGCACGCCGGTTGGACCCTCTCCGCCCTCGGGCGCCCGCGATCCATTCTCCGATTAGTCCTTCGGATACCTCCTGGGAGGGATGACGCTCATCCCACGGCGGGACGACGCTGCCCCTGCGGACCACCGATGAGTACGCACCGAACAGGAGCACACCGTGTCTGAACCGTCGAAGAAGTCACCGTCCCTGCCGCCGCGCTGGTTCATCCGCTCGTTCTGGGTGGTGCAGCGTGCCGTCTATTCGGTCACGCGCGGCCGGCTCGGCCTGCGGGCCGCAAGGCCCGACCGCTGGGGCATGATGTGCTTGCGGACGGTCGGTCGCCGCAGCGGCGAGGAGCGGAAGGCCATCCTCGGCTACTTCGAGGATGGACCCGACCTGGTCACCGTGGCCATGAACGGCTGGGCTGATCCCGAGCCCGCCTGGTGGCTCAACCTGCAGGCACATCCCGACGTCACCGTCGACCTGCCCGGTGGGTCGCGCGCCGTCCGCGGACGCGCCGCGAACCAGGAGGAGCGGCCCCGCCTGTGGGCGCGGTGGGCCACCTACGACAAGGATCTCGAGGCCTTCGCCGCCTTGAGATCACGAGAGACCGCGGTCGTCATCCTCTCGCCCCGACCCGATTAGGGATCTTCACGGGCTCACCGATCTCCGCCTGCCCTCTTCACCACGTCAAGGAGCACCACGCATGAGCCTGCTGCGCAACCTCGCCCGACGGCGGCTTCGGACCGCCCTCACGGTCACCGGCATCACGATCGGCATCTGGGCCCTCGTCGTGTTCGGCTCGATGGCCAACAAGATCAGCTCGATCGTCGCCATCGGCAGCGACTACTACGCGGGCAAGATCGTCGTCACCGACAAATCCGGTGGGCTGTCAGGAGACAGCCCCATGGCGATCGCCCTGGTCGACGACATCGCCGCGATCGACGGGGTGGCTGCGGCTGTTCCAGGCGTCAGCACCCTCCTCGATCCCGCGTCGAGCGGCGGGATCAGCATGCCCGACATGGTCGTCGGAGACCTGCCCGGCGCAGATCACGGCGAAAACGTGTATGACGCCCGGGTCGCCCAGGGCCGCGCGCTCACCGCCGGCGACGCCGATTCCCATCTGGCGGTCCTCGGTTCGGACCTCGCCCGCAAGCTTGGCAAGGGCATCGGGGACACGGTCGAGATCCGGGGCATGACGTTCGAGGTCGTCGGGATCCTCGAGCCGACCCTGACCGCGCCGGACGCGACCGTGATCGTGCCGCTCGCGGCAGCCCAGGAGATCTACGTCGCGGACCTGCCGCCGGTCGTCCGCCGGACCCTGCGGGCGGACGAGCTCGCAACCGACATCACGGTCTATCCCGAGGAAGGAACCGACGTCGAAGCGCTCGCCGCACGGATCGAGGTCGACATCCCGAACGCGTCGGCGATGACCGGCGCCGAGTTCGACGGGGTGGTGGGCTCCTCGGTCGCGATCTTCAACGCGATCATCGTCGGCGTGGCCCTGATCAGCCTGATCGTCGGCGGCCTGTCGGTGATCAACACGATGGCCATGACGGTCGCCGAGCGGACCCGGGAGATCGGGATCAAGCGCGCGATCGGCGGGTCGCGGGCGCGGGTCATCCGCGAGCTCGTGAGCGAGGCCGGATTGATCGGCCTGCTCGGTGGCCTGCTCGGCCTGGGCCTTGGCGCGGTGGTCGTGTACCTCGCCAACGAGGCCGGCCGGAGCTCGGGGATGATCCTCTTCCTGCTCACCCCCCAGACGGCGGTCTTCGCCGTCCTCTTCTCGACCATTCTCGGCGTCGTCGCCGGGATCATCCCCGCCTGGAACGCGGCGCGCCTCGACCCGGTCGCGGCCCTCCGCTACGAATAGGAGCACCTGACAATGGCACTTCTCGAAGGGCGCAACCTGCGCAAGACCTACAAGCTGGGTGGCAAGAACGAGGTCCAGGCGCTCCGCGGGGTCGAGGTCTCGATCGAGGCCGGTGAGCTGGTCGCGATCATGGGCCCGTCCGGCTCCGGCAAGAGCACCCTGATGCACCTGCTCGGGCTGCTCCACGGCCCAGATCTCAACCACGGCCCGGCACCGGAGCTGACGTTGGGCGGGCGCGACGCGACGCGCATGTCGGACGGCGAGCGGACCCGGATCCGGGCCCGCGAGATGGGCTTCGTGTTCCAGCAGTTCAACCTCGTCTCGACGCTGACCGCGGTCGAGAACGTCATGCTCGCCGGCGAGTACGCCGGTCTCGGCCGGCGCGAGGCTCACGAGCGGGCGATCGCGCGGCTCAACATGGTCGGCCTGGCCGAGCGCGCGACACACCGCCCGCCCGAGCTGTCCGGGGGCGAGCAGCAGCGGGTGGCGATCGCCCGGGCGCTCGTCAACGACCCGGCGCTCGTCCTGGCCGACGAGCCGACCGGCAACCTCGACTCGCACCGGTCGGCGGAGCTCCTCGACCTGATTCGGAAGCTCAACCGCGAGCACGGCCAGACGTTCGTGCTCGTCACCCACGACGCGGAGGTCGGGGCGGCCTGCGACCGGATCATCCGGATGCGTGACGGCCTCGTCCGAGCCGTGGAGCTGGTCAATGACCCCACCCCGGGCGACGTCGGCGAGGCCGCGGCGTGAGCTGGCAATGATCATCCGCAACGGGCACGGAGCGATGTCCAGTGAGCTCGACCCACAACCTGACTCGGGCCAACCGATGGCCTACCAGATCCGGATCGCAGGCCAGCTCGGTTCTCGATGGGCGGACTGGTTCGAGGGCCTGACGATCACGCTCGACGGCGGCGACACGCTCATCACCGGGCCGGTCGTCGATCAGGCCGCGCTGCAAGGGCTGCTCAAGAGAGTGCGTGATCTGGGTATGCCATTGGTCTCGGTCAATCCTGTCGAACCCGACCCCTGACAACCCTCGGGACGGGCGAGACAGCTGTGACAGATGCCAAATCGGACATCGGCGTGGGCGGCTTGTCCACGTCAACGTCAACCACAACAGGGAGATAGAGCATGAGTGCGAACCGAACGAGCGCCGCAGGGCCGGGGAAGCCCGGCACGAGCGCGGAACGGAAGGCCGCCGCCTGGATCGGCGTGCTGTACATCATCGGAACGGTTGCCCTGGTCCTCAGCGTGGTCGTCACGGATGCGGTCCTGGCTGGCCCCGCCTTCCTGGCCCAGGTCGCCGCGCAGCCGAACCAGCTGGCGGTCGGAGCGCTGCTCGTCCTGCTGGCAGGCTTCTCGCTGGCGATGGTCCCGGTCGTGTTCTGGCCGGTCGGCAGGCGGTACAACGAGACGCTGGCCATGGGGTACGTCGTCGTCCGTGGCGGGCTCGAGACGATCATCTACATGCTTGGCGCGCTCGGGTGGCTCCTGCTGATCCCGCTCAGCACGCAGCCGGATGCGGCACCGCTCGCCGGCTTCGTGCGCACGGCCGACCCCGTGATCTGGGAACAGGTGGGCGTCATCCCGTTCGCTCTCGGCGCGCTGATGTTCTCCGTCCTGCTCTACCAGTCGCGGCTCGTGCCCCGCTGGCTGTCCACCTGGGGGCTCGTGGGGGCCGCGCTCTACATCGTGCCGCCGCTTGGGAGCATGTTCGGGCTGTCGTCGCTCGGCGTCCTCATGGTCCCGCTCGCCGTGCAGGAGATGGTCATGGCGGTCTGGCTGATCGCCAAGGGCTTCAGCCCATCTGCACTCGCCGCGGAGCCTGCTGGTGAGACGTCGCGGTGGCAGGCGGAGGGGGCTCGGGCATGAAGGCCGCCCTCTGCTCCCGGCACGGACCGCGCGTTCAGTGCGACTCGAGGCTCGGAACGACCAACCAGCCACCAGCCCGCCCGGTGTAGGGGACGGCCATGTTGCTGGTTACGTTCGAGATCCTCCTCGTCATCGTCACGCCCTTGCTCGTGCTGTACCTGCGCGGGCGGTGGCCCCTGCGCATCGTAACGGCGTGTCTGTGTGGCATCGCCGTGGTGTGGTATCTGACCTATGCGCCGATCCATGAGCTGAGCCACGCCCTCGGGACTGCCCTGGTCGGCGGCAAGGTCGTGGACGTCAAGCTCATCCCCAGTTTCTGGGAGGGCACCTTCGCCGTTGCCTGGGTGAAGAGCGAGGGACTCGGTCAATCCTGGCCGGTCATGACAGCCGCTCCGTACGTGATCGACGTCGCGTTCGTCGTCGCGAGCTTGGTTGTCCTGAGGCGACACCTCTCCAGGAATGCGCTGGTCGTCGGCCTGCTACTCATGCTCATGTGTCTGAGGCCGACGTTCGACCTTGTCTGCGAGACGATCGGCTTCGTGGGCGGGTTCCACGGCGACCTCTGGCATCTGCAGCTGATCATCGGAAGCCCGGCGCTCTGGTCGTTCCTCCTCGTCTCACTCGCGCTGTGCCTGCTCAGCGTCGTCGTCATGTTGAGGCGTTACGACGGCTCCGAACGTGGGGAACACGGCCCAAACGGCCGAATAGCGATCGCGGCCGCCTGACCCCACGCTTGGGGCATGACGGCGCGCTGGTCGGATCCACACCGACTCCCGGGTCCCCCCACCGGGTACGTCCGCGCCGTCAACTCCTCGGCGGCCCGATGAGCGGGGCCGAGCTCGTGCTCGCCCTCCTTTCGGGCGTCGTCATGGGCATCCTCCTCGACCGCTGGCTGCTCCCGCCACTCGTCGACGCGTGGATCGATCGCATGCGCCGGCATGGGCGATGAGCGTGGCGACGATGCGGCGGACCGCCGCCGGACCGACGTCTACTCCTCGGCCCGGATCGGCGCCGCTGCCGCGCTCACGATCGTCCTCGTCGTGCTCCTCGTCCTCGACGTCGCCGTCCCCGACTACGACATCTCGCCCCGGATCCTCCTGCCTCTCCTGGGCGCGATCCTCGCGCTCCTGGGGCTCGAGGCATCGGCCTTCTGGAGGGGCGTGAAGTGACGTCGGTCACGGCGCTGCTGATCAGCAAGGCCTACGGCTACCCGACCCGCGGCGCGGGGCGGCGCCGGAAGCCGACGATCCTCGCCTGCCTGCAACAGACGGCCAACGCCAGGGCGACCGCGATCGGGGTGCGCAGATACGCCAACCGGGCCGGCTCCTGGGGGCCCTCCGCCACGGCGTACATCGACCGTGACGGCGCGATCGTCCGGGCGATCGACCCGGCCAAGTACGCGGCCTGGAGCCAGGGCGACGTCGCCTCGCCCAACCGGCTCCTAGTGGGCCTGTACATGGTCGTCGAGGGCTACACCAACCGGAATACCGACGGCTAGGTGGGCCTCCTGATGCTGGAGTTCGGCACCCTCCCCGCGGTTGGCCTGGTGGGCTACTGGTGCCTTCGGCGTAGGCTGCGCCGCTTCACGGCGCGACGTCCGGCCAGCCCGATCGCGGCGAGCCGCGAGCCGATCCCGGCCGGCCTACGGTTCGCCGTCCTGCGCCGGGATGGCTTCCGCTGCGCCTACTGCGGCCGAGGGGAGGCCGAGGGCGTCAAGCTCCACCTCGACCACACAGTGCCGGTCGCCCGGGGTGGCAGGACGGAGCTCAAGAATCTGGTGACCGCCTGTGCCACATGCAACATCGGCAAGTCAGCGAGCGATCTGGTCGGCGCGTAGCGGTGGCACCGTGACACCGGGACGGCCCTGCCACAGACACGTCGTCGCTATGTCTGCCGAGATCTCGCATCATCGGCCGCCAGGAGCTCAGGGCCGACCAGCGCCGCGGAGTCGTCCGGCGTGAACGTCGACTCGTCCGCCGCCTGCGGTCGCCGGACCGATGCGAACCCGCGCCTGCCGGCCGACACCTGCTGCGCCGGTGAGGGCAGCAGACCGGCCATCACCCATTCGTGAACCTGGTGGGGCGACACGTTCGGGAAGCCCGCCGCTCGGGCGTGGGCGGCGAGCTCAGCGTAGACCGGAGCCTCGCGGCGCCGTACTGCAGTGGAAATCGCATGGTGGAGGTGCAGTCTTGACGCCTGCGCGCGCTGTCGGCTATTGTGAACAGAAATTCATGAACGTTCGCTCATGAGTACAGAGCGGCGCAGCGCGGCGGCCCTGGATAGACCCGGGGTCGACCGCACCGAGGTGGACATGACGGACATCGCATTCCAGGCACTGAGCAAGCGGTTCGGCAATGTCCGAGCCGTCGACGAGCTCAGCTTCGAGGCGCCGGCCGGCAGCGTAACCGGCTTCCTCGGCCCGAATGGAGCCGGCAAGACCACGGCCCTCCGGTCGCTCCTGGGGCTCGTCCGGCCGACGTCGGGCGAGGCGCTCATCGGCGGTTTCCCGTACGACCGGATCCGTCAGCCGTGGCGAACGGTGGGAGCCATCCTCGAATCGGCGAACGCGAACCCCGGTCGAACCGGTCGCGACCAGCTGCGCGTGATCGCGTCGGCGGCGCGTCTGCCGTCGAGCCGGGTCGACGAGGTGCTCGACCAGGTCGACCTGACAGGTGCCGCAGGCCGACGCGTGGGCGGCTGCTCAGCCGGAATGCGCCAGCGCCTGGGCCTTGCTGCGGCGCTCCTCGGCGACCCCGAGGTGCTGGTGCTCGACGAGCCGGCGAACGGCCTCGATCCCGAGGGGATCGCGTGGCTGCGCAACCTGCTCCGTGGCTTCGCCGCGGACGGTCGGACGATCCTCGTCTCGAGCCACGTCCTGAGCGAGGTGGCGCAGACCGTCGATCGTGTGGTCATCGTCAGCCACGGCACGCTCCGCTTCGCCGGCTCGCTCGCCGAGCTCGGCGACGGGACGGTCACGGTCCGGAGCGCCGACGCGGAGCGCCTTGGAGGCCTGCTCCGTGAGCGCGGCTACGAGGTCAGCGCAACGGCGGCGTCCACTCTCGAGGTGCGCGGCAGCACGGCCGAGGAGATCGGGCGGCTCGCGGCGAGCCAGCAGATCGCGCTGTCCGGCCTCACCGACGCGAACGCGTCGCTCGAGGCCGCCTTCCTTCGGCTGACCGGCGCGGACGAGGCGAGCCTGCGGCCGGCGGGCGCTGCGTCGCGCCGCTTCATGGCGAGCTGAGGAGGAATGATGCTCACGCTTATCCAGACGGAGCTGCTCAAGCTCCGCACGGTTCGCTGGCCGTGGGTCCTGCTCCTGGCCCAGGTCGGGCTCGTGGTCCTCGGTGTCAGCGGCTATGCGATCGCCAGGGGCGACGAGCCGATCGACGCACGGATGGCCCTGACCCACGTCGGCCTGACCTCGCTGCTCACCCTGGTCCTGGGGATCATGGCGGTCGCCGGCGAGTACCGCGATCGGACGATCACGGACACGTTCCTGGCCACCCCCCGGCGGGCGCGCGTGATCGGCGCGAAGCTCGTGACGTACACCGCGCTCGGGTTTGTGTTCGCCACGCTGACCGCCGTCGTGGCGGTCGCGGTCACCGCCGCCTGGCTCTCGGCCCGCGGTTCGTCTCTGGACGTCGGCAGCACGACGATCCTGCAGACGCTCACGGGAGCCGTGCTGTGGGACACGGCCTTCGCGGCGATCGGCGTGGGCGTGGGTGCGCTGGTGCCGAACCTGGCCGTGGCAATCACTGTCGGGCTGGCCTGGATCGCCCTGGTCGAGGGCCTCGTGGCCCAGGTCATCGGGACCGAGCTGGCGCGGTGGCTGCCGCTGTCCGCAGGCCAGGCTCTCGAGAGCGTCCCCGTCGGGAACCTCCTCCCGCCGTGGGCGGGCGGCTTCGTGCTGGCGGCCTACGCGATCGGGTTCGGCGCGCTCGCGGTAGTCGCTACAGTACGTCGCGATGTCACCTAGACGAGCGAAGGCCGTGGTCGGCCGGGTCGGCGACGATCCGGCTACCGCCCTGCGCGAGCACCTCATCGACGCGGCCGAGCGGCTCACAGCCCAGGCGCCGATCACGACGATCACGACGCGGGACATCGCCCGTGCCGCTGGGGTCTCGGACGGCGTCCTCTACAACTACTTCGCCGACAAGAGCGACCTGCTGATCGCGGCGCTGCTTCGCCAGTACCGTCGCCTCGTCGAGCGGTTCCGGGCGCAGATCCCTGAGCCCGGAACCGGCACCGTCGAGGAGAACCTGGCGTCGCTTGCCGGGGCCCTGTTCGAGCTCGAGAGCGAGGTCGTCCCGATGATCGCCGGCCTGCTGGCTGATCCGCCCCTGTTCCACCGCCTGTTCGCGGCGATCCACGAGGAGCCGCTCGGGCCACAACAGCTCCGCCAGCCGCTGGCCGCGTACCTGGCGGGGGAGCAGCGCCTGGGCCGCATCCCGGACGACGTGGACGGGGAAGCCGTCTCGGTCCTGCTGATGGGTTCCACGTCGATCCTGGCGCTCGCCAGCCACGTCGTCCCCCGCGGGCCGTCGGACAGGGCCGACGAAGTACGCTCGCTCGTCGACGCGCTGGCCCGGGGGTTGCGACCTGCCGGGTAGCGCTCCGCGGTCGGGCGGACGTCGCCACCAGGCAGCCGCGACCGCGATAAGTCGCAGATAAGCGGCGCGGAGGACGATCCGGGGGCTGACGCCGGCGTTCGTCGACCGGTCACGCAGGGCACGAGGAGGTGCCCGCGTGCGCGCCGATCCGGGAACCGGCTGCGGAATGGTCGGGGCGAGAGGATTTGAACCTCCGACCTCATCGTCCCGAACGATGCGCGCTACCAAGCTGCGCCACGCCCCGACCGAGGTGCTCGTTCAACAGAGCCCCGGGATTGTATCGCGGGCGGCCCCCCACCGCCACCTGACGGCCTCTCGCCGCCGACCGACCGCCGCGGGTCGCCACAGGGCAGGCTTCCGGCCACGCGCCCGGCGGCCCCGGGCACCCCCTCCGGAGAGCCCCGGACGCCCGTCGGTGGCGGTGTGCACCACTCAGGCGAGCGCCGTAGCCCAGAAGTACCACGTCGCGGGGGGGACCCCGTACCAATGGCCCATTTCGGGCCTGCCCGGACGCGCCGTAGGTTCAGGTCACGCGCCGAGCAGCGCGACCCTCGAGTGGCGCGAGAGGGTCGCCACCGTCCCACCGCGGCCGAACCGCAATACGCGCCCCAGGAGACACACGATGAAGGACCAGCTCAAGGCCCGCCTCCTCGGCATCGCCATCTCGGTCGCCGCGTTCGCCTTCTTCTTCGCTCCCACGTGGGGCACCCGCTGGTAGCGAGAACGCAGACGGTCGCGGAGCCCTCCCCGCGACCCATCGCCTAGGCGGCGCCGCCGCGCCGCCGGCCGCCGAAGCCCGGACCGCCCGGTCCGGGCTTCTTCGTGCGCTCGAGCAGGTCGTCGACGAGCCCCAGGCGGAGGGCGACCGTCGCGGCCTCGACCCGCCCACCGACGCCCAGCTTGGCCAGGATGTTGCCGACGTGGACGCCGACGGTCTTCTCGCTGATGAAGAGGCGCTCCCCCACCTGGCGGTTCGTGCGTCCCGCGACGACCTCGGCCAGCACGTCCTGCTCGCGGGCGCTGAGCCCGAACGACGCCGCGGTGCGCCGGTCGGCGTCGGCCCCGGCCTCCGCACGCCGCGCCCGTGAGGCCCGGAGCCCCGGCTCGGCCGCCGCTCTCGCCCGGGCGTCCGTCCCGGGCTCCGGGCCGGCGATCGCCGCCAGCACCGGGTCGGGCAGCGGGATCCGGGCCCGCGCGGCGAGGTCCGCGAGTGCCCGCAGGAGGGGAACTGCCCCCAGCTCGGTCGCGATCGAGGCGGCCTCGAGGAGCGGCTCCCGGGCCTCGTCGCGTCCGGCTCGCCGCTCTCCCGCCGCCCGCGCCTCCAGGTGCGCCTCGACGAGGCGCAGGAGGGCCTTGGCCCGCTCGTAGGGCCGCCCCAGGACGCCCCAGCTCGCGGCGACGGCCGCCCAGGCGGCGGGGTCGTCGTGGCCGTGGAGCCGCCCGGCGTAGGCCCGCGCCGTGGCCAGGTCCGCCTCCACCTCGCGCCGGACCCAGGCCTCGGCCGGCGCCCCGGAGCGGGCCACCATGCGGGACGCGTGATGGAGGACGTCGTCGGCCCAGGCGCGGGCGCTGGCCAGGTCGGCCAGGTCGCGACGCTCGCGGGCGACGCGGCCGCGGGCTGCCGCCACCGCGAGCCCCGCTGCCGCCGTGCGGGCGGCGATCGCCCAGTCCTCCGAGCTGCGGACGCGAACCCAGGCCGCGTCGATGGAGCGGGCGGCATCCACGAGGTCGCCGCGCCAGAGGGCCAGCGAGGCGGCCGCCTGGTAGGCCGGGGCCGCAAACTGGACGTCCTGCACGGTCTCCAGCTCCAGGAGGACACGCCCGAGCAGCCGCACGGCCGCGTCGCCGGCGGTCGTCTCCGCTTCGATGGTCGCCAGCCGCAGGGCCGCGTTGACGAAGAGGAAGCCCGACGGCGCCCAGTCCAGCGCCCGCTGGGCCAGCTCGCGGGCCTCGCCCCAGCGGCCCAGGCTGACGAGGAACTCCGCGGCGTTCCCGCGCAGGGCGTTCCCGTGGACGACCTCGAGCCCGGCGGCGACCGCCGCGTCGATCCCCTGCCGGGCGACCTCCACGGCCTCCACGCGTCGACCCTGCAGGTCGAGCGCGGTCGTCAGGTTCGCCCGTGCCCGGAAGGCGTCCTCGAGGCGCCCGAGCTCGACGGCGATGCCCAGGGCGGCCTCCAGGCGCTCGATGGCGAGCTCGTTCCGGCCCAGCCAGCTGTCGACGACCCCGAGCGTGCAGGTGGCATGGCCCAGCCAGGCCCGGGCTCCCGGCCCTCCCTTGGCCGCGGCACGCGCCGCCTGGCCGGCGAGCCGCTCCGCCTCGGTGAACGAACCCTCGAACATGCGCAGCTGGGCCATGAGGGCGAGGAGGCGAGCCCGATCGGCGTGCGCAGACGGTGGCTCCAGCTCGAGGGCTCGACCGAACGCCGCGAGCGCCGCGTCCGGGTCGCCGCCGGCCGCGTGGTAGGCGCCGAGGCGCTCCGTCAGCGCTGCGCGGGCGGGCCGGTCGTGCGCGTCCGGCAGGTGGGCCAGAGCCAGCTCGACGAAGGCGACGGCCCGCCCCGTGTCGCCGGCGCCCGATGCGGCCTCGGCCGCCCGGTGGAGGAGGCTCCGTTGCTGGGCGGCGTCGATGGCGCCGGCGGCGGCCGGCGCTGCCGCGACCTCGATCGCCCGCTCCAGGTGCGCCAGGGCGTCGACCGCGGCTCCGGCCTCCTCTGCCTCTGCGGCCGCGGCGGTCGCGGCCAGGAGCTCCCGGCCGGCCTCGTGGACGCGGTGCCAGTGGCGGGCGGCCTCGGCCGGATGCCGATCCAGCGCCTGGGCGACGGCGGCGTGCATCCGCCGTCTCGGACCTGGCAGCAGGTCCGCGGCGAGCGCCGCCGCGATCAGCTCGTGGCGGATCCGCACAGGCCGCACGTCGGTGGCCCGGCCGCGGCCCGATCGCTGGCCCGCCGGCCCCACCCGGACCGCGAAGCCCGCCGAGACCGCCTCATCGACGCCAGCGGCGAGATCCGCGTCGAGGCCGTCGCGGCCGCGGCCGCGGCCGCCCGTCGTACGGGGTGCCTGGCGGTCCTGGCCCTCGTCGAAGGCGGCCACGATGGCGGCCAGCTCGGGCGGCGTGACCGGGCCGTCGGCCACGGCGAGGGCCCGCAGGACGCGCCGGCACTCCCGAGAGCGGCGCACGGCGCGGGCGACGACCAGCTGCTCCAGGGGGGACGAGAGTGACGCGCTGGACAGCTCGCGGCGGGCCGCCAGGACCTCCTCGGCCACGAGCGGGCTCCCGGCCGAGCGCTCCGCGACGAGGAGGAGCACGGGGGCCGTCGGCGGCTCTCCTTCGTGCGCCTCGATCAGGGCCCGAAGCGCCGGCCGGTCGAGCGGCTCGACCGTCAGCCGGCGCGCGGGCCGCGGGCCGCCGTCGATCGCCTCGAAGGTCGCCCGGAGCGGATGGCCGCGCCCAAGGGCGTCCGGCTGGTAGCTGCCGATGAGAAGGATCGGGCGGTCCCCGAGGGTCCGGGCGAGGAACCCGAGCAGGGCCCGAGTGGCTGCGTCCAGGGCGTGGAGATCCTCGAGGAC
This sequence comes from uncultured Chloroflexia bacterium, assembly GCA_963821235.1. Classification (GTDB taxonomy): domain Bacteria; phylum Chloroflexota; class Limnocylindria; order Limnocylindrales; family CSP1-4; genus CTSoil-043. The sequence continues at coordinate 274,404 of CAWGCS010000001.1, forward strand.
CATCACGACCGGCCCGTCAGCGGCCAGGCGGCCGAGCACGGCCCGGACGGCTTCCTGCGTCCGCTCGGCCAGGCGTTCGCGGCTCGGCGGGCCCGCCGCGCTCGGGAGGCGGGCGGCGATCGCCGGCAGGAGGGGGAGCAGCTGGTCAGCGCCCGGGCCGAGGAGGCGGTGGACCTCGCCGGGCTCGCGGGTGCGAAGGAGCCCCTCCAGCGCGACCCGGACCGGCCCGTAGGAGGTGCCGCGCCAGGCCGGCAGCCCGTCACTCCGCAGGATCGTCGCGGCCGTCCCGGCGGGGCCGTCGACGCCCAGCCGCAGGAGCGCCTCGTCGATCAGGCGACTCGAGCCGATGCCGGAGGCGCCGGCCAGCAGGAGCGTGCCGGGCCGGCCGGCCGCGGCCCCATGGACGGCCTCGAGAAGGACGCCGATCTCCTGCTCGCGACCGACGAACCGCTGGGACCCGCCGATGCCCGCCGCCATGCCCGGCATTCTAGGGGCCGCTCGTCGCGCATACTCCGGCGATGGCCCGCGAGCTCCATCCCGCGAACCAGCTGAACGAGCTCACCGGCGAGGAGTGGCTCTACTTCACGAAGTCCCTCCTCGTGACGGCCTACCCGTCCGAGCTCGGCCATGCCCTCCGCAAGCGCCACGGCGCGAACAAGCCGCCGCGCCTCATGGCCCGCCTCATCGAGTTCTTCACGCGGACCGGCGAGCTGGTTCTCGACCCGTTCGCGGGAGTCGGCGGCACGTTGCTCGGGGCGGCCATCGCCCGGGGGCCGCGCCGCGCCGTCGGCCTCGAGATCAACCCCGCCTGGGCGATGGTCTACGCCGAGGTCGTGGCCGCCCTGCGGGCCGAGCGCGACGGCGCGGGCCCGGCCCTGGCGGACCTCGGCAGCGCCGATCCGGGCGGGGCCCGGACGTTCGACCCCTCGGCCTGCGAGCTGCGCGTCGGGGACGCCATGGCCCTCCTGCCGGCGATCGCCGAGGCGAGCGTCGACTTCGTCGCGACGGACCCGCCGTACACCGTGCAGCTGCCCCTCACGATGGCCGGCGGCCGCCTCGCCGAGGCCCACGCCAACCGCCGGACGGACTACGCGATGGTCTCGTCCGACCCGGCGGACCTCGCCAACGCCGGCTCCCACGACGCCTACCTGGACGCCATGGAGGGCGTCCTGCGGGAGATCGCCCGCGTCCTGCGGCCGGGCCGCTACGCCGCGATCATCGTGCGAGACGCCTACGTGGACGGCGTCTACCGCTTCACGGGCGCCGACCTCGCCGCGCGCGGGGCGCGGGCCGGGCTGGTCCCCAAGGGCGACCTCGTCTGGTACCAGGCCGGCACGCGCCTGCGGCCGTACGGCTATCCGCGGGCGTTCGTCCCGAACATCACCCACCAGCACATCGTCGTGCTCCGGCGCGAGGCCGAGGCCCGCCGTCAGCCGCGGCCGCGGGCCGCCAGGTAGGCCATCAGGACGTCGGGATCGACCTCGTCCTCGAGCGGGGCGTCGATCACGTCGCCGAGGGTCATCTTGTGGAGCCAGCCGGCCCGCCCGTCGGGCGTGACGACGCGCCGGTAGAGGCCCAGCTCCTCCACGATCGCCACCTCGTCGCCGGCGTCCAGGGAGTCGACGGTGGTCCCCGTCAGCTCGTCCGGGCGATCGAGGAGGCGAACGAGACGGTAGCGGACCCGGCGACGCTCCTCGCGCACGGCGGCGTCCGTCACCGGTCCCGGATGGTCGAAGGTGAGCCGGCTTGCGACGTCCCCCATCCGCACCGGATCCGACTTGCGGGCCGCGATCAGCGAGGGCCTGCGCCAGCGCGGGAGGTCCAGGTCGGTGCCGCCCGTTCCTGGATCCACGGCCGGGACCGGAACCATGGCGGGGCCGGGGCTCCCGTAGGGCGCCGCGGCGGCAGCCGCCAGCTGCCCGTCGTCGTGATCGTCGTCGCGGCGACGGCGGCCGAAGAGGAAGAAGGCGGCGGCGAGGGTGACCGACGTGGAGATCGCCGCAGCGATCATCACCATCCGGCTCGTGCCGTCGTCGCCGAAGGTACCAGCGACCGCAGGCTCGGCCGTGCTCCCGGGTCCGGGTGCGCCGGGACGGCCGTCCCCGTTGCCGCTGCCGTCGCCTCCGAGCACCCCAGATCCCGGAGCGGCCGCCGTGGGGGCGGGGCTCGGCGGAAGGACGGGGGCCGCCGTCGCGGCGATCAGGGTGGGCTGCGGCGTCGACGCCGGCGGCGGGGCGTCCGTCGGCGGCACGACGGCCGGGGCTGTCGTCGGACGAGCCGTCGCGGCCGGGCTGGGTCGCGGGGTGGGTGCCGCGGTCGGTCGCGCCGTCGGCCGAGGCGTCGGCGTGGGCGTGGCTCGCGGCGTCGGCTTCGGGGTGGGGCGCGGCGTCGGCTTCGGGGTCGGGCTGGGCGTGGGGGTCGGCGTCGGGGTCGGGCTCGGCGTCGGCGGCGTCGTCGGGATCGGCGGCGGGGGCCACGTGGGAACGGGCGTCGGTGTCGGGGTTGGCTTGGGCGTTGCCGTCGGAGCCGGCGTCGGCCGGCGCTGCTCCTCCGCCGTCAGGGTTGGCGTTCCGGTGGGACCGTCGCGCGACACGGCCGGGAAGGCGGCGGCAGGCAGCACGAGCAGGGACAGCCACGCCACCGCGGCCGTCAGGAGGACCGGCCCGGCGCGGCGAGCATGCGGGGCGCGAACCTTCACGATTGCGTAGCCTCGAGCCGCCTGGGGCAATCGAGCCCCGGGGACGCGGCGAGCATCGCGCGCCCGCGACGCGGGCTCAATGGTACGGGGGTCATCCCCGGCCATGACCCGGCGCGAACCGCGAGCGTCCTCCCGCCCGGACGGTGCGTGCCGGCACCGGCCCGATCGCCGCGGCCGGCTGCCCCGAACGGACCATTGGCCGTGCGGACCGGCGGCGGCACGATCACCCCATGAAGGCGACCTCGCGCGTCTCCACTCTCCCGCGCGCCGGACGAACGGGCTCCGCCGCCGTGGCATCCCTGGGGCTCGCCGCCGCCGGGATGGCCTGGCTCGCCATTGCCGGCGCGTCCGCCTGGCTCGTCTTCGCCACGCCGATGCTGGCCCGTGTCGCGCACCTCGGCGGCGGCGGGTCGCCGCTCGTGGGAGCGGCGGTCTGGGCCGTGGCCCTGACCGCGCCGGCCTGCTTCGCCATCCTGGGGATCGCCCGCCTGGCGGGGGCGGCAGACCGGGCCAGGGGCGCCAGCTCTGCCCTCCCGCCGGTGACCCGCCGGGCCGCCGACCTCCCGGCCGGCTGCCTCGTCATCGCGGCGGTGCGGCTCCCGGACGGCCGGCGGATCCCCGACGTCGTCGTCGGCCCGCACGGAATCGCCTTCTTCGAACGCCTGCCGCCGCGGGCGGCGGCCCGCCGCAGCGGCGATCGGTGGGAGGTGCGCTTCTCCGACGGCTCGTGGCGCCCGATCGAGAACCCGCTCCACCATGCCGCGCGCGACGGCGAACGCCTGCGGCGCCACCTCGAGGCAGGCGAGCGGGACTTCGTCGTCCGCGTCAACGCCGCGGTTCTCGGCGATGGCGCCGACGTCGGGCGCATCGATGGCTGCGCCGTGGTCGCCCTCGACGACGTGCCGGCCTGGCTCTCCGCGCTCCCCGTGCAGCGCGGCCTGACCCCCGAGCGCGTCGCCCACCTCCGCGAGGTCCTGGCGCCGCTCGCGTGAGCGGCGCGGCGGGACGCACGGGCTCCGCCGCGTGCGCTGCTTGCATTCCGGGCCGTCATCCCGCAGACTCCACCGCCTGATGCAGATCACGACCGTCGCCTGGTTGATGTGTATGCGCCGGCGGCCCCGCCGCGTGGAGGACGGGGTCCTGGGCGCCTGATCGACCTGCACGGTTGATCACGGGACCCAGGATCGGGTCCCGGGGCCGCAGTCCAGCAGGGACTGCGGCTCTTTCGTTCTCCGGGAAGCGCAGCGGGAGCCGCCGACACAGGCCGACGCCGCGACGGTGACGCTGAGCGCCGACGCCGCAGCCGCCGACCACGGGACCGCCCCTCGAGCCACGCAGCCCAGGAGGCGACCGATGTCCGACCAGCCGCAGCACCGCCCCGAGACCCTGGCGATCCACGCCGGGCAGAGCCCCGACCCGGCGACGAACGCCCGCGCCGTCCCGATCTACGCCACCACGTCGTACGTCTTCGACGACGCCGATCACGCCGCCCGGCTCTTCGCCCTGCAGGAGTTCGGGAACATCTACACCCGGATCATGAACCCGACGAATGGCGTCTTCGAGGCCCGCGTGGCAGCCCTCGAGGGCGGCGTCGGGGCCCTTGCCTTCGCCTCCGGCCAGGCGGCCGAGACGGCGACGATCCTCAACCTCGCCCGGGCGGGCGACAACATCGTCAGCTCGGCCAGCCTCTACGGCGGGACCTACAACCTGTTCCAGTGGACGCTCCCGAAGATCGGGATCACCACGCGCTTCGTCGACGGCTCGAGCCCGGCCAACTTCGCCCCGGCGATCGACGCCAACACGAAGGCGATCTACCTCGAGACGATCGGCAACCCCCGCCTCGACGTGCCTGACCTGGCGGCCATCGCCGACGTGGCCCACGCTCACGGCATCCCGCTCATCGTCGACAACACGTTCGCCCCGCTGATCTGCCGCCCCATCGAGCACGGCGCCGACATCGTCATCCACTCGGCGACGAAGTGGATCGGAGGGCATGGGACGTCGATCGGCGGCGTCGTCGTGGACGGCGGCACCTTCGACTGGAAGGGCTCGGGTCGCTTCCGTGACTTCGTGGAGCCGGATCCCTCGTACCACGGCGTCAGCTACGTGGAGGCGGTGGGCAACCTCGCCTTCATCATCAAGCTCCGGGTGCAGGGCCTCCGCGACACCGGGGCCGCGCTCTCTCCCTTCAACGCCTTCCTCTTCCTGCAGGGGCTCGAGACGCTGCCGCTGCGGATCGAGCGCCACTGCCAGAACACCCTGGCGGTCGCCCGCTGGCTGGAGCGCGACGAGCGGATCACCTGGGTCAGCTACCCCGGCCTGGCGTCGCACCCGGCGCACGCCAACGCGACGAAGTACCTCAAGGGCGGCTTCGGCGGCGTCCTCACCTTCGGCATCCGCGGCGGCCGCGAGGCCGGCCGGGCGCTCATCAACAACGTCAAGCTGTTCAGCCTCCTGGCGAACGTCGGCGACGCCAAGTCGCTGATCATCCACCCGGCCACCACGACCCACCAGCAGCTGTCGGCCGACGAGCGGGCCAGCAGCGGAGTCACCGACGACCTCGTGCGGCTCTCGATCGGCCTCGAGCACATCGACGACATCCTGGCGGACCTCGACCAGGGCCTCGTGGCGGCGACGAGCGGCACGCCCGTCGGCGCCGGGGCCTGACCGTGGCCGCCGCCGTGGCCGGCATGCATCGCGAGCGCCCGACCCAGGCGGCGGGTGACCCGCGAGGCGGCGCCGGCCGCCCGTCGGCGGCGGGACCGTCCCCGCCGCCGCTCTTCGACACCGGCGCCGTGGTGTCCCGCGAGGTCGGGCCGCATCGCCTCGACAGCGGAGCGATCCTCCCCGCGCTGCGGGTCGCCTATCGCCACGACGGCCCGGGGCCGGACGAGGCGCCCCAGGTCGTCGTCGTCCACGCCCTGACGGGCAGCGCGGACGCGGCCGGCGACTGGTGGGCGCCGCTCATCGGGCCCGGCCGGGCCCTCGACACGACGCGCGTCGGCGTCCTGTGCGCCAACCTGCTGGGCGGGCGCTACGGGACGACGGGTCCCACCTCGATCGACCCGGCGACGGGCGAGCCGTACGGCCCGAGCTTTCCGCCCATCTCCACCCGGGACCAGGCGCGGGCCCAGTGGGCCCTCCTCGACGCCCTGGGGATCGAGCGCGTCGCCCTCGTGGTCGGCGGGTCGCTGGGCGGGATGGTGGCCCTCGAGGTGGCGCTCGAGCGGCCGGAGGCGACCGGTGCCGCCTTCCCGATCGCGGCGCCCGGGGCGACGGGAGCCCTGGCGATGGCCTGGAACGACATCCAGCTCGAGCTCGTCCGCCGGCTGGGCGACGACGGCCTCGACCTGGCCCGTCGCCTGGCCATGACCACCTATCGGAGCGAGGCCGACTTCGCCCACCGCTTCGGCCGCGCCCGCGAGCCGGACGGCACGGCGTCGATCAGCAGCTATCTCGCCTACCAGGGGCGCAAGCTCGTCGGCCGCTTCGATCCGGAGACCTACCGCGTCCTCGTCGAGGCAATGGACCGCCACGACGCCGGGGCCGGCCGCGGCGGGCTCCGGCCGGCGCTGGGCCGCCTGGCCGACCACGGGGTCCGCCTCGTCGGCCTGGGCATCGAGGGGGACATTCTCTACGGGCCGGAGCAGGTCCGCGCCCTCACCGCGGCCGCGGCGGCCGAGGGCGCCCATTCCCGCTACGTCGAGCTCCGTTCGTCGAAGGGCCATGACGCCTTCCTCGTCGAGTGGGAACAGCTCACCGCGATCCTGCAGGAGGTCCTCGCCGAGGCGCTGGCGCCCCGGCCGGTGGTGCGGCCGGCGTCCTGAGGCGGGCGGCGGGAGCGCGCGGGTCAGGGCGCCAGGCGGTCGATCAGCAGGCGGATGGCGGCAGTCTCGAGGTCCTCGCCCGGCGAGGGGGCGACGAGCGCGACCTCCACGCCCGCAGCCTGGGCGGAGTCGAGGCTGGCCTCCGCTTGGGCGCGCGTCGCCTCGTCGGCGGGCTCCGCCAGGACCACGATGCCCGCCGTGGCCCGTCCCCACGCCTCGAGGGGCAGGTCCGCCGGTGCGCCAGCGGCCACCACGACCGCGACCTCCGGGCGGATCGTGGCCACGAAGGCGGCCAGCGGCGCACCCATCCCGAAGCCCACGGCGCCCATCGGCCCGGGCCGCGTCCACGGGTCGGCCGCCAGCTCGTCGACGGCGGCGGCGAGCACGCGTGCGGCATCCTCCGGATCGAGCTGGGCCGCCAGCGCCGCCGCCTCGGACGGGTCGCCGGCGACGCGCCCGCCGAGGAGATCGGGGGCCAGCACCGTGAACCCGGCGTCGGCGAGCGCGCCGACAAGGGTCTCGATCTCCGCGTCCAGCCCCCAGGCATCGTGGACGAGGAGGACGCCAGGCCCCGGTGCGCGCGGTCGTGCCCCCCGGAGGCTGGCGACCGCGAGGTCGCGGGATCGGAGAGTGATGCGGGCGACGACCACGTTCGCGCGAGTGTAGTCTCGCCGTCGTGATCGCTCCGTTTCGCGTCGTCCCCATCGCCGCAGAGCGCGTGTGGGGTGGCTCCCGGTTCCGCCCGCCGCGGGATCTCCCCGTCGGCGAGCTGTGGGTCGCCGGCCCGTGGCTCGCGGTGGCCGATGGCCCCCACGCCGGGCGGACCCTGGACGACCTGGCGGCAGACCTGGGGGCGCCGCTCGTCGGGTCGGCCGCGCCGGCCGGCCCGGGCCCACGGTTCCCCCTCTTCGTCAAGTACCTCGACCCGGCCGCCTGGCTCTCGGTGCAGGTGCACCCCGACGACGCGATCGCTCGGCGGCTCGAAGGGCCGGCCGCGGTGGGGAAGACGGAGGCCTGGTACGTCCTCGAGGCGGAGCCCGGTGCGGAGCTCCTCATCGGCACGCGTCCCGGGGTGACCCTCGACGACGTCCGGACAGCGATCGCCCTGCCGCCGGCGTCGCGCGGGGCTGCGATCGTCGACCTCATGGAGCGGACCGTCGTCCGGGCGGGCGATGCGTTCCTGGTGATGGCGGGGATGCTGCACGCCGTCGGCCCGGGAGTCCTCCTCTACGAGCTCCAGCAACCGTCCGACCTGACCTATCGCGTCGACGACTGGGGCCGCCCGGCGTCGCCGGATCGCCCGCTGCACACCGCGCAGGCGCTCGCCTCGGTCGCCGTCGGGCCTCCCAGGCGAGCCGGCACCGGCCGCGCCGGACGGCTGCTGGCCTGCGACCACTTCGCCCTGGACCTCGTCGACGTGGCGACGTCGCTCGACCCGGGCGGCCGGACGCTCCAGCTCGTGACCGCGGTCGGCGCCCCGCTGGAGCTCAGCTGCGACGCCTGGTCGGAGCGGCTCGAGCCGCTGGAGACGCTCGTCGTGCCCGCCTCCGCCGGTCGGTACGAGCTCCGCCCGGCACGCGGCGGACGCGCCCTGGTAGCCGCCCTGCCGTAACGCGAGACGCCCGTCGACGAGCCCCGAGCGGCGCCGCCAGCGCGATCCGGCGCGCCGGGCTATCCTCCCGCGGTCCGGGGACCCCCCCCCGTGCAGCACGGGACCGAACCGAAGATCGCCGCCCCGGCAGGCCGTCCTGCCGCGCGCCGTCCACCCGGTCGGTGCCCACGCCGCCCCAGCGGCGTCCGTCGCGCCCCAGCGCGATGCCCCCGTTCGCCGCGCCCTCCCGGCGCGGCCCGCTCCTGCCGGGCCGGCACCCGCCCATCGCCATCGCGGTCGACCCGCGATGTCCTGGCAGAAGGGAGCATCGTTGCTCGAGTCCTCGCGCCTTCGGGCGCTCGCGGCGGCCATGCTCGCCGCGCTCGTCGTGGCCGCCGTGGCCCCGCCGGCACCCGCGGCCGCCGCTACGCCCGCTGATCGCGTCATCGCGATCGCGATGGCCGAGCGCGGCAGTCCCTGGGTCTACGGCGCCGAAGGTCCCTCGGCCTTCGACTGCTCCGGCCTCGTCCTCTACGCCATGCGCCGGGCCGGCTACCTCGAGGCCGTCGGCGACGGCCGCCACCGCGGCGGCCAGGCGATGCTCCGCTGGGCGCGGACCCACGGGCTCACGGGCGCGACGGGCCACCCCGGCGACGTCGTCGTCTGGGGCAACGGCTCGCACGTCGGGATCTACCTCGGGAAGGGCAGGGCGATCAGCACGCTCGTCTCCGGGGTCCGGATCCACCGCGTCCGGGCGGTCACGACGCCCTTCACGACCTTCATCCACACCGGCCTCTCCGGCACCTCCGCGATGGCGACCGCGACGGCCGCCACGGCGAGGAAGCTCCCCAGGGTGGTCGCCCACCGGACGGTCTCGGGGCGGACCATCAACCTCCGCGCCGCGCCCCGCGTGACGGCCGCGATCGAGCGCGTCCTCGTCCGCGGCACACGCCTGGGCGTCGTCCGTTCCGCCAAGGACGCCGCGGGCCGGACCTGGTACCGGGTCGTGGTCGGGTCCCGAACGGGCTGGGTTGCCGGCTGGCTCACGCGCCGCGCACGCTGACGCCCGGGCGGACGTGGCGGCCCTCGCGGCGGCGGCATTGCGTCCGGCGGCGATCTGGCGGACTCTCTGCACATGTCCACCGCATCGCCGGCCCGCGTCCTGATCGTCGATGACGAGGCGCCCATCCGCGACCTCGTCCGCGGGTACCTCGAGCGCGAGGGGTTCGCGGTGGCTACCGCCGCCGACGGCCCGGATGGGCTCGCGGCCGTCCGCTCGGTCAGGCCCGACGTCGTCATCCTCGACGTCATGCTGCCGGGATTCGACGGCCTGGAGGTGTGCCGGCGGCTGCGGACGTTCTCCGACGCCTACGTCCTGATGCTGACGGCGAGGGACGAGGAGATCGACCGGATCGTGGGGCTCAGCGTCGGGGCCGACGACTATCTCGTGAAGCCCTTCTCGCCCCGCGAGCTGGTGGCCCGCGTCCGGGCAATGCTCCGCCGGCCCCGCGCCGCCGGGCCCGTCGGGATGCCGGGCGGGCTCGCCGGCGAGCCCGGCGACGCGCGGGTACCCAACGCCCTGGCGATCGACGAGGCTCGCCGGGCTGTCCGCGTCGACGGCCACCCGGTCGAGCTGACCGCGCTGGAGTTCGACCTCCTCGCCGTCCTCGCCCGCGATCCGGGCGTCGTCGTTCGCCGGGCGTCGCTCCTCGACCGGGTCTGGGGGCCGGCGTTCGTCGCCGACGAGCACCTCGTCGACGTCCACGTCGCCAACCTGCGACGCAAGCTCGGCGACGATCCGGCCGCGCCCCGCTTCATCGAGACCGTGCGCGGCGTCGGCTACCGGCTGCGCGAGGGCCCCTGATGTCGCTGCCGCGGTCGTTGCGGGCGCGCCTCCTGCTCGCCTTCCTGGTCGTGGTGGCCGCCGCGCTCGGGACGGTCGGGGTCGCGGTCCTCCTCGTGGGCCCGGGCTACTTCGCGGAGGCCATGGGCCACGGCCCCGACGACCCGGCGGGCGCGATGATGGACGAGGCGACCCGCGTCGCCTTCGCGGACGCGATGCGGCGGGCGCTCCTGGCGGCGGGCGTCATCGCGATCGTCACGGCCACCGTGGTCAGCCTCGCCGTGGCGGCCCGGATCGCCGGGCCCATCACCACCCTGGGCGCCGCCGCCCGCCGGATCGCCGGCGGCCACTACGCCGAGCGCGTCCCGATCCCCGCGCCCGACGAGCTCGGCCAGCTGGCCATCATCTTCAACGAGATGGCGGGGTCGCTCGAGGCCACGGAGCGGCGGCGCCTCCAGCTGGTCGGCGACGTGGCCCACGAGCTGCGGACTCCGCTGACCACCCTCGACGGCTACCTGGAGGGCCTCGAGGACGGCGTCATCGAGCCCTCCGAGGAGACGTGGCGGCTCCTCCGCGCGGAGACGGGCCGCCTCACGCGGCTCGTCGCGGACCTGTCGGAGCTCTGGCGGGCAGAGGCTCGCCAGCTCCCGCTCACGGTCGAGGCGGTCGACGTGGCCGCGCTCGCCCTGGAGATCCGCGAGCGGTTCGCGCCGCTGGCCGCCCCCCGCGACGTACGGATCGACCTGGAGCTGCAGCCGGCCGTCGCGCGGGCGGATCGCGATCGTCTCGCCCAGGTCCTCTCGAACTACCTGTCGAACGCGCTGCGACACGCCCCCGACGGGACCACGGTCACGGTGGGAACCGGCGTGGTGAACGGTCGGGCGCGGATCTCGGTCACGGACCGCGGGCAGGGGCTGGCCGCGAACCAGCTCGAGGTGGTCTTCGAGCGCTTCTACCGGGTCGACCCGGCGCGCAGCCGCGCCGGCGGCGGCTCCGGCATCGGGCTCGCCATCGTCCGCGCGCTCGCCCAGGCGATGGGCGGGCGGGCGTGGGCGGAGAGCCGTGGGCCGGGCGCGGGCGCGACCTTCCTCCTGGAGCTGCCGAGCGCCTGACGAGCGTCCTTGACCGGATCTTGACGAAGGCTTGCCCTCGGCGTGACGGGCTCCTGACCCCCGGGTGCGATGTTCGTCGCGTGCCGGACGCGTCCCTCCGGCACGACAGAGGGAGGTCCGCACGATGATGGCCGGCTGGACGATGGGGCTCGAGGGATGGCTCTGGATGGGAGCCTGGGTCCTCGCCCTCGTCGGCGTGGTCTGGCTCCTCGTGCGCGAGCCCCGTCGCAGCGACCGCGAGGATGCGCTCGAGACCCTCCGGGCCCGCCTCGCCCGCGGCGAGATCACCCCCGCCGAGTTCGAGCAGGCCCGACGCCTGCTCGATTCCTGACGACACCAGGAGGAACGTCCCCGTGTCCACCCGTGCCGCGCGTCGGGTCGCCGCCGCGCATCCGCCCACGCCTGCCGAGCGGGCCCGCCAGCTCCTCTTCGCCGCCGTGGTCGTGGTCGTCCTCGCCGCCGGCGCCTTCCTCGCCTTCGGCGACTTCCTCAACCGGCCCGCTGCGGCGGTCGGGTCGATCGACGTCCAGAGCTCCATGGCCGGCTTCACGCCGTCGGCGATCCGGGTCAAGGCCGGAGCCACGGTCACCCTCGACTGGTGGACCCAGGACGCCTCGATGCACCTGGAGGGGGGCGTCCACACGATGATCGCCCCTGAGCTGGGCCTCCGCGAGGAGCTGGCGGCCGAGAGCCGCCGGGCGATCACCTGGCAGGTGCCGGACAGGCCAGGCACGTACGACGTCTACTGCGACACGTGCTGCGGCGGCAAGGGCAGCCCGACGATGCACGGCACCATCGTGATCGAGGCCTGATCGGTGGCCACGACCACCGCCGGGCCCGATCTCGTCGCGGCGGCCTCCGCCCGGACGTCGCACGTTCCAGCGACGCGCCTCGTCCTCGGCCTTCCGCTCCCGGCGGCGATCCTCGCCGGGGCGCTGCTGGCGGTCGGCGTGATTGCCGCCGGCTACGTGCTGGCGGTCCCCTTCGACACCGCCGCCTTCGGTGGGCTGACCGTCCCGACCGTCGTCCTCTCCGGCGTGGCCGACGGCTTCAACCCCTGCGCGTTCGCCCTCCTCGTCCTGTTCGCGACGTACACGCTGACCCTGGTCAACGCGGTCACGTCGGACGGCACGCCCACCGTCGAGGCGCGCCGGCGGCTCCTCGGCGCCGGATCGCTCTACGTCGGCGCCGTGTGGGTCACCTACTTCATCATCGGCCTGGGGCTCCTCTCCTTCCTCGGCTGGATGGGGCGCGACCACCTCGTCGCCCGGGTGGCCTCGATCCTCGCTCTCGTCATGGCCCTCTGGATGCTCAAGGACGTCCTGCTCCCGGGGGTCGGGTCCCTCGATGATGGCGCCGGCCGGCACCCACGGTCGGATGCAGCGGGCGATGGAGCGCGGCGGCCTGGCCGGGATGCTCGTCGCCGGCGTGCTCGTCGGGATCTGCACCGTGCCCTGCTCGGGCGCGATCTACCTCGACATCGTGGCCGTCCTGCACGCGTCGGGCGGCGGGCTCACCGGCCTCGCCCTCCTGGCCCTCTACAACATCGCCTTCATCGTGCCCCTCCTGGCCCTCCTGCTCGCCGTCAGCGACCGGCGGGTGCTGGGCAGGATCGGGCGCTGGAACCGGGCGAACTCGCCGTGGATCAAGGCCGGCCTGGCCCTCGCCGTCATCGTCATGAGCTTCGGCCTGATGGTGTCGATGTGACGGGGCCGGAGACGATCCGCTTCCCCGTGGCGGGGATGACCTGCGGCTCCTGCGTGAACCGGATCACGAGGGCGGTCCGGCGGCTGGACGGCGTGACCAGGGTCGACGTCGACCTGCGCAGGGAGACCGCCACCGTACGTCGCGAGCCCGCGTTGGTGTCGAACGCGGCGCTCGCGGCGGCGGTGGCCGGCGCCGGCTACGAGGCCGACCTGGCGGCGGCCGTCGTCGTCACCGACGAGACCCGCGGCTGGCTGGCACGACTGCTCGGCCGCTGAACCCAAGGAGTGAACCCAGATGCAGGACTCACCGGCTCGCCACGTTGCCACCTCCCTTGCCCTGGTGGTGGCGATCATCGCCCTCGTCGCGGCGACGGCCGCCCTGACCGCGACCCTCGTCCGACCCGCCTACGGCGCGGGCATGATGAACGGCGGGATTGGCCCGGCGATGATGGGTGGTGAATACCGCCCGGGCATGATGGGCGGTGGTTACGGCCCGGGCATGATGGGGCCGAGCGGCGTCGTCGCCGCGCCGCAGCCGGGCGATCCGGGGTTCGTCGCCGGGACCACCGCGTCGCCGCGCGTCGTCCGCGTCGTGGCCGGTCCCGGATTCGCGTTCACCCCGTCGACGATCGCCGTCGCCCGCGGCGAGACGGTGACCTTCCTGGTCACGACGATGGGTCCGCTCATCCACGAGCTCATGGTCGGCCCGGCCGACGCCGTGGCTGCCGACCGGGCCGGGACGCCGGAGGTCGCGGACATCGGCATGATGGAGACCGGGGCCCTGACGTACACCTTCGACGGGCCCGGGCCGTACGCCTTCGCCTGCCACGTCGAGGGTCACTACGAGGGCGGGATGCGGGGCACGATCACCATCGTCGGGTGACGCGCGAAGCTGCCAGCCGGGCTTCGGGCGGCGAGGGCGGTCACGCGTGGCTCCGCTCTTCGAGACGGCGGCGGTCGGCCGTCTCGAGCTGGAAGGTCGAGTGCTCGATGTCGAAGTCGTCGCTCAGGCAGGCGCAGAGCGCATCGAGCGCCTTCGCCGCGTCGGCGCCCTCGGCGAGGATGACGTGGGCCGACACGACGTTCATCCCTGAGGTGATCGTCCAGGCATGGAGGTCGTGACAGTCGACGACTCCCGGCGCATCGAGGATGTGCGCCCGGACGTGCTCCATGTCGACGCCCTTCGGGGTCGCCTCGAGGAGGACGTCGGTCGCCTCGCGCAGCAGGGCGAACGTGCGAGGCAGGATGAGCAGGCCGATGAGGGCCGAGGCGACGGCGTCCGCGGGCGTCCAGCCGGTCACCGCGATGACGATCGCGGCCCCGATGACGGCAGCGGATCCCGCGAGGTCGCCCATGACCTCGAGATAGGCCCCTCGCATGTTGAGGCTCTCGCGCTGGGCGTCGCGCAGCAGGAAGAGCGGGCGGCGTTGGCGGCGAGGCCGACGAGCGCCACGGCCAGCATCAGCCCGGACGCGATCTCCGGCGGCTCGGACAGGCGTCGCCAGGCTTCGAACAGGATGAACGCGGCGACGCCGAAGAGAAGGAAGGCGTTCGTCACCGCGGCAAGGATCTCGAGGCGCAGGTAGCCGTACGTCCGCCCGTTGGTGGGAGTGCGTCCGGCGAACCAGATCGCCAGGAGCGCCATTCCGACGCCCGCCACGTCGGTGAGCATGTGGCCGGCGTCGGCGAGGAGGGCGAGGCTGTTGGCCGCGACCCCGCCGACGACCTCGACGGCGAGCATCGCCAAGCTCAGGAGCAGGACGGCGACGAGCCGGCGACGATGCGTGGCGGCGGCCGAGCCCTGGGCGCGGTGCATCAGCCCGACCCCTCGGCGACGTGCGTCGCGGCGCCCAGGACCAGGTCGCGGAGGTGGTCGTCGACGAGCCGGTAGTAGACGTTCCGCCCGGACTTCCGTCGCCCGACGGCGCCGCGCTCGCGGAGGAAGTGGAGCTGGTGCGACAGCGCGGACACGCTCATCCCCAGGACCAGGGCGATGTCGCAGACGCACAGCTCCTGCTGCGCGATCGCCAGGAGGTGGACGATCCTCGCCCGAGAGGGATCGGCGAGCGTCCCGAAGAGGTCTCCCACGGCCCGAGCCCCATCGCCGCCGAGCGACCGGCCGAGCAGTGGCCGGACGACCTCAGGGTGGAGGCACTCGACGGAACAGGCCTCAGCGTCGATCTCGGAGGCAAACACTTGAGTCACGGCTCAAGTGTACGCCTGCCACCCGTCGCCCTGCCGAGGCGCCAGAGGTCTGGCCTTGACATGCACGCTGATACTGGGGGGGAGTATCCGGAGAAGCCGGATGACCGCCCGGAAGAACAACCCAGTGCACGCCGACCACGTCTCCCACCCCGCCGACGAGCCAGTCGTGGCTCACGTGGCGCACGAGCCGCCCGTCGGGCACCAGCCACACCGGGAGGACGTGACGCAGCTGGCGCATGCGCCCGGCCACGACCGGCATGCGGGTCACTCGGTGGCGATGTTCCGGGACCGGTTCTGGCTCACCCTGGTCCTGACGATCCCGGTCGTGCTGCTGGAGCCCTGACCCGCAGGCGTGGCTCGGCTACCTGGCCCCCACCTTCCCGGGCTCCGACTGGATCCCAGCGGTCCTCGGGTCGTCCGTCTTCCTCTACGGCGGGCTCGTCTTCCTCCGTGGCGCCGTCGGCGAGCTGCGCGATCGCCAGCCGGGGATGATGACCCTCATCTCGCTGGCCATCGTGGTCGCCTTCGTGACTTCGTGGGCCGGGACCCTGGGCGCCTTCGAGGTCGAGATCTGGTGGGAGCTCGCGACCCTCATCACGATCATGCTGCTCGGCCACTGGCTGGAGATGCGATCGATCGCCCAGGCGCGCGGCGCGCTGGCCGCGCTCGCCGAGCTGCTGCCGGACACGGCCGAGCGCGTCACCGCGGAGGGCACGGAGTCGGTGCCGCTCGCCGCGCTCGCGGTCGGCGATGTCGTCCTCGTCCGCCCCGGCTCGCGGATCCCGGCCGACGGCGTCATCGCCGAGGGATCGGCCGACGTCGACGAGTCGATGATCACCGGTGAGTCACGGGCCGTCGCCAGGGAGCGGGGCGACCGGGTCGTCGCCGGCACGGTCGCCGCCGGCGGGAGCCTCCGCGTGCGGGTCGCGGCCGTCGGCGAGGCCACGGCGCTGTCGGGGATCATGCGGATGGTCGCCGCCGCCCAGGCCTCGGCCTCGCGGGCCCAGGCCCTCGCCGACCGCGCGGCCGCGGTCCTCTTCTACGTGGCCCTCGGAGCCGGCGCCGCTAACGCTCGCCTTCTGGTGGCTGCAGGGCGATCCCGAGGGAGCGCTCGTCCGCACGGCCACCGTCCTCGTCATCGCCTGCCCCCACGCCCTGGGGCTCGCCATCCCGCTCGTGATCGCCATCTCGACCTCGCTCGGCGCCCGCAACGGCCTTCTCGTGAAGAGCCGCCTCGCCCTCGAGCGAGCGCGCGAGCTCGACGTCGTCATCTTCGACAAGACCGGGACGCTCACGATGGGACGGCCGGTCCTGGCCGCGATCGCGGCCGACGACGAAGCCGAAGCCCTTCGCATGGCCGCGGCTGTCGAGGCTGACTCCGAGCACCCGCTGGCCCGGGCGATCGTCGCGGCGGCCGCCGGGCGGGGCATCGAGCCCCCGGTGGCGAGCGCGTTCGAGGCGCTGGCGGGTCGCGGTGGGCGGGCGACCGTCGAAGGGCGAGCGGTCGCCGTCGGCGGGCCGCGCCTGCTCGACGACCTCGGCCTGGACCCGCATCCGGCGGCGGAGGCGTGGTCACGGGAAGGCCGAACGGTGGTCCACGTGGTGGCCGGCGGCGCGGTCGTCGGCGCGCTCGCGCTCGAGGACGAGATCCGGCCCGAGTCGGCCGAGGCCGTCCGCCGGCTGCACGAGATGGGCCTGAAGGTCGCCATGATCACCGGCGATGCCCAGGCCGTCGCCGACTCCGTCGCGTCACGGCTCGGCATCGACGAGGTCGCCGCCCAGGTCCTGCCGGCCGACAAGGCCGACGCGGTGCGGCGGTTCCAGCAGGGCGGACGCCGGGTCGCCATGGTCGGCGACGGCGTCAACGACGCCCCCGCGCTGGCCACGGCCGACGTCGGGATCGCGATCGGCGCCGGCACCGACGTTGCCGTCGAGTCGGCCGGCATCGTCCTCGTCCGCAGCGACCCGCGCGACGTCGCCGGCACGATCGAGCTCTCCCGGGCGACATACGCGAAGATGGTCCAGAACCTCGTCTGGGCCACCGGCTACAACCTCGTGGCCATCCCGGTCGCTGCCGGCCTCCTCGTCCCCTGGGGCATCGACCTCCCGATGGCGGTCGGGGCGATCGCCATGAGCCTCTCCACGATCATCGTCGCCGCCAACGCTCAGCTGCTCCGGCGGCTGCGCCTGGGGGAGCGAACGGCCGCCCAGCCACTCGCGCAGCCGGCCTGATCGCCGCGGCGCGGGTCCGTCGAGCGAACGCACCAGGAAGCGACGGCCGCGGCCAGGGACGCTGGTTGTCAGCTACTTGCGCAAGTACGCAATGATGGTGTAGCCTCCGTCGCGCCAGGGCGACCGGACGCCGGCAGGCCCGCCAGTCGAGGACATCCAGGATCGTGGAGCTCACCGAACGCACACTGGAGCAGTACCGCCTCCACGCGGAGGTCTGCCGGGTCTTGACCGACCCGAAGCGGTTGATGCTGCTCGACGCGCTTCGCGCCCGGGAGCGCTCGGTGGGGGACCTCGCCCGGGCGATCGGGGTCACCCTCGCGAACGCGAGCCAGCACCTGGCCGTCATGCGAACGGCCGGCCTCGTCGAGAGCCGGCGCTCCGGGACGACCGTCGTCTATCGTCTCGCCGAGCCCGCGATCGCCGAAGCCTGCGACGTGATCCACGCGATCGTCGCCCGCCGCCTGGGGCGGGCCGCTCGGCCGGTCATCGATTTCGGCCCCCCACGCCACTATCCAGCCCAACCTGAGGTGACCACGTGTCGACCATGACCGCCTTCACGTTCGGGACTCGGCTCCCCGGGACCATCGCCACCGTCCACCCGGCAGTCGAAGCCGCGCTCAAGGCCGAGGGCTTCGGCATCCTCACGGAGATCGACGTGCAGGCGACGTTGAAGGCGAAACTCGGCGTGGATGGCGCGCCGTATGTCATCCTCGGCGCCTGCAACCCGCCACTCGCACATCGGGCGCTGGCTGCCGATCCGTCGGTCGGCGCGCTCCTCCCCTGCAACGTGGTCCTCCGCGCAGAGGGACCCGAGATCGTCGTGGAGGCGATGGACCCACTGGCGGTGCTCGGAGTCGTCGACACCGCCGGCGTCCGCCCGGTCGCAGAGGAGGCGAAGGCTCGCCTGGCCCGCGCGATCGAGGCCCTCGAACGACCGGCCTGATCCTTCGGCCGTCCTGCGTCCCCCAGTCCGGCCCACCCTGCCCCCGCAACCATCGCAGAACGGAGCGCCGCATGGCAGTCAAGACCGCGACCGTCACGCTCGACGGAGGACATCTCCGCTTCTCCGCCCGGACGGGCAGCGGCCACACGCTGGTCCTGGACGACGCGGGCGGCGACAGCGGCCCGCGTCCGGCCGAGCTGATCCCGGTGGCGCTCGCCGGCTGCACGGCCATGGACGTCATCTCCATCCTCCGCAAGAAGCGCCAGGAGGTGACGCGGTACGAGGTGCGCGCCGAGGGCGTCCAGATGGACGGTCACCCGGATGCCTTCACCCGGATCGACGTCGTCCACGTCGTGGAGGGCCCGGCGATCGAGGTCGACGCTGTCCGCCGGGCCATCGAGCTCTCGGCGACGAAGTACTGCAGCGTCGGGGCGACGCTCTCGAGCGGCACCACCGAGGTTCACCACGCGTATCTCGTGCGCGACGGGGCGGGCTCGGAGGAGACGGCGGAGGTCATCGTCCTGGGTCCGGGCGCGGATCCGACCGCGCCCGCCGCCGAGCCCGTGGTCGCCGCCACCGCCGCGAGCTAGACGACCCCACCCCGTCGCGTCACGGCGCTCCGAGGAGCGCCGGACCATCGCCGTCACGCACCTTCCTTCGGTACCGTGGACGGGCGGCCGAAGCGGGCCGACGATGAGGGCGACTCGGCGACCCGGCGATCCAGCCGGCCCGCCACGACCTACGAGGGCCATCCCATCCGCGCCTCTGATCCGGGGGTCCCGCATCGACGTCTCGATCGGGCCATCCTCATCGCGCCCTGGCGAGGATGGACGGGCCTCGTCGCACTCGTCGGCGTCGCGTACGTGCTCGCCTACCTCGGCCTCTTCATCGCTCGCCCAGCCGGCGAGCGTGGCGTCGCGATCCTCTCCGACTTCGGAGAGGTGCCGATCGGGGCGGTCGGAATCGTGCTGGCGCTCGCGATGGTGGGGCGGGAGCCGCGCCGACGCGCACGGCTCGCCTGGGGCCTCTTCACGATCGCCCTCGCCAGCGATCTGGCCGGCAATCTCCTGTACGGCGCCTACGACCTGTCCGGGGAGCAACCGTTCCCGTCCGTGGCCGACGCCTTCTACCTCGGCTTCTACCCGCTCCTGCTCGTCGGACTGCTCGTCCTGCCGACCGCGAGCACGCGGAAGGAGCTGTTCGCCTGGCGCGTCTGGTCCAACGTCGCCATCGTGATGGTGGGCGGCGGCATGGCGCTCATCCATTTCGTCCTGCTGCCGACGATCGCGCAGCTGAGCGGCGACCCCCTCACGACCGTCATCTCCCTGGCCTATCCGGCCGGCGACCTCGCCCTCCTGACGGCCATCGCGACCGTCTCGGCGCGACGGCCATACGCGGGGGACCGCACCGCCCTGGGCCTGTTCATGATCGCCGTCGCGTCGTGGTTCCTGGCCGACCTGGCGTTCGCGATCCAGTCTGCCGATGGATCGTATGCCCCCGGCGCCGTATCCGATCTCCTCTTCGTCGCGGGTGACCTCGTGTTCGTGCTGGCCGCGCAGGCCAGCCTCGCCAGGCTGCCCCGGGCGGATCGCGACGCCCCCGGCGACACCCTGACGCTCGGCCGCTTCGGGCCCTACGCCATGCTCGGGCTGGGGCTCGCGACGCTCGTGTCGGCCGCCATCGGCGAGAACCCCGAGATCACGCTGCTGGCGGTGCTGACCGTCCTGCTCACCGCGCTCGTCGTCCTTCGCCAGCTCATCGACGAGAACCAGCGGCGCGAGGCAGAGGCCACCCTCCTCGAGGAGCACGCGCAGTCTGCCGAGCGCGCCGCACGCCAGGCCCGCCATGATCCGCTCACGGGGCTGCCGAACCGGACCAGGCTCTACGAGCTGCTCCAGGCAGAGATCGCGGCGTCGCAGATCACCGGGCGACCCGTGACCCTCGCCTTCCTCGACGTGAACGACTTCAAGGCGATCAACGACAACCTGGGCCACGCCGTGGGCGACCAGGTGCTCGTGGAGGTCGCCCGTCGCCTCCAGCACGCCGCAAGGGAGAGCGACACGGTCGCCAGGCTCGGCGGCGATGAGTTCGCGGTCGTCCTGCCGGCGACATCGACCGGGCGGGCCCTCACCGTGGCGCAGCGGGCAAGCGTCGGGCTCGAACGGCCGTTCGTCCTTTCGGGAACGGAGATCGCTGTCAACGTGGCCATCGGCCTGGCCACCTTCCCGGATTGCGGGGCCGCCAACGAGGACGACCTGATCCGCCGTGCCGACGCGACCATGTACCGCGCCAAGCGCGGCCGGCTGGGACCGACGTCCTATGAGGCCACCTACGACGAGCTGGGAGCAGACGCCTCGGCCCTCGCCAGGCTGCGGGCGGCGATCGACGGCGATGGCCTGACGCTCGCGTTCCAGCCCATCCGCGAGCGCCTTGGAGGCGGGACGACGTCCGTCGAAGCACTCGTGCGCTGGCAGGACCCCAGCCGTGGCCTGCTCGCGCCGGACGAGTTCCTGCCGCTCGCGAGCCAGATGGGGCTCATGGACGCGCTCGACGCCCGGGTGCTCGAGCTCGCCTGCTCGCAGGGCCGTGCCTGGCGCGACGCCGGCGTGGACGTCTGCGTGAACGTCAACGTGTCACGGGATTCGCTCCAGGACCTGAGGTTCCCGGACCGGCTGCGCGCGACCCTCCAGCGTCACGATCTCCCCGGCCGCGCCATCGTGCTGGAGTTCACCGAGGACTGCCTCCTGGAGGGCGCGGAGCGGGCAGGCCGCGTCGTGGAGCTGGCGTCCGAGCTGGGCGTCCGCCTGGCCATCGACGACTTCGGCACGGGGTCCTCCTCGCTCGGGCTGCTCCGGGACCTGCCGGTCGACTACCTGAAGATCGACCGGTCGTTCGTCAGCGGCGCGTTGGCCCAGGCCAAAGACGCCGCGATCGTCGAATCCCTGGTCATCCTCGCGCACCGCCTCGGCAAGCAGGTCGTCGCCGAAGGTGTCGAAGATGGGGCGACGCTCGCGTACCTCGACGGCCTCGAAGCGGACTATGCGCAGGGGTTCTTCATCGGACGGCCGGCCCCGGCCGACGCGATCACGCTGCGCCTGCTGGCCGAGTCGAGGAGCCCGAGCGACGGCCTTCGAGCTCCGGCGCTCGAGCCCTCGAGGGGCCAACGGCCCTAGCGGGGCCCCGATCGAAGCGATCGGCGCGAGCACGCATCCGAGCGGCTGGGCGGTGGTGGGGGAGGGTGGATTCGAACCACCGACGTGGCGTGTATAAGACGCCTGCTCTAACCGCTGAGCTACTCCCCCGCGGGTGCCGGGCGATCCCGTGCCGCGAGCGTACACCGGCCCGCGCTGCCCGGGCGCCTTGTGTGCGACGATCCCGCGGATGTTCCGCCGCCCCCCGCCCCCGCCTCCCGCGGCTCCGCTCGGCCAGGCCGATCTGGAGCAGGCCCCCCGGCCGCCCCTGCTGACCCGCGACAGCGTCCTCCGGGCGGTCGGGCTCGTCGTCGGCGGCATCGCCTGGGGCGCCGCCGTCCGCTTCGCCGACAGCCTGCCGATCGACCTCGGGTTCTTCGCCTTCGTGCTCAAGGTCGGGGTCGGGCTCGGCTTCATCATCGTCCTGGTGCTCCGCCTCGTGTTCCGCGGCTTCGAGGTGGACCGGGTGGCGATCGTCGCCGCCCTCGCCATCGGCGGCTCGTCCATCGGCCTCAACGTGGGCCCGACCGTCGTGCCCGCGGTGGTCGTCGCCGGGAGCTACGCGTTCGTCCCCTCGCTCCCGGCAGGAATCCCCACGACGGCGGGCAGCCTGGATTGCGAGTGGGCCAACGGCCGCTGGAAGATCGGCCTGCTGCGGACCACCACGCCGATCGAGGGCTTCGCCACGGCCCACCAGCTGACCCTGGACCTCCTGCGCAAGACGATGAGCCTGGCCGACGGGGGCGGGTCGACGCTGATCGCCGTCGGGAACGAGGCCTTCGCGGCCCCGCCGGACGCGCCGCCCCGCGGCGAGGGGGACCGCAGCGGCGCGCTCGACCTGCTCCTCCTCCAGGTGGACATCGATTCGACGGCCGCCGACCCCAACGAGGTCCGCGGACGGTTCACCTGGGATTGCCCGGGACCGCCTCCCGGCTGACCCGACGTCCCGACCCAGGCGTGCCGGCGTCAGCGGCTGCGCGAGCCGAGACGCCCGGTCAGCGACCGGAGGCTGAAGCGGCGGCCCATGCCGGCCGTGGAGTCGACGGCATCGTCAGCGAAGGAGCCGTCGTGGCCGTTGCCGCGGCCCAGCATCGAGGTGCCCGCTCGGTACGTCCCGGTGGCCTGCAGCATCGCCGCGACCGCTCGCTCGTCCTCGGTCTGGACGGCCGCGATCGGGAGGTCGTCGGGGTTCGGAGGACGCTCGCTCTCAGGCACGACTCTCGGGGCGCGCGAGTACGCGGGCGCGCCGTAGAGCCTCGGGAGCGCGTAATACGGATCAGGATCCGCAGCCACGACCATATCTTCCAGCGCCGAAGGGTCGCTCCGCAACTCGGCGGGCACGACCGGATGATGACGCCGCGAAGAGTACTGCCCCCACGCAACCCCGGCCAGCGCGCCCGAGCACGACATGGTGCCTTCGCGCACCGGGTCCTGGTCCGACGTGAGACCGGACGCCCGCCTATCCGCGACCGACGAGGAAGGGCTTCAGGACCTGGAAGAGGAGGACGAGGGCGAGGTAGGCGATGGGGAGCGCGGCCAGGAAGCCAAGGGCGGCGCTCCAGGCACTCCGCGTCCCGGGCCGCCCCGGCTGGGGGACGGCAAGGTAGGTGAGCCACGCCCCGAGGATCGCGACGGCCGCCACGAAGGCGACCCCGGCCAGCGTCCGCAGGTCGCCGCCGGGCAGCGTCGCCCCGGCCCCGATGGCCAGGTCGTAAGCCAGGAAGGCCAGGCCGAGCACGGCGGCGACGGCGACGCTGCTGCCGACCGCCCGCACGACGGGGGTAGGAGCCCGCCGGAGCTGGCGCCAGCGGATCTCGAGCCAGCCCCGCCGGCGGGGCTCGAGGGTCACTCCCCTGCCCGCTCGACGAACTCGATGGCCGACCGTCGCGGGAGGGTCACGGGCGTGTGCGTGGCGATCTCCTCGACGGCGTCGAGGACCCGCCCCAGCTCCTCGTGGGAATTGAAGAAGGCCACGCACAGGCGCACAGCGTCCAGGCCCGGGATCGACCGGACGATCGCGTGGGCACGCCGGCCGAGGACCTCGACGACCTCGGCCGCCGTCCAGCCGGCGACCCGGAAGGAGACCAGCGTCGACATCCGCTCGCGCGGCGTCAGGAGGGTCACCCCCGGCGTGGCAGCCAGGCGCTCCGCGACGGCGGAGGCCAGCCGGGCGGCCCGGTCGTGGGCCCAGGGGAGGCCGACGTACATGCTCAGCCATCCGGCGCTCCGGGCGAGCCCCACGATCGACGCCGTGTTGAAGCCCGCGACCTCGAACCGCCGGGCGTCCGGGTGCAGCGCCTCCCGACCAACGGCGTACGGCGTCCGGGCCGCGTAGAAGCCGCCGACCGGCGGGACGACCTCGGTCACCAGGCCGCGACGGACCACCAGGGCGCCGGTCCCGTCGGGGCCGAGCAGCCACTTCTGACCGCTGAGGGCGTAGAAGTCCGCCCCGATCTCGTCGACGGCGAGGGGCATCGACCCGGCCGACTGGGCGCCGTCGAGCACGCTGATGGCTCCGTGCCGGCGGGCAAGCCCGGCGATCGCCGCGGCGGGGAGGACGGCGCCGGTGGACCAGGCCACGTGCGACGCGACGATGGCCCGCGTCCGGCCGCCCGCCGCGGCCGCCTCGAGCGCTGCGAGCGTGAGCCCGTCGTCGCCGCCGTCCCCGATCTCCGCCTCCACGACGTCCACCCCGAGCCGGTCGCGGAGGAGCGCCAGGGGCCCTGTCACGGCGGGATGCTCGAGCGTCGTGGTGACCGCCCGGTCGCCCGGCCGCCAGTCGATGGTCCCGAGGGCCAGGTTCACCCCCTCGGTCGTGGAATGGGTGATGGCGACGAGGTCGACGTCGGTGCCCAAGATCGCCGCGACGACGCCGCGGGCCTCGTCCATCCGAGCCAGCAGCTCCTCGTACGCGTCGAGCGTCCCCCGCCCGAGCGTGAGCTCGCGCTCCTGGATCCCGGCCATCGCCGCGGCGGTCTCGACGGGGAGGGGCCCGGCGGTGCCCGTGTTGAGGTAGATGCCGGCGCGGGTGGCGGGCAGGGCGGCGCGGAGGTCGGCCAGCCTCCCGCGGTCGTCGGGATCCCGGGCTCCGGGAAGCGGCGTCGCGCGCTGGACGGCGGGGGGATCGGTCATCGGGTCCGTATGATACGGAGCGATGTCCGGCGCCTATGCGCGACCTGAGCTCCTCGCTTCACCCGACTGGCTCGCCGAGAACCTCGGCCGTCCCCAAGTGCGCGTGCTCGACGTGCGCTGGCGACCGGACGGGGCGGGCAAGATCGTCTTCGCCGAGGGCCACCTGCCCGGCGCCACCCACCTGGACTGGCGCGAGGCCCTCACCGACGGCGACGCTCCCCGCGACGTGCTCCTCCTCGCGCCGCCCGACCAGGTCGGCGCGGCGCTGGCGAGCGCCGGGGTCGGCACGGGAACGACCGTCGTCCTCTACGACGACACGGCGAGCCTCTACGCGGCCCGCGCGTGGTGGAGCCTGCGTGTCTACGGCCTCGACTCGGTGCGGATCCTGGACGGCGGCTTCGCGGCCTGGACGCGATCCGGCCGGCCGCTCTCCCACGCCGTTCCCGAGACCGCGCGGGGCGGGTTCACCCCCCGGGCCCAGCTGCGGGCACGGCTGACGACGAGCGACGTCAGGGCGCTCGTCGGCTCCCCGGACGCCCTGGTCCTGGACGCCCGCACGGCCGCGGAGTATCGCGGCTTCGCCGGCACGGGCAGCCGGCTCGGGCACATCCCGGGCGCCGTCAACCTGCCGGTTGCGGGCACGACGGAGGCGGGGACCGGCCGCTTCCTCGACGGCAACGACCTGCGGGACCTCCTGTCGCGGGCGGGGGTCTCGCGGGAGCGGCGGTTGGTCTGCTACGACGGGACGGGCGTCGCGGCCGCCAAGCTCGCCTTCGTCCTGGCCCTCATGGGCCACGACGACGTGGCGGTCTACGACGGCGGCTGGGCCGAATGGGGGAATCGCCTGGAGCTCCCGATCGAGCGCTGACGCTGCCCGGGCGGTGACGGCGCGCGCCGGATCATGCGCGACGTGCGCAGATGGACCGATGCGCACATTCGCATGGGGCCGATCGGCCCTGCCGAACGGTACAGAGGCGGGGCGTACTGTGTGCCCGTGAACTCCGAGCGCGAGGTCCGCCTGCTGACGCGTGCGAAGTGGGTGGGGGTCCTCCTCCCGATCGCCCTCATCTGGTGCTTCGAGCTGGCCCGCTGGTGGGTCATCGACCGGAGCGTCCCGTCGGACAACGCCCACGTCTTCGCCGCCCTCCTCATGAGCGGCGGCGCCGTCCTCTTCGCGTTCGGCATCTTCGCCGTGCTGGATCGCGTCCAGCGCCGCCTGGTGGACACGAACCAGGACCTTGCCGCGACCCACGCCGTCGCCTCCGCGCTCCAGGGCGGCCTCGACCTGGAGACCACGCTGGGGACCGCCCTCGATCGCGTCCTCGAGCACACGGGCGCCCTCGCCGGCCAGATCCGGGTCGTCGGTCCGGCCTCCCAGCCCCTGGCGCTCCGGCGCCCGATCGACCTGGGGGACGGCCTCCAGTGGGTGGCGGCGATCCTCGAGGAGGCGCCGGCCGCGCTGGGCGCCGTGGAGCAGCGCCAGTACGCCGGGATCGACGCGTCGCTGGTCGACCTCCCGCTGATCGGCAGCAGCGGGCCGGCCGGCGTGATGCGCCTCCTCTTCCACCCGTCCGCGGAGCCGGCGATCTCCAGTGCGGCGCTGGTGGACCTGGCGGGCGCGATCGGCACGTCGGCGACTCTCGCCACGTCGCTCGCCGACCTCAGGCGCGAGGAGCACGAGCGGGCCGCCCTCTATGGCGTCGCCCTCCAGCTGACCGGGCGGGCAGAGCTGCGCGAGCTGCTCGGCACGATCACCCGCCACGCCCGCGAGCTGCTTGGCGCGGACCGCGCCGTCGCCTGCCTGGCGGACCCGCGCGCCGACGGCCACGGCTACGACTGGACGAACCGCCTGGCGATGGCCGACGACGGCGCCACCTGCCTCCTGGCCCATCCGGCGCCAGCCGGCGACGCCTCGCACCACAACCCGGCCTGCCCGCTCCAGCACGACGGGCCGTCGGCCGTGATGATGGCCCGGCCCCTCCGGGGCGCCGACGGCTTCCTCGGCGAGCTGTGCGTCATGCGGACGAGCGGCATCGCCTTCTCGGAGCGAGAGAGCGCGCTCCTCGGGGCGCTGGCCGACCTTGCCGCGGTCGCCGTGGGCACGGCTCGCCTCCGCGAGGCGGAGCAGCAGTACACGATCGTCGCCGAGCGGGACCGCATCGCCCGGGAGCTGCACGACAGCCTGGCCCAGGTGCTCGGTGTCATCCACCTCCGCCTGCGGAGCCTTGAGCCCGAGGTGCGGGACGCGCCCGGCAACGGCGTGGCCAGCGAGATCACGGACCTCGCCGACCTCGCCGACGAGGCCTACCGCGACGTTCGGGAGGCGATCCTCGGCCTGCGCGAGTCGATCACGGCGGCGGACGGCCTGGAGGGCGCCCTCGGGGAGTACCTCCGCAAGTACAGCCGCCAGACGGGCATCCAGGCGACGCTCCATTGCGACGGCACGGCACGGCGCGCGCTGACGCCGCGCAGCGAGGTCCAGCTCCTGCGGGTGGTCCAGGAGGCGCTGACCAACGTCCGCAAGCACTCCGGGGCGCGGCGGGTCACGGTCAGCCTGGTCGCGGAGCAGGGCGTCGTTGCCCTCGCCGTCGAGGACGACGGCAGCGGCTTCGACCCCGGCCGGCTGGAGGAGGCGCTCGACCACGGCTTCGGCCTCGCCTCGATGCGCGAGCGCGTCGAGCAGGTCGGTGGCACCCTTGCCGTGCATACTGCGCCCGGAGCCGGGACCCGGGTGGAGGTCCAGCTCCTGCAGGAGGAGATGCGTGCCGCACACGCCCCCGACGCTGCGCGTCCTGCTGGTTGACGACCAGCCGCTCTTCCGGAAGGCGCTCGCCGGCCTCGTCAACGCCCAGCTGGACATGACCGTGGTCGGCGAGGCTGACAACGGCATCGAGGCGCTCGACCGGGTCCGCGACGTCTCGCCC
Organism: uncultured Chloroflexia bacterium; assembly: GCA_963821235.1. Taxonomy (GTDB): domain Bacteria; phylum Chloroflexota; class Limnocylindria; order Limnocylindrales; family CSP1-4; genus CTSoil-043. Next base: position 301,808 of record CAWGCS010000001.1, read on the forward strand.
GACATCGTCCTGATGGACGTGAACATGCCGCTGGCGGGGGGCGTGGACGGGGTCCGCGCAATCCGGGGCGCCGGCTTCGCCACGAAGATCGTGATGCTCACGATCTCCGAGGACGACGACGACCTCTTCGACGCGATCCGCGCCGGCGCGAACGGCTACCTGCTCAAGAACATCCGCCCCGAGGCTCTCTTCGAGGACCTCCGCGGGGTGATCCGCGGCGAGGCGCCGATCGCCCCGGCGATCGCCCACAAGCTGCTCGACGCGCTCCGCGAGGGACCCCGGCCGCACCCGGCGGCGATCGCCGCCGACGGCGAGACCGCCCTCACCCGGCGCGAGACGGAGATCCTCCAGCTGGTGGCCGGCGGCCTCTCCAACAAGGAGATCGCCAACCACCTGACGATCACCGAGGGCACCGTCAAGAACCACGTCCACAACGCCCTGGAGAAGCTCCACCTGACGAACCGGACGCAGGCGGCGGCGTACACGGTCGCCCAGGGCCTGGGCACGACGCGCCCGCCGGGCCCCGAGCGCCCCTGAGCGAGGGTCCGACAGGCGCCCGGGGCGGATCGGCCGGCGCCCTGCGGATGTGTCGCCCGGGGACTGACTCCGGGCCGTTCGGTGCCGATCGATAGACCGGATGGCCCGTGAATTGTGCCCTCGGGCGGATGGCGGTGGCGGCGTCCCGCTCCGTACGATCGCCGCCGGCGAGACCAGCAGGGGCTCGCCCATCGCAGGAGCCGACCCATGTCGGACCCCATCCGGGTCCTCGTGCTCTACGACCACCCGCTCCTCGGTGAGGGGCTCAGCGCCCTCATGGCCTCGGTGCCGGACCTCGTGGTGGAGCGGATCGCCATGGGCGACGCCGACGCGATGGAGCGGGCCGTGGCCGCCGATGCCGATGTCGTGATCCTGGAGGAGGGCGGGCCTGTGGGCCTCCTCGACGTCCTGCGGGGCAGCCGCTGCCGGGCGATCGTCGACGTGAGCATCAGCACCTCGCAGGCCTGGACGATCCGCCGCGAGGTCATCGAATCGGACCCGGACTCCCTGATCGACCGGATCGTCGGCGCCTGCCTGGGCGATCGGCGTCGACTCCCGGCCCCCTCGGTCGCCGGCTGAGGGTTCTCCCACCGGGTCCCGCTCCGGGCTACGATCCGGTGAGTGTCATCGTCTGTTGCGTCTTCCGGCTTGGCTCCTGCGCTCCTTGCCCACCCGCAAGGTGTGGCTTCCATGCGTTGTGCCGGCCGGGAGACACGACAGACCGGCCGGCGTGACTTGATAGGAGCGTGGCTGCGCCCCAACTCAGCCGTGTCCGCCGACCGGTCCTCGGTCACCTCACACGAGGAGGAGACGGTGGACATGGTGATCCTCGGTGCCGACCTGCACAAGCGCTGGCACACGGTCGTGGCCGTCAGCGAGACCGGCCGCAAGCTCGGCGAGCTGACGATCCCGGCAACCCCGGACGGGCACCTCGAGCTCCGCCGCTGGGCGGCGCGCTTCCCTGGCCGGCGCTGGGCTCTCGAGGACTGCCGGCACCTGAGCCGCCGGCTCGAGGTCGACCTGCTCCGCTCGGGCGAGGCGGTCGTCCGGGTCCCGCCCAAGCTCATGGCCGGCGTCCGGCGCTCGGTGCGTGAGCCCGGCAAGAGCGACCCGATCGATGCCCTCGCCGTCGCCCAGGCCGCGCTGCGCGAGCCCGGCCTCCCGGTCGCCACGCTCGACGGCCCCGAGCGCGCGCTCCGGCTGCTCGTCGATCACCGCGAGGACCTCGTCGCCGAGCGCACCCGGCACATGCAGCGGTTGCGCTGGCACCTGCTCGACCTCGGCATCGCGGAGCCCGGTCCCCGATCGCTCGACCGGGCGGTCGTCCTGGCGGATCTCGAGGGCCGGCTGGCCGGCCGCACCGAGCCTGCCGCGCGCCTGGCCCGCGACCTCCTCGGCCGGGTGCGCGACCTGACGGCGGCGATCCGGCCGCTCGAGCGCGAGGTCGAGACCTTGGTCGCGGCCCTCGCCCCGACCCTGCTCGCCCTGCCGGGCTGCGGTCCGCTGACCGCGGGCAAGATCGTGGGCGAGACGGCGGGCATGCGCCGCTTCCGCTCCAAGGAGGCCTTCGCCCGCCACAACGGCAGTGCCCCCGTCCCGGTCTGGTCGGGCAACGTCACCCGGTTCCGCCTTTCACGGGGCGGCAACCGACAGCTCAACCTCGCCCTTCACCGGATCGCCATCACCCAGATGCGGATCGACGAGCGCGGCCGGGCCTACCTTGAGCACCGACGGGCCGTCGGCGACACGAAGACCGAGGCCATCCGGGCGCTGCGGAGGAGGATCAGCGACGAGGTGTTCCGGCGCCTGCGAGCCGACGAGGCAGCCCGGGTGACGCCCCTGGCCGTCGCGGCTTGACATAGGAGCAACGGATGGACGACCGCGCCGGATCCCGCGCTCTCCGCTCCGCCCTGGCCGCGCCGATCGGCCGGCGGCGTGCGCTCGCCGTCATCGGCACGTCCGTGGCCGGGGCGGTCCTCGTCGAGGCCTGTGGCGCCAGCGCCGCAACGGCACCCCGCGGCTGGGTGCCCGCCGACGTGGACCCGACGACGCTGACACCCGACCAGCCGGTTCCGGTCCGCTTCGCCGGTACCGTGAGCGGCACCGCGGTCGCGGGCTCGGCGTGGCTGGTGCAGCGCAGCGGCGGCGACCTCGTGGCCTTCGATCCGCGCTGCACCCACGCCCAGTGCGCCTACGACTGGTCCACGGACGACTGCTTCGCCTGCCTGTGCCACGAGGGCTTCTTCGCCCTCGACGGCTCGGTGGTCTCCGGACCGCCGCCGCGGCCCCTCGACCGGTTCAGCGTTCGCCAGACCGACGGCGCGATCGAGCTGGAGGTCCCGGCCGACTTCTCGACGCCGCGCCCCGACGCCTGACCCGGGGTCCCGCACCCCGCTGGTCGCCCGGCGCGGCTGGTCCAGCCGATACATGCCCCCGCAGCGGTCACGGGCGTCCGCCTGTATCCATCTTCTACCCCCCGGCGGATAGGAACGAGCACACGCGCAGCCGACCATTGCACCCGGTCAGGTGTGCCGACGGCGCACCCGCGTCCCGTTACAGCAGGTGTCGCACATGTTCCGGGTCACGTCCCCGACGAAGATGGACGACAGGCAGCTCAACCGCTGGATCCGGCGGGTGCTGCTGCTCCTCGTCCTCGGCACGATCGCGTTCGTCGCGTTCTACGCGCTGGACCGCTGGCGTCCGGCCACCACCCCGATCGTCGATCAGCGCCTCGCGGCGCTCGAGGCGGCGGTCCGCGACAAGCCGGACGACGTCGCCGCGCGCGGGCAGCTCGCGGACACGTACGTCGCCAAGGGCCGCTACGAGGACGCCCTGGTCCAGTACGACGCGATCGTCGCGACCGGCAAGGCCGACGAGCTCGCCAGGTACGGTCGCGCGGGCGCCTACGTCGGCCTCGGCCGCCTCGACGACGCGGCGAAGGACTACCAGGCCGTCGTCGACATCGCCAGGGACGGGGAGATGGCGAACGTCGACCCGATGCTCCAGGCCTCGTACTACAGCCTCGGCTCGATCGCCATGCAGCAGGGCAGGCCGGCCGAGGCGATCCCGTTCCTCGAGAAGGCCCTCGCGATCCGGCGCTCGGACGCGGACGCGCTCTACCTGATCGGGACCGCCTACGTCGCGACGGGCGAGACGGACGAGGCGGAGGCCGCCCTCCGGGCCGCCGTCGCCTACGTGCCGATCGGCTGGAGCGAGCCGTACACGGCGCTCGCCGAGGGGTTCGCCAAGGCCGGCAAGGCCGCCCTGGCCGAATGGGCCGGTGCGATGGCCGACCTCGCCGCCGGCAAGCCGGACCTCGCCGAGCCGCGCCTCCTGGCGGTCGCCGACGGCGACGCGGCGGTCGACGCGGCCATCGGGCTGGGCCTCCTCCACGAGACCCGGGGCGAGACCGCTGCCGCGGCCGAGTGGTACGGCAGGGCCCTGGCGGCAAGCCCCGACAACGCCGCAGCCCGCCTCGGGATGAGCCGCGTCGGCGCCGGCGACATCGGGTCGCCGCTGCCGGCCCTGCCGACGCCCGCCGCGCCGGCCGGAGGGAGCAACTGATGACTGCCGAGATCACCGCGGACGGCCTGCCTGTGCCGCCGACGGCCGTCGGTGCCGGCGCCACCGCGGCCGATGAGGTCCCGATCGCCGCCGAGGACGAGCCGCAGGGGCGGCCCCGCCCGGGACGCCGCCGCAAGGCGGTCGTCCTCCTCGTGCTCCTCGGCCTGCTGGCCGCCCTGACCACGATCGCGATCTGGTACCTCGTCTTCCGCCAGCCGATCAACCCGCTGCCGATCCCTGGGATCCCCCAGACGGAGGTGCCGACGTACGCGACGGCCGTCTACGGCGCCCAGCGACCCGCCGGCGTGGCAGTCAGCCCGTCGGGCGACCGGATCTACGTCTCCCAGTCCGAAGGCAACCGGGTCAGCCTCGTCTTCGACGCTTCCGGCAACCAGCTCGCCACGATGGCGCCGCCCGAATCGACGGGCACCGATCACGCCCCGGTCTACCTGGCGGTCGACCCGCTGACGAGCGAGGTCTACGTCAGCGATCGCCTCGCCGGGTCGATCTACGTCTACGACCGGGACGGCGCCTTCCAGCGCACCTTCACCCTCGCCCAGCCGCGGGACGGCTGGCAGCCCCTGGGGCTCGCCTTCGACGCCAAGGGCAGCCTGTACGTGACGGACCTCTCCGGCCCCTTCCAGAAGATCCTCGTCATCGACCGGACGGCGACCGTGGTCCGCACGCTCGGCGAGAGCAGCAAGCTCTCCTTCCCGAACGGCGTGGCCGTCGACGGCGCGGGGAACGTCTACGTCTCCGACAGCAACAACGGCCGCCTCCTCATGTTCGGCACCGACGGCCAGATCCGCGCCCAGATCGGGCGGGGCTCCGGCCAGGGCAACCTCGGGTTGCCGCGCGGCCTCGCCGTGGACGGCAGCGGCCGCGTCTTCGTCGCCGACTCCACCGGCCAGGGTGTCTTCGTCTACCGGGCCCCCGGCGGCGACGAGCGCCGCCTCGACTACCTGGGCTACGTGGGGGGCGAGGGGGTCTCGGACGGGATGTTCGAGTACCCCAACAGCGTCGCGATCGACGCGCGCGGACGCGTGTACGTGGCCGACACGTTCAACGACCGCGTGCAGATCTGGAGCTACTGAGGCTCCTGGAGGACATTGAGGGAGGTGACGCCGGAGTGACGCTTGCCGCCGACCGTGGCGGCCCATCCAATTCCCACCCGCAGAGTCAGAGAAAGGAGGTGAGGACAGTGAGGCGATGGACACTCCTGCTCGCAGGGGCCGCGCTCTGGCTGTTCCTTGCCGCGATCCCGGCCCTGGCGGACGGTGGACCCCACGTGGCAGCGAACAACAGCGGCTCGTCGACCCTCACGGCCGACGGTTGCGCCGGCTGTCACCGGGCTCACACTGCCCAGGGGCCAATGCTCCTCGCGGCCGCCGACGAAGAGGCGCTCTGCCTCTCGTGCCACGGTGCGACCGGAACCGGCGCCGCGACCAACGTCGAGCTCGGCGTCCAGTACGCCTCCGCCAACGACGGCACCCCGGCCGACAACGTCGTCCTGGGCGCCCTCCGCGGCGGCGGCTTCGTCGAGGCCCGCATCGAGAGCGCGAGCCCGTCGCGGATCGGCTATCTCCGAACCGCGACGGACGTGTCGTTCCGCACCAAGGTCTCCGTCCGGTCCGATGGCCAGGCGGTGACGTCCGCTCACCTGAAGCTGGTGGGCGCGACGGGCGTGACCGCGACCGGCAAGGCCTGGGGCAACGGTGCCCTGAACGCGGGCGCCGGTCCGACGGTCGAGATGGGCTGCGCGACCTGCCACAACCCGCACGGGAACGGCAGCTACCGCATCCTCAACCCGATCCCGAACCCGACGGCCACCGTCGGCACATTCACCGCAGCGGTCGCACCGGGCGCGCCGGTCACCGACGCTGCCCTGCCCGGCGCGGGCGACACCCGCAACTACACCGTCATCCAGACCATGGGCGGCACCGGCACGCTCCTCGCGAGCGACGTCGAGGGCCTCGCAGGCTACTCGAACACGATGGGGGACTACCTCCATCGGTCCGTCCCGTGGGATCCGCAGGTCTCGTACACGACCGTCGGCGCATCGAGCGGCCTGACGGCCAACGACGCCCCGAACGGCCTTGCGTCGACCTTCAACGGCCAGATCAACACGTGGTGCTCCACGTGCCACAGCCGCTACCTGGCCACCGGCACCACCCCCTACAAGGTGGACAGCGGTGACGCCATCTTCAAGTACCGGCATTCGAACACGTCGAACAAGCCGTGCACGACGTGCCACGTCGCGCATGGCTCGAACGCGCAGATGACCGGCGACTTCTCCAGCACGTTCCCCTATCCGGACGGCACGACGGCAGCGTCGAGCCGCCTCCTCAAGATCGACAACCGTGGCACCTGCCAGGCCTGCCACGACCCGACGGGCACGACGACGCCGGGCGTCCTCCAGGGACCCAACCCGGCTCCGTACGTTCCGTAACCCAGGGGAGCCGGTTGGCCGCCGTCCGCGGCGGCCACCGCCTCCCTCCACCGCTAGCGCGAGCACCACATGACGCGAATGAAGGGCATCCCCGCCGCTCGCCTCCGGATCCCCGACGGGATCGGGAGGTTCGCCGCGCTCTCGCTCGTCGCGGCCCCCGTCCTCACCGTCGCCTGGCTGCTCCTGGCCGCGCTCCCGGCGCTGGCGGACGGCGGACCCCATGTCAAGGACGCGAACTCGGGCTTCAGCACGCTGACGGCCGACTCGTGCGCCGGCTGCCACAGGGCCCACACCGCCCAGGGCGAGATGCTCCTCAGCGCCTCCACGGAGGAGGCGCTCTGCCTCACCTGCCACGGTGCCACCGGCACCGGGGCCACCACCGACGTCATGACCGGGGTCCAGTACGCGATCGGGACGACCGGCGTCGTCCGGGGAGGCACCCAGCTGGGCGCCCTCCGCAGCGGCGGCTTCGTCCAGGCCCGCATCGACTCGGCCAACCCGGCCCGGATCCTGCAGTCCGTGTTCGCCTACCGGCAATGGGCCAAGGTCGGCGTCGGCGAGCCGCAGGACGTGACCTCCGCCCACCTCAACCTCCCCGAGAACGCCCTGAGCGCGCCCGAGGTGGCCTGGGGCAACGGCGCCGTGAACAGCGGCCCGGGCCCGATCGTCACGATGGGCTGCGCGTCGTGCCACAACCCGCACGGCAACGGCCAGTACCGGATCCTGAACCCCGTCCCGAACCCGACGGCGACGAGCGGCACGTTCAGCCCGGCGACAGCGCCGGGCGCGACCGTGACCGATGCCGCGCTGCCACCCGTCGGTGACGCCCGCAACTACACCGTCATCCAGGTCAAGGGCCCGTCCTACCTGCTCAACGCGAGCGAGGTCACCTATCCCCCGACCTCCGGCGACTACTGGCACGTCCGCGTCCCGTGGAACAGCTCCAGCGGAGCCGACGACGCGCCGAACGGGCTTCCGGCCACCTTCAACACCGAGATCACGGCATGGTGCACGGCCTGCCACACCAGGTACTACTCCACGGCCGCCTACGCGCCCTCCGGCGACGACACCTACATGTACCGGCACCAGACCGTGGCGAACCAGGCCTGCACGACGTGCCACGTCGCTCATGGCTCGAACGCCCGGATGAGCGGCCCGTTCTCCGCCTCGCAGCCGTTCCCGGATGGCACGTCGAGGACCTACACGGTCCCGACCGCCGCGGATCCCGTCGGCCTCACCGGCGACAGCCGGCTCCTGAAGGTCGACAACCGCGGCACCTGCCAGCTCTGCCACGACCCGACCCACACGGTCGCCACGGGCCAGTACGTCGGCCCGTCCCCGGCCCCCGGTGCCCCCTGATCGGGGCCATGCTCGGTTCCGGCGGCGGCCTCCGCGCAGCCGCCGGAACACCACCAGGACTCTCGACTCGTCATGACCCCTGACCGCCGCACCGCCTACCGGGCCCGCTCCGTCTTCGGAGTGGCGCTCGTGGCGTTGGCGGCCGTCCTGGCCTTCACCCCGGCGGTGCCTCCCGTCGGCGCCATCGATCCCACGCCCGCGCCCTCCGAGTCGCCGACGCCCGCGCCCGATCCGACGGCCGCGCCGACGCCCGATCCGACGGCCGCGCCGACGCCCGATCCGACGGCCGCGCCGACGCCCGATCCGACGGCCGCGCCGACGCCCGATCCCACGCCGGATCCGACGGCCGCGCCGACGCCCGATCCGACGGCCACTCCCGACCCGCTGCCGTCCGTCGATCCCAGCCCCGATCCGACGGCCGCCCCGACGCCTGACCCAACGTCGGATCCGACGCCAGAGCCGACGGCGGAGCCGTCCGCCGAGCCCTCGCCCTCCCCGACCCCTACGCCCGTCCGGGGTTCGGTCACCCTCACCTCGAACGCCCCGTCGGGCGGGCGCCACCGGATCGACCCCGGCGACGCGCTGGACGTGACCCTCGCCGCCCGGGTCGAGACGGCGGCGCGGAGCGTCCTCCTCGTGGCGGAGCTGCCGGCCGGCTGGACCGTGGTCGATCCCGACGGGGGAGCCGTCGACGTGACGGCCCGCACGATCGAATGGCCTCGCGGCAACCTCACCGCCGGGGCCCGGGTCGTCGTCGCGCCGCGCCTCCGGGCGCCCGTCCGCTCGCCGGCCGGCGAGCCCGCCTTCCGGGCGACGGTCGGGGCCAGGCTGGAGCACCTCGGCGGCGTCGCCGCCATCGACTCGCTCACCGTCCTCGTGGCGCCGGTCCTGGTGGTCGAGCACGCGGTCTTCGCCCGGGTCGAGCCCGTCACCCAGGTCCCGACCTACCTGGCGCCCGACGCGGACCTCACCGGCGTCCTCCGCTTCGACGCCTTCCGCGTCCGCTTCCAGGTCCGCAATGCCGACCTCCCCGCGGCCGGCCTCGTGCCGCGCCTCCAGTATCGCCTCGGCGGGATCGGGACCTACGCGGACGTCCCCCTCGGCGATTCGGTGGTCGACGTCCCCTTCTACGTCGCCGCGGAGTGGCGCAGGACCGGCTCGGGCAGCGGGACCCTGCCGGGGCCGGCCCAGGAGCCGATCCACGCGTCCGAGATCTCCATCGACGACACCGACGACGACACCCAGGCGCCGGCACCGGGCCGCCGGGTAATGGGCCGGGCCGGGGCGACCACGATCGTGGTCCCGGGAGACTCCTACACCGAGGTCGAGTTCACCGTCCGCGCCTCGATCGACCTGCCCCTCGGCCTCTGGTTCGAGCTTCGCCTGACCGACGACGGGCGGGCGATCGCCAGCGCGACGAGCGCGAGCGCGATCAGCGAGGCGACGCCGCGCGTGGAGCTGACGCCGGGCCAGCAGGCCGGCGTGCCGGTCGGCCCGCCGGTCGACGTCCGGCCCTCCAACGCGGGCGGCATCGGCGACGTCGACTTCCCCCTCGTCACGCCCGACGTGATCGCCGCGACCTGGCCGGATCGCGCGGGGACGCCCGCCTATCGCCTCGCGGTGGCCGTGCCCGCCGCCCCCGAGGCGCAGGGCCCCCTCTTCGCCCCGTTCACGTCGCCCCACCTGCCCGACACGTCGCTCGTCTCGGACACCTGTGCCGCCTGCCATCCCTCACACTCCGCACGGAACGGCTACCTGCTCTCGAAGGACGCCCCCCAGGAGGCGCTCTGCTTCGCCTGCCACGACGGCACCGGCTCGAACCTCAACGTCCAGGCGCAGTACGCGGACGTGGTCGTGCCGGCCAACGATCCGGTCGCCCGCGCGTTCTACCGGCACGACGTCGCCTCCGACGAGACCCTCGAGTGCGCGAGCTGCCACAACGCCCACAACGCGACCGCGACCGACGCGACGCAGACGACGACCGGCTGGACGGTCGCGGGCGCGCAATCGACCGTCGCCGGGGTGACGGTGACGAACGGGCCGGCCGGCACCGCGCCGACGTATGCGCTCCAGGACGGCACGTTCGGGCATCAGCCGACGCGGGAGTACGAGCTCTGCCTGAGCTGCCACTCCGGGTTCACGAGCCTCGACTCCAACGCCGGCCAGCCGCCGTCGCGCTACGCGCTCGACAAGGCGATCGAGCTGAACCCGGCCAACGCCTCCTATCACCCGATCGAGGCGCCCGGCCGGAACACGACGGCGGCGATGGCTCTGAGCCTGGGCGGGACCTCTCCGTACAAGCAGTGGAGCTTCACGACGGGCAGCACGATCCGCTGCGTCAACTGCCACGGCGACCCGCGAAGGTACGACGCCACGACCCCGCCGGCGGCGGGCTCGGACCTGGCTCCCCACTCCAGCCAGTACCGGGGGCTCCTGATCCAGGCCTACCGAGACCGTGTCCTGAAGGCCTCGGGTGAGGCCTATGCGGCTGCGGATTCGGCACTCTGCCTGGTCTGCCACGCCGAGGAGGGGTTCGTCAGCGAGGCGTCGTCCGCCACCAACTTCAGGCTCCACTCGGAGCACCTCACCGAGCTGGCCGGCAAGGGCGACGGCGGCACCGACATCGACACGCCAGGAGCGGGCCAGGGGAACGCGATCTGCGCCGAGTGCCACTTCCGGGTCCACGGCACGGCGCTCGCCTACCAGGTGGGCGACCGTGCCAACGCCCGCCTGGTCAACTTCGCCCCGAACGTGGAGCCGCTCGGCGGCACCCTCAGCTGGGCGTCCGACGGGGCCGGCGGGGGGTCCTGCACCCTCACCTGCCACGGCAAGGACCACGCGGCCAAGGGGTACTGAGCGCCGTCCCGGGAGCGGGCTCGTGAGAGCGGCCACGGCCCGATCCGGTGTTCGGGGTGCGGCCCCGGCCGGGACGCCGCCACCGTAGGCGGGGGCCCCGGCGCCGCCGGCCCCTCTATCGATCGGCATAGCCCGTGGAGGCCAGCCCTATCTCCCGAGCATGTGCGTGCCTGCGCATTTGTGCCGCCCGGCGGATGGGCTGCGGCGGGCCTCGCCGCGACACTTCGGGGCAGGTGTCACGACCTGGGCATGGACCCGGCCGATCAACGAGGGCAACGGAGATGCACGGAGCAGCAGACCGCGCCCGGTGGGCGCGCCCGGCGGGAGCGGCTCGATGAGCGCGCCGGCCGCCACGAGGGCGATGAGCCCCGAGAAGCTCGAGCGGGAGCTCCTGGCCCGCCTCGGGCTCGACCTGTCCGCCACGACCGAGGACGTGAGCGCCGCCCACGAGGCGGTGGCCGCGTTTCTCGCAGCGGCGCCGCGCAGCCTGCGGGCCTGGGCCCGCGTGCAGGCCTCCGGCGCCGACGAGGCGTACGCACTTCTCACGGACCCGGCCGCGCTCGCCCGCGCCGTCGCCCTCGTCGGGGCGGGTGCGCGACCGGCCGTCCAACCCGGCGAGCCGGCGACACCTCCGGCTCGCCGGGTTCCCGCAGCCCCGGCCCCCGTCGCGGTCCCCCCTGCCGCGACGGTGGGCCCGGCGGCTGCGCCGGCGACCACGGCGCCACGCCTCGACGAGGACGGCCGCCGGATCGTCAGCGACGACGAGATCGACGCCCTCCTCGCCGAAGTGGACCCGACCGCCCACCGAGAGGTCGTGGGCACCGCCGCCCAGCGGGCTGCCTCGACGGCGGCAGCGAGCGGCGTCGCCCGCCCCGGCCGGCTCATGGGGCTGCTGGCCTCGCCGGTCTTCCGCAACCTCGCCCTCGTCGGCGCCACGGTGGCGGCCATCGGGATCGTCGCCGTCCTCGGCTTCAACGCCGGCGGCACGAGCGCAGCCGGGATCGGCACGGGCGGCACGCCCAACCCCGGCGCCGCCGCCAGCACGCCGGTCCTCGACCAGGCGGCCGTCGCGGCCCTCATGGAGAAGATCCAGGCCAACCCGAAGGACGCCGACGCGCTCATGTCCCTCGGCGACGAGTACTACAAGACGGGCGACTACCAGACCGCCGGCGACTGGTTCGCAAAGGTCACCGCGATCGAGCCCAGCAACGTCCGCAGCTTCCTCGCCCTCGGCGCCAGCGCCTTCAACCAGGGTGACCTGGCCACGGCCGAAACGGCCTGGAAGCAGGCGGTGACGATCGACGAGAACAACGTCGAGGCCCACTACGACCTCGGCTTCCTCTACCTGAACCGCCAGCCGGCCGACATGGCCGGGGTCCAGCGCGAGTGGACGCGCGTCGTCGAGCTCGCCCCGGACAGCGACATCGCCTCGACGGTGAAGGCCCACCTCGACGCCCTGGCCAGCTTCGCGCCGGCCTCCCCCTCCGCGGCCCCCGCCGGCTCGCCGTCGCCGGCGCCGTCCTCGGCAGCCACGCCGGCACCATCCGCCCCCGCCACGCCGGCTGCGTCGGGGAGCCCCCGGCCATGACCGTCGGGGCCGGGATCGGCCTCCTCGTGGCCTTCCTGGCCGGCGTCGTCTCCTTCGCCTCGCCGTGCTGCCTGCCCCTCGTCCCGGCCTACGTCGGGTACATGGTGGGTGCCACGGGCGCGGCGGACCGCCGTCGGAGCCTCTTCCACGGACTCGCCTTCGTGACCGGCTTCACCCTCGTGTTCGTGGCCTTCTGGGCCTCGATCGGGGCGATCGGCTACGCCCTGGCCGACAACGCGAAGTACCTCCGCCAGGCCGGCGGGGTGGTCCTCATCGTCCTCGGCCTCCAGGTCGCCGGGGTGATCAACCTGCGGGCCCTCTGGCGCGACACGCGCCCCCTGCCGGTGTTCGGCGGCGCAGCCGTGGGCGGCGGGACGGTCGCCCTGGGGGGCACGGGTGGCGGAGGGGTCGGGACCGGCTTCGCGATCCCCGGCTACGGCCGGTCGCTCCTCTTCGGCGTCGTCTTCGCCGCCGGCTGGAGCCCCTGCATCGGGCCGATCCTCGGCGGGATCATCGGCCTCGCCTCGTCCACCGAGAGCGTCGCCCAGGGCACGGTCCTCCTCCTCGCCTACGCGGCCGGCCTGGCCGTGCCATTCCTCGCCGTCGCCATGGGCGCGACGTGGGTCGCCCGCAAGCTCAGCTGGATCGGCCGCCACCACCGCGCCGTCTCGCTCGCGAGCGGGGCGATGCTCGTCGGCCTCGGCGCCCTGATGGTCACCAACCTGCTCGCGCGTCTCGCGGCGCTCTCCGCGCCGCTCGGCGGCTGACGGAGGCGCACGAATGACGCATACCACCGGAACCCAGAAGCTCGCCGGCGGCCAGGCCCCGATGCCCGACGCCGCCGCGGCGGCCGAGCGCGCGGGGAGCGTCGACTCGGCGCTCGAGACGCTGTGGCACGTCCTCACCTCGATGAAGCTGGCCCTGGTCGTCATGCTGGCCTTCGCCGCCCTCACCCTCGTGGGCACGCTGGTCATCCAGGCCCCGGCGGGCGTGATGGAGGACCCGGCCGCGAGGGCCGACTGGCTGGCCGGCATCCGGCCCCGCTTCGGCGGCTGGACGGACGTCATGGACCGCCTCCAGGTCTTCACGATCTTCACCTCGATCTGGCTGCGGGCCCTGGGCGCGCTGCTGGCGGCCTCCCTCGTCGCCTGCACGGTCCACCGCATCCCCGGCACGTGGCGGACGATGACGAAGCCGCACGTGAACGTGGGGCCCTCGTTCTTCGAGCACGCGCCCCAGCACGAGGCGATGGCCTTCCACCGGGCGCCGGCCGAGATCCTGCCCGCGGTCCGGGCCGTCTTCTCGCGCCACCACTACCGGACCCTCGTCGAGGAGGACGGCAGCGTTCACCTCTACTTCGACCGCAACCGCTGGGCGCCGTGGGGCGGCCTCGTCGCCCACTTCAGCGTCGTCGTGATCCTGGCCGGCGCGATGGTCGGGTCGATGCTCGGCTTTCGCGACTCGCAGTTCATGGTGGCCGAGGGCGCGACGGAGGCGATCCCGACGAAGGACGGCGCGACGATCACCCTGAACTCTTTCAAGGACACCTACAGCCCGGCCACCGGCGCCCCCCTCGACTACGTCAGCGACGTCACGGTCAGGCGCGACGGCCAGGTGGTCGCTCAGCAGCTGGTGCGGGTCAACGAGCCGCTCCGCTACGAGGGCATCTCCTTCTACCAGGCCTTCTTCGGCCCGGCCGCGGTGGTGACCGTGAAGGACGCCGCCGGCGCGACCCTCTTCTCCGAGGGTGTGCCCCTGGCCTGGACCGCCAACGACGGGGGCAACAAGGTCGGCACGTTCACCCTGGCCGGACAGAACCTGACCGCCTGGATCGTGGCCACCACCGGCCCCGGCGACCCCGACGTCAAGCCGGGCCAGGTGGCCGTCGAGCTCTACGAGGGCGACACGGGCGACCCGGTCGTCCAGAAGACGATCGACCAGGGCACGCCGACGACGATCGAGGGCCTGACCTTCACCTTCGACCGCGAGTCGAAGTACACCGGCCTCAGCGTCGCCAACGACCCGGGGACGCCGCTCGTGTGGCTGGGCTGCTTCCTCCTGGTCGTCGGGTTCGCGATCCGGCTGTACGTGCCGAACCGGCGCATCTGGGGTCGCCTCGAGGCGCGACCGGACGGGGGAAGCGCCCTCTCCATCGCCGCCGTCGGGCGGCGGGACAGCGCCTTCGACACCGAGTTCACCACCATCGTCACGGATGTGCGCCAGGCCATCACGGCCGCGGCGCGGAGCTAGGGAGCGCGGAACCATGGGCAAGATGGCCGAGTACGCCTTCGTCGCCGGGACGCTGAGCACGTTCCTGGCCCTCCTGGGGTATGTCTTCTACTCCCTCTCGGGGTTGCGGGCGGCGCGCCTCGCGGCCGCCGGGGCCCCGATGACCACCGGTCGGGTCGGCATCATCAGCGGGCCGCGCACGGCCTCCATCGGGCACTACGCCTCGCTGCTGGGGTGGCTGGGCTTCCTCCTCGTCGGCGCGAGCCTGGTCTTCCGGGCGATCGCCACGGGCCACGGCCCCTTCTCCAACATGTACGAGTTTTCGATCGCCTTCGCCTTCGGGATCCTCGGCGCCTACTACTGGTTCGAGCGCAAGTACCACCAGCGCGTGCTGGGCCTGCTCGCCCTCCCGGTCGCCCTGGCCCTGCTCGCCTACGCGGCCACCGTCCCGGCCACCATCGAGCCGCTCGTCCCGGCCCTCCAGAACAACCTCCTGCTGACCGTCCACGTCGCGACGGCCATCGTCGCCTACGGCTCGTTCACGATCGCCTTCGCGGCGGCGCTCCTCTACCTCGTCCAGCCGGAGACGGGCCGCTGGGGCCTGCCCAAGCGGGCCGTGCTCGACGAGATCAGCTACCGGGCGATCGTCGTCGGCTTCCCCTTCCTGACCCTCGTGATCATCCTGGGCGCCCTGTGGGCCGACGTGGCCTGGGGCCGCTACTGGGGCTGGGATCCCAAGGAGACCGCCTCCCTGGTGACCTGGATGATCTACGGCGCCTACCTGCACGCCCGGGTCGTCCGCGGCTGGCGCGGCCGCAAGGCGGCGATCCTCCTCCTGGTGGGCTTCGGCGCCACCCTCCTGACCTACTTCGGGAACCTGTTCTTCGGCGGGCTCCACAGCTACAGCGGCCTGGGCTGAGCCCGGCCTCGCACGGGAGACGGCCATGAATGCGGTGCAGGTGCCGGCGGCCCGGCCGCGGGGCCTCGCGGCCGGCCGGCTGCGGACGCTCCTGGTGCTGGTCGTGACCGCGGCCCTCGTCGGCGTCGCCGCCTGGATCGTCGACCGGCCGGCCGACGACGGGGTCACGCTCCTTCCCGGGGCGGCCCAGCTCGGCGAGCCGCCGCGCACGGGCGACGTCCCGCCGGACTTCCAGGCGACGGCGGTCGACGGCTCGGCGGTCTCGATGGCGGCCCTCAAGGGCCAGCCGACGTGGCTGACCTTCGGCGCCAGCTGGTGCCCCGACTGCCGCGCCGAGGCGACCGACCTCCAGGCAACCTACTCGAAGTACAGGGCGCAGGGCCTCGCCGTCCTCGGCGTCTTCATCGACGAGGACGCCACGGCCGTCCGCGACTATGCCGGCCGGGTCGGATTCACCTTCCCCATGGTGGCCGACCCCTCGGGCAAGATCGCCGACCTCTATCGGACCTACGGCATCCCGATCCACTTCTTCGTCGGGCGCGACGGGACGATCCGCGACGTGCGGATCGGCCGGCTGACGTCGGGCGACATGGAGCAGCTGGTCCAGCAGCTCGTCGACGGCTGACGGAGTCCACCACGTGAGCGAGCCCGGAACCCGCGTCCCCGGCGCCGAGCCGCCCGACACCGCCGCCGTGGCGGCGGCCGGGGCGGCGGCCGCGCCGGCCGGGGAGGTCCCGGCCGACAACGTGGTCGGCGAGGCCCCGGCCGGTGGAGCGGAGCCGACCGTCGCCCGGCGCGGCCTCGGAGCGCGGCTCGCCCGCGTCCTCGTCCCCCGATCCAGGAAGGGGATCTTCGCCCTCCTCCTCGTCGTCGGCGGCCTCGGCTTCGCCGCGCTCTGGACCGGCGTCTCGGTCATCCACTGGACCGAGACCGCCGACTTCTGCGGTCGCTGCCACCAGATGGGCCCCGAGCTGGCCGCCTACGAGGCCGGGCCCCACCGCGACGTCACCTGCGGCGAGTGCCACGTGGAGCCGGGCATCGACGGCTGGATCAAGGCCAAGCTCAACGGGACCAAGCAGCTGATCCAGGTGATCACCGGCCTCTACCCCCAGCCGGTGCCGCCGCCCGACCACAGTGCCCTGCCCCCGGTCGAGGACACCTGCCTGCGGTGTCACTCCCTGGAGCGACTGGCAACGGCCAACCTCATCACCCGGACCGCCTTCACGGAGGACGAGACCAACACCCGCCAGTTCGTCGGGCTCATGATCCGGCCCGGGTCAGGGGACGTCTTCGACGTCGGGCGCAGCGTCCACTGGCACGTCCTGCGCGAGGTCCGCTTCCGGACGCCCGTGGACGACGCCTCGAAGATCGACTACGTGCGCGTGACCCAGGACGACGGCACGGTCGAGGAGTTCATCTCCCAGGACCAGGTCGGCGTGGCCCAGGACGTCCAGCCCGACATCGACCGGGTCACGGCGACCGAGCGGGACGCCCGGATGGACTGCATCTCCTGCCACAACCGGGTCGGGCACCCGATCCCGAACCCGCGGGTGAGCCTGGATGCCGACCTCGCCGCGGGACGGATCGATCCCGCCCTCCCCTTCATCAAGCGCGAGGGGATGCGGATCCTGTGGTCCAGCTTCCCGGACGCGGCCGCGGCCGACGCCGAGGTGGACAAGCTCAAGGGCTTCTACGAGCTGCGCTTCCCCGACGTCGCGGCCTCCAGGGCCGCGGAGATCGACGAGGCCGTCGCCCGGATCAAGGTCCTCTATCGCCTCACCGCGACCCCCGACATGAAGGTGACCGCGGCGTCGTACCCGGACTTCCTCGGCCACATGGACTTCCCGGGCTGCTTCCGCTGCCACGACGGCGGCCACTTCCTCGTCAGGGACGGGGCGATCACGAACGAGGTCATCCCCTCCACCTGCGACACCTGCCACACCTTCCCCCAGATCGGGACGGCCGTGGCGAGCCTGCCCCTGGGCGAGCCTCCGGGGACGCACGACGACCCGCTCTACGTCTTCAACCACCGGAACGTCGCCACGTCCCTCGACCCGGGCTCCCAGAGCTGTGGCGAGTGCCATGCCCGCGACTACTGCCTCAACTGCCACAAGACGGGCGCGGTCAACGTGCACCACGACGAGATGATGACCAACCACGCCCAGGTCATCCGGGAGTCCGGCAACCAGTCCTGCGCCTACTGCCACCAGCCCGTCTACTGCGCCCGCTGCCACTCCGAGAAGGTGCTGCCCGTGACCTCGCCGTTCCTCGGCGGGGGAACGCCCGGCCAGAAGCCGGAGGGCGTCCGTTGGCCCCTCATCGCCGGGAGGCCTCCCGGCTCGTGACCCTGCGCCGGCGCACGCACGCCGGCAGGAAGGAACGACACGTGCGCGTCCCCCGAAGAACCAGGCCCCGCCTCTCGGCCTTCAGCGGCGCCTTCGCAGTCCTCCTGCTGGCCCTCTCCGGCGGCCTGCTCGCCGCCTGCGGCGGCGGCGCGACGGCGATGCCGTCGATGAGCCCGGCCGCCGAGGCCGCCAGCGACACGATGCACGCCCCGGCCGGCGACGCGGCCGCCATCGAAGCGGCCTGGGCGGCCCGGCCCGACTACGTGAGCCACGCGAGCTCGATGGTCCAGGAGGCCTACCGCTACGCCCTGGAGCGCCCCGACGTGATCCAGTGGATGCCCTGCTACTGCGGCTGCGCGGCGATGGCCCATCGCAGCAACCTCGACTGCTTCTTCCGCTCGCGGATGGCCGGCGGCGCGGTTGCGTTCGAAGAGCACGCCTCGTACTGCGACGTCTGCGTCGACACCGCGCTCCTGGCCAAGAAGCGCGTCGCGGAGGGTCGCTCGCTGGCGGAGGTCCGGGCGGAGGTCGACGCTCTCTACGGCGGCAAGGGGGTCCCGGGGACCCCGACCGACCTCCCGCAGAGCTAGACGGCCGACGGCGGCGTGGCGTCCCCGCCGGAGCGTCGCGGCGTCCCGGCCCACGGGTCCTGCTCGCGGTACGGCGCGAAGACCTGCGCCCGGGCGTGGTTGACGGCGATGAAGGCCACGCTCTGGCGCGCTTCGCCCAGCCGCTCCGCCCAGAACGTGGCGTCCGTGATGGGGATGAACGCGCCGTGCAGGTCGGAGAGGCTGTCGCGCAGGCTCCGCTCCGGCAGGAGATGCACGTGCCCCACGATGCTGAAGGGCGGGATCGAGATGAGCGCCCGCTCGGCCACCTTCGGGGTGCGCAGCTCGCGCATCGGCTCGACCGTGGTCAGCGAGACGGCGAAGAGGATCGAGGAGAGGGTGACCTGGGCGAACTCGGCCCGAGCCGGGACCTCGCTCGACCCGTACTCCTCGAGGGTGACCTCCTCGAGCACGAGGTGGGGTTCGCCCGCCTGGTTGAGGATGTCGGTGACGCGGTGCTGCTGGGTGGGGATGGTGCCCCGGACGATCAGCTGCTCCGTGTACAAGGTCAGCGGCACCACCCGCGTCGGGATCGGCGACTCGTTGAGCATCGTCATGGCGGCAGTCTAGGGGCGCCGCATGCCGAGTGGAACGGGCGGCCGGGCCCATCTCGCCGATGGCGGCGCTGTCGCGCACCGAGGCGTCGCCGGGCGCGCCCGGTGCGCGCCGGGCCTCAGCCGCCCGGGAGGCCCCGTGCCGCAGCCTGGGTGACGAGGTGCTCGGCACCGGCCTGGAGCTCGTGCCAGAGGCGGGCGACCGTGGCGAGCGTGTCGATCTCCTCGACGGGCTTGTCGTCGCGGACGCGAGCGATCCGCGGGAAGCGCAGGGCGAAGCCCGAGGCGTGGCGGGCCGATCGCATGATCACGTCGAAGGCGACCTCCACGACGAGGGTCGGCTCCACCACCCGGTAGCGCCCGTGGCGCGAGATCGTGTGGTCCTCGAACCAGCGGGTGAGTTCGGCGATCTCCGCGTCCGTCAGCCCCGAGTAGGCCTTCCCGATCGTGACGAGGCCGCCGGTGGCCTCGTCGCGGACGGCGAACGTGTAGTCGGAGAGCACGCCGTGCCGCTTGCCGTGGCCGGCCTCGACGCCGACGACGACGCAGTCGATCGTGGCCAGCGCCTTCTTCATCTTCAGCCACCCGTAGCCCCGCCGGCCGGGCGAGTAGGTGCTGGCCGGGTCCTTGACCATCAGGCCCTCGTTGCGGCGGCCGCGGGCCTCGACGAAGATCCGCTCCAGGTCCTCCGCGGACGAGGCGGTGGCGAGGAGGCTCAGGGCGAAGCGCGCCGGATCCGCCTCCGCCAGTCCCAGCGCCTCCAGGCGGACCCGTCGCTCGCGCAGCGGTAGCTCGAGGAGCGGGGCTGCCTCGCCGTTGCCGGGCCCGGCGGCCAGGAGGTCGAAGGCGACGAAGGCGACGGGCACCTCGGCCAGCACCGCCGGGGACGGCGCCTTCCGCCCCAGGCGCGTCTGGAGGGCCAGGAAGGGGAGGACGACGCCCTCGCGGTACGCGAGCAGCTCGCCGTCGAGGATCCCCGACCATGGAAGGCCGCGGGCGGCCGCGACGACCTCCGGGAACTGCCCGGAGACGTCGTGGAGGTCGCGCGAGTAGAGCCGCACGTCGTCGCCGCGGCGATGGAGCTGGGCCCGGATGCCGTCGTACTTGTCCTCCGTCCAGACCACCGGGCCCAGGCGGGCAAGGATCTCCGCCGCATCCTCCGCCGGCGAGGCGAGCATGAAGCGGAGCGGATGGAAGAGCCGCAGGCGGGCGTCGCCCAGCCGGTCGAGCCGGGCGAGGAGGGCGGCCTCCCCGAGGTCGCCGGTGAGCATCACGGCCCGGGCGACGTCCGCGGTAGGGCGCTCGAAGGCCCGCGCGATGGCGGCCTCGACGAGCCCCTCGCGCAACCCGATGCGGAGCTCGCCGCCCAGGATCTTCACGACGTGCATCGCGGCGGTCGGATCGAGGCGCCGCAGGAGCTCCTCGAAGACGGCGGCCTTGGCCGCCGGGCCGCGGGCCGCCACGATCGTGTCGACGGCAGCGGCGACGTCGGGCACGGAGGGGCTGTCAACGCCGTTCGCCGGTTCCCCGACCGCCCGCTCGTCCCGGGCCGCCAGGACGTCGCCGACGGCGCGGCCGAGGTCCGAGTAGCGGTCGTAGGCGGCGGCGAGATCCGCCCGCGAGACCCCGGCGACGCGGGTGACGGTGTCCGCGAGGGTGGCCCAGCCGAGGCCGAGGGTGCGGTCGTCCGCCTCGGCGAAGGCGCGCCCGGAGAAGAAGATGACGGCCGGTCTCAGCACCTCGGCGTCGGCCGTGGCGAGGTAGTCGGCGAGGAGGCGCGTCTTCTCCGAGGTCCGCGTCGTGGCGGCGATCCGCTCGGCGACCTCGCTCCACCGGCGCATGGGCGGGATGGTATACGCTCGCCGCGATGCGGTCCCCGAGCTGGTTCCCCGACGCGATCGAGGGGCGGACGGTCGTCCTCCGCCGGCACCACGCGCGCAACCTGGCCGCCTTCGCCCGGTGGTACGCAGACCCCGAGGTGGCCCGCCTGACCCGCTACCAGGACGGGCCGATGCGACCCGACGACGTCCGCCGCTTCTTCGAGGCGCGGGTGGCCGGGCCCGGGTCGCTGGCCCTGGCGATCCACCTGCGGGATTCCGATCGCCTGATCGGCACGTGCGCCTTCAGCCAGGTCGACGGGGACAACGGCTCGGCGCTCTTCCACATCACGATCGGCGAGCGCGACTGCTGGGGTCGTGGCTACGGATCGGAGGCGACGGCCCTCATGCTGGAGCACGCCTTCGGGACGCTGGGCCTCCACCGGGTCGCCCTCTCCGTGTTCGCCTTCAATGAGCGTGCCATCCGCGCCTACCGCAAGGTCGGCTTCGTGACGGAGGGGCGATCGCGCGAGGCGATCTGGCGAGACGGCCGCTTCTCCGACGAGATCCAGATGAGCATGCTCGCCGGCGAGTGGCGGGCGGCGCGGGAGCGCCTCCTGGGGCGGGACGGCGCGGGAGCGGCGCCGGCGGGCGACGAGGCCCGGTCTGGCGAACCTTCACGGCCGCCTGGCGCGGCCCACCCGGCCGAGGCGGCCCACCCGGCAGAGGCGCGATGACCAGCACCGGCCCCGCAGCGGCGGCTGCCCGGGAGACGTTCCGCGGCCACCTCGAGGCGAAGGGGCACGCCGTCCAGAACGCCCGGGCCGCGGCCGCAGACCTGGAGGACGCCCTCGCAGCCGGCGCCCTGGTCCGCACGCCGCTCCTCGACCAGATGCTCCGCGACCTGTCGCTCGCCCTCGAGGTCGACCCCCACGCCGGCGCGAAGCTGGGCGGCAAGTCGGCGGAGGCGGCGCGGTTCATCCTCCGCGCCATCTCGCGCGAGCTCGAGAGCGCCTGAGCGCCAGCCCGGCGCGCGGGGCGAACCCGGATCCCGCTGCCGCCGGACGGGCCTCGAAGCCGAGTCGCTGCCGATCCGCCCCGACCCCTACGGGGCCGACACCGTCACCTCCGTGGCCGGACCGAAGCTCAACCCGCCGGCGCCGGGGCTCGCGTTCGGGTCCGGCGACGCGTTCGGGTCCGCCACGCGGCTGCCCGGCGTGACCGCGACCGTGCTGCCGACCGTGACCGCCTCGGCCGTCGCGTCCGTTGCGGTGCGGTACGCCGTCGAGGCGTCGAGGGGAACCGTGATCGAGGTCCCGGACCCGAGCTTCAGGGTGATCGAATCGGCGCTGATCGCGGTGACCGTTCCGCTGAGGGTGATCCCGCCGCCGTTCCCCCCGACGAAGCCCTGCCCGTCGCCCGGCAGCTGCCCGTCGCCGGGCAGCTGGCCGTAGCCGGGCAGCTGGCCGTTCCCGAACCGTGTGACGGTCGCCGCTGGGGCGGTCAGGCGTCCGCCGGCGAAGGCCAGGCCGCCGATGGCCACGGCCGCTGCGAGCGCCATCAGCCAGGTGCCGCCGCGGCCGGAGCTGCGGACCGGCCGGGCGATGACCTCGGCGAGGGGCGCCGCGGTCGCGGTCGACCTCTGCGGCGCGCCGTCAGGCGGAGGGGTGGGACGGCCGGCGAGATCCGGCGCGGAAGGATCGCCGGGGAGGGTCGGTTCGGTCACGGGAGTCTCCTTACTCGTAGTGGAGGGCTGTGATCGGGTCGAGGCGGGCGGCCTGGCGTGCCGGCCAGACGCCGAAGACGACGCCGACGGCCAGGCTGAAGCCGACCGCCACGACGACGGTCAGCGGATTGAAGAAGAAGCCCCAGCCGGCGATGGCGCCGATGACGGCGGAGGCGGCCACGCCGAGGGCGATGCCGATGAGGCCGCCGAGGAGGGAGAGGACCAGGGCCTCGACGAGGAACTGCAGCATGATGTCCGACCCGCGGGCACCGATGGCCTTGCGGATCCCGATCTCGCGCGTCCGCTCCCGGACGCTCACCAGCATGATGTTCATGATCCCGATCCCGCCGACGACGAGCGAGATCGAGGCGATGCCCGCCAGGAGCAGGGTGAGCAGGCCCGTCACCGAGGAGAAGGTGTCCAGGAGCTGGGCCTGGTCCGAGATGCTGAAGTCGTCGTTCGTGCCGTCCGTCCCGTGCCGCTCCTCGAGGAGCGCCGTGAGCCGCGCCTTGGTGAGGTCGATGGCGTCGGCCGACGCCACGCTGACGGCGATGGAGCGGACGGTGGTCCCGCTGATGAAGTAGCGCTGGGCGGTCGTGATAGGGATGAGCACCTGGTCGTCCTGGTTGCCGATGCCCGAGGTGCCCTTGGCCTGCAGGATGCCGACCACCCGGAACGGGATCCCGCCGACGAGGATGTCGCTCCCGATCGCGTCCGCGCCGAGCCCCAGGTCGTCGGCGGTCGTCGAGCCGAGGACCGCCACCCGCAGCTTCGACGCCACGGCGACATCGGTCAGGAACGAGCCCTGCCAGATGGAGTGCGTCCGGACGGCGAGGTAATCGGCGGTTGTGCCGGCGATGGTGGTCGTCGTGTTCTTGTCGCCGGCCACGACGACGGCCTGGGTGGAGACCTCCGGGGCCACGGCAGCCACGTCGGACAGCCCGGCGATCGCCGTCGCGTCGGCCAGCGTGAGCGTCGTCGCCGTCCCGGCGCCGAGGCGCACGAACCCGCTCGTCGTGGAGCCCGGCTGGACCGTCAGGAGGTTGGTGCCGAGGCTGCTGATGCGGCTGGTGATGCCGCTCGTGGCGCCCTGGGCGACCGCCACCAGGGCCACGATCGACCCCACGCCGATGATGATGCCCAGCATGGTGAGGACGGCCCGCAGGCGCGCCGCGCCGAGCCGCGACACCGCGAGCTGCACCAGCTCGAGGTACCTCATTCCAGGAGCCTCCCGTCCCGCACGTGGATCTGCCGCGTCGCGGCCACGGCGACGTCCGAGTCGTGGGTGATGAGGACGATCGTCGTGCCCGCCGCGTTCAGCTCGTGGAGGAGCCGGAGCACCTCGGTCCCGGAGGCGCTGTCGAGGTTGCCCGTCGGCTCGTCGGCGAGGATCAGGACGGGGCGTGTCACGAGGGCGCGGGCGATCGCCACTCGCTGCTGCTGACCTCCCGACAGCTCCGACGGCTCGTGGTCGAGGCGGTCGCCCAGGCCGAGGCGCTCCAGGGCGGCCTTCGCCCGCTCCACCCGCTCGCGGCGGGGCACCCCCTGGTAGAGGAGTGGCGTCGCGACGTTGTCGAGGGCGCTCGTCCGGGGCAGCAGGTTGAACGACTGGAAGACGAACCCGATGGCGTGGCTGCGGACGCGGGCGAGGTCGTCGTCGTCGAGCGTCTCGACGGAGGTCCCGGCCAGGTGGTAGGTGCCCCCCGTCGGCCGATCGAGGCAGCCGATGATGTTCATGAGGGTGGACTTGCCGCTCCCCGAGGGCCCCACGACCGCCAGGAAGTCGCCGGCGAAGACGTCGAGGTCGACACCGCGCAGGGCGGCCACCTCAAGGCGCCCGGACGAGTAGACGCGGGTGATGCCGCGCAGCTCGATGACCGGCGTCCCGTCGGCCGGGAGCCACGTCCCGGCGGCGTCGGGGTCGGGCGGCGCGATCGGCGCCGCAGCCCCGCCAAGCTCGGGGGAGATCACGGCTGCTGCCCCGGGAATCCCCCGCCGGGAATGCCGCCGCCACCGTCGAAGCCCGGGATCCGCGTGGTCGTCGTCGACGTGCCGCTGCTCGTCCTGTCGCTGGTGGTGCCGGTGACGACGGCCGTCCCGGCCTCGATCCCCGAGGTGATCTCGGCCAGGGAGGAGGTGATGAGGCCGACCTGGACGGAGACCGCCTGCGGCTGGCCGGCGGCGTCCAGGACCCGGACCGTGTAGGAGCCATCCGTGGCCGTCTCCAGGGCGATCGCCGGGACGGCCAGGACGCCGGCCGCCGACGCGGTCGTGATCGCGATCTCGGCGCTCATCCCGGGCTTGGTCGCCTCCGGGGCGTCGGCGAGGGTGACGGTGATCGCGTAGCTCACCACGCCGCTCCCCGACGAGGTCCCGGCCTGGTCGATGGAGGTGACGGTGCCGGTGATGTCCTTCTCGAGGGCCGTGATGGTGACCGTCGCCTCCTGGCCGGCCTTCAGGCTGGGCAGGTCAGACTCGGTGACCGTGGCGGCCACGCCGAGGTCGGCAGAGCGGACGACGATCGCCGTGCCGCTCGCCGTCGAGCCGGCCGTCACGTTCACCGCGACGACGAAGCCGTCGACGGGGCTGGCGACCGTTGCCCGCTCGATCACGAGCTTCGCATCGGCCACGGCCTGCTCGGCCTGCGCGACGGACACCTTGTCCGCGGCGATCGTGGCCTTGTCCGCCGGGCTGGTCTTGGTCGTGTAGGAGAGCTGCGCCGACTCGAGGCTCAGCTGGGCGGACGTGACCTGCTGGGATGCCTGGGAGCTCGACTGGCTGACCTGGAGGTTGAGGCTGGCCAGGCTCTGCTCCGCCTGCTTGACGGCCTGCTCGGCGGCGTCGACGGAGGTCTGCGACGGGGCGATCTTCGACTGGTACTGGCGCTGGGCCGAGCTCCAGGTGAGCTCCGCCTGGGCCAGCTGCTGCGCGAGCTGGTTCTCCTGCCCCGTCAGCTGCGCGCTGGTGGAGTCGTAGCTGGCCTGGGCCGAGCTCATCGCCTGCTCGGCCTGCGTCAGGGCGGGCACCGCCTGCGAGATGGCGGCCTGGGCAGCCGAGATGGCCGCCTGGTCGGCGGCGATCGCGGCCGGGTCCTGGGGGTCGGCAGCCTGGTCGGCGGCCAGCTTGG
This sequence comes from uncultured Chloroflexia bacterium, assembly GCA_963821235.1. Taxonomy (GTDB): domain Bacteria; phylum Chloroflexota; class Limnocylindria; order Limnocylindrales; family CSP1-4; genus CTSoil-043. The sequence continues at coordinate 327,486 of CAWGCS010000001.1, forward strand.
CCCGGGCGGTGTCGAGGGCCGCCTGGGCGGCCGAGGCAGCCGCCTGCGCCGACGTGAGGCTGGCCGAGGCCGTCGACACCGAGGACGACGCCTGGGAGAGCTTCAGGGCGTTCTGGGCCCGCGAGTCGGCGACCGACTGGACGGTGCCCTGGTAGGAGAGCTTGGCCGCGGCCAGCGATTCCTCCGCCGAGGCGATCACGTCTGCGGTCGGGCCCGCCTTGGCCGTCGCGAGCGCGGCCTTGGCGTCGGCCAGGGCCTGCTTCGCGTCCTTCACCTTCAGGTTGTTCTGAGCGGCCGACTGCGCGGACGAGGTGCGCGCGTTGGCGAGCTGCTGGCGGGCCTGCGTCACCTGCAGCAGCGCCGACGCCTTCTCGGTCGCGGAGAGGCCGCCCTTGTCGCTCGACAGGCGGGCCTGGGCCGCCAGGAGGTTCGCCTCGGCGACCGCGAGGTCCAGCTCCGCGCTGCTCGTGTCGGCGGTCGCCAGGACGTCGCCGGCCTTGACCGCTTGGCCGGCCGTGGCGGCGACCGTCTTCACCGTCCACGAGGCGCCTGTGGCCGCGCTCGCGGCGGAGGCGGAGCTGGAGGCGATCGACGGGGCGCTGCCGAAGGCGAGGTCGTAGGTGGCCCCGGCTTCGATCGTCCCCGTCGCGGCGATCTGCTCGACCACGTCGGTGACCGTGGCCTGGCTCGTGAGGTACTGGGTGGCCGCCGTCCCGCCGAAGCTGGGGCGGACCACGGCAAGCACCGCCGCTCCGATCCCGACCACGACAAGGAGCCCGGCGCCGAGCGTCTTCCAGCGCATCCGTGGAACTCCATCCATTCGGTGTCCGCGCGGCGCGAGAACCGGGCAGCCGCGTTCGTGGGGCAGATCGTGGAGCCAGGGCCTGAAGGGACCCTGAAGCCGACCCGGTCCGCCCCGGCCCGTGCGGGACGCTGCCGAGCGCGGCGCCCGGCACGTCCGCGGCTCCCTCTTGACTCTCCCCCGGCTGGAGAGTCCACCATCGCGCCATGCAGGCCGACCCCGCGAGCCGCGCGACGCAGCCCGACCGTGAGCTCCTCTCGATCGGCGGGTTCGCCCGCCTGGCGGGCCTCTCGATCGGCGCCCTTCGCCACTACGACGAGCTGGACCTCCTGCGACCCGCCCGCGTGGACCCCGTCACCGGGTATCGCTCCTACGCGCGCGACCAGCTCGCCCGGGCCCGCCTCATCGCCCGCCTCCGCGACCTCGAGGTGCCGCTCGACGAGGTCGGGGCAGTCGTGGAGGCCGACGACCGGGAGGAGCGCCGACGCCTGCTGAACGCGCACCGTTCCCGCGTCGAGGCGCGCGTCGTGCGCCTCCAGCGGGTGCTCCACGCGCTCCACCACCTGTCCGCCGAGGAGGGGACCCCGATGCCACTTCCGCCGCTCCCGCCCGAGATCGATCCCGCCACCCGCCGCGCCCTCGCCGCCGGCCTCTTCAACCACTGCTGGGAGCTCCTGGAGATCCCGGACCGGACGCCCGAGCAGGGCGCCGAGCTGATCCACGCCGCCCATGCCTCCCGCTACCACTGGGGCGAGATCGCGGACACGCCGGCCCGCCTCTGGCGCGGTGAGTGGATGTGCAGCCGGGTCTATGCCGTCCTGGGACGGGCGGAGCCGGCACTCTGGCACGCGCGCCGGGCGCTGGCGCTCGTGGAGGCGGGAGGCGACGCGGTGGAAGACTGGGATCGCCCGGCCGTGTTCGAGGCCATGGCCCGGGCGTCGTTCGTGGCCGGCGACATCGCCGAGGGCGCGGCCTGGAAGGCCCGGTCGGCGAAGCTGGCCGCCGCGGTGGAGGACGCGGACGACCGGGAGGTGATCGAGCGGGACCTGGCGAGCCTGCCGGAATAGGACGCCGGCAGGAGCGGCCTCCAACGCCTAGGATTCGCCGGCTAACCCGAATCCGCGGAGGCCCCCTCCATGACCGACCTCAAGCTGGGCATCCTGCTCTGGAGCCAGGCGGCCGACTGGCAGGAGATGCTCGACGCCGCGAAGCGCGTCGACCGGCTCGGCTACGACTCGCTGTGGACGTGGGACCACGTCTACGCCATCTTCGGCGACCCCTACCAGCCGATCTTCGAAGGCTACGCCAGCCTGGCGGCCTGGGCGATGGCGACCGAGCGGACCCGGCTGGGCCTGCTCGTCGGCGCCAACACCTTCAGGAACCCGGGCGTTGTGGCCAAGGCGATCGCCACGATCGATCACATCTCGAACGGCCGCGCGATCGCCGGCCTTGGCGGCGCCTGGTTCGACCTGGAGCACCAGGCCCACGGGATCGACTTCGGGTCGGGCTTCGGGCAGCGGCTCGACTGGCTCGACGAGTCGGTCGCCGCGGTCCGCCGCCTCCTCGACGGAAAGGCGGTGACGTCCGAGCCCGGCGGCCACTACGCCTTCTCGCAGGCCGTCCATCACCCGGTGCCCGTCCAGCGCCACCTCCCGATCATGATCGGCGGCGGCGGCGAGAAGAAGACGCTGCGAACTGTCGCCAGGTACGCCGACATCTGGAACGTCATGGGCACCGTGGAGGAGATGGCCCGCAAGGTCGACGTCCTGCGCGGGCATTGCGAGGCCGTAGGGCGCGACCCGGCCGAGATCGAGTTCACCCTCGGGATCAAGGCCACGATCCGCGACAGCGAGGCGGAGGCGGAGCGCACCTGGCGGGCGGCGATGGAGCACAACCGGACGCCGCTCTCCGAGGTGGCCGACGACAACACGTTCTGGAACGGCACGCCGCAGCAGCTGGCCGAGCGCCTCGCGCCCTACGTCGAGCTGGGCTTCGGGACGGTCCTGTCCGAGCAGCCGGCCCCCTACGACGTCGAGACGCTGGAGCGCCTGGTCGGCGAGGTGAAGCCGCTCGTCGACGCCGGGTAGGTCGCCTGCCGCCGCCGTTCGGGTACGGTGTCGCCAGCCACCGCATCGGGAGCGCGAGGGAATGCCGGACGGAGCCACGGGTCGTGCCGCGACGGTCGAGTTCGAGCACGTCACCAAGCACTACGACCGCCGCGAGCTGAAGCGCGGGACGCCGGGTGCGGTGAACGACCTCTCGTTCGCCGTGCCGGCCGGCCGGATCTGCGTGCTGGTCGGCCCGTCCGGGTGCGGCAAGACGACCTCGCTCAAGATGGTCAACCGGCTCATCGAGCCGTCGTCGGGGCGCATCCTCCTCGACGGCGCGGACGCCGCGACCCGCGACCTCACCGAGCTGCGCCGCGGGATCGGCTACGTGATCCAGCAGGTCGGGCTCTTCCCCCACGAGACGATCGCCGAGAACGTGGCGACCGTGCCGCGCCTCCTCGGCTGGCCCGCCGCACGGCGGCGCGAGCGGGCCGAGGAGCTGCTGCACCTCGTCGGCCTCGACCCGGCCACCTACGCCACCCGCTTCCCGGTCCAGCTCTCGGGCGGTGAGCGGCAGCGGGTCGGGGTGGCCCGGGCGCTCGCCGCCGACCCGCCGATCATGCTCATGGACGAGCCCTTCGGGGCCGTCGACCCCATCGTCCGGGAGCGGCTGCAGGACGAGCTCCTGCGCCTCCAGGAGACGCTGGCCAAGACGATCCTCTTCGTCACCCACGACATCGACGAGGCGATCAAGATGGGCGACCTCGTCGCGGTCCTCCAGGTCGGGGGCGTCCTGGCCCAGTTCGGGCCGCCGGCGGACATCCTGGCCAACCCCGCCTCGCCGTTCGTCGCCCGCTTCGTGGGCGCCGACCGCGGCCTCAAGCGCCTCAGCTTGAGCCGGGTCACCGATCTCGAGCTCCTGCCCCCGGTGACCGCCCGGGTCGGCGACGTCGGGTCGGAGGGGCAGCGGCGGGACCTCGCCGGCTCGTTCCCCTGGCTCCTCCTCCTCGACGAGGGCGGTCGCCCGGCTGCCTGGATCGCCCGCGCCGACATCGCCGTCGGCCGGCCGCTGGCGGACGCGCCATCGGCCCCGGCGCTGCCGCTCCTCAACCGGCGGGCCACGCTCAAGGACGCCCTCTCGATCCTGCTCGACGCCGACGTCCACGCCGGGATCGTGGTCGACCGCCATCGGAGCGTGCTCGGGCTCGTCACGGTGGCGGGGATCGCCGCCGTCCTGCGCGAGGGCTCCCGCCCGGACGGGGGCGAGCCGGACGTCGATGCGGCCGTGGGCCTCGACGAGCTCGGCGCCGACGCCGAGCCGGACGAGGCGGGCACGCTCGCATGACGATCCGCTGGGACTGGATCGTCGACAACGTCGACGAGATCGCAGGCGCCACGCTCGAGCACCTCGAGCTGACGCTCATCGCCGTGGTCGTCGGCTTCGTCCTGAGCCTGGGGCTCGGCCTCGCCGCCTATCGCTGGCGCCGCCTCTACGGCCCGCTCGCGGGGATCGCGGGCCTCCTTTACACGATCCCGAGCCTGGCCCTCTTCGCCGTTCTCGTCCCCTTCACCGGCCTCTCGGTGCTGTCGGCCGAGATCGGCCTCGTCAGCTACACGCTGCTCATCCTCATCCGGGGGATCGTCTCCGGGCTCGACGGTGTCCCCCGTGACGCGGTCGAGGCGGCCACCGGGATGGGCTACACGGGGCGCCAGCGGCTGGCCCGGGTGGAGCTGCCCCTCGCCGTCCCGGTCATCGTCACCTCGGTCCGGCTGGCCACGGTCACCACGATCGGCCTCGTCATGGTGACCGCCCTCATCGGGGAGGGGGGCCTGGGCCAGCTGATGCTGCGCGGCTTCAACCGGAGCTTCCCGACCATGATCTACGTCGGCGTCGTGGCCTCGGTGGCGCTGGCCGTCGCGCTCGACCTGCTGCTCGTGGGGCTCCAGCGGCTCCTGACGCCGTGGGCCCGCGCCCGGGTCTCCTGATCGCATGGAGATCCTCGGCAACGCCATCACCTGGCTGCTGGACCCGGCCCACTGGAGCGGCTCCGACGGGATCCCGATCCGCCTGGCCGAGCACGTCGGGCTGTCGGTCGCATCCCTCCTCGTCGCCGCCCTCATCGCGGTGCCGATCGGGCTCTACACCGGCCACACGGGCCGTTGGGGGACGGCCGTGACGAACGTGGCCAGCATCGGCCGGGCCGTCCCCTCCTACGCCCTCCTCCTCGTCTTCTTCACCCTCGTCCACGCCTTCGGGGCCCCGACGACCATCCCGACCCTCGTCCTCCTGGCCATCCCGCCGCTCCTCGCCGGCGTCCACGTGGCGATCCGTGAGGTGGATCGCGACATCGTGGAGGCTGGTCGAGGGATGGGGATGCGCGAGCTCCAGGTGCTGCGGCGGGTCGAGGTGCCGGTGGGGCTGCCGCTCATCCTCGTCGGCGCCCGCACGGCGGCGGTCCAGGTCGTGGCGACGGCCACCCTGGGGGCCCTCGTCGCCGGCGGGGGCCTCGGCCGCTACATCGTCGACGGGTTCGCACTGCGCGGCGAGGAGGGGACCGCCCGCCTGGTGGCGGGGGCGATCCTCGTGGCCCTGCTGGCGATCGCGACGGAGCGTCTCTTCACGCTCGTCGAGCGGCGGGTCGTCGCCCCGGGCGTCCGCCGGGCAGCCCTGCCGATGGACACTGCCCCCCGGGCGGGGATCGGCATCTAGGACCGACGGCTGCTCCACCCGCGCCGAGCGGCCGAATCCGCCGCCGCTGGTAGAGTTGCCGCTCCGCGGCCATTGGGGGACTCGCGGGACCACAGGAAGGAGAACCCATGCGGAACCTCCGCACGGCTGCTCTCGGGGCGACGCTGCTCGCGCTGGTCGTCGGCGCCTGCACGTCGGGTGGGAGCAGCCCGACGCCGGCGGCTTCGGCCCCGGCCACGCCGGCGCCGTCCCAGAGCGCCGCCAGCAGCCCGACCGGGGCGACCCTCGCCAGCACGCTCGTGCTCGGCGGCCCGCCCGAGTGCCCGCAGCGTCCGTTCTGCGCGATCGGGCTGGAGAAGACCTACGGCCTCACCTTCAAGGAGTTCAAGCCGCTCGACGCGGGCGGGCCGATCACCGTCACGGCCGTCCAGAACGGCAACGTCGACGTCGGCCTGCTGTTCACCTCCGATCCCGCCATCGCCGCCAACGGCTTCGTCCTCCTGCAGGACGACAAGCAGCTCCAGCTGGCCGACAACCTCGTGCCGGTCGTCCGCCAGTCCGTCCTCGACGCAACCCCGGCCATTGCCGACATCCTCGACCCGTGGATGGCGGCCCTCGACCAGGCGTCGCTCACCGACCTCAACAAGCAGGTCTCGGTCGACCAGAAGGATCCCAAGGACGTCGTGAAGGCCTGGCTCGACGCCAAGGGCCTCACCACCGGCACCGCCGGGACCGGCAAGACCGTCAAGGTCGGCTCGACCAACTTCTACGAGCAGGAGATCCTCGGCGAGCTGTTCGCCCAGGTCCTCGAGGCCAACGGCTTCACCGTGGAGCGCAAGTTCCAGCTCGGCAACCGCGAGATCGTCTTCCCGGCCCTCGAGTCGGGCGAGATCGACATCCTCGCCGAGTACGCCGCCACGGCCCTCGAGTACGTGAACGGCGGCGCTGGCGAGGCCACGACCGACCCGGCGGCGACCGTGGCCAAGCTCAAGGAGCGGCTCGCGGCGAAGGGCCTCACCGCCCTCGACCCGGCGCCCGCCACCGACCAGAACGGCTTCGTCGTCACGAAGGCGACCGCCGACAAGTACGGGCTCACCACGCTCAGCGACCTCACCAAGCCGGCGCCCTGACCGGCGCCCGAGCCATCGACGCCTCGCCGCGCCGACGGGGCGCGCGGCAGGCCGTCAGCCGCCCTTCGATGCCGGCGGACGGATCCCCGTCCGCCGGCATCACGCCGTCCGGGTCGCCCGCTCCCCGGAGCGGGCCGTGACCAGGAACGCCGCCACGCCGCCGGCAGAGGTGACGAGCAGGATGGCGGCATGGACGAGGAGCGCCAGCGCGAACGCCGGCGCGGCGGCGACGCCCACCGCCTTCGCGATCTCGACTGCCGCCAGCTCGAACGTCCCGACGTACCCGGGGCCGGCCGGGATGGCCGTCACCAGCGAGACGCCCGCCGCGAGGAGCGCGGCCTGCCCCCATGTGAGCTCGAGGCCGATCGCCTGGCCGGCAGCGCCGAAGGCGACGATCGTGGCGGCCCAGGCCGCGATCGACCAGCCGATCGCCCCGGCCATCGTCCGCGGGCGCCCGGCAACGGCGAGGCCGCCGCGCAGCTGTCCCGCCGCCTGGACCACGCCCGGCCAGCGCTGCACCGCCGCGATCGCCCGGCCGGCGAACGGCAGCCGGTGGGCGACCAGCGCGAGGGCCAGCACGGCGACCAGGAAGCCCGTCGCGGCGAGCCCCAGGAGGACTGCGCTGGCGACGATGCCACGGACCGAGAGGACCACGATCGCCGCCGAGGCGATGGTCACCAGCACCCCCGTGTCCACGACCCGCTCGACGACGACGGTTCCCAGGACGCTCGCCCGCGAGACCCCCGTCCGGTCGCCGAGATGGTGGCTTCTCACCAGCTCGCCGAGGCGGGCTGGCAGGACGTTGTTGGCCAGGTAGCCAACCAGCAGGGACGCCGCGACCGCCGGCAGGCCGAGGCGCGCGACCGGCGCCAGGAGACCCCGCCAGCGGAGCGCCCGGAGCGTCACGTCGAGGGCGATGCAGCCGACCGTGGCCGCCACGAACGGCGGGCTCGCGCCGCGCAGGACCTCCCAGGCGGCCGCGAGGTCAACCTGGCGGACGACGAGGGCGATGGCGACGACCGAGATCGCGACGCCGAGGAGCGCCCGGAGAGCGGGTCGGCTCACCCCTGTCCGCCCGGCCCGACCGGCCCGCGGCCGCCGGCCCGCCGGCCCTGGCGGCGCGGCGTCAGCTTGGGCGACGGCCGCACCCGGACCCGGTGGAGCAGGAAGCGGAGGCAGACCCGGAGGGTGGACAGGCCGTAGACGACGCTGCGCCGGAGGCCCACGGAGCTGGCCTCCTCGAAGTACCGCGTCGGCACCGCGATCTCGTCGATCCCGAAGCCGGCCGCCACCGCCTGGGCGACGAGCTCCTGGTCGAACACGAAGTCGTCGGAGTTGCGGTGGTAGGGGATCGTCTCCAGGAGGCGTCGCGAGTAGGCCCGGAAGCCCGTGTGGTACTCCGAGAGGCGGAGGCCGAAGACGCGGTTCTCGAGGATCGTCAGGAAGCGGTTGCTGACGTACTTCCAGCGCGGCATGCCGCCGGCGAGGGGGTCGCCCAGGAACCGGCTGCCCAGCATCAGGTCGACCTCGCCGCGCAGGATCGGGTCGACGAGGGCCGGGATGCGGGTGGCGTCGTACTGGTAGTCGGGGTGGAGCATGACCACCACGTCGGCGCCGGCCGCCAGCGCGGCGTCGTAGCAGGTCTTCTGGTTGCCGCCGTAGCCGCGGTTCTGGCGGTGGACGATCACGTCCAGCCCGAGCCGCCGGGCCACGTCCACCGTCTGGTCGCGCGACACGTCGTCGACGAGGATCACCCGGTCGACCAGGTCGTGAGGCACGTCGGCGTAGGTCCGCTCCAGCGTCAGGGCCGCGTTGTAGGCGGGCATGACGATGACGAGGCGGCGACCGGCCAGCCCGTCCGCGGCGGGATCGACGGATGTCATGGCGCACAGGGTATCCGGAGGCGGGGCCCAGGAGACGATCCCCCGAAGGTCCCGCCCGCTCTGTAACGCGTGACGGGGCCCACACGACGAACCCTCATCGCGCCCCGGATGCACGACAATGCGGGCTCGCGCAGGAGGCCAGCATGTTCGACCGACTCTTCGGCGCCCCGAGCGGTGACCCCGACCTGGCGAAGCGGACGCCGCCCGGCCAGTACCTCACCGAGAAGTTCCCGGTGCTCCACTACGGCTCCATCCCGCCCGTCGACCTCGCGACGTGGGACTTCCGGGTCTTCGGCCTCGTCAGCTCACCGGTGACCCTCGGCTGGGAGCAGCTCCGCGCCCTCCCCCGCAAGGAGGTCCGGGCCGACATCCACTGCGTGACCCGCTGGTCGAAGCTCGACACGACCTGGGAGGGCGTGCCCATCCGGACGATCCTCGAGCTCGCCGGCGTCCGGCCGGAGGCGACCCACGCTGTCGCCCACTGCGAGCAGGGCTACACGACGAACATGCCGCTCGACGTCCTCGACGACGATGACGTCCTCCTCGCCGACACGTACGACGGGAAGCCGCTCGAGCCCGAGCACGGCTACCCGCTCCGCCTCCTCGTCCCGAAGCGCTACTTCTGGAAGAGCGCCAAGTGGATCCGCGGCCTGGAGCTCCTCGACCACGACGTCCGCGGCTTCTGGGAGCGCTACGGCTACCACAACGACGCGGATCCCTGGCAGGAAGAGCGCTTCAGCAGCGACTGAGCGCAGCGCGCCGGGGGCGCCGCCACCCTCAGGCGCGATCCCTCAGGTGCGGTACGGAAGGTTGGCCACGACAATGCTGGGCTCGCCCAGCAGCGCCTCCCGAATCCGACGCGGGTTCTGGTTGTAGAGCAGGCGCTCCCACCAGTGGCGGACGACGTACTCGGGGAGGAGGACGACGGTCCGCGCGTCCGTTCGCTGCTCCGCCGTCGTGCGCAGCCAGTGGATGAGCGGGTTGACGAGGTCGCGGTAGGGCGTCGCGATCGTCACGAAGCGGACCCCTGGCAGCTGGCGCTCGAACCGCGCGCGCATGGTGCCGGCGCCCGCCAGGTCGTCCGTCACGTGGACGACGACGATCTCGTCGGACATCGTGGAGGCGAGCTTGACCGCCGCCACCACGTCCCGCCGGAGGTCCGCCGCCGGGATCACCACCCGCGAGGCGCGGGAGGGCCGCGTCCCGAGGACCACCTCCGGTTCCACCGCCAGCTGGAGCTCGCTGCGGCGATAGGCCCGCCGGACGAAGAGCATCAGGGCGACCAGGGTCGGGATGATGATGATCACGATCCAGGCCCCCAGGGCGAACTTGGCGACCCCGAAGATGACCGCGACGATGGCGGTCGCGGTCGCCCCGACGGCGTTGATGACGATGCTCCGCCGCCAGCCCGGCTCGCGAAGGCGCCACCAGTGGACGACCATGCCCGCCTGCGACAGGGTGAAGCTGGTGAAGACACCGACGGCGTAGAGCGGGATCAGGGCGTCAACCCTGGCGTCGAAGGCCACGACGACGGCGCCCGCGAGGGCAGCCAGGGCGACGATCCCCACCGAGAAGGCCAGGCGCTCGCCGCGGAAGGCGAACGACGTCGGCATGAAGCGGTCCCTCGCCAGGAGGGAGGACAGCCGGGGGAAGTCGGCGAAGCTCGTGTTGGCGGCCAGGACGAGGATGAAGAAGGTCGAGACGAGGAGGACGTAGTAGAGCGCGGAGCCGGTCCCGAAGACCGCCCGTCCCAGCTGCGAGATCACCGTCTCGCGCAGGGCGGGCCCGGCGCCGGCCTGGAGGGCGAGGACCGTGATCCCGACGAACATGATCGCCAGGAGCGCCGACATCCAGGCGATCGTCGTCCGGGCGTTCCGCGACTCAGGAGGCTTGAACGCGGGCACCCCGTTGCTGATCGCCTCGACGCCGGTCATGGCCGAGCAGCCGTCGGCGAAGGCGCGCAGGACGAGGATCGCCGACAGCCCTTCCAGGTTGGTCGTCACCAGCTCGACGTCGGTGACGTGGGGCGGCGAGCCCATCACCGTGCGCACGAGGCCCGTCCCGACGAGGAGCAGGGCCGACCCCACGAAGAGGTAGGTAGGGATCGCGAACACGTTGCCCGACTCCCGGATCCCCCGCAGGTTGACCACCATGATCACGGCGATCGCGATGACGGAGAACGCGGTCCGGTGCTGGAGCTCCGGGGCCGGGAACGCCGAAAGCAGGTTCGCGACGCCTGCCGAGACGGAGACCGAGACCGTCAGGACGTAGTCCGTGAGCAGCGCGCCGGCCGCCACGAGGCCGGGCAGGTTCCCCAGGTTCGCCCGGGCCACGATGTAGCTGCCGCCGCCATTGGGATAGGCGCGGATCGTCTGGCGGTAGCTGATCGTCACGATGGCGAGGACGGAGACGATCACGAGGGCGATCGGCAGGGCCAGGCCGAAGAACGCCGGCCCGGCGATGACGAGCGTGAAGAGGATGGCCTCCGTGGCGTAGGCGACCGAGCTGAGCGCGTCGGAGCTGAAGACCGCCAGCGCCTTCGCCTTGCCCAGGCGCTCGCCGAGCTCGTCGGCGGTGGCGATCGGCCGCCCCAGGAGGGTTCGCCGCCCGCGAGCGAGCGCCCGGCCCAGCGGGCGCGTGTCCACGGTGGCCGCCTCGCGGGCCGTGACGACGCCGGGGGCAGCCTGACGGAAGTAGCGGGCGATCGGTGACGGAGCGACCCGGATCCGGCGATCGGCCACCTTGCGGCCGGGGAGGACGGCGGCCTCCCGCGGCCGGAGCGGACCAGCCGGCTCCGACTCCGCCGGCTCAGCCACGCCCGCTGTCGACGACTGCCCCCGTGGCGCGGCCGTCGGACGACCGGACCAGGCGCATCGTCACCCCGGCGGAGCGCGCCAGCTCCACGAGGCGCGACGCCGACCGCTCGAGGCCGACGAGGTTGGCCAGCGTCACCCGCACGGCCATGCCGGCTCGGACCATCTCGATCGCCGCGATGACGTCCGCGTCGCCCCGAGGTCGGCGACCTCGCGGGCGCGGCGTCGCGACTTCAACTGCCATGCCCCCACCGTAGGTCGAGCGCCCAAGAGGCCAGCCGCGCGACGGGCGCGACGACGCTCAACAGCGGCTCAATATGCCGGGGCGAGGCTCAGGCCGGGGGGTCATCGTCGCCGACCCGGTAGCCGACGCCGGGCTCGGCGACGATGAGGGAGCTCGCCGCGCCGCTGGGGTCCGCGGCGTCGAGCTTCCGCCGCAGGCGGCTGACGTAGACGTGGAGGTAGTGGGCCTCGGTGGCGTAGGCCTGGCCCCAGACCGCGCGCAGGAGGTGGGCCTGGGCGACGAGGCGGCCACGGTTGTGGAGCAGGGCACGGAGGAGCTCGAACTCGCGCGGCGTGAGGTCGACGGGCCGGCCGGCGACCGTGACCTCGCGGCGGGTCGCGTCGAGCCGGATCGTCCGCACCTGGAGCACGCCCTCGTGGTCGGCCGCCGGGCCTGCGGCCCGGCGAAGGAGCGCCGCCACGCGGGCCCGTAGCTCCGCCAGGCCCACGGGCTTGACCACGTAGTCGTCGGCGCCCTGCTCGAGGGCTGCGACCTTGGTCGACTCGTCTCCCCGCGCGGAGAGGACGAGGATCGGCGTCACCGCCTCGCGACGGACGTGGCGGATCACGCTGAGCCCGTCCCGGTCGGGCAGCCCGAGGTCGACGATGAGGAGGTCGGGTCGTCGCGCGTCGAGGGCGGCGAGGGCCGCCGTGGCGGTCTCCACGCCGGTCACGCGGTAGCCGTGCCCGGCGAGGTTGGCCACGATCGCCTCGCGGGTCGCCGGGTCGTCCTCGATGACGAGGAGATGGGGTCCGGTCATCCGTCGCCCTCCTCGGCGAGTGGTGGCGCCGCCGGCAGGTCGAGCCGCACCTCGAGCCCTCCGAGCGGGCTCGGCCCGGCGCTCACCGTGCCGCCCATCGCCTCGACGAGGCCCCGCACGATGCTCAGGCCGACACCGAGGCCAGGTCGCGACCCCGCGGACCGGCCCGGGCCGCGGTAGAACTTCTCGAAGAGGCGGGCCAGGGCGTCGGCCGGCACGCCATGCCCGGCATCGGAGACGGCGATCGCCGCGCGGCCGGCGGCCGCCGGGCCGATCGCCACGCGGACGCGGGCTCCTGGGGCGTGGCGTGCCGCGTTCTCCAGGAGGTTGCTGAGGGCCACGTCGAGATACGCGGCGTCGACCGCGATCAGCGGCGTCTCGCCGCCCACGACGACCTCGATCGGCGATCCCTCCCAGAGCGACCCGGCTCGCTCCACGATCGGCCTGACCAGGTCGGCCGCCTCGAAGACCTCGACCCGCGGGCGCAGGGCGCCGGCCTCGATGCGGCCCAGGTCGAGCACGTTGCGGACCAGCCGATCGAGCCGCTCCGCCTCCCGGTCGATGGTCGTGGCGGCGGCGCGCGTCGCGTCGGGAGTCATCGGCACGTCGACGTCCAGCAGGCCGCCGGCCGCCGCCCGGATCCCCGAGAGGGGCGTCCGCAGGTCGTGGGAGACGGATTCGAGGAGCGCGGACTTTGCCGCCTCGCTCCGTCGCGCCACCTCTGCCTCCGTCGCAGCCGCGGCGAGGCTGTCGCGGCGGAGCGCCAGGGCGAGCTGGTCGGCGGCCAGGGCGAGCAGACGGGTCTCCGCCGCGTCGGGGGGGTGCGCGGCGCGCGACCGCAGGCCGACGAGCCATCCGAGGGTGACGCCGGCCGCCTCCGTACGGACCCGGAAGACCTCGTCGGTCTCCACGGGAGCCGCCTCCTGCCGCCCGATCGACGCCGGCTGGTGCGATCGGATCCAGCGCGACTGGTCGTCACCGGGATCGCGGACCAGGGTGGCCTGCAGGCGGCTCGAGGGGCGCGGCACTCCGGGGGCCGTGTCGGCGACGACGATCTCCCGCGTGCCGGTCAGCCGCGTCAGGAGGAGTCGCCGCATGCCTGTGGGGCCGACCAGGCCGTCGAGCACGCCCGGCACCGCCTCGGCGGCCGAGCCGGCCTCCGCGAGGGCTCGACTCACGCGGAACAGGGTGGCCGACTCGCGGGCCCGATTCTCGGCGTCGGCGGCCCGGGCTGCGGCCGCGGCGGCGAGACGGCCGATCACGGCCGCCGCGCAGAGGAGCAGGAGGAGGTCCAGCCACTCCCGCGTGTCGCCGACGGCGAGGGTGAAGCGCGGCTCCACGAAGAGGAAGTCGTAGGTGACGAACGCCCCCGCGGCCGCGACGACGGCGGCCCGGGTCCCGTACCGCACGGCGACGAAGGTGACCGCCACGAGATAGACGGACGACGCATCCGGGAGGCGAAGGGGCGGCCCCTCGAGGAATCCGACCGCCACCGAGGCGGCCAGGAGCGCCAGGCCCGTCTCCGCGAGCGACGGCAGGATGACCCGGAGCCGGCGGCGCCCGGACACGTCCGGCAGTGAGCCCGGTTCCTCGTCGCCAGGGCGACCCGCGGAGCCGCTCACGTCTCGGGGTCGCCCGCCGGCGCGCCCTCGGCGCCAGCCGCGACCTCGAGCACGTCGACGGCCGCATCCAAGGAGGCTTCCGCCTCGGCGAGCCCGCCGTCGATCGCCGCCTGCTCCTCGGAGTCGAGGGAGACGATCTGGTCGGAGGCGGCCCTGTCGCCGGCCCGCTCGGCGGCGAGGATCTCGGTCGAGGTCAGGGCCGGATGCCCGGGATCCTCCCCGCTGTCGTCGATGCGGAGGATCGTGAAGGTGACGCTCGGCGGCAGGGAGGCCGTCACCGACAGCTCGCCGATCCGGTAGATCGAGCCCTTCCGACGGAGTCGGGCGTTGGCCTTCTCCTGGAGCGCAGTCGCCTTGATGACGACCTCCGCCAGGATCCCCGGATCGATCCGCTCGACCATCGTGCGGGCGCTCCGCCCGGCGGACGCCAGGCGCCCCTTGACGCGGGCCTGGGTCGCGGGGTCCTGCGCCTTCGCGGCCATCGCGCCGGCCACCTTCGTCGTGGCGTCGGCGGCCTCGCGGGCGGCCTCGCCGGTGGTCTTCCCGGCGGCGGCCAGGCGGTGCTTCACCCGCTCCTGCGTCGCGGGATCCGACGCCCTCGCTGCGGCGGCACCGGCGATCCTGGTGGTGGTGTCGGCCGCCTCCTTCGCCACCTCGGCGGCCTTGTCCCGCGCCTTCTGCAGGAAGCTCACCTCGCCCTCCATCCACCCGCACGCGCCGTGGAGCCGGGAGCCGTGCCCGCCGGACGTCGGCGCCGCACGGGGGTAGGCTACCGCGCCCCCGGCGGGCCGGCGTAGCCTGCGCCCCCGGTACCAGGTCCGGGACGGAAGGACGCCGCCGGCGGGCCCGGCGGCGTCAACGGTGGCTGCGAGCGGGCCGGCGCGCGCCGGCGGCGCGTCAGTGGCTGCAGCCGCCCGGGCTGCCGCCGGAATCGGCCGTGCGGAACGAGGAGCCGCAGCCGCACGCCGCGACCGCGTTCGGGTTGTTGACGGTGAAGCCGGCGCCCATCAGCGTGTCGACGTAGTCGATCTGCGATCCGCGCAGGAGGTCGATGCTCTTCGTGTCGACGTAGACCCTGATCCCTTGGTCCTCGAGGACCTGGTCGTCGGTCGTCGGGGCGTCCTCGATCATCATCCCGTAGCGGAAGCCCGAGCAGCCTCCCGAATAGACGTAGACGCGGAGGCCGATCTCGGGGCTCGGCTCGCCGGCCGTGATCTCGCGCAGCTTTCCTGCCGCCGCGTCGGTGAGGCTGAGCACGGTCGGGCCGTTGTCGATCATCGGTGTCGCGTCCTCCTTGGGACGGGAAGAGGATGCCGGTCGATGCCGAATCCTAGGTGGTCGACGGGATTTCGACAAGCGACCCGCCGAAAACCGGCCGAGCGGGGGCCCTCCCTACTGGCCGGTGAACGGGGTGCAGATGACCCCGAGCCTGCCGCCGGTGCCCACGAAGCCGCCGTAGTCGGTGCCGTCCTTGCTGAAGCGGACCATCCAGTACCAGTCCTTGGGCTTCCCGGTCTCGCTGGGGAACTGCCGCGGGTTGGCGCAGTCCGCGACGCCGACCGTCGTGGCCCGGACCTCCGAGAACGGCCCGCTGGCGGCGACCTGGGCGTAGATCTCCTCGATGTAGCTCCCGCAGGGGGTCGACCGGAAGGGCCCGTCGCCGATGCACGAGATGACCGGCAGGTCCGGCGGCAGGGAGGCCTTCGCGGGCTCCGTCGGCCTGGCCGTGCCGGCGGGTCCGCCGCCACCGCCGCAGGCGGCCACCAGCAGCATCGAGGTGACGACCAGTCCGAGCCCGCGAGCCCGAGCGCCCATGAACGACCTCCTCCAACCCCCGTGCGCCTCTGGCGCGAGAGCGTACGCGCGCGAGGGACGCCGGGCAAGATGGCATCGCGCTTGCCGCGCCCGGGCCAGGTGGCGGAAACCGGGCGAGGGGCTACCGGCCGAAGCGGCGGGCGCGCTGCTGGTAGGTCCGGATCGCCCGCAGGAAGTCGATCTCGCGGAAGGCCGGCCAGTACGCGTCGCAGAAGTAGAACTCGCTGTAGGCGCTCTGCCAGGGCAGGAAGCCGGAGAGCCGGACCTCGCCGGACGTCCGGATGATCAGGTCCGGGTCGGTCGACCCGCGGGTGTAGAGCTGGTCCGCCAGGCGGTCGGCCGTCAGCGCGTCCGCCAGCGCTTCGGGAGGCGTGCCGTCGGCAACGAGGGCCCGGACGGCCGCCCGGGCCGCCTCGACGAGCTCGTCCCGGCCGGAGTAGCCGAGAGCAAGGGTCACGCGGAGGCCGGGCCGACCCCGCGTCTCGGCCTCGCCGCGCTCGGCGGCCTCGCGGAGCCGCTCCGGGAGGAGGTCGCGGCGGCCGATCACCTGGAGGCTCATGGCCATCCGCCGGGCCCGGTCCCGCTCGGCCAGCGCGTCCAGCGTCTGGCGGGCGATGTCCGTGATCGCCTCGACCTCCTCGGCGGATCGCTCGAGGTTCTCCAGCGAGAGGGCCCACAGGGTCACCTCCCGGATCCCCACCGCGGCGCACCAGTCGAGCAGCTCAACGGCCTTGTCCGCGCCGTGGCGGTGGCCCGTCCGGATCTCGCGGAAGCCGAGCTCCCGCGCCCAACGGCGATTGCCGTCCATGATCAGGGCGACGTGGTGGGGGACCGGATGGGCCAGGACGGCCGAACGGAGCCGGGCGGCGTAGAGGCGATAGACCGGAGCCAGGGAGGCATCGCGCGCCAGGCGCTCGAACGCGCGCGCGCGCGCGACGAGGCCAGCCGCACCGTGGATGCGCAGGACGCTCGGCGTGGCGGCGGGCGCGGCGACCGGCGGCGGGACCGCGGCGGGCTGCGGGTCGCGGGACACGGCGTCCTCCGGCATCGGGAGTGACCGCTGCCTAGACCCGCGGCGAGGGCGCCGTGTGACGACGCTCAGCCATCGACGCGCTCCACGACGGTCGCGATCCCCTGCCCCACGCCGATGCACATCGCGGCCAGGCCGTAGCGACCGCCGGTCCTGGCCAGCTCGTGGACGAGCATCGTGACGAGGCGGGCTCCCGAGGCGCCGAGCGGGTGGCCCAGGGCGATCGCCCCCCCGCTGGGGTTCACCCGGGCCGGGTCGAGGCCGAGCTCGTCGATGCAGGCGACCGACTGCGACGCGAACGCCTCGTTGAGCTCTACGAGGTCGAGGTCGGCGATCCCCAGGCCCGCCCGGTCCAGGGCCTTGCGGATCGCCGGCACGGGGCCGATCCCCATCACCCGCGGGTCCACGCCGGCGACGGCGGTGGCGAGGACGCGTGCCATCGGCCGCAGCCCGAGGGCTCGCCCGCGCTCGGCCTCGACGAGGAGGATCGCGGCCGCGCCGTCGTTGATGCCGGACGCGTTGCCGGCCGTCACCGACCCGCCCTCGCGGAAGGCCGGCCGCAGCCTGGCCAGGGCTTCGACGGTGGTGTCCGGCCGGGGGTGCTCGTCGCGGGTGACGACGACCGGGTCGCCCCGGCGCTGGGGGATCTCGACCGGCACGAGCTGCCCGTCGAATCGGCCGCCCTCGATGGCCGCCACGGCGCGGCGCTGGCTCTCGAGGGCGAAGGCGTCCTGCCGTTCCCGGGAGACGCTCCACTCGTCGGCCACGCACTCCGCGGTCTCGCCCAGGCTGATCGTGGGGTAGGCCGCGTCGAGCCTGGGGTTCACGAAGCGCCAGCCCAGCGTGCTGTCCGCCACCTCGCGAGTGCCCCGCTCGAAGGCCGACTCCGCCTTCAGCATCACGTAAGGCGCCCGCGACATGGACTCCACGCCGCCGGCCACGAAGACGTCGCCGTCGCCGACGGCGATCGCGTGGGCCGCCGAGTTGACGGCCTGAAGGCCGCTGCCGCAGAGCCGGTTGACGGTGAGGCCGCCGACCTCCACCGGGAAGCCCGCGAGAAGGAGGGCCATGCGGGCGACGTTCCGGTTGTCCTCGCCGGCCTGGTTGGCGCAGCCGAGGATGACGTCCTCCACCGCGCCCGGGTCCAGCCCGGTGCGCTCGACGATGGCGCGCAGGACGAGCGCGGCCAGGTCGTCCGGCCGGACTGCGGCCAGCGCGCCGCCGTAGCGCCCGATGGGCGTCCGGACGGCGTCCACGATCCACGCCTCGCGGAGCGGGCGGTGCAGGTCTCGGGTCATGGCCGGATTCTAGGCTGCCGCGCCGTCGAGGACGAGGCAGGCGGTACGACCGGTGGCAACGACTGGTACCAAAGGGGCTGCTGCGTGCTACCTGGCACCGGCGCAAGGTGTGCCGCAAGGTCCCGGGGCCACCCTCCGCTGGCCGGCGCGACCTGAGCGTGCGGCGTACCAGCCGGGGGGCTAGGAAGTGTCGATGTCACGGGGGCGAAGGCGCCGCCCGCGCAAGCCGGGCGACCGGCAGGCGGGCCAGTCGCTCGTCGAGTTCGCGCTCGTGTTCCCGATCTTCATCCTCCTGACGCTCTTCCTCGTCGAATTCGCCTTCGTCTTCAGCGCCGTCCTCGGCGTCAACTTCGCCAGCCGGAACGCGGCGCTGGCCGCAGCCGAGGCGGGCAACGACCCGCTGGCAGACTGCGTCATCCTCCAGCAGGTCGAGGAATCGGTCGGCGCGCCGGGGAACAAGGCGAACATCCAGTCGGTCACGATCTACCGCACCGACCAGAGCGGATCGACGCGGCTGGCGACCCTGACCTACACGCGCGGCGGCCTGGGGACGACGTGCACGAAGGGCACCGTCACGATGTCGGTGCCGTACTCCTCGCCGTCCGGCTCGTACACGTTCGACCAGCGCTGCAACTTCCTGAACGGCTGCGCGGACCTCGGCCGATCCCAGATCGACACGATCGGCATCGAGATCACCTATCGCCACACCTGGGTCACGCCGATCCGCAACTTCGGGATCGCCGGGACGGGCGCCACGCTCACCCAGTCCAACGCGATGCGGATGGAGCCCGTCCTGTGAGGCGCCTGGCGATGCCCCGGCGCGGCATGGTCGTGGCACGGCCGGGCGGGGACCCGCAGCGAGCCTCCCGCGGGCAGGGCGTCGTCGAGTTCGCCATCCTCGTTCCGGTCTTCCTGCTCCTGCTCCTGGGGATGCTGGAGTTCGGGTTCGCCTTCGACCAGAACCTGACCCTGGAGTACGCGACGCGCGAGGGTGCCCGCGTGGGTTCGGCCCTCGCCAACGGCGGAGGCAAGCTGGGGTGCCCGCCCCCCGCCGGCACGGTCTCGGGCGGATCGCCCAACTGGCAAGGCGTGGATCCCCAGATCCTGGCCGCCGTCCAGCGCGTGCTCCTGTCGCCCGGCTCCAGGGTCGTGCCGGCAACCGGGATGCGGGTCCTGATCTGGAAGGCGAACGCATCGGGCCAGCCGGTGGCGGGGACCACCAACACCTGGCAGTTCACCGGGATCGGCTCGGGCCCGACGGTCGACGGCCAGGCGATCGCCTTCAGCCTGGTCTCCCAGAGCTGGAACGCCTGCAACCGGGTCAACGGCGGCACCAGCGGCCCCGACTCGATCGGCGTCAGCCTGACCCATGTCTACACGTTCCAGACGCCCCTGGGCGGCATCCTCAGGTTCCTCGGCGGCTCCTCCTCGGGCACCCTGACGATGTCGGACCGGACCGTCATGGCCCTGAACCCGACCGACTGAGGAAGCGATGATGGACAAGCAGCTCGCAAGCCGGGCCCACGGACGCAAGCGATCGCGCGGCCAGGTGCTCGTCATCTTCGCCCTGAGCGCGTTCGTCTTCGTCGGCATGTGCGCCGTCGTCGTGGACGTCGCCTGGTACTGGGCCAACACCCTGCGCGTGCAGCGCGCCGCCGACGCCGCGGCGCTGGCCGGCGCGGTCCTCCTGCCCGGCAAGGTCAACACCGGCAGCGACAACGCATACCTGCGGGCGAGGAACGAGGCCACCAAGAACGGCTACACGGCCGGCGGCGGCGTGATCGTGACCCCGGTCCAGGACTCGCAGGACCCGCAGGCCCACCCGTCGGGCGGCGGCAACCCACGCCGGCTGAACGTCTACATCTCGGCCCCCGTCCCCACCTTCTTCATGCGCGTCTTCGGGATCAACTCGATCACGGCGACCCGTTCCGCGAAGGCCGAGTACGTCCTCCCGGTCCCCATGGGCAGCCCCCAGAACTACTACGGGGTCGGCCTGTTCATCGGGGCCGGCAAGAACACGGGCCTCAAGGCCGGGACGCCGTCCGGCACCGGCTGGTCGAACGCGTCCAACGCTAACGGCAGCAACGACAACAGCTACGCGTCCTCGGGCACCACGAACGGGGCCAACCAGAAGTGGGGCACGTTCGGGCTGCAGGGGACGTTCGACGCCATCGACCCGATCGACGGCATCGAGGTCCGGGTGGCGGCGCGGCGCCAGGGAACGGGCACCCCGTCGAGCGCTTGCCAGCTCCGGGTCCAGCTGTCGTGGGACGGCGGCACGAGCTGGGCTCCGTCCTCCCCCACGCTCGACACCACGATCACGCTCCCTTCGAGCGAGGGGACCTTCACCCTGGGCGACGCGGCGTCCACGGTCGACTGGTCCGGCCACACGTGGACCCGCGCCGACCTGGCCGACGGCATGTTCGTGGTCCGCCTGACGTTCAACAAGCAGTCGTGCGCCAGCGGCCTCCAGGCCCAGGTCGACACGCTCCAGGTGCGGGTGACGAGCCAGGCCGGGCCGAGATCCATCTACGCCCCGGACGGGACGCTGCTCGCGCCGCAGAACTTCTGGGGCGCCATGCAGAGCCAGGGCGCGCCGAACATCCAGGGCGACGCGTTCATGACCAAATACCAGGACCGCGGCCCGATCACCCTCAACGGCATCGATGCCGCGCAGGACCCGGACGCGTACTGGGACCCCGACGCGTACTACAACTACGACGTCGAGATGCCCGCCGGGGCGACCAACGGCCAGGTCTGGCTCTTCGACCCCGGCTT
The DNA here is from genome assembly GCA_963821235.1 of uncultured Chloroflexia bacterium. GTDB lineage: Bacteria > Chloroflexota > Limnocylindria > Limnocylindrales > CSP1-4 > CTSoil-043. The sequence continues at coordinate 348,437 of CAWGCS010000001.1, forward strand.
CTGCGAGGTCGCGACCACCCAGGGAACGGGTGAATCGTGGACGATCGGCGGGAGCAACGGCTACTCGAGCGCGATGCCGGTGAGCTCCTACTACGACCTCCTCAACACGAACGCGACGCCGTACGACCTGAACGACGACATCACGGTCTCGACGTCGGGGACCACCTTCCAGAACCTGAGCCTGGACGACAGCACGCTCGGCGGCACCAACGGGTCCGGCAGCTGCCAGGGCCTCGCCTGGCACAGCGGCTGGTGGCTCCTGGGCAGCGGCCTCACCGGCGGCGCCGACGGGACGACGTATCGCGTGCACACCCACTCGGACGCGGCCAACCAGGACAACGCCACCGCCCTCAACGCCTTCGCGATCTGGGCCACCGCCTCCAACGGCACCCCGCGGGTCTACGGCGCAGGAGCCATGGAGGGATACGTCCGCCTGCCCGGCGGCCAGGCCTCGCAGTTCTACCTGTCCCAGATCGATGCCGTCCACGCCGGCAAGACGATGCAGATCGACCTGTGGGACCCGGGCGACACCGGGTCGCTGTCCGCGAGCCTCCAGATCCTCCAGCCCACCACCGGCGGCTACACGCCGGCCTCGTTCTCCTACAAGGCGACCCGCGGCTCGACCGACGCGAACGCCTCCAACTGCTCCGCGGGGTCCGGCAGCGGGACCTCGGTGACGACCAACACGGGTGGCAACTCCCTCTACAACGGCTGCTGGCTGCGCATCACGATCGTCCTCTCCGACAGCTACTCGGCGCCGACGCCGCCCGGCGAGACCGAGGGCGGGTGGTGGAAGATCAAGTACACGATGGGCGGCTCGACCTCGAGCTACAGCACCGACCTCACCACCTGGAAGGTCCAGATCCTGGGCAACCCGGTCCACCTCGTCGTCCCGTAGCGGCGGTCCGGCTGGTCGTGCCGTAGGCCCTGCCGCGACGATGGAGCGGCAGTTCGGGCGCGGTATCCTGGCCCTCGTGGAGGGCGACATCACGACCATCGCGGCGGACGCGATCGGGAACGCCGCGAACGCGGCGCTGGCCGGCGGGGGCGGCGTCGACGGGGCGATCCACCGGGCCGGCGGGCCGGCGATCATGGCCGAGCTGCGGGCCCGGCACGGGCACGGGACGCCGACGGGGACCGCCGTGGCGACCGGCGCCGGCAACCTCCCCGCCCGCTGGGTGATCCACGCCGTCGGGCCAATCTGGCGCGGCGGCCGGCACGGGGAGCCGGAGCTCCTCGCGGCCGCCTACCGCTCGGCGCTGGACGCGGCGATCGACCTGGGCGCCCGGACCCTCACCCTGCCGGCGATCAGCGCCGGCATCTACGGCTACCCCCTCGGTGCGGCCGCGGGCATCGCGGTGGGCACCGTCGCCGCTGCCCTGCGCGAGGGCGCCGCCCTGGACCGGGTGACCTTCGTCCTCTACGCTGGCGACACGCTGGCCGGCTTCGAGCGGGCCCTCGCCGCCGTCCCCTGAGCGGAACGGCGTCCCCGAGGCGGGGCGCCAGCCGGGTCGTCAGGCCGTCGCGCCGAGCTCGAAGAGGACGAGGCGTCCGTCGCGGAGCTCGAAGACCCGGCGGTCGATCGCCTCGTCGGAGTCGCCCGCGTATTCGAGGACGAAGTCGGCGAAGAGCGGCGCGAACTCCGCATCGTCGGGGCAGAGGCGGCCGGCGACGAGCAGGTGGCGGGCCGGCAGGCCGACGAGAACGCGATACGCGTCTCCACCCAGCTCCTGCTGGAGGCGCGCCACGGCCTCCGGGAGGAGGATCCGGCTGGCGTCCCAGCCGTCGCCGGTGTCCGAGGAGACGACCCGTCGCCGTTCGGCCGCGTCGATCGACCACGGCGCGTCCGCTGACCAGGCCCCCAGGTTGCGGTAGGCGGCCTCCCGCAGCGTTGCCGCCGAGACGCCCCAGGCGGAGAGGTGGTCCCCGTTGGCGAGGACGTCGAAGCCGCCGGCGGCGAGCGCGTAGGCGACCGAGAGGTCGACCGGGCCGTCGTCGAGGAGCGGGTCGACGTTGCCGGCCGCGCTCGACGGGTTCGTCAGCGTCGCCAGGCGCAGCCCGACCGTGCCGGCCGCGCGGAGCACGGGGAAGAGATGTGGTGCGGCGGCCTCCCACGAATGCTCGGCGCTCAGCGAGATCGGGGCGACCGCGGCGGTGGCCTCGGCGTCGTCCATGCGGGCTGCGTCCTCCGTCGTCGGCGTCCCTAGGATGCGCCATCTGGCGGCGGAACGGAAGGCGTGGTCGCACGCCAGTGGGCCGGACGGCGGTCCAGGAAGGCCCGCATCCCCTCCACCTGGTCGGGCGTCCCGAAGAGCGCGCGGAAGAGGTCCCGCTCAGCGCGCAGTCCGTCCGCCAGGGGGCCCTCGAAGGCAATCCGCACGGCGGCGACCGCGGCGCGCACCGCCTCGTCGGGCTGGGCGGCGACCACCGCCGCGAGGTCCAGGGCCGCGGCGAGCGTCCCGGCGGCCGGCACCAGGCGCGTGACGATGCCGAGGCGTTCGGCCTCCGCCGCCGGCACGCGGCGACCCGTCAGGACGAGGTCCATCGTGCGGCCCTTCCCGATCGCCCGGGCCAGGCGCTGCGTGCCGCCGGCACCGGGGATGATCCCCAGGCCGATCTCCGGCTGGCCGAACGTGGCGTCGTCGCCGGCCACCACCATGTCGCAGGCGAGGGCGAGCTCGGCCCCGCCGCCGAGGGCGTAGCCGCGGACGGCGGCGATCGTCGGGGTCGCCACGGCGGCGACCCGATCCCAGCCGCGGAAGCCAGGCGCCTCCGCCAGGCTGGCCGCCGTCTGCTCGGCCAGCTCGGCGACGTCCGCGCCGGCCGCGAACGCGCGCGTCCCGGCGCCCGTGATCACGATGGCCCGGCAGGCAGGATCGGCGTCCAGCGTCTCCACGGCCTCGGCGAGGCGCAGGAGCAGGGCGAAGCTGAGCGCATTGAGGGCGCGCGGCCGGTTCAGCGTGACGAGGGCGACGCCGTCGAGGGGCTCCGCAGGGTCCACCACGGAGCCGTCGGAACCGCGCCGCAGCGCGGGGTGCTCGACGAGGACGAGGTCGGCCGGCCGGTCGCCGGCTGCATGGTCGGTCACGTCGTCTCTCCCCGGATGCGCCGACGAAGTCAGCGGCGTCACCGCCAGTATCCACCGGCTCGCCAGCCGCCACGGGCCGGCCTGGCGGGCCCGGCCCTCGGCCGCGCGCCCGAGCCCGGGCCGGCGCCGCGCCTCGGGTCGCCCCGCCCCCTAGCCCTGCGCCCGGGCCTCGGCGACGGTCGCGGTCGAGCGGTAGAAGGTCTCGAGGCCGGCGAGGAAGAGGCCCGGCCGCTTCGAAGGCACCTCGTGGGGGCAGTCGGGGACGACGAAGAGGCGGGCGTCGGGGAGCTGCCGCGCGAGGGCCCATGCCTGGCCGACGGGCACGATCGGGTCGCGATCGCCGACGACCACCATGGCGGGGGCGTCCACCAGGCGAAGGTCGGCAGGCGTCGGGGGCGCCTGTCCGGCGACGAAGTCCGAGATCGCCGGCATGAGCCGCCGCCAGGCGCCGGGGCCCTGGACGGGGTCGTGACGGCGGGCCAGCGCCGTGGCCCAGGCCGGGTCGTGGCGCTCGATCCGCTCGACATCGGCCAGGTGCCGGATCACGCTCGTGCGCGGCTCGCGCTCCGTGGCGGTGCTCACCAGGACGAGCGTGCGGATGCGGCCGGGGTTGCGCGTCGCGTAGGCCAGGGCGGTCGCTCCGCCCATCGAGAACCCGACGAGGTGGAAGGTCGCCAGGCCGAGGGCGTCGACCAGGCCGGCAAGGTCGGCGACGAGGTCGTCGAGCCGGAGGCCGAGCCCGGCGTCGTAGGCGGTGGTCGCGTGGCCCCGGGCGTCGGGGAGATGGCAGGTGAACGACTGGGCGAGGCGTGGCAGCTGGGCCCCGAAGTCCTCGCGCCCGGACGAGGAGGCGCCGTGGAGGAGGACGAGCGGCGGCCCGGCGCCACGGACCAGGCAGCCGATCCGGAGCCCGTTGGCGACGACGACGTCGGTCACCCGCGGAGTCTAGCCGCGGCCTCGTGGCGGCCGGCCCGTCGCGGCAGTCGGGCGCCGGTGGGCTCGCCCGGCGGATCGGACGCTAGAATGCCGGCCATGGCTTCGACCCCGGCGCGCTGGGACCGCGCCTCCAGCTCCCCCGTCGCCCACGACGGATGGCGCCTGCCCGAGATCGCGCAGCTCGGTCCGCTGCTGCCCGACCTGGCGACGCTCTTCACGTTCATGCGCGACGCGGAGCTGCGCTTCGCCTCGCTCCGCCTGCGCCTTGACGAGGAGGCACGCATCGCCGGCGGAGCGACGCGGCGGACCCACGAGGTCCTCCTCCGCCACCCCGGCCGGGCCCGGGTCACCGTCATCCGGCCCGACCTCCCACCCACCGCCAACCACGACATCTGGCTGAGCGACGGCGAGACGGTCACGACCTACCGGGCCGGGCACCGGCTGGGGACGGTGCGGCCGGTCCGACGTGGCCTCGCCGGCATCGCGGCCCAGGACCTGCCGGGCACCTCCCGCCTCTATGCGCCGCTGACCGCCCTGCCGGCCAACTCCCTGGCCGACACCTTCGTCCACCCCGGCGGCTTCTGCCAGAACGTCCTGGCGACGGGGGAGAGCGTGGTGGCGGGCGTGGGGGGGGTCGCCGGGCGCGCGGCCATCTTCGTGACGACGGACCATCCGCGAACGATCGAGATGGCCGGCGACCACCCGGATCACCGCCTCCAGGTCGCCGTCGACCGGGAGACCGGACTCCTCACCCTCCTCGTCGAATCGTTCGGCGACGTGGTCACCCGGCGGGTGGAAGCGACCGAGATCGGCCCCGACGCGGCGATCCCGGACAGTGCGTTCTCGGTCGCCATCCCGGCCGACGCCGCGACGATCTTCTGAGGCCGCTGCGCCCGGGCGGGGCGCCGCGTCCGGGAGCCGACGCACGGCGGCGATAATCGTCGCGTGGAGCTGCTCCCCGATCTGACCCTGACCGAGGAGCTGGGGTTCATCCTGAACCTCGGCGTGGCGGTGTTCGCGGCGCTCGTCGGCGGCGCCATCGCCGCTCGCCTGCGCCAGCCGACGGTCGTGGGGTACCTGGCGGCCGGCATCGTGATCGGCCCGTTCACGCCCGGCTTCGCCGGCGACCAGGGCCAGATCACCGCCCTGGCCGACATCGGGGTGGTGCTCCTGCTCTTCGCCCTCGGCGTCCAGTTCCCCCTCCGCGACCTCGTCGCCGTGCGGGGCGTGGCGATCGGGGGAGCGCTCCTCCAGGTGCTGGCCACCGCCGCAGTCGGGACGGCCGTCGCCCTGCCCCTCGGGCTCGACCTCCGGAGCGGCGCCGTGATCGGGGCCGCGCTGGCGATCTCGTCCACCCTCGTCGTCGTCAAGATCCTCGTCGAGCGCGGGGAGATGGACGCCGCCCACGGTCGGGCGCTGGTGGGCTGGATGATCGTCCAGGATCTCGCCACGATCGTCGTCGCGGCCACCCTCCCGGCCCTCGCCGGGGGCGACCCGCTGGGGCCGCTCCTGCTGGCGGCCGGTCGCGTCGTCGTCTTCCTCGCCCTGGCCTACGTCGTCGGGACGCGTCTCCTGCCGGCCGCCTTCCGGCTGGTCGCCCGGCTCGGCTCATCGGAGCTCTTCCTGCTGGCGGTGATCGCCACCGCCCTCATCGCCTCCGTCACGTCGAGCGTCGTCTTCGGGCTCGGGCTCGCCCTCGGCGCCTTCGTCGCCGGGCTGCTCATCGCCGAGTCGGACCTCTCGTACCAGGCGGTCGCTGAGATCGTCCCCTTCCGCGACCTCTTCGCGGTCCTCTTCTTCGTGTCGGTCGGGATGCTCGTCGATCCGGCCAGCATCACCGCCCAGCCCGGGATGGTCCTCGCCTTCGTGCTGGTCGCGGTCGGCGTGAAGGGCCTCGTGGCGGCCGGCTGCGCCCGCCTCTTCGGGCTGCCGGCGCGGTCAGCGATCCTCGTCGGGGCGTCCCTGGCCCAGGTCGGGGAGTTCAGCTTCATCCTCGCCGAGGAGGCGCTCCACCTCGGCATCCTGGCCAAGCCGGCCTATGACGTGCTCCTCGGGACCGCGGTCATCTCGATCGTGGTCACGCCGTTCGCGGTGCGGGCCGCGGACCGCCTGACCGCCCGGCTCGAGGCCCGCACGTCCCGGGACGCAGGTCCCCCGCTCGAGGGCGCCCTGGACCCGGTGGGTGGTCGGGGGAGCGGCCACGGAGGCCGGGCGGCCTACGCGTCGGACGGCCGTCCGCATGTCGTCGTGCTGGGCGCGGGACGGGTGGGCATGCTCGTGACCCGTGCGGTGCGCACGCGTGGCTTCGGCTGCGTCGTCGTCGATCGCGACCGCGAGCGTCTGGACGAGATGGCGAAGCTCGGCGCCCAGGTCGTCTACGGCGACGCGGCGAGCCCGTCGATCCTGTCCCGGGTCGGCCTCCACGAGGCCCGCCTCCTCGTCGTGGCGGTCGCCGATCCCCTCGCCGCCCGGCTCGCGACGGAGCGCGCCCTCCGGATCAACCCCCGCCTCGAGGTGGCGGCCCGCGCCCGGGGCGCCCGCGACCGGGCCACCCTCCGGCACGTCGGCGCGCGTCGCCTGGCGGACCCGGAGGTGGAGGCCGGGGTGGAGCTCGCACGGCACACCCTCCAGCGGATGGGCGTCTCCGGCCCCGAGCTGGCGGCCATCGCCTCGGGCCTCCGGCACGCCCAGTACGGCCGCGATCCGGGGCCGCCAGCGGGCCGCGGCTAGGGACCCGAATCTGCCCCCTCGGGCCGGGCGCGGGCCGCCGGATGCGTGCCGCGAGCCCCGCGCAGGCCGGGCGACGCGCTCAGCCGAGGTCCGGCCGGACGCGCCGAAGCCAGTCGCGGAGGGCCCATTCGCTCGTCCGGAAGGCGATCTCGCTCCAGGGGATCGCCTCCGGCGCGAAGGGTCGCACCTCCTGGGCCTCGTGGGTGACGGTGGGGACGCCGCCGACGATACGGGCGGCGAACGCGATGACCACGATGGCGGCCTCCGGGCGGGTGTAGAGCCCGACGATCTCGCCCGGCTCGATGACGAGCCCCGTCTCCTCGAGCGTCTCGCGGATCGCGCCCTCCTCGACGGTCTCGTCGATCTCCAGGAAGCCGCCGGGCTGGGCCCACAGGCCGCGCCCAGGCTCGATCCCGCGCCGGAGGAGCATCACCTCGCCGGCGACGGTGACTGGCAGCGCGGTGACGACGAGGCGCGGGTTCACGTAGGCGACGAAGCCGCAGGCGTCGCACCCGAGGCGGTCGCGGTCCTCGCCGGGGCGCGGTCCCAGGCGGAGCGAGGCGCCGCAGCGCGAGCAGAAGCGGAGGGTCGCGGCCAGCCAGGAGGGGACGCCACGACCCGCCCCGGCCTCCACCGTCGACGGCTCCATCGCGGCGTCGTCGACCGCGCGGAGGTCGGAGAGCCCGTGCGGCAGCGGGACGCGGGGGCCGTGGCTCATCGCGTCACGCCGCGAGGACGAGCCAGGCGGCCGTCACGAGGAGCGCGTACAGGATGACCCCGGCGGCGACCCAGGCCAGCCGGAAGAGCCCCCTGGCCCGGTCGACGGGCATCCACGCCCAGGCCGACCGCCAGACCCGGAGGATCGCGTCCGCGTTGGCGACCGCCAGCAGGGGAGCCGCGACGAGCACGCAGGCCTTCACCAGGAGGCTGCCGAGGGGCACGCCGGCCTCCAGGGCCGTGATCGCCACCGCGCCGAGGACGAGCGCCGGGGCCGACAGGAGGACGTAGTGCTTCTGGAGCGGCGTCGGCTTCGCCTCCGGGACGCTGCGCGGCGGGAGGTCCGGGCGGCCGGGAGGCGGCGCCGTCCGCGGCGCCTGGCGGTCCAGGGCGGGCATGCCGGGCTGGGTGCGTTCGTCCTCCACGGCCGGGAGTGTAGCGCCGGGCGTCGCGGCAGCCTGCCGGGGGTGGTCCGGGCGAACGAGATCGGGCGATTGCCCTACGCTCCACGGGTGCGGTCGAGCCGTCGCGCGGCCCACGCGAGCGGAAGGGGAGCCCATGGCGAAGATCGGCTACGCGGCGATGCTGGAGCAGTTCCACCCGACCGCCCTCCTGGACTGGTGCGAGCGGGCGGAGGCTGCCGGCTTCTCGGCCGGCTTCATGGTCTCCGAGCACTTCCACCCCTGGACGCCGCAGCAGGGCCAGGCGGCCTTCGCCTGGAGCTTCATGGGCGCCCTCGGCAGCCGCACGTCCCTCCCCTTCGGCAGCGCCGTCACCTGTCCCGGGTTCCGCTACCACCCGGCGGTCATCGCCCACGCGGCGGCCACCCTGGGGGCCATGTACCCCGGCCGCTTCTGGCTCGGGCTGGGGGCCGGCGAGGCCCTCAACGAGCACATCCTCGGCGGGGAGTGGCCCGAGATCGGCGTGCGCTCGGCGATGCTGTTCGAGGCGATCGAGGTCATCAGCAAGCTCTTCTCGGGGAGCGTCGTCCGCCATCGCGGCGACCATTTCCGCCTGGAGTCGGCCAAGCTCTACACGCGCCCCGAGCAGCCGGTCCCTATCTACGTGGCGACGGCGGGACCCCTGAACGCCAAGAAGACCGGGCGGCTCGCCGACGGGATGATCACGGTCGGGGCGGCCGACGAGAAGATCGGGATGCTCTGGGAGCGCTTCGACGAGGGCGCCCGCGAGGCGGGCAAGGACCCCGCCGGGATGCCCCGGCTCCTCCAGATCCACGTCAGCTGGGCCCCCACGGACGAGGAGGCCACCGAGAACGCGGTCCGCGAATGGCCCAACGGCGGGATGCCCTTCCCCAAGCAGGACGTCAGGAACCCCGAGGACTTCGCGGCGATGGCCAGGATGGTCCGACCCGAGGACTTCGCCAACCGAGTCCTCATCTCGTCCGACCTGGCCGTCCACGCCGTCCACATCCAGCACTACCTGGACATGGGCTTCGACGAGGTCCACGTCCACAACGTCGGCCGCAACCAGACCGAGTTCATCGACGCCTTCGGCAGCGACGTGCTGCCGGCGCTGCGCCTGGGCGCCTGAGCGACCGCGTGAGCGGTGGCGGGCGGCCGGCGATGACCGAGCGGGTGGATCTCGTCGTCGTCGGCGGCGGGATCGTCGGGCTCGCCACGGCCTATCGCCTCCTCGAGGCGCGGCCGGGCCTGCGGCTCCTCCTCCTCGAGAAGGAGGCGGTCCTGGCCGCCCACCAGACCGGCCGCAACAGCGGGGTGATCCACTCGCCGAACACCTACGCCCCGGGGTCGGCCAAGGCTCGCCTGTGCTCGGAAGGGCGGCGCGACGCGCTCGCCTTCGCCGACGAGCACGCGATCCCCTACGAGCTGTGCGGCGAGCTGATCGTCGCCACGGACGCGGCGGAGCTGCCCCGACTGGCGGCGATCGCCGAACGGGCCCGCGCCAACGGGGTGGCCCTCCGGGAGCTCGGCCCCGACGAGATGCGCGAGGTCGAGCCGGAGGTCAGCGGCCTGCGCGCCCTGCACGTCCCCTCGACCGGCATCATCGACTGGGGCCGCGTGACGCTGGCCCTCGCCGACGACGTCCGCGCCCGGGGCGGCGAGATCCGCACCTCGGCCGAGCTGACCGCGGTCCGCCGGACGAGCGATGGCCTCGTCCTGGAGACGACCTCAGGCGCCGTGGCGGCCCGCGACCTCGTCACCTGCGGCGGCCTCCACTCGGACCGGATCGCGGCGCTGACCGGGAGCGCCGGCGACCTCCGCATCGTGCCGTTCCGGGGCGACTACGCCGTCCTCCGCCCGGAGGCCCGGCGCTTCTGCCGGACGCTCATCTACCCGGTCCCCGACCCCCGCTTCCCGTTCCTGGGCGTCCACCTCACCCGGCGGATCGACGGCCAGGTCTGGGCCGGCCCGAATGCCGTCCTCGCCTTGGGTCGCGAGGCCTACCGCCGCCGCGACCTCGACCTGGGCGAGCTGGGCCGCATCCTGGCGTTCCCCGGGTTCCGCCGCCTCGCCCTCCGCAACGTGCGCATGGGCGGCACGGAGATGATCCGCGACCTCTCCCTGCGACTCTTCCTGCGGGCGCTCCGCCGCTTCACCCCGGACCTGGCGCTGGCGGACCTCGCCTGGGGACCGTCGGGGATCCGGGCCCAGGCCGTGCGCCGCGACGGGACCCTGGTCGAGGACTTCGCGATCACCGGAGGCGCCCACGTCCTCCACGTCCAGAACGCGCCGTCCCCGGCCGCCACGGCCGGGCTGGCGATCGGCCGAGAGCTGGCGACGATGGCCGTCGCCCAATTCGAGATCTAGGAGGGGAACGATGCGACACGCGGACGCGGCCGAGCTGGCAGCCGGCCTCGAGGTGATCCGGGGCGCACCGACGTCGGTCGGTCGCATCGAGCTGATCGTCCGCCGTCCCGCGGTCGACGAGCGCGAGGTGATCGAGGAGGGCGAGCTCGTCGCGGATGGCGGCCTCGACGGCGACGGCTGGAGGGCGCGAGGCAGCCGCTCGACGGAGGATGGCTCCGCCGACGCCGAACGCCAGCTGACGCTGATGAGCTCCCGCGTCATCGACCTCCTGGCCGGCGGCGACCGCGAGGCCTGGGCGCTCGCCGGCGACCAGCTCTACGTGGACCTCGACCTGAGCCAGGAGAACCTCCCGGCCGGGACGCGGCTGGCGATCGGCTCCGCGCTGATCGAGATCACGGAGCCTCCCCACACGGGATGTGCGAAGTTCAGCGCGCGCTTCGGCAGCGAGGCGCTGCGCTGGGTCAACACGCCGGTGGGACGGGCCCTTCGCCTGCGGGGCGTCCACGCCCGGGTCGTCGAGCCCGCCACCATCCGGCGAGGCGACACGGTGCGGCGGATCTGAACGGAGGCGCCGCCGGGAACAGGCGACGGGGCGATCGGTCGACCCGATCGCCCCGTCCCGCAGGCGCGCGGAAGCTGATCGCCGCTAGGTGTCGGGGCCCCCGGAATCGATCGGGCCCGGCGGGTTCTCGCAGGTCACCCAGAACGTCTTGTGCTTGATGTTCTGGTCGTCGCGGCCCTGCCAGGAGAGCTTGTAGTGGCCCGCCGGCAGCCCGAGCTCGACCGTCCGGTACTCCCCGTCGGCATCGCTGACGTAGGAGCCGGTGAGGATTCCGGGAGCGGCGTCCGTGGGCGGATGCGCGTCGATCCACCAGTCGCCGGCCTGGCCCGGGTCCGAGAAGAAGAAGTGGAGGTGGAACGTGCAGACGTGCGGCTCGTTCTTCACCTCGGGGGCGGGTTCGCCCGCTCCCTCGTGGACCTTGACGGTGCCGTTGTTGCCCGGCGGCGCGGCCAGGGCCGGCGGCCCGATGACGAGAGCCGCCAGGAGGGCGGCGGCGAGCGCGGCCGGGAGGCCCCGGCGACGACGGATGGACATGCGACCCCCTCGAGCGATGGGCGGCGGAAGCCGCCTCACCGACGGATATAGCACGGAGGTCGGCCCGCGGAACCCCTCATCCGCCCATCGAGCGAGCATTTGCGGTGCGACGCGGCACCGAGCAGGTGCCCTGCCGTCCGCCCGCGCGCTACCGCCAGGCGCGCGCCTCGTCCGGGTAGAGGCGGACCCGCCGGTACGGCTCGCGGCCGCGCGACCGCGAGACGACGTTCGCCCGCTCGGCCATCTGGTGCTGCAGGCGCCGGATGTAGGCGTTCTGGGGGGCCAGCTCCACCGGCTGCGACTCGCGGACGACGAGGCCGATCGCCTCCTCCGTCTCCCGCAGCGCCGCCTCGCGCGGGTCCACCTCGAGGGCGAAGATCGAGGTCAGGCTGGCCTGCATCTGGACGATCGTGTTGGCCTTGAGGACGTAGACCGGCAGCGTCCGCTCCTCCGCCTCGCGGATCGTCGGGCCCTTCTGGCGATACTCGCTGCGCAGGGTCATCACGACGTCGGCCTCGTCGACCAGGCGGGCCACGATGACCGGCAGCTGCAGCTCCTTGACGGCCTGCTCCAGGCGCTTGCGGCTGATCCCGTGCGGGTAGACCCTGAGGGTGGGCAGGAGGCCGGCCTCGACGCCCAGGGCGGGCCCCTCCTCGTCGACCGCGGCCGCGCGAGCCCGGTCGGCCAGCGCCTCGTCGTCGGCGACCAGGTCGGCGGCGTTGGCCGGCCCGATCCCCTCCTCGGCCTTGAAGGCCTCCAGGGCCCGGGCCGCCTGGTCGCGCCACTCCGACTGGCGCTCCCACTCGCGGGCGTCCCGCGCCCTGACGTCGGGGACGACGGCCGCGGCGCCCCGCTCGACGGGACCCCGATCGGCGAGGTCGCCCGCGACGAAGGGCGCCTCGACGGCGCCGGCGCGTGAGCCGTGCGGTGCACCGCTCGCCCCGTTGCCGCCACCCTGGCCGCCAGCGCCTCCGGCGCCAGGCGCGCCGCCGGCACCGGCGGGCCCACCCGGGCCGCGGCGATCGTCGAGCCGGGCGATCCGCTCGCCGGGGAGGAGACGACCGGCCTCGCCGGCCCGGCCGCGACCCTCGCGCCAGCCACCCGACGCGCCCGGGCGGAAGGCCGGTCGCACGGCGGACCCGGGATCCCAGGGCGTCGTCCGGTAGTCGCCGCTCCCCCGCCAGCCCGGCTCGGGACGCCATCCCCCGCCGCCCGATCCGATCAGCCCGGCGAAGCGCTCGCGCCCGAACTGGTCGCGCCCCAGCTGGTCGCGGGGCGACGGCCGCGGCCGCGACTGCGTCCGGTGGACCCCCGCCTCGTCCTTCCAGCGGAGCTCCGGCGCCACCGGATCGCCCCGCAGGAGGGCGTCGACCGTCTCCGAGACGTCGGCGTGGACGGTCACCCGCTCCCGGTCGACGATCTCGACGATCACGTCGAACGTCGGCGGCGCCTTCCGCTCGAGGACGCTCTTCTGGGTCCGACGCCGGCGGGCCTCCTCGTCGCCCAGGGTCACGCTCTGGATCCCGCCGATCAGGTCCGAGAGCGTGGGGTTGAGCATGAGATTGTCCAGGTTGTTGCCGTGGGCCGTCCCGATGAGCTGGACGCCGCGCTCGGCGATCGTGCGGGCCGCCTGCGCCTCGAGCTCGGTCCCGATCTCGTCGATCACGATGACCTGGGGCATGTGGTTCTCGACCGCCTCGATCATCACCTCGTGCTGCAGGGCGGGGGTTCGGACCTGCATCCGCCGCGCCTTGCCGATCGCCGGGTGAGGGATGTCCCCGTCGCCCGCGATCTCGTTGCTCGTGTCGACGACCACGACCCGCTTGCCCACGTCGTCGGCCAGCACGCGGGCGGCCTCGCGGAGCATCGTCGTCTTGCCGATCCCCGGCCGGCCCATGATCAGGATCGACTTCCCGGTCTCGACGAAGTCGCCGATGATCTCGATCGTGCCATAGACGGCCCGCCCGATCCGGCAGGTCAGGCCGACGATCTTGCCGCTCCGGTTGCGGATCGCGCTGATCCGGTGGAGCGTCCGCTCGATCCCCGCCCGGTTGTCGTCGCCGAACGTGCCGATCTTGTCGACGACATGGGCGATGTCGGCCTCGGTCACCTCGCGGTCGAGGAGGGTGACCTCGCTCTCCGGGAAGCGCGCCTCCGGGCGCCGGCCGAGGTCCATGACGACCTCGATGAGCGCCGTTCGCTCGGGCAGCGCGTGGATGGCGGCCACGATCTCGGCCGGGAGCGCCTCCAGCAGGGCGTCGATGTCGTCGATCGATTCGCGGTCGGGCATGGCCACGGACTGGTCCCTCAGCGGACGGCCGGCACCAGGGCCGGCTCGGCGACGCGGACGAGCGTCTCCTTCATGAGGAGCGTGACGGTGGCGATCGTGCTGAACCCCTCCTCCTCCAGGCGATGCTCCAGGGGCAATTCGTAGGTCCGGACCGGGGCGATCACGCCGTGGTCGTGGCCGTGGTCCCGTCGCTCGGCGCGCGCGGCGATGGCCCCCAGGCCGAAGTGGACGAGGGGCCCGGCATCCCCGCCGGGCCGGACGCAGATGCGGAGGTAGTGCGGCTGGTCCTCCTTGGCCACGCCGACCTGCACGAAGCCGATCGCCGCGGTGGGATCGGCGGCGTCGGGCGGTGCCTGCTGGATGAACGTCTCGACGTCGGCGAAGCGGAGGATGGGGGTGAGGCTGGAGCGGGGCATCAGGGAGCCGCTGCCCTGCAGCTCCCAGTCGACGATCCGGATCATCTCCAGCCGCTGGACGGGTGCCGGCGTCACGGAGGTGTAGAGGCGGAAGAGGGGCAGCGCGTCGGTCGGCACGGCCGGCCGGATCCCCAGGCGGCCGGTCTCCTCGTCGCCGAGCGGCTCGGGGAGGGGCAGGCGGGAGGGCCGGAAGCAGATCGTCTCGTCGCCGTAGCGGGCGAAGCCGGCCTGCATGAAGAGCTCGACGTTCCCGTCGACGTCGGCGCAGGCGACGTGGAAGCGGGTGGCCCCGCGCCTGGCGACGTCGCGCAGGCAGGCCTGCACGAGGCGGTAGCGGATGTCGCCCGCGTCGCCGAGGCCGATGGCATCGAGCTCGACGATCGTCCACTCGTCGCGATGTCCGTCGCGCTCCACCCGCAGCAGGCCGCCGAGGTGGCCGTCCTCCTCGTGGACGTAGAGGAGGTCGCTGGGCCGGAAGGCGCCCAGCGGCAGGCGGAAGAGGGTGAAGACCCCGATCGGCGGGCCGGCCAACGGCAATCCCAGCGAGCGGGCACCCGTGCCCTCCGCCTGGGCGAGGCGCGACAGCTCGCCGAGGGCGGAGAGGTCCGTGAGCCGCGCCGGCCGGACCTTGCCCGGCCGGACCGGCGGCTGTCCCGCCCGCCCGCTCATCCGTCGAGCCTCGTGCGGCGGAGCGGATGGGGCCGCCGACCCGCGCCCTCGCCGGGGTCCGCGTGCTCGGCCGCCATCGTGGCCACGAGGCGGTGGAAGCGCGTCTCGCCGGCCAGCTCCGGGTGGAAGGAGGTGGCGATGACGTTGCCCTCGCGGACCGCCACGATCCGGCCGTCGTCGAGGCGGGCCAGGACGTCCACGGTCGGGCCGACGTTCTCGATGATCGGGGCCCGGATGAAGATGGCGTGGACGGGGCGCTCGCCGAGGACCGGCACGTCGAGGTCGGTCTCGAACGAGTCGAGCTGGCGGCCGAAGGCATTGCGCTCCACGACAACGTCGAGGAGCGGCAGGACCGGCTCCTCGCCGCCGACGATCGACCGCGAGAGGACGATCATCCCCGCGCAGGTCCCGAAGATCGGGGCCCCGGATCGGGCCAGGTCGAGGATCGGGTCGTCGAGGCCCCAGCGATGGACGAGGCGGCGCATGGTCGTGCTCTCGCCGCCCGGCAGGATCAAGCCCTGGACGCCGTCGAGGTCCTTCGGCAGGCGCACCTCGACCCCCTCGACGCCGATCGCAGCGAGGGTGGCCATGTGCTCCCGGAAGGCGCCCTGGAGGGCCAGCACGCCGATCCTCACCGCGGGTCTCCCGCGTCCGCTGCGGGCCGGGTCGTCGCTACCAGCCCCGCACTGCGAGGCGCTCCCCCTCGGGGATGGCCTCGAGCGCGATCCCGCGCATCGGCGCGCCGAGGCCCTTGCTGACCTCGGCGAGGATCTTGGGGTTGTCGTAGTGGGTCGTTGCCTGGACGATGGCGTTGGCGGTGCGGGCCGGGTCCTCGCTCTTGAAGATGCCGGAGCCGACGAAGACGCCGTCGGCGCCCAGCTGCATCGCGAGCGCCGCGTCGGCCGGCGTGGCGATCCCGCCAGCCACGAAGTTGACCACGGGCAGCTTCCCGGCGGCGGCGACCTCGCGGACCAGCTCGACGGGCGCCCGCAGCTCCTTGGCGGCGACGAAGAGCTCGTCCTCGCGCATCGCGGCGAGCCGGCGCAGCTCGGCGTTCACGGTCCGGATGTGGCGGACGGCCTCGACGATGTTGCCGGTGCCGGCCTCGCCCTTCGTCCGGATCATGGCGGCGCCCTCGGCGATCCTCCGGAGTCCCTCCCCGAGGTCGCGGCAGCCGCAGACGAACGGCACCTTGAAGGCGTGCTTGTCGATGTGGTTCGTCTCGTCGGCGGGCGTCAGGACCTCGGACTCGTCGATGTAGTCGACGCCGAGGGCCTCCAGGATCTGGGCCTCGACGAAGTGGCCGATCCGGGCCTTGGCCATGACGGGGATGCTGACGGCCGCCATGATCCCCTCGATCATCGAGGGGTCGCTCATGCGAGCCACGCCGCCGGCCGCGCGGATGTCGGCCGGGACGCGCTCGAGCGCCATGACGGCGACGGCGCCGGCGTCCTCGGCGATCTTCGCGTGCTCGGGGGTGACGACGTCCATGATGACGCCGCCCTTGAGCATCTGGGCGAGCCCCTTCTTCGTCGCCCAGGTGGAGGTCTCGACGGTCATGTGTGTCTGGGTTCCCTGGTTCCTTCAGGCGGGTTGCTCGGCGGGACCGGCCGCGGGGTCATGCCCGCACGGGTCACGCCGTCGCCCGCGCACGTGAGCCGAGTATAGCGGAGGGGTCGGGGAGACCCGGGAGCAGGGTCCTGCCGCCCGTGTCCGGCAGGTCGGGGGGCCGGCGACCGCGGCGGGTACGCTTCACCGGATGCACCGCCCGACCACTCCCCGTGCCGCCGCGGACGGAGCCGGCGCACACGGCCGCGACCGACCGGCCGCGCTTGCCGTGCTCGCCGACGAGATCGCCGCCTGCCGGGCCTGCCCCCGCCTCGTGGCGTGGCGCGAGGAATCGGGGGCGAACCCGCCGGCGCGGTTCCGCGGCGAGACGTACTGGGCGCGCCCCGTGCCCGGCTTCGGCGACCCCGCGGCGCGGGTCCTGCTCCTCGGCCTGGCCCCCGCGAAGGACGGCGGCAACCGGACCGGGCGCGTCTTCACCGGCGACAGGAGCGGCGACTTCCTCTTCGCGGCCCTCCATCGCGTCGGCCTCGCCAGCCAGCCCACCTCGATCCGGGCCGGCGACGGCCTCAGCCTCCGCGACGCCTACGTCGCCGCCGCCGTCCGCTGCGCCCCGCCCGACAACCGGCCGCTGCCCGCCGAGCGCGATCGCTGCGCCCCCTTCCTCCACCGGGAGCTGGCCCTCCTGCCGGAGCTGCGGGTCATCGTCGCCCTGGGGGGCTACGCCTGGCAGGCGGCGCTCCGCGCGGTCGAGGGGGCGCACGGCACCCTCCCCCGCCCGCTGCCCCGATTCGGCCACGGTGCCGAGGCCGTCGCCGGGCCGTACACGCTCCTCGGCACGTACCACCCCAGCCAGCAGAACACCTTCACCGGCCGGCTGACGCCGCCGATGCTGGACGCGGTGCTGGCACGGGCGCAGCTGGCCTCGCGGATGGCGGGCCGGGTCCGCTAGAGCCGGGCGAAGCGAACCCCGAAGAGATCCACCAGGACGCGCGCCCCGCCGCCCCCGGCGATGGCGACGCGTGCGGACGGCACGGCACCAGGCCGGGCGTCTCCGTTCCGCGCGGGGACGAGCCGGATCCCGTGCTCCCCGATGCGGCCCTCGCGGTCGCCCGGGACGGCGCCGGGCCCGGGCGGCAGGGCCAGGCCGACGGTGGCGGCGCAGGCGGCGGCGACCGACGCCGGGTCCGCGACGGCCAGCTCGAGGCCGACGAGGCGGGCCGGGCCACCGAAGGGATGGACGAAGGTGGAGCGGGCTCGCCGGGCGTCCTCGCCCCATTCGGGTCCCACGAGCTCATGCTCGATGAGGAACGGCGGCTCTGCCGGGCCGAGGGTCGGCGGGAAGGCGCACTGCCAGGCGACGACCGCGCCGTCCGGCCGGATCCGTGACCCTCGGGTGGCCTCGGAGATCGGCGAGCCGGCCGAGCGGAGGGCGGTCGCCTCGCGACGGGTCCCGTCGGTCGCGAGCGCGTAGGTCACGAGCCCCGGCCCGCCGGCGTCGAGCGCCCGTACGACCGCCGCCCCGATCGGGTGGGCGGCCGCCAGCGCCCGATCCTCGACCCCGATGAGCTCGAGGTACGCGTCGCCGAGGAAGATGAGCCGGTTGCGGGTCCCGCCGGTCACGTGGCGACCACCGCCGGTCGCGGCGAGGCCCAGGGCGGCCTCCATCGCGGCCGCGGCGGCGTCCGGATCGTCGACGGCGACGACGAGGTGATCGATGCCGAGCAGCATGGCGGGCAGCGTACGCGCCGCGCGCCCACGCCGGGGCGCCTCGCCAGCGGGACCCGGCGGGCCGGTGCGGCGGCGGACGATGAGCGCCGACCGGCCCGCCTCCAGAGGCGGAACGGCACCTCGTCGCGATTCTCGATGATTCGGTACCCTCCCACCATGCTTGCCCGAATCCGCGGGATCCATCCCGCCCTCATCCTCGCCGCGCTCGACGCCTTCGGGCTCGCCGTCGCCTCGTACCTCTCGGTCGTGGAGCTGCAGGGCGGCGTTCCCGTCTGCGGGCCGATCAAGGGCTGCGAAGAGGTCGCGCTGAGCCAGTACAGCCGGATCGGCGGCGTCCCGGTTGCCGTCTTCGGCGTGGGGCTCTCGATCATCCTCCTCGTCGCCGCCCTGGGCTGGTGGAGGACGGGCGACCGCCGGCTCCTGGCCACCCACTACGGGTTCAGCCTCGTCGGCGTCACCTTCGAGGCCTACTTCACGTTCCTCCAGGTCTTCGTCATCGACGCCATCTGCATCTGGTGCGCGATGTACGGCATCAGCCTCGTGCTCCGGTTCCTCATCGCGCTCGTGGTCTGGGTTCGCCGCGACCGCGTCGACGCGACCGGCACGGCCTGGTAACGGCCGCCGGCGCCACGACCGGCGACGGGCCGCCGGAAGCCCGCACCGCCGCCTGCTACGATCGCGCCGTCATGGACGGTGTCGTGCTCGTTCTGAACCAGAACTATGAGCCGCTGAACGTCTGCAACCTGCCGCGCGCCTTCCGGCTCGTCTTCGGCGCCAAGGCGGAGGTCGTCGAGTACGACCACCAGACGATCAGGACGCCGCGCGTCGCCTACCGGGCGCCGTCGGTCATCCGCCTGCAGCACCACGTCCGGCGGCCGCGCCCCAGGGTCCGCCTGAGCCGCCGCGAGATCTTCGCCCGCGACGCGCACACCTGCCAGTACTGCGGCCGCCAGGGCCATGACCTCACCCTGGACCACGTCCTCCCCCGCCATCGCGGCGGAAGCCACACCTGGGAGAACCTGGTGACCGCCTGCAAGGTGTGCAACCACCGCAAGGGCGGGCGGACCCCCGAGGAAGCCCAATTCCGCCTCCTGCGCCCGCCCTACGAGCCGCGCAGCGACGTCTACTCGCTGTTCACGCCCTACCTGGCCGACGAGCGGAACGAGGCATGGCGCGGCTACCTGTTCCTGGGCGCGAACTGACGGCCGCCGAGCCCGGAGCGGGCGCCGCCCTCGGCCGGGCCGCCATCCCCGACGGGATCCGGGCGATCGCGCGGACCCTCCGCGGGGCCGGCCACGAAGCGCACCTGGTCGGCGGCTGCGTCCGCGACCTGCTGCGCGGCGTCGTCCCCGGCGACTGGGACCTGGCCACCGACGCCCGCCCCGACCGGCTGCTCGCCCTCCTGCCCGGAGCCCGCTACGAGAACCGCTTCGGGACGGTGGCCGTGCGGATGCCCGACGGGACCCACGAAGTGACGACCTTCCGCCACGACGGCACCTACTCCGACCACCGCCGCCCCGACGACGTCACGTTCGGCGACACGCTGGCCGAGGACCTCGCCCGCCGTGACTTCACGGTGAACGCCCTGGCGATCCCTCTCGACGAGGACGGCGCGCCCGGCGCCGTCGTGGACCTCTTCGCCGGCCGCCAGGATCTCGCGGACGGGGTCCTGCGCGCGGTCGGCGAGCCGGGGGCGCGCTTCCGCGAGGACGCCCTGCGGATGCTCCGGGCGGTCCGCTTCGCCGCCACGCTTGGCTTCTCCATCGAGCCGCTGACGCGGGCCGCCATCGCGGCCGAAGCGCCGCTCGCCGCGCACGTGTCCGGCGAGCGGACCTTTGCCGAGCTGGTCCGGCTCCTGGCGGCGGAGCGCCCGTCGGTCGGCCTGCTGCTCGCCTCGGACACCCAGCTCCTGCAGGTCATCGCTCCCGACCTGGCCCGCCAGCGCGGGATCCCCCAGGCGAAGGTCCCCGGCGAGGACCTCTGGGACCATACCTGCCGGACGGTGGACGCCGCGACCCGGAGCCTGCCCGGCGACCTCCCGCTGGCCCGCATCGCCGCGCTCCTCCACGACATCGGCAAGCCAGCGACGTTCGTCGGCGGCCACTTCGTCGGCCACGAGACCGTCGGCGCCGACCTGGCCGCGGCCTGGCTCGACGGGCTCCGGGCCCCGAAGGCGTTCGTGGGCCGCGTCGCCAACGTCGTCCGGCACCACATGTTCGCGTACGCGCCGGAATGGACCGACGCCGCGGTCCGCCGCTTCATCCGCCGGGTCGGCGTGGAGGACCTCGACGAGCTGCTGGCCCTGCGGGCGGCCGACAACATCGGGAGCGGCCTCGCGGGGGGCGCGGACGGCCTCGAGGAGCTGCGCCGGCGCTGCCGGGCCCAGCTGGCCGCGCACGCGGCGCTGGAGCGCGGCGACCTTGCCATCGACGGCAACGACCTCCAGCGGGCGCTCGTTCTCGAGCCGGGGCCGGCGATGGGGCGCCTGCTCGACGAGCTGCTGGAGCGGGTCATCGGGGACCCGATGCTGAACGAGCGCAACCGCCTGCTGGCCCTCGCCCGAACGCTGGCCGTCGAGGCCGGGCCGCCTCCGGCGGGCGCCGGCGCCGCCACCACGCCGCCGTCCGATCCGCCGGGTGGAGCCCCGTGATCGAGCTCCTCCTGGATGCCGAGAACGCCCTCGCCCTCGGGCTCCTCGATTCCGCGGAGCGGACCTATCGGCAGGTCCTGGCCGCGGATCCGCGGAACGCGATGGCGGCCGTCGGCCTTGCCCGCGTCGCGCTCGAGCGCGGTGACGAGCCCGGATCCGTCCTGCTGGCCCGCGAGGCGCTGGCCATCGACCCAGAGAACTCGGCCGCGCGCCGCATGATCGATCGCATCGAGGAGGTCACCCGCTTCCGGGACGAGGCCACGCCGCGAGCCGTCGGCGAGCCCGGCCCCGCACCGTCCCCGGATCCCGTCGGTCCGGGCCCTGCGCGCCCGGGGATCCTGCGGCGCCTGCTCCGGAGGCCCTGATGCGCGTGCTCGTCACCGGCGGCGCCGGCTACGTCGGATCCGTCTCCGTCGAGGCGATCGTCGCCGCCGGCCACGAGGTCGTGGTGCTGGACGACCTCTCCAAGGGCCACCGCGACGCGGTATCGGCCGGCGCTCGCCTGGTCGTGGGCAGCTGCACCGACCCGGCCGTCGTGCGGTCCGTCCTGGCCGACTCGCCGGTCGACGCGGTCCTCCATTGCGCCGCGCGGTCGCTCGTCGGCGAGTCGATCGCGGACCCGGCCCGCTACTACCGGGAGAACGTGGCCGGCGGCGTGGCCCTCCTGGAGGCGCTTCGCGAGGGCGGCATCCGGCGCCTCGTGTTCAGCTCCACGGCGGCGGTCTACGGGAGCCCCGCGAAGGTCCCGGTCCGCGAGGACGCGCCGCTCGCCCCGGTCAACCCGTACGGCGAGACGAAGCGAACGTTCGAGGGAGCCCTCACCTGGTACGCCGCCGCCTACGGCCTGCGGAGCGTCAGCCTGCGCTACTTCAACGTGGCCGGGGCGTCCACCCTGAACGGCGAGGCCCATGACCCGGAGACCCACCTCATCCCGAGGGTCCTGGCGGCGGTCGAGGGCCGCGACGAGGTCACGATCTTCGGCACCGACTACCCGACGCCCGACGGGACCTGCATCCGCGACTACCTCCACGTGGAGGACCTGGCGCGGGCGCACCTGCTGGCGCTCGAGGCGACCGCGCCGGGCGATCCCCGGACGACCGCCCCCGGCGCTGGCCCGGCCGGGGCGGCCGCGCTCGCGCTGGCCATCAACCTCGGCAACGGCGGCGGCTTCAGCGTCCGCGAGGTTCTCGCCGCGGCCGAGGCTGCGACCGGGCGCCCCGTGCGCTCCCGGATCGGCGAGCGGCGGGCGGGCGACCCGCCGGTGCTCGTGGCGGACGCGGGCCGCGCCCGGGAGAACCTCGGCTGGGTGCCGTCCCGGGCCGGCCTGCGCGAGATCGTTGCCTCGGCCTGGGCCTGGCGGCAGGCGCATCCCGGGGGCTACCGGGCCTGAATCGCCGGCCCGACGCGGCAACCGAATCGAAACGGAAAGGGCCCCGGCGCGACACTGACCGTCCGGTCGCCCGTGGCTATCGTCCGAGCATCGGGGTGGAGCCCACGCGGCCCCGCGTCGCGGCGCACCGTCCCCGGGGTCACCCGAGAGCGAGGATGCCCAGCCATGACCGCCATCGACTTCCTCCAGCCCACCTTCACCCGCGGCCTCGGCGCGTCCATCGCGACCGCCACCCGCAGCAACGGCGACGTCATCGTCTGCGCCTCGTGCGGCTGTCGCCTGACGACCCGCCAGTCGGCGGACGACGCCGGCTTCAGCGGCGCCCGTCGCTGGTTCCACTACGCCGGGCGACCGGGTCGCGACGCGCGCGGCTGCACGGTCGCCTGCGCGGACGCCGCTCACCGCCTCGCCTGAACCCGCGGCCCCGACGGGCCGCCGCATCACGAGCGTCCCCTGAGAACGCCCCGGAGCCCGACCGGGGCGTTTTCGTTGCCCGCCTGCGGGCGCGGCGGATGCCACGGGGACGGCCACCCGGGCGATCGCAGCGGCGGCGCGACGGGGACGGCGAGCGGTCCCGCAGGTCGCTCCGCGCCGAGCTGATCGCTCGCGGAGGCGCGTGACGGCGCTGCTACGATCGGGGCATGCATCCGGACCCGCGCGGCTGGCGGCCCCAGGCCTTCGGACGTCGCAAGCCGAAGGAGCTCGACGATCCGATCGTCGAGCCGGCCTGGGACGGCATCCGCGTCCTCGCCCACGTGGCGGACGGGGAGGCCCGGCTGCTCGATGCGGTCGGAGAGGAGCTCGGGTCGGCACACCCGGAGATCGTCGCCGAGCTCGCCGCCGCGGCCCTCGCCGACATGCTCATCGTCGACGGCTACCTGACGGACCAGGCGCTCCACTCCGGGGTCGGGGTCGTCCTCGACGTGGACGACGAGTCGGGGATGGGCGAGCACGTCACCCAGTTCTTCCTCGGCCGGAAGGCGGCCGACTACGTCGGCGGCCGGGGTCGGGTGCCGGGTGGGCCGGCCGCTCGAACGGTCGCCCAGGCGGAGGCGGCGGCCCAGGCCGGCCCGGCGGCCATCGGCTTTGTCGCCATCGACCTCCTCGCCCTCGACGGCGAGTCGCTCCTCGAGATCCCCCTCCTCGAGCGCAAGCGGCTCCTCGAGAGCGTCCTGCCCGAGGGCGCCCTCGTCCGGCGGACGCCCTTCGTCCGCGAGCCGGCGGGAAGCTTCATCATCACCTGGCGCTCGGCCGGCTTCGGAGGCCTGGCCTACAAGACCGCCAACAGCCGCTACCGGCCCGGCGCCCCCAACGACGACTGGTCGCTGATGGACATGCCCCGCCGCTGACCGTCTCCCCCTCGCGCGCGCCGCGCCATGCGCCCGTTCCGCGCGCCGGCCGCGCGGCGGCGGCGCATGGTAGGGTGAGACCGTGCCGCCCTCCGTGCTGACGCCGGCAATCCGAGCCGAGATCGACCGCCTGGGCCGGGCCGACGTCGTCGTCGGGATCCCGAGCTTCAAGAATGCGACGACGATCGGCCACGTGACCCGCGCCGCCCAGGCGGGCCTCGTCCAGTACTTCGCCGACCTGCGGCCACTGCTGGTCAACTCCGACGCCGGCTCGCCCGACGGGACCCAGCGCGTCGTGGCCGAGACCGAGCCTCCCGACTACGTCGAGCGGATCCTGCTCGTGCGCCCGACGAACCGCCTCGAGCGCCTGACCCTCACCTATCCCGAGGTGGACGGCGTCGGCGGCAAGGGTGCCGCCCTGCGAACCATCTTCGAGATCGCGTCCGCGCTCGACGCCCACGCCCTCGTCGTCGTGGACTCCGACCTCCGCTCGATCACCCCGGAGTGGATCGAGCTCCTCGCCGGCCCGATCCTCAAGGGTGGCTTCGACTTCGTGACCCCCCAATACGCCCGCCACAAGTACGACGGGACGATCACGAACACGGTCACCTATCCCCTCACCCGGGCCCTGTACGGGAGGCGGATCCGCCAGCCGATCGGCGGCGACTTCGGCGTCTCGGGGGACCTCGTGCGGCACTACCTCGCCCAGGACGACTGGTCCCCCGAGGTGAGCCGCTTCGGGATCGACATCTGGATGACCACCCACGCCCTCGTCGGCGGGTTCGCCGTCTGCGAGACGCGTCTCGGGGCGAAGGTCCACGACCCCAAGGACCCCTCGTCGGACCTCGGGCCGATGTTCCGCCAGGTCGTCGGCACCATTCTCGGGCTGGCCGGACGCCACCCGGAGGCCTGGCTCGACATCCACGGCAGCCACGAGGTGCCGGCCTACGGATTCGAGCGCTGGGTCGAGCCGAGCCCGCTCCAGGTCAACACCCTGCGCCTCCTCTCGGAGTTCGGGGCCGGCCAGGTGACCCTGGCCGAGACGTGGCGGGCGATGCTCGCCCCGGCCCACGTGGCGGCCGCCGAGGAGCTCGCGCTCGAGGCCGCGAAGCTCGCCGACACGGCCTACCGGCGCCTGGGGCTGGGCGGGACGGAGAGTGGCACGGACGGCGTCACGACCGACCAGATGAGCGACGCCGTGGCCGGTTTCCACTTCCCCGACGAGCTGTGGGCGGGGATCGTCTACGACCTCGTGGTGGTCGCCCGGTTCGGGGCGATCCCGATCGAGCGCCTCGTGGCCGCCCTCGTCCCGCTCTACTTCGGCCGCGTCGGGAGCCTCGTCGTCGAGGCCCGCCATCTCGGCCAGGAGGACGCCGAGGAGCGGGTGGAGCGCCAGGCCCGCATCTTCGAGCTGCGCAAGCCCTACCTGGTGGAGCGCTGGAACGCCGCCGAGGAGTCCGAGCGCGCCGCCGAGCACGAAGGAGAGGCCGGGTGAGCCGGCGCGCCCCGCTCCCCGCCCGCATCCTGATCCCGGTGGCCAACCCGGCCACCGCGGAGGACCTCGTCCGGATCGGCGCCGACCTCCTCGAGCCGCGGACCGGGGAGCTGACCGCGCTGGGCATCGTGGAGGTCCCCGAGGACGTCCTCCTCTCGGACGGCGCCACGCGGGCCCGCCAGGCCCGCCGGCTCCTCCAGAAGGTCCTCGACTACGCCCCGGAGGGGACCAGGATCCGGCCGCTCGTCCGCATCGGGCGGCGCGCCGCCGAGGGGATCGTGGAGGCCGCCCACGAGGTCGACGCCGACCTCCTCATCTTCGGCTGGGGCGGTCGGACCGGCGGCAGGAGCGCGCCTGCCGTCTTCTCGCCCACGATCGACGCGGTCGTCCGCGAGCCGCCCTGCGACATCGCCGTCGTCAAGCAGCGACCCCTGGGCGAGGTCCGGCGGATCCTCGTCCCGGTCCGCGGCGGCCCCCACGCGGAGCTGGCCCTCGAGTTCGCCGACGCGCTGGCGCGCCGCCACGACGCCCGGGTCGTCGTCCTCCACGTCATCCCGCCGGGCGTCACGAGCGCCGTCCGGGCCCAGGCCGAGCATGCCCTGGGGACGTTCCTGAAGCTGCACGCCAGGGGCCATGCCGACGGCATCCTGCGCGAGGCGCCCAACGTCCGGAACGCCATCCTGCGCGAGGCGGAGAAGGCCGACATCGTGATCATGGGCGCCTCGGCGGCGCCCGAGGGGACGGCCGCCGACGCCTTCCTGTTCGGTGCCCTGCCGGAGGCGATCGCGGCGCGGGCCAAGCCGCCGGTCATCGTCGTGAAGACACGCGAGCGAATCAGCAGGGCCACCTTCGACGAGCTCGCCGCGCGGGCCGAGTCGCTCATCGCCGCCGATCGGGCGGCGGAGGAGTCCCGCGCGGTTCCCGCGCGCGTCGAGCGCTGGTTCGGGGAGTCCAACTTCCATCACGGCGAGTACCGCGACCTGCGCCGCCTCGTCGGGCTCAAGGAGCAGCAGGGGCTTACCGTCAGCTTGGTCTTACCGACACTCAACGAGGAGGACACGATCGGCGAGATCGTCCGGCGGGCCCGCCGCTTCCTCGTAGAGCGGGTCCCGCTCGTCGACGAGCTCCTCGTCGTCGACTCGGCGTCGACCGACCGGACCCGCGAGATCGCCGAGGCCGCGGGGGCCCGGGTCGTCCAGCATCCCGACATCCTCCCCCGCTACGGCTCCTATCGGGGGAAGGGCGAGGCGCTCTGGAAGAGCCTCTACGAGACGAGCGGTGACCTCATCGTCTGGTGCGACACGGACGTCCGGAGCTGGCATCCGCGGATGGCCTACGGGACCCTCGGCCCGCTCCTGGCCGAGCCCCGCATCCAGTACGTCAAGGGCTACTACCAGCGCCCGATCGTCGAGGGCGGCGTGCTCAAGGAGGGCGGCGGGGGCCGGGTCACGGAGCTGGTGGCACGGCCGCTCATCAACCTCTTCTTCCCTGACCTGTCCGGCTTCATCCAGCCGCTGGCCGGGGAGTACGCCGGGCGGCGGAGCCTCCTCGAGACGATCCCCTTCTTCACGGGCTACGCCGTCGAGATCGGCCACCTCATCGACATCGCCGAACGGGCAGGCCTCGACGGCCTGGGCCAGGTGGACCTGGAGCGGCGCGTCCATCGCAACCAGGAGCTGGAGGGCCTCTCGCGGATGAGCTTCGTGATCCTCCAGGCAGTCATGAAGCGCCTCGAGGAGCGCCGCCGCGCCCGCCTCTTCGCGGAGATGGGCTCGACGATGAAGCTGCCCCGCTTCGGCGGCGACCAGCTGGGCCTCGAGGTGATCGAGCTGGCCGACCGGGAGCGGCCGCCGATGATCCGCATCCCCGAGTACCTGGAGAAGCGCGCCGGTCGGACGGGCGGGTAGCGGCGTGCCGCTCGAACCGCTGACCGTCCTCGTCGCCCCGGATTCCTTCAAGGGGTCGCTCACCTCCGTGGCGGTGGCCCAGGCCCTCGCCGACGGCTGGCGCCGCGCCCGCCCGGAGGACGTCGTCCGGCTCGCCCCCCTCGCCGATGGCGGCGAGGGAACGCTGGTGGCCATCGAGGCGGCCGGCGGCTGGGCGTGGCGGACCTCGCCCGTCCACGACCCGCTCGGACGCGCGATCGAGGCTCGCTGGCTCGTCTCCGGCGACGGGACGCGGGCTGTCGTCGAGCTTGCCGCGGCCTCCGGCCTCTCCCGCCTGGCGCCCGCCGAGCGCGACCCGGTCGCCGCCTCGACGTTCGGCACCGGCGAGGTCCTGCGGGCGGTCCTCGACGCCGGGATCCGGCGGATCGACCTGGGCGTCGGCGGCAGCGCCACGACCGACGGCGGGCTCGGCATCCTCGCCGCGCTCGGCCTGGGGCTGACGGTGGAGCCGGAGCTGGTCGTCTACCTCGACGAGCTCGACGCGCGGCTCGCCGACGTCGACCTGCGGATCGCCTCCGACGTCACGAACCCGCTCCTGGGAGCGAGCGGGGCGGCCGTCGTCTACGGGCCTCAGAAGGGCGCCGGGGAGGTGGACGTCCGCAACCTCGACGCGGCGCTGGGACGCTGGGCGGACGCCCTGGAGGCCGCGACCGGGCGGCGCGAGCGCGAGACGGCCGGCGCCGGGGCGGCAGGGGGGACGGTCTTCGGGCTGGCCTGCCTGCGCGACCGTTTCCGGTCGTTCGCGATCGTGCCCGGGATCGACCTCGTGATGGAGGCGGCCGGCTTCGCGGACAAGCTCGCCGGCGCCGACCTCGTCGTCACCGGGGAAGGCCGGATCGACCGCCAGACCGCATTCGGCAAGACGGCCCTCGGCGTCGCCCGCCGGGCCCGCGCGGCTGGCGTCCCGTGCCTCGCCGTCGGCGGCGGCGTGGAGCCCGAGGGGATCGCCGCCCTGGCGGCCGTCGACGCCGTCGCCGTCCCGGTGGTGGAACGCCCGCAGACCGTGGCCGAGGCGATGGCCGCCGGCCCCGCTCCCCTCGAGCGCTGCGGCGAGCGCCTGGCGCGCCTCGTCGGGCTGGGCGCCGGCGCGGCCGCGTCCGCCCGGGCGACCGCGGCTGCGCGATGACCGCCGCAGGGAGGCCCGCCCCGGCTGTCAGGAAGCGTCCCCGCAGGCCGGCCGACCCGACCAGGGCCTGGGCCCGCTCGCTGGCCCGGCGCCGGCCGGGACTCGTCCCGTTCGTCCTGGCCGAGCTGGCCGCCCTCTACGGCACGCCCCGCAACGACACCCGCCTGGACCCGGTTTCCGAGCTGGTCCTGACGATCCTCTCGCAGAACACGGCCGACCTGAACTCGGAGCGGGCCTTCGAGGCGCTCCGGGCCGCCTACCCGACCGATGGCCCGGTGACCGCCCACCGCGTCGTCGGCCCGGACGGAACGGAGGCGCCTCCCGAAGGCTGGGGCGGGCGCGGCCTGGACCCGGGCTCCGCCCCCGACTGGGACGCGGTGGAGCACGCCCCGCCGGAGCAGCTGATCGAGGTGATCCAACCCGGCGGCCTCGCCCCGCAGAAGGCTCCCCGGATCCAGCACACCCTTCGCCACATCGGGGAGGCGGCCGGCGGCTACGACCTGGGCTTCCTCGGGACGATGGAGCCGCGGGCCGCCCGCGACTGGCTGACCCAGGTCCCGGGGATCGGGAAGAAGACGGCCTCGATCGTCCTCCTCTTCTGCTTCGGGCTGCCCCTGATGCCCGTCGACACCCACGTCGAGCGGGTGAGCCGCCGGATCGGGCTCGTCCCGCCGAAGGCCGGCCCCGACGAGCAGCACGAGGTCTACTGGCACCTCCTCCCGCCGGACCAGATCCATGCCGCCCACGTGCTGCTGATCCAGCATGGCCGGAAGACGTGCGACGCACGCCGTCCCGCCTGCGAGCGCTGCCCGATCGCCCCGCGCTGCCGCTACCTCGACTCGAAGGCACCCTAGCCGCGCGCTATGCTCGCGCCATGATGATCGGCGGCGGGCCCGGCGGGCAGGAGCGGCCGGCCCGGCTCCTCCTCGTCGACGACGACGCCAACCTCCTCGTCGTGCTCGCCGAGCAGCTCCGCGACGACGGCTACGACGTCGCGACCGCCCGTGACGGCGTGGAGGCCCTCCGCCGCCTCGAGTCCGGCTGGCCGGACCTCGTCCTCCTCGACATGATGATGCCGCGCCGCGACGGGCTCTCCCTGGCCCGCGAGATCAAGGCGCGGGCCGACCTCCCGATCATCGTCCTCTCCGCGATCGACGCCGCCGATTCGAAGGCCGAGCTGCTCGACGAGGTCGCCGAGGACTACATCACCAAGCCGTACCACTATCCCGAGCTGCGGGCTCGGGTCAACCGGGTCCTGCGTCGCCTTGGCGACCGCCTCCCCGGACAGCGCGTCGAGCTGGGCCCCTCCCTCGCCCTTGAGCTCCACCGGCGGACGGCGACCGTCAACGGGGTCGAGGTCGCCCTGACGCCGACCGAATCGCGGCTCCTCTATGCCCTGGCGGCCAACCTGGGCCAGACGGTGACGACCGAGACGCTCCTCCTCCGCGGCTGGGCGGACACCGAGGATGCCGACGCCTCGTACGTCTGGGTGACGATGCGCCGGCTGCGGACGAAGATCGAGGCCGATCCGAACCGGCCGCGCCACCTCATCACGATCCGCGGGGTCGGCTACCGGCTGGAGACGGAGACGGCATGAGCGGCAGCGGCCTGCGGGCGCGGATCACGCTTGCCGTGATGGTCGCCGCGGTCCTGCCGGTGGGCGTCTTCGGCCTCCTCCTCGTCGTCGGCGGGAGCACGGGTGCCCTGACCCTCGTCCTCCTCAGCCTCGTCGTCGCCGCCCTCGTGGGGCTCGCGGTCGGCGGGCTGCTCGTGGGCGGCATCGTGGGCCCGATCCGCGCCCTCGGGACACGGCTGGACCTGATCACGGCCGGCGAGCGCGTCGGGCCGCCCCCGCCGCTCCCGGATGACGAGCTGGGACGCCTGGCCGAGCGCCAGGAGGAGCTTGCGGCCGGCCTCACCCGGCGGAACGGCCAGGTCGCCCGGGCCGTGGAGGCGATCACCGCATGGGCTCCCGCCGACGGGGCCCCCCGGCTCCTGGAGCAGGCGACCCGCGACGCGCGCGATGCCCTGGGCCTCACCGACGCCCGGATCGTGCTGGGCGACCGCAACGCGGTCGAGTACGAAGAGCGGGTCCCCGGCGAGCCGCAGCCCGTGCGGGCCGACGTGCGGACGGGCCGCGAGATCGCCGGCGTGCTGGTCGGCCACGCTCCGGCGACGACCCGCTGGGAGCCGGCCGACCAGGATCTCCTCGAGCTGTTCGCCGCCAGCCTCGCCGTCGCCCTGCGCGATGCCGAGCTCCTGGCGCGCGTCGAGTCGCAGAACGCCCGCCTCGTGGAGCTGGACGCCGAGAAGGACGACTTCCTGCGCGGCGTCTCCCACAACCTCCAGACGCCGCTGGCCCGCATCCGCGCCTATGCCGACCAGCTGGCGGGCGAGCAGGGCACGGCGGGCGAGGAGGATGCCCGCGGCACGTCCGACCGCCGGCCCGCCATCATCGCCGAGCAGGCCGACCGCCTCTCGCGGATGGTCCGCCAGCTCCTGACGGTGAGCCGGCTCGACTCCGGCGTGCTGCGCCCGGTGGCCGAGGTCTTCGCCCTGGGCCCGCGGGTCCGCCGGGCGTGGGAGGCGCTCGGTGCCGGCGGCGTGCCTTTCGAGATGGCCGACGAGGCCGGGGGCTGGCTGGCCGTCGCCGACCCCGACCAGGTCGACCAGGTGATCTGGGCGCTCCTCGACAACGCCGTCAAGTACGGCGGCGGCACGCGCGTCCAGGTTCGCGTGGCGGTGGATCGGGGGGTCGGCGGCGTCGCCGTGACCGTCGCCGACGGCGGCCCGGGGGTCGCCGAGGCCGACCGCGAGCAGCTCTTCGCCCGGTACGCCCGCGGCGGCCGCTCGGAGGACCGGGACGGCACGGGCCTGGGCCTCTACGTGGCCCGCGCGCTCGCCCGCGCCAACGGCGGCGACCTGGAGCTGGAGCCGGCTCTGCCCGGCCCGGGCGCGACGTTCAGGCTCCGGCTGCCGGCGGAGCCGCCGACGGAGGGCTGAGGGGCCCGACGGAGCGTTCGCCGGCTTCCAGCTCGTGCACGTGAAGGGATCGAAGGACATCGAGGGCACCCTCCGCCAGGTGATCTTCCCGGGACCCATCACCACCACGTCACCCGGCTTCGCCGGGGCGCCGCTCGCGGTGCAGCTCATCCACTGACCCGCCCTTCGCGCGAGCCGGGCGGGTCCTGATGCCGACTCCTCGGCACCCGGCTCCGGGCGTCCCGTCGCCGTCCCGGCTGCCGGTCCGGGGTCGCTCTCCACCTCGCCGTCGACCGCGGCGGCAGCCCCGTCACCGGGTTGCCGACCGACACCACGTGCAAGGTTCCCTGCAAGGTCGCGTCGCGAGGATGTGCGGGCCGCCGGGGGGTGGAGTGCCCGCCCATGCCCGAGTCCCCCAGTCGGCACCGGCGCGTGCGAGCCCGAGGCCAGAGCCTCGTCGAGTTCGCCCTGGTCCTGCCGGTGATCCTCGTGGTCATCCTCCTCGCGCTCGACTTCGGGCGAGGGTTCTTCGCCTGGGTCACCGTGACGAATGCCTCGCGAGCGGGCGCGGCGTTCGCGGCCTCCAACCCTCAGGCGGGCTGGGGAGGGACGCCGAACCCGGCGATCGTGGCCGTCTACCGATCCCAGATCACGACCGACCTGCTGCCCACGAACTGCTCGCTCCAGAGCCCGATCCCCCTCCCCGTCTTCAGCGGCTCGCCCGATCCCTACGGGCTCGGCGGGTCGGCCAGCGTCACGCTGACCTGCACCTTCAACCCGATCACGCCGCTGGTCTCGGCCATCATCGGCTCGAACCTGCCGGTCACCTCGACGACGGTCTACCCGGTCCGGGCAGGCACGATCGCGGGCGGCCCCGTCCTCAACGCGATTCCGCTCCCGACGGCAACGCCCGCGCCGACGGCGGTACCGACGCCCACGCCCGTGCCGACGGCGGGCCCGACGCCCACGCCGACGCTGCCACCCGCCGCCCTGTGCGACGCCCCTGCCATGACGGGCCTCACGGTCTCGGCCGCACGGTCGGCCTGGATCGGGGCCGGGTTCACGGGCGGCTTCGACGTCAGCCCCAACGGCGCCAAGGACACCTGGAAGGTCACCGTCCAGGTCCCGGCCTTCCCGTCGACGCAGATCGTGTGCAACGAGGCCGCCGACATCACGGCGAAGAAGTGACGACCATGCGTGCCAGGCATCGCGAGCGCGGCCAGGGCCTCGTCGAGTTCGCCCTCGTCTTCCCGGTCCTGATCCTCCTCTTCATGGGCATCTTCGACTTCGCCCGGGTCATCTACGTCTTCAACGCGGTCTCGGACGCCGCCCGCAACGGCGTCCGCGAAGCGATCGTCAACCAGAGCTGCTCGGCCGTGACGGCGGCCGCCCGCAAGTCGGCGCCCGCGGTCGACCTCAGCCCGGCCACCGCGGTCGAGCTGACCGTCTACCGGACGCCGGTCGTCTCGGCGGTGCCGCCGCCCGAGGTCTGCCCGGCACTGGCCGGTGACTACGGGATCGGCTACCTGGCCCAGGTGCGCGTGCAGACCACCTTCACGGCGATCACCCCGATCATCAGCCAGCTGATCGGGCCGATCACCATGTCATCGACGGCGCGACTCCCCATCGAGCGGGCCTACCCATGAGCCAGAGGACGACCTCCATGCCCAGCGACGCTCCGGCCCGCGGCGATCACGGCGGCCCGGGCCGCCGGCAGGCCGGCCAGGTCCTCGTCCTCGTCGTGCTCGGCCTCGCGGCCATGCTCGGCATCGTCGGCCTGGTCATCGACGGTGGCTACGCCTTCGCCCAGCAGCGGGGCTCGCAGAACGGCGCCGACGCGTCGGCGACCGCCGGGGCCCTCGTCATCGCCCAGAACCTTCCCTTCCGGGCGGTCAGCCAGCCGCTCCCGAAGTCCGACACGGATGTCGCGAACGCCGTCAACGGCGCGGCGACGAGCAACAGCCTCAGCTCGGTCACCGCCTACTACACGAACATCGCCGGCGACCTCATCCGGCTCGACGGGTCGGTCACGTCCAACGTCGCCGAGGCCGCCCCGGTGGGCGGCGGAACGCTGCCGGCCCAGGCCTGGGGCGTTCGCGCCTACGCCGTCAAGTCGTTCGACACCTTCTTCGCCCGCATCCCGCCGTTCAGCCTCACGACGATCACGGCGACCACCGAGGCGACGGCGGCCGCCGGCTTCGCCCAGGACCTCGGGGCCGGCAACGTGCTCCCGGTCACGATCCCGATCAACATCATCTACTGCGCCAACAACGGCACCTTCCAGACGCAGCAGCCACCCACGATCTGGCCGCTGAACCAGCCGACCATCCTGCCGCTCTGCAAGGGGAACGCGTCCGGCAACGTCGGCTGGCTCGACTGGGACCCGCCCGCCGGCGGCACCAGCGAGCTCATCCAGGCGATCCTCAACCCGAGCAACCCGAACATCCCGGTGCCCTCCTGGCAGTACGTCACGTCGACGGGCAACGTCAATGCCGCCGGCGTCGAGGACGCGCTCAACACCTACGCCGGCAAGACGGTCCTGATCCCCTTCTTCGACAACTCCTGCACCGCCCCGAACAGCGCCGAGAACAGCGCCTGCCCGACAGGCAGTGGGGCGGGGACCGGCCAGAACAACTGGTACCACCTGCCGCTCTTCTTCGGCTTCAAGATGGACTCCCCGAAGGCCGCCTACATCCAGGGCTCGAATCCCGAGTGCGGAAGCGAGTGGTCGGGCGCCGGCTGCCTCAAGGGCACGATCACCAACTACGTCGGGCCGGGCGTGACCATCGGCGCCGGCACGGGGACGGCCCTCGACGCCTATTCGGCGGTCGGAGTCCAGCTCCTCAGGTAGCGGCGATCCGCGGACACGAGCCGGGGGAGTACGCTTGCGGCGGTGATGCGGCGGCGACCATCCGCCGCAGCCCGGCCTGGAGGATCCGCCCGTGAGCACCGGGGATGCCACCACCACGTTCGATCCGCTCGGCGCCCCGCGGAGCGTCCGGATGGTGCGCCGCTTCGCGGCTCCGCCGAACCGGATCTACCGCTCCTGGACGGATCCCGAGGAGCTGGCCCGCTGGTTCCCCGAGCGGGTGGAGGGCTCGCTGGCGGCGGGCACCCGCAGCATCCTCGTCTTCCCCGACCAGCGCGTGTGGTGGGACGTCACCGTCCTCGAGGGCGACCGGCGCTTCGAGTTCCGCTGGCCCTGGCTGCCGGGCGGGACGTGGGAGACGACCGTCTCTATCGAGCTGCAGCCCGCCGGCTACGGGACCCACCTCACCCTGACCGACGGTCCGTTCGACCTGCGGGTCCCGGGCGTGCTGGACGCGTACGCGGAAGCGCTCGAGGGCTGGGCCGAGGCCCTCGCCTGGCTCCGCGGCGTCGTCGACTTCTCGTCGGACCTGCGGCCGCGCCAGTACTGAGCCCGCCGCGGGGCGCGGGCCGCCGAGGCCCCGGGCCCGGGCGCGGCGGCCGACGCTAGCGGGAGCGGCCGAGCGCGGTCGTGATGAGGCGGCGGAAGCTGGGCTGCTGGCCGTACATCAGGACGCCGGCCGTGTAGACGCGGGCCGCCAGCCAGAGCATCACCACGATCGTGACGGCCAGGATGCCCGCCGCCAGCGCCACCTCGACGACGCCCGCCGTGCCCGCGATGACCCGGGAGAGCATGAGGTACGGGCTCACGAACGGGACGTACGAGAGGGCTTCGACCCACACGGCGTCGGCCGGCAGGAGGCCCGTGGAGACGTAGATCGCGATGAGGTACCCCGCGACGCCGAACATCGACATCGGGGCCACGACGTTGTTGACGTCCTCCATCCGGGAGACCATGGACCCGGCCGCGGCGTACAGCACGGAGTAGAGCAGGTAGCCGAGGATGAAGAAGACGACGAACGCGCCGAGGACGCCCGGCGTCAGCACCTGGGGCAGCTCGAGCGTCGAGGCCGGGGCGCCCAGGACGACCTGGGCGATCACGCCCTGGAGGGCGAACGCGGCGATCGCCGGGATCGCCGCCGCGAGGAGCTGGACGAGGCCGAGACCGCCCACGCCCACGACCTTGCCGCCGAGGAGCTGGAAGGGCGTCGCGGCGCTGATGACGATCTCCATCACCCGGCTGCTCTTCTCCTCGGCCACGCTCATGGCCACCCACTGGCCGTAGAGGACGACGGCCAGGAGGAGGAACACGATCAGCATCTGGCCGACGATCGCCGTGGCGGCGAACTCCGTGGTCGTCTGCGGCTCGCCCGGGCCGGCCGGCTTGGGCGGCTCGATGGCGACGTCGGGCGGCGAGAAGAGGGTCGCCTGGTCGCCGGGCGCGACGCCCAGGCGGTCGAGGCGATCCGCCACTGCCACGGAGAACGCGGCCTGGCGGAGCAGCTCCGGGGTGCGGCGCCCGGCCGGGTCCTTGGAGATCACGACGAAGCTGAGGTCGGGGCCCGGGTCCCGCCCGATGACGATGGCCGCGTTGAGCTTGCCGTCCTCGACGGCGGCGCGCGCGGTCGCCTCGTCGGCGGACGAGCTGACCTCGAAGCCCTTCTCGCCCTCGGGCGTGCTGGCGTTGAGGAGGAGGCTGAAGCGGGCGACGGGGTCGACGGCGAGCGCCGGGTCGGCCCGGTCAACGATGCCGATCTTCGTCCCGCTCTCGCCCTCGATCCAGCGGATCCCGATGGGGGCGAGGGCCAGCGCCGCGCCGGCGACGGCGAGGAAGGCGGTCCCGATGATGAACGAGCGGGTGCCGGCCCGGACGAAGAACTCCCGGCGGGCGACGGCGAGGAGGTTGCGGACGGTCGCGTTCATCGGGCGGCCCCGCCGTCCATGCCGCGCGCGGCGCCCGGAGCATCAGGCACGCCGGCCAGCGAGACCTCCTCCCGCGCGGACCGCCCGACCCGCTCCACGAAGATCTGCTCGATCGAGGGGTCGGCGATCTCGAAGCGGGTGACCCGCTCGCCGCGGGCCAGGGCAGCCTGGAGGATCGTCTCCGGGTCGGTCGCCCCGCGGACCTCGAGCTCGCTGTAGTCGCGGCCGGGCCGGACGATCGCGACACCGGGGATGTCCACCAGCCAGGGCAGGTCGGGATCGCCGTCGGTCGCCAGGCGGACCACCTGCTTGCCCGTCGACCGCTTCACGTCGCGCGTCGGGCCGGAGGCGACGAGGCGGCCGGCGTCGATGATCGCGATCGCGTCGCAGAGCTCCTCGACCATGTCCATCTGGTGCGTGCTGAAGATCAGGGTCTTGCCCCGGTCGCGCATCTCGAGGAAGGCGGCCTTGAGGAGGGCCACGTTCACCGGGTCCAGCCCCGTGAAGGGCTCGTCCATGATGAGGACCTCCGGGTCGTGGAGGATCGCGGCGATGAACTGGATCTTCTGCTGGTTGCCCTTGGAGAGCTGCTCGGCCCGGCGATCGGCGTACTCGGGAACCCGGAAGCGCGCCAGCCACGTCCGGACCTCCTTCTCCGCCGCCCTGCGAGGGACGCCGTAGAGGCCGGCGAAGAAGACGAGCTGGTCGAGGACCTTCATCCGCGGGTAGAGGCCGCGCTCCTCGGGCAGGTAGCCGAAGGTGCGGCGGGGCAGGTCCATCGACGGCTGGCCCTTCCAGGTCACGCTGCCGGCGTCGGCCCGCAGGATGTCGAGGACGATCCGCATGGCCGTCGTCTTGCCTGCTCCGTTGGCGCCGAGGAAGCCGAACACCTGGCCAGGGTCGACGGTGAAGCTGACGCCGTCGAGGGCGCGGACGTCCCCGAACGACTTCTGGAGGTCCGTGATGACGAGGCTCATGCGGCGGCGACTCCCCGGCAGAAGGTGATTCCGGCCAGCGTAGCGCCCGTCGCCGAGGGTCGTCAGGGGCCGTGGGACCCGTCTGCCACGGGCCGGAGCGCCGTCCTCGGGCATCGGCCGGCCCGCCCAGTCGGCCGGCCGAATCCGGGCAACGGGAGGTTGCGCCGGCCCGTACCCTGTGCATCCCGTTCCCCTGCCCGGGCGCCGGGTGGGGACCGACCGAGGACCGAGGCGAGGGGCAATGACCGACCAGCCCGCCGGCGCGCCGGACCGCGAGCCCGCCGGCGCGCCGGACCGCGAGCCCGCCGGCGCGCCGGACCGCCCCGCCGCGCCTCCGCCGGCGGCGCCCGGCGCCCCGCCCGGCCTGCCGGCCTCCCCCGCCCGCGCCCGGCGAGCCGGCCTCGACCCCCGCGGCTGGCGCACGACGATCGCGGTCGCCGCGATCATGATCGGGGCGGTCGGCGGCGCGAACCTCGTCAACGCCGCCTTCCCGCTCCCGTCCGAGCCGGCCGTCGTCGACCCCGGACCTCCGGTCCCCGGTCCCTCCGCGGGCCCGGATGGCCCGAGCCCGGCCGCCCCCGGCCCCGTCGCCCCCGGAACCCCGGTCGAGGTCGGCTCCGGCGTCGTCCTCTATCCGCCCGCCGGGTGGACCGTGGTCGGATCGGAGGTCGGCCAGGTGGCGCTCCAGAAGGCGTCGGCGATCCTGATCGCGGTCGCGGGCCCCTACGACGGCACGCCGGGCGACCTCGCGGCGGCCTACCGGGACGCGTTCTTCGCCGAGGGACAGCTCACGGCGGGCGATCCTGAGACCGTCCAGCTCGGCGACGCGATCCCGGCCGTGGCATTCCCGTTCACGGGCATCAGCGGCGGCGCCCAGGTCGACGGGGTGATCGCCGCCGGCGTCGGCTCGGGAACCGGCGTGGTGCTCAACTTCGTGGCCCCCCGGGGCCAGCTGCAGGAGATCTCGGACGACATCGACACGATCCTGGCGACCGTGCAGCTCGCCACGGGGTGGCGGCCGTGAGCGCGACCATGGGCAGCCCGCAGCCGCCGGACGGCGGGGACCTTGCGGCACCGCCGGCGTGGGGCTACCAGACCTCGTTCTGGCAGCGACGGCAGCCGGCCTTCTGGCTGTTCGTCGTCACTCTCCTCCTGACCGGGTTCGTGGCGATCGGCGAGCAGGTCGACCTGATCTCGACCGCGCCGGAGGCCTGGCTCGTCACCCTGCTCCTGCTGGCGCCCTACGCGATCCCGGTCCTGCTCGTCATCTACCTGCTCGACCTCTACGAGCGGGAGCCGATCAGCATCCTGGCCGCCGGCCTCCTGTGGGGCGGCATCGTGGCGACGACGCTCTCCATGTACACCAACACGCCGCTCAGCGAGCTGGTCTTCAAGCTGACCGGCGACGCGGTCTTCACCCAGGACTGGAGCGCGGCCCTCACGGCCCCTTTCGTCGAGGAAGGCTTCAAGGCACTGGGGATCGTCCTCCTCGTCTCGCTCGCGCGAGCGGAGATGGACGACATCCTCGACGGGTTCATCTGGGGAGCCACGATCGGGATCGGCTTCCTCCTCGTGGAAGACGTCTTCTACTTCGTGCGGGCCTATGCCGCGGCCGGGGGCTCGTTCGACGGGATCGTCGAGATCTTCTTCATCCGGATCGTCGGCGCCGGCCCCTACAGCCACTTCCTGTACACCGGCCTCGTCGGGATGGGCATCGCCTTCTACGAGACCCGGGGCGACGTGCCGAGAGGCAGGCGTCTCCTCGCCGGGGCGGCCCTCGCGGCGGCCGGCGTCGGCGCCCACTTCTTCTGGAACTCCCCGCTGCTGGTGGAGCTCCTGGGCGAGGGCTCGCCGCTCGAGTGGCTGGTCTACATGACGGCCAAGGGCCTGCCGATGCTCATCGGGCTCGCCCTCCTCATCCGCCTGGCCCGCGGGCGCGAGCGGCGCTGGTTCGAGCGCTTCGCGGCGGTCGGCGTCGAGGGCGGGACGATCACCCCCGACGAGCTGCACGAGCTCGAGAGCGTGCGCCGCCGCTGGGGTGCCCGCCGCGAGGCGGCGCGGCGGCTCGGCCCCGCCGGGGGCCGGCTCAAGGGCCTCATCCAGCGCCAGCAGATCACCCTGGCGATGGTCGCCAGCCGCGCCGGCTCGGCCGATCACCACGACGTCGTCACCCAGCGGGACCTGGTCCGCGCCCTGAAGGCCGAGTACGCGGCCCTGCCGGCCGCCGGCGGGCCGGCCGCCGGGGCCACGGCGGCCGCGGTCGCGCCGCCGTGGGCACCCACCCATCGAGTCCCCGACGAGGGGATGGCAGCCTGGGCGGCGCCCGACCCGTCACGCCCGCCGGCCGTGTCGCTCGGCGGCAGCCTGGAGCTGGTCGTCGCCGAGCGTGCCGGCGACTGGGCCCGCGTCGTCGCGGTCAACGGGTGGACGGGCTGGGTGGACGGCCGGCGCCTCGTCGAGCGCGGGTAGCGGCGCCCGGGGCGGGCCGCTGCACCAGCGGCGCTGGTCCGCGCCGGCGGTGGGGCGTGACTGCGGCGCACGGCGCCACTACGATCCGCGGATGGACGACGCCGGGCAGCTGATCGAGGCGATCCGTCGCTCCGTCGTGGGCGACGACGAGGCCGTGGCGGGGCCGTTCGGCGTCCGCCGCGTCACGTATGCCGACTACATCGCCTCGGGGCGCTCCCTGGACTTCGTCGAGGACTACCTGCGGGACGCCGTGCTGCCGCTCTACGCCAACACCCACAGCGAGTCGTCGGGGACGGGGCTCCAGACGACCCGCTTCCGGGACGAGGCGCGGCGGATCGTCCGCGACGCGGTGGGCGGGACCGACGCGCACGTCGTCCTCTTCGTCGGCTCCGGCTCGACGGCCGCCGTCGACCGCCTCGTCCACGTCCTCGGGCTGCGCCTGCCGACCGAGCTCGACGAGCGCTACGGCCTCTCGGCCCGGATCCCCGCCGCGGAACGGCCCGTCGTCTTCATCGGCCCCTACGAGCACCACAGCAACGAGCTGCCATGGCGCGAGTCGATCGCCGACGTGATCACCATCCCGGAGGACGTCGACGGCCGGATCGACCTCGCCCGCCTGGAGGCGGAGCTGATCGCCCACGCCGACCGCCCGCTGAGGATCGGGAGCTTCTCCGCCGCCTCCAACGTCACCGGGATCCTCTCCGACACGCGGGCGATCTCGGTCCTCCTCCACCGCCACGGCGCGCTCTCGTTCTGGGACTTCGCCGCGGCCGCCCCATACGTCGAGGTCGAGATGGCGCCCCGCCGGCCCGCGCCCGACGGGTCGACCGACGAGTCCGCCCTCGACACGAAGGACGCGGTCGTCATCTCGCCCCACAAGCTCATCGGCGGGCCGGGGACGCCGGGCATCCTTGTCGCCCGCCGCGACCTCTTCCGCAACCGGGTCCCGACCGTCCCCGGCGGCGGCACGGTGGCCTATGTCAACCCGACGGAGCACGTCTACCTGGACGACATCGAGCATCGCGAGGAGGGCGGCACCCCGGCGATCGTCGAATCGATCCGGGCCGGGCTCGTCTTCCAGCTCAAGGCGGCGGTCGGGGTGGCGGCCATCCGCGAGCGGGAGGAGGCCTTCATCCGGCGTGCCATCGACCGCTGGCGCGCCAACCCGGCCCTCGAGATCCTGGGCAACCCGGCCCTGCCCCGGCTCTCGATCGTCTCCTTCGTCGTCCGCCACGGGGCCCGCTACCTGCACCACAACTTCGTGGTCGCCCTCCTCAACGACCTCTTCGGCATCCAGGCCCGGGGCGGCTGCTCCTGCGCCGGGCCGTACGGCCATCGGCTGCTGGGGATCGACCTGGAGCGCTCCCACGCGTTCGAGCGGGAGATCGCTCGCGGCTGCGAGGGGATCAAGCCGGGCTGGGTGCGGGTCAACTTCAACTACTTCATCAGCGAGACGGTCTTCGAGTTCGTGCTCGAGGCGGTCGACCTCGTGGCCAGCGAAGGCTGGCGCCTGCTGCCGCAGTACCGCTTCGAGCCCGCCACGGGGCGCTGGCAGCACCGGGGCGGCACGACGGAGCCGCCGCTGTCGCTCCACGACGTCCGCTACGAGGGCGGCGTCATGCGCTACGCCGCCCATCGCCACCGCGCGCCGGAGTCGCGGCTGGCCGACTACGTGGCCGAGGCGCGAGCGCTCCTGGCCGATCCGCCGACACCTGCCGGCATCGGCGGGCCGCTCGACGCAGGCCCCGATTTCGAGCACCTCCGCTGGTTCTGGCTCCCGGCCGAGGCAGCGGAGGAGATGGCGGCCGGGGAGCTCGCCGGCGCCTGACGAGGAGGGACGGACCATGTCTTCGTATCGCAGCTCGACGATGGGGCGGCGCGGCGGGCGCATCCTCGTCGCGCTGGCCGTCTTCGAGCTCGGCCTCGCGGCCGGCTTCTGGCTCTTCCTGGGGGACCTTCCCGCCGCCGGCGACGGGATGCGGCTGACGGCCGGCATCCTCGCCGCGGTCGGGGTGATCCTCCTGGTGGCCGGCCTCCTGTGGATGCGCGGCGCGGCCAAGAAGGATCGGATCAGCGCCACCGGCGTCGCCGGGACTGGCCAGATCATGGGGCTCCGCCAGACCGGGCTGCTCGTCAACCAGCAGCCGCAGGTGGAGATCGAGTTCCTCGTCACGATCCCCGGCCGCTCCCCCTACCGGGCCAGCGTCAAGGAGATCGTCCCGCTCATCATGCTGAACCGCCTCCAGGGAACCCTCCCGGTGCGGGTCGACCCGGCCGAGCCCGGCGCCGTCATCGTCCAGTGGGACCAGCCGAACGTCGGCTTCGGGGCGGCGGCCGCCGACCTGGTGGCCGCGGCAGGGGCAGGTGCCACGGGCGGAGCGCCCTGGGGCGGCCCGGGGTCGGGCACCGACGAGACGCTCGCCCAGGTGGCCGCGGCGATGGCCTCCTCGGGCGGCACCGGCGCGGCGCCGGTCTTCGCCGAGCCCACGCAGGGCGGCTTCTCGGTCGAGCAGCTGCGGGCCTACCTCCGCGCCAGCGGGATCGCCGGGACTGCGCGCATCGACCGCCTCGACGACAGCGGGCAGACGATCGGCGACGAGCGGCTCTTCACGATGACGACGACCGTCGCGATCCCCGGCCGGGCGACGTTCACGACGGGCCCCTCGGCGGCGATGGTCCCCCTGGCGAAGGTCGGGCGGATCGCCGTCGGGGTCAGTCTCCCCGTGCGGGTCGCCCCGGACAACGAGCACATGGTCATGTTCGAGTGGGATCGCATCTGAGCCCCGGACACAGCTCCGGCGGGGGCCCGTAGGAAGACGCGGTTCCGGGGCCCGGCCGCCACCGCGACGCGGGTCAGCCGATGGGCGACGGGCTCCGGGCCGCCAGCTCCAATCCCAGGGTCTCGCCCCAGCGACGGGCGCGCTCCACCTCGCCGGCGACGACGGCGTTGGACGTGGGCCCCGTGGGACCGCTGACCAGGAAGCTCTCCGGCGGGGCGGCGATCCGGAACCCGAGGCGGCGGAGCTCCTTGTCGCCGCCCTGGGCCGCCGACCCCCAGAGGAGG
This sequence comes from uncultured Chloroflexia bacterium, assembly GCA_963821235.1. Lineage (GTDB taxonomy): Bacteria > Chloroflexota > Limnocylindria > Limnocylindrales > CSP1-4 > CTSoil-043. The sequence goes on from CAWGCS010000001.1 coordinate 390,704, forward strand.
CGAGGGCCCCGGATGCGGGTGTCGAAGGCGACCGCGGCCGCGCCGGTCGATCCTCGCCGGATCGACCCGAGCCACTCGCGGACGCCGATCCCCCGCGAGACCACGCCGCCCGTCGCCTTGTCGGCCGCCGAGTGCCGCGTCTCGGGCTTGCTCATCCCGTGGCCGTGGGTGGGACCCCCCACGACGAGCAGGCCGACGTCGGCGGGGATCGTCGTGGGGGCCACGCCAACCTCCACGAGGTCGACGGTGACGGCCGAGGACAGCCCGTCGGCGATCGCCCTGGCGATCGCCTGGGTATTGCCGAACATCGATTCGAAGACGACCAGCGCGCGCATCCCGGGTCTCCTCCTGCCGTTGGGGGCAGCTCCTGGCCGCTACCTTCGGCTGCCCGGCGGTCCCCGGGCCAGTGCCGCCCGGCCCGAAGGCCCGGGTCGCCGGCGCAGGCGTGCCGGCCGCCTGGAGGCGCGCGTCTTTCGTTAGCGCTGATGCGCGCTAGACTCCCGAGATGGCGGGCGAGTCGGACACCTTCGATCAACTGGCCGCGGTGGCGGCCCTCGGCGAGCCGATGCGGCGGCGCCTCTACGAGTGCGTGGCGGCACGCGGCGCGCCCGTCGGCCGCGACGAGGCGGCCGCGGCCCTCGGCATCGGCCGGGGGCTGGCGGCATTCCATCTCGACCGGCTCGTCCGGGCCGGGCTCCTCCGCGCGGAGTACCGCCGCCTGGGAGGCCGGACCGGCCCCGGCGCGGGCCGCCCGGCGAAGCTCTACGCGCGAACGCCGCGCACGGTGGAGGTGTCCCTTCCGGCACGTCGCTACGAGCTGGCGGCCGCCCTGCTCGCGGGAGCCCTCGAGGAGGTCGACACATCGGCGCTGCCAGCGCGCGCCCGGGCCCAGGGCACGGCGATCGGTGCCGCCGCCCGCAGCGCCCTCGCCCGGGACGCCTCGCCCGCGGATCGATCGGCGGCGTGGATCGGCGTCCTCCGCGAGGCCGGCTACGAGCCGCAGGAGGACGGCCGGCGGATCCTGCTCCGCAACTGCCCCTTCGACTCGCTCGTGGCCCCTCACCGCGACCTGACCTGCGGCATGAACCTGGCGATGCTCGACGGAATCCGGGCCGGCTTCGGCGAGGAGAAGCTGGCGCCGCGGCCGGTCTCGATCCCCGGCTCCTGCTGCGTGGCGTTCGCCCCGCCGGACGGCCGAGGCGCCGCCCGCCGCGGGCGAGGGCCCCCAGGCGCCCGCGACGCCGGTCGGCAGGCTCCCGGTGGTACCAACGGCCGGTATCGACGCCCGGCCCGTGGCCCGATCCTGTTCCGAGCCGCACCCGCGGCGATCGGTCGCGCGCTCGTCCGAGCCACGACCGGCGCCCAGAAGGACAGTCCAGCCGGAGGTCGAGGGCCCGATCGTGAAGATCATCCGCCGTGGCGCCGATCCGCGCATCGTGGCGATCGTCGCCCTGCTGATCGCGGCCGCCGCGATCGCCCTCGAGCTCGCCTACGTCATCGGCCGCTTCGCGATGGAGACGGTCGAGAAGCTCCCGTAGGCCGACGTCCAGGACGCCGGGGTCAGACGGGGCTGGATCCGTCCTCGTCCGCCGCGACGTCGGCCGCGACGTCCTCGTCGTCGGCCAGCAGGCGGTACACCTGGCGGCGGGCCTCGGCGAGGATCCGCCTCGCCTCACGGGCGGCGCGCGGCGAGCCCATCCGCTGGACCTGCATGACGGCACCCATGAGCTGCATCGCCAGCTGCCGGATGTCGGGCTCGCGATCGTCCTCCGCCTCGGTCCAGGGCGAGCGGTCGGTGGATGCCGCGGCGGCCGCCCGGCCCGCATCGGTCAGGGTGTAGGTCCGCCGGCCGTCGACCTCCTCGCTCGTGACGAGGCCCTCGTCGGCGAGCTGCTGGAGCGTCGGGTAGACGGAGCCGGCGCTGGGACGCCAGCGTCCACCGCTCTGCGCCTCGAGCTCCTGGATGACCTCGTAGCCGTGCATCGGCTTCTGGAGGAGGACGGCGAGGATCAGCGGACGGATCTCGCCGCGCCGGACCGCCGGGCCGGGACGGCCGCGACCGAAGAAGTCGCGGAGCGCGAAGGGCAGGCCGGCGGGGCCGTGACGTGGATCGCCACGCATGCCGCGCCGGGGGTCGCGGTGATGGTGCCGCTCGAAGGAGCGTCGTGTGCCTGGTTCGAACATCGATGGTTCCTCGTGGTGATCAGCGCTACGTCGCGCGGCATCACGATATATCGCGATAGTGCTGCACGTCAAGGGCGCGCCCGGGATGCTTCGGGGCGGCCGCGTGCGCTCACGGACACCACGCTCTGATCCTCACGGGACGGGCCAGCGGGCCGTCGGCCGAGCACGGGAAGGGCTGCTAGACTAGCCACCGCGCCGACATAGCTCAGCGGTAGAGCAGCTGTTTCGTAAACAGCAGGTCCTCGGTTCAAATCCGAGTGTCGGCTCCAGCGATCACGATGGCGAGGCGGGCTTCCGGGCCTGCCTCGTTCCATGTCCGCCAGGCTCGCCAAGGCGGTTGATCCGTAGGCGTCCAGACTTCGCACTGCCGGGAGTGACCACCAGCTTCCGAGCGTGTGATGTCGAACAGGGGGCACGGTGAGTGCCAAAGGCACTGCGATACGACGAACCCACGCCGGAGGAGCAGGCCGCGGCTGAGCAGGCGATGGCTAGGGCGGCCGAGGCTTCCCAGCGCGGGAGGATGGTGCCCCCGACTCCCGATGGCTATCGCGCCGCGGCTGCTCGGGACCCCGCGGCCGTGATGGAGGCGCTCGTTGCTCGTGCGGGCACGAGGTGGCGCAGTGTCCGCGAGTCGACGGGCTTTGCTGCGGCCCTGGCTATGCCCAGACTCAATCGGCTCGTCTCGATTGATGCCGCGCTATCTGAACTCGGGTTCCAGTACGACGCCGAGAAGGATCCGGGCCTCGCGCTCGCTCACGATGGGGTGGATTGGCCGAGCCATGTCCGAAGCGGCGCGGACAGCGTTGCTGCTGCAGCGAGATTCCTCATGCTGTATCAGCCGATCGGGGCAGCGGCCTTCCTCCGCGGACAGATAGAACGCTGGACCAACAACCGGGCGACTACGATCGGGCTGGAGAGGCAGGATCGCGAGACCCAAGCTCATTTCCTCGATCGAGTCTGGGCGGGCGCATGGGACTTGCCGATAGCCCCCGGAGGGTTCTATGAGGAACTTTCGGAGCTGCTTCATGGCAGGGGTCGCTTTGTCCCACTGGCGATATGGGAGTCTCGTGACCTCGCTGGGTGGGAGATCCCCGCAAGCGCTTCTCTGCCGAACATCGTCCTACCGATGGCCGGCAGTCTCGTCCTGCAACAGGTCACGGCCTGTGTGATGGACATGGCGAGGGCGGCCGGGCGCGAGGATCTGGTGACCTGGCTGATGGATTGGCCGGCGCGAACGGAGCCACCCGAGCAGTTCATGATTGACCAGGTCTGGCTCGGACTGCCCCCACTGATGCCGTACGCGATGACCGCGCCATTCGTATCCAAGCTGGGGGCCGCCGAGAAGGCGTACTTCGATATGTTGCCGGAAGCGCGGACGAAGCCGGCCTGGCCCGGCATGACCGTCCTTGCCTTCTTGCTTCGTCGGTATCGGGCTGGCCAGGGCGCGATCTACTCTTTGGAGCAGGAACAGAATCGCCTAGGCTCCGAATTCGATCCACGAAACCTGGACATGCGGGGTGCTCGATATGTCCTCGTGGGCGAGCTCGCGGCGCTGGTCGGTCGCTGGGTCCCGGGGTCCGCAGGCGAGGCGCTCATACTGGCTTCGAGCGCCTTGAGATCAGCCTTCGCCATCTGGCTTGAGGACGACAGCCGGGCAATGATCCCTGTGAGGACCATGCTCGAGAGTGTCGCTCGCGCCCGAACCTGGCGGCGGAAACCAGCGAAAGCCGCACAGCTGGAGGCGCGTGCGGCAATCGCGTCGCCCCGGGACTGGCTGGCGGCAGCCGGCTGGAGAAGGCTCGGCGTCTTCAACGCCGCACTCGGCGAGTTGAGCCACTCCACCTACCAGTCCCGCTCTCATGGAGCCCTTGAGGTGTTGGCGGCCATCCAAGCTCCCGAGGCAGTCATCGCTGATCCGATTCAGACGGGTCGCGGCGAGGCCCTTGATCAAACCGTATTCCTGCTGGCATCGGAAGCGATGGCATGGCTTCGCCAGCTTGATCCAGGACTTGCATCCGTCGTCCAGGCTCAAGCCCGCCTGCCCCAAGACTTCGAACCGAGGATTGAGGAGTGGATGCGGCGCACGTGGGCGAACCGCGATCACGATCTCGGCGGACCAGCATTCAAGAAGCTCGATCTGGCCGAACTGCAGGAATTCGGCTTGACCGTCGACGACGTCATCCTCGGTCGCTCAGCCTTGCATGATGGTGATTCGTAGGCGAGACGACTTCGCACCAGGACCGAGGTGTCTTCGACTTCACCCGACAGCTGCCGCGCTGAGCGCCAGGTCAGTATCGACGCCGTTCCTTGAGATTGCGGCCGGCGGGCTCTGACATACCCGAACTAGGTTCGCCACGGCGACGGGAGGCATGATGGACGGGCGGAGTGGCAGTCGAGATGGTGCGCTCCTCACACCGTATCAACGACGCAGGACCCTGAGCATCTACTGGTACAACAAGGCAAACGACCTTCGTGGCGCCGCAGGCCTCGTGTGGGCGGGCATGGAGAACAACGAATCATCGGCGACAGCTCAGCGGCTCGGGTTAGGGGGAGGCTTCTCCTTCCAAGTCGCCTGCTGGCCCGTCTATCAGATGCTCTGCGGACTCGCGCTTCGAGCTCCTGCTCAAGGCTGCGATCGTTGAACAGGGCAAGGAGCCAAAGGCGACGCACCGCCTCCTAACCCTCTGGTCAGAGGCCGGCCTCACCGCCGATGGAGAACGGCGGGGCATCCTGACCATTCTCTCAGAGTCGATCCGCTGGGCGGGGCGATACCCGGTCCCGAAGGATGAATCGGACTTCAATCGACTGGTTGAGCTGCACGAGGAGTACCTGATGGACGAGGTCGTCGATTCTGGCCTTCGCGGCGTCCGGATCCGCAGGCCGAATGAGAACCTGACGTGGGCCTCGTTCAATCGACTGTGGTCCGCCGCCCAGGCGGGTTCCGTGCTCCGCGACATTGTCGACGACGTCCACCCGAGTTGACCCGAAGATGCAGCTGTTTCGTCGTCCCCGTCGACCCAGCGACCGGCCGGGTCCGACACAATTCGTTGACCGCGGATCCCCTGATCGACGAGGAATTCACGGCCACCGTCGCCGAGTCTCGAGCATGGGCGCGCACCAAGGAACCTGAGCTCCAAGCGCTGTTCCTGTGATTGCCCCGATCTGGACTACGCGGCCGAGAAAGGAAGACTGCTCTTCGTCGAGCCACTGCCCCACGAGCTCGGGCCACGAGCTAGTCAGTGGGGCCTCCTGACGCACAGCCCGAAGGCGTTGGCTGTCGCTGATGAAGCCCTGGTTCGTTCGGACCTCGATCACGCTGATGGCGACAAGATCGTCGATGGCGTCATACACGACCGTCTCGGACTCGCCCGCGACGTCCGTGGAGGCGAGGATGGCGTCCGGACGTACGACCCAGCCCGACTCCGCGGTCAGGGCCGCGACTGCCCGGGCGACGTGCTCTACCCACTCCACGTAGTCCAAGGCTCGCCTCTGGGTGGCGGTCAGGAGCGTCGCTCGACGGACAACCGAACTGGCCCTCAAGCCGCAGACCGCAGGATAGTCGGAACCTTCTCCGCGCAACCCTTCTGCGCGGATGGGCCGGCGTTGACGGCCGGCGGCCCGGCTCCCAAGACGCATGCGGTACGCAGGACTGTCCTCGCCGGGCAGTTGAAGATGGCAACCCATGGTTCAACTCCAATTGACCGTCGGGCTACTCTTTGACTACGGCTCCATCGACGCAGGGCCAATGGCCAGAGAGCGCGACATGGGGAAGCTCCGCGTCCCGGGGGAGGGAGAACGGTGGCGGATCAGGTCCGCATCGATTGCATCAACAAGACGAACCGCACTGATCCACACGAGCGGATCAGCCACGTCGGAGGGAGGAACGCCGACGGCAGCCAGTGGAAGCTGCCCGAAGACGCCGCCATCGAGGGCATCGAACAGGGGCGATGGGACTTCTTCGTTGAGCGCCCGGTAGGGCACCGGGTTCGCGTCATCATCGCCCAGCGGCTGGGGCGGAAGTACCTGAAGACAACCGCAGACGGTGAGTCGCCGGACAATCTGCTAGCGCTCCCCGAGTGTCCCTAGAGCCAGGGCGCAGGTTCTGGGTCGCCGACACGCTCCCGATCGGCGCTCGACGAACGTTTGCGGTCGCGCCGCGCGGTCGAACTCCCCGGTGCGCCAGTTCGAGCACCGCCTGGCATTTCCCGAACACGATGGACGGCGTGTGGACTCACTCCTCCATCGACGCACTCGTGTCCGTACCAAGCACGTGCCTCGGGTGACTCTCCGCTAGTCCGGGACGTCTTCCCTCCCCATCGGCGACCGAGCCTGCCGCGGTACGGCCGCGAGCTCCGAGCCGACCGTTCGCCGATACCCGCGCGGGCCGGGCTGCCCGGGTAGCCAGTCTGGGTGCCTCTCCATCCAGCGGCGTGCCGCCGCGATGGTCCGGTCGTCGCGCGTGAGGGCCACAAGGCACTGCTCGTATTGGAGGCGGACAAGGAGAGCGTGGAGCGGGCCGGTCGGGCTGGCGCCGTGATCGTGTCGGTAGCGCCGGAGGGTACGGTCGGGCAGTCCTCGGACGGTGTCGCCCAGAAGGTCATACGCCCTCGCGTCACGTCCCCTCACGAGGTTGTGCAGCATGTGGAAGATGATCCCGACCGCGGACTCATGGTCGGGTGGATTGAGGTTTCGGCCGAGCGTCTGCATGGCGCTGGCGATATCGATGCAGTCGAGGTCACGTCCCCAAGACGCGAGCGCCCACTCCGCCAGCACCGCCGCGAAGGCCAGATCGTCGGACCAAGGCCGATGCTCCTCAACGAGGGCGCAGAGTGCGGACCGAGCGGCTCCGGGAATGATCCCCGCACACACTCGATTGTCGCATTCTGGCCGGCCGACGCCACCGCTCTCAGGCACCACGCGATTCTGGATTGGCAGGTCCTGGGATTTGGGAGGCGCGGCAGGGATGGACGCTCTGTCCGCACCTCAGTTGACCAGATGCGTGAGTTGAGGGCAATGAGGCATCCGAATGAGCCGATCCGGCTCGTCGTGGCTCAACGCGGGGAACGAGTGACCATCCGACTAAACATCAAGGTCGGGCCGCGCCTGGCGATCGTGGCGACAGGCTTCTGCCTGCTCGCTCTTGCTCGGTTGCTCGTCGGGTCCTAGGCCGCGATGGCATGGTGTTTCGGGCCGGAGGTTCTGACCGGGAGGACTCACTAACGTCCCCGACCGCGCTCCCGATCGAGGACTGCCTCGACGACGGCCCGCAACGCCTTGGGCAGATCGGCCAGCTGGCACACGTGATCGCCCTCGATCGGCTTGCTGCAGGTCCTGCAGCGTCGCACCGGGGCCTCCTTGGCCGATGACGGCGGGGACGCGTTGAGGATCTGACTGATGCGCTCGATCTGCTCGGGGGACAGTGGGTGTGGCGGACAGCAGCGCCGGCAGTGGATCGGACCACCGCCAATCGTCCAACTCGTGCCGTGATCCGGATGGTGCGACCGGGATGCTGTCTCGATCGGCGCCATGCGTTCTCGGTACGCCGGCCAGGGCTTGCCGTCGCGCCGGCTCGTCTCGTCGCCGAGGAAGGGACGGCCGCATCCTTGGCAGGGCACGCCGCCATGGAACTCGTCCCAGCTCAGTCGATCGTCGTCCGTCCACACCACGTCGGGATAGGCCGGGACACGAGGACGAGGCGCCTCCCCAGGCCTCCCGGCGATTGCCCGCACCCGCGCCCGAACGCCTCGGGCGATCGACTCATCGCCTAAGGCAGCGAAGATCGGCCGCGCCATCCGGACCTCGTCGGGCTCCCCTGCCTCGAGGGCGGCCTCCTCACGGAGCCCTGCCTCGTAACCGACTGGGTTCTCGCGACGCCGACGCTCGGCGTGGCGGCGGTGCCAGTACTCCAGGCGGGCCACCCTCGCCGGTGCGACCGCCCGATCGCGAGCGTGGCTGTCGGCAAGGATCACAGCGACCACCCATGCAGCCCGCTCCTCAGGCGATGGCTGGCCTTCCGGCGTCAGGATCCGATCGATCTCGACGGTGATTGCATCGAGGTTGGCTCGATGCGTTTCCTGGCTGATCCGCCCGTCGACATAGTCGTCGAGAGTCCGGTTCCGGAGATCGATGGGAGCCTCGATCGTCGTGCCCGAGGGACCGGCCTCCTCCAAGGGTTCGGATCCCAGTTCGCACTCCGCCGAGGTGCGCCCCGGCACATCCCCCTAGGTCCATCTTGCTCTGGTGTTCGGTCAGGAATCCGGGAGCGACGCTTCTCCGAACTCGCGACCCGCGTCGCTGAAATCGGGTGGCTCTGGCGAGGCGACGAGCGAGCCTGCCTCCGCCTGGCTCGGAAGTCTGGGCGCCGATGGGTTCCAGGGCTTGAGGCCCTGGACAATGGTGCGGTAGAAGTCGAGCGACTGGCGCTTGCTCTCGCCGACGAACGAGCCGGCGGTCTTGCCGCGCTTCGTCCCCATCTCGTATGCCATCGATAGGTGGAACGCACGAGGCTCGCGGTGGGCATCGGCCGCGAACAGCAGACGTTCGGGCTTCTCGCGAACATCCTTGAGGGTCGCCGAGACGGACTCCTTGGCGTTCGGATACGAGACCTCGATCCGCAGCGCGTCGGGCGCATCCTTGAGCTGGCGGACGATCCAGGCGACGCGAGTCTTCGGGCGACCCTCACGTGGCGCAGGGAGCTCCACGCTGGTGGTGAAGAGGCGGGTGCGAAGGTCCGCGGAAAGCTCGATCGGGGCGACGGCATCCGGGACGCGAATGGTCGCTCCGAGGCGGCCGTGATCCACCAGTGAGCGCACCAGCAGGTCGAGACGCGCGGCCGGGTCGAGCTTTCTGGGCAAGACCGCGTCCACCGCGCGCCCGAGGTCTTGACACAACCCAAGAGCGAGGTACTGGACGAACTGCTCCCAGCGCGACGCGACGTCGCGAACGCCCTTGTCGGAGAGGCGGAGCGTGTGTTGGCGGGCCCCGTCTCTGACGGTCACCCACTGCTCACCCATGTCATCGAAGCCGCCCGCGCCGGCCTTCTCGTGATCGAGGTACGCGATCAGCTCGCCAAGGATCCAGGCTTGATCCGTGTCGCTGATCCCGCGATGCACGTGCCACACGCGTGCCTCCGTCATCACCTGCCACCACGACAGGTGACGCAGCGTGACCTTGCGGGTCTTGCGGGCGTCGATCGGGATTGGGCTCTCCATCGGCGACGCCGTGATCTGGTTGCTGATCGTCAGCACGGCGTCGAAGCTGTGAGTCCGGGCAAGATCGAGGTAGCGCTCCACCTGGTCCGTTCGCAGTGGGACGCCGCCGGTCTTCACCTCGAGCAGGCAGACCCAGCGGGTCTTGCCCCGCTCGACCACGATCGCTCCATCGGGGATCGCGGCCTTCTCGTCGGCGTCGAGGAAGCGCACCTCGGTGTACGTGTCAATCCGGCCGGCAGGGGCGCCGAGGTGCGAGACGAGGGCCCGCCCGAACTGCGGCACAGCTCGCATCACGGCGAGCAGGGACGACGTCGCCCGCTGCTCCTGCTCATCCTGGCCACCGATGCCGGTGGTCGGGATCAGCCGCGCCTGATGCCAGGCCTCCTCCGGCTTAGGTGCTGGCTTGGCGATCGCCACGTCTTCTCCCCTCATGGCTGAGCGCACCGTCCCCAGCCCGCAGGTGTCGACGCGGTCATGCCGTGGGCAGAACGGCTGGCGCCGAGGCTACGCCGCCCGCGACCGAGGCAGCAGGGGCCGTTAGTACCATTCGGGCCGGCCATCGCTGCCCGGGCGTCGCCCGATGATTCCCATCGTTCGCGGGATGGGACTCGCGCGGGACACTGCGGGGCAGATCAGCCAGCACGAACGTTCCCACGCGGCCGGAACCCTACCCTCGACGAACGCCCGACCTCATGCTGCGTTGACGGGCGTCCCGACGGTCGTACGCCCTCACCCGGCGGCCGCCCGCCTCTCCGCGACCCGGGAGGACGGGGACGGGGCCATGCTGGATCCCGCGTGTTCAGGCGACCCCTTTGGATCTGACGAAGCCACCGGGCGACTCGCTGGTCCATCGCCTCTTGACCGGCGGTATATCGTCGAGTCCGCCAGAGGGTTGGGGTGTTTCGCGTGGCTCAGGTGGACGCGTCGGCTGTCATCGCGGACGGTCGACGCTGGGAACGCTGGACGATCGACGAGATCCTCGACGGTCGCGTTCGGCTGCTGACCTGCGAGGCCCGCGACAGCGTAGCGGCCGACGGCGCAGCCGTGCTTCCGCAGTTGGCCGGCCTCCCGGAGGCGCGTCCCGATAGGGAGGCGATGGCCGCGGCCGCGATGGCCATCGAGCTCGCGCCAACCCGCGAAGCCTGGACGGACGAGATCGGCGTCATTGTCGATGAAGCCGAGCTCACGCGGCTCCTCGGGAAACGCACGTCCCGTGGTGGGCTCCCCGGTCGGCGTCCCCTCCGGGAGGGCGACGTCTTCTGGGTCCTCGTGCCGCCCGAGACGGACGCCTCGTGGGCGCCAGCTTCCCGCTGGGTCCAGGTGGCTCCCGGGGACTATGTCTCGCGAGCGCAGACGGCGACCGACGTCCTCCGCGACTACGCCGCGGCAGGCGCCGTCGTCCTCGACCTGACCGCGGCGGCCCGCCAGGCGGTGAAGCACCTCTACCACCGGGCCGAGCTGGCCGCTGGCGCGGCACTCGAGGCCTAGGCGTGGGCAGCGCCGGTACCCTCGACCCCGCGCTCCTCGCGGCGCCGGCGCCGCTCGCCCTCGGGCCGACCGACCTCGCCCTCTTCGTCCTCAACGTCGGCGATGGCGACGGGCTCGTGCTGCGGTTCCCTGACGACGGTTCCGGCCGCCCGGCGTTCGCGGTCGTCGATGCCTTCGACGGCGACAAGACGGTCGCCCTCCTTGGCGCCCTCGGGGCGAGCGACCTGAGGTTCGTCTGCGCGACCCACCCCCATTTCGACCACATCAAAGGGCTGCGGGCCGTCCTGCGTGCCTTCGACGGGCACGTCGGGGCGTTCTGGGATGCCGGGTTCCGGTTCACCTCGGCGACCTACCAGGCGCTCATCGAGGAGGCGGAGCGCCAGCGGATCTCGTTCGTCCGCCCGACGTCGGGCTTCGAGATCTACGTCGGCACGGCGCGGCTCGCCGTGCTCTCGCCGTCGATCTACCTGCGCAACCGCTACGACACCTACGGGGTCGATGTGAACAACGCGTCGATCGTCCTGCGCATCGCCTACCCGGAGCGTCCCCCGAGCACGGACTTCCCGGCTCCGGCGGGGGTCGCCGCACGGAGGAGCCTCCCCGATCTCCCGACCCGGACGATCATCCTCGGCGGCGACGCGCAGACGGATGCGTGGGGCCGGGTGCTCGATGAATTCCCCCACTTCGCGAAGGACGAGCAGAACTGGGCGCGGGCGATCAGCGCTCGATCCGGCCGCCAGCCGCTCGCCTGTGACCTCTTCAAGGTGAGCCATCACGGCTCGAAGCGGGGCATCAACCTCGAGCTCATCGAGCGCTTCGGTGACCGCACCGGAGCCGGACCGAGCAACGGGCCGAACATCCTGGTCACCTCATCGGCGACCGATGGCGACTCCGAATACGGCTTCCCGCATCTCGTCACCCAGGAGCTCCTGCGCGAGGTCCGCGACCCGCTCGCGTCCAAGCTCAGCGGCACCCACAAGCACGACGGAGCACTGGGCATCCATCACACGGCCCAGCAGGTCGGCGGCGGGCCCGCCGGGTCGGTCGCCTTCGTGGTCGCTGGAGACGGGAGCCGTGCCCTCTACCGGTTCGGCGACGCCGTCGCCGAGGCGGTGGACCTCGGCACCGCACGAAGGGTGGCGAACATCACGTGAGGGCGCCGAGCGGCAGCCCGGTGAGTTGCGCGCACCGGCCCCCTGGCCGTTGTCACCGCCTGGAGGCGGGCCGAGCTGCCGGAGATGGACGCACTCGCAGGGACTCGTGAGCGAGCTGCTAGGAATCAGGGAGCGCAGATGACGAACCCTCCTGCCGAGGAACACGGGAACCCGGTATCCGCGAAGCGCATCGAGGTCTGCCTCCAGAGCGCGAGCTTCTGGGTGGACGAGCTCCCGAGATACGCCGATCGCCAGCAGCAGCGCGCGGACAGTTGGGCGATCGCCGCGGGCATCCTGAGCGCGATCACCAGCCTGTCGATCTGGCCGCTCCTGGAGAAGGGCTCGGACCCGCCCCAGCTGGTGCTGGTCTCCACGGTTGCCCTGCTGGCGGCCATCTGCGCGCTGGTGCCGCGAGTGAAGAACTACGCTGAGCTCGCGGGGCAGGCACGCGAACTGAGCAGCCGCTACGGGAGCCTCAAGGGCGACCTCATCGATCTGGCGAACACCAAGCCCCTCGATCAGGAGCGGGCTCGGGTCGTCGTCACCGAGTTCCAGGCCACCAAGGAGAAGAAGGACGCTCTCCGCGGCCTCCCCGACCGGGCGAAAGGCGAGATCAGACTCGCCGACCTGGCCCGCAGAGTCGCGGAGGCTCGACGCATCGCGGCCGATGCGGAGAGGACCGCCGAGCTGGCGAAGGGCGCGGTGACTCCCCCCTAGTCCGGCTCCTCCTGCCGACTGCTTTCGGGAACGGCCGTCTCCGCTGCTTCCGCGCGCTCGGGCCGGCGAACCCGCATCAGGGCAGCCGGTAGCCCGAAGGCCACCAGCCGCCAGCAGCCGCCTGGACTCTGCTGCTCGGCGTCCACCCGCGTGGAGAAGCCGTCTGTCCGTTGCCCAGGGTGCGAACTGGTCTCTTGACGCGTGCCTGTCTGGTGATATGGTTTATGCGGCGAACAAACGAACACGCAGCGATCGCAACCGAGGGGCACCATGGCGCGACCTCGCAACGGATCCGGGGCATTCATCCGCGGACTGAACCGGTCCGCGATCTTGGCCTACATCTGGCAGCACGGGCCGGTGGCCCGCGTCGAGATCGCCAAGGCGCTGGTCCTGAGTCCTGCGACGGTCACCGTTCTGACCAGGGACCTCGTGCAAGAGGGTCTGGTGCGTGAAGTCGCGCAAGCTCCCTCTACCGGTGGGCGCCCGGGGATCCTTCTCGGGTTGGTCGCCAAAGCGGCGCACGCCCTCGGGGTCAAGATCTCCTCGCACGGTCTGACCGCCGTCCGGGTGTCACTCGACGGCGAACCCCTGCAGTTCGCGGAACGCCCCTTCGATGCGGCCGCGCCCGACGCGGTGGACCGTCTCATCGACGAGCTGGCCCTGCTCGCGAACTCGGGTGGGGGCCGGTCTCGGCTGCTCGGCATCGGACTCGGCGTTCCTGGGACCGTCGATCCGCGAGGCGGCGGGACCGTCGAGTCGCCGATCCTCGGCTGGCGCGCGCTGCCGCTGGCAGCCCGCGCGCAGGAGCGGCTACAAGTCCCGGTCCTCGTCGACAACGACGTCAATACGCTTGCGGTGTCGGAGCGTCTGTATGGCCGGGGTCGCACCGTCGAGCACTCGATCACGGTCACCATCGGGCTCGGGGTGGGGCTCGGGATCATCCTCGGCGGCGAGCTCCATCGCGGCGCGCTCGGCGGCGCCGGCGAGTTCGGGCACGTCCGCGTCCTCGAGGACGGAGCGGCGTGCTACTGCGGCGGTCGCGGCTGCCTCGAGACGCTCGTGTCGGATGGCGCGCTGACGGCTGCTGGCCGTGAGATCGGGCTCCTGGACGAGGGCGACGGTGTCGACCGCCTGCGGGAGCTTGCCGACAGCGGCAGCCTCGGAGCCCGCGAGATCTACGCCCGAGCCGGCCGAACGCTCGGCCGTGCCGTCGCGGGATTGGTGAATGTGCTCAGTCCCCAGCTCGTGCTGGTGAGCGGCGAAGGCACTCAGGCATGGCCACACCTCGAGCCGGCCTTCGAGGAGGCCATGCGAGCCGACATCTTTGCGCCACTGGCCGGCGTTGCCGTGGAGATGGACCCCTGGGATGACGCCAAGTGGGCCCGAGGCGCCGCGGCCCTCGTACTTCGAGCCACCTTCTCTCCGCCCCTCTACGAGCACCAGTCGGATGACGCCATCCGCGCTCGCTTGACCACGAGCGAGGGTGCGGCATGACATCGAACCGCAGTAGGGGGAGTGCGTACTGAGCATGCGTCGACTCCCGTCCGACACGGCACCTACCGGAGTGAACACAGGAGGATGGACTCGATGAAGCGAACACTGGCAGTGATCCTCGCGGGTGCGGGCCTCGTGGTCAGCGCATGCGGAACGGGCGTGGCATCGCCGTCCGCGGAAAGTGCCACTCCGAGCACCGAACCGAGTGCGACTGAGCCGGTCGCGAGTGCCAGTCCCAACACGGCCGCTGACGAGTGCGCGGGCGGCAAGGAAGCCAAGATCACCTTCTGGCATACCTACAACACCGACGGGCCGGAGACGAAGCAGTTCGACGCGGTCGTCATCCCGGCCTTTGAGCGGAAGTGCCCGAACATCACGGTGGAGGCCATCGTCCAACCGTATGACGGCCTGCACGATCAACTCGTCACCGCCGTCGCTGGCGGCGGCTTGCCCGATGTCATGCGCATGGACATCATCTGGACCCCGGAGTTTGCCGCTATCGGTGCGCTCACCGAGGTTGATGGGATGCCCGGGTTCGACGCGATCAAGGCCTCGGTCTTCCCGGGCCCGCTGGCGACCAACGCCTACCAGGGCAAGTACTACGGCGTGCCGCTCGACACCAACACCCAGGTCCTGATCTACAACACCGATCTCGTCCCGACGGCGCCCAAGACCCTTGATGAGTTGAAGGCTGCCGCAACGGCCATGAAGGGGACCGACCAATGGGGCCTCGGCCTCGGGGGTTCCGGCGGCTGGAACGTCTTCCCGTGGTTCTGGACGGCTGGTGGATCCGTCACGGATGACGCCTACACGAAGGCCTCGGGCTACCTCGACTCCGACGCCTCAATCGCCGCCCTCCAGTGGCTCGTCGACCTCACCAAGGACGGCCTGATGGGTCCGTCGGCGACCGGGGGAAAGCCCGACTCGTGGGGTGGATTCCAGTCGGCCAAGTACGGCATGATCTCGGACGGTCCCTGGTTCTTCCCAATCATCGGCAGCGCGATGGGTCCAAACGTCGTTCCGGCGACGATCCCGACCGGGCCTGGCGGCTCAGTCTCGGTCATCGGCGGTGAGAATCTGGTCATCTTCAAGAGCTCCCAGAACCAGGAAGCCGCATGGGCATTCAGCCGATTCATGCTGAGCGACGAGGCACAGATGGACATGGCCGCCGTCGGACAGCTTCCCGTCACCGAGAGTGCGGCCGCGTCCAAGGCCGTTACGAACGTGGCGTACTACGCGCCCTTCGTCGAGCAACTCAAGACCGCCAAGCCCCGGCCGGTCACTCCGGCCTGGGTCAAGATGGATCCGATCCTGACGGACGCCTTCGATGCCGCATTGCGCGGCAAGAAGACCGCGGCCGAGGCGCTCCACGAGGCCGCCGCCCTCATCGACCCGCTCCTGACCCCGTAGCGGAATCGGCAACCGTGCCCGGCCGGGACGTCGAAGGACGTCTCCTCCTCCGCGACGCGCCCGGCCGGCGCAGCGGCCTTCCGGCATGAGGGCCGCGATGATGGCCAGGTCGGCCCGCGCCCGCGCCACCCTTCGGCGTCGCGAGCGCAGCCGTAGCCTCCGACAGCTCCGAACGGCCGTGCCGTTCATGCTGCCCGGACTCGCGCTCGTGCTCGTCTTCGTGGTCTATCCGCTCACGCGCGGGCTCCAGATGAGCCTGTATGACTGGAACCTCATGGTTCCGGCGGAGAGCACCTTCGTCGGCGGCAAGAACTATGTGCGCGCCCTGACCCAGGATCCGATCTTCTGGACCGCGACGAGGAACACCATCCTCTACGCGATCATCACGGTTCCGGCGCAGATGGGGATCGGCCTCGGAGCCGCCCTCCTGCTCAACGCCGCGGTGCGGGGGCGAGCCTTCTTCCGGGCCCTCTACTACCTGCCGGTCGTGACGTCGTGGCTCGCGGTCTCGTACGTCTTCGCCTATCTCTTCAGCGACGGTCCAGGGCCGATCAACCACGTGCTCGTGAGCTTGCATCTGATCGCGGAGCCGATCGACTGGATCCATGACAGTTACGTGAGCGCCGAGGTACCGATCAACCTGCTGGGCATCTGGAAGGGCATCGGCTGGAACATGGTCATCTTCCTGGCGGCCCTCCAGTCGATCCCCCGCGACCTGATCGAAGCCGCGGACACCGACGGCGCCGGAACATGGCAGCGGTTCCGCTACATCACGCTGCCGCTGCTGCGGCCGACGGTCGCATTCGTGAGCATCTTGCTGCTGATCGGAGCCTTCAACGTGTTCCTGTCGGTGTACCTGCTCACGGGTGGCGGCCCGCAGGGCACCACGGAGGTCCTGCTCAGCTACATGTACAACCAGGCCTTCTCGTTCCTCGACTTCGGCTACGGAACGGCGATCGGCCTGTTGATGGGCGTCGCCGTCGTCATCCTCGGATTCTTCCAGCGCCGCCTCCTGCGCGGCTCCGTGGAGTACTGACATGTCGGTCCCCCGGCTCGTCACGCGCGAGGTGAACCCGCGGAAGGGACGCGCCGGCCCCCGGTGGTTCCGCCCGATCGTCTATCTCCTGCTCATCAGCGGGGCGGTCGTCATGACCGTGCCGTTCCTGTACATGGTGTCGACCGCGCTCAACCCGAACACGTTCGTCATGCCGGACCCGCCGACCCTCTTGCCCGACAACGCCACGCTCGACAACTTCGTCCGAGCCTGGACCCAGGCGGGCTTCCAGCGGTATGTCATCAATAGCGTGATCGTCTCCGGCGGCACGCTCCTGCTGACGTTCGCCGTGGCCACCCCGAGTGCCTATGCCTTCGCCCGCCTGCAGTTCCCCGGCAAGAACCTGATCTTCGCCTTCTACCTGATCACGATGATGATCCCGGACATGATCGCCCTGCTGCCCAAGTTCCAGGTCATGCACGACTTCGGCCTGGTGAACAGCTGGGTGGGCCTCTGGGTGATCTACGTGTCGAACGCGGTCGCCTTCAACACGTTCCTGCTGCGCGGGTTCTTCGAGCAGCTCCCGCGCGATCTCGAGGACGCCACCCAGATGGACGGTGGCGGCCGCTGGACGATCTTCTGGCGGATCCTGCTGCCGCTGTCGAAGCCCGCCCTCGCGGCTCTCGGCGTCTTCACCTTCCTCGGTGCATGGGACGACTTCTGGTGGGCCCGGATGCTGCTTCAAGACCCGAATCTCCGGACGTTGCCCATCGGCATCCAGCTGTTCTTCAACGCCCACGGCACCCAATGGTCGGTGGTCTTCGCGGCGACCACGATCGCCGTCCTGCCGGAGATCGTGGTCTTCGTGCTCCTGCAGCGCTTCTTCGTCTCCGGGATGTACTCCGGCAGCGTCCGCGGGTAGTACCGCCGCACAGGAGGGTCAATGCTCCGTCGCATCTCGCTTGCCCTGGCCACAGACGTGGGGTCCCAGTTCGGCCCCGTCGCGTCGTCGCGCCTGTCGCCCAGTCGAGGCTGTCGGTGTCGAACGGATGCGACCGCGTGAGCGCCTTCTCGGTCTGGCCGAGTCGGGCGCAACTGCGCCCTGGTGAGTCGCTGGACCTGGTGGTTCGGGCGCCCGGCCCGGTCCCCCTCTCGATCCACGTCCTCGATGGCGTCTGCGTGATCGCGAAGTCCGAGGTCGTGGTCGACGCTGCGAGCGCGGTCACCGTCCCGTTGCCCGCCGTGGAACGTGCCGGCTTCAGCATCGAGGTCGCATCACCGCTCGGTCGAGCCACCACGGCCATCGACGTCGCGCCGCATTGGTCGAGCGCGCCACGCTATGGGTTCTTCGCGGACTTCGGCCCCGACGAAGCGGACGCCGACTCGATCCAGCGAGCCGATGCGCTCCTGCGGCTTCACGTGAACGTCGTCCAGTTCTACGACTGGATGGCCTCGCACCATACGCTCGTCGCCCCGACCGATGAGTTCACCGACCCGCTCGGTCGGCGACTGTCACACGTCGTTGCCCGCCGCAAGGTTGACCTCGCCCACGAGCGAGGCATGGCCGCCCTGGGCTACGGCGCTCTCTATGGGGCTGAAGCTGACTTCTCGCTCGAGCGTCCTGACTGGCTGCTCTTCGACGGCAGGCGACAGCCGCTCACGCTCGCCGAAATCTTCTATCTGCAGGACTTCAGTGCGGCCTCGCCGTGGCGTGATTGGATCGAGGCCCAATACGAGAGCGCCGTCGACAGCCTCGGCTTCGACGGCATCCACATCGACCAGTACGGATTCCCGAAGCGAGCCCTGTCGCGTGCAAGCGGCGCGTGGCGCGAGCTCGATATTGGGGCTGAGTTCCCAGGCTTCGTTGAGGAAGCGTGCCGGCGGATCCTGGGGCGGCGTCCCGACGGCGGCAGCATCTTCAACTGCGTGAACGCCTGGCCGCTCGACGCCATGCCTGCCGTGACCTCTGACGCCGCCACCTACATCGAGGTCTGGGAACCCCATTCGCGTTACCGCGATCTGTACGACCTGGTCCGTCGAGCGCGCACGCTACGCCCCCAGAAGGCGGTCATCCTGGCCGCCTACCTGCTGCCATTCAGCCCGCATCGGCCGCGAACCGCCGGGGCGTTGACGACCTACCGCCTCGCCTCGGCGGCCATCGGCGCCAGCGGCGGCTTCCATCTCATCGCCGGCGAGGGCAACGCCCTGCTCACCGAGGCCTACTACCCGCGGTACGGCCGGCTCGCCGAGGCCGAGACAGAGGTCGTCCGTCGCTATGCCGACTTCGCGGTCCGCAATACGACCCGCCTGCACGACGTCGGCGCGACCGACATCGCCTGGACCCACGTCGGACCGACCAACGACCTGATCACCTTCGATCACCCATCGCTCGGCTACTACGGCGCCGGCGCCGTGCCGGGCTCCCTCTGGGTTGTTGGGCGGGAGGTCGGACCGGTCACGGTGCTCCACCTGGTCAACCTTCGGGGGCTCGTCTCTGACAGCTGGAACGTCGAGCAGCCCAGCGCACCGACGCCCCTCGAAGACGTTGAGCTCCGCGTTCGCGTGACCGGCGCCATCCAAGGTGTCTGGTGGGACACGCCGGATGACGAGAATGGCGCCGCTCGTGCGTTGCCATACGACGTCATCGAGGCATCCGGGGGTCGGTTCCTGGTGCTGCGGCTGCCACGCATCGAGCTGTGGTCCATGGTCTGGTGGGAACGCAAGGACCTCGGCCAAGGGGCGCTGGAGTGACGGCCCGCATCGATCGCGGCCACCTGCGAGCAATCGCCGCCCGGAGTGTCAAGGTGATCGCGGACAACCAGCACGCCAGTGGGGCCTACCTGGCGTCGCCGAACTTCGCTGTCTACCGGTTCAGTTGGTTGCGTGACGGGGCCTTCATCGCCGATGCGATGAGCCGAGCGGGTCAGGTCGCATCGGCCGAAGCGTTCTTCGGCTGGTGCGCGAACGTCGTGTGCGACCGCGCGGCACGCATCGAGTCGCTGATCGCCCGCCGGCGGGCCGGTGAGCCGATCAGCGCAGGCGAGTTCCTCCACACGCGGTTCACGGTGACGGGCGAGGAGACCGGGGAGGAGTGGACCGACTTCCAGCTCGACGGCTACGGAGCCTGGCTGTGGGCGCTCGATGCGCACCGGCGCCGCCACGAACGGACCATCGGGCGATTGCTCGACGGCGCCGTGTTGTCCGCCCGGTATGTCGCGGCCTTCTGGGATCATCCGAGCTACGACTGGTGGGAGGAGCACCTGCACGAGCGGCACAGCTCGACATTGGCCGCCCTGTACGCGGGACTCGCGGCGGCAGCGTCCTGGGACGACATCACAGCCGGCGACCGTGAGGCCTTCGCCAGCACTTCTTTGGCGATCCGCGACACCGTCCGTGCCGACGCCCGGCGTCTGGGGCACCTCTCCAAGTGGCTGGGAGGTGAGAGCGTCGATGGGAGCCTGCTGGCGGTCGGGGTGCCCTTCGGCCTCGTGGCGCCTGATGACCCGCTGATGACGGCGACGGTCGAGGCGGTCGAAGCCGCCCTCGTCGTCGATCGCGGCGTTCACCGCTATCTCGAGGACACCTACTACGGCGGCGGGCAGTGGCTGCTCCTCGCGGCCTTTCTCGGGTGGCATCAGGCGACCGTCGGCCGCACCGATGATGCATGGGCCGAGCTGACCTGGATCGCGCACAACGCCTCGCCGCGTGGCGATCTGCCCGAGCAGGTGCTCGACCACGTCTTGGCGCCGGCCATGGTCGCGGAGTGGGAGTCGCGCTGGGGCCCGGTCGCCACGCCGCTCCTCTGGTCGCACGCGATGTTCCTGACGCTCGCCCTCGAGCTCGGGTTGGTCACGCCACGGGATCTGACGGCGTCGGATGGACTGGCCGCCGACCGCTTCGGCTGACTCCGCGAGGTCGGAGAGGATGATCCGCCATCGCCCGGCCGGACTCGGCCACCCGTATCGCACCGAACCCGACCAGCGCGTGCCCGTTCGCCCGGCGGCGGGCGAGGCGATCGAACTCCGCGCGACCACGAGCCTCGCGACGGCAGCCCTCAACGTTGAGATCGATCGCAATGGTGTCCGGCGCATCCTGCCGGCGGCCCGGGTGACCCTCCCCGAGTCCTCCGACCCGACGAGCGGGTCAGGTTGCCGTTGGACCGCTCAGCTCGGCGCCCAGGCCGCGGGCAGTCGCGTTGCCTACCGCTTCGTCAGCGGCCGATCGCGAACACGATGGTTCGCGTTCGTGGTCGGTGCCTGGACCGCGGAGGCGATTGGCGCGACCCTCATCTGCGACAGCGTGCATCTGGTGCCCGGATCGCTCGCCTGGCTTCGTGCCGACGAGCGGCCGTGGCGAGTCCGCTTTGCGCTTGACCTGGAGGACGGCGCGCACGTCGTGGGCTTCGGTGAGCGCTTCGACGCGCTTGACCAGCGCGGCCGACGGCTCGACGCGACCGTCTTCGAGCAGTACAAGGATCAGGGCAACCGGACCTATCTCCCGGTGCCCTTCGCGATCGTCGTCCCAGCTGACCCCACGATGGGCGGTTGGGGCTTTCACGTCCGGACGACGCGCCGGACCTGGTACGACATCGGCGCTTCGGATCCGCATCGCCTGTGGGTCGAGGTCGAGCTTGATCCGCCCCAGCGGGCACCCCGTGTCGAGGTCGCGATCTACGAGGGCGACCCGGCGACGGTCCTCACTGCGTTCCTCTCCGAGACCGGTCGCCCAGGCCAGCCGCCCCCGTGGGTCTTTCGTCCCTGGATGAGTGGCAACGAGTGGAACACGCAGGCTCGCGCCGAAGCGGAGGTCCAGCGCAGTCTCGACGAGGGGATCCCGGTCGGCGTGCTGGTCCTCGAAGGGTGGAGCGACGAGTCGAGCTTCGTCGCCTTCAGGGACGCCAGGTACACGGTCCATCCCGATGGCTCGCCGCACGACCTCGCGGACTTCAGGTTCCCGCCGGACGGGGCCTGGCCGGATCCAGCCGGTTTCGTCGACCGGCTGCACGCGTCGGGCATCAAGGTCCTCCTCTGGCAGGTTCCCCTTCTCAAGGCCGATCCGCTCCCTGGCAGCCAGGCACGAGCCGACCGAGACACCGCGCTCGAGCGACGATACGTGGTTCGGCAGGGTAACGGCCGTCCGTATCGCAATCCTGGCTGGTGGTTCCAGGGGGCCCTGCTACCCGATTGGACGAACGACGAGGCGGTCGACTGGTGGCTCGCGAAGCGCCGCTACCTCATCGAGGACCTCGGAATCGACGGCTTCAAGACCGACGGCGGCGAGCACGCGTGGGGCCCAGATCTCAGGTACTCGGATGGGACCCGCGGCGGCGAGACGAACAACCGCTATCCGGTGCTCTATGCGGCGGCGTACCACCAGCTGATGCGCGAGACAGGCCGGGCGCCGGTGACGTTCAGTCGGGCCGGCTTCACCGGAGCAGGCGCCACGCCCTGCCATTGGGCTGGCGACGAGGGCTCGAGTTGGGCGGCCTTTCGAGCGTCGATCACCGCCGGTCTGACGGCCGGCGCTAGCGGCGTCTTCTTCTGGGGCTGGGACCTGGCCGGCTTCTCGGGCGAGATCCCGGACGCTGAGCTCTTCCTTCGGGCCGCCGCCATGGCCTGCTTCTGCCCGATCATGCAGTACCACTCCGAGTTCAACGATCACCGCGAGCCTTCACGAGACCGGACGCCGTGGAACATCGCGGAGCGCACCGGCGACCCGGACGTCCTGGCCATCTTCCGGCGATTCGCCGAGCTCCGGGAACGCCTCGTGCCATATCTCGTCGAGCAGGCGGCCCGATCCGCGGAACGTGGCGTGCCCTTGATGCGGGCCCTCTTCTTCGACTGGCCTCGGGATCCAGCCGTCTGGGATTACCCCTACGAGTACCTCCTCGGCGACGACCTCCTTGTGGCTCCCGTCGTCGAGCCAGGCATGACGCCGATCGACATCTACGTGCCCGAAGGTCAATGGGTCGACCTGTGGGAGGGGTCCCGTGTCGAGGGACCCAGGCGAATGACTGCTTCGGTGTCACAAGATCGGATCCCGGTCTTGGTGCGGGTCTCGCCGTCCGGGAGCATCGCTGGGCCACTCGGGGCCGTCATAGGGGATCCGCGGTCTGGCTGACGACGGTCAAGACGCCGGCCCACGTCCAGTGCGGAAGCCGGGCAGAGCCTGACGGTCGCGGCCGGTCCGGCGAACGGCGCTTCCCTGCTGTCGAGTCAACGCAGTTCGCCCGGAATCTCCACCAACTGCGGCGGGTACTCCAGCAGCTTCCCCGAATCCTTGGCCACGAAGGTGAACTGGAAGACCACGTGCAGTTCGGTCTGTTCGACGTTGCCGGCCTCCTCCTTGTAGCCCCAGTTCCACTGATCGAGCACGTAGGCATCTGGGTCTCTGATCTGGGCGAGTGCTTCATCTCGGGCTTGCTCGAAGGTCTTGATCTGGGCTTCACCGATCACGCCCTCGCCGACCGCAACATCGGTGTCGCGCCACACGATGCCCGCATTGAGCAGCGAGCCGTCGTTGTTCATCTGGACGCGGATCGTGCCGCCTTCACCGAGGACATTGACGGCCAATCCGTTGACTTCAATCGTCCGTCTGAAAGTGACGATGACGTTCTTCTGGACTGGCGTACCTTCCTCCGTGGCGCCTTCGACAGGTTGGCTGGCAAGCATCATGGCTTCCGCGTATGGCCCGGAAAAGGTCTTGCCAGCTGTCCAGCCCAGTTCGTCGGCGTGCCTGAAGGCTGCTTCCAGGTATTCGCGCTCGCTCAAGGGAGGCTGGCCAGTCTCCCGCAGGCGCGGGCCGCGAGCGTAGACCGACCCGCTGAGCATGTTGACGCGATAGACAGGGCCGACGGAGTCGATGACCTCGGGTGAGACCAACCAGCCATCCGATTCCTTGAAGGGGACGTCGCGGATCGGGTCTGGCAGCGGGAAGGGCTTCACCTTGTAGATCGGCAGGAACTTGGGGATCTTGACCTTCAGGACTGGGCTGATCGGCGTGGAATCGAAGTTCGACAAGTACTGGATGTGGTAGTGCGTGTCCCCGGACGCGTTGGGCTCATTCGTGAAGGTCGTGTCATAGAGCGGAGTGGCGGTCACATCCGAGCCGCCTTTGGTGATGCAGAGCGGGACGACGCCCCACCAGTTCAGGCCGTCGATGAAGGAGTCGGCCACGTCGAAGGCGTTGTTGCTGTAGTTGTCCCAGATGTGGTCGGCCTGCTGTTCGTGGCAATAAGCCACGGTGGAGGCGCCGCAGGCCATGCGCACGTCATTGCTCAGAACAGGGCCCCAGCGCTCGTACACGTTCCGGTGGCCGGCAGAATCGGCCGAGCCGTCGAAGCCGCCGGGACAGGAGTACTCCAAGGTCGAACCCGAGCAGGCTTGGGGGCCATGGGCGAAGACCTCACACGAGCACTGCCAGTAGTAGCGCAGCCTGCCTCCGCCAGGGAAGTCGCCGAGGCTCATGTTGGCCTGTGTGGCCGAACTGCCGAGCGTACTCCACGATTCGGGCCAACCATGACCCGCATAGAAGAACAGCATGGCCGTGTCGATGCCGCTGGTGGCGTCGGCGTCGGTGCCAGTGGCGATCTTGTCGGCATCGTAGTAGAAGCTATCGGTATTGCTGAGGCCGCCGTGCATGTGACGCCGAGTCCAGGTGTCCGGGACGTGGTTGGCGGCGGAAACGGCGCCGTTCATGTCCGTTCCGTACAGGAACTCCTCGGCCGTGTCGATGTGCCAATCGGTGTTGCCGTGGGCAGTGACGACGGAGTCTAGAGGCGGGTTGTGGGCCGGTCCGCCGCAGGACGCCAACGTCATCAAGCTCCCCAGCAAGAACCCGGAAAGCCAAACAGACGATCTGTTCACTCCAACCTCCTCGGAGAATCGTCAAGGCGCGACCTCGGGCAGCCACGAGGGACAGGAAACGACGCCCGAGGCGCGGTTCCTGGGATCGAGAGGCGGCGAGACTGCGGGCGGGACCGCGACCTGCGCGGTCGACCGACCTGTCCGACCAACGGGTGGACCTCCTCGCCTCCCCCGACCTGCGAGACAGAGGGCGGTCAGGGCGTCAGGATCGCGACAAGCTGGAGCTCGAGTCAAGAGCCACATAGCCCAAGGTCAAGTGGCTTGTCGCCGCGCAGGGCTCCGGGTTCATCGCGTCGGCAGACGGCACCTCTGTGGAACGAGAGTTGCAGCCATCGCCGCGCCATCAACTGCTGCTGTAGCTCCCACGATCCCGCCACCCACGATGACGACGTCCTGCGGCCGCTCGGTCACTTCCCGTAACCCTCGGCAAGGCCTCGGATGAACTGCCGCTGGCCGGCGAGGAAGAGCAGGACCATCGGCATGGACGCGATCGTCAACGCGGCGAGGAGCACGGGCCAGTCGGTCGTCAGCCGCTCCTGCATGTCCAGGAGGCCCACCGGCAGGGTCTTGAGGTTCGCGTCGTTGATGAAGACGAGAGCGAATGGGAACTCGTTCCAGGCGAACAGCGCTTGGAGGAGGGCGGCCGAGACGAGGATCGGACGGCTCAGCGGAACAATGACGTGCCAGAAGATCTGGAGGCGACTGGCCCCGTCGACGATCGCCGCGTCCTCCAGCTCGTGTGGCAGGGTGATGAGGTAGGCGCGGATCAGGAAGACCGTGATCGGCAGCCGGAAGGCGACGTAGGGCAGGATCATCGCCAGGTAGGTGTTGTAGATGCCCAGCGCCTGGAGCAGTCGGAAGAGCGGGATCAGCGCCACCGCCGGTGCCAGCATCATGCCGCCCAGGATGAAGAAGAGGGCTGGGGTGGCGAACCGAAGGCGGAGCCGGCTGAGACCGTACGCCGCCCAGGCGCCGACGAGCACGACGCCGACGATGGAGACGGCGGACACGATGGCGCTGTTCAGGAGGTAGCGGACGACACCCTGGTCCCAGGCCTTGACGTAGTTCTCGAAGCGCAGGGCGCCGGGCAGCCCCCACGCGTCACCGAACAGCTCCGCGCCCGTCTTGAACCCGGCGAGGAGCATCCACAGGAGCGGGTAGAGGATGACCAGGACCAGCCCGCCGAGGATCGCGGAGAGCACGATCGTCACGACGACGTGGGCAACACCTCGACGCAGGACGCCCGAGGCGGGCACGCGGCGCAGGAGAGCCACTAGTACTCCACCTGCTTGCCCCGCGCTCGTTGGAGTTGGGCGATCCCAGCGAACATCGTGATCGCGAAGAGGACCGTCGCGATCGCGCACGCGTAGCCCATGTCGTCGTTCCGGAAGGCGGAGCGGTAGAGCCATGTGCCGAGGACCTGGCTCGCATTGACCGGGCCGCCGTCCGTCATGACCTTGACCTCATTGAAGACAAGGAAGGCGCCGGACACCGTGAGGATCAGCAGAAGCGTCGTCATCTCGGTGAGGAGCGGGATGGTGACCCGGAAGAACGCCTGGACCTTCGACGCTCCGTCCACGTAGGCCGCCTCGTACAGCTCGCGGGGGATCTTCTGCATCGCCACGATGAAGAGGACCATCACGTAGCCGACCGACTGCCATTGGCTCATCGCGATGATCGACCAGATAGCGGTCGCGCTCTCCCCCAACCACGAGTGGGCCCATTCGGGATGTCCGACGGCCGCCAACAGCTGGTTGATGAGCCCGAACGTCGGGTGGTAGAGAAACTGGAAGAGGAGACCTGTGACCGTCAGCGAGATCGTCACCGGGATGAAGTAGACGGTGCGCAGGAACCCGCGGAAGCGGGGGCGCACGAACTCCTCGAGGACCGCCGCGAGGACGAGGCCGCCGCCCACCTGGCAGATCACCGAGACCACGGCATACGCGATGTTGTTGCCGAGCGCGCGCCAGAAGACAGGGTCGTCGACGAGGGCCGCGTAATTGTCGAGCCCGACAAAGCGCTGCGTAGTCGAGAAGGCGTTCCACTGGAAGAGGCTGAGGCGAACATTCTCGACGACGGGGTAGTAGACGAAGATCGCCACCAGCACGAGCGCCGGGATGACGAACCACCATCCTCGTGACGGAAGTCGGCGAGCGAGCGTTCGAAGCACGGGCCAGCCCAGGTGGAAGGCCGTCGGGCGGCGAGGAGGAGCCGCCCGACGGATGATGGATGGACGAGGTGGAGGCTAAAGGCTCTCCTTGGCCTTTGCCGCGGCAGCCTGGACGCTGGCGATGACCTGGTCCGGGGTCATCGACCCCTCGAGCAGGCCCTGGGCGCCGGCAAGGTAGGCGCCGGCGACGTCGGCGTGGGCGACGGTGTCCAGCCAGATGTTGTACCCGCTCGCCTTGTTGATCAGGTCGAGGGCCTTCATGAGCTGGGGGAAGGCGTTCGTCTCGTTGGCCGTTCCCACGACGGAGCTGAGGCGACCGACCGTCGTCGTGAACGCCTCCCCGTTCTGCTTGTTGGTGAGGGACTTCATGAAGTCGATCGCCAGCGGAAGGTTCTGCGACTTCGCGTTCACGATGAAGCCGTCCGGGGCGCCCGTCAACGAGTTCTGGTCGCCGGCACCGCCGGTCACCGGAGGCATCGGGAAGAAGTCCCAACTGTCCTCGAAGCCCGCGGGTGCGCCGCCCGCGGTGGTGAACGTCTTGAACTCGACACTCTGCCCGTAGTACATCGCGGCCTTGCCGTTCATGAGCTCGGCCTGGGCGACCGTGTAGTCGATCCCGTTGGCGCCCTGGGTGAGGCAGCGCGTGTTCAGCTCGACGAGCGCGTTGAGGGCCTGGACGTAGCCGGGGTCGGTGAACTCGCCGGTAGCGACCTCGTAGTCCTTGTCGAGGGTGGCCCTGGGGACGTACTTGGCGTTGAGCGAGGTCAGGTAGTGGATGGCCGCCCAGCCGTCCTTATTGCCTAGGGTGATCGGCTGGATGCCCTTGCTCTTGAACGTGTCGCAGGCCGCGAGAAGGTCGTCGAACGTCGCCGGGACCGAGACCCCGTTGTCGGTGAAGATCTTCGTGTTGTAGAGGAAGAACTTGCCGTCGACGCTGATCGGGATCCCGTAGACCTTGCCGTCGTACGTCCAGGCGTTCACGGCGGCCCCGGCGAGGCTGCTGCCCCACTCGGTCCCCTCGATCTCGCTGGTCAGGTCGGCGGCGAGGCCGGCGCGCACGAACTTCTTGGCGAAGTCGCCGGCCCAGCTGAAGTAGATGTCCGGCAGCTCGCCACCGGCGGTCAGGACACGGATCTTGTCCTTGTACGGCTGATCCGCGATTGCCTGGTGGTCGATCTCAACATTGGGGTGGAGGGCGACGTAGTCGGCGACGACCTTGTCCCAGAAGGGCTTGTACTGGGGCTCGGGCCACCGCTCGAGGAACACGATCTTGCCCGAGAACTCGGCCTCCGTCGACGGGGCGACCGAAGCCGCTGGCGAGCCTGTCTCCGCTGGCGCGGTCGACGGAGCGGCGGTGGGCGAGGCGCCCGCTGCGCAAGCCGCCGCGAGCAGGGTCGTCGCGAGCAGCCCGGAGAGGAGCGTCCAGGTGGGGCGCCGCCTCGGAGTTGTTGCCTTCATGTCCGGTCTCCTCCCATCCGTCCCACCCGGGGACGGCATTAGCGGGCGGTCGCCTCCGCGTCCCGTCCCGTGAGCCTGGATGGGTCGGCACCCGTACGCGGCGCATACGGATAGCCGTGCCCGAAGCCTCCATGGATCTGGCAGGTCGCCGCGGCCGCCCCGGCCGCAGCGCTCAAGGTCGTCGTGGTCGCTTCACCTCCGAGATCCCCAACGAGGAACCGACCGATGAACGAGTCGCCCGCACCGAGGGTGTCGAGCGGCGGGTGAGCGGTGGAGGGCTGGCGGAAGAGGCGCGTGCCGTCGAAGGCAAGGGTTGGCCGCGGACCGCGGGTGGCGACCGCGATCCGCGCCCCGGCGCTGGTCGCCTGCTCGAGCAGGGCAATCGTCGCCCCCTCGTCGAGGTCGCTCGCCGAGAAGAACGCGTAGCGCGTCAGGGCGAGGAGCGGACCGAGATACGCGGGGTCGCGGCGGACCTTGAAGTCGAACGAGATCGCGGTGACGGAGGCCAGCGCCGGGACATCATCCTCGAGGAAGCCGGCGGCGCAGAGGTGGGCGACGTCGAAGGAGGCCGCGTAGGCGACGTCCTCTGGGTCGAGGCGAAATGGTGAGACGCCGAGCGAGTACTCGCCGAAGAACCGATCGCCGCCGTCCTGCCGGATGTCCACCCACGCATTCGGGCCTTCGGCAACCCGCACCCGCGTCGTCTCGATCCCCTCGGCCGCCAGAGCGGCGAGGACGACCCGGCCAGCGTCGTCGTCGCCGAGGACGCCGAGGTACGCCGCATCGGCACCTGCCCGTCGCGCGGCGACCGCGACGTTCACCGCGTTCCCCCCGGGGAACAGGAGGCCCAGGTCGGGGTAGCGGTCGACGACGTTGTCGCCGGCCCCGAGCAGGCGCATCAGTAGGGGACCTTGAACATATAGCGGCGGTCGGGAAGGCCCCGACCGCGAACCGCGGCGTAATGGGCCGAAAGGCGGTACATGACCGCCCCCAGGGCGATCGGACCGACCAGCTCCCGGTGGGACACTGGGATCCCGGGAAGGGCCAGCTCCCGCGCGTCGACCGCTACCGCCGTGTCCGTGTAGCGCCGAGCGAAGGCGAGGGCGCGCTCGGCGAGCGGTCGCGCGGCCAATTCGTCGAGCAGGACGATCACCGCCACGCCCGGCTCCACCACCTCGAACATCCCGTGGAAGAACTCCGCGGCGTTGTATGCCGCGGCGTGCATCCACTGCGCTTCTTGGAGCGTGCACATCGCGAACGAGTAGGCCGTGCCGAAGCTCGGGCCGGTCCCGATGACATAGGTGATCGGCTCGTCCTTCAGCCGGCTGGCGATCTCGGCATTGGCGCCCTCGCGCTCCTCCATGGCCGCGACGATCGCTGCCGGCAGGGCAGCGAAGGCTGCCGCGCGAGCAGGGTCGTCCGCCCGTCCTGTCGTGAGATCCAGGAGCCTCGAGCCGAGCATGGCAAGGTAGACGTGCTTGGCGTCGATGACGACCTCGTCGCGGCCGTAGGTCAGCGCATGGTGGGCGACCTTCGCGAGGGAGCTGCCGGTATCGCGCGTGAGGGCAACGACCATCGCCCCGCGGTCGCTCGCGATGCGGGCTGCCTCGACGGTCTCCGGCGTCTCGCCGCGATGCGAAGCCGCGAGGACCAGTGAGCTAGGACCGAGTCGTCGCGGTTGGCGGACCGCGAACTCGCCGCTGGAAAGCAGATGGGCCGGGAAGGGCGCCGCGCGGTCGAGCATGAACTGGATCTGCGGGAAGTTGGCCCATGACCCGCCTGACCCGACGAGGAAGACGTCCGCGAGCCCTCTGGCGACAGCCGCCCCTGCGATCGCGTCTATCTGTCCCGAGGCGGCTACGACGTTCTGCAGGAGGTCCTGGTAGTCAGCCGCGATGGGCCGTGGCTTTGCCCGTGTCACACTGCTCTCCAACTGAGACCGGTTTCAGCCACACACTCTTGCACTTCTGTGTGCCCCATGTCAACATTTCGAACGAGAATCCAGGAATCGCGGCCGGCCCACGATCGTTCACCTCGCCTTGAACGGCACAGATCAATGAAACCGGTCGCAGCCGACGCAGCGAGCGAGAGAACGGCGGGCTCGGCGTCCCTCAGAATGGGGGCGGTAACGCTCGGGCCGGGACCAGCGCGAGGTCGAGGGTGACAGGCGAATCGATGCGAACCCCGAGGTCGAGGCGTCCCGGCGGTCCGACCATCCACGACGTGGCGATCGCCGCTGGCGTCTCGAAGGCGACGGCTGCCCGCGCTCTCGGCGGGTATGGGCAGGTGAGCGATGAGGTTCGCGCTCGCGTTGCCGCGGCCGCGGCCGGTCTGGACTACCGCCCGAACAGAAGGGCACAGAGCATCACGTCAGGGCGGACGCGCGCGATCGGAGTTGTGGTCGGCGACATCCAACTTCCCTTCTTCGCGACTGCCGTTCGCGCGATCGCAGACGCGGCCCAGTCCGCCGGCTGGGAAGTCGTCCTGGCCAACACCAACGAGGACCTTGCCCGGGAGCGTGCCGAGGTCCGCGTCCTGTACGAGGAGCGGGTCGACGGCTTGATCGTCGCCCCGGCTTCGTCGGAGGACGCCGATCACCTCCAGGAGTTGCGCGACCTTGACGTCCCGATCGTGCTGCTCGACCGACGATCGCGGAGCCTCGAGGTCGATGCCGTCGTGACGGACAACGCAGCGGCGGTGAGCCGGGCCGTCGGTCTTCTCGCGCGACTGGGGCACGAGCGGATCGGGATCGTCGGGACCACCGGGTGGACGAAGCTCCCGATCCCGGTGAACACTGATCGGCTGTCGCTGCCGGAACAGGAGCGGGTTCGGGCCCTGGCTGAGCTCAAGCCCGCGGTGGCGCGGTACAAGGGCTACGTTGACGGAATGAGGGCGGCGAACCTGCCGATCGACGAGGCCCTCATTCGGCAGGCGGACTACACGCGGGAGTCAGCGACCATGCAAGCGTTGACGCTCCTGACGCAATCGCACCCGGCCACGGCGATCGTGACGACCTTCAGCTTGGTCACGTTGGGGGTCCTCGATGCCATCCGTCACGCGGGTGTACAAATCCCGCGAGACGTATCCCTCATCGGATTCGACGACGCCGACTGGGCGACCGTCGCGGTTCCTTCGATCACCGTCATCGCACAGCCGGTGCTGGAGCTGGGGATGGCGGCCGCGGAACGTCTGCTGGCACGGATAGCCGGGGACACCAGCCCGTTCCAGATCGTGACCCTCGAGTCTCGCTTGGTCTTCAGGGAATCGACGGCACCTCCGAGCGGGCAGGTGGGACCCGCAGCGAGGGCGGTGGGCTAGTTCGGATCGACGCCGGCGGCATGCCGTTGGCGCGAGAGCGCTCGCTCCACCGCAAGCCGGCAGCGGGAACGGCCTTACCTTCTGACCGCCCGTGAGTGATGACTGTCGCCATCCGCCAGGAAGAGGAGGCAGCTATGCCACCCAGCAGGTCCGGCGATGACGACGGACGTCCTTCGCCCCGCTGACGCCGCCAGCGCGTCGATCAGCGAAGCGCGGGGAGGCTCGCCGCCGCCACGGCCTGGCCGTGGCGCTTCTGCCGCTCGTCGGCGAGGTGGAACGTGATCGCCTCGGCGGCGAGCGGATCCTCGGCCGCGAGCACCTGCCGTGCCGACGCGATGATCACGTCCCCGCCGGCGCCGGTCATCACCCGCCCGAGCAGCAGCAGGTGGTCCAGGTCGTAGTGCTCGCGGTAGATCAGCAGCGCGTAGCCGAGCTCCGTGCCCACGGTCCGGTACACGAGGTCCGCGCGCGCGTCGCCCGCGCCCATCCGCTCCTGGAGGTGGACGAGCCGCTCGGGGAGGGAGGCGGTGCCGTCGACGTCGAGGCCGGCCGCCGCCATCAGGCGACCGGTGGCCTGCTGCGAGAGGTACTGGACGCCGCAGCCTCGGTCGCCCGACCACTCGTCGACCGGCGCGTCTGGCGCGTCGTCGATCGGCGCGAAGGCGAGCTCGTCGATGCGGGACGTCAGGCGGCCCTCCCGGTCCACGTAGCCCGCGGCCAGGCTCGACCCCATCGCGATCCCGAGCAGCCCTCCGGAGCCGGCCATCATCGAGCCCGCCAGGGCGGTCACCTCGCCGTCGTTCACGACCACGAACGGGATGCCGCCCCAGGCGTCACGCAGCTCGTGGAACAGACCCCGGACCCGCGATGCGAAGGCCTCCGCTGGAACGGCCCGGAAGAGTGACGCGACCCGCACCTCGTTGTCCACGTACGCCCCGGCCGAGCTGCCCCCGATGGCATCCACGCGCGGCAGGTGGGCGGCGGCGCGCCGCAGCGAATCCATGATCTCGTCGAAGTGCCACTGCGGGTCGGCGTGCCACGCCGGATTCCAGGCGATCTCCTCGCTGAAGACGACCTCGCCGTCGATCACCGCCGCCGCCTTGCGGTCGCTGGCCCCGAGGTCGAAGCCGATCCGGCATCCGTCCAAGTGGCGGCCCAGGGCGGTGCCGGCCTCGTGGGGAGGCGGGAAGTCGGCTTCCGGGACGCCGACGACCTCGAAGGGGGCGCCGAACAGCAGCGGGCCCATGAAGCGCGCATCGAACGTGCCCGTGGGCTCGGCCGCGTAGTGGTGGGTGAGGAAGCCGACCAGTGGCTCGGGCCCGTCGACGTACAGGCGCGAGCCGCCCCGCGACCAGAGGAGGAGCTTGCAGAGCCGCTCCACCGCGCGGTAGGACGCGGCCGCGCGTCGATGACCCGGCGGGTAGACCCACGCCCGGCGGTGCCAGGCCGAGCCCGCCGGCTGTTCCACCGCCAGCGCGACCCGGATCCCGGTGCCGCTCGCCCCGATGTCGGCCGCGAGCCGTGCCTGGGCGAGCCCCAGGGGCCGGAAGTCCGGATCGAGTGGCGGCGGGATGCGCGGCACGCGCCCGACGCCGGTCACCGGATCAGTAGCCGACCGAAGGCAGGTACGCGCCCCTCGGCTCCTGGTAGATCCCGATCGCCATCAGGTTCACCACGAAGAAGATGCGCAGGCCGTGTGCCAGCGACCAGCGGAGCAGGTCGCCGTTGGTCAGCGGGACGAGGTAGCCCGGCGTGCCGAAGTCCCGGGCCTCGCAGATGAGCGCCTTCAGGTCGTCGTTGGTCTCGGCGACCGAGTGGCGGAAGTAGTTGATCCGCGTCGTGTAGCCGGTGATCCGACCCAGCCGCTCCACGACCCGCGCCTCGCCTGCCTCGATCGCCTCGCGGACCTCGCCCGCCCGCGTGTGGCCGTGCACGCGGAGGCACAGGGCGTCGCAGGCGCCCTCGTCGTCGGGCGTGGCCGGCCGGACGGCATAGCCGGGCATCGCCTGGAGGATCGGGTCGCCGAACATCGCGGCGAACGACTCCTTGACGTCCATGCCGAGCTTCGTGTAGAGGCTCAGGGAGCGATTGTGGTAGGCGATCTGGACCAGCCGGACACCGGGGGTCCCGCGCTGCGCGGCTCGCTGGAACATCGCCTCCATCAGCATCCGGCCCACGCGTCGATCCTGCGCGGCGGGGTCCACGCTGACCGGCCCGATCGCGGAGATGGTCCCGCGCTCGTCGAGGAAGCTGCTGCCGAGGATGCGGCCCTCCTTCTCCGCGACGACGCCGTAGACCTCGGGGTGGTTGATGAGCCAGCGGATCGGCTCGGAGGCCGCTGCGACCGTCGGGAAGTCGTGCGGGAAGCCGTGGCGGTCCGCGAGCGTCGCGAATGCCTCGTAGCAGATGCGCCCGGCCTCGACCCAGTCGGCGTCCACCGCCTCGCGCACCCTGACGTCCATTGGCTGCACTCCGATCCGGCTGTCGTGGGGGCTCAGGCGGACCCCTCCCGCATCGCTCCCGATCGTAGCGACGCCGCGGCGATGCGATCAGCGTCCTCCGCGTCGCCGGGCGCCATGAGCGCCGGCGGCAGCGCCGCCTCGCCGCCGGCGGGGGTGTAGTAGCGGCGGTACTCGCCCGGCGACATCGCGCACGAGCGGTAGAAGACCTTGTAGAACTGGTACATGTTGGTGTAGCTGACGGCCCGGGCGATCTCGGCGACGGAGAGGTCCGTGCTCAGCAGCAGCCGCTTCGCCTCCGCCACCCGGACGTGGGTGACGTACTCCTTGAAGCTCACCCCGGTGACGTCCTTGAACACGTGGCGCATGCGGCTCGGGCTTACGTGGACGATGCCGGCCACGTCGTCGAGGCTGATGCTCTCGCGGCAGTGGCGGTCGATGTGGGCGAGCACCGGCCGGATCTGCTCCCGGCGGTCGGCCGCGGCACGCGCCGCGGAGGCCCTCGAACCCGACCCGCGATGCCGGTTGACCAGTGCCAGCGCGCGGCGCAGCGTCGCGTCGGCCAGCTGGAGCTCCGCCGGGTCGTGCCGCTCCCAGGTCTCCCGCAGCTCGCGCAGGACCGGGGCCACCTCCTCGGCGAGCGCCGACCAGCCGCGAATCCGTGGCGAGGTCGTGCGCTCGTCGATCCGGAACGGCGCGAGGTACCCCAGGTCGAGCTCGCGACAGCCCGGGCCGGCGATCAGCTCGGGCCGGAACAGCACGAGGAGCAGGCGGAGCGACGTCCCCTGGTCGGCCAGCGCGGCGTGCGGCTGGGAGTTGTCGATGAAGAAGATGTCGCCGATCTCGGCCCGCAGGGTGCGGCGGCCGAACAGGAACGCACCGCGGCCCTCCAGGACCAGGGCGACCTCGAGGTAGTCGTGCCAGTGCATCCGGTCGCGGTCGCCCTGCGCGACGTGCTCGAGCACGACGAGGGGAAAGCAGGGGTCCATCTCCTGCTGCCAGACGTAGACGGCCATGGTCGGACCGTAGGCGTCCCCCAGCCGCATCGGACAGGGCCGCTTGGATCGATTCGGATGCGCCCATCGGACCGTGCAGCCGCTTCTGCCACATCATCGACCCGCTCTGGCATTGCCCGCGCGGTCCGCACGAGCCAGCATCGAGGTGTCGCGATCTGCCCGCCACCAGGAGTGATCCGGTCATGGCCTTCCCGCACCTCTTCAGCCCCCTCCAGCTCGGGAACCTCGAGCTCCCCAACCGCATCGTCCACGTGCCGACCGACGTCAGCTCGTCGCACGCGGACGGCGAGGTGAGCGAGCGCGACATCCACCACCACTCCGACATCGCCCGCGGCGGGACCGGCTTCGTCATCGTCGGCGCCACGACGCCGGACATGAAGTCGGGCCGCCCGACGGTCACCTGCCTGGTGGCCGACGGCGACAACTACATCCCGGGCCTCGCCCGCCTCGCCGAGGGCATGCACCGCTACGGGGCGAAGTGCGCGGTCCAGCTCCAGCACCCGGGCCGCCAGTGCGCGATCCCCCGCTACAACACCCTCGGCGCGACCGACCGCGTCCTCAAGCTCCCCTGGTCGGCCGGCCACGAGATCGTCTACGAGAACGCCGAGGAGAAGGGCAAGGAGATCCGCGAGGCCTCGATCGCCGAGATCCTCGAGCTCGTCGACCTCTTCAGCGAGGCCGCCTGGCGGGTGAAGCAGGCCGACTTCGACGCCGTCGAGCTCCACGCCGCGCACGGGTACCTCCTGTCGGAGTTCATGAGCCCGTACCTCAACATGCGGACCGACCGCTTCGGCGGGTCGTTCGAGAACCGGATGCGGTTCCCGCTCGCCGTCATCGACTCGATCAGGAAGAAGTGCGGTCGGAGCTTTCCCGTGCTCGTCCGCTACTCGTTCGAGGAGTGGTGCGAGGGCGGCCGCGGGATGGAGGAGGGCCTCGAGACCGCGCGCGTCCTCGAGCGCGCCGGCTGCGCGGCGCTCGACCTCTCCCAGGGCATGCAGGAGAGCCCGGGCGCCGGCTTCGACCCGATGCACTACCCGCAGGGCTGGGCGACGTATGCCGCCGAGGCGACGAAGAAGGCGGTCCGCATCCCGGTCATCACGAGCCACTCCCTGCGCGACCCGGAGTACTGCGAGCAGATCCTCGCCGAGGGCAAGACCGACCTGGTCGGCCTGGCCCGCCAGCTCCTCGCCGACCCGTACTGGCCGGTCAAGGCGAAGTACGGCCGGGTGAGGTCGATCCGCCGCTGCATCTCCTGCCTGGGCGGCTGCTGGCAGGAGTCGCTCATGGCGAAGAAGGAGATCGCCTGCTCGGTCAACGCCGCCTGCGGCAACCCGGCGTTCGCCGAGATGAAGCCCACGTCGAAGCCGGTGAACGTCGCCGTCGTCGGCGGCGGGCCGGCCGGGATGGAGGCGGCCCGCGTCGCCACCGAGCGCGGCCATCGGGTGACCCTCTTCGAGAAGCACGCCGAGCTGGGTGGGGCGATGCTCTACGTCTGCCTCGTCCCCGGCAAGGAGAAGATGCGCTGGTACCTGGACTGGATCCGGGACCAGGTCCTCGAGCTCAAGGTCGACGTCCGCCTCAACCATGCCCCGACGGTCGACGAGCTGCGCGGCTTCGACGTCGTCCTCAACGCGACCGGCGCCGCGTCGTACGTGCCGGACGTCGCCGGCGACGCCTCGCGCGTCGTCCCCTTCGAGGAGGCGATGGCCTGCCCGAAGATCGCCTGCGAGTGCCACCCGGGCGGGCGTCGGATGCGTAAGCTCGGGTCCCGGGTCCTCCTGTGGGGCGACAGCTACGCGGCGACCGACACGGCGGCGTTCCTGGCCGACATCGGCAAGGAGCTCACGATCGTCACGGAGAACCGCGAGTTCGCCGCCGACTGCGAGGTCATCCACATGTACGTCCTGCGCAAGCGATTCGCGCAGGGCGACGCCGAGGTCCTCCACTCGCGGCCGTACAAGCACCCCGTCACGGTCATCACGAGCACCACGGTCGAGTCGATCGAGGGCGGCGCGGTCGTCCTCCGCGATAGCGAGTTCCGGCGGACGCGCCTGGAGGTCGACGACATCGTCACCTGCCACACCCGGCCGGTCGCCGCCCTCTTCGGCGAGCTGCGGGCCGCCGGCGTCAACGTGGTCAACGTCGGCGACGCGGTCCGGCCGCGGAACCTGTACCACGCGGTGAAGGAGGGTTCGACGTTCGGCCTGATGGTGGACGAGCACCTCCTCTTCAACCCGAACGGGGCCATCCTCAACGAGCTGCCGATGGACGTCCTCGGCCAGCTCACCCGCGAGGAGGGCCCGTCCTACAACGCCGAGCGGATGCGCGAGCTGGCCGGCGTGGCCGGCGGCGGGAACGAGGTGTCGAGGGGCTGATCCCCCCGGCAGCCGGGCAGGCGGTCTTGATGGGCGGCGCCAGGAGGGTCAGCGAGCCCCTCCGACCCACTCGTCCGCGCCGCGCATCACCCGGCTGACCCGCAGGTCGTCGTCGAGGATCACGAGGTCGGCCCGCTGGCCGGCCTCGAGCCGACCTCGGTCCGTCACGCCCAGCAGGGCCAGGGGGCTGCGGCTCGCTGCCGCCGCCGCGACCGGCAACGGCATGCCCGACCGGACGAGGTTGCGCACGGCCGTGTCGAGGGCGATGACCGAGCCGGCGAGCGTGTCCGTCCCCGCGAGCGTGATGCGGTCGCCCCGGTTCTCGACGGCGAGCCCGCCGATGGTCCCCGGGCCGGGTGGCGTCCCGGCGAGCGCGAGGGCGTCGCTGACCAGGATCAGCCGGTCCGCCGGCTTCGTACGGGTGATGATCGGCCAGAGCGACTCGTGGACGTGGAACCCGTCGGCGATCAGCTCGACGTAGGCCGCGTCATCGGTGAGGGCCGCCACCGCGAGGCCCGGGGCGTGGTGGTCGACGCCGATCATGGCGTTGAAGAGGTGCGTCGTCGTCCGGCCGCCCGCCTCGAAGCCGGCGCGCCCCTGGTGGACGGTGGCCACCGAGTGGCCGAGCGACGCCACGACGCCGCGCTCGCTGAGCCACCCGATGAGGGAGAGGGATCCGGGCTGCTCCGGGGCGATCGTCATGATCCGCAGGCCGTCGAGGAGCGGCTCCAGGTCCGTCCGCGCGACCTCCTGGGCGGCCCGGATGAAGGCCGGGTTCTGGGCACCCTTCTTCTGGGCGGCGAGGAACGGCCCCTCGAGGTTGAACCCGAGCGGCATCGCCCCGTCGAGCGGCGCCCCCGGCGCCCAGGCCCGGACCCGCTCGGCGAACTCGCGGAGCACCCCGAGCCCGGCCGTCACGGCGGTCGGGAGGAAGGAGGTGACCCCGTGGCGCAGGAGCGCCCGGGCCATCCCGTCGAGATCCTCGGCCGAACCCATCGCGTCGTGCCCGCCCCAGCCGTGGACGTGGACGTCGACGTATCCCGGGACGACGATCGGCCCGGCCGCCTCGGCCTCGTCCAGCTCGACGGCGACGATGACGCCGTCCGTCACGGCGAGGCGCCCCGGCGTCACCCGGTCCTCGAGGACCAGCCGGCCCCGGACGATCTGCTGCCGGTCAGCCATATGCCGCCACCTCCCGCCAGGCCTCCCACATCGCGACCAGGTTGGCCGCGGGGACGTTCGGTTGGACGTTGTGGACCGCCGCGAACACGAACCCGCCCCCGTCGCGCAGGTCCGCGATCCGCCGCCGGACCTCGGCCCGCACCTCGTCCGGCCTACCCAGGCCGAGGATGCGCTGCGTGTCGACGCCGCCACCCCAGAAGACCAGGTCGCGCCCGAACTCGCGCTTGAGCGCCGCGCCGTCCATGCCCGCCGCCGACACCTGGACCGGGTTGAGGATGTCGATCCCGATCTCGACGAGGTCGGGGATCAGGTCCCGGACGGCGCCGCAGGTGTGGAAGAAGACCTTCGCCGCGGTGCGCGCCCGGAGGAAGGCGAAGAGCTCCCGGTGGAGCGGCTTGACGAGGCTGCGATAGGTCGCCGGGGAGAAGAGGGGACGGTCCTGACCGCCCAGGTCGTCGGCCTCCCCGACGACGTCCACGAGGTCGCCGACCTCCCGGAGGGCGCGCTCCCAGTAGGCGAGCTTGACCTCGAGGATCCGCTCCATGATCCGCCGGGCGCGTGCCGGCTCCGCGGCCAGGTCCAGGTAGCCGTCCTCGAAGCCGCGCATCTTGAAGAGGCCCTCGGTGAGCCCGCCGCAGATCGAGCCGACGTGGACGGCGCGTCCTTCCTCGAGCGCGATCCGCCGGGCGGCGTCCCCCATGCCCGCGAAGCGCCCGGGATCGAGCGCGTCCGGCCAGGGGAACCCATCGATCGCCGCGGCGTCCACCTCGCCCGCCAGGGGCGCGTCGAACGAGTCGAAGTAGAGCCCGTCGCGGCTGGGCATCCGCCGGCCGACGCCCCACTCGTCGCGGTAGCTCACGAACGTCCCGTCGTCGGCCATCTCACGGCGGTACGTTGACGCCGGGCGCGGCGCGACGAGGCCCACGTCGCAGCCGAGGGCGTCCGCGAGGTCGGGCTCGACCTCCGCCAGCTGCTGGGTCAGGTCGCCGACCCGCGCCTCGCCGGGCGGCAGGCCGAGCGCCGCGCGGAGGGGCCCATGGGCGCGCAGGTGGATCCCGGTCACCCGCGAGCCTCCGAGGTCGAAGGGGATCCGGTCGGGCTCCCGGTGGTCGAGCGCCAGGCGGACGCGGGTTCGCGAGGAGCCCGGCGGATGGCTCACGGCGTGGTGTCTCTCGCCGCAGCGGCCCCGACGGCGCCGTCCTCCATCTCGAACGCCACGTCCAGCGCGTACCGCCCGGCCGGGTACCGCGACTCGGTGGCCTCGACGGCACGGCCCTGGATGTCGCGGATGACCCGTCGCTCCACGAGCAGCGGCGTCCCGCGCGGGACGCCCAGGAGCCGCGCATCCTCGGAGGTCGCCGCCGCCGCGAAGATCGTCGCGCTGCCCCGGCGGAGGTGGATGCCCGCCGCCGCCAGGGCCGCGTGGAGGGACCCCGTCTCGAGGTCGGCCGCCATCACCGCGGCAGCGGTGCGCCGCACGAGGACCGCCGTCTCGATCGCGATCGGCTCGTCGTCGGCGACCCGGAGCCGGCGAAGCACGACGACGGGCTCGGCGTCGTCCACGCCCAGCGTCGCCGCCTCGTCCGGCGTCGACGGGCGGGTCTCGCGAGCGAGGATCCGGGAGCTCGGCCGCCGGCCGCGATGCCGCATCTCGCGCGAGAACGGCATCAGCTGGTTCGCTCGCCGGTGGGCCCCGGCCTGGGCGACGACGCTCCCACGCCCGGGCATGCGCATCACGAGCCCTTCGTCGGCGAGGCGCTGCATCGCGTGCCTGGCCGTCATCCGGCTGACCCCCCACTCGCGGCAGAGGGCCGCGTCGGAGGGGAGCGCGTCGCCGGGGCGCAGGATCGCAATCCGGGCCCGCAGCGCTTCCTCGATCTCGCGGTAGCGTGGGAGCTGGAAGTCCGGCATCAGGGGTGCGAATCCCGATCCGGGCCGGGGCCCGGGCTGGCCGCTTCTGCCGCTCGCTCCGCCCCGTGGATCGCCGCGCCGATCGCCCCTGCGAGCGTGCCCAGCTCGGCGATCACGATGGCCACCTCGTCCGCGGAGGTGGTCCTGACGCGGCGCGCGATCTCCGCCCGGATCGGGCCCAGGAGGAGCTCGCCGGCGGCGGCGACGCCGCCGCCGATGACGATGCGGTCCGGCGTGATCACCGTCACCATGTTGGCGATGCCGATCCCGAGGTAGCGGCCGACGTCCGCCAGCCCGGCCCGGGCCCGCGAGTCGCCGGCCTGCGCCGCCCGGACCGCCTCCTCCGCCGTGGCCGTGCCACATGCGGCGGCGATCTGGTCCGCCCGGGCATAGGCCTCGACGCAGCCGCGGTTGCCGCACCCGCACCACGGGCCGTCGGGGTCGATCGTCTGGTGGCCGAGCTCGCCGGCGGTGCCGTCGTGCCCCTGGTGGACGCGGCCCCCGATCGCGATGACGCCGCCCACGCCGGTCCCGAGGGTCAGCCCGACCATCGACGCGGCCCCACGGCCGGCCCCGAGGCGCAGCTCGGCCAGCCCGAAGGCGCGCGCGTCGTTGATGAGATAGGTCGGTGCGCCGGCGGCGCGGGCGACGGGCGCCGCCACGGGGTGGCCGGCCCACGCGCCTGGGACGTTCGGCAGGAATCGCGCCGTGCCGGCCACCGGATCGTAGAGGCCGGCGACGCCGATGCCGACGCTGGAGACCGGTCCGTGCGCGGCGACGGCGGCCGCGGCCACCTCCGCCAGCTGGGCCACGACGGCGTCCGGCACGTCGGCCGGATCGGGGGTGATCCTCGTCGCGACCCGCCCGTGCTCGACGGTTCGCCAGGCCGCGTCAGCGTGCCCGACGAGGGCCCACTTGAGGTTCGTCGCGCCGAGGTCGAGGCCGAGGTGCCGGGTCCCCGCCCCTGCTGGCTGCGGCACCCCGTTCACGTCGACCCCGCCGGCTCAGGACTCGGACGTGACGCGGGTGTACGCGGCCGCGACGACGACGATGATCGAGCCGAACACGACCTGGCGCGTGGGCTCGGGCAGCCCGAGCACCGTCAGGAGGGCCGCGAGCACGGTCAGGATGAGCGCGCCGACGATCGCTCCACCGAAGCCGCCCCGGCCGCCCATGATCGACGTCCCGCCGATCACCGCGGCCGCGACCGACGGCAGGACGGAGCTGTCGACGAGCGTCACGCTGGCGGTGTTGTTGAGGCCGGAGACGAGGAGGCCGGCGATGGCCGCCAGGACCGCCGAGATCACGTAGAGGACGACGAGGACCTGCCACGACCGGGCGCCCGACAGGCGCGCGGCGACCGGGTTGTCGCCGATGGCGTACAGCAGCCGGCCGTACCCGGTTCGCCGGAGGCCCAGCAGGATCAGGGCGGCCAGCGGCACGAAGACGAGGAGGCTGTTGGGCACGATCCCCAGGAACGTGCCCGATCCGAGCCAGCGGAGCGCGTCGGGGACTCCCGAGCCCGTCTGGACCGTCTGCAGCTGCCAGACGTTCGCCAGGCCCAGGACGACGAAGCCCATCCCGAGGGTCATGATCAGCGGGTGCACCCGGAACACGCCGACGCCGATGCCGGTGAGCAGGCCCGCCAGGGTCGCCGCCGTGAGAGCCACGGCGATCCCGAGGGGCCATCCCCCGGGGCTGTTGACGAGCGTGGCGGTGACGAACCCGGCCATCGAGGCGACCGCGCCGACCGAGAGGTCGATGCCGCCCGTCAGCATCGTCAGCACCTGGCACCCGGCGAGGATGGCAAGGGGCACCGACGCACGCAGGATCACGCCCGCCCAGGCGGGGCCGACGATGCCCGGCTGTGCGAGCTGGATCGTCAAGACCAGGACGAGGAGCAGGCCCGTCAGCGGGATGATGGGCCGGTCGCGGATGAGGTTGCGCCAGGCGGCCGCCGTCAGCCAGGGGTTGCGGGCCCGTTCCGTGCGCGTCGCCTCGCTCATGCGCGCGCCCTCCGCATCTGGACGAGGCTGCCGACCATCACCACGCCGATCAGGATGACGCCCTGGGCGACGACGGCCAGGTTGGTGTTGACGTTGAGGAACGTCATGTCGGTCCGGATCAGCTGGAGGACGAGGACGGCGACGATCGGGCCGAAGACACCTCCCCGGCCGCCGGCAAGGCTGACGCCGCCGAGGACGACCGCTGCCACGCTCATGAGCGTGTACGGCCCGGGAACGGGCGTCCCGATCCCCGTGCTCGCGGTGAGGGAGAGGCCCGCGAACGCTGCGAACAGGCCCGTCAGCATGTAGGCCAGCATCTTGGTCCGGCCGACGGACACGCCGCTCCGGAACGCCGCCAGCCGGTTGCTGCCGA
The DNA here is from genome assembly GCA_963821235.1 of uncultured Chloroflexia bacterium. Classification (GTDB taxonomy): domain Bacteria; phylum Chloroflexota; class Limnocylindria; order Limnocylindrales; family CSP1-4; genus CTSoil-043. Next base: position 433,489 of record CAWGCS010000001.1, read on the forward strand.
TCGCGTAGATGGACAGGCCGAGCCGGGAGCGCACGACCGGGATCCAGATGATGGCGACGATGATGATCAGGGCGACCGCGGCCTTGGGGATCCATTCGTTGCCCAGCGACCCGATGACGAGATCCTTGAGCCATTGTGCCGAGCCGCCTCCCGGCGCGGCCCGCACGAGCAGGGCGCAGCCGGCCCACACGAACGACATCGCCAGCGTGACCACGATGTCCGGCACGCGCGTCAGGACCACGAGGCCGCCGTTGACCGCGCCGAGCACGAGCCCCAGGAGGAGCACGCCCACGACGACCGCGACGCCGTACTCCTCGCTCTGGCCCTTCATCGCCGTGGCCGTGACCACGCTGGTGAGCGCCATCATCGATCCGATCGAGAGGTCGATCCCGCCGCCGATCACGACGACCGCCTGCGCGACGGCGGCCAGGGCAAGCGGCAGTACGGAGGTCGCGAGGCCCTGGAACGCCGCCACCCCGTACTTCGGCTGGACGACCTTGGTGAAGAGCAGGAGGATGGCGAGGAACGCGATGAGGCTGATCGTCCAGGCATTGCGTCGCACCCACGACGCGAGCGCGTCGGCCGGACGGCTGCGTATGGCTTCCACGGGGGCGCTCGTCGCGGTCATCGGTCACCCGCCGATTCGGCGGGCCCGGCTGGCGCTTCATCGGGCAATGCCTCGGCCAGCACGGCGTCGGGCATCGGCGCGTCCGAGCGGAGGTTGTACGCGGCGCGAAGCAGGGCAGGCTCGTCGGCGTCGGCCGCGTCGATCTCGGCCACGACCTGGCCGCCGAAGATGACGATGGCGCGGTCGCAGACGAGCTGGACCTCCTTCAGCTCCGAGGTGTAGAGGAGGACGGCGGCGCCGGCCTCCGCGAGGTCCCGGAGCAGGACGTAGATCTGGGCCTTGGTGCGGATGTCGATGCCGCGCGTCGGGTCGAAGCAGAGCATCGTCTGCACGCCCCCGGCGACCCAGCGCGCGATCGTCACCTTCTGCTGGTTGCCGCCGGAAAGCCGCCGCACCTCGCTCCCGGCCCGGGCGTCGATCTGCAGCGTCGCGACGGCGCCGTCCACCTTCTCCCGTTCGCCTCCGAGGTCGATCAGGCCCCAGCGACGCATGCGCGTCGTGAACGGCAGGGCGATGTTCTCGCGCACGGAGCGCTGCATCAGCAGGGCCTCGGCACGGTCCGCCGCGACGTACACGAGGCCGGCCCGGATGGCGTCGGCCGGATGGTGGAAGGAGACGGGCGCGCTGTCCACGAGCAGCTCGCCGCCGCTCGCGCGCTCCGCGCCCGCGAGGATGTCGAACAGCTCGTCCTGCCCCTGGCCCTCGAGGGCCACCACCCCGAGCACCTCGCCCGGGTACAGGTCGAACGAGACGTCGCGCAGCTTCGTGCCCGCCGCAAGGCCGCGGGCCGTCACGCGGGGTTGCGCGACGCTGGCCCGCGCCGCGGGCGCTGCCCGGCCGGCGGTGGGAGCCTGCATGTCCCCCGCGATCTGCCCGAGCATCAGCTCGACGATCCGCTCCTCCGAGCCCTCGGTCACGTCGACGATGCCGACCGTCTCGCCCTCGCGCAGCACGGTCGCCCGGTCGCAGACGGCGGCGATCTCGATCATCCGGTGGGAGATGAAGACGACGGAGCGGTCGCCGCCCCGCTGGCGGCCGATGACCTCCAGGACCCGTTCGGTGAGGTTCGCGGGCAGGGCGGCGGTCATCTCGTCGAGCATGAGCACGTCGGGCTCGATCGCGAGCGCGCGGGCGAGGTCGACGATCCGGAGCGAAGCGAGCGGGATGCGCCGGGCCATGCTCGACAGGTCGAGCTTCTGGAGGCCCAGCTCGTGGAGCCAGTGGCGGAAGGGCTCGACCGGCGTCTCCGTGAGCCGCAGGTTCGACCGGATGTCGAGGTCCGGGATGAGCGCGGGCTCCTGGTAGACGGAGACCATCCCGCCGCGGCGAGCCTCGGCCGGCGAGTGGACGACGCGCTCCCTGCCGCGGACGGCGATCCTGCCGGCGTCCGGGCGGACCGCGCCGGTGAGGATCTTCACCAGCGTGCTCTTGCCGGCGCCGTTGGCGCCGATGAGCGCGTGGACCTCCCCCGGGCGCACGGCCAGCGATGCGGACTTCAGCGCCACGACGGCGCCGTAGGTCTTGGAGACGCCCGTCGCCTCGAGCAGGAGGTCGGTGGTGGTGGTCATCGGTCCCCGCGGGATGGATGGGCTGAAGGCGGGGGATGCCGGCGGACCGGCATCCCCCGTGTGGTCAGAGCCTGGGGAGGTCTACTCGCCCGGACCCTTGCAGGCAACGGCCTGCTCGGGCGTGTACGTGGTCCAGCCCGCGATCTGGAGGCCAAGCGGCCAGCCCGGGTCGAGGCCGTCGACCTGCCAGGACTTGAGCATGGTCTTGCCTGCGTCGGTCACGTTGTCGGCCACGACGGGCGTCAGGAGGACCGTGTTCGGCTGGCTGGCCGCTGGATCCGTCTGGACGGCCTCGCCGTTCAGGAGCTTGAGCGCCAGTGCGACGCCCGCGCCGCCGACGGCGGCCGTGTTGGTGACCGCGGCGCCCACCAGGCCCGGGTAGTTCGTGCTGTCCAGGAGCTGCGTGACGAACCCGCCGAGGTCGGCGTCGACGATCGGCACGTACGCCTTGTTGGCGGCCTTGATGCCGTCGACGACCTGCTGGCCCATGCCCGACGACCAGATGCCCTGGATCTTGTCGTACTGGCCGCTGGCGATGAAGTCGTTGATCAGCTGGGTGGTGGTCGCGGGATCCCAGCCGGTGAAGACGCCGTCCGCGGTCGGGACGACCTTGATGTTGGGGTAGTCCTTGAGCACGTTCTTGAACCCGATGTCACGGTCGGAGTCGGCCGGGTGGCCGGCGAGGCCGCGCATGTAGTAGACCGTGCCCGTGCCGCCCATCTGCTCGAACAGCCACTTGGCGCCGAGCTCGGCGTACTGGATCTGGTTGTTGTACAGGTTGAAGGTGTCCGGATCGGTGACGTAGGCGTCGACCGAGATGGTCTTGATGCCGGCGGCCTTCGCCTCGGCGAGGGCCGGGTTGAGGGCGGCGGGGTCGTTCGGGTTGAAGACGATCGCGTCGACGCCCTTGGCGATCAGGTCACGGATGTCGGAGAGCTGGCCCGCCGCGTCCGTGTTGCGGTGGATCGTGGTGAGCTCGGACACCTGGCCGGACGCGAGCGCCTCCGCCTTGGCGGTGCAGACCTGCTCCTCGCGGAAGCCGTTGCCGACGCCGCCGCCGTTCGAGTACCCGATCTTGTAGGTGGTGCTGGGCGCTGGTGTCGCGCTCGCGGCCGCGCTCGCCGACGGGCTCGCGCCGCCGCCACAGGCGCCGACGACGATGGCCAGTCCCGCGAGGCCGACGACGAGCCGGACCACGCGAGATCGCTTGTCGAACATTCACTCCTCCTCGTGCACCGGCTCGCGGACCCGCGTCGCCGGTTGCCTGCGCTCCCACGTCGCGTGGGGGGGGAACCTCGGTCTGGTCCGTCACACCTCCTGTCGGTCGTGGGCAGGATTCCCCTCCTGGATGATGGCACGCGCGAGACGCCGCGCGTGCTCCCGGTAGGCCCCGTCGAAGAGGGCCCGGGACCGCTCCGGTCCCACGACGGAGGCCCGGGTGATGACGGGGGGCATCGCCCCCCGCTCCACGAGCAGCTCCGCGATGCGGACCTTGAGCGAGTTGACGATCGCGACCGCCGTGATGGTCGAGCCGGGCCCGACGGGCGTCTCGAGACCCTCGAGCGTGATGAGCGCGTCGGCCGGCGGCGTGCAGAGGTCGATGACCAGGTCAGCCTCGTCGAGGAGGCGGGCGCCGACCCGCGGATCCGGCTCGCCCGTCATCGACATCTCGACGGACGTGACGGCGATCACGCGCACGCCACGGCGGCGGGCACCCCGGGCCATCTCGACCGGGACGGCCGAGAGGCCGCTGGCGGAGAACACGATCAGGACGTCGTGGGGCCCGAACGTGAAGTTGCCGAGGATCACCTCGGCCAGGCCGGGCGTGCGCTCGATGAACATCGCCTGGCGCTGGCCGTTGGCGCCGACGACCTCGGTATGGAACGTCATCGACAGCTCGACGATCGGGTTGAAGCCCGGGTACGACCCGTAGCGGGGGAACATCTCCTCGACCGGGATCCGGGAATGCCCGGTGCCGAAGAGGTGGACCAGGCCGTCGGCCCCGATCGCGTCCGCGCACCACCGGCTGGCCTGCTCGAGCGCCTCGGCCTGGGTGGTCGCCAGGCGGTCGAGAAGCGCGTGCGCGGCCGCGAGCCATGGGGGCGCGGGCGATGCCTGCCGCAGGGACGTCATCCGGCGGCAACCTCCTGGTCGACGACGACGGGCTCCCACCGGCCGGATCGCAGGGACCGGTACGCCGCGTCGAGGATGCAGTTCACGACGTAGCCGTCGACGAACGTCTCGCCTGGCGCCCGGCCGGCGCGGAAGCTCTCGATCACGTCGGCCATCATCGCGTCGTGGCCGTGGACGCGGACCTCGTCGGGGATCGGGAAGACCCAGCCCGTCTCCGCGTCGGCCTTCTCGCCGATGTAGCCGGCGGGCCGCTCGATGAACGCCCGGATGGAGCCGGTTCCCATGTCGTGGACCATGCGGCCGGCGTCCCCGTAGACCTCGAAGCGGCCCTCGAGGCCGCCCCTGGAGGACCACGAGACGTCGCACGTGGCTGCCCGCCCGTCCTCGAAGCGGATGACCATGACCGCGTTGTCCTCGCCGCTGGTCTTCGCCCCGTGGACGAGCGTGTCGCCCCAGGCGAACACCTCGCGGGCGGCGAGGTCCTTGCCGAGCAGGTAGCGGGCGACCTCGCTGCCGTGGGAGGCCATGTCAAGGAGCGCGCCGCCGCCGGCGAGCTCGGCGTCCCAGAAGTGCGCGGCGTGCGGGCCGCTGTGGCCCTCGCGAGCGCGGACGGTGGTGACCCGGCCGATCGAGCCGGCCTCGATCATCTGGCGCATCCGCATGATGTCGAGGTTGAAGACGACGTTCTCGAGGTAGGCGTGGAAGACGCCGGCCCGCGTGACGGCGCGGAGCATGTCGGCGGCCTCCGCGGCGTTCCGCCCGAGCGGCTTCGTGCAGGCCACCGCCTTGCCCGCCGCGGCCGCCGCCAGCACGGCCTCGCGGTGGAGGTGGTTCGGCAGCGAGACGACGACGAGGTCCACCTCGGGGTCCGCACAGAGCGCCTCGATCGAGTCGAAGGGCCGGCTCCCGAAGCGCGCGGCGAACGCCCCCCGCCGCTCCGCGGCCGTGTCGCAGTTGGCCACCACCCGGGCAGCGGGGACGTAGCGAAGCCCGAGCGCGTGGAACTCGCCGATGAACCCGGAGCCGAGCATCCCGACGCCGACGGCCCGCATCAGTAGGCGCCCCCGTCGCCCGGCGCGGCAGCCACGGGCGCCACGCCGGCCCGGCGTGCCCGGAAGTCGTCGATGATCGTCTTCGTCGCCGTGGCTCCGATGCGGGTCACGCCGAGGGCCATCACGGCAAGGAGCGCGTCGAGGGTCCGCACGCCGCCCGCCGCCTTGACCTGGATGCGCGGCGAGGTGCTCGCCCGCATCAGGGCGAGGTCCGCGTGGGTCGCCCCTCCCGGCGCGAAGCCGGTCGAGGTCTTGACGAAGTCCGCTCCGGCTGTCTCGGCGAGCCGGCAGGCACGGACCTTCTCGTCATCGCTGAGGTAGGCGTTCTCGAAGATGACCTTGACGATCGCGCCGGCAGGGTGGGCGACCTCGACGATGGCCGCGATGTCCGCCTGCACGTCGGCGTCGCGACCCGACTTGAGGGCGCCGATCTGGAGCACCATGTCCAGCTCCGTGGCCCCGTCGGCCAGGGCCTGCCGGGCCTCGAGGACCTTGGTCGCCGTCAGGTGGTTCCCGTGGGGGAACCCGATCGTCGTGCCCACGGCCACGTCGGTCCCGTCGAGGATCGCCCTGGCGCGCCTGACGTCGGCCGGGCGGACGCAGACGGAGGCGACGTCGTACGCGACGGCGAGGCGGCAGCCGTCCTCGACGAAGGCATCGTCGAGCTCGGGGCGCAGGAGCGAGTGGTCGATCGTCTTGGCGATGTCGCGCTCGGTGAGCCGATCGAGGAGGTCGGCCAGGGCCTCCGGCGTCAGCTCTCCCGGCGAGAGGGGGTCCGCCACCTCGGTCCAGGATGCCATGGGGGCGCTCATCTGCAGTAGGGCCGCAGGACGTCGCGGGCGATGAGGAAGCCCTGCTTGACCTTCGCGTCCGTGCCCTCGAAGCGGCGGTCCTCGTGCTCGATGATGCAGTCGCCCTCGTACCCTGCCCGGTAGAGCTCGGAGAAGACGACCGTCCAGTCGACCTCGCCGAGGCCGGGGATGCGCGGGATCTGCCAGCCCATGCCCATCGAGAAGATGCCGCGCTCGTAGAGGCCGTCGCGGTCGATCATCAGGTCCTTCGCCTGGTAGTGGAGGACGTGGGGGCCGAACTCCCTGAGGAAGCGGCCCGCGTCGATCATCTGGAGCACGAGGTGGCTCGGGTCGAAGTTGAGCCCGATCGTGTCGCCCCATTGCTCCAGGATCCGGCGCCACATGCGGGGGGTCGTGGCGATGTTGTGGCCGCCGGGCCACTCGTCGTAGCTGAAGAGCATCGGGCAGTTCTCGAGCGTGATCTTCACGCCCTGGTCCCTCGCGAACGCCACGATGTCGGGCCAGACGCGGAGCGCCTCCTCCCAGTTGTGATCCTGGTCCTTCGCCCCGTCGCCGCCCATGAACGTGTTGACGAGGGGGATCCCCATCTTCCGCGCCGCGACCATCACCGCCCTGAGGTGGCCGATCACCTGCTCGCGGTGGGCCGGATCGGGATGGAGGGGGTTCGGGTAGTAGCCCAGGCCCGAGATCGCGAGACCCCTGGCGGCGATCGCGCCGGCGATCTCCTGCGCCTGGTCGTCGGACAGGCTCGCCACGTCGATGTGCGAGGTCCCGGCGTACCGGCGGGTCGGACCGCTCGTGCGCGGCCAGCACGCGATCTCGAGGACCTCGAAGCCGCTCGCGGCCGCCCAGTCGGCGACCTCCATGAGCGGCGTCTCGGGAAAGGGGGCTGTCAGGAAGCCGAGCTTCATCGCGGCTGGTCCTCCGGGTGCGGACGCATTCGACGGCGGGTGGTCATGACGGACGGGCCACGGCGACCCAGCGCCCGGAGCGGGAGCTCTCCAGGACCGCGTCGCCCACGAGCATCTCCTCGTGCCCGTCGGCGAACGAGGCATAGCGGCGACCCGGCGCCGGCGCCCCGGCGAGGACGTCGTCGTAGATCGCGGCGAACACGGCCCCGAACGTGTCCGCGAAGCCCTCCACGTGCCCGCCGGGCAACCGCGCGGCCGCGCGGCCGTCCGCGTTCATGAGCGCCGGGTTCCGGAGCAGCAGCTCGTTGGGCCGGTCGCGATGGCCGATCCAGAGGTGGTCCGGCTGCTCCGAATCCCAGGCCACGGCGGAGGAGGAGCCGTCGATCTGGTAGATGATGCTGTTCTTTCGGCCTGGGCTGAGCTGGGAGATCGCCACGCTGCCCCGCGCACCGCCCTCGAACCGCAGGAGGATCGTCGCGACGTCCTCCGTCGCGATCTGCATGGGGACGGTGTCAGCCGCTCGCTCCGTCGAGAAGGTGAGGACGGGCCCGGCCGGCTTGTGCCGGACGGGGATGAACGTCGTGAGGTCGGCCATCACCGCCTCGACGCGACGTCCGGTGAGGAAGCTGGTGAGGTCCAGCCAATGGGACCCGATGTCGCCGACGGCGCGGAGGGCGCCGCCCTGGTCCTTCTCCAGGCGCCAGTTCCAGTCCGTGTCGTACAGCAGCCAGTCCTGGAAGTAGCGGCCCGTCACCAGCCGCACGTCGCCCAGCCCGCCGTCGCGGACGAGCGCCGCCACGTGCTGGTTCAGTGGATAGAAGCGGATGTTGAAGTTGACGGCGTTGACGAGGCCGCTCGCGGCCGCGAGGCCGACGAGCTCCGCCGACTCCGTCGACGTCATCGCCAGAGGCTTCTCGCAGACCACGTGCCGACCCGCAGCGAGGATCGCCTTGACCTGCGGGTGGTGGAGCTCGTTGGGGGACGTCACGTGGACGACCTGCACCGCGTCGTCGGCGAGGAGCTCCTCCAGGCTGTCGTAGGACCGCGATAGCCCGACGGCCGCCGCCCGCTGCGCGCCGAGCTCCGGCGAGGACTCCAGGAGGCCGAGGACGTTCACCCCGATCCGGCGGAGCGCCTCGATGTGGACCGTGCCGATGAAGCCGCTGCCGATGACGGCGGTGCCGATGTCGCTGCGTCGCGTCATGGCGTGGGCGTGACCTCCCGACCCCTGGCCCGCCTGGCGGCTGAGATCGTTCAGCTCGCCGTGCGGGCCCACTGCACGATCCTCAGCAGTCTATACGACTAGATGGGTCGCGGAGAGGCGTGGCGCCCGGGCCGGCTGCCGCCGTCACTCCCCGACCACGCGATCCACGTAGTCGCCCGTCGTCGGGTCCTTGAGGATCAGCTTCGCGCGTCCGTCGGGGAGGATCTCCCGCTTGATCACGATCAGGCCCTCGAAGCTCTCCGGGTGCCTGGCGATCCGCGGCGTCGCCCCGCCGCGCCACTCGAGCAGCTCGACCGGCGCCCAGGCGCGGTTCTTCGCCGAGCGGTACGCGGCGTCCATCACCGCGTTGACGACGTACCCGTCGTAGAGCGTCTCGCGGGGCGTCCCGCCCCTGTCGATCGCGTCGAACATGTCGGTGAACATGTCCACGTAGCCCAGCTCGGACACCTCGTCGCCGACCGGGAAGAGCCAGCCCTTCTCCGTCTCGGCCTTCTCGGCGACGTAGCCGCCGCTGCCGCCGGCCGTGAACATCTCGTAGCCCGTGCGCAGGAAGTGGTTGAGCCAGATGGTGCCGCCAGTCCCGGCCACCTCGTCTCGCAGGTCCATGCCGCCGCGAAACGTCCAGCTGACCTCGAACTGGCCGATCGCGCCGGACTCGAACCGGATGAGTGCGATGGCGTTGTCCTCGTCCTCGATCGGGTGGACCAGCGTGTCCGTGTGGCACAGCACCTCGAGCGGCCGGTTCCCCTTGCCGGCGAAGCTGCGGATGATCTCGATGCAGTGGCAGCCGAGGTCGATGATCGCGCCGCCGCCCGTCAACCGGCCGTCCCAGAACCAGGCGCTGTGCGGTCCCGGGTGCGCCTCGCGGGAGCGGACCCAGGTGACCTCGCCGAGCGCCCCTTCCTGCACGGACCTGACCGCCTTGAGGGTCTTGGGCGTGTAGCAGAGGTCCTCCAGGTAGCCGCCGAAGACGCCGGCCGCCTCGACCGCCTCCAGCATCCGCTTCGCCTCGGCGGCATTCCGACCCAGGGGCTTGGTCACCAGGACGGCCTTGCCGGCCGCCGCGACCGCCGTCACCGCCTCCTCGTGAAGATGGTTGGGGAGCGCCACGACGACGACGTCCGTCTCGGGGTGCCGGATCGCCTGCTCCAGGTCCGTCGTGGACTCGGGGATGCCCCAGCGCTCGGCGAAGGCCCGGCCGCGTGCCGCCGTCCGCGAGTACGCGACCCGCACCCGGTCGCGGCCGCGCTGCCCGTGCAGCGTCATCGTGTAGAAGTCCGCGATCAGCCCGGTGCCGAGCAACGTGATGGAGTGTGCCTTCATCGATTCGGCTCCTTGGCTCCAGGTGGCCGCCGTTCGGGGAGGGCTTCGCGGACCGCGATCATCGATCATCGCTTCCCGATTGTATAGATGCCTTCCGGCACACCGACCGGCTGCGTCCGGCGCGAGCAGGCATCGGAGACCGTGTGCCAGGCAGCCGGTCCGTGGCTGGATTCGGGGTAGGAATCGACGGTCCTGCGTGGTAGCGTGCCGGCATGGGTGGTCCCAATCGCGCTGCGCCCACGAAGCGCTCCGACCCGAAGGGCAGCGGGAGGCGCGGTGCGCGCCAGGGCGCCGCGCCGTCGGCCGGGTCGGGTGGGGCCACGCCGGAGTCGATGGCCCTCCAGCAGGGCGGCGTTCCCGAGGAGGCGATCGCCGGAATCCTGCAGTCCGGGGCCCTGGAGCAGGCGATGCTGGAGCGGCTCCAGCAGGCGGCCGGCAACCGCGCCGTCGCCCAGATCGTGCAGCGCGACGGGCCCACCTCGCCCGCGCCGGCCGCCGGCGTCACGCCTGCCCCGGCGCCCGCGCCCGTCCCCGGGACCGCCCCCGCCGTGCCCGAGGACCTCCGGCGCTTCCGCGAGGCGGGCCCCTATCCGGCCAGCGCGGCGGGCACGACGGTCCTCCCCAGCACCGGCCGGGGCGGCTTCCAGGCGCGCTACGACGCCACGGCGATGGTGCTCACGATCACCATGAACGTCAGCATCAACTTCATCGACGGGATGAGCGTCAGCGGTGGCCGGGCCGTGGCCGCCGATCCCAGCCTCAACGCGGCGGCCAACGCCCTCAACCGCCTCCCCAGCGCGCGGCGGACGGCGGCGATCAACGCCTGGAAATGGAGCGGCGACCAGGAGACCTGGATGGGCGGCTTCCGGAGCTCTGTCCAGGACGCCTGGGGGACGGCGGGCCACGGGCTCCAGTTCCAGAGCAGCCATGCCGGCTGGGAGGCCCAGCTGGCCCGCGTCAACATCGTGGTCAACACGCAGGACGCGGCCCTCGCCGCGCCTCCGCCCGCCGGCGCCTCGACGATTCCCGCCACGTCGGGGCCGACCCACTGCACGGCCAACGTCTACAAGACGGCGGAGGGCAACAACGACTTCGGGGCGAACGTCGCACCAGGCTCGCTGACGAGCGCCACGGACCAGACGCTCAACCTGGGCAGCAGCCAGACGGTGACCCACAGCCACCTGCTCAACCAGCGGGTCTTCTTCGCCCGCGGATCGGTCACCCTCGACGCCGACGCCCAGTCCCAGCTCCTCTCGGTGATCAACAGCTTCCAGACGCCGGCCGGGGGAACCGGCACCTCGATCGACGTCGTCGGCCATGCGGACACGACCGGCGGGGGGACGGCCGCCGGCGATGCCCGCAACCAGCGGGTCTCGGAGCAGCGCGCCCAGGCCGTGGCGGACTTCCTGCGAGCCACGCGCAGCGGGGGTGGCACCCTCACGAACGCGGCCACGCGCATCCGGACCACGACCGGCGTCGGCAGCGCGGATGGAGGCACGGACGCGACCGCCCGGCGGGTCGACATCAACTTCGCCGGCGGCGGGCGCCAGAACGTCGCGGCCCACGAGTTCGGGCACATGCTCGGCATGCGCGACGAGTACGCCGTCGACCCGGGCGGCGTGATCGGCGGCTCGGCGGGGACGACGGGCACGGCGACCGACCAGGACGCCGCCGTCCAGGCCACCGGCCTCGGCCGCTCGGTCAAGGAGAACAACGACAACATCATGTCCCTGGGGGGCACCATCCGGGCGCCCCACATGGTCATGTTCATGGAGGCGCTCCGGACCGTGACGGGATCCAACGAGTGGCGCCTCAAGCCGTGAGCGAGCCGGAGAGGGCGGCAGGACCAGAGGGGGCCCCCTTCGTCGAGTACCTCGTCAGGGGCAGGGGCGCCTGGGGCACGCGCCTCTTCGCCGACGGCCGGACCGAGGAGTGGACCGACGCCGGCGGATGGCAGCCGCTCGTCCAGGTGCCGGCCGCGGAGGTCGCGGCGTTCGAGGAGCTCGTGCGCGGCGGAGGATACCTGGAGCTGCCGGCCGAGGTCGAGCCCGCGGCGCCCCCCGAGGACGGGACGGAGCTCACCTGGACGATCGAGCTCGACGGGCGCCGCCATCGGGTCACCGCCCGGGAGGCCGGCCCGTACGGGAGTCCCGTCCTCCGGGCTCTCGACGCTGAGCTCCAGCGGATCGTCGGCGAGGCGCTGAACCGCGAGGCCGACGCCGATGAGCCGGGAGCACCGACCGAGCCCTGAGCCGCCCACCCGGCGGCGACGTCACGCCCTCGCCAGGGTCCCGCGGGCCGATCTCAGGGCACGGCGAAGGAGAAGCTCCCGACGATCGGGGCGGCGGCCGGCAGGAGTTCCTCCATCAGCGACCCGTCGAAGGCGTCGATGTCGACCACGACCGTTCCCCCGCCGGGCACGTCGAGGAGGCTCAGGCGGAGCCGCTCGCTGCCGGCCACGACCCAGCGCAGGCCGCCGGCGGGGTCGACGAAGAGCGGGACGGTCGGCAGCCCGTTGGCGAAGGAGCACGACGCGGTCCAGCCTGCGGCGATGTTGACGTCGAGCTCGACGCCGCGGAGTCCCCCCACGGTGACGATCCGCGGGTTGCTGACCTCGAGCCCGGGCAGGCCGCGGATCCAGGCCGTCAGCTCGCTCGACAGGGTGCCGATGCCCGCCTCGGCCGCGGTCGGGCAGGAGGCGTCCTGCGACGCCGCCTGGGGATCCCGGAAGAGGTGGATCCCGGTCGCGTCGGAGCCCGCTGGCTGGAGGGCGAAGTAGTCGGCCGCGTCGCTGGGATTCGTCCATCCGGGGGGCAGCGTGAAGGTCACGGCCGGCTGGAACGCCCGCGACGTGTAGGCGCCGGCGGGCAAGGGCGACGGCGCGAGGGTCGGTGCAGGCGTCCCGGCGCCGGAGCCGCTCCCACACGCGGCCAGGAGCGCGGCCGCGAGCAGGGCTGCGACCAGCGGCAACGACACGCGACGCACCACGGGGACCCCCTCGCCTCCTCTCGCCGGAGCCCGATTCGACGGACCCGCCCGCCGGAGTCTACCGCCGGGCCCTCGACCGCTCCCGTCGCCCTGCCCGCCCGGCCTGCGACGCACGGCCGAAGGTCAGGCCGCGGCTCATCCCGCGGGCGGCTGGCCGTCGAGGATCCCGGCGCCGCCCTCGACCAGCTCCTTCAACCTCGCCGCGAAGCGGGCCGCGGGGGCGCCGTCGATCAGGTCGTGGTCCAGGCTGAGCGTCAGGCAGAGGAGCTCCCGGACCTCGATCCGCTCCCCCTCGGGCGTCCGCACCACCCCGGGCCTGCGGGCGACGCCGCCCATGGTGACGCCGAGCGGGTAGTTGTAGGCTTGGGGGACGCCCCACGCCGCTCCCGACCCGAACATGCCGACCGCGGTCAGGAAGGTCGTCCCGGTGAGCCGCCGACGCCGGCGGGGGTCGGCCAGGAGGATCCGCCAGAAGGCCCGACGGAGGAACCCCGGGAGGAGCAGCCAGAGGGGCAGCAGCCGCCGCGCGGCCGCGTAGGGGGCGTCGCCCGCCTTCACCGCGCGCAGCTCCCGGGTGATGACGGCGGCCTCCTTCCGGTTCGCCGCCCGCACGATGTGGGGGACCGGGATCATCTCGCCCTCGAGGTCGTGCTCGACGGCGACCGTGACGTCCACGTCGTCGAAGAGGACGAGCCCACGGCGGCCGCCCGGGCTCGCCTGCATCTGGGGGTCGGCCTCGATCGCCCGTGCCAGGCAGGCGACGAGGAAGGCGGTGAACGAGAGCGGCTCGCCCGTGCGCGAGCGAGCCTTGCGGATCGCCCGCCGCGAGTCCGTGACGTCCAGCTCGAGGAGGGCGTGGATCGTGTGGCGTCGCCGGGCCAGCTCCAGCCAGTCCACGATCTGGCGCTGGGCCCGCGGATATGGCACCACGCGGTAGCCCGGTTCGCGATCGCTCGTGCCCGTCCGTCGCCGCATGCCGCTACCTAGGGGGCCGGCGACGGCGAGGCGGACGTCCCGACGAGGTTCTTGAGGTCGAGGATGAAGCCGTTGCCGGACGGGACGAGCATCACCTGGATCTTGTCCGACAGCTTCTGGATGAGCTGGTACTGCAGCACGGGGTCGGAGAGCGACTCGGCGATCAGGCGGTTGGACTCGGACTGGCCCTTGGCCAGCGCCACCTGGGCGTCGGCCTGGCCCTGGGCGACCCGCACGGCCTGCTGGGCCTGGATGTCCTTCTGGGCCAGGATCTGCTGCTCCGTCTGGACCTGCTGCTGGGCGACCTGCTTGGCCTCGATCGCGGCCTGGAACTCGTCGCTGAAGGCGATGTTCGCGATGTAGATGTCGTCGACGATGATGTGGTACTGGGCGAGGTTGCCGGCGAGGGCGTCCTTCGCCTTCTGGCGGATCTCGTCGCGAGCACCCAGGATGCTGTCGACCGTGTAGGTCGGCACGACCGCCTTGATGTAGTCGTTGAAGGCCGGGTCGATGACCTTGGAGGCGAAGTCCGTCCCCACCCGCTGGAAGAGGTCGGAGGCGAACTGGCCATCGACGTGGTAGTTCATCGTCCCCGTCAGGCGGACGGTCTGGTACTCCTTCGACGCCGCGTCGATCTCCTGGAACTGGTGCGGCTGGACCCGCGTGTCCACGTTCACGACGTGCTGCACGATCGGGGTGACGACGTGCAGCCCCGGCTCCAGGGTGCCCGGCTGGACCTGCCCGAAGTTCATCACCACGCCGACGTTGCCGGCCGGGACCTCCACGAACGGGGCGGCGAAGCCGACGACGACGAGGACGATCCCCGCGACCGACCCGATGAGCCCGCCCGCCACGTGGCGGCGGCGGACGACGGGGGCACCGTCGCGGTCGGTGATCCGTCGCGCGCTCGCCTCCGCGGCGGTGCGGGCGACCGGGAGGGCGATCCCGAGCGCGAGGCTCGCGGCCAGGATCAGCGCCCCCAGGAGGAGGATGAGCAGGTTGAGCATCACGCGCGGCGCCTCCGTGGCGGGGTGCCCTTCGACGGTCCGTCGGAGGGGCCTCCGGGACGGCTAGTGTCCCGCATCCGGACACCGCCCGCGGCGCCGACCTCGCCTCGGTCCCGCAGCGGCTCGATGCGCGGCGGGCGGCCGCCGCGAACCACCGGCACGACGGCGCTGGCGTCGACCGGGAGGCTCGCCGCGATGTCCTCCTCCAGGTCGTGCCGGGCCAGGAGGTGCCCGCTCCACGAAGCGCGGAACGCGGCCACGAGGTCGGGCGTGGTGCGCCACAGCTGGAGCGCGGCGAGGGCGGCGTCGGTCAGGACGATGGCGTCCGTCGCATCGGGCCGGTCGGCGCCGGCTGCCACCTGCGGGTCGATCCACCCGTCGCCGGTCGGCAGGTCGGTGGCGTCGACCCCGGCCGCGGCGAGCAGCCCGGTGACGATGGCCCCCGCGGCGATGGCGTCGTCGATGGCGAAGGCTCCCACGCGACCTGCACAGACGATCCCGACGTCGGCGCCCTGCGCGCGGGCGAGGGCGAGGGCGGCGCGGGCGACCGCCGACGCATTGAGCAGGCAGCCGACGAGGATCGTCGCGTCGGCGGGGAGCGATCGGAGGACGGCGGTCCCGTTGCGGGTGGAGAGCACGGCGGTCCGGCCGGCGAGGTCAGCCCGGGCGACCTCCGCCGGCGAGTTGCCGAAGTCGAAGCCGGGCGCCCGCACGACGTGGTGCTCTCCCGCGAGGACGGCCGCGGGTCCCAGGCCACGGGCGATGCGGCGCGCCTCGGCCAGGCTCGCGGCCGGGATGACCGCCGTCGCGCCCCGGTCGAGCAGCCTGACGATCGTGGAGCTGGCCCGCAGCTCGTCGAGGACGACGCGGACGGTGGCGCCCCAGCGCTTCGCTTCGGCCGGCACGAGGGCGACGTCGATCCGCATGGCCAGGTGTTCCTCCTTCATCAGGTCGTCGTTGAGCAGCTCATGATCGGATCACGGGGCCGTCCCGGCACAGGGCCATTGGCCGCTCGACAGCACGGCGTTCGGACCGCCGGAGCCGAGGCGGTGTTCGGGCGCGTCGCGGCGCGGTGTACGCTGCGAGGCGAGCGGGGAACGGCACGGAGGTCCCGAGATGAACGAGTCGACCCGGAACGGCGGCCTGGACCTCGCCACGATCCACGCCGCGCCCAAGGTGCTCCTCCACGACCATCTCGACGGCGGGCTCCGACCCCAGACCGTGATCGAGCTGGCGCGCGACGGCGGCTACGCCGGCCTGCCGACGACCGATCCGGGCGAGCTGGAAGCCTGGTTCCGGCGCGGCGCCGACCGCAAGAGCCTCGAGCTGTACCTGGAGGGCTTCGCCCACACCGTTGGCGTCATGCAGTCGCCCGAGGCCCTCGAGCGCGTCGCCGCGGAGTGTGCCGAGGACTTCGCCGCCGACGGGATCGTCTACGCCGAGGTCCGCTTCGCGCCGGAGCTTCACCTCGACGGCGGGATGACCCTCGACGAAGTCGTCGAGGCGGTGCTCCGGGGCTTCCGGCGCGGCAGCGAGGGGCGTCCGATCACCATGCGGACGCTGGTGACCGCGATGCGCACGGCCGCCCGTTCGCTGGAGATCGCGGAGCTCGCCGTCCGCCATCGCGACGACGGCGTCGTCGGCTACGACATCGCCGGCGCCGAGGCCGGCTACCCGCCCACCCGCCACCTCGACGCCTTCCACTACATCGCCCGCGAGAACTTCCACTTCACGATCCACGCCGGGGAGGCCTTCGGCCTTCCATCGATCTGGGAAGCGCTGCAATGGTGCGGCGCCGAGCGCCTGGGCCACGGGGTCCGCATCGTCGACGACATCAGCGTCGGGCCGGACGGGCGCGTCGCCCTCGGGCGGCTGGCCGCCTACGTCCGCGACCGCCGGATCCCGCTCGAGATGTGCCCGACGTCGAACGTCCACACCGGCGCGGTGGCCTCCATCGAGGAGCACCCGATCGACCTCCTGCGCCGCCTCCGCTTCCGGGTCACCGTGAACACCGACGATCGGCTCATGAGCGGGGTCACCCTCTCGTCGGAGTTCCGGGCGCTGGCGCGGGCCTTCGGCCTCGACCTGGCCGAGATGCAGTGGCTGACGCTCAACGCGATGAAGAGCGCCTTCTGCTCCTTCGACCTGCGCCTGCGCATCATCAACGAGCAGATCAAGCCGGGCTACGCGCGCCTGATGGCGCTCGCCTCCCAGGCTGACGTGCTCGTCGGGTAGCAGGCCGGCACGCAACCGATCGGGCGAGGCCGGCCGCCGGGCGGCCGATCCGCGAGGCCGGGCGCTCCGCCTACCGCATCGTGAGGGCGAGCACCGCCTTCTGCGCGTGGAGCCGGTTCTCCGCCTCGTCGTAGACGACCGAGTGCGGGCCGTCGATGACAGCGTCGGCGACCTCGATCCCGCGATCGGCGGGGAGCGGGTGCATGTAGATGGCGTCCTCGGCCGCCAGGCCGATCCGCCGCTCGTCGGCGATCCAGCCCGTGTACTTCTTCGCGATCTCCGCCCCTTCGGACTCGTCCTTCGCCGTGAGGAGGGCGCCCCAGCTCTTGGCGTAGACGACGTCGGCGCCGCGCAGGCCGGCATCGAAGTCGTCCATCAGCTCGAAGCGGCCGCCCGACCGTCGGGCGTTCTCCGCCGCCTGCTCCACGTACTCCGCGGGGAGCTTGAACTCCGGCGGATGGACCAGGCGCACGTTCATCCCGTAGCGAGTCGTCAGGAGCGAGAGGTCCACCGGCACGCTGATCGGCTTCTGGTAGCTGGCCGCGTA
Organism: uncultured Chloroflexia bacterium; assembly: GCA_963821235.1. GTDB lineage: Bacteria > Chloroflexota > Limnocylindria > Limnocylindrales > CSP1-4 > CTSoil-043. The sequence goes on from CAWGCS010000001.1 coordinate 450,893, forward strand.
GGCCCAGCTGATGGCGATGGTGCGACCCCGCGGGTCGCCCTTCTTCTCCATGATGGTGAGGAGATCGGCCAGCGACTGGTGCGGGTGGAAGAGGTCGCACTGCATGTTGAGGACCGGGACCCGGCTGGCGGCGGCGACCTCGCGGATGTAGCGGTTGCCGACGCCCCAGTCGACATTGCGGATGGCGATCCCGTCGTTGTAGCGGCCGAGGATCTCCCCGATCTCCTTGGCCGTGTCGCCGTGGGCGATCTGGGTCGATCGGCTCTCGATGAACTGGGCATGGCCGCCGAGCTGGGCCATCCCCGCCTCGAACGACGCCCGGGTGCGGGTCGACGAGAAGAAGAAGAGCATCGCCAGGACGCGGTCCCGCAGGAGCGGGTGCGGGATCCCGAGGGCCCGCTCCCGCTTCAGCTGGAGGGCGACGTCGAGGACGGTGTCGATCTCCTCCTTCGTCCACTCCTGGAGGCTGATGAGGTCCCGGCCCCGCAGGTTCGTCTGCATGGCGGGCCGCCTACTCGGCCGCGCCGAGGATGAGCGCGAGGAGGCCCATCTTCAGGGCGACCCCGTTGAACGCCTCGGCCCAGTAGCGCTGGTGGCGGGTGGCGTCGACGTCGTCCAAGAGCTCGTCCATCCTCGGCAGCGAGTGGAGGATGATCGAGCTGCGCCTGGCCTTCTCGCGCAGGAGCTCGCGCGTGACGCAGTACTCCGGCGGCGTGAGGCCCACCTTGTCGCCGCGCTCGACGCGCGACGCGGTGTAGTCGGCCTGGACGACCGGCTCCATGTAGATGACGTCCGCCTCGCCGATGACGTCGCGGACGTCGCCCGCCTCTTCGTAGTCGACGTTGAGCGCGTCGATCTCCGCCTTGAACTCCGGGAGCAGGCTCATGTCGGGGGGGCCGACCACGTAGGCCTTGGCGTCGAACTGCGACAGGGCGTACAGGATGGAGTGCATGGTCCGCATCCGCATGTCGCCGACGAGCAGGTAGGTCAGCCCGTCGAGCGTGCCCTTCTCGTGGAGGGTCGTGTACAGGTCGGTCAGGACCTGGGTCGGGTGCTCGCCCCAGCCGTCGCCGCAGTTGATGATCGGCACGGACGACCATTTCGCCGCCTCGGCCGGCGCCCCCTGCTGGAAGTGGCGGATCGCGATCACGTCCGCGTAGTACTCCAGCATGTGGAAGGTGTCCTTGATCGACTCCTGGTAGAAGTCGCCGGCCCGCGTCATCTTGGAGTCGGAGAATCCCAGGACGTGCCCGCCGAGGCGGTGCATCGCCGCCTCGTGGGAGAGGCGCGTCCGCGTCGACGGCTGGTAGAAGGCCGTGAGCAGGGTCTTGTTCTTCAGCAGGTCGGTGTTGCGCCGGTCGCGGGCGAACGGGGCCAGGTCGTCGGCGACCTGGAAGACCCGGAAGAACTCGTCCCGGCTGAAGTCCTTGAGGGACAGGATGTCCCGGCCCAGGAAGCTCCGCATCAGATTCCTCCGCTGGTGGCATCGGCGCGACGGTGCGCCGCTCGGGTGGTCCGTGGCACGCCGGGCGCCGGCGCGGGCGGGCGCCGAACGGCGCCGGTGAAGAGGATGGCGACGGTCTCGTCGGGCCGGACGAGGCCGGCCCGCCGCAGGGCGAGGAGGCCGGCCAGGCCGGCCGTGCCGGTGTGGTCGACGTCGATACCAGTCGTGGCCCGGCCGAGCGCGTTGGCCTCCTCGAAGGTCGCCTCGTCCACGACGACGGGGCTCCCACCGCTGGCCAGCATGCCGGCCACGCAGGCCCGCCAGTCGTAGGTCTCGTCGTCGATGATCCCGTGGGCGATGCTGTGGGGCTCCTGCTCCCACGGCCACATCGCGGTGGCCCGATGTCGGGCGGCGGCGGCCAGGGCATCGGCGGGCGGCGCGCCGGCCTCCACACGGGCGCGCACCGCCTCGAAGGCGCGCTGGAGGGGGTGGACGGTGGCCGGCTGGACGGCATGGATGCGCGGCAGGGCGACGGCGCCACGGCCGGCTGCCAACGCCAGGCGACCGGCGTCCTCGAAGCCGGCGATGCAGGACGAGAGGAGCGCTCCCCCGCCGACCTGGACGACCAGCCGATCCAGCCTCGCCGGCCCGCCAGGGGCGGCGACGGCGGCCGCCAGCTCCCAGCCGAGAGTCTGGCCGCCCTCGATCGCGAGGCCGTTGAGGTTCCCCTGGCAGGTGAACGGGACGGCCCCGGCCGCGATCGCCCGCAGGAGGGCGTGGTAGGTGGGGTCGCCGGCGATCCCCGGCTCGCGCTGGCAGACCGCGCAGTCCGCGCCGAGGGCCCGCAGCCGCTCCACGACGACGGGGTCCGCGTCCGGCGGGATCAAGACGTCGAGCGGCCGGCCGGCCGCGCGGGCGACCACCGCGGCCGCGAGGGCGGCGTTGCCGCAGGAGGCGATGGCGAGGCGGGCCGGCGACGCGGGCGGAGCCGGCGACCCCGCCGCGGCCGCGGGTCCGGCCATCGGCTCGCCCGCCGCGGCCACGCGGGCCTCCTCCACGGCGAGCTCCAGGATCGTCCCGAAGAGGTGGCGGGCCTTGTGGGAGCCGGAGACGTTGCCCGTCTCGTCCTTGACCCAGGCGCCGCCCGCCGCCGAGAAGCCCAGCGCGGCGGAGAGTGCGTCACTCCGCGAGAACGGGGTGATCCGGAAGCCGTGGCCGTCGACCGCGGCCACCGCCGCGTCGAGTCGCTCCACGAGGGCGACGTAGTCCGCGTCGCTCCAGCCCGCGGCCCGCGCCCGGTGCCAGGCGTGGAAGCGCCTCCGCCAGCGGAGGTACGGGTTGGCCGTCGCGCCGTCGTCCTCCAGCGCCGGGGCCGCGGGGTCGAGCAGGCGGACCAGGACGTGGTCGATGTCGTCCCCGGGGCGGGCGGCCGGGCAGGCGAAGGCGAGCGGCCCGTCGTCCGCGACGCGGAACCCGCAGCCGGAGCAGGCGAGGGCCGTCGCCAGGGCCGGCCCGGCCGGCGATGCGGGGTCGCCGGGGGAAGCGGGCACCGTCATCCGGCCACCTCGACCCCGGCCCGCTCGTTCATCTCGACGATGGCGGCGTCCCAGGCCGGGACGCTCGCCCGCAGGCCCCGCCAGAAGGTCTGGTCGCGGCGCGCCACGAAATCGCCGAACGAGGTGCCCTGCTGCTCGACCCACGTGAAGTAGCCGAGGTTGAAGATCCGCTCGCGCTCGGCGGGCGTGAGCTCGAGCAGGTCGTCGGTGCCGGCGCCGAGCAGGTAGCGCCCGAACGTCTCGGCCGCCTCGGCGGGCCCGAAGCCGCCGGCGAAGTCCCGGCCGAGAACCTTGTCCACCTCGGTCAGGTACATCGCCGCGCCGTCGGTCGCGACCGTGACGACCGCATCCTGCGGGCCGAGCCGGAGCTGCCTGGCGGTCTTGATGGCGGCCAGGACGTTGCAGATCGATGAGATGCCGAGGTGCGGAAGCGCCGCCAGGACGTCAGCCGGGACTCCGCGCGACGCGAGGTGGGCGCGCCCGGCGTCCGTGTTGAGGAGCACGAGCAGGCGGTCCGTCGCGCGGTCGGAGATGCCGACCACGAGGTCGGTGTTCATCACGTTGTGGATGAGCGGGATGTGCTTGTCGCCGATCCCCTGGATGTTGTGCTCGCCGAAGCCGTTGCGGAGCATCGTCGGGCACTCGAGCGCCTCGACGGCGACGATCTTCGTCCCGTGCCGGTCCTTCAGCCAGTCGCCGGCCCCGATCGTCCCCGCGGACCCCGTCGCCGCTACGAACGCCGCCGGCCGCAGGCCCGGCGAATCCTCGGCCAGCGCCTCCACGACCCGCTCCAGCGCGCGGCCCGTGACCGCCCAGTGGACGAGGTGGTTGCCGTACTCGGAGAACTGGTTGAGGATCACGTTCGCCGGGTCCCGCGCGAGCTCGGCGCAGGCGTCGTAGATCTCCTTGACGTTGCTCTCCGTGCCGTGGGTCCGGACGATGTCCCCAGGGTCGGCGACCCAGCGCTCGAGCCAGGCGAACCGCTCGCGGCTCATCCCCTCGGGGAGGACCGCCACGCCGCGGCAGCCGAGGATCCGCGAGATGGCCACGCCGCCTCGGCAGTAGTTGCCGGTCGAGGGCCAGATCGCCCGCTGGGTCGTCGGGTCGAACTCGCCGGCCACCAGGCGCGGCACGAGGCAGGCGTAGGCGGCGAGGACCTTGTGGGCGGCGATCATCGGGAAGCGGTCGCCGAGGGCGACGACGATGGGCGCCTCCACGCCGGTCAGGGCCGCCGGCAGGACCACGTGCGAGGGGACGGGCATCGTGCCGCGCCGGTCGGGCGAGTTGTGCCAGTGGACCCGGAAGAGGTTGCGCGGATCCGGCGCGTCGGGATCGACGGCCGCGAGCGAGGCCCGCGCGGCCGACGGGATGGTGAGCGGGTCGACCAGCTGGGCGAACGTCGGCAGGACGGTCCGCGTCTCCCGGAATCGCCGCACCGTCCGCTCGTAGGCCGTGCGGTCCACGGGCGTGGAGCTCGGGCCTGACGTCATCTGCCGTTCCTCCGGGGCGATCGGTCGCCCCATCCCGCGCAGGGTTCGTTCGGGCGGCCCGGGCGCGACTTCGGGCCGGACGGCACACCCACCGGGTGGGCACTTGCCCCAAGATTCGGGCACCGACGGCCGCGTCGGAAGGGCCAGTTGGTCCCCGCCTGCAGGACCGGGACGCACCCGATGGACTTCAACCTGAACGGCCGGCCCGTCTCGACCGAGGTCGAGCCGGGAGCCACCCTGCTGGAGCTGCTGCGCGAAGGCTTCGGGCTGCGCTCGATGAAGGATGGCTGCGCGCCGGAGGGGATGTGCGGCGCCTGCACGGTGCTCGTCGACGGGCGGCCGGTCGTCTCCTGCGCGCGGGCCGCCGAGCGGGTCGCCGGGCGAGACGTCGTGACCCTCGAGGGGCTGCCGGCGGCGGACCGGGCGGCCTGGGCAGAGGCGTTCACAGCGGCGGGCGCGAGCCAGTGCGGCTTCTGCTCGCCGGGGATCGTGATGAAGGCCGAGGGCCTCCTGGCCCGCGCCGCCACGCCGTCGCGTGAGGAGATGGCCCGGGCCCTGGCCGGCAACCTCTGCCGCTGCACCGGCTACGTCAAGATCCTCGACGCGATCGAGCGGGTCGCCGCCGGCCGCCGGGGCGACGCCTGGTCGGGCGACGCGCCAGGGGGCCGCGCCGCGTCTCCCGCTCGCGTCGGCGGCGGCGTCGGCGCCCGCGCCGACCGGGTGGGCGCACCGGCGATGGCCCTCGGCGAGCAACCGTTCGTGGCCGACATGACCGTCCCGGGCATGCTCCACGGCGCGCTCCGCTTCAGCGACCACCCGCGGGCCCTCGTCCGGCGGATCGACGTCTCCCGCGCCGCCGCGGCACCGGGCGTCGTCGCCGTCGTCACGGCGGCCGACGTGCCGGGCGATCGCGTCGTCGGGCTGATCGCGCGGGACTGGCCCGTCCTCGTCGCCGAGGGCGAGATCACCCGGTACGTGGGCGACGTCCTGGCCGCGGTGGCAGCCCGTACGCGCCGCGCGGCCCGGGCGGCCGCGGCGCTGATCGAGGTGGAGTACGACGTCCTGGACCCGGTCACCGACCCGTTCGCCGCGCTGGCCACCGGTGCTCCCGCCCTGCACGCGGCCGGCAACCTGCTGGAGACCTCGATCGTGCGCCGCGGCGACGTCGACGGCGCCCTCGCCGGCGCCGCCCACGTGGTCGCCGAGCGCTTCACCACGAGCGCGGTGGAGCACGCCTTCCTGGAACCCGAGGCCTGCCTGGCGGTCCCTCATCGCGCGACCACGGCCGGCGCGGCCATGGCGGGCGCGACGCCCGAGCCCGCCATCCACCTCTTCTCCCAGGGGCAGGGCGCCTGGGACGACCGCCGCCAGGTCGCCGCCCTGCTCGCCCTGCCGGAGCCGGACGTCCGGGTCACCCAGGTGGCCACGGGCGGCGCCTTCGGCGGCAAGGAGGACCTCTCCGTCCAGGGGCAGACCGCCCTCCTCGCGCAGGCCACGGCGCGGCCGGTGCTGCTGGCCCTCTCCCGGCGCGAGAGCCTTCGCCTCCACCCCAAGCGCCACGCGCTCACCCTCGACTACACCGTCGGCTGCGACGCCGACGGACGCCTCGTCGCGGTGCGGGCCCGCATCGTCGGCGACACCGGCGCCTACGCGAGCGTCGGCGCGAAAGTCCTGGAGCGGGCGGCGGGCCACGCCTGCGGCGCCTACCGGGTCCCCAACGTCGACGTGGAGGCGCGCACGGTCTACACCAACAACCCGCCCGCCGGCGCCTTCCGCGGCTTCGGCGTCCCTCAGGTGACCTTCGCGATCGACGGCTGCCTCGACCGCCTGGCGGAGCGGACAGGCCTCGACGGCTGGGAGATCCGCTGGCGGAACGCGCTGCGGAGCGGCGACCGCTTCGGGTCAGGCCAGCTCCTGGGGCCGGGCGTCGGGCTGGAGCGGACGCTCCTCGCCGTGCGCGACGCGTACCGCGAGGCCCGCGTCGCGGGCATCGCCTGCGGCGCCAAGAACGTGGGAATCGGCAACGGGATGACCGAGCGGGGCCGGGCGATCCTTCGCCCGGAGGCCGACGGGCGGCTGACCCTCTGGCACTCCTGGACGGAGATGGGCCAGGGCGTCCACACGGTCTTCGCCCAGGTCGTCGCCGAGGAGCTCGGCGTCGACCCCGGCCGGGTGGACGTGCGGGTCGACACGGAGCGCGAGCTCGACACCGGCGAGACGACGGCCTCGCGGGCGACGACGCTGGGCGGCCGGGCGGTGACGGAGGCGGCCCGCCGGATGGGCGCCGCCCTGGCGGCCCTCGGCCCGGGCGGACGGCCGGAGGACCTCGCGGGGCAGGAGTTCGCCGGCGAGTTCGTCGTCGACTGGACGACCCCCATCGGCCCCGCCGTCGACGACCCGGTGACCCACCTCGCCTACGGCTGGGCGACGCAGGTCGTCATCCTCGACAAGGAGGGACGCCTGGCCCGCGTCGTGGCCGCTCACGACGTCGGGCGGGCGATGAACCCGACGCTCCTGGAGGGCCAGGTGGAGGGCGGCGTCCACATGGGCCTGGGCCTGGCCCTCACCGAGGCGTTCGTCACCCGGGACGGCGTCCCGGTCACCGACACGATGAAGTCGCTGGGGATCCTCCCGGCCGCCTCGATGCCTCCGGTGGACGTGATCGTCGTCGAGGAGGCCCAGCCCGAGGGCCCCTACGGGGCGAAGGGAGCCGGCGAGGCGGTCCTCGTGCCGACGGCGGCGGCGGTGGCGGGCGCCCTCCACGCCTTCGACGGGACCTGGCGGACGGCGCTCCCGATGCGGGACTCGGCGGCGGCGCGGGCCGCCCTTCCCCGGGTGGACCTCCTGCCGCGGGCCCGCGACGCGGGCGACGCCAATGCCTTCGGCGACACGAGCGGCGCGGGGAGGTAGCGATGTCCGCCCTGACGCCGGGTCTCGTATGCGCCCACCATCACCTGTATTCGGCGCTGGCCAGGGGGATGCCGGCACCGCCGAAGGTTCCCGCCAGCTTCCAGGAGATCCTCGAGCAGGTCTGGTGGCGCCTCGACACCGCCCTGGACCTGGAGATGATCCGCTGGTCGGCGATGCTCGGCGCCCTCGAGGCGCTGGAGAGCGGCACCACGGCGATCGTCGACCACCACGAGTCCCCCAACGCCATCGAAGGCAGCCTGGACGTCATCGCCGAGGCCTGCGCCGAGGTCGGGGTCCGCTCGCTGCTCGCCTACGGGATCACCGACCGCCACGGTCCCGACGGCACCCGACGGGGGCTCGCCGAGAACGAACGCTTCATCCGGGCCGGGGGACGGGGCCTGGTGGGCGTCCACGCCGCCTTCACCTGCTCGGACGATTCGCTGCGCGCGGCGGCCGGCCTGGCCGAGGACCTGGGCGTCGGCGTCCACGTCCACGTCTGCGAGGGCGTCGGCGACGCCGACGCGCCTCGCCGCCTCGCCGGCCTCACCCGGGACGACTGGCTGCTCGCCCACGGCGTCCACCTGCCGACGGACCACGCCCTGAAGGGCACGATCCTCCACAACCCGATGTCGAACCTGAACAACGCCGTCGGGTACGCTAACCCGGCCCGGTTCGCCAACCCCGTTGCCCTCGGCACCGACGGGATCGGCGGCAACGTCCTCGAGGCGTTCCGGCTGGCCTACGTCCTGCAGCGCTCGGTCGACGTCACCTGCGGACCGGATGCGGCCTGGTCGTGGCTCGAGACCGGCTGGAACCTGGTGCCCGAGGCGCGCCGCGACGAGGTCACCTGGTCGTACGACCCCATGGACCCGTGGCACGTCGCCTTCACCCCCGGGATCATGCCGCGACGGATCGTCATCGACGGCGAGGTGGTCTTCGCGGACGGCAGGCCGACCCGGGTCGACGCCGACGAGATCCGTGCCAGATCCCGGGAGCAGGCGGCCCGCCTGCACGCCCGGCTCTGAGACCCTGGAGATGACCGACCGCTTCCATCCCCTCTCCATGGAACAGCTCACCGACTGGGTCTTCACCGAGCTGGCGCAGAAGGGCTCCCTGTTCAACGTGCCGCGGTCGGCCTTCTTCGTGCCGCGTCCCGACCACCGGTTCCGGTGCCGCGAATACGGGGTGGAGCTGGAGACGCCGTTCGGCGTGGCGGCCGGCCCCCATACCCAGATGGCCCAGAACATCATCACCGCCTGGCTGGTGGGGGCCCGGCTGATCGAGCTCAAGACGATCCAGACCCTCGACGAGCTCGACGTCCACAAGCCCTGCATCGACGTCTCCGACGAGGGCTACAACGTCGAGTGGTCGCAGGAGCTGAAGGTCCACCAGTCGTTCGACGAGTACCTCCGGGCGTGGGTCCTGATCCACGCCCTCCACCATGTCCTCGGCTGGCCCGGCGAGCGCCCCGGCATGGTCTTCAACATGAGCGTCGGGTACAACCTGGAAGGGATCCGGAAGTCGAACGTCCAGTGGTATCTCGACGCCATGGCTGACGCGTCCGCGTACCTGCCCTCCTACGTGGATATCGTCGCCCGGCGCCACCCGGCGGTCCGCGATATCGACATCCCCACTCGCCTCTCGGATTCGATCACCCTGTCGACGATGCACGGGTGCCCGCCCGACGAGATCGAGAGAATCTCGACGTACCTCATCGAGGAACGTGGCCTCCACACGCTGGTCAAGTGCAACCCGACGCTGCTGGGCGCCGACCGGGTCCGGGGCATCGTCAACGATGGGCTGGGCTACGTCGACGTGCCGATCCCCGACGAGGCGTTCGGACACGACCTGAAGTACGCCGACGCGGTCCCGATGTTCCGCACCCTCCAACGGGTGGCGTGTGAGCGGGGCGTCACCTTCGGCCTCAAGCTTGGCAACACCCTCGAGGTGCAGAACTGGCGGAGCGTCTTCGACCGCGACGCCACGATGTACCTGTCGGGTCGGGCGCTCCACGCGGTCACGACGAACCTCGCGGCCACGATCGCCGAGGAGTTCGCCGGCGAGCTGCCACTGTCGTTCGCCGGCGGGGCGGACTGCTTCAACGTGGCCGACCTGCTCGGCTCCGGCATGCGCACGGTCACCGTCTGCTCGGATCTCCTCAAGTCCGGTGGCTACCTGCGAATGCTCCAGTACCCGGAGAACATCGAGGCAGCCTTCGATGCCGTCGGCGCCCTCGACATTCCCGACTACATCCGCCGATCGGCGCGCGCGGCCGGTTTCGCGGACGACGATGCGGACGTCACGGCCTGCGCCCGGTTCAACCTGCGCGCCTATGCGCAGCAGGTGCGTCACGACTGGCGGTACCGGAAGCAGTCGTTCCGGACGGATCGCTCGAAGACGCCCCGCCGGCTGCACCTCTTCGACTGCATCGCGGCGCCCTGCCTCGACGAGTGTCCCGTCGACCAGCAGGTGCCTCGGTACATGGCCGCGGTGCGGGCGGGTGACTTCGGGGAAGCCGTCCGCATCACCCGGCTGGACAACCCGCTGCCGGCGATCCTGGGCCGGGTCTGCGACCATCTGTGCGAGAACACCTGCATCCGCACCCACCTCGACCAGCCGCTGGCGATTCGGCAGGTCAAGCGCTTCATCATGGAGCAGGAGCAGCAGCCGACGCCGCTCGCCGCCGAGCGCCGGACCGCACCGTTCCGGGCCGACGACGCGACGCACGCCCGGGTCGCCGTCATCGGGGCCGGGCCGGCCGGCCTGGCGGCCGCCGAGTGGCTGGCGTACGCCGGCGTCCGCGTCACGGTGTTCGAGGAGCATCCGTATGCCGGGGGCATGGTCGGCGGGGCCATCCCTGCCTATCGCCTGCCGCAAGCGCAGATCGACCAGGACCTCGGCATCCTCGAACGCCTCGGCGTCGAGATCCGCTACGGCGTCCGGGCGGGGGTGGACGTCACGCTCGATGTGCTCCGCGCCGCCGGGTTCTCGGCCATCTACATCGCGGTGGGCGCCCAGCAGGCGAAGACGCTCGGCCTCCCGGGCGAGGAGGCTGAGGGCGTCATCGACGGCGTGACCTTCCTGCGGAGCGTCCGCGAGGGCCGGCCCGTGTCCATCGGGCCACGCGTGGGGGTCGTCGGCGCCGGTGACACCGCCATGGACTGCGTGCGATCCGCGTGGCGCGTCGGCGCATCGTCCGTGTCGCTCATCTATCGGCGGACGGTCGACCAGATGCCGGCCGACCCGGAGGAGATCCAGGCCATCCGCGAGGAGGGCATCGAGATCGTCGAGCTCGCCCGGCCCGTCGGCCTCCGAGTGGAGGACGGCAGGCTCGCCGGCATCGTGTGTGCCCGCACCGCGTACCGCGGCGAGCGGGACGCGGCCGGTCGCAAGATCCCGTACGACGTCCCGGGCACCGAGCTGGAGATCGGCCTGGACACCCTGATCGTCGCCATCAGCCAGCACGCGGTGCTCGACTTCCTCGGCGATCCGGCACCGGACCTGACGTCGGCCGGATTCATCGCCGTCGATCCGACGACCTTCGAGACCTCCATCCCGGGGGTGTACGCCGGTGGGGACGTCGCCGGTCACGGTCCAGCCTCGATCGTGAGGGCGGCCGCGGACGGCAAGCGAGTCGCCTCGGCGATCGCCGCGGGCCTCGGGCTTGCCGAGGCCCGGCCTGCCGAGGCCGCCGGGCTGCCGGACGTGAAGGCGCTTCTGGTGCGGCGCGCCCGTCGCGAATACCGGGTGCCGATCGCTGTCAGCGGTCTCGACCGCCGTGACGGGTTCGAGGAGACGGTGCTGGGCTACTCCGCGGACGAGGCGAAGCGAGAGGCGAGTCGCTGCCTCGACTGCGACCAGATCTGCAGCCTGTGCGTCGGGGTCTGTCCCAACCTGGCCCTGATGACCTACCAGGTGGCGCCGGTCCGGGCCGACCTGCCCATGCCGGCCGTCTCGGGCGGTGCCGTTGTGGCGATTGGCTCGACGCAGTTCGCGGTCGGCCAGCGGCTTCAGATCGCGGTCCTGACGGACTTCTGTAACGAGTGCGGCACCTGCGTGACCGCCTGTCCGACCTCGGGCCGCCCGTTCGTCGACAAGCCGCGGCTCTACCTCGACCGCACGGACTTCGAGGCCCAGACGTCGAACGCGTTCATGCTCCTCGGCGGCGGCGTGATGGAAGCGCGCTTCGACGGCGCGACGCACCGGATCGCGGTCTCCGGCGCCGGGGCCGCCGACGGTCGGATCGTCTACACGGCCCCCGGCTTCCGAGCCGTCCTCGACCGTGACACGTTCGCCCTGGTCGAGGCGACGCAGGCCGGCGCGGCTGTCACGGGGGAGCTGTCACTCGAACCCGCGGCCGCGATGGCGACGCTGCTGATGGGCGTGACCATCTCCCTCCCGCACATCCCGACGGCCGCCACGGGCGGCTCGCGGGTGGCACACCCGGGCTACGCCGAGTAGCTCGCGCCAGCGGTGGCGAGTGCCGCCGAGACAACGTTGGGGGCATCGGCCCGGGGCCGTCGCGCGGACGCGGATCCCCCGGAGGGCAAGGGATACGGGACGGATCCAGGTGCTCCTGCATCTGTCTTGCGAGACCTCTCCCGGAGGGTCCCATGGTGGTGGCGTGATGTTCCCCGTGACCGGACGTCTGACGTGGGGTTCCCGACCTGCGGCGGCTGTCGCGTGTGACTGCCCGCGTTCGCCGTCTCTGGCCACGGGCGCGATGACCACGTTGCGCGCAGCGCCGCTGAACGGGCCGACCGCCTCTGTCGCTCAGGCGGCAGTCTCGGGACGATCCGCTCGAAGGGAGAGAGCCCGTGCGTCTCAGCCCCGCCGCGCGTGGGTCCTCGCGAGCCCTGGCACGACTGCCGCACCCAGCGGCGGTCTCGTCGTGGCGGTGGCGCGCCCTGCTCCGTTCGTCGCCCCTCCGGTCTTCGTGCCCGTGGGTCGCCCCGTGGCCGTGAGGGACCTCCCCAGCACGAGCAGGGAGCCGCGGAAGCCGGTCGACCCGGCGATCGTCGCCCTCGTCCCGCGCGCCGCCGCCGGCGACAAGGCGGCCTTCACCCGCCTCGTCGAGGCGTTCCACGCCGACATGGCGCGCCTGGCCTTCGTGGTCTGTGGCGGGAACCGCGACCTCACCGATGACGCCGTGCAGTCCGCCTGGGCCATCGCCTGGAGCCGCCTCGGGACCCTGCGGGATCCGGAGCGTATCCGCGCGTGGCTGCTCTCGGTCACCGCCAACGAGGCCCGTCAGCTCGTCCGGCAGCAGCGCCATTCGGTTGCCGTCCGCCTCGAGTTCGCGGAGGAGCACGTGGCTGCTCCCGATCACCATGCCTCGCCAGCTGCGCTGGACATGGCCAGCGTGCTGGCGCGGCTCAAGCCCGAGGAACGGACCCTCGTCGGCCTGCGCTATGCCGCCGGCCTCGATTCCGCCGAGATCGGCGCCGTGCTGGGCATGTCGGCGTCCGGCGTCCGAAGCCGCCTCGATCGGCTCCTCGACCGCCTCCGAGCGGAGCTCGAGCATGACTGACCGCGAGATCTTCGAGCAGCGCCTGGAGGCGGCCGTCCGCGGGTACGTCGAAGCGGCACCCACCGAGATCGACGCGGCCCGCCTGACCGACTCGTTGGCGACGAGCGTGCCGCATGTGAGGCGTCTTGTCCCCCGGCCGGCCTGGGGGTTGCCGAGCCTCGGGGTTGCCTGGATCCTCGTCGTGGCTGCCCTTCTCGCGGTGGCGGGGATGGGCCTCATCGCCTCTGGCGCCCTGCGGGACCTGCACTTGCTCCCGGCTCCGCCCGCGCCAAGTGAGGCGCCCGCGACCCCTCCCGCCGTCATCGCTTCTCCCATCGCCGCAACGCCACCACCCTCGGGCCTCGCTTCGCCGAGCCCCTCGGTGGCGCCGACCGTTTCGCCAGGGCCTTCCGTGCCGATCGGCATCGTCCTCCCGTCGACCTGGATCGCGGGAGAAGGGGCCCGGTTCCAGGACGCGCTCAAGGCGTCGGGCTATGGCGTCCAGATCCTGGGGAGCCAGGACTCCGCCACCGAAGCGGCGGATGTCAGGGCGCTGATCGGCCGGGGCATCAAGGTCCTCATCCTTACGCCGCAGGACAGCACCGCGGCGGCGGCCGCCGAGGAGGCCAGGGCCGCCGGCGTCAGCGTGATCGCCAACGACCGCATGATCCTCGACACGGTCGCGGTCGATTACGCCGTGACCTTCGACATCCTGGCGGTGGGCGCGGCCCAGGCCCAGTACCTGATCGAGAAGGCCGGCGCGACCAAGGGCAACAACCTGTACCTGTACGCCGGCAATGCCGTCGACGACAACACGTTCGGGTTCTTCGAAGGCGCCTGGGAGAAGCTCCAGCCCAGGATCGCCGACGGCACGTTCGTGATCAGGAACTCGAGCCTCGCCGTGGCGATGCAAGGCAATCCCAGCCTGACCCGCGACCAGCAGGGCCGGATCATCGGCCAGGTCACCACCAACTGGGATCCCGCCACCGCCAGGTACCTGGCGCAGTCCAACCTGCTGGCCGCTTCGGCGGCCGAGAAGGGCACCGTCTTCCTCCTGGCTCCGAACGACGCCACCGCCCTCGCCATCTCGGCGGCGTTCTCGGCTGACCCTGCCGTCACCAGGTCGTACGTGACGGGCCAGGACGCCGACAAGGCGTCGATCCAGGCCATCATCGACGGCAGGCAGGGGATGACCGTCTTCAAGGACCCCCGCCTGCGGGTCAGAGCCGCCGTCGCCGCGGCCGTGGCCTTCCTGAAGGGCGGCACGCCCGTCGCGAACACCAGCTACCACAACGGCGCGACCGATGTCCCCGCCATGACGTCCGCGATCGTCACGGTCACCAGGGACAACATCCAGGCGGCCCTGATCGATTCGGGCTACTTCAAGGCCAGCGACTTCAGCGGCAGCTGGCCGGGCAAGCCGTAGCCGGGGGCTGCCGACAGGGCTTCTACCAGCCGCCGGCGTCGCGGACGATGCGGTGGAGGACGCGCCCGGCGACGGCGCGCCGGTACTCCGCCGTGGAGCGGACGTCGTCGATCGGGGCGATCTCGGCGGCGAGGGTCGCCGCGGCGAGGCCGGCGACCTCCGCCGACGGCATCGCGCCGTCGAGGGTCGCCTCGGCGGCCCGGGCGCGGATCGGTGTCGGCGCGACCGAGCCGAGGGCCACCCGCACGTCGCGCCAGGTGCCGGCGTCCCAGCGCCAGGCGACCGCCATGACGACCACGCTGATCGCCTGGGCGCGGCGCGTCCCGATCTTGCGGAAGACGGCCGTCCGGTCCGGCCGCAGCGGGACCCGCAGGCGCAGGATCAGCTCGTCTGCGGCGAGGGCGGTCCTCCGGTAGGCGGGGAAGAACGCCGCCGCGGGGACGACCCGCTCGCCCCGTGCCGATCCGACCACGATCTCGGCGTCGAGGGCGATGAGGACCGGCAGGCTGTCCCCGGCCGGCGACGCCGTCGCCAGGTTGCCGCCCAGCGTGCCGCGGTTCTGGATCTGGGCCGCCCCCACCTCCGCGGCCATCTCGGCGAGGACCGGGACGTGCTCCGCGACGAGCCGGCTGCGGCGCAGCTCCGCGTAGGTGGTCCCGGCGCCCAGGACGAGCGCGCCGCCCTCGACCCGGATCTCCCGCAGCTCTCCGAGCGCGGCGAGGTCGAGGTAGCGGCGCGGGTCGGCGATGCCCGCCGCTCGCTCGACGAGCGCGTCGGTGCCTCCCGCGAGCGGGCGCCAGCCGCCCTCGGCCAGGAGGGCGTAGGCCTCGCCGAGCGTGCGCGGCGTGGTGGCGTCCGGGTCGCCGAGCTCGAGGGCGGCCGACGCCACGACCACCGGGGTGACCAGGCCGCCGGGCGCCGCGACCGCCGGCTGCCCGGCGGCGGCCGCGACCGGCCGCTCGTCGGCGCCGATTCCCTCCGCTGCGAGCCTGATCGCCTCGACGATCTTCCCGTAGCCCGTGCAGCGACAGAGGTTCCCCGAGATCGCCTCGCGGATCGCCGCCTCCGCCGGCGGGCCGCCGGCCAGCCGCACGGGGCCCGAATCCAGGAAGGCCCGTCCGGCCATCAGCATGCCCGGCGTGCAGATCCCGCACTGGACGCCGCCGGTCTCGAGGATCGCCGCCTGCAGGGCGTCCAGCCGCCCGCCGGCGGCCAGGCCCTCGATCGTGCGGACGTCGCGACCGGTGACCTGGCAGACCGGCACGAGGCAGCTGTCGACCACCTCGCCGTCGAGGATGACGGAGCAGGCGCCGCACTCGCCCTCCCCGCAGCCCTCCTTCGAGCCCGTCAGCCCGAGGTCCAGGCGCAGGACGTCGAGGAGCCGCCGGCCGCCGGGGACGGCGACCTCGACCGGAAGGCCGTTGACCGTGAAGCGGTGCACGGGAGCGGCCGTGGGGGCCCGCCCGATGACGGACGGGGCGGTCATGGCGCCACCTCCTCCGCCGCCCGATCGCGGTGCTCCTCCAGCGCCCGGATCGCCTCCAGGACGCGCGCCGGCGTCGCCGGCAGCTCGGTGATCCAGGCCCCGGTCGCGTCATGGATGGCGTCGATCACGGCCGGCGCCCCGACGTCCATCGGCAGCTCGCCCAGGCCCTTCGCGCCGTGCGGCGCATCGGGGAACGGCACCTCCATGAGATGGGTCTCGATCTCCGGCGCATCGAGGGCGGTGGGGACGAGGTAGGTGGCCAGGCGGTCGTTGCGATAGCGGCCGCCGGCGACCTGCATCTCCTCGATCGTGGCGTAACCCACCGCCTGGAGCGTGCCGCCCTCCACCTGGCCGGCGGCCAGCAGGGGGTTCACGACGCGACCGGGCTCGTCGACGGCCACGACGCGGCGGACGGCCACCTGCCCCGTGTCGAGATCGACGTCGACGAAGGCCACCGCGGCCGCCCAGCTGAACGCGGGGTAGGCGTCGCCGCGGTAGCGCTCCTGGTCCCACTCGATGCCGGGGTAGCCGTCGAAGCGGACGTCGATCCGCGTGGGCCCGTGCGCCGCCGCATCCTCGCGGTAGCTCTCGGCGAACGGGCGCCCGGTGCGCGCCTCCACCTCGCGCCGCAGCCGCGAGGCC
The DNA here is from genome assembly GCA_963821235.1 of uncultured Chloroflexia bacterium. Taxonomy (GTDB): domain Bacteria; phylum Chloroflexota; class Limnocylindria; order Limnocylindrales; family CSP1-4; genus CTSoil-043. The sequence goes on from CAWGCS010000001.1 coordinate 467,356, forward strand.
GCGTCGGCGACGAGGCCGCCGACGACCATCGTGGTCCGCGAGGCCACCGTGGGGCCGCTGTTCGGCACGAGCGCGGTGTCGAGCGGCGCAGGCTCGACTTCGTCGGGCGCCACGCCGAGGACCTCCGCCGCGATCTGGGGCAGCACGGTGGCCGCCCCCTGGCCGATCTCCGTCTGGGCAGTCAGGATCCGGATCTTGCCATCGGCACCGACCTCCGCGCCGGCCACGCTCGCCAGCATCTTCTCGCCGCTGCCCGTGAAGCCGCCTCCGTGCCAGCCGAGCGCCAGCCCGACGCCGGAGGCGGTCCGCTCGGGGCCGGGCCAGCTGCCGGAGACGCCGTCCCGGTCGTGCGCCGCCTCGATCGACCGTCCGGTCCGCTCGCGCGCCGTCCTGGCCCGCTCGACGTCGAAGGCGGACGCCTCGACGGCCCGCTCGAGGACGTCGACCGCGGCGACGCTGTGCCGCAGGACCTGGCCGGTCGGAGTGACGTCGCCCTCGCGATAAGCCAGGCGCCGCCGCAGCTCGGCGGGCGGGATGCCGAGAGCCTCGGCGACGCGATCGAGCTGGATCTCCGCCGCGAACTCCGTCTGGGGGGCGCCGAAGCCGCGGAAGGCGCCGTTGGGGGCCGTGTTCGTCCGGACCGCCCGGGCCCGGATCCGGACGTTCTGGCAGCGGTACGGGCCGGCGGCGTGGAGGGCGCCACGGGAGAGGACGACGGGCGAGAGCGTCACGTACGCCCCGGCGTCCATCACGACCTCGACCTCCTGGGCCACGAGCCGGCCGTCCGCCGTGACCCCCGTGCGATGGCGGACGACCGCCGGATGGCGCTTCGTGGTCGCCGTGATGTCCTCGTGGCGGTCGTAGGTCATGCGCACCGGGCGGCCCGCCGCGCGGGTGAGAAGCGCCACGTGGACGGCCAGCATCGACGGGTACTCCTCCTTCCCGCCGAAGCCGCCGCCCGTCTCTGCCTGGACGACGCGCACCCGCTCGGGAGGAAGGGCGAGGGCGCGGGCGAGGGCCGCGTGGACGTAGTAGGGGCACTGGAGCGAGCCCGTCACGACGATCCCGCCCACACCGTCGGCGGCGCCGATCATCGCCTGGGGCTCGATGTAGATGTGCTCCTGGTGGCCGACCCTGTAGAGCCCCTCGACCACGAGGTCGGCCTCCGCGAAGCCCGCCTCCAGGTCGCCCCGGGCGATCTCGTAGCTGGCGAAGGCGTGGTCGGCGGCCAGGAGGTCGAGGACCGGCGGCAGCGGCTCGGTCCGCAGATGGATCGCGGCGCGGGCAGCGCGGGCGGTGGCCGGGTCGGGGGCGGCGATCAGGGCGACCGGCTCGGCGTGATGGCGAATCTCGTCGACGACCAGCGCCGGCTGGTCGTCGTAGATGAGGTTGACGACGTTCTCGCCGGGGATGTCGGCGGCCGTGACGACGACGACGCGCGACCAGTCGAAGGCCGGGTCGCGGTCGATCCCCAAGAGTCGAGCCCGGGCCTCCGTGGCGCGCACGGTCAGGCCGAACCAGGCGCCCTCCACGACGAGGTCGTCGGTGTAGCGCGCCGAGCCGGTCACCTTGGCCGGCGCGTCGCGGCGAGGAACGGACGTGCCGATCGGACCGCTCACGTCGGGGACGATGCACGGGTGTCGCCATGCGGTCAAGGGGCGCTCGGCCCGCCGCGGACGGGCGATCCGGCAAGCGGCCGGGGACGTGCCGACGGCGTCCACGCCACGCGGATCGGGCGGCCACGGGCCGCCCGATCTTCGCGTCCCGGCCTGCTCGGCCCCGTGGATGGCCGGCGCGGAGGTCAGCCCGCGAGGCGGCTGCGCAATGTCGCCAGGTGGGCCGCGAGCTCGGCCGGCAGCCGCTCGCCGAAGCGAGCGTAGTGCTCCTCGAGCTGGGGGACCTCGCGGGCCCAGGCGGCGGGATCGACCGCCAGCAGGGCTGCCAGGTCCCCGTCGTCGATGGCGAGACCCGTCGTGTCGAGGTCCTCGGGCTCCGGAAGCAGCCCGATAGGCGTCTCGGTGGCCTCGGCTTCCCCGTCGCAGCGGCGGAACATCCACTCCAGGACCCGGCTGTTCTCGCCGAAGCCGGGCCACAGGAAGCGCCCGTCGCCGTCGCGACGGAACCAGTTGACGTAGAAGATCCGGGGCAGCCGGTCCGCCTGCGTGGCCCGGCCGACGTCCAGCCAGTGGGTCCAGTAGTCGGCCATGTTGTAGCCGCAGAACGGGAGCATGGCGAAGGGGTCGAAGCGGAGCTTGCCGACCTCCCCGAACGCCGCCGCGGTCGTCTCCGAGCTCATGACCGAGCCCATGAAGACCCCGTGAGTCCAGTCGAAGGCCTCCCGCACGAGGGGCACGACCGCCGCCCGCCGGCCCCCGAACATGATCGCGTCGATCGGGACCCCGGCCGGATCCTCCCACTCGGCCGCGATCGCGGGGTCCTGGCGCGCCGGCGCGGTGAAGCGGGAGTTGGCGTGGGCGGCGACGCGTCCCGCGTCGGGCGTCCAGTCGCGGCCCGTCCAGTCGATGAGGTGCGCCGGCGGCGTCTCGGTCAGGCCTTCCCACCAGACGTCGCCGTCGTCGGTGAGGGCGACGTTGGTGAAGATGCAGTTGCGCTCCAGGGTCCGGATGGCGTTGGCGTTCGTCGTCGTGTTGGTGCCAGGGGCGACGCCGAAGAAGCCGGCCTCCGGGTTGATGGCCCGCAGGCGGCCGTCCTCGTCGAGCCGCATCCAGCAGATGTCGTCGCCCACGGTCTCGACCGTCCAGCCGGGCAGCGTCGGCACGAGCATCGCCAGGTTGGTCTTGCCGCACGCGGACGGGAAGGCGCCGGCGAAGTACTTCACCCGGCCGTCGGGCGCCGTGACCTTGATGATCAGCATGTGCTCGGCGAGCCAGCCTTCGTCGCGGGCGATCGCGGAGGCGATCCGGAGCGCGTAGCACTTCTTGCCGAGGAGGGCGTTGCCGCCGTAGCCCGAGCCGTACGACCAGACCTCGCGCGTCTCGGGGAACTGCACGATGTACTTCGTGTCCGGGTCGCACGGCCAGGGGACATCGAGCTCGCCGGGGACGAGGGGTGCCCCGACGGAGTGGAGGCAGGGCACGTAGCCGCCGACCGCGCGGATCGCCTCGAGGGCCGGCGCGCCCATGCGGGTCATGATCCGCATGTTCACGACGACGTAGGCGGAGTCCGTGATCTGGACACCGAGGCGGCTGATCGGTGAGCCGAGCGGTCCCATGGAGAACGGGATCACGTACAGCGTGCGGCCCCGCATCGCGCCGCGGAAGAGGTCGGTGAGCGTCGCCCGCATCTCGGCGGGATCCCGCCAGTTGTTCGTCGGGCCGGCGTCGGCGGCCTCCCTGGAGCAGATGAAGGTCCGGTCCTCCACCCGGGCGACGTCGCTCGGGTCGGAGCGGGCCAGGAAGCTGTCCGGGCGTCTGTCCGGGGAGAGGCGGGTGAATGTGCCCGCCGCCACCAGCTCATCGCAGAGCGATCGGTACTCCTCCTCGGAGCCGTCGCACCAGTGCACCCGCGCGGGCGTCGTCAGCGCCACGACCTCGTCCACCCAGCGGAGGAGGTCCGGCACGCCCTCCGGGCGCCCCATCCCCCCGTGATCGACGATGCGCCCCGATCCCGCCTGCACGGTGCTCACTGGCTCCCTCCCGCCTCGGTCCGACGCTCCCGCGGCCTCTGGGAGCGTCCGGCGCCGTCCACGATATCCGCGGGGCGTCCGCGCGGTGGCGGGCCATCCCGCCCGTGGTCGGGGGCCGTCGGGCAGGGGTGAGGGACCCGAGCGAGGCAGCCCCGGCCCGGGCGGGGCCTCGCAGGGGCAAGGGCCCCGGCCGGCGCGGCAGTCCCCCCGACGGCGCGGCTTGCCGCCGCTGGCCCCCGGCTTGCCGCGGCAGTCCCCCCGACGGCGCGGCTTGCCGCCGCTGGCCCCCGCTCGCCAGGCGGGGTGACATCTCGGCCTCAATGCCACATGGAGTGACCGAGGCCTGCGTCGACAGGCCCGCGTGCCACTCCGCCTGGCACGATGCCCGGAATCGCGGTCCCGGAATCGGCCAACGTGGTCTTTGCCCGATTCCCGACGCACGATCCGCGCCAGATCGTCAGGCGGAGTGGAGTCGGCGACGGCCGCGATCCAGCCGTCCAGCGGCCACCACCCGGCCGTGGAGCGTGGAGCGCCCGGGCGCCGAGACCGGAGCACCGCCCCCGAGGCTGGAAGCCGCGAGCCGGCACGGGTACGCTCCCGCCATGCGGGCCATCCGGAGGTCCCTCCGCCGCGGGCGGGACCCACTCCTCGGCATCCTCCTCCTGTCGTCGATCGGATCGTGCGAGCTCCCGAAGCCGCAGCTCCCCTCGATCGGGACGACCCCGCCTGGATCGCTCGCGGCCGTCATCGCGGGCGTGATGGCCCCTCCGACGATCCGCGAGGCAGCCCGGTCCGGGCGCGTCGAGCTGACCGGCACCTGACGTGCGGGCGTGGGACACCGCCTACGCGGACGGCGGGACGCCGACCTGGGACATCGGGCGTCCCCAGCCGGCCGTGGTCCGGCTGGCCGACGCGGGCTTCTTCGGCGGCGCCGGGACGCGCGTCCTCGACGTCGGCTGCGGGACCGGGGAGAATGCGCTCCTCCTTGCCGGCCTCGGCTGCGACGTCGTCGGGATCGACCTGGCCGCGGAGGCGGTCCAGCGAGCCCGGGCGAAGGCCGCGGACCGCGGCCTGCAGGCGACGTTCGTGGTCCACGACGCGACCGAGCTGGGGGCGCTGGGGGGCGTCTTCGACATGGCCCTCGACGTGGGGCTCTTCCACGCGCTCGGCGACGGCGGACGTCCCCGCTACGCCGCAAGCCTCGCCGCGGCCGTCCGTCCCGGCGGCCGGGCCTGCCTGCTGTGCTGGAGCGACCGCAATCCCTTCGGCTTCGGGCCGCGCCGCGTCTCCCGCCGGGAGATCCGGGCGACGTTCCGGGCGTCCACGGGATGGCGAGTGGACGCGATCGAGCCCGAGGAGCTGGTCTCACGGCTCCCGGCCGGCCGCATCCATGCCTGGCTCGTCCGGCTGACGCGGCGACCCTGAGTGCCGGATGCCCCCGGACAGCGGGGCGGACGGAAGCCCCGAAGGGGACGCGGACGGCGAGGCGGACGCTGGATCGGGCGGTGGCGGGGACGCGGGCGGCGGCGGGGACCCGGGCGGTGGCGGGGACCCGGGCGGTGGCGGGGACCCGGGCGGTGGCGGGGACCCGGGCGGTGGCGGGGACCCGGGCGGCAGGCCGGTCGACGGCAGCCCGGCCGTCGGAGGCCGCAGCTCGTCCTCCCAGTCCCGCCAGCCGACGTCGGGATGACCCGCCAGGTAGTCCTTGACGGTCCTCCCGATGGTGGGATGGAAGCGCTCGGGGCCCAGTCGGCCGTAGATCCCATAGGCCTGCAGGCGGTCCTTCACGTGCCCCTTGAGCTCCGCGAAATGGAGCTCGACGCCGCGACGGGCCAGCTCCGTGATCATCGCGTCGAGCATGTCCGCCGCCGTCGTGTCGACGTCGGTGATCGGCTCGGCCGCGAGCGCCAGCCAGTGGACGGGCGGCGGCGCGTGCTCCACGGTCTCGATCGCCCGCTCCCGGAAGAGATCGGCGTTGGCGAAGAAGAGCGGCGCGTCCCAGCGGTAGAGGACGAGCCCGGGCACGAGCCGGGCGTCGGGGTGTCGGCCGACATCGTGGTAGCCCTTGTAGTTGGCGACTCGGCCGAGGACGGCGTCGTGCGGACGCCAGGCGCGGCGGATGAAGTCGAGGAGCGACAGGCCGACGGCCGTCGCGATGCCGGGCAGCGCCCCGAACAGGATGACGGCAAGGAAGGCGACGAGGGCCAGCCCCAGCTCCGAGCGGCGCTGGCGCCAGAGCCGGCGGAGCCCGTCCACGTCGAAGAGGCTCAGGGCGGCCGAGATCACGACCGCCGCCAGGGCCGCCGACGGGACGGGTGCGATGAGCCCCGGCACGGCCACCAGGAGGAGCAGGATCGTCGCTGCGCCGACGAGCCCGGTGACCTGCGTCCGGGCCCCGGATGCCTCGGCCACCGGCGTGCGAGTCGCGCTGCCGCTCGAGGGGAAGCCGCCGACGAGCCCGGCCGCGACGTTGACGAACCCCAGCGCCGCCAGCTCGTGGTCCGCGTCCACCCGCTCGTCGCGGCGGGCGGCGAAGGCATGCGAGATGACGCTCGTGTCGGCGAACGAGATGAGGGCGATGCCGAGGGCCGCCGGGAAGAGGGCCAGCACGTCGGCGAAGGAGACGGCCGGGATGCCCAGCGCGGGAAGTCCGCGGGGGACCTCGCCGATCACCGCGACGTGCGACGAGAGCCCGAGCAGGAAGACCACGAGCCCGGAGGCGACGACCGCGAGCAGGACGCCCGGGAACCGCGGGACGAGGCGTCGCAACCCCAGGATGACCGCGAGGGCGACGGCGCCGATGGCCAGGGCCGTGAGGACCGTCCGTCCGTCGGCGATCCCCCGGACCAGCCCGCCGGCGGCGCCCAGGACGTCGTTCGCCTCCACCGCGAACCCGAGCATGGCGGGAAGCTGGCTCACGAGGACGGTGAGGGCGATCCCGTTCATGTAGCCGACCCGCACCGGGCGGGAGAGGAGGTCGGTGAGGAATCCCAGGCGGGCCGCCGCTGCGGCCAGGCAGAGGACGCCGGCCATGATCGCGAGGGTGGCGCCCAGGGCGATCGCGCGGCCGGGATCGCCGGCAGCCAGGGGCACCACCGCCGCCGCGACGAGGGGCAGGAGCGACGAGTCCGGCCCGAAGACGAGGATCCGCGACGGCCCGACGAGGAAGTAGGCGACGAGCGCCCCGATCGTGGCGTAGAGCCCGGCCGTCGCCGGCAGCCCCGCGGCGGCCGCGTAGCCCATGCCGACCGGGACGAGCAGGGCCGAGAGCGCGATGCCCGCCACGAGGTCGTCGCGCAGGAGCCGGGGGGAATACCGGCCCAGGCGGGCGATCGTCGGCAGGGCCGCCGCGATGGTCGTGCCCAGCCGACCGGGCGGTCCGGCGTCGCGGTGCGATCCGGGCTCGGGCTCGCGCACGCCGCCTCCCTGGTGCTCGCGACGGTCCCGGCCGTCGCGATGGGAGCATCATCGCGCACCTCGCCGGTCGCGGGCGGCCGGGCAGGAGGCTCGCGGACGGCAGGCGGGCGCCGCGGGGGCGACCCTTCGGCGGCCGGACGCCCCGGGGCGACCCGGGCCGGGACGCTCAGTACGCGGCGTGCTCCAGGGCCGTCTCGACGAAGGCTCGCACGTTCTCCGGCGGCGTCCCGTACTCGAGGAAGTCAGCGTTCTGGAGGATGAAGCGGCCGCCGGGCTTGCCGGCCTCCATCGTCGCCGCTGTCGCCCGCCGGACATCGTCGACGCTGCCGTCCTGGATCACCAGCACCTGGTCGACGCCGCCGATGATCACGTAGCGGTCGCCGACCAGCCGCTTCGCCTCCGCCAGGTCGGCGTCGCCGAGCTTTGGCGGGGGCGAGAACGGCTCGACCGCGGCCACGCCCAGTCCCACGTACGACTCGACGAGCCCGCGGATCTGGCCGCAGTTGTGGTAGACGGCGGGCGTGCCGCTCGACTGGCACCAGGCGATGTGGCGGCGCTCGTAGTCGAGGATGTACGTCTCGTAGTTCTTGCGACCCATGAAGCCGCCGGGCACGTTCCCGCCGACGTAGAGCATGTCCACGCCGGGGGCGTCCACCGCCCGGACGTAGTCGCGGACCCGCTCCAGGGAGAGCTCCATGAGGTCGGCGTAGTACGCGGGGTCGATGTAGAAGAGGGCGTAGAGGTCCTGCTCGTCGATGAGCAGGCTGGCCATGTTGAATGGCCCGTGGGGCGCCCACATCCCCACCACGCCGTCGTCGCCGACCGCCGCAGCGATCGGGGCGACCCGCTCGGCGACCCGGGCGGGGAAGTCGGCCGGCATCTTCGGCTCGAACGCTCGCAGCCAATCGAGCTGCTCACGCCGCTGGATCGGCTTCTTCGTGCAGGCGTACATCAGGGTGCCGGGACGGATCTCGTCGATCGAGAATTCCTGCTCCAGGGTCCCCGCCGGCGTCCGGATGGTCGATCGCCGGAGGGTCGTCCGCCCATCGGACTCCTCCGTCGTCGTCACCTCCCAGGTGTCGGTCGAGCGCGAGACGTCGAGGCCGCCGAAGAACATCCACTGGAATGGGTCGAGGGTGCCGAAGAGGAGGCGGACCATCACATCGGCGCCCATCTGGCGGGCGATCTCGATCGATGCGAGCTGGAGCGCCTGCCAGTCCCAGGGGTCGATGTCGGGGTAGAGCTGGTTCAGGAAGTGGCCCTGGTCCTGGATGAAGAGCGTCACCGGGACGCGGTCGGGGATCTCGCCGCGGAAGACCGTCCTGAAGCGCTCGCGCGCGGTGGTGCTCACCGCTGCCTGCCTTCGCGGCGGGACGCCGCGCGCTCGTCGAGGAGACGCTCCAGGGCGGCGCGGGCGGCCGTGCCCACCTCGCCCACGTCACGGCGGATGGTGTCGGTGCGCCCGCCCGGATAGCGCAGGGCGTCGGTCGGCGACGGATAGGTGGCGATGATGACGCCGCGAGAATCCAGCCCGGCGACCAGGTCGCCGAAGTAGGCCTCGTACTCGAGCGGCGTGTAGTCGCAGACCATCAGGAGGACCCGCTCCCCGAGGACCCGCTGGGCCTCGAAGACCTGGGCAAGGTCGCCCATGGGCCAGTTGTTGATGGCCACTAGGCCCTCGGTCGCGGCGAAGTTCTCCAGCTGGTGGCGAGCGCTCCCGCAGTAGTGGAGGGAGCCGCCGCCGAAGGTCGTGAAGACGCGCGCGTTGTAGGGAACCACGAACTCCCGGTAGAGCGCCGGCGAGACGATCGTGCTGTCGTCGTCGGAGATCCAGACGCCGCCGAACTCGGGCGGGAGGAGGATCGTGTGGGGGAAGACACCCGCGCGGGCACCGGCCCGCGCCTTCTGCACCTTCACCCAGTCGATGAGCACGGTCGTGCAGAAGTCCATGAGCTCGTGGACGGCGGCGGGCTCGTCGTACATCCAGAGCATCAGGCGCTCCAGCCCGACGAGGTTGAGGGCGATGTTGAGCGGCCCCTGGTTGTCGGTGAACGACACGGGCCACGGCGAATGGGCCACGAAGTGGTCGATGGCGTGGAGGACGCGGGGCATGAGGCCGTCGCGCTCCGGGTCCGGCGGGAGGAGCCGGCGGACCTGGTCGGGCTCCGTGACGACGGCCCCCGCGACGGCGGGCTCCTCCTTCGGCTGGAAGAGGATCTCGCAGCCGAGGGCCGAAGGCACCACGCCGGTCCCGTACCACGGGAAGACGAAGGGGAGGTAGATGTCGTCGTGGCGGGCCAGGTGGGCCGCGATCTTCGCCTCCTGGAAGGCAAGCATCGAGGCGTAGGCGCCCTCGTCGAAGTAGTCCACCGGGATGAGGGCTGGATCCTCGCCAGTGATCCAGTAGTTGACGTCGCCGACGAGCACCGGCGGCCGCTCCACCGGCTCGTGGCGATACGCCGCGACCACCTGATCCCGCGCCCGGGCGAAGCGTTCCGCGAGCGTTGCGCCCGTCGCCGGCCCCCTGCCGTCTGCCATCAGCACCCACCTCCGCGTCGGCCGAGCGTGGCGCCGCTCCCGAGCCCGGGACAGTGCCGAATGGCGCGTATGGTCCGGACCATTGGCGAGGGGCGAGCCGGGGCCGGCGACGCAGCCGCCGCCGTGTCGTTGCCGGCGGGCGATCCAGGGATCGCGGGTGGCTCGCCCGTGCCCGCGCGCGCTACCCTTGAGCGGTGACCCAGCGCGTGTCTGCCGGGATCCTCCTCTATCGTCGCCCGCCCGGCGGCCCGCTCGAGGTGCTCCTCGGCCATCCCGGTGGCCCCTTCCACGCGGACCGCGATCTCGACGACTGGTCGATCCCCAAGGGCGAGGTCGATGGCGACGAGGACCTCGAGTCGGTCGCCCGCCGGGAGTTCCTGGAGGAGACGGGCAGCCCGGCGCCGCCGGGCCAGCTGCTCGCCCTCGGCTCCGTCCGCCAGAAGGGGGGCAAGATCGTCCATGCCTGGGCCGCCGAGGGCGACCTCGACGCGTCGGCGTCGGTGAGCAACACGTTCCGGATCCCCTGGCCTCCGGGCTCGGAGAACCTCGTCGAGTTCCCCGAGGTCGATCGCGTGGCCTGGTTCGAGCCGGCGGAGGCGCGCCGCCGGATCAAGGCTGCCCAGGTCCCCTTCATCGACCGCCTGGAGGACGCCCTGGCGACCGGCTGAGCCCGTCGGCGCTCCGGGGTCCCTACCCGGGCGAGCTGGCCGCCCGCGGGCCGAAGACCGCCGCGGCCGCGTTCCCGCTCCGCACCGCACCCTCGACACACGGCTGGACGGTCCAGTCGCCGGCGAAGACGATGGGCGGGCGCTGCCGCCAGCCGCGCATCCGGGCGTAGTAGCCGACCCCGACCTTGGGGACGGCGTGCTCCCAGCGGACGAGGTGGACGATCTCCGCCGAGGAGAGGTCGAAGAGCCGGGGGTCAATTCCCGAGGCGACCTCCCAGAGGCGCGCCTTCGCCACCGACTCCGACATCCGCAGGAAGCGGCCCGAGGTGGCGGACGGGGCGCACACGAGGGCCCATTGCCACTCGTCGGGGACCTTTCCCCAGGCGCCGAAGCGTCCGCCGCCGATCTCCACCGTGGCGACGTCCTTGTTGGGGAAGGCGTGGACCCCCGAACGGTACGGTCCCGCGGCGCGGCGGGCCGCATAGAGGCGGACGTGCGGGACGTACTCCACCTCGGGCAGCCAGGCCGGGGCGTCGTCGGTCGCCACCAGGCCGGCGGCAACGGGCGCCGGGACGGCGCAGACGACGCCGTCGAAGCGCTCCTCGGTGCCGTCGGCCAGCCCGACGGTCGCACCCGGCCCGTCGGCCCCGATGCGGGCGACCGGCGTCCCGGTCCGGACGGTCCGAACCCGCGTCGCCACGGCGCGCCACGGCGCGTCCATGCCGCCGTCGACCTGGTAGAAGGTCCCGACCGAGAGGACCCGCAGCCAGCTGCGGATGAGCGTGCCGCTCATCTCCTCGAGACGGGCGAAGAAGGGGCCCTCGAACGTGGGCCGCACGACCCGCTCGGCCGCCCGGCGACCGATCGGGCGCAGGGCCTCGAGCGCCGTGACCCCGTCCCACGATTCGTCGGCCACGAGGTTGCCCGGCTGGCGCAGGAGCAGGCCGATCGCCCAGGCGAAGAAGCGGGCCTTGTCTCCGGCGCCCATGAGGTCGGTGGTCAGGATCCGCCACGGCGAGCTGGGGTACGGGACGATGCGGCCATCGATGCGCAGGTCGCCCCCGCCCCGGATCTTCACGACCCGCAGGAGGCGCCGCAGCCCGAGCTCGGCGAGGAGGGCCTGAGTGTCCGGGTAGAACGAGCCCAGCCAGCCCGCCCCGTCATCCGAGAAGTGGCCAGGCCCGAAGTGCTCCGTGTGGGTCCGCCCGCCGACCTCCGGCCGAGACTCGAGGACCACGACGTCGTGCCCCAGCTGCTGGAGGCGATAGGCGGCGGTGAGGCCGGCTGGGCCGGCACCGACGACGGCGATTCGCATCGCGACACTCTAGCCGTTGGACCGTTCGGCGGACGCGCCGGCGGCCTCGGGGGCGCACCCGACCGGCGGCGTACACTGGCGAGGCCGTTCGACCACCGCTCCGCGGCCGACCCGTGGACAAGCACGCCGGAGGCTCCATGTCCCGCCTGACCGAGGCCATCACGGGCCAGATCGCCAACGAGTTCGGCGCGTCGCAGCAGTACGTCGCGATCGCCGTCTGGTACGACGCCGAGACCCTCCCCCAGCTCGCCGCCCACTTCTACCGCCAGGCGGTCGAGGAGCGGAACCACGCGATGATGCTGGTCCAGTACCTCCTCGACGCGGGCGAGACGGCCGTGATCCCCGGCGTGGAGGCGCCGCGGACCGCCTTCACCAGCCCGACGGAGCCGATCGCCCTCGCCCTTGCCCAGGAGCGCCGGGTCACCGACCAGATCTCGGGGCTGGCCACGATCGCGCGCGAGGAGAACGACCTGGTCGCCGAGCAGTTCCTGCACTGGTTCCTGAAGGAGCAGCTCGAGGAGACGTCGAGCATGAGCGCGCTCCTCCGGACGGTCGAGCGCGCCGCGGCAGTGAACATCCTGCTGGCCGAGGACTACCTCGCCCGGACCGCCGGTGGTGAGGGCGGCACCGAGGTCGACGCGCCGCGGGCGGCGGGCGGCGCCCTCTGAGCCTCGTCGGACCCGCCACGCCGGCCGGGGGTCGGGTCCGCGCCGCCGCGCTCCTGCTGGCGGCGACCCTCGCCCTCGCCGCCTGCGGCTCGACGGCCTCGCAGAGCCCGGAGCCCGCCTCGCCCTCGGCTTCGCCCATCCCGGAGGCCTCCTTCACGGGCGGCACGGCGAGCGTCCGCCTCGACCTGCCGGCCAGGGTGGAATGGGAAGGTGGGTGGTGCGGGCGGGGTCCCGGCGACGGCTGGCTGGCCCTCAACGTCGGCTTCCCCAACGGTGCCGAGTACTTCGGCCTCGTCGTGGGCCAGAGCCCCTACACGCCGTCGGCGACGCGTGGCGCGGCCGGCGGCGGGACCTTCGGCGGCGACGACGTCGTCATCACCTGGCGCCACGGAGCCGCGCCGGCGAGGCTGTCTGCGGAGGGGCTGGTCGTCGTCCTGGCGAAGGACCTCTCGATCGGCTCCTTCCGCGGGCACCTGCCCGACGGCACGGCGGTCCGCGGCACGTTCTCCTGCTGACGCCCCGGCGCCGGGGCGGCGGTGCCGACGGCTGCCGACCCTCCCCGGCGGCCGCGCGCGCCGTTCGTCGTCCGCGGTCAGCCGCTCGCCCGGACCTCGCCGAGGCGGCGGGCGAGGAAGGCCCGCTCGGGCGCGTTCGTTGCCAGCGCGAGCGCACGCTCGTAGCCCGCGGCCGCCTCGGAACGCCTGCCCAGGCGGCGCAGGAGGTCCGCCCGGGCGGCATGGTAGAGGTGATAGTCGGCGAGCGCGCCGCCCGCCCCCAGCGCCTCGACGAGGACGAGGCCAGCGGCCGGGCCGTCCGCCATCGCGATCGCCACCGCGCGGTTGAGCTCCACGACCGGCCCCGGCGCGACGGTCGCCAGAAGGCCATAGAGCGCGGCGATCTCGGGCCATGGCGTGGCGGCGGCGGACGCGCTCCGTGCATGACATGCGGCGATGGCCGCCTGGAGGAGGTAGGGCCCCGGCAGCCCGCCGCCCGCCAGGTCGCGGAAGCAGGCCTCGACCAGGGCGAGGCCTTCGCCGATCTCCGCGCCGTCCCAGCGCGATCGGTCCTGCTCCTCGAGGAGGACGAGGCCCCCGTCGGCGTCGGCCCTGGCCTCGCGGCGCGAATCCTGGAGCAGGAGGAGCGCCAGCAGCCCGCGCGCCTCGACGGCCCGCGGCAGCAGCGCGCCCAGCAGGCGGGCCAGCCGGATGGCCTCCGCGCACAGGTCGTGCCGGACGAGCCCGCCGCCGGCGGTCGCGGCATAGCCTTCGTTGAAGACGAGGTAGAGGACCGCCAGGACGCCGTCGAGGCGCTCGGCGAGGAGGTCGTCGGGCGGGACGCGGTAGGGGATGCCGGCCTGCCGGATCTTCCGCTTCGCCCGCACGATCCGCTGGGCGAGCGTCGCCTCGGGCAGGAGGAAGGCTCGCGCGATCTCCGGCGTCGTGAGGCCGCCGAGCGTGCGGAGGGTGAGCGCCACCCTGGCGTCCAGGGCGAGGGCCGGGTGGCAGCAGGTGAAGATGAGCCGCAGGCGGTCGTCGGCGAGGTGACTCTCGCTCCCCAGGCGCACGGTCGACTCCGTTCCGGCGGCCACGAGGTCCGCCTCGATCTGGATGAGTCGCTCGGCGTAGCGGCCGGCGCGGCGGATCCGGTCCCAGGCCCGGTTGCGGGCGCTCGTCGTGATCCAGGCTCCGGGGTTCGCCGGGATCCCGTCCCGCGGCCACGTCTCGAGGGCGGCCACGAAGGCGTCGGCAACGGCCTCCTCGGCCGCCTCGAAGTCGCCGCGGAGGAGCCTGATCAGCGTCGCGAGGGCACGCCCGGACTCCTCGCGGAACGTCCGCTCGACCCGCGAGCGGACGCCCTCGGCCGAGAGGGAGGGATCGGCCATGCCCGGCCTCGTCTCGCCGCCCTACATCTCGACGACCGGTCGGACCTCCATCGAGCCGTAGAGCGCCCCGGGGCAGCGGGCGGCCGCCTCGAGGGCCAGGTCGAGGTCGTCCGTCTCGATGAGGTAGTAGCCGCCCAGGACCTCCTTCGTCTCGGCGAAGGGGCCGTCGGTGGTCAGCGTCTTCCCATCGCGGACGCGGATCGTCGTCGCCGAGCTGGTCGGCGCGAGCGGGTCGCCGGCTCGGTAGATCCCCTTGGCGCGGAGCCAGTCCGTGTAGGCGTTCCAGGGCTCCATGTCGGGCATCGCACCCTCGCCGGACTCGGCGGGTGCCTCCTCCGGCGTGTAGATGAGGAGCATGTACTGCATCTGGCTTCTCCTGGTGACGGCCGCGGGGCCGGAGTGGCCCATCACTCGAACAACGAACGGCCGCGGCCGGAATCGACAGCCGGCGGCCGGCCCTGGGCGGTGCCCGTTCCGGCTAGGGTGCCCTGCCTGTCAAGCGGGCTCGACAGGGCCACCTAGACTGCCCGGATGACGTCCCGCAGCGAGGTCCTCGCGGTCGCCGGCCGCGAGGTGACCGTCACCAACCCCGACAAGGTCTTCTTCCCGGACGCCGACGGCGGGCCCATCGCCAAGCTCGAGCTCGTCCGCTACTACGTGGCGGTCGCCGACGGGGCGCTGCGTGGCGCCGGTGGCCGGCCGATGGCCCTCAAGCGCTTCCCGAACGGCGCGTCCGGCGACTTCTTCTTCCAGAAGCGGGCTCCCGACAAGCGACCCGACTTCGTCCGCACCGTGGAGCTGAGCTTCCCTTCGGGGCGGACCGCCGACGAGATCGTGGTCGACGACGCCGCGGCCCTGGCCTGGGTGATCAACCTTGGCTGCATCGACCTCAACCCGCATCCCGTCCGAGCCGACGACCTCGACCACCCCGACGAGCTGCGGGTCGACCTCGATCCGGTCCCCGGCGTCCCCTGGGACGACGTGCGCCGGGTCGCCCTCGTCGTCCGCGACGCCCTCGCCGACGTCGGCCTCGTCGGCTGGCCCAAGACGTCCGGCAATCGCGGGATCCACGTCAACGTCCGGATCGAGCGCGAGTGGACCTTCCCGGAGGTTCGTCGTGCCGCCCTCGCCCTGGCCCGCGACGTCGAGCGCCGCGCCCCCGACGTCGCCACGAGCAAGTGGTGGAAGGAGGAGCGGCACGGCGTCTTCATCGACTACAACCAGAATGCCAAGGACCGCACCGTCGCCTCCGCCTACTCCGTCCGGCCGCGGCCGGACGCCCGCGTCTCGATGCCGGTCCGCTGGGACGAGGTCGGGGAGGTCGATGCCGCGGCCTTCACCCTGCGCACCGTGCCCGGCCGGTGCGCCCGCCAGGGCGATCCTCACGACGGCATCGACGCGGCCGTCGGCCGCCTCGACGGTCTCCTCGAGCTCTCCGCCCGACACGAGACGGAGGGGCTCGGGGACGCCCCCTGGCCGCCCAACTACGCCCGGACGCTCGACGAGCCGCCCCGCGTCCAGCCATCGAAGCGGCGGATGAGCACGAAGCCCCTGATCGAGATCGGCAGGGCCGCGAAGCAGGCCGACGCGGTCGCGGGCCTGGAGCGCTGGAAGGCGCGCCACCCCGAGGCCTGGCCACACCTCCGGCCGGCGGACGTGCTCGTCGACGCGATGCGCGGCCGCTCCACGACGTGGACCCGGATCCGGGTGAACCTGGAGAACGTGCCGCCGGAGCTGCGCCCCGCCCAGGAGCCCCTCGACCCGGACTATGACCCGTGGGCTGGCTACGAGCGGCCCGGTGCGACCGCGATCGAGCGCCGACCGCCCTCCGCCTAGCGAGGCCGGAAGTGGCGCCCGCCCGCGATCAGGGCGAGCAGCGTCAGCCCGTAGCCGGCGACCAGGCCGAGGTTGAAGCCGAGCGAGGGCCCGCTGTCGTCGCCTCCGGCTCCCAGGGCCGTGAGCATCGCCGGCCCCGTGAGCGCCAGCCCGACGATCCCCACGACGATGCCGGCGACGCGACCCCAGCGACGCCACCCGAACATCCCGATCGAGGCGACGATCTCCACGACGGCCCATGCCACGACCAGGAGCGCGAAGCCGGCGACCAGCCCGCCGAAGTCGCCGAGCCCGTAAGTGTTCGCCGCGTCGAAGACGGCGCCCCCGAGCAGGAGGAGGAGCCCCATCCCGAAGGTGAGGATCCCGACGACGAGGAGGAAGACGGCGGCGAGGACGACGAGCAGGGCGGTCGGCGCGCGTGGGGACGCCGGTCCGTCGGTCACGGCGCGACCGAGGGACGAGCGCTGGCGGTCGGCGAGGGCGACGGCGACGGCTTCGCGGCGGGCCAGATGCTGCGGGCCAGGATCCGCACGACGTCGTCGCCCACGAAGGTCTCGCGGTTGAAGAGGACCGCGACCGTCACCTTCTCCTTCGGGAAGTAGCGGATCGCGGCCCGCGTCCCCGTCAGGGCCCCGGTGTGCCCGTAGGCCGTCCGGCCCTCGAACTTGACCCGGCTGACACCGAGCCCGTAGGCCGTGATCGACCCGTACGAGGTCGCCCGGACGAAGGTCAGCATCTCCTTCCGGGTCGCCGGCGTGAGCACGCGGCCGCCGTAGAGGGCACGTGCCCAGCGGGCGAGGTCCTGCGTCGTCGAGGCGATCGCGCCGGCTGAGCCTGCCGCCGTGACGACCGAGGTGAAGGGCACGACGTCGGATCCGTCGGTCCGTGGACGGGGGGTCGGACCGCTGGCTCCGGCGATGATCCGGTAGGCGCGGGCCGGCGTCGCCGGCGGCGCGTCCACGTCCTGGACGTAGGTGGCGGCGAGCCCGAGTGGATCGAGGAGCTCCTGCCGCACGAGCGTGGCCCAGGGAGCTCCGCCCACCTGCTCCGCGACGAGGCCGAGGATGAGGTAGTTCGTGTTGGAATACGACCAGCCCTTCCCCGGCGCGAAGACCGCCCCGGGCCGGACGAACGTCGCCAGCACCTCGCTCGCCGTCCACGAGCGCCCGGGGTCCTTGTTGAGGGCGGAGTCGAACTTGGGGTTCTGGAAGAAGTCCGGGATCCCGCTCGTGTGGTTGAGGAGCATCCGGAGGGTGATCGCCTTCGCGTTCGGCCAATCCGGCAGGTAGCGGACGAGCCGGTCGTCGAGGCGCAGGAGCCCCCGGTCCACGTAGCGCAGGATCAGCGCCGCCGTGAACGTCTTCGTGACGCTGGCGATGGCGAAGGGTGTCCCGGCCTCGACGGTCCGCCCCGCGTCGACGTCGGCGTAGCCTGCCGTCCCCGTCCAGGTCGAGCCATCGGCGAAGATGACGGTCGCCTCGACGCCGGGCAGGAGGAGCGAGGAACGGGCCCTGGCGAGGGTCCGGTCGAGCCGGGCGGCCGTCGCCGGCGCCACCTCCGGCGCGGGCGTCGCGGACGGGGTGGGCGACGGGCTGGCAGGCGGCGCGGCAGTGGGCGGGGCGGGCGTGGCAGCCGGCTGGGGCAAGGGCGGGCCCGCCGATGCGCCCGGGGCGAGGTCGGCGGACGCTGCGGGGGCGAGGTCGCCGGCCGGCCCGGGGCCCTGGCCGGTTCCGCCGATGACGCCCGCGAACGCCGTCGGATCGGCGACCGCCCAGCCAGCGACGAGGCAGGCGGCGAAGAGGACGACGAGGCCCAGCGCCGTGGCGATCCGGGCACCGCGGCGCGACCGGCGCGGAGACGGGGCCGGTCGGCGCGTCACCGGGGCACCTCGCCGAAGATGTCGGCCAGCTCGTACGGCGGTGTCGCCTCCAGCTGATCGTAGCGGCAGCTCGCAGGGGTGCGGTCCGGGCGCCAGCGGACCATCCGGGTGGCGTGCCGGAACCGGTCGCCCTGGAGGTGATCGTAGGCGACCTCGATGACGCGCTCCACGCGGAGGGGCTCCCAGGTCAGGTCCTTGCCGCGGTTCCAGCGGCTCTGGGCGCCCGGCATGCGACGTCCGTAGGCGGCCTCGGCCAGCTCGGCGGTGGCCCAGTCGCGCCAGGGATGCCCGTCGAGGGCACCGACGCGTAGTGGCGCGACCTCCTCGACGAGCTCGCGCCGCCGGGCGGCCGAGAAGCCCGAGGCCACGCCGACGTGGTGGAGCGTGCCCGCCTCGTCGTGGAGGCCGATGATCAGCGACCCCACCCCGGTCCCACCCTCGTCCTTGTGCCATCGGAATCCCGCCACCGCGACGTCGGCGGTGCGGGCATGCTTGACCTTCTCCCAGCCGCGCTTGCCCGGCTCGTACGGGCCGTCGAGGCGCTTGGCGATGACGCCGTCCAGGCCGGCGCCCTCGAAGCGGGCGAACCAGTCGGCGGCGAGCGCTCGATCCTCGGTCACCGGGGTGAGGTGGACCCGCGGCACGCCGGCCCGGAGGTTCGCCGTCAGGCGGCGGCGACGCTCGGCGTACGGCCGCGCCCGGAGATCCTCGTCGTCGATGGCCAGGAGATCCCAGGCCACGTAGCTGGCGGGGGTCCCGGCGGCGAGGAGTCGGACCCGCGATTCGGCCGGGTGGATGCGGAGGAGGAGGGCGTCGAAGTCGAGGCCGCTCGGCCCGGCGATCACGATCTCGCCGTCGACGATCGAACGCGCGGGCAGCGCGGCGCGGAGCGGCGCCTCGAGCTCGGGGAAGTACCGGTCGAGCGGCCGCAGGTCCCGGCTCTGGATCAGCAGGTCGTCACCGTCGCGGAAGACGATCGCGCGAAACCCGTCCCACTTCGGCTCATAGGCCCAGCCCGCGCCGTCGGGCAGGGACGGCTGGGGCTTCGCGAGCATGGGCTCGATCGGACGCGGGACCGCGAGGGGCACGCCCGGATTATGCGCGACGGGCGGCGGCTCGCCGCGGCACGCCCGTGCCCGTCAGGCGGGCTCGTAGACCGGGTAGTCGGGCCACCAGATCGCGGCGTCGACCGCGGCCGTGGCCAGCTCCTCGCCGGCCGGCCCGGCCGGCAGCGGGCTCCCGTCCACCGCGCCGATCTCGAGGACGATCGCGACGGCGATCGCCCGGGACACGGCCCGCAGGTCGGCGACCGGCGGGTAGAGGGCTCCGCAGCGGAGGCGGTCCTCGTCGACCATGCCGGCCAGCATCCGGGCGGCGACGAGGAAGTCCACGTCGCGAATGACGCGGGCGCCCGCCACGATCGCCCCGAGCCCGATGCCGGGGAAGATGAACGAGTTGTTGGCCTGGCCGACGACGCAGGTGCGCCCGCCGCGCTGGACCGGCGGGAAGGGGCTGCCCGTCGCGCACATGGCCCGCCCGTCGGTCCACTCCGCCACCTGCTCCGGCGTCGCCTCGGTCCTGCTGGTCGGGTTCGACAGCGGGAAGACGAGTGGGGCCGGGCAACTCTCGGCCAGCGCCCGGAGCAGCTCTTCGGTGAACGCCCCGGGCGTCTGGGTGGTCCCGATGAGGGTTCCGGCACCCAGGGCCCGGACCGCGTCGACCGGCGTGGCGCCGGGCGCCAGGCCGAGCGCCGCCAGGTCGTCGGCACCGAGGGCAAGGGTCGCCTTGTCGTCCTCGAGGCCCGGACGCCCGATGTACACCAGGCCCTTCGTATCGAACATGGCGGTGGAGCGCCGGATCTCGACCTCCGAGAGGCCGCCGTCACGGAGCGCCGCGTGGACGAGCCGGGTGATCCCGATCGCCGCCGCCCCGGCGCCCATGAAGACGAACCGCTCGGCCGCCAGCGGCCGGCCGAGGTGGGCCAGGCCGGCCAGGATGCCGGCCAGGACGACCGAGGCCGTCCCCTGGATGTCGTCGTTGAACGAGGGCAGGACGTCGCGGTAGCGGTCGAGGACGCGGATCGCGTTGTGCTGCTTGAAGTCCTCCCACTGCAGCACGGCGCGGGGGAAGACGGCCTTGACGCCCTGCACGAAGGCCTCGATGAAGGCGTCGTACTCGGGGCCGCGGAGGCGCGGGTGGCGCCAGCCGAGGTAGATCGGATCGGCCAGCAGCGCCGCGTTGTCGGTCCCGACGTCGAGCGAGACCGGGAGGGTCCAGGCGGGATAGATGCCGGCCCCGGCGGAGTAGAGGGCGAGCTTCCCGACGGGGATGCCCATGCCGCCGGCGCCCTGGTCGCCCAGGCCCAGGATCCGCTCGTTGTCGGTCGCGACGATCAGGCGGACCTCGGTCTGGGAGGCGTTGCGGAGGACCTCGGGGATCCGTCCGACATCGGCCGGCGTGATCCAGACGCCGCGAGGACGGCGGAGGATGTGGCTGTACTCCTGGCAGGCCCGCCCGACCGTCGGTGTGTAGACGATCGGCAGGAACTCCTCGAGGTTCTCGGCGAGAAGGCGGAAGAAGAGGGTCTCGTTGCGGTCCTGGAGGGCCGCCAGCCCGATGAACTTCTCGAGGTCGTCGACCTTGCGGCGGACGTGCTCCAGCTCCAGCGACAGCTGCTCCTCGAGGGTCATCACGTGCGTCGGCAGGAGCCCGTGGAGGCCGAACCAGTCGCGCTCCTCCTCGGTGAACGCGGCGTCCTTGTTGTAGAGCGGCCGTCCCAGCAGGGAGCGGCCTCGGAACGCCACCCGGAGCGGCGTGCGCGGGTCCGGGGGTGCGACAGGGTGCGTCAATGTGTTACCACCACGGTTGCGGATGAATGGGTCACGACATGCTCGGAGACGCTCCCGCGGAGCACCCGGTCGAGGGCGCTGAGCCCGCGCGAGCCGATGACGATGGTGTCGAAGCCGCCCTCGGCGGCGATCCGCTCGATCGTCCGGGCGGGGTCGCCGAGGGGCTCGAGGAGATCCACCTCGAGGCCTCGTTCCGCGAGCGCTCGCTTGGCCTCGTGGAGCTCGCGGGCGTGCGCCTCACCGCCGTCCCAGGGCTCGGTGGGCGTGCCGTCGCTGCCGACGGGCACCACCGACACCACGCTCAGGGTCGCCCGGAATGCGATCGCCAGCTCCGCCGCGGTCTCCAGGGCGCGGCGCGCCGGCTCGCCCCCGTCGTACGCCAGGAGGATCCTGTCCATCGCCAGACTCCAGCTCGCGAGTCGGCCTGACGCCGGGTCGGCTCGGTCTACGGGCACAGGTTCGTCCTCCATGGTGGGGCGGGATAGGGCGTTTCGACGCGAAGTGGGCGTGCCGTTCGGGTCGCGGCCGGTGCCGTTCGGGTCGCGGCCCCTGGCGGTGAGTTCCACGGCGTAGCATTCACCGAGCGATGAATCGGGCACTCCGGCGGCCACGACGGGCCGCCGCCCGCCTCGCGTCGAGAGGTGACACGCATGGCCGTGGCGGCGGCTCCCCCCCTGGAGCGGGGCTCGGGGAACGCGGCGATCCGGGCCGTGGGCCTGGTCAAGACGTTCGGATCCATCCGGGCCGTGGACGACGTCAGCTTCGACCTGGCCCCCGGACGGATCTACGGGCTGCTCGGCCCCAACGGGTCCGGCAAGACGACGCTGATCCGCCTCCTGACCGGCCTGACCCGGCCGACGCACGGCCGGGCCGAGGTCCTGGGCACGCCGATGCCGTCGCGCGCGGTGCTTGCCCGGATCGGCTACATGACCCAGAGCGACGGGATCTACACGGCCCTGACCGTGGGCGAGAATGCCCGCTTCTTCGCCGCCACGTACGGCATCCAGGGCCGTGACTCCGTGCTCGAGGCGATCGGCCTCGTCGACCTCGCCGACCGGGTCGACTCCGTCGCCAGCACCCTCTCCGGCGGCCAGCGGCGGCGGCTCTCGCTCGCCTGCGCCCTGGTCCACCGGCCGCCCGTCCTCTTCCTCGACGAGCCGACGGTCGGCATCGACCCCCTCCTCCGCGTCGAGTTCTGGGCCCACTTCCGCGACCTCGTCGAGGCGGGGACCACGATCGTCGTCTCGAGCCACGTCATGGACGAGGCCGATCGCTGCGACGAGCTCCTCTTCGTCCGTGCGGGCAAGGTGCTCGCCCGGGGGACGGGTCGCGAGATCCGGGAGCGGGCGGGCACCGACGATCTCGAGCAGGCGTTCCTCCGTCTCGGCGGTGACAGGGAGGTGGCCCGATGAGCGCCCGGCGCGTCCTGGCCCTCTTCCGGCGGGTGGTGCAGGAGATCCGGCGCGACCGCCCCTCCCTCGCCCTCCTGTTCATCGCCCCGATCCTCGTGACGGGCCTCGTGACGTTCATCCTCCGCGAGGGCGAGACGCCCACCGTCGACGCCGTCATCGTCAACCAGGCCGGGGCGCCCGGCCTCGTGGTGGCGAGCGCGCTGGGCTCGGCCTTCGAGGGCCAGGGCGGCAGCGCGACAGTCGTCCTCGACGCTGCGACGGCCGCGGCCAGGATCAGGGACGAATCCGCCTCGGTCGCCATCACCCTCCCCGCCGGGCTCGGGTCCGGCGCCCCGGTGACGATCACGATCCTCACCAACGGCCTCGATCCCTCCGGCGAGGGGACCCAGGTCGGCGCCGTGCAGCGGGCCCTCGTGGCTGCGGCGACGGCGGTGACCGGGACGAGCCTCCCGACGATCGAGCACACGACCCTCTACGGGACGCCCAGCACCGACCCGGTCATCAACTTCGCGCCGGCCATCGTCGGCTTCTTCGCCTACTTCTTCGTCTACCTCCTGACGGGCGTGAGCTTCCTGCGCGAGCGCACCGGGGGGACCCTGGAGCGACTGATGGCGACCCCGGTGGCACGCGGCGAGGTCGTCACCGGGTACGCCCTGGGCTTCGGCCTCTTCGCGACGATCCAGGTCGCGCTCCTCATGACCTGGGTGCTCTCCGGCCTTCACGTGCAGTCGATCGGCCCGCTCCCCGATTTCTGGGTCGGCCTGGGGGTCCCGATGGCGGGAAGCCCGGTGCTGGCCTTCCTGGTCGTGGTCGTGACGGCCCTGGGGGCGGTCAGCCTCGGGATCTTCCTCTCGACCTTCGCCCGGACGGAGCTCCAGATCATCCAGTTCATCCCGGTCGTCCTGGTGCCGCAGTTCCTCCTCTCCGGCGTCCTCTTCCCCGTCAGCAGCCTCCCAGAGGTCATCCAGCCGTTCGTCGCGATCATGCCCCTCAGCTACGCCGTCGACGGCCTGCGCCAGGTCTTCATCGCCGGGGCGGACCTGGCGACACCGGCGCTCCAGCTCGACCTTGCCGTGCTGGGGGTCGTCGCCGTCTTCTTCGCCGCGATCGCCTCGCTCACGATCCGCCGGGACGTGGTATGAGCGGGGCCGGCAGCGGGCGGCCGGCTCGAAGCGGGCGCCGTCCGGGGTCCAGCGACACGCGCGAGCGGATCCTCGTCGCCGCCAGGGCGCTCTTCGGCGAGCTCGGGTTCGATGGGGCGACCGTCCGCGGCGTGGCGGCGCGAGCGGCCGTCGACCCGGCCCTCGTCCACCACTACTACGGGACGAAGCAGCGGCTCTTCGTCGCCGCCATGGAGATCCCGGTCGACTTCCCGGCCGTCCTCCCGCGGCTCCTCGAGGGGCCGCCCGAGGAGCTCGGCGAGCGCCTGGCCCGCTTCATCCTGGGCCTGTGGGACTCGCCGGTCATGCAGCCGCTCATCCTGGGGCTCGTCCGGTCGGCAACGACGGACGCCGTGGCCGCCGCGATGCTCCGCCAGGTCATCACGGAGGGCCCGTTCCTGACCCTGGCGAAGGCGACGGACCGCCCCGACGCCGGCCTGCGAGCGGCCCTCGTCGGGTCGCAGGTGGTCGGGCTCGCCATGGCCCGCCACATCGTGAAGCTGGAGCCCCTGGCGTCAGCGCCCCTCGAGATCCTCGTCCGCGCCATCGGCCCGACGATCCAGCGGTACCTGACGAGCGACCTCGACGAGGGCGATCGGGCGGCGGCGTCTTCGTCCTGAGGCGGCCGCCTCCGGCTCCGGCCGGTCGGCCGGTCGGGCGCGAGATCGGCGCGGCGATCAGCTCTCCGGGGTCTCCTCGGCCGGCTCGGCGCCCGCCTCGGGCGCGGCTGCCTCGGCCACCGGGACCGCCTCGACCTCCAGGACGCGCGGCGGCGCCACCTTGAAGACGATCTCGTCCGGGTCGGTCAGCAGGGTGACACCCGCCGGGATGGCGAGGTCGCGGACGTGGATCGCGGCCTCGAAGTCGACGAGGACGGCCAGGTCCACCACGAACGCCTGCGGCAGGTGGTCGGGCCGGGCCCGGACCTTGACGCTGCCCGTCGCGTTGAGAAGGGTCCCGCCTTGCTTCGTCACGGCCTCGGACTCGCCGGTGCCGTGGACCGGGACGTCGACCGTCAGCTCCTCGGTCATCCGGACCGCGAAGAGGTCGACGTGGATCGGGCGGCGGCTCACCTTGTGGATCTGGACGCCGTGGACGAGGACCGGCTTCGCCTTGGCGCCGTCGATCGAGAGGTCGACGAGCGCGTTCGCGCCGAGGTGGCGGCGCAGGATCTCGAACTCGTGGGCGTCGAGCGTGACGGAGGCCAATTCGAGGCCGTGGCCGTAGACCACGGCCGGGAGGAGGCCGTCGCGGCGCAGGCGCGCGGTGGCCTTGCCCGTGACGGTGCGGCGCGCGGCGGCGAGCGCGGGGCGGGTGGGGGTCATGGATGGTCCTCTGGTGGTGGCAGGTCTGCGCCGGCGGCGGCGCCGGGATGGGCGCGACCCCGGGGCGACGGCACGGCCGTCCTCGCGGCCTTGCCCCCGATCGGACGCAGGGTATCACGGCTCCGCCCGGCGGCGGGTGTACGATCCCGCCGCCATGGCCGCCACGATCCTGATCGTCGAGGACGAGTTTGCCGTCGCCCGCGGGATCGAGTACGCCCTTGCCCAGGAAGGGTACGCGGTGACCGTGGCCCGGTCGGCCGAGGAAGGCCTGGAGTTCGCCACCCACCAGGCGCCGGACCTGGTCGTGCTGGACGTGCGCCTCCCGGGGATGGACGGCTTCGAGGCCCTCCGGAGGCTGCGCGGCACCGGGGCGAAGATGCCGGTGCTCGTCCTCACCGCCCGCGACGACGAGGTCGACAAGGTCATCGGCCTCGAGCTCGGCGCTGACGACTACCTCACCAAGCCGTTCGGGCTGCGCGAGCTGATGAGCCGGATCCGGGCCCTCCTGCGGCGGGCCTACGGCGACCTGGCCGACGCGGCCGGAGGACGGGTGATCCGCCACCGGGACCTCGTCATCGACCTGGAGCGGCGGCGCGTCCAGCGCGGCGGCAAGCGCCTCAGCCTGACCCCGACGGAGTTCGAGATCCTCCGCCACCTTGCGAGCCGGCCCGGCCGCGTCTACAGCCGCGGCGAGCTCCTGGAGCTCCTCCGCGACTACGAGGCCCTCGACCAGGACGAGAAGACGATCAACGTCCACGTCAGCCACTTGCGGGAGAAGATCGAGGACGACCCGTCCCAGCCGGTCTTCGTCCTGACCGTCCGCGGAGCCGGCTACGCCTTCGCCGATCGCTGACGTGGGCGAGCGCGACGGAGCCGCCATCCCGGGCGCCGGGATCCACGGGCGCGACGGGATACCCGAGACGGCTCCAGGCGCCGCTCCCGCGCCCCTTGGGGGACGCACCTTCCAGGCGCGCCTCGCGCTGACCTTCGTGGCCGTCGTCGCCCTCTCGCTGCTGGCAGTCGCCGCCATCGTCGTCAACCGCCTCGACTCGTACTTCCGCGACCAGGAGCAGGCTGCCCTCGACGCGCGCGCCCTCCAGGTCGTCCGCATGGTGGTGATCGTCGCCCAGGCCTCGAGCCCGACCGGGACCGTGGTGGGGGCGGGGAACACGCTCAGCCCGCAGGTCGCGGCCGCCATCGGGAGCGACGGGGTGATGCGCTTCCTGTCGGATCAGGTCGCGCTCGCCGACGTCCAGATCCAGATCGGCGGCGCGACGCAGACGAGCGACGGGCGGACGATCGTCACGCCGTCCCTCGGCGGGACCTTCGCGCGGGAGCTGACGGCCGAGCCCGAGCCCGGACAGGCCCGCGAGCCGTTCACCGCTGCGGATGCCTTCGGGCCGGTGTCCGGCGGCGCTTTCGGCGACCCGTGGGGCGTGGCGGCCGTGCTGGCCAATCCGTACACGACGCGGGCCTCCACGCTCGGTACCATCACCGGGCTCATCGCCATCGCCGCGCTCGGGGCGCTGCTGGCCGCGCTGATCGTCTCGGCCTATCTCGCGGCCCGCTTCACCCTGCCCCTCCGCCGCCTGGGCGAGGCAACGCGCCTGATCGGCGCGGGCGACCTGTCCGGCCGCGTCCCGGCGGCAGAGCTCGAGTCCTCCTACTCGGAGGTCGCCGAGCTCGCCCGTCAGTTCAACGTCATGGCCGACCGCCTGGAGGAGTCGATCGACCTCATCAGGCGCGACCGCGACCGGAGCCGCGACTTCCTGGCCGACGTCTCCCACGAGCTCCGGACGCCGCTCGCCGCCCTCCGGATGCACGTCGAGCTGCTCCAGGGCAGGGCCGGCGACGACCCGACGACCCGGGCCGAGTTCCTGGCCACCAGCCGCAGCCAGCTGGACCGGATGGACTGGCTGGCCCAGAACCTCCTCGAGCTCTCGAAGCTGGAGTCGGGCCTCCTCCGCCTCGACCTGCGGCCGGAGGACCTCCGCTCGACGGTCGAATCGGCGGTCCAGCAGGCGGACCCGGCGGCGGAGCGGAGGGGCGTCAATCTCGAGCTCCGGCTGCCGGCGTCCCCCGTGCGCGTGCGCCACGACCCGCAGCGGATCGGCCAGGTCGTCGCCAACCTCGTCGGCAACGCGATCAAGTTCAGCCCGGCCGGCGGCGAGGTCACCGTGGAGGTCGCGCCCCATCGCGACGGCGCGCGCCTCGTCGTGCGCGACACCGGGGTCGGCATCGACGCCTCGGAGATCCCCCACATCTTCGAGCGCTTCTACCGCGGCTCGCGGGCCAACGAGGCGCGCGGGTCCGGGAGCGGTCTCGGCCTTGCCATCGCCAAGTCGATCGTGGACATGCACGGCGGCCGGATCGCCGTGGAGAGCCGCGTCGGCGTGGGAACGACGATGACGGTGACGCTGCCCCGAGATCCGCGCCACGGCGAGGAGCTGCCGGCGACGGCCGGGGCGCCAGAGTCCGACACGGCAGCGCCGACGGGCGACGCGGCGTTGTGACGAATTCTTCATCGCCACGGCGCCCCGGCCGCAATTCCGATCCGCAACCCTAGAGACAGGCAAGCCGCCGGCCAGGTCCGGACGGACCCACGGACACCCTCGGAGCACGACACCGATGACCGACCCCTTCGACCCGACACGCGAGGCTCCCCAGCCGCCGTTCGGGCAGGCTCCCCAGCCACCCCTCGAGCCCCCGGAGACCCAGCCGCCGGCGGCGGAGCCCGTCGCGCTCGACGCGCCGACCCAGCCCGTCGTCTACTCGCCGGCAGCCGAGCGCCGACCCGCCTGGGCCGACGTCGCGGCCGAGACCGACGCCGAGAACGTCGCCCCGCCCACGCCCGGCCACTGGTACGAGCCGGAGTCCGGTGCGGGCAGCGGGCCGGGCGGGCCGGGCGCCAGTGGCGCTGCGGCTCGGATGCCCGGCCGGCGCGGCGGTGCGCTCGGCGTGGTCGTGGCCGCCTCGCTCAGCGCGGCGATCCTCGGATCGCTCGGCACGTACGGCATCCTCGACGCGACGGGGGCGCTCCACCGGGTCGTGGCGACCGTCACCCCGGTGGGCCAGGGCAGCCAGACGACCCAGGCCCAGCCGGTCGCGATCGACGAGAGCTCCGCGATCACCCGCGCCGCCGAGAAGGTCTCGCCGGCGATCGTGACGATCTCGGTGACCGGCGCGGCCCAGAACCCCAACGATCCGTTCTTCAGCATCCCCGAGTCGGGCGTCGGCTCCGGGGTCATCTTCGACTCGAACGGCTGGATCATCACCAACAAGCACGTCGCCGAGGGCGCCCAGACGCTCACCGTCAGCCTCGCCGACGGCCGCACCTTCGACGGCAAGGTCTACGGGATCGACACCCTGACGGACCTCGCCATCGTCAAGGTCGACGCGACCGGGCTCCCGACGGCCCCGATCGGCGACTCGTCGACGATGAAGGTCGGCCAGCTGGCGATCGCCATCGGCAGCCCGCTGGGGACCTACACAAACTCGGTCACCTCGGGGATCATCTCGGCCTTCGGGCGGACGATCCAGGTCCAGGACGGCACGGTGATCCGCAACCTCATCCAGACCGACGCGGCCATCAACCCCGGCAACTCCGGCGGAGCGCTGCTCGACTCCGGCGGCAACGTCGTCGGCATCAACACCGCGGTGGCCCAGACGGCCGAGGGCATCGGCTTCGCCATCCCCATCAACATCGCCCGCCCGATCATGCAGCAGGCGCTCGCCGGCCAGAAGCTGGCTCGGCCGTGGATCGGGATCCGGTACGTCTCCCTGACCCCGACGATCGCCGGCGAGAACAAGCTCCCCGTCGAGCAGGGCGCCTGGATCAGCGCGGTCGACAGCTCCGGCGCCAAGGTCGATCCGATCGTCGCCGGCAGCCCGGCGGCGGCGGCCGGCCTGAAGGACGGGGACATCGTCGTCGCCGTCGACGGGATCACCATCGACGCCCACAGCCCCCTCGACGACGTCCTGACCCAGTACGCCCCGGGCCGGACGGTCGCCCTCGACGTCCTGCGGAACGGCCAGAAGCTGATGCTCACCCTGACGCTGGGTACCCGGCCCGCCTCGCTGTAGGACCGACCCGCCGCCGGGCCCGGCTCCCGCTACCGGGCCCGGCGGATCTCCACGCCGGCCCAGGCCAGGCGGCCGGGAAGCGGAGCCCGCAGCTTGCGGACCCGGACGGTGACGGCCGAAACCTCGGCGTGCGAGGCCAGCACGGCCGCCGCGATCCGCTCGGCGAGGGCCTCGAGGAGGGCGACGTGCGGGCCCTCGACGACCGCCCGGGCGATGGCGAAGACGGCCCCGTAGTCGACCGTCAGCCCCAGGTCGTCGGCGGCGCCGGCCGGCGCGAGGTCGATCTCGAGGACGACGTCCACCCCGAATGGCTGGGCCTCCTCCGCCTCGAACGGCAGGGCTCCGTGACGGCCCTCGAAGCGCATCGCCCGGAGCTCGATCCGGTCGCTCATCCGCCACCCTCCCAGCCCGGCGGGCGCCAGCCGCGGACGATGGCGTCGGCCATCCGGGCAGCCCGGACGTTGGCCCGGACGTCGTGGACGCGGACGATGTCGACGCCGGCCGCGGCGCCCAGCACGGTCGTGGCGGTGGTCGCCTCGACCCGCTCCTCCGGCGGCAGGTCGAGGACCTTCCCCAGGGTCGACTTGCGGGAGGTCCCCAGGAGGACGGGCCGGCCGAGGGACCGCAGGACGTGCAGCTCGCCGAGGAGGGCGAGGTTGTGGGCGGGCGCCTTCCCGAAGCCGAAGCCGGGATCGACGATCAGCCGCTCCCAGGGGACGCCGGCGCGGACGGCCCGCTCGATCGCGCGCTGGAGGTCGGCGACGATCTCGGCCAGGAGGGCCGTGTAGCGGGCTTCCGCCCGGTTGTGCATCAGCACGAGCGGTGCCCCGTGATCGGCGGCGACGCGGGCGAGGCCGTCGCCCTCGGCGACGCCCCACACGTCGTTGATGAGGTGCGCCCCGGCCGCCATGGCGGCCTCGGCCACGGCCGGCTTCGTCGTGTCCACGGAGAGCGGAACGCCCGGCAGCTCGCGATGCAGGGCCAGGATCACGGGCACGACCCGGGCGATCTCGTCGGCCGCCGCGACCGGGTCGTGACCCGGACGGGACGACTCGCCCCCGACGTCCAGGAGGTCGGCGCCCTCGTCGACCATCCGCCGGGCGACGGCGACGGCCATGGCCACGGGCTCTCCCGCGTCGGCCAGCAGGCCGTCGCCGGAGAACGAGTCGGGGGTGACGTTGAGGATCCCCATCACGAAGGTGCGGCGGCCCCAGGTGAACGTCCGGGGGCCGATCTCGAGCGGCTCCGGTGGGCCGGGGATCCCCACCCGGCTGCCGGCCGGCGCGGCGAACGACGGCGTCGAGGCGCCGCCGCCCCGGGCCGGGTCGGGCGGCACCACCCCCCGCTCGGGGGGGATCGCGCGCTCGACTGGCGTCCTGGGCGGGCGGGGCGGATCAGCGGGCGGCATCGCGGCGATCGTACGCTCTACACCGGGTCGCGCAGGTCCGGGTCGTCGACGAGCGATGCGCGCGCCGCCCCGACGAGGTAGAGCGAGCCCGCCACGACGACCGGCCCACTGGAGCCGGTCACCGCCTCGGAGACCGCCGCCGCGGGATCCGGGACCACCGAGATCGGCCCGCCCTCCGGCCCGGCGACGGCGCGCCACCGCGCGGCCAGCGCCTCGGCGGGCAGGGCCCGCGACCCGGCCACCGCCGTGGCGACGACCCGCGCGCCGGCCACGGACCGGGCCGCGGCCAGGGTCCGGAGCACCCCGTCCACGTCCTTGTCGCCCATGATCGCGAGCACGAGGGTCAGCGGCGCCGGTGGCCGACGCCGGTCGCCCGGCTCCTTCAGCAGGGGGCGCAGCTCGTCGAGCGCGGCCACCAGGGCGGCCGCGCCGGCCGGGTTGTGGGCCCCGTCCAGGAGGACCTCGGCCGATGCCCCGCCGGGTCCGGCGCCGGGCACGTCGAGGAGCTCGAGGCGTCCCGGCCAGCGTGCGGCCGCGTAGCCTGCCCGCCGTGCGACGGACGGCACGGCGGCGATGCCCGCCGCGTCGAGCGCGTCGAGCACGGCGTCGGCGACGGCGACGTTGGCCGCCTGGTGGCGGCCCAGCAAGCCGACCCGCGTCGTGCCGAGCCGCGGGAGGTCGACGAGGAGGCCGGCGCGGTCCATCGCCAGCACGCGGGCCGGGAGCGGCTCGACGAGCGTGGCTCCCACCCGCCGGGCGCGCCGCCGGATCACCGCGGCCGCCGCGCCGGAGGCCCCGCTCACGGCGCGGTCCGCTGACATGATGATCGCCGCCTTCTCGCGCGCGATCGCGGGGATCGTCGGACCGAGCCACTCGGTGTGGTCGAGGTCGACGTTCGTGATCGCGGCCACGCCGCCGTCCCAGGCGTGGGTCGCGTCGAGGCGGCCGCCAAGGCCGACCTCGACGATCGCGACGTCGATGGCCTGCCTCTCGAACCAGGCGAAGGCGAGGGCGGTCATGAGCTCGAACTCGGTGGGCGGACCGTGGCGACGGGCGACCGCATCGGCGAGCGGGAGGACGTCGCCCACGAGGGCGGTGAAGTCGTCGGCGCCGATCGGCCGGCCGCCGATCCGGAGTCGCTCGCGGTAGGTCACGAGGTGCGGCTTGGGGGTGTCCCCGGCCTGCAGGCCGGCCGCCGCCAGGCAGGAGGAGACGAGGGCCACGACGCTGCCCTTGCCGTTGGTGCCCCCGATCAGGGCACCGCGGACCTGGCGCTCCGGGCTGCCGAGGGCCCGCAGGAGCGCGCGCGTGCGGGAGAGGCCGAGGCGGATCCCGAAATGACCGCGCGCCTGGAGCGCGCCGACCGCCTCGGCGAAGGTGGCGGGACGCCGGCCCGGGAGCGCGACCTCGGCCTCGGCCGGGTCCGGCGGCGTCACCGCGACAGGTCGTCCTCGTAGAAGACGCACTGGTTGAAGCGTGCCGACAGGCAGACGTCGTTGACGTAGCCCTGCTCCATGTGGACCCCGCCGCGAAGCTGGCAGCGCGACACGTTCGTCTCCTGGCGCACGAGGGCCTTCAGCAGGTGCGGCGCCTGGATGGGAATCGCCCCGCGCGAGCCGGTCATGAAGAAGTGGGGGCAGACGTTCCGGCGAAGGCTGGGCATCCCGAAGGCGAACCGACCCGCGCCGGCGGGGCCGGCCGTCGCGCTCGCGCCTCCCGCCGCCGTCGACGCCATGCCTCGCCGCGCGGCCGCAGTCGCCGCCTGGAGGGCGGTGGGAGGGACCCCCAGCGGGGACCGCACTCGGGCGATGGCTGGATGCATCGGGCGCGGCGAGGGCGGGGGCATCGACCGCAGGGCCGCCGGCCGGGCTCCGTCGCCGCCGTCGGAGCGGATCCCGGGACCCACCGCCTGTGCGCCGCCGGTGACGATGGGCGACAGCCGCGCGGTCGGGCGCGTCCCCGCCCCGATGCCGATCACCGGGCGCGTCGTCCCCGAGGCCGCGGCCTGCACCTGGCCGCTTCCGGGAGGGTGGCGGCCGGGCACGCGGGCGGACACGCCCGGTGTCGCTCCCCTCCGCGATGCTTCCCGCTGCTCCACGCCCGCCCTCACTCGTGCACACGTCTCGGAACGTGCGCGCACGGCCCCAGCGTACACCGGACCGCCACGGTCGCAAGACGCGTGGCCGCGCGGCGGGGCGCACGCGGCGGGCCCGGCAGGCCGCCGTGCGACAATGCGCCCGATGTCCTCCCGCCGCGATCGGCCCAGCCAGGTCCGACCCCGTCCCCCATCCTCTGGCCGGCCTCGCCAGCTGCCGCCCGTGCCGCGGCGTACGGCGGCCATCTCCAGGACGACCGGCCCGCGCATCCCGGAGCCGGCCCGAGGGATGCCGCCGGCGGCGCGGATCGCCCTGGTCGTCGCCGTGGTCGCCCTCGCCGTCGTCGTGACCAGCACGGTGACCGGCCTGCTCCCCCGCGTGGTGGCGACGCTCGGAAGTGCCCTGGGAGGGGTCACCGACATCGTCTTCGCCACGCCCGTCCCCAGCCAGAGCCTCGTCCCCGTCCCGTCGGCCCCCTCCCTCGCCGCGCCGGAGACCGCGTACACGAACCAGCCGACGGTGACCTTCACCGGAACCGTGCCGACCGAGGCCGTTGGCCGCAGCGACTACGCCGTCCGCGTCTATGTCGCCCTGCCCGACCAGGAGCCGGTGGCCGTGCGCGACGTCCCGGTCGGCCAGACGCCCACGTTCGTGGTGGAGGACCTCCCCCTTGAGGTGGGTCGCAACGACGTGTCAGCGACGCTGGTCGGGCCCGGCGGGGAGAGCGCGAGCTCGCCGGCGATCACGTTCGTGCTCGACACCTCGAAGCCGAAGATCACGGTGACCGCGCCGGAGGACGGAGCGATCATCAACGGCCCCACCGTCACGATCACCGGCAAGACCCAGACCCGGGCCACCGTGGTCGCCCGTAACGAGGCCACCGGGGCGGCCGCGACGACCACCGCCGTGAGCGGCGGCGCCTTCACCCTCGAGATCCCGCTCCGGGCGGGGGTGAACGGCATCTCCCTGACGGTGACGGACCCCGCGGGGAACGTCGGGACGGCCGTTCTCTCGGTCCGCCAGGGTTCCGGCGTTCTGGCCGTCGCGCTGGGCGCGTCCGCCTATCGGCTCAGCGCGGCGAAGCTGCCGCGGAACATCCAGCTGCGGGCCCAGGTCACCGACCCCGACGGCAACCCCATGGTCGGCGAGACCGTCACCTTCACGCTCACGATCCCCGGCGTCACCGCCCTGACCGGCGAGGAGGTCACCGACGAGTCCGGGACGGCCGTCTTCGCGACGACGATCCCGGCCGGCGCCACCGAGGGGAGCGGCCTGGGGACCGCCTTCGTGAGCACGACGGACTTCGGCGAGGCTTCGGGCCGGATCTCGATCACGATCATCCCGTAGGCGTCGCCCGGCGGCCGCCGCCGTCCGGGGGGCAACGCGTTCCGGGCCTTGGGCCCGCCTCGCCGGGCGCCCCCGATCGACCGTCCGTTCGCCTCGATCACCCGTTCGACGAGCGTGCGAAACCGCTCGACAGGGGGGCGGGCCGCAGCTACCATCGGGGCATGGCGAACTGGTGCTGCCCGCACTGCCGGACGCCGCAACCGGAGGCGGCCCGCTGCTGGGTGTGCCGCCGCTCCAGCACGAGCTGCGCCACGTGCGTCCACTACCGCCGGTCCGTCGCCCCGGCCATCGGTGGCACGTGCGGGCTCGATCCGCAGGCGATCCCCCTGCGCGGCGACGAGCTCCGGGGCTGCTGGCGTCCCATCCGCCCCGGCCGCGTCGTCGGCCCCGAGGCGGTGCCCGTCGTCGACCCGCTGGGGCCGGCGTTCGCCGTGCCCGGCGGCATCTGGGCCGACCCGAAGGGCTGATCGTGCCGGTCCGCGCCCGTCCCAGGGGAGGGCGCTACGTTGGCGGTGCCGGCGGGCTCGCGGCGAGGATGATCACCGAGCCGGCGACCACGCCAGCGCCGGGGCCCGGGCTCTGGGCGGTCACGACGTCGCTGTCTGCCGGCGAGGCGCCCTGCCACTGGATGACGAGCCCCTGGGCGGTCGCCTGGGACTTCGCATCCGCGACCGTCAGGTCGATGTAGGTCCCGACGATGACGAGCTGGATCGTGGGCGTCGGTGCGGCGGTCGGCTCCGGGGTCGGCGTCGCCGTCGGCTCCGGCGTCGGGCTGGGGGTGGGGCTCGGGGTGGGGCTCGGCGACGGCTCAGGGCCCTTCGAGACGACGTAGTCGATCGGCGTGCCGGTCACCGTCTCGATGCCGGCGCTCAGGGTCTGGCCGATGACCCAACCGTCCTGGATGACCGGGTCGTAGTCGTCGGTGCGCACGCCGACGGTCAGCTTCGCGGCGAGGATCGCCGCGATCGCCTCGTTCTCGGGCAGGTTGACGAGGTTGGGCACGACCGTGATCTCCTTGCCGGAGACCACCGTGACCTTCACCGTGGAGCCCTGCTCCACCTGGTTCCCGGCGGACGGGTCCTGCCCGACGATCGTGCCCTCGGCCTTGTCGTTGCGCTTGACGTACGAGGGCTCGAGGACGATGCCCAGCTGCTGCGCCGTGGCGGTGGCGCTGTCGAGGGAGAGATCGACGAACGATGGCAGGGTCACCATCCCGGGTCCGGGCGTCGCGGCCGGCCCGTTGGCGGTGAGCAGGCGGAAGCCGATGAAGCCGACGGCGACGAGGATGACGAGGCCGAGGATGCCGGCCAGCCAGGTCCAGCCGCTCGTGCCACCCTCGTCATCGCGGTCGTCCGGCGTGTCGGGCGGGGGCGGCGCGACGTACCTCGACGGCGCCGGCCGATCGGTGCGCGGGCGGTCGGGTGGACCGACATAGGCGTCCGGCGGGTACGGGGCGGCGGGGGCTGCGGAGGCCGCCGCGACGCGGACCGGCGGGGCGGGGGCGGGGGCTGGCACGGCCCGCGCCACGGACGGGACGCCGGCCGGCCGGGCCCCTGGAGCCGGTGCCGCGGGCTGCGGTGCGCCGTCGGCGAGGAAGGCCTCGAGGGCGTCGGCCATCGCCCGTGCGCTGGCGAAGCGGGCCGCCGGCTCCGGGCTCAAAGCCCGCCGATCGATCGCCTCGAGGGTCGGCGGCACGCTGGGTCGGACGGCCGAGACGAGGGGCGGTGGTGCCGCGATGCGGGCCATCGCGACGGACGCCGCGCTGTCGCCCTCCCACGGGCGCCGGCCGGTGAGGAGCTCGTACAGGACCACGCCGAGGCTGTAGATGTCGGACGCCTCGGTCGCCTGCTCGCCGAGCGC
Organism: uncultured Chloroflexia bacterium; assembly: GCA_963821235.1. Lineage (GTDB taxonomy): Bacteria > Chloroflexota > Limnocylindria > Limnocylindrales > CSP1-4 > CTSoil-043. The sequence continues at coordinate 502,745 of CAWGCS010000001.1, forward strand.
CTGCTCGGGGCTGAAGTAGTGGACGGAGCCGAGGGTGACGCCGGGCAGCGTCAGGCGCGCGTCGGCCCAGGCCCGGGCGATGCCGAAGTCCGTGACCTTCACCCGTCCGTCGGCCGAGACGAGGATGTTCCCCGGCTTCACGTCGCGGTGGACGATCCCGCGGGCATGGGCGGCGGTCAGGGCGTGGGCCACCTCCGCTGCGAGGCCGGCCGCCTGGCGCGGCGGGAGCGGGCCGTTCCGGGCTAGGAGCGTCGCCACGTCCTCCCCGTCGACGAGCTCCATGACGATGTAGGGACCGTCGGCGTCGGTGCCGAAGTCGTAGACGGCGACGATGTTGGGGTGGCTGAGGGAGGCCGCAGACTGGGCCTCCTGCTTGAATCGGGCGACGAAGTCGGGGTCGCGGCCGTAGTCGGGACGCAGGACCTTGACGGCGACCTCGCGGCCGAGCTGGCCGTCGGTGGCGCGATAGATGGTCGCCATCCCGCCTTGGCCGAGGAGCTCGACGAGCCGGTACCGGCCGCCGAGCACGTCGCCGAGCGCTGCCACTCCTCGCTCTCTCCCCTGCCGGCCCGCGGTCGCTTCCCGCTGCCTAGAGCTCGAGGCCGCGGAGGTAGTCCGCGAACTCGGAGCCGAAGTCGGGGCGAGCCAGCGCCAGCTCCACGGAGGCCTTCAGCCAGCCCATGGTGGTCCCGGCATCGTAGCGGGTCCCCTCGAAGGCGTAGCCGTGGACCGGCTGCTCCTCCATCAGGGCCTCGATGGCGTCGGTCAGCTGGATCTCTCCCCCGGCGCCGCGCGGCGTCTGCTCGAGCTTGTCGAAGATCTTGGGCGTCAGGATGTAGCGGCCGATGATCGCCATGTTCGAGGGCGCGTCCTCGGGCTGCGGCTTCTCGACGAGGCGGTCCACCTTCCAGAGGCGGCCCCCGTAGCCCTCGACCTGCTCCCCGCCGATCACGCCGTAGCGCGGGGTCTCCTCGCGGGGCACCTCCATCACCGCCACGACCGAGCCGTGGGTCTGGTGGTAGGCGTGGATGAGCTGCCCGATGCACGGCCGCTGGCCGACGACGACGTCGTCCGAGAGGATGACCGCGAACGGCTCGTGCCCGACCAGCTCCTTGGCCATGAGGACGGCGTGGCCGAGGCCGAGCTGCTCCTTCTGGCGGACGTAGGCGATCTGGGCGAGGTCGCTGATGTGGCGGATCTGGCGGAGCCGCTCGATCTCGCCCCGCTCCTCCAGGAGGTGCTCGAGCTCGTAGTTGAGGTCGAAGTGATCCTCGATCGCCCGCTTCTGGCTGGAGGTGACGATGATGACCTGCTCGATCCCGGCGGCGACGGCCTCCTCGACGGCGTACTGGATGATCGGCCGGTCGACGAGGGGCAGCATCTCCTTGGGCTGGGCCTTGGTGGCGGGCAGGAAGCGGGTGCCCCACCCGGCGGCGGGGAAGACGGCCTTGCGGACGCGCATCGGACCTCGGTCGTGAGGGGGTTCGGATGGGCCCGGAGCCCCGCGGGGATTGCAGCCAGTATAGCGGCGGGGTCCCGGGCCCCCGCCCCACGCCTCCCCTTGGACGGCTCCGGTCGCCCCGGCGTGACGCCGGGCGCCGCGCTCCTGGCGCCGGTCCGACTCAGGCGGCGCCGCTGGCGGCCTCGTGCGGCTCGGCGTCCTCGCCGCCGCGCTGGAGGAGCCCCGCGCCGGCCAGCACGAGAATCCCGCCCGTGACCTGGATCGGGCCGAGCCCCTCGCCCAGAGGAGCGCCGCCAGGAGGGTCCCGAACACGGGCTCGAGGAGGGCGACGATGGAGGCGCGGGTCGGGCCGATGCCGCGGATCCCGATCAGGAAGAGGAGCGCCGGGACGGCGGCCCCGGCGACGCCTGCCCACAGGAGGGCCGGGAGCGCCCCGGGATCGCGGACGGGGAGCATGGCGACGTCGCCGGCGCCCGTCGTCACGGCCAGGGCCAGGAACCCGATCGCCGTGCCGCCCACGACCCCGAACGTGGCCTCCTCGGACGGGATCGCCCGGAAGCCGCTCCGCCCCAGCAGGACGTAGAGGGCCTGCATCGCGGCCGCGAGGAGGGCCAGCCCGAGCCCGAGCGCGTCCAGGTGGCCGCCGATCCCGCCGCCGAGCACCACGACCGCCATCCCGGCCAGGGCCAGGGCGAGGGCCGCCGCGCGCGTACGGGTGAGCCGTTCCTCGCCGAGGACGACCGCCGCCCCGGCGACGAGGGCCGGGTACGTGTAGAAGCCGAGGAGCGCGACGGCGATGCTCGTCCGCTCGAAGGCCGAGAAGACAGCCAGGTTGAGGACGAGGCTCGTTCCCGCGGCGAGCACGAGGGCGGCGATGGCCCGCGGCGGCAGGGCGAGCCAGCGGACCCGGTCCCGACCGCGCGCGTGGAGGTACACCAGGAGCGCGCCCAGCGCGACGGCACCGACGGCGGCCCGCCAGAGGGAGAAGGCGAGCGGCGTGAGGCCGGCGTCGTAGGCGGCCCGCGACGCCGGGCCGAGCGTTCCGAACAGGCACGCCGCGACTGCGACCGCGGCCGTCCCCCCGGCGGCGCCCCGGGCGGAGCTCAGGGGACGGAGTCGACGGGCCCGGCGGCGGAGGCGGGCGGGCCCGGGTCGGGGCTGCGATGGCGAAGCACCACCCGCGTGAAGGGCACCCGGAGCTCGGCGAAGGCCTCGACGCTGACCAGGAAGCCCACGAACAGGAAGATCACCGCCAGGAACTTGCCGAGGTAGAAGAAGTCGGTGTTGCCGAAGCGCTGCAGGACGTCTCCGGAGGAGGCCATGAAGGCGCCGATCGCGATGAGGATGGTGGCCGCGACGCGGCTGTGGAGGCGGCCCGCCGCGAACGCCCGGACGGCGCCCGGCAGCGAGGCCACGAAGTTGACCGGGAAGGCCACCGCCGAGATGGCCAGGTTGAACAGGAACTCGTCGCCCTTCTGGCCGGGGTCGAGGGAGTAGGCCAGGATGCGGCGCTTGGGCATGAAGACGTAGGCCGAGAAGATGGCCCCCAGGGCAAGGCTCAGCCCGCCCGTTACGTTGAGGAAGGGCGTCAGGAGGCGGAGGCTTCCGGGGAAGAGCTCGGCGGTAGGGACGCCCGTCGCGGGGTCGACCGCGTAGCCGGGCGCGGGGAGGGACGTGGTGACCATGATTCCGACGCTGAGCAGCGTCGCCCCGGCCACCGCGAGCGCGGCGATCCGCGGCCAGCGCTCGTTCTGGAAGTAGGTCTCCACGGCGATCGCAACGGCCAGGATCCCGGCCGCGATGAAGTAGAGGATCGGCGTCGATCCGGCGCCCGGGTACTCGTACCGGCGCTGGGTCAGGAAGGTGAAGAGCCCGGCCAGGAAGAGGCTCAGGGCGAAGGCGTAGCCGAACCGCGTCCGCCCCAGCAGGAAGGCTGTGCCGAGGCCCAGCCAGCCGGCCGTCCACACCGCACCGGTGAGGTACCACGTCCGGTAGAGGGGCTCGCTCCAGCCGGACGCCCCGGCCACCGCCTCGCAGCCGGAGGCGAGGCCGAAGAAGAGCATCCCCAGGGCCCAGACGGCCTGGAACGGCTGGCGTCGCTCGCGCCACTGGTCGAGGAGGGCGACGGCGAAGAACAGGGCGATCAGCGAGGTGGCGGCGGGGAGGGCGACGGACACGTCGGGCTGACCTCGGGGCCCGCCGCAAGCGGGCCGGCCTCAGGCGGGGACGAGCTGGTGGTCGTCCCGGTGGAGCCCGTCGCACAGGCCGAGTCGCGGCTCGTCGCCCGGGACGACGACGGGGCGCATGATCTCGCGGACGGCCGACAGGCGGCAGAACAGGTAGTCCCGCGCCCGCATCCAGGCCCGGGCGCAGGCGGGATCGGGGTGGAGCTGGTAGGGGCCGGGGTTGATGGGCGTCGACCCCGCCCACGTCTGGGCAACCTCGGTGGCGGTGATGTCCATCACGTTGACCCGGAACGGGGTGCCCTCGATCACGCCGCCGCAGCCGCGGCAGCGGATGGCGACGTTCTCCTGCTGAAGGGTGGGGATGCGGACGCCCATGATGTCGAACGGCACGGGCGGAGGATAGCAGGAGGGCGGCGGGCCAGCCGTCCCGGGCGCCCGGCGGGCCCGGCCCCGACGTGCGGCCGGGAGCGGGCCCCGGACGCACGGGGGCCGGCTCCCGGAGGAGCCGGCCCCCGTGGGGACGCGCGCTGGAGCGGTGGCTAGGGGCCGCTGATCCGCCCGTCGACGACGGGCCCGACCGGCGAGTTCGCGGTGACGTATTCGATGGCGACCTGGAGGAGGTCGTCGCCCGGCTGGAGGACGTTGGTGCCCTGGGTGAAGGCGGTGTACCCGTCGCCGCCGGTGTACATGAAGTCGTTGGTCACGAACCGGACGGTGTCGGCCGGCCCGATCGGCGTGAGCGTGCCACCCACCCCGTTCGGCGCCTTCCACATGCCGTCCACGACCGGCGAGGTCCCGTTGCAGTGGTACTGCACGGTGAGGCCGGAGATCTGGGGGAAGCGGCCGGTGGCGATGTTCGGGTTGCACTTCGGGGAGAAGCCGTTCAGGAACGCCTGCTCCAGCTGGGCCCCGGTGAGCGTCTCGATGACGGTCCGGTTGCCGAACGGCAGCACGGCGAACATCTCTCCCCAGGTGATCTCGCAGGGCTGCTCGCCCGCGCTGGGCGGTGAGCAGTTCAGGTCGGCGCGGAGACCGCCCGAGTTGGTGTAGGCGGCATCGACGCTCGGGTACTTGGCCCGCATGGCGTCGGCGACGAGGTTGCCCATGGCCGATTCGAAGAGGCGGGTCGGGGCGCGCTTGATGTCGAGCTGCTGGGTGCCGATGACCTGGTTGCGCAGGACAGCGGTCTGGGCGTTGGCGTCGTCGATGATGGCCTGGACGTCGGCCCGCTTGGCGACGCCCAGGTTCCTGGCCACCCGGGTCGCCCCACCGGCCCACACGACGTCGCCGCCCTGGACCATCAGCTGGAGGACCGAGTAGCTCATGCCGGCGTTGTAGCCCTCGGTCACGAGGATCCGGCCCTGCATGAAGTTGGCGATGCGGTGGGTGTGGCCGACGATCATGGCGTCGACCGTCGTGTCCTGGAGCTGGTCGGCGATGGCCAGGATCGGGCCATCCCAGGCGACGGCCGGGCTGTTGCCCACGGCGTTGACGCCGCTCGCCGTCCCCTGGTGGATGACCACCACCTGGACCTTGACGCCGAGGGCCCTGAGCCGCTGCGACTCGGCCTTGATGGCCGCGGCCTCGTCGCCGAAGGTGAGGCCTGCGGTCGCGCCGGCCGACACGAGCTCCGGCGTCTCCTTCAGCTCGGCGCCGATGACGCCGACCTTGACGCCGTTGATCGTGAAGACCTTGGAGGGCTGCAGCCAGCTCGGCAGCTTCCCGGTCCCGTCGTCGATCACGTTGGTGGCGAGGAACGGGAAGGCGGCTCGGGCGATGTGCTGCTGGAGGCGGGCGATGCCGTAGTCGAACTCGTGGTTCCCGAGGGACGTCGCGTCGAGGCCCCAGGCGTTCTCGACGTCGATGGCGGGGCGGTCCTGGAGCAGGCCAGAGTTGGCCGGCGACGCGCCGACGTTGTCGCCGGCGGCCAGGATGAGCCCGCGACCGGGCAGCGACGCGAGCTCCTCGTCGAACATCGTGCCCAGGTACGAGGCGCCGCCCACGGAGGTGTTGATCGTGTCGAAGGGAAGGGTGCTGGGATCGAGCTGGCCGTGGAAGTCGGTCAGCCCGACGATCGAGATCGGCTTGTAGCGGTCGCCGCCCTTGAGGACGTCGAGCAGCACCCTGCCCTGGCTGTGCTGGGGCTCGGGGATGTCGAGGATGAACGACAGGGTGGGCGCCAGGTCGATCGTCCTGGCGGTCACCTGGCCCTTGGCGATGCCGTCGCCGCCGGCGAGGAAGGTCGCCCGCATGTTGACGTTCGCCGCGAGGTCCTGGACGTCCGGCACGTAGCCGTGCTGGCCGAAGAAGTGCGAGGCCGCGATGAGCGTCCCCGGCGTCGCCGCGTCGAACTGGTACGGCGGGTACGAGAAGACGACCAGGTCACCCGTGCGGGTCGGGTTGGCCATGTCGGCCGTGCTGCCCGGGCCGTTCGGGATGTACCGCGCTTCGGCCTTCGTGAAGGCCCGGTCGATCACCTTCCAGCCCTCGGGCTGGCTGTCGTGCGTCCAGTCGTTCGGGTCCGAGAGGGCGAGGTAGGCGGCCTTGATCTGGGCCACCGTCGTCGCCTCGTCGGCCGCGGCGACCTGCTGGAGCCCGCCGCCGGCCGGGTCGCGTCCGGCGAGGTTGAGGTAGACCTGGACGGTGCCGCCGGCCCAGCAGGCCTTGGCCTTGCCGATCGTCTCGCCCGAGGCGGGTCGGCAGTTGGAGGTCTGGGGCGTCGAGAGGAGCCCCAGGTCGACGAGCACCTTGCTGGCGTCGATGGCCAGGAACTGCGGCGCGAAGCCGTGGTCCGACGAGACGAAGGTCGTCGGGTCGTCCTTCATCAGGCTGCGGGCCAGGGTCAGGGTGGCGTCGGCGCCCTGGTAGGCCTGGCGGAGGAAGCTCTCCCGGGCGGCGACGCGTCCGTCGGGCACGCCGTTGAGGTCGACGTCGTCGTAGGCCGGGTTGGCGGCGCCGCCGGGCAGCTTGGGGCTGACGAGGCCGAGGAACTGGTGCTGGAACTCGTCCGTCGTCGGGAAGCCGACCATGAGCAGGTCGGGGTGGTAGGTCTTGGCGACGTAGGTGAGCATCGGCAGGTGGCCGGTCGCCCAGTAGAGGCCCTGCTGGACGTAGGTCTCCTCGCTCGTCACGCCCGCCTCGAGGATGGCGAAGTCGGCCGCGGTCGAGGTGGGGAACTTCTGGGCGAGGTACTCGGCGAAATCGCCGCTGAAGCCGGGCTCACCCTGCCACGTCGGCCAGCTCGCCTGGGCGCGGCTGACCGAGGTGTGGAAGAGGCGCACCCTGGAGAGGTCGGGCGTGAGCTCCTCGACCTTCACGAGCATCCCGGCGGTCAGGCCGTTGAGGGATCCGCCGCTGATGGTGACCTTGACGTCGGCCCATTGGCCCTTGCGCAGGGTGCCGACGGCGTCCGGCGCGGCGCCGCTCTTCGTCTTCGAGAAGAGGACCTTGTCGTAGTTGGTCTTGCCGTCGTTGGTGCTGTCGAAGACGTAGGCGTTGAGGCCGTACTTGTCCGTGCCGAAGTCGAGGACGCGCAGTCGCATCTCCATGGCCGGGCTGTACGACGTCGGGACGCCGGTCCAGCCGCTGGCGGCGGTCGGCGCGGCGCCGGGGAACGGGGCCTGGCCGGCATAGCCGGCGGGGTGGTCGAACTGGAGGCCGAAGCTGGCGATGAAGGCCGCGTCGTCGAACTGCGGCTGGCCCGGCGCGCCGATGAAGTTGGTGGCCACGCCGCGGCCGGAGAAGAACGACTGGAAGTCGATCGTGGGGCCCTGGATGGAGGCGTTGCGGCCGCCGGCCCACTCGACCTGGGCGACCTTGAGGCCGCCCCGCTCGGCGCTCTGGGCGATCGACTCCGCCTGGAGGACGCCGGTGTCGAACGAGCCCGTCCGACTGCCGAACGGCTGCCCGTTGATGTGGAACGTGTTGTTGGTGGAGCCGGTGACGCCCGGCCAGGCGCCGGTCGCGAGGCTGTACCAGCCCGCGCCCGTGTTCGGCGGCGCCTCGGTCAGGAGACCGTTGCCGGTGGCCGAGGTCCCCTTCTTGAGGAAGCTCGCCATCGTCGGCAGGAGGCCCTGCGCCGCGTACGTCGCGACGAGGTCCTGGCGCAGGCCGTCGGAGACGAAGAAGACCGCCTTCGACGTGCTCTTGTCGCCGCGATCGCTGCCGCCCCGATCCCGGCCCTCATCCCTGCCGGCGGGGGCGGACGCGTTCGGCGGGAAGGCGGCCTGCCCCGCGTAGGGCGCGGCCGCGACGGAGCCCGGGATGACGAGCCCGAGCAGGGCGATGAGGAGGACGAGCCGAGTCACGGCCGTGCGTCGCACGATGGACACCTCCGGATGAGCATCTCGGGGCATCGACGCGGCGACGGTCGTCCCGACGTGGGATGCCCCCCCTCTGGCGGCATCCTACCCGTCCGCTCGCCTCCGGACCACCCTCTCGTCCGGGACGTCTCATTCGCGCCCCGGCGGGTGCCCGCGAGCGGCTGCTCGGGACGCGGCGGCGTCCGGGGACGGAGGGCACGGAGATGGTGCGCGCCGGCACCACGGGCCTCCGGGAGTCGGGGGAGGCCTGGTACCCCCAACCGGATTCGAACCGGTGATCTCCACCTTGAAAGGGTGGCGTCCTAGGCCTCTAGACGATGGGGGCCGGCGGTCCGAGTCTAGCAGGGGCCGAAGGCGCGACGCCGCGGCGGCGAGGCGGCTCAGGCCACCCCCCACAGGAGGGAGAGGACCACCGCCGCGGCGAAGCAGCCGAAGGCGATGAGGGCCGCCACTCCGCCCACCACGGCCGCCACGACCGACCGCCCGGGCCGATCGGCCCGGGCCGATCGCACCGTCTCGACCGCGCCGGCGATGGCCAGGGCGGCGAAGACGAGGCCGAGGACGGCCGCTCCCGAGGCGAGCATGGGAATCTGGGTGGCATCCCGGACCGTGATCGCGTAGACGAGGTAGCCGACGGAGCCGACGACGGCGACGAGGAGGACGACCCGTATCGCGGTGACGCGGACCGGCCCGACGAACAGCCCCTCGCGGCGGCTCGTCCCATCCGGGCTGCGCGGCCCCACGTGCCGCTGGTGGCTCACGACGCGACCCTGACGGGGCTCGCCTCGCCGGTCATCGCCGCGCCTGGAGCCGCGTGGCCCTCAGCCTCCTCGGCCCTGGCGCGGTGATAGACGGCCACGTTCCAGGAGAGCCTGGGCCGCCGGATCGCCCGACCCAGCACGGATCCTCGCTCGCCGAAGGCCTCCGCCAGGAAGGAGCGCGCCTCCTCGACCGAGGAGAACGTCCAGTAGCAGTGGAGGACCCTGATCCGGAAGCCGCCGCGCAGGAACGGGCCGTCGCGCCGGCTCCACCGCGCGTACTGGGGCGCGTCGGCCGCCTGCAGGGAGCTCACCTCGTCGCGCCCGTAGTCGTGGATGACGAGGAGCCGGCCGCCCGGCCGGAGGACCCGGTCCGCCTCCGCGAGCGCAGCCAGGTCCACGCCGCGGAACCCCGACCAGGCGAAGACGAGGGCGTCGAGGCTGCCCGGGGCGGCGTCGAGCCGCAGCGGCTCGCTCGGCGACAGGTGGCGGATCCTGGCGCCGAGATCGCCCAGGGAGCCGGCCAGGCGCCCATCGGGCGCGTCCACGAGGCCGACCTCGCCGTTGGCCAACGAGCCCAGCGCCACGAGGGCGCGGGGGATCTTACCTTCGACATCGGCGACGGCCTGGAGGCGCGACGCGAGCGCTGCCGGGAGCTGCCTTGCCTGGTCGACCACGGGGACGAGGATACGCGGGCACCGCTGGGCCCGTCGCGCAAGCCCCGGTGCGGGCATCGGGCGCGGGGCGCCACCGACCGGCGTGTGCGGCCCCGCCCCGGTCAGCGGCCGCCGGACCGCCTCCTCAGCCGCACTGGTCGACGTCGCGCCACCTGGCGACCTCGTCGGGGACCTGCTGCGTCCCGTCCGCGCCGAACGTGACGGTGACCGTCCGGTTGGGGATCTCGCCGCAGGCGGCGTCCTTCTCGACCGCCTCCCAGGAGCCGCGGGTGTACTTGTACTGCGGCGTGTCGCCCTCCGTGAAGGGCAGGGTGATCGTCCACGTCCGCTCGTCGACCCTGGTCATCGGCGTTGCCGCCGGGTCCCATCCCTGGAAGTCGCCGGCGATATGGATCGTGTCGGCCGCCGGGGTGTTGGCCGGCAGCGACACGGTGAAGGTGACGGCCACCTGCCGCGTCTGGGCCTCGACGCTCGCCTCGGCCGAGAGGGCGGACCGGTTGTAGCTGCTGTCGACGGCGGCCACGACGTACGCGTAGGTCGCCCCCGTGGCAATCGTGTCGTCGGTGTAGGTGGGGTCGGTGGCCAGGCCGATCTGCTCGTACGGGCCGCCGGGGCTGCTGCTCCGCAGGACCGCGTAGCGGTAGAGGTCGCCGGCCGGGACGGGATCCCAGGCCAGGGTGATCGACGAGCCGGCGACCGTCGCGACGCGCGGCCGGGCCGGGGCTGGCGGCGGCTCGCGGTCGGGTCCCTGGGTGGCCTGCAGCGACAGCGCCTGCTCGGCCCGGTAGGCCCACGGCCGGCCCTCGCCGGCCACGATGCCGCCACGGTCGGCATAGGACCACGTCAGCCCGCCGTCGGTCGAGATCCGGAGGACCACGCTGAACGTCCCAAGCGCCTCCGGGCGCACCGTCCCGACGAGGCGGTCCGCGCCGTCGACGTCGGCCTCGAAGGCCATGTCGCTCCACGCGTAGTCCGCGGCGGGGTCGGCGGAGGAGGCCGGCCCGACCCCGAGCTGGGCGCGCAGCCCGATGCTGGTCCCGGCGGCAGCCGAGACGTCGGAGCGGACGAGGGCCCGGATCGGCGTCCCGGCGGCCACCGCCGAGAGAGGCTGGCTCAGGCTCGCCTCGTCCTCGAGGCGCGCGTCGGTGATCGCGACCTCCGCCAGGGCGTCCGCCTCGGGCGACCGCGCGCCGGCGTTGCCGGCCGCGTCCCGGGCCGTCACGACGTAGTGGTAGCGGGTGCCGTTGCGGATCGTGGCATCGACGAAGGTCGCGGCTTTGGCGCTCCCGACGACCTCGTAGCCGCCGCCCGCCAGGATCGAGCGCCAGACCTCGTAGCCGGCTGCGCCGTTGACCGGCTCCCAGGCGAGCTCGACCCGGCCAGTGGCGGCCGTCGCGATGAGGGCGCCCGGCGCACCGGGCGCCTGCAGATCCGTCCCCGGAGCCGTCAGCAGGACGGCGAGGCCCCGGGCCGGCAGCTGGACGGTCACGCCGCCGGGCCCCGCCACCGTCGTGGCGCCGCCGATCGCGTCGCGGAGCCGGGTCCCGACCGGGAGCCGGTCCGCGAGGTCCACCGCCACCGTCCGGGCCTGGTCCGCGAGGTTGAGGACCACGACCGCGGCCTCGTCGGGGCTCCGCCGCAGGTAGGCCAGGGTGCCCGCCGCGTCGTCGGCGTGGACGAACTGGAGGTCGCCCGTTCGCAACGCCTCGTGGTCGCGGCGCAGCTGGCCCAGCGTCCGGTACCAGTCCCGCAGCTCGGTGTCGATCGAGTCCCAGGGGTACGGCCGCCGGTCGTCGGGGTCGTCGTGGCCGGTCAGCCCGGCCTCGGTGCCGTAGTAGATGGAGGCCATGCCCGGCCAGGTGAGCTGGAGCCCGGAGACGAGCCGCAGCTTCGCCTTCGCCTCGGCCAGCCCGGCCGACGACTCCTTGACCGCCGGATCGTCCCGGCCGGGTGCGAGGGTCCACAGGATCCTCGTCGTGTCGTGGCTGTCGACGAGGTTGAGGAGTGCCTCGAAGGCCGGCGCCGGGTAGTCCTCCATGACGCCGCGCATCCGCTCCACGAACTGCGACGGCGCCAGGCCGGCGATCGCCCCGTCGAGGTCGGCCGTGTCGCCGGCGACGAGGCCGATCACGGCCCGCCGGAAGCGGTAGTTCATCGTGCTGTCCGCCTCGTCGCCGAGGAGCCAGGCGGACGCGTCCCCCCACTGCTCGCCCAGGACCAGGGCGTCCGGGTCGGTGGCCTTCGCCGCCTCGCGGATGCGGCGCATGAAGCCGGCGCTGAGATTGTCCATGACGTCGAGGCGCCAGCCGGCAGTCCCGGCCGCCAGCCACCGCCGGACGACCCCGTCCGGGCCCGTGAACAGGTCGTAGACCGCGCCCTGCTCGACGACCTCGGGGATCGTGTCGAAGCCGAACCAGCCGACGTAGTAGGTGTCCGTCCCGCCTGTCGTCGAGGGCGCGCAGGGGGACGGCTCGTTCGGCTTCGGGGCGCGGAAGGTGAACCAGGCGCGATAGGGCGAGCCGGCCGCCTCGCAGGCGCCGACCTGGGCGTACCGCCGCTCCCGGTCGAACCACGGCGAATCCGACGACACGTGGTTGAAGACGCCGTCGAGGAGGACCCGGATCCCCCGTGCCTTCGCCTCGTCGACCAGCCGCTCGAAGTCCGCCTGGGTCCCGAGGTCGGGGTCGATGACCTCGTAGCTGCTCGTGTCGTAGCGGTGATTGGACGGCGCGGCGAAGATCGGGTTGAGGTAGAGGACCGTGACCCCGAGGGCGGCGAGGTCGTCGAGCCTGGCCGTGATCCCAGCCAGGTCGCCGCCGTAGAAGTCGCGCCCGAGCGGGCTCTCGGTGCAGGCCACGCCCTGGTAGGCCCGACAGTACCCCTCCGGAAGGTCGTCCCAGGCCTTCTTCAGGATGGGGTTGCCGTAGACGTCGCCGTACCGGTAGACCGCGGCGCCGGTCGTTCCCGGCCGGGCATCGGGGGAGGGGTCGTTCGTCGGGTCGCCGTTGGCGAAACGGTCCGGGAAGACCTGATAGACGACGGCTCCGTGGGCCCAGGCGGGGGTCGTGAAGTCGGGTCGGTAGACATCGATCTGCCAGGACGCGTCGATGCTCGTCGCATAGACGCGGCCGGCGCCGCCGTCGCTGCCCTCGTTCGCCGCGCCGCCCGCCGCATCCGGCGGATCGTCCTCGACGTATCTCGTGCTCGGCCCGTCGCGGACGATGAAGCGGTACCACAGGACGGTCGGGCGGGCGGAGGTCCGGATCGTCGCCTGCCAGTAGTCGTAGCCGTGCTCGCCCAGGGTGCGGTCGCTGGCGACGACGGACATCGGGACCAGAGCCTGGATGCTCTCCCCGGCGTCCCAGACCCGCGCGGTCGCGCCGGTCAGGTCGCCCGCGGTCGCCCGCAGGCGGAGCGTGACGGCCGTGCCGGCCGGCACGGCCCCGAAGGGGATGCGGTACGTGTCGCTGCGGCTGTCGTGGGCCAGACCGGCCTCGTCGATGGCCCCGTCCGGGACGAGGGGGACGCGGTCGGCGACGGCGACCGGCCCGCCCGACGGAGAGGGCGACGGCGTCGGCGTCGGCCCCGGGCGCGTGAGCACGAGCGCCACGCCGACCAGGGCGACGGCCGCAACGACCCCGGCGACGGCGAGCGGGCCCCGGCGAGCCGCCGGGCGGGGTTGGGTCGTCGGAGCCATGGCCGGATCAGGCCTCCACGCGGAGGGCGAGGCCAGCGCGGGCCGGGACCTCGATGACCGCCCGGCCGTCCGCCACGACCGGGGGCCCGACCGGCTCCGCATCGCCGGGGAGGGGCACGTGGACGAGCCGGCGCCCGGCCGCCTCGGGCACGTCGACCTCGAGCCGGGCGGCCTCCTCGCCGGCGTTGAGAGCGATGACGAAGGCTGACTCGCCGTCGCTGCGCAGGTAGGCCATCGCCATCCCCTGCGCCTCCAGGACCCGGAAGGCGCCACGGCGCAGGACTGGGTTCGCCCGACGGAGGGCCGCGGCGGCGGTCACGTAGGCGAGGAGCTCTCGATCCCACGCCTCCGGCGTGGCCCACGGGAACGCCCCCCGGCAAGCGGGGTCCTGGGCGCCCGCCAGGCCGATCTCGTCGCCGTAGAAGATCGAGGGCGCGCCGGGCACCGTCATCTGGACGAGCGTCGCGAGGCGCAGCGAGGCTCGATCGCCGCTGCACATCGTGATGAAGCGCGGCGTGTCGTGGCTGTCGAGGAGGTTGAGCTGGACCGCCACCACCTCCGGGTCGTACATCGTCAGGACGTGCTCGAGGCGGCGGGCGAAGGCCGGCCCGTCGTCGCGGGTCACCTGGCGGCGGATCGTGAAGTGCGAGCCGATGACCTCGTCGTCGTGGTGGAGGGCGCCTACGAACGACAGCACGGCGGCCATGAACGGGTAGTTCATGAGCGCGTCGTACTGGTCGCCCCTGAGCGCCTCCGGCCGCTCCTCCCAGATCTCGGCCACGATGTAGGCCTCCGGGTTGATGGCCTTGACCCGGCGCCGGAACTCGCGCCAGAACTCGACGTCGCGGATCTCCTCCGGAACGTCGAGGCGCCAGCCGTCGATGCCGAAGCGGAGCCAGTGCTCGGCGACCCCGAAGAGGTACTCGCGGACCTCGGGGTTGTCCGTGTTCAGCTTGGGGAGCGCCGGGAGGTCCCACCAGGCCCGGTAGCCCAGCTCGCGCAGGGAGCTGACGCCGTCGAGGCGCTCGAACGGCGCGTCGGCCAGGTCGAGGACGTCGGTGCGCTCCTCGGGGAATGCGCGGACCTGGCGGCCGGTGTCGAGCGCCTCCTGGTCGAAGTAGAACCAATACCTGTAGGGCGAATCCCGACCGACCTCCATGACGTGGTTGAAGGGCCAGAAGCCGCGGCTGGCGTGGTTGAAGACGCCGTCCAGGACGACCCGGATGCCGCGCGCGTGGCAGGCGTCCAGCAGCTCGCGCAGGGCGGCGTCGCCGCCCAGGAGCGGGTCGACGACCAGGTAGTCGTAGGTGTGGTAGCGGTGGTTCGAGGCCGACTGGAAGACCGGGTTGAGGTAGATCGCCGTGACCCCCAGCTCGATGAGGTGGTCGAGGTGCTCGACCACGCCCAGGAGGTCCCCGCCCTTGAACCCCGTCGTCGTCGGAGGCGACTCCCAGGGCTCCAGGGGTCCCGGCTTGTGGACGCGGGCGCTCGACGCGAACCGGTCTGGGAAGACCTGGTAGAAGACGGCGTCGCGGACCCAGGCGGGGGTTACGATGGACACGGGCTGGACCTCAGGCGGGTTGCGGCCAGGAGACTGGGTGCATGCGGGTGAAGGTGCGGACGGTCGCTCCGCCCACCGACGACACCGGGCTCGACGAGCTCGTCGCGGAGCCGATGCCGGGCCAGGAGCGGCGGGAAGAAGCCAGGATGGCCGACGGGCCTCGCCCGGCCGGTGGCGACGTCCACCTCGAGACGCGCCGGCGGTCGCTGGCGGCGTCCGACCTCGGACCGAACGGGGACGTCGTCCTCGATCTGCTCGCCCGGGCCGCGCGGCTGACGCCGGCGGAGTGCCGGGCGCTCGATGGGGCGGCGGCCTGGCGGTGGTGGATGCTGACCCCCCTTCCCGGCTTCGGCATGCCCGGTGCCCGCGCGCTCGCGCTGCTCCGGGGCCGCGCCGACGGACGCGCGGGCGCGCTCGCGGCGCTGGAGGCGGCGGCCGCCGGGATCGCCGTCGGGGTCGGCGGGGCGAAGGCCGGCCGCTCGCGACTGCGCACCGCCATCTCGAACGCCGGCCTGGCCGTCCTCGTCCGCGATCTCATCGAGCCGGACACCTTCGAGATCCTCTTCGGACCCTGGCGCGAGGTCATGCATCACTGAGGGACGCGGTGCCGGCCCGTCCGGATCGGGCGGGCCGGCGACCGGCGACCTAGCCCTTGACGCCGCCGGCGGTGACGCCTGAGACGAGCCACTTGGACGAATAGAGGAAGAGCGCGATCACGGGGATCGAGATGAGGATGGAGGCCGCCGCGAGGTCGTTCCACTGGGTCTGGAACTGCTGCTGGAAGCGCTGGAGGCCCAGCGGCCACGTCAGCAGCCCCTCCTTGGAGAGGAGGATGCGGGCCAGGAAGTAGTCGTTCCAGGCGGCCAGGAAGTTGAACAGGAAGACGATCGCCAGGGCCGGCGTGGAGAGCGGCAGGAGGACCCGGTAGAACGCCTCCAGCTGGGAGCAGCCGTCGATCCGGGCCGCCTCCTCGAGCTCGACCGGGACCGTGTCGTAGTAGCCCTTCAGGATCCAGATGCTGAACGGCACCGACGTGACGGACAGGCCGATGACCATGCCCACGTAGGTGTTCGCCAGCTTGAACTGCACGGCGAGGATGTAGATCGGGACCAGCAGCATGGCGGCCGGGATGAGCTGGGTCGCCAGGAGGGTCGTCAGGCCCACGCCGCGGCCGGGGAACTTGAAGCGGCTGAAGGCGTACGCCGACGTCGCCGCGACGATGACTCCCACGATCGCCGTGCCTGTCGTCACGACCATGCTGTTGAAGAGCCACAGGGGCAGGTCCGTCTCGCCCAGCACGTGGCGGAACGCGTCGAGCGTGGCCCCGTCGGGAATGAGGGAGAAGTGGGAGTCCAGCAGCCGGTTCCCGGGCCGCAGGGCGACGCCGAGGACGCGCACGATGGGGAACGCGGCGATGATCGCCGCCCCGCCCAGCAGGAGGTGGATGGCGAGCCGCTTGAGAGGGCGATCGGTCCGGCCGCTGGCGGTCTTCGCCGGGACGGACCGGCCTGCGACCAGCGGGGTGGGGGGGACGACGTTCGAGCCGCTCATTCGTAGGCCCCCTTCAGGCTGCCCGTGCGACGGATGTAGACGACGGTGAAGGCCAGCAGGATCAGGAAGACCACGAACGCGAACGCGGCGGCGTCGCCGTAGCGGTTGTACTGGAAGGCCTGCCGGAAGAGCGCCGTCACCAGGATGTCGCTCGTCTCGAGCTCGTTCTGGTTGATGAAGTACGGGACGTTGATGTTGTTGAACGTCCACACGGTGCCGAGGATGATCGCCGGCGTCAGGACCGGTCGCAGCAACGGCAGGGTGATCCGGCGGAACGCCTGGCGGCTGCTCGCGCCGTCGATCTCCGCCGCCTCGTAGAAGTCGGCCGGGATGCTCTGCAGGCCGCCCAGGATGATCACCATCATGAACGGGACGCCCAGCCAGACGTTCGTGATGACCATCGCCGCGAAGTTCCAGAACGGGTCGGAGAGCCAGGCGATGGGCCCCAGGCCGACCAGCCCCAGGAGCTGGTTGGCCGCGCCGAACTCGTAGTTGTACTCGGTCCGCCAGATGAGGAGGGCGATGATCTGGGGGATGGCCCACGGCAGGACGATGAGGGCACGGTAGATCCCCTTCCCCCGCATCTTGCGGTGGAGGAGGAGGGCGAGCCCCATCCCCAGCGACACGTGGAAGAAGACGTTGATCGACGTCCACAGCACCGTCTGGGCGAAGAGCTGCCAGAAACCCGTCAGCTTGAGGACGGGCTCGGTGAAGACCTGGACGTAGTTCTCGAGCCCCACGAAGAGCCCGTTGGAGAGCCCCAGGAACCCCGGATCCTTGAAGTTCCGGAGGCTCATCTTGGTGAACGAGACGTTCAGCTCCCAGAGGAGCGGCCAGCCGATCAGGAGCGCCAGGCCCAGCGCGGCGGGCGCGACGAGCATGATCGGGATGGCGTACTTCGTCTTGATGAGCCTGACGAGGAGCAGGTAGAGCAGCCCCTCGAGCAGGGCGACGACGACGGCGATGACGATGAGCGTCAGCCCGACCTGCCCGATGGCGGTCGTGACCGCGTCCAGGTTCAAGGGTTCCTCCCTCGGTGCGCAGGTTCCGGGCGTCGACGGGCGGTATGGCGAGGGCCCCGGGGCGGCAGCCCCGGGGCCCTCTGCCGTTACTGCTGGGAGATGCAGGTCTCCGCGGACGACTGCATCGTCTTGGTGATGCCGGCGATGTCGCTGTTGCCCGTGAACAGGTCACGGACGCCCGCGGTCATCGAGTCGAACACGCAGCGCATCTCGAGGTTGGTCGGCTGCGGGATGCCCTTCTGCGCGGCCGCCGCGGCGCCGGCGAGCAACGTGTCGCCCGTCACGATCGGGTCGGCGATCGCCTCGGCGTTGCCGGGGAGGCGCTTGAGGGCCTTGACCATGGCCACCTGCTGGTCCCTGGCCGTGGCGTAGTTGATGAAGTCGGTCACGACGGCGAGCTTGTCGGCGTCGTCGCCGACGGCCTTGCCGACCATGAGGAAGGTGCCCGCGATGTAGGGCTTCGGATCCTCGTGGCCGGTGATCATCGGCAGCGGGCCGACGCCGAGCTTGTCGCCGAGCGCCTCGGCGTAGGCGGCGATGGTCCAGTCGCCGTTGATGATGAAGGCGGCCTTGCCGTCCTTGAAGAGCCCGTCGGCGACGTTGTAGTCGGCTTCCTTGGGGGTGACCTTGTCCGTGTACTTGAGGTCGTACATGAACTGCAGGGCGCCCTTCATGGCGTCCGTGTCGAGGGTCGGGGTGACACCGTCGTCGGCGAAGACCCGGCCGCCGAAGCCGCCCAGGAACGGGATGAGCCAGAACGACTCGGTCTGGTTGAAGACGAGGCCGTAGTTGTCGCCCTTCGTCTGCGCCTTGGCCGTGGCGATCAGCGCGGCGCTGTCCGCCGGAACGGCGTCGCCGGCCAGGGACTTGTTCCAGAACAGCATCAGCTGGTTGCCGAAGGACGTCGGGGCGCCCCACAGCTTGCCGTCGGCAGTGACGATGTCGGCGGCGGCGGGCACGAAGCTCGCCTTGTCGACGACGCTGTCGAGCGGCAGGATCAGGTCGGCCGCGGTGAACGGGCCGACGTGGTCGGCGACGGTCCAGAGGAGCTCCGGCGCGTCGCCGGCGAGGCTCGCAGTCTGGAAGTCCTCGCGGAGCGCCTCCACGTCCTTGTTCACCACGTCGATCGTGACGTTGGAATGCAGGACCTTGTAGTCGTCGGCGAGCTTCTTGACGAACTGGAAGCTGCCGTCGGCCTCGCCCTCCTTGGTCCAGAGGGTCAGCTTGATGTCGCCCGTGGGGTAGGCGACCGGGGTCGGGGTCGGGGCCTCGGTCGCTGGCGCGGCCGTCGGCTCCGCGGACGCCGGCGCGGGCGTCGGGGTGGCTCCGCCGCTACACGCGCCGACGACGATGGCGAGCGCGCCGAGCGCGGTCACCAGCCTGGTCGTTCGCTGCATGGGTCTCTGTGCTCCTCCTGCGGCCGGCCGCCACATGGCGCCGGCATCGTCCGGTTCTGCCCGTCGCCCGATGCGGACGGGTTCCGGCCTCGGATCGCCGCACGCGCGGCGACCCGCTCCTCCGGCTGGGTCAGTTCCTCTCGGTCACCTCCTCGCGCCGCACGGGCGCTGGGCCGCTCGAGGCCCGGACGATGAGCCGGGTCTCCAGGCGGCGATGGACCGGCCGCGTCTCCCGTCGCTCGATCGCCGCGAGCAGGAGGCGGCAGGCCTCCTCGCCCTTGCGGCGAATCGGCTGGTGCACGGTCGTGAGGGGGGGCTGCACGTAGCTGGCAAGCTCGATGTCGTCGAAGCCGACGACGCTCAGGTCGTCTGGCACGACGAGGCCGCGCCGGCAGGCGTCCCGGATCGCCCCGATGGCCATCACGTCGCTCATCGCCAGGACGGCGGTCGGGCGGAGGCCGTCCTCCCACGTCCGCGAGAAGCAGGCCGCCCCGCCGTCGACGCTTGCCGGGCCGACGACGACGCGGTCGTCCGGGAATGCGACGCCGGCATCCTCGAGGGCCGCCCGGAAGCCGGCAAGCCGGCGTCCGAGGACGCCCCCGAAGTCGGCCTTCGAGCCCGGCGGCGGCGGCTCGACCCCGATGACCAGGAAGTCGCGGTGGCCGAGGGCGAGCAGGTGCTCGGCCGCGGACCGCGCGCCGCCCTCGTCGTCGACGTCCACGGCGTTGTGCTCCGGGAACGCGGCCGAGTCGACGAGCACGATCGGCAGGTCCGCCTTGCGGATCTGCCCGACCTCCGGGTGCTCCTCCGAGAGGCCGATGGCCACGAAGCCGTCGACCGTGGCCCGCCCGACGGCCCGCGCGAGCGATCCGTGGACCGGCGACACGAACAGGAGGCCGTAGCCGGCCTCCTCGGCGGCGGCCGCCACGCCCTCGCTGAACGTCGCGAAGAACGGGTTGGCAAACACGATCGAAAGGGCCTGCGGGGTGAGGACGCCCAGGGTCCGCGTGCGCCGCTGGGTCAGCATGCGGGCGACCGGGTGCGGCCGGTAGCCGAGCGAATCGGCGACCGCGCGGATCCGCGTCGCGGTGTCCGGGCTGAGGCGCTCCGGGCTGTTGAAGGCGAACGAGACCGCGGTCTTGGACACGCCCGCCTCCCGGGCGACATCGGCGATGCGCGGCCGGCCCCGGTGCTCCACGCTGGCCTGCACCTCCTCGTGCCGGCGGCTGGCTCCCGCTTGCCGGCGTGCAAACCGGTTTAGCAAACCGGTTTAGCAGACGGTACCGGGGCGACCAGATGGTGTCAAGGGGGGAACGTGGGCCTCCGCCCGGCCGCGAAGGACGGCGCTGCGGGAGGCCCGCTGCCCGGGTCGCGGCCGGCGTCGCAGGCGCCAGGCGCATGGCAGAATCCTTGCATGACGCCTCCGTCCGGCACCCGCCTTCCCCCGCCGGGCCTCCTCCTCTTCCTCGCCTACGCCTTCCTCATCCTGGCCGCCATCGGCGTCTCCCTGCCGTGGGTCGTCGACCAGGCGATCTCCGCGCCGGTCAGCCTCCCCGGCATCGTCGGCATGGTCCTCCTGGCCTACACGATCTTCACCATCACGATGGTGCTCCAGCGCAAGCAGGCGGCCTGGGGCCTGGCCGTCTGGCTGTCCACGCTGACCCTGCCGGCGGTGCCGCTCCTCCTGCTCGGCCCCGTGCCGGCCGCCGCCGTCGCCCCGGCCGTGCTCGCGATCCTCCTCTTCGCCGGCCTGCGCCGGCCGTCCGCCCGGGCCTGGCTCTCCGAGCTGTGAGCCGCGACGCGGCGCTCGCGGGCCTCCGTCGCGGCCCGATCTCCGGTCCTCCGCTACCCTGTCCGCTCCATCGTCCCCTGTGACCCTCGAGGACCAACTCCCGTGCCCAAGCGCTCCCGGAGCACTCGACCCGCCAGCCCGACGAGCCCGTCGCGCCCGGCCACCTCGCGTCCGTCGGCGCCGGGCGCAGCGCCGACGGCGCCCGGCGGCCGCATCCGGTCCTCCGCCCCCGCCCGGCGGCCGGGCCTGGAGCGCTACCGTGGCGCGATCATCGGGGCCATCGTCGTGACGATCCTCGTCGTCGGCGGCGCGTTCGTCTTCCTGGGGGCGACGCAGCCCGCCTACGCCTGCGACACGCTGCTGACGCCCGAGCCGGCGGCGACGCCGGCGGCGGACGCCACGCCGCGCCTGGGGCAGGTGACGCGAGACCTCGGCCGCAGCCACGTGGAGACGGGGAGCCGGGTCACCTATGAGTTCTGCCCGCCGACGTCCGGCGCGCACTACAACGACGCTCGCTACGGCCCCATCGCCACGCGCTTCTACAGCGCCGACGACCGGACAGAGCCCGAGGGCTGGGTCCACAACCTGGAGCACGGCCAGACGGCCGTCCTCTACCGCTGCCCGGAGGGCTGCGACGCGGCCGCCCAGACCGCCCTCGGTGCCCTCCAGCAAGAGCTGCCGGCGAGCCCGCTCTGCTCCCTGCCACCTGCCTCGTCCGTCGTCGTGACGCGCTTCGACGACCTGCCCACGCCGTACGCCGTCGTCGTCTGGGGTCGGGTCCTCTTCCTGGACACCCTCGACGTGCCCGCCATCACCACCTTCCGGACCCAGAGTGCCGATCGCGGCCCCGAGCCCCAGTGCCAGAACGCCGTGCCCGGCGCGAGCCCGTCCGCGGCGCCGTCGGCGACCCCCAGCCCCTAGGCAGCGCAGGAGCCGGCCGATGCGCCTCGTCGCCCACCTCGACGACCTCGACCTGCCGGTGGCCGGCATCCTCGCCGACGGCCGGGTCCTGACCCTCGACCTCCTGGCCGCGCGGGCTGGCCTCCGCGAGGAGCTGGCCTTCCTCGATCCCCGCGGCCTGCTGGCCGAGGACGAGGACCTCGCCGAGACGCGGGCGGCGTTCGAGCGGGCCCGGGATCTCGGCCTGACCGGGGTCGAGCCGGCCAGCCTCCGCCCGACGGCGCCCCTGGAGCCGGGCAAGGTCATCTGCATCGGCCAGAACTATGCCGGCCACGTCCGCGAGCAGGGCCTGCCCCTGCCGGCTCGGCCGCTCCTCTTCGCCAAGTTCGCCAATGCCGTCGTCGGCGACGGCGAGCCCGTCATCCGGCCGGCGACCACGCATGCCCTGGACCTCGAGGCGGAGATGGCCGTCGTCATCGGGCGCCGCGCCCGGCGGGTGACGGTCGCCGACGCGCTCCGGCACGTGGCCGGCTACGCCACCGCCAACGACATCTCGGCCCGCGACCTCCAGGGAAGCCGGCCGGCCCTCCGCGAGGGCGAGCGCGGGGACGGCCAGTGGCTCCGGGCGAAGGGCTCCGACACGTTCCTGCCGCTGGGCCCGTGCCTCGTCACGGCCGACGAGCTGGGGGACCCGGGCGACCTGGCGGTGCGGGGCTACCACACCCCGGCCGGCGGTCCCGGTGCCGGGCGCGAGGCCATGGTCCAGGACGGGCGCACCTCCGACATGATCTTCGCGGTGGCCGAGCTCATCGCCTTCATCTCGGCGAGCATCACCCTGGAACCGGGGGACGTCGTCATCACCGGTACGCCGTCTGGCGTCGGCGTCTTCCGCGATCCCCCGGTCTTCCTCGAGCCGGGCGACGTCGTGCGGGTCGAGGTGGAGGGGATCGGGTCGGTCCGCAATCCCATCGTCGACGAGGCCGGGGCGGCGCCCGCCGGGTCGCCGGCCGCCAGCCTGCTTGCCGGACGGGCTGCCGGCGCGGGGGGCGGAGCGGCCTGACGCGCCGCGGGCGCCGGTCCGGTGGAGGGCGCAGAATCGCGGCGCTGACGACGACGTCGGTGAGAGCCGCCCTCGCCTCGTCGCGTCGGCGCGACAGGCCGCGACAGGCACTGCAGAGGAGGCGTCGATGCTCGCCCTCGTGAAGACGGCGCCGGGTCCCGGGCTGGAGCTGCGCGACGTGCCGGTCCCGGAGATCGGGATCAACGACGTCCTCGTCCGGGTCCGGCGGACCGGCATCTGCGGCACCGACCTCCACATCGCCGGCTGGGACGCGTGGGCGGCGCGGACCATCGTCCCGCCCCTCGTCGTCGGCCACGAGTTCGTCGGCCAGATCGTGGCGGTCGGCTCGAACGTCGCCGACTTCCACCCGGGGGACCTGGTGAGCGGCGAGGGCCACGTCGTGTGCGGACGCTGCCGGCACTGCCTGGCCGGGCGGCGGCACCTCTGCGCCCGGACGATCGGCCTGGGCGTCGGCCGGGACGGGGCGTTCGCCGAGTACGTGACCCTCCCGATGACCAACATCTGGCACCACTGGCCGGGGATCGACGAGGAGGTCGCCGCGATCTTCGACCCGTTCGGGAACGCCGTCCACACGGCCCTGGCCTTCCCCCTCCTCGGCGAGGACGTCCTCGTCTCGGGGGCGGGTCCCATCGGCCTGATGGCGACGGCCGTGGCCAGGCACGCGGGCGCCCGCTGCATCGTCGTCTCCGAGCCGAACCCGGTCCGCCGCGAGATCGCCCTCCGCATGGGCGCCACGGCGGCCGTCGACCCTCGCGAGCGCGACCTCCGCGAGGTCGGGCGCGAGCTCGGCCTGGTGGAGGGCTACGACGTTGCCCTCGAGATGTCCGGCAACCCGGCCGCGTTGCGGGCCGCAATCGGCAGCATGGCCCACGGCGGCGGCATCGCCATCCTCGGCATCCCGACCGAGGAGCTCGCGATCGACGTCAACGAGATCGTCTTCAAGATGCTCACCCTGCGGGGCATCTACGGCCGCGAGATGTACGAGACCTGGTACAAGATGACCGTGATGCTCCAGTCCGGCCTGGACATCACCCCGGCGATCACCCATCGCTTCTCGTTCCGCGACCACGAGGCGGCGTTCGCGGCGGCGCGCTCCGGGGACGCCGGCAAGGTGATCATGGACTGGACGTCGTGAGCCGCTTCCCAGCACGAGGACGGAGGCCATGACAGCCGCCACCAACCCGCTTGCTCACCTGTCGGCCGAGCTCGACGAGCTCAAGGCCGCCCACCTCTACCGGCCGCTGCGCGTCATGAGCTCCGCCAACGGGACCCGGGTCACCGTCGACGGGCGCGACGTGATCAGCCTCGCCTCCAACAACTACCTCGGCCTCAACACGCATCCCCGGCTCGTCGAGGCGGCGACGGAGGCGGCCCGCCGCTTCGGGGCCGGCTCCGGGGCGGTCCGCACGATCTCGGGGACGATGACCCTCCACGAGGAGCTGGAGGCCGCCCTCGCGGGTTTCAAGCACGTGGAGGCCGTCCTCACCTTCCAGTCGGGATTCACCTGCAACACCGGGGTGATCCCGGTCGTCGCCGGCGAGCCGGACCTCATCGTCTCGGACCAGCTTAACCACGCCTCGATCATCGACGGGATGCGGCTCAGCAAGGCGCCGCGCGTCATCTATCGCCACAAGGACGTCGCCCACCTCCGGGAGCTGCTGGCGACGGCGCGCCGCGAGGGCCGGCCCGACGGCCAGCCGTACCGGGCGATCCTCGTCGTGACCGACGGCGTCTTCAGCATGGACGGCGACATCGCCCCGCTGCCGGCCATCGTGGAAGCCGCCGAGGAGCGCGATGCGGCCGTCTTCGTCGACGACGCCCACGCATCCGGCGTCCTGGGTCGCAACGGCCGCGGGAGCGTCGACCACTTCGACCTCCACGGCCGCGTCGCGATCCAGGTCGGGACGCTCAGCAAGGCGATCGGGGTCCTCGGCGGGTACGTGGCGGGCCCGCTCGCCCTTCGCGAGATGCTGATCCAGCGCGGGCGACCCTTCCTCTTCTCGACGTCGCATCCGCCGGCGGTCGCGGCCGCCTGCCTGGCGGCGATCCGTGTCCTCGAGGGGGAGCCCGAGCTCATCGACCGGCTCTGGGCCAACACCCGCCGCTTCAAGGACGGGCTCCGCTCGCTCGGCTTCGACACCGGCGCCTCCGAGACGCCCATCACGCCGGTCATGGTCGGCGACTCGGCGACCGCGATCCGCTTCGCCGATCGCCTCTTCGAGGCCGGCGTCTGGGCGACCTCGGTGGTCTTCCCGACGGTCGCCCTCGACGGCGCCCGCCTGCGGACGATCGTGACCGCCGCCCATTCCGAGGCCGAGCTGGACGCCTGCCTGGAGGCCTTCGGGCGGGTGGGTCGCGAGCTGGGGATCGTGGCCGGGTGAGCAACGCCGTCGACGGGCTGCCCGCGCCGGGACGCGAGGTGGACCGCGACCTTCCCCTCGACGCCCACCTGCACACGGACCAGTCGGCGGACAGTGACGTGCCCATCGACCGCTACTGCGCCTCGGCCGTGGAGCGCGGCGTCGCCGAGATCGTGATCACGGACCACCTCGACTTCGATCCCCGGGCGCCCGCCTTCGCCTTCGCCTGCTTCGCGGCCCGGGAGCGATCCGTGCGCGAGGCCGCGGCGCGCTGGGCCGACCGCGGCCTCGCCATCCGCTTCGGCGTCGAGATCAGCTACGAGGCCCATCGCGAGGCGGAGATCCGCGATCACCTCGCCCGCCACCCGTACGACTACGCCATCGGCTCCGTCCACGTCATGTCGTACTCGCCGTACACCGGGCGTCGCGTCGCCGCGTGGGTCGCCGGCAAGTCGTTCGAAGAGATCGTGGCGCCCTACTTCGCCGAGGTCCGGGCCGCCATCGAGAGCGAGCTGTTCGACGTCGTGGGGCACCTCGACTACGTGAAGAAGTACCTGGCCGCCCACGTCCCGCCGTCGGCCTTCGCCGCCGCGCCGGACGTCTACGAGCCGGTCCTGCGGGCGCTCGTGGAGAGCGGCACGGGCCTCGAGGTCAATGCGTCCGGGCTCCGCCAGGTTCCCGGAGAGACGTACCCGCCGCCGTGGGTGGTGGCCCGCTACCGCGAGCTCGGAGGGTCGATCGTGACGGTCGGCTCGGACGCCCACCGGGCTGGGGCCTTCGCCTATGGGATCGCCCACGCCTACGGGATCGCCGCGGGGGCTGGCTTCGAGGAGGTCGCCGTCCGTCGCGCTCCAGGGGTCCCGCGGGCGGGATCCCGGGCGGCCATCCCCGACCGGATTCGCAGGGCCCGGCTGATCGGCGCACCCTAACGGCATGGGCCCGGGCTCGTTATGACACCCGACGACGACGCGATCGAATGGCTCGTGGGGGCGGCGAAGGCAGGTGACGCGGAAGCGTTCGGCCGGCTCTTCGACCGCTATCACGAACCCGTCTACCGCTACGTCGCCGCCCGGATACGCCGCCCGAGCGACGCAGAGGACCTGGCGCAGCTCGTCTTCGTCAAGGCCCTGGAGGCGCTCCCGCGATATGAGCAGCGGGGCATCCCCTTCGGGGGCTGGCTCTTTCGGCTGGCCAGGAACGTGGTGATCGATCATCTTCGGACGAACCGCGAGCACGTCGAGCTGGACGCGCTTGCGGAGCGGCCGGATCTGGGGGCCGGGCCGGAGGCGCAGATCCTCGCTCGACAGGAGATGGACGCCGTGGCCGAGGCGCTCGACCTCCTGACCGACGAGCAGCGCGACGCGATCGCGCTGCGATTCTTCGCAGGGCTCTCCGCTCGCGAGGCGGCGGAGGCGATGGGCAAGCAGGAAGGAACGGTGCGGGGGCTCCAGTTCCGGGCGATCGCGGCGCTTCGACGCCACCTCGGCCGGGACATCGCAGCCGGCGTCGAGGCGCCGAGCGACGAGGACAGCGGGAAATGAGCGACCACGAGCGCGACGAGCGGGGCAAGGACTGGGGCGACGACGGCGAGCTGGGCCCGCTGCTCGACGCCTATGCCGCGGCGCGCCTGCGGTCCGACCCCGAGCGCACCGGCGTCGCGCGCGCCAGGGTGATGGCGGAGGCCCGCCGCCAGCTGGATGCCCGCGGGCGAGGCGCGGAGCAGCCGGAGGGGGCCGCGCTCCCGACGGCCGCGGCAGGCGCTCCCGGGCCGCGGGGCGGGGCTGCGACCGATGGCTCCCGCGAGCGCTGGCGCCTCCCCTGGATCCGACCGCTCCGGGGATCGTTCGCGGCCGTCGCCTTCCTGGTTGTCGCCCTGGCCGTGGCGGGTGGGGTCGCCGCGGGCAGTGGCCCTGGCGGCCCGTTCTACGAGCCCAGGCTCTGGTTCGAGGACCTGACCCTGCCGTCGGATCCGGTCGCCCGCGAGGCTGCGCAGCTTGCGCACCTGGAGGCGCGGCTCGACGAGGCGAGGGAGGCGGCCGCATCGGGCAACGGCCCCGCGGTCACCGCCGCACTGGACGCATACCAGCGGACGGCCGACGCCGCGATGGAGGCTGCCGGCTCCGACCTGAGTCGCCGGGAGCACGTCGCCGCGGCGCTCGGAAGGCACGTGGCGGTCCTCCGGGCGCTCGTGTCCAGCGTGCCGGCGCGGGCCAGCGACGCGATCCGCCAGGCCGTGGAGCGCACGGAGATCCGGATCGAGCAGATCCTGGCGTCGCCGCCCCCCAACCCGCCCAAGCCGGAGGCGACGCCCAAGCCGACGAAGTCGCCCAAGCCGGAGGCGACGCCCAAGCCGACGAAGTCGCCCAAGCCGGAGGCGACGCCCAAGCCGACGCCGCCCGGCAAGCCGGAGGCGACGCCCAAGCCGACGAAGTCGCCCAAGCCGGAGGCGACGCCCAAGCCGACGAAGTCGCCCAAGCCGGAGGCGACGCCCAAGCCGACGAAGTCGCCCAAGCCGACGAAGTCGCCCCGGCCCACGAAGTCGCCGCCGCCGAACCGCCCCACTCCGGCGCCCTGACGGGTCGCCCGCCCGAGGCATCCTCGAGGGCCTCGCGCCGCATCGCTCGACCCGGTACGCTCCGGTGAGTGTCATCGTCTGTTGCGTCTTCCGGCTTGGCTCCTACGCTCCTTGCCCACCCGCAAGGTGTGGCTTCCATGCGTTGTGCCGGCCGGGAGACACGACAGACCGGCCGGCGTGACTTGATAGGAGCGTGGCTGCGCCCCAACTCAGCCGTGTCCGCCGACCGGTCCTCGGTCACCTCACACGAGGAGGAGACGGTGGACATGGTGATCCTCGGTGCCGACCTGCACAAGCGCTGGCACACGGTCGTGGCCGTCAGCGAGACCGGCCGCAAGCTCGGCGAGCTGACGATCCCGGCAACCCCGGACGGGCACCTCGAGCTCCGCCGCTGGGCGGCGCGCTTCCCTGGCCGGCGCTGGGCTCTCAAGGACTGCCGGCACCTGAGCCGCCGGCTCGAGGTCGACCTGCTCCGCTCGGGCGAGGCGGTCGTCCGGGTCCCGCCCAAGCTCATGGCCGGCGTCCGGCGCTCGGTGCGTGAGCCCGGCAAGAGCGACCCGATCGATGCCCTCGCCGTCGCCCAGGCCGCGCTGCGCGAGCCCGGCCTCCCGGTCGCCACGCTCGACGGCCCCGAGCGCGCGCTCCGGCTGCTCGTCGATCACCGCGAGGACCTCGTCGCCGAGCGCACCCGGCACATGCAGCGGTTGCGCTGGCACCTGCTCGACCTCGGCATCGCGGAGCCCGGTCCCCGATCGCTCGACCGGGCGGTCGTCCTGGCGGATCTCGAGGGCCGGCTGGCCGGCCGCACCGAGCCTGCCGCGCGCCTGGCCCGCGACCTCCTCGGCCGGGTGCGCGACCTGACGGCGGCGATCCGGCCGCTCGAGCGCGAGGTCGAGACCTTGGTCGCGGCCCTCGCCCCGACCCTGCTCGCCCTGCCGGGCTGCGGTCCGCTGACCGCGGGCAAGATCGTGGGCGAGACGGCGGGCATGCGCCGCTTCCGCTCCAAGGAGGCCTTCGCCCGCCACAACGGCAGTGCCCCCGTCCCGGTCTGGTCGGGCAACGTCACCCGGTTCCGCCTTTCACGGGGCGGCAACCGACAGCTCAACCTCGCCCTTCACCGGATCGCCATCACCCAGATGCGGATCGACGAGCGCGGCCGGGCCTACCTTGAGCACCGACGGGCCGTCGGCGACACGAAGACCGAGGCCATCCGGGCGCTGCGGAGGAGGATCAGCGACGAGGTGTTCCGGCGCCTGCGAGCCGACGAGGCAGCCCGGGTGACGCCCCTGGCCGTCGCGGCTTGACATAGGAGCAACCCATGGAGCTCCTCGTCGTCGGGTCGGGCTCGGCCTATCCGGACCGGCCCGGCACGGCCTCCAGCGCCTACGTCGTCGCCATCGGGGAGGAGTGCATCTGCCTGGATCTCGGCCAGGGCGCCTTCGCCGGCCTGGCGGGGCGCCTGGAGCCGAGCTCGCTCCTGGCCGTCGTCGTCAGCCACCTCCACCCCGACCACTTCGTGGACCTGGTGGCCCTCCGGCACTACCTTCGCTACGAGTTCTCGCCGCCGCGCCGCGTGCGCGTCGTCGCCCCAGCGGGCCTTGCCGGCCGGCTGGACGCCCTCCTGGCCGAGCCCGGATTCGCCTCCCAGGCGCTCGATGTCGAGCCGCGTCGCGCCGGGCGGATGCGGGTCGGGCCGTTCGACCTCGAGAGCGTCCTCGTCCGGCACACGAACGAGAGCTACGCCGTCCGGATCTCACCCGCGAGCGATCCCGAGGCGCCCGCCCTCGTCTTCTCCGGCGATTGCGGGCGGGCCGCCGACCTGGTGCCGCTCGTGCGGGCCGGCGACACGCTCCTGAGCGAGGTCGCCTTCGGGGCCGGGCCGGTTCCCGTCGGCGATCTCCACCTCGACGGGCCGTCGGTGGGCGCGCTCGCGGCGGCGACGCGACCCGGCCGCGTCCTGCTCACCCACCTCCAGCTTGGACGCGACCCGGCAGCCACGGTCGCCACTGTCCGAGCTGCCTATGAGGGCCCGGTCGCACTCGTCGCGGACGGCGACCGCTTCACGATCTGAGTCGGGTCCGCGTCCCATTCCTTCGCCTCCGGTCCGGGCTCTCGTGTCCGGGCCCTGGACACGGAGAAGCCGGGACCCGAAGGTCCCGGCTTCTGCCTCCGTCTCGGGGACGGCGAACGTGGGGCCGGCCTAGCTGCGGCGGCGAGCCCGTGCCGGGGAGGCCGGGGTCAGGAGCAGGACCGTGGCGAGGAGTCCCGCCAGGGCCAGGAGGGCGATCCGCCAGGCCCCCGCATCGGGACCGGCCGGGCTGCCCGGCACGGTCGCGGTGGGCGGCGGGGTGATGTGCGGGCGGCTGGTGACGGCCTCGACGATTCCCGTCGGGCTGGCCGTGGCGGCCTCGACGGTTGCGGTCGGGGTCGCCGTCGGCGGCTCCGTGGGCGGGGTGGTCGGCGGGGTGGTCGGCGGGGTCGTGGGCGGGGTCGTCGGGGGCTCCGTGGGTGGCGGGGGCTCCGTGGGCGGGGTCGTGGGCGGCTCGGTTGGCGGGGTCGTCGGGGGCTCCGTGGGCGGCGGGGGCTCGGCGACGTTGTAGGCGATGCAGGTGATGGCGTCCTCACCATTCCAGCCGAAGACGCCCTCGAGGTTGTCGCCGTTGAGGATGTCGCTGTAGCAGCGCAGGGCGCCGAAGTCGTAGCCGGCCTGGACCTCCTCGAGCACGACGACGCCGGTGTCCCAGGTCCCGTTCTTGACGAGGTCGGCGTTGGCGCCGCTGAGGTTGACGACGACCGAGCCGTCGGGGCCCGTCGTCGGCGAGGTGATGACGGCGCCCTGGTACTGGGCGGTCAAGGTGAACTGCCAGCCCGGCTGGGCGGTGCAGCTCGCGGGCACATCCGTGGCGTGGTCCACGAGGCTGATCCCGTACGAGGTGTCGAGCTCGCCGCCATGGCCGCCCGTGTCGTCCTGGCTGGTCGGCGCCTGGTTGGCCGGGATGACGTCGTACGACGGGCAGATGTACTTCCAGAGGGTGATGTCGACGCTCGACGGCGGGGTCGTCGGCGGGGTCGTCGGTTGCTCGCAGGCGTCGATCGCCAGGTTGAAGGTCCTGCTCCAGCTCGGGTTCGAGGGGGCGTCCCAGGCGACCACGGTGACCGTGGCCGTGTGCGCGACGGTCTTGTCGGCGATGGGATACGTCTGCGTGAACGAGCTGCCGAAGTGGAACGGCGAGCCGGCCAGCTCCACGCCGTCGATCCAGATGGCGACCGTGTTGTCGGCGGGGTGATCGGCGTTCGTCACGTAGGCGGTCAGGTTGACCCACAGCCCGCTCTGGCAGGTGAGGGTCGCCTGCGGCGTGTGGCCGAGGACGGTGGCCGGCGAGGCGAAGAGCGCGGACAGGGTGAGCGCCGCAACGGCAAGCCAGCCGAGACGGCGGAACGTGGAGGCGCGTCGTCGCGCCCGCTGTGCGTGCATCGATCCATACCCCGAGACGTGCGGCTGGGAGATGTGCCGCGGATGATTCCGTGCGTCTCGGGTTCCCCGCGACCAGATGAGTCGGTCGCCCCCGGACGGCCATCCCATCCTCTTGGAGGCGCCAGTACTCGTCCAGTACCGCTGCTCGCGCCTATCCGTACCGGACCCCACCAGACCGTCGCCACGGTTCGGGATGCGGTGCGAGATCGCACCGGATGAGGGTGGTACCTGCCCGGACCGACGGGGGATGCACGCCAGGTACTTCCGTCCGGGCCGTCTGACGCCGGGGCCCGGGACCTGCCCGTCGGCCGGTCGGTGCTCCGCTAGGATGGGCTCGATGGATGAGCGCGCCCCCGGCCCGACCTCCCTGCGAGCCCGTGCCCGCGACGCGGTGGCCGCCGCCTGGGCGCGCGCCGTCGCCTCCAGCTCGCTCCCCGCCGCGAGCGGCGCGATGGAGCTGCCCGCGGTGGAGATCGAGCGGCCGGCGAATCCCGATCACGGGGACCTGGCGACCGGCCTGGCGATGAAGCTGGCGCGGCCCTACCGGATGCCGCCCCTCCGGATCGCGGAGGCGATCGCGGCCGAGCTGGCGGCCGCGGCGGGCGCCGATCGCTCGCCCATCGCCTCGGTCGAGGTGGCGCCCCCGGGCTTCCTGAACCTGCAGCTCGCCGACGCTGCCCTGGAGGGTGTCGTGGCCGGCGTGCTGGCCGAGCCCGCGGCCTGGGGCCGCGTCCGGGCCGCGCATCCACGGCGCGTCAACGTGGAGTTCGTCTCCGCCAATCCGACCGGGCCCCTCCACATCGGCAACGCCCGGGGCGCGTTCGTCGGCGACCTGCTCTGTCGCGTCCTCGAGGCGGCCGGCCACGAGGTGACCCGCGAGTACTACTTCAACGACTTCGGGGCCCAGGTGCGGAACCTCGGCGCGTCGGTCGTGGCCATCCGCCGTGGCACGGAGGTCCCCGAGGACGGCTATCGGGGCGCGTATGTCCACGACCTGGCCCACGAGATCCCGGCCGACGTGGCGGCGGCCGCGGAGGCGGCCGGCGAGGGCGGGGAGCGTGATGCGGCCTGGATCGTCGGCGAGTGGGCCTCAGAGCGAGTCCGAGCCGGGATCGAGGCCTCGCTCGCGACGCTCGGCGTCCGCTTCGACGTCTGGAAGAGCGAGGGCTCCCTCTATCGCGAGGGCTGGGTCGAGCGTGCCGTCGGCCGCCTGCGCGCGTCGGGCCATCTCTACGAGCAGGATGGCGCCCTCTGGTTCCGCTCGACCGACTTCGGGGACGACAAGGACCGGGTGGTCCGCAAGTCGAACGGCGACTACACCTACTTCGGCTCGGACATCGGCTACGTCGTGGAGAAGTTCAGCCGCGGCTTCGACCACCTCGTCTACATCTGGGGCGCCGACCACCACGGGACGGTGGCCCGGCTGCGGAACGCCGCCGAGGCGATGGGCTTCGACCGGGCGGCGGTCCAGATGGTCCTCATGGCCTGGGTCCGCTTCGTCCGCGACGGCGTCGAGGTCTCGATGTCGAAGCGGGCCGGCGAGTTCATCACCCTCGACGAGCTCCTGGCCGAGATCGGCGTGGACGCGGCGCGCTGGTTCTTCGCCGCCCGCGGCCACACCGTCGGCATCGACTTCGACATCGAGCTGGCCAAGAAGCAGTCGAACGAGAACCCCGTCTACTACGTCCAGTACGCCCACGCCCGGATCGCCTCCATCCTGCGCAAGGCGGCCGAGGCGGGCCTGGCGCCGGACGCCGGCGTGACGGCCGGCTCCCTGGGCGACTCGGCGACGCCGGAGGGGGCGCTGGGCCGGGTGCTGGCCCGCTACCCGGACGTCATCGAGGACGCCGCGGCGGCCGAAGAGACCCAGGGCGTGACCGCCTTCGCGACCGAGCTGGCCACGCAGTTCCACGCCTTCTACCGGGACGCGCGGGTGGTGGACCCCGGCGAGCCGGCCCGCTCGCGGTCGCGCCTCGCCCTCGTGCGGGCGACTCAGCTCACCCTGGCAAGCGCGCTCGCCCTGCTCGGGATCTCGGCCCCGGAAGCGATGTAGGAGCGGGCCGGTCGCCCGCGCCCGCCTACCATCGGGCCCGGCGGCGATCGTCAGGGCAGGGCGCGGATCGCCGCCTCCAGCGTATCGAGCGTGGTTGCGTCGCTCGCCGCCAGGACGACCACCCGGTCGGCCTGCGCCGCGGCACTCGCCTGCTGGACGACCACGCGTGCCGCGCCGGGGAGGCTCGCCGCCGCCTTCGTGGCCGCCGCCTGGAACGCGTCCGCGTCGGCCTGCGTGTCCCAGGACGTCACGAGCGCGAGGGCGTGCTTCCCGTCCGGGCCCCGCAGGTAGGCCAGCCGGTCACCGCCCCAGCCCGCGGCCGCCGCCGACGCGTCGAGCGCAAGCACGCCGTTCTGGCGGAGCCAGACCGAGAGCTGGAACTCGCCGAGGGTGTCCTCCGGCGTCCCGCTCCAGCCCGCGCCGAGCGCCGAGACGATCGGGTCCTCGTCGAGCGCGACGGCGACCGGCTTCTCGTCGGCCTGGTACTTCGCGGGATGGAGGACCTGCTCCGTCGAATCGGGCAGCCGCCCGTAGGCCCGATCGACCGCCTCCCAGCCGCCGCTGGCCCACAGGCTGTTCACGAAGATCACGCCCTGCTGGTAGGGGAAGAGCAAGGTCTCGCGGAGGATCGCCGGCAGGGCCTCCAGCTGGGCCTGCGCCGCCGGATCGACCTTGAGCAGCTCCTGGAGGTCGGCGGCCGTGAGATTCTGGCTCAGCCAGCGGGTCATGAGGAGCGTCGCATCGCCCTCGACGAGGGCGAGCCGACCGAGCGAGCGGTCGCCCTGGCCGACGGCGTCGACGTCGATCCCCTGCAGCCCGAGGTCCTGGTCCTGGAGGGCGTGGGTGAACTCGTGGGCGAAGGTGACCTTCTCGGTCGCCCCGATCGTGCCCGACCGGGAGACCACGAAGAGCTGCTTGGCCTCGGGATCGTAGAAGCCGGCCACCTGCGAGCCGAGCATGTCGACATACAGCTGCCCCAGCGAGGCGCCGGCCGGGAGGAGCCCGAGCGCCTGGAGCGTCTCCTCGGCGACGGCGACCTCGTCGGGCGGGTTGTCCTTCTCGAACTGCGCCTTGAGCCGCGCCTTGACCTGGTCCTCGGTCAGGATGGTCGGCTCGAGACGCTGCTTCGCCTGCAGGCCCCGCTCGGCGATGACCTGGTCCTCGATCTCGCGGTAGAGGGCGGCCTGGTCGACGCTGGCCGCGGGCGTGGCCGAGGGCGACGCGGTGGGGGTCGGGCGGGCCGTGGAGGTCGGCATGGGGGCGGCGCTGGCGGTGGTCGTGGCCGAGGGCGCGGTGTTGCCGCACCCGGCGACGAGGACCAGGGTCGCCGCGATCGCCGCGAGGGTGGAGGCACGCCGGATCGGTCGGCTCATGGCGGCCATTCTGGCACGAGGCTCGCGGATGGCGGTTTCTTAACCTCGCCCAGCATTGCTCCTGAACACGCGCCGCCTACTCTCTTCCGCAGGACCTGCGGGATCGAGTCGATCCCTCCGACTCCCACAGATCCGCCCTCCCTCCCTCAGACCGGGGGCGCCAATGGGCAGGCGCCCCCGGTCTCCTCGTCTCCGGGGCGTCGGCCCGTCGGCAGTCGCGTGGCGGGCCGGCGATGGCGGCGCCGGGACGCTCGGGACGGGAAGGCCGGGTGCAGCCGCCCGTGGCAGAATCCTCGTCATGGAACTCACGTGGTACGGGCGCACCTGCATCCGCCTCAAGGGCCGGGATGCCGTCGTGGTCGCGGATCCCTACCAGGCGGTCGTCGGGCCGACCGGCCGCGGCATCACCGGCGACATCGTGACCTACAGCCACCCTGACGACGCCCCGCTGCCCAGGGCGAAGGGGCGGACGACCCGCGACGGGGCGACCCACCTCCCCTCGAGCCTCGACGACGCCTTCGTCCTCGACGGCCCCGGTGAGTACGAGATCAAGCACGTCCTCGTCAACGGGGTGCGGACCTTCCGCGACGAGAAGCGGGGGGTGGAGCGGGGACGCAACGTGGCGTTCGTGACCGAGCTCGACGGCGTGCACGTGATCCATCTCGGCGACATCGCCCACACGCTGACCGAGGAGAAGCTCGGCGAGATCGGCAGCGTGGACGTGGCCTGCGTGCCGGTCGGGGGCCAGCTGTCCCCGACCAAGGCCGCCGCCCTCGTCGCCCAGCTCGACCCGAAGATCGTCGTGCCGATGCCGGTCTGCGATGACGACGCAGCCTGCGACGCGATCCTCGCCAAGTTCTTCCACGAGATGGGCACCACGGCGAGCGAGCCGCAGCCGCGCCTCTCCATCACGTCGAGCGGCCTTCCCGAAGAGACGACGACCGTCCTTCTCGAGTCGCGCGGCAAGGTCTAGCCGCCGGCGACGATCCGCCCGCCGGCGACGACCACCCGCACGAGGTCCGCGCCGGCCCAGTACGGGATCTGCCCGAGCGTCGGCACGTCCCAGACGACGAGATCGGCCCGCAGCCCCGGGGCGATGGCTCCCCGGTCGGCCAGGCCCAGGGCCGCTGCGGCGTTGACCGTCGTTGCGGCGAGCGCCTCGGCGGGGTCCAGGCGAAGGGTCACCACGGCCGAGGCCATCGCCAGGGGCAGGCTCGTCACGGGCGAGGTCCCCGGGTTGAAGTCCGTGCCGAGCGCGACGGGCACGCCGGCCCGGATGAGCTCGCGGGCGGGCTCGCGCGCCGCGAGGCCCAGGAACCACGGCACGGTCGGCAGGAGGACCGCGACGACCGGCCTGCCGCCGTCCGCGACGCGGGCCAGCGCCTCGATCCCCCGCGCTGACGGCGCGCCGAGGTGGTCGACCGAGAGTGCGCCCAGCTCCGCCGCGAGCTCGGCACCGCCGGAGGGTGACAGCTCGTCTGCGTGGAGCCGGACCGCGAGGCCGAGCTGCCTGGCGGCCAGCAGGATCCGGCGCGACTGCTCGACGGAGAAGACCCCGGTCTCGCAGAAGACATCGCAGGAACGGGCGATCCCCTGGGCCGCCACGGCCGGGAGCTGCTCCCCGATCACCGCGGCCACGTACGCCTCGGTCGCGGCCGCCGGATCGCCCGGGTGGGCCGCCCGGACCTCGGGCGGGACGGCATGGGCGCCGAGGAAGGTCGGGATCACGTCGACGGGGCCACCGGCGGCGAGCCGGCCGGCGATGGCCAGCAGGCGCAGCTCCGTCGCGACGTCGAGGCCATAGCCGGACTTCGCCTCGACCGTCGTCGTCCCGGTCCGCAGCATCTGGCCGAGCCAGTGCCGCCCGCGCTCGTAGAGGGCCGCGTCCGGGGCGGCGCGGGTGGCGCGGACGGTCGAGAGGATGCCGCCGCCGGCGGCGAGGATCTCCAGGTAGGTGGCGCCGCGGGCCCGCATCGCCACCTCGTCCTCGCGCGATCCGGCGAAGACGAGGTGTGTATGGGGGTCGACGAGGCCGGGCGTGACGGTGGCCCCCGTCGCGTCGAGGCGCTCGATCCCGGCGGGATCGCGGCCCGCCCCCTCGAGCGCGGCGGCCAGGGCGCCGGCGACCTCGCCGGCCGGCCCGACGGCGACGATGCGGCCGTCGAGGCAGGCCACCGCCGTCCCCGGCGGGGCGACGGCCGGCTCTGCCTGCCCGGGCCCCCGGCGAAGCCCGCCGCCGAGGGTCGCGACCTCGGCCGCGCCGAGGACGAGGAGCCCGCGCCGAGCGGCGTCGCCGGCGTGGGCCATCAGTCGCCGGCCGCCCGCGCCAGGCGGAGCTCGAGGGCCATGAGCGGCGACGCGTCGCGCAGCCTCAGGAATCGACCGGCCGCCAGGACGCGCTCCGCGGGAGCCGCGTCGGCCGGCGCGCCGGCGTGCTCCGCGACGGCGTCGAGCGCCGCCAGCGGCGCCAGCCCGATCAGCTCCGACTCGGCGAGCTCGACGCGGTCGGCCTGCGCCTCCGCCCGAACCGTCTCCCAGACCAGCCAGAGCGGGGTACGCCCGAAGTCCAGGACGTTCATCGAGACCTGGGCGCAGCCGAGCTCGTCGATGAAGAAGCCTTTCGCCTGGATCGCCGGGAGCCCGCCCGACGACTCGCGGATTCGATGGGCGATCCGCCTCGCCAGGTCGACGTCGGGCGAGGCGAGGTTGATGTTGTAGGCGATGAGGAAGGGGCGCGCCCCGACGCAGGTCGCCCCTCCCCGCGGATGGGTGCGCGCCGGCCCGAAGTCGGGCTCGCGGCCGCGGGTGGCGATCTCGGTCCGGAGGCCCTCGTACTGGCCGCGCCGCAGGTCGGCCAGCTTCACCCGGTCGGGTCGGGTCGCTGCTGCGGCGTAGAGGTAGATGGGGAGGTCGAAGCGCGCTGCGATGCGCCGGCCGAAGGCCCGCGCGTACCCGACGCACTCCTCGAGGGTCGTCTCGCCGAGCGGCACGAAGGGGACGACGTCGACGGCCCCGATCCGCGGATGCTCCCCGACCTGCTGCTCCATGTCGATCTCGCGGAGGGCGACGCCGACGAGCCGCTCCAGGGCGTCCGCGACCGCGTCGCTCTCCCCGGCGACGGTGAAGACGCTGCGGTTGTGGCTGGCATCGCTGGTCCGGTCGAGGAGCTGGGCGCCGGGCACCGATTCGAGGGCCGTGGCCAGGCGGTCGACGACCTCGGGCCGGCGGCCCTCCGACACGTTGGGGACAGACTCGACGAGCGCCACCTCGCTATCGTGGCACACCGATCCGGTATCGTGGCCGACCATGCCGGGACCGCCGCCGACGCCCGCCACGAGCCTCGTCCGCCACCCCGACTTCGTGCGCCTCTGGACGGCCGAGACGATCAGCCAGCTCGGGACGCAGGTCAGCGCGCTCGCCATCCCGTTCGTGGCGATCGACATCCTTGGCGCCTCGACCTTCGAGGTGGCCCTCCTCAACGTCGTCGACTTTCTGCCCTTCCTCCTCATCGGGTTGCCGGCCGGCGTGTGGGTCGACCGGCTGCGGCGGCGCCCGGTGATGATCGTCGGGGACCTGGGCCGGGCAGCCGCCCTGGCCACGATCCCGCTGGCCTTCGTGGCCGGCGTCCTGACGGTCGCCCAGCTCTACGTCGTCGGGTTCGTCGTCGGCACCCTGACGGTCTTCTTCGACGTCGCCTACCAGAGCTACCTCCCCT
The DNA here is from genome assembly GCA_963821235.1 of uncultured Chloroflexia bacterium. Lineage (GTDB taxonomy): Bacteria > Chloroflexota > Limnocylindria > Limnocylindrales > CSP1-4 > CTSoil-043. Next base: position 540,702 of record CAWGCS010000001.1, read on the forward strand.
CGATCGTCGCGCGCGAACAGCTGCAGGAGGGGAACGCCAAGCTCGAGATCAGCCGGGCCGGTGCCCAGGTGGTCGGGCCGGGGCTCGCCGGCGTCTTGATCGGGATCGTCCGGGCGCCGTTCGCGGTGGCCCTGGACGCGGCCTCGTTCGTCGGGTCGGCGCTCTTCCTGTTCCTCATCCGGCGCCCCGAGCCGCCGCCCGAGCCGCGCCACCCGGGCGGGCAGGCCGGGCCGGGGATGCGCCGCGAGATCACCGAGGGGCTGCGCTACGTCTTCGGCCACCCGTACCTCAAGAACATCGCCGCCTGCACGGCGATGTCGAACCTCTTCTCCAACGAGGCCGGGGCCGTGCTCCTCATCTTCGCGATCCGCGAGCTGGGGATGACGGCCGAGACGATCGGCGCCGGCATCTCCATCGGCGCGACGGGGGCGCTCCTGGGGGCCCTGGTGGCGAACCGGGTCTCGGCGCGCCTGGGCGTGGGGCGGACGATCATCGTCTTCGCCCCGATCGTGGGCCCCGCCCTCCTCCCACTCGCCCTCGCGCCCGTCGGGACGTCGTCCCTCGTCCTCGTCGCCTTCGTCGCCCTCTTCGGCTTCGTCGGGGGCCTCTCGTCGGTCGTCTACAACGTCGCCCAGGTGAGCCTCCGCCAGGCGATCACGCCGTCCCGGATGCAGGGCCGGATGAACGCCACGATGCGCTGGTTCGTGTGGGGGACGATCCCCATCGGGGGCCTGCTGGGCGGCGTGCTGGGCTCGCTGCTCGGCGTGCGGACGGCGATCGTGATCGGGTCGGTCGGGATGACCGCGGCACTCCTGCCCGTCCTCTTCAGCCAGGTCCGCGGGATCCGGGAGATCCCCGCCCAGGCCGCCGACGAGCCGGCTCTCCGACCCTAGGCGGCTGCCCAGCGAGCCCAACGGAGCGCCGCCCGACGGCTCGTCGTTCGTCCATGCCGGGCCTGGACGCGAGCCAGTGGGGACGACGGTGGCCGGCCCGCGACCATGCAGCCATGGATGCCGCGTGGACGCACCCCGATCTCTCCCGGGAGGCCGTCGCCTGGCTCGGCACGACCGGGCCGGACGGGCAGGCAGCGCTCGTCCCCACCTGGTTCGCCTGGGACGGCGAGGCGTTCCTCGTGGCCTCCAAGCCCGGCGCCCGCAAGGTGCGCAACGTCCTGGCCAACCCGCGGGTCATGGTGGGCGTCGCCGCCGTCGGCACCGGGATGCGGGCCCAGCTCGTGGAGGGCCGGGCGGAGCTCCTCCAGGCCCCCTCGGCCGAGGCGTTCCGCGGCCTCGACCTGGCGAAGTACGACGCGCTCCTGGCCGCCGACGGCCTGACCTGGGATGGCTACTTCGCCCGGTACCCGGCGGCGATCCGGATCGTCCCCACCCGCTTCCTGCCGTGGCAGGGGCCCGCGCTGGCACGGGCCGACCTGGCGCCCAAGGCTGGCCGGAAGGGGATCCGGGCAAGCCTCGCGGAGGCCCTCCGGCGGCTCGACCCGCGACCTGCGGCGAGACCGGTGCCGCGACCGGCGGCGCTCCTGGCCCCGCGGCCGGCGGCGGCCTAGCCTCCGCCCTCCCCCATCGGGATCCGGATCCCGCGCTCGCGAGCGACCTCGTGCGCACGCTCGTAGCCCGCGTCGGCATGGCGGATCACGCCCATCCCCGGATCCGTCGTGAGGACCCGCTCCAGCTTCGCCGCCGCCAGGTCCGTCCCGTCAGCCACCACGACCATCCCGGCGTGCTGGCTGTACCCGATCCCCACGCCGCCCCCGTGGTGGATGCTCACCCACGTCGCCCCGGCCGCCGTGTTCACGAGAGCGTTGAGGAGCGGCCAGTCGGCCACCGCGTCCGTCCCATCGGCCATCGCCTCCGTCTCGCGGTTCGGCGAGGCGACCGAGCCCGAGTCCAGGTGGTCGCGACCGATGACGATCGGGGCGCTGACGACCCCCGAGCGCACCAGCTCGTTGAAGGCGAGGCCGGCCCGCGCCCGCTCGCCATAGCCCAGCCAGCAGATCCGGGCCGGCAGCCCCTGGAACGGCACCCTGGCCTCGGCCATCTCGATCCAGCGCCGGAGGCCGGCGTCGTCCGGGAAGAGGCGCAGGATCTCCGCGTCGGTCGCCAGGATGTCGGCCGGGTCGCCGGAGAGCGCGGCCCAGCGGAAGGGGCCTCGCCCCTCGCAGAACTGGGGCCGGATGAAGAGCGGCACGAACCCGGCGAAGTCGAACGCGTTCGCCACCCCCGCCTGCTGGGCCTGGGCCCGGATGTTGTTGCCGTAGTCGAAGACGACGGCGCCCCGCTCCCCGAAGGCGAGCATCGCCCGGACGTGGGCGGCCATCCCCTCCATCGCCCGCCGCTGGTAGACGTCCGGCCGGGTGGTCCGCAGGACGAGCGCGTCGGCCAGGGTGATCTCGGGCGGGACGTAGCCGCCGAGGGCGTCGTGGGCCGACGTCTGGTCCGTGACCGCATCGAAGCGCTCGCCCGACCTCGCCCACGCCGGCGCGATCTCGGCCGCGTTGCCGACGAGGGCGATCGACAGCGGCTCGCCGCGCGAGGCGGAGTGGCGAGCCATCGCCAGCGCGGCCTCGGGTGAATCGGTGAGATGGTCGACGTAGCCGATCTCGTGCCGGCGGCGGGCCCGCTCCCCGTCGACCTCGATGGCGATGCAGACGCCATCGTTCATGGTGACGGCGAGCGGCTGGGCGCCGCCCATCCCACCCAGGCCGGCCGTCAGGACCAGCCGCCCGCGCAGCGTCCCCCCGAAGTGCTGGCGTGCCAGCTCGGCGAAGGTCTCGAAGGTGCCCTGCAGGATCCCCTGGGTCCCGATGTAGATCCAGGAGCCGGCCGTCATCTGGCCGTACATCATCAGGCCCTTCCACTCCAGCTCCCGGAAGTGCTCCCAGGTTGCCCAGCGGCCGACGAGGTTCGAGTTGGCGATGAGGACCCGCGGCGCCCAGGGATGGGTGCGGAAGACGCCGACCGGCTTGCCGGACTGGACGAGCAGCGTCTCGTCGTCGGCGAGGGCGCGCAGCTCGCGGACGATGGCGTCGAAGGCCGCCCAGGAGCGGACGGCTCGACCCGTGCCGCCGTAGACGACGAGGGCGTCGGGGTTCTCGGCGACCTCGGGGTCGAGGTTGTTCATGAGCATCCGGAGGACCGCCTCCTGCTGCCAGCCGCGACAGGAGATCTCCGTGCCCCGGGGAGCGCGTACGGGGCGGGCGCCCGGCAGCGGCGGGGCGTCGTGGGCGCCGGGGGTCGTCGTCATGGCCACAGTGTCGCGCCGCCGAGGTGCGGTGTCACGCCGGCGTGGTGCGGTGTCGCGTCGCCGGGACCCCCCGATCGGCTACCCTCGGGGCCATGGGAATCCTCGCCGTCCGTCGCTGGGCCGACCTCGACGTCGCGGAGCAGGCCCGCCTCTGCGCCCGCTCGACGGCCGCTGTCTTCGAGCCCGGCCTGCAGCGCTCGATCGAGGCTCTCTTCGAGGACGTCCGCGCCCGGGGTGACGCCGCCGTCATCGAGGCGACCGAGCGCTTCGACGGCGTCCGGTTCGCCGCCGAGGACCTCCGAGTCCGGCCCGACGAGCTGGCCGCCGCCCACGAGGCCTGCGACCCGCCGCTCCTGGCGGGGATCCGCGAGGCGATCCGCAACAGCCGGCTCTTCAACGAGGCCCAGGTCCGGGCGACGGCGAGCGGCTGGCATGAAGAGGTGCGGCCGGGGTTCGTCCTCGGCGAGCAGGTCGCCCCCATCCCCTCCGCCGGCCTGTACGTCCCGGCCGGCAAGGGCAGCTTCCCGTCCGTCCTGGTCCAGGTCGGGGTGCCGGCGCTCGTGGCCGGCGTGCCCGAGATCGCGGTGCTCGTGCCGCCCATGCCGGGGACGGGCGCCGTGGACGGCGCCACCCTGGCGACGGCCCGGGAGCTCGGCCTGGCGAACGTCTTCCGGGCGAACGGCCCGGCCGGGATCGCCGCCCTCACCTTCGGCACGGCGACCCTCCCGCGGGTCCGCAAGATCGTCGGCCCGGGCAGCCCCGCCGTGACCGCCGCGCAGGTGCTGGCCCAGCGCTTCGGCACGGCGACGAACATGCTCTGCGGCCCGTCCGAGAGCCTCCTCCTCGCCGACGCGACGGCCGATCCGTGGCGCCTCGCCCTGGACCTCGTCAACGAGGCCGAGCATGGGACGGATTCGGCGGCCCTCGTCATCACCGACGCGCCCGGCCTGGTGGCGTCGCTCGAGGCCGCCGTCGCCGAGCAGGTGGCCGCGCTTCCGGAGCCGCGCCGCGGCTACGCGAGCGCCGTCCTCGGCGACCTCGGCGGGGTCCTCCTCTTCGACACGATGGACGGCGTCATCGCCTTCGCCAACGACTACGCGGCGGAGCACGTCCAGGTCGCGACCGCCGACCCGGAGGCGACCCGGCGCCGTCTCCGCTACGCCGGCGAGATCCTGCTCGGCCAGGACACGCCGATCGGGGCCAGCAGCTACTCGATCGGGATCCCGGCGACCCTCCCGACCGGCGGCTACGCCCAGCTCAACGGCGGCGTGACGGCCCGCACCTTCCAGACGACGAGCTCGCTGGCCACGCTGACGCCGGACGCCCTGGCCGGCCTCGCCGGCCCGACGACCGCGCTCGCCGACCACGAGGGTTTCCCGGCCCACGCCAACGCCTTCCGCGGCCGCGGGCTGGGCTGACCGATGGCGGCGATGGTGACCCCGGACCCCGTCCTCGCGCTTCCCGCCCGGGCGGTCGCCGCGGCCACCGGAGCCAGCCAGCGCACCGCCCAGCGATGGCGCGCCGGCAGCCGACCCCGCCGACGCACGTACGTAGAGCGGCTGGCCGATCTCGCCGTGGTCGTGGGGATCCTCGGCGCGTCGCTGGCCCCGCGGGGGACGGCGGCGTGGCTCACCGCGCCCAACGCCTACCTCGGCTGGGAGCGCCCGGCCGACCTGCTGGCCCGCGGCGAGACCGAGCGGGTCCGCGGGGCCGCCCTCGCCTACGCCGCGGGCGACGCGACCTGAGCGCCCGGCCGCGCCCGCACCCGTCGCCCGGCGTCGCTTCCGGACCGCCCCTCGGCCGGTTCGCCGGGCGCATCTACCGGCAGACCGCTCTCCGGGTGCCGGCCTGCACGCCCCCGGCCGAACAGGCGACCCACCCGGGCCGCTACCACGGGCCCGGCGATCCCTGGCCGCTGTACGCCGCCCTCGACGAGCCGACGGTCTGGGCGGAGTGGGCCCACGCGACGGGCGGTGCCGTGCGCCCCGAGGACGACCGCCGCTGGCGTTGCGCCTTCGAGGCCGACCTCGCCGTCCTGGACCTCCGCGACGAAGGCACGCGGAGGGCCCTCGGCGTGGCCCTCGACGCCCTCACCGGCGCGTGGTCGCCGGACCGCCCGAACGGAGCCTGCCGCCGGGTGATGGCGGCCGCGATCGAGGCCGGCGCGGACGCGATCATCGTGCCGTCCGCGGCGCGGCCGGGCGGCTGGTCGATCGACGTCCTGCCGCGAGCGTTCGGGCGCCTGCGCCTCGTCTCCCGCGAGGAGATGGCCCCGGCCCCGCCGCACGGCGACCGGCCGAGCACCGAGGTCGGTCAGAGCTCGCGGCGGACCACGGGGTAGCGCTCGTCGTCGACGACGACGGCGAAGCCAGCCTGCTCCCAGAACGCGGGCGTGGCCGCGGAGGTGGCGTCAGCCTTCTTGCCGACCTCGGGGTAGGCCTCCACGGCGGTGAAGCCACGACCCGCGAGGTCCTCGCAGACGGCTTCGACGAGGCGCAGGCCAAGGTTGCGTCCGCGATCGGCGGCCGTGACGGCCACGCAGGTGACGACCGCCGGCAGGGGCGCCCGGGGGAGCTTCGGGTAGAGCTCGCGCAGCCGCAGGGCGCGCGGATAGGCGGACAGGGGCCCGAACTGCGTGTAGGCGGCCGGTCGCTCGCCGTCCTCGTCCACGACGAGCAGCACCTTCGCGTAGCTGCCGAAGACCGCCAGGCCGCGCCCGAGGAGCGCGAGCTTCGGCGGCGCCCCGGGACCGACCGCGGGGCGGGCGGCGCGCCTCGGTGCGAACGGGTTGTCGGCCAGGGCGTCATCGTCCGCGTCGAGCGCGAACGGGTTGAGCGGGGCGGCCCGCTTCGGCGCGAACGGGTTGTCGCGCTCCTCGAGGTCGGCGAGGAATGGGTTGACGGGGGCACGACGGGCCGGCGACGGGGCGCTCCCGGACCCGGCCTCGCCCATGCGCAGCCAGCTGGCCCGGTGGGCCCTGGAGCCCCGGTCGGCGTCCTCCCAGTAGTCACAGGTGCGATGATCGAACGTGGCGTCGGCGCACGGGGGCAGGAGGCCGAAGGCCTCGGCGTCGGTCACGTCGACGATGCGAATCCGATCCATGGGCAGAGGGTAGCGCGGCGCCGCGACGGCGCGGGCGCGGTCACGGCGCGGTGGCCACCGCTCCCGGCCGGATCGGGACGCCCGGCACTGGCGAATCCGCCGCTCCACGGGCGACGCTGTGTCCATGAGCACCGTCGTCGCCACGCCACCGACCCCCCTCGACGCCAGCGAGGATCCCGCATCGGGCCCGGCCCTGGCCCCGCCGCCCGCCATGTCGAGCCTGGTCCAGGCCCTCAGCGACGCCAGCGTGACCCTCTTCCGCTACGGCAACCGGTACGCGATGGTGCCGTTCCATCGCGCCGGGCTGGCGGCCTGGCTCGGCACTCCCCTGACCGGCTGGCAGTGCCTGGTCACCACCACGGGCCGCCGCTCCGGCCTGCCGCGCCACACGCCGCTGGGCTACATGGTCGCCGACGGCGCGGTGTGGGTCATGGCCGGCTACGGCCCGAAGACGCTGTGGTTCCGGAACCTCCTCGACGAGCCGCGGACGACGCTCCTGCTCCCCGGCCGGCCGCCGATCGCCACGATCGCCAGCGAGGAGCGCGACCCGAGCGTCCGGGCCCGGATCCTGCCGCCCCTCGTGCGGTCGATGAAGCTGCCCGGGTCGTTGATCGGGAGCTACCCCCCGGCCACCAGCGACGAGCGGATCCTCGAGCTGGTGGCATGGATTCCCCTCGTCCGCCTCGAGGCGGCGGACGGAGCGCCGATCGCGGCCGGCCCGGACGATCCCGGTGGGCTGGGCTGGACCTGGCGCCAGGCGCTGGCCGTGGGAGCCACGCTCCTCGGTTGCCGGGCCCTCTGGCGCGCCGTCCGTCGCTGACGGCGGCGGCACCGCGCTCCGTTCGTCACGCCTGACAGTGCGCCGCGGCGCACGGTCAGGCCGGGCACGCGCGAGAGCGAACCCGCGAGGCAGCACCGGCGCCCGGAGCCCGCGAGCCGGTCAGGCCTCGACGAGGTCGGCCAGCGCGCCGGCGTGGACGAGGTGGGTGACCGCCGCGATGTCGCCGCCCATCTCGCGGTCGTCGTCGAGGGCCGGCACGACGGCCCGGATCCGGCGGTGGGCCTCCGCCACCCCGGCTCCCGGCGCCGGCGCCTCGGAGGCGGGGAGGCCGAGGGCGGCCGCCACGGCAGCCCGCCGCAGGTCGAGCGCCTGCGCCCCGACGAGCAGCTCGAGGGCCACGATGCTCTCCACGCCGTCGAGGACCTGCCGGGCGTGGCGTGCCGCCGTCGCGCCCATCGAGACGTGGTCCTCCTGGTTGGCGGAGGTCGGGATGGAGTCGACGGACGACGGGTGGGCCAGGACCTTGTTCTCGGACGCCAGGGCTGCCGCCGTGTACTGCAGGAGCATCATCCCCGAGTTGAGGCCCGGAGCCGGCGCCAGGAAGGCGGGCAGGCCGCCATTGAGGCGCGCGTCGAGCAGGAGGGCGATGCGCCGCTCGCTGATCGCTCCCAGCTCGGCGAGGGCGAGCTTGGCGAAGTCGAGGGCCAGCGCGATCGGCTCGCCGTGGAAGTTGCCGCCGGAGATCACGAGCCCGCCGCCGGTCGCGGCCGTCCCCGTGTCGGCGACGCCGCCCTCCGGGAAGACGAGCGGGTTGTCGGTCGCCGCGTTCATCTCCACGTCGAGGACCCGCCGGAGGTGATCGAGGGCGTCGCGCACGGCGCCGTGGACCTGCGGCACGCAGCGGAGGGAATACGGGTCCTGGACCTTGTGCGACGAGGCGTGGTGGTGGGCCATGAGCCCGGAATCGCGCAGGACGTGACGCATCTCGGCGGCGACCGCGACCTGCCCGGGATGCGGACGGGCGAGCTGGTACGCCGCGGCGTAGGCAACGTCGGTCCCGAGGAACGCCTCCAGCGACTGGCCGGCCGCGAGGGACGCCGTGCGGGCCAGCCGGTCCGCGTCGGCCAGCAGCAGCGCCCCGAAGGCGCTCATGAGCTGGGTCCCGTTGAGGAGCGCCAGCCCCTCCTTCGCCTCGAGGACGAGCGGCTGCAGGCCCATCTCGCGGAGGGCCAGCAGGGCCGGCATCAGGCGGCCGTCCAGCTCCACCTCGCCCCGGCCGATGAGGGGCAGCGCGAGGTGGGCCAGCGGCGCCAGGTCTCCCGATGCGCCCACGCTCCCCTGCGCCGGCACGGCCGGGTGGATGCCGAGCTCGAGGAATTGCAGGAGGCGATCGACGATCTCCGGCCGGCAGCCCGAATGGCCGAGGGCCAGCGTGTTCGCCCGCAGCAGCAGCATGGCCCGCACGACGTCGCGCGGCAGCGGCGGGCCCACGCCGACGGCGTGGCTGGCCAGGAGGTTCTCCTGGAGGCGGCGCGCGTCGGCGGGCGGGATGAACGTCGTCGCCAGGTCGCCGAACCCGGTCGTGATGCCGTACACGATCTCGCCCGCCGCGACGAGGCGCTCGACGACGGCCCGAGCCTCGTTCATCCGCGCCCGGGCATGGCGGTCGAGGGAGGCCCGGGCGCCGCCGCGGGCCACCGCCTCGACGGCCGCGATCGTCAGGTCGGCGCCCGTCAGCACGACCACGTCGCGCTCCGCGTCCGGCGCGGGAAGACCCGGCTCGAACTGCGGCCCGCTCGCGTGGTCGACGGGCGGGACGGTCGGCTCAGTCACGCCGCCGAGCATAGCCCCGCGGGACCACGCTCGACCGGACGATCGGCGGGAGGTCGCGCGTCGCCGCCTCGCGTATCCTCCGGGCAATGCTCGCCTTCATCGACCAGATCGTCATCCCCTTCCTCGGGAACCTCTACGGTGCGGTCGGCTATCTCGGCGTGACGCTCGCCATGGCCATCGAATTGGCCATGATCCCCCTCCCGTCGGAGCTGATCCTCCCGTTCGCCGGCTTCCTCATCTCCGACCCGGCGCAGGCGGAGCCGCTCACCGGCCAGCCGTGGAGCTTCTGGCTCGTCGTCGTGGTGGGGACGATCGGGAACACGCTCGGTTCGCTCATCGCCTACGCCATCGGCGCATACGGCGGGCGGCCGTTCCTGGAGCGCTACGGCAAGTACCTCCTCATCCGGCAGCACGAGATCGAGATCGCCGACCACTTCTTCGCCCGCTGGGGTGCCCAGACGGCGTTCTTCAGCCGCCTCCTGCCGATCGTCCGGACCTTCATCAGCTTCCCGGCCGGGGTCGCCCGGATGGACCTCCGGAAGTTCATCGCCTACTCGACCGCCGGTGCCTTCCTGTGGTCGACCGCCCTCGTCTGGGCCGGCGTCCAGCTCGGCGCGAACTGGGTGGAGATCCGGGAGATGCTGCAGCCGTTCGACCTGGCGATCGCCGTCGCGGTGGTGGTCGGCCTCGTGGTCCTCCTCTGGCTTCGCCTGGGTCGGCCGATCCCGGGCCGTCGAGGGGCGCCCGGTCCGGGGGCCGAATAGCGGCGCCGCGAGTCGGGGCCTCGACTCCGCGAGCCCGGGGTGACTCCGCTCAGGCGCCGGGCGACGGCTCCCAGGGCGCCTGGCCCGGAGCCGCGACGTGCGACGTGTCGTTGACCGCCAGCACGCGGGCCTCGTCCGGCGACGCGCCGGGCGGCCAGCGCAGGACGGTCAGGTTGGCCTGGCCCTGGGTGAACCGGCGGCGGTACTCGCCGACCGGGACGCGGATCGCGACGCACAGCAGGATCCGATTGAACGTGCTGTGGGCGACGGCGAGGGCCACCCCGTCGACGCCGGCCCCCGCGGCCGCGCCTGGGCGGGCGGCGGCCCAGGCCAGGAGGTCGACGAGGAACGAACGGGCCCGGACCGCGACGTCGGCGCCCGATTCGCCGCCCGGGCACGGGGTCGCCCCAAGATCCCCGAGCCAGCGCGCCCGCAGGGCGGCATCGCGAGCGTCGATCTCCTCGTAGGTGAGGCCCTCCCAGGCGCCGTAGTCCATCTCCATGAGCCGCCCGTCTGCCTCGACGGGCCGTCCGCGGGCGACGGCCGAGGCCGTCTCCATGGCCCGCCGGAGCGGGCTGCTGACGATCCGGTCGAAGCGCTCGTCGGCGATGCGCGCGGCGAGGGCGGCCGCCTGGGCGACGCCCGCGGCCGAGAGGCCGAGGTCGATCCCCTGGCCGAGGTGCTGCTCGGGCTCCGATCGCGCGGTCAGCCCGTGGCGGGTCAGGACGAGCGTCAGCATCGCCGGCCGAGTGTACCGGCCGTTGGTACGATGCCGCCATCCGGCCGGGGAACGTCACCCGAAGCCGGCAGCCAGGCGAGGACCATGAGCGACCCGACGAGCGCCGCCGCCGACGCGCACGGCGACCACGAGCCCGACGACGCAGGCCACGGCCACGCTGGCCATGACGAGCACGGCGACCACGCCCAGGCGCTCGGCCCGGTCGACTGGCTCGCCTGGGGGGCCGGCATCCTGGGCGTGGCGGCCGGCCTCGCCGTCGCCTTCTGCCTCCTCGTCGCGACGAACCTGTAGGACCGGTGGCTTCCCCCTTCGGACCCAACGCGAGCGCCGCCGAGCGGCTGCTCGACGCCCTCGATCGCCTGCCGCCCGGCGCGGTGGTGGCCCTCGCGGCCGCCGGCAGCGAGCTGGGGACGGCCGACGACGACCCGGCGGTGGCCGCCCGGGCCGAGCTGCGCGGTCGCCTCCGCGCGGTGGCGAAGAGCGCCCGCCGGCTGGAGGCGGTGCGCGCGATCGGCGACGAGGTCGCGGCGTGGGCCTCCAGCGCCTCCCACTGGTTCCCCGCCGGCATCGCCGGCACCGGGGACAGCACGGCGGAGATCGCGCCGCGAATGGCGGCCGTGCCCGTCGTCCTGGACGCCGCCTATGCGGTGATCCTGGAGGACCTCCTCTCCGACGACGAGCTGGACCTCCTCCTGGGACCGTGGGAGGAGGTCGTCGGCTCGCCCTTCGACGAGCCCGGGGAAGGCGGCGACGACACGCGGGACGGCTGGGACGATCGGCTCGACGACGCCCAGCCCCTGCCCGTGGACGACGAGGGCTAGAAGAGCCCGACGACGTTCCCGTCGGCGTCGATGTCGATCTTCTCGCCGGCGGGCCGCGAGGGGAGCCCCGGCATCGTCCGCATGTCGCCCGCGAGCGGGTAGATGAAGCCGGCCCCGGCCGCCAGGCGCACGTCGCGGACCGGCAGGCGGAAGCCCGTCGGGCGACCCTTGAGGGCCGGGTCGTGGGACAGCGAGAGGTGGGTCTTGGCGACGCAGACGGGGAGGTGGCCGAATCCCAGGCCCTCGTACTCGGCGAGGGCCTTCGTCGCCGCGGGCGCGAAGTCGACCCCGTCGGCCCCGTAGACGCGGGTCGCGATCATCTCGATCTTCGCCCGCAGCGGCATCTCGTCGGGGTAGAGGAAGCGGAACGCGCCGCCGTCGGCCGCGGCCGCCTCCCAGACCGCCGCCGCCAGCGCCTCGGCGCCCCTGCCGCCCTCGGCGAAGTTCGTGGTGACCACCGCGTCGCGGGCGCCGGCGGCGACCGCGATCTCGCGGACGGCCTCGAGCTCGGCCGGCGTGTCGGTCGGGAAGGCGTTCATGGCCACGACCACCGGCACGCCGTAGGAGCGGACGATCTCGACCTGTGCCGCCAGGTTGGCGCCGCCGGCCCGGACCGCCTCGACGTTCTCCGTGGTGAGGGCCGGGTCGAGCGGCTTGCCGGCCACGATCCGGCCCACCCCGCCGTGCATCTTGAGGGCCCGGATGGTGGCCACCACGACGGCGGCGTCGGGGCGCAGCCCCGAGGCCCGGCACTTGATGTCGAAGAACTTCTCGGCCCCCATGTCGGCCCCGAAGCCGGCCTCCGTGACGACGATGTCGGAGGTGGCCAGGGCGACCCGGTCGGCCAGGATCGAGCTGTTGCCGTGGGCGATGTTGGCGAAGGGGCCGCAGTGGACGTAGGCCGGGCCGCCCTCGAGCGTCTGGAGGAGGTTGGGCTTGATGGCGTCGCGGAGGAGGACGGTCATCGCGCCGGCGACGCCGAGGTCCTCGGTCGTGACCGCCTTGCCTTCGCGCGAGGTCGCCACGACGATGCGGCCGAGGCGCGCCCGCAGGTCCCGCAGGTCCTTCGAGAGGGCCAGGATCGCCATCACCTCGGAGGCGACCGTGATCACCCACTCGGCCTCGCGGGGGACGCCGTTCTCCTTGCCGCCGAGGCCGATGATCGCCCGCCGGATGGCCCGGTCGCTGATGTCGACGACGCGCGGCCAGCGGATGGAGAAGGGGTCGATCCCGAGGGCGTTGCCGTGATGGAGGTGGTTGTCGAGGAAGGCGGACGCCAGGTTGTGGGCGGCGCTGATGGCGTGCACGTCGCCGGTCAGGTGGAGGTTGAAGTCCTCCATCGGGATGATCTGGGAGTAGCCGCCCCCGGCGGCGCCGCCCTTGATCCCGAAGACGGGCCCCAGCGACGGCTGGCGGATGGCGACGGCCGCCTTGCGGCCGATCCGGGTGAGGCCCTGGGCCAGGCCCACGGTGGTCGTCGTCTTGCCCTCGCCCAGGGGCGTCGGGGTGATGGCCGTCACGACGACGTACCTGCCCCGCGGTCGCTCGCGCTCGACGCGCTCCACCCCGGCGAGGGTCACCTTGGCCTTCGTCGGGCCGTACAGCTCGATCTCGTCGGGCCGCAGGCCGAGGTCGGCGGCCACGTCGCCGATGGGCCGCGGGGTGACGGAGCGCGCGATCTCGAGATCGGACGGGAACGACATCGGCAGGGCCTCCGCCGCGCTCGTGCGCGGCTACGACGTGGGGGTGGACGGCGGGGGGCTCGAGGTGGGGATCGGCTGGCGGAGCGAGACGGCGCCCGGGGCAGTCAGGCCCTCGGCCTGGTTGCGGGCGGCCCGGACGAGGTGGGTGAGGAGGATGGCGTTCGTCAGGGGGCCGACGCCGCCCGGCACCGGCGCGATCGCCGCCGCGACCCGAGCCGCGGACTCGAAGTCGACGTCACCCACCAGGCGGCCATCGACGACGTTGATCCCGACGTCGACGACCACCGCCCCGGGCTTCAGCATCTCGCCGGTGATGAGCCCGGGCCGTCCCGCCGCGACGACCACGACGTCCGCCTCCCGGACCTGGGCCGCGAGATCGCGGGTCCGCGAGTGGCAGATGGTCACCGTCGCGTGCTCGCGGAGGAGGAGGAGGGCGGCCGGCTTGCCGACCACGTTGGAGCGGCCGACGACCACGGCCCGGGCGCCGGCCAGCGGCACGCCCGAGCGGCGCAGGAGCTCCACCGCGGCGTGGGCGGTCGCCGGCAGGAAGCCGTCGTAGCCGAGGGCCAGGAGCCCCGCGTTGAGCGGGTGGATCCCGTCGATGTCCTTGGCCGGGTCGAGAGTGTCGATCACGACGCGGAGGGGGATCGTGGCCGGCAGCGGCTGCTGGACGATGATCCCGGCCACGGTCCGCTCGGCGCCGAGGGCCGCGATCTCGCGGCCGAGGGCCTCCGCGGTGCAGTCGTCGCCCAGCTCCACGAGGCGATCCTGGATGCCGACCAGGCGGCAGCCGTCGAGGATCTTGTGGAGGTAGACGGTGGAGGGGGCGTCGCGACCGACGATGACGACGGCCAGCTCCGGCGTGTACGCGTGGCGGGCCTTGAAGGCGGCGACGTCGGCCGCGACCGTGGTGCGAACCTCCGCCGCGACCGGCCCGCCGCGCAGGAGGCGCGGGCCTTCGTCGTTGAGGAGCGTCACGCGCCGGCCTCGGGCTCGCGGAGCTCGCGACGCTCGACGTGGGCCCGGGTGGCCTCGGCGAGGTCCTCGATCTCGGCGAGGAGCTCCCCGACCCGGCCGCGCATCCCGTCGGCGAGGCCCTCGTCGCCGAGCGAGGGGAGGTTGACGAGGACGTTCTCGGCGGCCCCGTGGGCGGAGGCCTCGGCGAGGCGCGAGGCGACGGCGAGGTCGCTGGCGGCGTTGAGGTTGCTGCGCCCCGCCAGCCCCTCCGACGCGCGGACCACGTCGCGGCACGCCTCGAGGGTCCGCAGGGGGGCCTCCGCGGCGACGCGGGCCGAGGCCCGGATGGCGGCCGCCCGGGCCACCCGCTCCCCGTCCGACTCGCGAGGCAGCTTGAGCGCGGCGGCGAACGCGGCGTAGGCGTCGGCGTCCTCGTCGGCCAGGGCAAGGAGCCGGGCCGCGAGCTCGCGACCCGCCGCGCCGTGACGAGCGTGGCTCGCCTCGTGCGCGGCGTACCTGGGGCGGCCCTCGGAGAGCGCCGCGACCATCGCGACGAGCGCGGCGCCGCACGAGGCGGCCACGGCCGAGGCCGCCCCTCCGCCGGGGCTGGGGGTCGCCGACGCGAGGCTGTCGATGAACCCGTCGAGGGTCATCGACCCGAAACGAGCCGGGGGTGTCTCGGACATGGGCTCGATTGTATGAGGCGAGTGACCCACCGACAGAGCCGTCCCGCCCGGACGGCCGGGCCGCGGGAACCGGCCCTGGATGACGGGCGGCTGCGCAGGGTGCCCGGCGCGGAGGCCCGCTGCCGGCCGGTCTGGTGCGATGGGACCTGAGGTCCAGGACGTGGCCGGGCCCGAGGCGAGCGCGGTACCGGTCGCGTTCACCCCGGGCCCGAGGAGATGGCCCGCCGGGAGGACGGCGGGCCGTGGCGCCGGGCGGAGGTCCGGCGCGGTAGATGCGGGCGGGTCGCCTCGCCTCAGGCGGCCCGGGCGACGTCGGTGTCCAGGCCCTCGACCAGCCAGCGCCGGCCGCGATGCCGGAAGGTCAGGGCGAGGCGAACCTCGGGCGTCTCGACCTCGAACGTCGTGCGCGGGCCGATCTCCGTCGGGTAGGCGGCGGTCTCGCGGCGCACCGCCGCGATGGCGGTCACCTGGATCGTCCGTTCGCCCCAGCGGATCTCCCGGGGGCGGCCGGAGAGCCAGTCGGTCCGGACCCGGACTTCGACCGGCTCGACGCGGGTCATGGCCATCGATCTGCTCCTTCTCGGCGGCTCGTCGTCGCCCGGGGCACTCGGGAGACAGAACACCTGTTCGACTCAAACGACACTCTAGATCGAACGTCCGTTCGATGTCAAGACCCCCGCTCGACGGGGATGGCGGGAGCGTCGCCGGTGGCGGTGCCAGCTTGAATGGCACAGGCGTTCGACGGTCGCGGGGCTGCCAGCGACTCAGGCGTCGGCGTCGTCGGCGCTGTCGGGGGGCGGACGATCGCCGTCTGGCGCCGTCGGCGCCGGGCGGGCGCGTCCCACCCGCCGCGGCTGCAGCGGCTGCATCGGGTCGCGGCCGGCCGGGTCGGCGAGGCGGTCGCCGAGCAGGCGCGCCTTCGTGAGGGAGCGGCTGCCGTACTTGCGCCGGATCGCGTCCTGCGCCTCCGCCGCCCTGCGCCGTCGCGGATCCTCGCTCGCGAAGAGCCCCAGCTGGGCCGGCTCTCCGAGGCCGTGCGCGCCCACCCCCAGCAGGCGAATCTTGCGGCCTCGGACCTCCGGCCGGACCAGGTCGAGGGCCGTCCGGAAGATGGGCTCGGCAAGATCGGTCGGCTCGGCCAGGGTGCGCTGGCGGGTGACGGTGTGGAACGCGCTGTCGCGGACCTTCACCTGGACCGTCGACGCCCGGACCTCGCCGGCGCGCAGGCGCGAGGCAACCCCCTCGGAGAGGGCGAGGAGCGTGCGCTCGATGACCTCCGGGTCGGAGGTGTCGAGGTCGAAGGTATGCTCGTGGCTGACCGACTTGGCGGCGATCTCCCCGACGACGGGCGACGGGTCGATCCCCAGGGCCCGCTCGTGGAGCGTCGCCCCGTGCGCCCCGAGCCGACGGACCAGCACGTCGACCGGGAGCGCCGCGAGGTCGCCGATCGTGGCCACTCCGTGCTCGGCGAGGACCAGCCGCGTCTGCTCGCCCACGCCCCACAGGCGGCGGATGGGGAGCGGCGCCAGGAACGCCGCCTCCCGGCCGGGCGGCACGACGACGAGGCCGTCGGGCTTGCGCAGGTCGGAGGCCACCTTGGCGACGAGCTTCGTGGTGGCCGCGCCGACGCTCGCCGTCAGGCCCACCTCGCCCCGGACGTCGGCCTTGATCCGGCGGGCGATCTCCTCCGGCGGGCCGAAGAGCGCCTCGCTGCCGGCCACGTCGAGGAAGGCCTCGTCGATCGAGACCTGCTCGAGGAGCGGGGTGAAGCGGCCGAGGATCTCCATGACCCGCCGGCTCTCGCGGCGGTACGACGCCCCGTCGACCGGCAGGAAGACCCCCTGCGGACACAGCGCGGCCGCCGTCCGCAGGGGCATCGCCGATCGCACGCCGAACGCCCGCGCCTCGTAGCTGGCGGCCGAGACGACGCCGCGGGCGCCCGGGTCGCCGCCGACGATCACGGGCCGGCCCCGCAGCTCCGGCCGGTCGCGCTGCTCGACCGCCGCGAAGAAGGCGTCGAGGTCGACGTGGAGGATCGTGGGGCTGCTTCGCACCCCTCTATCATCGCGGCGACGTGAGTCCCGCCGATAGCCCCCTCCGCGCCGCCCCGTCGCTCGTGGCGGGCCGCCCGCTCGAGGTCGGGGCGGTCGGCGCGATCGGCTTCCTGCTCGCCTGGTTCGCACCGCCCCTGGCGGTCGCCGTCGCCTGGCCGTTCCTCTTCTTCGTCCCTGGGTGGCTGCTGGTCAGCCGGGTCGTGCCGAGGCTCGGGCCGGCCGGTCGCCTCGGCGTCGGCGTCGTCACCTCGACGTTCGTGGCCGCCCACCTCGGGAACGTGGTCGGCCTGGCAGCCGGGGGCTTCGACCGGCCGGTCGCCTTCGCGGTGGCGGCGATCCTCGCGGTGGCCAGCCTCGTCCTCGCGGTCGTGCCGATCCCGGGCCTGGCCCGGCCGCCATCGCTCGATCCGCGGGACGGCCTCGCCGCCGTCCGCCGCGAGCCGGCGCCGTTCGCGCTCGCCGCGCTCGCGGCCCTCGGGGTGGGGGGAGTCCTGGCCGCGAACGCGTGGCACGAGATCCCGGGCGGCTGGGTCTCAGGCGGGTGGAACTGGAGCGACTTCCTCGTCCACGTGGCGATCGGCCAGAGCATCGTCGAGGGCAACTTCCCGCCCCAGGTCCCCTACTTCGCGGGCGTCCCGCTGACCTACCACTGGTTCGCCGACTTCCACGGCGCGATCGCGGCGACGGTCGCCGGCTCGCACGTGATCCCGGTCTTCATCGCCTCCAGCGCGCTCCTGGCGGGCACCCTGGCCCTCGTGGCCTGGGAGCTGGCCCTGCGCCTCTTCGGGAGCCGCCGCGCGGCCACGATCGCGACGCTCCTCGTCTTCCTGGCCGGCGGGATGGGCTGGCTCCGCCTCGTCCTCGACCTCGGGGCGGGCGACGGGACGCCCTGGGACCTCATCCGGACGCGGGCCTACGACAACAGCTGGGACGACGGCTGGCCGTACTTCAGGATCGCCTCGATCCTCGGCACCGGGCTGTTCCCCCACCGGGCCACCACCTTCGGGCTGCCGGGGCTCCTGGCGGTCCTGTTGCTGGTCCGGGTCTCCCTGGGCCGGCGCCCCGCCGGCACCGCCCTGGCCGGCGTCCTGGCCGCCCTCCTGGCGCCCTTCCACTTCTACTTCTTCCCGACGACCTACCTGCTGGTCGGGCTCTACGCCGTCGCCCACCGCGCCTGGCGCCGCCGGGGCTGGCTCCGCGACGCGGCCCTCTTCCTGGCGCCGATCGTGCTGGCCCTGCCGTTCGTCGTCGGCCCCGCCCTCCTCCAGCGGGATCGGGGCGCCATTCGCTTCGTCCTCGGCTGGGAGGAGGCCCGCATCGAGGACGGGCCGGCGGCCGTCCTCTTCTTCTACCT
The DNA here is from genome assembly GCA_963821235.1 of uncultured Chloroflexia bacterium. Taxonomy (GTDB): domain Bacteria; phylum Chloroflexota; class Limnocylindria; order Limnocylindrales; family CSP1-4; genus CTSoil-043. Next base: position 558,757 of record CAWGCS010000001.1, read on the forward strand.
CACCAACATCGGGCTGCCGCTGGTCCTGGGGGTCGTCGCGCTGATCGCCAGCCGGCCACCCGGGCGGGCGTACCTGGCGGCCTGGGCGGTGGCCTTCTTCATGATCCCCAACCTCGTCATGGCCGGCGCCGTGGCCTTCGACATGAACAAGTACTTCCAGCTCATGTCGGTCGCCCTCGCTCTCCTCGGCGGGTGGCTGCTCCACCGGCGGCGGACCGCCGTCGTCGCGATCGTGATCGCCGCGACGGCCGTGTCACCCGTGCTCGTCGCGACCTGGCACCTCGTGTCGGAGACGGTCGCCCTCAGCACGGGCCAGGAGAAGGCCGCGCGCTGGATCGAGCAGAACACGCCGCAGCTGGCGGTCTTCGTGACCGACGCCTACATCAACAGCCCGGCCGACTACGCCGGCCGCCTGCGGGTCACGACGTTCTCGACGTACGCCGCCAACCTCGGCTACGACCCGTGGCCACGCGAAGCTGCCGTCCAGGTGGCCTACTGCGACGGCCCCGAGGCGGCGGCGGGCGTGATGGCCCAGTACGGCGCGACGTACGTCCTGTCCTCGGGCGGGCAGCCCGACTGTGGCGGGGGGCCGCTCACGGACTTCTCGGGAAGCCCGCTCTTCGAGACGGTCTACGACGCCGACGGCGTCCAGATCTGGCGGCTGCGCGGCTGACCGGGCCTCGGGCAGGCGGCCGGATCAGCCCTTGGGCTCGACGACGACCGTCACCTCGGGCGTCATCCCCGCGTAGACCTTCACGGCGACCTTGTAGGTGCCCAGCGACTTGAGCGGCTGGTCCAGGTCGACCTTGTGCTTGTCGACGGTGATCCCCCGGCGACCGAGGGCGTCGGCGATGTCCTGGGCCGTGATCGAGCCGTAGAGCTTGCCGCCCTCGCCGACCTTGACCCCCATCGTGAGGGTGGTCGACCCGATCCGGTTGGCCGCGATCTCCGCCTCGCCGCGCTCGCGCTGGCGCTTCTCCTCGCGGCTCGCGATGTCGTGCTGCCAGGCGCGGTAGGCGCCTCCGGCGGCGGGCACGGCGAGCTTGTGCGGGATCAGGAAGTTGCGGGCGTACCCATCGGTGACGTCCTTGAGCTCGCCGCTCTTGCCGAGCTTGGCGACATCGGTGGTCAGGATGACCTTCACGCGGGAGAACCCTCCTTGTTGAGCAGGTCCCGCACGCGCGGACCGAGCTTCGCCCGGCGGGCCACGCGGCCCCCGAGCTCCAGCGCAGCGGGCAGTCGATGGACGAGGCGGCGGAGCGGTCGCGGGACGAGGCGGCGGATCCGCTGGACGTCCTCGTCGAATGCCGCCCGGGGCAGGCCGGCAGCCCCGAGCTGCTCCTCGAGCACGTCGTCGGGCACGCCGTCGATGAACGTGTCGAAGGCGAGCGCGGCGATCACCAAGTCGTCGAGGACCCCCAGGAGCGGGACCCGGTCGGGGATGACGTCGAGCGGCGAGACGGCGTAGCCGAAGGCCCCGGCCAGGAGCGCCTTGCGCGCCGCCGGAACGCGAGGATCGCCCAGCAGGCCGACGAGGATCCGGGCGTGGACGGGCAGGCGGCCGGCAAGCGGGAGCAGGGCCAGGAGCGCGATCGTGCGCCCGATCATCGCCCGCCGGCGGTTGCCCCGCCGGCGCCGCCTCGGGGCCGTCTTCTCCGTCGCCGATTCCGCCATCCCTGGTTCGCGTGCTCCGTTGCTCTGCATCCCGCGCGTCGCGCTCGGGCGAAGGGAGAGTCTAGCAGTCCCGATCGGCGGCGCCGATCGCCACGCTCAGGCCCCGGGCGCGGCGGGCGGGCGGCTCTCGCCGCGGGCTGCGAGCGCCGCCTCGATCGCCGCCGCCAGGCGCTCGCCCGACGGCCGCCCGACGAGGGGGGTCACCCCGTGGAGGCCGGCCGTCTCCATCCAGGCCGGCTCCATGCCCGAGGCCACGAGGACGATGGGGACATCCGGGTGGATCTCGCGCATGCCTTCGATCAGGGCCTGGGCGCCGTCCGGCTCGCCGGTCACGAAGGCGTCGTAGACGAGCACGTCGGCGTCGGCCGCCAGGTCGCACTCGAGGCCGGAGAGGATCGGGCAGGAGGAGCCGATCGGGCCCAGGCACTGGCGGGCCTCGTAGCCCCGCCGGCGGAGGCTGTCCACCTCCTGGTCGGACAGGTCGATGTCGTGGTGGATGACGAGGACGCGGGTCATGACGCCACCTCTGCCGTGGAGCTTGGATTGCGGATGGTCGCCCGGACCGCGACCCGGCGCCAGTGCCGAACGTCCCCGCGGGCGCCCTTGACATTCGAACGGGTGTTCTGTACGCTGCTGCCAACGGCTCGGAAAGGAGCACGCGTGACCAGGCACGATGCCGAGCGCAAGCGCAGGATCCTCGACTACATCGCGGCGATGATCCGGGCCAACGGGGTTCCGCCCTCCGTCCGCGAGATCGCCCGCGCGGTCGGGCTCGCCTCCACGTCGGCCGTCCACCACCACCTGCGGGCCCTCGAGGAGGACGGCTTCCTCGACCGAGGTGCTTCCCAGTCGCGGATGATCCGCCTGACGCCCAAGGCCGCCCTCCAGCTGAGCCTCTCGTCGGAGCTGACGCCGCAGTCGATGCCGGTCGAGGCCCACATGCTGCCGGTGATCGGCGAGATCGCGGCCGGCGGGCCCATCGAGGCATACGCCACGGCGGACGAGTACCGGGCCATCCCTGACATCCTCGCCCCGTCGGGCGACGCCTACCTCCTCCGCGTCCGCGGCGACTCGATGATCGAGGCGCTCATCGCGGACGGCGACTACGTCGTGATCCGGCCGCAGCAGACGGCCCGCAACGGCGACATCGTGGTGGCCCAGGTCGAGGAGAACGCGGTCACCCTGAAGCGCTTCTTCAAGGAGGATGGCCGGATCAGGCTCCAGCCGGCCAACCCGCAGTACCCGGCCCAGTTCTACGACGACGTCCGAATCCAGGGCAAGCTCATCGGGGTCATCCGCCGCCTCGACTGACGATCCGGCGTGATCGTCCACAGCCCGTCCACAGGATGGGCAATGGACTGCACGCTCGCGGGCGACCTGGGGGACCTCCTCGTGGACAACCCCCTCGCGCCGCGCGCCGCCAGCGGGCACGATGGCAGCGAACCCAGAGCCCCAGCCGGAGTGCCCGTGTCCGTCGATCGCCTTCCGCCGCAGAGCCTCGAGGCCGAGCAGTCGGTCCTGGGCGCCGTCCTCATCGATCGCGACGCCATCATCGAGGTGGCCGACATCCTCCGGCCGGCCGACTTCTACCGGCAGGCGAACGCCACCATCTACGGGGCCATGCTCGAGCTGTGGGAGCGCCGCGAGCCGATCGACATCGTCACGGTCGCCGAGGCGCTCGAGCGCGCCGCCAGCCTCGACGGGATCGGGGGCCGGGCCTACCTCTCGTCGCTCGCGGAGCAGACGCCGACCGCCGTCTTCGCGGCGCAGTACGCCCGCATCGTGGAGCGCAAGGCCGTCCTGCGGAACCTGATCGCGGCCGCCGGCCGGATCGCCGGCATCGGCTACGAGGACTCGCCGGAGGTCCAGGAGGCGATCGATCGCGCCGAGGCGGAGCTGTACGCCGTCTCGGAGCGGCGGCTCGCCGCCGGGTTCAGCCCGCTGCGCGAGCTGCTCCACGAGGCCTTCGATCGGCTCGACTACCTCCACACCCACCGCGGGGAGATCAGCGGCGTGCGGACGGGCTTCCCCGATCTCGACGCCCTGACGACGGGCCTCCAGCCCTCGGACCTCGTGATCCTCGCGGCGCGGCCGTCGGTCGGCAAGACGAGCCTCGCCCTGAACATCGCCGAGTTCGCGGCGATCGGTAACTCCCCGCCGCGCTCGGTCGGCATCTTCAGCCTCGAGATGAGCAAGGAGCAGCTCGTCCTCCGGCTCCTCTCGTCGGTCGGCGGCATCGACAGCCAGCGGCTGCGGACCGGCTTCCTCGACGAGATGGATTTCGTCGGCGTCTCGAAGGCGATGACGGCGCTCTCCGAGGCTCCCATCTACATCGACGACACGCCGAACATCAGCACGATGGAGCTCCGCACGAAGGCTCGCCGGCTCCAGGCCGAGACCGGCCTCGATCTCGTGATCGTGGACTACCTCCAGCTCATGCAGTCCTCGACGACGTCGAAGGACGCCAACCGGGTCCAGGAGGTCTCCGAGATCAGCCGCGGCCTCAAGGCGCTGGCGCGCGAGCTGAAGGTCCCGGTGCTCGCCCTGTCGCAGCTCTCACGCCAGCCGGAAGCCCGCACCACGCCCGAGCCGCGCCTGTCCGACCTTCGGGAGTGCGTCACAGGGGAAACGCCGGTCGTCCTCGCAGACGGTCGCCGCGTGCCGATCCGGGACCTCGTCGGCACCACGCCGTGGATCCTGGCATGGCACGAGGATGGCCGGCTCGCACCTGCCGAGTCGGACCTCATCTGGTCCGTCGGGCGGAAGTGCGTAGTCACCGTCCGTCTCGCGAGTGGCCGGATGATCCGGGCGACCCCGAAGCATCAGCTGTTGACCGGGTTCGGCTGGCGACGTGTCGAGGAGATGGAAGCCGGCGACCGCGTCGCGTTGGCACGGCCACTCCCGGAGCCGCTAGAGGCGGAGCGGTGGCCCGACCAGCACGTGGTGCTGCTCGGCCACCTCGTCGGGGACGGCAGCTACCTCTCCAATCGACCGATGCGCTACACGACGGCCAGCGAGGCCAACTCCGCGGCGGTGGCGAGCGCAGCCACCTCGGCGTTCGGCGCGAACGTGACGCGAATGGCTGGCCGGGGGAGCTGGCACCAACTCCTGATCTCGGGCAACGGGAATCGATGGCACCCGGCCGGCGTGAACAAGTGGCTTCGGGACCTTGGGGTCTTCGGGCAGCGCTCGCCTGAGAAGCGCCTGCCGGAGTCGGTCTTCCGCCTCCGGAACGAGCAGCTCGTGCTGCTGCTCCGCCATCTCTGGGCCACCGATGGCACGATTTGCGCAGCGCCCGTCGGATCGCGCACGACGCACAAGGTGATGTACTCCACGAGCAGTCCCGGCCTGGCCGCCGACGTTGCCGCGGCACTCCTGCGCCTCGGGATCGTCGCCCGCATCAAGACGGCGACGAAGGCCGGTTACCGGCCTAGCTACCACGTCAACGTGTCCGGCGCGGCCGACCAGCACGCGTTCCTTGAACTCGTCGGCGGGTTCGGGCCGCGCGCGCCACAGGCTGAGCGGCTGGCCGCGGCACTCGCGGCCATTCGACCGAACACTAACGTGGACACCCTCCCGGCGGCCTTCTTCAACCGAGTCCGCGACAGGGCAGAGGAGCTCGGACTGTCGATGCGCAAGATCGCTGCCCTGCGCGAGACCGCGTACGCGGGATCTGCCCACACCGCCTTCCGGCCGTCGCGAGCCGTCGCCGCCGACTACGCGACTCTGCTCGATGATCCGGATCTCGATCGCATGATCAATGAGCCGCTCTTCTGGGATCGGGTGGTCGCAATCGAGCCGGCGGGGATCGAGGAGGTCTTCGACCTGACTGTTCCGGGCCCCTCCAGCTGGCTTGCCGATGGCTTGGTGAGCCATAACTCGGGCGCGCTTGAGCAGGATGCGGACCTCGTCGTCTTCCTGTGGCGCGAGAAGGAGCGGGGATCCGAGGACCACGACGCCGATGGCGAGGTGGTGAAGCTGCGGCTGGCAAAGCACCGCAACGGCCCGACCGGCGAGATCGACCTCTGGTTCAAGAAGACCCAGACGCGCTTCGTGAGCTACGCCGGCGAGCGCTTCAGCGGCGCCGCGCCGTAGGGCGAGCGGCGCCGCGGTCGGGCGGCTGGCGACTCCCGTCAGAGCCGCCGACTCCCGTCAGAGCTGCTCGTCGGGCAGGAGCGGCCGGAGGCCCAGCACGTAGGTCTTGCCGTCCGGCCCAAGGAGCGCGATCCCGGAGACGCCGCCCTCGGGGTTCTCCAGGCCGAGGACCGACATCTCCAGGCCGCTCAGGACCTTCGAGGCGAATCCGAACCCACTGTCCTGGTCCACGACGGTGAAGGCGTCGGGACCGAACGTCGGCCAGGGCCACGACCGGGCCGGCCCCTCGGCGAAGCCGCCTTCGAGCAGCGAAGCGCGGAATCGGTCCGGGCGGTAGAGCCCGACATCCGTCGCGTTGCCCTTCACGACCTCCTGATCGAAGTTGCGGAGGCGCTCGGCGAAGGCGGCCATCGCCTCCAGGATCGCGTCGTCCGGCTTCGGGTTGGCAGGATCGCTGCCGAACCCCAGGGCGTAGGCGGTCACCTGCTTCTGGCGGCCGTCGGCGTTGACCACGAAGACTGCGGTCGGGGCGTCGGCGACCATGCCGTTGTCGTAGCGCGGCTTCGCCACGCCCAGGCCGCCGGCGCCCAGCCCATCGGCGAGGAGCGCCTGGACCTGGGCCTCGGTCATCGTCGCCACCTGGAGCGGGGGGAAGCGCATCGGCTGGCCCTGCTTCTGCTCCGGGAAGGCCGCCGAGACCGGCCGATAGATGACGGTGCCGTCGCCGTACAGGGAGAAGTACGGGGTCTGCACGAGCGCGAAGTTCGGGGCGACGAAGCCGCCTCCCTCGGAGAATCTCAGGACCAGCTCGTTGGCGCCCCTCGGATGGGCGATCTGGCCGGTCGGGGAGCTCGGCGACGGCGCTGGGGACCCGCCGGCGCTCGTGGGCGCCGCGCTCCCGGACGGAGCGGTCGGAGACGGAGAGGCGCCGCCCGTGCAGGCGGCCACGGCGAAGGCGGTCGCGAGGCCCGCGACCAGGAGTCGGCGATCAGCTGGCTTCCACATGGCAACCCTGACGGCGGTCCGGCCCCGCCGGTTCCGCGCCACCGGCGGTTCGGGCCCGCGATCCTGCCCGTTGCCACGGTCGATTCGGTCCAGTATCGTCCCGCAATCCAGCGCGGAACGGTTGCGAGGGGAACCGTGTACGAGGATCGAGAGCTGACCTGCCGCGACTGCGGCGTGTCGTTCACCTTCACCCAGGGGGAGCAGGCGTTCTACGCCAGCAAGGGCCTCCTCAACGATCCCCAGCGATGCTCGGGATGCCGCGCAGCGGCCAAGCAGGCCCGGACGAACGCCGGCCCGCGCGAGCTCCATGCCGCCGTCTGCCACGGCTGCGGGGGCCAGGCGCTCGTCCCCTTTGCGCCCCGCGCCGACAAGCCCGTCTATTGCAGCGCCTGCTTCGAGCGAGTCCGGCCCGCGCCGCCGTCGCTCGTGTGAGCGCGCCCCTCGCCTAGACTTCCGGCGACGGCCGGCGCGAGCGTGCGGCCCAGCTGGGAGGGTCTGCAATGGGCGTCATCATCATCCGCGAGATGGTCGGCACGAGCCCGACGTCCTGGAGCGACGCGGCGCGGCAGGCGGTTGCCACCGCATCGCGCACCGTCCGCAACATCCGCAGCGTCGAGGTCGTGAAGTCGACCGCGACGGTCGAGAACGGCGAGATCGTCGAGTATCGGGTGGACCTGAAGATCGGGTTCGAATACGACGGCTGACCCGCCCTTCGGGACCGGTGGGCGTGCCCGTTGCGTGCTCCGGGGCACGCGTGGGACAGATAAGTGGGCGATGAGCGACCTGCGGCAGCATGCACCGCATGCCACGTCCCCTCTCGGACCTCGCTCCTCAGCGCGCGCGCCATGCGGGCGGCCTCGTCGCCGTCGGGCCCGGGCGGGTCGAGCGCCCGAGCACCCCGACATCGCCGCCGGACGCGCCCGCCGCCCCCGATCCGGACGTCACCCTGATGGCTGAGCAGGCCTCCGGCGAGCTCGACGTCTTCGGCTTTCCCGTCCAGCTCGGCAAGGTCCAGCCGCCTCTGCTCCCGACGGAGACCCTAGAGCGCGAGCGCCTGCTCGGCTGGATGGCGGCGAAGGTTCACTCCCGGCTCGTGCTGATCGTCGCGGACGCCGGGTACGGGAAGACCACCCTGCTGGCCGACTGGAGCCGCCGGACGCGGATCCAGACGCTCTGGTATCGCCTCGACGAGGCGGACCGGGACTGGGTCGTCTTCGTCAACCACGTGGTCGCGGCCGGGCGCGAGATCGACCCGGGCTTCGCCCCCAACACGATGTCGCTCATCCGGGAGCTCGGTGCCGGCATGGGCGACCGGGCCTCCATCGTCCGGACGCTGCTGACCGAGATCCGGCGCTGGGTGACCGGCGGGACAGCGATGATCCTCGACGACTACCACCTCGTCGACGACGTCCCCGAAGTCCGCGAGATCGTGCGCGAGCTGCTCGTTCGCGGCCCGGAGCGGCTGGCCGTGGTCATCTCGACGCGACGGACGCCCACGCTGCCCCTCGCCCGCCTGCGCGCCCTCGGCGAGATCGCCGAGCTCTTCACGGCGGACCTGCGGTTCGACCGCGACGAGATGGAGCGCCTCTTCCGGGAGACGTATCGCCATCCCCTCGATGCGGACCTGCTCGAGGCCCTGGCGCGAACGACGGAAGGCTGGGCGGCAACGCTCCGTCTCGTGGAGACCGCCGTGCGGGGACGCCCGCGCGAGGAGGTGCGGGCGGTCATCCAGGGCCTCTCGGCGCGACACGGCGACCTCCACGACTACCTGGCCGAGGAGGTCGTCGGCCGGATGCCGACGGAGCTCCAGGACTTCCTCGAACGCTGCGCGCTCCTGCACGTGGCCACGCCCCAGCTCGCCAGTGCCGCAGCCGCCGTCTCGATCGTCGACGCCCGCCGCCTGCTGGACGTCACGGAGGAGGCCGGCCTCCTCTCGCGGCGGGGTCGCACGGGCCAGGCCGGGCGCCTCCTCCACCCGCTGGTGCGAAGCTTCCTCGAGGGCCGCCTCCTCGAGGCCGTCGGACCGGACGGCGTCGCCGAGATCCACGTGCGCATCGCCATCGCCGCGGAGCTCAACAGCTGGTGGCTGGCCGCCCACCACTACGCCGCCGCCGGTCGTCACGACGACGTGGCCCGGGTCCTCTCCGGCTCCCTCGAGGCGATCCTCGGATCGGGTGGTGCCCAGGCCGCCGTCGACCTCATGGCGGCTGGGGTTGAGCCGGATCGCGCGTGGCACCGAGTCCTGATTGCCCGTCGACACCTCGGAGAGGGACGGTTCCGCGATGGTGCCCAAGAGGCCAACCTCGCATGGCAGGCGGTGAGGAGCGGGGACGACATCGGGGCGGATTGGGTCCTGTTAACCCTGATCGCCGCGTGCTTTGCGCAAGGCGACTACGCCGGCGGGTCCTCATGGGGCCTCGGCTCTCACTGGCTCGGCGCAGGGCTCAATGGCCCGGTCAGTCGCCAAAGCCGTCCTAGCCTTGGCTGACTCGACCGTAGACGGGTCGCTTGATCTGACTGCGGATCTCATTGCTGACACAGCGCGGCTCGCGGCCGAACTCGGACACCGACACTTCTACGGCATCTCGATGCTCAACCTCGGTTGGGTTGACCGCTACAGAGGTCTCACACCAGAGGTGGCCGACCACGCCCGCGCCGCCGAACGCGCCTTGAGTGAGACTTCAGCCGGTCCGGAATTGTCGACGGTCCACACGCTCCTCGCCTGGTCGCACGCACAAGCATGCGAGATCGGTCGCGCGCGCGAGGAACTCCAACTCGCGAGAGGCCTCTCGCGTGAGGCCACGCGCTACGAGACGCTCGTCGAGGCCGCGGACATCGTTGGTGCGTACTCAGACACCGAAGAGGCTCATGAGCTCCTCCTGGCGGCAGCCTCCTCCCAGCCAAGACTCCGCCGCCGACGAAGCCCTCTACGCGCTGACGTGCGCGGAGAACGAGCTCCGACGGGGCGATGTCACAACCGCCGCTGAGGCGCTCGCCCGGACACCCGACGGCATAGTCGCTGGTCACCCGGCGTTTCGTGCGCGCCGGATGCTCGCAAGGCTGACGATCGAGCTCGAAAGCGGGTTGATCAGAGACGAAGCGGTCGTTCATGCCGCCATCGAGCGCGCCCAGAGCCAGGGGGCGGGCGCGGTTGTCCCGGGACTGCAACTCGTGCTTGGCGCGATTGGCGGCTCTGACGCCCTCAGCCGATCTGTGAAGCGGGTTGGCGAGCGCGGCGACCGGGCGGTCCTCAGCGTTCATGCAGAACTCCTCGTTTCCCGACTGGACCAGCTGGATGAATCGCGCCGCCAGACTCGTCCGTACCGAGGCTCAGAGACGACCGACGAGGTGGCGCCCCGCGTTGCGGCGCGCGCTCGCCGGCCGACCTGCCTTGGCACTGCAGGCGGCTCAAGTCCTCGAGCTGATCGGTGATGCCAGCGACGTAGTCGTGCTCCGGCGATTGAGCAAGGATTTGCGCGGAGCTCTCGAAGGCCTGACCTAGGTCGGGCACTCGCGCGCCGGATCGCACCGCGCGTGTGGGTGGAAGATCAAGGGCGGGTAGTCCTCCGCGTCGGTGCCAACGAGATACCGGGCACGTCGGTCCGTCGCAAGGCGCTGGCACTGCTCTGCTACCTGCTGACGAGGCCCGGCTTCTCTGCCTCGCGAGACCAGGTTCTCGACGCATTGTGGCCGGAGCAGGATCCCGACCAGTCGGTCAACTCCCTCCATCAGACCGCGTACTTCCTGCGCCGCGTGTTCGAACCACAGTACGCGGACGATTTGTCGCCGGGATACCTCAACCACAACCCGGAGCTGCTCTGGCTCGACCCTGAGCTTGTTGACAGCCGAAGCAGCGCATGCCGTCGCCTTCTCGACTCATGTGGCCGACCCCCGAGTCCAGCGAGGTCGACGCGCTCTCGATCACCTACCGAGGGGCCTTCGCGCTGGACTTCGCCTACGAGGAGTGGGCGTCGCCGTATCGGGAGACTCTGCACGCCCGCTACCTCGAAACCCTGGAAATGGCATCCAGGCGGATATCGCCGGTGGCCACCTCGATCGAGCGATTGTCTTGGCGCGTCGCTTGCTGGAGGTCGATCCCGACGTCGATGAGGTAGAGCGAACGCTCCTGCGTCTATACCGCGCTGCAGGAGCACACGCCGCGGCGGCTGAGCAGTACACGCACTACGCGGTAACCGTTCGCCGGGACCTTGGCCTTGATCCTCCGAGTCTCGCGGACGTGTGATCAGGCAACCGGATTCGGACGGGCGGTCGAGGGCCATTAGGTAAGGTTCGGTATTGACCGGTTCGCCGCGACCGGCCTAGAGTCCCACCTGCTTCTGGTACGAAGGTACTAGTAAGCAATGTCAATCTCGGGACGCGCTGATACTCCGCCTGAAATGGGCACTTAGGGCGGAGTGGAGCGACTAGTGCAACCGACCGGTTCAAGGTCGGTTTCCGTGCTCAGGATGAGCGCGGAAACCCATTGGAGGGCACACGATGGGTCCCGAATTCGGCTCGAAGGGCTTCTAGCGGCCGGGATGAGGCAGTCCGGGGTATCGAGTGATGAAGCACCGACTCCTGCGCCTCTTGGCGGCGGTCAGCACGCTGGCCGCTGCCGTCCTCGCCGGTGGCGCCTCCCTGAAGGGGTTCTAGGTACTTAGGTCCCACTACAGGTCGCCCAATCGGCACGGTAGAGTCTGTCTGCCGAGTGGAAGCAGCGACCTGAGGTCTAATGCCTCGTAGCCTCAAGATCTACATCGCTGGGCTCGTCGCGGTCAGCGCATTTGCGTTGGTTGCGACGAGCCTTGTGATTCCCATCGACACCCGGATTGCTCTCGGCCTAACGGGCAACGAGCCCGTGGACACTCTGGTCGGCATTGCGTTCTGGACCGTCATGACGCTGCTTGCGTCGGCCTTTCCGGTCCAGATGCCACGAGGCTCGTTGATCAACACGTCGATTGCGACACTCGTGGCTGCATTGAGTCTCGGCGGGCCAACTGCCGCGGGTTGGGTCGCGCTCATTGGCACCACGGAACTGCGTGAGCTCTCTGGGCGGGTGCCCTGGTACGGGACGCTGGCAAACCATGCTGGCTTGGTCCTCCCCGCGGTCGTCGGAGGTGCGGTCAGTTCGGCTTTGGCTGGCAGCGCGGGCATGGACGCACCACCCCTGTGGAGCTTCATCGCGTCGATGGCCGGTGCGTCTGCCTTCTTTGCCTTGAACGTGTCCTTCACGTCGGTGACGGTTGCCCTCAAGTCGGGGCAATCAATGAGAGTGGTCGTCTTCGGGGACCTGCCCACGTTCTTCGCCAACTGGGTCGCACTCTCACCGCTCGCGTGGTTGATGGCTTTCGCGACGCTCAGGGTCGGATGGTGGGCGACTCTCCTGTTTGCGCTCCCCGTCTGGATCATGAGGGGGGCGCTTGACCAGATCATCGAGATGCGGGAGATGTTCACGCAGACGGTGCGGAGTCTGGCGGGGGCTGTCGACGCGAGGGATACGTTCACGGCGGGCCACAGCCGGCGCGTACAGCAGATCTCCGTGGACATCGGGCGCGTGCTGAGGCTGTCGGAGAGCGACCTGGAGGCCCTGGAATGGGGCGGGCTCCTGCACGACATCGGCAAGATCGGCGTGCGGGACGACGTGCTGAACAAGCCGGACAAGCTGACGAAGGAAGAGCGGGCGCTGATGAACGCCCACCCGGTGATCGGCGCGAACATCATCGCCCCGGTCACGAAGCTGGCCCCGGAGCTGCCGCTCATCCGCCATCACCACGAGTGGTTCAACGGCTCGGGCTACCCGGATCGGCTGATCGGGGACGAGATCCCCAGGCTCGCCCGCATCCTGCACGTCGCGGACGCCTTCGAGGCCATGACCACGGCGCGCCCCTATCGGATGACGCCGCTCACCAACGACCAGGCGATGGACGAGCTGCGGCGGTTCGCCGGCATCCAGTTCGACCCGGCGATGGTGGACGCCTTCGCCCGCACGCACTGGGCGGCCGGCGCCAGCGACCCTGGGCGACCCTCCGAGCTGAGGCCGCCGGTGCCGCTCCTGGCCCAGGCGGCCAGCCGGATGGCCCAGGCGCGCGGCAGGACCGACGCCGGCGACCCGGGGACGCCCGGATCGGCGATGGCCGGCTCGGCGGTCGCCGCCCTCATGCCGCCGACCCTCGTCCCGCCGGCCCTCGTGCCGCCGACCCTCGTGCCGCCGGTGCGCGTGCCCACGGCGATCGCTCCGCCCGGCACGTCCGGCCCCGCTTCCGACCCCGCGTCCTGACACAATCCCGGGATGCTCCTCTCAGGGATCGTCCTGGGCCTCGTCGTCGGGCTCGCCGCGGGCGGCCGATTCGACAACCTCCTCGCGGTCCGCCTCCGCTGGACGCTGCTGCTCTTCCTGGCGGTCGCCCTTCGCCTGGGAACGGAAGCGGCGCTGCAGCGCAACGTCGCCCTCGCGGACCAGTTCCGGATGCCCCTCCTCGCCCTGGCCTACGGGATCCTCATCGTGGCGCTGTGGGTCAACCGGACGCGGCCGGGAATCAGCATGGCGCTCGTGGGATCGGTGCTGAACGCCACGGCGATCCTGGCCAACGGCGGCTTCATGCCGGTCTGGGACCAGGCCCTGCGGGGCGCCGAGCTCTCCCCCTCGGACATCCTCTCGCCGATCCACTTCCTGCTGGCGACCACGGACGCGTCCGAGTTCCTCCTCCGGGCGGGCCCGCTGGGGGACGTGATCCCGATCCCGATCCCCGTGTTCCGGAACGTCCTCTCGATCGGCGACGTCCTCCTGGCGCTCGGCCTCGCCTTCTTCGCCTTCGCCAGCCTCCTCCGCGAGCCGCCCACCGTCGACGCCGCTGGCAGGCCGATCGGCGGCGACATCGCGGTCGCCGGCGGGCTGGGCAGTCGCCACCGCGTCCGTCCGGCCACCGGGCTGTCGTCGAGCCTGACGGCGACGATCGCCCTCGAGCGGCCCGTCGTCCTGGGCGGCTCCGGCGCCGGCATCGCGATCCCCGCCCCCACCCCCTCCCCGGGGGCGCCCGGAGGCCTGGATGCGCGGACGAGGGGGATCCTTGCCCGGGCGCTCGGCCACCCCTACGTCCGCCTCGCCCAGAACGGCTCGTTCGGCGCGCTCTGGGTCGGCCAGCTGATCTCCCTCTTCGGCGACCGGGTCCACCAGATCGCCCTGGCATTCCTCGTCCTCCACACCACCGACTCGCTCATCGCGGTGGCCCTGACGTTCATGGCCGCGACCCTGCCGAACATCGTCTTCGGGCCCATCGCCGGCGCCCTCGTCGATCGCTGGGACCAGAAGCGGGTGATGATCCTCTCCGACCTCCTGCGGGCCGCGATCGTGCTCCTGCTGCCGGTCGCAGCGGGGGCGAACGTGCTGCTCGTCTATCCCCTCGTCTTCAGCCTGACGACCGTCTCCCTCTTCTTCCGCCCCGCCCGGACGGCGGTCATCCCGCGAATCGTCCGCGACGACGAGCTCGTCGCGGCCAACTCGGCGACGTGGCTGGGGGAGACGATCGCCGATGTCATCGGCTATCCGCTGGCGACCCTCTTCGTGGCCTTCCTCGGCGGCGCCCTGGCCCTCGCCTTCTGGATCGACGCCGCCTCCTACGTCGCCTCCGCGCTCCTGCTCCTGACGATGACCGTCCCGGCCGTGGTGCGGACGGTCGCCCAGTCGGTGCCGGGCCTGCGGGGCCTCCGTGACGACCTGCTCACCGGCTGGCGGTTCCTGCGCGGGGAGCCCGTCCTCCTGGCGAACACCCTCCAGGCGGTCGTCGGCCAGTTCTCGATCGGGGTGACCATCGCGATCATGGCCGGCTACGCGCGGGACGCCCTGACCTCGGTCGCCTTCGACGACATCGCGCGCTACGGGTTCATCGAAGCGGCGATCGGGATCGGCAACCTGGCCGGCGGCTTCGTCATCGGCCTCATCGGCAACCGGATCGCCCGCGGCCGCCTCGTGATCGTCGGCTACGTCGGCTACGGGGCGTGCGTCGCGGGGCTGGCCCTGACCGGCAACCTGGAGGCCGCCCTGGGGCTGGCCCTGGGCATGGGCGTGGCGAACATGGTGTTCGTCATCCCGACGCAGACGCTCTTCATGGAGCGGACGCCGGGCGACATGATCGGGCGGGTCGTCGGCTTCCGCTTCGCCGCGGTGTTCGGCTCCATGACGCTGGCGATGGGCATCGGCGGGTTGCTGGGCGAGGCCTTCGGGGCCCCGGCGGTCTTCGGCGTCTTCGGAATCGTGACCGTCGCGGCGGGGCTGGCAGGCCTGTTGAGCCGTCCGCTGCGCGAGGCATGAGGCCGGCTGGGCCGGAATCCGCACGCCCGGCCCGGGCCCTCGGCTACACTCGCGGCGGAGCGCAGGTTCGGGGCGGCAATCGGCCCCTCGCGCTCGCCGCCCGTCGTGGCGGCACCAGGGAGTGACGACGCAACGATGACCGAGCGGGACGGACGCGCCGCCGACGAGACGACCGAGATCGATGCCGACGAGGCGGCCGACGCAGCGGCTGCCGGGCTCGAAGGGGTCGAAGGCGAGGACGAGGCGGCCGCCGCGGCCGAGGAAGCCGACTTCGAGGACGCTGCCGCGCGGGAGGCCGGGTTCGACGAGACCGACCTCCTGGAAGAGGAGCCGGCGCCGGTCGGAGGGCCTGGCCGTGTCGAAGCGGCGCCCGGTCGCCGGCCCGCCCGTCGGGGACCGGCCGGCCCGGAGCGCGCGCCGTCCCTCTCCGAGATCGCGGTCCACATCGACGACCGCATCTCGAAGGTGTTCGTCATCGCCGTCACGGCGGTCTTCGCCCTGATCTTCCTCAACGCGCTGCTCCTGGGCAAGGGCGGCCTCTTCTCGCCGGTCCCGACGCCCACGCCGGTCCCCAGCGCCACCGCGGCCCCGTCGGCGACCCCGGCGCCGTCGCTGACGGCGGCGCCCAGCGGCTCTCCCGGCGCATCCGCGACACCTGCGGCCAGCGCCACGCCCGTCCCCAGCGCGTCCGCCACGCCCTAGCCGTCGCGAGCCGGCGGCCCGAGCTCCGCGCTCCGGGGGAGGCGTATCCTCGGCGCGTGGCTCCGCCCCGCGACAGCGCTCCTCCCGGCACCGCCCCGTCGGCGGGCCGCGACCGGTGGCGATCGGGCAATGGCGACCCATTCGCGGCCGCCCGGACGGCGATGCTGCAGGGCCAGCTGCGCGCCCGCGGCATCCACGACGAGCGCGTCCTCGCCGCCATGGCGACCGTGCCGCGCGAGGCGTTCGTGGCCACCCACCTCGTCGAGCTGGCCTACGCCGACGAGGCCCTCCCGATCGAGCACGGCCAGACGATCAGCCAGCCGCTGATGGTCGCCCTCATGACCGAGCTGCTGGCTCCGGAGCCCGGCGATCGCGTCCTCGAGATCGGGACCGGGTCCGGGTACCAGGCCGCGGTGCTCGCGGAGATGGGCTGCCGCGTCCTGGGGATCGAGCGGGTGCCGGAGCTGGCCACGACCGCGCGGGCACGCCTCGACGCCCTCGGCTACGGGGAGGCCGTGGAGATCCGCGTCGGCGACGGCGGTGCGGGCGACCGCGGCGGCGCGCCGTGGCGACGGATCCTGGTGGCGGCCGCGGCGCCGAAGGTGCCCGAGATGCTGGCCGACCAGCTCGCGTTGGGAGGCCGCCTGGTCATCCCGGTGGGGCAGCGGTGGGAGCAGGAACTGACGCTCGTGGAGCGGACCGACCGCGGCCTCCACGCCAGCTCCCATGGAGGCTGCATCTTCGTCCCGCTCGTCGGCGAGGGCGGCTTCCGCTGACGGCTCGATCGGTATACTCGCGGGCCATGACCCATGTCTTCGTCGCCCCGCACCCCGACGACGTCGCGCTCTCGTGCGGCGGGCTGATCGCCAGCCTGCGCGAGCTGGGCCAGAACGTCACGATCATCACGGTCTTCTCCGGCAACGGCGCCGCGGCCGGCCTCACCCAGTACCAGCGGGAGGCGCTCGGCTTCGGGTCGAAGGCGCTGTGGCCGGTCACCGAGGCCTTCAACCGGGCGAACATCCGGGCCGACCAGCCGCTCGACGCGGTCGCCGACGCGCCCTACCTTGCCCGGCCGGAGCGGCTCGACGCCACCCAGGCGGAAGCCGACGCGGCCGCCAAGCGCTTCTGGCAGCGCTCGTCCTGGTACCGCCGCGCCGACATCCACAACCGGCCCCTTGCCGGCCAGGTGCTGATGGACGAGGTGCCCCAGCAGGGCGCGGTCCTCACGACCGAGCTCGTCGAGGCGAAGATGGCCGGCGACCTGATGGCCGCCCGCCGCCTGGAGGACGAGCGCTACGCCTACTTCGCGGAGGCCTCCATCGTCTTCCTCGACCTGCCTGACGCCGTCTTCCGTGGCTACGAGGGCGACGACCAGCTCCTGGGCGCGCCGCGCGACGACGACCGCGCGCCGGCCGACCTCCTGGCCAGGGAGATCGCCCGCCTCGAGCCGCAGAAGGTCTACCTCCCGCTCGGCGTCGGCGGCCATGTCGACCACCAGCTGGCGCGAAGGGTCGGCGTCGCCCTCCTGGAGCAGGGCCGGCGCTGGGTGATGCCGGGCCCGGAGTACGCCGGCATCGTCACCTACTACGAGGACTTCCCGTACGCCTGGTGGAACGACTTCCGGCGCCTCGAGGAGCTGCCGCCCGACGCCTTCGCCGGACTCCCGGCGGATGTCGGCCTGACACCTGAGTACGCCGACATCACCGACGTGATCGAGCGCAAGATCACGGGCCTGACGCTCTACGAGAGCCAGCTGGAGCGGCTCTTCGGCGGCGCCGACCAGATGGGCGACGCGGTCCGCGGCTTCGGCACGAAGGTGGCCAGCCTCGGCGGCCTGGCCGGCCTCGCGGAGCGCTACTGGGCCTCCTCCAGGCTCTGACGGCAGGGTCGGCGACGTGGCAGCCGCGGCCGGATCGCTGACCATCGGGGGGCGCCGGTTCGTCATCCCCCCACCGCGCCATCTCCTCACCATGGTGGGCATCGGCGCGGCGGGCCTCGCCTTCGTCGTCCTCACCCAGGACGGGGGCAGCCCGGTCGACGCGTTCTGCTTCTGGTTCATCGACCCGGCCCATCCGTACACCGACGGCTCGTCGCAGTTCGCCTACACCCCCGTCGCGGCGCAGGCCCTCACCCCGTTCGTGGAGCTGCCCTTCGCCTCGTTCGTGGCCCTCATCCGCCTCGTCGACGTGATCGCCCTCGTCGCCCTGGCCGGACCGGCGACGTTGCTCGCGCTCCTCCTGCCGCCGGTCGCGGCCGAGATCAACGCGGCGAACGTCAACTTCCCGATGGGGCTGGCGGTCCTGGCCGCGTTCCGCTGGCCGGCGCTCATGGCCTTCCCCCTGCTCACCAAGGTCACGCCCGGCGTCGGGGTCCTCTGGTTCGCCGTCCGGCGAGAGTGGCGTCCGTTCGCGATCGCCACCGGCACGACCCTCGCCCTCGCCGCCGTCTCCTTCGCCGCCAACCCATCGCTCTGGGCGCGCTACGTGGAGTTTCTGGCCAACGACACGCCGCACGTGGCCGGCTGGCCGTTCCCCTATCCCCTCTGGCTGCGGCTGCCGCTCGCCGTGGCGCTGGTGGCCTGGGGCGCCCGGACGAACCGGCGCTGGGTGGTCCCGGCGGCGGCGCTGCTCGCCCTGCCACGCCTCTACTTCCAGAGCCCGGCGCTCCTCCTGGCGGTCCTGCCGGCCCTTCGGGGAGGGTGGGCCAGCGCCGAGCGCTGGGGCCGGAGGGAGCGCCGCCCGACGTGACGACGGATGCCACGCCGATGACGGCCACGGTGGAGCCCGCGCGACCCGCGAGCCGGGTGGACCGCCGGCTCATCGTCTTCCTCGGGGCGGGCCTTGCCGCGGCGATCGTCGTCCGGCTGCTCGTGATGCCCAACTACATCCTGCTGGGCGACCTGCACCAGTACGCCCGGTGGGCCTACCACCTCGCCACGGACCTGCCATTCGGGGCCGCCTACCGCCAGGACTTCTCCTACATGCCCGTCCTCGTGGCGGTCTTCGGGACGCTGGGCCGCCTGGTTCCCGCCTTCCTCACGGCCGGAGACGCCAGCGACGCGGCGGTCCGGGTCGTGCTCAAGGTCCCGGCCCTGCTCGGGGAGCTCGCGATCGTCGCCGGGCTGTTCACGGTGCTCCGGCAGCGGCCGCCGCTGGCGATCGGGGCGATCCTGGCTGTCCTGCTCGTCCCCGCGGCGTGGTACCTGGGCGCCTGGTGGGCCCAGCTCGACGCGGTCTACGTGGCCCTCTGCCTGTGGGCGGCGATCGTGGCCTCGCGCGACCGCCGCTGGGCCTTCGCCGTCCTCCTCGGGCTGGCCATGATGACCAAGCCCCAGGCGCTCTTCCTCGCCGCGCCGTTCGCCGGGTACGCCCTCGGCCGCTGGGGAGTGAGGCGCGCCGTGCCGGTGGGGATCGTCGCCGCCGCGGTCGCCGCGGCGACCTGGCTGCCCTTCCTCCCCTACGGCGGCGTCGCCGACTACCTGCACAACCTCGACTACTACCAGAACGGCCTCTTCGCGATCCTCAGCGTGCGGGCCTGGAATCCCTGGTGGCTGGTCCAGACCGCCCTTGGCCACGGCGAGTTCGTGGCCGACTCGCTGCCGTGGCTGGGTCCCTTCACGGCACGCCACCTGGGGATGGCCATGACGGCAGTCGCCGAGGTCTGGATCCTCGCCGTGGTGGCCCGCCGACCGACGCTGGACAGGCTCTACCTCGGCCTGGCGGCCGCGACCCTCGCGGCCTTCTGCCTGATGACCTCCATGCACGAGCGCTACGCGTACGCCGCATTGATCTTCCTGGCCCCGTTCCTGAATCGACGAAGCATCCAGGTCGCCTGGGGCATCCTGGCCGTCGCGATCAGCCTGAACGTCCTCGCCGGCGCGCCACCGGACGACTTCGGCTCGATCCTCCCGGTCGGCGGGCCGTTGGGGATCGCCGGGAGCGTCGCCATGATCGTCGCCAGCGGCGTCGTGCTGCTCGAGCTCCTCAGGCGCGAGCCCGCGGCCGGCGAGCCAGGCGGCCCCGGAATGCCACGAGATACCAGCGCAGGTAGTGCGGCAGCCACTTCCTGAGGCGGAAGCGGCTCTCCCCGCCGGTCCGGTCGCGCCACGTCGTGGGGATCTCCGCCAGGCGCCGGCCCTGGAGCGTCGCCTTGACGGAGAGCTCGATCGCCAGCTCGAAGCCGGCCTCGCTCTCGATCGGGGTCGCCTCGAGGAAGCGGCGCGCGTAGAGCTTGAAGTTGTTCGTCGCGTCGTGGATCGGCACACCCGCCAGCCGGTGGAGGGAGAGGCCCGCTGCCCGGGACAGGAGCCGCTTGAGGCGAGGCCCGCCGACCTGCCGACCGCCACGCACGTAGCGACTTGCGGCTACCACGTCGGCGCCGCCGCGGGCGAGGGCGACCATGCGGTCCACGTCGCCGTACTCGTCCGAGCCGTCCGCCATGGTCACGAGGACGTACGGCGCCCGGGCGGCGGCGATCCCCGCTCTCATGGCGTTGAGCACGCCCGGCCCCAGCGTGTTCCGGTGGGCTCGCAGGCCGGGGACCTCCACGGCCAGTCGCTCCACGACCGGGACCGTGGCGTCCTCCGCCATGTCGTGGACGACGAGGAGCTCGTACGGGGTGCGGACGGCGGCGGCGAAGGCCCGGATCGTCGGCACGACACGCTCACCCTCGTTCCAGACGGGCATCACGACCGTCAGCTCGGGCACAGGTCCGTCGGTGGTCACACGGTGCTCCGAGTCCGAGGCGCTGGCTCGCCGTCAACCTTGGAGACAGCAGGGAGCGATGCGCCGCGCAAGACGCCGCGCTCCATTGTCAGCAGGGCGACAGCTCCACCGATCCCCATCGCCAGGAGCGTCAGCGCGTGAGCCAGGATCGCGAGGGCCAACGCCGCCGTCGGGTCAACGCCAAGCGCCACGGCGGTCGTGCTCGCTGCCAGCTCGTAGGTCCCGACATAGCCTGGCGCGGAGGGGACAGCGGTGCCGAGGGCGCCTACCCCGGCGATCAGGATCGCTTGGGCAGGCTCCAGGTGGATCCCGAGCGAGGACGCAGCGAGCAAGATCAGCGTCGCATCCATCCCCCAGACTGCCACGCTGACGAGTGCGGCGACGAGGACGACCGGCCGGCGGTGGGATGCACCGACGCCCATCGCAAAGTCCCGGAATGCGTCCGCGACGCTCGTCAAGAGCGATGCTGCGAGGCCGTGTCCGAACCGTCTCGACAGGCGGCCAACCGCGCCAGCTACTCCGGTCAGCCCGATGAATGAGAGCAGGGCGAGGACGGTTCCTGCTGCTATCGCGACGAGGGCGGCGGCGTCGACGATCCAACGCGGAGCCCCTGCCATCCACGCCGCCGGGAGAACGACGAGCGCCAGCGTGGCGGTATCCACAACACGCTCGAGGACGACCGACCCGAACGTCGCGGCCACCGCCAGCCTCTCCCGTCGCGCCATGAGCAGAGCCCGAAGGGCCTCGCCCATCCGTGCCGGCAGGACCGCGTTCCCGAGGTAGCCGACGAGAAGGGGGGGAACGATGCGACGGGTGGCGATAGGGCGAGAATCCGGCCGCGGAAGGAGGAGGCTCCATCGGAAGGCTCGGACGACTGTCTGTGCCGCCAAGACCGCGAGAAGCAGCAGCAGGGGGCGACCGTCGGCGCGGCCCAGCTGGCGCGCGACCTCGCCCAGATCGACCGACCGGACACACAACCACAGTGCGATCGCGCTGACACCGACTCCGAGAATCACCAGGCCGGAACGGCGTCGGTCGAGCGTCCGGCCTCGCGGCACGGCAGCCATCAGGTCCGCTCGCTGCCCGGGATGGAGTAGGTGGCGTTGGTGGGGCCGAGGTCTCTCATCAGATCGCCCCGGCCGCGTCCTCGGCCCGGATCCAGGGGATGACCTCGTCGAGCATCTCCGGGAGGCTGGTGGCGGCCTCGAACCCCAGCACGTCGCGGGCCTTGCGGACGTCGGGCACGCGGTGCTGCACGTCGTGATCGAAGGGCGGGTCCGACACCCAGCGGAACGGGCGGTCCGGCCGGAGCCGTCGCCAGATCAGGCGCGCCAGCTCCAACACCGTCGTGCTGGTCGGCGTGGAGAGGTTGAAGTCCTCGTTGATGGCGGCCCCGGACTCCATCGCCAGGCGGATGCCGCGGGCCAGATCGCCGCCGTAGGTGTAGCAGCGGACCTGCGTCCCGTCCCCCAGGACGTGGAGCGGGTCCTGGCCGCGGAGCACCTTGAGGACGAGGTCGGGGACGACGTGGCTGAGGGCGAGCTTCACGTTGCCGCTCATGACGTCCGTGTCGCGGACCGCCCGCCGCTCCCCGATGCCGACGCAGTTGAACGGGCGCAGGATCGTGTAGGGCAGCCGGTGCTGCTGCCAGGCGCCCTTCGCGAAGTATTCCGAGGCGAGCTTCTGGAAGCCGTACGTGGAGACCGGCGGCGGAGACGTCTGCTGGGCCCCCTCGGGCGTGGGGAAGACGCTGGTCGACTCGTAGACCATCGACGAGCTGAGGACGACGATCCGCTTCAGCTCGCCGCGCCGGTGGGCCTCGATGGCCGCGTCGAAGGTCGAGGCGAGGATCCGCTCGTTCTCCGCCAGCAGGTCGTAGGCGAACTCGTGGAAGTAGCTGATCCCGCCGATCATCGCGGCGGCGGCGACCACCTGGTCGCAGTCCCGGACGAGCTCGCGGAGGAGGGGGAGGTCCTTCGCGTCACCCTCCACGAGGCGATAGCGGGGGTGATCGTCGTA
Organism: uncultured Chloroflexia bacterium; assembly: GCA_963821235.1. Taxonomy (GTDB): domain Bacteria; phylum Chloroflexota; class Limnocylindria; order Limnocylindrales; family CSP1-4; genus CTSoil-043. Next base: position 581,284 of record CAWGCS010000001.1, read on the forward strand.
GCTGCGGCGGGTGGGGCCGTACTTGCTGAAGTTGTCGAGGCCGACGACCTCGTGGCCGGCCTCCAGGAGCTCCGGCACGAGGTAGCCGTTGATGAAGCCCGCGGCGCCGGTGACGAGGACCCGCATCAGAGGGCGATCCCGCGGCCCAGCACGCCCCACACGTCCACGACCTCGCGGTCGCCGAGGTCGAGGTCGCGGTAGGCGGCGTGGGGAACGCCGAGGACGAGGATGTCGGCCTCCGCGAGCACGGCCTCGAGCGGGACGAGGCGCGCGTCGCGCACGTACGGGTCCGTGCACGCGACGGTCGCGCCCGCCCAGGCGAGCAGCTTGCGGAGCTTGTAGCTCAGGGAGGCACGGCCGTCGTCCGACTCCGCCTTGAAGGCCATCCCCAGGATCCCGACCGTGCGCCCGCGCAGCGTCCCGTGGCGCCGCTCGAGGGTGCTCACGATGTAGGCCGGCATCCCTTCGTTGACCTGCATCGCCGACTGGCCCATCGGGAAGTGGTCGCTGGTGAAGGCGGCCAGCTGCATCGTGTCCTTGAAGAGGCAGGGCCCGGCGGCAAAGCCCGGCCCGGGCAGGTCGGCCGCCCGCGGGTAGTCGTGGCGGATCGCCTCCAGGACGTTGGCATAGTCGACGCCGGCCTGGTGGGCCACCATGAAGAACTGGTTGGCGATGGCGAACTTCATGTAGCGCCAGGTGTTGGTGAAGAGCTTGGCCAGCTCGGCCTCCCGCGAGCTCGTGCGCAGGATCTCACCGCCGAGGCGGGCGAAGAGCGCGGCCGCCCGATCCCCCACCGCCGGCGTGTCCGCGCCGACGATCTGGGGCAGGGTCCGGAACTCCTCGAGGGCGTGGCCCTCGGCGATCCGCTCCGGGCAGAAGGCGACGTCCGCCACGCGGCCGCGACCGGCCAGCGCCTGGGTGACGTACTCGGTGGTGCCCGGGTAGACCGTGCTCCGCAGCACGACGAGCGCGCCGGCGCGGAGGTGGGGCGCGACCTGCTCCACCGTCCGCTCGAAGAGGGTCATGGAGGGGCCCAGGAACTCGTCCACGGGCGTCCCGATCACGATGACCAGCGCGTCGGCTCGACCGACCATCTCCGGATCGGCCGAGAGGGCGAGGCGCCCGGTCGGGAGGACGGCCCGCAAGACTTCCTCCGCCCCGTGCTCCCGGAACGGCATCTCGCCCCGGCCGATCCGCTCCAGGGTCGCCGCATTCGTGTCGTAGACGCCCACCCGCAGCCCGCTCGCCGCGAAGGCCAGGCTGAGGGGGAGGCCGACGTGGCCGCCGCCGCCCAGCACCACGACGTCGAGGTCAGAGTCGTTCATGGGCGGCGAGGGTACCAGCCGCCCGGGGTGCACCACATCCCCCGAATGTCCGGCCGCCGCGAGCCCCGGATCAGGGCGTCGCCGTGAAGATCGCACCGTCGTCATCCTCGTAGGCGAGGCGCCAGCCCGAGCCGGGCGTCCGGAGCGTGATCTCGAGCGCCTCCTGCGTCAGCGTGTCGACGACGATCACCGAGGCACCCGTCCCCCGCAGCGCAGCCAGGGCGGCCGGTCCGCCGCCGGCGATCGTGGCGTAGTCGGCCCAGGCCTTCGCCGGCTCCACCTCCACGCGCGAGTCCACCATGACCGGGATGCCGGGCGCCGCCCACTCGAACCAGGAGGCCCATGGCTGCGGGACGACGACCCGGGCGGCCGGGCCGGCGAGATCAGCGACAGCCCGCGCCAGGCCCGCCGGCGCGTCGCGGAGGAGGCCGGGAGGCCCGGTCAGCGGGTCGCCCCCCCGCCAGAGCGGCTGGGCGACCACGACGGCGGCGCCGAGGACGACCACGACCGCCGCATTGAGCCAGCGCAGGACGCGCGGCTCGCCACGCGGGGCAGGAGCCGGCGCCTGCAGCGAGGCGATCACGGAGGCGAGCGCGACCGGGGCGCCGAACGCCCACCACGCGACGCCGCGCTCCGCGTAGGCCCCCAGGAGCGCGAGGCCGGAGAGCCAGGCGAGCGTGAGCACGGGCGCGGGGGCGCCCTGCCGGCGGAGGGCCAGCAGCACGGCCGCCGCCCCCACGACCGACGCGTAGAACAGGGCACCCGTCACCGAGAGCGGCGACGTCCGCTGCCACTCGGTGATCAGCCGGGTGATCTCGGCGTTCGTCGCGATCCCCAGGGCGTATCCCCAGACCCCGGGCCCGAAGGGCGTGACGCACGAGGCGAGCACGGACAGCCCCAGGACGGGCAGCAGCCCGCGGAGGACGGGCCGGCGGGCGGCAACGTCCTCCACGAGGGCGAGCGCCACGGCAGCCGGGCCCAGGAAGAAGCTGCCGTGGAGGTTGGCCCAGGCGAGGACCAGGAGGGGGATCGCCCAGGCCAGCCGGGGGCGCCGCTCGCGCCACGCGAGGATCGCCAGGACGGCGGCGAAGATCACGACCCCGAAGAGCTGGGCGCGCAGGCCGAGGGCGGCGATCCCGACGAGGAAACCGGCCAGGGCGACGAGGGCGGCCGAGCGCGGCGCCAGCCAGCGGCTCGCGGCGACCATGACCAGGCCGACGGCAGCGGCCACCACGAGCGTGCGCAGAACGACCAGCCCGGCCCAGCCCGCGAGCTCGTGGACGAGGGCGAGCACGACCCCCGCACCCCACTGCTGGTTGAGCCACGGCTGCCCGAAGGCGGTGAAGGTGAACGGGTCCGCCTGGAGCACGGAGCGCGACTCCAGCATCAGCTCCCCGGCCCGGACCTGGTAGGCGAGGTCAACGGTGGACATCTGGGCGATCGTCGCCGCCAGGGCGGGCAGCAGGATCGCGAGGGCGAGCCAGAGTCGGTCGCGCGTCATGGGCGGCGCTCGCTGCCCGCTTCCGGCGGCCCGCGCCAGGTCACGATCCCCCGTAGAGCCGCTCGAGGTCGACCAGCTCGACGTCGGGGCGCTTCGCGGCCGTGGACCTGAGGTTGCGATCGAAGCCGCCGGCTGCAACGATCGCGAGCCGTGCATCGGCAGCATCCACCTTCCGCGCCAGCAGGTCGCGAGCACGATCGAGCCTCCGCAGGTCGGCAAGCCCGCGGGGCTCGGGGCCGGCCTTCGCTTCCCCGATGAGCAGCACGCGGGCCGGAGCGCCGGCGACCTCGCGACGCGCAAGGGCCAGCACGTCAATCTCCAGCTGGGACCGGCCGGCGGGATCCGCAAGCACGGTCGAGCCCACCTGCCCCAGCCCGCCTCCCAGCGTCTCCGGTGAGGCGTGCTGCGAGACCCACTCCCGTGCCATCTCCTCGAACGACGGTCCGAGGACACCCGCGCGGAACCGGTCGCCGGCATCGCGCCAGGCGTCCACCGTCCGGCGGGCCTCGAACCGACGCAGGTCGGGGCGCACGACCACGTGGCTGAAGCGCACGAGCGGGTCGACGATCCGCAGCGACGGCCGTCGAGCGCGAAGCGGATCAGCGGATCGCTCGACGAAGCCGGCCCGCTCCAGCCCGTCGAGCACGTGGGTCATCGAGGTCTCCCGCCGACCGAGCGCCGCCGCCACCGCGCCCGCGGACCGACGGCCGGCCGCGATGGCGGCAAGGGCCGACTGGTAGATCGCACGGTCCGACAGGGACGGATCCTCGGCGAGGAGGTGGTCCGCTTCGCGGAACAGGGCGTGCGATGGGTTGAGGACGCCGTCTGCAAGCCACCGCTCGAACGACCCTCCGAGGGCGCGGGGCCTTCCGCCCAGAAGGTCCCGGTAGCCGGGCGTTCCTCCGACCACCGCGTGGAGGAGGAGGGCGAGGCGTGGGTTCTCCGTCACGCCCCAGAATGCCGCCGCCTCCCGATACCCGAAGGGCCGGACGATCAGCTCCAGGACGGCCCGGCCGCGCAGCGCCTGCTGGCCCGACAGCAGCCGGGACATGACGGACATCGCGGAGCCGCACAGGACGAGACGGAGTCGTGGATCCGGGTCGCGTCTCCCCGCGTCGTGCACGGCCTGAACAGCGGAGGCGAGCTCGGGCGCCCGCCCCAGGAGATACGGGAACTCGTCGAGCACGACGAGCCGCGGGCCCGTGACGGTCGCCCCACCGGCGAGCGCCGCGAGCGCCGCCGGCCAATCCACCAGCGCGACGGATGCCCCGGGCAGCCCTCGTTCGGCCGCGATCGCGGCACCGAGCCGGGCAAGGGCCGGCGTGCGCTCCTCCTCGAGCGCCTGGTGGTAGAGGCCGCCGCTCCGGCCGACCAGTGACTCGAGCAGGTAGCTCTTTCCCATGCGGCGGCGCCCGTAGACGATCCCGAGGCGCATCCCGGGAGCCTGGTCGTTCGCGAAGTGGACCAGGTCGGCCCACTCGTCGGCGCGGTCGAACAGCTCGGGAGGTCGGGTTCCGATCACGGCGCCAATCTACGACTCGACTTGTAATAGATCAAGTCGTATCTATGCGGCACTGGGCGGCCGTGCGTCAGCTCGCGACGGCGACCTCGATCAGGCGGACCGCCCGGGCGCCCTCGTCGTAGAGCTGCTCGATCGCGTAGACCATCAGCTCGACGCAGAAGCGCTCGTGGACCAGGTCGTGGCCACCGCGAGCCAGCATGTCGGCGTAGGCGTGGTCGGTCAGCAGGCGGACGACGGCCGCCCCCAGGGCCGCCGCGTCGTGAGGCGGCACGAGGAGTCCCGTCCGGCCGTCCTGGATGACCTCCGGGATCCCCCCCACCGCGGAGGCGACGACCGGGCGCGAGAGGGCCATCGCCTCCAGGATCGTGAGGCCCTGGGCCTCGCGGTAGGACGGCAGGACGGCGACGTCGAGGGCGGCCGTCACCGCCGGGACGTCGTCGCGGCGACCGGTGAAGACGACCGTCTTCGCGATCCCCAGGGCGGCCGCCTGGGCCTCCAGCTCCTCGCGCCGGCTCCCCTCCCCGACGACGAGGAGCCGCGCCGTGGGCACGCGGCGGAGGATGCTGGGCCAAGCCTCGAGGAGCGTCGGGTGACCCTTCTCGTGCTCCAGGCGGGCGACGACACCAACGATCTGGGCGTCGTCCGGCAGCCCGTACTCCTCGCGGAGCGTGCAGCACGGGTCGGTGTGGTCGTAGCGGACCAGGTCGACGCCGTTGTAGATGAGCGAGACCGGGACGTTGCTCGGGCGCTCGTCGGCGATCTTGCGTTCCATGGCGCGGCTGACGGCGATGAGGCGGTCCATCCGCGGCGTGAGGGCCCGCAGCACCTCGCGGTCCTCGGGCGAGCGGAGCCGGCTGGAATGGACGGTCCCGATCACGTACGGCCGCGGGCGCCCCGCCTCCGCGAGGGCCAGCGCCGCGCGCGTCCCCACGAGCTCCGCCCGGTACATGTGGTTGTGGACGACCTCGGGACGGATGTCGGCCATGAGCGTGGCCACGGCACCGACGGCGATCGCGTCGTCCGGCTCCTCGAGGACGTGGACCGGCAGGCCCAGGCGGGCGATCTTGCGGGCCGCGCTTCCGCCGGAGAGCGAGATGACCGTCGGGTCGTAGCGGCTGCGGTCGAGGCGCGAGAGGAGCGAGTAGACGTGCTCCTGGGCACCGCCGTTGGTGCCGGTCGCCAGGACCTCCACGACGCGCACGGGCCGGCCGCCCGGGAGCGGGGGCCGGTCCACCGGCTTGACGCAGGGGTCGCCGGGAAGCGGGGCTCCCATCTAGGCGTCGGTCCGCACGACGAGGAGGCGGGCGATGGGCTCGTCCACCGCTCCCCACTCGTACTTGTAGGGCTCGTCGCCGCGCAGGTAGTCGAAGCGAAGCCGGCCGGCGAGGGTCGCGCCCCGGATCGCGCTCGCGCTCATGAGGACGCCGGGCGACAGGTCGCGCGCCTCGGGATCGACGCCGGCGTTGTAGAGGTACCAGGTCGTCTCGTCCTCGAACCAGACGCCGGCGGCGATCCGGCGGCCGGCGACGGTGAGGAAGTGGAGCTGGACCGTGCCGTCGCCGTCGAGGAGCTCGAAGAGCCGCCGGAAGAAGGTCCGGCTCTGGTCCCCGCCCGGCGTCGGCGGGAAGAGCCCGCGCTCGCCCCAGCGCTTCTGGTGGAGGTCCACGAACGCGTCCAGGTCGGCCACCGGGTCGGCCGACCGCTCCAGGCGCAGCCCGCCCGCGGCCTCAGCCCGGCGGAGCTTGCGGCGGACCTCGTGGCGCTCCTTCTTGCCCAGCGTCGCGAGGTAGCCTTCGAAGTCCATGCCCGGCTCGAAGGTGACGACGGGGCAGACCTCCTCACGCTCCCGCACGACGCGCCAGCCCACGCCGGTGCGGGCGCCGAACGCGTCGGCGAGGGCGTCGACCGCCGGATCGCCGCAACGGAGGCGTCGCAGGTCGAGGACGTCCCAGGGCGCCGGGTGGTCGGGGTCGTCGGCGATGCCGGGCGTGGCCAGGGCTTCCACCAGGGCCTCCGTCACGGCCGGCAGGTCCTCCGGCCGGGCCAGGAGGGTCGCATAGTCGGCGTGGTAGCTGGCCCCGAAGAAGACAGCCTTGGCGGCCGGGGCGACGGGCGTCTGGGGCATGTGGGCGTCGCCGCGAAGGCGGGTCCGCAGGATCGCGTCGTCCGGCTCCACCTCGTGGCGGTGCATGAGCGGGACGATGGCGACGGGCGCCGCGGCGTCGGGCGCCGATGGGTCCACCACGACGAGGGTCTGCTCGTGCGCGTTCGCGCCGTAGGCGTCCCACCAGGCGCGATGGACACCCCAGCGGGAGAAGGGGGTGGCCCACGGCGAGGCCGCCGCGAGGGCGTCCCAGGCTGCCGGGTCGATCGTCCCGAACGGCCGACGGGTCGCGCGAAGGGTGCCGGGCGCCCGGGCGGGGGGTCTGGCTTCCCCGGCGGGCGCGGACGTACAGGGAGGTTCGAGGTCGGGGGAAGCGGCGCGGGTCATCGACGCCGAGAATAGCACCGGTTGCGCGCGCAACGGTCCGGCGGGCCGGCCCGAAGGACCCAGCCCGGCGCCGGCCCGCACCGGACCATTCGACAGGTGCGGCCTGTACCACCCGGTGGGTGGACACCGCGACCGCCATCCGGCAAGGTGCCCGGAGACAGGGGCGCGGCACGCCGGGCCCGCCCCGCCGGCCCTCCCCAGGGCGCCCGATCGCAGGCCCGGCATCCCATCGTCGCCACGCCCCAGCGTGGCGTTCCGGTAGAGAGGAGCGTCATGTCGTCGGACGCCAGTGTCGCCCGGCGGGCGGCCGCCCACCCCTCCACGCCGACGAGAGCCCCGCGGCGCGCGCTCTCCATCGCCCTCCTCGCCGCGCTGCTGGCCGCCGGCAGCATGGCCGCCGCCCCCGCCCCCACCTCCGCCTCGACCGCGCCCGTCAAGGTCGCCATCGTCGTCGGACCCGCCGGCTCCCTGACCAGCCGCTACATCTCCCACGCGCGGTCGTATGCCGAGCTTGCCCGATCCCATGGCGCGACGGTCGTCGAGATCTACTCTCCGAACGCCACCTGGTCCCGGGTCCGGGCCTCCGTGCAGGGCGCCAACCTCCTCATCTACCTGGGCCACGGGAACGGCTTCCCCAACCCCTACAACGCGACGCTGGATCCCAAGAAGGTCGACGGGCTGGGCCTCAATCCGTACGCGGGCAGCGGGAACACGCGGACCGCCTACTACGGGGAGTCGTACATCGACCGCGACATCCAGCTCGCGCCCAACGCCGTGGTGATCCTCAACCACCTCTGCTACGCGGCCGGCAGCTCGGAGCCGGGCAACCCGGACCCCAGCGCCACCACCGCCCGGAAGCGGGTCGACAACTTCGCGGCCGGCTTCCTGCGGGCGGGCGCGAAGGCGGTCTTCGCCGAGACGCTGGGCGACGCGAGCCACGTCATCGAGGCGCTCTTCACCTCCGACCAGACGATGTCCGACATCTTCTGGAGCTCGCCGAGCCGGACCTGGAGCTACCGAGCCTCCTTCGCCTCCGCGCGGACGTCCGGCATGACCGCGCTCATGGACCCCCGCCAGCCGGGCTCCTACTACCGGAGCGCCGTCGGCAAGCTCTCGATGACGGCGGCGGCCTGGAGGCCGTGATCGCGATCGGTCAGGGGTTGTAGTTCCAGTAGACCCCGTAGAGGTTCACCGCAACCCCGAAGAGGATGACGGCCCTCCAGCGCCAGCTGATGCCGTGCCGCGCGGCGGCCATCGCGCAGAGCGCCAGGACGAACGGGTACGCGTCGAGCGCGTAGCGGTAGCCGTACTGCCACCAGCCGCCGCCGTAGTAGAGCAGGCTCGGCGCCAGGACCAGGAGCGCCGTCACGCCGAGGGCGATCGTCTCGCGCTTCCGCCAGTCGGCACGCAGGGCGAGGAGCAGGCCGGGACTCGTCAGGAAGACGGACATTCCCAGGCCGTCCGGCTTGAACCCGGGGAACGTGCTCGTCGCCTGGCCCAGATGCCACAGGAAGTACTCGAGGTTCATCCCCAGGTGGGCCAGCGAGAAGACGCCGAGCTGGCGGCGCGCCTCCAGGAAGTCGGGCAGGGCAGCCAGGCCGTAGCCCGATTCCATCGGGTTCCCGAAGCGGACGGCGTTGTACCAGATGGCGAAGACCAGAGCCGGGGCGAAGCCGAGCCCCAGCCAGGCCGCCTGCCGGGCACCGACGCGGATGGCATGCGGGAGGCCTGACGGCATTCGGCTCCGGACGCGATCCGGGAGGGAGCGCCAGCCCCAGTAGGGCAGGGCCGCCAGGAGCGTGGCCCGGGTGCTGAAGCCGGCTCCGGCGAGGAGCCCCATGACGAGAGGCCGACGGCGGCCGAAGGCCTCCAGGAGGCCCAGGAAGGTCAGGATCGAAGCGATGAGCTGCCCCGTGTGCCAGACGCCGCCGCGCATGGTGACCCACCACGTGGCCGTGCTGAAGCCGAAGAGGACGAGAAGCCACGCCCGGTCTGCCAGCGAGGCTACCCCGAGTCGGCCGACGAGGCTCCACAGCAGCGCCAGGCCGGCGACGGCAAGGACGCTGTTCACGACCGGCTCCCACACGACGGCGCTCTCGGGGCCAACGACTGCCACCAGGGGAGCCAGGACGAACGCCGGGAACGGCGCAAATGGCACGTACACCCGAGCGCCATCGCGAACGACATCGTAGATGCCGAGCGCGCGATCCAGCCAGGTCCTGCCGTGCAGGAACGCGTCGGCGAGGTAGTAGAAGTCCGGACGCCCTGAGCTGAAGTCGCGCGCCGAGTACCAATAGACGCTCGCCGCCGCAGCAAGGACCAATGCGAGGACGAACGGGGCCCGGAATCGCGGCGATACCTGGATCACGACGAGGTCGAGCCTACCGTACGCCTCGCATCACGGGCGCCCCGGCGCCGCATCCGTCCCTGCTCGCCTGGACACCCGCCGATGGAGGAACGGCGTCCGGAAGAGGTCCCAGGCAACCCGCAGGCCCAGCCGCAGCCCCGGGTGCATCCGCGACCCGTGCTTGTCGGACCAGACGATCGGGACGACTCCGATCCGGTAGCCGCGCCGCCTGGCCAGGTAGATCACCTCCACATCGAAGACGATGCTGGTGATCCGCTGCATGCCGAAGAGATCATGGGCCGCCTGGCGGGTGAAGCCCTTGAACCCGCACTGGGTGTCCTGCACGTGGCCAACGGCCCAGACCGAGGCGAGGCCGTGGAAGGCGCGCCCGAGGAAGCGGCGGAGGTCCGGCTGGCTCCGCCGCATGTCGCTGCCGTCGGCCTGGATACGGCTCCCGAGGGCCAGGTCATGGTCGCGCAGCGCCTCGACCAGGAGGGGCATCTGGTCCGGCGGCGTGGCCATGTCCGCGTCGGCGAAGATCGCGAGGTCCGTCTCCGCGGCCAGCATCCCGGCCTTCACGGCGGCCCCCTTGCCACCGTGGGGAACGCGTACGAGGGCAAGGCGAGGGGCGCCCGTGGGGGTCACCTCCCGAGTCTCGGGCCGCGCGTGCACCAGGTCGGCCGTCCCATCCGCGCTTCCGTCGTCGACGACGAGCACGCGCACGTCGTCCGGCAGGCGGGCGGCCCCGGGCGCGCCGTCCCGGCCGCTCTCGCCGTGGCGCCGCAGGTAGCCGAAGAGCTCGTCGAGGGCGGGGCCGAGGCGGGCCTCCTCGTTGAATGCTGGAAGGACGATCGTGAGGCTCGAGGGGGTCATCGCCCGGAGTCTAGCGGGCCCGCTGTCACCGAAGCAGCGGAGGCACCGGTCCGCGGTACCATCCGGCCATTGCGGCGGGACGGCACCGCTGGGCACGGTGTGGCGCACACGATCTGTCGCCAGGAAGAGGCCGCGTGCCCGATTCCCAACCCTTGGTCGCCGTGATCATCCCAGCCCTCAACGAGGCCGGGAAGATCGGGCGCGTCCTGGACAAGATGCCTCGAGATCCGCGGTTCGAGGCAATCGTCGTTGACGACGGGTCGACAGACGGGACAGGCGACGAGGCTCGCGCCCACGGGGCCGCCGTCGTGCTCCGCCATGACGTCCGCGGCGGTGTTGGCGCGGCCATCCGCGACGGGTGGCGGGTCGCCATCGAACGTGATCGCCCGTATGTCGCCCTCCTCTCGGGAGACGATCAGCACGAACCATCGGAGCTCATCCGCGCGTTCGAGACGCTGGAGCATGCCGCTGCCGACTACGTCCAGGGTTCGAGATGGATGCGCGGCGGCCACGTCGAGGGGCCAGCCAATGGCCGCGGCTTCGGCACTCGCCTCTACTCGGCCGCTTTCAGCATGCTGGCGTCGCGGCGGATCACGGATGCGACCAACGGCTTTCGCATTCTGCGGACACAGATCCTCCTCGACCCCGCGCTGGATCTGGATCAGGACTGGCTCACGAGCTACGACCTTGAGCCCTATGTCCTCTACAAGGCCATCAGGCGTGGCTACCGGGTCGTCGAGGTGCCGTGCACCGTCCGGTATCACGCCCGCGAGGGCTATACGAAGATGCGCGGTGTTCGGGACTGGTGGAGGCTCTTTCGGCCTGCCATCCTCCTCAGACTCGGGGTGAAACGATGACGTTCTCAGTGGAGCGAGGACTTGGCGGTCGACGCGTCCTGGTGACGGGCGGTGCCGGCTTCGTGGGTGGCGCCATCGTTCGGCGGCTCAGCGATATGGGCGCTCAGGTCACGGTGCTTGATGACCTGTTCACGGGCAACGCCGCGACCGTCCCCACGGGAGTGCAGCTCGTCGAGGGGTCCGTCACAGACGAGGCGCTCGTGAGCAAGCTCGTGGCAGAGAGCTCCCTCGTGTTCCACCTGGCGGCTCGCAACATCATCGCCAGTACGAGGAACCCGCGCGACGACTACGAGACGAACATTGGCGGCACGCTCAACGTGCTGATGGCGGCGCGCGAGAGTCGCCCTGATCGAGTCGTGTACACCTCTTCGACCTCGGTCTACGGAAACCCCCGATCGATCCCCATCAATGAAGACGACGGCCTCGTCCTGCTTTCGCCGTATGCGGTGAGCAAGCTGGGAGGGGAGAACTACTGTCTTGCGTTCTACGAGAGCTACGGCCTTGCCGTCTCGGTGGTCCGGTACAGCAACGTCTACGGGCCGGGCCAGCGACCGGACAACCCGTACTGCGGCGTGGTGAGCAGGTTCTTCGCCGCGGCGATCGCCGGTGCGCCCCTGATGGTGCACGGAGATGGCGAGCAGACGCGCGACTTCACGTTCGTCACCGACGCCGTCGATGCGACGCTCCTCGCTGCGGTCCATCCGCGCGCCGAGGGAGAGGTGTTCAACGTGGGAACGGGGATCGAGACGTCAGTCAACCACCTTGCCGCGGCGGTCGCCAAGGCGGTCGGGACCGACCTCCGAGTCAATCGGATCGATCGCCGTGACATCGACAACATCCGACGTCGAGTGGTGAACATCGAGAAGATCCGTCGGATGCTGCATTGGGCTCCGCAGGTGACACTCGAAAGCGGGCTGGCTGACACCGCGGCTTGGCTGCGCGGAGGTGGTGACGGGTCCCTCGGCACCGTCGACTGACTCGCCGCCGCAGTAGCGCCGCGGGGCCGCGTCGTGGCTCGCGCCCAGCTTCTGATGTCGTGGGTCAGGTCAACGACCAGCACAGGTGGCATCGAAACGGGCCAGCTCGCCTTCATCCCGCACGGCGGGGTGGCTCAGGTCGACTGCCCCGTCTGCGCCAATCAGGACGTGCCCTCCGTGCGGCGGCGCCTGGACACTTGCGATCCGCTCGCACTGAAGGTCATAGACCACGAGACTGCCGGTTAGGGCACCGGACAGTGGACCGAAAGCCTTGACCCGGGATCCAGGGTCAACGCGGAACCCGAACGTCGCGTCCTGTGCCAGCGCTCCGAAGCGCACGATGACCGGCTGCCGCCACGCATTCTCTAGTGTCACCGACGATGTGGGCGAACTCGCGATCCACGCGCCGACCCCCAGCGCTGCAGCCAGAGCCAGGGCGAGCCCGCTGACACGGGCGCGGTTCGTGCGCTCCAAGGCTGGCGTGGCGATCTCGATTCTGGGCAGCGTCGCCGCGAGGGCCGCCACAAGGACCGCGAATGACTCGACGCGCACCACCGGGGTCGCATAGACCATCCCGAGGCTGACCACGATGGCACCCAGCGTCCGGTGATTGCGGAGGACGACGGCCGCGACGGCGGCCACAGCCAGGCACGCGATTGGGCCGAGCGACGCCACCTCAGGAGGCAGTCCGAGGGTCTCGAGGATCCCAGTTGCGCTCATCGGAGTCACCCCAGAAGATGCCGTTGCGCGTGAGATCGCGAGGTAGTCAACAAACGCCTGACTCCCCGCGACGGCCACGCTCGCTGCCAGAAGCAGGCCAGCCAGCACCAGGGCGAGGGCCGCCGCCCGGAAGCGGCGGCGCGTCACGAGCCACCAGAGCAGCAGGACCGGACCTAGTTTGGTAGCGGCAGCCGCGGCAGCGAGCAGTGCGATGACGAAGGTGACCGGGAGGCGTTGAGGCCGATCCTCGAGCAGGAACACCACCGCGAGCGCCGGAACGATCAGCGCATTCACGTTGCCTGAGATCGCCGTGATCGCGAACCCGGGCGCGAGGAACACGATCGCGATGGCCGCCCATGTGTCACGGCGCAGCGTCGCGACGATGGCCGTTGCCACGGTTCCCACCAGGCCAAGAAGCCACCACGAGTACATGGCGACGGAGCCTGGAAGGAGAACGGCGAGGGGCACCCACAGGACCGCGATGGGCGGCGGGGAGAGGAGCGGCACCGACCATAGCGGCGGATTGTCGGCCGGAACCGGCCGATCCCCGGGGAAGAGGGCGTAGAGCGGCGAGTGGTCGATCAGGCGCAGCGCGGCCGCGTAGTAGTTGGACGCATCGGTCCCGATGTCACCTGGGTGTAGCAGGTCTGGCCTCCAGAGCAGCAGGGCAATCGGGACGGCCTGGACTGCGACCAAGACGGCGAAGACGCGAACGAGCCGGTTCGGGCCGAGGCCGAAGACGACCCGCAGTCCTGGGGCCCGTCGCCAGTTCATGCCGCGTTCGTGACCGGCATCCGAAAGCGCACGTTCACCGGCTTCAGCGTTCGCCGAGGAGCACATCGTCGTCTGCGAGTCGCGGTCGATGGACAACCCAACAACCGGCTTCGCATCTCGACCGAGCCGACTCGAAGAGCTCTTCGAGGGCCGGCCCGAGCCGGGCTTCCTCGTTGAATGCTGGAAGGACGACGGTGAGGCTGATGGCGGTCACCGGCCGAGTCTACGGGGAAGCCGGTGCGCCTCGCACCTCATCGCCGGGTCCGGCCAGTGGGTACCATCCGGCCCATGTCGCTGAGGGTTTCGCCAACCCGCGTCAGAGGCCCCGCGGGCGCTTGCCTGGCGTGAAGGCCTCCTGGCGTGCCTGGACTCGGCCCGAGAGACTGCTGCGCCTCGGCCTGGCAGTGGTCGCGGCTGTCATCGTCGCAAGAGCGTGGGCCGTCGACCTGGTCGGATATCCGATCGCCGTCGACCTGGAAATCCCCCTCCGGGCCACGGAGCGCTGGCTGAATGGCGGCGAGCCGTACCTCGCCTCCGCGTTCACCGGGTCGGGCGGGGCGACCCAACCCTTCCTCTATCCGCCCTACGTCCTGCCGTTCCTGTCGCCCCTGGCGCTCCTGCCACGCACCGCCGTAGCGGCTACTTGGATCATGCTGCTGCTCGTGGTCGCGATCGCGACCCTGCGCCGCCTCGGCGTGCCGTGGCGATGGGTTCCCGCCGTGCTGGCATGGCCGCCCTTCGCCGAACCGCTCATCGGCGGGAACGTCCAGGTCCTGCTCTTCTGGTCCTTCGTAGCCCTGTACTGGCAGTCGAGTGGCGGTGTGGCCGGGGACCGCCACCTGGAGGTGCCTCGAGAGCGCGACCTCGCGCTTGGCCTGAAGGCTGGCGCGATCGCGTTCCTGAAGGTCGGCCAGCTTCAGCCGTGGCTCCATGTCGCGCGATGGCGCCCGAAGGGTGCAGCGTATGCACTCCTCGCCGCAGTCGGACTCGTGCTGGTCACCTTGCCGCTCGTGGGGATCGACGCCTGGCAAGGGTGGGCGGCGCAGCTGATCCGTGCCACGGATCGAGGCTGGCCGCTGGGCGGCTTCGCCCTTCCGCGGTTCCTTCCGGGTGTCGGGCTGGTCATCTGCGTGATCGCCAGCCTCTCCGTGCTTGCCGTGGGCCCGAAGGCTGCTGGCCGCTCGGTCGGCCTGCTCACTGTCATCGGTGCCCCCTCGCTCTACATCTTCGGGCTCCTCTTCGCTCTCCCGGCAATGCTGTGGGTGCGCCGCGAGATCGCCCTCGTCGCGGCCGCGCTGGTCGCCACGTACTCGTATGAGGGCGCGTGGGCCGGGATCGCGCTCGTCGCGGTGGCGCACGTGGCCTCTTCCTGGATTCCCTACTGGCGTGAGCCTACGGGCGATGCCGCAGCGGTCGGCGGCGAGATCCATGAGGCTCTCGCAGCGCCGCCAGGAACGTCATGAGCATGTAGGTGAGCAGGCGCGGCGTGGCGAGGACGCTCAGGGCGACCGCGGCCGCCCAGCCCCAGCGGGTGGGCGCGAGGCGAAGCGCCACCAGGGCGCCGACGACCACGAGGATGCCCCATAGCAGTGGCGAGATCGCGTAGGGCGAGATGTTCCGGACCTCGCCGACCTGCTGGAGGGTCAAGGTGGCCAGGAAGTCGAGCGTCGCCTGCGGGGCGAGGACCAGCTGGAGGGCGGCCAGCGCGCCCGTCCAGGCGACGAAGCGCCCAAGCGACCGCCCGTCCCGTCGGCCGATCCACCACAGGGCGACGAGGGCCGGGAAGAGCTTGAGGTTGGCGGCCAGGGCGATCGACCACGGCGCGCCGAGCGCGGTGAGGAGCGTGAGCGGGACCTGGGCCTGCCCGATCGCGATCGACCAGGCGACAGGGAGCCCCAGGACGCCGAACGCCAGCCACGTCTCCCGCCGTCGAACGCCCAGGTACCACAGCGTCGCCACGAAGCTGGCGATGACGACCGCCTCCCACGCTGTGGCTGCGGCCGCGTACGGCAGGAGGGCGAGCGGGCGGAAGGCAAGCGCCAGCAGCGGCGGGTAGCGGTAGAACTCGGCGGCGTTCGTGTCGGCATCGGCCGGGTAGAGGGGAAGGCCGGCGTTGAGCCGGGCCCCCGCGTCGTAGTAGGCGCGGACGTCGGCGAGCGGGTCCCCGGTCAGGTGGAGCCAAAGCGTGGAAGCACCGGCCAGCGCTCCGACGATCGCGGCGGCGAACCACGCCAGGCGGACCTGGCGGTCGCGGCGAGCCCGGCGCGTCCCTGCGTCCTGCATCGCGGGCATCCTATCGGGCGGTACCACCCGTGACCCGCGGACCATCGTCAGGGAGGACGTGACGACCTAGAGTCCGCACGTGGCATTCTGGCGCGCCTTCCAGGTCGGCAGCGGCCCGAACCGGCTCTTCCGGGCATTCCTGTGGGCGCTCGCGGGCGGCATCTCGCTCGTGGGTGTGCGCGACCTCCTGGCCGGCTACCCGCCGTTCGTCGACATCGAGATCCCCCTCCGGGCCGCCCAGCGGTGGCTGGCCGGCGGCGCGCCGTACCTCGCCTCGGCATTCCAGGCGCCGCCCGGCTACGACCTGCCCTTCCTCTACCCGCCCTTCACGCTGCCGCTCGTGGCGCCCCTCACGATCATCCCGCGCGAGGCCGCCTGGGCCGGCTGGCTGGCCGTCTGCCTGGGTGCTGCGCTCCTGACCGTGCGGAGGCTCGGAATCCCCTGGCCGGTCGTCCCGCTCGTGCTCCTCTGGCCGCCGTTCGCCGAGGCGATCATGGGCGGCAATGTCCAGCTCGTGCTGGCGGCCGGCTTTGCCTTCCTCTTCTTCGGGCGGTCGTCCCGCCCATGGCAGCCGCTGGCGCGCGACCCGGCGGACACCGACCGGCCGGCCGTCGCCGATGGGATCGTGGGCACCGCCATCCCGGCCTTCAAGCTGACCCAGCCGCACGCCTGGGTCACCCTCCTCCGTCGCCGGCCGGGCGCGGCCCTGGCCGGCCTCGCGGTCGCGGCAGGGCTCGCCGCGGCGACCCTGCCGCTGGTCGGCCCGGACGCCTGGCTGGCCTGGGTCGAGCAGCTCAGGAGGGCCGCGGACCCTTCGTGGCCCCTTGCCGGCGCCTCGCTGGCGGCCGGGCTGCCGGCGCTCGGGTTGCTGGTCGCAGGTGGGACCGCCCTGCTCTGCCTCGTCGTGCCGGTCGCCCGCCTGGGAGCCTGGGCGGGAATCCTCACCGTGGTGGGGGCGCCGTCGCTGCGGATGTTCGGCGTCCTGTTCGCCCTACCCGCGATGCTCACGATCCGTCGGGAGATCGCCCTGCTCGCCGCCGCGATGATCGCCACGTACACGCTGCAGGGGCTGTGGGGCGGGCTCTTCCTCGTGCTCGGGACGCTCCTCGCCGCGGAGCGCTATCCGGCGCTTCGGGAGCCGGGCGCTCCCTGACGCCACCACGGGGTGCCCTCGCGCAGCGCCGGGCGGTCCTGGAGCAGGGGCACCACCGCCGCAAGGACGGCGAAGCCAGTAGGCCACAGAACGGGCAGCGCCAGGGTGGCTGCCACGGGCACCGTCCAGCGGCGGTCCGTCCGGGCCCCCCAGGCAACGACCAGCAGGGCGACCGGGACGCGGATCCACAGCGGGATGGGGATGGAGAGCTGGTTGAGGGGCGCCCCCGCCGCCGTGGCGCCCAGGCTGTCCGTGACCCAGCTGCGCCAGGCGTCCGGATCGATGGCCAGGGAGATGGCCGCGAGCGCCGCGGTGACCCCGAGGGCCACCGCCAGGGAGCGCCACTCCCGGCGGACGAGGAACCAGGCCAGGCCGACCCCCGGCGTCACCTTCGTGAGGAGCACGAACGACCAGGTCCACGGGAAGCGGAAGCCGAGGGCGATGGCGGCCGCCATGAGGAGGTGGACGTTGCCGTGGTACAGCTCCAGGGCGACGGGCGGGAAGGCGAGGAGGGCGAGGACCGGGCGCGGCCGGGCCCCGCCCAGCCAGACGACGGTGGCCGCCAGGACCGCCGTCCACAGCCACAGGAACTGCCAGAACGCGAGGAGGCCGAACGGGGCGAACGCCCGGGCGATGACGGGCGAGTAGGTGAAGGCGCCCAGGGCGCCCGCGGTCTCCCGGTACGGGCTCGCCGGATCCACGGCCCAGTACGCGTAGGCGTCGAAGCCGAACGTGCCGGCCGACGGGGCGACAACGAGGAGCAGGTACGCCGCGAACAGGAGCCCGGCCACGACGGCGCCGTCGACGACGGCGCGGCGGGCGGGAGCGCTCAGGCGTGGGGCCACCACGGCATCGTAGCGACCCCCGGGGTCCCCCCGGAGGCCGCGGATGGCCCATCCGTACCGCCCCATCCGTACGGGTCCGCCCGCCCGTGGGGCGGTGCTACCGTGCACCACCGATGGTGACGCCGCTCGCCCTCTACGCGCTGGCTCTCGTCGTGCGGCTGGTGCTGCTCGGGGGCTTCGCCGATCCCGCCTACCCCGACTCGTTCTACTACGTGGACGTGGCCCGCAGCTTGGCGGCGGGGCACGGGTTCTCCGTCGACCTGGTCTGGATCTTCGCCGAGGTGGGCGGGACGATCCCCGCCAACCCGGTCCTGCCGATCGCCTCCAACGCCCACTGGATGCCCCTGGCGTCGCTGGTCCAGGTGCCTTTCATCTGGCTCCTGGGGCCGACCGCGATCGCCTCCGCCCTGCCGTTCGCGCTGGCGGGCGCGCTCGCGGCGCCGCTCACCTGGGCGCTGGCGCGCGACGCGGGCTCGAGCCGGCTCGTGGCGGTGGGGGCCGGCATCCTGGTGGCGTTCCCCGCGGCGAGCGCCGTCTTCATGGCCCAGCCGGACAACTTCGGCCTCTACCAGCCGCTGGTCGCGGGCGCGCTCTGGATGGGTGCCCGGGGACTCCGTGGGCATGCCCGTTCCTTCGCCCTGGGCGGGCTGCTGGTGGGCCTGGCCACCCTGGCCCGCAACGACGGCGTGCTGGTGGGTGCCGCGCTGGGGCTCGCCTTCGCCTGGGATCGCTGGCGCGCCTGGCGGAGCGGCGGCACCCGCCGTCCGGCCATCCCCCTCTGGGCGGCCGTCGCCTGCTTCGCCCTCTTCCTGGTCGTCGTCGCCCCCTGGCTGGCACGCCAGCTGGCGGTCTTCGGCTCCCTGTCGCCGTCCTCCGCCTCGGGCAAGGTGCTCTTCATCCGCTCCATCGAGGAGTGGAACAGCATCACCGCCCCGGCCAGCCTGGACTGGCTCCTGGGCCAGGGGCTGGGTCCCCTGCTGGCCAGCCGGATCGGCGGCCTCGTCGCCGCGATCACCATCTTCTCGGTCCTGGTCGGCGGCGCCCTGCTCGCCCCGTTCATGCTCGTCGGCGCCTGGTCGAGGCGGAGATCGATCGACTTCGGGCCGTTCCTCGCCTACGCCGGCCTCCTCTTCGTCTTCTCCGCCGTAGTCTCCGCCGTCCACGTCCCCGGCGGCACGTTCATCCACTCCGCGGTCGGCCTGGCGCCGCATGCCTACATCCTGGCCCTGGAGGGGATCGCCGTCACCATCGGCTGGGCCGCCGCCCGCCGGAGGACCTGGCACGCGCCGACCGCGAGCCGGCTGTTCACGGTCACCGCGGTCGGCTTCTCCATCGTCGTGGCGATCGGGAGCGCCCTGGTGACTCAGGCCACCTGGAGCGCTCGGCGCGACGACTTCCGGCTCGTCGAGGAGGGCCTGACCGATGCGGGCGCCAGGCCCGACGAGCGGGTCATGTCGATCGACGCGTCGGGAACCCGCTACTGGACCGGGCATCCCGGGGTGGTCCTGGTCGACGACCCCCAGGCGACGATCGAGCAGGTCGCCCGCGCCTACGGCATCCGCTGGCTGGTGCTGAACCGGGCCGACACCGTGCGGTCGATGGCGTCCATCCTCGATGGCGGACCCAGGCCCGCCTGGCTCGGCGCCCCGGTCGCGAGCCGAGCCGCCCGCCAGCGGGCCGACGCCCCGGCGCTGCCGGTGGGGGCGATGGCCGTGGCCCTCTTCCCCGTCTGCCTGGAAGCCGGCGACGCGCGCTGCGCGGCGGCCGCGCCGTGAGCGGCGCCGACCCCCCGGGCGCCTGGCGCCCGTCGCGCCGCGAAGCCTGGCTGAGCGCTTGCCTCGTCTTCGCGGTGGCCCTCCTCGTCCGCCTGTGGGCGGCGGCCCAGGTCCCCTTCCCGATCCCCGAGGACACCGCCTACTACTGGGGCGTGGCCCGCAACCTGGCCGAGGGCCGCGGCGTGGTGAGCGACGCGATCTGGAGCTACGCCACCGCGGCCCGCGATCCGCTCACGGGCGCCTTCGGCTTCTTCTTCCCGCGCCCGGCCTTCGAGATCTGGCTGCCGCTGCCGAGCCTCCTCGGGCTCCTCCCGATGCTCGCCACCGGCTCGACGGCCTACGACGTGACCGCGCCGGTCGCCGCCGTCCTGGGCGCGCTGGTCGCGGCGGTCGCCTGGCGCATCGCGGCCGACGTCGCGGAGGAGCGGGCGCTCCCCGCGGAGCGCGGCCGGACGCTGGCCCTGGGCACGGGTCTCGTGGCGGCCCTGGCGCTGCCGCTCGTCCTACCCGCGCTGCACCTGGAATCCTCGATCCCGTTCGCCCTTCCCGCCCTTGTCGCCTGCCTGGTCATGGCCCGCCTGGCCCGCCGCCCCCCGGAGCGGCTGCTCGACGCCCGGCTCCTGGCGCTGGGCCTCCTGGTCGGGATCGCCGGCCTGGCCCGCAACGAGGCTGTCTGGGTGGGGCTTGCCTGGGCGCTGCTGGCGTACCCGGCGCTGCGGAGCCGCGGACTCCGCGCCGTCGCCGGCGCTGTCGTGGTCCCGGGGGTCGTCGCCGTCGCGGTGATGGCGCCATGGCTCGTGCGCAACTGGCAGGCCTTCGGCTCGCCCCTGCCCGGCCAGGCGATCACGAACGCCTGGGCCATCAGCGGCTTCGAGATCTTCGCCTGGCAGCAGCCCGCGACCGCCTCCACCTACCTGGCCCTGGGACCGGCGACCTGGCTGGGGCAGCGGGTGGACGGCTTCCTGCACGACCTGCTCGACGTCCTCCTGGTCCCGGGCGCCCCGATCGCCGTCGTGGGGCTCCTCGTCCTGCCGTGGAGCGCTCGCCTCCGCTCCCTCCGGCCGCTCGTCGTCGTGGCCCTCATCACGTTCCTGGTCGCGACGCTTGCCTTCCCGGTCCAGACCCGCTGGGGGACGTTCCTCCACGCCTCCGTGCCGGCCGCGGTCCTCCTGGTCGTGGCCGGGCTGGCCGGCCTGGACGAGGGCCTCGCCCGGGTGGGCCGGATGCGGGGCTGGACGCGCCCCGTGGCCTGGCTGGCGCCGCTCTTCGCGGGGCTGGGCGCGACGCTCTTCATGGTGCCGGGCGTCATCACCTACGGAGCCCAGGCGCGCGGCACGGAGACCGCCTACGTGGACCTGGGACGCCGCATGGCGGCGGCGGGGGTTCCCCTCGACGGGTCGGCCCCGGTCATCGCCAACCACCCGATCTGGCTCGCGGAGGTCCATCGCGTCCCCGCCCTGGGCCTTCCCGACGAGCCGGTGGCGAGCGTGGTCGACCTGGCCCGCACGTTCGGGGCACGGCTCCTCGTGCTCGACGGCGACCACGGCGCCTGGCCGGCCCGCCTCCAGTCCGATCCCGATGCCGGCTGCCTGGACCCGGTGGCCCTCCCGCCGCCCGACGACGAGGCCGGCGGCAGCGGGCAAATGCTGGTCTTCCGGATCTCCTGCCCATGAACGACCCGTATACTGCCCCGCAGATGAGCGCGGAGATCGGCGCCGGCGACGCTGCGACAGAACGCTTCGACCACCTCCACGCGGAAGCGAAGGAGGCCCTCGCCCGCGCGGCCAACACGCTGCGCGCGGTGACCGAGCAGTACCGCGAGGCCTTCCACGAGAAGCTCGCCGGCTGGCACGGCGATCGCGACGCGCTGGACCAGGTGGACCGCCTTGGCCTCGCCGAGGTCGCGTCGAACGTCCCCGGGTCCAGCGGCGAGGCGCCGGCCGGAGCGGAGCTCCGCCGCCGGATCGCCCTCCAGACCTCGGCGCTCGGGGAGCGCCAGACCGAGCTGGCCCGCCTGGAGCTGGCCGTCCGCGGCCTGGAGCGGACGTGGCTCTTCCTGGAGCGCGGCGACGCGTCCCTGCTGGCCGACCCGGCGGCGCCGGACCTGGCCGCCGACCTCCAGATGCGCATCGTCGAGGCCCGCGAGGCGGAGCGGTCGCGCCTGGCCCAGGAGGTTCACGACGGGCCCGCCCAGGCCCTCGCCAACGCGATCTTCGGCGTCGAGTACATCGAGAAGATCCTGGATCGCGACCGGCCTGCGGCGAGGATGGAGCTGCGCTTCCTGCGCGAGCGGCTCCGCCGCGAGCTGGGCGAGGTCCGCGCCTTCATCAGCCAGCTGCGACCGCCGATCCTCGACGAGATGGGCCTCGACGGCTCCATCCGCGAGGCGGTGGAGACGATCGCCGCCCTGACCGGCGTCAAGGTGGAGCTGGACCTGGCGGCGCCGGACGGCGAGCTGGACGACGCCTCCCAGGTGGTCGTCCTGCGCGTCCTCCAGGAGGCGCTCCAGAACGTCCGCAAGCACGCCGGGGCCCAGTCGATCTGGCTTACGACCCGGCTGGAGGGTGGGCACTGGATCCTCGAGGTCCGGGACGACGGACGCGGCTTCGACCCCGAGGTCGTCAACGCGCCGGGACGACGGACCTTCGGGCTCCAGTTCATGCGTGAGCGCGCCGAGCTCGTCCGCGGCAGCTTCGAGGTCCGTTCGCAGCCCGCGAACGGGACCGTCGTCGTGCTCGACATCCCCGGGGGCGAGAGAGGAGGCAGTTCGTGAGCTATCCAGGGCCGGATCGCCGGCGGGGTGGTCCCGACCGGCGCGCCACCGACGAGCGGATTCGCATCCTCCTCGTCGACGACCACGCCCTCGTCCGCGTCGGCATGCGGGCGATCCTCGAGCGGGAGCCCGACTTCGACATCGTCGGCGAGGCTGAGGACGGGCGCTCCGCCCACGACGTGGCGCTGGAGACGAATCCCGCGATCATCCTCATGGACCTCTCCCTGCCCGCCCCCGGCGGGATCGAAGCGACCCAGCGGATCAAGCGCGACCTGCCGGCGACCGGGATCATCCTCCTGGCGACCGACGAGGATGAGGAGGCGCTCTTCCAGGCCATCCGGGCCGGGGCGGCGGCGTTCATCCTCAAGGACGTCGGGCCGGACGACCTGGTCACGATCATCCGCCGGGTGGCCGCCGGCGAGTTCCTCATCAACGACAAGGTCTTCGCCAAGCCGGCCGTCGCCTCGCGCGTCCTCAAGGAGTTCCGCGAGCTGGCGATCTACGGCCAGGAGGCCGCCCCCATCTTCGCCCCGCTCTCCCCGCGAGAGGTGGAGATCCTCGACAACATCGCCCAGGGCATGACCAACAAGCAGGTCGCCTACCAGCTCTCGATCAGCGAGCAGACGGTCAAGAACCACATGAGCTCGATCCTGCGCAAGCTCGCCGTGAACGACCGCACCCAGGCCGTGGTCTACGCGATGCGCCAGGGCTGGATCCGGATGCCCGAGGACTGAGCGACCCGTCATGGCCGACGTCCCCGCGACCCCGGCGTCGCCCGTCACGCCCGCCGCCCTGGCCGAGACGCTCGACCGCGAGCTCGAGCGGCTGGCCCGCGAGCTGGCCGAGATCGAGATGCTCGTCGGCCAGGCACGCACGGAGGCCGGCCGGCACGAGCAGAAGCGCGCCCAGGCCGCGGACCGGCTGGCCGGCCTCGGCCCGAATGCCGCGGCCGCGGAGCTGGCCGAGGTGAACGCCCAGGTCGTCACGCTGACCCGGCGGGCCGCCGTCATGGAGGCCCAGCTCGACGTCCTGGCCGGCAAGCAGAAGATCCTGGAGCGATACCGGGATGGCCTGGCACGGCTGCGCGAGACCGTGGGGGCGATGGATCCAGCGGCTGCGGCGCCGCCGGCCGCCGAGGCGCCCGGGCTGACCGCCTCGCCGGCGATCAGCCGGGTCGTGCTGGCCGCCCAGGAGGACCTCCGGCGCGACATCTCCCGGGCGATGCACGACGGTCCGGCCCAGAGCTTGACCAACATCACCCTGCAGGCCCAGATCGTGGACCGCCTCCTCGACAGCGATCCCGTGGCGGCTCGGGCGGAGATGCGCGAGCTGATGGAGATGGTGCAGCGGACGCTGGACGCCACCAAGACGTTCATCTTCGACGTCCGGCCCATGGTCCTCGACGACCTCGGCCTCGTGCCCACCCTGCGACGCGTGGCCCGGGACCGGACGCGCCGCTCGCAGGTCCCCATCGACTTCGAGTCGATGGGCACCGACCGGCGGCTCCCCATGGACCTCGAGAGCACGGTCTTCCGCGTGGCCGACGAGGCCGTGGCCGCGCTGGTGGGGGGTCACCCGGAGCGCGTCGCCCTGACCCTCGACTGGGGCACGGAGCTGGAGGTCGCGGTCCAGGCCATCCACCCTGCGCCCGAGGTCGTCGAGGAGGCGCCGCGGCCGGACATGCCGGCCGCCCTCCAGGCGATGGTCGACGAGCGGCGGGCGTCTGTCGCGGCGAGCGGGAGCGTCGCCGTGCTGACCCTCGCGATCCGTCGCGAGCTCGCCGATCGGGCGGCGGCGGCCGGAGGGCGGGTCGAGTTCGCGGCGGACGGCCGCGGGGTGACGGCGCGCTTCCCCCTGCCGGCGGCCGCCCCGGACGCATGACGCCGGGCCGGGGCCGGACGGCGAGCCTGGCCCGGGCCGGCGCCGGGGGCCAGGGAATCGTCGAGTTCGGGGTGATCCTCGGCCTGGCCGTCCTGGTCGCCGTGGCGATCCTCGTCTTCCTCCGCCCCCAGCTGGCCTGGGTCCTCAGCATGATCGGCAGCGAGGTGGACAAGGCCGGCTGGCTCGCCCAGGGCATCCTGGCCTGACGCAGTACTGGGACGGTGCCCGTACGAATAGGCGGGTGGTGGGCGCGATCGCGCCAGCGTAGCCTCGGTTCGCCCCGATCCCGGGGTGTGCGCACTCATCTGGGAGGCCTTCATGGCGCTCATCGACTACATCATCGGGCTCGTCCGCCGGGACGAGGAGGGGCAGGGGCTCGCGGAGTACGCCCTCATCCTCGCCCTCATCGCCATCGTCGCCATCGTCGCCCTCCTCTTCCTGGGCGGCCAGGTCTCGACGATCCTCAGCCAGGTCGGCAGCTCGGTCTAGCGACCGAATCGCCAGGGCACAGAGTCGAAGCCGGGCCCGCGGGCCCGGCTTCGACGCGTCCGGGACCGGCGCGGCCCCGCACCATCGGACGGCCCGCGAGTCTTGACAGGCCACGAAGGCGCAACTACGGTTCGACCGCGGTTCCGAGACGGGGCGATCGCCCCGGCGTCGGTGGCCCGCCAGCCCCCGCAGGGGCGGGGGACTTCTCGAGGGAAGGAGGTGAACCACCCAATGTCGTTCCTCACCGCAATCATCAGTCTCTTCCGCTCCGACGAGGAGGGCCAGGGTCTCGCGGAGTACGCGCTGATCCTCGCCCTCATCGCCATCGTCGCGATCGTCGCCCTGCTCTTCCTGGGAGGCCAGGTCTCGACGATCCTCAGCAAGGTCGGCAGCTCGGTCTAGCGACCGTCCCCCCAGCCACCTGCGCGAAGCCGGGCCTCTCGGCCCGGCTTCGCCGATTCCGGGCCCGCCACGTGGCGCGGTGGGGCACCGCCGGGGTCCCCGCGGAGTCTTGACAGGCCACCAGACCCGCCCTACCGTTCGCCCGCGCGGCGCGGGGGGCGAGGAGCCGCCTCGCGGCGCGCCTGCTCCCGCCGCGGCGGGGGATTCCACGACGAAGGGAGGTGACACCAATGGCATACCTGTCCGCACTCATCTCGTCTTTCCTGGACCGCGACGAGGAGGGGCAGGGTCTCGCGGAGTACGCGCTGATCCTCGCCCTCATCGCGATCGTGGCGATCGTCGCCCTGCTCTTCCTGGGAGGCCAGGTCTCGACGATCCTCAGCAAGGTCGGCAGCTCCGTCTAGCGACCTGAGCGGGGGTCGCCGGCCAGCCGGCGGCCCCCGCCTTCTCGCACGCGATCACGCCATGGAGCCAGGCAGGCCGACCGCAACGCCCACGGACTCATCCTTCCATCCCGCCATCATCGTCAGGTGGCCCGCCTGGACAGCCGCAGCACTTCGCCCGACAGCGCGCCGGCCCCCGCCGGACGGGGACCGGCATCGACCCCTTCCCGGCCGCCGCGACGGCCTGCATCAAGCCGAGGGTTCGTGCGGGGAATCCTTCCATTTGTTCCCAGCGGTCCTAGCCCTTTTGTATAGTCGCGCGGCCCAAGGCCGGTGCTAGAGTGGTGCCGCCTGTCACACGGCAACGGGGAGACCAACCTTGAAGCGCAGCAATCGCCTGATCCTGTTGATCGGCTTCCTCCTGGCGGCGATCGCCTTCGTCGGGGTCATCTATGTCCTGGGGAACGGGAGTGGTGGTGGTGGCACCACCAACCAGCCCGATGCGAACAAGACGACGATCGTCGTCGCCTCCGTTGACATCCCCCTCGGCACGACGATCACCGAGGATCTCGTCGAGACCCAGGAGGTCCGGACGACCGAGAAGCCGGTGGGTGCCTTCACCCTCGAGAGCGAGGTCATCGGCCGGACCATCACCACGCAGCTGACCAAGGGACAGCTCCTCGACGCCAACTCCTTCGCGATCTCGACGGTCAACCCCGACGTCGCCCGCCTCCTGGATCCCGGCAAGCGGGCGATCGCCGTGCAGGTGGACCAGGTGTCCGGCGTGGGGACTCTCATCAAGCCCGGTGACCGCGTGGACGTCGTCCTCGCCCTGACCGAGGACCAGACCAACAAGAACCCGATCACGGTCGAGGGGGCCCCCACCCGGGAGGGCCAGCCGCTGGTCACCGTCCGCAACTTCAAGACGGTGGACGCGCTGCTCAACAACACGACCGTCAAGGTCCTCGTGGAGAACCTCCGCGTGGTCGGGACGCTGCTCCCGCCGCCGACGGGCACCCAGGGGACGACGGACGGCACCCAGGGGGCGGCCGCGCCGTCGCTCAACGGCCAGTCCCAGATCGCCCTCCTGGAGGTCACCCCCCAGCAGGCCGAGCTCATCCGCTTCACCCAGCTCGACGGGAACCTCTCGCTGGTCCTGCGCGCGCCCGGCGACGCCAAGGCACCGGTGGTGAAGACGACGGGCATCACCGTCCGGGAGCTCGTCGACCAGTACGGCGTCCTGCCGCCGAAGCTCATCCTCACCGAGCAGCCGTAACCCACCCCGCCGCACGCGGGGCGGGAGGCCTCCTCCCGCCCCCGGCTCGGCGACCACCCCGCCCGAGCCCAGGAGCTCACCGGACCAGCCGATGACCGACAAGATCCGCGTCCTGATCGTGGACGACATCCAGGAGACGCGCGACCACCTCAGCAAGCTTCTCGGGTTCGAGAGGGACGTCGAGGTGGTCGGGGCGGCCGCATCCGGCGCGGAAGCGCTGGACATGGCGGCCCGCCTCCTCCCGGACGTGGTCCTGATGGACATCAACATGCCCGAGATGGACGGGATCGCCGCGACCGAGCTCCTCATGGCGCGCGTCCCGACCGCGGCGGTCGTGATGATGTCCGTCCAGGGCGAGGCCGACTACCTCCGCCGCTCCATGCTGGCGGGGGCCCGGGAGTTCCTGGTCAAGCCGTTCAGCTCCGACGAGCTGACGGCGTCGATCCGCCAGGTCCACTCCAGGGAGCGCGAGAAGCAGGGCCGCATGGCTGCTCCCGCGGCCGCGGCGGCCGCGCGAGCAGCTGCCGCCGCCAAGGAGCCCGGCCGCGTCGTCGCCGTCTTCAGCCCGAAGGGCGGCGTCGGCCGCACCACGCTCGCCGTCAACATGGCGGTGGCGGCCGCGATGGAGCCCGGCCGCGAGGTCGTCCTCGTCGACGGGTCGTTCCAGTTCGGCGACGTCGGCGTCCTCCTCAACCTCAATCCCCGCAGCAAGTCGATCGCCGACCTGGTCCCGGAGCTGGAGGCCGGCGGCGAGCCCGACTCCCTCGACACCTTCGTCATCACCCACTCGACGGGGCTCAAGGTGCTCCTCGCCCCGCCGTCGCCGGAGATGGCGGAGCTGGTGACGCCGAACGCGATCCGGCGGGTGCTGGACGTCCTCCGCGCCCGCAGCGACCTGGTGATCGTGGACTGCGCGGCGGCCTTCAGCGACTCCACCCTGGCGGTCCTCGACACGGCGGATGTGATCCTCACGGTCCTCACCCTCGAGATCACCAGCATCAAGAACATGCGGCTCTTCCTGGAGGTCGCCGACCAGCTCGGCTACCCGCAGGACAAGATCGAGCTGGTCCTCAACCGCGCCGATTCGGCGCTCGGCATCCGCGTCGCGGACGTCGAGCACTCGATCGGGCGGAAGGTGGACCACTCGGTCGTCAGCGACGGCCGAAGCGTCGTGTACGCCCTCAACCGGGGCGTGCCGTTCTTCGTCAGCAATCGCGAGGCCCAGGTGTCCCAGGACGTCCTCCGCCTCGCCCGGGCGCTCCTCGGGGCGACGGAGGGCGCGCCCAGCGCGGCGCGCAAGCCGGCCGCCCGGAAGTCGCTCTTCGCGTGGCGGTAACAGGTCGAAAGGTGCTCCCACCAGGGAGCTGAAGGGGTGGTCGGAAGATGTCCCTGCTGAAGCGAATCGAGAGCGCTCGA
The DNA here is from genome assembly GCA_963821235.1 of uncultured Chloroflexia bacterium. GTDB lineage: Bacteria > Chloroflexota > Limnocylindria > Limnocylindrales > CSP1-4 > CTSoil-043. The sequence goes on from CAWGCS010000001.1 coordinate 609,347, forward strand.
CCCGGCGGTGCCGGGCCGGCGCCCGCGCCCGGAGGTCCGCCGGCACCGCCCGGACCCGGCCAGCCGGCCGGCGGCGGGCCGGCCCTGGCGCCTACCCAGCGCCTCCTTCCGAACGCCCCCGTCCGCGAGTCCTTCCGCGACGTCAAGTTCCGGATCCAGAGCCGGGTGATCTCCGACCTGGACCCGAAGCTCGACCTCTCCAACCAGGTCGAGGTCCGCCGCCAGATCGAGGAGATCTTCGGCAAGGTCATCGACGAGGAGGGCCTCGCCCTTACCCGCGCCGAGCGGGTCCGGATGCTCGAGCAGATCACCGACGAGATCATCGGCCTCGGGCCCCTGGAGCCGCTCCTCCGTGACGAGTCGATTACCGAGGTCATGGTCAACGGGCCACGGCAGGTCTACATCGAGCGGAACGGCAAGCTGGAGCTGACGAACGTCGTCTTCCAGAACGACGACCACGTCATGCGGATCATCGACCGGATCATCGCCCCGATCGGTCGCCGCGTGGACGAGTCGTCGCCGATGGTCGACGCCCGCCTCACGGACGGCTCCCGCGTCAATGCGATCATCCCGCCGCTCTCCCTGGTGGGTCCCGTCATCACGGTCCGGAAGTTCGCCGCCTCCCCCTTCACGGTGGACGACCTGATCCGGTTCGGGACCGCCACGCCGGAGATGTTCGACTTCCTCAAGGCCTGCGTCGAGGCCCGCCTGAACCTCTTCGTCTCAGGCGGCACGGGCTCCGGCAAGACGACGACCCTCAACGTGCTCTCCTCGTTCATCCCGAACGACGAGCGGATCATCACCATCGAGGACGCCGCCGAGCTGCAGCTCCGGCAGGAGCACGTCGTCACCCTGGAGTCGCGGCCGCCCAACATCGAGGGTCGCGGCGCGATCCCCATCCGCGAGCTGGTCCGCAACGCCCTCCGCATGCGGCCCGACCGGATCATCGTCGGGGAGTGCCGTTCCGGCGAGGCCCTCGACATGCTCCAGGCCATGAACACGGGCCACGACGGCTCCATGTCGACCGGCCACGCCAACAGCCCGCGCGACATGCTGTCGCGCCTCGAGACGATGGTCCTCATGGCCGGCGTCGACCTCCCCCTGCGGGCCATCCGCGAGCAGGTCGCGTCCGCCGTCGACCTCATCGTCCACCAGGCCCGCCTCAAGGACGGCACCCGGCGGATCACGAACATCACCGAAGTCCAGGGGATGGAAGGTGACGTGATCGTCATGCAGGATGTCTTCATCTTCGAGCAGACGGGCATCGTCGAGGGGAAGATCCAGGGTCGCCTGAAGCCGACCGGGATCCGCCCGAAGTTCGTCGAGAAGTTCGAGGTGATGGGCATCCACCTGCCGCCCGGACTCTTCGGCTTCGTCTACTAGGCGGGAGGTTCCGCCATGCCGATGACCGTCATCGTCGCCGCCGTCGCGGCGATCGCCATCCTCGTGATCGCCGTCGGGATCGCCACCTCGGGCAGCGGCACCGGCGTCAGCGCCCGCCTGGAGCGCTACGCCTCCGGTCGCCAGGAGGCCAAGAAGGCCGATGGCAGCCCGACGTCGCTGGGCGACCTCATCTCGCAGAGCGCGGCGATCTCGCAGTTCAACAAGGTCGTCGAGCAGCGGGACTTCGGAGCCAACCTGGCACGGGAGCTCGCCCGCGCCGACCTGAAGCTCAAGATCTCCGAGTACCTCTTCATCTGGCTCGCCGCCATCGTCGGGGTCCCGGCCTTCATGTTCCTGGCCGGCTTCGCCTTCCCGGCCCTCCAGAACCCGATCCTCCTCCTCGTGGGGGCGGTCCTCGGCTTCTTCCTGCCGCGCTGGTACGTCCGGCGCCGCCAGGGCAGGCGCCTCAACCAGTTCAACAAGCAGCTGCCCGACACGATCACCCTGATCGCCAACGCCCTGCGGGCCGGCTCGTCCTTCCTGCAGGCGATCGAGCTGGTCGTCCGCGAGGCGCGACCGCCGATCTCGACGGAGTTCCAGCGCGTCATCCGCGAGGTCAACCTCGGCCTGCCCTTCGAGCAGGCCCTGGAGAATCTCTCGCGACGGGTGAAGTCGGACGACCTGGAGCTGATGGTCACCGCCATCTCCATCCAGTACCAGGTGGGCGGCAACCTGGCCGAGATCCTGGATTCGATCGCCTTCACGATCCGCGAGCGGGTCCGCATCAAGGGCGAGATCCGCACCCTCACCGCCCAGCAGCGGATGTCCGGCTACGTCGTCGCCTTCCTCCCGATCGCCCTCACCGGGTTCCTCTTCGTCATCGCCCCGAGCTTCCTCCAGCCCATGCTGGACCCGGACGTGGCCGTGGCGGGGATCCCGGCCGGGATCATCCTCATCGGGCTCGGCGGCGTGATGATGTTCATCGGCTTCATGTTCATCCGGCGCATCGTCGACATCGAGGTGTAGGGAATGGAAACCCTGGCCCCCGTCATCGTCGCCGGCGCCGCGGCCCTCGGCATCCTCTTCCTGGCCATCGGCCTCGCCGGCACTTCATCGGTCGACCCCGTCCAGGCCCGCCTGACCCAGCTCGGGTCGATGCAGGCGAAGAACCTCGAGGAGCTGGAGCTCCAGGCACCGTTCTTCGAGCGGACGATCCGTCCCCTCGCCGGCCGCCTCTCCGGCACCGTCTCGCGCTTCACCTCGTCGTCGTTCACGGCCCGCACGGAGAAGAACCTCGCCCTGGCCGGCAACCCCGGCGACCTGCGCGTCGCCGACTGGATGGGCATCAAGGCGATCGCGGCGATCGTCTTCGCGATCCTGTTCTTCCTCGTGTTCACCTTCCTCCTCGGCACCGGGTTCGTCATCGGGATCGCCCTGGGGGCGGTCGGCCTGGCCGTCGGCTACATCGCCCCGGAGTTCTGGCTCGGCCGACGCGTCCGCGCCCGCCAGAAGTCGATCATCCTCCAGATCCCGGACGCCCTGGACCTCCTGACGATCTCCGTCCGGGCCGGCCTGGGCTTCGACGCGGCGCTCGGCAAGGTCGTCGAGAAGATGCAGGGCGCCCTGGTGGACGAGTTCCGCCGCGCGCTGGCGGAGGTCCGGGTCGGCAAGGCCCGGCGGGACGCGCTGCGGGACATCGTCCCGCGCACCGAGGTGCCCGCCCTCACCAACTTCATCGGCGCCATCATCCAGGCCGAGCAGCTGGGCGTCTCGATCAGCAAGGTGCTCCAGGTCCAGTCCGAGCAGCTGCGGATCGAGCGCCGCCAGCGGGCCGAGGAGCAGGCGGCCAAGGCGCCGATCAAGATGCTCTTCCCGCTGGTCGGCTGCATCTTCCCGTCGCTCTTCATCGTCATCCTGGGCCCGGCCATCATCCTGATCATCAAGAACCTGGGCGGTCCGGGAGGACCGGGCGGCGGCTAGGCGGCCTGCCGTCACGGCGCCGCTCGGCGGCTCCGCGGGCGTGCCCGCGGCCGCGAGGCGGGGCGGCCTCGTGCGGCCCATCGCCGGGATGCTCGGCGGCTCCGCGTGCGTGCCCGCAACCTGACCCGGGACACCGTCCTCGGGTCATCCCTGGAAGCGACGGAGTCGTTCGGCGGTCGCTTCATGGGCCTCATGGGCCGGGCCGCGCTGCCCCCCGACGGTGGGCTCTGGCTGCGCCCGGCCTCGAGCATCCACATGCTGTTCATGCGGTTCGCCATCGACGCGGTCTTCCTGGCGAAGCCTCGTCCGGACGGTGCCCGGCGAGTCACGGCCGTGCGGGCTGGGCTGCGGCCGTGGACGGGCGTCGTCTGGCTGGCCCGCGGCGCCGACGGCTGCCTCGAGCTGCCGGCCGGGACCGCCGCGGCGACCCGGACGGTGCCCGGCGACGTGATCGTGCTGGAGGATCTCCCGGGCCCCGCGTGAGCGGATGGACGTGACCCAGGGGCGGCGGCAGGTGGTCGTCGCGGAGGCCTCCGGGTCGTCGCCTGCACGGCCGGCCAGGCCCGGCCCACATGGTCGGGACCGCGGGTCGCGACGAGCACGGGATGAGCCGCGGATCAGTGCGAGGTGAGCACGAGGCAAGCGCCAGGTGGGTGGGAGATGAGCGCGGGATGAGCGACGCGGGTCATCCTCCGGCGATGGCCATCTCCCGGCACGCCGGCCACATCGCCGGGCGCGTCCTCGACCTCGCCTTCCCCGCCGCCTGCGTCGGGTGCGGGCACGAGGGGGAGCCGCTCTGCGCCGCGTGCGGCTCGGAGCTCACCCGCCGCCGGGGCACCCCCGCCGGCGTGCCGATCGGCATGCCCTCCGACGTTCCCCTGCCCCTCGTCCAGCTGGAGTGGTGCGCGCCGTTCGGCGGCGTCGTCCGGGACGCCCTCCACGCCCTCAAGTACGCGGGCGAGCGGCGGCTGGCGGCGCCGCTCGGGGCGGCCGTGGCGGCCCGCTGGCGGGAAGCCGGCATCGGCGGCGACCTCCTCGTGCACGTCCCGGTCCACGACGGCCGACGGGCCGCCCGCGGCTACGACCAGGCCGAGCTGATCGCGCGCGCCGCCGCGGTGGCGCTGGGACTGCCTGCCGCCCCGGCGCTCCGCCGCGAGCGGGCCACGACTCCCCAGTTCGAGCTGGGGAGGGATCGCCGGGCAGCGAACGTTGCCGCGGCGTTCAGCGCCGACCCCGGGTGGTGGGGCGCCGTCGCGGACCGCTGGGTCGTCCTCGTCGACGACGTCGTCACGACCGGGGCGACGCTCGTCGCCTGCGCGGATGCGCTGCTGGACGCGGGGGCGGTGGCGGTCTCTGCCCTGACCGTGGCCCGCGAGGCATGAGGGCCGGGCGGAGGGGCGAGGGCGCGGCCGGAGGGCGAGGGGGCCGACCTATACTCGACGGGACGGGTCGTCGCCGGGCGCCGCGTCCCGCGGCTCGGCCGGCCCGAACGAACCCTGGAGGTCTGCCGTGAGGACGATCGTCAAGGGCAAGAACATGGACGTCCCGGAGTCCGTGCGGCTCTACGCCGACCGGAAGATGCGACGACTGGAGCGCTACCTCGACGACCGCACCGACGCGACCATCGAGCTCTCGGTCGAACGCCATCGGAGCGCCGCCGACTCGCGGATCGCGGAGCTCACCCTCGTGATCGATGGCCAGGCCCTGCACGGGCGCGCGGAGGCCGCCACGTACGAGGCGGCGATCGACGAGGTCGTCGACAAGGGCGAGCGGCGAGCCGTCGACCACCGCGAGAAGCCCCGGGTGCGCGCGCGGGCGCCCGAGGAGAAGGGGATCCTCGCCCGGATCGCCGATGGGACCGCAGAGCCCGGTCGCGAGCGGCGGGTGGTGAAGACGAAGCGGTTCGGCATCGAGCCGATGTTCGAGGAAGACGCGATCGCTGAGATGGAGTCGCTGGGCCACGCGTTCTTCATCTTCGTCAACGCGGAGAACGAACGGCTCAACGTCCTCTACCGGCGCCGGGACGGGGACTTCGGGCTCATCGAGCCGGTCATCGCCGGCGAGTACACGCCCGGCCGGGGCGCGAAGCCGGCGCCAAAGCGCTGACCGGCGGCCAGGCGCCGACCCCGCGGCCAGGCGTTGATCGGGCGGCCAGGCGCTGATCGGGCCCGCGTCGGCCCATCGCCGGGCCGGCCGCCGGGGCCTCCCGAACGGTACGATGCCGGGCGACGATGCCCGCCCTGCCACGCTTCCTCCGCAAGCCCCGCCGCCCCGACCCTCCCGCCCCGTTCCCGCGCCCGGCCCTGCCCGACGGCCGGGCGCTCGGGGCGCACCTCCCGCTGGGCGACGGCATGGTCCGCGCCGTGGAGCGCGCCCACGAGATCGGGGCGGACGCGCTCCAGGTGTTCGCCGACAACCCGACCGCCTGGAAGCGACGCGCGGCGCCGCCGGCGGAGCTCCCCGCGTTCCGCGACCGCCTCCGCGACCTCGGCATCGGGCCCGTCGCCGTCCACGCCTCGTACCTGGTGAACCTGGCCGGCCCCGACGACGACCTGTACGAGCGATCGGTGGCCCTCCTCGCCCACGAGCTGACGGTCGCCCCGGACTACGGCGCCCGCTTCGTCAACGTCCACATGGGGAGCCACAAGGGCGCGGGCGTCGCCTTCGGGATCGCGCGGATCGGCGACGCCGTCGCCCGCGTCCTCGCGGCCGTCCCCGACGGCCCCGGGGCGCCGCTGCTGGTCCTCGAGAACTCGGCGGGGAGCGGCGGGGGGATGGGCACCAGCCTCGAGGAGCTGGAGCAGATCCTCGAGGCGGCGGCGGCCCGCGGGATCCCGGACGCACGACTGGGCCTCTGCCTCGACACGGCCCACCTCTGGGGCGCCGGCCACGAGATCGGCAGCGGCGAGGGCGTCGACGACATCGTGGAGGAGCTCGGCGCGCGGATCGGCCTCCAGCGGCTCGTCATGGTCCACCTCAACGACTCCAAGGCGGCTCGCGGCTCGAAGCTCGACCGCCACGAGCACCTGGGAGCCGGGGAGATGGGGGGCGGGGCAGGGCTCGCGCGGCTCCTCACCCACCCCGCGCTGGCCCACGTCGCCTACTTCCTGGAGACGCCGGGGATGGACGAGGGCTACGACGCGGTCAACGTCGCCCGGGCGCGCGACCTCGCCACCGGCCGGCCTCTGGACACCCTCCCGCCGGACGCCTTCCACCTGCGCGGCGCGCGAGCGCGCACGCCGGCGCCGGCATGACCCAGGCCGCGCGCGAGGGGGCGGCCCGGCTCGCCGGGCGCCTGGCCGGGGTCCGCTGGGACAGCCGCGCCGCCGACCTCGTCGTGCTCGCCGGCCTCCTCGTCCTCGCCGCGGCCCTCCGCCTCCCGGACCTGGCGACGCGCGGGCCCTGGGACACCGACCAGGGAGAGCAGATGCTGGCCATCCGCTCGATCGCGACCGGCCAGCTGACCCTGCTGGGGCCGCCGACGTCCACCGGGGGGCTCCACCACGGGCCGGTCTTCTACTACCTGGGGGCGCTCTTCGCCCTCCCGACCGGCGGCGACGACCCGACGGCTGTGACCTTCGGCATCGCCCTGGGCGGCATCGCCACCGTCGGCTTCGTGTGGTGGCTCGCCCGGGCCGCCGGCGCCGGGCCTGTCGGGGCCGCGGTCGCCGGCCTCCTTGCCGCGGTCTCAGCCCAGATGATCGACGCGTCCGTGCGCCTCTGGAACCCGGCTTTCGTGGCGCCGGGGGCGGCCCTGGCCCTCGCCGCCGCGCTCGAGGCTCGCCGCCGCCAGGATCCTCGCTGGTGGCTGCTCGCCGCCGTCGGCTTCGTCGTCGCCGCCCAGTCGCACGTCCTGGCCTGGATCCTCGCGGTCCCGGTCGGCATCCTCGCCATCGCCGAGCTGCGCCGCATGGGCCGCCGCGCGGTCCCGTGGCTGGCCGGGGCCGGGCTCCTCGTCGGCCTCACCTTCGTGCCCGTCGCCATCAACGAGCTGACGACCGGCTTCAGCGAGATCGCGGCGCTGCTCCGGGCTCGGGCGGGGGTCGCCACCGACGAGGCTCCGCCGTGGCTGATCCGGGCGATCTTCGTGCCGATCCGCATCCTGGCGGTGCCGCTCGTCCGGGACGTGGTCGCCTCGCTGGTCGCCACGACCGCCGCCGTGGGGCTGGTCGTCGGGGCGGTGGCCCTCGCGTCACGGCGCAGCGAGGCGGCGGCGCCGGTGGCGCGCATGCTCGCCGTCGGGCTGGCCGTCGGGATCGTCGGCCTCGTGATCGGCGCCCCGTGGCTCTCCACCGTCACGCCGCTCTACGTGGACCACTACCACCTGGCCCTGGACCCGATCGTCTTCGCCCTGCTGGGTCTCGGGGCGGGCGTCCTCTGGCGGCGGGCGGTCGGGCGGGCGGTGGTGGCCGTCGTGGTCGGTGGGATCGTGGCCTGGAACCTCGTCGTCGTGCCCCTCCCGCCGGTCGACGCCGACGGCGGCTGGCCGGCGGGGCTGGCGGCCGGGCAGCGCGTCGTGGACGACCTGGGCGGAGCGCCGACCGTGGTGATCGGCGTCCCGAAGTTCAAGAAGACGACCGCCGTCAACTACCCGATGACGACCCTTGGGAACCCGCCGGCGAACGCGGGCCTGGACCCGGCGCTGGGCGGGGACGCGGCCGCCGGCGTGAAGGCGGGCGCGACCCGCGTCATCGTCCTCTGCGACCGGCTCTTCGAGGATGTCGTCGGGCAGGCCTGCCTGGGTCCGGCGGAGGCGACGCGGCTGGCCGAGGTGGGGATCGCGGCGGGCAGGATGCTGGACCGCTTCGAGGCCGCGCCGGGCCGCTGGGTCTCCGTCTACGAGATCGCCGCGCCCTGAAGGGGCCGCGGGACCGGGCCAGGCCAGGCGGCGGACAGAGCGAACGCCGGCGCCCCAGTAACGCCGGCGTTCGCTGTCCCCGAGACCCGGGAGAGGAGGGCACTCCCGGGAGCGGTCTGTTGTGCGGTGGTCAGGGCCTCCCGGGCGGGCGGCGCCCGAGGATGGAGGCGGGGCGGACGGTGGTCACCCGACGGTCCGTCGGCAGGCCGACGACCGAGGCGAGGGGCGTGCTGGAGACCCGTGCCATCGGGCGGTCCGGGAGTCCCGGCCGGGGCACCGCGACCGGCGCCGGCCGCGCGAAGCGGCGCATCCGGACGGCGAGGTAGTACTCCATGACCTGGCGGACCTGCGGCTCGGCAAGGGCGTCGTCCGCGCGAAGGGCGTACTCGACGCGCGCGGCCGGGTTCATCGTCGCGCCGCTGGACACGAGGCCGAGGTACTGCGGAGCGTCCGCGTCGTCGCGAAGCTCGCGCAGCCCCTTGGCCAGCTTGGTCGCGGTCCCCAGTGATGGGGTCCTGTCGCCGCGGACGAGGCGGGAGATCGTCGAGTGGTCGACGCCCGACGCCTGCGCCAGCTGGCGCTGCGACATCTTCTTGGCCTTGAGCTGTGCGCGCAGCCACTCGTTGAAGGGCCGGCCGTTCTGCTCAGTCATTCCTCGGTGGGCGCTCCGTGGGGTCCGCGGCAGCTCCGCGTGCGCCAACTATCGAGAGTGGCGCATTCGGGAACCATGACCCGTTCGTACCCCGGGTCATGCCATGGCCGGAGCGGAGGTACCAACGCTCGCGCGAGCGCGGTCCACGCCTGACCGGCTCAGGCCTCGGCGGCGGCCCTCCCGGGCGGCTCGGGGATGCGGCCTTCGCCGCGCGGCTTGGCCGACAGGACGTAGGCGATCGACCCCAGGACGATGATCGAGAAGACGCTGATCACGCGGTCCAGGAGGGCGATCGCGGTGGCCTCGGCGAGGGGGACCTTGTAGGCGACCGTCAGGACGCCGACGATGCCAGCCTCCACGATCCCCAGCCCGGCCGGGCTGAGCGGGACGGCCGTCAGCAGCGAGCCGATGAGGGCCACGAAGACGGCCCCGGAGAGGCCCAGCGAGACGCCCGGGAACCCGAGCGCCTGGACGACGAGCCAGAGGCGGATCGACTCCGACGCCCAGATGAGGCCCGTGATCACGAGGAGGCGCGGCAGTGCCCGCCAGCCGATGGCGCCGAAGACGCCCTGCTCGAAGCGGTCGTACAGATCGAGGACCGTCTCCTTGCGGGGCAGGGGCAGGGCCGCCAGCACCCGGTGGCCGGCGCTGCGCAGGAAAAGCAGCCCGACGGCCAGGACGACGACGACCCCCACGCCGATCGCCGCCACGACCTGGATCTCCGGCGGGAGGCCCGTCCGGAAGCTCCAGAAGCCCGCGGCGAGACCGAGGCTCGCGATCGCGAACAGGTCGAGGACCCGCTCCATGAAGACGGTCCCGAAGGTCCGCGAGAGCGAGGCGTGGCTGTTGACCTTGAGCAGGTAGGCCCGGTAGACGTCGCCGAGCTTGGCCGGGACCACGCAGTTGACGAGCCAGGACAGGAAGATGATCTCGGTCGCGTCCCTCGTCGGGCAGTAGAAGCCGGTGCCGCGCAGGAGGAGCGCCCAGCGGTAGCCGCGCAGGGGGAAGCCGAGGTAGTAGATCGCGAACGCCGCCGCGACGAGGAGCGGGCTGGCGTTGAGGATCAGCCCCGGGACCTTGGCCAGCTGGTCGCGGTTGAGGCCGATGAAGATGGCGATGATGACGAGCGGGACGAGGATCGAGACGATCGTCCGCGGCTGGCGCAGCCGGCGCCCGAGGGAGACCTGCTCGACCGTGACCTCCCGTTCCGCGGGCGGGGCGGGCTCGCCGGGAGCGGCGTCGAGGGAGGCGCCGGGCGAGGTGCTCACCGTCCCGGGCCTGCGACCGGCCGGATCCGGCCGTTCCCCCGCGCCCGCTGGACGAGCTTGGCCACCGGCGTGACGGCGCGCACGAAGTAGGTCGCCCGGCCGGGGATGGGCTGGGCCGAGGCGAGGGCCGCGAGGAGCCCGGCCGCCGTGGACGGGTCGCCATTCAGGCGCGTCGCGGCCACCCCGACCTCGAGGAGGGAGTGGGCGTCGGAGACGGCGACGCCGGGGATCCCGGCCGACCGCGCGAGGGCGGCGGCGCGCTCGTTCCCCTCGCGGAAGACGACCCGGGCGTTGAAGGCCTCGATCCAGTCGACCAGTGCGGCGAGCTCGCGGATGTCGTCCTCCGTGTTGCCGATGGACCCCCGCTGGCGGTCGAACGGGTGGGGGATCCCGACGAGGCCGCCCTGGGCGCGGACGCGGGCGATCGCCTCCGCCGGCGCGAGCCCCGGCGGGATCGGCGCCTCGAGGAAGAGGGCGATGAGGTCGCCGCCGGTCGTCTTGACCTCCTCGCCGACGATCACGGTGAGGCCGGGCACCGCCGCGTCGCGGGCGCGCAGCGCGCCGTCGATCCGATCGTGGTCGGTCACGGCCAGGTGGGTCAGGCCCCGGTCGCGGGCGGCGCGCGCCACGCGGGCCGGATCGGCGAGGCTGTCGAAGCTCGCGCTCGTATGGCAGTGGAGGTCCATGAACGCCACGCCGGCGGCCGGTCGGCGTCCCTCGTCGCGTTCCATCCGGGTGGTCAGACCTGCTGGACCAGGGACTTCTTGAAGAAGTCGAAGTGCTCGAGGGCGATGCCCGTCCCGAGGGCGACGCAGTTGAGGGGGTTCTCCGCCACGTGGCAGGGAACGCCGGTCACCTGGGTCAGGAGCTTGTCGATGTTGCGCAGCAGCGAGCCGCCGCCCGACATCACCATGCCCTTGTCGATGATGTCGGAGGAGAGCTCGGGCGGCGTCTGCTCGAGGACCCCGCGCACGGCCGCGACGAGCTGCTGGAGCGGCATCTCGATCGCCTCCATGACCTCCGACGAGGTGATGGGGATCGTCCGCGGCAGGCCCGCGATGAGGTCGCGTCCGCGGACCTCCATCTGCAGCTCGCGCTCCAGCGGGAGGGCGGTGCCGATCTGGATCTTGACGTCCTCGGCCGTCCGGTCGCCGACCATCAGGTTGTACTTCTTGCGGATGTAGCTGGCGATCGCGTCGTCGAAGCGGTTCCCGCCCACCCGCAGGCTGTTGCTGACGACGATCCCGCCGAGGGCGATGACCGCGATCTCGCTCGTCCCGCCGCCGATGTCGATGATCAGGTTGCCGGACGGCCCGCTGATCGGCACGTTGGCCCCGATCGCGGCGGCCAGCGGCTCCTCGATGAGGAACGCCTCCCGCGCCCCGGCCTTGAGGGCCGCGTCGCGCACGGCGCGCTTCTCCACCGACGTCACGCCGGCGGGGACGCTGATCATGACCTCCGGGCGGCTGAGGGCGATGGTCCCCTTCCGGGCGCGGCCGATGAAGTAGCGGAGCATCGCCTCGGTGATGACGTAGTCGGCGATGACGCCGTCCTTCATCGGGCGGATGGCCTGGATGTTGCCGGGCGTCCGGCCGATCATCTCGCGGGCTTCCTCGCCCACGGCGACGATCCGGTTGTCCTCGCTCACCGCCACGACGGACGGCTCCTGGATGACGATGCCGCGCCCCTTGACGTAGACGAGGACGTTGGCGGTGCCGAGGTCGATGCCGATCTTCATGAAGGCGTGCTGCTCACCTGCTCCGGGAGGCGCTCGATGCGAGCGCCGAGGTCGTGGAACTTGCGGTCGATGTTCTCATAGCCGCGCTGCACGTGATGGGCGCCGTGGATGGTGGAGGTCCCCTCGGCGGCCAGCGCGGCAAGAATGAGCGATGCGCCGGCCCGCAGGTCGCTGATGTCGACCTCGGCCCCGCGAAGGTGGGCCGGCCCGCTGATCTCGGCGTGGTGCGAATCGAGGATCGCGACCGCCGCGCCCATCTTGCGCAGCTCAGCCAGCCACTCCAGGCGGTCCTCGTAGATCGTCTCGTGGAGGCGGCTGGTCCCCGCGCCGCGGGTCATGAGCACGCTCGTCGGGGACTGCAGGTCGGTGGCGAAGCCCGGGTAGGGCCCGGTCTCGACGTCCGCCGCACGGTAGGCGCCGCCGCCCGGGGCGATCCCCTCGACCTCGATCGTGTCCTGCCCGCAGGCGACCTGGACGCCCATCCGCCCCATCACCTCGACGAACGAGCCGAGGAACTCGCAGGGCGCCCCCTCCAGGGTGATCCGCCCGCCGGCGACCGCGGCGGCGACCACGAACGTGCCGGCCTCGATCCGGTCGGGGACCACCCGGTGCTCGGCGCCGCGCAGCCGGCGCCGACCTTCGACCGTGATCGTGTCGGGAGCGGTCCGCTCCACCGCCGCGCCCATCTTGCGGAGGAACGCCAGGAGGTCGTCCACTTCCGGTTCCTGGGCTGCCGGGCGGATGACGGTCGTCCCCTCGGCCAGGGTGGCGGCGAGCATCGCGTTCTCCGTGCCCATCACGGAGACGAAGGGGAAGGTCACCGCGCCCCCGCGAAGGCGCCCTGGCGCCTTGGCCAGGTAGTAGCCGTTGCGGTACTCGATCTGGGCGCCCAGTGCCCGCATGGCGTCGACGTGGAGGTTGACCGGGCGGCGCCCGATCCGGTCGCCGCCGGGGTTGCTGATGATGACGTGGCCGAAGCGGGCCAGGAGCGGGCCGAAGAGGATGAAGCTGGCCCGCATCTTGGCGGCGGCCTCGAGCGGCACGAAGAGCCAGTCGACGTCGCCGGCGGCGATCTCGTAGACGCCGTGGTTCGGATGGTCGACCACCACGCCGAGGTCGGCGAGGGTCTCGGCCATGACCCGGACGTCCTCGATCTCCGGGACGTTGGTGAGCCGGCAGCGCTCGCCGGTCAGGACGGCGGCTGCGAGGAGCTTGAGGGCGGCGTTCTTCGCGCCGCTGATCTGGACCGTGCCGGACAGGGGCCGGCCGCCCTCGACCCGGAAGACCTCCCGGGCGACGGGGTCCGGGGTGAACTCCCAGTGGAACGGGCGGGCGTCCGCCATGGCGATCCTCACGCGGTCGGGCGGGCGCTACCCGCGCCGGCGCGACCCCTCCCGGTGGCGACGCTCGGCGACCCGGATCCGGACCAGGGCGGCCTGCAGCGCCGCCCGGGCCTGGGCAAGGTCGGCCGGCTCGACGAAGCCCGCCTCCAGGGCCCGCTCCGCGTCGCGGCGGGCCTCCTCGGCCCTCTCCAGGTCGATCTCCGCGGCCAGGTCGGCCGTCTCCGCCATCACCACGACCCGGTCGGGGCGGACCTGGACGAAGCCGCCGACGATCGCGAACGACTCCTCCGTGCCACCCTTGCGGATGCGCAGCTCCCCGACGCCGAGCTGCGAGATGAGGGGAGCGTGATGCGGCAGGATCCCCAGCTCGCCCTCGCTGCCCGGCAGCACGACGGAGTCGACGTCGTCGCTGTAGGCCCGCTTCTCCGGGGTGACGATCTCGAGGTGGATCGGCATGCTCGCGTCCCCTAGCCGGCCAGGCGCTCGGCGTTCGCCCGCACGTCGTCGGTCGTGCCGGCCAGGAAGAACGCCTGCTCGGGAAGGCCGTCGGTGCGCCCCTCGAGGATCTCCTTGAACGAGGCGACCGTGTCGCGGATCGGGACGTAGATGCCGGGCCGGCCGGTGAAGACCTCGGCGACGAAGAGGGGCTGGCTCATGAAGCGCTGGAGTCGGCGGGCCCGGGCGACCGTCGCCTTGTCCTCCTCGGAGAGCTCGTCGATGCCGAGGATGGCGATGATGTCCTGGAGGTCGCGCAGGCGCTGCAGGACGCGCTGGGTCTCGCGGGCCACGTCGTAGTGCTCCTGGCCGACGACGTGCGGGTCGAGGACGCGCGACGTCGAGGTCAGGGGATCGACCGCCGGGTAGATGCCCAGCTCGGTGATGCTCCGCTCGAGGCGGATCGTCGAGTCGAGGTGGGCGAAGGTGGTCGCCGGCGCCGGGTCGGTGTAGTCGTCGGCGGGGACGAAGACCGCCTGGAGCGAGGTGATGGAGCCCTTCTTCGTGGAGGTGATGCGCTCCTGGAGGCCCGCCATCTCCGTCGCGAGGTTCGGCTGGTAGCCGACCGCCGACGGCATCCGGCCGAGGAGGGCCGAGACCTCGGAGCCGGCCTGGGTAAAGCGGAAGATGTTGTCGATGAAGAGGAGGACGTCGCGACCCTCCTCGTCGCGGAAGTACTCGGCCATCGTGAGGCCGGTCAGGGCGACCCGCTGGCGGGCGCCGGGCGGCTCGTTCATCTGGCCGAAGGCGAACGCCGTCTTGGCCAGGACGCCCGACTCCGTCATCTCGGCGATGAGGTCGTTGCCCTCGCGGCTCCGCTCGCCGACGCCGGCGAACACGGAGTACCCGGCATGCTCCTGGGCGACGTTGCGGATCAGCTCCTGGATGATGACCGTCTTGCCGACGCCGGCGCCGCCGAAGATGCCGATCTTGCCGCCCTTCTTGAACGGGCAGATGAGGTCGATCACCTTGAGGCCGGTCTCGAAGACCTCGACCTCCGTCACCTGGGCGTCGAACGGGGGCGCATCGCGGTGGATCGGGAGGACGTGCGTCAGGTCGACGGGTCCCTTGCCGTCGATCGGGTGGCCCAGGACGTCGAAGACGCGGCCCAGGGTCGCCTCGCCGACGGGCACGGTGATCGGGGCGCCGGTGTCGTGGACGGCGGTGCCCCGGGCCAGGCCGTCGGTCGTCGTCATCGCCACCGTCCGGACCCAGTTGTTGCCGAGATGCTGCTGCACCTCGCAGGTGAGCGGCTCCCGGCCGGGACGCTGGATCTCGACCGCGTTGTAGATCGCGGGCAGCTGCCCCGGCGGGAACTCGATGTCCACCACCGGGCCGGTGATCTGGATGACCCGGCCGATGGCGGCGGGTGCGGCGGTCGCCATGAGTACGTGTGCCTCCTGCCGGCGTCGTCAGCGCGCCTGGGCGCCGGACGCGATCTCGATCATCTCGCTGGTGATGTTGGCCTGGCGGACCTTGTTGTAGGAAAGCGTCAGGTCCTCGATGAGGTCCTCGGCGTTCTCGGTCGCGTTCTTCATCGCCACCATCTTGCTCGACATCTCCGAGGCCGTGGTCTCGAGGACCGCCTGGAAGACGCGCGTCGCGACGTAGCGCGGGAGGAGCTGGCGGAGGACCGTGGCCGGGTTCGGCTCGAAGATGAACTGGCCCCCGGGGATCCCCTTGGTGTCGGCCGCCGGGCGGATGGGGAGGATCGGCTCGAGGACCGGCCGCTGGACCAGGGTCGAGACGAACTGCGGGAAGACGAGGTCGATCTGATCGTGGGTCCCGGCCAGGAAGTCGTCGGTGATGAGGCGGGTGAGCGGCGTCACGTCGGCGAAGCTGGGGCGGTCCCCGAAGCCGGCGAAGTGAGCCTCCAGGGGGAGGCGGGCGCGGCGCAGGGCGTCGCGGCCCTTGCGGCCGACGGTGACCACGCCGACGCCGCCCTCGTGGTCGAGGATCTCCTTGAGGGCGAAGCGGACGGTGTTGGTGTTCAGCGGCCCGGCCAGGCCCCGGTCGGTCGTGATCACGACGAAGAGGCGCCGGCCGCCGTCGTGGCGGGCCAGCAGCGGATGGTGGTCCGCATCGAGGACGGCCGCGAGGTCGGCCAGGACTTCGTCGATCAGGTCGCTGTACGGGCGGGCGGAGAGCGTGGCGTCCTGGGCGCGCTTGAGCTTCGACGCGGCGACGAACTGCATCGCCCGCGTGATCTGCTTGATGTTCCGGACGGCGCCGATGCGCCGGCGGATGTCGCGCTGGCTGGCCACGCTGTGCTCCCGGCTCCGGCGGGCTAGGCGAGGAAGCTCGCCCGGAAGGCGGCGACAGCCTCGTCGAGGCCCTTCGCCGTCTCGTCGTCGAGCGTCTTCGTCGTCGCCAGCCGTGAGAGCAGCTCCGGCCGCTCCGCCTCGAGGAAGCGATAGTAGCCAGCCTCGAACTCCTTCACCCGGGGGGTCGGGATGTCGTCCACGGCGCCCTTCGTGGCGGCCAGCAGGATGGCCACCTGCTTCTCCATTGGGAGCGGCTCGTACTGGGGCTGCTTCACGATCTCGGACAGCTTCTCGCCGCGGGTCAGCTGATCGCGGGTGGCCTTGTCGAGGTCCGAGGCGAACTGGGCGAAGGCGGCCAGCGAGCGGTACTGGGCCAGGTCGAGCTTGAGCGGGGCGGCGACCTTCTTCATCGCCTTCGTCTGGGCGGCGGAGCCGACGCGGCTGACCGAGATGCCGATGTTGAGGGCGGGACGCTGGCCGGCGTTGAAGAGGTCGGTCTCCAGGAAGATCTGGCCGTCGGTGATCGAGATGACGTTCGTCGGGATGTAGGCGGAGACGTCGCCGGCCTGGGTCTCGATGATCGGGAGGGCCGTCAGCGAGCCGCCGCCGTTCTCGTCGTTCATGCGCGCCGCGCGCTCCAGGAGCCGGCTATGGAGGTAGAAGACGTCGCCGGGGTAGGCCTCGCGGCCGGGCGGGCGGCGCAGCAGGAGGGCCATCTCGCGGTAGGCCCAGGCGTGCTTGCTCAGGTCGTCGTAGACGCACATGGCGTCCTTCACGAGGCCCTGTCCCGGGACCTCGACGCCGACCTCCATGACCTCCTCGCCGATCGCCACGCCGCTGTAGGGCGCCAGGTACTGGAGGGGGGCGGGGTCGTCCGCGCCGGCGACGACGACGATCGTGTGCGCCATGGCGCCGTGCCGCTCCAGGATCGCCACGGTGGAGGCGACGGTCGAGAGCTTCTGGCCGATGGCCACGTAGATGCAGACGAGGCCCTGCCCCTTCTGGTTGATGATCGTGTCGATCGCGATGGCGGTCTTGCCGGTCTGGCGGTCGCCGATGATGAGCTCGCGCTGGCCGCGGCCGATGGGGACGAGGGCGTCGATCGCCTTGATGCCGGTCTGGACGGGCGTGTCGACCGACTTGCGGGTGATGACGCCGGGGGCGATGCGCTCCACCGGGCGGGTCCGGGTCGCGACGATGGGCCCCTTGTCGTCCAGCGGCCGGCCGAGGGGGTCGACGACGCGGCCCAGCAGCCCGGCACCGACCGGCACCTCGACGACCCGCCCGGTCGTCTTGACGACGTCGCCTTCCTTGATCGCCGTCGCGCCGCCCAGGATCACCGCGCCGACGGTCTCCTCCTCGAGGTTGAGGGCCATCCCGTAGACGCCGCCGGGAAACTCGAGCAGCTCCGAGGCGAGCGCGTCCTCCAGGCCGTAGACCTGGGCGATGCCGTCGCCGACCTCGACGACCGTTCCCACGTTCCGCGATTCGGAGGCGACGTCGAAATGCTCGATCGAGGACTTGATGATGCTGATGATCTCGTCAGATCGGATGGCCATTCAGTGCTCCAGTCGGTGGCGCAGCGGGCCGGCGGGCGACCAGCGCGGCGCGGGGCGGGGTCAGCGGGCTCCTGCGACGATGCGGTCGCGGAGCCGCTCCAGGCGTCCCCGCACGCTGGCATCGATGAGACGGTCGCCGATGCGGACCGTGACGCCCCCGATGAGGTCGGGGTCGATCGCGGTGGCGACCTCGGCCCGCGCGCCGGTCATCTCCCGGACACGGGCGCCGATCGCCTCGAGCTCGGCGGGCTCGAGCTCGACCGCGCTCGTCACGGTCGCCACGACGACGCCGCGCTCGCGATCGACGAGCCGCTTGTACTCCGCGGCCACGGCGGGCACCGACGAGAGTCGGCCCTGCTGGGCGAGGAGGAGGGTCAGGTTGTGGGCCTGCGGCGAGATCCGCGACCCGAGGAGGCGGGCGAGCACGTCGCGGCGGGCCGCCAGGGGGATCGTCGGGTTGTCGACGACGCGGGCGACGTCCGGCTGGGCGACGACGTCCGCGGCGACGCGGAGGTCGTCCAGCCATCGGTCGAGCGTCCCGTCCCGCCGGCCGAGCTCGAAGACCGCCTCGGCGTAGCGGCGGGCCGCCGCCGTCGGGCGGGGCATCAGGCCTTCGCCCCCGGGACGCCGGGCTCGGCGAGGAACTCCTCGACGAGGCGGCGCTGGCGCTGGCCGTCCATGGTTTCGCGGACGACGCGTCCGGCCGCCGCAAGGGCGAGGTCGGCGACCTCGGCTCGCAGGTCGGCGATGGCGCGCCCCTTCTCGGCCTCGATCTCGGCGGCCGCCCGGACCCGCATCCGCTCCAACTCGGCGCGGGTCGCGGCCATGTCCGCCTCGCGCGTCTCCTGGGCGACCTTCTGGGCCCGCTCCACGATGTCGCGGGCCTCGCGCCGCGCAGCGGCGAGCTGCTCGGCCGTGGCGGCGGCGGCGCGCTCGAGGTCGAGGCGCGCCTGCTCGGCGTTCTTCAGCCCCTGCTCGATCCTCGCCCGCCGGTCGTCGAGGATCCGGGTGACCGGGTTCCACGCGAAGACCGTGAGGATCGCGAGGAACAGCACGAAGTTCGTGGCGACGACGATGATCCAGAACACGTTGATCTGGATCCCGGCCCCGCCTTCGGCCGCCACGGCGCCGGCTGCGGCGGTGATCGCCGAGCCGGCCGCGTACAGGTCCACGGCGTTCTCCTCCGGTCCGGTCGCGGACTAGGCCGCGGTGCCGCCGCCGAGCAGGATCGCGAGGATGCCGACGACGATCGCGAGGACGCCGAGGCCTTCGGCGAATGCCGCGCCGATGATGAAGGTGGCGCGGATCTGGGGCGCCGCCTCCGGGTTCCGCCCGATCGCCGCCGTGGACATCCCGGTCAGGATCCCCACCGCGAGGGCCGGGCCGAGCACGCCGAACGCGGCGAGACCCGCTCCTAGGTTCTCCATGCTGTTCCTACCTCCCTGCCTCCGGCGCCCCGATGGTCGGGGCGACCGGGCTGTTCCGTTGTTGACTGGGGTGCTCAGGCCGCCTGGACTTCCTCGTGCTGCTCGGAGTGGCCCTCGATCGCGAGCATCGTGAAGATGAGGGTCAGGACCGAGAAGATGAGGGCCTGGACGAACCCCACGAAGGTCTCCAGGCCGACGAGGAGGACGGGGACGAAGGCGACCGTGAGCGAGGTGATGACGGCGAGGGCCAGCTCACCGCCGTAGATGTTGCCGAACAACCGCATCGCCAGGGTGATCGGTTTCACGAACTCGAGCAGGAACTCCATCAGCCCGACGAAGAGGGAGATGAGCCCGGCCGAGACCCCGTTCCTGAACTCGCGGAGGCTGAAGAACTTCCCGAAGTATCCACCCACCCCCAGCGAGCGGATGCCCGACACGTGGAAGGTGAGGAAGCTGACGATCGCCAGCCCGAAGGTGACGTTGATGTCGCTGGTGGGGGCGCGCAGGAGCTCGATCTTGCCGACCGGGGGAATGAGCCCGCTCCAGTTCGACAGGATGATGAGGACGAAGAGGCTGGCGAAGAGAGGGATGAAGGCTTTCGCCCTCGGCCCGCCGAGGGCCGTGCCGAAGCCCGACAGGCTCTCATAGACGTACTCCACCGCGTTCTGGAGGCGGCCCGGGACCTCGCGGCGACCGCGCGTGCCGGCGATCACCAGGACGGTGGCCACCAGCATCACGATCCACAGGGTGACGATGGTGTTGGTGATCGTGAGGTCGAAGAAGACCATGTCCTTGGGGCCCGGCGCGCTGGTGGGGTCGAGGTCGAGCACGACGTGCGGGGGGATCGGCTCCAGGTTGCCCCTGATCGCGTCCGCCGGGAACGAGTACGGCTTGGTCGGGTCGGCGGCGTTCTGGGGCGGGAAGAGGACGAGGGCGAGGGCGTCGATCAGGATGACCGCGAGAAAGGCGCCGATCCAGAGGTTGCGCCGCCGCTTCGAGGCCGCTCGGGGGGCCTCGACGGTGCTCGCCGCCGTCTCCTGCTCGCTCGTCACGGTCGCTCCACGCGAAGGGGCGCGACCGTCGTGGTCGCGCCCGCGATGCTCATTGGTCGGTGCTGGCCAGGAACCGCCTGATCAGCCGCAGGACTGCCACCCATCCCACCGCGAGCCCGGCGAAGAAGCCGCCCAGGGTCAGGATGGGGATCGCTCCCAGCTGCTCGCCGGCCCAGTAGCCGAGGAGGGCGCCGCCGAGATTGGTGACGAGCAGGATCAACCCGACCTGGGAGAAGAGCGCGAAGTACGCGCCGGCCCGTCCGAGCCCGCTCATCGCCAGCCTGTCACGGCGGCGGCAGTATAGCAAAGGGTTGCGGAGCGGTCGCGAAGGTGGCCGGGGCCGCGGATGGGGAATCGACGAGGGATTATGGAGCGGGCGGCGGGCTCACGACGACGGGCGTCGGCGCCGCCGTCGGTCGTGGCGTCGGTCGTGGCGTCGGTCGTGGCGTGGGTCGTGGCGTCGGCCTGGGCGTGGGCTTCGGGGTGGGCCTGGCGGTGGGCTTCGGGGTCGGCGCCGCGGTCGGGGTCGGGCTCGGCGAGGGGCTCGGCGTCGGGGTCGGCGTCGGGGTCGGTGCCGGCGTGCGCGTCGGCGTCGCGGTCGGCGTCGCGGTCGGGCTCGGCGAGGGGGTCGGTGCCGGCGTGCGCGTCGGCGTCGCGGAGGGGAGGGTGGCCGGGGCCGACGAGGCCGCCAGCACGTTTCCGTCCGCCACGCCTCCTCGCGGCCAGACCGCGACGACGGCGACGACGGCGATCACCCCGACGAGCAGCACGACGGACGTGGCGCGCCAGCGCTGGCGGCGCGCCGAGACCGCCCAGGTGGCATCGTCCGACGCCGCGGCGAGGGCAGCTTCCGGCGTCGGGAGATCGGGTCGGGGGGGCGGGCTGTCGGTGCGCCCGGTGAGCCAGGCCAGGCGCTCCATCGCCACCCGCTCGCTGGCCCGCACCGCGGCGGCGTCGGCCGCGCGGCGGCGGGCCCGGACGTGACGGCCCTCGCCCAGGGCGATCGAGAGCAGCAGGACCGCGACGAGGATCCCGATGGCCAGGAGCGGCACCTCCAGCGCCATCGCTCAGTCGCCGTCCGACGCCCGCTCGTCGACGGCCCGGTCCAGGAGGAGGATGGCCAGGCCGAAGACGACGAAGGCGCCCAGGAACGCGTACAGCTGGCCGCTGCCCGACAGGAGCAGGGACAGCGCGCCGAGCCCCGCGCAGATGGCGTAGATGAGGAGGACGGTCTGGGTGTGGGAGAGCCCAAGGTCCAGGAGGCGGTGGTGGATGTGGCCGCGATCGGGCGAGAACGGCGAGCGACCCCCGAGGAGGCGCCGGACGATGATGTAGAACGTGTCGATGATCGGGACGCCGAGGACGAGGAGGGCGACGGCCACCTTCGCGCTGCCGAGGATCGAGAGCAGGGCCAGGGTGTAGCCGACGAAGACGACGCCGCTCGTGCCGATGAAGATCGAGGCCGGGTGGAAGTTCCAGCGCAGGAAGCCGAGGAGGGCGCCCGCGAGCGTCACGCAGACGAGGGCCACGACGGGCTGGGTGTTGGGCCCGGTCAGGCTGATGATCCCCAGGGTGACGGCCGCGATGAGGGCCACCCCGGAGGAGAGCCCGTCGAGCCCGTCGATGAAGTTGATGCTGTTGATCATCCCCACGATCCAGACCACCGCGAAGGCGGCCCCGAAGATGCCTTCGAGGCGGATGGCGCCCGGCCCGAACGGGTTGGCGACCACGCCCACGCTGATCCCCAGCACGACCGGGACGAGGGCCACGAGGACCTGGCCGCCGAGCTGCCAGCGGGCCCGCAGGTCGAAGCGGTCGTCGAGGAGCCCGACCCCGACCGCCACGATCCCGCCCGCCAGGAGCGCCGCGAGCCCAGGGCCCGGGATGGCGTCGCGCGGCTTCCAGATCCCCACGGCCGCGTCGATGGCGAGCAGGCCCCCCACGACGGCGAGGTAGGCGACGGCGACCGCCACGCCGCCGCCCCGCGGCACGGGGCTGGTGTTGACGCGGCGGGCATCGGGAAGGTCGACGGCGTCGACGCGGCGGGCGAGACGCCGGACGAGCGGCGTGAGGCCGAACGAAAGGGCGGCTGCCCCGAGGAACGCGACGACCGCGGGGACGAGGAGGTCCGCCGTGGTCACCGGGTCCTCCCCGGGGTCTCCGTCACGCCTCGGGCAGGCCCGGGACCGGGAAGCGGGCGCAGATGTCGCGCACCTCGGCGCGGATCCGGGCGTGCTCCGCCGGCTCGTCCCGCGTCTGGAGGGCCTCCACGAGCAGGCGGCCGACCTGGCGCATCTCCGCCGGGCCGAAGCCGCGGGTCGTGGTGGCGGGCGTCCCGACGCGAATCCCGGAGGTGACGTTGGGAGGCGCGGGATCGAAGGGGATGGTGTTCTTGTTGACGGTGATCCCGACGTCGTCGAGGAGTCGCTCGGCGTCGCGGCCGGTCGTCTCGAAGGGCCGCACGTCGATCGAGAACACGTGGGTGTCGGTCCCGCCGGAGATGATCCGGCCGCCGCGGGCCGCGATCTCCTCCGCCAGGACCCTGGCGTTCTCGACCGTCCGTCGCTGGTCCGCCCGGAACTCCTCCGCGGCGGCCAGCCGAAGGGCGACCGCCTTGGCCGCGATGACGTGCATGAGCGGGCCGCCCTGGATGCCGGGGAAGACCGCCCGGTCGACCGCCGAGGCCAGGCCGCTCGAGGCGAAGATGAGCCCGCCGCGCGGCCCGCGCAGGGTCTTGTGGGTGGTCGTGGTCACGAGGTCGGCGTCGGGGAAGGGCGAGGGATGGACACCAGCCGCCACGAGGCCCGCGATGTGGGCCATGTCGACGAGGAGGAGGGCGTTCACGCCGTGGGCGATGGCGGCCAGGCGCTCGAAGTCGAGGATCCGGGAGTACATGCTGGCGCCGGCGATGAGAAGCTTCGGGCGGACCTCGCGCGCCTGCCGTTCGAGTGCGTCGTAGTCGATCGTCTCGGTGGCCGGGTCGAGGCCGTAGTGGTGGGCCTCGAACCACTTGCCGCTGAGGTTCACCTTCAGGCCGTGGGTCAGGTGGCCGCCGTGGTCGAGGCGGAGGCCGAGGATGCGATCTCCCGGGGCCAGCACGGCGAAGAAGGCCGCCTGGTTCGCCTGCGCCCCGGAGTGGGGCTGGACGTTGACGTGGGCCGCGCCCGGGAAGAGGGCCAGGGCCCGCTCCTGGGCCAGCCGCTCGACCACGTCGACCCACTCGCAGCCGCCGTAGTAGCGACGGCCCGGCAGGCCCTCCGCGTACTTGTTGGTGAGCCACGAGCCCTGGGCCTCCATGACCGCCGCGGAAGTGTAGTTCTCGCTCGCGATGAGCTCGATCTTCCAGCGCTGGCGCTCGCCCTCGCCGCGCATCGCCGCCCAGACCTCGGGGTCCACCTCCGCGACGGACGCCCAGGCGGTCCGCGGCACGCTCGCCATGCTCACTCGCGACTCCTTCCCGCCCGGTCGATCCCGCACGCGTCCGGCTGCGCCCATTCTGGCCCAAGGGACCGGCCGGCGTCCCCCGGGGTGGCGCCGACCCGGGCGCTCACGACGGCCGGCGACCTCCGAGGACCAGCTCCTCGAGCACCTGCGCGGCACCCTCCTCCGCCAGCGGTGGGGCCACGACCCGGGCGACCGACCGCACGGCGTCGGGCGCCCCGGCCATGGCGACTCCCGTCCCGGCCTCGGCGATCATCTCCAGGTCGTTGAGCTGGTCGCCGATCGCGAGGGTCGCCCGGAGGTCGACACCGAGCCGGCGAGCGAGGTATCGCAGGGCGCCGCCCTTGTTCACGCCCGGGGCGAGGAGCTCGAGGAACATCGGGTGGCTCACGGTGGGGTCGGCACGGCCGGCGAACGCCGCCCGAGCAGCCTCCAGGGATGCCTCGGGCAGGGGGGGAGGCCCGACGGAGATGATCTTGGTGACCGGGCCGCGGATCCACGCGTCGAGGTCCGGCACCAGGACCACGCGCCCGAAGTTCCAGCGCGAGTAGTCGTCGGCGCGCGCGTCGGCGGCCGGGACGACCATGCGCTCGAGGTGGTTCAGGTGGGGCGCCAGCCCCGCCGACCGGCACCAGGCGAGCGCGTCGCGGGCGACGGCGGCGGGCAGCGGGCGGTGGAGCAGGAGCCGCCCCAGGCGGTTGCTGCCCGCGGGCGGCATCTCCCGGACCAGCGCCCCCTGCAGGCCGACGAGCGGGTCGCGGAGCCCCAGCTCCAGGGCGTACGGAAGGGCCGAGCTGGTCATCCGGCCGGTCACGATGGCGACGTGGACGCCGCGCGCCACCACCGCCCGGACCGTCGCCCTGGTCCTCGGCGGGAGCCGGAGATCGTCGCCGATCAGGGTCCCGTCCAGGTCGAGGGCGACGAGACGGATGCGGCTCCGGCTCACGCGGGCGCCGCGAGGACGGCCACGCGGGGATGCCCCGCAAGGTCCGTCTCCACCCGCACGTCCCAGCCGGGGAGGCGCTCGGCAGCGGCCGCGTGGACGGCGCCACCCTGGTCGCTGCCGATCTCCAGGAGGGCGGTGCCGCCGGCGACCAGTCGGTCAGGCAGCGCCAGGAGGAGGCGCCGCAGGACGTCGAGGCCGTCGGGGCCGCCGTCGAGCGCGGCCGGGGGCTCGAACGAGGCCGCCACCGCCAGCACCGGCACCACGTCGCTGGGGATGTAGGGCAGGTTCGCCACCACGATGTCGAAGCGCGCCGGGACCGTCAACAAGCCGGCCGAGCGTCCGGCGGCGGGCAGGAGGTCCGCCTCGGTTACCCCGACCCGGTCGGCGACCCCGTGCCCGACGGCGTTCTCGCGGGCCAGGGCCGCCGCGTCGGCGGAGGCGTCGGAGGCGACGATCTCGACCTCGCCGAGCATGCCCCGCCGGCGCAGCCCCACGGCCAGGGCGACCGCGATCGCGCCGCTCCCCGTCCCCACGTCGACGACGGCGAGGGGCGCGGTCCCCGGCGGCCGCGGCGCCCGGCCCAGGCGATCGCCGATCTCGGCGACGGCGAGGTCCACCAGGACCTCGGTCTCGGGTCGCGGGATCAGGGCGCGGGCGTCGACGGCGAAGGCGAGGCCGTGGAACTCCTTGATGCCGCGGATGTAGGCCACCGGCTCGCCGGTCACGCGCCGCCGGAGGTGATCGGCGAAGCGCGCGGCGGCCTCGGGGCCGACGAACGCCTCGGGATGGGCCAGGATGGCGGTCCGGTCCACGCCGACGGCGTGGGCCAGCAGCAGCTCCGCGTCCAGGCGGGCGCTCTCGGACCCGCCCTCGCGGAGGCGGTCCACCGCGTCGCGGAGCAGCTCGCCGGTGGTCGCCATCGCGGGGTGCCGCGGGGCCCGGGCTGCCGCCCGCGCCTACGCGGCGCCGTCCTCCTCGGTCAGGCTCCGCAGCTTCTCGGCCTGGTCGGTCTCGGCGAGCGCGTCGATGAGCCGGTCGAGGTTGCCGTCGAGCACGCCGGGCAGGTTGGAGAGATCCATCCCGATCCGGTGGTCGGTGACCCGGTCCTGGGGAAAGTTGTAGGTCCGGATCTTGTCCGCCCGGTCGCCCGAGCCGACCATGGAGCGGCGCACGGCGGAGTCGGCCTCGCGCTGTCGCGATCGCTCCGCGTCGAGGAGGCGCGCCCGCAGGATCGCCAGCGCCTTGGCCTTGTTCTTGTGCTGGCTGCGCTCGTCCTGGATCTCTACCACGAGGCCCGACGGCAGGTGGGTGATGCGGACGGCGGAGTCCGTGGTGTTGACGCCCTGGCCGCCCGGCCCCGACGCGCGCTTGACCTCGATGCGGAGATCCCGCTCTTCGTCGATCTCCAGGTCCGCCTCCTCCGCCTCGGGGAGGGCCACCACGGTGGCGGTCGAGGTGTGGATGCGACCGGAGGACTCCGTGGCCGGGATGCGCTGGACGCGATGCGTCCCGCTCTCGTACTTGAGGCGGCTGTAGGCCCCGTCGCCGATGACCTGGACCACCGCCTCCTTGACGCCGCCGATGCCGGTCTCGTTGAGGGCCATGACCTCGGCCCGGAAGCGGTGGCGCTCCGCCCAGCGGAGGTACATCCGGAGGAGGTCGCCGGCGAAGAGGGCCGCCTCCTCGCCGCCCGCACCTGCCCGGATCTCGAGGATCACATTCTTGTCGTCGCTCGGATCCCGCGGCAGGAGGAGGACCTTGAGCGCCTCCAGCGCCGTCGCCTCGGCTGCCTCCAGCCGCTCGACCTCCTCGCGGGCCATCGCCCGAAGCTCATCGTCGCTCTCGCCATCCCGCATCTCGCGGGCCCCGGCCAGCTCGGCGCGCGTCGCCTCGAGGCCGCGGAAGGTCCGCACGACGGGCTCCAGGCGGGCCATCTCCTTGCCCAGGCGCCGCAGGGCATCAGGGTCCGAGGCGACCCCCGGGACGGCCAGCTCCGCCTGGAGGGACTCGTACTGGGCCACCACGGCCCGCAGCTTCTGGTCGAGCGAATCCACGGGTCAGCCCTCGGCAGCCGGGGCCGGCGGCGCTCCAGCGAGGATGAGCGGCGAGCGGACGATCCCGCCGCTCCCCGGGGGCAGGGACTCGCCGTCGGCGGCCATCGCCTGCTCCATGCTCACGATCGCGACCTCGATCATCTCGTCGGTCGGCTGCTTCGTGGTGATCTTCTGGACCCAGATCCCGGGCTCGAAGAAGACCCGGACCAGGGGGTTGGGGCGGTGGCGGGCACCGAAGCGGAGCAGCTCGTAGCTGACCGCCGCGATCAGCGGGATGAGGATCACCCGGCTGGCGATCGTGACGAGGATCTCCTGTCGTCCGACGATCGAGAAGGCGAGGATCGAGACGAGGATCACCACGACCAGGAACTCGGTCCCGCATCGCGGATGGGCGGTCGGGTACTTGCGGATCTCCTCGACCGTCAGCGGGTCGCCGGCCTCGAGCGCGTGGATCGTCATGTGCTCGGCGCCGTGGTACTGGAAGGTCCGCCGGACGTCGCTGGTCCGCCCGATGAGGATGAGGTAGCCCAGGAAGATCGCGACCTGGACGACGCCCTCCACGATGCGCTCCACCACGCCCGGCTGCCCGCCAGCCACGAAGCGGGCGATGAGGAGGGGCAGGAAGAAGAAGAGGCCGACGCCGAGGACGAGGGTGAGGACCAGCATCAGGGCGACCGAGCCCTTGCCGAGGTCCGCCGCGTCGGCCGGGCGACCGTCGGCGGTCGTGGCCGGCGGGAGCTCGTCGGCCGCGGCCACGCCGGCCGAGCGGACGAGCCAGCGGGTCCCGATGACGAGCGTCTCGTAGAGGACCACGAGCCCGCGCAGGAGTGGCAGGCGGGCCCAGCGGGTGCCGCGGAAGCCGGTCCCCAGGCGCTCGTCGGACCAGACGATCCGGCCGTCGGGGTGGCGAAGGGCGACCGCGATCGCGTCGCGACCGCGCATGAGGACGCCCTCGATGAGCGCCTGGCCGCCGTACGAGAACCGAGCCATCGGTTGGGAGTCTACCGGCCGGGAATCAGGACGGCGGGCCTGGTGGCCCGCCGTTCGATCGCGTGGGGTCCGGGCGTCGGTCGATCCGGGCTCAGCGGCCGCTCTGGGCGCGGTCGAGGCGGCGCTGGAAGCGCTCGACCTGGCCGGCCGTGTCCATGATCATCTGCTTGCCCGTGAAGAACGGGTGGCAGCTGCTGCAGACGTCGACGCGGAGCGTCTCGCGGGTGGAGCCGACCTCGAACTCGGTCCCGCAGGTGCCGCAGTGGACCTTCGCCTTGTAGTACTTGGGGTGGATGCCCTGCTTCATCGGTGAACCTCGGGTCGGCGCGTCAGGCGCCTGCGGGGGCGCTCTCGGCCGCGATCGGCGCCTCGGCGACCGCGGCGGCCTCCGTGGCGACGGGCTCGATGCGGACGCGCTTCTTGCTGCGGGTCTGGTGCTCGAAGCGGACCCGGCCCTCGACGGTGGCGAAGACCGTGTAGTCGCGCCCGAGCCCGGTGCCCGTTCCGGCGATGAAGGTCATGCCGCGCTGGCGGACGAGGATGGAGCCGGCCGGGACGAGCTGGCCGTCGCCGACCTTGACGCCCAGCCGCTGGCCGACGGAGTCGCGGCCGTTCTTCGAGCTGGAGCCTGCCTTCTTGTGGGCCATCGATCAGTCTTCCTTCTTCGCGGCGCGGGTCCGCTTCGGCTTGGCCGGGGCCTCCGCCCCGGCGCCCCCCGACGCGTCCGCCTTCGGGGCGCGCGTCCGGGTCCTGGTCGGCTTCTCCGGCGCGGCGGGAGCTGCCTTCGCCTCGGCCTTCGCCGCGAGCTTCGCGGCGAGCTCCGCGTCGGCGGCCGCCTGGGCCGTTGCGGCCTCCTCGAGGCGCATGCGCTCGGTCCGCCTGGCCTCGGCGGCCTTGCGGGCCTCCTCCGCGGCGCTCTTGCCGTTGAGGGCCACGTCCGTGATCCGCAGGACCGTCTGCTCCTGGCGATGGCCCTTCTTGACCCGTCGGCGCGCCTTGGGCTTGTACTTGAACGAGATGACCTTGTCGGCGCGGTCGTTGCGGAGGACCGTCGCGCTCACCGTCGCCCCGTCGACGACCGGCCGGCCGATGGCCGCCTCGTCGCCGTCTGCCACGAGGAGGACGCGATCGAGCGTGATCTCCTGGCCTGCTTCGACCTCGAGGAGCTCGACGCTGAGCTCGGTGCCGACCTCGACGCGGTACTGCTTCCCGCCGGTCTCGATGACTGCGTACATGGATCTCCGGGGTTGGGCCGTCGCGCGGGCGCGGGCCGCGGGTGAAGCGGCCAGTGGGCCGCGGGTGGCACGACGAGGCGTCCGGTCTCGCCGGGCGCGAATGAGGAGTGTACGGCCGACGGCCCCATCGCGCAACCGGCGGTGCCCGCGGTCGTGGGTCGATCCGGCCCGCTGTCAGGCCAGGAGGTCGCGCCGCCGGAAGAGCAGGAGCGCGGCCAGCCAGCCGGCGACCGCGACCCCAGCGAAGGCGACGATCCCGACCCAGTCGACGATCCCCTCGTCGATCAGCCTGGAGAACATCAGGTACTTGAAGGCCGAGAGGTCGCCAAGCCATGCCAGGCTGGGCTGGAGCTGGGCGATGACGTTGACCAGGTACATGGCGATGAGGATCCCTGCCGTCGCGCCCGCCGCGATCCCCCTGCTCAGGGTCAGGACCGCGATGAGGGAGGCCACGCCGGCGATGGCGCAGCCGAAGAGGAAGAGGATGACCCCGCCCGCCAGGAACCGAGGCGCGTCGAAGGACGCGCCGACCAGGGCGGCCACGACCAGCACGCCGAGGACCGTGGCCAGGGCCAGCATGGCCATGGATACGACCTGGCCGCCGATCGAGGCCAGCATGTGGCTCGTCCGCGTGAGCGGCGTCCCGAGCGGCATCTCGATCCAGCCCCGCTCCGTGTCCGCGGCGGTCGCCCGGGTGGCCCCGACGATGGCCGCGATGGCGGCCACGACCGGCCACAGGAAGCTTCCGATGTAGGTCGAGAAGAAGACGCCGGGGTCGGAGAGGCTGCCCGTCATCCCGAAGGCGGCCATCATCTCCTTCGGGAAGAGCTTCATGTAGTCATCGATCATCGCCGCGTTGTCGACCATGATCGGGTAGAAGGCGGCCATGATCGCGCCGTAGGCCAGCACGATCACGGCCAGCCAGCCGACGACCGCGCGGCTGCGGCGGAGCTCCAGGCGGAGCGAGCGGGCGGTCATGACACCACCTCCGGGGACGCGGCCGGCTCCTGGCCGGTCGACGAGCCGGCGGCCGCTTCGAGGCGGCCGTTCGAGCCGGCGACCGTGCCGTCGTAGTAGCGGAAGAAGAGATCCTCCACGTCCGGCGTGGAGATGGCGATGTCGCGGACGTCGAGCTCCGCCAGCCGCCTGAGGATGGGACCCACCTCGCCGCGAACCATGAGGTGGACGTCCTGCCCGGTGCTGGAGAGGACCGTCACGCCGGGCAGGTCGAACGTGCCGTCGTCGGCGGGCCGGCCGAGGAGCAGGTTGATGGCACGGGTGTGATCCCCGACCAGGGCCTGGACGGTGGCCACCTTGACCAGCTTCCCTTCCCGGATGATCGCCACGCGGTCGCAGGCGCGCTCGACCTCCGTCAGGTTGTGGGACGAGAGGAAGACCGTCCGGCCGGCCTGGCGCGCCTCGGCCACGAGGGCCAGGAACTCGCGCTGCATGAGCGGATCGAGGCCGGTGGAGGGCTCGTCCATCACCAGCAGCGGCTCGGTCCCCATGAAGACCTGGACCACGCCCACCTTCTGGCGGTTGCCACGCGACAGCTTCCTGACCTGCACGCCGGGGTCCAGGTCGAGGCGCTCCGCCAGCGGGCCCCAGACTCCCTTTGGCAGCCCCCGCAGGGCGCCGACGTGGTCGAGCAGCTGGGCGGCGCTGAGATCCCCCAGGTAGCCTGGATCGCTGCCGAGGTGGGCCAGCGTCCGGTGGACGGCCGGCGCGTCCCGCCACGCGTCGCGTCCCCAGATCGTCGCCGTCCCGACGCTCGGCCGGATGAGGCCGAGGAGCATCCGGATCGTCGTCGTCTTGCCTGCCCCATTGGGGCCCAGGAAGCCGAAGACCTCCCCCTCGTGGACCGTGACGTCGAGGTCGAGCACCCCGCGTCGACTGCCGTACCACCGCGTCAGGCCGCGAAGCTCGATCGCGTCGGCCATGGCGCACCTCCGTCCATGTCACAGGGGCGCGGTGCGCCGGGTCGGGCCCGGACCAAGGGCTCGCCCGCACCGCCAACGGCCCACGGTGAGCCCCACGGTGGGAGCGGGCGAGAGCCGCTCGGCATGATCGGATCGGGACGGACGTCCCGACCGGAATCTCACCCTGGCGGCGCGTCCGGGTCGTCGGCGAGCACGAGCCGCGCGCGGGTGATGGCGCGCACCTCCAGGGGTCCCGCCAGCGGAGGCGCGGGCGGCTCGCCGAGCGCGGCCATGACCTCCTCGGGGCGCCCCACCGCGTCCGTCGCCTGCCGCAGCCGCATGGCGAGCGTCACGCCGGCGCCGCCGGAGGCGCGGACGGAGAGGCCCAACAGCAGGGATCGCAGGTCGTAGGACGTCACCTTCTTCTCCCGCCGCCGCTCGCGCGGCAGCGTGGCCGCGGCCAGCAGGGCGAGCGCGGCCCCTTCGAGCGCCCAGCGGGGCGCCCCCGTGACGAGCACGCGGTAGTCGGCTGCCACGACAGCCGAGGGCGCCGAGGGCGCTCCCACCCAGACGTCGTGGAGGTCCACCAGGGACCAGCCCGGCGGGAGCGCGGTGCGGACCGCGTCGCGGACCACCGTGACGGGCAGCCGCTCGGTGAGGAGGATGTCGACGATCTCCCGCTCCCCGCTGATCCCCAGGGGGAGCGGCGCGGCGACCACGAACCGGCCGCGCCCGACCCCCTCCCCGGCCAGCGGAAGCCGGCTGGCCTCGAGGATCGCCGGCCAGGGCGAGCCGGCGGAGCCGTGCTCCGGCGGCGCGGCCACGGCCGGCATCGCCAGGAAGAGGCGCCAGCGCCGGCGGGCTGGCGCCGGACGGGCGGCGGCCGGCGCGTCGGGGGAAGGCTCGGTGGGGTTCGTCACGTCTGCTAGTCTGCCGGAACGATGGAGGCTCCCGTCGCAACGCCCGCCCCTGCCGGCCTTCCGGTCCCATCGCGGCGGGTGCTCGTCCTGATCGGCGGGGCGCTCGTCCTGGCGACCGTCCTGTGGTTCGGCCGGGACGTCCTGGCGCCGTTCATCGTCGGCCTCCTGCTCGTCTACCTCCTCGACCCCGTCGTCGAGCGCCTGGCCCGGATCCGCGTCGCCGGCCGGGGAGCTCCGAGATGGTTCCTCATCCTGCTCGTCTACGTCGTCGTCGTCCTCGTCCTGGCCGAGCTGCTGCTCCTCCTGGTGGGCCCGCTCATCGAGCAGGTCCAGGCGTTCATCCAGGATGCCCCCGGCTACCTGGAGACGGTGAACCAGCGCCTCTCCGAGGCGTTCTCGTGGTGGAACCGCCTCGACCTCCCGGCCGACGTCCGGGCGGCGATCGACCAGGCGCTCCGCGACCTCCCGGCCACGATCGCATCCTTCATCCCGTCGCTCGTGCGGCCGGTCTTCACCTCGGTCGTCGGGCTGGTCGGCTCCGTCTTCGGCTACCTCATCATCCCCGTCTGGGCCTTCTGGATCCTCAAGGATCGGCCGGCGATCACCCGCGCCTTCGACCGGGCGGTCCCGGCCCCGTGGCGCGCGGACACGTGGGCCACGCTGGGGATCGTCCGCCGCGTCTTCGGCTCCTGGATCCGCGGCCAGATCGTGCTGGGGCTGGTCGTCGGGATCGCCACGTTCATCGGCCTGGTCTTCCTCGGCGTCGCCGTCGACCCGGTCTTCGGCCGCTACTCCGTCCTCCTGGCGGTGATCGCCGGCGTCCTCGAGCTGCTGCCCATCATCGGCCCGATCATCGCCGCGATCCCGGCCGTCCTCCTGGGAGCCACCGCCGGCACGCCGGGGATCATCGCCGCGCTCGTCCTCTACTTCGCCATCCAGCAGCTGGAGAACAACATCCTCGTCCCCAAGATCCAGGGCGACGCCACCAACCTCCACCCGGCGGTCGTCATCTTCTCGCTCATCGTGGGCGGCGCGATCGCCGGCCTCCTCGGGGCGATCCTGGCCCTGCCGGTGGCGGCCACGATGCGGGACCTCTACATCTACGCCTTCCGCCGCGCCGGGGGCATGACGCCGGAGCAGGCGGCGACGGGAAACGCCCGGACGTCCGACGAGGCGGTTCCGGCCGCGAGCCGGCGCCCGGCAGGCGCCGTGCCACCGGTCGGTTCGTCTGCGCCCCAGGCCACGCCGCCCGACTACCCGGTCACGCCGCCAACGCCCGACATCGAGGTCCGGCCGGCCAACGTCGAGGCAGAGCCTGTCGAGCCCTAGGCCGGCGCCGGTGCGGCCGGGCCGGCGCCCGCCGCGTCCGCCTCTGCCGCCGCCCGCGGGATCACCAGACCGAGCAGGACGGGCGCCGCGATCGTGGTCAGGACGACCGCCACGAGCACCGCGCTGAAGAGGTCGGCGCTGAGCAGCCCGAGACCCAGGCCGAGGGTGACGACGACGATGCCGACCTCGCCGCGGGGCGCCATCCCGACGCCGACGGCCAGCGAGGCCCACGACCCGGCGGAGCGGGCCCCGATGATGCCGCCCAGCACCTTGGTGAGGATCCCGACGAGGGCGAGGACGACCGCGGCGACCGCCAGGCGCGGCTCGAGCAGCGCCCCGAGATCGAGCTGGGCGCCCGTCACCGCGAAGAAGAACGGGGCGAAGACCTGGGCCAGGGGCTGGATCTCGTGCTCGATCTCGTCCTGGGCCTCCGTCTCGGCGACGATCAGGCCCGCCACGAAGGCGCCGATGATCGCGGCCAGGCCGACGAAGCCGGCCAGGATCGCCAGCCCCAGCATCAGCATGAACCCGGGCACGAGGGGCGTGTCGGCGAAGAGGGGCCAGGTGAAGACCTCGCGGCCGACCCCCCGGGCACGCCGGGCGATCGCGAAGCCCAGGCCGACGAAGCCGAGCCCGCCGACGACGAGGCCGAGCGTCGCGATCGAGAGGTCGCCTTCGGCCGCGCCGGAGACGATCCCGATGAGGATGAGGGCGAGCACGTCGTCGATGACGGCGGCCCCGATGATGATCCGGCTGAAGCGCCGGTCGAGGACCCCGAGCTCCGCCAGGACGCGGCTGGTGATCCCGATGCTCGTCGCGGCGAGGGCGAGTCCCACGAACGCCGCGGTGGCCGGCGACTCCCCGGTCAGCAGCGCGTAGGCCGACCCGGCGGCGATGGGGAAGACCACGCCCAGCACGGCGGTGACGGCGGCCGGCCGGCCCACCTGGAGTAGCTCGTCGGTCTTGATCTCGAGGCCAACCGCGAAGAGGAGGATCACGACCCCGATCTCGGCCAGGACGTTCGCCGTCTCGCCCGGCACGACCAGGCCGAGGGCGAAGGGTCCGACCAGGAAGCCGCCCGCCAGCTCGCCGATGACGCCCGGCTGCCGCAGGCGCCGGAAGACCTCCTCGCCGACCTTCGCCGCGACGAAGAGGACGAAGAGCCCGACGATGATCTCGAGCGTTCCGGACGAGCCGGCCGCCTGGGGTGGCAGCGGGGCGGGGCGGGCGGGATCGAGCCCGACGAGGAGCGGGGTCATGGCCGGGAACGATACCGGGCCGCTCGCCAGCGAGCTCCCGTCCGGGCCCGGTCGCCGACGGCGACCGGGCGGTCACCACTCGGCGCGGCGTTGCCGGATGGAGATGCTCTGCAGGACCCCCAGGCCGATGGCCATGCTGACCAGCGAGGACCCTCCGTGGGTGATGAACGGGAGCGGGATCCCCGTGATCGGCATGATCCCGAGGACCATCCCCACGTTGACAGTGATCTGGAAGAGGACCAGGGAGGCGATCCCCGCCCCGGCCATCAGGCCGAACGGGTCGCGCGACCGCCAGGCGATCGCCAGCACCCGCCAGATGAGGGCGGCGAAGAGCAGGAAGACGACGACGCAGCCGACGAAGCCGAGCTCCTCGGCCAGGATGGCGAAGACGAAGTCGGTCGTCTGGACCGGCAGGAGGTCCGCCTGGTTCTGGGCGCCGTTCGTGAGACCCGCTCCCAGCCATCCGCCCGCCGAGACCGCCTTCTGCGCGGTGAGCAGCTGGAACCCCGCGCCCAGGGGGTCCTTCGCCGGGTCGAGGAAGCTCGTCAGCCGCTCGCGCTGGTAGTCGTGCAGCACGTAGGTCCAGACGAGCGGCAGCGCGGCCAGCCCCGCCGCGCTCAGGGCCCCGAGCCAGCGGAGGCTGGCGCCCGCCATGAAGAGCATCCCGCCCAGGATGGCGAAGAAGACGAGGGACGTGCCGAGGTCCGGCTGGAGCATGACGAGGACCCACGGCGGGCCCATCACGAGGCAGGCGCCCAGGATGGAGGTGAGCGAGTCCAGGCGCTTCTCGCGGTCGGCGAGGTAGCGGGCCAGGACGAGGATCATCAGGATCTTGGCGAGCTCGCTGAACTGGAACTGGAACCCCAGGATGGAGATCCAGCGTGCCGACGCGGCGTCGGAGTCGCCAAGGGCCAGGGTGGCCGCCAGCAGGCCCAGGTTCACGAGGTAGATCGGCCAGGTGAGGGTGCGGAGCCAGCGATAGTCGAAGGCCGTCGAGACCGCGTAGACCACGAGGGCGATGCCCGCCCAGATGAGCCCGCGGGTGAAGGTCGTCCCGGCGACGAGGGCCTCGCCGAGCTGGGCCGTCGTGTTGCTGTAGGCCATCGCCAGGCCGATCGCCGCCAGGAGCACCGCGTAGACCGTCAGCTGGATGTCGTAGTCGCGCCAGGCGACGCCGGACGTCCGGGCCGCGAGGCCGGTCGCGGCAGCCCGTTCGACGCGCAGGACGCCCATCAGGTGCGGCCCTGGTAGAAGTTGGTCCGCTTGAGGAGCTGGGGAAGGCGGTAGTCCTGGTCGATCTTGTAGTGGAGCTGGAGGTAGTACTTGGCGACCTCGGTCGCCACGTTGCCGAGCGTCCGCGAGTCGTAGGTGAAGACCGCGAACGCGAGCTGCGAGTCGGGCTTGGAGACGTCGCCGGTGGGGTTGTCCTTCACCCAGGCGTTCTTCGGGACGAAGCCGGCGAACCAGTGGCTGTAGGGGAGCACGCCGTTCTTGTCGCGGACCCCGAACTCCGCGGTGCCCGTCTTGCCGGCCACGACGATCGGGAGATCCACCAGGTTGTACGTGTGACGGCTGGTGACGACGCGCCTGGCTGCCTTGCGCATGGCCGTGAGGACGGAGGCAGGAGCCTTCATCTTGCGGATCAGCTTCGGCTCGAAGGGGCGCACGACCGTCCCGTCCGGGGCCCGCACCTCGCGGACCACCTGGGGCTGGTAGAGCTTCCCGCCGTTCGCCAGCGCCGCGTACGCGTTGGCCAGCTGGAGGACGGTTGCCAGGTCATAGCCCTGCCCGATCCCGGCCTGGAGGACCTCGCCGCCGTAGACCTGCTGGCCGAAGGTGTCCATCTTCCACTGCTCGGTCGGGACGAGGCCGGCGGACTCGTTGGGCAGGTCGATCCCGGTCGTGCGCCCGAAGCCAAACTGGCGAGCCCAGTAGGCGAGGCGGTCCATCCCGACCTGCTGGGCGAGCTGGTAGAAGAAGGTGTCGCTCGAGTGGCCGAAGCCGTCGTAGATGTCGAGCGGGCCCCACCCCTGGCGGTTCCACTCCCAGAACTTCGTCTGGCCCAGCTGGACGTACGGCTTGCTCAGGACGGTGGAGGTGGTGGTGATGACCTTGTCGGCCAGCGCCGCCGTGCCGGTCACGAGCTTGTACGTGGAGCCCGGTGGCTGGATGTCCCCGATGGCGTGGTTGATGAGGGGCTTGTTCGGGTCGTCGAGGAGCTTCTTGAACTGGGCGTCCGAGATCCCCCGCGAGAAGAGGTTGGCGTCGTAGGTCGGGTAGCTGACCATGGCCAGCACCTCGCCCGTCTGGGGGTTCAGGACGACCATCGCGCCGCGCTTGAGGTTGGCCTTCTCGAGGCCCCACAGGAGGGCCTTCTCGGCCAGCTCCTGCTCCTTCGTGTCGATGGTCAGCACGAGCGAGCTGCCGGCGGTCGGCGGGGTCTCCGTGCCGACGACGCGGACCGTCCGGCCGGTGGCGTCCTTCTCGACGCGCTGGGTGCCGTACGTGCCGCGGAGCTCCTTCTCGTAGGTGAGCTCGACGCCCGCCTTCCCGATCCGGTCGTCGGCGAGGTAGCCGGACCCCTTGAGCTCCGCGTAGCCCTCGGCCGAGACCGGTCCCGTGTAGCCGACGATCTGGGTCATCAGGGTGCCGCTCAGGTAGTCGCGCCGAGGCTCGACCGTGACTTCCACGCCGGGAAGGGTCAGGCCATCCTCGGAGATCAGCCGCGCCGTGGCCTCGGGGACGTCGTGGGCGATGGCCACGGCGTCGAAGCGCGAGGTCGCCCCCGCGTCGATCGTCGCGTTGATCGTGCCCGGCGTCGTGTCGAGGAGGCCGGCGAGCCGCTCGACGACCTCCGGCCGCCGCGAGAGGGGGAGGTCGGCCGGTCGCACGCGGACGGTGAAGGTCGGCACGTTCTCGACGAGGGGGCGCCCGGCCCGGTCATAGATGAGGCCCCGCGTGGAGGCGATCGGCTCGAGGGCCGTCGATCGCGACTCCCCGACCGGCGCAGCGGGCACCGCGCCGGTCGTGCCGCTGTCGGCCAGCTGCATCGACGAGAGGCGGAGCGTCAGGCCGCTGAGCACGACGACCACGGCGATGCCGAAGATGACGAAGCGCCCGGGTCGGCGCTCGCGGGCGAGGGGCTGCTCGATGACGCTCACCAGTCCACCCGCTCGGCTTCGTCGACGCGAGCCCGCCGCCCCACGGCGAGGGCAAGAGGTGCGGCGAGGGCGGCGACCACCGCCGCGAGGAGCGCCGAGGTCGCGACGCCGGCCATGGGATCCACGCCCGCGGGGACGGCGCGGAGGGCCCGGTAGACGATGACGGTCAGCGGGCTGGCGATCGCGGCCAGCACCGTGGCCGTCGCGACGACGACCGGATACGGCGCGCGCGTGAGCATGCGACCCAGCGCCCAGGCGGCGCCGACGGCCAGGAGGTCGATGAACGCGGTCAGCCCCAGCGGCCGCATCAGCAGTACGTCGATGACCAGCCCTCCGAGGAAGGCCCACACGAGGCCACCCTCGAGGCCCAGCGCCATCGTCCACACGACGGCGATGACGAGGACGAGATCGAGGCCACCGCCGCCGGGAGCGGCGAACGGCAGGATGGTTGCCTGGACGAGCGCAGCCACTGCGGCACCGACCGCGGCGAGAACCAGGCTCAAGACGGTCGTTTCCTCAGTTCGCCCGCGGGCGCCGGAGCGACCCGGTCGGACCACGGGGTCTGCCGGCCGAGTATACCGACCCCCCTCGAACTCGGGCAATGGACGGCCGGCCGTCGATCCGAAGCAGCACAAAGGTGCCGGAGGCTGGGCGGCAGGCGCGGTCGCGGCCGATCCGAAGGGGCGCGGGCATGCCCGACGCGGGCCGGGCGCCGTGTGCTCGGGCCGTGGCCCCGTCTTCCGTGGCTCGTGGCCCGTCTTCCGTGGCTCGTGGCCCCGTCTTCCGTGGCTCGTGGCCCGTGACCGGCGCGACGGTCGCCCCCGATCTCGGTGCCGCCTGGGCGCGCGGCGCAGGCGGTCCAGTCCCCGGGCGGCTGCCGCTCGCCGATCCGCCGGTCGACGGGGACGGTGTCGTCGCGGGTCACCCGCGGATTGCCCGCGTGCGTGGACTCTCCTTCGCGCCGAGGCGCCGCAACGCGGCACAGCTCCCGGCAGGTCACGGTAGGTGAAGGCGGCCGCTGGGTATGTTTCACGTGAAACGGAGCGCCGGGGGGGCCGGGAAGCCGCGGTTGAGCCCCAGGTGAGCCTCGCGTGCCAGACTCGACCCGGCCCTTCGCACGGCACCGCACAGGCAGCGGCGGCCCGAGTTCCATGAGGTCGCTCGAGGGACGCTCCGCGGTGGCCGATGGACCGCCCAGCCGAGCGGCGATCGATCGTCATGGACGCTCGCCGGACAGGCGACGAGGGGATGCCGCCAGAGGAAGGATCAGGCCCGCAATGGTAGACTTCACGATCGTGATCCCTGCTCAGACTGGTCGGTAAGTGGGCCAGACGATCGCCTGCGCCAACCAGAAGGGCGGCGTCGGGAAGACCACCACCGTCGTCAACGTCGCCGCCTACCTCGCGGCGGATGGGGCGCACGTTCTCGTTGTCGACCTGGACCCACAGGGCAACGCCACGAGCGGCCTCGGCGCCTCCCGAGCCGAGGATGGTCGGTCCGTCTACGACGCCCTCATCGGCAACGTGCCGCTGTCCGACCTCGCCAGTCCGACGGAGATCGCCGGGCTCGAGCTGATCCCGTCGTCGATCGCCCTCGCCGGCGCTGAGGTCGAGCTGGCTGGTCTGCCCCAGCGAGAGCGACGCCTGGCGCGGCTCCTTCCCGCGATCGCGGGCCAGTACGACTACGTCTTCCTCGATTGCCCGCCGTCGCTCGGCCTGCTCACCGTCAATGCCCTCACGGCGGCGGACGCCGTGCTGGTCCCCCTGCAGTGCGAGTACTACGCCCTCGAGGGCCTCAGTCAGCTCATCGCCACGATCCACCTCATCAGGGACAACCTGAACCCGTCACTGGCGGTGAACGGCGTGGTGCTCACCATGTTCGACGCCCGCACGAACCTCTCTGCCGAGGTCGCCTCCGAGGTTCGCCGGCACCTCGCCGACGCGGTCTACGAGACGGTTGTGCCGAGAAGCGTCCGGCTCGCCGAGGCGCCCAGCCACGGTCGGCCGATCGCCCAGTACGCCCCCGAGAGCCGCGGCGCCGCGGCCTACCGAGCCCTCGCCACGGAGCTCCGCGGCCGTCACGCCCGTGCCGCGGCGGGGAGCGTGGCATGAGCGCTCGCTCGGCTCGGCCGGCCTCGCTCGGGCGCGGGCTGGCCGCCCTGATCCCGCAGGCCGTCGCCTCCACCCCAGGTCCGGTGGAGATCGCGATCGACCGGATCGAGCGCAATCCCCACCAGCCACGGACGGCCTTCGATGACGACGCGCTGGCCGAGCTCGCCGCGAGCATCTCTGCACACGGCATCCTCCAGCCGATCCTCGTCACCGAGACGCTCGACGGCTACCGCCTCGTCGCCGGGGAGCGACGCCTCCGTGCCGCGCAGCGGGCCGGCCTCACGCGGATCCCGGCGATCGTCCGCCAGGCCGATGAGCGCGACCAGCTCGAGCTGGCCCTCGTGGAGAACCTCCAACGCACCGACCTGAACGCGATGGAGGCGGCCCGTGCCTACGACAAGCTCCGCGCTCTGTTCGGCATGACGAACGAAGCGATCGCGGACCGCGTCGGTAAGGCACGACCGACCATCAGCAACACGATGCGCCTCCTCGACCTCGAGCCGGAGGTCCAGGTCGCGATCGAGGCCGGACGCATCGGCGAGGGCCACGGGCGTGCCATGCTCGGCCTCTCGGCGGTCGCCCAGCGAGAGCTGGTCGCCCTGGCGATCGCTCGCGGGCTCTCCGTTCGCCAGGTCGAGCAGCTCGGCCGGCGATTGCGGGAGACCGAGGCCGGCGCTCCCGGGTCGCCGCGGACGGCGCGGGCCCCGGACGCGGAGATCGAGCGGGTCGAGGATGACTTGCGCCGGGCGCTCGGCACCAAGGTCCGCCTCGCCCGCTCGCGGCGCGGGGGTCGGATCATCATCGAGTGGTACAGCGACGAAGAGCTGGGACGGCTGTACGAGCGGTTGACCGGAGGAAGTGCGTGACGGATCAGGCTCCTGCGAGCTCCGGGACCGCGGCGAAGAGCGGGCGGACCCGGCGGGGCACCGGCGCCGGCGAGTACACGGCGGCGAGCATCCAGGTCCTGGAGGGCCTCGAGGCGGTTCGCCGCCGTCCCGGCATGTACATCGGCTCGACGGACGGGCGCGGGCTCCACCACCTCGTCTGGGAGGTCGTCGACAACTCGATCGACGAGGCGATGGCCGGCCACGCCACGCGGATCGAGGTGCGCATCCTGCAGGACGCGACCGTGGTCGTGACCGACGACGGGCGCGGCGTCCCGGTCGGCAGGCACGCCACCGGGAAGGATGCCCTCGAGGTCGTCCACACCGTCCTCCATGCCGGCGGCAAGTTCGGCGGCGGCGGCTACAAGGTCTCCGGCGGCCTCCACGGCGTCGGCGTGAGCGTCGTCAACGCGCTGTCCG
Organism: uncultured Chloroflexia bacterium; assembly: GCA_963821235.1. Lineage (GTDB taxonomy): Bacteria > Chloroflexota > Limnocylindria > Limnocylindrales > CSP1-4 > CTSoil-043. The sequence continues at coordinate 650,035 of CAWGCS010000001.1, forward strand.
AGTGGCTGCGGGTCGAATCGGCGCGGGACGGGCACATCTGGGCCCAGGAGTACGTGCGGGGCAAGCCCACGACTCCGGTCGTCAAGGTCGGGCCGCAGGGCGCTCGACGGGGGACGCGGACCGCGTTCCGGGCCGACCCCGAGGTGTTCGACGCCCCCGACTTCAACTTCGACGTGATCGCCCAGCGGCTGCGCGAGTCCGCGTACCTGAACAAGGGCCTCTGGATCGAGCTCGTGGACGAGCGCGCCGACCGCGAGCGCTCGTTCTACTTCGAGGGCGGCCTCGTCTCGTTCGTCCGGCACCTCAACCGGCACAAGGAGGTCCTCCACTCGCGCCCGATCGCGGTCGAGCGCCGGGACGGGGCGACGACGATCGAGGTCGCCCTCCAGTACAACGACTCGTTCACGGAGAACGTCTTCGCCTTCGCCAACAACATCAACACGGTGGACGGCGGGACCCACATCACGGGCTTCCGCGCGGCTCTCACGAGCTCGCTCAACGACTGGGCCCGGCGGGCGGGGATCCTCAAGGAGAGCGACACCAACCTCTCCGGCGACGACGTTCGCGAAGGCCTCACCGCGGTGGTCTCGGTCAAGCTCGTCGAGCCACAGTTCGAGGGGCAGACGAAGGCCAAGCTCGGCAACGCGGAGGTCAAGGGGCAGGTCCAGGCGGCAGTCGCCGAGGGGATCGCCCAGCACCTCGACGAGAACCCCGCCGACGGGCGACGGATCGTCGAGAAGAGCCTCACGGCGGCAAGGGCCCGCGAGGCGGCCCGCAAGGCCCGCGACCTCGTCATCCGCAAGGGCGCCCTCGAGGGGATGTCGCTGCCGGGCAAGCTCGCCGACTGCCAGGAGCGCGATCCCGCCAAGAGCGAGCTCTACATCGTCGAGGGCGACTCGGCCGGCGGCTCGGCCAAGATGGGGCGCGACCGGCGCAACCAGGCGGTCCTGCCCCTCCGAGGCAAGGTCCTCAACGTGGAGAAGGCACGCCTCGACAAGGTCCTCTCGAGCGAGAACGTGCGGCCCCTCATCATCGCCCTCGGGGCCGGCATCGGGGACAGCTTCGACCTCGCCAAGCTCCGCTACCACCGGATCATCATCATGACCGACGCCGACGTCGACGGCGCCCACATCCGGACCCTGCTCCTGACCTTCTTCTTCCGCCACATGCCCCAGGTGATCGAGAACGGTCACCTCTACATCGCCCAGCCGCCGCTCTACCGGGTCAGCACGGGGAAGCAGACCCTCTACGCCCAGAGCGAGAAGGAGCGCGAGGCGGCGATCAAGAAGCTGAACGCCAAGAACGTGAGCGTGCAGCGCTTCAAGGGCCTGGGCGAGATGAACGCGGACCAGCTCTGGGAGACGACGATGAACCCGGACACGCGGACGCTCCTCCGGGCCGACGTCGAGGACGCCGTCTCGGCGGACGAGATCTTCACGATGCTGATGGGCGAGAAGGTCGCCCCGCGCAAGGAGTTCATCAAGACCGAGGCCCGGAAGGTCCGCAACCTTGACGTCTGAGGTCGTGACGGAAACGGGCCGCTTCGAGGTCTCGCCGCACGCCTGCTTCGCCTGCGGCCTGCTCAACGTCCACGGGCTCCACCTGGTCCTCCACGCGGCCGGCGACGTCTGCTGGACGGAGCTCGAGCTCCGGCCCGAGTTCCAGGGCTGGGAGGGGATCGCCCACGGCGGGATCGTCGCCACGATCCTCGACGAGGTGATGGCCTGGGCCCTCGCCGGCGCCGAGGCGTGGGGCTACACGGCCCGGATGGCGATCGAGTTCCGGCGGCCGATCCCGGTCGGGGCCCACATCCGGGGCGAGGGGCGAATCGTGGAGCGCCGGCGTCGCCTCTACTCGACGAGCGGCCGCCTCCTCGATCCCGCCTCCGGAGAGGTCTACGCCACCGCCGAGGGCACCTACGTGGCCGCCCCCGAAGCGCGGCGCGCGGAGCTCAAGGAGCGGTACGGGTTCCGCCTCGTGGCGGAGGGTCCTCCGGTCGCGGAGGACGCCCGATGACCGCCGCCACGGCGGACCGCCCGGCAAGCGCCGCCACCGCGGCGGCCCGCGCGCTCGTGGCGGACCGCCTGCCCGCGGCGCGGACCCTCGGTGCGGGCCTCGCCGACGAGATCGACGATCCCGCCGCCTTCGTCGCCGCGGCCCGCGACCGCCTTGGCACCATCGCCGACCCCGCCTGCCGCGACGGCCAGCGCCTCGTCGCGCCGGGGATCGGGCCGACCCTCGGCATCCGCCAGCCCCTCCTCGGGGCGGTCATGGCCGGGCTGCGCCATGCGCTGCGCGGCGTCCGACCCGCGCGCATCCTGGTCGTCGCCGACGCGCTCGCCAGGGACGAGGTCCGGGAGCTGCGCTGGATCGCGATCGGCCTCCTCCGCCTCGTCCTCGCCCAGGACCCGGAGCGAGCCTGGCAGGTGCTTCGCCGCATCGGGCGGGAGGCGGACGACTGGATCACCGTGGACACGCTGGCCGGCGCCGCTGCCGCCGGGATCGTGGGCGAGCCCTATCGCTGGGCAGAGCTCGAGCAGCTCGTCTTCAGCCCCATCCGCTGGGAGCGACGGCTCGTCGGATCGACGATCGCCACGATCCCGCACGTCGACCACCGTGCCGGGCGTACCGAAGAGGTGATCGGCCGCAGCCTCGAGCTCGTCGGCCAGCTCATCGGCGACCCGGAACCCGACGTCCAGAAGGCCCTGTCGTGGGCGCTGCGCGAGGTAGCCCGGATCGACGCCGCGCGGGTGGCCGCGTTCTGCCGCGCCGAGGCGGAACGGGCCGCGGCGACCGACGACGGCCACCGGGCCTGGGTCCTCCGCGACACGCTGGCCAGGCTCCCGGACGCCGATGCCGACGCCGTCCGCTCGGCGCTGCAGGGGATCCGCCGCCGGCCGGGCGCCCCGTCCACCTCGATCGCCGCGGCCACCGCGACCGCCTTCGCCTCCGCGGGCCTCGGGCGCCGGCTCCTCGAGGCTCCCTGACATGAGCCGCCGCCCCGCCGCCGACGACAGCCGGAGAACGCGACCGTGACCGACAACCTGGGCGACGTCCGCTCCATCCGCATCGAGGACGAGATGCGGACGTCCTACCTCGACTACGCGATGAGCGTGATCGTGGCCCGCGCCCTGCCCGACGTCCGCGACGGCCTCAAGCCCGTCCACCGCCGGATCCTCTACACGATGGGGGAGATGGGGCTCTCCGCCTCGAGCTCGTACCGCAAGTGCGCGGCGATCGTCGGCGAGGTGATGGGCAAGCTCCATCCCCACGGCGACGCGGCGATCTACGACGCCCTCGTCCGGCTGGCCCAGGACTTCTCGATGCGCTACCCGCTCATCGACGGGCAGGGCAACTTCGGGTCGGTCGACGGCGACTCGGCTGCGGCCATGCGCTACACGGAGGCGCGCCTCGCGGCGATCGCGGCGGAGCTGCTGGCCGACATCGACAAGGCCACGGTCGACTACGCCGAGAACTACGACGGCCAGCACCGCGAGCCGACGATCCTGCCGGCGAAGCTGCCGAACCTCCTCGTCAACGGCTCCTCGGGGATCGCGGTCGGGATGGCCACCAACATCCCGCCCCATCACCTGGGCGAGATCGTCGACGCCGAGATCGCCCTCATCGACGACCCGGAGCTCACCTCGGACGACCTCTGCGTGTTCGTGAAGGGGCCCGACTTCCCGACCGGCGGCTCGATCTTCCGCTACGAGCAGCAGAAGAACGCGATCACCGGTGCCAGCGAGACGGTCGACGCCATCCGCCAGATGTACGCCCACGGCCACGGCCGGGTCGTCATGCGGGCCCAGGTCGCCTTCGAGGAGGCCCGCCGCGACCGGGTGGCGATCATCGTCACCGAGCTGCCCTACCAGGTGAACAAGGCCTCGCTCCTCGAGAAGATCGCCGACCTGGTCAAGGACAAGCGGATCGATGGGATCGCCGACCTCCGCGACGAGTCCGATCGGGACGGGATGCGGATCTACATCGAGATCAAGAACGACGCCAACCCGCACACCGTCCTGAACAACCTCTTCAAGCACACCCCGATGCAGCTGGCGTTCAACCTCAACATGCTGGCCCTCGTCGACGGCCAGCCCCAGACGCTGCCCCTGAAGTCGGTCATCGCCCACCACGTCGAGCACCGCCGCCAGATCGTCCGGAGGCGGACCGAGTTCGAGCTCGGCAAGGCCCGCGAGCGGGCCCACGTCCTCGAGGGCCTCAAGATCGCCCTCGACCACCTCGACGAGGTGATCCGCACGATCCGCGAGTCGGCGGACGTCGAGACGGCGCGCAACAACCTCATCGAGCGCTTCGGGCTCTCCGAGATCCAGGCCCAGGCGATCCTCGACATGCGCCTCGCCCGGCTCGCCGCCCTCGAGCGCAAGAAGATCGAGGACGAGTACCTCGCCGTCATCCAGCAGATCGCCGAGCTGGAGGACATCCTGGCCAACCCGGCCCGGGTCCTCGCGATCATCAAGGACGAGCTCCTGGAGCTGAAGCGGCGGTACGCCGGCGAGCGGCGGACGCGGGTCGTCGACGACTCCAGCCGGGAGATGACGGACGAGGACCTGATCGCCGACGAGGACGTCGTCGTGACGATCAGCCGGCGCGGCTACATCAAGCGCCAGCCGGTGGCGACGTATCGCCGCCAGGGCCGGGGCGGGAAGGGGATCATCGGCCACGTGACGCGCGAGGAGGACGCGGTCGACTCGCTCCACGTCGCCAACACCCACGACTGGGCCCTCTTCTTCACGAACCGCGGACGCGTCTTCAGCGCCAAGGTCCACGCCGTGCCGGACGCCAGCCGGCAGGCGAAGGGGATCCCGATCATCAACCTCCCGGGCGTCCAGGTCGAGGCCGGCGAGGTCCCGACGGCCACCCTGGTGGTCCCCGACTTCAAGGCCGGCAAGTACCTGGTGATGGCGACCCGGCAAGGGATCATCAAGAAGACGCCGCTGGAGCAGTTCGAGAAGGTCCGCTCGTCGGGGATCCGGGCGCTGACCCTCGCCGAGACCGACGAGCTGGCCTGGGTCGACGTCGCCGCCGGCCGGGACGACGTGATCATCGCCACGGCGCTCGGGAAGCTCGCCCGCTTCGCCGAGACAGAGGTCCGGGCCATGGGCCGCGACGCGGCCGGCGTGATCGGCATCCGGCTCGCCCGGGCCGGAGACGAGGTCGTCTCCATGAGCGTCGTGCAGCCGGAGCGGGACCTGCTCGTGCTCACCGAGACTGGCTACGGCAAGCGAGTGGCCCTCTCCGAGTTCCGGCGCAAGCACCGCGGCGGCCAGGGCGTGATGCTCATCCCGCTCGAGGGCCGCAAGACGGGCCGCGTGGCCGCCGTCCAGCAGGTCACGGAGGCGGACGACGAGCTGCTCCTCATCAGCGCCGGCGGCCAGGTCGTCCGGACGCAGACGAACTCCATCAACCGCTACTCCTCCGGGGCCCGAGGGGTCATCACGATGCGCCTGAACGAGGGCGATCGGGTGGTCGGGATCGCCGCCTTCAGCGAGGGGCTGGCGGAGCGGGGGGGCATGGGGGACAATGACGACCCCGATGCGGGCCCGAGCTCCGGGAGCGGCCCCGCCTCGTGAGGGGGTTCGGTGCGGAGGAGACGCCCGTGTACTCCGACTCGTTCGACGTCTACAGCGGGAACGCCAACCTGGGCCTGGCGCGGAAGATCTGCCGCTACCTCGGGCTGCCCCTCGGCCAGTCGGAGGTCTTCTCGTTCGCCAACGAGAACATCTTCGTGAAGATCCTGGACAACGTCCGGGAGAAGGACGTCTTCCTCGTCCAGCCGACCTGCCGGCCGGTCAACCAGTCGATCATGGAGCTCCTGATCATGATCGACGCCTTCAAGCGGGCGAGCGCGGGGCGGATCACGGCCGTCGTGCCCTACTACGCCTACGGCCGCTCCGACAAGAAGGACCAGCCGCGGGTCCCCATCACGGCCCGGCTCGTCGCCGACATGATCACGGTGGCCGGGGCTGACCGGGTCCTCTCGCTGGACCTCCACCAGGGCCAGATCCAGGGCTTCTTCAACATCCCCGTCGACGAGCTGACGGCCGTCCATCTCCTCTCCAACTACTTCCGCCAGAAGCAGATCCAGAACCCCGTCGTGGTGACCGACCTCGGCTTCGCCAAGCGGGCCCGCACCTTCGCCGAGCTGCTGGACGCGCCGCTCGCGATCATCGAGAAGCGCCGCGTCGGGAACCTGGACCGGGCCGAGGTCATGAACGTCATCGGCGAGGTCCGCAACCGGCGGGCGATCATCGTCGACGACGAGATCGACACCGCGGGGACCCTGCTGGAGGTCGTCCGCGCGCTCCAGCGCGAGGGGGTCGACGAGATCTGGGCGTGCGCCACCCACGGCGTCCTCTCCGACCCGGCGATCGACCGGATCGCCGCCTCCGGACTGCGCGAGCTGGTCCTCACCGACTCGATCCCGCTGCCCGTCGAGAAGCGGCTCCCGCAGATCACCACGCTCTCGGTGGCCCCGCTCATCGGCGAGGCCATCCGGAGGATCCATCGCGGCGAGTCGGTCGGGGCCCTCTTCTCGTCCGAGGTGACGCTCACCCAGGAGATGATCCTGTGGGAGGACGGCGTGGAGCACCTCATCGACGCCCGCACCGGGGCCCACCTCGAGGCGGGCGTGCTCGCGCCGGAGCGCCATGGCCGAGCCGACACCGCGGAGCCCCCCGAGCCCGCCCCGGAGGCCGCCGCTGCAGCCACGCCCGCCGGCCGACGGCCGGCCAACGGCCCCGGAGACCGATGACCCTCCAGCTCCACCGGCCCGACGGCCAGGGCGGCCTCGAGCCACAGACCGAGACCCCGAAGGACTGGCGCGACCAGCTCGAGTCGCCCCGCTGGAACCCGGCGCCCCTGAAGAACCCCGAGATGAACCCGACCCGGACGTCCGTGGCGGTCATCTTCTGGCTGGCGCTCGGCGTGCTGACCTTCGTCCTCCTCGTGGCCGGGTACGGCAGCGGCTTCTGGAAGTAGCGGCGGTCAGCGCTCGCGACGGCGGGCGACCGGCGAGGCTCCCCGACGGCCCTCGCCCGGACCCACCCGTATACTGACCCGGCCATGGTTCTCGGATTCCTCTCCCGTTTCGTCGATTCCAACGACCGCGAAGTCAAGCGGATCCAGCCCCTCGTCGACGCCGCCAACGCGCTCGAGCCGGACCTGAAGGGCGAGTCCGACGCCGAGATCCGGGCCCGCGCGAACGAGATCCGCGCCGAGCTCGCGGAGCTGCAGGCCACCTTCCGTCCGACGCAGGACGAGCTCGACCAGCCCGATCGGGAGCGCCGCCGCGACCTCGAGAAGGCCCGCCGCAAGGAAGAGAACGCGCGCCTCCAGGCGGCCATGGACGACGTCCTGCCGGAGGTCTTCGCCTGCGCCCGCGAAGCGATGCGGCGGACGCTCGGGATGCGCCATTTCGACGTCCAGCTGATCGGCGGCGCGGTGCTCCACCAGGGCAAGATCGCCGAGATGAAGACGGGCGAGGGCAAGACCCTCGTCGCCCCGCTGGCGGCCATCCTCAACGGCCTGACCGGTCGTGGCGTCCACATCGTGACGGTGAACGACTACCTCGCCCGGCGCGACGCGCAGTGGATGGGGCCGATCTACCACTTCCTGGGGCTGTCGGTCGGGATCATCGTCCACGACACGGCGTACGTCTTCGAGCCGGGCTATCCGACGACCGACGAGCGGCTCATCAACCTGCGCCCGGTGACCCGCCGCGAGGCGTACGCGGCCGACGTGACCTACGGCACCAACAACGAGTACGGCTTCGACTACCTCCGCGACAACATGGTCACCGAGCTCGACCAGCGGGTGCAGCGCGAGCGCTACTTCGGGATCGTCGACGAGGTCGACAACATCCTCATCGACGAGGCCCGGACGCCGCTCATCATCAGCGGCCAGGCCGAGGAGTCGGCCGACCTGTACTACACCTTCGCTCGCCTGGTCCCGAAGCTCCTGCCTCGCCCCGAGGGGGCCGAGGAGGGCGGCGACTACTTCGTCGACCTCAAGGACCGCGCCGTCTCCCCGACCGAGGAGGGCGTGGACAAGATGGAGCGGCTCCTGGGGGTGCCCAACCTCTACGACGCCGACCCCCGGCTGGCCCGCCACTTCGAGCAGGCGCTTCGCGCCCATGCCCTCTACCGCCGCGACAAGGACTACCTCGTCAAGGAAGGCGAGATCGTCATCGTCGACGAGTTCACCGGCCGCCAGATGCCGGGTCGCCGCTGGAGCGAGGGGCTCCACCAGGCGATCGAGGCCAAGGAGGGCCTGCGCGTCCAGCGGGAGTCGGTGACGCTGGCGACGATCACCTTCCAGAACTACTTCCGCCTCTACGAGAAGCTGGCCGGCATGACCGGCACCGCGATGACCGAGGGCGAGGAGTTCCACAAGATCTACAGCCTCGAGGTCGTGGCCATCCCGACCAACGAGCCGATGATCCGGCAGGACGACGCCGACCTCGTCTTCCGCAACGAGAACGGCAAGTTCAGCGCCCTGATCGACGAGATCGAGGAGATGACGGCGGCCGGGCGGCCCGTCCTCGTCGGCACCGTCTCGGTGGAGAAGTCGGAGATCCTCGGCGAGCTGCTCCGGCGGCGCGGCGTGAAGCACGAGGTCCTGAACGCCAAGTTCCACGAGAAGGAGGCGGGGATCGTCGCCCAGGCGGGACGCGGCGGCGCGGTGACGATCGCCACGAACATGGCCGGCCGGGGGACCGACATCCAGCTCGGCGGCAACCCGGCCGGGCTCACCTCGGAGCTGCTCCACCAGCGAGGCATCAACCCGGCCGAGGTCGACCAGGCCACCCACGACGAGGTCTTCCGGGAGGCGAAGGCTCGCTGCGACGCCGAGCACGAAGTCGTGGTCGCAGCCGGCGGGCTGCACATCATCGGCACGGAGCGCCACGAGAGCCGGCGGATCGACAACCAGCTCCGCGGCCGCGCGGGCCGCCAGGGCGACCCCGGCTCGTCCCGCTTCTACCTGTCCCTCGAGGACGACCTGATGAAGCGGTTCGCCTCCGATCGGGTGGCGGGCCTCATGGAGCGCCTCGGCCTCGAGGACGACGTCGCCATCGAGTCGCGCCTGGTCAGCAAGACGATCGAGAGCGCCCAGAGCCGCGTCGAGGGCTTCAACTTCGACATCCGCAAGCGCGTCGTCGAGTTCGACGACGTCATCAACAAGCAGCGCGAGACGATCTACGCGGAGCGCGACAAGGTCCTCCACAACGAGGACCTCACCGACACGGTGCGGGCCTTCCTCGACGAGGAGATCGAGGCGCTCCTCGACCAGTTCTGTGCCGGCGAGCACACCGACGACTGGGGTATCGAGGGCCTGGCCCAGGCGCTCCGGGCGATGGGCCTCGACGGGCCCGGGACCTCCGAGGACGACCTCTGGGAGGTCGGCAGTCGCGACGCCCTGGCGACCCACCTGCGCGAGCTCGCCGATGCCCGCCTCGACGCGAAGGAGGCCGAGGTCGGCGAGGCCGACTGGGCCATGGTCGAGCGGCTGGTCCTCCTGCGCACCATCGACGCGCTGTGGGTCGAGCACCTCACCGAGCTCGACGACATGCGGCGCGGCATCGGTCTCCGCGGCTATGCCCAGCAGGACCCGCTCAACGAGTTCAAGAAGGAGGCCTTCAGCCTCTACGACCAGCTCGGGTCCCTCATCCGGCACCAGGTCGCGACGACCATCTTCCGGGTCCAGATCGTGAGGGAGCCGGCACAGCCGACGCCCGACGAGTCGCAGCTGGCGGCTAGCCTGGCGGCCGGCGCGACGGCGCTCGCCGCGGGCGGCCGGCGGCCGCGCCGGGAGCCCGCCGCCGCCTCGACGACGAGCGCCGGGGGCGTCACGGCGCGGGGACTCCCCAGCGGCCCGGCGATCCGGGCCATGCAGCAGCAGGTCGGCGACCGCGCCGCGGCGCCATCCGCCGGCGGCGGCCCGGGCGCCAAGCTGGGCCGCAACGACCCGTGCTACTGCGGATCGGGGCTCAAGTACAAGAAGTGTCACGGCCGGTGAGCGCCGCCGGCCGCCCGTCGGCCGGCCGTACGCTCGCCGCGGTCGCGATCCTCGGCGTCCTGGGCGCGGCCGCCGTGACCGCCTACGCCACCGTGCGCATCTGGCAGCGCGGCGAGGTGGACGAGGCCGCCCAGGTCGGGACCGCCGACGCGATCGTCGTCCTCGGCGCGGCCCAGTACGACGGGCGTCCGTCCGCGGTCCTCAAGGCGCGGGTCGATCACGCCGTCGCCCTGTGGCGGGAGGGCCGCGCCCCCGTCCTGGTCATGACCGGCGGCGGACGCGAGGGCGACCGGACGACCGAGGCGGCCACGGCGCGCGACTACGCGATCTCGCAGGGCGTGCCGCGCGAGGCCGTCCTCATGGAGGACCAGGGCCGCTCCACGCAGGAGTCGCTCGAGGCCGTGGACAGGATCCTCCGCGCGCGCGGGGCGGGGCCGACCCTCTTCGTCTCGGACCGGATGCACATGCTGCGGGTGCTCCGGATCGCCAAGGACCTGGGGATCGACGCCCACGGCTCGCCGGCGACCGACTCGCCCTCCGACAGCACGGTGGAGCGCCGGCTCGACGCCGCGCTCCACGAGCTGGGCGCGCTGGCCTGGTACGGCATCGTCGGCCGTCCGACGCCGGAGCTGTCGGCAGCCACCAGCCCCTGAGGGCGGGCGGGGCTGCGTCCCGGCCCCCCACGGCTCCTGCGACCGCCGTCGTCAATGGCCGTCCCGGCGCCGCGGCAGCGGTGGTCAAGGGCCGTCGCCGGGCTGAAAACTCCCTCTTGGCCGGTCGAAGTTCCGCGCCTATACTCCAACCGATGCTGCGCACGCATGCGGCGAGCGCACCCGGTGACCCCAGCTGTCGGGCCGCCGCTTCGCCGCACGCCGAAACCCGTCGAAGCGAGGGAGTCGTGAAGCAGGTCGAGGACGCCACCTTCGTCGATCTCATCGCGTGCGAGCGCGACTGCCGCTCCTGCAGCTACGCCGCCGCCCTCGACTGCGACGGCAACTGCGGCGTCTGCCCGCACAACGGCTACTGCCCCTGCGTGAACCCCGTCGTCGCCCGCAGCAAGACAGCGCTCCGGCTGATCGAGCTGCGGCCGATCCTGCTCCAGGACGCGCGAGGCCGGATCTAGGTGGATCGGGCCGAGCTTCGCGACCTCGTCGAGCGGATCCGCGCGACCTCGGGGCGTCTTTGACCTCGCCGCTCGCGAATCCCGGCTCGCCGATCTCGAGGCCCTGACCGCGGGGCCGAGCTTCTGGGACGACCAGCAGCATGCCCAGAAGGTCCTTCGCGAGGCCGACGGCCTGCGCACGGAGGTCGAGCTGTGGCGCGATCTCGAGGCCCGCGCGACGAGCCTCGACGAGCTCTACGACCTCGCCTCGGAGGTCGACGACGCGGAGATGCTGGCCGAGATCGAGCGCGACGTGGCCGGCCTGCGGACGACCTACGAGCACGAGCGGACCGCCCTCCTCTTCTCCGGCGAGTACGACCGCGGCGGGGCCATCATCTCGATCAGCGCGGGCGCGGGCGGCACCGAGGCGACCGACTGGGCGGAGATGCTGCTCCGGATGTACCTCCGCTGGGCCGAGCGACATCGCTTCCGGACCGAGGTCGTCGACCAGACGGAGGGCGAGCAGACCGGGCTCAAGAGCGTCACGGTCGAGGTCGACGGCCGCCGCGCCTACGGCTGGCTGCGCGCCGAGCGGGGCGTCCACCGGCTCGTCCGGATCAGCCCCTACGACGCCCAGAAGCGGCGCCAGACGACGTTCGCCCTCGTCGAGGTCCTGCCCGAGGTGGACGACGACGTCGAGATCGAGCTCGACTGGGACGAGGTCCGGGTCGACACGTTCCGCAGCCAGGGCGCCGGCGGCCAGCACGTCAACAAGACCGACTCGGCCGTGCGCCTGACCCACCTCCCGACGGGGATCGTGGCCCAGAGCCAGAACGAGCGGTCGCAGACCCAGAACAAGGAGACGGCCGTCAAGGTCCTCAAGGCGCGGCTCCTGGAGCGCGCCCTCGAGGAGAAGGAGCTCGAGATCCGCCGCCTCAAGGGCGAGCACGTGGAGGCCGGCTGGGGAAACCAGATCCGCAGCTACGTCCTCCACCCCTACCAGATGGTCAAGGACCACCGGACCGGCCAGGAGACCTCCAACACGGCGGCGATCCTCGACGGCGACCTCGACGTCTTCATGCAGGCCGAGCTCGAGCGGGAGGCGACCGGGGCGCCGCTTGCGGGCGCGATCGAGCCGGCGTGACCTCGATCGGCGGCGGGACGCCGATCGGCGGCGGGATCCGCGTCCGGCCGGCCGGTCGAGACGACCTGCCTGCCTGCGCCGACGTCTGGCGGGCCGGCCTGGACGGCTACGGGCTCCGGGTCGGCCGGGCGCCGATGATCGCCGCCCCCGGACCCCTCGTCGCCCTCCTCGACCACCTCCGGACCACCGATCCGGAGCGCTTCCTCGTCGCCGCGAGGGAGGACGAGGGCGGCGGTCGCGTCGTCGCCTTCGCCTCGGCCGTGCGGCGGGCCCACGTCTGGTTCCTGTCGATGCTGTTCGTCCACCCCGATGAGCAGGCCCGGGGCCTGGGTCGGGCGCTGCTCGACGCGGTCCTGCCCGCGCCCGGCGACGCCGCGACCCTGGCAACCTGCACCGACGCCGCGCAGCCGGTCTCCAACGCGCTGTACGCGCGGCACGGCATCGTGCCCCGCGTCCCGGTCCTCGAGCTGGTGGGGCGGCCGGACGGCCGCCCGCTCCCCTCGCTGCCCGCCGACGTGCGGGCCGTGCCGTTCGAGGTGCTGTCCGCCGGGTCGTCCGACGGCCCAGGGCCGCGTCACCTGGCCGCGGCCCTGGCGACCCTCGACGTGGCCCTCCTCGGCTACGCCCATCCGGAGGACCACGCCTATCTCGGGGCGGCGGGCCGCCTCGGGTACCTCTACGAATTGGGCGACGGTACGGTGCTCGGGTACGGCTACACCTCGCCGGTCGGGCGCCTCGGGCCGGTCGCCGTCCGCGACGACGCCCTCTTCCCCGGCGTGCTCGGCCACCTCATGGGGGCGGTGACGCCGGCCGGGGCCTTCTCGGCGTGGGTCCCGGGGGCCGCCGGGCCGGCTGTCACGGCGCTCCTCGGGGCCGGCCTGCGGCTCGAGGACTTCCCGGCCCTCCTGTGCTGGGACCGCCCGTTCGCCGACTTCGGGCGCTACCTGCCGATCACGCTCGCCGTCCTGTGAGGGCGGTCTCCGCCCGGCCGCGGCCGTCGGCGAGGTCCGCCCCTCCGGCGAGATCCGCCACTCCAGCGAGGTCCGCCCCGTCGGCAGCACCCGGGCCGCGGTGGTAGCCTCGGGCGGATCGTGACGAGCGCCGCCCTCCCCCCGACGGCCGCCGCTCCCGCCGCCGGCAGCGACACGGCGCCGGGAGCGGGGACGGCCGCGCGCGCGGTCCTGGCCCTCCGCGGCGTCGGGAAGACCTACCCCAACGGCAAGGTCGCCCTCCGCGACATCGACCTGGCCCTCGGCGAGGGTGAGTTCGTCTTCCTGGTCGGCCCGTCGGGGGCCGGCAAGTCCACGCTCCTCCGGCTCCTCATCCGCGACGAGCTGCCGACCGCCGGCGAGCTCATCGTGGACGGCCAGGACCTCCTCCGCGTGCCCCGACGCCGGGTGCCCGAGCTCCGCCGCCGGATCGGCATCGTCTTCCAGGACTTCAAGCTGCTGCCGACGCGAACGGTGCGCGAGAACGTCGCCTTCGCCCTGGAGGTCACCGGGACCCCGCGGGGGCGGATCGGGCCGGCCGTCGACCGCGCCCTCGCCGTCGTGGGCCTCAGCCCCCAGGCCGAGCAGCTTCCCACGACCCTCTCCGGCGGCGAGCAGCAGCGGACGGCGATCGCCCGGGCCCTCGTCCACGATCCGCGCCTGATCATCGCCGACGAGCCGACGGGCAACCTCGATCCCCTGATCTCGTGGGAGATCATCCAGCTGCTCCTCCGCATCAACGAGCTCGGCGTCACCGTCCTCATGGCGACCCACAACGCCGATGTCGTGACCTCGCTCCGGCGGCGCGTCGTCGCCCTGGAGGAAGGCCGGATCGTCCGCGACGGGGTCGGCGGCTACCACCGCGAGGATTGAGGAGCGCGACCTGACCGCGATCGTCGGCTTCCCCCGCTTCCTGGCCTTCAGCATCGGTCGCGCGCTGCAGGGGATCCGGCGCAACGCGCTCATGAGCCTCGCCGCCATCGCGACGATGCTCCTGATGCTCCTCCTCCTGGCGGGTTTCTGGCTCCTCCAGGCGGGCCTCGTGGCCGGCGTCGCCTACGTCGAGGAGAAGGTCGAGATCGTGGCCGACCTGCGCGACGTCGCCGGGGCAGACCCCGTGCTGGCCGTCCAGGCGCAGGCGCTCGCGGCCGAGGTGGCCGCCCTCCCCGAGGTCCGGACGGTGCGCTACGTCTCCAAGGAGGAGGCCCTGGCCCGCTTCCGGCAGCGCCTGCGGGAACGGAACCAGGTGGACCTCACCGGGTACCTCGACCGCAACCCGCTGCCGGCCAGCCTGGAGGTCAGCCTCGTCGACCCCCGGGAGTACCAGCCGGTGGTGGACCTGCTCTCGTCGCACGAGGAGGTCGTCGAGGACGTCGTCGAGGTCCAGCAGCTCATCCAGCGCCTGACGTCGGTGACGGACGTCCTGCGGACCGGCGGCTTCGTGGTCCTCGTCCTGGTGGGCTTCGTCGTGCTCTTCATCATCGTGAACACGATCCGGCTCGCCGTGGTCGCCCGCCGCGAGGAGATCGAGATCATGCGGCTCGTCGGCGCCTCCGACGCCTTCATCCGCTGGCCGTTCATCTTCGAGGGGGCCATCGTCGGGCTCCTGGGGGCGGCCCTCGCGCTCGGCATCCTGGCCCTCCTGGCGCCCCCGGTCAGCGAGCTCATGTACGGCTTCTTCCGGGTCCTGCCGCTGCAGCTCGGGACGCTGGCCCGCGACGTCGTGCTCCTGGTGGGGGGAACGGGCCTCGGGGTCGGCGTCCTCGGCTCCTGGATCTCCGTGCGGAGCTACCTGACGAAGTAGCCAGCCGGACCGGGTCGGCCGGCCGACGTTGGCGGCGGATCCAGTCCCAGGCACCCGGGCGACCGGCGCCCGAGGGCCCGTGGCCGACGGCCGATGTACGCTTCACCCTCGCGCCGACCGGCGCGCCGCACCCCCCAGGATCCGCCGATGATCGAACCACAGGACCGCCAGCCGGGTGCGCCTGCCCAGGCTCCCGCCGCCGAGCTGCCGGCTGGCCAGCCGGCCCCGGCCCCCACCGCCGGGAACCCGGCCCGCCGGCGGATCGGGTCGCTGCAGGTCGCGATCGTCGTCGTCGCCATGCTGGCCGGCAGCGCCCTCTTCCTGTCCGGCTTCTCGCTGGGCGCCCGCACCGCGACCACCCCGGGGACCCCGGCGGCCGAGGCAGACCTGTTCGCCCCGTTCTGGGACGTCTACGAGTCGATCACCAAGAGCTACGTCGGCGAGATCGATCGCCAGAAGCTCGTCCAGGGCGCCATCGACGGGATGATCGGGGCGCTCGACGACCCGTACTCCTCGTACATGAGCCCGGAAGAGCTCCAGAAGGCCCGCGAGGACGTCGCCGGCGAGTTCTCGGGGATCGGCGCGGAGGTGACCGCGCGTTCCACCGACGCCGGCGCGGCGACCTGCGCCACCATCGGCCCGACCTGCCGGATGGTCGTCGTCTCGCCGATCGACGGCTCCCCGGCGCAGCATGCCGGCGTGCTGGCGGGCGACGTCCTGACCGCGGTCGACGGGACGCCCGTGGACGGCCTGACGCTCGACGCGGCGATCGCGCGGATCCGCGGGCCCAAGGGGACGTCGGTCGTCATCACGCTGGTCCGCGGCGACGGCCCGCCGTTCGACCTGACGATCGTCCGGGACACCATCGTCCAGCGCCAGGTGGAGGTCCGCGAGCTGGCCGGCGGGACGGTGACCTACCTGAGGATCGCGGGCTTCTCCGACAACGCGGCGCGGCAGCTGGAGACGGCCCTCCGGGCCGCCCGCGAGGCAGGCGTCGGCAAGTTCATCGTCGACCTCCGCGACAACCCGGGCGGCTACGTCACGGCCGCGCGATCGATCGCCAGCCAGTTCATCGGTCAGGGACCGATCTTCTGGGAGGAGGCCGCCGACGGGACCCAGGTGGAGACCGACGCCGAGCCCGGCGGGGCGGCGACCGATCCCGGGATCCGGGTGGCGGTCCTGGTCAACGGCGGCAGCGCCTCCGCGAGCGAGATCGTGGCCGGCGCGCTCCAGGACACGAAGCGGGCGACACTCGTCGGCGAGACGACGTTCGGCAAGGGCACGATCCAGCAGTGGGTGGACCTCACGGCCGAGTCGGGCGGCTTCCGCCTCACGATCGCCAAGTGGCTGACACCCGACAAGCGCTGGATCCACCACACGGGCCTGACCCCCGACGTCGTCGTCCCGACCGCGAGCGCGGGGGCCGGCGAGCCGGGCTCGACGGGCGATCCCTATGTCGACGCCGCGCTCGACGTCCTCGACGCGGCGACGGGCTCGACGGTCGTCCAGCTCCGCGCGGCGTAGGCCGGCGCGGGGGGCCGAGGTCCTTGCCAGATTCCGCGGCTTCCTGTACGGTTCGCCCGACCGAAAGGAGGTGATGTGCAGTGACGGACAGTAGTCAGCGTCGTTGCACCACCTCGCAGGGAGCGGCCGCCTGACGGACGCCACCCGCGGGTGGGGCAACTTGAAACGCGTTCGAACGCCGGTCCGATCGGACCGGCGTTCGTGCGTCCGGGGATCGCCTGCGCCATGATGCGCGGCGTCCCGCCCGCACCACCGCCACCGAAGGAGCCCGACCGATGGGCGAAGAGACGATCGCCCAGAACCGAAAGGCCCGCCACGAGTTCTTCATCGAGGAGACCTTCGAGGCGGGCATCGTGCTGACGGGGACCGAGATCAAGTCGATCCGGGCCGGCCACGTCAGCCTCCAGGAGGCCTACGCCCGGATCGAGCGGGGAGAGGCCTGGCTCGTCGGCGCTCACATCGCCCCGTACGCCGGCGGGAACCGGCTCAACCACGAGGCGAAGCGGACGCGCAAGCTGCTCCTCCACCGGGACGAGATCGACGAGCTGCTCGGCAAGACGAAGGCGAAGGGCCTGACCCTCGTGCCGCTGCGGCTCTACATCGATGACCGGAGCCACGCCAAGCTGGAGGTCGGCCTGGCCCGCGGCAAGCAGCTCCACGATCGCCGCCGCGACATCGCCGAACGCGAGGCCCGCCGCGACATCGCCCGCGAGCTGGCCGACGCCCGCCGAGGCAGGTAGCGGCGGCGAGCCGCGAGCTCAGGCCTCGAGCGCCTCGGTGAATGCGGCCGGCAGGAGCCGCTCCACGATCACCACGTCGCGCCAGCGCCCGTCGAGGCGCCCGTGCCGCTCGTACGTGCCGACCTCGCGGAAGCTGAGTCCCTGAAGGAGCTGCCGGCTGGCCTCGTTCTCCACGAAGACGCGCGAGACCAGCTTCCAGAGACCCGCCTCGGCCGACGCTGCCAGGAGGGCCTCCATCGCCAGCCGGCCGACGCCGCGGCCGCGGGCCGCGCCGGCCACGTACACCGAGAACTCCGCCACGCCGGCGTAGCACGCCCGGGCGCGGTACTCGAAGGTGGCGGCGAAGCCGACGACCTCGCCGGCCGGATCCGCGACCACCACGACCGGATGGCGACCGTCGCTCCAGGCCGCGACGTCCTGCGCCGTCCGGTGCCGCGTCTCGAAGGTGGCGGTGCGCTCCTCGATCCCCTCGTTGTAGATGGCGGCGATGGCCGGGGCGTCGGCCGGTGTCGCCGCCCGGACGACGTGGCCGGCGTCCGCCCGGGCACCGCGCCCGGCCGTCGGCCGGCCTGGCGACCCCGTCACCGCGCCCGCGCCTCGCGAAGCGCCCGGGCGATCTGGGCGAGGTGCTGGACGTCGTGGGTGGCCATGTGGATGGCGTGGTTCTCCACCGTGATCCGGCCCTGCTCCTCGTGGCGGCCCGCCCGCGCCCACCCCGCCGGCTGGAGGGCCCGCAGGTCGGCCACGACCGCCCTCCGGTGCGCGGTGAACGCGACGAACGCGCGGTGGAGGTCCTCGCCGGCATACCCGCGCTCGATCGCCCAGGCGTCCTGGTCGTAGGCCGGGAGGAAGGGCTCCCGCTCGTCGCGCATCGCCCGCAGCCGTTCGAGCGCCCGCTCCTCCGCGTCGCGCAGGTGGCAGACGACCTCGACGACGCTCCAGCCCTCGTCGCCGCCCCGGGCACGCCGAGCGAGGTCGTCGTCGACCACGGCGAGGAGCCCCTCCAGGGCGTCGGGTCCGGCCGCGAGGGCGGCGGTGAGATCGCTGGCGACGTCGTACATCGGGCACCTCCGGCGTGTCGGACGGATGGTATCGCCGGCCCGCTGCCGGGGACCCCGACCGAACCCGGGGTAGAATGGGGACCGCCGGTCGTGAGGCCGGCGCGGGACGGCCGGTGCGCCGCTCCGATCGGTGGGGATGCGTGGTCTCGACGGGGCCCCGCAGCCCGGGAACGCGAGCCGAGGATGCCGCTCTGGCCTCGACAAAAGGCGGCAAACCGAAGTACCTGCCAACAAGCAGCCTGCTCTCGCCCTCGCCGCTTAGGCGGTAAGGTGAGCGTGGAAGCGGCCTCCCCTCCGTGGGCCGTGGAAGCGTCACTCAGCGGAGGTGCAGCCCCGGCAAGCGCCGCGTAGCCGGGAGCGAAGCCCGATCTAGGGACACGTAGCTGGGCCGGTCAGCGCTCCTGCCGATGGGGGTGGGCCGGTCGAGATCAAGCATCGGACACGCTCGTAGTGGGTCCGGGTCACGGGTTTCGGACGGGGAGTTCGACTCTCCCCCATCTCCA
Source organism: uncultured Chloroflexia bacterium (assembly GCA_963821235.1). Taxonomy (GTDB): domain Bacteria; phylum Chloroflexota; class Limnocylindria; order Limnocylindrales; family CSP1-4; genus CTSoil-043. The sequence goes on from CAWGCS010000001.1 coordinate 668,937, forward strand.
CCACTCCCTCCTGACGCCCGCCTCCGCGGGAGGATTGTCGGACTGACATTGACTTGGCCGCTGCGGACACCTGTCATGTCCGATTGAAAGCGGCCATCGGTTCAGGCAGCGCGGCCGATCTCCCCGTCCTCATCTCCCAAGGCGAAGGGGCCCGAACGCCGAGCTGCGCCGAGCTGCATTGTGCAGGTGCGAGCCCCCCTTGACGGCGCGTTGTACCTTAGGCCGCGAGGGTCCCCACGCTATTTCGAGGTGGGTAACTTGACTCTTTACCAGCAGCTCCCTAAGGGGAGCGCATGACAGGTGCTCCGGAAAGGACCTCGCTGCTGCGGGGTCCTCTTCTTTTTATCGCATCAATCCCGCAGTGCAGCGGTGCAATGCGTGATATATGCGAAGCACGACAAGACCCAGGCGAACCACGGTCTGTCCCGCAAGGACGCAGGAGCGGCCGTCCGCATCACGCCTCCGTCCCGGGTCTGCGGGCCAACTCCGGTTGTGTATCCGCGAGTCGCCCATGAGGCCGAGAGACTCGCGGGCCTATGGCCTCCCGAGTGAGCTCGAACTGCGGCTGCTCCGCGACTGGAAGGACCATGCTGGTCACTCGTCAAACCACGCTCTCGAAGCCGCGGCATGCCTCACCGGACTGCACATCGACTCCGTTCGCAAGGCCTTCTGGCGGACGAGGTACAGGATCGACCGCGAGTGGGCGCACTGGGACCGGTCTGTGGAGCAGTACCGCGACTGGATCGAAGTCGGGGTTTTGCCCGGAGGGCGCGGCAGCAGTCTCCGCAAGCCGGCCGACATCATGGAGCTGCATGACCTTCTCGAGCTGAAGCTCGTACTCCCGTTTGTCGTGCTCGTCCATCGGCTGGAGAGACGGTACATGGATCCGGTGATCCGAGCGTTCCTCCACGAGAGCGAGTCCCGAGTCAGATGCCCTCAGTGTGCAGGGGCATCCCCGAAGGCGGGGTTACGGCTTCGGAGGAGGCGCAACTACCCGGAGTTGAGACCGCCACGCACTCCGTGACGCCACGCATCGGCGCCGACCGGCTGGGCGGCGATCACTGATCGCTCGACGGCGAACCGAAGGTGCGACCTGGCGCCTTGCGACGAGGGCCGGGTCGAGCGCCCGCTCTTCGGAGTTCTGCGATACCCCGATCGTCACCGCCCCGCAGCCGCTATCCTCGCCGCCATGGGGACCCTCGACCTGGCGCCCGGATGACCCCCTCCGAGTTCGCCGCGAAGTGGCGCGGCGTGACGACCGGCGAGCGGGCCTCGGCCCAGTCCCACTTCGGCGATCTCTGCCGGATGCTCGGCGAGCCAACCCCGACCGATGCCGACCCGACCGGTTCCTGGTACGCCTTCGAGAAGGGGGCCGAGAAGCTCGACGGCAGGCCGCAGGGCGGCGAGAGGGAGGCGCTGACTCTCGCGCCTCGCGTCAAGATGCGGGGATAGCGACGCCCGGCGACCTCGGCCAGGCTCGGGCGCTCTCGGACGTGCCCTCGTAGCAGGCGCGACAGCCGCAGCCAGCGACCGAGACGCGCGAAGGCGTGCTCCACGCGGTAGAGCGGCGCGACCGGCGTGAAGCCGCTAGTGTCCCGCGTCTGACTCCCGTTTACGGGCGTGCGGCAGGATCTCGTCGGCCGTCCGGGTCCAGGTGAATGGGTGGCAGGCGCTCGTTCCAGCCGCCGATGAAGGTGCGGATCGCGGTGACGAGCTCCGGGACGATGGCGTACGAGCCACGGCGGATCCGGCCCCTGTGAAACCAGTGGTACAGCGGTCGGTCGGAGTCGGTGGTCGGCCGCGCGTTCAACCGCAGCGACGCCTCGATCCAGCTCAGGATCCGCCAGGGCCGGCTCATCGCCGAGCGAATCGGCACCGAACACGGCATGTACCTGATCCGCGAGTCCGAGGTCCGCCGCGCGAAGAGGGCGATGGCGCCGAAGGGCGATATCCAGGACGACTGACCGCGGGCGAGCCCGGCGGGCTACTCCTGCCCGGACTCGTCGGCCGACTTCTTGCGGCTCTCCTCGAGGCGTTTGACTAGGTCGCCATAGTCGGGCGGTGTCGGCTCGATCCTCACCATCTTGCCGTCGACGAGCTTGTACTCCGGGGCGATGCCCGGGTCGTAGACGGTCTCGATCGGGCCCCAGCCGCCCGACGGAACCGCCGCCGGCGCGTCAAGATCGCCGACCGGGAACTGGGGCTTGCCCATGAAGGGCGTGTTCGAGCCGATCGCGAAGCCCCTCGTCGCGGTCCCCATCGCTGACGGGCCGAGGTCGGGCCTCACGTGGGTCGGCCCCGGGCTCGCCGGGCGGATCGGGATGTGCGCCCGCAGCCACTTCGCGGCCTCACTCCGGAGCTGCGCGGCTGAGACGGTGCCGACTGACTTCAGATCGTGGCGCTCGAGGTTGCCGGCGGTCATGTCATTGAGGTGCGGCGGATCGCCGCTCGACCACGCGATGTGGCCGAGGAAGAGCGACAGGCCGAGGCGCTCAGCAATGCCGATCTCCTCGCGCCAGCCAGCTTCGGGTCGTGAGACGTCGATGAGCCCGAGCGAGCAGCGCCTCATGAGGGCTTCAGACTTCGGGTAGGCCTTGTCGAACTCCTCAAACTCGGCCACGACGACCGGCAGGAGCCCGACATCGCTGACGGCCTGGCGGAGGGCCACGATGCCCTCGGGCGACGCGTAGCCGCCGCCGACGAAGACGAGCTGGCTCGCGTTGAGGCCATCGAGGATCTTGAGCTTGCGAATGCCCCACATCGCCCCGCCCCGGAACGGCGGGAGGTCGTCCTCGGTCGTCTCGTATCGCTCGGCCACAGTCAGCGGATCGTCGGTGTTGTCCCGGCCGAGCTCGGCGAGCCGAGCCAGCGCTGCGTCCGTGTCCCCCCAGAGCGCCTGGATCGTTCGGCGCGACGGCCACTGCTGCTCGGTGTCGTCGGGGAAGGTCCGGAGGTCCTCGACGTAGGCGCCGTAGAAGAACCGACGGGCCGCGGCGCTGTCGGCGGCGATGATCGCGGCGCCGCGGTTGTGCAGGGCGTGGCCCTTGTGAAACCGGTGGCCCGCCTCGCGCTCGGCCGCGCGGATCGCCTCGAGTTCCTCGAGCGCGAGCTCGGCGGCGCGCGACAGATCTCCGTCCATCGCCGCATCCGTCTCGAACGCGATCGTCGTCACCGCATCGGGGACGGCCAACGCCGCGGCGCCCCGAGCCATCTCCAGGTCCACGATCGGAGGCTACAGCAAAGATGGTCGCCGGGCTCCGGCTGGGCCTGCGCCAAGCGAGCTGGCCGCGGCGAGTCGTAGGCTCGACCGATGACCGATCGCGATCGCGCCTGGGATCTGGTCTTGGAGGCGCTGCCGGCCCCGTGGATCGTGGGCGCGCCGAGCTTGACCCCGGGCCCCGGCGTGTGGTCCGTCGGCGCGATCGACGCTCGGACCACTGGACGTGGCAGGATGCCCCGCACGGTCAGCGGGACGGGCACCTCGGAGGTGACTCGCTATCCGTCGCCCCGGTAGACCCACACGCCCGGGTCAACCTGACGTGTCCGGAACCCGCGAACGACGGCCGCATGCGTCGCGCCGCTGAAACGGATGGCACACCCTCGGTGCTGGCCATTGCCGTACGAGTGGTCATGCGCCACAACGGGATCCTGAAACAGCGAGACGAGCCACCGAAGATCGGCCGGCGGAAGAGGCGAGCTCCTGGCGAGGTTCGCTAGATCCTCTCGATCGGTCGAGGCCGAATGCTCGAGGATCCGGACGCTCTCGTCGGCGATCAAGCGCCAGTCCGCTTGGTGGTAGGGGCACGTCGCCCGATCGTCAGGGGTGAGGCTAGCGACGAACTGCTCGCCGATGACGGCGAGGTCCTCATTGCTGACGTGGGCGTCGCCGAGGTCGGCCTTCATCGCCTCGAACCGTGCGGCGAGGGCGCACTTCCACGGGGCGTGCGGTGGCGGCAGTGCGCCGACAGGGATGGCCTGGTAGACAGGCTCCTCGATCTGATCCTCCAGATCGCCGCCAGCCGTCACTACGCGCCACAGGAGGTCGTCGTGCGGTGGTAACGGCGCGAGCCGTTGGCCGACCACGTCCTCGATCTCGGCGATCGAAGCGTCGAGCCACCGCAACTCCGGCGCCACCTCGAACCGCCAAGCGAGGCATCGGTCCGGGTCCGCCGAGCCGCTCGGCATCACGATGTAGATCCATCGCATCGGCGAGTCGAGGGAGAAGCGTCGCTCGATCTCCTCTTGGTTGGCATTCCGTTCCGGCGCGTCGCGGCTGGCGCGCTGCCCGCGGGCGAGGTGTGGCGGCGGGCGTGCGCGCCGTGGATGGGCTGGGTGCGATAGGCGTGGCCGGCCCTCCCTCGGTCTTCGCCGCGGCCGCGCTGGAGGCGGACGGTCCTGTCGCGTGGGGCACACCCGTGCGCTGCCGGCGTCCGGGCGTCTACGTCATCGCGACCCCCGACCCGCTGCCCGCCGCGCCGATCGACGAGCCCGCAGTGGAGGCGTGGATCAGGCGCGTGCCCGGCATCTGTGTCGACGGCGTGCCGGCCACGCTCGCGTCGCTCTGCTCCCGGCTCCGGGCGTTCTGATTCAGGGACGAGCGGGTGGTGTATGTCGGCCGGGCCGGCAAGGACGTTGGTGGGCGCATCGGCGACTTCTACGCGACGCCGCTCGGCGACCCGCGCCCGCATGCTGGCGGCCACTGGCTCAAGACCCTGTCGGTCCTCGCCGGGCTCGAGGTGTGGTGGGCCGAGTCGGGTGGCCCGACGGGGTCGGAGGCCGATCTGCTGGCGGCGTTCGCCGCTGAACACGGCGCCGAGTCGTTGCCTTTCGCGAACCGCGAGACCGCCGCCAAGATGAGGAAGTCACAGTCAATCGCCATTTGACAGCAGGTTCATCCTGAGCAGCAGACGTGTGGGCACCACACCAGGCACGCCGACGAGCCGTCAGGGGGGAGACGATGCAGCAGAAGCATTCCGGGCGGCCCACAGCCGGGTTCCTCAGTCTGACTCCGATCCTTGCGGCCGTGATCGTCGTGGTCGTGGTCGGACTCGCGCTGCAGGCCTCGTTCGCCGGGCCGGCGGGCCCGTCCCCGACCGCCGGCGCATCGGCCCAGGGATCGCCACCACCGGCCACGCCGGGGCTGCCAGCCACCGCCACCCCCGTCTCGGCACCGCCTACCCCGACCCCGCCGCCGCTGCCGGAGGGCCTCACCAACCGCACGTGGGTCACCCTCAACGAGGTCGAGGGAGCCGGGTACGTCGCGGGGACCCTCGACGGACGCCACCACTTCGTACTACCCGGGGGCGAGTTCCCCCTCGCAGCCTCCGCCGGTCGCGTCCTCAGCGTTCGCTACGGGGCGGCCGCTCCATCTGGCCTCGTGACCTCCTCGACGGTGATCGTGCGAGACGTGTCCACCGGTGATGTGATCGCGTCGGCGGACCTCCCAGGCGCGATCGCAAGTGGGGTCATGGGTGCCGACACCGCATACGTCGCGGCACCTTCCACCGACAAGCCGGGCGTGGTGCCAGGCGTCGCGGCCATCTCGCTTGCGGACGGCGCCGTCAGCGAAGTCATCCTTCCGGAGTCGGTCACCGCCGACCCGAATGGTCCGACGCCCGCGCCCGGGACCCCCCTTCGCCACGCGCTGGTCCTGAGCCCCAGCGGTCGGACGCTTGGTTCCTGCATCTGGCGGAACGGCCTCTGCGACGTCCAGATCCTCGACCTCGAGAAGGGCTCGGCGAGGCGCGCCGTAACGGGGCTCGCGGGCGGCCTCTGGCTGCTGAGCGACGAGGTCCTCGTGGCCGTGGGCGATGCGGACACGTCGGGCTACGACATCGCGACCGGCACGTTGCTGTGGGCGCATGAAGGCGCCAGGGCGGAGAGCGGTGGCTACATCCTGAGCGACGGATCGACGCTGATCCAGGCCTACCAGGACATCGCTCGGTCCGAGCGCGTCGTCGCCAGCGTGGATCTCCGCTCCGGAGCGAGTCGCGAACTACTGCGTGTCCCCAAGACGGAACCCGCGCCGGATCTTTGGGCGGCTGCCTCGGACGACCACTCTGCGGTCCTGATCCCCGGGGGCCAGGGGTTCCCCGGCGCGTTCGCCGGGACCGGATCGTTCCTGGCGGACCTTCTCGACCTCTCCACCGGGAAGCTCGAGCGTGCGGCTCTGCGCGTTAGCGCGCGATGACGACCCTGCATCCAGGCGCCACAAGAGGGGCAGGTATGAACCGTCGATCAGCTCCCGTCGCCCGGGCCACCGTTGCCGCCGTGGCGTTGCTGCTCCTAAGCGCGACGGTCGTCGCCGCCCACACGCCGGTCGCGGGCGCCGTCCGCGAGTATGGCCAGGACACCGCGCTCCAGTACAAGTGGGAGGGCACCTACCCGTCGTGGTTCACGGGAGCGGCGGGCTCCGCCTTCGGGATCGACTGGACGAACAGCACATACAGCAACTCGCGGTTGCCCACCTTCAGCTACTCGGCCAGCGGGACCGGGACAGTCTCGTACAAATCGCCATCGGGAGTGCCGGCGTGCGACAGCGTCGCCTGGGTTGGCTGTTCGACTGCCTGGGGTTCGACAAGCTGGAGGGTGATCCTGCGCAACTTCTCGCAGGCACCCCTTCCCCCGTTCACGGGCACCTGGGTCCAGGCGACCGGGAGCTGCTCCAACACGTGCTTCGACGCGAGGCGGGTCGCCCTGCACGAGATCGAGCACGTGACCCTCGCCGTCTCTGGCCACGACGGCCAGGGCGAATCGAACACGATCATGGCGGCTACGACGCCATCAAGCCCTACGACCGGCTGGGCCACGCACCACATCCAGAAGTGCGACCAGGCCGCTGCCCAACTGCTCTACGACCTCGCAGCCCTGGCGGGCGTCTATGCGGACTGCTTCGACCACGTCACTGGCCACGGCGTCAGCGGCCTCGTCAGCTCCGCGACGGCCAGTGCCCCGGTCGCGTCGGCCTGCTACGGGACGGCGCTATCGATCAATGGACGCCTCGAGGTCCAGACAAACACCAACTACGGGACCCTGAGCGGCAACCCGCTCGCCTCCCGAACCGTGTACGTCGACCGCAAGCTCCACTCCGCCGGTACCTGGACCGTCGACTACGCCACCGCCGTGGCGAACAACAGCAACACCGGCAACAACTGGTCCCGGTCGTTCACCGAATCGGGAACGAGCGGCAGCGTCACCTACGACTTTCGAGCCCACTACAAGGGCGAGACGGGCGTCGATCCGGCGTACTCGGGGGTCGTGTCGCTGACATGGCGCTACCCGTGTCCGCTGAGCGGCAGCCCGTAGGGAGGTTCGAGGCCGTCGTCAGTTCGCAGCATTCCTACTTCTTGGCTCGTGCCTATCCGGCTGGCTCCGAGTCGCGCCGAGGCATGGCGTAGAAGGCCATCGATTTCGAAGGTGCCGAGACGACCGTGAAGAAGCAGCTCATCACACGAGATCAGCAGCAGCGTCGGTGTTCCGTTCCAGCGAGGCGCCACTGAGAGCCTGTAGCCGATTGTGGGTGCCGACGGCAACGGGCGACACGGGAACTGCGGAACCGAAGCGCGCACCGCGACGGCCTCGACTACGGTCGCCTCGCCTTCGACCCCCCGGTTCCCGATCCGCGGGAGCCTTCGGTAGTGTGGGTGACACCAGAGACCTTCACTGGCCACGCGGAGGCAGAGGACTTCCAGCGCGCTGTCGCTGCCCGGGCCAACTACGCGGACGGCGACCTCGCGGTCTTCACGTTCGTGCGCCTCATCGATGAACTCTGGTGCGCCACCGCCGAGGTCCTGAGCCGGGGCGTTCGGGCGATCTTGTGGAGTGACTGGCGCTGGACTCGACGTGATCCGCGCTGGGGTCGAGACACCGCCCGCCCGTGGAGGACACGCACGCAGCGGGGAATTGGGGGATTGGGCGAGCCAGCGATGGAAGGTGAGACGGGACTGGGCGGCCACCTCCGCCGAGGCCCGGCCCGTCCCGGCTAGCCGGAGACGAGTAGCCGTTCCGCGAATTGGGTCGGGTTCGGTGGGCCGTCACGGTACGCTGGCATCCGGCGTCGGCCAGCCGACAGGAGGAACGATGCGCAACCCGAAGGCCATCCCCGACTGGGTCGCTCGACTCGGCGCACAGCCGACCGACGCCACGCCTGCCGAATGGTCGCGGTGGAGAGCAGACGTCGCAACGTATTTCGTGTCGTTCGATGCCTTCGGTCCGAAGCGAACCGCGCAGGGGCGGCGAGACCACTGGCACGAGGACTACGGCAAGGTCCTCCTGCGGCCGAAGGCAGCGGTCGAGCGGTCGGTCCCCGAGATTGAGGTCGTCGAGGCGTTCCGGGTGTCGGGTTGGGGCGCCCGATGGACGGATACCTTCCACAAGGCGCCGGGCTGGATGCGGCCGTGGATTCGGGTCGAGAACGTCCCCCGCACCGTGACCGAGGCCCTCAACGCCATTCGCGCCGCGTCTCCGACGGCGAAGGCGTGGGACGTGCTCGCGTGGCGAGGTGATCGCGTCGTGTTCGTCGAGTGCAAGGCCGAGCGAGAGGGGCTCACAGATTCCGAGTTGGCCTTCCTCTGGGGTGCGCACGAGGCTGGCATTCGCATCGACTGCTTCGCCGTCGTTCGCGGCGCCATCAACTACCCGGAGCGGCCATCCGAGTAAGGTCAGTCACAGCAGGTTCCCGAGGATAGTGTCGAGCACGGTCGCAGATACGCGGGGTCCAGCAGGTCAGAGTCGGACCCAGCCGCTGCTTCGCCTGACCGGGTAGCAGACCTGACGATTGGGCCAGTCACAGCGATAGCGTTACCACCCAACCCGCTGCGTCCAACTCGTCGGCGGACCACGTCGGCCCACCGTGAAGCCCGATCTGGATGGAGTAGAACGCTGCGGGCAGGACGTTTGCGATCACGAAGTCGAACTGGCAAGCCCCGTCGACGTACTTGGGGTCGGAGTACGTGAGCGTCCCCTTGCCGACAGTCGACTTCGACTGGTCGAGGAGGAGAACCTCGGCGCCCGGAGGCACCTTGGCTCTCGTCAGGCAGTACTTGGCGTCCGGCTGGGAGTTGGACTGTGCGTAGGCACCACCACCGTCCGCCACGCTGATGTGCCCAACCAGGATCCGCCGGGGAGTCGCGGTGAGCGTGGCCGTCGGGGCGGGGGTCACGTATACGACGATGGGCGTCGGTGCTGGTGCCAGGGCGCATGCGCCAACGACGACAGTCGCGGCCGCAAGAGGCACGGCGACGGCGGTGATACCACGAAGCACGCCAGTCCTCCTTCTTGCGTCCCGATGGACGCGGCGACGATCTCGGAGGCCGACGCCAACCCCATGGTCGAGCTCTTCTGCTCTTCGAGCGTCGACTCGGCGATAGAGTGGTGTGAGGTCGAGTGATGTGGCGGATGGCGGGAGGCGTCTGGGCCGATGGGGCGTTCTGAGTTCCCTCCGGTTGGTGAGCGTCAGCCCGGGAGCAGGCCCTAGACCACGACGCGGCGAAGTCTGACGTGGGCGCCGATGTACCAAGTGTCGTCGCTCAGGAGTCTGCCCTTGCTCCTTGTCTCCCATCGGACAGCGGCATCAAGCGGCCCGTCAAGGGACCAGCCTCGCTCAAGCATCTGGCTCAGTTCGTTTGTTGCTCGCCCCTCGGCTGCCGCCGTGGCTCGGACCTCACAGAGCGGGTGGCGGGCTTCTTCTCGGACTTGTACTTGATCCCGGAACGGCTCCAGTCGAGACACATCTGCCTGTACTCGAACCGAAGGCTCGGTGCCGACGGCGCTGCGATGGGTCTGTCTCCCACCAGTGACTACCCACATGCATCACAGAGCCGGGCATTCTCGCGGGCCTCATTGCCGCATGCGGGACAGAACATCCCAACCCGCCCACTCGGCGCACTCAGGTGCTGGCTCAATGATGCTCCCGGATGCACGCATACGCCCGGTCGTTGAGGTCTCCTCTCGGGGAAGGCCTCTGGTCTTGAGGACGAGCCGCAACCGGCGGCGAACCTCCCGGTCGCCGGGCTGACTCTCCCGCCAGTGAGTCGGCGCTCCGTGCCGCTCGGCGCCGCTCCATGCCGGTCATTCGCAGTCGCCTGCGCGTCCGCGACAACGCGCAAAGCCTTGACGGGCTGGGGGCCGCGCCGACACTCCCCAATCGAAGCGGTCATGCGAGCTGGTAACTCGCCGAAAGAGGCCGGCCGGAATGTCGAATCGACGTGGCCGTCGATGCCGCGCGAGCACGACGACGGCCACGACCATTGTCTCGTGTAGGGTCAAGGTGAAGTGTGTTCGTCAAGGATGGATGGACGGCGAGCGCGTCCTCAGTCCGGTGCGGGTTCTTGTTGCATCTCCCGCTGCGCTCGCAGCTGTGTCCGGAAGATCCTGAGGGCGCGTTCGTCCAGGTTGGCGAGCCCCACCCTGTGCTGCGGGTCGGTGACCAGCTCCTCGTAGCCCCAGACGGCAATGGAGCGCGACCACAGGTCCCGCCCCGAGTAGGCGATGGCCTCGAGGAGCGAGAACCGCCAGTTGGATGGCAGCGGCTGGTCCCCGCAGTCGAAGAGTCCCGCCGGCAGGAAGTGCGGGTGACCCGAGTCGGTCTGGACGAGCAGGCAGAGGGTGGTCTCGACGATCCCCATCCCGAGGACCTCATACGGAGACCCGATGGTCAGGGGGAAGGTCTCATCGAACAACGTGTGGCGCCCGCGCTGGTGGTCGGCGAGCTGCGAGCCGCGATTGTGTATGCAGACCGCGATCATGGTGGACCTCCGACGAGCTTGAACTGGTCCAAGGCTCCTGTGATCTCGTATTGAGGAACGCCCCCAGGAAGACCGCTGGGCGACATCCCGTCGAAGGCGGTCACCTGCATTGAGCCGCCGCCTTGCCATGCCTACGAATCGCCGCGAGGAGGGCGACGCCGAACCGCGCTCTCCCCGGGCCTTCGGAGGACCTCGCCGGTGCGGTGGTCGAGTTGCCAGCCATCGATCATGGTCCCGTACAACGTCGTGTAGCCGGCCTGGCGCTCGCGAAGGCCCGTCCGGAGGGCGTTGATGAACCCCGACAGCCCGGCGGCGCTCAGGCCGAACACGACGACCAGGATCCCCAACATGGCGAGGTTCTTGAGAGGATCGGGAAGACCGGCGGCGAACCAGATCAGCGCCAGCATCGGCGCGCAGGCCAGGAGGGATGCGACGCCAATCCGCATCCAACCCCAGGCCGTCCGCCCAGGGAGCAGCTTCGGCGGAGTCTCGGGGGCCTTCATCACCCGGACTTCATGGTTTGACCGCCTCGTCGACACTCGGTGCGGGGCCGACCAGGCCGAAGGTCTCGGCCACGAAGCCCCACGTGAGTTCCCACGCTTCCTTCGCCGCCAGCGCCAGCGGCACAGACCGACTCCCTTCCCAAACCTCCCCGCGTCTCCAAGTGTGGGACCTCCGACACCGACAGCGGGCACGCCAGTCGCCGCAGGGAACTCGCCGCCAGCGCGACGCCGGAATCGGCGGATCGGCCAAACTACCCTATCGGTCGATACGTGCCAGCGCCTTCTTCGCCTCCTGGCGGACCCACGAATCCGGGTTGGTCAGGAACCTCTCAACCAGAGGTCGGGCGCTGTGCTCCTTGAGCTTCCCGAGGGCGATCATGGCGCTGACGGCAACGTCGTCCTCTTCAAGCAGTCCAATCAGGATCGGGACGACGCGGCGATCCCTCAGCCGCCCGAGACCCACGACGACCATCCCGCGTGCCGTTCCGTACCGACGATCACAGGCGATGCGGGCGAGATCGTCATAGAGGGAGTCGTTGGCCAGCACCTCGAGGGCGTTCCCGACGACCCAGCGCAACGCGTCATCCGAGATCCGCTCGAACTCCTCGAGAAGGACGGGCACGGCCGCCCGTGCCCATGGCACCGACAGGGTGCGGACGATGTCCTCCTTCACCGAGTCATCGGAGACGCGGGGCAGCCACCGGACGAGGACCGGGACCGCGTCCGGGTACTTGCGAACGGGTGGCCGTCGCAGGTCCCCGATTGACTCGACCTGATAGCCAATCGCGCGAAGTTCCTCGAGCACTGGCTGCGCGGCCGCGAGATACCGCTCGTGCTTCGCCTGTAGCTCAGCTTCCTTCTGCCGCCGCCTCTCGAGGAAGGCGGGGTCTGCGTTCAGGCGGGCCATCAACTCCGCGGCGGTTACCGGCTTGGAGCGTCCACTCACGGCAGATACCTCAGGTCGATGATTCCCGCGTCGATGGCGTCCTGCAGGGGCTTCGACAGCGCAGTCCCAGTCCCCGGCCGGACGTAGAGGTCGAAGCCGAGATGCTTGACCTGCGCGTAGGCGGCGTAGTCGCGGAGCTGCGCCGTACGTGACAGCTTCCCAACGTTCTTCACCTCGGAGAGGGTCGTCTCCGACAGCCCGTCCGGGACACGGTACCTCCCTGCGCCCAGGTCGATCCGCGTCGTCGTCTCGATCGGCCCAGAGACGTCCTCGCCCGCCGTGGCCATCGACGCCCGTGTCGTCGGTCGAGGCCGTCCAGGTGAGAGTGACCGCGCTCGGACCGGCACCGCTGGCGGTTGGTCAGGTCCCGTCGCGGAGCTTCCGCTCGATGTCGCGGCGACGAGCCTATGCATCCCCGCGAGGGCGCCGCCGTACATCGCGCTCGCCAAGCCGTCGCAGGACCTCGCCGGTGCGGTCGTCGAGCTGCCAGAGCTCGCGGTACATCCCATAGAGCGTCGTGTAGCCGGCCCGTCGCTCGGACCGGGCCGCCGCATTCGACCTGCTGCTCGCCCAGCCGCCGTTCACGCCGAGCCCGAGGGCCACAAGGACAAGGCCCAGGATCACCCATTCCCTCTCGGGCGTCGGGAGGCCCGCCCCAAGCACGATCATGATCACTGTTGGGGCGCCGGAGACCACACAACTGCCACTGATCCAGAGGTAGCGCCGTGCTGATCGGCCAGGCAGCAGTCGCGGCGGGTCAGGGGGGTTCATGGCGTGCCCTCAGCCGCCCACGGTGCCAGGCAACGCGCTGCGCGGCGAGGACGAGAGGCGCTATCGCGACGAGGGCGGGGCCACCAATGATCAGGGCCGTCGCCGCGCGTGGGGCCAATAGTGGCGATCGAGCAGTACGGTGGATGTGAAGACGAGCGCCTCTGTCGGCCGCTCGGAGGATTCGGCCTGAACCCGCAGCGACGTGAGTTGACCCAGCCGATCCGCGGTGGGCTCGGGAGGATCCGGCCATGACTGGATCGCCATTGAGACCCAGCCGCGGCGGAGCATCCGTTCGAGAAACCGCGCGACCGTCCTTGGTGCGTCTTCGGTCCCGAAGCCGCCCGCCTCCAAGCTCACGCGCAGCTCGACGACCGACGTCCAATCTTCAACCACGCATAGCAGGGCTTCGTCGATGCTGCGTCGGTGGTTCATCGAAGCACCGGGTTCCCTTCCAACGGGATGCGAGTGACCCTACCGGTGCGAGACCGTGGGCGCGGATGCGAGGTCCTCCGCGCGGCGATCCTCCGGCGCGGGCTGCCCGAGCCTGCATGTCCACATTCGCCCAGACAGATGCTGGCCGTCCGGGAGCAGCACCGCGAAGATGTCACCCTCGCGCTGCGGCTTTCGCGACCGCCGGAGCACCTGAAGGTTCGGCTCGCTCATCTCGGCCACCCAATGCTCGTCATCCAGCCCGCGCCCAGCCTATGCATCCCCGCGAGGGCGCCGCCGCACCTCGCGCTCGCCAGGCCGTCGCAGGACCTCGCCGGTGCGATCGTCGAGCTGCCAGAGCTCGCGGTAGATCCCGAAGAGGGTCGTGTAGCCATCGTCATGCTCGCGGTCGATCGCAGACCGGGACATCGCGGAGGCCCACAGGCCGACCCCTCCAACCACCACCACCACCCCGAGGGATCCGAACACGACGAGGTCCCGCAGGCGCGGGGCAAGCATGCAGCCCACGGGGATGAGGACCAGGAAGATCAGGCCCACAGGAATCCCTGCACCGACGATCTTCATCCAGAAACGGGCCGATCGGCCGGGCAGGAGCTCGGGCGGCGTCTCGGGGGGCCACATGCTCCTACCGTCGCCCAGGAGTGAGCCGATCGACGGAGTGGATGGGCATCGCCAGGTCGAACGGGAGGCCCAACAGCTCGAAGCTGACGCTGAACAGGTTGCCCGTAGTGTCATCGTGGATCATGACGGGCGCCCCGAGAGGCCGGGCCTGGGCGGGCGCGCCGTCCCGTTGCCGCCCTTCGAGCTGCCGAGCGAGAGCACGTCCACCGCCGCGACGTCCTCCGCGAGATCGTCGAAGCGTCGCAGCACGGCGGCGACGAGCGCCGTCGCGAACGGCGAGGGGAGCTTCTTCTGCCCGAACGAGAAGCCCTCGAAGGCGCGGTAGCACGACTGCGGCGTCACCCGCCCGGCGGCATCGACGTTGTAGGCGACCAGGCAGGCGGCCAGCTCGGCGATGGACCGGCGGTCCTCTGCCCGCGCCCCCGCTCCCCGCCAGAGCTCCGGATAGCCGCCGAGCGCCGCGAGCACTCCGAGCACGCCATACCAGAACGGCGGCCACTTCACGGTCTTGAAGCGGAGACCATGGCCGAACATGTACGGCTGCGACGTCCCGCGGCGACGCCACACGGCGAGAAGTGTCCGCGCCGCCTCCACGACGGCCGCGGGCCGCCGTTCCCGAGGGAGCAGGGCGTACACGCGCAACGCCTCGACGGTCACCTGGGGGCAGGGGTCGGCCTTGCGGCCCGGCCCGCGGAAGCCTTGCGTGGCGACGCAGGGCCAGGCGATCCCGGCGTCGCTCGCCGCAAGGTCCGCCTCCATCCGAGCCAGCGCGTCGCGCACGGCCGGCGCGTCGTCGCGTCCGAACCGAATGAGGGCTTCGGTGATCGCGTGGGTGTCGCACAGCAACGCGCCCCAGGCGCCGGTCGGCGTCACCCGGCTCACCGCGAGCGTGGCGAACCTGCCGCTCTCCTCCTGATGGCGGAGCATCGCCTCGAGCAGCGCCTCGACCACCGGGCTGTCGCCTCGGCCGACGCCCATCCGCGCGAGCAGGCACAGGATGTTCGGGGCGAAGGCAGGGCTGTCATGACCCGAGAGCTTGCCCGGCACCTCCCAGTCGGGGAGCCGCCCGATGAGCGCCGCGGTCCCCTGGTCGGCGAGAGCGGCGGCATGGCTGGCGGTCACGTCGGGGTCGTCGAGCGGCCGATCGAGCAGGGAGGTCAGCGTGAGCCAGCGGGCGGCGGGCTCGTCGGATGCGAGGAGCCACGGAACGGGATCCGCCCCGAGCATCAGTGCCCAGCCACCACTCTCGTCTCGCCCGGTCACGGGCCGATTGTCGCTCCACGCGGATCCAGGGGCATGACGTTTCGGTGGGAGATGCAGTGAGATCCGTCATGGCGATCGCCCTCACGCCGGCCGTCGCTCGACGCCGCTGCCGTGCGGTACGATCGCGGCGCGATGGACGAGCCTGGCGGCGGAGGCGTGGCGTGAGCGGGTCGGGGGCCGCGGGGGGCTCGAGCTGACCGACTCGACGGGCCCGAGGGCGATCCCGAGGCGGGCGCCGTCGCCGCGCCCGGCGAGGCCCGTGTCACGGCCGGCGCGGGTCGACCATGAGCGTGCCGTCGTGATCCTCCGCTCGGCCCGGCGCGCCCTGCTGCGCTCCGAGCGAGAGGCCGAGCTGCTCGACCACATCTGCCGGATCGCCGTCGACGAGGCCGGCTATCGACTCGCCTGGGTCGGCTTCGCCGAGGATGATGCGGAGCAGACGGTGCGCCCGGTCGCCCAGGCCGGCTACGAAGCCGGCTACCTCGAGTCGATCACGGTCACGTGGGCCGACACGCCGCTGGGCCGGGGACCCACCGGGACGGCGATCCGGACGGGCCGTCCCGTCGTCGGCCACAGCTTCCTCACCGATCCGGAGCTGGCCCCGTGGCGGGAGCAGGCGATCCAGCACGGCTTCGCGTCCTCCCTCGCGGTGCCGCTGCGAGCCGATGGAAGCGCGTTCGGGGCGCTCACGATCTACGCCACCACCCCCGATGCCTTCTCCGCCGAGGACGTGGAGCTGCTGGCCGGCCTCGCCGACGACCTCGCCTTCGGGATCGCGATGCTCCGCGAACGCGCGACGGCCGGGGAGGGGCTTCGCCGGAGCGAGCGCAACCTCGCCGAGGCTCAGCGGATCGCCCACATCGGCAGCTGGGAATGGGACCTCGCCACGGACACGGCCCAGCGGTCCGAGGAAATCTACCGGATCGTGGGGGTCGAGCCCGGAGCCTTCCCGGGGACGACCGAGGCATTCCTCGCCTGGGTCCACCCGGACGACCGGGCCAGGGTGCGAGCGGCCGAGCGGGCGACCATCAGGAACGGCGGCCGGCACGACGTCGAGTTCCGGATCGTTCGACCCGACGGCAGCGTCCGCATCGTCCACGAGCAGGGCGAGCTCGTCCGCGATCCATCCGGCGTAGCGACCCGGCTGGTGGGCACCGTCCAGGACATCACGGAGCGCGTGCAGCTCGAGGCGCAGCAGCTGATGCTCGCCCGGCTTCTCGACGAGGTCAGCAGCGAGATCTACGTCCTCGACGCCGAGACCCTCCGCTTCACCGGCGCGAATGCCGGGGCCCTCCGGAACCTCGGCTTCTCGCTCGAGGAGCTCAGCAAGCTGACGCCCCTCGACCTCGCGCCCGAGCTCGCCCCCGAGGTGGTCGCCGAGCTGCTGGCTGCGCTCCGTTCCGGCACGCGCCAGCAGGTCACCATCGAGACGATCAGCAGCCGCAGGGACGGCACCACCTACCCCGTCGAGGTGCGCGTCCACCACCTGCCGAACGCGACGCCGCCGGCCCTCGTCGCCGTCATCCAGGACATCACCGAGCGGGTCGCCGCGAACGAGGAGCGGGCCTGGCTCGCCTCGGCGGTCGAGCAGACCGCCGACGCGGTCTGGATGCAGGACGTCGACGGCATCGTGAGGTACGTCAATGGCTCGTTCAGCCGGCTGTACGGCTACGGGCCCGACGAGATCGTGGGTCGCTACGCGGGGATCGTGAACAGCGGCCTCCAGGAGAAGGCCTTCTTCGATGCCATCTGGGCTGCCGTGGCGTCGGGCAAGACGTGGAGCGGCCAGATCGTCAACCGTCGCAAGGACGGCTCGCTGATCGAGCTGGAGGCCGTGATCTCGGGGATCCGCGACGCCGCCGGCCGCCTGGTCAGCTACATGCAGACGGACCGGGACGTCACCCGGGAGCGCGCCCTCGAGAGTGCCCTCGAGCGCGACGCCCGGGAGCGGGAGACGATCGAGGCCGCCCTCGCCCAGATCGATCCGGCCGATGCGCCGGAGGTGATCGCCGCGACGGCCTGCGCCGAGATGGCCCGACTCCCCGAGATCGACTCGGCCTGGGCGATCGGACTCTGGGGCGACCAGGGGCGGGTCCTGGCGGCGGCGGGACGGATCGGACAGGTCCTCGCGGCGGGGAGCCTCGTTCCCGCGGCCCGGGCGCGTCACCTGCTCGAGCGGGCCTCGACGGGGCCGTGGGCGGAGGCCTGGCAGACCCGGGCCGAGGATGGCGTCTACGGCGACGAGATCACCAGCACCGGCCTTCACAGCTCCGTCGTCGTTCCACTCAGGGGCTCCCACGGTGTCGTCGGGGTGATCGGCTTCGGCGTCCACGACGCCACGAGGGCGGAGCGGATCATCGAACGCCTCCCGGCGCTCGCGACGTTCGGGGCGATCGTCGGCGCGCTCGTCGGTCCCGGGCTCGAGGCGCGCCAGCGCGAGGACGACGCCCGGGCGAGCGTCCAGGCGATCCTCGACGCGGGGGCCTTCGCCCCGTTCTTCCAGCCGATCGTCGAGTTCCACAGCGGGGCCGTGGTGGGCTACGAGGCCCTCAGTCGCTTCTCGAACGGCACCCCGCCGGACGTCGTCTTCGCCCTCTCCGTGCGGGCCGGGCTGGGGATCGAGCTCGAGACGGCCACCATCGGGGCCGCCCTGGAGGCGGCAGCGCTCCTCCCGCCCGGGCCGTACCTCAGCCTGAACGCCTCACCCACGCTCATCGCATCGGGCAGGCTCCCGGCCCTCCTGGGCGGCAGCCAGCGGGAGATCGTCCTCGAGATCACCGAGCACGTCGAGATCGACGACTACGCGGCGCTGCGCCACGAGCTCGCAGCCCTCGGGCCGACCGTCCGCCTCGCGGTCGACGACGCCGGCGCCGGCTACGCCAGCCTGCGTCACATCCTCGAGCTCGCGCCCGAGTTCGTGAAGCTCGACATCGGGCTCATCCGCGGGATCAACGCCGATCCCGCCCGCCAGGCGCTGATCGCCGGGATGGGCTACTTCGCGGTGAAGCGCAAGCTGCGGCTGATCGCCGAGGGGGTGGAGACCCCTGCGGAGCTCAGGGCACTGCGCGGGCTGGCGATCGGATTCGGCCAGGGCTACCTGCTCGGCCGGCCGCAGGATGGTCGGGGGCCCGGGCCGTGGCCGACGAGGATCGCCCTCCCGGTGTCGTAGCCTGCCGATCCAGGCAGACGACTCCGGGGCGGGGGAGACGGCCCGAGACAGCGCCGTCGCGGGGGGCCGGAGGACGCGGAGCGGAGGCGCACCGGGCCTATCGTCACCCGGGCCCCCGTGACGAATGCCCGGCGCTGCCTGCTGGTCGCGGGCCCGATCCCGGCGGATGATGGCAGCGTCGCCGGGAAGGGCGTCCCGATCGGGACACGCCCCGCACGACACCCCGATGAGGAAGGGCCTCTCGATGAACCTGCGCAGTAGCGCGCTCTCCACGCCCGGGCGGCGGCGCCTCGGCGCCATCCTCGCCTCGTTCACCCTGGTCATCGCCACGGTCGGCGCCGTCTCCGCGATGGGGCCGTCCCAGGACGATGTGGTCTACGCCTGCACCTCCACGGTCAGCGGAGCCATCCGGATCGTGACCCAGGACACGCGCTGCCGGATCGGCGAGCGCAGCCTGTCCTGGAACCAGGACGGTACGGAGGGTCCCGCGGGCCCGGCCGGGCCGCAGGGCATTCCCGGGCCGGAGGGCCCGGCGGGCGCCGACGGCGCCACGGGCCCGGCGGGCCCGACCGGTGCGACCGGTGCGACCGGTGCGACCGGACCGCAGGGTCCCATCGGGCCGATGGGGCCGCAGGGTCCGGCCGGCATCGACGGCATCGACGGCACCAACGGCCTCGACGGGGCGACGGGCCCGATGGGTCCCGAAGGCCCGCAGGGCCTGCCCGGCATCGACGGCACCAACGGCCTCGACGGGGCGACGGGCCCGATGGGTCCCGAAGGCCCGCAGGGCCTGCCCGGCATCGACGGCACCAACGGCCTCGACGGGGCGACGGGCCCGATGGGTCCCGAAGGCCCGCAAGGTCCGGCCGGCCCCCTGCCGACCTACACCGTTCGCAGCACGTCCGTGACGCTCGCCGCTGGCTCCTCGGCGGACGCGTCCTGCCTGGTCGGAGAGGTCGTCGCCGGCGGCGGCTACAACACCGCGGTTGACGGCCTCTACGTGAGGTCCAGCTACCCGGTCGTGGATGGCTGGAGGATCACCAGCGATTCCACCGGTGCGGCCGGTGACATCACCGTCTACGCGATCTGCGTCGGCGCCCCCGTCTAGCCCTCGCCCGACGACGGGCGCGCACCTTCACGGGTGCGCGCCCGTTCTTCATGTCCGGCGCGGCACTCCTCGTCGCGCCAGCGATGCGCGACGAGGCACGCGCATCCACCGAACGGTTGACCGCGCCACGCCGCGTGGTCCATGGGCGACTCCATCGACGACCCGCTGGGAGATCGCGGGTCCTGTTCCCACACTCGATCGCAGCTGAAGGGGCGCGCGAGCGCCGCGGGTCCGGGGTCGAGAAGCGGCCCGGCGACAGAAGCGTGGGACGACAGCCCGATGCACCGATCTCTGCCCCGTATCGCCCTCCATCGAGGCTCGCCCGGCGTGCGGCGAGCCTGGACCGTCCGGATCGCCCTCTGGAGCGCCCGTCATCGCTGGCCGGTGCTGCTCGGCTGGTTCGCCGTCACGATCGGCCTCTTCGTCGCGAGCCAGGGCCTCGGCGGGATCCGGGCGGTCGGCGCGATGAGCGGGGCCGAGCTGTCGCAGACCGAGTCCGGGCGGGCCATCGCGGCGATGCATGCGGGAGGGGCGGAGTCGCTTCCGGACGAGCTCGTCGTGGTCGTCACCAGCCCGTCGCTCGAGGCAACCGATCCTGCCTTCCGAGCGACGGTCGCCACGATCGTCGAACGGCTCCAGGGCGTGACGGCCGGCCTCGACGGCACGACCGCCCCGGCCCTGGCCGGCCTCACCGACCCGTACTCGGCGCCGCCGGCGGCGGGGCTCGTCGCGCCGGACCTCACGAGCGTCCGCATCGTCGGCCGGATCGAGGGCGACGCCGCCGCGCTCGAGGCGAAGACGGACGCGCTCGCCCCGGTCATCGCCTCCCTGCAGGCCGAGCTTCCGGCCTACGAGGTCCACGCCTACGGGACGACGCTCCTCAACGACCAGGTCGCCGACGAGATCGACCACGACCTCGACGGGGCGCTGCGGATCAGCCTCCCGGCCACGTTCCTCATCCTGCTCATCGCGTTCGGGGCCCTGGTGGCCGCCTGCGTCCCGCTCGTCCTCGCGATCACGGCCCTTCTGGGAGCCTTCGGGATCGTCGGCATCTTCAGCCAGGTGGTCGCGCCGATCAGCCCGTACGCGGGCCAGGTGATCGTCCTCATCGGCCTCGCCGTCGCGATCGACTACTCCCTGTTCATGATCACCCGCTTCCGTTCCGAGCGACGGGCCGGGCGCGGCCGGCTGGCCGCGATCGAGGTGGCCAGCTCGACCGCGGGACGGGCCGTCTTCTTCAGCGGCATCGCGGTGATGATCTCGCTCGCCGGGCTCTTCCTGATCCCGGTCGCGGTCTTCCAGACGATGGCAGTCGGCACGATCGCGGTCATCCTCGTCTCGGTCCTCGGCAGCCTCGTCTTCCTGCCGGCCGTTCTCTCCATCCTCGGTGACCGGGTGGACCGGGGGACGATCCCGTTCGTCTCGCGGCGGCACGCCGACGGCGCCGGGGCCTGGGCCCGGATCGTCCAGGCCGTCATGAAGCGCCCGGTCATGGCGGCCCTGGCCGCAACCACCGTGCTCCTCGCTCTCGCCTGGCCGGTCACCCAGCTTCGCCTCGGCGAGCCCGACATCTCGGTGATCCCCGACACCGTCGACGGCGTCCAGGCGGTCGAGGCCCTGCAGGCGCACTGGCCGCAAGGGGCGCTCCTGACGCTCGACGTGGCCGTGACGCCCGCCGACGAGCCGGCGACCCGGGAGGCGATCGACCGGCTCGGGCCGGCCCTCCTCGGCGTGGAGGGCCTCTCCGGGCCGGCTCGGCTGTCGGCCGCGGACGACGGCACCGCCGCGTCGGTCTCGGTCCTGATGTCGGGAGACGCGAACGACCCAGCGAGCTGGCAGATCGTCCGGACCGTGCGGGAAGAGGTCGTGCCGGCCATCCTCGGCGGCCTGCCCGGCGTCACGACCTCGGTGGGGGGCGGCGCCGCGGTCAGCCTCGACCAGACCCGGATCTTCACCGACGGCATGGGTCGGATCTTCGTCTTCGTCCTCGGCCTCTCGTTCGTCCTGCTGCTGCTGGTCTTCCACTCGATCGCCATCCCCCTCAAGGCGATCATGCTCAACCTGCTCGCCACGGGCGCGGCGTTCGGGGCGCTCGTCCTCGTCTTCCAGGATGGCTGGCTCGGGTCGCTGCTCGGCATCCGGCCGGCCGAGGTCACCCACTTCATCCCGATCTTCGTCTTCACGGTCCTCTTCGGGCTGTCGATGGACTACGAGGTCTTCATCCTCTCGCGGATCAAGGAGTCCCACGACCAGGGCGCCGGCTCGCACGAGGCCGTCGCGCGAGGGATCAGCCTCACCGCCGGCACCGTCACGAGCGCGGCCGCGATCATGGTGGTCGTCTTCGCCGTCTTCCTGACCCTTCCGCTGGGGATCGCCCGCCAGCTCGGCCTCGGCCTGGGGGTCGCCGTCCTCGTCGACGCGACGATCATCCGAACCGTCCTCCTGCCCGCGACGATGCGCCTGCTCGGCGACTGGAACTGGTGGATGCCGCCGTTCCTGCGCTGGCTGCCCCGGATCACCATCGAGGGCGAGGCGGGCGGCGAGCCGCTGGCCGGGGGGCTGTCGGGCTCCGCCGGGACGGTCATCCGTCCCTCCGTCCAGTGAGGCCCGGCCGTGGCGAGGTGACGCCGATGCTGCCCTCCGGCACTTGGGGCGCCGTCCCGGCGGCGGGGACAATCGGGCCGGTGGGACCCTCGGTCCCATCGTCGCTTCCGCCGTCCGAAAGGATCACCACGTTGGCGAGACATCCGGGCGCCGCCCAGCCTGCGAACGGGGATCTCGCCCGGCCTGCCGCAGCGCCGGCCACGATGAGCGCCGCGGGCGCCACGCCCAGGGACTACTACGACGAGGGCTGGGGCACCTACATCTCCGGGCAGCGCGTCGACGAGAGGGAGGAGCTCTGGTTCCGGTACCTGCCGCTCATGCGCGTCTACGGCTTCGTCGTCCTCGCCGCGGCGCTCGTGGTCGCGTATCCGCGGGACGATCCGGGGGGCTGGCGAGGTCCGCTCGCCGTCGCCGGGATCGCCGCCCTGGCGGTCGTCTTCTGGATCATGTGGGTGCGGCGTCCCATCTGGGGCTACGCGACGCGGGTCCTCGCGGTCCACGGCTTCTTCCAGCTGGCGGCCTACGCGGGCCTCGTGCTCCTCTCGCCGCCCTTCGCGGTCCTGCAGCTCCTCGTCTACCCGCAGGTCGTCTTCTCCCTCTCGATCCGCCTTGCCGTCGGCGGCTGCCTGTTCATCGGCGCGGCGACCGGCCTCGCCAGCCTGGCCGGATCGGGCGGCGCCCTCGAGACCGCTCTCCCCTCCGTCTTCTACAACCTCCTCACGGCCACCATGGTGATCGCGATCGGCGTCTGGATGCGCCAGACGATCGCCCAGAGCCTCGGGCGGCGAGCCCTCATCGCCGAGCTGACCGCGGCCCGACGAGGAGCTCGCGGCGGCGGAGCGCGAGGCGGCCGTGGCCGAGGAGCGGGCCCGCCTCGCCCGGGAGATCCACGACACGCTCGCCCAGGGGTTCGCCTCGGTGGTCACCCACCTCGAGGCCGCCGACGCCTGCCTGGGCACCGACCAGGGGCGCGCCCGCCGTGACCTGCGGACCGCCGCGGAGGTGGCCCGGGCGAGCCTGGCCGAGGCCCGGACGATGCTCTGGGCGCTCCGTCCCGAGACGATCGCGACGGCCGGCCTCCCGGCCGCGATCGAGCGGGTCGCGGCGGCCGCTGGCGGCGCCGGTGGCCCAGCCGTCGAGGTGACGGTCTCCGGGCCGCCGCGGGCGCTCCACCCCGAGGTCGAGGTCACCCTCCTGCGGGCGGCGCAGGAGGCGCTGGCCAACGCGCGACGCCATGCCGCGGCCTCGCACGTCGCGGTGACCCTCACCTACTTCGCGGACGAGGTGAGCCTCGACATCGCCGACGACGGCCGCGGCTTCGATCCGGCCGGCGCCGGCCGGTCGGGCGGGATGGGCCTTCTCGGCATGCGCGAGCGCGTGGAGGGCCTGGAGGGCCGCCTCGCGATCGAGAGCGCGCCCGGCGAAGGGACGGCCGTGGCGGTGACCCTCCCGGCCATCGAGCCGCCGCTGGCCGCACCGAGGCCGGCGGACGGAGAGCCATCCAGCGGGAGCGACATCCGATGAGCCAGGGCACCACGATCCGCCTGCTGATCGCCGACGACCACCCCGTCGTCCGGACCGGCCTGCGCCACCTGTTCGAGACCGAGGCCGGCTTCGAGGTGGCGGCGGAGGCCGCCGACGGCGCCGCCGCGGTCGAGGCGGTGCTGGAGGTGCGACCCGACATCGTGCTGATGGACCTCCAGATGCCCGTCATGGACGGGGTCGAGGCGATCCGCCGGATCCGCGCCCTTCCCCAGCCGCCCCCCGTCCTCGTGCTGACCACCTACGACTCGGACGCCCAGATCCTCGCCGCGATCGAGGCGGGAGCCACCGGCTACCTGTTGAAGGACGCCGAGCGCGACACGCTGTTCGCGTCGGTCCGCAGCGCGGTGCGCGGCGGCTCGCCGCTCGGGCCGACCGTCGCCGCCCGTCTCGTCCGCCGCCTGGGGAGTGGGTCCGCCCGGACCCCCGAGCCGCTCACCGGTCGCGAGCTCGAGGTCGTCCGACTCGTGGCGAGGGGCGCCTCCAACCGGGAGATCGCCCGCGACCTCCGGATCAGCGAGGCGACCGTCAAGACGCACCTGATCCACATCTTCGAGAAGCTCGGCGTCTCCGATCGGACGTCCGCCGTCACCACGGCCCTCGAGCGCGGCCTGATCCAGCTTCCACGGGGCTGAGGCAGGCCGTCGCGGCGTCCCCGCCGGCGCCTCCCGCCCGACCATCCACCCAGGAGATGATCGCCATGCCCGTCCTCGTCGCCTACGCCAGCAAGCACGGTGCCACCGCGGGGATCGCGGAGCGGATCGCGGAACGGCTGCGTTCGGCCGGGCTGGAGGCGGAAGCGCGGCCGGTGAAGGCCGTGCGCGACGTCGCGGCGTACGACGCCTTCGTGATCGGCGGCGCAGCCTACATGTTCCACTGGATGAAGGAGGCCACGGCCTTCGTGCGGCGCCACCGCGCCCTCCTTGCGACCCGGCCCGTGTGGCTCTTCAGCAGCGGACCGCTCGGCACCGAGCTCATCGACGAGGAAGGCCGGGACGTGCTCGTCGCCTCGGAGCCCAGGGAGTTCCCGGAGCTCCGGGCGGCCGTGCTGGCCCGGGGCGACCGGGTCTTCTTCGGCGCGTTCGACCCGCAGATGAAGGCGGTCGGGCTCATGGAGCGCATGGTCATGATGATGCCGGCCGCCCGGTCGGCCTTCCCCGCCGGCGACTTCCGCGACTGGGCCGAGATCGAGGCCTGGGCCGACGGGATCGCTCGCCAGCTGGCGGCGGGCGGCGGCGAGGCGAGCCTGAGGCGCCGCACGCTCGCCGACGCTCGGACCGGCCGTCCCTGCCACGACGGCGGTCGACCATCGAGGATCACCTTCTTTCGGTGCCGGCGGCACTGGCAGCGGGACGGGGACCGCGCTTCCATGGGCGTCCGGCGCCGCCCGATCGTTCGACCCCCGTCCCCGGAACCTCGAGGTCGGGCGTGCGGCGCGACCGAGAGCCAGGGGACGGGCCCGCCGGACGGCAGGAGGCAGCGATGGCCAGGACGGTCGTGATCGTGGGAGCGCTCGACACGAAGGGCGAGGACTTCCGCTTCGTGAAGGAGCTCGTCGAGGGGGCCGGCCTGGCCACGCTCGTCGTCGACTTCGGGGTGATGGGGCCCCCGGCGTTCCGGCCGGACGTCAGCCGCGAGGAGGTGGCGGCCGCCGCGGGCGCCGACCTCGCCCGTCTGGCCTCCGGCGATCACAAGGACGAGGCGATGGCGGCGATGGCGGCCGGGCTGGCGGCCGTGGTGCGCCGGCTGCACGCCGAGGGCCGCGTCGACGGCATCCTGGGCATGGGCGGCAGCGGCGGGACGTCGATCGCGACGACCGCCATGCGAACGCTCCCCGTGGGCGTCCCCAAGGTGATGGTCTCCACGCTGGGCGGCGGCGACGTCAGCGCCTTCGCCGGCACGAAGGACATCACCTTCATGCCACTCGATCGTCGACGTCGCCGGCTTCAACCGGCTGAGTCGCCGGATCTACGCGAACGCCGCCGGCGCCATCGCCGGGATGGTCAAGCAGGAGCCCCCGGTCGGCGGCGCCGACAAGCCGCTCGTGGTCGCCTCCATGTTCGGCAACACGACCGCGGCCGTCGATCACGCCAAGGGGATCGTCGAGGCCAGGGGCTACGAGGTCCTCGTCTTCCACGCCACCGGCACCGGCGGCCGGACGATGGAGGGCCTCATCGCCGACGGCTTCATCTCGGCCTCGCTCGACATGACCACGACGGAGCTGGCCGACGAGGTCTGCGGCGGGATCCTGAGCGCGGGACCCGATCGCTGCATGGCGGCCGTCCCGGGCCGGCATCCCGGCCGTCCTCGTCCCCGGCTGCGTCGACATGGCCAACTTCGGGGGGATCGACACGGTCCCGGAGCGCTTCCGGGGCCGGAGCCTCTACAAGTGGAACCCCAACATCACGCTGCTCCGCACGAACGCGGAGGAGAACCGCCGGATCGGCGAGCGGATCGCCGCCGCGGCCAACGCGGCGACGGCCCCGGTGGCCGTCCTCCTGCCCCTGGAGGGCGTCTCCATGCTCGACTCGGAGGGCCACGAGTTCTGGGACCCGGCCGCCGACGGCGCCTGCTTCGAGGCGATCCGCTCCGAGGCCCGGGAGGGGATCCCCGTCATCGAGGTCGACGCGAACGTCAACGACCCGGCATTCTCGGGAACGGTCGCCGAGACCCTGCTGGAGATGCTGGCCGGGCGCTGACGCGCCGCCGGCCCTGAAGGAGGACGACCATGCCGTTCATCCCGCGCGCCGAGATCCTGCGGCGCCTCCGGGCCCAGATCGCGGCCGGCCGGCCGATCGTCGGCTGCGGCGCCGGCACCGGTATCTCGGCGAAGATGGCCGAGGCCGGCGGTGCCGACCTGGTGATCATCTACAACTCGGGCCGCTACCGGATGGCGGGCCGCGGCTCGCTGGCGGGGATGATGCCCTACGGCGACGCCAACGGCATCGTCGTGGAGATGGCTTCCGAGGTGCTCCCGGTCGTGAAGGACACGCCCGTCCTGGCCGGCGTCAGCGGGACGGACCCCTTCCGGCTGATGCCGGTCTTCCTGCGGCAGCTCAAGGAGATGGGGTTCGACGGCGTCCAGAACTTCCCGACCGTCGGCCTCATCGACGGCGACTTCCGGAAGAACATCGAGGCGACCGGGATGGGCTACGACAAGGAGGTCGAGACGATCCGCCTGGCCTCCGAGCTCGACCTCTTCTGCTCGCCCTACGTCTTCACCCCCGACGACGCGCGGGCCATGGCCGACGGCGGGCGCCGACCAGCTCGTCGCCCACGTCGGCCTGACGACGGCGGGGACGATCGGGGCGGGGGTCGCCTTCACGCTCGACGACGCCATCGACCGGGTGATGGCGATCGCCGACGCCGGCCGGAGCGTCCGCAGGGACATGATCGTCCTCTGCCACGGCGGCCCCTTCGACGAGCCGGAGAGCGTGGGCCGGGCGCTGGCGCGGATGCCCGGGCGTCGCCGGCTTCTTCGGCGCCTCCAGCATCGAGCGGCTGCCGACGGAGCGCGCCATCCGCGGCCAGGTCCAGGAGCTCAAGCGGCTGGCCGTCGCGCGCTGACCGGGAGGCCGACCGAGGGGCGAGGCCGCCCTCAGCTCGTGACGGGCAGGTCGTCGCGCTCGCGCAGGTGGAAGGCCACGCCGTAGACCTCGTCCGTGCCGGGGTCCCGGCGGGGCGCCGCCGTCAGGCGCCATTCGTGGCCGCCCATCCGGATCCAGCGTCCGGCCGGCTTGCCGCGCCGCAGCACGGCATCCAGGACGGCGAAGCCGACCGCCGGCAAGCCGATGAGGCCTTCGCGTGCCGGGAGGCCCACGCACTGCGCCCCGAAGAGCGCCCGGAACGCCTCGTTGCCGTAGACGACCAGGTGCCCCGCCCCGCGGCACATGCCCGCCGGGCGAGTGGCCGCGCCGTCGCGCGGTGCGCCCACCGCGTCAGGGTGCCGGCGTGGGCGTGGGCGTGGGTGCCGGCGTGGGCGTGGGTGCCGGCGTGGGCGTCGTCTCCTCCCTCCCGACCAGGAGGATCCCGTTGACCCGCCGATAGTCGGAGTACCAGGTGTCGCTGTGGATGACCTCGCCCGCGGCGTCGCGGACCGTCCGGGTGACCCAGACCTGCATCCCGTTGACCGGGTACTCGATCCGCTTCTGCTGGCCCACCTTGAGGGCCGTCGTGTACTGCACCGAGTCGCCGGCCCGCTGCACGTTGCGGATGGTGGGCTTGGAGAAGGTGACGGTCCGCCCGGTCGGAGGCCCCCAGATCTCGAAGCGCACGGTGCCCGGCGTGGCGAAGCCGCGGATCAGGAGCGGGAACTCCGTGTCGTTCCGGAACCGCATGCTCTGCTGCGAGCCGCCGCTCTTCCAGACCGTCGCGTCGAGGCCCATCGGGTAGCGCGAGATGTAGTAGTAGTGGTTGTCGCGCTCGAGGATCTCGAGGCCGGCGCGGGCCGCGGCGTTGAAGAGGGTCGTCGAGCAGGAGCAGATCCCCCCGGCCAGGGCGCCCGTCGGCTCCGTGCGGCCGTTGATGATGGCGCCGCCGTCGCGATAGCCACGGGCATAGGTGACGGGACCCAGCGCCTCCCAGAAGTCGAAGATCGCCCCCGGCTGGACGACGTAGCCGTTGATGTCGCGGGTCGGGATCGAGATGTTGACCCCGAACCCGTTCCCCTCGTACACCTGGTAGTAGGTGGTCCACGACGAGAGCCGCTTCATGAGCGGCGCGGCCTTCTCCGCCTCCTCCGTCGTGAGCGCCGGCCTGGCGACCGCCACGACGATCTCGACGGGCGGCGGGAGTGCGGTGGTGATCGTCGTGGCCCGGGCGTTGAGGGCCTCCGCCACGAGCGCGGCGGAGGCCGCCACGTCGAGCGTCCGGCCGTCCTTGGCGGCGACCACGCCGACGACGGCGGCGCCCTGGCCGATGAGGAAGGTGGCGTCCTTGGGCTCCCGGTCGACCTCCTTGGCCAGGGTCGTGAGCGCCTTCGTGGGGGCCGTGGCGGCGACGACGGGGCCGTATGCGCCGTCCGCCCCGGCTGCGAACTGGATCCAGGACCGGACGGTCTCGGCGCCCAGCTTCCAGGTGTCCTTCCCGCTCACGAGCGCGACGTCGCGGGCCATCCGCGTCGCGGCGAGCACGGCATCGACGGCCTCCGCGTCGGAGACGGCAGGCTCGATGGGGACGGCGTCGAAGGACACCGCGAGCGTCGGCGGGGCGGACGGGTCGGCGAGCCGGTCCATCAGCGTGCGGGCGACTTCCTCGCGAGGGAGCCCCACGCCCGCGGCCGACGGCGTCGTGGCGAAGCCGCTGCCGGAGACCGCCGCCGTCGCGTCGACCGGCTGCTGGTCCATGGCGTCGGCGACGCGAGCCACCTCGCGACCGACCGCCTCGGGGTCGAGGACGACGATGGCCTGGATCGCCGTGCCGTCCAGCAGGCTCCGCACGCCCTGCGCCGCCCGCCCGAGCGGATTCCCTTCGCTCCGGCCGACCGACCAGGCCAGATCGACGAGCGTGGCCACGTCGGCGCGTCGCCCCAGGGCAGCGTACGGGATGCGCATCTCGGACCCGTCCATGGCCACGACGGCGGTGCCGCTGCCGAAGCCGACGAGCTCCCGCTCGAGCGTCGCAGCGGCCGCGTCCCGCGTCAGGCCCGCCACGGAGATGCCCGCGACCGTGACGCCCGGGTAGATCCGCTCCTCGTACTGCCCCTGGTAGGCGAGGAGGGCACCGGCACCGAACCCGAGGACGAGGACGAACCCGGCGACCACGCCGAGGAGGAGCCTCCCGAGCGGGAGGCGGTGGCTGGTGGCGGGGACGACGGCTGGCTCGCTCATCGGGACGGTGAATCTACCAGCATCGTTCCAGCGCCACGACCGGATGGGCCCGGCGCGGCGTGCGACAGGGGAACGATCCGGCTCAGCCGGCGCGCGGGATCACCACGATCCGTCGAATTCGGCTCCTCGCCGATCGACTGCGTGCCGACGGCAGGGTGGCCGCGCAGGGCGAGGTGGACCCAGCGCCGCTCGAGGGCGGGCATCGGCTCCAGCTGGAGCATCTTCCCCGTCTCCACTACCCGGTCGGCGGCCCGCAGGGCGATCTCCCGGAGCTGCTTCTCGCGCCGCCCGCGGTACCCCTCGACGTCCACCAGGACGCGCGTCCACTCGCCCATCTGGCGGGAGAGCATGAGGTTGACGATGTGCTGGAGGGCGGACAGCCGCTCCCCCTTGCGGCCGATGAGCGCGCCGAGCGCCTCGTGCTCCTCGTCGTCCGTGCCCACGACGTTGAGGCGGTTCGTCTCGCCCGTCTCGACGACGACCTCGACGGCGAATCCGAGGTGGTCCATGAGCTGCTCGAGGATGGCCTTGCCGGCGTCGAGGGCGGCCGGGGATGCCTCGGCCGCCTGGAGCTCCTCGCGCTCGCGGGTCAGCGAGCGGGCGACCTGGACCATCTCCTCCTCGGCCGACGAGACGGCCTGGCCGCTCCGCGGCTCGCGGGGCTCGTCCGGCCGCGGGGGCCGGTCGTCGCGGCGGGGGCCGCGGTCTTCTCGGCGCGGGGGCCGCTCGTCGCGGTCGCGCCGCGGCGGGCGCTCCTCGCGGGCCGCATACGGCTCGCGGGGGGGACGATCCTCGCGGGGCGCGGGGACCTCGCGGGGCCGATCCTCGAACCGGGGGGGCCGGTCGTCGCGGCGGGGGCCGCGATCGTCACGGCGGGGGGGCCGGTCGTCACGGAAGCCGCGATCCTCGCGGGGCGGGCGGGCGGGCAGCGGCGTCGCCTCGGCCGCGGCGCGCTTGGGAGCCGCGCCGCCGAGCGCGCTCCGCGGCGCGGCCACGATCCGGGCGGGCTCGGCGCCCATGCCCAGGACGCCCCGGCTGCCGGGCGTGAGGATCTCGAAGTCGAGCTCGTCGAGGCCGACCGCGAACGCCTCGCGGGCGTTGCGGAGGGCCTCCTCGACGGACTTCCCGGTGAACTCTCGGTACTCGCTCATGGTGTCAGCGCTTTCTCCCTCGGCGGCCCTGGCGGCCTCGTTCGCGCGGGCGCACGGTGGCCGCCGCGGATGCGTTGCGGGCGGCCTCGGTGCGGGCGGTGGGGCGTGGTTGGGTGGGCTTCCCCGGCTTCCCGCCGGCGGGCGGGGCGTTCTGGAGCGTCGGCGGCTGGACGGGGAAGCGCGGCGTGTGATCCTGGGCGAAGCCCGGCGTCCAGCCGAAGAGCGGGAACATGGAGCCCCAGCCGACGATCAGGTACTGCTGGACGATCCCGAAGACCGTCGTGACGATCCAGTAGATGAAGAGGCCGGCGGGCAGGAAGCCGCCGTAGAGGATCGAGATGAGGGGCAGGAACAGGACCAGCTGGCGCTGGACCCGGCTGTTCTGGTCCTGGTAGGCCGGGTCGGACGGCGGCATCGTCATCCGGCTCTGGACGAGCTGGAGGAAGGCCGAGACGAAGGCGAGGAGGCTGAAGCCGCCGATGAAGGGCAGGCTGAAGAGCACCTGCGGCTTGGAGACGTCCATGTTGCCCAGCCAGCCGACGGTGGTGTCGATGCAGGGCTTGTAGGCGTCGTAGGCGGCGGTCCCCAGGCCGTTGACGCACTGCACGTCGAGGACCTTGACCCCGAAGACCGTGAACATCGCCGTCGGGTCCGGGTTCGTCAGGCCCTGGCTGATGACCTGGTAGATGATCAGGAGGAGCGGCAGCTGGAGGAGGATGGGCAGGCATCCCGACGCCGGGTTGACGCCGCGCTCCTTGTAGAGCTCCATCTGGGCCTGGCTCATGCGGGCCCTGTCGCCCTTGTAGCGCTTCTGCAGCTCCTTCAGCTCCGGCTGGACCAGCTGCATCCGCTTGGTCGAGACGATCTGGCGGCGGAAGAGCGGGATGAGGGCGGCCCGCACGACCAGGGTCATCACGACGATGGCGATGCCGACGTCCCCGCTGAGCTTCTCCATCCAGGCCAGGACGATGAAGAGCCCCTGGAAGAGCGGGTTCAGGGCCCAGGCGAGGAGGCTGACCGGGTTGGCCCCCGGCGCGGCCGGCGTCAGCGGCGGGTGCGGGGACGCGGTCGCGGCCGGCGACCCGGACCCGACCGGGACGACCCCGGGGCTCGCGCAGGCCGCCGCGACGAGGACGACGAAGGCGATGAGCCCCAGCAGGAGGAGGTGGTCGCGCCGGATGCGGGGGAGGGTCACGGGTGCCTCAGCTCAGCGAACGGGGTCGTAGCCGCCGGGGTGCCAGGGGTGGCAGCGGGCGATCCGCCGGGCGCCCATCCAGCTCCCTCGCAGGAGACCGTACTTGGCGATGGCCTGCTCCGTGTAGTGCGAGCAGGTTGGGTAGTAGCGACAGCTCGACGGCAGCCACGCGAAGGCCGCTCGATACAGGTGGATGAGCCCGATCCCGATCCGCTTCACGCGTCCGCCGGTCCTCCGAGCACCCCTCCCCGCTGGAGGAGCCGCCCCAGCGCCTCGACCAGGGACCCGTGGTCCGCGTCCACGAGCGCCGGCCGGGCGATGATCAGAACGTCCCAGCCCGGCTGGAACGAGGGCGCCATCACCCTGAGCGCCTCCCGGACCCGTCGTCGAGCCCGATTGCGGACGACCGCTCCCCCAGGGCTCGGCCGGTTGCGAGGCCGAACCTGACGCCGTCGGAGCCGGTCCGCAGGAATCGGGCGGTCATGAGCGGGTGGGACCGGGAGGTCCCGTGGGCCTGGATCGCCGCGAAGTCCGCGGGCCGGGTGAGCATCGCGAGCCGCCCGCGGGGGCCGCTCGCCGCCTGTGTCAGACCGCCAGCCGCTTGCGACCCCGAGCGCGGCGCGCGGCCAGGACTCGCCGGCCCCCGGTGGTCTTCATCCGGGCGCGGAAGCCGTGCTCCTTCGCGCGGTGGCGCTTCTTCGGCTGGTAGGTCTGCTTCATCGGGCGTCGTGTCTTCCTCTTGTTCGACCGGCCTCGGGGTACGAGTCGCCGCGCGACTCCGAGAGGCGCGCAAACGCGCCGGGCGCACGAACGCCGGGCGCGTCAACGCCGGGCGATTATGGAACGGGCGGGCGGGAGTGTCAAAGCAGGTGCCCGGACGACCGCCGCTCCGGCCTCGCCGGCGCCGGCGCCAGCGGCCTCGCGGCGGAGCACGGATACCCCCAGGGAGTATCCGGGAATCCGGGCGGAATCGCCTTGCGGCGCCGTCCGGGCCGGTGCTACGATGCGGCGGCCCACGGTGCCGGGATGCCCGCGGGCGACCTCGGGGAGACCCCCGGGGCCCGGCCCGGAGGACTGCTCGGCGGCTCACGTCAGCCGTGCCCACCGCGCTCGCTCCCGATCGCCTCCACCTACGCGGCTCGCACTCATCGTCCCATCCACCGGCCCTCCGGCGCCGGGCAGACAGGGTCCTCATGGACGCGAAGCACATCTGGCGCGCGGCGCTCGGCGAGCTCCAGGTCGCGCTGTCTCCGGCCAACTTCGAGACCTGGCTCCGCCACACCTCGCTCGTCGAGGTCGACGACACCCGGTTCCGGATCGCCGTGCCCAACGGGTTCGCCAAGGACTGGCTGGAGAGCCGCTACCGGCCCCTCATCTCGCAGACGCTGGCCCGCATCGTCGGCTACAGCGTCCAGGTGGAGTTCCTCGTCCGGGCGGACGCCGGCGAGGTGGCCGTCCCGGCGGAGGCCACGACCCAGAGGGTCCGGGTCGAGCCGACGAGGGTCGGGGCCGAGGGCGGCGCCTCGAGCCTCAACCCCCGCTACGCCTTCGCCAATTTCATCGTCGGCTCGGCCAACCGGCTGGCCCACGCGGCGGCCCTCTCCGTGGCGGAGCGGCCGGGCCACGCCTACAACCCGCTCTTCCTCTACGGCGGGGTCGGCCTCGGCAAGACGCACCTCATGCACGCGATCGGCAACGCGGTCATCGCCAGGTTCCCGCGCAAGAAGGTCGTCTACGCGACGAGCGAGAAGTTCACGAACGAGTTCATCACCAGCATCCAGCAGGGCCGGATCGATGACTTCCGGGCCCGCTACCGCCGCATCGACCTCCTCCTCATCGACGACATCCAGTTCATTGCCGACAAGGAGCGGACCCAGGAGGAGTTCTTTCACACCTTCAACACGATCCACGAGGACGGCAAGCAGATCGTCCTCTCCTCGGATCGGCCGCCCAAGCAGATCACGACGCTCGAGGAGCGGCTCCGCAGCCGCTTCGAGTGGGGGCTGATCGCCGACCTCACGGCCCCCGACCTCGAGACGCGGATCGCCATCCTGCGGGCCAAGGCCGAGGAATCGGCGGTCCCGATCGGCTCGGACGTCGTGGAGTTCATCGCCCGCAAGGTCGTCAGCAACGTCCGCGAGCTCGAGGGTGCGCTCAACCGCGTGGTCGCCTACGCCAGCATGGGCGCGATGCCGATCACGATCGAGCTCGCCCAGGCGGTCCTGTCGAACGTCCTCTACAACCCCAAGAAGCGCCAGGTCACCACGGAGAAGATCGCCAAGGCCGTGGCCGAGTACTACGGCGTGGAGATGGACGCCCTGCGTGGCCAGAAGCGCGACCGGGCGATCGTGACGCCGCGCCAGATCGCGATGTTCCTGATGCGCGAAGAGACCGACGTCTCGCTCCTGCGGATCGGGGCCGAGCTCGGCGGCCGCGACCACTCGACGGTCCTCCACGCCTGCGACAAGATCGGCCGGGAGGTCTCCGTCAACGACGAGCTGCGCCGCGACATCGCGGCCGTTCGCGAGCTGATCTACGCCGACTGACCCGCGCCCGCCGGGCGCGCGGCGGCTCCATCGGTCGCCCGGGCCGCGCCCCCCAGCCGCGCCCAGCTGTGGATAAGGCGGCGGAATCCGTGGAAAACCGTGTGCCGCTGTGGACAAGAGGGCCGTCCCGGGCCTCCCTCGCTGTCGACGGCCGGGGCCGTGGCGGCTGGCCGCCGGGGGCGCTCCTCGCCCCGCCGAATCCGTCCACGGACCATCCGCCGTGCGGTCCACCGTGGGGAGCCAGGGCTCCACGGCGAGCGGGTGCTTCCTCCACCGTCGTCCGCCGCTCGACCACGCACGCCCGTCCACGTCGTCCACGCCATGATGACTACGGCGGTGTCTCTCTCATGCGAAGATGCGTCCACCACGAGCCCAACCGGCAGCTCCCGATCCTTTCGCCCGCCGGCCCCCTCGCCCGTGCACCCGGAGTGACACGTCCGTGAACCTGTCAGTCATCCAGGAGAACCTCGCCCGCGGCCTCTCGGTCGTGAGCCACGCGGTCTCCAGCCGGAGCACGCTGCCGGTGCTCGCCAACGTCCTCCTCCGCACCGAGGACGCCGGCCTGAAGCTGACGGCCACCAACCTCGAGATCGGGATCACGTACTGGGTGCCGGGCAAGATCGAGGCCGACGGGGCGATCACGGTGCCGGCCCGCCTCCTGACCGACGTCGTCAACTCGTTGCCCAACGAGCGCATCGACCTCGAGCTCCGCGACGGCGACCGGCTCCACCTTCGCTGCGGGCGCTTCGAGACGCACCTCCGGGGGATCGACGCCGACGAGTTCCCGGCGATCCCGGCGGCCGGCGAGCGGCCCACGACGCGGGTCAGCCAGAAGGTCCTCCGGCGGGCGCTGTCCGAGGTCACCTTCGCGGCCGCCAGCGACGAGGCCCGCCCGATCCTGACCGGCGTCCTCACTCGCTTCGAGGGCGACCGGATCACGCTCGCCGCGGCCGACAACTACCGGATCGCGATCACCACGATCGCCGGCCTCGACGCGGTCGAGGAGACGAGCGTCGTGGTCCCGGCCCGCTCGTACACCGAGCTGACCCGGGTCCTGGCCGACATCGACGACCCGGTCGAGGTGATCCTCTCCGCCCAGAAGAACCAGGTCCTCTTCCACGTCGAGGGCATCGACCTGGTCAGCCGCCTCATCGACGGGCAGTTCCCCAACTACCAGCAGGTCCTGCCGGCGACGCACGCGACGCGCGTCGAGCTCGACCGCGACGACCTCCTCAAGGCCGTCCGGCTGGCGGCCTACATCGCCAGCGCCTCGGCCAACATCGTCAAGCTCCAGGTGGCGCCCGACGGCGCCCCGCAGGTGACCGTGGGCGCCGCGGCCGACGTCGGCGACCACCAGGGCGTCGTCGACGCGACGATCGAGGGCGACGGCACGACCATCGCCTTCAACGCCCGGTACCTGGGCGACGTTCTCCAGAACGTGGACGTCGAGCGCTTCGCGATCGAGCTGAACGGACCGCTCTCGCCGGGCGTCTTCCGGCCGGCCGACGGGCGCGACTACACGCACGTCGTGATGCCGGTCCGGACGACCTCCTAGGCGGGTCGCGGCCACCGCCGGAGGCCGGGCCGCCCCGCCCGGCGCGACGCTGCTCACCTCGCTCCGCCTCTCCGGCTTCCGCGCCTACGACTCGCTCGAGGCGTCGTTCGGGCCGGGCCCCCACCTCGTCTGGGGACCCAACGCCGCGGGCAAGACCAGCCTCCTCGAGGCGGTCGTCCTGCTCGCCCGCGGCTCGTCGCACCGGACGGCCACCGACAGCGAGATGATCCGCTGGGCGGCACCCTTCGCCCGGGTCGAGGGCCGGCGCGGCGACGGCGGGACGGCCGAGCTCGACGTCACCCTGGTCCGCGAGGGGCCGTCCGGGGGGCGGAAGCGGATCCGCGTCAACGGGGCGGCGCGCCGCGCGGCGGCGCTCGCGGCCGTCCTGCGGGTCGTCGTCTTCGCCCCGGAGGAGATGCTCCTCGTCGTCGGGGCACCGTCCCTGCGCCGGACCGCGCTGGACGCCCTGGCCAGCCAGCGGCATCCGGCGTACGCGGCGGACCTGGCGTCCTACGGGCGCGCGCTCACCCAGCGCAACCACCTGCTGCGGGCCATCCGCGAGGAGGAGGCGACCCGGGATCAGCTCCCGTTCTGGGATGCTCGCCTTCTCGAGGCCGGCTCGGCGATCCTGGAGACCCGCCACGGGGTCCTCGCCGAGATCGCCGGCCCGCTGGCGGCGGCCCACGCGGAGATCGCGCCGGACGAGGGGGCGCTGCACCTCTCGTACGTCACGAACGCGCCGCCCCAGCCCGGCGAGACGCCCGGGGACGCCCTGGCCCGCCGCCTGCTGGAGACCGCGGACAAGGAGCTGTGGAACGGGACGACCCTCGTCGGGCCGCACCGGGACGATCTCGCCTTCGATCTCGACGGCCGCGAGCTGTCCTCGTTCGCGTCGCGCGGCCAGCAGCGCACGGCCATCCTCGCCCTCAAGCTCGCGGAGCTCGACCTCCTCGCGGCGCTCGACGGCCGGCCGCCGCTCCTCCTGCTCGACGACGTCTTCTCCGAGTTGGACCCTGCGCGCCGGGGGCACCTCGTCCGGCGGATCGCGACGCTGCCCCAGGCATTCGTCACGACCACGACGCTCGACGACCTCGATCCTGCCCTGCGGGCGGCGGGAACGGCCTGGCGGGTCGACGCGGGCGGCCCCGACGGCGGCGCCCGCCTCGTGGAGGCCGACCGGTGAGCCCGATCCGCCGGTTCGACGACCCGCGCATCCCCTCCCGCCGGCCGGTCCGCCGCGTCGGCGACCTCCTCCCCGAGGCGGCACGAGAGCTGGGGCTCGAGGAGCAGCTCCGCTGGGCCCGGGCCACGGGCGCCTGGGAGGCTGTCGTGGCCCGGCTCGTCCCCGGGGCCGCCGGGGGCTCCCGGGCCGTCCGGGTGGAGGGCGACGGCACCCTCGTCGTCGAGGCCAGCGCCCCGATCGTGGGCCAGGAGCTGCGGGTCCGGGCCGAGGAGCTGCTGGAGGCCTTCGCCGGCGCGCCCGGCGGCATCCCGGCGGGTCGCCTGCGCGTGGTGGTGGCCCGGGGTCGGCCCGGGGTATGATCCGCACGCCCTGAGGCCCGGCGAGGCACCAACCCCGCCCGGATCGGGCGGCCGGCGTCACGCCGGACCACCCTCCACCGTCGTGTGAGCCGATGGCCGTTCGTCTGCAGATGAAGCTCGGCGTGGTCGCCGAGTCCGAACGCCTGGAGGACTCCCCGGACACCGTGGCCATCGTCGAGCCGACGATCGGCGCGACGTCCCGCTCGAAGGGGAGCCTCTACGTCGTCGTGGCCGGCTCCGGGCGCGCCCGCCGGCTCCAGGAGGCGACGCGACTCGTCGCCGACACGATCCAGGGCGAGTACTACTACGATGAGTCGGCGGGCCTGGTCGTCTGCCTGGAGAAGGCGATCCGGGCCGCGAATCGTCGTCTGGGGGCCCAGCGCGAGCGGCTCGGCCTGGGTGCGGAGGGGCCGGGGCCGGTCGGGCTCGGCGTGGCCGTCGTGCGCGGCAACGAGCTCTACGTCGGCACGGCCGGGCCGGTGGACGCCTACCTCGTCCACCAGGCCCACCTCCTGACCCTGCCCGACCCCAACGCTGACGCCGGCCTCCCCGCCGAGGAGCTGGTGCCGCAGATCTGGCGGGGCGAGGTGGCCAGCGGCGACACCCTGGTCCTGATCTCCCGGAACATCACCGCCGCCGTCGGCACGGACGAGATGAAGGACGCCCTCAATACGCTCCACCCGCAGGCCGCCATGGAGCGGGTCCACCGCAGCTTCGTCGCCTCGGGCGGATCCGGAAGCGACGGGGCCCTCGCCTTCGAGGCCGCCGAGATCGCGGCGACGAGCCAGCGCGGCCGCCTCATCCCGGTCCGGCCGCCCGAGCCGCGGGCGGGCGAGCCTGACCGCTCGCCGATCCCGCTCGCCGACTCGGTCGGCGGCGGCGTGGCGGCGGTGAGCGCCGGAGCCAGCCGGGCGCGCACGGCCGTCGGGAGCGTCGCCGGTGGGCTCGTGGCGCGGCTGCAGGATCTCCTCCCGCGGCGCGGCCCGCGCTACCGGCGGGTGACGCCCGCCGCCTCGCGCCGCGAGTCGCAGCGCCGGGCAGCCGTGGCCGTGCTCGCCTTCGTCGCGATCGCCGCCGCCCTCGGCGTCGGGCTCTGGATCGTCGGCGGCTCGGGGGGCGGCACCATCGACGAGGTCACCGCCGGCGAGAAGGCGCTCGCGGCGGTGAAGGACGACCTGCGGCTCGTCTTCGACAACGGCTCCAACCTCGTCGTGGACGATCCCGGCAAGGCAGAGGAGCTCCTCGTCGACGCCCACGCACAGCTGGACGCCGCAGCGGCCGCCGGCGTCCCGGCCGCGACTCTCACCCCCCTCCGGGCCCGGGTCGTCGGCGGGCTCGATGCCCTCTACGGCGTGGTGGCCGTCGCGCCGCAGACCGCCTTCTCGTTCGCCGGGCAGGAGCAGGCGTTCAGCCTGGCGGCGATCGTCCTCGGGCCGGACGGCGTCCCCTACGTGCTGGACCGGACGACGAAGACCGTCTACCGGGTGGACCTGCGAGCCAAGAAGGCGACCCCGGTGGTCCGGGCGGGGGCGTCCGCTTCGGGCACGAAGGTGGGAGAGCCGCGCTATCTCGCGGTGGGCGGCCCCGACGTTCTGGTCCTCGACGCCAAGAACGTCCTCTGGCGCTGGCGCCCGGCCGACACGAAGGGGAAGGGGACGCTCGCCCGCGTCCGCATCGCGGAGTCGTCGACGCTGGGCGCCGACGTCCTGGGCTTCGGCACCTTCGTGCGGAACGCCGACACCGGCCTCTACAACCTCTACGTGGTGGACCCCTCGGAGCAGCAGGTCCTGCGCTTCTCGCCGGCCGAGGACGGCAGCGGCTACCCGCAGGCCGCAACCGGCTACCTGACCACCCCCCAGGACGTCTCGAAGGTGACATCGATCTACATCGACGGCGAGGTCTACCTGGTGGACGACGGCGTCATCGAGCGCTTCGTCTCCGGGAGGAGCGGCGACTGGGGGCCCAAGGCGCCGCCCGACGCGCTCCTGCGCCCGGCACCGACCTACCGCCTCGTGTCGTCGCCGGGGGACCGTGGCGAGGGCACGATGTACGGCTACGACGTCACCAGCGACCGGATCATCGCCTTCGACAAGGCGACCGGCCGGTACCAGGCGCAGTACCGGATCGCAGGTGGCGAGTCCGACTGGGCCGACGTGCTCGGCTTCTACGTCGTCGCCCGGGCCTCCGGCCAGGCACCCCTGATCTACTGGATCGACCGCCAGCGCATCGGCAGCGCCGTGCTGGAGGCGGCGGCCGAGACGACCGCGCCCTCGGGCGGCCCGGACGCCTCCGCCAGGCCGACGGCCAAGCCGACAGCGAAGCCGAAGCCCTCGGCCACCGCCGCGCCGTAGGGCGGTCCTCCGCCCGGTCCCCGAGGCGCGTCTCGGCGCGACCACCCGTGCGTGGGATAATCGGCGCATGGCCGGGCGCCTGATCGAGATGGCGGTGGAGAGCGTGCGCGTGCACATGCTCTCGACGCAGCACGTGGTGATCCTCAAGGACCTCGAGCGCGAGCGCTTCCTGCCGATCTGGATCGGCCCGTGGGAGGCCAACGCGATCGCCATGAGGCTCCAGGGGATCACGCCCGAGCGACCGCTCACGCACGACCTGCTGGCCGGCATCCTCGAGGAGCTGGGGGCCACCATCCGCGACGTCGTGATCGTCGACCTCGCCGACGAGACGTTCCACGCCCGGATCCACGTGGAGGCCGGCGGCCGCGAGCACGAGATCGACTCGCGACCCTCCGATGCGCTCGCCCTGGCGGTGCGGACCGGCGTCCGGATCTTCGCCGTCGAGGCCGTCCTCGACCGGGCCGGCGTGGAGGCCGATCGGGCGGGAGCCGGCGACGAGCCCGTGGACGAGGAGCGGCTGTCGGTCTTCCGCGACTTCGTCAACTCGCTCGACGTCGAGCCCGGCAGCGACGAGGCTCGCGAGGGGCCGCCGCGGGAGTAGCGCCCGCCTGGCGCCGCCCGGTCAGCCGGCCGGCGCGGCCTCGACGATCGCCCCGCCCCGGCGCAGGGCGCGCGAGCGGTTCGACCACAGCCGGAGGCGCAGGCCCCAGAAGTCCTTGACCGCGCGCCAGATCACGGACGGCTTCGCTCCCGTGGGCGAGCCCGCGGTCCTCGGGTAGTGGGGCACGCCCACCTCGACGACGGAGCGGCCGGCGGCCTGGAGCTTGATGAGGAGCTCGGCCGAGAAGAAGGCCCCGCCCGACTCCACCCGGATCTCCTGCAGCGCGGCGCGCCGGAAGAGCTTGCAGGCGCAGTCGATGTCGCGGACCCGGAGGCCGAACCAGATCCGGTTGGCGAGCCGGTAAAGGCGCGCGTAGGTCGTCCGGATGGGCGGGTCGGCCCGGCGGATCCGGAAGCCCGCCACGACGTCGGGCGCGTCCGGCGCCAGGATCCGGGTCGTCAGCGCGCCGAGGTCGGCGACGCGGAACTGGCGGTCGCCGTCGGTGAAGCAGACCAGGTCGTAGCGGGAGGCGCGGAAGCCGGACCGGAGGGCGGCGCCGTAGCCCAGGTTCGTCGGGTGATGGACGGCCCGGACCAGGTCGGGATGGGCGGCGGCGAGGCGATCGGCGATCGCCCGGGTCCCGTCTCGCGAGCCGTCGTCGACGGCGATGATCTCGAACCGCTCCGCGATCCGCGGCAGGGCCTCCAGGGCCTCGTCGACGAGCGCCTCGAGGTTCGCTTCCTCGTTGTGGGCCGGGAAGAAGTACGAGAGGGCGGGGACGCGCGCCGCGGGGTCGGAGCTCAGCATGGCGCCATCGTAGCCGGCAGCGGCTGAGCCACTCCTGAAGGCACGACCGGCCGCCTGCCGCCGCCGGCGCGCCCTCCCACGACCCGGTAGAGCGGCTGCTGTCCCTTCGGGTCGCTCACGACCTCGATCTGCCACGTGGCCTCCAGCGCGGCGATCTCGTCCGGGTTCCGCACGAGGTAGACCGGGCGCCTGCCCAGCGCGGACCGGATGACGTCGTCGATGCTGCCGAGCGACTCGTCGAGACGGTCGCGATCGTCGACGACCCACACGTCCGGTCGCTCGCCGAGCACGAGGGTCCGGTACCAGAGCGGCGTCGAGTAGCTCCACCAGGAGACGATGACGGCGTCCCGTTCCACCGTCTCCAGCACCCAGCGGCTCCAGTCGGCCGCCCGCGTGTCACGGCTCTGGTCGACCCTCGTCGCGGTGGTCGGCGCGGCCAGGGCGGCGGGCAGGACGAGCCCGACCGCCAGGACGACGCCGACGAGCAGGGGCAGGAGGCCGGCGAGGAGCCGCGGGACGGCCCGCGGCGGCGCCGGCTCATCGGGGCGGGCGACTGCCGTCTCGTCCGCGCCGGCATCGTTGACGGCAGGCTCGTCGGCGCGGACGGAGCGGCCGTCCGCCTCGGTGTCGTCCGCGGCTGGCTCGCCGCCCAGGGCATCGACCACGACCCCCGCCGCGATGCCGAGCCAGGTGACCACGATGAGCGCCGGCCCGAGGTAGTAGCGCTCGATGGAGGCGTTGGTGTAGGAAGCCGCGAACCAGCAGGTCACGACGAGCCACGTCGCCGTCAGGAGGGCGAGGCGCGGCCGGCGCACGGCCGCGAGCAGGAAGGCGGGCGGTACCAGGACGG
This sequence comes from uncultured Chloroflexia bacterium, assembly GCA_963821235.1. Lineage (GTDB taxonomy): Bacteria > Chloroflexota > Limnocylindria > Limnocylindrales > CSP1-4 > CTSoil-043. Next base: position 711,085 of record CAWGCS010000001.1, read on the forward strand.
CCAGGAGGCCGAGCTGCTCGCTCGCCAGCGCGACCAGGTCGGCGAGCTTGCGGCCCAGCTCGCCGAAAGGGTCGACGAGGTCGCCCCGGAACTGCTCCGCGGAGACGACGTAGAGGAAGCCGTCGAGCGTGTCCGGCCGACCGTAGACCAGCGGTGCGCCCATCGCAGCCCGGATCGGGAGCTCGAGGTAGAGGGCGGCCAGTGTCCCCAGCAGGGCCGCCGCGCACAGGCCGACGAAGCGGAGGCGGAACACGATCCTGGGCTCCACGGCGAGGACGAAGAGGGCGATCCCGGGCGCGAGGAGCACCGTGAGCGTGTGGTTGCCCAGCATCACGCCGTAGAGCACGGCGGCGCCGACGAGCCAGCGATCGGCGGAGGCGACGCCGGCCCGCCGCCGCTCCTCCCACCCCACGAGGATCGCCAGGAGGAGCGCGATCAGGGCGAGGTGGAGGGTGTGGGGGTCGGCAAAGGCGCCCATGCGCCACGGGATGGGGGTGAGGGCGAAGAGGAGGCCCGCCCCGATCGCCACGCTCGTCCGCCCGGCCAGCCGCCGGACGAGGACGACGACCAGCGCGGCGGCGAGGGCGAGGAGGGCGGCGGACAGGAGATTCATCCGGAAGGCGGGCTCGCCCAGCGGGGCCAGGACGAGCGAGGTGAGCCAGCCCAGGACCACGTAGGTCGGGTACCCCGTGGGATGGGCCGTGCCGAGGAGCGGGGGGACGGCCTGGAACTCCCCCGTGTCCCAGAAGCCCTGGCCCGGCAGGAGGACGCTCCGAGCGAGGGCGAAGGCGACGAGCCCGACCATGGCGGGCGCCGCCGCGGCGACGAGCGCGGCCGGACCGCGAGCGACGAGGCCTCCCGGCGCGGAGGCGGACTGCGGGGCCGGGCGCATGGCCGGGCCGCTCACCAGCCGAGCGTCCTGGCCCACGCGATCCCCCAGGCCTGAATCGCCACGGACAGGGCGACGAGGCCCGCGACGGCGGCCGGGCGTCCGGCCCGCGACAGGTGGAGCCGCTCGGCCCATGGCGCCCGGCGGCGCCCGCCCGGCGCCGCGCCGCCGGCGCCGAGGAGGCGTTCCGTGCCGAGAGCGATCGCCACCAGCAGGAACGGGGCGAAGTCGAGGCTGAACCGGTAGCCGAACTGCACCCAGCCCTGGCTGAAGTGCATGAGGTTCACCGCGGCGATGGCCACGGTCGCCAGGAGGGCCCCGGCGACCCGCCGGTCGCGGAGGAGGGCCAATCCGGGCAGGGCCAGGAGGTAGGCGGGGCTCGTCAGGAGGAAGCTCATGCCCCGCTGGTCGGGGACCAGCCAGGAGCAGCCAGCCGCGCTCCAGAGTGTGCGCCCGACCCCGGGCTCGCAGGCGGGCATGACGGTCGGAAGGCCGAGCAGCATGATCCCGAGATTCTGCGGGATGTAGCGGACATCCTGGAGGGACCAGGCGCCGTTGTAGCCGAGGTCGGGATAGGCGAGGACCTCGTACCGGTAGAGGGCCTCGTAGGCGGGGTTGAACGGCGCCCCGGTCGCGGCCGCGGTGTAGGCGACGAGGGCGACGATGGGGATCGCCACCCCCAGCCCCGCGGAGAGGCCTCGCCGCCACCACGTCCCGCCGCCCCCCACGAGGAGCAGGAACGGGAGGCCGAAGGCGACCGTCAGCCGGCTCGTGGCGGCCAGGCCGAGGAGGATCCCGGCCGCGACCTGGCGCCCGTCGAGGAGCGGTCGCGGGCGCATGCCCCGCTCCCCGGCGACCTCCGCCGCGTCCGCGTCGAGAGCCAGGCCAACTGCCCCCAGGGTGAGCCCCACCGCCACGACGTGGGCGAAGTACCAGGTCGAGCCCAGCGAGGCGGCGTACCAGAGGGCCGAGCCGGCTCCCATGAAGGCCGTCAGGGCGTTTCGCACGGAGGGGCGGACCGCCAGCCGGCCCAACAGCCAGTACACGAGGGCTACGTCGAAGGCCCCGATGAGGATGGCCAGTGACGTCTGGTCGACGGCCAGCCCCCAGAGCGCCACGAAGGGGAGAAGGACGATCGCGGGCAGGGGCGGGAAGGGGATCGTCCCCCGCCCCGTCGCGGCGCCCGTCGCGTCGGTCACCGGCGTGACGTCATTGAAGAAGGCGTTGCCTGGGCCGTCCGCCGAGGGCGGGACGGGATAGCGGATGGCGAAGCTGCCCTCCAGCCAGGCCTGCGCCTGCCAGGCGAAGTGGTTGTAGATCGTCTGGTGGGCGGGCCGGGTCAGCTGGTAGAGCGCCAGGCAGGCGATGATCAGCCCGAGGCCGACGACGAGCCCCGTCCGGGCCCGCGGTGCCGCCATGATGGGAAGCGCCTCCGCGGGCTCCGCGGGCAGGCCCTGGGCTATACTCCGGTCCACCTCAGCGCTCGTTCCAGGAGGCCGAACGAACAACCCGTGCCAGGCCCCGCTGCGGGCGAACGCGCGCGGACCCGCGAGCAGGCCCGGGTAGGGATGCGGGACGCGATCGTCCCGCTCGCCATCCTTCTTGCGCTCGGCCTCGCCCTCCGGCTCATCATCGCATACGTCATCCTGCCCGGGTCCGGCTTCAAGGTGGACCTGGCCAGCTTCAATGGCTGGGCGGTCGAGCTGGCGAAGAACGGGCCCTGGGGCCTCTACGACCGCCAGATCTTCGTCGACTACACGCCGGGCTACCTGTACGTCCTGTGGGCGCTCGGCCTCGTGGCGCAGGCGCTCGGCGGGCCGGGGGCCGCACCGGGCGAGCTCCTGAAGGTGCCGGCGATCCTCGCCGACCTCGGCCTCAGCCTCGCCATCTTCTCCCTCGCCGTCGACCTCGGGGCCACCCGGCGGCGCGCGCTCATCGCCGCCGCGGTCTTCCTCCTGGTCCCCGTGACCTGGTTCGACAGCGCCGTCTGGGCCCAGGTTGACTCGGTCGGAACCCTCGTCCTCGTGCTCGCGGTCCGCGAGCTGTGGCGCGGCAGGTCGGAGCGGGCTGCGATCCTGACGACGATCGCGGCGATCATCAAGCCGCAGTTCGGGATCCTCATCCCCCTCGCCGCGGTGGTGATCATCCGGCGCCACTGGGTGGAGCGACCGGACGACGGCAGCCGGCTGGGCGGCGGGCCGGTCCGCATCCTGACGACGACCCTCGCCGGCCTGGTGACCGCGACCCTCGTCTGCCTCCCCTTCGGGATCACGATTCTCGGCCTCCTCAAGCAGATCGTGGAGACGGCGGGCGGGTATCCGTACCTCACTGTCAACGCCTACAACCCGTGGGCGCTCCTCTCCATGGACGGCAGCGGGCTGGCCAGCGCCGGCACCTGGATCCGCGACGTCGCCAACCCGGAGAAGCCGGCCGATCCGTATCTGGCCCTGCTGGGGGTCCCCGCGGTGCTCGTCGGCGGCCTGCTCATCGGGGCGGCGATCGTGGCCCTCATGGTCCTGCTGTGGCGCCGCCACGACGACCGCCGCGCCCTGCTCGTGGCCCTGGCGGTGATGGCGGTCGCATTCTTCGTCCTCCCGACCCGCGTCCACGAGCGATACCTCTACCCCTTCTTCGCCCTCGGCGCCATCCTCCTGGCCCTGCGCCCGCGGTGGGCCGCGGTCTACGCCGTGCTGGCTGCGGCCAACTTCGCCAACCTGTACGGCATCCTGACCCTGCCCTTCTACGACAGCCCGGGCATCACGCCGATGCTCCAGGCACTCGGCGGGCTCGGCACGCGGCTGGGGGAGGCGGTCCGCAGCCAGGCCGGCGTGCAGCTCGCGGCCGCGGCCCACGTCGGCGGCCTCGTGGCGGCGGCCGCCTTCATGGTTCGGCCGGCTGCCGGCGAGACCGACCGCGAGGTGGACGAGGATCGAGTCGCCGGCCTCGTCGCCGGCGGCGACGAGGCCGGGGTGATGCTCCCCGAGCCGGGCGTCGGGGCCACGGCGATCCACGAGACCGCCGTGCCCGCAACCGCGGCTGTGGCGACGCCAGCCGCCGGGGCCGTCGGCGCGGCGCCGCCCCGGGCGCCGTTCGACCGGTCGCCCGCGCTCGATCGAGAGGGCGGCGGTCGCCTCGACCGCCTCGACCTCTGGCTCCTGGTCGTCCTCGTCGTCGCCGCGCTCTGCCTGCGGACCTTCCGGCTCGGGGAGCCGATGCGGATGCACTTCGACGAGGTCTACCACGCCCGCACGGCGACCGAGTTCCTCCAGGACTGGCGGTATGGCGAGCCGCACGCGATCTACGAGTTCACCCATCCGCATCTCGCCAAGTACGCCATGGCGGGCGGCCTTGTCCTCTTCGGCGACGACCGGGTCGTCGCCGAGAGCCGGCTCGGCACTCCGGTCCGCGACGCGGCCATCGAGCCGAGCTGGGACGAGCCGGTGACGACGGTCACGCCGGCCGGCGCGGTCACCCACGGCGGCAGCCGGCTCTACGTGGCCACCGGCGACGCGCTCGACGTCTACGACCTGCAGACCCGCGAGCTGCTGGCCCGGTTCCCGGTCCCGGGGGCGCAGGCAGTGGCGGTCGACACCGACGCGCACCAGGCCTACGTGGGGACGGCGAGCGGCAAGGTCCTGGCCATGGACACGGCAGTCGCGCCGGCGGTGCTGCGCGGCGCCTCCTCCGCCGACCTCGCGGCGCTGGGGCCGAGCGCGTTCGCCGACGCCGGCGGCGCCGCGGGCGCCCCCGTCGAGCGTCTCTGGGCGGCGGGGACCGGGGACTACGTCCTCGCCGGGCTCGGCGGGGACGAGCTGGTCGCCTTCGACGCAGCGACGGCCGCGGAGCTGTCGAGAACGACGCTCGATGGGCTGGCGGAAGTCGTGGACGCCGGGACGGTCAGCGCGCTGGTGGCCAACCCGCCGGACGTGGTCGACCCCGCGGCGGAGGCCGCGGAGCTCGCCCGGCTCGTCGGCGGGGACGCGGAGGGCTTCCGCGCCTTGCTGGCCAGTGATGCCGGCCAGGTGATCCTGACGAGCGACCTGGCGGCCGATCGAGCGGCGCTGGACCAGGCGATCGCGGATGGGCTCCTGGTCGGCGTCCGTGTCCAGGACGTCCCGCTCGTCGCTGCCGCCGACGCGGCCGGCGTCACCTTCATCGAGCCGGCCACCGGCCACCAGACCGGCAGCGTGCCCCTCGACGCGCCGGCGACGGGGCTCGTCGGTGTCGAGGGCCTCGATTCCCCGATGCTCTATGCGGCCAGCGGGAGCAGCCTGGCCGTCGTCAAGGTCCCCACCGCCGACACGGCGGCTTCGCTCGACCAGACGGTCTGGATGCCGGGCCCGATCGAGCGCGTGACGTTCGATCCCGCCAGCCAGCTCGTCCACGCCCTCGGCCGTGCCCCGGACGGGACAGCCTCGACCGTCTACGTCGTCGAGCCGCGCGGCAACGCCGTCTTCGCCGATGCGGCGCTCCCCTTCAGCCCTGCAGCCTGGGCCGTGGACGTGACCGCCGACCAGCCGTCGGTGGACCGTCAGGAACTTCTCCTCTTCGCCTCCGACGGGTCGAGCGCGGCCGTCGACGTGGGCCAGCACGCCTTCGCCTGGCGGCTGCCCGGGGTGATCCTGGGAGCCCTCATGGCCGGGCTCCTCTTCCTCCTGGCCCGCATCCTCTTCCGGCGGCGGGCGGTCGCCGTCCTCGCCGGATGCTTCGTCCTCGCCGACGGGATGCTGTTCGTGCAGTCCCGGATCGCCATGAACGACACGTACGTGGCCTTCTTCATCCTCGCCGCGGTCACCCTCTTCGCGGCGATCTGGAGCGGGGCCTGGCGCTGGCGAGGGGCCTTCTGGGTGGGCCTGCCTGTCGTGGGGCTCCTCCTCGGCCTCGCCCTGGCCTCCAAGTGGGTCGCCCTCTACGCGATGGGCGGCCTCGCCGTCCTGGTCCTGGTCCGGTCGGCGCTGGGGCGGACCCTCGTCGTGCTGGGCCTCGCCGGGATCACCGCGACCCTGGGCTACCTGGCCATCGCGACCGGGCCCGAGTCGACCGGCGACGGCAACGTCCCCTTCCTCCTGCTGATGGTCGGCCTGACGATTGTGGCGGCCGCCGTGGCCGTCCTCCACCCGATCGCCTGGACCGTCGAGGAGGTCCGGATCGCGATCGCCGGCCCGGCCGCGGCCGGGATCCTGCTGGCCCTCGTCGCCATCCCGCTCGGGCTGGGGACGACGGCGATCGCCGCGGCCGTCGCCCTGCTGGCCCTCGGCGGGATGGCCGCCGCGGCGTTCTGGCTTGCCGCGCGCCTCGGCCTCGGGCCCCTGGCGCCGCCGCCCGCCGAGGACGACCCGGCGGCCCTTCTCGAGCCGGCGGCGCCGGCCCCCGTGGGGTGGCTGCGGCCGGGCTGGCTGGGGGGCGTCCCCATCGTTTGGGCCGCCATCTGCCTGCTGGCCATCCCGGTGGCGGTCTACGTGATCTCCTACGTGCCGTGGATCGCGCTGGGCAACCAGCTGGTGACGGGCTGGCCGCCCGGCCACGACGGCCAGACGCTGGCCGACCTCACCCGCTCGATGTACGACTACCACAACAACCTGCGGGCGACCCACGCTGCGGCCTCGCCGTGGTGGGCCTGGCCGGCCGACCTGAAGCCCGTCTGGTTCTACCAGGACAGCTTCGCCGGGCCAACCGCCGGCGCGATCTACGACGGCGGGAACCTGGCCACCTGGTGGCTCTCCATCCCCGCCTTCGCCTTCGTCGCCTGGCAGGCCTTCCGGCGGCGGAGCCTCGCCCTCTCCCTGGTGGCGATCATGTTCGCCTCGCTCTGGCTTCCCTGGGCCAGGATCGACCGGGCCACGTTCCAGTACCACTACTACGCGGCCCTCCCCTTCATCCTCCTCGGCCTGGCCTACTTCGCGGCCGAGCTGTGGCATGGGCCATCGCGCCGGACGTGGCTCCTGGCCCGCGCGGCCGGCGCGGTCGCCCTCCTGGTCCCCGTCGGGCTGTGGCTCTTGCGCGGGCCGCTGTGCGTCCTCGTCGACGTGGAGAAGGCGAACCCAGGCTCGCAGGCCTGCTCCAGCGCCGCGTCGCTCTCGGTCTCGATCACGGCCCAGCTGGCGGGCGTCCTCGTGGTGCTCGGCATCGCCGGCGGGCTCCTGGTCTGGCAGCTCCTGGCGCTCGATCGCGGGGCGCGGACGGCGGCGGGCCGGGAGGAGACCGGCACGCGCCTCCGTTGGCTCGCCATCACCGCGGCGGGCGGCGTCATCGCCCTCGCCGTCGCCTGGGCGCTCTTCCCCACCACGCCGCTGATCGTCTACCCCAACGTGCCTGGCGAGGTCCTCGCCCTGGGGCTCCTCGTCGTGCTCGCCCCGATGGCCTACCTGGTCTGGGGGGCGACCTCGCCGCGCCGATTCGCCGTCGGCCTCGTCATCGTCGCCGCCTTCGCCTTCGTCCTCTTCTACCCGAACATCTCCGGGCTGCCGCTCCCGACGGGCATCTTCAACTCGTACCAGGGCCTCCTCCCGACCTGGCTCTACCCGTTCCAGTTCCCGGTCAACACGGACCCGCCCGTGACCGACGTCTCGCCGCTGGGGACGTGGCCGCTGGTCCTCTTCGCGGCCGTCCTCCTGGCCGCGATCGTCGTCGGCTACAGCGCCTGGGTCTGGCGCCTGGCCCTGGCCGAGCGCGCCGCCGCCGAGGCCGCCGAGGCAGACGACGCCTCTGCAGGCGCCTGAGCGCCGTCAGCCGCCCGGGACGCCCGTCCGCGGGTCCGCCGGCACCTCGGCCCGGAATCCCACCGGGAGCGCCCCCTGGGCCGCCAGGCGCCGGATGACGAAGCCGTAGTAGGCCTCCACCCGGGTGGCGACGCGGTCCCAGCCGAACTCCTGGACGTGCTCCAGGCCGCTGGCGCCCATCCGCGCGCGGAGCGCCGGGTCGGCGATGAGGCGGAGGATCGCCTCGGCAAGGGCGCGCTGGTCGCCGGGCGGGACGAGGAGCGCCTGCTCGTCGCGCTTCACGACCCCCTTGTAGCCGTGGATGTCGCTGCAGACGATGGCGGTCCCGGCGGCCATCGCCTCGAGGAGGACGATGCCGAAGCTCTCCCGCCCGGTGGCCGGCGAGACGTAGACATCGGCCGTCTTGAAGAGCTGGACCTTCTCCTGGTCCGAGACCCGGCCGAGGAACTCGACGCCGAGCAGGCGGCGGGTCATCACGTAGCGACGGGCCTCCCGCTCCAGGGGCCCCGAGCCGACAACCAGGAGGCGGCAGTCGCAGCCCGCCTTGCGGACGATCCGGAAGGCCTTGAGGAGCGGGATGAGGCCCTTGCGCGGCTCCAGGCGGCCCACGAAGAGGATGTTCGGGCGACCGTCCTGCCAGCGGGCGAGGGGGACCGCCTGGGCGAAGCGGCGCAGGTCGACGCCGTTGGGGATCACCTTGTAGTCGCCGGGCAGGTAGCGGTCGGCGAAGTGGCGGGCCGCGGCGCTCACCGCGATCCGGCCGTGGAGGCGGTTGGCGGCGACCGGGCCCAGCATCCGGCCCCCCAGCTGGTAGCCCGGGGCGTAGCCGGCATAGGCGTGGAAGGTCGCGATGTTGACGCTTCGCGATTCGCGCAGGGCGACCAGGGTGAGGAAGGGGACGAACGGCTCATGGAAGTGGAGGAGGTCGAAGCGCTCCCGCTCGAGGACCGCCTGGACCTGGGAGCGGTAGCGCGGCGAGATCGTGAGGGTGCCCACGGAGCCGTTGGCCGGCACGGAGAAGCCCTTGCCGATCCGGATGACATCGCCCTCCGAGCTGCGCTGGAGCCCGTGGCTGGCGCTCAGGATCCGGACGTCGTGGCCGCGGGCCCGGAGGCTCTCGTAGAGGTGGCCGACGTGGTCGTTCACGCCGCCCGGGAGCGGGTAGACGTAGGGCGTGACGAGGCCGATCTTCACCGCCGCTCCTCCGCGGCGGCGTGGCCGGTCGACCCGTCCCGGACCGCCGCCTCGTCGAGCACCGGAGGCCGCCGGGTCCCGCCGGGGTAGCCGAGATCGCGCCCGGAGCCGTCGCGCCGGACCCGCCCGAGCACCTCGGCCCGCGCGTCCCGGCCGTACTTGCGGAGCTGGCGCCCGAAGGTGGGCAGCTGGGCCGCGGTGCCGTGGAAGCTGCCGTGCCAGCCGGTCGCGCCGGCCAGGATGGCCGCCCGCAGGTCATCTGCGGTCCGGCCGGGGAAGGTGGTCCACCCGACGCCGACGCCCGTCGCCTCGTGGGCGTCGCTGTTGCCGACCACGGCCAGGCCGTGCTCGGCGGCGAAGGCCACGACGCGCCGGTGGACCGGTCGCCCGAAGGTCGTCGGGTTGAACGCCTCCACGGCATCGGGCCGCACCCGCGGGTCGCCGGCCCGGAGGAGGCCGCGGAGGACCGGGGACTGGGCGCACATCGGATAGGGGAAGAGCGGATGGGCCGGGATCGCCAGGCCGCCCTGCTCGTGGACGAGGGCGATCGATTCGCGCAGCGACCTGAGGGGTGGGATCGGCTCCTCGATGAAGAGGGCCAGCAGGTGGCCGCCGCGGGTCGAGACCTCCTCGCCGACGACGATCTCCACCGGCAGGTCGCGGGCCCGGGCGATGGCCCGCGCGGCACGCGCCGCGTCCACCCGCTCGTGGTCGGCGATGGCGATGACGTCGAGCATGGTTCGCCCCATCACGAAGGCGAGGATCTCCTCGACGCCGGAGACGCCGTCGGAGGCGAGGGTGTGGATGTGGAGGTCGGCCCGACCGTGGGGCGCCTCGGGGTCGGGGCCGTGATCGGAGCGGAGGATGTGGCGGGTCATCCGGCACCTCCCGCCGGGGACGCGGCCCGGGCATCCGCGCGGGACCGTGGGCCGACATCGTCCCAGATCGGGAAGAAGGCCGTCCACCACTGTTCCGGCGCCGCGGCCACGAGGTCCTCGAAGGCGGCCGCCTCGGCGGCGAGGAGGGCCTCGACGCGTGCCCGGCGCGGGAGCTCGGCAGGGGGGGGCGCCAGGGTGACCAGGCGGCCGCGGTAGCCGCCCCGGACCCGGTGGACCGCTGCCACGTGGAGCGGCGCCGCCGCCTCGAGGGCCAGGTAGGCGGGCCCGATCGGCAGGGGGGCTGGGCGCCCGAAGAGGGACACCGCGATCCCGCCCCCCGCGATGTCGCGGTCGGCCACCAGGCCGACCAGCTCACCGCGGGTGAGCGCCGCCCGCAGCTCGCGGCGGGCGGCCTCGAGGCCGACGATGCGGATGCCGACGCCCGCCCGGGTCTCCAGGAGGACGCGCTGCATCTCGGGATCGTCGAGGCGCTCCATGGGCGCGGTGATGGGCACGGTCGCCCGGGCGGCGAGGACCGCCGAGACGCCGGCCATCGAGCCGAAGTGCATCGTCGCGAAGACGGCGCCGCCGTGGGCCGCGAAGGCCGCATCCACGCTGGCGGGAGTCTCGATCACGAGGTGGCGCTCGACATCGCGGGCGGTGGCGCGCCAGCGCATGGTCTCGGTGTATGACCGGACGGCGTGATGGAAGGCCCGGCGGACGAGGCGCTCGAGGGCATCGGGGTCGGTGGCGGCCGCCCGGGCCTGCGCCGTGCCCCGGCCTTCGGCGGCAAGCCACGCGGCGACGACCGCCAGGTTGCCCCGGGCGAGCGCCGCGCGACCCGGTGCCGCCCGATACCAGAGCTCGCCGACCGCGTCGGCGAGCCCGTCGACGATCGACGCCGGCACGATGCCGAGGAGCGGCCCGAGCGCCCGAACCAGGGTTGCCCGGGCGCGCTGGAAGGCGGTTCCCCGGGCTGGCGGCTCCGGGGCGACCTTCGTCATCCGGTCGCCTCGGCGGCGGACCCGCCCGACGCGGCGACGACCCGCCGGGCGAGCTCGGCCTCCTCGATCGGGTCGTCAGGCCACATCGGCTTGAAGACGCACCACTGCTCGGGGGCGGTCCGGATAGCCGCCTCCAGGGCATCGGCGATCGCCTGGGTCGCCCGGGCGATCGCCGCGGGCTCCACGGACGGGACGAGGATCGGCTGGCCGACCTCCCCGATGAAGGTCCCGTCGCCGTTGCGCCGCGTCCAGAACGGCAGGATCGTGGCGCCCGTGCGTGCCGCCAGGACGGCCGGACCCGACGGAAGGGTGGTCCAGGCCCCCATGAGGCGGACCGGCTGGCCGTCGGGCCGATAGCCCCAGTCGACCAGGAGACCGAGGATCTCGCGGTCGCGCAGCACGCGGTAGACGTGGCGCAGGTTCCGCCAGCGGATCACCTCGAGGCCCCAGGTCCGGCGCTGGTTTACGAAGCGCTCGAAGAGGTCCTCGTAGGCGGTGTCGTCGGCGAGGACGTGGATCGGCCAGCCGCGCCCGGCCAGGCCCGCCGCAGCCGCCTCGCCGTTGCCGATGTGGAGGCCGGCGAGGATCAGGCCATTCGAGGCTAGCCAGGCCTCGTGGAGCAGGTCCGGGCCGTTGCCCCCGAACTGGGCGACGTGCTCCTGCGGCGACATCCGGACGAGGCGCATCCCCTCCACGACCCAGCGGACCTGGTTTCGGAAGACGGAGCGCGCCAGGGCGTCGACCCGCCGGTCATCGGCCGGCAGGCCGAGGATCCGGGCGGCGTTCGCCCGGACGTACCGCCGCCTCTCCGGCCAGGCGCGGTAGACGACCTCGGCCACCCAGCCGCCGACGAGGATCGTGGGCCTGAACGGCAGCCGGGCGAGCATCCACGAGCCCAGGCTGTAGGCGACGACGACGACCTTCTCGCGGAGGCGCGAACGGACGGCCTCGCGGCGATGGGGCGCCCGGAAGCGCCCCCCGTTGCCGTTGGCCTCGGACCCCGGAGACGCGGCGGGCGCCTCGTCGCCGGGGGTCCCGGGGACGGGGGTCACTTCGCGGCGACCTTCTCCGGCGCCTTGGCCAGCGTGCGGAGCTTGCGGACGACCGGCTTCTCGGTCCCGACGAGGGTCTCGTTGTCGTCGCCCCGGATGAAGGCCTCGACCCGGTTGAAGGCGATGTCGTCGTGGACCTGCTGCGGCGGGCTCTTCATGAAGTAGCTCGAGGGGGCGACGAGCGTCCCCTTGAGGCCCCGGTCGAGACCGAGCTTGAGGCAGCGGATGGCGTCGGTGATGACGCCGGCGCTGTTGGGGCTGTCCCAGACCTCGAGCTTGAGCTCCGCGTTGAGGGGCACGTCGCCGTAGGTCGTGCCCTCCATCCGGATGTAGCACCACTTGCGGTCCTTGAGCCACGGCACGTGGTCGGAGGGCCCCACGTGGATGTCGTCGGTGTCGAGCTCGTAGTCGAGCATCGAGGTGACGGCATTCGTCTTGCTTATCTTCTTGCTCTCGAGGCGCTCGCGCTCGAGCATGTTCAGGAAGTCGGTGTTGCCGCCGAAGTTGAGCTGGTAGGTCCGGTCCAGGCGGACGCCGCGGTCCATGAAGAGGCGGGTCAGGACGCGGTGGCTGATCGTCGCCCCGACCTGGCTCTTGATGTCGTCGCCGATGACGGGGAGGCCCTCCTCGGCGAAGCGGCGCTGCCAGTACGGCTCGCGGCCGATGAAGACGGGAATGGCGTTGACGAAGCCGACACCCGCCCGGAGGGCCTGCTCGACGTACCACTTGGTGGCCTCCTCGCTCCCCACCGGGAGGTAGGAGACCATCACGTCGACCTCGCGCTCCTTGAGGATGCCGACGATGTCGGCCGTCGGGCCGGGGGCCTTCTCGATGATCTGGCTGAGGTACTTGCCCAGGCCGTCGTGGACCATGCCGCGCTCGACGGGCACGCCCAGGTGGGGGACCTGCTGGAACACGTAGGTGTTGTTGGGCCGCGTGTAGATCGCCTCGGAGAGGTCCTTGCCGACCTTGTTCTTGTCGATGTCGAAGGCCGCCACGAACTCGATGTCGCGGACGTGGTAGCCGCCCAGGCTCACGTGCATGAGCCCCGGAACGAAGTCGGCCTCCTTGGCGTTCTCGTAGTAGTAGCGCCCCTGGACCAGGCTGCTGGCGCAGTTGCCGACGCCGACGATGGCGACCCGGATCTTGCCGTCCTTGCGCCTCGCGCCGGCCCAGGCCCCGCCCGTGCCGTTCGCCCCGCTGCCGTTGCTGCTCACGCCGCTGCTCCCGTTCTTCTTGGCCATGGTCTCGCTCGTCCTGCCTCCCGCTGGATGGATGAGGGGTGGTGAGGGTTCGATGATCAGCTCGTCCGGTCGACCGCCTCCGTCGGGGCCTCGTGGCGGGCCTGGCTTCGGGTGTGGAGGATCCGCTGGATGACGGTGATCGTGCCGAGGACGGCGATGAGGCCGAGGGCGGCCTCGAGCGCGAGCGCCGAGGGCGGGTAGGCCGCGGCGCCCGGCGCGTCAGCGTCCGCCGGGAGCCCGGGCAGGAGCCCGGCCACCACGAGGCCCAGGGTGAGGATCGCGATCCGCACCTCGCGCGGCGCGAGCCCGACGGCGGCCATCCCGGTGCCCGGCGAGAAGCCGAGGCCCTCTGCCTTGGCCCTCGTGTAGCTGACCATGAACGCCGCGGCCATCGCGGCGGCGGCGAGGACGACCGGCCGCCAGAGGCCGAGGTCGAGGGTGCCCCACACGAGGCCGACGTAGACGAGCGCCTCGCCCCAGCGGTCGAAGACGGAGTCCATGAACGCCCCGAGACGGCTGACCCGGCCCGTTGCGCGGGCCAGCGTGCCATCGAACATGTCGAAGACGGCTCCGACGAAGACGACGATCCCGCCGGCCAGCCAGATCCCGCCGGCCAGCAGGGCGGCGCCCGCGGCGGTGATCGCGAAGCCGACCAGGGTCAGCCCGTCGGGCGTGAGGCCCAGCCGGCCGAGCAGGAGGGCGAGCGGCTCGCCGAGCTTCTTGACCCGGCCACGGGTCGCGTTGGAGATGGCCATCGCTCAGCTCATCCCCAGGATCGCCCGCTCGCGGGCCGCGACCTCCCCGAAGGCCTCTGGCCGGAGCGAGCAGATGGTCTCGCGACCGGCCCGCCGGGAGACGACGAGGCCCGCCTCGCGGAGGCGGCGGAGGTGGTGGCTGACGAGCGGCTGGCTCAGCCCGACGTGGTCGATCAGCTGGCCGACGCTGGCCGGGCCGCCCGCCAGGCGGCGCACGATGCGCAGGCGGTTCACGTCCGCGAGGGCCTTGTGGAAGGTCCGGATCTCGCGGAGGTCATCCGGCTGGTCGACGATCGCGGCGATCGTTGAGCGGATGCGGGCTGGCGACGGGCTCAGGGGATGGCTCCGATCGGGGGCTGCCCGCGGGCTCGACGTGGGGCGTCGGCCGGGCGATGGCGCAGCAACGCTCGTTTATATAAAGCGGCATTGATCGTAGGCATGCCCGCCGGGCCTGTCAAGTGGGCCGGCGGGCTGCCCATCACCGCCAGGGCGAGGCAGCGTGCTCCCCGGGATCGCCCGACGGCGCTCTTCACCGGTCGCTCTTCGGTCGCCTCCGCGATCGGGTCGCGTCCGTAGCAGGCCTCGAGTCGGCGTCCGGCCGTTCCGCCTCGCGGCCGCGCCGTGCCTGGGCGTCGAGGACCTGCTTGAACTGCTTCGCCAGGCCGGTGCGCATCCCCTTCCGGGCGGGAGCCTCCGCGTCGCGGTCGCGGCGCCGGGCCCGGGCGGCCTCCGACGGCGGGAGGGCGTCGGCCGCGTCCTCCTCGCTGGCGGCCGGGCCGTCCTCCTCGTCATCGGGCTCCCCGGCTCGACGAAGCGCCAGGTAGTGGTTCGTGTATGCGGACTCGATGCTCACCTCGCGCACGACGAGCGCAGCGATGGCCGGCGGGAGGATGGGGACCTCCTCGGCGTCCTCGAGCTCGACCTCGAGCAGGACGAGGTCCGGCGGCTCGGCGAAGACGTCGAGCTCCAGCGTCCAGCGCCCGGCCCGGATCGCGTAGCGGACCTTGCGGATCACGCGGCGGGCCGGGTCGGCCTCGGCGAGGAGGCGGCGGTACTCCCCGGGCGACAGGTCGACCTCGTGCTCCTCGCGGACGATCCCCCGCAGCTCACGCTTGCGGGTCAGCACGTGGCGCACCTGACCGCCGGCCTCCAGCCGCCGGATGCGGCGCACCCACCCGTCGCTCGAGCGCAGGTAGGCCTGCTCGATCCGGGCCGGCTGCGCCCCCAGTGCGGCGAGATCGGCCGCCGCGGGCACGGCCGACAGGAGGTACTTGCGTTCGATCTCGAGGCCGCCGCCGCTCATCGCACGGCGAGTATGGTGCGATCGCGCCGGCCGTGCCGGGGCCGCCTCGTTCCCGGCTCTACACTCCGGTGAGTGTCATCGTCTGTTGCGTCTTCCGGCTTGGCTCCTGCGCTCCTTGCCCACCCGCAAGGTGTGGCTTCCATGCGTTGTGCCGGCCGGGAGACACGACAGACCGGCCGGCGTGACTTGATAGGAGCGTGGCTGCGCCCCAACTCAGCCGTGTCCGCCGACCGGTCCTCGGTCACCTCACACGAGGAGGAGACGGTGGACATGGTGATCCTCGGTGCCGACCTGCACAAGCGCTGGCACACGGTCGTGGCCGTCAGCGAGACCGGCCGCAAGCTCGGCGAGCTGACGATCCCGGCAACCCCGGACGGGCACCTCGAGCTCCGCCGCTGGGCGGCGCGCTTCCCTGGCCGGCGCTGGGCTCTCGAGGACTGCCGGCACCTGAGCCGCCGGCTCGAGGTCGACCTGCTCCGCTCGGGCGAGGCGGTCGTCCGGGTCCCGCCCAAGCTCATGGCCGGCGTCCGGCGCTCGGTGCGTGAGCCCGGCAAGAGCGACCCGATCGATGCCCTCGCCGTCGCCCAGGCCGCGCTGCGCGAGCCCGGCCTCCCGGTCGCCACGCTCGACGGCCCCGAGCGCGCGCTCCGGCTGCTCGTCGATCACCGCGAGGACCTCGTCGCCGAGCGCACCCGGCACATGCAGCGGTTGCGCTGGCACCTGCTCGACCTCGGCATCGCGGAGCCCGGTCCCCGATCGCTCGACCGGGCGGTCGTCCTGGCGGATCTCGAGGGCCGGCTGGCCGGCCGCACCGAGCCTGCCGCGCGCCTGGCCCGCGACCTCCTCGGCCGGGTGCGCGACCTGACGGCGGCGATCCGGCCGCTCGAGCGCGAGGTCGAGACCTTGGTCGCGGCCCTCGCCCCGACCCTGCTCGCCCTGCCGGGCTGCGGTCCGCTGACCGCGGGCAAGATCGTGGGCGAGACGGCGGGCATGCGCCGCTTCCGCTCCAAGGAGGCCTTCGCCCGCCACAACGGCAGTGCCCCCGTCCCGGTCTGGTCGGGCAACGTCACCCGGTTCCGCCTTTCACGGGGCGGCAACCGACAGCTCAACCTCGCCCTTCACCGGATCGCCATCACCCAGATGCGGATCGACGAGCGCGGCCGGGCCTACCTTGAGCACCGACGGGCCGTCGGCGACACGAAGACCGAGGCCATCCGGGCGCTGCGGAGGAGGATCAGCGACGAGGTGTTCCGGCGCCTGCGAGCCGACGAGGCAGCCCGGGTGACGCCCCTGGCCGTCGCGGCTTGACATAGGAGCAACCGATGGACCGCCGGGTCGCGCTCGTCCTCCTCGCCGTCCTGGGCACGGGCGTCTTCCTGGCCGGCCTGGAGCTGATGATCACCGCGGTCGCCCTGCCGGCGATCGTCATCGACCTGGGCAGCTGGACCGAGCTGCGCCACGCCAGCTGGATCATCAATGCCTACCTCCTCGTCTACGTCGGGACGATGCCGCTGGCGGGACGCCTCACCGACCTGTGGGGCGCACGCCGCCTCTTCCTGGGGGCCCTCGTCTTCTTCACCCTCGGCTCGCTGCTGGCCGGGATGGCCCAGACGCTGGACCAGCTCATCGCGGCGCGCGCCGTCCAGGCGGTCGGCGGGGGCGCTCTGGTGCCGGTGGCGACGGCCGCCGCCTCGCACCTCTTCGACGGCCACGACCGACCGCGAGCCCTCGGCGTCATCGGGGCGCTGACGTTCCTGGGGATGGCCGCCGGGCCCTTCCTCGGGGCGGCCATCCTGGACCTCGTCCGCCCCGAGGCCGCCCTCGCCCGCCTCGGGATCCTCGGGGGGCCGGCCGCCGACCTGCTGGCACCCGGCTGGCGCTACGTCTTCTACGTGAACGTGCCGATCGGGATCGCCGGCCTGGCCCTCGGCTGGGCGGCGACGGCCGGCTGGGACACCCCCCGGGTGCGCGCCCGCGTCGACGTCGTCGGGGCAGCCCTCTTCACCGCCGCCCTCGGGTCGATCCTGCTGGGCGTCACGCTCCTCGGCGAGCAGCAGGGCGAGACCGCCGGCTCGGGCCTGGACCCTGCCGTGATCTCGGCCCTGCTCGTCGCGGCGGGTCTCGCGGCCGGCGCGGTCGCCGTCGTCCGGGGCCTCCGCCGCCCCGAGCCCTTCCTCGACCCGCGGCTCTTCGCCAACCGCGTCCTCAGCTCGGCGACCCTCGTGAGCCTGCTGACCGGCTACGGCTTCGCGACGGCGATCGTGGGCTCCGCGGTCTTCGTCGACCGGGTCCTGTACGGCGGCCCGGACGAGCAGCGGCTGGCGCTCGGCGCGCTGGCGGGCGCGACCGCGGTGGGCGCCCTCGCGTCCGGCTGGCTGGTCCGCCACTGGTCGCTGCGGGCCGTCACCGCCCTCGGCCTGGCCGCCTCCATCGCCGGCCTCCTCTGGATGGGGACCTGGACCGCGGCGGTGGGCTACGAGACGATCGCGGCCGCGGGTGGCCTCCTGGGGCTGGGCTTCGGCCTCACCGTCACGCCGCGCTCCACCGCCGCGGTGGAGGCCGTCGGACGGGCCCGCTTCGGCGTCGCCTCGGCCATGGTGACCGTCGCCCGGATGATCGGCATGGCCATCGGGCTCGCCGTGCTGACCGCCTATGGCTCGACGGCCATCGACCGTTTCTCCGCCCAGGTCTTCGGGTCGGCCGACGCGTACCGCGAGATCGTCCCGCCGTCGCTCGTCGACCGGCCGCTGCGCGACCCGCTCGTCGTCGACGCGCTGGAGGTCTGGGCGTCCGGCAAGGCGGCCGAGACGATGGTCAGCCTCTTCCTGGTGGCCGCCGGCGTGACGGCGGCGGCGGTCCCGGCCGGCCTCGCGCTGGGGTCGCGTCCGCGTATGCTCCGCGGCGAGGCGGACGGCGGCGGCGTGCCGGCCGCAGCGGGAGGAGCCGATGGCGACGGAGCCGGATCCGGTCCCGACGGGGAGCCCGAGCCCAGCCTCGCCCTCTGAGGCTGGGAGCGACGCCGACCCCGACGCGCGGACCCTCCGCGGCGAGGCCGAAGCCTCGCTCCGGATCGAGCACTGGCGGGACGGGGAGCACCGCACCGTGGCCGGGCTCGAGGCGCTCCACGAGGCGGTCGGGGAGTCGGGTGCCCGCCACTGGGTCGACCTCGTCGATCCCTCGCCGGCGCTGGTGGCGGCCGTCGCCGCCGAGCTCGGCCTCCACCCCCTCATCGCCGAGGACATCCTCGAGCGGAACCAGCGCCCCAAGCTGGAGCTGACGGACTCCCTCGCTCATCTCGTCGTCTTCGCCGTCGCCTGGGAGCGGGAGCTCCTGGTCGACGAGATCGACATCGTCCTGGGGAGCACCTTCCTCCTCACGGTCCACACGAAGTACTGGGACTTCCACCGGGCGCAGCACTTCCGGGAGGGCGTGGGCCCGGTCCTCGCCAAGGGCACCGACTACCTCCTGTGGGCGCTCCTCGACTACATCGTCGACGACTACTACCCGGTCTTCGACCGGATCGAGGACGCCGTCGACGACCTGGAGGACCGGATCGTCAGCCGGCCCGAGCGCGACACGCTGGAGCAGCTCTTCGCCCTCAAGCGCCAGCTGGTCGACCTGCGCCACGTCAGCTCCCCCCAGCGCGAGGTCTTCAACCAGCTGACCAACCGGCCGCTGCCCTTCATCGCCCCGGAGCACGTCGTCTACTTCCGCGACATCTACGACCACGCGGTCCATCTCTCCGACGAGTACGACTCCTTCCGCGAGCTCGTGACGGCCGCCCTCGACGTCTACCTCTCGACGGTGAACAACAACCTGTCGCTGATCATGAAGCGGCTGACCGGGATCACCGTCATCCTGGCCGGGATCGGGGCCTTCGCCGGCATCTTCGGGATGAGCGAGGCGGGCGCGGCATTCAGCCAGAGCGAAGCCCCGGGCTTCTGGATCGTCAGCCTGGCGATCACCGGGCTGGCCGTGCTGATCGCGCTCTTCCTGCGGCGGATCGACTGGATCTGAGGGCCGGGCCTACTCGCAGGCGACCGGAGCGGCGGTAGGGTTGGCCGCGTCGTGCTCGGCCGGCCCGGCGCTCAGGGGCCGGGCGACGAGCATCGTGAGGAGGCCGGTGTAGCCGGGCAGGCCCTTCCTCGGTCCCTCCGACGTCTGGAGCATCAGCTGCTCGTCCCTGGCGGCGAAGGCGACGTCGAGGCTGGCCTGGTGGCGCAGCACGCGCGTCACCTCGTACAGGAAGACCTGGTCGTCGCTCGTGTAGACCTGGACGAGCATCCCGAGCATCTTCTTGTCCGCGGTCTCGAGGATCGGGAGGAACATCCCGACTCGCGCGTGGGCATAGAGGTACGTCGTGCCCGGCTCGCCCGGCTGGCTCAGCTCGGGGAGGTACTCGGCGACGTCGCAGTAGGGGAAGTGGTCCGGGTCGGCCGGCGGCCGCACGACGGGCAGGTCGATCCGCAGGGCTGGGACGACCACCCGGGTCGCCGCCCTGGCGGCCGTCGGTCCGGACGACGGGGCCGGCGAGCCGGGCGGGGCCAGCGACCCCAGGGGAAGGAGGCTCGGGGCGGGCTGGCTCGTCGGCGAGGGCGTCGCCGTGGCGGCCACGGCGGTGGCCTCCGGGGGGTCCTGGTAGGTGAGCAGGCCGCAGGCGAGCAGGGCGATGCCGGCCGCCGTCACGAGGGCGGGCAGGAGGCGGCCGCGCATCCAGTCGAAGAGCGAGCGCATCGGTGGTGGAATCCTAGCAAGGTGGGCGGCCGGGACCGCCCGACCGGCTCGCCCGGTCCCGGGATGCCGCGCCCGGGGTGGGCCGCGGCCCAGCCGGGCGACCGACGCCGATGGCGGGAGTCGGCTACGCTCCGGGCCGATGCGCACGTTCGCCGCCCTCGTCGCGGGACTCCTCCTGGGCGTGGCTGCCGCCCTCGGCCTCGCCGTAGCCGTCTACTCGCTGGTGCCTGCCGCGCCGGCGCCGACGGCACCCGCCCTCCTGACTCCGGCCGCCGTCCTCGAATCCCCGACCCCGACCGCCGCCCCCACCCCGACCGCCAGCTCGACCGCCGCCCCCAGCGCGAGCCGGAGCCCGTCGCCGTTCCCCCTCGTCGGCACTCCAGCGCCTGCACTCTCCGTGCCGGCGCTCGACGGCACGACCATCGACCTCGCCGCCTACCGCGGGAAGCCCGTCTGGCTCGTCTTCACCGGCACCTACTGCCCGCCCTGCCGCGACGAGTACCCGCTCATGAGCGGGTTCGCCGTGCGCTACGCGGAGGCTGGCCTCGTCGTCATCGCCGTCCACGTCAAGGAGGACGCGGCGACCGTGAAGCCGTTCGTCGACGCTCTCGACGTGACCTTCCCCGTCGCCCTCGACGCGGACGGCAGCCGGGCGAAGGCCTGGGATGCCGTGGCCCTGCCCGTCCACTACTGGATCGATGCCTCTGGCATCATCCGCGACGCGGCGCTCGGGGGGCTGGGACCCGATCAGATGGCGCGCAGCCTCGCCTCGATCCTGCCCGGCGTGACGATCGGCGAGTGAGCCGGCAGCCGCCGGCGGCCCGGGCGGCCACGCTTCCTCAACCGGCGGCGACGAACCCGGACCGGGGAGGGGCTAGGGGAGCGCGGCGGTGAGTGCCCGGGCCGCCGTGCCCACGCCCTCGAGGAAGGGACCCGGGAAGAGCCCCAGGGCCACCGTCATCGCGGCCGTCACCACCAGGCCGGTCCGCAGCAGGGCGCCGTGGGCGACCGGGAACGGCTCGGCCTGCGGCTCCCGCATGTACATGTAGACCACGACACGGAGGTAGTAGAAGGCGGCCGCCGCGGCGTTGAGGACCGCGATCACGGCCAGGAGGGCCAGCCAGCCGCCGCCCTGCACCGCGGCCAGGATCACGTAGGCCTTGGCGAAGAAGCCGGCCGTCGGCGGGATCCCCGTCAGCGACAGGAGGAAGAGGACCATCAGGATGCCCAGCAGCGGCTCCCGGCGGCCCAGGCCGGCGAAGGTCTCGAGGCGGCTGGTGACGCCAGGGCGCTTCTGGAGGGCGGCGATGACGGCGAAGGCGCCCAGGTTCATGAAGGCGTACGCCGCGCAGTAGTAGAGCAGCCCCTCGAGCCCCTCCAGGCGCCCGCCGGCGTAGGCCGCCAGGCCGACCATCATGTAGCCGGTGTGGGCGATCGAGGAGTAGGCCAGCATCCGCTTGACGTTGTCCTGGGTGAGGGCGACGAGGTTGCCGAGCGTCATCGTCAGCGCCGCGAGCACGAAGATCACGATCAGCCACTCCTCGCGGAGCGGGGCCAGCGCCTCGCCGAAGACGCGGAGGATCACGGCGAAGGCGCCGATCTTCGGTCCGACCGAGAGGTAGCCGGTGATCGGCGTCGGCGAGCCCTGGTAGGCGTCCGGAGTCCAGTAGTGGAAGGGGACCGCGGCGGCCTTGAAGGCGACGCCGGTGGTCAGGAAGGCGAGGCCCATCGCCAGGCCCGGCGAGAGCGTCGCCTGTCCCTCCACGATGCGTCCCAGGACCGCCGCCACGTCGCCGATGCGGGTCGAGCCCGTCAGGCCCCAGACGAAGGCGAGGCCGAAGAGGAAGATCGCGCTGGAGAACGATCCCAGCAGGAAGTACTTGACGGCGCCCTCCGTCGAGAGGGCGTCGCGCTTGTGGTAGCCCGCCAGCAGGTAGCCCGGGATGACCATCAGCTCCAGGCCCAGGAACAGGACGAGGAGGTCGGCCGAGGCGGCCACGAGCATGGCGCCCGCCATGGCGAAGACCAGGATGGCCGCGAACTCCGCGGTCGGCAGGCCGCGCGGCGACAGGTAGTCAGGTCCGAAGAGGATCGTCAGGGCGATGATCGCCACGAAGACGAGGTGGAAGAACGTCGTCAGCGCATCCACCCGGTACGAGCCGCCGAAGGCGGTGCCGGGCGTCGCCCCGGTCCACACGACGAGCGCGGCCACGACGACGAGGCCCACCATGGCCACGCCGACGGCGACGTACGTGGCGCCGGGCCGGATGATGTCGGCCACGATGATCGCGGCGGCCACGAGGACCGCGGCGGCGAACGGGGCGATGACGGTGAGGTCGGCAAGGGACATCGGCGGCGCTCCCGTCAGCGGCCGATCGCCGTCGCCAGCGACGGGTCGACGGCGGCGAGGACGGCCTTCACCGACCCGGCCACGAGGTCCAGCATGAGGCCGGGGAAGAGGCCCAGGACCACGACCAGCGCCCCCAGCGGCGCCAGGGTCAGGACCTCCACCGGGCGCATGTCCGTCAGGTGCTGGCCGAGGCCGGCCAGGAAGTCGGAGAGCGGCCCGAAGAGGACGCGCTGCTGCATCCACAGCAGGTACCCGGCCGCGAAGATCATCACGAAGGTGATGCTGACGGCCAGCCACGGGTAGAAGGCGAACGCGCCCTGGAAGACCAGGAACTCGCCGACGAAGCCGGCCAGGCCGGGCAGGCCGACCGAGGCGAAGACGAAGAAGCCGAGCGCCGCCGCGAAGACGGGCGTCGGCCCGCCCAGGCCGCCCATCCTGGCGATCGTGCGGTCGTGGGTCCGCTGGTAGATGACCCCGACGAGGAGGAAGAGCGCCCCGGTGATGAGGCCGTGGTTCACCATCTGCAGGATCGCCCCCTGGAGCCCCTGCTCCTGGAAGATGAAGATCCCCAGGGTGACGAAGCCCATGTGGCTGACGGAGCTATACGCCACCAGCTTCTTGAGGTCGGGCTGGACCAGGGCCACGATGGCCCCGTAGATGATGGCGATGACCGAGAGCACGATGATCAGGGGGGCGAACGCCTGGGCGCCCTCGGGGAAGAGCGGGATCGCGAAGCGGATGAACCCGTAGGCGCCGAGCTTGAGCAGGACGCCGGCCAGGATGACCGACCCGGCGGTGGGGGCCTCGACGTGGGCGTCGGGCAGCCAGGTGTGGAACGGGAACATCGGCACCTTGATCGCGAAGGCCAGGGCGAACGCGGCGAAGGCGAAGAGCTGGAAGGTCCGGTCGAAGCCGTGCCCGGCCAGGCTCTGGAGGTCGAAGGCCCCGGCCCACGATCCCGTCGCCACCTGGTAGGCGAACGCGGTGGCCAGGATCGCCACCAGCATGAGGAGCGACCCGACGAGGGTGTAGAGGACGAACTTGATCGTGGCGTAGATGCGGTTCGCGCCGCCCCAGATCCCGATGATCAGGTACATCGGGACGAGGACGACCTCCCAGAAGATGTAGAAAAGGAAGAGGTCCAGGGCGACGAAGACGCCGAGCATCCCGACCTCGAGGATGAGGAAGGAGATCATGTACTCCTTCACCCGCTCCTTGATCGGGGAGAAGCTGGCCAGGATCGAGATCCAGGTCAGGGTCGTGGTCAGGACGACCATGGCCACGCCGAGCCCGTCCACGCCGAGCTTGTACTGGATGCCGAAGAGGGGGATCCAGTCAACCTGCTCCACGAACTGGAAGGACATCCCCGGCCCGGTGCTCCGTCCGGGCAGGAAGCCCAGGAGCAGCCAGAGGCTCACGACCCAGGTGGCCAGGGCGAAGAAGAGGGCCGCGCCCCGGATCGCGCCCAGGTTGCCGCGCGGGATGAGGGCGACGACGACCGCCCCAACGAGCGGCAGGAAGGTGATGACGCTGAGGATCGGGAAGGAGGAGATGTCCATCGTCGCCCTCCCTACCGCGCCGCGATCAGGAGGTACGAGCCGGCCATCACGATCAGGCCGATCGCGATCCCCAGCGCGTAGTTCTGGACTCGCCCCGTCTGCACCCGGCGGAGGCCGCGCCCGGCGTCCAGGGTCAGGCGGCCGACGCCGTTGACGGTCCCGTCGACGACGGTCCGGTCGAACCACCACAGGGCACCCGCGATCCGCCCGCCGACGACGATGAAGAGGAGGTGGTTCAGGTCGTCGAACCACCACTTGTTCAGCGAGGCGCGGTAGAGGAAGCGGGTTGCGCCGTTCGCGTTGGTGATGGCCGCCACCCGGGCCCGGAAGCCGCCGCGCCGGAAGGCCCCGAAGAGGGCGAGGCCGGCAACCAACCCGATGGTCGCCGCCGTGACGCTGATCAGGATCAGGACGCCGTCGATCCCCATCAGCTCGAACGGCTTCGCCTCGCCGTGGAGGATCCGCTCCGACTCGCCGAAGACCGGCTCGAGCCAGTGCTTGAGGGTCGAGTCGCCGAACGGCAGGCCCAGCACCAGCCCCAGACCGATCGAAGGCAGGGCCAGGAGCACGAGGGGGACCGTCATCGTCCAGGTGGACTCGTGGATCTTCGACCAGATGCCCCTGGCGTGCTCGGAGGGCTCGCCGTAGAAGGTCTTGCCCATCAGCCGCCACATGTAGAAGGCGGTCATCACGGCGACCACCACCCCGATCGCCCAGACCCAGTAGAAGCCGAAGGTGAAGCTCTCGCCGAGGATCTCGTCCTTGCTGAAGAAGCCGGCCAGGGGCGGGATCCCGGCGATGGCCAGGCTGCCGGCGAGCATCGTCCAGTGGGTGATCGGGATCTTCCGCCACAGGCCGCCCATGCGGTTCATGTCCTGCTCCTCGTGGACGGCGTGGATGACGCTGCCAGAGCCGAGGAAGAGGAGGCCCTTGAAGAAGCCGTGGGCCATGAGGTGGAAGATCGCTGCCGCGTAGGCCCCCACGCCGAGGGCCGCGAACATGTAGCCCAGCTGGGAGAGCGTCGAGTAGGCCAGGACCCGCTTGATGTCCGTCTGGGTGAAGGCGATCGAGGCGGCCAGGATCGCCGTGAAGATGCCGATGCCGGCCACCACGACCATCACCTGGGGGGCCAGGCTGAAGATGGGATTGGCGCGGGCCACGAGGTAGACGCCGGCGTTGACCATCGTCGCGGCATGGATGAGGGCGGAGACCGGCGTCGGGCCCTCCATCGCGTCGGGCAGCCAGACGTGGAGCGGGAACTGGGCGCTCTTGCCGACGGCGCCGCAGAAGACGAGCAGGGCGATGGCCGAGATCGTCGTCGCGTCGAGCTTCGCGATCGCCTCGAACGAGGCCCGGATGTCCAGGGTGCCCGTGCTGACCCAGATCAGCATGATCCCGAGGGCGAAGCCCAGGTCCCCCACCCGGTTGACGATGAACGCCTTCTTGGCCGCCAGGGCGGCGGACGGCCGGCCATACCAGAAGCCGATCAGGAGGTAGGAGCTGAGCCCGACGAGCTCCCAGGCGGCGAAGACGGTCAGCCAGCTGTCGCCCAGGACCAGCAGCAGCATGCTGAACATGAAGAGGTTGAGGTAGGCGAAGAACCGCCAGCGGCCGGGGTCGTGGGCCATGTAGCCCACCGAGTAGAGGTGGACGAGCATGCCGATCGTGGTGACGACGATGAGGAGGCAGGCCGTGAGCTGGTCGACGAAGAGGCCGACCTGCACCTGCAGGGCGCCGGCCGGGATCCAGGTCCAGAGGGTGATCCCCGCCCCGTGCTCGCCGAACCCGCCGTCGACCAGGGCCTCGTAGACCACGACCATGGCGATCGCCCAGGTGGCGACCACGAGCAGGAGTGGCACCAGGAAGGCGAAGCGCCCGATCCGCCGACCGAAGAGGGCCGTGAACACGAAGCCCGCCAGCGGCAGGGCGAGGAGGAGCGGCGTCAGGTTCAGGACGTCGGCGGCGGTCCCCTGCGGGGAGGTGCCCTCCACGACGGCGAGGAGCGGCGCGACGTTCGGGATCAGGTGGTCGAACACGCGGCTGTCTCAGGCTCCTCGGGGCTACTGGCGCATCGCGTCGTACTCGTCGACGAGCGGCGTCCGGCGGTTGCGGAAGATCGCCATGACGATCGCCAGGCCGACGGTCGCCTCGGCCGCGGCGACCGCCATGACCATCAGGGCGATCACCGAGGCATCGACGTTGAGCGCGGGGACGAACGCCCCGAAGGCCACGATGGCGAGGTTGACGGCGTTGAGCATCAGCTCGACCGACATGAGCATGCTGATCGCGTTCCGGCGGGCCAGGAACCCGAAGGTCCCGACGGCGAAGAGGATCCCCGCCAGGACGAGATAGGCGTCGAGGGAGTGGCTCATGCGTCGCGATCCTCCCGCTTGGCCAGGAAGACGCTGCCGATGACGGCCGCCAGCAGGAGCACGCTCACGACCTCGAACGGCAGGATGTACTGGTTGAAGAGGAGGCGGGCGAGGGCGTCCGTGGCCGTCGCCAGCCGGCTCCCCACCTCGCCCCAGTCGGTGGTCGTCACCGTAAGGCCGATGAGCACGGCGAGGACGACGGCCGCGATGGCGGCCGGCAGCGCCTGGGTCTGGAAGACGAGGCGGACGGGCGCGTTCTTGGCCTGCGTGAGCATCACCGCGAACAGGATCAGGACCGCGATGGCGCCGATGTAGACGAGGACCTGGGCGGCGGCGACGAGCGGCGCACCGAGCATCACGTAAATGCCGGCCAGGGCGGCGAAGCAGACGATCATCGCCAGCGCGCAGCGGATGATGTCGCGCAGGGTCACGACGAGGAGGGCGCTGCCGAGCATGACGGCCGCGAGGATCGCGAAGAGCACGTCGCTCCAGCTGATCCCCAGGACCGGCACGGTATCCGGTATCGGCACTGTTCCCTCTCTCCGCCGTCGTGCGCGTCCGGGCGCGGGACCCCGCCTCGCCCGCGCCCTCGGCGCTAGCCGTGAGGCGCGTGCCCGCCGGCGTCGCCGGCGGTCCCGTGCCCATTGTTGCCGTTGGGATGGGCGGCCGCGTGGCCGTTCCCGCCCCCGTGGCCGCCCGCCAGCGACGCCGGGAGGACGGGCAGCATGCGCGGCCCGATGTCGCGGCCCGAGGCGCGGGCCCGCTCGGCCCAGTCGCGCTCGCGCCGGATGTAGGACATCTCCGTCTCGCGGTCGACCGCCGCGATGGCGATGAGGTCGATCATCGGCTCCTCGCGGCTCGTGTGGGCCAGCTCGAAGTCGGGGCCGCAGCGGAGCGCGTCGTAGGGGCAGGCGTCGACGCAGATCCCGCAGAGGATGCAGCGGCTCTCGTCGACCTCGTACTTCTCGAGGATGCGCGGCTTGGGCATGAGGGCGCCGGTGGGGCACGTCTCGGCGCAGCGGCCACAGGAGACGCACGGCGTGTCGTTGAGGCTCATGTCGAGCGGCGTCGTGACGAGCGTGTCGAAGCCGATCCGCATGAAGTCGTAGCACGCCGCGCCGACGACCTCCGAGCAGACCTGGGCGCAGCGGCCGCAGTCGATGCAGCGCGACGGCTCGCGGAGGATGAAGGCGTGGCTGTCGTCCCGGATGTAGTCGTGGTTGTAGCCGGTGAAGCGGTTCTCGGTGACGCTGCGGAAGCCCGCC
This sequence comes from uncultured Chloroflexia bacterium, assembly GCA_963821235.1. Lineage (GTDB taxonomy): Bacteria > Chloroflexota > Limnocylindria > Limnocylindrales > CSP1-4 > CTSoil-043. The sequence continues at coordinate 738,403 of CAWGCS010000001.1, forward strand.
CCCCGGTTGTTCTGCGGCTCCAGCGTCTTGAGCGTCGTCTCGTACTCGATGCCGAGGCGCCGGAGGTCGCAGAAGCCGATCGCCTCGCACGTGCACTGCAGGCAGCGCGTGCTCTCGGCGACGGCGTCCTCCCGGCTGTAGGGGATCTCGTACTCCACGTACGACGCCCGCCGCTCCTCCGCCGGCATGCTGGCCAGGCGGTGGCGCGACTCCTTGACCTCGGAGGTGAAGGGGACGATGGAGAGGAACTGCGGCTGCGGCTCGGCCAGCGTCTGGCGGGTGCGGATGGCGCCGAGGTCGAGGCCCTGCAGGTAGGCGTCGACGGCGTAGGCGGCCCGCCGCCCCTCGGCGATGGCCTGGACCACGGTCGCCGCGCCGATGCGGACGTCGCCCGTGCCGAAGACGCCCGGGCGGCCGGTCTCGAACGTCACCGGGTCGGCCCGCAGGCGGCGCTGCCTGGTGGCCTCCGGCCCCTCGTTGCCGGGCCCGATCCAGGCCAGGTCCGGGCCCTGGCCGATGGCCAGCAGGACGCGGTCGCACTCGATCGTGAACTCCGTGCCGGCAGCAGGCTCCGGGCGGCGGCGGCCGGACGCGTCGGGCGCGCCGAGCTGCATCCGGATGAACTCGACGCCGGTCACCTTGCCGGTCGCCTCGTCGACCAGGACGCGGGTCGGGCCGGCCTGGAAGATGGCGGTCACGCCCTCCTCGATCGCCTCGTGGACCTCGCTGGCCGCCGGCATGTCCTTCATGTCGCGGCGGTAGACGAGGGTCACCTCGGAGGCGTGCTGGCGGACCGAGGTCCGGGAGCAGTCCATGGCCGTGAAGCCGCCGCCGATGACGACGACGCGGGTCCCGGCGTGGCCCGGGTAGGTGCGGCCGAGGGTCGCGATCTTGAGGTACTCGAGGCCGTCGATGACCCCGTCGGCGTCCTCGTTGGGGACGCCCAGCCGGTTGGTGTCGTAGCAGCCGATCGCCACCACCACGGCGTCGTAGCCCTGGTTCTGGAGGTCGTCGAGGCTGAAGTCCCGCCCCAGCGCCTGGCTGCAGGCGAAGCGCCCGCCGAGGCGGGTGATGCTCTCGTACTCCGGGTCGAGGACGCGCTCCTTGGGCAGGCGGTACTCCGGGATGCCGTAGCGGAGCATCCCGCCGGGCTGCTCGTCGCGCTCGAAGACCGTGACGTCGTGGCCGGCGATCAGGAGGTAGTAGGCCGCCGACGCGCCGGCCGGCCCGGACCCGATGACCGCCACGCGCTTGCCGCTCTTCGCCTGGAGCTCGAAGGGGACGGGCGGGTCGACGCCCTCCTCCAGCATCTCGCGGAGGACCTGGTCCCCGGCGTAGCGGTGGCTGTCGCGGATGGCGATCGCCTCGTCGACCTCGTCGCGCCGGCAGTGCTCCTCGCACGGCGCCGGGCAGACGCGGCCGAGGATCGACGGGAAGGGGATCGTCCGCTTGAAGATCCGGGCCGACTCCCGGAACTCGCCCTCCGCGTTGGCCTTGAGGAAGCCCGGGATGTCGATATGGCTGGGGCACTTGTTCTGGCAGGGCGGCAGGCAGTAGGCGTTGTGGTCGGAGAAGATCAGCTCGAGGTTCGTCCGCCGGACGCGGCGGACCTCCTCCGTCTGGGTCCGCACGACCATGCCCGCCTCTGCCGCCCGCGAGCAGGAGATCGGGGGATGCTCCTCGCCCTCGACCTCGACGACGCACATCCGGCAGGCCCCGAAGCCGGGCAGCTTCGGCTCGTAGCAGAGGGTCGGGATCTCGATCCCGTTGTCGCGGCAGACCTCCAGGATGGTCTGGCCCTCGCGGCCCTCCACCAGTCGCCCGTCGACCTCGAGCCGGATGACGGGCGCCGACTGCGGTCGCTGCGGCGCCTGGGTGCGGAGGAGGCGCTCGGCGAGGCTGTCGACGACCGGCTCAGGCCGGTTCGACGAGACGAGGTCGGCGGGGCGGTCGATGAGGTCGGCCATCGTGCGGTCGTCTACCTCCCGGTGGCCGCGCCCGCGAGCCGGATCGGGCTGCAGACGCCGGCGGGGCAGACGCCCCTCAGGATGTGGTCGTCGATCTCGGGCCCGAAGTATCGCATCGCGGTGCGCAGCGGGCTCGGGGCGAGGCGTTCGTGGTCGCACAGGGCGCCCGCGGCACAGTCGTCGGCGAGGTCGGCGAGGAGCCTCGGGTCGGTCGGCCGGGCCTTCCCGTCGACGTAGCGCTGGCCGATCTCGGCGATCCGCCGCAGCCCGATCCGGCAGGGGATCGTCTTGCCGCAGGCTTCGTCGGCGCTGTACCGGACGAGGAGGCGGGCCAAGTCGACGATGCAGGTCCCCTCGTCGGCGACGACCACCGCCCCGGAGCCGACGTGGGCGCCGGTGGCCCGGAGCGGCTCGAAGGCGTAGGGCGTCTCGAGGAGCTCGGCCGGCAGGAGGCCGCCGCTGGGGCCGCCGACCAGGACGGCCTTGAACCTGTGGCCGGCCGGCACGCCACCGGCGAGGTCGACGAGCTCGCCGAGGGTCGTCCCGGTGGGGACCTCGGCCACCCCCGGCGTGGCGACCGCCCCGGAGAGCTGGACGAGCACCGTCCCCGGGGCCGCAGGGTCGCCGATCGCCCGGTAGGCGTCGGCGCCGTGGGCGACGATCCAGGGGACGGTGGCGAGCGTGGCCACGTTGTGGACCAGGGTCGGATGACCGAAGAGGCCCCGCTCCGACGGGTAGGGCGGGCGTTGCTCGGGCTGGCCGCGCCTTCCCTCGAGGGCCTTCAGAAGGACCGTCTCCTCGCCCAGCATCGCGGAGCCCTGGACCGTCCGGACCGTGACCGCGACCCCGCGGCGAGAGCCGAGCACGTCGGCGCCGAGGTAGCCGGCCTCCTCGGCCGCGAAGACGGCGGCCTCGAGGGCCCGCACGGCGTCGGCGTACTCCGCGCGCACGGCGATCACCGCCTCGCGGGCGCCGACGGCGAGGGCCGCGATCGCGACGCCCTCGACGAGCTTGAACGCACGCGTCTCCATCAGGAGGCGATTCGTGGCCTGCCCCGGATCGGCCTCGTAGCCGTTGGCGACGACGTAGCGGACGGGGTCCGCCGCAGCGGCGACGGCCCGCCACTTCGTGCCGGCCGGGAAGCCTGCGCCGCCACGCCCCCGCAACCCGGAGGCGGCGATGGTGGCCACGGTGCCGGTGGGGCCGAGGTCGCCGACCACCATCCGGAGCGCCGCGAACGTGCCGCCGGCCACGGCGGCGCCGAGGTCCGCGGGGACGGCCGCCACGGCGTCGCCGAGGATCGGGCGCGGCCAGCCGGCGGGAGTCGGGAGGAGGCTCGTCATCGGCTCAGTGGACCGTGCGGGTGGCGGGGTGCTCCCCGGCGAGCGCCTGGGCCCAGGCGAAGGCATTGGCGACGCCGACCTCCGGCTGCGGATCGCCGTCGACCGTGACGAGGGGCGCGGCGGCGCCGGGGAGGTGGGTGGCGCACCAGGCGTAGCGGGTCCGGCCTTCCGGCGTCGGTTGCCCGAGGGCGGTCCCCAGCCCAGCCCCGATCGCCTCGGCGATCCGCCCCCCGCCGGCCATCAGGCAGGCGGTGCAGCGGCAGACGGCGACCTCCTCCACGGTCCGCTCGAAGCGGAGGTGACGGTAGTAGCTGGCGGTGCCGTAGATCATCGCGTACCAGGCGCCGGTGCGGTGGCTGACCCGCTTGAGGGCCGCCACCGGGAGATGTCCGAGCTCGGCCTGGATCGCCTCGAGGATCGACAGCAGCCGGTGGGGATCGTGGTCGTGCGCCTCGAGGATTCCGTCGACGACGGCCAGGTCCACGGGCTCGAACGCGGCGTACGGGGGGTCGGGCACCTCCCGGCCGGCCCGCCGCAGCGCGGATTCCTCGCGCCGCTCGCCGTACGTCTCGGCGGCCCCCCAGTGGACGGCGTAGCGGCCCTTCGTGTCGGTGCCGCCCATGTCGATGCACTCGATGGGGCACGCCTGGGCGCACTGGAAGCAGGTCTCGCACTTGAGCGTCCCGTGCTCGTCGTAGAGGAGCTGGAGGCGGCCCCGGAACTTGACGGCGATGTCGGCCGGGACCTCCGGGTAACGGATCGTGACCGCCGGCTGGAAGAAGCGGCGCAGGGTGAGCGCCATCCCCCGCAGCAGGCCGAGGCCCGGGACCGCGCTCACCGTCCGACCCTCACCGGTTGGCCACGATGGCGACGGCAGCGGCCGTGGCGAAGATGTTGATGAGGGAGGCAGGGAGGAGCCACTTCCAGGCGAACCCCATCAGCTGGTCCACCCGGACGCGGGGGAAGGTCGCCCGCATCTGGACGAAGATGAAGACGAAGACGTAGCTCTTGATCACCATCCAGAGGAGGCCGACGACCCAGTCGAGGCTGACGAACGCCCAGCCCGCCACGGCGGCGACCGCCACGAGGTTGAACAGCACGAAGCCGATGGCGAGGGCCTGCAGGGTGCTGATCTTCGAGGACCCCAGCCAGAACGGGAGGGCGAACAGGAGCGTTCCCAGGACCGGGACGAGGGCGATCACGAAGACCAGCCCCAGGCCGAGGCTGGCCGGGTCGAGGGCCAGCTGGACCGGGAAGGGCCAGTCGAAGGGGGCGTTCCAGCCGCCGAAGAAGAGGACGACGGTCATCGCCGAGATGACGAAGACGTTGACGTACTCGGCGAAGAAGAAGAAGCCGAAGCGCATCCCGGAGTACTCGGTGGCGAAGCCGGCAACCAGCTCCTGGTCCGCCTCGGTCATGTCGAGCGGCGTCCGGTTCGCCTCGGCGATGGAGGCGATGAAGAAGATCAGCAGGCCCAGCGGCTGCTTCCAGACGTTCCAGTCGAGGAACGAGCCCGCCTGCTGCTCGACGATCGAGTTGAGGCTCATCGTCCCGGCCAGGATGATGACGCCGACCACCGACAGGGTGAGCGGGATCTCGTAGCTGATCGCCTGGGCCGCCGCCCGCAGGGCGCCCAGCAGGCTGTACTTGTTGAAGCTGGCCCAGCCGGCCATCATCAGGCCGACGACGTTCAGCCCGCCGATGGCGAAGAAGTAGAGCAGGGCGATGTTGAAGTCGTGGGCGATCAGCCCCGGCGCGAACGGGATGACCAGGAAGCTCATGATCGTCGCCAGGAAGACGGCGACCGGAGCGGCCGTGAAGACCGGGACGTCGACGCCGATCGGCGTGTAGTCCTCCTTGGAGAGGACCTTGAGGCCGTGGACGACGGACTGAGCCGCACCGAACGGCCCGACCCGGTCCGGGCCGACGCGGAGGTTCATCCGGGCGATGACCTTCAGCTCCATGTAGATGATCAGGAAGGCCGTCGGGATCGTCACCACGATGACGACCGTCGCCGCGACGAGGAAGCGGACCAGCGGCAGGTTGGCGGCCAGGAAGTCCATCAGCGGGGGGAGAAGGAGGACGAGCGCGACCGTCGCGATCCCGCCCAGGACGAGCACCGTCGGGAGCGCCACGAGGAGGACCTTGGAGAGGCCGGACAGCCGGTTCCAGTAGGCGGCCACGGCGGTCACGGGCGGGCGCTCACTTGTCCACCCCGCCCATGACCGGGTCGAGGCTGGCCATGATGGCCATCGTGTCGGCGATGAGGTTGCCGGGCATCAGCAGGCCCACGAGCTGGAGGTGCAGGAAGCTCGGGTCGTGGATGCGCATCCGGAACGGCTGGTCGGTCCCGTCGCTGATCACGTAGGTGGAGTACTGGCCGCGCGGCGACTCGATGGCGCTGAAGGCGCGTCCCGGTCGCGGGCGCAGGAGGCGCGGCAGCCTGGCCGAGACCGGCCCGTCGGGCATCTGGTGGAGGCACTGGTCGATGATCCGGAGGCTCTGCTTGACCTCGTCCATCCGGAGCAGGTAGCGGGCCAGCGAGTCGCCCTCGGCGCGCGTCGGGATGTCGAAGTCGAGCTCCGGGTAGACGCTGTACGGGTGCGCCCGGCGGAGGTCGAAGGGGACACCGGAGGCCCGCAGGTTGGGGCCCGTGGTGCACATCCGGAGCGCCGTCTCGCGGTCGACGACGCCCAGTCCGCGGGCCCGCCGGACGAAGATCTCGTTCTCGTTGAGGAGGCTCATGCCGGCCTCCAGCTGGGCTCCGGCGCGGGTCATCCAGTCCCCGAGGCGGCTCATGAACTCGTGGTTGAGGTCGCCGTTGACGCCGCCGATCCGGAAGTAGTTGAAGAGGAGCTTCTGGCCGGTCAGGGCCGCCAGCATCTCCATGATCTCGTCGCGCTCGGCGAAGCTCCACAGGATGGGGGTGATCCCACCGAGGTCGAGGGCGTACCAGCCGAGGAAGAGCATGTGGCTGGCGATCCGGTTCAGCTCGGCCGAGAGGACCCGGATGTACTCCGCTCGGCGGGGCACCTGGAGGTCGAGGAGCTTCTCGAAGGAGAGGACGGCGCCCCACTCGTTGAAGAGCGAGCTGATGTACTCGAGGGGATCGACCTGGCTGATGACCTGGTGGTAGTCGGCGTTCTCGCACAGCTTCTCCACCCCCCGGTGGAGGTAGCCGAGCACCGGGTCGAGGTCGGTCACCTGCTCCCCGTTGATCTTGAGGACCACGCGCAGCACGCCGTGCGTCGAGGGGTGCTGGGGGCCCATGTTGAGGAGCATCTCGCCGTCCTTGAGGGCGTAGAACTCCTGCTGGCGCTCCGTCCGGGCCATCGGGATCGGCTCGAAGATCCCGGCATGGTCGATCGGGATCGTCAGCGTCGGGTCGTCGAGGCTCGGTCGCGTCGGGGTCGCCATCTCGTCGCCTACGCTCCGGGCGACGTGCGCCGCAGGGTGGTCTCGTCGGCATCCGCCGGAGCGGCGGCGCGCTCCATCGGCCTGATGCCGCCGCCGGGCGAGCGGGCGCTGTCGTCGGCGAGGTGGAAGTCCTTGCGAAGCGGGAAGCTGGTGAAGTCGTCGGGCAGGTAGATCCGGCGCAGGTCGCGGTTGCCCTCGAAGACGAGGCCGAACATGTCGTAGGCCTCGCGCTCCATCCATTCCGCGCCCTTCCAGAGGAAGGTGATCGACGGCAGCCGCGGCTCGTCGCGGGGGATGCCGTCGGCGATCACCCGGAGCCAGTCGGGCGTGACGTCGCTCCAGAGGTGGTAGACGACCTGGAACGTCGTGCCCGTGTCGACCCCGGACAGGTCGGCGAGGTACTCGAAGCGCAGGTCCGGCTCGTCGTGGAGCGTCCGCAGGACCTGGGGGACGTCGCCCGGACGAATCCGGATCTCGGTCTGGTCCTGGCGCTGGCGGACCGGCCCCTCGAGCGAGGAGCCGAGCTTCCGCTCGAGGAGCGCCTTGAACGGGCGGTCCACGCTCAGATGTCCTCCGGGACGCTGGGGCCGATCTTCCGCTCCGGCCAATGCCCGCGCCGGTCCTTGACGAGCTGCTGGAGCTTCATCATCCCGTAGATGAGGCCTTCGGGGCGGGGCGGGCAGCCCGGCACGTAGACGTCGACGGGCATGACCCGGTCGATCCCCTGGATCGTGCTGTAGCTCCGCTTGTAGCGGCCGCCGGAGCAGGTGCAGTCGCCCATCGCGACGACCCACTTCGGCTCCGGCATCTCCTCCCAGAGGCGGATGAGCGGGTCGGCCATCTTCGTGGTCAGGGTCCCGGCGACGATGAGCACGTCGGCCTGGCGGGGGCTCGCCCGGAAGGGGAACATGCCCCAGCGGTCGATGTCGTGGCGGCTCGTCGCGGTCGACATCATCTCGATGGCGCAGCAGGCCAGGCCGGACAGGAGCGGCCAGAGGCTGTTCATCCGGATCAGGTCGAGGACGTAGTCGGCCTTGGTCGGGATGACGTCGAGGGCGCCCCAGCGGCCGTCGTTGCGACGCCCTTCGCCGGATTCCTCGTAGCGCCGGAGGGCCATGGTGGGGGCCTGGTCGAGGGGCACGCCCTCGTAGGCCTCCGGGGCCTCGGGCGTCCACAGCGTGTTGGCCACGACGATGGCCTCGGCCAGCGCGTCGTCGGCGGTCGTCGCCGGGACCGGGAGGCGGCTGCCCGGCTCGCCCGGCGCGCGTCCGGCCGTTGCGTCCGGCGCGACGGCCCGGGACCCGGTGGGGCGGATGCCCGTCGGGCGGGTCATCGCCACGTCAGGACCCCCTTGCGCCAGGCGTATGCCAGGCCGAGCAGGAGGATGGCGATGAAGACGGCCATCGAGGTGATGATCCCCGGGATCGGGTCGCGCACGACCAGCGCCCACAGGAAGACGAAGACCACCTCGATGTCGAAGGCAACGAAGAGGAGGGCGTAGATGTAGTAGGAGATCCCGAAACGGCCGTGCGTGTCGCCGTACGTCGGGATGCCGCTCTCATAGGGCAGGCCCTTGAGCGGGCTGCCCTTCGTGCGGTGGCTGATCAGCCACGAGGCGCCGATCGTCAGGAAGACGAAGGTGACGCCCGCGAAGGCGAAGCCGACGACGTACCAGATGCCTTCCATCGCACCTCTCTGCGGCCGGCGTTCAGGGTCGCGCACGGTGTCCGTGCTCGGCCCGTTCGTGTCCGCCGGCCCGGCGGGAAGCTCGGGTGAGACGCGCGCACGCACGCACCCGGGGGGCGGGCCTGCGGGGCCATCCTAGCAGGGGATCGTGGCGGGTGGCGCGCCCCTCGGCTGGGCGGCCCCGCCCTTCGTCGGCCGCCGTCGCGGGCGGTCCCTGCTACCGCCGGCCCGGCATGCGGTAGGCAAGGCCGCGGAGGGGCGGATCGGGGGCGATCCCGCGACCGGCGAAGACCGCCCGGAAGCCACCCAGATGTCGCGGGTCGAGCAGCCGCATCACGGCCGACCGGAGCGCGAGGGCGTCGCTGGCGCTCGCCGCCGCCTCCTGCCCGCGGCGGAGGAGCTCGTCGAGGCCGCAGCCGGCCAGCAGCTCCGCCTGGGTCGTCTCGCCGAGGACCGCCAGCCCCGCCTCGGCCAGCGCGGCGGCGAGCGCCGTCGTGTCGACGTGGGCCGTGATGTCGCGCTCGCCGACGTCCCGGTACGGCGCGTCCGGCGCCCCGTCGGCGACGTGACCCCGGTACGTCATCAGGGTGCCGGCCCGGTGCTGCGGCCCGAGCAGCTCGGCCGCCGGGCCGCCGTAGTCGAGCACGAGGACGAGGCCAGCTGCGAGCCGGCGCCCCACCTCGCCGGCCCACCCCTCGACGGCGGGCCGGACCTCCAGCCGCTGCCCCTCGGCGAGCCCCGTGCCTGCGGCGCGGAGCGCCTCGAGCCTGGCGGCGAGCGCCGGATCGGCGATCTCGGCGAGAGCCTCCACGAACCCGCCCTCCGCGCCGACGTCGACCAGGACCTCGTGCGCGCCGCCGCCGCGGACCTCCACGACGTGCACGGGCAGGGCGTCGAGGTACTCGTTCGCGAGAACGATACCGGCGGTCGGCGCGTCGTCGAGCGCGCCCGGATCGACGAGGGGCAGGCCGGCCTCGGCCGCCCGGACGGCCAGCTCCGCGAGCCGGTGGCGGTTCAGCTCGACCGGCGCATAGGCGAGGGCCCCGGCAAGCGGCGAGCGGTCGGCCCGGAGCCCGGCCAGGATCGCGAGGGCCAGGGTCCCGGACCCGGCGCCGTACTCCAGGAGCGTGAACGGGAGCGGCCGGCCGGCCCGCTCCCACACCTCGTGCGCCTGCCGGGCGAGGGCCGCCCCGAAGATCGGATGGAGCTCGGGGGCGGTCAGGAAGTCGCCCGGCCGCGTCGGGCGGGCCGTCGCTGCCGTGTAGTAGCCGCCGTCGGGATGGCCGAGCGCAAGGGCCATGTAGTCGGCGAACGGGATGGGGCCCCGCCGACGGATCTCGGCGCGGATGGCCTCCGCCACGGGCGACGCCATCAGCGATCTCGCGCGAGCAGCCGCAGGCCCGGGCCCACGAGCGTGTGGCCGCCCAGGACGATCGGGATCGGGGCATCGGCCGCCGACGCCGTCAGGGCGCGAAGCCACGGGTCATGGACCCGGCCCGCCAGCAGCAGGTCGCTTGCGTAGCGATCCTCCGGCCGCGGCCAGGCGGCCTCGTCCGGGCCGAGGCGGTGGGCCAGCAGGACGCGGGAATCGACGACGGCCGCGTCGCCGAGCCGGCCGAGGAGCCCGCCCAGCGCGTCCGGGCCGTCGCGATCGAGGAGGATCCCGAGCGCGGAGGCCGGCGGTCGTGCCGACACGCCGCCGGTGGCTGGGGACCAGGCCAGCCGCGAGGCCGCCCGGAGCCCGCGCTCCTCCACGAGGGCGCGGACGCGGCAGGCCGCCCTTCGCTCGAGGACCGCGAGCGTCCCGGCCGACGTGCGGCCGGAGACGGTGAGCTCCGCCCGACGGTCGGCCATGACCGACCGGACGGCGGCAAGGCGCGTCGGGAATGGAGACCCTGCCGCGGTGGCCGGCAGCGCCCCGCCGGCGAGCACGATGTCGGCCGGCGAGTCGTAGTCGATCCCGAGCCGCTCTCGCCGGCGGAGGTCGTCGACGGCATACCCGGCAACCTCCTCCAGCCAGCGCGGGAGCACGTTGTCGGCTGGCAGGTCGGGGAGGCCGCCCAGCACGGCCGCCCGGGCCACCGCCACGACGTCGGCCGAGAAGCGGTTGTTGGCCAGGGCGCGCGGCGCCCCCGACGCGGCCGCGGCCACGAACGCGCGGTAGTCGGCCGGGCGAGCGAGCGGGATCGCGCCGGAGCCCAGGACCACGAGGCCCCCCTCGAGCGGCGCCGCGAGGCGGCGGAGGCGGGCGCCGAACGGCTCCTCTCCCGCCTCCTCGACGATCCGGGCCGTGGCCGCCCCGGCGGCCAGGAAGGCCGCGACGTGGCGTGCCGCCAGCCCTCGCCGCGCGCCGTCGAGCGCGACCGCGAGCGGGCCCGCGCCGGGGGGGAGCGGCGGATGGAGGACGAGGACGGCGACGTCGGCCACGCGCGTATTCTCGGGGCATGGCACCCGTTCCGCGCCACCCGCACCGGCCCCGGCCGAGCCCCCACCGGGTCCGCGCCTACGTGGGCCTGGGGGCCAACCTCGGCGACGCCGCCGCCACGCTGGCGGCCGGCGTCCACGCCCTGGCCGCGCTGCCGGCCGCGCGGCTCGTCGGCGTGTCGCGGCTCTATGCCACGGCGCCCGTCGGCGTGGTCGACCAGCCCGAGTTCCGCAACGCGGTCGCCGCGCTCGACGTGCCGGCCGGCCCGGACCCCGCGACTGGCGCCCTGGCCCTGCTCCTCGCCCTCAAGGGGCTGGAGCGCGCCTTTGGCCGCGAGGCCCGCGAGCGCTGGGGGCCGCGGGAGCTGGATCTCGACCTGCTGATCTTCGGCCGCCACGCCGTCGGCGTGGAGCGCCCGGGCGGCGCCCGCAGCGACGATCCGGCGAAGCCCGCCGTGCAGTGGCTCAGGGTCCCCCATGCGAGCGCCCGGGAGCGCCTCTTCGTGCTCGCCCCGCTGGCCGACCTCGCGCCCGGCCTGCGGCCCCCCGGCTGGGCCGAGACCGTCGCGACGGCACGTGCCCGCGCGGAATCCCGCGAGGGTCCAGAGGCCGTCCGCCCGATCGCGTCTTGGGATGCGCGCGCCGGCGGCTGGGCGGCGACTCCCTGACTACAGCCGCACGGCCGGCGGGCGGCTCCGGTCGAACATGTGGACCGTGTCGACGAAGCGGACCTGCTTGGTCTGGTAAGCCATCACCAGGGAGTGCGTGCGTGCGCCGCCGCCGAAGAAGCGGACCCCTTCGAGGAGGTCGCCCTTGGTGACCCCGGTCGCGGCGAAGACGACGTTCTCCCCCGAGGCGAGGTCGGCGGTCCGGTAGACGCGGGTCGGGTCGCCGTGGCCCATCCCCTGCGCCCGCTCCCGCTCCGCGTCCGAGCGGAAGACGAGGCGAGCCTGGATCTCGCCGCCGAGGCAGCGCAGGGCCGCGGCCGTGAGGACGCCCTCCGGCGCGCCGCCGATTCCCATCACGGCGTGGACGCCGGTCCCCGAGACGGCGGTGCTGATGGCGGCGGAGAGGTCGCCGTCGCTGATGAGCTTGATCCGGGCGCCCGCGGCCCTGACCTCGGCGATGAGGGCCTCGTGGCGGGGCCGCTCCAGGATGACCACGGTGATGTCGTTGACGCCCCGGCCGAGGGCCGACGCGATGCGGCGCAGGTTCTCGGACGGGGGAGCGGTGATGTCGACCTTGCCGGCCACGACCGGCCCGACGCAGAGCTTCTCCATGTAGCAGTCCGGCGCGTTGAGCAGGCCGCCGCGGTCGGAGGCGGCGAGGACGGTGATCGAGTTCGCCTGCCCGTGGGCGACGAGGTTCGTTCCCTCGAGCGGGTCGACGGCGATGTCGATCTCCGGCGCCTCGCCCACGGCGCTGGACGGGTCGCCGACGCGCTCGCCGATGAAGAGCATGGGAGCCCGGTCCCGTTCCCCCTCGCCGATGACGATCCGGGCGTCGATGGGGATCTCGTCGAAGGCGCGGCGCATCGCCTCCACCGCGAGCCGGTCTGCCTCGTTGTTGTCGCCCCGGCCCATGAGCCTCGCGGACGCGATTGCGGCCGCCTCGGTCACGCGGATCAGCTCCAGCGAGAGCAGGCGCTCCATCGGTCGGATCCCCCCTGCGATGCGGGACGCGGCGCCGGCGTCAGTGCCGGAAGTGGCGCCGTCCGGTGAAGACCATTGCGAGGTGGTGCCGGTCGGCCACCTCGATCGCCATCTCGTCGCGGCGGGAGCCGCCCGGCTGGATGATCGCCGTGACTCCCGCGATCGCCGCGTGGGCGATGACGTCGGGGAACGGGAAGTAGGCGTCGGACGACATCACCGCGGTCTTGGCGCGATCGCCCGCCCGGTGCAGCGCGATCTCGACGGCGACCTGGCGGCTGACCTGGCCGCCGCCGATCCCGACCGTCTGGAGATTCCGGGCCAGGACGATCGCGTTGGACCGTACGTGGGCGGCCGCCCGCCAGGCGAACATGAGGTCGGTCAGCTCCTCGAGCGTCGGGCGCCGCTGGGTGACGACTCGCAGCTGGCCACGATCGAGGGCGGTCCCGTCGAGGGTCTCCACGAGGAGCCCACCGCCGACCCGCTTGAAATCGAGGGCGGCGATCCCGTAGTCCCGCAGGCCGTCGGACGGGTTGGGGGGAACCTGGAGGACCTCGAGCTCCGGGCGCGCGGCCAGGACCCGGAGGGCCGCGTCGGCGAAGCCGGGAGCGATGAGCCCCTCGAACGTCCCCTCGGCGATCGCCCGGGCGGTCGCCTCGTCGACAGGCCGGTTCACGGCGACGGTGCTGCCGAACGCGGCGGCCGGGTCCGTCTCGAGGGCCCGCCGGAGGGCCCCCGCGAGGTCGTGGTCGGAGGCGATCCCGACCGGGTCGGTGTGACGCACGACGACCGCCGTCGGGGCCGCGAAGTCGGCCGCGATCCGCCACGCGGCGTCGAGGTCGAGGAGGTCGTTGAACGAGGGCTCCCGGCCCTGCAGGCGAGTGGCGTCGGCCAGGGTGCCGTCGCGGTGGGTGGTCTCGCGGTAGAAGGCGGCTCGCTGGTGGGGGTTCTCGCCGTGCGGGAGGTCGGCGACCTTCTGCAGGACGACGCTCAGGTGGGGCGGGAACGTCGTCCCGGTGACCTGGTTGAGGTACGCGGCGACCTCCGCATGGTAGGCGGCAACGATGGCGAAGGCCTCGGCCGCGAGGCGCTGGCGCAGCTCCGCCGAGACGGAGCCGCGGTCGCGGATCTCGGCCACCACCTGGTCGTAGGCCGCCGGGCTGGGCACGGCCGCCACGCCGGCGTGGTTGCGCGCCGCGGCCGAGAGGAGGGCCGTGCCGCCGACGTCGATCATCTCGATGGCCTCGTCGAGGGGCACCCGACGCCCGCCGACCTGGGGAGCGAAGGGGGCCACGTTGACGACAACGAGGTCGATGAGGCCGATCCCGTGCTCGGCCAGCTCCGCGAGCTGCTCCGGCCGGTCGCGCCGCGCCAGGATGCCCGCGTACACGGCCGGGTGGAACGTCTTGACCATCCCGCCGACGAGCGAAGGGACGTTCGTCAGCGCGGCCACCGGCAGGACGTCGAGGCCGTCCGCGGCGAGGTGCTCGCGGGTCCCGTCGGTCGCGTAGACCTCGACGCCGAGAGCGAGCAGGTCGCCCGCGAGGCCGGCCAGGCCCTGGCGGTTGGCAACCGAGAGGAGGGCACGCACCCGGCTGGACCTCCGTATGGGCGCGCCGGGGACCTCGCGCGCGCCGCCGCCGCCGCCCTGGGCGCCGGGCGGCGTTCACGAACCGTGGCCGAGTATACCGCGCGACCGTGGCATACTCGGTCGATCGTCCTCGGCCTGGCCGTGCCGGGGCCGCCGCGCCGCCGGTCCCCCGGCGGGCGACCGCAGATCGGCCCGCCGGCTCGCCGCCGGACGCTCCGAGGAGGCTCCGCGACCGTGACGCTCCCACCCTGGGAATATCTCTTCCTGCCGTTCAACGACGTCCTCTTCCCCGACCTCTTCAACGCGACCTGGGTCTTCTCGATCGTCGGGATCGTCGCCACGGTGGCCCTCTACAACATCCGGACCCGCCAGCTCCGCCGCCACCAGGTCTACCTCGACCTCTACGAGTGGCTGCTGTGGGCGGGCGTGATCTTCTTCTTCATGCTCCTCGTCTACGCCGTCTTCCACTTCGACTTCCTCTTCGTGGTGGTCTCCATCCCGGTCGGCGTCGGGATCCTCCTCTGGATCCGGTTCATCCGGTTCCCGCCGTCCCTCACCGCCTACGAGACGCAGCTGGCCCGCTCCCGCTACTTCTCGAAGCAGAAGTTCGCCCACCCGGAGGCGACGATCCGGCCGAAGCGCGCGGCGCGTGCCGCGCGGTCGACCCGCCGCCGCCGCTGAGGCATCCGGGGGCGACGATGGAGATCCGGCGGTTCGGGGTCGGGAACCGGCGGCCCGATGGACCGGCGCACACCGCGGGCGTCTCCGGCCAGGTGATCCATTCGGACGGCCGGGGGACCATCTCGGAGCTCGCCTTCGCCCGCCGGGCGCGGATCGAGCCGCACACGAACCCCAACAGCACGTGGTTCGTGGTGATCGAGGGGGGCGGCTGGGCGCAGGTCGGCGGCGAGCGGGCCCGGGTCGCCGCAGGCGAGGCGGTCCTCTGGCCGGCCGACGTCGTCCACGCGGCCTGGACGGAGCTCTCCGAGATGCGGGCGATCGTCGTGGAGCTGGCGGGCGCCGACGACGCCCTGGTGCGAGGGATCCTCGACGGGCGACCGCTGGCCCTGGGTGCCGGCGGCGCACGAACGCCGGGCGAGCCGGGGAACGAGATGGCGGCGGTCGACCGGGGCGACGGCGAGCTCCGGCCGGACGCCGCCGCAGCCTCCCGCGCCGCCCAGGAGGGCGAGCCGCTCTAGGAGCCGCTCGCGGAGCAGGCCCCGTCGCTCGCCAGCGGCCGATCTCGGAGCCGGGCCCCCTCAACCGCTCTCGGAGCCGCTCGCCGGCGACCGGTCCCCGCCGAGCACGGCGCCGAGCTGGCCGAGGATCGCCGCGGTGGCGCCCCAGACGATCCTCCCCTCCACGACGTAGGCGCCGTAGCGGATGGGCCGGCCGCGCGGGTCGGGGTCGATCATCACGGGGGCGACGCCCGGCAGGAAGGCCTCCACGGGTGCCTCGAGGATGGCCGCCACTTCCCGCGGATCCGGGACGAACGCCGGGCGCCGTGCGGCGATCGCCACGATGGGCTGGAGGAAGAAGTTGCTGGGCGGGATCCAGAGCGGGTCGAGGCGGCCGACGACCTCCACCCCGTCGGCGTCCGGATCGAGGCCCACCTCCTCCGCGGCCTCGCGGAGCGCGGTCGCCGTCGCGTCGGCATCGCCGGGATCAGCCTTGCCGCCGGGCAGGGAGACCTCTCCCGAGTGGTGGTCGGAGCCGTAGTCGACGCGGTCGATGAGCACCAGGCTCGCGGTCCCGTCGCGACCGGGGTAGACGAGGACGAGGGCCGCCGCCGGCCGGGCTCCCGGGGGCGCCGCCGGCCGCTCGAACGGGGCGCCGTCCGGCAGCCGCTCGGGGCGCAGCCAGGCTGGCGGCGGGGGGAGCGGCGACCGGGCCGAGCGAACGATGCTGCCGACCTGCTCGGGCGTCATCCCGGCATCCTACCGGCCCCGCGTCACGGTGCCGCCGAGCCGACCCGCCACGAGGCTCGGCGCACGAATCCGGGTGCCCCCAGGTCACCCTGGTTCAGGCCCCCGTCATCCGCCGAACGACCGGTCCGCGGCGACCAGGCCCGGCCCTCGCCGACCAGCCTCCGCGGCCGAGATCATCAGTCGGGCGGCGTCCTCGAGTGGACTTCCGTCGAAGAGCCCTGACGAGCCCCCGACGAAGACGTCCGCTCCGGCGTCGGCCAGCATCGGGATCGTCCGCTCGTCGATCGCGCCGTCGACCTCGATCTCGACGGGCCGCTCCTGGAGGTCGGCCATCCGGCGGAGCGCGGCGACTTTCCCGCGCATGTCGGGCAGGAATCGCCCGCCGGCGAACCCCGGACGGACGGTCATCACGAGCACCATGTCGACGAGTGGCAAGAGGGCCCCGACGTCGGTGGCCGGAGTATCCGGGGCGAGGGCGAGGCCTGTTCGGGGACCGGCCAGCCGGATCCGGTCGAGGCAGGTGGCCGCATCCTCCACGGCCTCGACGTTGGAGTTGCCCCGGTTTCGTGGACGGTGAGGCCTCATCCGGCCGCAACGGCCGGGGCTGAACGATAGCGCTCCTCGAACTGCTCGGGACTGAGGTTCCCGAGGCTGCTGTGGCGGCGGATGCGGTTGTAGAAGACCTCGATGTAGTCGAACACGGCAGCCTTCGCCTCGGCCGGACTCGCCCAGTCGGAGCGGTCGATGAGCTCGGTCTCGAGCGTGGCGAAGAAGCTCTCGGCCATCGCGTTGTCGTGGCAATCGCCGACCGAGCCCATCGACGCCGCGATCCCAGACTCGCGCAGGCGCCGTCCGAACGCGAGGCTCGTGTATTGCGACCCGTGGTCGGAGTGGTGGACGAGGCCGTCCGCCGGGCGGCGGTGGACGACCGCCGCGTCGAGGGCCGCGGTGACGAGCTCGGCCCGCATGTGCGTGGCCACGCTCCAGCCGACGACCCTCCGGCTCCAGGCGTCGACGATCGAGGCGAGGTAGCAGGACCCCGAGCGCGTCGGGAGCTGGGTGATGTCGGCGACCCACAGCCGGTCGGGACCCGGCGCCGTGAAGTCACGGTTGACGAGGTCGGGGAAGGGAGCGGCGTCCTCGTCGCGGATCGTGGTCCGGACGAACCGGCGCCGGTGGACGCCGGCGAGATGGTCGCGCCGCATGAGCCGCGCGACCCGCTTGCGGGACACGTGGTGCCCGGCCTCGGCCAAGTCCGTGTGGATGCGGGGCACGCCGTACGTCCCCCGGCTCCGGGCGTGGGAGCGCCGGATCTCGGCCGCCAGGGCGTCGTCGGCGACGCCGCGCGCGGACGGCCCGCGGGTGCGCCAGGCGTAGTAGCCGCTCGGGGAGACGCCGACGGCCTCGCAGAGGATCCGCACCGGATACCTCGCCCTTCCTGCTCGACGAAGCGGAACCGGGTCACCGGGTCCGCTCGGTCTCCGAAGCGAAGAAGGCGGCTGCATCTCGCAGGATCTCGCGCTCGGTCTCGAGGACCTTCACCCGCCGGCGGAGATCCTCGAGCTCGGCCCGCTCATCGACATCGAGCGGTGTCCCCGGCGGCCGGGTGCGGGACTCGCGGATCCAGACCCCGAGGGTCTGGTTCGCGATCCCCAGGTCGAGGGTCACCTGGCGGATCGACTGCCCCGCCGTCTTGGCCAGGCGGACGGCCTCGGCCCGGAACTCCTCGCTGTAGTGGCGGTGCTTCCTCCCCACGTGGACTCCTTCCCGCGGACGCTGCCGCGATGGTAGGTGTCCACGAAAGCGGGGTAGGTCCACTCGGCGTCGTGTCAGGCCGAGTGGCAGGATTCGTTCTGACGAGCGTGGAGTATCGGCGAAAGGAGGGTTTCGCCGACAGTCCGAGCGTGGATGTCCCGGATTCGTCAGGCCGGGTGGAGCGTGGCTGCGTCTTGCGCCTCCATGTCACGCAGAGTGACACCGAGGCCCGGATGTCACGCCGGGCGACACGTTCCGGCCTCCACGCGCTCTGCCCTAGTTCATCCGCTCCCCGTCGCCGTCCTTGCGGGGCGGCTTGGTGGGGGGCAGGTCGAGCTTCGAGGGTGTCGCCCGGGCGGCGGCCAGCTCCGCGCCTCCGGCCCGGGCGTCTCGCCGCTCCCCGGCCTCGGCCACCACCGACGCCTCGCCCTGGGTGAAGAGGAGCGTGCCGCCGACCGGGTCCGCGTCGACACGGACGGTGGCGCCCGGACGGAATTCCCCGCGGAGGAGGGCCCGCGCCAGGGGGTTCTCCACCAGGCGCTGGATCGTCCGCTTCAGTGGCCGCGCCCCGTACGACGGGTCCGTTCCCTCGCGGGCGACGAGGGCCTTCGCGGACGGCGTCATCTCGATCGCCAGGTCGTGGTCGGCGAGCCGCCGCCCAAGCTCGGCGAGGAGCAGGTCGACGATCCGGGCGAGGTCGTCCTCGGTGAGGGCGTGGAAGACAATGATCTCGTCGACGCGATTGAGGAACTCCGGCCGGAAGGTCCCCCGCAGTGTCGAGAGGACCTCCCGCTTCATCGCCTCGTAGCCGGCCTCCCCGGCCGCCGGCCGGCCGGCGTAGGCCGCGATGGCCTGGCTGCCGACGTTGCTGGTCATGATCACGACGGCGTTCTTGAAGTCGACCGTCCGGCCCTGGCCGTCGGTGAGGCGGCCGTCGTCGAGGACCTGGAGGAGCACGTTGAAGACGTCCGGGTGGGCCTTCTCGATCTCGTCGAAGAGGATCACCTGGTACGGCCGGCGCCGGACGGCCTCGGTCAGCTGGCCGCCCTCCTCGTAGCCGACGTAGCCGGGCGGAGCGCCGATGAGGCGCTGCACGGAGAACTTCTCCATGTACTCGCTCATGTCGAGGCGCACCATCGCCTGCTCGTCGTCGAAGAGGAACGCCGCCAGTGCCCGGGCCAGCTCCGTCTTCCCGACGCCGGTGGGGCCGAGGAAGAGGAACGAGCCGATGGGACGGCGCGGATCCTTGAGCCCAGCCCGGGCCCGGCGGACCGCGTCGGAGACGGCCTCGATGGCCTCGTCCTGGCCGACGACGCGCTCGTGCAGGGCCTCTTCCATCCGGACGAGCTTGGCCATCTCGCCCTCCATGAGCCGGCTGACCGGGATGCCGGTCCAGGCGGCCACGATCTCGGCGACGTCGTCGGCGTCCACCTCCTCCTTGAGGAGGCGTGGGGCGCCCTCCGACGCGGCCAGGGCCGCCTCCTGGGCCTTCATCCGGCCCTGCAGCTCGACGAGCGTCCCGTACTTCAGCTGGGCAGCGGTGCCGTAGTCGGCCTCCCGCTCCGCCTGCTCGATGCGCAGCTGGGCGGCCTCCAGCTCCTCCTTCGTCCTGCGGAGGCCGCCGATGGCCGCCTTCTCCGTCTCCCAGCGCTGCTTCATGGCGCCGGCCTGCTCGGCGATCTCGCCGAGCTCCGCCTCGAGGGCCAAGAGACGGGCCTTCGAGGCCTCGTCCTTCTCCTTGCGGAGGGCCTCGCGCTCGATCTCCAGCTGGACCCGGCGCCGCTCCAGCTCGTCGAGCTCGATCGGCATGGAGTCGATCTCCATCCGCAGGCGGCTGGCGGCCTCGTCGACGAGGTCGATCGCCTTGTCGGGCAGGAAGCGCTCGGTGATGTAGCGGTTGGAGAGGGTGGCCGCGGCCACCAGGGCGGAGTCGGTGATCCGGACGCCGTGGTGGACCTCGTAGCGCTCGCGGAGGCCGCGCAGGATCGAGATCGTCTCCTCGACCGTCGGCTGGTCGACGAGGACCGGCTGGAAGCGGCGCTCCAGGGCGGCGTCCTTCTCGATGTGCTTGCGGTACTCGTCGAGCGTGGTGGCCCCGATGGTGTGGAGCTCTCCCCGGGCCAGCATCGGCTTCAGCAGGTTGCTGGCGTCCATCGCCCCCTCGGCCGCGCCGGCCCCGACGACCGTGTGGAGCTCGTCGATGAAGAGGACGATGCGGCCCTCGCTGTCCTTGATCTCCTTGAGGACGGCCTTGAGGCGCTCCTCGAACTCGCCGCGGTACTTGGCCCCGGCGATGAGCGCGCCAAGGTCGAGGCCGACCACGCGCTTGTCCTTCAACGTCTCGGGGACGTCGCCTCGCACGATCCGCTGGGCCAGGCCCTCGACGATGGCCGTCTTGCCGACGCCGGGCTCGCCGATGAGGACCGGGTTGTTCTTCGTCCGGCGGGAGAGGACCTGGATGACGCGCCGGATCTCGTCGTCTCGGCCGACGACCGGGTCGAGCTTCCCGGCCCGGGCCTCCTGGGTCAGGTCGCGGCCGTACTTCTCGAGGGCCTGGTAGGTGCTCTCCGGCGTGGCGCTCGTGACCCGCTGCCCGCCGCGGATCCCGGCCAGCGCCCCGAGCAGGGCCTCGCGGCCCGCCCCGTGGCGCTCCAGGAGGGCCTGTCCCTCGCCGCCCACGTCGAGGATCCCCAGCAGCAGGTGCTCGGTCGAGACGAACTCGTCGTTGAGGCGCCGGGCCTCCTCGGACGCGCGCTCCAGCACGCGGCGGGCGCGCGGGTCGAGGGCCAGCTGGCCGCCGGCGACCTTGGCCCGCCGGGCCAGGAGCCCGGCCAGCTCGCCCCGGAGAGTGGCCAGGTCGGCCCCGACCCGACGGAGCGTCTGGGCGGGGATCCCCTCGTCGTCCTCGACCAGCGCGGCGAGGAGGTGCTCGGCGTCGAGGGCCGGGCTCTGCAGGCGCTCGGCGGAGGCCTGGGCGCCGGCGATCGCCTCCTGGGCCTTCTGGGTGAAGTGATCGAGGTTCATGACGTGCTCCGGGTGGGGGACGGGCTCAGGTGCCCGATCGAGGGTCTGGCTGGTCGATGGCGGCCAGGAAGTCGGCGGCGGCCGCCTTCCGCCGCTCGTCGAGGGTCGGGAGGACGAGCCGCACGCGGATCAGGAGATCGCCCCGGTCGTCCTTGCGGAGGCGGGGCATGCCCTGGCCAGCGAGGCGGATGATGCGTCCAGGCTGGGTGCCGGCGGGGATCCGCAGCAGGAGGCGCTTCCCGCCCAGCGTCGTGACCGCGACCTCCGCGCCGAGAAGGGCCTCGGCGAGGGTCACCGGGAGCTCGCGGGTCAGCGTGGCCCCGTCGCGGCTGAAGACCGGGTGAGGACGGACGGTCGTCACCAGGACGAGATCGCGAGCGTCCGTGCCGCTGCCCCCGCCCTGGCCGCGCAGCCGGATGCGGCTTCCGCTCTCCACGCCGGCGGGAATGGCGACCTCCAGGCGGCGGCCGTCGATCTCGACCAGCCGCTTCGCGCCGCCGAACGCCTCCTCCAGGGTGATCTCGATGGCGGCCTCCACGGCCGTCGGGCCGGCTGCTCGACGGCCGCCCGCGTGTGCCCGGCCGGCCGAGGTGGCGCTGAACGCGCCGCCGCGCCCGCCGCTCCCGCCCAAGCCGGCCAGGATCTCGTCGAGGCTGGCGCCGCTCAGCTCCTCGGTCGTCACCCGGCCGCGCCCGCGGCCGCGCCCCGCGCCGGCGGCGGGCCCGCCGTCCGCACTGGCCATGCCCCCGGCGAAGAAGGTGCGGAAGAACTCGGAGAAGTCGCCCGGGTCGCCGGCGAACTCGAAGCGGATGCCGCCCGGCCCGCCGGCCTGGCCGCCGGTCCCGCCGCCCGCGGGCCTGAAACCCGCGAAGGGCCCGCCGGGCCCGAACGGATCGCCGCCGGGTCTGGCGCCCGCCCGGGCGTACTCCTGCCAGTGGACCCCGAGCTCGTCGTACTGCCTCCGCTTCGCCGGGTCGGCGAGGACCTCGTTGGCCTCGTTGACCTCCTTGAAGCGGCGCTCGGCGGCGGCGTCGCCCGGATTGCGGTCCGGGTGGAACTGGCGGGCCAGCTTGCGGTAGGACTTCTTGATCTCGCCGGTCGTCGCGGTCCTGGGGACCCCGAGCACGGCGTAGTAGTCCTTGTAGTCCACGGCTCAGGCCTCCCGACCGGGTCCGGGGACGGCGATGCCCCGCCCGGCCGTGAGGGCCGCGACGGGGCATCGCATGGGCGTGCTCCTCAGCGGCCGTCCGCCATCGCCGGCGGCTGGTCGCCCGGGTAGGCGGGCGGCGGCGATGGGACGGCGAGAGGCTTGGTCTTCGGCCGGCCTCCGCCGGAGCCGGGCGCCTTGACGACGAGCGCCTT
This sequence comes from uncultured Chloroflexia bacterium, assembly GCA_963821235.1. GTDB lineage: Bacteria > Chloroflexota > Limnocylindria > Limnocylindrales > CSP1-4 > CTSoil-043. The sequence goes on from CAWGCS010000001.1 coordinate 760,549, forward strand.
CGGCCGGCGGCGCAGAGCGGCGTCGAGGACCTGGTCCATGGAGTCGACGAGGATGAGCTTGATCTGCTTGCGGATCTCCTCGGGGATGTCCCGGAGGTCCTTCTCGTTCTTCCTGGGCAGGATGACCATCCGGGCGCCGGAGAGGTGGGCGGCCAGGATCTTGCTCTTGAGGCCGCCGATCGGCAGGACCCGGCCGCGGAGGGTGATCTCGCCGGTCATCGCCACGTCCTTGCGGACGGGGATGCCGGTCAGCGCGCTCACCATCGCCGTGGCCATCGTGATCCCGGCCGACGGACCGTCCTTTGGGATGGCTCCAGCCGGGACGTGGATATGGAGGGTGTTCTTCTCGAACACCTCCCGCTCCACGCCGAGGCGGTTCTCGTTGGCCCGGATCCACGAGAGCGCGGCCCGTGCCGACTCCTTCATGACGTCGCCGAGCTGGCCGGTCAGGATGAAGTCCTCGCGGCCCTCCATCTTGGTGACCTCGACGGCGACCACGTCCCCGCCGACCTCGGTCACGACCAGGCCGGTGGCGGCCCCCGTCTGGTCCTCGGACTCCAGCTCGCCGTACTCGAAGCGCGGCGGGCCGAGGTACTCGAGGAGCTTCCGGTCGTCGACGACGGTCTTGCGCTTGCGGCCCTCGACCACCTGGCGAGCGACCTTGCGCATGATGTTGGCGATCTCGCGCTCCAGGTTCCGGACGCCCGCTTCGTGGGTGTACGCCTGGACGAGCGTGACGAACGCCGCGTCCGTGAACTCGATCTGCTTGGCCGAGAGGCCGTGGTTCGTGAGCTGCTTGGGGACGAGGAACCGCTTCCCGATCTCGATCTTCTCCATCTGGGTGTAGCCGGGGAGGCCGATGACCTCCATCCGGTCACGCAGGGGGGGCGGGATCGGGTCGAGCAGGTTGGCGGTCGTGATGAAGAGGACCCTGCTGAGGTCGAACGGCACCTCCAGGTAGTTGTCCTGGAAGGAGTTGTTCTGCTCCGGGTCGAGGACCTCGAGGAGCGCCGACGAGGGGTCGCCCCGGAAGTCCATCCCCAGCTTGTCGACCTCGTCGAGCATGAAGACGGGGTTGTTGGTGCCGGCCGTCTTGATGCTCTGGACGACGCGGCCGGGGAGGGCCCCGATGTAGGTCCGGCGGTGACCCCGGATCTCGGCCTCGTCGTGGACGCCGCCCAGGCTCATCCGGACGAACTTGCGGCCCATGGCCCGGGCGATGCTCTTGCCGAGCGAGGTCTTGCCCACGCCGGGCGGGCCGACGAAGCAGAGGATCGGGCTGCGGATGGTGTCGGCGAGGGCGCGGACGGCCAGGTACTCGAGGATCCGCTCCTTGATCTTCTCGAGGCCGTAGTGATCCACGTCCAGGATCTTGGCGGCCTCCCGGATGTCGAGGTTGTCGGTCGTGGCGGTGTTCCAGGGGAGCCCGACCAGCCAGTCCACGTAGGTCCGGATGACGCCGACCTCCGGGGAGGCGGAGGGGATCCGGCTCATCCGGTCGATCTCCTTGAGGGCGCGGGTGCGAACCTCCTCGGGCATCCCCGAGGCCTCGACCTTCTCGCGCAGCTCATGGATCTCGGCCTGCTGGGGGTCGTCCTCGCCCAGCTCGCGCTGGATCGCCTTCAGCTGCTCGCGGAGGATGTACTCCCGCTGGGTCTTGTCCATCTCGGACTTGACCTCGCTCTGGATCTTCCCCTTGAGCTCGAGGATCTCGACCTGGCGAGCGAGGAACGCGGAGCAGAGCTTGAGCCGCTCGACGACGTCGATCGTCTCCAGGAGCTCCTGGCGCTGCTCGGTCGACATGTCCGGGCTGTAGGCGACCATGTCGGCCAGCAGGCCCGGCTCGGTGATGTTGCGGGCGGCCACGGCGGCCTCGGGCGGGATCGGCGCGCCCGACTGGACGTACTGCTCGACCTGCGCCTGGACGGTCTTGAGGAGCGCCTCGATCTCGATGCCCGCCGGGTTGACGTCGGGCAGCTCCTCGACGCGCGCCCGGAGGTACGGGCTGGTCGAGGCGAAGCCGTGGAAGCGAAGGCGCCCCTGGCCCTGGACGATCGCCCGAACCGTGCCGTCCTGGAGCTGGACGACCTGGGCGATCTTGGCAAGCGTGCCGACCTCGTAGAGCTCGGCGGGATCGGTGACTTCCTCGAGCTCGGCGCGTCGCTGCGTGACGAGGGCGATGAGGCTCCCCTCGGCGACCGCGGCGTTGAGCGCGTTGACGCTCTTCTCGCGGCCGACCTGGAGCGGCACGATCATCTCGGGGAAGATCACGGTCTCGCGCAGGGCAACGAGCGGCAGCTCGCGGACCTGGGCGGACGGCCGGGCGGCGCCGGCCTTCGACTTCGGCATCTGGTTCTCCTGGGCCTCGGGCCCTGCGGGCCTCCGGGTGCTGCTGGCGGCCCGCGGCGTCCGCCCGGTCCGTGGGTTCGTCGTCTGCCGGCCGGTCGCCCGGCCGGGCTCCTTCGTGGTTCCTTCCGGTTCTGCCGCCGGCGTCCGGGGCCGCTCCGGCCGGGCGCGATCACGAGCCATGGTGCCCGGCCGCCTCGACCGCCGCCCGCTCGTCGCGGGCGGCCCGTGTTCCTTCGTCGTAGAGCGCTTCGAGGATCCGCACGCCGAGGCGCTCCTCCAGCTCGAAGAGGATGCGGATCCCGGCGAGGTTCGCCCCGCGCTCCTGGGTCAGGTGTCGGATCCAGAGGATGCGGCGGATGTCTTCGTCGGAGTAGAGACGGATGTTCGTCGGCGTCCGCGCCGGCTCGATCAGGCCCTCGTCCTCGTAGATCCGGAGCGTCCGCGGGTGGACCGAGACGATCCGGGCGGCCACCGAGATGACGTAGACGGGACGGGTCGGGTCCCGATCGGGCCGGCTGCGGTACACGGGCGGCTGGCGATCAGCGGGCCGAGCCGGCCCCGACGAGGTCTCGCTGGGCCTGCCCATCGCTGGTCGCCGAGATCTTGATCTGCTTCGGCTTGACCTCCTCCGCCTTGGGGATGCGGAGGGTCAGGAGGCCGTTCTCGAAGGACGCGGTGGCGCGGTCGCCGACGAGCCCCTTGGGGAGCTCGAGGGTCCGGCTGAAGCTGCCGCGGCGGATCTCGTTGAGGATCCAGGACTCCTCCTCGTGGCGCGACTCCTCCTTCGTCTCGCCGGAGATGGTGAGGGTCGACCCGGTGAGGGTGATGTCCACGTCCTCGGGGGTCCAGCCGGGGAGGCTCGCCTTCACGACCAGCTCGTCCGGGGTCGTCGTGATGTCGAGCGCGGGCTCGGCGCCGACCCCGACGGCGCGCCAGGCGCGCGGACGGAATGTCTCGTCGTCGAAGAGCCGGTCCATCGCGCGGCTGAGGGTGAAGAGCTCGTCGAACGGGCTCGCCCTGCGGATGATCGTCATGGTCTTGCACCTCCGTGGTGCGTCAGATGGCCACTCGCGCCCCCGGCGCGAGGCGTCCGGCGCTGTGATCGACGTCGCCGGCGTCCACATCAGACAGTGGCGCTGTGACGCTTCCGGACACGACCGGAGTCTAGAACCATGACAATAATGTTGTCAAGACTTGGGTCACGGCGACTGACAACTGGCGGCCCGGCCGAGGTCAGACCTCTGCCGAGGCCCCGATCAGCGACTCGTGGAGGGCCGGCTCGCACTCCGGGCGGCCAGTGGCGATGACCCGGTCGCCGGCCCGCAGGACCGTGTCGGCGCGGACCGCCTGGGCCGTGTCGTCGCGGACGATGGCCACGATCGCGCAGCCGTCTGGGAGGTCGATGTCCCGCGGATTGCGCCCGACCGCCGGCGAGCCCTCGTCGAGGTGGGCCTCGATCAGCTCGAAGTCGCCCGAGAGGGGGGCCAGGTGGAGCAGCTCGTGGACCGGGATGTCCTGCTCGATCGAGCCCAGGATCATCCGCGTCGGGGAGATCAGCTCGTCGACGCCGAGGTGCTTGAAGAGCGGCTCGTTCTTGGGGTTGTTGACCCGGGCGATCGTCTTGGGGACGGAGAAGTGATGCTTGGCCATCTGGCAGATCACGAGGTTGTCCTCGTCGTCGCCGGTGACCGCCGCGACGACGTCGGCGCGGTTCGCCCCGGCCTCCGCCAGCGCGCTCCCCTCGCAGCCGTCCTTGGCGACCACGATCGACCCGATCTCGTCGGCGATCTGGTCGGCCCGCCCGCGGTCCTTCTCCATGAGGACGACCTCGTGGCCGGATTCGCTCAGCTCCTTGGTCAGGTAGTAGCCGACCTTGCCGCCGCCCACGACCAGCACGAACATGGCTCAGGCCTCCCGCATGGCCGGCGTGGCGGCGTCGTGCTGATGCATGATCCCCTCGCGGATGGACGGCTCGCCGCTCACCGGCTTCCCCAGGGCGGCCAGCAGGGCGTCGGCCATCATCGTGGTGCGACAGATCGTCCCGATCCCCAGCTCGGCGTAGGCCTTCGCCCGCAGCGGGTCGTTGACCTTGGCGTAGACGCGGTGGATGCCGAGCGCCTCGAGCGCCATCTGGGCCGCCATGATGTTGCGGTTGTCGCCCTCCGTGAGGGCCAGGAAGAGGTCGGCACCCTCAGCCCCGGCGCGCCGCAGGGTGTCCTCGTCGGTGCCGTCGCCGCGGACGGCATTGCCCCGGAAGGCGGCCGGGAGGCGATCGAAGGCGCGGGTGACGTGATCGACGATCGTGACGTCGTGGCCGGCGGTCTCGAGCATCCGCGCCATCGTGGCGCCGACGCGGCCGCAGCCGACGATGACTGCTCTCATGGACGGTATTCCTCGGGCATCGGCTCGCGCGCCACCCAGACGGCGCACGGCGCGTTCTTCAGGACGTAGGGGAGAGTCTTCCCGATGGCGAAGTCGCCGCCGAACCGCTTGCGGTAGGGCAGGCCCAGGACCAGCAGGTCGGCGGCGCGCTCGACCGCCTCGTCGACGAGGGCGGCGCCGACGTTGCGGGCCTGCACCAGGACCGCCTCGAGCTGGTAGCCGGCGTGCTCGGCCTGTGTCTCCGCCAAGTCGAGGACGCGCTGGGCGTCCTCGCTCGTTTCGGCGATGCTCGCGTCGAGCGGCTGGGTCCAGTCGATCTCGACGACGTGGACCGCGACGACCTCGGCACGGGCGGGCTTGGCGAGGTCGAGGGCGAGGCGCAGGATGCGCGCGTCCGATGATCCGCCGTTCAGGGCCACGACCATGCGGCCGTAGGCAGGCGTTTGCTTGTCGGGCACGGGACGCGGCGGTCCTCCGGATCAGGTGCAGCGGGCGGCGAGCCATCCTCGACGCCATGCGCTGGTGCAACGTCACACGATAGCACCGCGCTCCCGTCCCGATGCCACCGCGGACGTGCGGGTCACGTCACTCTGAATCGGCGGGCTGCTTCTCGCGCCGCCGGAACGCCTCGGGCTCCTCGCGCCGGTACGGCACGTTCGTGACCACGGTGTTGGGACGGCCGAGCAAGGCCCGTCGGAGGGCTGTCGTCGACTGGTTGTAGAGAAGTCGCTCCCACCAGTGGCGCGGCAGGAACTCGGGGATCACGACGAAGGTGACCGGTGCCTCCTTGTCGGGTGGCCACGACTGGTCGAGGACGTCGAGGTAGGCCAGGAGCGGACCCGTGAGGGCCCGGTAGGGGCTCTCGACCACCACGAGGGGGACTCCAGGAACCTGGCGCTCCCAAGCGCTGCGGACCTCCTCCGCGTACTCGTGGTCGTCGGCGACCAGGACTGCACGGATGTCCTTGGCCATGCTTCGGCCCACGTTCACGGCCTGGACCACCGCTCGGTTGAGACCGCTGACCGGGACCACGACCCGTTCATCGCGATGCGGCGCCGGCACGACCTGGTCCGGGCGGAGGGCGAGATGCGTACGCGACGCGGCGTACTGGCGATGGATGAAGGTGAAGACGGCGACCTGGGTGGGTATCAGGACGATCACCAGCCAGGCTCCATCGACGAACTTGACGCTCGTCACGACCAGGAGGACGACGAGCGTGAGGAGGCCCCCGCTGGCGTTGACCGCTGCCCTCCACCACCAGCCGGGCTCGCGGACCGCCAGCCAGTGGCGGACCATGCCGGTCTGCGACAGCGTGAAGCAGACGAAGACACCGACGGAGTAGAGCGGGATCAGGGCGTGCGTGTCCCCCTGGAAGACGACGAGCAGGAGGGCGGCGATCGAGGCCAGGGCGATGATGCCCCACGAGAAGGCCAGCCGGTCGCCGCGGAAGGCGAACTGGCGGGGCATGAACTCGTCCTGGGCGAGGATCGCGGCGAGCCGGGGGAAGGCGTTGAAGCTCGTGTTCACGGCGAGGAAGAGGATCAGCGCGGTCGAGGTCTGGAAGAGAACGAAGAGCGCCGAGCCGTTGCCGAAGATGGCCCCTGCCACCTGGGCCACGATCGTCGGTCCGCCCTCGGTCGTCGGCCGGATACCGAAGACGTCGGCCACGACCGTGATGCCGATGAAGAGCACCCCCAGCAGGATGGCCACGATGGTCATCGTGTTGGCCGCGTTCTTCGCCTCGGGTGGCTTGAAGGCCGGCACGCCGTTGGCGATGGCTTCAACGCCGGTGAGGGCAACGGACCCCCCGGCAAACGCACGCAGCAGCAGGAAGACGAGGAGGAAGCCGGTCACGTCGCCATTCCCGAGCGGGACGGCGTCCGCAGGGACGGCGACGGCGGTCGCCGTCCCCGTTGCGATCCGGGCCAGGCCCAGGCCGATCATCAGGAGCGCGAGCCCGACGAAGAGGTAGGTGGGGCTGGCGAACAGCAACCCGGCCTCGCGGAGGCCGCGGAGGTTGGCGACCGTGATGATGGCGATCGCTGCGATGGCGATCTCGATCCGCAGGTCGTACAGGGCCGGCACCACGGAGTACACCTGGGCGACCGCGGACGCCGTCGACACCGCCACGGTCATGACGTAGTCGATCAGGAGCGCTGCCGCGGCCACCAGCCCGAGCTGCTGGGACAGGTTCTCGCGGGCCACGACGTACGCGCCGCCGCCTGACGGGTAGGCTCGACAGACCTGGCGATAGGAGAGGGAGACGACCGTCAGCAGCACGGCGATGGCGATCGCCACCGGGATCGAGAAGAGGACAGCGCTCGCGCCGGCGACCACCAGGACTCGCAGGATCTCCTCGGTGGCGTAGGCCGACGAGGAGATCGCGTCGGAGCTGAAGATCGGGAGCGCCAGCTTCTTCGGCAGCCGCTCGAAGGCCTCCTCCTCATTGGCGAGCCGCCGGCCGAACAGGAAGCGCCGGACCTGGCCCCAGGTCCGGCCGGCGCCCGTGGTCGGGGTGGTGGCGGCCTCCTTGGCGGTCAGCATCCCCGGGCCGGTGTATCGGAAGTAGGGCGAGTGCGGTCGGTCGACCCGCACCCGCCGGTCGCCGACTTTGCGGCCCTGGAGTGGCCGCCGGCCGCCGATCACCTGGTCATGCCCGTCGTGCTGTCCCTGCCTCCCATGCCCGCGGAGTTATACACCACGCCGGACCCTAGAGACCGTGCGTCAGGCGGTCGGCCAGGCGGCGAGGGAGGCCCGCCGAGCGGATCTCCGCCTGGACCGCCTCCACGGGATAGGGGACCCGGCGCCAGGCCACCCGGCGCTCCCCCGTGTCGAGGATCATCGCGCCGGCCCGCGGGTCGCCGTCGCGCGGCTGGCCAACGCTGCCCGGGTTGAGGAGCACCCGCCGCTCGTCGAGGACAAGCTCCGACCCGTCGTCCGGCCTGAGCAGCTCCACGGCCCGCTCCCCCTGTCGCCACGCCACCGGGACGTGCGTGTGGCCGTGGAGGGCGTAGGGCGAGGTGAAGGCCTCGAAGCTGGCCCGAGCGGCCGACGCCGTCATCACGTACTCCCAGGTCGGGTCCCGCGGGCTGCCATGGACCAGCGTCGCCTCGCCGATCTCACGCCGTTCCGGGAGGCTGCGCAGCCACGCGCGCGTCGGGGGCGTGATCCGGCGGGCCGTCCACTCGATCGCCGCCCGGGCGTCCGGGTTGAACATCTCGACCTCGGCCCCGCCGAGGGCCGCGGCATCGTGATTGCCACGGACGCCGACCGCCCCGATCTCGCGCAGCCGGGCCACGACCTCGTCGGGATGAGGGCCGTAGCCGACCACGTCGCCGAGGTGCCAGACGGCGTCGACCTGGCCGAGCGCAGCCAGGACGGCCTCGAGGGCCGGGAGGTTGGAGTGGATGTCCGAGAGGACCGCGATCCGCATCGCCACGGAGCGTATCGCGGCGTCGGCGGGAGCGTCGGTCGAGTCGCCCTCCGCGGTCCCGTCACCACGGGTGGCGCTTACGCTCGGCGGGCGGTCGCGGCCAGCCGGGACCCGTGCGCCCCTCCTTGCGGACGACCACCAGGGCATGGTCCTCCAGGCCGGGGATCGGCGGCGCCCCGCGCACGTCGAGCGTGCCGCCGCCCAGGCCGGCGATCGCCGGCAGGGCGCGCGCCCGCTCCGACCCTGCCCCGGCCCGCTTCCAGGCGACGAGCAGGCCGCCCGGCGCCAGGAGCGGGAAGGCGAGCTCCACGAGATCCGGCAGCGACGACACCGCGCGGACGGTGACGGCCGGCCATCGCTCCCGCTGGGCCCGATCCGCGGCCAGCGTCTCGGCCCGCGCGGCCGCCACGACCACCCGGTCGGCGACCCCTGCCGCCGCCGCGGCGACTTCGAGGAAGGCCGCCTTCTTGGCGATCGAGTCGACGAGAAGCGTCCGCTCCGCGGGAAGGGCCAGGGCAAGGGGCAGCCCCGGGTATCCGCCGCCCGATCCCAGGTCCAGGAGCCGCCGCACCCCGGCGGAACGGAGCAGGGGCACCGCCGCGAGGCTGTCGAGGAGGTGACCGACCACGGCCGCGCCGGGCTCGCGGATGGCCGTCAGGTTGACGGCCGTGGTCCAGGCCAGGAGGAGGCGGAGGTGGCCAAGCATGCCCTCACGCGCGCCCGCCGGCAGCTCGCCGAGGTCCAGCGCCCGGCAGCCCCCGTCGAAGGCCGCGACGGCGTCGGGGGGGAGCGGTGGGCATTGCGACGGGTCGGCCGGGAGCGGCGCGCGGTCGCGCAAGGAACCCTCCGTCGTGTCGTGCGGGCCCCGCGCATGTCGGACCGCGCCGCTCCCGGCCGGTGATCTGCTCGCACCGTGCCTGACGACCTGGGAGGACGGTCTCACGGCGCCCGTCCGGTTGGCGGCCGGGTCTCCCCTGGCCCCTCGCGCGTGCCGGTCCCCGTCATCGGGTCCGCTGTCGATGCGGACCGTGATCGTTGGCCCGCCCGGGGAGCCCGTCAACGGGGTTATCCACGCGGTTATCCACGATCTGCCGCACGCCGGAGCCGCCGTGTGGACAACTGGGGACGCGAGCGCGACGGCTGCGACAGGTGGTCAGGCGGCGTCCGGCCGGGGCGGTTCCGGCAGGCGGGCCGGCGCCTTGCCGGGCTCGGCGGCCGCAGCCCGGGCCGCCCGTCCGCCGGCGCGCATCGCGGTGAGGACGGCGCGTTCCTCGAGGGAGACATCCTCGCGCTCGACCGCCTCGCCGACCGCAGCCACCACCACCGCGCGCGCCACGTCGACGGCGGCCGGCAGGCCGACCACGAACGCCGAGCCGCTGCCCGGCACGGAGGCGACCTCGATCTCGCCGCCCATCACCCTGGCGAGCTCCCGGCTGATCGGGAGGCCGAGTCCCGTGCCCGGGATGCGCTCGTGGCCGTCGAGGCGGGCGAACGGCCGGAAGACGCGCTCGCGATCGGCCATCTCGATGCCCGGCCCGTCGTCGCGCACCACGACCAGGGCCACGGGCCCCTCGACGCGGGCGTCGACCTCCACGAGGCCGCCCAGGGGGGCGAACTTGCAGGCGTTGCCGGCAAGGTTGGTGATGATCTGCTCGAAGCGGCGCCGGTCCGCCCGGACGGTCCGCAGGCGCGCCGGCAGGTCGGCGACGAGGCGGACCCGGCGCTCGGCGGCGATCGGCAGGAGCGGTGCCATCGCCCGCTCGCAGGCCTCGGCGAGGGAGACGTGCTCGATCTCGAGGCGCAGGCTCCCGGCCTCCACGCGGCTCAGCTCCAGCAGGTCCCCGACGAGCGCCGCCATCCGCTCCACGATGCCCCGACCGCGCTCGATGAACTCGCGACGGATCTCGGGGTCGTCGACGGCGCCGCCGGCGAGCAGGTCCAGGTAGCCGCCCAGGCCGGCCAGCGGCGTCCGCAGCTCGTGGGCGACCATCGAGACGAATCGCTCGCGCTCGCGCTCGCGCGCCCGCAGCAGCGTGCGCTCCGATTCCGCCGCGGCCCGCCCGGTCGCCGCGGCCAGCGCGGCGGCGAGGTGGCGCAGGGTTGCCTCCGGGAGCCGGGCAGCGACGGACGCGGCATCGGCCGCTGCCGCCAGCTCGAAGCCGACCTCCAGGTGGACGCCCGCGATGTCGAGCCGGAGCAGGCGGTCGGCGAACGGCTCGCTGGATACGACGGCCGGTCCAACCCCGGCCCGGTCGCGGCGCGTGCGGACGACCAGGACCTCGGCCGGCGCCGCGGCGGCCCGGACGGCGGCCGGCCGGGGTGCCCGGGCGTCGAGCCACGAGGCGAGCCGGCGGGCATCGCCTGGATCCTCGTCGGGTGCCGCGGCGACCAGGATGCGGCGAACCGGGCGGTCGATGGCCAGGGCCGCCCTTCGTGCGCCGACGACGCGGGCGACGAGGGCGAGGATGTCGGCGGCCTGGGAGGCCGCGTCGCCTGGACCGGCCAGGATGTCCAGGGCCCGGGCAAGGAGGACCCGCTCCTCGTGGACCGCCTGGTCCTCGGCGCGGCGGAACGCGCGCCGCCGCTCGACGAACGGCGGGGGCGGCTCGATGGCCGGCAGGGTTGGCCGCTGGGGATCGTGCTCCATGCAGCGGGAGGGTGCGCGCCGGCACCACCTGCTGCCATCCCCCGAGCGTCGGGCGGGGTGGGCCGGAAGTACCGCGAGCGGGGGCTACGCGCGGCTGGCGCCCCGGATCGGCCGGCCGAGCGTCCGGCGGACGACGTCGAGGACCTCGTCCACGTAGCGATCGGCCTCGCCCTGCTCCGCCGCCGTGCGGACGCATCCCTGGACGTGATCCTCGAGGACCATGATCGAGACCGCGTCGACGGCCGCGCGGAGCGCCGCGGTCTGCTGGAGGATGTCGATGCAGTACTCCTCGCGCTCGATCATCCGGGCGATGCCGCGGACCTGGCCCTCGATCCGGCTCAGCCGCCGGAGGAGCTGGGCGCGGTCGCGGCTGTAGCTGTGGCGGAAGGTCGGATTCCCGTCCACCGCCGCCGTCGCCGGCGCTGCCGTTCGGGGGGCGGCCCGCTCGGCCGTTCGCGTCGGGCGCTGGGGCCCCATCGTCATCGTCGTTGCATCTCCAGAGGGCGGCTCTCGGGGCCGATGATACTCCCGGTGGGTATCTCACGACTCGCGGACGCGCCGCCCTCCTATCTCGACGCGGACCGGATAGACTTGGGGCCGATGGATCTCCCGGCGCACCATACCGAGCGGCTCGCCCGCGGCGGCGCGGACCGGCCCGACGTCCCCCCGGAGCCGGCAGCCCGGTGATCGACGCCCGTCCCCGGCCGGGGTTCGCCCACGCGAGCGAGGCCGAGCTGGCGCGGATACTGGACTTCTACGAAGTTGCCTGGCAGTACGAGCCGCACACCTTCCCCATCCTCTACGACCGCGACGGCGCCGTCCTCGAGAGCTTCAGCCCGGACTTCTACCTGCCCGACCTGGACCTCTACGTGGAGATCACGACGCTCAAGCAGCGGCTGGTGCGGAAGAAGAACCGCAAGCTGCGCCGGCTGCGGGAGCTCTATCCGGACGTCCGGGTCAAGCTGCTCTACGCGCGCGACTTCCGGGCCCTCCTCCTGAAGTACGGCAGGATCGCCCTGGCCGACGGCCTGAGCGGCGCCGAGGGCCAGTCGACGCCGCCCCGCCGGCCGCGCCCGGCGACGGTGCCCTCCGGCGCGCGGGCGGCCACGACGGCGTCGCCATCCGCGCGGGTGGCCGCAGGCCCCGCCGTCGCCACGGATCGCGGAGACCGTGTCGACCTTCCGCCCGAGGTGGGGGCCACGTCCGGCCGCGCCCGCCGCGCCCGCCGCACGCGCTCTGAAGCCCGGGCACGGCTCGCCGCCCGGGCCGCCGCCCGGGCCGCCGCCGCACCCGGCCAGGAGACGACCGCGTGACCCGTCCGCCCGACCTCGTCAACGACATCGCCGAGGTCCTCCTGGCCGAGGACGAGATCCAGGCCAAGGTGGCCGAGCTGGGACGCCGCATCTCGACCGACTACGCGGGCCGCGAGCTGACCCTCGTCAGCGTCCTCAAGGGATCGCTGCCGTTCATGGCCGACCTCATGCGGGCGATCACCATCCCCGTCCAGATCGACCTGATGGAGGTCTCCTCGTACGGGGGCACGGCGACGGAATTGTCCGGGCTCGTCCGGATCCTGAAGGACCTCTCGTCGTCGATCGACGGTCGCCACGTGCTCATCGTCGAGGACATCATCGACACCGGGCTGACGCTCAACTACCTCGTCCGCTACCTGCGTGGCAAGAACCCCGCCTCCCTGCGGATCTGCACCCTGCTCGACAAGCCCGCCCGCCGGCTCGTGGAGATCCCGATCGACTACCTCGGGTTCGAGATCCCGGACCAGTTCGTCATCGGCTACGGCCTCGACTACGGCGAGCGTTACCGGAACCTCCGATTTGTGGGCGTCCTGCGCCCCGAGGTCTACACGAGCCCGGAATGACGCTCCAACGCCGTCCCCTCGGCCGGGGCCGCCTCGTCGCCTCCGGCAGCGCCGTCCTCGTCCTCGTCGGCTGCGCCCTGCCATGGTTCCGGGCGGGCGGCGCGGATGGCATCCCGCCCCTCCAGGGCAACGCCTTCGAGGGGCCGGGGATCCTCGTCTTCCTGGCGGCCCTCGCCACCCTCGCGCTGGCCGCCCTGCCGTACGCCGCCGGCGACCAGCCGGTCCCCCTCGACCGCTGGTGGGCCTACGCGGCCGTCTCGTCCGCGGCCGCCATCGCGCTCGTGGTCCGCGTCGCCGGCATCGCCACGGCCGCGGGCGGGGTCGGCACGATGCTGCCCGATCGGGCTCCCGGGCTCTGGCTCTCGGCCATCGGCGTCGTCGGCCTTCTCTTCGCCACCGCCGAGATCTACGGGCGCCATCGGGAGTAGGCGGCCGTCCCCGTCGAGGCGCCGGTCAGGGGATCGCGGCCACCCCGCTCCCGACGTCGAGCCCGAACCAGGCGAGCGGGGCCCCGTCCGGCGGCCCGACCGCCACCACGTAGCGGCCAGCCGGCCAGGCGTCGGCCGGGCCGCCGCCCGGGAGCCCTGGCCGTCCGTCGGCAGATCCGCCCGACGGCACAAGGGCGAGGACGGCGAACGCGCCGCCATCGGCCGTCCTCACCGCTTCGAGGTCCCTCGATCCGGTATCGCCGAGCGACGAGGTGACGATGCGTCGCCAGGCCGTGCCCGCCCCCGCCCCGCTGAGCCTCCACGCCTGCTGGATCCGCGGGCGGGCGCCGGTCCAGGCCGCCGCCTCCGCTCCTGAGGCCGGGGCACAGAACCCCACGGCGATCGGGTCGGATCCGGCGAGCGAGATGCGGGGGATGGCCCGATCGGCCGGCGACGAGGTGACGGCGGGCGTCGCCGCGATCCAGGTCCTGACCGTCCAGCCCAGCTCGCGGTCGAGGACGACAACCCGCCAGCCGCTCGGCCAGTAGCAGGGAAAGGCGGGCGTCGCCGACCTCGGAAGCGTGGCCGGGGTGGCCGTGTCCCGGACCGTGGGCGCGACGGGCGCTGACGCGACCGCCACGCGAGGGTCCGGCGGGGCGGGCGACGGCCGCGCCAGGCCCCACGGCTTCATGACCGCGATGATCACGAGGGCGACGACGACCACCAGCGCACGGTCGACGCGATGGTCGCGCGGCGCGACCGCGAGCGGCCGGGGCGGCGGCCCCGCGGGGGCGTCCAGGTCGGCGCGCAAGCGGTCCATGGTGGAGGCACGAGATGATGCCAGCCAGCGGGAGCCCCGTCGAGCGGCGTTTCCGGGCGCGTGGGGGCGTCATCGGTCCTCCGGGCCCGGGGCCCACCACCACCGCGAGCCAGGCGAGGGCCGGCCGGGTGATCCACCTCGTCATCCTGCCGGACCCGGTCAGCCGCCCAGGTAGGCCTTCTGGACCTCCGGGTTCTGGCGCAGGTTCGCGGCCGTGTCCTTCAGCACGATGCGGCCCGTCTGGAGGATGTACCCGCGATGGGCGACCCCGAGCGCCATGAGCGCGTTCTGCTCGACGACGAGGACCGTCGTGCCCTGGGCGTGGATGTCCCGGATCACCTGGAAGATCTGCTCCACGAGGATGGGCGCGAGGCCCATCGAGGGCTCGTCGAGGAGCAGGACCTTGGGGTGGGTCATCAGGGCCCGCCCGATCGCGAGCATCTGCTGCTCGCCGCCCGACAGCGTGCCGCCGGCCTGGCTCCGCCGCTCCGCGAGCCGCGGGAAGAGCTCGAAGACGCGGTCGAAGTCCGCCTGCAGCTCGCCCTTGTCGGTCCGCGTGTAGGCGCCCATCTGGAGGTTCTCGAGGACCGTCATCCGGCCGAAGATCCGGCGTCCCTCCGGCGCGTGGGCCACGCCCCGATGGACGAGCCTGTGGGCGGGCACGTGGGTGATGTCGTCGCCGTCGAGGGTGATCGTCCCCGAGCGTGGGTGGATCAGGCCGCTGATCGTGCGCAGGGTGGTCGTCTTGCCGGCGCCGTTGCCGCCCAGGAGCGTCACGATCTCGCCCGGGTAGACCTCCAGGGTGATCCCCTGCAGGGCGTGGATGTGGACGTAGAAGGTGTGGACGTTGTCCAGCCGGAGGAGCGGCCGGTCGCCCTGGCCGTCGGGGAGCGTGGCGGTCGCGGCCGCGGCGGTCACGCGCCGGCTCCCTTCCCCAGGTAGGCCTCGATCACGCGCGGATCCCGCCGCACCTCGTCGGGCGTTCCCTCGGAGATCTTCTCGCCGTGGTCGAGGACCGTCACCCGGTCGCTGACGCCCATCACCACCTGCATGTCGTGCTCGATGAGGAGGATGGTCAGGCCGAGCTCGGTCCGGATCCGGGCGAAGAGGGTCATCATCTGGGCCGTCTCGGAAGGGTTCATGCCGGCGGTCGGCTCGTCCAGGAGGAGGAGCTTGGGTCGGCTGGCGAGGGCGCGCCCGATCTCCAGGCGCCGCTGGTCGCCGTAGGAGAGGTTGCGGGCGATCTCGTTCTCCTTGCCGCGCAGGCCCACGAACGCCAGCCAGTGGCGGGCCTGCACGTCGGCCTCGGCCTCCTCCCGCCGGTGGCGAGCGAGCCGGAGCGCCGCGTCGAGGGCGGTCGAGCGGAGCCGGGAATGCATCCCGACCATGACGTTCTCGCGGGCGGTCATCGTCTTGAAGAGGCGGATGTTCTGGAAGGTGCGGCCGAGCCCGGCCACCACCATGTCGTTGGGGCGGGCGCTCTTGAAGATCCCGAGGCGGTGCAGCATCTGCTCGTAGAACGGCGGGCGGATGATCGCGAGCACGAGCATCGCGATCGTGAGGGCCAGCGCCGCGAGCAGCGTGACGCTCAGCGCCAGCGCGGAGTCGATCATGCGGGAGCCGATGGTGCCCAGGATCGCGACGACGATGGTGGGCGCCACCCAGATGAGCGGCTCGGCCCAGGCGCGACGGCCGCCGGCGATCATCTCGCGGTCCAGGAAGCGGACCGACCCGTCGGTCGGCTCGTAGAGGCCGGCGACGACGTTGAAGAACGTGGTCTTGCCCGCGCCGTTGGGGCCGATGAGGCTGACGATCGACCCCTGCGGGATGTCGAAGTCCACCTGGTTCACCGCCACGAGGCCGCCGAACCGCTTGGTGACGCCGCTGGCGGAGAGGACCGGGGCCGAGACGCTCTCCGTCATGGCTGCACCAGCTCCTCGTTCGACTCGGCGGCCTCCTCCGGCGACTCATGCAGCTCCCGCTTCCGTTGACGGCTCGGGAACAGCCCTTCAGGTCGCAGCAGCATCATCCCCACGAGGGCCAGGCCGTAGAGCAGGAACTGGTACTGGACGAAGTCGATGCCGGAGATGTCCAGGCGGAAGACGCCCAGGTCCACGGCCGGCAGGTGGAGGCCCTGGACGAAGTTCGTCAGCTGCTTGAGGAAGACGCTCTGGATCTCGTAGAGGGTGAATGCCCCGATCGCCACGCCCCAGATGTTGCCCATCCCGCCGAGCACGACCATGGCCAGGACGGTGAACGACACGGTGAACCCGAACTGGTCCGGGCTCACGATCGAGAGCTTCGAGGCGTTGAAGACGCCGGCCAGCCCGGAGGTCGAGGCCCCGATGGCGAAGGCCAGGAGCTTCGTGGTGACGGTGTTGACGCCCATGCTCGCCGCCGCCACCTCGTCCTCGCGGATGGCCACCCAGGCGCGGCCGAGCCGCGAATCCTGCAGCCGGTAGAGCAGGATCATGGCGACCGCCACGATCGCCAGCACCGTGACGTAGTACGGCCAGGGGTTGCCGAACCCGAAGCTGTCGATCCCCGCCAGGCCATACAGGTTCGGCTGGTAGACGCCGCCGATGCCGTTGGTGCCGTTGGTGTACGTGTCGGCGTTCAGGAAGACGACCGGGACGATCTCGCCGAAGCCCAGGGTCACGATGGCCAGGTAGTCGCCGCGCAGGCGGAGCGTCGGCGCGCCCAGCAGGATGCCGAACATCGCCGCCACGAGGGCTCCCACCAGGAGCATCGGCCAGAAGGGGATGTCGAGCTGGGAGAAGGGCGAGGCGCCGAAGGCGTAGGCGTACGAGCCGATCGCGAAGAACGCCGCGTAGCCGAGGTCCAGCAGGCCGGCCAGCCCGACGACGACGTTGAGGCCGAGCGCCAGCAGGACGAAGACGCCGGCGTTGGCGAAGCCGTCCACGAAGTCGTTGCGGTTCCCGAACCCGGAGAACGGAGGGACGCTGGCGATGAGCGGGAGGAGCGCGCCGACGAGGGCGACGGCGACCAGGACGGCCAGGGACTGGTGGCGGTCCGCGAACCGCTCCACGACGTCGCGCAGGCCGCGCGGCAGCAGCCGCAGCGGAGCGCGGCCGCCCTGGAGCCTCCGCGCGCTCATGCCCGCTCGCCCAGCTGCTGGCCGAGGAGGCCGGTGGGACGGAAGACGAGCACGAGCACGAGGACGCCGAAGACGATGGCCTCGCTCCAGCGCGAGTACCCGGCGACGGTGCTGTTGACCTCGATGAAGCCGATGAGGAAGCCGCCGAGGGCCGCCCCCGTGATGTTGCCGATCCCGCCCAGGACCGCCGACGTGAACGCCTTGAGGCCGGCCTGGAAGCCGAGCTGGAAGTTCGTCGTCCCCAGGTAGAGGACCTGCACGACGCCGGCCGCGCCGGCAAGGGCCGAGCCCAGGAAGAACGTCACCGCGATCGTGGTGTTGATGTCGACGCCCATGAGCTGGGCGGCGTCGCGATCGATGGCCGTCGAGCGCATGGCACGGCCCATGCGGGTCCGCGAGACGAACGTCTGCAGGGCGATCATCAGGACGAAGGCGACGATGATGACGAAGATCTTGACCAGCGAGATGTCGACGCCCCCGATGCCGACCTGGGCCTGGACGTCCATGATCTGCGGCGCCGAGATCGGCGACGGGCCGAAGAAGATCTGGATGATGTTCTGGAGGATGAAGCTGACCCCGATCGCCGTGATCAGGGGGGCCAGCCGGGGGGCGTTGCGGAGCGGCCGGTAGGCGAACCGCTCGATGACGACGCCGACGAGGCCGAGGATCAGCATCGCCGCCAGGAACGTGCCGACGAGCACGACCAGCAGCAGCGGGGGATCCGAGATCGTGCCGCGGAACCCGAGGCTGCTGAGCAGCCAGTAGGTCACGAACGAGCCGACCATGAACACGTCGCCGTGGGCGAAGTTGATCAGCTCGATGATCCCGTAGACCATCGTGTAGCCCAGGGCGATCAGGGCGTAGACGCCCCCGATCGTGAGGGCGTTGACGAACTGCTCCGTCCCGATGTACGTCCAGTCGGCGACGGCCAGCAGGAGCAGGACAGCCGGGAAGAGCAGGGCACGGCCCGGGCGGCGTGTCATCGGCGGAGCGGTCGTGGTTCTCGAGCGAGGCCGGGCCGGCGGCCCGGCCTCGCTCGGATCACTCAGTCAGCAGGGTGGGGGAGGTCTACCCGCCCCCGAAGTCCTTCTGGGAGATGAACTTCCAGTCCTTGGTGCTCGGGTCGTACGTGTAGTCCGAGATGATGCGCTGGGTCGTGTCGCCGTTCGCGTCGAACGAGAACTTGCCCACGACCGTGTCGTACGTGTGGGACGGGTCCGTGACGTAGGCGCGCACCTTCTCGCGGTCCGCACCGCCGCTCTTGAGCGCCTCGAGGATGACCTGGGCGCAGGCGTAGCCGGACGCGCTGTAGGCGCCGGGATCGGTCCCGAACATCGCCTTGTAGTCGGCCGCGAACTTCTCGGGATTGGGGATGTCGTGGGTGGCCGCCACCGTCATGTAGCTGTTGACGTCGCCCTGGTCGCCGGCCAGGTTGAGGAAGGAGCCCTGGACGCTGGCTGCGCCGTCGCTGATGCCGTCGCCGCCGATGAAGGGGACGTCGCCCATGCCGCCGGTGACCATCTGCTTGCGCAGCAGCCCGCCGCCGGTCGCGGTGACGCCGCCGAAGAACACCACGTCGGGGTTCTGCGCCTTGGCCTGGGTCAGGAGGCTCGTGAAGTCGCCCTGGCCGGACTTCGGCACGCCGTGCGAGGAGCCGTCGATGACGGTGCCGCCCAGCTTCGTGAAGGTGGCCACGAACTGGTCCGCGAGGGCCTTGCCGTAGGTCTCCGTGTCGTCGATCACGAAGGCCGTCTTCGCCTTGACGATGTTGTAGGCGATGTCGGCGCCGGCCGCGCCCTGGATGTCGTCGGTGGTCGCCACGCGGACGTAGGCGATCTTGTCCGGGTTCGTCTTGCGGAGGTCGAGAGCCCCGAACTCAGGCTTCGTGAGCGAGATGTTGGTGTTGGCCGGGCTGCACTGGACCAGTCCGGCCGCGTTCGAGATCGGGATCTCCGCCTTCGCCACGTTCGAGTTGAACGGGCCGACGACGCCGATCACGGCTGCGTCGTTCACGAGTGTCTGGATGTTCTTGGCGCCCTGCTGCGGGTCGTGGACGCCGTTGACCGCGTCATCCTGGACGTTCAGGGTGACGGTGAAGCCGGGAACCTGGATCTGCGACAGCGCGAGCTTCACGCCGTTCAGGGTGGGCTCGCCGTTGGGCTTCTCGCCGCCCGACAGCGGAAGGTCGATGCCGATCTTGACTTCGGTGCCCCCGGCGCCCGATGGGGCGGCTGTGCCCCCGCCGCTGCACGCGGTGACGATGAGGGACGCAGCGACGACCGCCACGCCCACCCGGGCGAGTTTCATCCAGTCCTCCTCCTATGCCCCGCGCCCCTCTCCAAGGTTGCGGGCCCCGTATGCCACGCCGGCGAGCATCCTCTGCCCCTCACGCCCCGGGGACGCCGCGGTCGCTTCCGCGGCGGGGCGATCACCGTCCGGGCCGACCCCGACCGGCGCTCCGTGCGTCGTGGCTGGAGCGATGCCGTATATTAGGCGGCGGCGACCCGAATGCAACACGGGCGTCGCGTGCCCCGGCGTGGCCGGGCGAGTGCGAGGATCGCGCTCCCCGCCCCGGTGCGGCGCGCGGGCGCCGGAGCCCGGTCGAACAGGCCGCAAGCTCCCCGATCGAGTCTCAGGGTCGCCGCCCTGCACGAGGTCGAGCCCTCCGGAGTGGAATACCAGGTTCGGGCGGCACGGATCACCGACGTCGAGCGCATCGTCGCGCTCGTCGAGGCGTCCGGGCCGGTGGCATCACCCGCGATCCTCGAGGCCGCGGATCTGCTTCGGCAGCTCGTCTACCTCCCGCAGGCGAGCGTGCTCGTGGCCGAGACCCTCCGGACGATGGCCGGGGTCGCGGTCCTCGCGCTCCGTCCGTCCGTCCGGGCGGGCGGCTACGTGGGCACGATCGACCTCCTGGCCGTCGACCCGCGCCACGACGAGGACCGCGTGACCGGGCTCCTCGTCGAGGAGCTTCTCCGGTCCGCGCGCAACAAGGGGTGCGCCGTCGTCGAGGCCATGTCCCCGGCGGACGGCGCCGCGACGCCCGCCTGGGATCGCCTGGGGTTCCGGCCGGCGGGCCCGCGGATCGAACATCGAATCACGGCGGGCCGGACCCCCGCCGGCAAGGGGTGAAGGCCGGGACGCGCGAGATGCGCGACCGGCGGGCGGGCAGCGGGACGACCCGTGCCTGCGCCAGCATCAGCTGAGGAGCATCTGTGAGCAAGAACGTCGCCGTCTTCGTTGACGTGGCGAACATCTTCTACGCGGCCAAGGCGGCGGGAGTGGACATCGACTACGTCCTGCTGCTGAAGTCGGCCACCGCGGGCCGCGACCTCGTGCGGGCGTACGCCTACACCGGCCTCGACCCCGAGAACGAGAACCAGCGCAACTTCCATTCGTTCCTCAACCGGAACGGCTTCAAGGTCGTCAGCAAGGACATCCGCAAGTACGGCGACGGCAAGGTCAAGGCCAACCTGGACATCGAGCTCGTCGTCGACATGATGAAGACGTCCCGCAACCTCGACGTCGCGGTCGTCGTCTCCGGCGACGGCGACTTCGCGCCCGCGATCCGGGCGGTCCAGGAGATGGGCGTCCGGGTCGAGGTGATCAGCTTCCGCGGCAACACCAGCTCGGACCTCATCGAGGTCGCCGACAAGTTCACCGACATCACCCAGCTGGCGAAGGTCGAGAAGGGCTCGACGGCGTCCGGCCGCCGCGTCGCCTCCGACGAGGAGGACCTCTCGATGACCGAGGTCCCTGACAAGGAGTCCGAGGGGACCGGCCGGGGCCGCGGACGCGGGCGTGGCCGCGGGAGGCCCGAGCGCGCCGTTGCCGAGGTCGCCGCCGAGGCCCCCGAGGCCGGGCGCCGCGGTCGCGGGCGCAGCCGCATCGCCGAGCCCGTCGTGGGTGCGGCTGCGGCGGCCCCGGTCGGCCTGGTGGTGCTGCCCGGCGAGAAGCTCTCGAAGGCAGCCGCGGCCCGGCTCGCGGCAGCCGAGACGGCTGCCGCGGCGACCCTTCCCGCCGACGAGGACGAGGAAGCGATCGCGGAAGGCGGCGAGGACGACACCTCGCCCGAGGGCGAGGAACGCCGCCGCCGCCGCCGCCGCCGTGGCGGTCGCGGTCGCGGCCGCGGCCGCGGCCAGGAGCAGGCCGCCGGGGCCGAGGGGGTGCCGGCCGGCGAGGCCGAGCTGGCGGACGAGGAGCGCGAGGTCGAGGAGGACGAGGGGATCAGCCCGCCCGTCCGGCCCGCGCCCCGCCCCGCCGCCTTCGGGTCGGTGTGGGACTCGCAGATCGGGGTGCCGTCGGCGCCCCGGGCCACAGCACCCCTCGACGACGAGGAGTACGACGACGAGCCGGCGATCCCGGAGTACCTCCTGGCGGAGCGCCGGCGCGGCGCCCGCGGCGGTGCCCCGCAGCGCCCCGGCCAGCGGGGCCAGCGCGGTCGTGGCGGGGCCTATGCCGCCGCCGTCGATCGCGAGCGCTTCGGCGGGCGTGGCGGAAGTCGCCTCGTCGAGCCGGTCGGCCGGAGTGGCCAGGGGAGCCCGGGCGGCCAGCGCGGCGGGCAGCGGCCCGTGCGCGCCCCGCAGGGCGCCCCGAACCGCGATCGGGCACCGGAGCGTCGCTCCTCGGCCGAGCCGTGGAGCGAGGTCCCGCCCGAGCTCGAGGAGCTCCTCCGCGCCCAGCTCGCGCAGAAGCTCGCCCGGCAGGAGACGTCGGCGCCCGCCACCCGGGCCCCGGAGGCTCCCGCGGCCGAGGCGCCGGCCCCGAAGCGGCGGACCAGCCGCCGCGCCCCGGCCGCCGCCCCGGCCGCCGAGACCGCGCCGGCCCCCGCCGCGGAGGCGGCGGCACCCCGGCGCCGCACCCGGAGGCCGGCAGCCGCCGTCGCGGCCGCCGTCGCCCCCACGGCCCCGGAGGCTCCCGCGGCCGAGGCGCCGGCCCCGAAGCGGCGGACCAGCCGCCGCGCCCCGGCCGCCGCCCCGGCCGCCGAGACCGCGCCGGCCCCCGCCGCGGAGGCGGCGGCACCCCGGCGCCGCACCCGGAGGCCGGCAGCCGCCGTCGCGGCCGCCGTCGCCCCCACGGCCCCGGAGGCTCCCGCGGCCGAGGCGCCGGCCCCGAAGCGGCGGACGCGCAGGGCCGCGCCCGCCGAAGGCGCCTGAGCCGCCGGCCCACGCCCGGGATCGCCTCGATGGCGGCGACGCGCCCACGCGCCCGCCCACCCGCCGAGGCTCCGGCGCGCGCGCGCCCGGGGCCCCGCCTCCGAGCGCCCGGCGACGAGCGGTTCGCGACCCGCGGCCAGGCGGCCGCTCTCGGAGCCGTCGAGCGGATGATCCGCGCCGGCGCGCCGCAGGCCCTCCTGCTCGTGGGGCCGGCATCGGTCGGCAAGACGACGCTGGCGCTCGATCTCGCGGCCGGGCTCCTCTGCCATGCGGAGGACCCGGCTGCGCGGCCCTGCGGGACGTGCCGCTCCTGCCGGCTCGTGGACGCCGGCGAGCACCAGGACCTGCACCGCCTCGCCCCGGAAGGCCCGGGCCGGCAGGTCCGGATCGGCGAGCCGGAGGACCCCGAGCCTGGCACCGTCCGCCACCTCATCCGCGAGCTGGCCCGGCTGCCCGTCGAGGGCCGCCACCGGGTGGCGATCGTCGAGGGCGCCGACCGCCTGAACGACGACGCCCAGAACGCCCTGCTCAAGACGCTCGAGGAGCCGCCGGCCGGAGCGACCCTGATCCTCTGCGCGGATGAGCCGGAGCGGCTCCTGCCGACGGTCCGCTCGCGGGCGGCGGTCCTGCGCCTTGGCCCCGTCGGCATCCGGGCGCTGGAGGCGCTCCTCCACGAGCGCGGAGTCGATCCGCCGCGGTCCGCCCGGGTCGCCCGCCTGGCCGAAGGGCGCCCCGGCCTGGCCCTCGCCCTCGCCGAGGCTCCCGAGGCGGTCGCGGCACGCGAGGAGCTCGGTCGCGCGCTGCTCGACCTGGCGGCAGCGGGCATCGCCGATCGCCTGGTGGCCGGCCGGGAGCTGCTTGCCCGGGCCGCTGACCTCGGCCGGCTCGGTGCGCCCGTCGGCGACCTCGCTCCCGCCCGCCCGTCGGCCGGCACCGAGGCCGAGCATGGCCGGCCTGCGGACGCCGCGGCCATGGCGCCGGACGCTCCGGCCGAGCCGTCGTCCGGATCCGCCGAGGGACGCCCCGCGCGCGGGACCCCGGCCGAGCGCCGCCAGGCCGCGGGGGCCCTCCTGGCGACGTGGACCGCGGTCGCCCGCGATCTGGCCGTCGTCACCACCGGGTCGCGCTCGGCCGTCCGCGATGCGGCCCTCCTCGACGACCTCGAGGCGGTCGCCGCGCGGGTGCCGCCCGGCAGCGTCGTGGCCTTCCTCGCCCGGCTCGTCCGGGCGGCCGAGCTGCTGGAGGGGAACGCCAACCCGGAGCTGCTCGTCGACGCCCTCGCCCTCGCCTGGCCGCACGCCCCGGCTCCGGTGACCGGGCGATGAGCGAGCGGGATGGCGCGTTCGCCGGCACCCACGCCGATGTGGCGAGGATCGACGCCAGCGTGCACGGACGGGTGCAGGGCGTCGGCTTCCGCTGGTACGTCCTTGACGTCGCGCGCGGGCTCGACCTCCGCGGCTGGGTCGCCAACGACCTCGATGGGTCGGTCCGCTGCGTGGCGGAGGGCTCCCGACCCGACCTCGAGATGCTCGTGGAGGCACTCGGCCGCGGCCCGGGCAACGCTCGTGTCGACCGGGTCATTCCCCGCTGGGGGCGGCCGAGCGGGACACTTGGGCGCTTCGAGATCCGCTCGCTCGGCCACGGCGGCGACTGACGGCCCCCTTACCTTCGGGGGATGGCCGTCAGGAGGACCACGGCACGACGATCCCGGGCATGAACCCCGACGCCAGCGTCGCCGAGACCATGCCGCGCGTCTACCGGCGGGTGCTCGATGCGCTGGTCCGGCTCGAGCAGCTGGGCGGCCGGCGCGAGGCCGGCAGGCTCCGGCACACGGCGATCGAGGTCTACGGGGGCGCGTGGGATGCGAAGTCCCAGCGGCGCCTCGAGGAGATCCTGGCCAGGGCAGACGTCCTGTCCGTCGAGCAGGAGCGCCGCCTCCCCCTCCACCTGGCCTGAGCGCCCCGGCCGGGCCGTCCGGCGTACCCTTCGGGGCGATGCCAGGCCCGACCCCGCCCTTCCCCGACATCCCCACGCGCGGCGCCGCGCTGGCGGCCGCCCTGACCGCCGTCGACGCGCTGGCCGGGCTGGGCGAGACGATCGAGGACGAGTGGTCCTACGTGATGGCCCTGGCCGAAGCGGGCCGGGGGCGCCTGCGGGCCGCCGGTCTCACCGATCCGGCGGAGCCACTCGCGCCCGACCGCGGGGCGGCCGTCACGGCGGCCTGCGCCGAGGTCTCCCGGATCTCCGACCCGCACCGCGCCATCGACTGGCTGTCGACCTTCCCGGGGCTCGTGGAGCTCGCCCTCGGGCCCGCGCCGGACGCAGCGGCGGGCTGACCGTTGCGCTTCCAGGATGCGGCGAGGGACGCCCGGACCGTCGTCTACGCGGGCATCCAGGCCGACCCGCTCGTGTCCCGCCTGGCGGCGCTGGTGGTGGATGCGACCTACCCGCAGCGGCTGATGGCGCGGGCCGTCATGAACGGCGAGTCGGATGACCCGGCGACGTGGCGAGCCATCTTCCCGACGGTCTTCGGCCCGGACGCGCCGGACCGCGAGCGCGCGGAGGCGATCCTCGCGGCCAGCCTGGAGGTGGCGGCCCGCGGGGAGCAGGTCCGGTCCCAGGTCCGCGGCGCGTTCGTCGAGGAGCTGGCGCAGCAGCTCGTCCGCCGCCGCGTGGGACCCGCGGCCGGACTCGCGGTCCGCCGCGAGCGACGCATCCTCTTCGACGGCATCGCCGCCGAGATCCACCCGTACGACCTCACGGTGGAGACCGCCGGCCGGTTTGAGGCCTGGGACTGCAAGTGGGGCGCTCGCGGGATCAACGCCGACGTCCTGAACCAGCTCGACGATGCCCGCCGCCATGCCGCGGACGAGGAGGCGCCCCTCCGGGTCGGCCTTGTCGTGTACGACCTCCGCACGAGCTGCGCCGTCCGGCTCGCCCAGCAGAGCGCGCCGAAGCAGGGGACCGTCGTGGTGACGCTGGAGGCCCTCGACGCCCTCGCCGGCCGGAAGCCGCGATGAGCACCGCGGATCCGACCCTGCCGGCCCGCCACACCGCCGCCTACCGGGTGCGCTTCGACGAGGCGACGCCCGACGGGCTCGTCCGGGGCTCGGCGCTGCTCGGCTACGCGCAGGACGTCGCCTGGCGCCACTCGGAGGCGCTCGGCTTCCCGCGGGCCTGGTACCGCGAGCGGGGCGTCACCTGGCTCGTCCGGGCCGTCGAGGCGCGGATGCTCGCGCCGATCGCGGACGGGGAGATGGTCACCGTGACGACGCGCCTGACCGGCTATCGGAAGGCGCTCGCCCGCCGCGAGACCGAGGTCGTGGGACCGGACGACGACCTGCGGGCGGTCGTCGTCATCGACTGGGCGATGACCGACGGCCGCGCCGCCGTCCGCATCCCGGCCGAGTTCGAGCGCGTGCCGCTCGACGGGCCCGGACCCTTCACGCCGGTTCGGGTCGACCTGCCACCGACTCCCCCCGGGGCGAGGACGTTCCACCTCTCGCCTCGCTTGCGCGAGCTCGACCCGATGAACCACGCCAACAACGGCGTCTACCTCGACTGGCTCGACGAGGCGGTCGCGGTGGCGGGTGACGAGGGGCTCGCGGCAACGGCGGCCCTGCCACGCACCTACCAGCTCCACTACCTGCGCCCGGCCGGACCCGGGTCCTCGCTGCACGCCACCGCCTGGCGCGACGAGACCGGCTGGGCCTATCGACTGGCCGGCCTCGCCGGAGACGACCTCTTCCGGGGGCGCCTCGACCGTCGGTAGGCGCGCACCCCCCGTACGAACGGGTCACAGCGCCGGCCGGGAGCCAGCCGGGACAATCGTCGCGGCGACTCCACAGGCCCGGCTCCCGGGGTGACGACCGGGCCTGAGACACACGGCGCCGGCGCACAGCGGGTGAACGGTGCTTCGGCGATCAGCCTGGCGGAGATTCGACACGACGTCCCAGGGCGCTGTCCGGGCAGTGACTTCGCGGATCGGCATCCGAGAGGCGGTCCTGACGCGCCTCTGGATCGCCTTCCCCGTCGGCGGGATCGTTCCCCTTGTCGCCTACTTCACGGTCCTCGATCGGGGCGGGCAGGACCTCGTCTACAACCTGTTCGGCCTCGGCTCCACGGCCGCCATCTTCCTGGGCGTCCTCCTCTGGCGGCCCGCCCACCCCGCGGGCTGGCTGACGATCGGCGCGGGCGTCGCCCTCGAGTGCGCCGGCGACATCGCCGCGACCCTCCTGGCGGGCCCGGACGGGTCGGAGCCGTTCCCGTCACCGGCCGACGCTCTCTATCTCGGTGGCTACATCCTGCTGGTGGTCGGGGTCGTGAGCCTCGCCCAGGGCGGCAGCCAGGCGCGGAACCGGGCGGCATGGGTCGACGCCCTGATCATGGCGACGGCGGCCTCGATCTTCCTGTGGATCCTCGTCATCAGGGCGGGCCTCGCCGAACCGGACCCGGATCCCCTCGCCAGCCTGGTCGCCGTCGCCTACCCATTCCAGGACATCGTCCAGGTCGCCGTCGTCACGCGCCTCCTCCTCGGCTCGACCCGCCGGAGCCCCGCGCTCGTGCTCCTGGGGCTTGCCTTCCTGGTCTCGTTCCTCGCGGACATCGTGTATGCGGGCCAGGCCCTCGACGACACGTACGGCGTGGGCCAGCTCGTCGACGGCGGCTGGCTGCTCGCCTACCTCGCCTGGGGTGCGGCCGCGCTCCACCCCTCGATGGCGTCCCGGCCCGCCTCGGACGACGTGCCCCGGAACGGCGCGGTCCTCACCAGGGCGCGCCTCGCGTTCCTCGCCTGCGGGGCGCTGACCGGGCCCCTGGTCCTGATCCTCGAAGGCGTGCGCGGCGAGCCGATCGCGGTTCACGCCGTGATCGCCGTGCTGAGCGTGCTCTACATCCTCGTGCTCTACCGCGTCGTGATCGGGATGGACGAGCTCCGGTCCGCCCTCGACGAGCGCAGCCGGCTGGCGGTCGTGCTCCGCGACCAGGCGACCCACGACCCTCTCACCGGCCTCGCCAACCGCCGCATGTTCGTGGAGCGTCTCGACGCCGCCCTTCTCCTCCCGCGGTCGGGTCGTCCTGCGGCCGTGCTCTACCTCGACCTCGACCGGGTCAAGGCGATCAACGACAGCGAGGGGCACGCGGCCGGCGACGAGGCGCTCGCCGAGGTCGCCCGTCGGCTCCGCTCGGGGCTCCGCCCGGCCGACACGGTCGCGCGGGTGGGTGGCGACGAGTTCGCGATCCTGCTCGATGACGGGCAGGACGATCCCGCCGCGGTGGCCTCCCGCGTCAACGCGCTCCTCGCGGAGCCAGTGACGGTTGGCGGCCGCTCGTTCCGGGCCACCGCCAGCGTCGGCGTCGCCGTGGCCGCGCCCGGCGAGTCGGCCCACGACCTCCTCCGCAACGCCGACCAGGCGATGTACGCGGCGAAGGGGACCGGGGGCCACGGCTACGCCGTGTACTCGGATGCGATGCGGGCGGAGGCGCTGGCCCGCCTGGGGATGGAGGCCGACCTCCGCGACGCCGTCGCTCGCGGCGAGTTCGTCCTCCACTACCAGCCGATCGTGGAGATGGCGACCGGGACGATCGCCGGCGTCGAGGCGCTGGTCCGCTGGCAGCACCCGACGCGCGGCCTCTTGCTGCCCGGCCAGTTCATCGACCTGGCGGAGGAGTCGGGCCTGATCGTGCCCCTCGGTCGCTGGGTCATCGAGGAGGCGGTCGGCCAGGCCAGTGCCTGGCGGCGCGACGGCGTCCTGCGCGCCCCGCCCATGGTCGAGATCAACGTGGCGGCCCGCCAGCTCGCCGACCCGCAGTTCGCCCGCCAGCTCGCAGGGGCCATCGCCGGGACGGGGATGGGCGCCGGGCGGATCGCCGTGGAGCTCACCGAGACCGAGCTCTTCCGCGACACGGAGGCGGTGGGCAGGACCCTGGCCCTGCTGCGCAAGGCCGGCGTGCGGGTGGTCATCGACGACTTCGGGACGGCCTACGCGTCGATGAGCTACCTGGTCGACTTCCCGGTCGACGGCTTGAAGATCGACCGCTCCTTCGTGCAGCGGCTCACGTCCCGCGACGGGAACGGCCCGGCCGTCGTCCGCTCGATGATCAGCCTGGCCGCCAACCTGGGCATCCTCGTCGTCGCCGAAGGCGTCGAGACGGAGGCCCAGGCCGCCATCCTCCGCGAGTTCGGGTGCACCTACGCCCAGGGCTACCTCTTCAGCCGCCCGCTCCCCGCGGCCGAGCTTTCACCACTCCTCCTTGCCGGCGTGATCGCGACTGGCCGGGGCGATCCCGCGGCGCATCCCGTCCCGATCCTGACGCCGGAGGACCGGTGGTAGCCGGTCGCGCGACGCGACGCGGATGCTCCTGGCGGAACCGGGAGGGCCTTCCTGCATCCCCTCATCCGGGCAGCGTCACCCCCAGCTCGTCGAGGGATTCGAGCAGGTCCTGGGCGTCCCTGTAGACGCGGAAGGCGCCAGCCTGGGTCAGCTCCCCCTCTCCGTAGCCGCCGCTCAGGAGCCCGACGCTCAGCATCCCGGCCCGGCGGGCCGCGAGCAGGTCCCAGATCGCGTCGCCGACGACGTAGCAGTCCTCCTTGCGCACGCCCATCCGCTCCTGGCAGGCCAGGAAGAGGTCCGGCTCCGGCTTGGCGCGAAGGACGTCGCCACGGTCCACGACGACCACGTCGGCGGGCACGCCGAGAACCTCCAGGGAGGCGTCGATCTCCGGATGCAGCCCGGAGGTGGCGATGCCGAACGGCACGCCGCCGCCGTGGAGCCCCCGCAGCAGCTCCCGCGCGCCCGGCAGGGGGCGCCGCGCGGGGAGCAGATCGAGGTACAGCTCGCCGTGTCGGCGCTGGAGCCGTTCCTGCTCCTCCGTCGAGAGGGGCCGGCCGATCTCGCGTGCCAGCGCGCGGGTGAAGAGCCCGCCGCTCATGCCGATCCGGCGGTGGATGCGCCAGCCGTCGATGCCGATGCCGGCTTCGTCGAGCGCCTGCTGCCAGGCCAGGACGTGGGCGTAGACGGTGTCGACGAGGGTCCCGTCGAGGTCGAAGATGAAGGCGCGCATGGCGCGGATTCTGGCACGCCCGCATGCAGGCGCGACCTCCCGCCGGCGCGGCCCCCGAGACGCCGGCGCTAGCCCTCGTCGTCGCGGGGCGTCGGCGTATGCGAGTAGTAATACTGGTAGAGGTCCCAGCCCCGCGAATCCCAGGCCCGGGGCTCGATCCGGAAGGTGCACGAGCGATCGCCGCCGGCGAGGTGCGACTCGCGCCGCACGTCCGCCTCCAGGACGTCGCTGAGGAGGCGCACCTCGGACTCGCAGGCGCCGGGGAAGCGGGTCGCCACGCTGAGGATCGGGCAGTTGTGCTCGTGGAGCCGGATGGCGCCCTCCCGGCTCACCTCGCAGACATAGCCCAGCTGGTCCTGGAGGGCGGCAAGCTCGCAGAGTCGCTCGTGGATGTTGCGGGCGTCCATGCCGCTGGCCCGGAACCAGTCCCGGATCGCCTTGGTCCGGCACACCCGCCGGGCATCGAAGACCCGCTCCACCAGCGCCGACCCGCCCACCTCCCTGGCCGCCTCCAGGAGCGACGTCGAGAGCTCCTCGTAGCCCGCCGGCAGGAGGCCCTGGGCCGGCGGCGCCACGTCGTACAGGTGCCGTGGCCGGCCGACGCCGTGGCGGACGATCCTCCGCTCGACCATGCCGGCGTCCGCGAGGGCCCGGAGCTGCCCCAGCACGGCGCTCCGGCTCAGGCCGAGGCAGGCGGCCAGCGCCGTGGAGGTCATGGGTCCGATCCGACGCAGGGCCAGCAGCAGGACCTGGTGGGATGGTGCCGCCCCGCTCAGGCCGGTGCGGGCGGAGGCGGCGCTCATGGCGCCGAGCCTAGCACGCGACGGGGCGTCGGCGGTGCGACCGTTCGCACCGCCGACGTCTCGAGGGAGAGCGTGATGTCGGACGGTCCCGTGGCAGGCTCCGGGTCGCCTACGCCGGGATCACCTTGATCACGAAGTCGGTGAAGGCGACCTGGTAGACCAGGGCCGCCAGGGCCCCGCCGGCGAGGGGTCCCAGGACCGGCACCCAGGAGTAGGCCCAGTCGGAGTCGCCCTTGCCCGGGATGGGGATGAGGAAGTGGGCGATGCGCGGGCCGAGGTCGCGAGCCGGGTTGATCGCGTAGCCCGTCGTGCCGCCGAGCGAGCAGCCGATCACGAGGATGAGGAGCGAGACCGGGAGGGCGCCGAGCGAGGCGAGGCCGGCCGCGCTGCCGTTGTGCCCGAAGGAGAGGATCACGAAGACGAGCACGAACGTGCCGATCGTCTCGGAGATGAAGTTGAGCGGGTAGTTGCGGATCGCGGGGGCCGTGCTGAAGACGCCGAGCTTGATGCGCGGCTCCTCGGTGGCCTTGAAGTGATCCCAGTAGTGGAGCGCCACGAGGCACGCCCCGACGATCGCCCCGAGCATCTGGGCGACCACGTACCCGGGGACGGCGTCCCAGCCGATACCGCCGGTGATGGCCACGGCCAGCGTGACGGCCGGGTTCAGGTGCGCGCCGCTGATCGGGCCGGCCACGACGACGCCGCAGAAGACCGCGAATGCCCAGGCGGTCTGGACGATCGGCAGGCCCTTCGTGCCCGACCTGGCGAGGTTCACGCCGGCGACCACGCCGTCACCCAGGAGGATCAGGATCGCGGTGCCGAAGACCTCGGCGAGGAATGCTTCTACCGTCATTGCCCTCAATTCCCTCGATTGATGGAAGCGAAGCGGCGTCTCGAGAAGCTCGCCGGTAAGTCTAGGTGCCGGCTGCGGGGACGAATCTCAAGGTGCCGTCAAATCCGGGCGGTATTGGCGCCGAAGCCGCCTTTACCGAGGGAGAGCACGGTGATAGTGCCGGCCGGACCGCCAATTCAGCCGGCCGCGGTCGCGAGCCGCCCATCGCCTGGTCCAAGGACCCGGACCGAGGCCGCCTCGGCGGGCAGGTCCGGGCGCTGCAGCGGCGAGGAGGCAGGGGCCGTGGCGCGCCGGGTCGACCCGGGAAGACCCGTAGCCATGCGTGCGGGCTATGATCGGCCTCCGAGTTGGCCTTCCTGCCTGTCCTTGGGGGTGGTCGGCATCCGCGGGCCGTTGATCGTCGCCGTCGCCCAGCCGCCGTGCACGCCGTACGACGTCGCGGTGAACGCCATGACGCACGCCGCGACCGTGCGCTCCGCGGGCGCCCGGGTGGTGGTCTTCCCCGAGCTCTCCCTGACCGGCTACGAGCTCGACGCCCCCGCGATCACGCCGGAGGACCCGCGGCTGGCGCCCATCGTCGAAGCCTGCGCCGAGACGGGCTCCGTGGCGCTGGTCGGCGCCCCGGTCCAGGGCGAGGCGGGCCGGCCGTACATCGGGATGCTGGCCGTGGACGCCGCCGGGGCGACGGTGGCCTACCGCAAGATGTGGCTGGGCGGGGCGGAGCCCGAGCGGTTCTGCCCGGGCAGCGGGCCGGCCGTGCTCGAGGTCGACGGCTGGCGGCTCGGCCTCGCCATCTGCAAGGACGCCGGCATCCCGCAGCACGCCTCCGACACCGCCGCGCTGGGCATCGACGCGTACGTCGCCGGCGTCCTGGAATCCGCGGCGGACGCGGCCGTCCCGGATGAGCGTGCCCGTCGCGTCGCCGCCGACCACCACGTCTGGGTCGCGGTGGCCAGCTTCGCCGGATCGACCGGCGGCGGCTACGCGGAGGCCGCCGGCCGCTCGGGGATCTGGACGCCCGGTGGCGTCGTGGTCGCCCGGGCCGGGCCGGAGACCGGCGCCGTCGCCCGCGCGACCCTCAGCTGAGCGGGCAACCGGCAGGGGCGGCCGCCCGCGGCCGCCCCTGCCATCCGGCACATTGCCCTGACGCCGCCAGCCAGGCGATGATCGTGTCCGGGGATCTCGACCCGCGCAAGGGCCGCACGGAGCGACCGGATGCTTCACGGACGCAGGCTCCTCGTCGCGACGATCATCGCGATCACGATCCTGGGAACGGCGATCAACGCGGCCGGGCCGTTCCGCGCCCACCCGGCCCTGGCCTACTCGCAGCTCCTGGCGGACTTCGAGGCAGGGCACGTGGAGCAGATCATCCAATGGCGGAACCGGCTCGAGGTCACCGAGGGATCGGGGACGTTCCTGGCCGAGATCCCCGACGGCGCCGACTTCCCCCTCGATCTCGCCCGCGCTCGAGTGGCCGGGGGCGTGGGCTACAGCCTCGCGGTGATCCCGGACGACTGGTTGGTCCCCTTCACGCCGTGGGTTCCCGCCCTGCTGCTGGTCGCCGGCCTCGTCATCTGGCTGCGCGCCGTGCTCCTCGGACGGCGGGATGGGTGGGTCCAGCCGGGCGACCCTGCGCTGCCGTAGCGATCCTCCGATCGCTCGTCGACGATCTCGGCCGACGAACGCGGCGCGGGCTCGCCGGGAAGGGACCGGGTCGGCCGAGCAGGTACCCCTGGCCCGATCGCACGTCGAGGGTGATGAGCGTGGCCAGCTCCGCCTCGGTCTCGATCCCCTCCGCGATGAGGCTGCACCCCAGCGAATCGGCGAAATGGCGGAGGCCCGCGAGGAGGGCCTGGCGCGCCGGATCGGCGTCGATGCCGGCCACGAGGGAGCGATCGATCTTCACGATGTGCGGCCGGAGCTCGACGATGTGGCGCAGGCTCGCGAACCCGGCCCCCGCGTCGTCGACGGCGATCTGCACGTCGGATCCCAAGCTCGCCACCGCTTCCCGGAAGGCGGCGTAGTCGCTGATCACCGCGTGCTCTGTCACCTCGAGCACGAGATGACCCGGGTAGGCAGCCGCGAGGGACCGCAGCGGCTCTCCGGCCAGGACGACGGCGGGCGAGACGTTCACGTTGAGCCAGGGCATCGCCGGCGGGGAGGCGGCCGCCGCCAGGACGGCCCGCAGCGTTGCGACCTCCAGCTCCACGCCCAGGCCCATCGCCGCGGCGGCGCGGAACTGCCCGTCGGGTGACGTCCCATCGTCGAAGCGCGTCAGCGCCTCGTAGCCGATGACGGCGAGGGTCGCCAGGTCGACGATGGGCTGGAAGACCGGGTGGAACGCCGCCTGCTCCATGATGGCCAGGATCCGTTCGCGCGAGCGACTGAGCTGGGCACGTGACGACATCGACGGGCCGAGCACCGCGCTGGCGATCGAGGCGAACTCGACGAGCGCAGGCAGCCGCTCGGTCATCCGGTCGGAGGCATCTTCGCCGGCGGAGCCGACCTCCAGCAGGCCCACCATGGTCTGCTCTATCCGGATGGGCGCATAGGCAAGTGCTCGCAGGCCGATCGCCTGGAAGGCACGGCTGAAGGGTTGTCCTCGCGATGCCTCCCAGCCTTCGACCCACGGTCCCTCCAATGCCCGCGACTGCAGGTGCGAGGTCCGTGCCTTGCTGAGGCGCTGGCGCTCCAGGACGCGGCCATCCGTGGCAGCCGCTCCGAGGGGCGTCGCCCGCCCATCCGAATCGAAGGCGAGGAGCACGGCCGCGCGCGCCTCGGGCAGCTGGACGATCTGGTGACACACGGCGTCGGCCGTCTCTTCGGGCGTCGCCTGCGGAGGGAGCATCGCGAGGGCCTCCGCGATCTGCGCTCGCTCGCGAGCATGGACCTGCTCGCGAGCCTCGGTCTCCCGCTCGCGCGTGACCTCGCGTTGCACCGCCACGTAGCCGGTGATGGCGCCTGCTTCGTCGTGCACCGGCGAGATGACCGCCTCCTGGGTGAAGAGCGAGCCGTCCTTGCGGCGATTCATCATGTCGCCCACCCAGGGTCGCCCTTCGGTCAGCGTCTTCCACATCGCCTCGTAGAAGGCGCGGGTCTGGCGCCCGCTCCGGAGCAGGCGGGGGTTCTGGCCGCGCACCTCCGCCGCCACGTAGCCGGTGACGCGCTCAAAGGTGGGGTTCACGTACTCGATGGCACCCCCGGCGTCCGTGATCACGACCGACTCGGCCGACTGTTCGATGGCCATCGCCAGGCGGCGGCGCTCGGCCTCTGCGGCCGCCCCA
This sequence comes from uncultured Chloroflexia bacterium, assembly GCA_963821235.1. Classification (GTDB taxonomy): domain Bacteria; phylum Chloroflexota; class Limnocylindria; order Limnocylindrales; family CSP1-4; genus CTSoil-043. Next base: position 794,760 of record CAWGCS010000001.1, read on the forward strand.
CCGGCCCTCGTCCGGAGTGCCTCGACGCCGTAACAGAGGTCGGCCGCCAGCTGTTCGAGGAGCGCGACCTCCTCGGGCCCGAAGGCGTCTCGCTCGGCCGAGTAGATCGAGAGCACACCGGCCACATTGTCGCCGCGATCGAGCGGGAAGCTGGCGGACGACGCGTACCCCCGAGCGAGGGCCGCCTCGACGTCGGGGGCCATCGCTGGATCGGCCGCGATCTCACGGACGATGGCCGGTCGCCGCTCGCGCACCGCGACGCCCGCCGGACCGCGGCCGCGGTCGTTGTCATGCCAGCTCTGCGCGATCTCGTCGAGGTAGCCGTCCTCGTGCCCGGCATGGGCGACGGGCCGGATGGTGCCCGCGTCGTCATCCTCGCAGTAGCCCACCCAGACGAAGCGGAAGCCGCCCTCGTCGATCACGGCCCGGCAGATGGCCTCGAGAAGGGGGAGCTCGTCGGCGGCACGCACGAGGGCCTGGTTGACGGCGCTCAAGGTTCGCTCAACCCGGCTGACGCGCGCCAGGGCCGCCTCGACAAGGCGATGCTCCGTGACGTCCCGGGCAACCCCGTCGACCGCGACCGCCTCACCCACTGCGTCGAGGACGGGGGTGGCGCGCACCTCGAGCCAGATCCAGCGCCCGTCGGCGTGCTGCATCCGCACCACGAAGGGGCGCCCGTCGTGCCACGCACCGGAGCGAGGGTCGAACAGCGCTCGATCGTCGGGGTGGACCAGGCGACGGAGGAGATCCGGAGCCGCCTCGAACGCCGATGCAGGATGTCCGAGCAGGCGCTCGACGGCGGGGCTCAGGTACACGGTCGCTGGAGTCGGTCCGAGGGCGACGCGGAAGATGATGTCCTGGGCGTGCTCGGCGAGGAGCCGGTAGCGTCGCTCGCGCCGCTCGAGCTCGGCGCCCTGCTGCGCGCGGAGCGCGTCATGGCGGCGCAGCAGAGCGGCCAGGAGCCCACTCGTGACGGCGACGAACCCCAGGCCCTTCAGCGTGCCGACGAGAGCCCGGGCGTCGGGGTCGGGGAACAGGAGCCCGGCGACCTGGTCGCTCACAGCGATCCAGAGCACCGCGACCGCCACGTAGGCGAGGACGATCGCCCGTGCCGAGCGCACCAGGGCGTGGCGACGGCCGGAGGCAGCGCGGCTCGCCGCAACGTCGATCGTCGACAGGGCGCGGCCGAGATCGTCCGTGGTCACTCGCCTGCCGTGGCCTGGGCGTGCCGCGTGACGGTGGCGCGGTCGCCGGGCGCGAACAGCCGCGCCTGGATGTCCAACGGGTGGTGGGGTGTTGAGGCCATCCTGCCTCCGAGGATGCACGGTCCAGCACGACTGGGCGCGGAGGCCAGTATATACGTACCACACGCCCGAGCCCAACGTGGCGCCAGGACGCCGGGCTCCGCCGGGTCTACCGCTCGGGCCCGCGCTCAGACCGAGAGCGCCTCGCGGCTCAGGTCGTAGGCGCGGCGGAGGTCGCCGCCCTCGGCCAGCATCTCGGACCAGGCGCCGAGCACCTCGCGGATGCGCCCGCGAGAGCCGGCGGCGCGCGCCAGATCCGCGGCTCGCGCGAAGTCGCCATCTGCGCCGTCGCGGTCGCCCTGCTGCCGCCGGATCTGCGCACGGGTCACCAGCGCATCGATGAGCGCCTTCTGGTTGCCTGTCAGCTCGGCGCCGTCGATCGCCTGCTCGGCGAGCGTCGTCGCCCGTTCGAAGGCCGAGCCGGCGAGCGCGATCTGGGCCTCCGTGTCGGTGACGTGCGCCAGCCATCGCTGGTCGCCGAGCGCCTCGAACCGCGTCCGCGCGCTCGCCACGAGCTCGTTGGCCCGGGAGACGTTGCCCAGCTTGAGGAAGGCGAGGCTCAGGTCGTTCTCGAGTGCTGCTGTCTCGGCGTCGGCGTGCATGGCCGAGAACAGGGTCAAGCTCGCGTATCCCGCCCGAACGGCAGCCTCGTAGTCGCCGGTCTCGCGATAGCTGTGGGCGAGGTCGAAGAAGTAGGTCGCGCGACGTCGATCATCGAGCTCGTCGGCAAGTCCGCGGACCTCTGAGAGGTAGGCGAGCGCCCGGTCGTACTCGCCGTCGCGCGTCTCGATCGCCGCGAGGGCGATGACCAGTCGGAGGTGGAAGTCCGGCTCGACGCGCACGCCGGCTCGCACCTTCACGAGGATGGCCCCGATCAGCCTGCGCGCCTCGGCCAGGTTCCCCTGCAGGAATTCGCCGTTGGCGACCCAGTAGCGCGCCAGCGCCGCGTCAGCTTCGCGCCCCAGGCGATCGAAGGTCTCGGCGGCCTCGGATGCAGCCGCGGCGGCTTCCGCTCCGCGGTCGAGTCGCGAGAGCGCCTCGGCCCGTCCCCGCAGCAGCTCCGCTCGCACGCCGCCACCCGCGGGCTTCTCCAGGTGGCGATCGTAGATGTCGAGCGCTTCCTGCCAGCGACCGCTGGCCAGCAGGACGTCCCCTTCGATCCGGCTCCATTGATCCGTCTCGCCGGCCAGGAGCGCTGTCGGCGAGGAGTCCAGCTGGGTCGCGAGGAAGCTGAGCGCCGCCATCGAGGGCCTGGAGGAGCCGTTCTCGAGCGCGCTGATGTACGCCTTCGAGTACCGACCACCCGCCAGCTGCTGCTGCGTCAGGCCCGCCTGGAGCCGCGCCTGGCGGATGCGCGCCCCGATCGAGCGCGCCAGCGGCCGGTCATCGACCGTCACGCGGCGACGGCGGCTGGTGGTGTCCTTCATGGACGTCAGTATATGTCTCTCCCCAAGTCCACTCCAGCTCCTCGAGGAGCTCCCCGACTGGCACGCCCAGGCGCGCGCAGATCAGGAGCAGGGCGGGGAGGGACGGCAGGGCACGCCCATGCTCGATCGCCGACACGAACGAGCGCGTCATCGGCGCGCCCAGCTCCGCCTGCGTCAGACGCGCCTTCGTGCGCCGCTCACGGATGCGGGATCCCAGGGCGGCCGCATGTGGTGCCTCGCGCGGCGCCATCTGTTGATAAATTCTTGACAGACGCATGACGCCAGTCTAGCGTGGCCTCGACACTCCCGTCGAGAGGGAGGCATAGGAGGGCATGCGAACCATGTCTACGAACGCGCGCCTGCGACTCCGGCTCATCGCGTCCGCACTGCTGGCTGCGATGGCGACGGCCGCGATCACCGTCGGTACGGCCCTTGCCGGCAGCGGCGGACCGCCGTTCCCGCACTGAGCTCCGGGCCCCTGCCCTCAGGGGCCGTCTGCCGGCGACCGGATGCGGCCAGCAGCACTCCGGCGCCTGCCCTGCCGACGAGCACGGGAGGGCGCCCGTGCTCGACCGGCGGCACAGCCGTTTCGCGCGTGGCGCTTGAGCGCGCCTGAGCACCCGCCTCCGCCAGCGGGGCTCGGCCCGCCGCCCACGGCAGGCGCCAGGACGCCCATAGGGTGAGCGTGTTGCCCGCGCCGGACGGCTCTGGCCGGTCACGGCTGTGCGCGCCAGCGGTCGCCCGCGGTGTGCGATGCGCCTCCGCAGGTGTTCGATCTAGCTGCTGCCCCCGGCCCGCTCGAGGCCGTCGAGAATCAGATCGAGCACGAACTCGGACTCTCCATGGCGCTTCTGGCCGGGCGGGCGCTGGTGGTAGGCCACGTGCTCGACCAGGTTCGGGTATCGGTCGAGGGCGAGATCGCGCACCGTCATCGACATGACCGGGGGCAGACGCTGGAAGGCTGACCGCCGCCGATGAGGCAAGGATCGGCGCGCTCGTGAAGAAAGCGGTGAGCCGAGGACTAGGCTCGCCAGTGGGCCCCGCCCAAGGCGGAACGGCCTGAGCGGTCCGGCCTGGCACGCCGATGGCGAGAGCGCATTCGATCAGGTGCTTGGGTCCCCGTCGCCACGCGAACACGTCCCAGCAGCCGCCCGGCGGCCCGCCAAGCTGGCGCAACCCGTCCGTCTCCGCGCTCAGCCCCGCCCCACCTGCAGGATGCGTTCGATCTCCACTCCGAGCGCTTCGTAGACGGGTCGCGCCCGCGCGTCCGTGGAGACGAGCGGGAGTCGGTGCTGCCGCGCGGCCGCGGCGACGAGGGCATCGTAGACGGCACCGCCGGAGGCCCCCAGCCGGGCGAGCTCCCCGCCGAGATCGGCCGCCTCCGCCTCGCCAAGAAACACGGACGCCGGGAAGTTGCGGGCCAGCAAGCGGAGGGCATCGGCCGGCGAACGACGAAGGCCAGCCGGCAGCCGTGTCAGGACCGAGTACGCCTCGAACCACGCATGCCCGGCCAGGCCCAGCCGGCGGCCCCGGACCGCGTCGAGCGTCGCGACATGCGCCTCGTGGTCCTCGACGATGAGCGCGACGGCCGTGCTCGTGTCGAGAAGCGCGACCGGGCGCTGGTCAGCGTCCGTGTCGGTCCGCATCGATCAGCTCGCGCACCAGCGCGTCGTCGACGGGCGTCCCGGTCGTCGGAATGAACAGCAAGCCGCCGTCCTCTCGGAGCTCCGTGCCGGCAACGGGTTCGATGCGGATCGCCGCGCCGTCGAGCTCGATCTCGACCTCGCCTCCGCCAGCCAGGCCGATCCGATTGCGCAGGGAGCGCGGAACTACCAATCGCCCAGCCCTATCGATGGTCGTTCTCATGGCTCACACACTACCACAATCGTGGATCTCGTGGCCAGTGTGTTCAGATGTTAAAGATCGTTGACACTATGTTGGCTATCTTGTACATTGCCTATGTCAACGATTCTTGACATGGGAGACGCCGATGGCATTCCTGGAGAAGAGCAACTGGGTCGTGCTCATCGTCGCGGTGCCGACGCTTCTCGTCTACGTGGCCCTGGTCGTGCCGCAGGTGCTCGGCAAGCCGATCGCCGAGGTCTCCTGGGTCGAGCCGATGATCGCCACCATCATCGTCTTCGTCGTGGCGAACATCCTGGGCAACGTCGTGGCCGCGGCCTCGAACCCCAGCGAGGCGGACAAGAACGACGAGCGCGACAGGGAGATCGACCGTGTCGGTGAGCGGGTCGGCAACTGGCTGATCATCGCCGGCTCGATCGCCGGGCTCGTCCTCGCGATGACCCGCGCAGACCACTTCTGGATCGCCAACGCGATCTTCCTTGGGGGCATTGCCGGAGCCCTCCTCAGCTCCGTGACCAAGATCGCGGCCTACCACGGGCCGTTCCAGAGGTGGTAAAGCCGACACGGGTCACCAACTCGATCCGATCGCTCAGGTTCGCCGACGGCGAGATGACGCAGGCGGAGCTGGCCGAGCGAGTCGGCGTGACCCGCCAGACGATCATCGCCATCGAGCAGGGCAAGTACTCGCCCACGCTCGAGATGGCCTTCCGCATCGCCCGCGTCTTCCGCGTGCCGCTCGACCAAGCCTTCCAGTACTCGGACGAACAGGGATGACCAGCGGACCGCCCGTCCCGGCCGCCGCCAGGCCCCACAACCACCGTCACACCTATCAGGAGCACACCATGTCCGAACCGTCGACGAAATCGCCGTCTCTGCCGCCGCGCTGGTTCATCCGCTCGTTCTGGGTGGGGCAGCGGGCCGTCTACTCCGTCACGGGCGGCCGGCTCGGCCTCCGCAGGGCGACCGCCACGCGGTGGGGCATGATGCGCCTCCGGACGGTCGGACGCCGCAGCGGCGTCGAGCGAGCCGCCATCCTCGGCTACTTCGAGGACGGAGCGGATCTCGTCACCATGGCCATGAACGGCTGGGCCGATCCCGAGCCTGCCTGGTGGCTCAACCTCCAGGCCAATCCGGACGCCACCGTCGACCTCCCCGACGGCCCCCGGGCGGTCCGCGCCCGCGCCGCCGGCCCCGACGAGCGGCCCCGCCTGTGGGCGCGCTGGGTCGAGTACGACAAGAACGCGGATATCGACGGCCTCGCGGCGAGGAGATCCCGCGAGACCGCGGTCGTGATCCTCTCGCCCCGACCCGAGGTGGCGGCATGAGCGCGGAACGAAAGGCCGCCGCCTGGATCGGCGTGCTGTACATCATCGGAACGGTTGCCCTGGTACTCAGCGTGGTCGTCACGGATGCGGTCCTGGCTGGCCCCGCGTACCTGGCCCAGGTCGCCGCGCAGCCGAACCAGCTGGCGGTCGGAGCGCTGCTCGTCCTGCTGGCAGGCTTCTCGCTGGCGATGGTCCCGGTCGTGTTCTGGCCGGTCGGCAGGCGGTACAACGAGACGCTGGCCATGGGGTACGTCGTCTTTCGTGGCGGGCTCAAGACGTTCATCTACATGCTTGGCGCGCTCGGGTGGCTGACGCTGATCCCGCTCAGCACGCAGCCGGATGCGGCACCGCTCGCCGGCTTCGTGCGCACGGCCGACCCCGTGATCTGGGAACAGGTGGGCGTCATCCCGTTCGCTCTCGGCGCGCTGATGTTCTCCGTCCTGCTCTACCAGTCGCGGCTCGTGCCCCGCTGGCTGTCCACCTGGGGGCTCGTGGGGGCTGCGCTCTACATCGTGCCGCCGCTTGGGAGCATGTTCGGGCTGTCGTCGCTCGGCGTCCTCATGGCCCCGCTCGCCGTGCAGGAGATGGTCATGGCGGTCTGGCTGATCGCCAAGGGGTTCACCCCATCTGCCATCGCTGCCGAGACTGGCGGTGCGACGTCGAGGTGGCCGGCCGCCGCTCCGAGCACCTCTTCGGCGACGTAGACCGGCGAGCCAGCGCTCGGGACATGGCTCTTCGCGATCTCCGAGCGGATCGTCATCGAAGGGCCGCGCTTCGTCGGCCTTCGCCTCATGCCGGCCGCGCACCGCCACGGACTCGCGCTCGCGCTGCCCGAGAAGGTTGCAGTGGCGCGCCCGACAGGATTCGAACCTGCGACCTTCGGCTCCGGAGGCCGACGCTCTATCCACTGAGCTACAGGCGCGCGAGCCCCAATGATAGCGGTCGAGCGTGGATAGAGTCTTCGGCTTCTGGTCTTGCGCTCTACCCGGGGGCCTTGTCCACGCTCGGGTGGACGGCAATTGGCCCATGTAGAGCGTAAAACCCGAACAAGGTCAGCCTGTCGGATCTCGGTCGGGCGACGATGCCCGTTCCACCAAGTTTACGAACTCGGGCGCGAAGCGACGCAGGCTCTCGAGCACCTGCGCCGCCGTGAGCGAGGGCCAATTCGTCGATGCGGCCATCGCAGCCAGTTCATCGAGGACCCCTGCGGGATCGAGCCACCACTGATGGACGAGGAACTCATCCGCCGTGTGGACGAGCAGCCCAACCTTGGCGAGCCTGTCGGGTGCGAAATGACGGACGTTGTTGGTGACGATCACGTCGGCGCGAGCCGCGAACGCCGCCGCCACGACATGCCGATCGCCGGCGTCGACCTCGTCTGGGACGGCGGTCATGAAGCGCCCGGGCTGGTGCGTCATCGCCTCGGCGAAGGCGGCCTCCATGCGCTCGCGCCGGCGGCGGAACCGCTCTTCATGCTCCGGCTGCCTCCGGATCAGGCTCCCGACGAGCTCATCGAGGATCTCGGCGCTCCAGGCCGGACGGTAGAGGCCGCGCTCCGCGAGGCGCAGCAGCAGCTCGCAGACGACCCATGGGTGCAGGACGCTGGCGTCGAGCAGCGCGACGTACGCCACGTCCGCTTACTCGTCGTAGATGCCGAGGTCCTGGGCCTCCGCAGCCATGCTGGCGAGCATCTCCCTCCGCTCGTCGCTCCGGCGGCGCCGGTAGGCGAGCAGGTCGTCGAGCCGGATTCGCCGGTGCGTTCCGACGCGGTGATACGGGATCTGCCCCGCCTCTAGCAGTCGGATCAGGAACGGCCGGGACACGTTCACGAGATCCGCCGCCTGCTGCGTCGTGAGCTCCAGGCCGATGGGTAGGATGGACACGCCTCGCCCGCGGCGGAGCTCCTGGGCGGCGCGGACGAGCACGGCGTAGAGCGATTCGGGCAGCTCGGTTCGCGTGCCGTCCGGCCCGACGATCTCCGCCCGCTGGTGGTCCGCGACAGGCCGTAGCGCGCGCTCGATAGCGTCGAGCGCTCCGCGCTCGGCCTCATCTGCGACGATCGGCTCACGCTCTGCGACTGCCGTAGTCATGGTTGGCCTCCTGCCGGCATGCTAGACTGCAAACGAAATAATCGCAACCAGCCAGAGGTCCCACGGCGGGAGCCACCGCCACGACAGAACTTCGGACGCCGCATCGTGGACGACACCTTTCACTACCCGCCCGATCTGTTCAACCTCCTCGTCGACACGATCCCTCGCGCTCGAAGAGGATCGCGCCATCGGCGAACTCCTGAGGAAGAGGATCGAGGTCGCCGTCCTGGACCGTAGGCCACTGGCGGCTGGATGAGACACTCACCAGGGCGTCGGACGCCCGCGGCGACAGCCACATTGTCCAGGTCGCCTCGGGCGCGAACCCCGAGCGACCTGCCTGGCAAGGGGGTCTGAATGCTGAAGATCGGTTCGACCGACGCGTTCGAGCGGCGGTACATGGGGCGGTTCCGATCCCTCGCCTCTGACTACGGCGAATTCGTCTACTACGAGCGCGACCGGGGCGCGCGCGACATCGGGCTTCACCTCACAAGGAGGCGTGCCTCCGGCGGCGAGGTTCTCGCCGGTCCCTTGTGCTGGTTCCAGATGAAGGGCCTGATGGCAGCGTCCCTCTCGATGGAGGACTTCAAGCGCTCTCCGGTCGTCAAGGTCCCGCTCTCCGTCGCCCATCTGCGCTACTGGCTACTCCAGCCGGTTCCCACCTACCTTGCCGTCTACGTCGAGAGCGCCGACCAGTTCCTGGTCCTGAACCTCACCAAGTACGTGGAGGAGCGGTGGGGGACGAGCATCCTCACGCTTGCTCAGGGAGAGGCCACCGTCGAGGTCCCGCGCGCCAGCCTGCTGGATGACCAGGCCTTCGACCTGATCATGGCCGAGTCGGACCGCGCGCAGTGGGCCAAAGCCCTCGGCTCCGACGAAGAGACGGCCGGAGCATGCCGCAAGGACTACAACCTGATCTGGCGCCTCGGGACCGCGGCCGAGCGGGGCGTCGAGCACCGGGTCGTGTTCTGGGACTACCAGAGCAAGACGCGAAGCCAGTTCTGGTTCCAGGAGCGAAACGCGGTGCCAGGGGGCGAGTGGATCGACGTCCGTGAGCACTGGCAGTTCATGATGGACGTCGACGGGCTCCAGGACGCGTACCCGTATGTCGAGCTACACCGGCTCGACGACGTCATCGGGCCGACGGCGCCGGAGGCGGAGTTAACCCAGCGCGGCAAGCGATGGCTGGATGGCCCGCGGCTCCTTGGCGACCCGCCTCCGGTCGTGCTTGCGAACGGCGACGTCGTGGAGGGGTTCAACTTCGTCGACGAGTACTTCCGATACCACTTCGGCGCGCGTCTCAATGCCCTCGGCCGGGAGCTCTTCGAGTCGGTGGCGTTCCTCCGAGAGGTCGGCCTGCTCGAGATCGACCTGAGCGAGAAGGAGATGCTCAGCGTCGCCCCCTGGCACGGACGGGCCGTGTAGGCGCTAGTGGTGAATGGCTGCGGAGCCGGCGCAGCTTGGCCGGAATAGCCCGGTGAACTCGGTTCAGGTGAAGCTGCCAATTCCGCGATTGGAGCTCGGGCGCGGGATCTGCGAGCGCCGTCTACTCAGAGTCGTTGCTCACGCAGTAGTCGATCTCGGGAAAGACGGGGCAGCCCCCCAGACACTGCTGGCGCACTGCGCAGTCACCGCACCTGCCGGTCTTGTGCCGCGAGCGGAAGCCCGTGAAGGACGGGTGACCGCGCCAGATGTCGAGCAGGCTCGACTGCCGGAGTGATGCGCCGGCCTGCCCGGACTCGACCATAAGGGAGCACGGGTAGACCTCGAGGCGCTCCGAGACGAAGAGCGAGAACCGGCCGGCATCGCAACCCTCCAGACCCAGCCTGTTGGCGTTGCCCCAGCGCGCCAGCCCGGTGACGCCGCACGAGTCGAAGCCCACCCTCCACGGAAGCCGCGTGGTCGCGGCGAGCCGGAAGAACTCCGCGACGGCCGGGCTGCGCCTCGCCAGGAGGCCCTGGTCGCCGCCGCGACCCACCGGCTTGTAGGTGAGAAACACGACGGCGTGCACGCCCTCCAGGAAGGCCGGGGGTTCGCGCAGCCATGCCACCGCGGTCTCGACACTCGCGCTGGTGATCACGAAGTGCACATTGGTCGTGACGCCCCAGGCCGCGAGGCGAGCGACCGCATCCGCCGTCTCGGTGTAGGGCGCGTACGCGCTCACCGCGACAGCGCCGCAGTAGCGCTGGGTCGCGGCGAGGACATCGTCACCCAGGCCGCGACCGTTGGTCGTGTAGTTGGGCACAATGCCGTACTCCTCGCGCGTGAGCCGCAGGATCTCCGCGAAGTCCTGGTGCTGGTTCGGGTTCCCCCCTCCGAGCGCCACCTGGAACGCGTGCATCTCGTGAGCCTGGCGGATCACGTTCGCGTAGTCATCGAGCGCCAGGTGCGTGCCGGACCGATCGGACGCCCGGTAGCAGAAGGGGCACCGCCGGTCACACCAGTTCGTGATCGCGATGTCCAGGAGTTCGGGGCCGTGCTCGGCCCAGAAGGGCTCGGGCGCTCCCTGGTCCTCGATCCGAGCGAAGAACCCCGACTTGGGGTTGAAGACGGCGCTGTAGCGCTCCTCCGGGAACCGCTTGACAACCAGGGCGGCAGGGCCGCCCGTCACCAGACGCACTCCAGGCAGTTGAAGTAGATGCGCTCGTTCTCGACCTCGAAGGCGTCGGTGCAGAAGAAGGACTCAACCGGCCCCTCGTCACTGCTGAGCCGACCGAAGTACGCGGTGAGCCCTTGACCGGCGACCTTGCGAAGGCGTTCCGTCATTGCCTCGGACAGGCGCGAGTCCTCGAACCACTGCTCCGGCGGCAGGCTAGTGTCGACTCGAGAAAGGTCGACCGCCTCGCTCGATCCGAGGATCGAGTCGAGCAGCTCGCGGAATACGGGAGCGATCGGCGAGTCCGGCGCGACCCCCATGAGCTCGAGGAAGCCGGCCTCGTCCAGCTCCTTCGCGATGAGGAGGAAGGACGTGGACGAACTGTTGGTGATGAACCCAGCACGAGTTCTCATGCGGTTTCCTCGACCTCCGCCCCGTCCCCGAGAAGCCTCGATAGCAGCTCGACTCCGCTGGCGTCCCCTAGAAAGGAGTGCCTCGGCCGGAACCGATAGATGCCGGCACTCTCGTCGAATGCCTTCGTCAGTTCGAGGGCCACGCCTTGAGGCAGGCGCTCTCGACGGCACAGGTACTGATCGAACGACCGGTACTCGATGGCGAAGTAGGATTGGAAGTCGGCCTTCAGGTCGAGGGACTGCACGAAGATCGCCGCGTGGAGCTGATCAATCAGCCCGAAGGCGTAGCTCCCGTCAGTGACTCGGGCACGCGCGAGCATGCGCGTGCGTGCGTCAGCCCCAGTCTCGGCAGGCCCCAGACAGACGATGTACTCGTCGAGGCCAAACTCGCCTGGAATCGCGAGGATCTTCATCGTTCGGAAGCCCCGAGACGCGCGAGGAATCGAGCGGCCTCGCGCCGGACCTCCGGGCCGCCGTCTGTCGCGTCCCGTTCGGCGGCGGCGGCATACGGCTGAAGGTCGCGCATCGAGCTCGACGCCCCTGAGAGCAATCTCCACAGGAAGGGCCGGTGCGCTTGAGGACCCTCCCTGAGGGCATCGCTCAAGAGGGCGAGAGCGTATTCGGGGCGGGCATCCAGCAACTCTCCGAACACCGCCATGGCGCCCGAATCGAGAGTAGGGGTGGCATTCACCGGAGCCAGGATCAGGAGGAGCCGGAAGAGCAGGTCCGCGCCCTCATGACGAGTCGGGTCGAGCCTGCCAAGCACCTTCTCCCGGACGAAGTCGCAGAAGCTACGTGCAAGGGCCTTCTGGCCGTACTGGCTCGCGCCGAACGCCGGCGTGACAACGTCCACGAAGAAGGCGGGGCCGGCGTCCTGGACCACCCTCAGGAGCAGGCCGAGGTTCAGGACGGTGTCGTGCGAGGGGTCCCACCGAACCGCCACCCTCCGGCAGAGGTCGATCGCTCGCGGGCCTCCGGCGCGAAGGGCGGCCTCCACGATCCGCTCGTCCTCGGCGTCCAGCTGGCTCGGCGGGACGTCGAAGACGGCCTCGTCGTAGGCGTGCGCGTACCACGGGTCATTGCGATAGGTCGCCAAGAAGGATTCATTGGAAGGGTCCCGCGCGGCGTAGAACAGAAAGCGCTGCAGACCTTCAGCACTCGGGGAGGTCGGCGGCTGCACTGCCAGCACCCGTCGGAACGCCTCGGCGTCCCGAGCGTGCACCGTCAGCAGATGCTCTGCGAGCAGGAAGTCGCGCATCTCGTCGAAGGTGAAGTTGAGGACCTCCCTGGGCTCGTCGAGTGCGGAGACGCGAGGCGTCAGGTCCTTTCTCAGGATCAGATCCTCGTCAAGCAGTGCCGTGAGTTCGCCATCGAGATCCGCCGGCACGACCTCACGGGGCACGTCGGCGAAATGCCCGCTTTCCAGCATGTGCTGAGCAAGGAGCCCGAGGACGCGACCGACCGCGGGCTTGCGAACCAGCGGTCGGACACCTGGCTGGCCCTCCGCCGTTCTCGCGGCGGCTTTCAGCTTTGTCGTGAGATACGTCTCGAAGATCTCACGCCGATAGCCGCTGTCCACGCGTGGCTGAACGTACTCGCGACCCCGGCCGCGGGCGCCATAGGCGTCGCAGAAGAAGCGCAGCAGAAGAACGTCACGCCTCAGCAGATCACGTACCCGCGGTGCAACCAGGCTCGGCTTTACCCGGAAGAAGCGGAAGTAGGTCGCGAGGAGCTCTCTGTGCTCGTCGTCGTCGAGTCGCTGGCCATGTGCCTCCGACACATGCAGCATGGGCCCGAGCCGTCCGGATAGGAGCTGTCCGAAGCGCTCTCTCAGGAACTCCGAACGGCACGTCATGAGGACCCGAACGTGCGAGAGGCGACTCAATTCCTCGAGCATGTGCTCGAGTTGCCCGGCGAACTCGCCGATTCTCGGGTGCTCGTTGAGGCCGTCAATCACGAGCACGAATGGTTGCCGGCGCTGCTCACAGGTCTCCTCGAGGCTGCCTAGGGCCTCGGCCAGACTCGACACGCCCGGCGGAAAGACCCGACGCCGCACTGCCTCGCCAAGATCGAGCTCCGGGCTGCGTGCCAACTCCCGCGCGGTCACGTACCCACAGGGGATGTCGTGGCGGAGGAGGAACCGCTCCGTGAAGTCGCAGACGAAGTTGGTCTTTCCCTGGCCCGCAGGGCCGGTGAGCAGGAAGAACGGCGCCGTCGAGCACCGCAACTCCGCTCGACGATCTCCCAGCTCGAGCTGCAGGTGCCTCGCCTCCATCTCGATGAGGTACCGGGTCTCCTCCAGGACGTAGGCCCGGCCCGCATCGCCGTCGAGGCGAGTGTGGTCCTCCGCGGCCTCGCTGTATCGGACGAGTTCGTGCTCGAACGAGCGCAGTTCTTCCAGTAGCATCTCGGCTGCGTGGACGCTGTCCGTGAGGGTGTCGCCCGCCCACTCGGCATGAGCGCCCGGTCCCGCAATCGCCGGCACTGCGCTCTGCGCGGCAAGCCGGTTGAGGTCCGCGACAGGTTGGCGTGCGAACCAATCGGCAATGCGGCGCGAATAGAGGGCGGGGTGTCCGAAGCACCGAGCTTGGTACTTCGTGTTGCGGGCTTCCACGAAGACGTTCGGTATGTAGCGACCCGTTCTGCGCTCCTCCGCCAGCTGGACCTCGACTTCCGCGCGGAGATGGGGCAGCAGTTGGACGGGCGCCACTCCTCGCACAAGCGAGCTGAGCTCGACATCGATCGCGGTGATGTCCTCGAGTGGAAGGTTCTCTATCCGGGCGAGGAGATCGGAGATGGCGAGGATGTCCGCGTCCGGCGCGAACGCGAAATGGCCCTCGGTCTTGCCCGCCCAGGTCGCGCGGGTCGTTCTCCTGTGGGCGGGCTTGGTGTGAGCGATGAGCGCCACAACAAGATGCGTGACGGGGAGGTTCGCCCCGACAAGAACGTCGATGGTGTCAGTGACCTTGGCTGCCGATCCGTCGGCGGTTACCTGGACGCCGAGCCCGGAGGCAGGATCGAAGAGGTCGATCCCCGGGAAGTTGGCGGCAGCAACGTTGGTATTCGACAGGCCCGGAGCAGCGAAGACACGCCGCAGAACCGGCAGATAGATGTGCTCGGCGAGCTTGTTGCGCGAGAGCAATCCGGCCGCGGCTTCACTCTGAACCTGATGGGACAGCGTCGTCAGCGAGTCGCTGATGCTGTACATCGCATTCAGCAAGTTGTTCGCCATCCCCGGCCCAGCCTCTTCGCCCTACCCTGTGGCAATCAGCACATGCACGAGCCCAATCGCACGGGGACGCAGCGGCAGCCCGAAGCAGGGCCACTGAGAGTGTAGCCGAGGCGTCTCGGGCCGATCCCTGACCTGGCCGCCCTCCACCGAGAATGGGCCACGCCCCAATCGCTAGGGCTGCGTTGTGGCAATCGCGCGCAGGATCACGCGGGCGGGTCTGGATCCCGGCACGGCTAGAGCGTAGAACTCCGCCCGTTTCGCTCGGGGGCCCACTCGGGCGGCCACTACGCTCAGGCGGTCAGGCTCTGGAGGCCGACGCTCTATCCACTGAGCTACAGGCGCGCGAGGAGCCCGGCGTTCCGATCGCCGTCGCCGGGCCGCCATGATACCGCAGGGCTCAGGCGATGCCCCGCGTGTCGAGCACCCGTCCCCAGTGGAAGACGCGCACCGCGACGAGGACGCTGAACGCGGCCGCGACGAGGATCGCCGCCGCGGCGATCGACGCGTCGAGGTCGCCGCCCTGGAACTCGGCATAGACGACCAGCGGCAGGGTCTGCGTCCGCCCGGCGACGTTGCCGGCGAACATGATCGTCGCCCCGAACTCGCCGAGCGATCGAGCCCAGCTCATCACCAGGCCTGCCGCCAGGCCGGCTCCGGCCAGCGGGACCGTGATCGCCCGGAACAGCTGGCGCTCGGAGGCGCCGTCCACCCGCGCGGCGTCCTCGAGGTCCCGATCGACGCCGGCGAGGCCCGTCCGGGCCGAGCGAATGAAGAAGGGCGCTGCCACGAAGGTCTGGGCGAGGATCACGGCGACCGTCGTGAACGGGACCGACACGCCTAGCAGGTCGATGGGCGTGGCGAGCAGGCCCCGCCGTCCGAAGACCAGGAGGAGGGCGAGCCCGGCGACGGACGGCGGCAGGACGATGGGCAGGTCGACGACGGCCTCGAGCAGGCCCTTGCCCCGGAAGCTCCGCCGGGCGAGCACGAAGGCGAGCGGCAGGCCGAGCGCGACGGTGATCGTGAGGCTGACGGCCGTCGTGAGCAGGCTCAGCCACAGGGCATCGAGGACGGCCGGTGAGACGATGGCGCCGCCGAGCGACCCGTCGAGAAGCGCTCGCCCGACGAGGGTGAGGACCGGCAGCCCCAGGAAGAGGGCGAAGAGGCCGGCGACCGCCACGAGCGAGCCTTCGCCCCAGCCGTGACGCGCCGTCGAGCGCCGCATCGACCGGCTGCCAGCGGCGCTCCGGGCAGCTGCGCCGTCCTCGATCACGACGGTGGCAGGAATCCGAAGCCGGCCAGGATCGCCTGGCCGTCGGGCCCGGCGAACCAGGTGAGGAACGCCCGCCCGGCCGCGACGTTGGGGGACGCTCTGACGACGACGCCGGCGTACGTGGCCGGAACGTTGGCCCCATCCGGCACTTCGATCGTGGCCACCGCCGTGGCCACCGCCGCATCGGTGACGTAGACGATCCCGGCATCGCCCTCGCCGAGCTCGACCTTGGCGACGACTGCCTTGACGTTGTCCTCCTTCGAGACGACGTTCGCGGCGTACCCGGCGGCGAAGTCCGCCGGGTAGCCGGCCTCCGAGGCGAGGTTCGCGATCAGCTTGGTCGCATACTTCGTGATCGGGACCTCGTCGCCCGCGGCGATCAGCTTGACCCCGGGCCTGGCGAGATCGGCCGGCGACTGGATCCCGGCCGGGTTGTCGGCGGGCACGATGACCGTCAGCTCGTTGCCGGCAAAGACGACGGCGTCCCCATCGGCGAGGCCCGCGTCGACGAGCTTCTGGGGATTCGCCGTGTCGGCCGACAGGAAGACGTCGGCGGGAGCGCCCTGCTCGATCTGCGTCTCGAGGGCGGCCGAGGAGTCGGTCGAGATCGTCAGGGTCGTCCCGGGGAAGGCCGCCTCGTAGGCGGGCTTCGCCTTCTCCAGGACGCCCTTGAGCGATGCGGCACCGTAGATGGTGAGATCGGCGGCGGGCGCGCCCGAGGGCGACGCGGTCGGGGGCGCGGAGCTCGAGCCCGGCGCGCTGGCCGGCGGGCTGGCGCTGCCCGAGCACGCCATGAGCACGAGGGCGAGGAGGGCGACCAGCGCGGCGAGCCGGGATCTCACGAGCGCGGCTCCTTCGGTGACGGGATCTCGACGATGACGTTGGTCGCCTTGACGACGCAGACCGCCTCGTCGCCCACCTTCAGGTCGAGCTCCTCGACCGCCTCGGCCGTCATCAGGCTGACCAGCCGGTGCGGCCCGGCGATCACCTCGACGACGGCGGCGACGTGGTCGCGCTCGATCCTGGTGACGATTCCCGCGAAGCGGTTGCGGGCCGACTGGGCGACGATCGGACGGTCGGTGGACGACTTCCGGCGCTCGTCGAGGAGGCGGGCGACCTCGTCGACCTCGACCAGGCGCTGGCCGCCGTCGGACCTGGCCATCCGCAGCCGGCCTTCGGTCTCCCATCGCCGCAGGGTCTCGACGGAGACGCCGAGCATCTCGGCGGCCTGGCCCACCCGGAGGTGGGAGGCGACGCTGTCATGGGTCCTCATCATACCGAGGAAGCATGCCACGCCAGAGGAAGAATGTCTATGCACTCAGGGCAGATGCGTTAGGTATGTGGCTGGGCGTGGGGAGGCCGGCCGGCGTCGGCGCCACGCCGCCGGGGCGCGCCGCCGCGCCCGTGCGCCATCGCGGAAAAGGTCGAAGCGGCCCCCGGAGGAGCCGCTTCGATTGCTGTCCCGGTGAAGCGGGCCCGTTGCCGGACCACTTCTGCCGCGTTACAAGGGCATCTATCACGCCGGCTGCACCGGCTACCCTGACCCTACCTACCCATGACCTTGCAACTGGGGCAGCGGTCGCTCGCGCGACTTGGGCGAGTGTAGCCGACCACGACTGCGGACTCAAGGGTTTCCGCGGGTTTCGTGGTTAATAATCCGCAACCTTCACGCCGCTGCAGCGCGGCCTCGAGCGGCACCGAGGGTGTCGGTTAGTCCTCGTTGACGGTCACGGCCGTCATGTGGACGGGCTGCTGAGGGAAGTCGCGGCTGTCCCGAGGAGCGGTCGCGATCGCGTCGACGACCTCCATCCCGGAGAGCACCTTCCCGAAGACCGTGTAGCTCTTCGGCAGCTTGCCCCGCAGGTCGGCATGGCAGATGAAGAACTGCGAGCCGTTGGTGTTCGGGCCGGCGTTGGCCATGGCGAGGGCGCCCCGCTCGTAGTCGCCGCTGAAGGGCTCGTCGGCGAAGCGATAGCCCGGGCCGCCTTGGCCGACCCGGTCCTTCCGGCGCACCTCGCCCTTCTCGTCGACGCGGCCGTGCTCGCCGTCGCCGCCCTGGATCACGAAGCCGGGGATGACGCGGTGGAAGATGACTCCGTCGTAGAACCCCTCCCTGGCCAGCTTGACGAAGTTGGACGCGGCCTTGGGGGCGTCGGCATCGGCCAGCTCGACGACGATGTCGCCGGCCGTGGTGGCGATCGTGGCGGTGGTCACGTGGTCCTCCTGGGATTGCGGGCGATGGCGGCGAGGCGCGCCGGGCGCGAGGCGTTCGTCACGGTCGGGAGACGGTCGCCGCGGTGATCGCGACGGGCTCGAGGGCCTCGTTGGCCGGCGGGCCGGAGTTCGGCATCGCCGCGATCGCGTCGACGACGTCCATGCCGGAGGTCACGGTGCCCAGGATCGCGTAGGTGTTGGCCGATTCGAGGGCGCTCTTGGCCTGGTCGTCGAGGACGATGAAGAACTGGCTGCCCTGGGAGTTCGGCTCGGGGGTCCGGGCCATCGCCACCGTGCCCCGTCCGTATGGCGTGGTGACCGGGTCGTCGGTGATGGTGTAGCCGGGGCCACCGGTCCCGACCTGGGCGGGGTCGATGGCCGGCATCCGGCCGAACTCGCCGTCGCCGCCCTGGATCACGAAGCCCGGCACGAGGCGGTGGAAGACGACGCCGTCGTAGAAGCCACACTCGGCAAGGGCCACGAAGTTGCCGGTCGCATTCGGCGCCAGCGAGCCCTTCACCTCGACGACGATCTGGCCCTTCTCCGTCTCGAACGTCACCGTCGCCGTCGCGTCGGCCGCCAGCGGGGCCGGAGGGCTCGCCGGGCAGCCGGCGGGGATCCCGCCGGCGGGCGAGCTGGAGGGCGCCTCGCTCTTCGCGCCGCCGGGCGGCAGGATCGGGCTGGCGGTCGCCCCGCCGGAGCAGGCGACGGCGACGAGGGCGACGGTCGCGGCCAGGACGGCGAGCGGACGGGAGAAGGAACGGGTCATGCGGCGGCCTCCAGGGCTGCGGGGTACTCGACTCGGCCGGTGAGGAGCGCCTCACCGAGGATGACGCCAGCGGCGCCGGCATCGCGCAGGCGGCGGATGCCGGCGAGGTCGACGACGCCGCCGGCCACGAGGACCTCGACGTCGAGATCGCGCGCCAGGCGGTCGATCAGCGCGGCGTCGGGCTCGGCGCCGCCGTGGGAGAGGATGAGGCGCCGCACGCCGAGCCCGACGAGCTCGCCCGCCACCTCCTCGAAGGTGGGTCGCCGGCCGCCGCGCCAGGGGAACTCGGCGACGCGCTCCGGGCGGGGGTCGAGGCCGACGGCCAGCCAGTCGCCGGCGATCTCGAGGCAGGCCAGCAGGGCGGGGGCATCGTCGGCCATGGCCATCGGGACGACGGCGCGGGTGGCCCCCGCGGCGAACGCGACGCGGACCTGGTCGGGCCCGTCCAGGCCGCCGGCGACCTGGAGGGGAACCGCCACGCGCGACGCGATCCGGCCGATCGCGTCGAGGTTGGCGGGCCGGCCCTGGCGGGCGCCGTCGACGTCGACGAGGTGGATCATCCGGGCGCCCTGCTCGACGAAGCGTGCCGCGATGGCCTCCGGCCGGTCGGTGGGAGCGCCGATCCCGGTGGCGGCGCCGGGCCAGAAGACGATCCGGGAGCGGCCTGCCGTCAGGTCCAGGGCGGGGATCACGAGCACGCGGGCGGCGGCCGGCTCAGGCGCCCGGGGCGCCGACGGGCCGCGGCGCCGTCCAGCTGCCGGTGGCCTCCGCGGCGGCCGACCCGGTCGCCGGACGGGTCCCGACCGTCGCGGCCAGGGCCTCGCGGACGGCGACGATCGTGGCGTCCACGTCGGCGCGCTCCACGCCGTAGTGGGTCACCGCCCGGATGGTGCCGTGGGTGTAGGGGACCATCAGGACCCCGCGGGCCTCGAGGGCATCGAGGAAGGCGCCGCGGTCGCGGGCGACCCGGAAGATCACGAAGTCGGTCACGGCCCGGCCGGGATCGAGCCGACCGGGCGCCGGCTGGGCGATCCCGCCGGGGGACTCGATCCCCTCGAGGTCGGCGATCCCCTCGGCAAGACGCCTGGCGTTGGCGTGGTCCTCGGCCAGGCGCTCGATCGTCCCGTCGGGACCATCGGAGAGGGCCACGAGCCCGGCGGCCGCCAGGACGCCGACCTGGCGCATCCCGCCGCCCACGAGCTTGCGGGCCCGCCGGGCCCGCCAGATGAAGTCGCGGCTGCCGACGACGACAGAGCCGATCGGGCAGGCCAGGCCCTTCGAGAGGCAGAACGTGACGGAATCCGCAGGAGCGGCGAGGGCCGAGGGCGCCACCCCGAGGGCGACGACGGCGTTGAAGAAGCGGGCCCCGTCGAGGTGGAGCGGCACGCCGTTCGCCCGGGCGATCGCGGCAACCTCCGCCTCGTAGGCGACGGTCAAGGGCCGGCCCATCGAGTGGGCGTGGGTGTTCTCGAGGGCGATGAGCCCGGTGATCGGCTCGTGGGGGTCGTCGGGATCGCGGAACGCGCCGGCGATGGCCGCCGGATCGACGGTCCCGTGCGGGCTCTCGGGAAGGGAGCGGACGGACGCGCCGACGATGACGGCATGCCCCGCCGCCTCGTCCATCACGAGATGGCTCGTGGCGGCCGCCACGACCTCCTGCCCGCGGGCGAGATGCGCGACCTGGGAGACGAGGTTGCCCATCGTCCCGGACGCCACGAAGAGGCCTGCCTCCTTGCCGAGCAGCTCGGCCGCCCGCTCCTGGAGGGCGTTGACCGTCGGGTCGTCGCCGAAGACGTCGTCCCCGAGCTCCGCGGCGGCCATCGCCCGGCGCATCGCAGGGGTGGGATGGGTGACGGTATCGGAGCGCAGGTCGATCCGGGGCATCCCGGGCAGGATAGCGCGGGGCGCCGCCGGAGGCCGGGAGCGGGGCCGGGAGCGTCGCAGGCGGCGGGGCCGGGAGCGGGCGCGGACGCTGTCTCGCGCTGCGGGGGGCGCGGCTTCGTGCTAGATTCCGCCGGCCGCGGACCCGTGGTGTAGCGGCCCAACATGCCAGCCTGTCACGCTGGAGATCGCCGGTTCGAATCCGGTCGGGTCCGCCATCGAGCCCACGTCGACGCCCCGAGCCACCTGGACCACGAGCTGGTCGTGGCGCGCGGAGCTCGGTCCATTCCTCGTCGCTCAGCCGTCGTCCGGTCGCGCCGACCTCGGTGAGGCCCTCCTTCGCCGGCCGCGGCGATTCGCTACCGTGGGCGGGTGGCCGAGCAGTGGCGCGCCTGGATCCCCGGCTTCGACCGCTGGGCGGCGACCTACGACGACGAGGTCGGCGACCCGTGGTTCGCCTACGAGGCCGCCTGGGCGTTCGTCGAGGCGGCCCTGCGGCGCGGGATGGGCGACCCGCTCGCACGGACCGTCGCCGACGTCGGCTGCGGGACCGGGGAGTTCCTCCGTCGCCTGGCGGACATCGGCGCGACGGGCGTCGGGATCGAGCCGTCGCCGGGGATGCGGGCGGCGGCGCGGCGGAAGGTGCCGGCCTTCGAGATCCTCGACGGCCACCTGGCCGCGGTCCCGCTCCCCGATGGCAGCGTCGACGCCGCGATCTCGACCTATACCGTGAGCCACCTCTCCCCGGTCGAGCAGCCGGCCGCCCTCGAGGAGCTGCTGCGCGTGGTCGTGCCCGGCGGGCCGATCGTCATCGTGGACGTGGCCGCCGCGGCACCGGGCGAGCTCCCGGCCGTCGTCGCGGTCCTGCGCGCGGCGAGACGCGAGGCGCAGATCGAGTGGTACGAGCGCGGTTTCGGCCTCGACCTGCCGGCCTGGCGACGGCGCCTCGAGTCGAGCGGCCGGGCGGTCGCCGTCGAGCGCCTCGGGCCGCTCCTGATCGGCGTCTCCGGGCTGAGGGTGGCGCCCGGCGGCTGAGCGTCACGGGCGGCCGATCGTAACCGCAGCTGAGGCGGCCCCGCGCGGCCGGTTCGGGGCGGTTGGCCGGCGGCGGACGCTTCAGCCGAGGCCGGCGAAGAGGTCTGTCTCCGGCAGGTCGGACCCCAGCGGCACCCGGGCCGCCCGGAGGATGAAGGTCTCCTCGCCCCACAGCTCGGCGAGCGCCTCCTTCCCGAGCGCCATCAGGGGGCTGTCCGTCAGCGAGATCTGGCTGCGGTGGGCGAGGAGCGCCGTCCAGCGGTGATCGGCGAAGGCGCGGACGTCGATCCGCGTCGTGATCTGGTCGTCCGGCACGGTCGAGCGCCGCATGAACTCGTCCCACCGAGCCTGCTCTTCGGGGCTCGCGTCGGCCGGGCGCGACCACCAGGAGGTCATCCCGGCGGCCTCGGCCCGTGCCGCCATCGCCTCGCGCCGCTCCCGGGAGGCCGCCTGCTCGTAGAGCTTGGCTGGCGCCCATGGCTCCAGGCCTCCGTCCGCCGCCGCCGGCCCGGAACCGCCGTGCTCCGGCGCGACCTGCTCCGGATACCATTCCGAGTCCCCCGCCCGGTAGAAGGCCCCGATCGCGACCTGGTGGGCGCGGATGTGGTCGGGATGCCCGTAGCCCCCGAAGTCGTTGTAGTGCGTCATCACGTCGGGGCGGTGGACGCGGATCAGCCAGGCGAGGCGGCGGATCGCTTCGTCGAGGTCCGCCTGCCAGAGGGAGCGCGGATCCTGGTTGCCGGGCGTCCCCATCATCCCCGAGTCGCGGTAGCCGAGGTTCTCCCAGGTGGGCACGCCGAGGGCCTCCATCGCCGCCTCCAGCTCAGCCGCCCGGATCTCGGCCAGGCGGCGATGGTTGGCGGGCGTGTCCAGCTCCGGGACGACGATCTCGCCGAGCTCGCCCCTGGTGCAGGTGACGAGCACGACGCGGTGGCCGGCGGCGGCGGCCTTGGCCATCACGCCGCCGGTCCCGATCGTCTCGTCGTCCGGATGAGCATGGACCGTCATGAGCGCATGGCGGCTCGGGGAAGCGTGGGACGCAGTCATGGGCGGGATCGTACCCTGACGAACCGTTCCGCTGGCCCGCCGCGGCGAGGTTGGGGCAGAATGCGGCCTCCGGCCGAACCGGCGGCCGGCGCGTCCCGGAGGTCACCTCGATGCCAGCCTTCGTCCGATCGCGGCGCCCGACCGCTCGCCCCGCACGCTCCCCTCGCCGCTCGACCCTCGCCGCCGCCCTGGCCGTGCTCGCGCTCGCCGCCGGCGCAGCCGCCGCGCCCGTGGAGGCCGCCGTCACCCTGCGCCTCGTCGACTTCACCGGCGGCCTGGCCAGCCCGGTCGCGGTCGCCAACGCCGGCGACGGCTCCCGACGCGTCTTCGTCGTCGAGCAGGAGGGCCGGATCCGGATCGTCTCCAGAGGCGGGACCCTCGCGTCGACGCCGTTCCTCGACATCGAGTCCCGCGTCGCCTGCTGCGGCGAGCAAGGGCTCCTCGGCCTCGCCTTCCACCCGGCCTACCGCAGGAACGGTCGCTTCTACGTCAGCTACACGGATGACGCCGGCGCCCTCGTGATCGCCGAGTACCGCCGCAGCGCCGGGAGCGCCAACCGGGCCTCGACGACGGAGCGGCGCCTGCTGCGGATCGACCACCCGGGCTACGGGAACCACAACGGCGGCCAGCTCGCCTTCGGGCCGGACGGGTACCTCTACATCGGCACCGGGGACGGCGGCGGGGCCGGCGACCCGGGCGAGAACGGCCAGAAGCGCTCCACCCTGCTCGGCAAGATCCTGCGGATCGCACCGAACGTCACGAGCTCCACGCCGGCCTATCGCGTGCCGTCCACGAACCCCTGGGCGGGGAGCACGACGATCCGCCCGGAGATCTGGGCTTATGGCGTCCGCAACCCCTGGCGCTTCAGCTTCGATCGCACGACCGGCGACCTCTGGATCGCCGACGTCGGCCAGGGCCGCTTCGAGGAGGTCGATCGGGCCCGCCGGTCGGCAGGAGGCGGTCGGGGGGCCAACTTCGGATGGGATCAGTACGAGGCCGACAGCTGCTTCGAGGGGCCCTGCACATCGAAGGGCAAGACGTTCCCCCTCGCCTCCTACGCGCATGGGTCCAACGGCTGCGCCGTCACCGGCGGCTACGTCTACCGCGGCAGGCGCTCTCCTGCGCTCGCGGGGCGCTACCTGTTCGGCGACTACTGCAGCGGCCGCATCTGGGCCGTGAGCGCGGGCGGTGCCGCCCGGCAGCGGCCCACCCTCCTGGATGACACCTCGCTCGCCATCAGCGCCTTCGGCGAGGACGAGGCAGGCGAGGTCTACGTCGTCGACTACGACGGTGGCAGGCTCTTCCGCCTCGCCGGGAGCTGAATCGCGGCCCGCGGCCTGCCGCGCGCCGCAGCGAGGGACGCGACGTCCGGTCGCCCGCAGATCGGGCTCGCTACGATGCGCGGGCCATGTCCCCGAGCCCCGCTCCCGGCCCGCTGGCCGGGATCCTCGTCGCCGACTGCAGCACGGTCCTGGCCGGGCCATACGCCACGATGCTCCTCGCCGACCTCGGGGCGGACGTGGTCAAGGTCGAGCCGCCGGAGGGCGACGCGACGCGCGGCTGGGGTCCGCCCTGGGTCGCGGCCGGGGTGGGCGGTCCGGACGACCCCGGCACGGCCGCCTACTACCTCACCGCGAACCGGAACAAGCGATCGATCCGGCTGGACCTCCGGGCCCAGGCCGGGCGCGAGGTCCTCCGCCGCCTGCTGGCGCGGGCCGACGTCCTCGTCGAGAACCTCCGCGTCGGGGGGTTCGCCCGGCTGGGATTCGACGACGCGGGCCTCGAGCGCCTCAATCCCCGGCTCGTCCATCTGGCCATCTCCGGCTATGGCCCCACGGGACCGCTGGCGGCGGCGCCCGGCTACGACTTCGTCGTCCAGGCCGCTTCCGGCCTGATGTCGATCACGGGCTTTCCCGACGAGGAGGGCGGCCGGCCGACCAAGGTCGGCGTCGCGATCACCGACCTGGCGACCGGGATGCTGGGGGCGGTCGCCGTCCTGGCCGCGCTCGACGGCCGCGACCGGGCCGGCTCCCCCGCCTTCGGGCGAGGCCAGCGGATCGACATCTCGCTCCTGGAATCGACCCTCGCCTGGCTGGCCAACCAGGCCCAGAACCTCTTCGCCACCGGCGCTGCCCCGGGCCGGCGCGGGAACGCCCACCCCAACATCGTCCCCTACGAGGCGTTCGCGACCTCGGACGGGGAGATCGCGGTCGCGGTCGGCAGCGAGCGCCAGTGGCGCAGGTTCGCGGACGCGATCGGTGCTCCGGAGCTGACCGATGATCCGCGCTTCGCGACGAACGGAGCGCGGGTGGACAACAGGACGGCCCTCCGGCCGCTGATCGCCGCCCGCCTCGTCGAGGCGAGGAGCGCCGCGTGGCTGGCGCGCCTCGCCGTGGCCGAGGTCCCGGCCGGGCCCATCAACGACCTGGCGGCCGCCTTCGATGCCCCGCAGGTCGCCGCCCGCGGGCTGCTGGTGGACGTGGAGCACCCGGTCCTCGGCCGGTTGCGGCAGGTCGGGCCGCCGTTCGCGCTCTCGGCCACGCCCGCCGCGGTTCGGGCCCCGCCGCCGCTCCTCGGCGAGCACGCGACAGAGATCCTCTCGGAGCTGGGGTACTCGGCGGCCGAGATCGCCCGGCTGCGGGAGGCTGGGACGATCTGACCCGGGCGGAGCCAGGCGATGGACCCGCCGTGCAGGCTCGCGGCCGGGTGGGGACGGCTCAGTGGCTCACGTCCGCCCCGGCGCCGGCCTTGAAGACGCCCACGGCGCCGCGCCCCACGAAGTTGAAGGCGTGGGTCACGAAGGCGTAGCTGCCGTCCTCCGGGATCTCGAACTCGACGATCGCGCCCTGGGCCGGGGAGAGGTCCACGGCCTGCGAGCCCCAGCCGTCGGGATTGCCCTTCAGCAGCGAGACGCCCTCCTTGTGGACGGTGTCGAAGATGGTGCCGACCACGTGGAAGGAGCTGTCGACGTTGGGGCCGGCGTCGAGGATGAAGACGCGGATGCGGTCCTTCGCCTTCACCGCGATCGGGTTCTCCTTGTACTGGGAGGCCACGCCGTTGAAGACGACGAAGTCCGGGTCGGGCGCCCCGGCCGACGCCTTGGTGTAGTCGACCGGCTGCCCCTGGCTCCCGAGATACCACTCGCTCTGGACGAAGGCGAACTCACGGTCCACCTTCGGCAGCCCGCCACGCGGCTCCACGATGACCATGCCGAACATCCCGTTGGCGATGTGATGGAGCGTCGGAGCCGTGCCGCAGTGGTACATCCAGACGCCGGCGTACTCGGCCTTGAAGGTGTAGGTCCAGGTCGCGCCGGGCTTGATCTCCACCATCTGGTGGTCCATGGCCGTCTGGCTGGCGTGGAAGTCGATCGAGTGCGGCATCTGGCCCTGGTTGGTCAGGTGCACCCGCACGGTGTCGCCGATCCTGACCCTTATCGTCGGCCCGGGCACCGTTCCGCCGAACGTCCAGGCGTGGACGACGAAGCCCGGCGCGACGGTCATGTCCTTCTCGATGATCGGCAGGTCGACATCGTGGACCGTCCCCGGCAGGAGAGCCGGGGCCTGGGGGTCGAACAGGACGTAGTCTGGGGCGCCGGTGTCGGGGGCGGTCGTCGCCGCAGGCTGGGCGCCCATGCCGGGCATGCTCGAAGGGTCGGCCGAGGCGGCCGGGGCGGCCGCCGCCGCGGCCGTCGGCGCCGGGGTAGAGGCAGACCCGGCCGCCGCGCCGGCGACGGCGGTGCCCGGCGTGGCCGTGGACGGAGCCGCTGCATAGGTCCACTGGGGGGCCGCCGCGCCGCCGCAGCCGGCGAGGCTGACGGCCAGCACCATGGCGAGCCCGGCCCATACCTGGGTTCGCTTCATCGGTCTGTCCTTTCCGGGCTCGGGAGCCCGATCACGTCCTGTCCCGCGATCTGTCGCGCGGCGAGCTGGGCGAGCGAGGCGCCAGCCAGGACGTCGACGAACGCCCGCTGTGCGTCCGACCAGACGGGATGGAGGGCGCACGCAGGGTGCCCGTCACACGCCGTCTCCCACATGAGGCAGCGGTCCCGCTCGTGCGCGCCCTCGACGACGTCGATGAGCTCGAGCAGCGAGATGCCCGCGGGGTCGCGCCGCAGGCAGTACCCGCCGTGCTTCCCGGCGACCGACTCGACGATCCCGGCCCGGGCCAGGTCGGCCATGACCTGCGGCAGGAAGCGGTCGGGGATCTCCATCCGCTCCGCGATGCGGCGACTCGAGATCGGGCACCGCTGCTCCATCGCCAGGTGGATGCAGGCCCGGATCGCGTAGTCGGTTCGCTTCGTGAGCTGGAGCCGCATCGGCGTCACTCGTCCTCCCGTCTTGACCGGCCGTCCGGTCGGTGGGTAATATATAACCAACTAAGTTAGTATTGTCAAGTACCATGCGAGGGACGGGAGATGAGCCGAGCGCAGCAGGTCGCAGAGGCAGGATCGGGGGCTCCGGACGGCGCGTGCTGCGGGATGTGCGCCGACGCCGAACGCGCGGCCACCGAACGCGCGGCAGCCGTGGCGGCAGCGTCGGCGCCCGCTCCGCTACGCTCGGCGGCGATGACCATCAGCCTCGACCGGCCCGGCTCGGGCGCGCGGGCGCGCGCGGCCCGCCTCGATCGCAACGCGGACCGCCGCATCACCGCGGCCGGTCTCGTGGCAGCCGGGCTCTTCGTGGCCGCCGCCCTCGCGACGGCGCTCATCCCGGCGACCGCGGCCCGGGGACCGTGGCTCCCCCTCCACCTCGCCCTGGCGGGCGGAGCGGGGACGGCGATCGCGGCGGTGATGCCCTTCTTCAGCGCGGCCCTCGTCGCGGCACCGCCCGCGGCCGCGCGCGTCCGCGTCGGGGCCCTGATCCTGGTGGCCGGCGGCGCGGCCCTCGTGGCCACCCGGGCCTTCGTCCCGGCGACCGCCCTGCCGCCGGCCGGCGGCGTGACGTTCCTGGCGGGCGTCCTCCTCCTTGGATGGGCGACCCTCGCCCCGCTGGGGCGGGCCCTCGGGCCATCGCGACCGCTCGTCGCCGTCGCCTACGGGGCCGCTCTCGCCGACGTCCTCCTGGGGGCAACCCTGGCGACGGCCTTCGTGGGCGGCTGGGTCCCGGTCCTCGAGCGGTGGTCCGTCCTCAAGCCGGCCCATGCCTGGCTCAACCTGCTGGGGTTCGTCTCGCTCGTGATCGCGGGCACCCTCCTCCACCTCCTGCCGACCGTGCTCGGAACCCGCATCGCGGCCCGCGCCTCCGCGGCGGTCGCCGTGGCAGGCCTCGTCCTGGGCGCTCCCCTCGTGGCCCTCGGCCTCTCGATCTCCGGGGGGCCGGGTCCGGCGGCGAGCCTCGTCGCGGGAGGCGGTGCGATCGCCGCCCTGGTGGGCGCGGCCGCGCTGGCCTGGCACGCCGTCGAGGTCGTCCGGTCGCGGGGCCGCTGGAGCACCGAACCGGGCTGGCACCGCCTGACGTCCTGGGGCCTGCTGGCCGCCGTCGGCTGGTTCGCCGTGGCCGTCGGCCTGGCCGCCGGCCGCATCTTCGTCCTGGGCGCGGTGCCGGCCGCCTGGCAAATCGAGGACGTGGTCGCGCCGCTGGCCGTGGGGTGGATCCTCCAGGCGCTCGTCGCCGCATGGTCCCACCTGCTCCCCTCGATCGGGCCTGGCGGCCCGCCCGAGCATGCCCGGCAGCGACGCCTCCTGGGTCGCGCCGCGCGGGCACGGCTGGGAGCCATCAACCTGGGGACGGCCCTCCTCGCGATCGGGATCCCGACCGGAGGCGGCCCGCTCGTCGCCGCCGGCGCGGCGCTGGCCGCCGTCGGGCTGGCGACCTCAATCGCCCTGGGGGCGGGCGCGCTCCTCCAGGTCCGCCAGGCGGGCGCCGCGGCGAACGGGTAGGTCCGCCAGGCTCGCGGCGGCCAGCGTGCCGAGCATCGCGTCCTGGGCCGCGAAGAAGACGTCGTGGACGTCGCAGAACCCGTCGAGGCCGCACGGGCCACCCCGCAGGACGCAGGTTCGGCGCCGGCTGTCGCTCTCCACGGACTCGATGACGTCGAGGAGCGTGATCGCGGCCGCCGGCCGGGCCAGCCGGTAGCCGCCGGCCCGCCCCGTGGTGGCCGCCACGAGGCCGGCCGCGGCGAGGTCGCCCATCACCTGCGGCAGGAAGCGGACGGGGATCGACATCTCCTCGGCGATCCGGCGGACCGACGTCAGGCGGCCCTGCGGAGCCCTGGCGAGGGCGAGCATCGCCCGCACCGCGTAGTCCCCTCGCTTCGTCAGCTCCATGCGCACGTCGCGAGTATGGCTGCGCGGCAGGCCCCCCGCGCAGGCGCCCCGGCCCCAGATGGGCGCCGACGACCGCCCGATCCTGCGTCGGGGCCGGCTGCCCCGGCCCGGCCGTCCCCCTGCCCGCTGGTAGACTCCCGGCCACGACGGAGGCCCCGTCGCCGCCCCGGACGGGCGCGCGGGCAGGGGGCCGCACGGGAGGAATCGATGGCCGACGACCGCGAGCGCTGGGCGCTGATCCTGGGGGCGTCGAGCGGCATGGGCGAGGCGGCCGGGCTCGCCCTTGCACATGCCGGCTACCGCGTCTTCGGAATCCATCTCGACTTCCGGGCCGGCCTCCAGCACGTCGACGAGGTCAAGGCGGCCATCGTGGCTGCCGGCTCCGAGGCGGTCTTCGTCAACATGAACGCGGCCGACGACGAGAAGCGGGCGGACGCCGTGGCCCGCCTGCAGGAGCGCTTCGCCGCATCCCGTGCGGCCGGCCGGCGGCCCCACCTGCGGGTCGTCATGCACTCCCTCGCGTTCGGGTCGCTGCTCCCGTTCCTCACCGAGGACGCCACGGGCGCCATCAGCCGCAAGCAGATGGAGATGACCCTCGACGTGATGGCCAACTCGCTCGTCTACTGGGTCCAGGATCTCTGGCGGGCGGGGCTCCTCGAAGCGGGCTCCAAGGTCTTCGCCATGACCTCCGAGGGCTCCGCCCGGATGATCCCCTCCTACGGTGCCGTCTCCGCCGCGAAGGCGGCCCTCGAGTCGCATTGCCGCCAGCTGGCGACGGAGCTTGCCCGCCTCGGCTCGGGCGTGGCGGTCAACGCCATCAGGGCGGGCGTGACGGACACGCCTGCGCTCCGCAAGATCCCCGAGGCGGCCCGGGTCATCGAGGTCACCATGGCCCGCAACCCGCACGCCCGGCTGACGACCGTCCAGGACGTCGCCGACGCCCTGGTGACCCTGGCGTCGACCGACTCCGACTGGATCAGCGGCAACGTCATCAACGTCGACGGCGGCGAGTTCATCGCCGGCTAGGCCGGGCCCCAGGGCACCGCTCCGTGGCGGGCGCCCGCGAGCGGCCGGGCCCCTACGCCTCCGCGGCCAGCCAGGACGTCCGAACCCGTGCGGCGGGCGTCATCTCGAGCCCGCCGTCCTCCCGGATCCACCACGTCGCGAGCCCGAGGGCCCGGGCCCGGGGACCAATTCGGCGGGCGCCCTCGAGGAAGAGCGTCTTCGAGCGCACCTCTGCCCATGCCGGGTCGACGGCGGCGACCGTCACGGAACGGAGCCCGTCCCCGCCGGGCTCCCCCGTCGCCGGGTCGAGGAGGTGATGGGCCGATCGCCCGTCCGCGGTCTGCCAGCGGTGGATCCCGATCGACGAGGTGCAGACCGCCCCCTCGCCGAGCTCGATCACCGCCACCTCGCGGTCGCTGTCAGGCTCCTCGATGCCGATGCGCCAGGGGCCCGCCTGGGGCGCCGCCCCGCGCGCGACGAGGTCGCCGCCGGCCTCCAGCAGCGCCCCCGCCGTCCTGCCCTCCAGCTCCGGGAGGACCTCGCCGAGCCGGGCGAACGCCCAGCGCAGTGCCAGCCCCTTGCCGATCCCGCCGAGGTCGAGCCGGGCGGCGACCGCCAGCGCGCGGCGCCGGGGATCGCGACGGAGCCACCGCCCGTCGGCGAAGGATGCGTCCCGTCCGAGGCCGGCGCCTGAGCCCGGCGCGGCACCGACGCCGCGATACCCCAGCCGCTCGAGATCGCCCAGCACGCGGGGGTCGAACGCTCCCGCCGTGAGCCGCCAGGCCCGCTCCGCGGCGGCGACGGCGTCGTAGAGGCGCGGGTGCACGGGGCGACAGGCGGGGTCCCCGGCGCGGTCGTTGAGAGCGACCAGGTCACTCGAGTCTCGGAAGCGCGACAGGGCCTGCTCGATCTCCTCGATCGCGGTCGAGACGGCGTCCCAGCCCGCGGAAGCCCTCGCCTCGTCGACCCCGACGACGGAGAGGCGCAGCGGCGACCCCATTGCCCGCCGCTCGAAGCGGGCGACCTGCGTCAGCAGGGCTTGCCCGATCCTGTCGTGCACGCGTTGGTGGCCGGCTTCTGGCTGACGTAGACGGTCCGCGACGAGACGGTGGGCAGGCCGGAGTAGGTCGGGACGCGCAGGGACGACGCGGATCCCTCGACTGCCTTGACCTGCTTCCCCAGCTCCCCGAGCGATGCCTCGTGGAGGGCGATGCCGTCGGCGACGGCCTGGTAGGCGGACGAAGCGTTCGCGTAGCTCGCCTCGATCCGGCCCGCGGCGGCCTCGGCGGCATCGTGACTCCCGCGCAGGGCCTGCAGGGCCGCCGCGGCCGGCGCGCGCTCGGCGGCCAGGCCGGCGTCGCTGCCCGCCTGCAGCGCCGTGACGCCGGCCAGCGAGGCGGCGTACAGGCCGGCGGACACGCCGACCGCGACCGCCACGTGGACGGGCCTGCGGGCGGCCGCCTGGCGCGCCACCGCCGCCGGTCGGGCCTCGATGCCAGGCTTCGCTTCGGCGCCGGGCCGGAGCGCCGGGGCCGTGCGGGGAAGGAGAGGGAATTCCCGCTCGGGCGCCAGCCGCGGGGCAACGCCGGGACGGCCGAGGACGCGCTCAGTCATCGTGCTCGGGCTCCTCCCCGGTGGGGCGGGGTGTCGCCGCGGGCGCGGTGGTCACGATGCGGGTGACGACCGTGGGGGGCCTGGCCGCGGCGCGGCGGGCGGCGGCCTCGATCGACGCGTTGAGCGCCGCCAGTCGCTTCTTCGCCGCGGCGATCCGGACCTTCAGGCTGGCCGCCGTGCTGGCGTCGCGGGTGACCCGGGCGTCGGCGGCGGCCAGGGCGGCCTGGAGCTCCGAGGCCTGGGCGGTGACGGCGTCGAGGCGTGCCTGCAGGTCGGTGCCCCTGGCGCGTTCCGCCTCGAGCTGGCTGGCGAGGCTCTCGACCGTCACGGGCGGCGCCGTGAGCGGTGCCGCGCTCGCCGTCCACTCGCCGGCAGCGCGAATCGTGGCGGCGCCGAGCACGAGGCTTCCGGCCACCGCCGCCGTGACCACGGCTCGTCGGGCGACGAGCCTGGGGCTGATCGTCATCGGTCGGGGACCTCCTCTGCACGAGCCGGGATGAGCGGGGCGGCGGCCGAGCGCGTGGCGCCCGGGAGGCTGGTGGCGAACGTGGGACGGGCCTTCCTGGCCACCCAGTAGCGGTAGGCGGCCGCGAGCAGGACGAGCATCCCCGTCGCGACGTAGAGGGGGAGCAGCGAGGGGCTGTCGGTCCCGGCCAGCAGGCCGTGCATCCACGACAGGACCCAGGCGACGATGGCGAAGCGGTGCAGCTTGAGCCACAGGCCCTGCGGCAGGAGCCGCGTCCAGCGGCCGGTCACCCCCGACACGAGCGCCGCGTAGAGGCCGAGCGTGCCCAGGGCGACCGGCGCCGTCCGGTACGCAGAGAGGCCGGGGACCAGCGAGCCGGCGATCCCCACCCCGGCGTACGGATCCAGGAGGACGCTGACGACGTGGGCGGCCAGGAAGGCGACCACGAAGACGAAGAGGTTCTCGTGCCACGGGAAGAGCCGCTTGGAGAGCTTCCAGGTCGCCTGGTTGGTCGGGTGGGAGAGGACCAGCCCCAGGCCGACGAGGCCGGTCAGCAGGAGGTACGTCGTCATTCCCGTCGCCCGGCCGGCCAGCCAGACGCGCACCTGCGCCTGGTAAGGGGAGCTGGCCGGCACCACCTGGTCGGTGGCGAAGACGATCAGGATGCCGAGGGCCGCCCCCAGGACGACCCAGGCCCGGCCGCTCAGGCGCATCTGCGGGCGACCCGGAGGCAGGAGCGGCGGCTCGTGGCGGTCATGGCGTCTCCCCGGCGGCCGGACGAGGCCTCGTCCGTACACCGTCAGAGGCCGCCCGGCGGCGATTGGTTTCACGCGCCGGCCGATTGCACGTGAACGCCGGCCGGACTACCGTGGCCGCCGGAGGGACACATGGACGACACGACCGCCACCGGCACCCACCGACCGCTTGGCCAGCATCCCCACACCCACGATCGCTTCTGCGGGCACGCGGCGGTGCCCCACGACGACCACGTCGACTTCCTCCACGACGGGCACGTCCACCACGTCCACGACGACCACGTCGACGATGCGGCCGCATCCGGTCCCAGTGTCGATGCTCCCCACGTCCTCCACGCCGGCCACATGCACGTCCACGAGGCCGGGTGCGGGCACGCGGCGGTGCCCCACGCGGATCACGTGGACTACGTGCACGGCGATCACCGCCACGCGGGGCATCACGTCCACTACGACGAGCACTGACCCGCCGGGCCTGGATCGGCGCGCGCGTCCGATCGGCCGACCGCCCGCGGGACGGGCTACGGCGCCTGGGGGCCTCCCTCGATCACCTGGGGGTGCCCGTGGGCGCGCTCTGCCACGACGAGGCGCCCGGCATGCTCCTCGTGCGCGTCGCGGAGGACGATCCCGAACGTCTCCAGGAGGCGGTCGGCCGTGAGGACCGCCCGGCCGGGGCCGAGGGCGACCACTCGCCGGGCAAGGAGGAGAACCTGGTCGTACTCGATCGCCTCGCCGATGTCGTGGGTCGACGTGACGAGCGTGGCTCCGCGCTCCAGCTCGGCGGCGAACGCCTGGAGGTAGCGCTCCCTGCCGCCGGCGTCGAGGCCGGCCGTCGGCTCGTCGAGGACGACGAGGTCCGCCCGCCGGGCCAGCACCTGGGCGAGATAGACGCGCTGCTGCTGGCCGCCCGAGAGGGATCGCAGCGGCTGGCCGGCGAGCGACTCGACGCCCATCGTCCGCATGGCCCATTCCACGAGGTCGTGGTCCGCGGCGGTCATCCGCCCGAAGAGGCCGAGGTTGGGAAAGCGCGCCATCCGCACGATGTCGATGGCCCGCAGCGGCAGGACGAAGCCCGAGGCGTGGAACTGGCTCAGGTAGGCCAGGCGACGGGGCGCGCCGCCCGGCGGCGCGCCCAGCACCGTCAGCCCGCCGCCGACGGGGGCCAGGAGGCCCACGATGGTCCGCAGCAGGGTGGACTTGCCGGAGCCGTTGGTCCCCACGAGGGCGAGGGATGTCCGCTCCCGGACCTCCAGGTCGATCCTCTCCACGACCGGCCGCCGGTCATGGCCGACCGCCAGGCCGCGGGCTTCGATGACGGTCACTCCGGTCATGCCGCCGCCTCGTCCGGCGTCGCGGCCCGTGCCCGGAAGTTCACGGCGGCCAGGACGACGAAGAAGACGATCGTGGCCACCAGGACCACCGTGGCCCCCGCCGCCGTGTTGAGGTGGTAGCTGAGGAGCAGCCCGAGGTAGGTCGAAGCGGTCCCGATGACGGCCCCGACCACCATCATGGCCCCGATGCGGTGGGCCAGGAGCGCTCCGGCGCTGGCCGGCGCGAGGAGCATGCCGAAGACGAGGAGCGTGCCCACCGTCTGGAACGAGACGATGACGGTGCCCGCCACCAGCAGGAGCATGAGGTTGTGATACCGCCGGGCCGGGAAGCCGGCGACCTGGGCCTGGTCGCGGTCGAAGCAGAGGAGGAGGAAGGGCCGGGCGAAGGCGTAGGCCGTCCCCCCGACGGCGAGGGTGGCCGCCACCTGGACGAGGAGCACGCCCGGTCCGATCCCCAGGATCTCGCCGAAGAGGATGTGGACGAGGTCGCCGCTGAAGGTCGACGAGCGGGAGACGATGACCACGCCGAGGGCGAGCATGCCGACGAAGAGGAGGCCGATCGCGCTGTCCGAGGAGAGGCGCGAGCGCGAGGTCACGACGCTGACCCCGCCGATCATCAGGACGGCGCCGACGGCGGCCCCGACCATCCCCGGGACTCCGAGGAGGAGGGCGACGGCCACGCCCGGCAGCACGCCATGCGCCAGGGCGTCGCCGATGAAGGCCAGCCCGCGGAGCACGACGAAGGTGCCGACGATCGAGCAGGAGATGGAGACGAGGATCCCGGCGGCGAGCGCCCGGAGCATGAACTCGTTCTGGAGGAACGGATCGAGCAGCGGTCCCAGGCGATGATCCTCGTGCGCGCTGCGCGCCGGCCCCGGCGACCGGCTCGCGCCTCAGCGCAGATTGTCCGCGATCAGGGTGGCGATGTTCTTGATGAACGTGGCGTACGTCCCGTCGGCGGGAACGGCATGCGTCGTCAGCTCCACGACCCGCGCCCCGGTCTCGCTGCCGATCGCCTCGGCCACGGTCGGCGACGTGCCGAGCTCGGTGAAGATCGCCGGGACGCCGGCCGCCCGGATCTTGGAGGCAAGGGCCGCGAGGTCCGCCGC
The DNA here is from genome assembly GCA_963821235.1 of uncultured Chloroflexia bacterium. GTDB lineage: Bacteria > Chloroflexota > Limnocylindria > Limnocylindrales > CSP1-4 > CTSoil-043. Next base: position 829,768 of record CAWGCS010000001.1, read on the forward strand.
GGACGGGGCAGCCGAGGTGGTGACGCTGGGGACGATCGCTCCGACGAGCGTGAGGCCGTACCGCTCGGCGAAGTAGCCCAGCGACTCGTGGCCCGTGACGAGGATCCGCCGGTCTGCGGGCACGGTGTCGATGATCGCCGCGACCTCGTCGCTCAGGGTGGCCAGGCGTGCGTCGAGGTCGGCCGCCCGGGCCGCCACGTCGATCCCGAGGTCGGCCCGGAGCTGCGCCGCCAGGGCGTCCATCGCGTCCCGCACTGTGAGCGGGTCCATCCAGAGGTGGGGATCCTGCGCTCCGGGCGCCTGGTCCGGGTCGGCGGCGTCGGCGCCCTCGCCCGCCCCCACCCGCCTCACCGTCACGTGGTCGGCGGCCACGAAGCGGTGGACGCCGGCCGCCTCCGCCTGGGCGAACGCGTTGGCCATCCCGCCCTCGAGGCCGAGGCCGTTCTCGACGAGGAGGTCGGCCCGGGTCACCGTCTCGATGTCCTTCGCCGACGGCTCCCATTCGTGCGGGTCGGCGCCGTTGGGCATGAGGACGACGACGTTCGCGGTGTCGCCCACCAGGTCCTTCACCGCCGCCCCCAGGACCGAGTAGGTGACCACGATCGTCTTCGAGTCTCCGGCCGGCGACCCGCCGGCCGGTCCGCAGGCGGCTGCCGACAGGGCCGCGAGGATCATCATCGAGACGAGACGACGTCTCATGCCAAGTCTCATCGCTGGCTGCTCTCCTGCGGCACGGTGATCTCCTCCGGGATGGGTGCGGCGGTCAGGCCTGGGCGGTCGCGGTCTGGCACGCCGGGCAGAGCCCGAAGAGCTCGAGGCGGTGCTCGTCCACGCGGTAGCCGGTGCGCCGGCCGACCTCGCGGGCGACCGCGCCGAGCCCGAGATCGCCGACCTCCACAGCCCGCGCGCAGCGGGCGCAGATGACGTGGTGGTGGTGGGCGGGGACGCACGCGACGTACGCGTGGTCGCCGCGGGGGAGGTCGATGCGTTCCACCGCGCCGACCGACTCGAGCAGGTCGATCGCCCGGAAGACGGTCGCCCGCCCGATGCCGAGGCGCCGTGCCCGGACGTCGGCCACGAGGTCGGCCGCCGTGAAGGCGGCGCCCTCGCGCCCCGAGATGAGCTCGGCCAGGGCGCGACGGGGACCGGTGAGGCGGTAGCCGGCATTGTCCAGGGCGGTGACGAGCGCCTGCGGGTCGGGCATGGCCGCCACGATAGCAGGACGGGCGCTCATTGTCGAGACTCAGTATCGACAACACGGCGTCGACGGTTCGCCCCGAGCCGGCGGCCGATGGCCCGCGACGTCACCGGCAGACGGCCGGCGGCGCATCATGGCCCGCACCAGGAGGTACCCATGTCTCGCATCCAGCTGCCCGCGCGCGTGGGCGCGCTCGCCGTCGGCGCCCTCATGGCGGCCACCCTCATCGCCGGCTGCTCGTCCGGCGGCTCGTCGATGAAGGTCAGCGGCGCCTGGGCGCGGGCCTCGTCGGCCATGGCCGCCGCCGGCGCCGCCTACATGACGATCGAGAACCCCGGCTCCGCCGCCGACGCGCTCGTCGGCGCCTCCAGCCCGGCGGCGAAGACCGTCGAGGTCCACGAGACCGTGCAGATGGGTACGCCCGCACCGGGCGCCTCCGCCGACAGCGGCATGATGGGGATGCAGCCCATCGCCCGTCTCGAGATCCCGGCCGGCGGCACTGTCGAGCTGAAGCCCGGCAGCTACCACCTCATGCTCATCGACCTCAACGAGGACCTCGTCGTCGGCTCCACGATCGAGATCACGCTGACCTTCGAGAGGGCGGGGCCGCTGACCATGACGGCCGAGGTCCGGGAGAGCTGAGACGCCGGATTCGGTGACCGACGGCCCCCCTGACCCGGGCGACCGGCCCTCCCCCCGGGCGGCGGTGGGGCGCCACACTCCCCCGACCATGGCTGCGTCCCCGCGCCCTGTCGCGCCGTCCCGGCTCGCCCTGCTGGCCGCGCTGGCGATCGGCTTCGCCGCCCTGGCCGGGATCGGGATCGGCGCGGTGGCCGGGCTTGCGCTGCTGACGGCCCCGGCGCCGTCGGCGACCGCCGCCGCCGCCATCTGGCCGGTCTCGCCCACGCCCGCGGGGCTCGACCGCGACACCGCCGTCCGACCGGCCCTCCCCTCCCCGCCGCTGCGGCTGACCGACGAGGACGGGCGCCCGTTCGACCTGGCCTCCCTGCGTGGCGAGCCGGTGCTCGTCTTTTTCGGCTACACCCACTGCCCGGACGTCTGTCCCACGAACCTGGCCGACGTCCGCGATGCCCTCAAGCTCGTGGACGGTCCCGTGGGGGTCGTCTTCGTGACCGTCGATCCCGGCCGGGACGACGCGGCGGTCATGAAGCAGTACGTCGGCTACTACGGGGCCGGATTCATCGGCCTGACCGGCACGGACGACGAGATCCGGGCCGCGGCGGGCGCCTGGGGCGTCTCGTACGCCAGGGTCGAGTCGGGCTCCGCCGCCGGCTACGCCATGGCCCATACCGCCGACACCTTCCTCGTCGACCAGGAGGGCCGGCTGCGCCACCGGATCTGGTTCGGGGCTGGCCCGGAGGTCATCGCCGCCCGCATCAACGGCCTCGCCGCCGAGGTCGTCGAGACGACGCCGCCCACCGCGGCTCCGGCGCCGACCGCCGTTCCAACGTCGTCGCCCGCACCCGCCTCCGCCGCGCCGTCGCCGGCCGCGTCGCCCACCGCGGCTCCGAGCGGCCTCACCGCCGTCGTCGTCAAGCTCCAGTCGTCGGTCGTGCGGGCCGGCCCCAACCGCATCGTGGTGACCGTCAGCGACCCGGACAACCGGGAGCTGGCCAGGCCCGACGTGCTGGCGATCTTCGTCTTCCGCTCCATCGACGACCCGGGCCTGGCTCCCGTCGAGGTGCCGGGCATGTTCATCTGGGTCGTGCGCGGCGGCAAGGCGGCCTACGTTGCCGAGATGACGCTGCCACGTCCGGGGGCGTACGAGGCCACGGTCACCCTCGAGGGCCCCGGCGGGCCGATCGGCTCGGGAGGCTTCACGATGACCGCCCGGGACCAGAGCCCGACCCCGCCGATCGGCTCGCTCGCGCCGTCCGTCCGGACGCCGATCGCGGCCGACGTCGGCGGCAACCTCCAGCTCATCTCGAGCGACGTCTTCCCGGACGTTCGCTTCTACGAGCACTCCGTCGACGAGCTGCTGGCCGCCCATCGGCCCTTCGTGTTCACGATCTACTCGCCGGCCTTCTGCCCCACGACCGCCTGCGGTCCCCTGCTGCGCTACATGAAGGAGATCGCCTCGGAGTTCCCGGACGTCACCTTCGTCCACGCCGAGCCGTACGTCATGCGCGACCTCGGCGGCCGGATCCAGCCGGAGTACGACGGGCACGGCTACGTCTGGGCTTCCTGGAGCGTCGCCTACGGCATCCCGGTGGAGCCCTACGTCTTCGTCGTCGGGGCCGACGGGCGGATCGTGGCCAGCTTCGAGCTCATCGTCGGCTCGGACGAGATCCGGGCCGCGATCCGGACCGCGACGGGCGACTGACCGCCCACCAGGTCAGGGCACCCTGCGGCGGCGATTCAAGGGGCCTTGACCACTTGCGGCAGGGGCCCGTAGACTCCGCCCGTCCAGCTCGCCCGCGGCCCCCGCGTCCCCACAGGAGCCCGCGCCCATGTTCGATGTCGGAGCCTTCACCAGTGGCCTGCTCACGGGCCTCCGGGAGGGCGTCGAGGCTGCCCTGATCGTGGCGATCGTCTGCGCCTACCTGGCACGGACGGGCAACGCCCGGCACTTCGGCAAGATCGCCGCGGGCGCCGGTGCGGCGGTGGCGGTCTCGTCGGGGCTGGGGGTCGCGATCTTCCTGACGCTCGGCGGGCTGAAGTCGCCCTACGAGCAGATCTTCGAGGGCGCGGCGATGCTCGTTGCCGCCGCCGTCGTCACCTGGATGCTCTTCTGGATGCGGCGCCAGGCGGCGTCGGTCAAGGGCGACCTGCAGCGCGCTGTCGACCGCGTCCTGGCCGACGGGACGGCCTGGGGCCTCGCGGCGCTCGCGTTCACGGCCGTCATCCGGGAGGGCCTGGAGACCGCCCTCTTCCTCGTCGGCCAGGTCACCGCCGCGGCGAGCGGTGAGGCGGGCACCACGGGCGCCGCGTCCGTCCTCGCCGGCGCGGTCGTAGGCCTGGGGGTCGCGATGGTCCTCGGCTACGGCTTCTATCGCGGCAGCCGCGTCCTGAACCTGCTGCGCTTCTTCCGCTGGACGGGCGTCTTCCTGGTCTTCATCGCCGCCGGCCTCCTGTCGCATGCCATCCACGAGCTCGTGGAGATCGGCTGGATCGGGGTCGGGACCTCGACGGCCTTCGACGTCAGCGCGATCCTGCCGCACGACGCGGGGATCGGGCTCTTCCTGCGGGCGGTCTTCGGCTACACCGCGACGCCGGAATGGGTGACCCTGGTCACCTGGGCCGCCTACGTGGGCGTGGTCCTGGCCCTCTACCTGCGGCCGCTCCGCGCCCGGCCGTCCGCGCCAAGCGTGGAGCCGCCCGAGCCGGCCGCCGCGGCCGGCGCCTGAGGGCCCGCCCCGGCGGACCCGCGCCGGGAACGCTACCCTAGCCAGCGCGTCCCCCCGTCCCGGACGGGCTCCACCTCCCGCCGAAGCCCGAGTGCCAGCATGTCGAACCAGCCCCCCAAGGGCGGCGCCACGCCGCCGACCCGCCGCGACCGCCGCGAGACGGCCCGCCGCGACCGCCGCCTGACCGCAGCCCGGACGGCCGCCCCGCGGCCGGCCTGGCAGTCGCCCATGGTGCTCCTGTCGCTGGGCGCGGTCGCGATCGGGCTCGTCGTCGTCCTCCTCGCCTCCGGCGTGCTTGGCGGGAAGGGCGCCACGACGACCGGTGGACTGAAGATCCCGATCCAGCCGACGCCGACCGACCTGGTCGATCCCACGAACCCCCGGGCCGTCGGCCGGGCCGATGCGCCGGTCACCATCGAGATCTGGTCGGACTTCCAGTGCCCCGCCTGCGACTTCTTCTCCCGCCAGGTGGCCCCCGACCTCATCAACGAGTACGTCAAGGCGGGCACCGTGCGGATGGTCTACCGCGACTTCGCCTTCATCGACGGGTTCGATCCCGCCGGTGAATCGCAGCAGTCGGCCGCCGCCGCCCGCTGTGCCGGCGAGCAGGGCAAGTTCTGGCCGTTCCACGACTACCTGTTCGAGAACCAGGACGGCGAGAACAAGGGCGCCTTCAAGCGGGCGCGGCTCGACGAGATCGCCACCGCCGTCGGGCTGGACATGGCCGCCTACGGGTCGTGCATGGACGGCACCGCCACCGAGGATGCCGTGAAGGCCGAGACGGCAGACGGCCACACCGCCGGGGTCACCTCGACCCCGACCCTGGCGATCAACGGCGTGCTGCAGCGCGCCGGCGCCATCCCGATGGCAGACTCGAGCTCCGGCGTCGGCCTCCGCACGCTCATCGCGGCCGCGCTGGCGACGGGCTCGCCGTCGCCCTCGGCCTCCGCCGCCCCGTCCGCGTCGCCGACGCCCTGACCCGCGGCCGGCCGGCCTCAGGCGCCGGCCGGCTCCGACGCCGGCCCAGTTCCGGGCGCCGGCCCGGTCGACCCGCGGAGGATGAAGGCCGTCCGCAGGATCACCGTCTCCGGCGGGCCGTCGAAGCCCGCGAGGCGGCCGAGGAGCCGCTGCGTGGCCGTGACGCCGAGCTCGTGCACGGGCTGGGCGACGACCGTCAGGGGAGGCCGCATGAGGGTCGTCCAGGGCAGGTCGTCGAAGGCCACCAGGGAGATGTCACGGGGGATCTCAAGCCCGGCGTCGAGGATGGCGTCGATGGCGCCCAGGGTCATCGTCTCGTCGGTCGTCACGATCGCCGTCGGCCGGTCGGGCATGGCCAGCGCGGCGGCGGTCACGGCGCGGGCGTTCTCGCGGTCGTAGCGAGCCCGCCGGATGAGGTCGTCGGTGACCGGGATGCCCGCCTCGCGGAGCGCCGCCGCCCAGCCGATCTCGCGGAGAGGGCTCGTCACGCCGCTGCCGGCCTTCAGCCTGGCCGTGACCACCTCCGCGGCGGTCAGCGCGGAGCTGTCCTCGACGACGATCGCCACCCGGCGGTGTCCCTGGCGCACGAGGTGGCGCACCGCGTTCCTGGCCGCCCGCGTGTTGTCCACCACGACGACGTCGCAGCGGATCCCCGGCGACCCGCGGTCCAGCAGGACGACGGGCGTGCCGCGGTCCTGGGCGTCCTGGAGGTGCGCCGTCTCGCCGGGCATGGCGGTGACGACGATGAGGCCGTCCACCCGCTTGTCGAGCAGGACGCCGACGGCGGCCCGCTCGGCGGCGAGGTCCTCGTCGGTGTTGGCCAGGATGACCTCGAAGCCCTCCGCGTGCGCGGCGTCGGCGATGCCGCGGACGGCCTGGGCGAAGAAGGCGAGCTGGATGTCGGAGATGACCACGCCGAGGGTGGCCGTGGAGCCCGACTTCATGCTCCGCGCCACCGCGTTGGGGCGGTAGCGGAGCGCCTCGGCGGCGGCGAGGACGCGGGCCCGGGCGGCGGCGCTGGCGCTCCCGTAGCCGCCCAGCGCGCGGGCTGCCGTCGCCCTCGAGACCCCCGCGCTGCGGGCGACGTCGTCAAGGGTCGCGTGATCCGGAAGCTCGCGGCGTCCCATGTCCCGAGGAGGCTACATGCTCGGGCGGGCGGCGTTTCGGCCGTCCTACTTGCCGAAGCCCTCGCTGAGGCCCCGGATGAACTGGCGCTGGCCGAACAGGAAGAGGACGATCATCGGGATGGCCGCCATCGTGAGGGCGGCGAAGAGGACCGGCCAGTCGGAGAGGACGCGTCCCTGCATGGCGAGCAGGCCGACGGGCAGGGTCTTGAGGTCGCCGTCGTTGATGAAGACCAGGGCGAAGACGAACTCGTTCCAGGCGAAGAGCGCCTGGAGGAGGGCGGCCGAGACGATGATCGGCCGCGAGAGCGGCATGACCACCAGCCAGAAGACCTGCCAGCGGTTGGCCCCGTCGACGATCGCTGCGTCCTCCATCTCCCGGGAGAGCGTGATCATGTAGGCCCGGATGAGGAAGACGGTGAAGGGGATCCGGAAGGCCGTGTAGAGGACGATGAGGGCCCAGTACGTGTCGAAGATTCCGAGCGCCTGGAGCAACCGGAAGAGCGGGATCAGGGCGACCGTCGGGGCCAGCATCATGCCGCCGAGCAGGAGCACGGTGATGGGGCCCGCGAAGGGGATCCGGTGACGGGTCAGGGCGTAGGCCGCCATGGAGCTGAAGAGGATCGTGGTGACCACCGAGCCGCCGGTGACGATGACGCTGTTCATCAGGTAGCGGACGACGCCCAGGTTCCAGGCCTTGGCGAAGTTCTCCCAGCGCCACGTGGTGGGCAGCCCCCAGGCGTCGCCGAAGAGCTCGGCGTTGGACTTGAAGCCGTTGAGGGCCATCCAGACGAGCGGGTAGATGATGGCCACCGCCAGGACGATGAGGACCACGTAGGCGATGGTCCGGCCGATGGAGCCGGCCACCGATCGCCCGGTGCCCTGCTGGTAGCGCGGGCGCGCCACGTTGCCGGCCATCAGTACTGCACCGCCTTGCCCCGGCCCAGGAAGAGCTGGAGGATCGACGCAGCCAGCGTGATCACGAAGATCACGACCGCGATGGCGGCCGCGTAGCCCATCTGGTCGTTGAAGAAGGCCGACTTGTAGAGCCAGGTCCCGAGCGTGTGGCTGGCGTTGTTGGGCCCGCCGGCGGTCATCACCTGGACCTCGTTGAAGACGAGGAAGGCGCCCGACACGGTGATGATCATGGCCAGGAGGGTCATCTCGCGCACGAGCGGCACCGTGATCTTGCGGAACGCCTGGATGCGGGAGGCGCCGTCGATGTAGGCGGCCTCGTACAGCTCGCGCGGGATCCGCTGCATGGCCACGATGAAGAGGACCATCACGTAGCCGACGGACTGCCACTGGCTCATGGCGATGATCGACCAGATCGCCGTCGCCGACTCGCCCAGCCAGGAGTGCTTCCAGCTGTCGAGGCCGAGGATGTCGAGGACCCCGTTCACGAGCCCGATCTGGGGGTTGTACATGAACTGGAAGAGGAGGCCGACGATGGTCAGGGAGATGACGGCGGGGATGAAGTAGACGGTCCGGAAGAAGTCCTTCCAGCGTCCGCGGATCAGCTCCTCGAGCACGGCCGCCAGGACGAGGCCGCCGCCGACCTGGCAGATGACCGAGACGGTCGCATAGGCGACGTTGTTGAAGAGCGAGCTCCAGAAGATGGGATCGGCCGCGAGGGCGGCGTAGTTGTCGAGCCCGACCCAGATCTCCTTCGGGGAGAAGGCGTTCCAGCGGTAGAGGCTCAGGTGGAGGTTGTCGACGACGGGGTAGTAGACGAAGACGGCCAGCAGCAGGACCGCGGGGGCGACCCACAGGAGCATCGACCAGCGGCCGAGTCGCGACGTCTGGGACATCGGTGCTTGCCTCGCGGCTGGGTGAAGGTCCGGGCGGACGGCGCCGGTGCGCCGTCCGCCCGGGACCGTCTACTGGGTCTCGGTCTTGGCCTTGGCGGCGGCGGCGCGGACGTCGTCCATGACCTGGGCCGGCGTCTTCGTGCCGTCGAGGATGGCCTGGGCGCCGTTGAGGTAGGCGTTGGCCACGTCGATGTTGGTGACGGTGTCGAGCCAGATCGCCATGCCCTTGGCCTTGGCGATGTCCTCGATGACGGTCACGTTCTGGGCGAAGGTGTTGTCGGCGGTCGCGGATCCCTTGACCGGGCTCAGCCAGCCGAGGTCCGTCACGAGCTTCGTGGCGTTGTCCGCGCTGGTGAGGAACTTCAGGAAGTCGATCGCGATGTCGAGGTGCTGGGACTCGGGGTTGACGAGGAAGCCGTCCGGGGCGCCCTCGAGGTAGTCGACGTCGCCGGCCGGGCTGGCGGGCGCGGGGAGCTTGAAGAAGCTCCAGTTGTTGGCGAGGTCGGCCGGCGCGCCGCCCTTCTCGGTCAGGGCGAAGAACTCCACCGACTCGATGAGGTGCATCGCCGACTTGCCGGCCAGGAACTGCGCCTGGGCGGCCTCGTGGCTGATGCCGTTGGCGCCCGCCGTCAGGCAGTGGGTGTTGATGTCCACGAAGGCCTCGAGCGCCTTCTGGTAGCCCGGATCGGTGAACTCGCCCGTCGCCGGATCGTAGTCCTTCTGCATGGTGGCGGCGGGGACGAAGTAGGGATTCAGCTGGGTGAGGTAGTGGATCGCCGGCCAGCCGTACTGGTTGCCGAAGGCGATCGGCTCGATGCCCTTGGCCTTGAACGTGTCGCAGGCCGCCAGGAGCTCGTCGAGCGTTCGTCGGGACGGCCACGCCGTTGTCGGCGAAGAGCTTCGTGTTGTAGGCCATGTACTTCGCGTCGAGGGTGACCGGCACGCCGTACAGCTTGCCGTCGTAGGTGTAGGCGTCGAGCGCGGCGGGGACGAAGCTGTCCTTCCAGGCGCCGGTGACGTCGCCGGTGAGGTCCTTGGCCAGGCCGCCGCGGACGAACTTCTTGGAGAAGTCGCCGGCCCACGAGAAGTAGATGTCGGGGAGCTGCTTCGAGGCCGCCAGGACGCGGAGCTTGTCCTTCACGCCCTGGTCGCTCTCGGCCTGGATCTCGATCGTGACCTTGGGGTTCGCCGTCTCGTAGGCGGCGACGACCGCCTCGAAGTACGGGGCGTAGCGAGGATCCGAGTACTTGTGCAGGAAGACGATGCTGCCCTCGAGGGCCGCCGGCGCGGGCGTCGCGCTCTCGCCGGGTGCCTGGGTCGCGGGCGCCGTGGTGGGCCCCGTCGTGGGGGCGGTCGTGGCGCCACCGCCGCAGGCGGCCGCGACGAGCCCCACCGTCATCGTGATGGCGAGGAACCGGCCGAAGGGCCGATTCGCCCGGGTGCTGATCCGCACGTTCTCCTCCTTGTGTGCCGAGTCGATGCTGTGCGCGCTCACGGGGCCGGGGTGGTCGGCGTCCCGGATCGCGCCGGGTCGAGCGGGCTCCCGTGCCCGAACGCCCCGTACTGGCCACAGGTCGTCGCCGCGGCGGATGCCGCGGCGTGCAGCGCCACGGCCGGGTCCTCGCCGGCGATCACGCCGACGAGGAAGCGACCGATGAAGGAGTCGCCGGCACCGAGCGTGTCGACGACGCGTCCCCCGACGACCGACTGACGCCACGTCCGCCGTCCGTCGTGGAGCAGGGCGGGCGCGGTCCCGCGGGTGGCGAGGGCGAGCCGCGGACCGCGGGCCACGGCGTTGGCGAGGAGGTCGAGGGCGCTCTCCTCGTCCAGGTCGCTGGCCGAGAAGCAGGCGACCGCGAGGTGGGGAAGGATCGGCTCGAGGTAGGCCGGGTCGCGGTGGACGGAGAAGTCGAAGGAGAGGGGTGCGACGGCCGCCAGGTCGGCGACCTGATCCTCGAGCATGCTGCAGTCACCGGTGTGGACGAGGTCGAAGCTCGCTCGCGAAGGCGAGGTCGTCCGCGTCGAGCCGGAACCGCGAGATGGTGGGATCGGCGCCGATGAAGACGCGGTCGCCCTCGACCAGCATCACGTCGGCGTACGCGTTCGGGCCCTCGACGACGCGAACGCGGCTGACGTCGATTCCCTCGGCCCGGAGGCCAGCCAGGACGACGTCTCCGGCGCGGTCGGTCCCGACCGCCCCGACGTACGCCGCCGCGGCGCCACCCCTGGCCGCGGCCACGGCGACGTTCAGGGCGTTGCCGCCCGGATACATCAACCCGAGGTCGCGGTAGCGGTCGACGACGTTGTCGCCGGCGCCGAGGAGCCGCATCTCAGTACTCGACCTTGAACATGTAGCGGCGGTCCTTGAGGTCGTGGCCGCGGACGGCCTCGAAGTGCTCCGCCAGGCGGGACTGGAGGGCGAAGAGGGCGTAGGTGGACACGAACGGCCGCATGGCCGGCTCGATGCCGGGCAAGGCGAGATCGCGCGCGTCGACGTACCAGGCCTTCCGGGTGTAGCGGTCGAGGAAGCGCTTGGCCCGCTCGTCGATGGGCCGGGTGGCCTCCTCGCCGAGGTACAGGATCACCGCGGTCTCGTCGGTCACGACCTCCATCGCGCCGTGGAGGAACTCCGCCGCGTCGAAGTGCGCGGCGTGCTTCCACTGCATCTCCTGGAGGTAGCACATGGCCAGGCAGTAGGCGACGCCGACGTTCGGACCGGAGCCCAGGACGTAGATGATCGGCTCGTCCTTGAGGGCCTCGGCGATGCGATGGTTGAGGTCCTCGGACTGACGGACGGCGTCGAGGAGGGCGTCGGGAAGCGCGTCGAGCGCTCGCAGGTGGGCGTCGTACGCCTCGGGCGCGAGGTCGCCGGTCGCCCGCAGGATGGCGAGGACTGTCAGCGCCTCGGCGGTCTGCTTCGGGTCGCCGATGCCCTTGTCGTCGCCGTAGGCGAAGGCGGCGTCGCTCGCCTGGGCGAGGGGGCTTTCGGCCAGTCGCGTGTACGAGACGACGGTCGCGCCGCGCGCCCGGGCGAACCCGCCGGCCTCGACGACCTCGGGGGTCGTGCCGGTGTTGGAGGCGACCAGGACGAGGCTCCCGGAGCCGAGCGCCGCCGGCTCGCGGAAGATCAGCTCGTTGGCCGAGTAGGCGAAGGTCGGGAAGCGCGCGGTGCCCCGCTCGAGGATGTACTGGACGGGCGTGTGGGTGAGGAGCCCGCCGCCGCTCCCGGTCAGGAAGACGTTCTTCAGCCCGGCGGCGACGACGCGGGCTGCGAGGGCCTCGATCTCGGGGCGTTGGCCGAGGGCGATGTCGAGCCCGTGGCGGTGCTCGGTCGGGAGCGGCTTGAGGGGGAGGGTGGCGGCGGTGGTCACGATGGCGGTGCTCCTTTCGGGCGCGGGGCCTGGGGTCGCCGACGCAGGATCGGCGATGCTGGGGTTGCCTACGGCCAGGTGGCGTCGGGGCCGGCGGCGAGGACGCCGTGGCCCATGAAGACGCGCTCGTCGAGATCGGTGATCCCGCGCAGCAGGGCGGAGTAGACGGTGAACCACTGCAGCGGCACGAGGAGCACGAAGGGCGCCAGCAGGGGGTGGAGGCCTGCGTAGTCGGCGGCGTCCAGGACCAGGACGCGGGCGCCGTTGTCCTCGGCGATCCTGATCGCCCGGAGGGTCAGCTCGCGGGACTCGTCGGTCCCGAGGAGGGCGACGATGTCCAGGCGCTGGCGCTCGAGGGCCTCGGCCGGGCCGTGGCGGAGCTCGGCCGCCTCGATGATGGAGCCGTTGACCCGGATGTTCTCCATGAACACGGTCAGGGCGAACTTGTAGCCGAGGCCGTAGAGGGGCCCGGCGGCGAGGACGGTGAGCGAGGTCGAGCTGAGGAACCTCCTCGCCTGGGCCAGGGCCGCCGGCTCGCCGTCCCGGTAGGCCCGACCGAGGATGGCCGGGAGCTGCGGGAGCTGGGCGAGCGCGGCCTCCACCTCGTCGCGCTTGGGCGTCTCGACCTGGAGGGCGAGCTCGAAGGCGAAGAGGGTGACGGCCGCGAGGGGCATGATGTAGAGGGCCGGGGAGTCGTAGTCGAGCAGCTCGGCCGCCTCGGCCGCCATCGGGCTCGGCCGGCGCTTCGCGATCGCCACCGTGTGGGCGCCGAGGCTGTTGGCATGGCGCAGCGCGGCCAGCGTGTCCTCCGTCGCGCCCGAGTAGGAGGCCAGGAAGACGAGGGCCCGGCTGCCGAGGCGCGGCGGGTTGCGCCACACGAGCTCGTAGCTGGTCAGGACGTCGGAGGTGACCCGGGTCAGCCGGTCGAGCAGGTACTTGCCCGTGTACATGTTCGCCCAGGAGCCGCCGCTGCCGACGAAGAAGACGTGCTCGAACTCCCCGGCCGCGGTGCGCCGGGCGAGCTGCCGGATCCGGTCCCCGTGCTCCTCGAGGAAGCGGGGGAGGTCCGCCTCGAGGTGCGGCGCGGTGAAGAGCTCGCTGCTGCGCGCCGCGTCGACGAGGGACGTCAGGTCAGCCACCGGTGACACCTCCTGGGCTGTTCTGGGGCGGTTGTGCAGCGTTGTGCGGTCGGTCGGGAACGTTGTGGGCCGGATGAGGGCCGTTCCTGTGCCGTTCAGGGGCAAAGTCCCGGGGCAGCTTCCGGGCCCTCTGCCCGGTCGGCTCCGACGGGAGTGAGAACCTTCTCAGTCCGCTGAGTGAGAACGATCTCACAGATCGCCGCGATGTCAAGCCCCGTTTCGCCACGGCGCCTGGAGATGGCGCCAGCGGCTCGCCGGGGGCTCGGCTTCCGGCGACTCGTCGAGCGCCGTTGCGGCGGAACCGGGCAGACCGGGGACTCGGGCGGGACGCGGCTCCCAGCGCGGCGCCGCGGGGCGGCGCCGGGGGGGCCGGAGGGCGGCAGCGAGTCCGGCAGCTCGCGGGCTGAGCCCTGCAACCCGATGGCCCGGGCCTCGGCGCCGCTGCTATCATCCGCCCGTTCATCCGCAGCGCGGCCGAGGAGCGGCGCCGCGGGCCGACCAACCTCGGTGCGGAGGCCGACCCGGTGCAGATCTTCGTCACGGCGATCCAGCACCCGATCCAGTTCGGGATCGCGGGCGCGATCGCCGGCGGCTTCGTCCTGATCTTCCTGCGCGCGGCGATGTCGCCGGAGCGTCGGGCCGGGTCCATCGGCTGGGTCCGGGCGATCACCGGACCGAGCACTCGCTACCTGTTCGCCTTCCTCGCGGTGGCCTGGGTCGTCGGCTTCGGCATCCTGATCCCGATGTTCCCGAACGTCGCCAACTCGCCGTACGGCGCCGTCGCCCTCATCGCCCTCTTCAGCGGCTTCTTCATCATGATGGGCCTGCTCTGGAGCGTGATCGGGGAGTAGGGGGCCTCCGCCGGGTCAGGCGCCGGCCATCGCTCCCCGGCGCCCGGCGCCCACGAGCGCCTCGCCGAGACCCATCGCCACGAGCCCGACACCGAGGTGGACGACCTCGACGACGAGGTGCGTGCTGCCGGGCAGGATCTGCTCCTGGGTCATCCCGAAGGCGGCCGTCAGCAGTCCCCAGGCGATCGCGATCGCTCCCAGCACCGGCTTCGCCCCGGCTCGCACGCCGAGCACCGCGGCGGCCCACAGGGCGACGACCAGCGCGATCCCGATGAGCATGTGCACCGGCACGACCGCGGTGGCGAGCCTGGCCCAGATCACCAGGCCCAGGCCGATCATCGCCAGGCCCGCGATGCGGACCACCCAGCCGGCGGCGCTGAGAGCGTTCATGTCGTGCGCAACTCCGAGGCCGGCCGAGCGTGGACGAGGGCGGGCGCCTGGCCCGGCCGTCGCGGCGCCCATCACCCAGTGTGGCCGCTCGGCCCGGATCGTGCCGGGAACCGGCGAGCCCGGCCGGCGGCCGGGCTCGCAACGATGGCGTGCGCGGGGGCCGCGACCCGGCCCTCGACGGTTAGGGGAGCTTGGCGATGACTGCCGCGGCGAGGTTCGCATCGGCGCCGATCGTGACCACGTAGAAGATCACGTCGCCCTTCGGGTAGAGGTAGGCGGCGTAGCCGGCGGCGGCCGCCCCGTAGACGTCCTTGCCCGAGATCGTCTGCTTCTCGGAAGCGGTGTCGCCGAACGTGCCGAGCGCCCATTCCTGGAGCTTGCCGGGGTCGATCCCCCTGATCTGGATGGCCATCACGAGGCTGCCCGCGGCGGCCGTGTCCGTCGTGCTGGCAAGGGCGACGCGCACGTCGCTCAGCGACTTGCCCGTGTCGGAGAGCAGCTTCTCGAGCTCCGTGTCGCCGATCGGAACGCCGCCCGGGATCGACTGGCCGTCGAAGCTGGTCCGGGTGAACGCGACGCCGTTCACGTCCGTCGGCAGGAGCGCCTCGAGGTCGCTGGCGGCTCCGGGCGCGAACGAGGCCTCGAAGCTGGAGTTCGGCTCCGGCGTGGCGACACCCTCGGCCGTCGGCTCGGCGGTCACGGCAGGCGTCGCCGTCGCCTCGGCCGGGGCCGACCCGCCGGCGCTGGGTGACGGCGAGGCCGAGCCCCCGCAGGCGGCCAGGAGCAGCGCGGCGGCCAGGGCGCCGGCCATGGCCTTGCGGTCAATGATCATTGGAGTCCTCCCCGAGCCAGTCGTGGACCGATCGGCATCGCGGAGATGATAGACCCCTCGATCGCGCCCGCAACCACGCACCAATGGTCCTGTCCCCTGCAGAACGTCCCTCCGGGCTGGACCCTCCCGTCGTGGGCGGCTATCATCCGCTGGACATGCACGCTGCATAAGATCTATGCAGTCGGGGGGCGGGACGACATGCATGCCAAGGCCGGGCCCGCGGGCCGGGCGAGGGGACGACCGAACGATGGACGCGACGGAGATCACGGCGGCGGTCGCCGCGCGGGCGGCCGACGAGGCCCCGTTCGTCAACCTGCGCGATCCCGCCAGGCGCCTGGGTCCCGACGGGAAGCCCGCCGTGAGCCGGCGAGCCCGCACCTGGGAGGACGTCCCGGACGAGAAGTGGAACGACTGGCGCTGGCAGCTCTCCAAGCGCCTCAACACGCTCGAGGAGCTCGAGCAGGTCCTCAACCTGACCGACGACGAGCGGGAGGGCCTCTCAGCGCCGGACAAGTTCCGCGTCGACATCACCCCGTACTTCGTGTCGCTCATCGATCCCGACGACCCCGACGACCCGATCCGGCGCCAGGTGATCCCCGTCGGCTCCGAGCTGCGGGCCTTCACCGGCATGATGGAGGACTCGCTCGCCGAGGACCGCCACTCGCCGGTGCCCGGGCTCGTCCATCGCTACCCCGACCGGGTCCTGATGCTCGTCACGACCCAGTGCGCCAGCTACTGCCGCTACTGCACGCGGAGCCGGATCGTCGGCGACCCCGGCCAGAACTTCAATCGCCGCGAGCACGAGGCACAGCTCGACTACATCCGCCGCACGCCGCAGATCCGCGACGTCCTGATCTCCGGCGGCGACGGCCTCACCCTGGCCCCCAGGCTCCTCGAGTCCGTGCTGCGCGGGCTCCGCGAGATCCCCCACGTGGAGATCGTCCGGATCGGCTCCCGGGTGCCCGTCTTCCTCCCCCAGCGGATCGACCAGGAGCTGGGCGAGATGCTGGCGAAGTACCACCCGGTCTGGATGAACATCCACGTCAACCACCCCAACGAGATCACGCCCGAGCTGGCGCGGGCCTGTGACACCCTTGCCCGGGCCGGCGTCCCCCTGGGCAACCAGTCCGTCCTCCTGGCCGGGGTCAACGACTGCGTCCATATCCAGCGCGACCTCGTCCAGAAGCTCGTCGAGATCCGGGTCCGGCCGTACTACATCTACCAGTGCGACCTCGTCGAAGGGGCCGGCCACTTCCGGACGCCGGTCGGCAAGGGCCTCGAGATCATCGAGGGGCTGCGCGGGCATACGTCCGGGTACGCGGTGCCGCAGTACATCGTCGACGCCCCCGGCGGTGGCGGAAAGATCCCGGTCATGCCGAACTACCTGATCTCCTACTCGGACCACAAGGTCGTGCTCCGCAACTACGAGGGCTACATCACGACCTACGAGGAGCCGGCCAGCTACACGCCCCACGACCGGGCGACCTGCCGCTGGTGCCAGAACCCGCGGCCGGAGCCCGGCCAGGAGGGGATCACCGCCCTCCTCGACGGCAAGCGGATGTGGATCGAGCCGGCCGGGTTCATCGAGACGCACGCCCGCGGGAACGAGGAGGCCCACCGCCTCCAGGATCCGTCGAAGTGGGTGCCCTACGGCGTCGGCGCCCTGGAGGGGCAGGCCGGCCGGCCGCTCCCCGTCCTCGAGGCAGGGGACGGCGGCGCCGCGGCGGCGTACGGCCCCGGCGAGGAGCCGCGACCGGCGGAGGGCAAGCCGACGGCGACCGCCAACCACGAGCTGCTGTAGGCCGACCGCCTCCGGCCCGGCTTCGCGGTCGGCGCGGTCTCAGCCGTCGGTCGGGACCTCCCGGGCGCGGGACTCAGGCGGCCCGGGCGAGGGGTCGATCGCCGGTCGCCGGCCCGATGCGCTGCCCCGCCTGCTCGCGATCGAGAGCGGCCAGCGACGCCTTCAGCTGCGCATCCCGGGTCGCGGCGATCCCGCCGCTGCCCAGCGTCGCGAAGTCGTCCGGCACGACGATCGAGGCGCCGGTTGGCAGCTCCACGACCTGGTCTGGGACCAGCCCCTCCCGCCAGATCGCCCGACCCCTTGGGGTCAGCCAGCGCTCCGTGCCGATGGTCAGGGCGCCCCCGTCCGCGAGCGGGTAGGTGCTGACGACCGTGCCGGTCCCGTACGTCTTGACGCCGACGACGACCCCGCGCCCGGCGTCCTGGAGGGCGCCGGTGAGGATCTCGGCCGAGCTCGCGGTCTGGCCGTCGACGAGGACCACGAGCGGGATCGTGGTGGCGATCCCCTTGCCGTCGACCTCGTGGGGCGTCTGCTTCCCGCTCCGGTCGACGGACAGGTAGACGACGCCGCTGGCGAGCAGCTGGCTGGCCACGTCGACCGGCTCGTTGACGTAGCCACCCGGGTTTCCCCGCAGGTCGAGGACGAGCCCCTGGGCGCCGCCGGCGAGCGCCTCCTCGAGGGCCGTCCGGGTCGCCTTCGCCGCTCCCGAGGAGAAGGACTCGAGCCGCAGCACGACGTCCCGGGTCCCCGGCGCGAAGGCCCACGACACCACGGGCAGGACCAGCTTGGCCCGGGTGATGGTGAGCGTCCTGGTGCCGCCGTCGAGCGCTTTGAGCTCGAGGGTCACCTGCGTGCCCTCCAGGCCTCGCACCTTGCCGACGACCTCGTCGACCGTCTGCCCGGCGACGGCGACGCCGTCGACGCTGACGATCTGGTCGCCCGGCTTCAGGCCGGCCCGCTCCGCCGGCGTGTCGCGCAGGACCCGGACGATGACGATGGCGCCATCCTGCTGGTCCAGCACGGCCCCCACCCCGACGAACGTCCCGGAGAGGGAGTCGTCGCGCTCCTTGACCTGGTCGGGCGTCAGGTAGCCGGTGTGCCCGCGGTCGTCGAGGCTCTCGGTCATCCCGGCGAGCGCGCCGCGCTCGAGCTTGAGCGCGTCGAGCGCCGAGGGGTCCACGTAGTGCTGGCTGAGGAGGCCATAGGCCTGGTCGAGGAGGCGCCACTCGGGCGCTCCAGCGGTGGGTGAATAGGATGGCGAGGGCGTCGCGCCGGCGCCGCCCCCGGCGCCGGCCTGGCCGATCGAGACGCCGAGCGAGAAGACGATGAGGGCGGCGAGGAGGACGGAGACGACCGCCATGACGCGTCGTCCCCGGGGCGGCGGCGGCGCCACCCATCCCGGCGTCGTCGGGGAGGCAGGGACATCGCGCCCGTCGGGCGCGCGGAGGCGGTCGTCGTCCATGGTGCCCGAACGATGCACCATCCGCCCGCAGAACGGGTGGCGGCGCGATCAGGTTTTCTTCACCTCGGGCACGGCGAGCTCGACCGCCACCTGCCGGGCCCAGCGGTCCACCGCCTCCCGGTCGCGGTGCTCGGTGAAGCTGGACCGGGAGAGCCTGGCGAGGACGCGGAGGCCCGCCGCGAGGTGGTGCGGCTGGAGCGACCCGGCGAACAGGGCCACGTCGCGGGGGCCGATCCGCTCGATCACGGCCACGAGGTCCCGCGACACCTCGACCGTGGTCCCGACGGGGACCGGCTCCGAGGGGCCGGACGCGAAGAGCCACACGGGCATGGACTCCAGCTGCCGCTCGTGGGCGGCCAGGAAGGCATGCGCGCCTGCCATCCACTCCCCGCCGAAGACACTGCAACCGATGATCGCGGCCCGGTAGGCGCGCAGGTCGCCGACCGCGTCGACGGCCTCCAGGCAGACCTTCAGGCCGGCCGCCGCGAGGACGTCCGCGATGGCGGCCGCGATCCCCCGCGTCGACTCGTGGCGCGTGGCATAGGCGACGAGCACTTCGTCCGACATCGCAGCACCTCCGCGGGGCAGGATGCGCACCGGCGCACCACCGACGGCTTCGCCGCGCGACATCGTCGCACGTGCCGATTCTGGAGGCCCCGCCGGCCGCTGTGAAGTGCCAGAGGACCGCGCCGGCCGCTGTGAAGTGCCGGAGGACCGCGCCGGCCGCGGGACCAACGGCCCCGCGTGGCACCGGCCGTCGCGCCGGGCGGGCCTGCCTGCGCGACGACGCCGGGAAGGTGGCCGGACGTGTGCTATCGTCGGCCTCCAATCCCGACCTCATGACTAGGAATTCCCAATCGTCATGATCGACCGACCCACGGCCGCCCCGGGCGACCTCCGCCTGCGACCGTTGCCTGCCGGCTTCCCAGACTCGGACATCGCCCCACCGGTCGTCGCGGAGTCGGGCGACCCCTTCGCCACCCTGCGGATCCTCCATCTCGTCGCCCGCATCGAGCGCGGCCGGCCGGCTCGCCTCGACGACCTCGTCGACGCCCTCAACGCGCGCCATCTCGACTGGCTCTTCGACCGCGGCGTCGTCGTCGACGCCCTCGTCGCCCTGCAGGCGAACTGGCTGGCCGACTACCGGAACGCCTCCGGGTTCGTCCTCGCCGCCAGCGCCTACGGGCCGACGGTGACGATCGAGGACACGCCGCGGGTCGATCCGTGGATGGCCGGCCAGGCGGCCCGGGCCGCGGCCGCGTGCCGGGAGCGGCTCGCCGCGTTCGCCCGGCGCGATGGGACCGAATGGGGGAGCCTCGTCGGCGTCCCCATCGAGAAGGGCTGACCGTCAGGCTGGGAGGGCGGGCACGTCAGCCCGCGGCCCTCGGTCCCCGTCCGTAGCGGGCCATGATCTCGACCACCCGCTCGCCCTCGAGGCCGTGGGCCGTGATGCCGTCGGCCCCGGCCATCGTCGGGGCGACGAGCAGGGCGTTGACGATCGCCTCCTCGACCGCCTCGACGGTCGCCTGGAAGAGCGGTGTCATGCGGGCGTCGTCGACCATCCGCACGTCGATGACGAGCCGCGGCTGCGGCTCGCGCGACGCCTCGGGCAGGCCCCGGTTGCCGGTCGCGAAGGCGACGAACATGTCGCCCGAGCCCGTCGAGGCGATGCCGCCCATCCGGGCGATCCCCAGGCCGGCCCGCTGGGCCAGCCGCTGGCACTGGTGGGGCAGGAGCGGCGCGTCGGTCGCGACGATCACGATGATCGAGCCGGTGCCCGGCTCCGCCCCACCGGGCCGGCCGGCCGGCCGGGCCAGGGCGTCGGCGGCGTCCCACGGGCTGGGGACGTCGCTGGTGGGGATCGCCTCGCCGATCGGGACCCCGTCGATCCGCAGGAGCTCGCGGCTCCCGTAGTTGGCCTGGACGAGGGCGCCCACGGTCCAGCCGCCGGTCTCCTCGGGGACCATCCGGGAGGCCGTCCCGATCCCGCCCTTGAACTCGTGGCAGATCATCCCGGTCCCGCCCCCGACCGCGCCTTCGCCGACGGGGCCGCCGGCCGCCCCGTCGAGCGCCGCGTCGAGGTGCTCGGGACGGACGTGGAAGCCGTTGATGTCGTTGAGGACGCCGTCGAACGTCTCCCCGACCACGGGGAGCGACCAGAACTCGGCCCGCGGCGGGTGGTGGCGGATGGCGTGGGCGATGAGGGCGTCGCGCACGACGCCGACGGCGTGCGTGTTCGTGATCGCGATCGGGCTGGTCAGGAGCCCGGACTCCCGGATCCACTCGAGGCCAGTGAGCTCGCCGTTCCCGTTGAGGCGGTGGCAGCCGGCGAAGACAGGCTCGATGAAGGCATCGCCGTCGTGGGGGACGACGACGGTGACGCCGGTCCGGACCGGTCCTTCACCGATCACGAGCGGCCCCTCGCCCCCGATGAGCGTGCTGTGTCCGACCCGCACGCCGGCGACGTCGGTGATCGCGTTCAGCGGGCCGGGCTGCAGCCGACCGACGACGATCCCGTGCTCTCGTGCGCGCATGGTGCCCTCATGCTGTCGTGTCCGACGTCGAGTCTACGAGCCTGGGCCCGCCCAAGGTTCACTACCATGATCGCGCCCATGGCCCCCGCTCGTACCGCTGCCACGCCGCACGCTGTCCTCGAGCGGCTGCCCGCCCTCGATGGCATCGCGCCGGCCGACGCCGCCGATGCCTTCCGGGACCTGCCCGGCCTCGCCCTCCTGGAGAGCGCGCGGCCCGGCCGGGCCGCGCGCTGGTCCATCCTGACCGCCCAGCCGGTGGCGGTGCTGGAGGGCTCACCGCCGGGCGACGATCCCTTCGCGGAGGCGCGCGCTGCGCTCGCTCGCCTCGATCGGTCGCCGCTGCCGCCGGGCGCGCCGCCCTTCGCCGGCGGGCTGGTGGGGCACCTCGGGTACGACCTGGGCCGGCGGTTGGAGCACCTCCCGGCGCAGGCGATCGACGACCAGGGGCTGCCCGACCTGCGGCTGGGCCTGCACGCCTGGGCGATCGCCTGGGACGGGCGCGACGGGCGGGCGTTCCTCGCCGGCCGGGCGGTCGACCGAGACGACGGCGCGCTCGAGCGCGCCCTGGCAGGGGTCCGGGCGCGGGCAGAGGCGGGCGTGCGCGTGCCGCTCCGCGGCGAGGCGCCGTTCCCGCGGCTTGTCTTTCGCTCGGACACCGACCGGCGAGGCTGGGAGGCCCGGGTGGAGGCGGTGCGGGTCGCGATCGCCGCCGGCGAGCTCTACCAGGCCAACCTGACCCGCCGCCTCGTCGCCGCCTTCACCGCCGACCCGTGGCCCGTCTTCCGCCGCCTCCGGGCCGGGGAGCCGGCGGCCTTCGCCGCCTACCTCGATCTCGGGATCGCCGCGGGCGGCCCCGTCGGCGCTGCCGCCTCGCGGCGGGCCATCATCTCGGCGTCGCCCGAGCCGTTCCTCGCCCTCGACGCTGCCGGCGTTGTCCGGACGGACCCGATCAAGGGCACCCGGCCCCGGGGTCGGACCCGGGCCGAGGACCGCCGTCTCGCCGCCGAGCTGCTCGCCTCGGAGAAGGACCGCGCCGAGAACACGATGATCGTCGACGTCCTGCGCAACGACCTGGGGCGCGTCTGCCGCCCGGGGAGCGTCCGCGTGCCGCGGCTCTGGCGGCTGGAGCGCACGCCGTCGGTCCAGCACCTCGTGTCGACGGTCGCCGGCCGCCTGGCTCCAGGCCGCGACGCGTTCGACCTCCTGGCGGCGACCTTCCCCGGCGGCTCCATCACCGGGGCGCCCAAGATCCGGGCGATGGCGCTCATCGAATCGCTCGAGCCCGTCCGCCGCGGCCCATACTGCGGCGCAGCGCTCTGGGTGGACGGAGGCGGGGCGATGGGCTCTTCGATCCTGATCCGGACCTTCGTCGCGGACGGGCGGCAGCTGTCGCTCCACGTTGGCGGCGGCATCACCTGGCGGAGCGACCCGGCGGCCGAGTGGGAGGAGACGCGGGCGAAGGCACGCGGGCCGCTGCGGGCGATCGGGGCCACCGTGGATGGAGAGGCGGTCGGATGATCGAGACGGGTCGCGAGGTGCCGGCGCCGCACGACGCGGGCAGGTCGGTCGCATGGGTCGACGGGTCGCTCGTCGCCGCGACGCGGCCGGTGCTGCTCGTCGGCGACCGGGGCTTCCAGCTGGGCGACGGGGTCTTCGAGACACTGCGCGTCCGGCGAGGCGTCGCCATCGAGCTCGGCCTGCACCTGGCGCGCCTCCGCGAGGGGCTCGGCGTCCTGGCGATCCCCGTACCGTGGTCGGACGAGCAGCTGGATGCGGCGATCGCCGCGGTGGTGGCCGAGAACGCGCCCGTCGACGCGACGGTGCGGATCACCGTCACGCGCGGTGCCCCGGCAGCTCGCGGGCTGCTCCCGGGGGGCTGGCGCGGCCTGCGTCCGACCGTCGCGGTCCAGGCCTGGCCGCACGTGCCCCCCGCCGTCGAGCTGCTGCGACGGGGCGTCCGCCTCATCACCTGGAGCGGTCGGCGCGATCCGGGACACCCGCTCGCGGCCGTCAAGACCATCTCGCGCGCGGATCACGTCCATGCGAAGCTGGAGGCGGAGCGCGCCGGGGCCGACGACGCGCTCACCCTGACGCTCGACGGGCACGTTGCGGAGGCGACCACGTCGAACCTGGCGATCCTCGCGGCGGGCCGGCTCCTGACGCCGCCCCTCGCCGCGGGGATCCTGGCCGGCACGACCCGCGACTGGCTCCTCCGCCCGGAGGGTGCCGCGTCGCTCGCGCTGCCCGCAGCGGAGGCATGGCTGACGCCGGCGGACGTGATGGCGGCCGACGAGGTCCTCCTCTGCTCGTCGGTGGCGGGCGCGCTCCCGGTCGTCAGCCTCGACGGCGTCGCGATCACCGGCGGCATCCCTGGTCCGTGGGCGCGCCGCCTCCGCGAGGCGCGCGAGGCCTGGATCGTGGCCGCCTCCGGCGGCTGACCCTGGCCATGGATGCGGGCCCGATGACGATCCGCCGCCGCGTCGGGCCGACCCGGGCGCCGTGTCCGCGCGCCGCCGCGTGGGCCCGACCCGGGCGCGAGCGGGTCGGCGCCCCTAGACTCCGGGGATGACCCGCGACGAGCTCATCGAGCAGACGAAGCGCCTCATCGCCGAGGGCGAGCGCCTCGAAGCGGCACCGTCCATCGGGGCCCTCCGCCTGTGGCTCCAGCTGTCGGACGACACCCTGGCCGCGGCGTGGGGGAGCATGGACCGGTACCACCTGGCCTGGCTGGCGGTCGGCAAGCCGCGGGACGTGGTCCGGGGCCGTCCGATGACGCCCGACGAGGAGGCCGCCTACGTCGCCGAGGTGGCGCAGCAGAAGACGGCCGCACTCCGGATGAGCCTCGACGCCGTCGAACGCCAGAAGATGCCGTTCCGCGGCGAGACCGGGGGCTTCGGGGCGGGCCAGGGGATGGGTGCCCTGCCGGGCCGCGAGCGGGAAGCGACCCCGGCGGCCGCGGAATCGGGAGGCGCCGGCGGCCGCGCCCGGTTCGACGTTCCGCCCGAGGTCGACGAGCTGGCGGCTCGCGTCCGCGAGGCCCGCGAGGAAGCCGCCCGCCACGACGCCGGCGCCCACCGGCTCCGGGCGCCCCGCCCGGAGCGGATGCAGCGATGAGGTGTCGCCGGAGCGCGGCCCGGAGCGTGGCGTGGAGGGGGCGCCGATGACCGCCGCGCGCACGCCGGCCGTCGGTGGCGAGCGGGAGGTCCCCGTCCCCGATCCCGTCGCCCGGGAGTACCTCCTCCTCGTCCTGCGCCTCGACCAGCGCGTCGCCGGGCTCGTCGACGGCTACTTCGGACCCGCGGACCTCAAGGCGCAGGTCGACCTGGAGCAGCTGCGCTCGCCGGAGCGCCTGGCGGACGACGCCGCCGCGCTGCGGGCACGGGTGGCCCTCGACGTGGGGGAGGCCGATCGCCGGCGCTGGCTCGACGTCCAGCTCCTCGCCCTCGAGACCCAGGCGCGGGCGCTGGCCGGCGACGCCCTTCCCTACCTGGAGCACGTGACGGCCTGCTTCGACCTCCGCCCGGAGCGCACGCCCGAGGCGGTCTTCGACGGGGCGGCGGCGGACCTCGAGGACCTGCTCCCGGGCGACGGCCCGCTCTCCGCCCGCCTCGCCGCCTGGGACGAGCGGTTCACGATTCCCGTCGAGCGCGTCAGGGGAGTCGTGGACGCGCTTCTGCCCGGATTCCGACGCCGGTCGGAGGCGCTCTTCGGCCTGCCGCCGGGCGAGGGGCTGGCCGTCTCGCTGGTGCGCGACCAGCCCTGGAGCGGCTACAACTGGTACGACGGCGGCCTGCGCAGCCGCGTCGACCTGAACACGGACCTGCCGATCCGGGCAGCCGACCTCCTCGCCGTGCTCCCCCACGAGACGTATCCCGGCCACCACCTCGAGCACGCCTGGCACGAGGCGCACCTCGTCGACGGCCTGGGCCGGATGGAGGCCAGCGTCCTGGCGATCAACGCGCCCGAATGCCTCCTCTCCGAGGGCCTCGCCGATCTCGGCAAGCGGTTCGCCGTCCCGCCCGGCGAGGAAGCCGACCTCCTGGTCGACGTGTACCGCCTGGCCGGGCTGCCCGTGGCTGGCGATGCGCCCGCGGCGCGCGAGACGGCCGGCCGCCAGGTCGCCATCTCGCGGGCCCTGGCCGCGGTCCGCGGCGTGGCCGGGAATGCCGCCCTCCTGCTCCACGCCGACGAGGCGCCGCGCGAGGAGGTCCTCGCCTACCTGGAACGGCGGCTCCTCTCCACGCCGGATCGCGCCGCGAAGCGCCTCGAGTTCATCTCCCATCCCCTGTGGCGGACGTACGTCTTCGTCTACTTCGAAGGAGAGCGACTCCTGCGGCGCTGGCTCGAGCTTGTGCCGCCGCCGGAGCAGGCGGCCCGCTTCCGGCGGCTGCTGACCGAGCAGCTGACGCCCGGGGCGGTGGCCGAGGAGATCGAGGCGGGCCGAGCGTAGCCCGTCGGAGCGCCCCGGCGCGCCCGAGCCGAGACCCTCCCGCGCGGCCACGGGTCCGCCGGGGGGAGGCCACGAGCGTTCGCCGGGCCGTCAGCCGCCGATCGATCGGGCCAGCAGGACCCGGTCCTCGCCGCGGCCGTCCCAGTCGGCGAAGGCCGGGAGGCCGTAGATGCGGGAGCTGCCAGGGCCGTCCTGCGGCTCGAAGCCGAGCGCGGTGAAGAACGCGACGGCGATCCGGTCGTCGGGTCGGCAAGTGGCCGTCACCGTCGCCGCTCCGGCCCCTCCGAGCTGGGCCGCGAAGCGCTCCACGAGGTCGCGGCCGATGCCCCGGCGGCGGAACTCGGGATCGACCGCGACCAGGTGGAGGGTGGCCTCCGCCGGCCGGTCCGCCGACCGGAACCCCACGAGGATCCCGAGCGGCCGGCGGTCCCCCGTCGCCTCGGCCAGCCAGGACGTCCCGGCGAAGTGGCGGAACCACGTCCGGCCGGGGCCGCCGCGGCCCGAGCGCACCTCGCGCCAGTCGCCGAGGCGAGGCTCGAGGCGGGCGAAGTCGTCCTCGACGACGTGGCGCGCGTCATGCGGCGGCGCGGGCCGGCGAGGAGTCGGTGGGACCTGGGGCAGCCAGTGGTCCAGGTTCGGGAAGTCGGGCATCAGCGGGATCCTGCCAGCGCGCCGGCCGTCGCGCCGGCCACCTGGAGGGGGACGAGGAACCCGTAGACCTGGGCCAGGTAGTCGAGCGGCCCCAGGTACATGCCGGAGAGCGCCCAGTCGGCACCGATCGCAGCGGCAAGGGCAAGGAGCGCCAGCCCGACCGCGCCCGCCCGCCGGGCGGCCGGCGTGATGGACGCCCCGGCCCCCTCGGCGACAGCCAGCCCGGCGGCGATGCCGAGCGTGACGGCCACCATCACGAGGCCGGCGGTCCAGAGCAGCAAGACCGCCGCCGCCAGGTGGACGGCGGCACCGACGGCCGCCGCGGCGGCACCGAGCCCGAACCCCCGGCCGGGGGTTCCGCGGCCGGCGGCCGGCTGCGCGGTGGCCTGGCGAGCCGACGCCAGCGCCGCCGCTCCCGCCTGTGGCGGCCTCGCATCCGAGGCGGCCTGGGCGAACCGCTCGGAGGGAGCGCGCTCGAGGAGGCGCCTGGGGGGCGGGTCGCCGGTCGCGCGTGCGACGCGCGCCGTCGGATCGTCGGGAGGATCGGTCACCGCCTCATCGTACGCCGGGGTCGGCGGTCGGCCCCCTGATGCGGGCTTCGTCGGCGTGCCGGCGATCGGTGCCCCTGCGGCAGCCCGCCCGTACCCCCTCGGTCGCGGCGGAGCGGCTATCCTTCCGGCCGTGAGCCACTACGCCCTCGGCCTGCCCGGACCCGACATGACCGCCGGCTTCGCGGCGGCTGCCGAGCGCATCCGGGCAGCCCGCGCCCGGATCGGGACGCGCGCCCTGGAGGTGGCCCTGCAGCGCGATCCGTCCCTCCGCGATCGCCTGGGCGAGACGGGGCTTCGCCGGCTGCTCCGTGACACCGACGTCTACGCGGAGCGGATCGCCCGGGCGGTCGCCTCCGGCGATCCCGGCCAGGTCCGCGAGTGGGCCGACTGGGTCGCCCCGGTCTACCGCCGTCGCGCGGTCCCGATGGACGACCTCGTGACGCTCAGCGAGGGGATGCGGAGCGCGGTTGCCGCCGTCCTCTCGCCCGACGAGCAGGTCCCGGCCGACGCCGCCCTCGACGAGGCGATCGACACCTTCCGCTGGTACCGCCGGATCGCCGGCGACGCGCGGAAGCGGAATCGCCTTCTGGCCGCGCTCTACAAGGGCGGCTGAGCGATGGGCGACGCGACGCCGACGACGCGGCAGACCCGCCGATGACCATCAAGTGGGTCCAGGTCGACCCCCTGGTGATGAACGGGGAGCCGTTCTGCTACGGCAGCCGCGTGACGGTCCGCCAGCTCCTGGAGATGCGGGCCGGCGGCTATGACCTGATCCGGATCCTGACCGACCACCCGGAGCTTCGACGGCTCGGCGTGGCCGCCGCCTATGCCTACGCCGCCGACCATCGGGAGCGGTACGCGGAGTTCTTCGCGGCCGACGGCAGCCTCGCCGGGCCCGGCTACTCCGACGAGGAGGCCGCCACGCTGCCCGCGCAGTACCGCCTGCCGGGCATCGTCGTCGCTCGCTGAGGCGCACCCGGCGGGGCGCTCTGCCGGCCTTCCTGGGCAGGCTCCACCGCCCGACCGCTCAATTCCGAGTCGTTTGCCCGCCTTTCCCTGCCGCGGTGGTACCCTTGCCCGACCACCAACCCGCACCCGGACTCGCGCCAGTGACCGACCAGCCTGCCATCACCCCGACCGCCGACCCCGCGTTGGCCTTCGATCCCGAGCGCCGCGCCAAGGAGCTCGCCATCCTCGACGCGCTCCGGAACGTCGTCGACCCCGAGATCGGGATGAACGTCGTCGAGCTGGCCCTCATCAAGCAGATCCTGCTCGGCGAGACGGAGTCCGAGGTCAAGATGATCCTCACGACCCCGTTCTGCCCGTACGCCGGCTCGATGATCGCCCAGGTCCGGGAGCAGGCCGAGTCCGTGCTCGAGCACCCCGTGAAGGTGACCCTCCTCGCGGAGCGCTGGGATCCTCGCGACGCCGGCCTCATGTGGTGAGCCGGGCCGCGCCGCACCCATCCGGCCGCCCGGAGGTGACGGGGGCCCCGAGCGCCGCCGCCCCGGCAGCGGACGGGTCGGCCCGACCCTCGGCCGTCGCGACGCGCCGCGGCGACGACGGCACTACTGGCCTGCTCTTCGGCGGTGACCGGATCCCCAAGGACGACCTGCGGACCGAGGCCTTCGGCACGATCGACGAGACCGTCGCCGCGCTCGGCCTGGCCCGCGCCGAGCTCGACGTGAAGCGCCGGCTCGACGTCCTGCCGCCAGCTCTCGCCGAGATCGAGCAGCTCGTCCTGCGGATTCAGCGCGAGCTCTTCGTCGTCGGCTCCGAGCTGGCCGCGAACCCCGCCGCCTGGGGCCGCCTCCGCGACGGCGCCACGCGGGTCTCCGCCGAGATGGTGGAGGGGATCGAGGCGACCCTCGCCGACTTCGAGGCCCGCATCGAGCTCCCCGCCGCGTTCGTCGTCCCGGGCGAGACGCGCACGAGCGCATCCCTGGAGCTGGCCCGCACGACCCTCCGCCGCGCCGAGCGGCGGGCGGTGACCCTGGGGCGTGCCGGCCTCGTGCCGGGCGAGCATCTGCTGGCCTACCTCAACCGGCTCGCGGACCTCCTGTGGGTCCTCGCCCGCGCGGCCGAGCAGGCCGAATCGCGGAGCGCGACGGCAGCCCGCCCACGTCGCCCACGGCCGGCAGGGACGCGCTGATCGCCGCCGACGGAGCCGCCCGGATACGCCAGGCCACCATGTTGCCGGCGTTGGGCATACTCATCCATCACCGGGGAGCCTCCTCCCCATCAGGCACGGAGACGCACGCACGATGACGCAGAACACCTACGCGCCGAGCCAGCTGGGGGTCCGCCCCGACGCGCGCCTGGCCCAGGCGTTCCTCACCCAGTCCTTCTTCTGGATGTTCCTCGGCCTCCTGGTCACGACCGGGGTCGGGTTCCTCCTCTCGTCCCTCCCGGAGGCGACGCTCGTCCGCTACGCGTGGCTGGCGCTGCCGATGATCCTCGT
Organism: uncultured Chloroflexia bacterium; assembly: GCA_963821235.1. Taxonomy (GTDB): domain Bacteria; phylum Chloroflexota; class Limnocylindria; order Limnocylindrales; family CSP1-4; genus CTSoil-043. The sequence goes on from CAWGCS010000001.1 coordinate 858,740, forward strand.
CCAGCTGGGGGTGGCGGTCGTCCTGGGGCTCGCCATCCGCCGCATCTCGGCGACGGTCGGCCTCCTCCTCTTCTTCGTCTACGCGGCGATCACCGGTGTCACGCTGGGAATCGTCCTCATGACCTACGAGCTCGGCAGCGTCCTGGCCGCCGGCTCCTCGGCCGCTGCGGTCTTCGGGGCCGCGGCGATCTACGGCTCGGTCACCAAGCGCGACCTCACCGGCCTCGGCCGCTACCTCTTCATGGCCCTCATCGGCCTCATCGTGGCCAGCGTCGTGAATATCCTCGTCGGATGGAGCTGGCTCTCCTTCGGCGTCTCGGTGGCTGGCGTCGTGATCTTCACGGCCCTCACCGCGTACGACGTCCAGAAGATCCAGCGCGGGGACATGGCCGCCTGGGCGGGGTCGATGGAGAAGGGCGCCGTCCTGGGCGCCTTCCACCTCTACCTCGACTTCATCAACCTGTTCTTCCTGCTCCTCCGCCTCTTCGGCAGCAGCCGGGGCTAGGGCAACCGCATCAAGGCGGCCTCTGCCTCGGCGGCTGGCCGCGGGTAGGCGAACAGGAAGCCCTGGCCTCGATCGCAGCCCACCTCGCGCAAGGCCTCCAGCTGGTCCTCGCGCTCGATGCCCTCGGCCGTCACGACGATGCCGAGGCCCTGGGCGAGGCCGACGACGGCCCGGATGATGGCGAGGTTGGCCGGCTCTCCGATCCGGGCGACGAACGATCGGTCGACCTTGATGACGTCGAGCGGGAGCTGCGAGAGGTACGCCAGCGACGAGTAGCCGGTCCCGAAGTCGTCGAGCGCGACCCTGATCCCGAGCTCGTGGATGGCCCGCAGGGTGACCCCGGTCGCCTCGGCGTCGCTCATGGCCAGTGACTCGGTGATCTCGAGCTCCAGCGTCTCGGGCGGCAGCCCCGTCTCGGCGAGGACGGCCGCGACGTGCGCCGCGAGGTCCGGCCGGGCGAACTGGCGGGCTGAGAGGTTCACGCTGACCACGAGGTCGGCCAGGCGCGGGTCGCTCGTCTGCCACGCGCGGGCCTGGCGGCAGGCGCGGGCGAGGACGACGTCGCCGATCGGCAGGATCAGGCCGGTCTCCTCGGCCAGCGGCACGAACGCCAGGGGCCCGATCAGGCCGCGGCTGGGGTGCTGCCAGCGCACGAGCGCCTCGTGGCCCATCGTGCGGCCCGTCCCCAGGTCGATGAGCGGCTGGTAGTAGACGCGCAGCTCGTCCCGCTCCACCGCGTGCCGAAGGTCGAGCTCCAGCTCGAGCCGGTCGCGCGACGAGGCGTTCATCTGGGGATGAAAGACGGCGACACGGTCGCCGGCGTCCCCCTTGGCGCGGTAGAGCGCGATCTCTGCCTCGCGCAGGAGATCGGCCGCGCTCTGGGCGCCAGCTCGCGAAAGGGAGACCCCGATGCTCGCCGCGATGTACGTCTCGCGGCCCTCGACCAGGAACGGCGGGGCCAGCGTCTCCACCATCCGGCGGGCGAGGCCCTCCGCGGCGGCCGCCCCGGCGAGGCCGTCAACGAGGACGGCGAACTCGTCGCCCCCGAGCCGGGCGAGGGTGTCGGCCGGGCGGAGCGCCTCAGCGAGGCGGCGGCCAACGGCGGCCAGCAGCTGGTCGCCGACGGCGTGGCCCAGGCTCTCGTTGATGATCTTGAAGCGATCGAGGTCGAGGAGGATGACCGCCAGTGGCGTGGCATCCTCCGGGGCAGCCCAGCCCAGGGCGTGCGTCACGCGGTCGAGGAAGAGGGAGCGGTTCGGCAGGCCGGTCAGCGTGTCGTAGAACGACTGGCGGGCGAGCCGCTCCTGGATCGCGCGTCGCTCCCGGATGTCGCGGATCGCGGTCGCCCGGGCCGGCGCCTCGTCGAGGTAGGGGATCGTCCGCCCGATCAGCTCCACGGCCGCGTCCGTTCCGTCGGCCAGACGCGCCACGGTCTCGTAGGGCGTCTCGTTGTCGGCCGCCAGCTGGAGGGCCAGTGCCGCCCGGGCGGGTTCCGGGAAGAGGTTCACGACCGGGGTCCCCAGGACCTCTTCCGGGGAGCGCCCGAAGAGGTCGGAGAAGGCGCCGTTGACCTCCAGGATCCGGCCCCCGCGATGGATGACCAGGGCCTCGAAGGAGGCGTCGGCCAGGCGGCGGAGCCGATCGGTGCTGGCCCGCAGCTCCTCCTCGCTGCGGGTGCGGGCCGCCAGCTCCGCCCGGGCGGCGGCGTGGAGGCGGGCGTTCTCGAGCGCGACCGAGGCAAGCTGGGCGAAGCGGCTCAGGCCGGCGACGTCGGTCTCGTCGAAGAGGCGCCCCGAATCGCCGCTGGCGAGGCCGATGACGCCGACGACGTCCGTCCCGCCCGTCAGCGGGGCGCCCATGACCGAGCCGATCTGCCCGACGTCACCGAAGGCGGTCATTCGGCCGGCCCACGAGCCGTAGTCCGAGATGCACGCCGGCTCACCGGTCTCCCAGACGCGACCTGCGACGCCCTCGCCTCGATGGGCGTCGACGCTGCCGACGGCGGCGAAGAGGCCGACCCCGATGGTGAGGCGCATGGCGTCGGCCTCCCGGTCCAGGAGGTAGATGTAGCCGTTGGGCGTCCCGGCGAGCGCCGCCGCCCGGGCCAGGATCGTCTGGAGGAGCTCGTTCGGGTCGTGACGACCCATGAGCGCGGCCGTCGTCTCGTGGATGGCGGCGAGATACTCGGCATTGCCCCCGGCCGCCCCCCCGCCGTTGGTGGCCCGGTCCTTGCGCCGGGCCGCCTTCTCGAGGTAGAGCTCGGCGTCCGCGAACATGACGAGCTCGTCCTTGGTGGTGCCGTCCGCAGGGCAGGCCGCGACCCCGATGCTGACCGTGACCTGGGGCCCGTCCTCGCCCGTGCCGATGGCGTCGATCGTGGTCGCCAGTCGGTCGGCGATCGACCTGGCCGTCGGACGCGCCACGCCCGTGAGGAGGACGGCGAACTCGTCGCCACCGTAGCGGTAGATGCGGTCGTCGCCCCGGACCTGCGCCGGCAGGGCGTCCGCGATCCGGCGCAGGAGCCGGTCGCCGACGGGATGCCCCCGTCCGTCGTTGAAGGCCTTGAACCCGTCCAGGTCGAGCATGAGGAGGGCGAACGGCACGGGCCCGTCCACTCGCGCGCACTCCTTCGCCGCGTCGCCGCCGTGCCCCGCCCTGCCCTTCCCCGGCGCCCGGAGGGGCACGCCGGCCAGGAGCCGCTCGAGGTCTGCCTGGAACGCGCCGTGGTTGCGAAGGCCGGTGAGGGCGTCCCGCTCGGCTCGCAGGGCCGCCGCGTGGAGCGTCTCCGCCGTCTGCATCGCGATCGATGCCTGGCCGGCGAAGAGCTTGACCAGCTCGAACTCGTCGACCGAGAAGTGGGCCTCCGCGTCGCCCATCCGGCCCACGTTGAGGGTGCCGATCACCTCGCCGCCGACCCGCAGCGGCACGACGGCCAGCGACTCGGGCTCCTCGGGCGTGCCCGGGATGTTGAGGGCCCGGGGATCGAGATGGGCGTCGTTGGCGAGGATGGGCTCCCCCTTCACGGTCGCCCAGCCCGTCAGGCCGCTGTTGATGGGGATCTCCTCGGCGAGGATGACATCGGCGTACCGGTCGCGGGCCAGGACGGCCGTTCGCACGCCCCGCTCGCGATCGATCCGGTAGATCGTCAGGTTGTCGTAGCGGACGACGCTTCGGAGGCCGTCGGCGATCCGCTCCAGGACGGCCGCGGGATCGTCGGCGGCGAGGAGGGTCTCGTTGACGTCGAGGAGCGCGCGCTGGCTCGCCAGCCGATGCTGAAGCTCCGCCTGCTGCTCCCGGAGGCGCCCCAGGTTCTCCACGTTCACGAGGGCCTGTGCGGCGAAGCCGGCGAAGACTCGCAGGGTGGCGAGGTCGTCCTCCACGTACCGGTCGGCGCCCTTCTTGCTGACGACGACCACGCCCCGCACGACGTCGTCGAAGGACATCGGGGCGACGAGCATGGACTCAGGCTCCTCGTCCGGCCCCACGACGAGCCGGCGGGGGTCGGCCCGGGTGTCGGTGACGCGGACGGCCGTGTTGTGGGCCGCCACCCACCCGGTGAGCCCGATCCCGATGGGAACCCGCAGGACGTCGGCGGACGGGTCGGAGACGCCGAGGAACGTCCCGCCGAAGGCGATCGGCTCGCACATGCCGGTGGCATGGTCGACCCGGTAGACGCGGGCGGTGTCCGAGTCGAAGAGGCCGCGGACCTCGGCCACGATGGCCTGGCCGATCTCGGTCGCATCGTGGAGGCGATTGAGCCGTGCCGCGAGGTCCTGGATGGCGTCGAGGCGCGCGGCGAAGTCGCGGACGCTCGCGTAGAGCCGGGCGTTCTGGAGGGCGGCGGCGACCTGCTCGCCGAAGCTCTCGACCAGGTCCAGCTCTGCCGCCGGCCAGCGGTGGGCGGTGGCGTGGTACAGGCCGAGCAGCCCCAGCGGCTCGTCGAGGTAGACGACCGGGACGAGGCAGATCGTCCCGAAGCCCTCCTCGTCGTAGCGGGGCACGAGCTCGGGCGCGGCGAGGTCGTCCCAGGGGCGTTCGAAGACGACCGTGCGTCGCTCGGCGACCGCCCGCCAGCCGGCGGCCGGGCCGTCGCGAACGACGTCGGCGACGGCGGCCAGGAAGGCCGCTCCGAGGCCGCGGTTGGCGGCCAGCCGGAACGGGTGGTCCCCCTCGTCGACCGTCCACAGGCCCGCCTTGTCGGCCCCGAACAGGGCCATCGAGTGGTCGAGCAGATCGTCGAAGATCCGGCCGAGGTCGCGGTGGCTGGAGACGCCGCCGGCGAGCCGCCGGTCGGCCGCTCGCCGGGCCCTGACCCGCCGGACGGACTTCGGCGTACGCGTGCCGTCATGGACGATGGCCGGAGGCACGGGGCGCAGGCGTCCGTCCACAGCCGAGCCGTCGGGTTCGTCGGATCCGAGCGAGGCGACCGCCATCGTGCTCCACAGGTGTCGGACCCGACGGGCCTCGTCGTGGCCACGCCCCGGGTGTTGCCGCGGCGCACCCGGAACCTAGCGTTCCGGGGCCCGGGCGACGATAGCCCGTCCGTACTAGGGGGAACCGTCGGACGGCCCGCGGCGCAGAATCGGCCGATGGGATGCGTGATCCGACCGGCCGAGCCAACCGACTTCGAGCCGCTCGGCGAGCTCGTCGTGGCGGCCTACCGGGCGATCGGGGCGCTCGACGGCGACGAGGAGTACGCCGGCGAGCTGCGGGACGTCGCGCGGCGGGCCCGCGAGGCGCTGGTCCTTGCCGCCGCCGACCGCGCGACCGGGGCCCTGCTGGGCTGCGCGACCTACGTCCCCGATCCCGCCAACCCGTGGGCGGAGGAGCTCCGCCCCGGCGAGTCCGCGATCCGGATGCTGGCGGTCGACCCGGCGGCCCAGGGGCGGGGCGTGGGGACGGCCCTCGTCGCCGCCTGCCTGGAGCGGGCGCGGGCCGACGGACGGCGGGCGGTCGTCCTGCACTCGCTGCCGATCATGGCGGGCGCCCAGCGGATCTACGCCCGCTTCGGCTTCCGCCGGGCGCCCGAGCGGGACATGGTCGTTCCCGGCCTGCTGCTGATGGGCTTCGAGCTCGACCTGGGCTGACGCCGGGGCGTCCTGGCCGTCCAGCTGGCGCGGGCGGGCCCGGCCGCTGCCTCAGGCGGGTGCGCCGCCGGCCGGTCGCTGGAGGCGGACGAAGCGGCGGATCGAGCGGAAGCCGGCCCGCTCGTAGACTCCGAGGGCGCCAGTGGGGTTCTCCGTGTCGACCCCCAGGATCGCCGCGTCAAGGCCGGCCGCCAGGAACGCTTCCATCGACCGGACCAGCAGCGCGGTGGCGAGGCCGCGGCGTCGCCAGGGGCGGCGCACGCCGAGCTGGCCGACCCACGCCTCGCGGACCCCGGTGACCGCCCAATCCGCCTCCGACACGTAGTTGACGGTGTACCCGGCGATCTCCTCCCCGTCGAAGGTGACGAGGGAGAGGTCCGGCCGGAAGTGCGGGTCGCCGACGAAGTCGCGCCCCCAGATCTCCGCGGCGATCGGCTCCGAGCCCCAGTGGTCGGTGAAGGCGTCGTTGTGGGCCAGCCGGGTCCGCTCCGCCAGGGCCGCCTCGTAGGGCCGGATCTCGAGGCCGCCGAGGTCGGGCATCTCGGGCAGCGGCTCGTGCAGGTCCCGCCGCATGTCGAAGTACCAGCGGGCGAGCCGGAAGCCGGCCGCCTCGTGGAGGGCGAGCGCGCCGGCGAGGCGGACGTCCATGAACGTCTCGACGAGCCCGGGGAGGTCCCCGGGATGGCCGGCCAGGATCTCGTCGGCCCGCGCCACGCCCCAGCCGAGGATCGCCGTCCCGATCCCCAGCCCGCGGTGGTCCGGGTGGGTGACGCCCCACAGGAAGGTCCGCCGGGCGGTCGCCCCGGCGATGCGCTCGTGGACGGCGATCGAGGCCGCCAGCGAGCCGTCCGGGAGGGCGAGGGCCAGGGTGTTCGTCGGCGCCGTGGCGGTCGGGTCGGTCAGCTCGTGGCGGGCCGCCTCCTCGGTCGTGACCTCCTCCCCGCCGTCGGCGGCGCGGGCGGCCTCCTGGAGCCGGACGAAGGCGGGCACGTCCTCGATCGTGAGCGGGCGCCAGGCGGCGCCGGGCAGCGCGGGGATGGGGGCCGGGAGCGGGGGCATGGCCCCATTGTGCCGCAGGTCTCCGCCCGGGAACGGCGCCTGCCGCGATACTTCCGGCCATGGATGCCATGACTCCCCCGTCCTCCCCCGCCCTCCTCGCCGAGGCCCGCGCGACGCTCCCCGACATCGTCGCCGTGCGGCGACGCCTCCACCGGATTCCCGAGATCGGCCTCCAGCTGCCGGCGACGCAGGCCGTCGTCGCGGACGAGCTGCGGGCGCTGGGCCTGGAGCCGCGGCTCGGGACCGGCTGCAGCTCCCTGACGGCGATCGTCGAGGGCGCCCGGTCAGGCCCCACGATCGTCCTGCGCGGGGACATGGACGGCCTCCCGCTGACCGAGGAGACGGGCCTCGACTTCGCCTCCGAAGTGCCGGGGGCGATGCACGCCTGCGGCCACGACACCCATATGGCGATGCTCCTCGGCGCGGCCCGCCTGCTCGTCGCCCGCCGCTCGATGCTGGCCGGCCGCGCCCTCCTGGTGTTCCAGCCCGGGGAGGAGGGCTACCACGGAGCGCGGGTCATGCTCGACGAGGGGCTCCTCGACCTGCCCCCGGGTCGGGAGGTGACGGCCGCCTTCGCCCTCCACATCTCGACCCGATATGCCAGCGGGACGATCGACTACCGGCCGGGGGCGATGCTGGTCGCCGCGGACTTCATCCGGCTGACGATCCGGGGCCGGGGCGGCCACGCCTCAGCGCCTCACGAGACAATCGACCCGATCCCGGTCGCGGCGGAGATCGTGCTGGCCCTCCAAGCGATGGTGACCCGGCGCGTCGACGCGTTCGACCCGGCGGTGGTGACGATCGCCCACGTGGCGGCCGGCACGACGACCAACATCATCCCCGAGACCGCCTTCGTCGAAGGGACGATCCGGACGGCCTCGGAGGCGACCCGGACCGAGGTCCACGCCGGCGTCCGGCGCGTCGTGGAGGGGATCTGCGCGGCCCACGACGCGACGGCGGAGCTCAAGATCATCCCGGGCTACCCGGTCACGATCAACGACCCGGCGTTCACCGCCTTCGCGGCCCGCGTCGCGACCGACGTCGTGGGCCCCGACGCCGTCATCGAGCTGGCGGCGCCGATCATGGGGGCCGAGGACTTCTCGTACGTCCTCCAGCGCGTCCCCGGCGCGATGTTCTTCGTCGGGGCCCGACCGCCGGAGGAGGACCCGGCGACCGCCCCCCAGAACCACTCGAACCGGGTCGTCCACCACGAGCCGGCGATGGCGGTCGGCGCGGCGGTCTATGCGGCGGTCGGCCTGCGCCACCTGGCGGCCTGACGGCGGTCTCGACCCTCGCCGACGCGCCCGCCATCGGGGGCGTCAGTCGGATCGGTCGGTCAGAGCTCTCCCGACGTGTCGCAGGCGTTCAGGTCGCCGGACTTGAGGCCCGTCGTGAACCAGCGCTGGCGCTGGGCGGAGGAACCGTGGGTCCACGATTCCGGGCTGACCCGGCCCTGGAACTCGGCCTGGATCCGGTCGTCGCCGACCGCGGCCGCCGCGTTGAGGGCGTCCGCGACCTGGGCGTCGGTGATCGGCTCCAGGTAGCCGGTGTCGACCGCGTGGTTGGCCCACACGCCGGCCAGGCAGTCGGCCTGCAGCTCGGTCCGGACCGACTGGCCGGTCGCCCCCGCGCCGCCCCCGCCGGATTGCAGGAGGCCCAGGAGATCCTGGACGTGGTGGCCGTACTCGTGGGCCAGGATGTAGGCCTGGGCGAACGGCCCGCCCGACGCCCCGTACCTCGACTTGAGGTCGTCGAAGAAGCCGAGGTCGATGTAGACGTACCGGTCGGCCGGGCAGTAGAAGGGCCCGACCTCCGAGCTGGCCGCGCCGCAGCCGGTGTCGATCGCGCCGCTGAAGAAGCGGGTCTTCGACGGCTCGTAGGTCTGGCCGCCGGCGGAGAAGGCCTCGGTCCACCAGGCCTGGATGCTGTCCACGTAGCCGACGATCCGGCAGTCGTCGCGGGCGTTCGCGTCCGCGCCCGTCTTGCACTCGTTGAGCAGGGTCGTGCTCGCCGGCCCGACGTCGCCGCCCTGGCCGACGGCCTGGTCGAGGAGCGTGCCCAGGTTGCCGCCTTCGCCGCCGAGAAGGAGCACGAGGACGAGCACGACGAGGCCGGCCGCGCCGCCGCCCCCCACCGCCATGCCACGGGTGCCGATCCGCCTGCCCCGGAGGTCCTCGACCTGCGACGGATCGAGCTGGCTCCCTCTCCGGAATGTCATGTCGGTGCCTCCAGTCGGAGCCAACGATAGCCGCCGTCCCGGGCCGCCGTCTTGACGCCGGTTGGATTATACGTATACTGATGCGTGTACCAACCGCACGCGAAGGAGGCTAGGATGTGGCCGTGCCGAACAAGACCATCTACGTGTCCGACGGAGACCTGCCGCTGTTCCAGCGTGCGCAGGAGCTGGCAGGCGGCAACCTCTCCGCGGCGATCGCGAAGGCCCTCCGTCGGTGGGTCGACGCGACCGAGGGCCTCAACGAGGGCTTCGACGACATCACGGTCCACGTCGGGCTGGGCGGCGGGCGCAAGGTGCGCTTCACGGGCGTCCTGGTGGGCGAGTGGATGGACACCCGGCCGAGCCGCGTGGAGCGCTTCCGGGTCTTCCGCGGCCGCGCCGGCAAGTACGTTGTCCATGTCGAGCGCAGCCCTGAGTACTGGATGGTCGACGCCGAGGGGAAGCCGGCCGGGTGGCGCGGCTACCTGGGCATCGGAAACGTCAAGTACGGCGAGGCGCCGCGCGAGTCGACGCTCGAGGTCGTCGGAACCCTCGATGAGCTCCGCGACAGAGTGCCGCCCGAGCTGTTCGAGATGGTCGCGCGCTCCGCGCGCCAACCGACCGTGGAGGAGCTGGACATCTGAGCCGCTGCGCCGGGCGCGCTCCCTCGCGGGAGCGGCGGCGTGAGGCCGCAGCCGGTTGCCGCGATCCACGTGCGCGGCCTCCGCAAGTCGTACGGCTCGCAGGTCGTCCTTGACGGCGTCGACCTCGACGTCCTCGAGGGCACGGTCTTCGCGCTCCTCGGGCCGAACGGGGCAGGCAAGACCACGACGGTCCACATCCTCTCGACGCTCGTCGCGGCCGACGCGGGCGAGATCCGGATCGCGGGCTTCGACGCGATCCGCGAGCCCGATGCGGTCCGGCGCGTGATCGGCCTGACCGGCCAGGTCTCGGCGGTGGACGGCCAGTTCACCGGCGAGGAGAACCTGCGGCTGATGGCCGACCTCCACCACCTCGGACGCGAGCGGGGTCGGCGGCGCGTGGCGGAGCTGCTCGAGCGCTTCGACCTGGTCGACGCCGCCGCCAAGCCGGCGATGACCTACTCGAGCGGGATGCGCCGGCGTCTCGACCTTGCGATGACGCTCGTCGGCGAGCCGCGGATCATCTTCCTCGACGAGCCCACGACGGGCCTGGACCCGCGAAGCCGGCGGGTGATGTGGGACATCGTCCGCGAGCTCGTCGCTCGGGGCGTCACGATCCTGCTCACGACGCAGTACCTGGAGGAGGCGGACCGGCTCGCGAGCCGCATCGCCCTGCTCGACGAGGGACGGATCGTCGCGCGGGGCACCCCGGCCGAGCTGAAGCGGCTCGTACCCGGTGGCAGCGTGCGCCTCGAGTTCGCCGACGCGCCCGCCCTCGACCGCGCGGCACGCATGCTGCCCGGCGCGTCGCGCGACGACCAGGGGCTCGCGCTCCAGCTGCCGGGCGACGGCGGCGTGCACTCGATCCGCGGGCTGCTCGACCGCCTCGACGCCGCATCGATCGAGGTCGATGGCCTGTCCGTGCGGTCCGCCGACCTCGACGACGTCTTCCTCTCGCTCACGGGCCGCCGCGACGGCCAGGAGGTGCCGACGCCATGACCGCGTACGCGATCGCCAATTCCGTGACGATGCTCCGGCGCAGCCTGCGCCGGATGCGCCGCTACCCGTCCCTGACGCTGTTCATCGCCGGGATCCCGGTGGTGCTGTTGCTGCTCTTCGTGTACGTGTTCGGCGGCACGCTGGGCGCGGGACTCGGCGGACCGGGGGCGCCACTGGTACCCGGGGTGCCCGTCGCGGCGTCGATGGGCCGCGACGCGTACGTCGCCTACGTCGTGCCCGGGATCCTGCTCATCACGGTCGCCGGCGCGGCTCAGGGGACCGCGATCTCGGTGGCGATGGACATGACCGCCGGGATCATCGCCCGCTTCCGGACGATGGCGATCGCGCGCGGGGCCGTACTGGCGGGACACGTCATCGGCAGCGTCATCCAGACCGCGCTCGCGACCGTGCTCGTCCTCGTGGTGGCCGCGGCCATCGGCTTCCGGCCTACGACCGGTCCCGCGGCGTGGCTGGCGGCGGGCGGGCTGCTGGTGCTCACGGCCGTCGCCGTGAGCTGGCTGTCGGTGGGGCTCGGGCTCGTGTCGAACAGCGTCGAGACGGCAAGCAACCTGCCGATGTTCCTGACCCTGCTGCCGTTCCTCGGTTCGGGCTTCGTCCCAACCGCGTCCATGCCGGGCCCGCTCCAGTGGTTCGCGGAGCACCAGCCGTTCACGCCGATCATCGAGACGATGCGGGGTCTGCTCCTCGGCACGCCGATCGGCGACGACGGGTGGATCGCCGTGGCCTGGTGCCTGGTGCTCTCGCTCGCCGGGTACCTCCTGGCGCGGCGGCTCTACGAGCGCGTGCCGGCGCGCGCAGCCACGTGACCGGATAGACGGGAGCGTCAACTGCGCCCACGGTGAAGGTCGTCCGCGACGAGGCCTGCCGGTTGGCTGGCCATCGAGCTGCCCGGCTTTCCAGTGGCGAGCGGCAAATTGGGGACTCCCCAGCTACTACCCCGTCGCCGGATTGACCGCGCGCGCGTGATCGGTGTACGATTTCCGAGCGGAAAGGTCGGAATTGTCGGGGCGAGGACGCCCTGCGGGACCTGCCCGCCGCACCGAGGAGCTCCGTCCTGAGCGTTCGAACCTTCCACGCGACCGGCGCCATCTCCTTCAGCACGAAGGGGGAGTACGGCGTCCGGATGCTCGTGCAGCTGGCCCGCCGCTGGGACCCGGCGTCGACCGTCCCGGTCAGCTTGGCCGAGGTTGCCGCCGACGAGGACCTCCCCCGCGCCTACCTCGAGCAGCTCATCATCCCGCTGCGCGAGGCCGGTCTCGTCCTCTCGACCCGCGGCGCGCGCGGCGGCTACGCCCTGGCCCATCCGCCCGCCGACGTCACCCTCGCCGAGGCCTTGCGGGCGCTCGAAGGACCGCTGGCCCCCATGATCTGCGCCAGCGAGGATCCGGCCGAGGCCCACGCCTGCCTCCGCCTGGGAGCCTGCTCCGTGAACTCCCTCTGGGTCAGGGTCCGCGACTCGATCAACGGCGTCCTGGAGACGACGACGCTCGCCGACCTCGTCCCGTCGCCCCACCTCATCGAGGTGCTCGCGCGGCCGCGCGACGCCGTGCCCGTCTGACCGTCCGACCCGCCCGGCCGCGCCGGGCCGACCCACCACAGGAGCCAGCCCGACCCGTGAGCGACCAGTACCTCGAGATCCGGAACCTCCATGTCGCCCCCGTCGCCGACCCCGAGCGTCACATCCTGCAGGGGATCGACCTCGTCGTCGGCAAGGGCGAGGTCCACGCCATCATGGGTCCCAACGGCTCCGGCAAGACCACCCTGGCCTACGCGCTCATGGGTCACCCCGCCTACCTCGTGACCGAGGGCGAGGTGATCTGGAAGGACATGAACGTGCTGGCGCTCTCGCCCGACAAGCGGGCCCGCCTCGGCATGTTCCTCGCCTTCCAGTACCCGACGGCGATCCCCGGCCTCTCCGTCGCGTCCTTCCTGCGGACCGCCCTCAACGCCCGCCGCCAGGGCATCGACAAGAACCCTGACGTCGACCCCAGCGATCCCACCCGCGGCGGCATCTCCATGGGCGACTTCCGCCGCCTGATGCGGGCAAAGATGGGCCTCCTGAAGATGGACGAGGGCTTCGCGGCGCGGTACGTCAACGAGGGCTTCTCGGGCGGCGAGAAGAAGCGCCTGGAGATGCTCCAGATGGCCGTCCTGGATCCCGAGATGGCGATCCTCGACGAGACCGACTCCGGGCTCGACATCGACGCCCTGCGGATCGTGGCCGAGGGCGTCAACGCCATGCTCAACCCGAACCTCGGGGTCCTCCTCATCACCCACTACCAGCGTCTTCTCAACTACATCAAGCCCGACCGCGTGCACGTCCTCGCCCGCGGCAGGATCATCAAGAGCGGCGGTCGCGACCTCGCCCTCGAGCTGGAAGAGAACGGCTACGCCCCGACCCTCCGCGAGGCTGGCTTCGACGCCGACGAGTCGGACGTGGCGTACGCCACCCGCGTGCCCGAGACCGTGGAGGCGCGCTGACGGCGCCGTCAGCGGGAGCCATCGCATGACCGACCTGGCCGTCTCCAGCGCTCCGACCGCGACCCCGGCCGCGCCGGCACGGGCGCCCCTCGACCCGCATGCCCTGCGGGCCGACTTCCCGATCCTGGCCCAGCGCCCGCACGGCAGGCCCCTCGTCTACCTCGATTCCGCGGCGACGAGCCAGAAGCCGCTCGCCGTCATCGAGGCGATGGACCGCTACTACCGCGAGTACAACGCCAACGTCCACCGCGGCATCTACGAGATCAGCGAGCGGGCCACGACGGCCTACGAAGGTGCCCGTGCCCAGGTCGCCCGGTTCGTCAACGCGCCGTCGGCCCACGAGATCGTGTGGACCCGCAACGCGACGGAGGCGGTCAACCTCGTCGCCTACAGCTGGGGCCGCCGCAACCTGGGCCCCGGCGACGCGATCGTGCTCACGGAGATGGAGCACCACGCGAACCTCGTCCCCTGGCAGCTCCTGGCCCAGGAGGTGGACGGCGACCTGGAGTTCATCCCGATCACCGACGACGGGATCCTCCGCCTCGACGTCTTCGAGGTGCTGCTGCGGCTCCACCCCAGGCTCGTCGCCTTCACCCACGTCTCGAACACGCTGGGCACGATCAATCCGGTCCGCGAGATGGTCGAGATGGCCCACGCCGCGGGCGCCCTCGTCCTCGTCGACGGGGCCCAGGCGGTGCCCCACCTGGCGGTGGACGTGCAGGAGCTGGGCGCCGACTTCTACGCCTTCTCCGGCCACAAGATGCTGGGCCCGACCGGGTCGGGCGTCCTGTGGGCGCGGCGCGAGCTGCTCGACGCGATGCCGCCGTTCATGGCCGGCGGCGACATGATCCGCGAGGTCAAGCTCCGCCGGTCGGAGTTCAACGACGTGCCCTGGAAGTTCGAGGCCGGCACGCCGGACATCTCCGCCGCGATCGGCCTCGGGGTCGCCGCCGACTACCTGCGCGAGCTGGGGATGGACCGCGTGCGCGCCCACGAGCGCCAGCTCGTGGCGTACGCGCTCGAGACGCTCGCGAGGGATGTCCCGGGGATCGCCCTGTACGGGCCGCCGGCGGACGTGCGCGGTGGCGTCGTGCCCTTCAACCTGCCCGGCATCCACCCCCACGACGTGGCCCAGATCCTGGACCGCGAGGGGGTCTGCGTGCGGGCCGGCCACCACTGCACGATGCCGCTCCACGAGCGCCTCGACCTCGCGGCCACCGCCCGGGCAAGCTTCTCGGTCTTCACCACGAGCGAGGACATCGACGCCCTCGCCGCCGGCCTGCGGGAGGTCCTTCGCATCTTCGGCGGGTAGGCCGGCGGGCCGGACCGGATCGCGGGGGCCGCGCCGGACCCGGGGCGCTCGCCCGGCGAGTGGCGCCCGCCCGGCGAGTGGCGCCCGCCCGGCTCAGTGAACGCGGGCCGCGAACCCCTTCCAGAAGGGCTCGCGCAGCTCCGTCTTCAGGATCTTGCCCGTGCCGCCCTTCGGCAGGGCGTCCATGAAGTGGAAGTCGCGCGGGACCTTGAAGCGGGCGAGGTTGGCCCGGCAGTGCTCCTTGAGCTCACGGGCGGTCGCCGTCGCGCCCGGCTTGAGGACGACGAGGGCGATCGGCACCTCGCCGAAGCGCTCGTCCGGGGCGGCGACCACGGCGCACTCCAGGACCGCAGGGTGAGCGGCCAGGGCGTTCTCGACGTCGACCGAGGAGATGTTCTCGCCGCCGCGGATGATCACGTCCTTGGAGCGGTCCTTGATCACGACGTAGCCCGCCTCGTCGAGGGTGGCCATGTCGCCCGTGTGGAGCCAGCCGTCGCGGATCGCCGCCGCCGTCGCGTCCGGGTCGCGGTAGTAGCCGAGCATCACGGTGTTGCCCCTGACGACGATCTCGCCGATCTGCTCGCCGTCCGATCGGACGTCCCGGCCCGACGTGTCCACCACGCGGACCGCCACGCCGGGGATCGGCCAGCCCGTCATCGCCTGGCGCTCCAGCCGCCGATCCGGTGGCTCGAGCTCGCCCAGGATGTCGCGCGGCATGGCGATCGTCACGATGGGCGTCGTCTCGGAGAGCCCGTAGCCGACGATGGCCTGGACGCCGAGCCCCTCCTCGAGCGCCCGGGTGAGCGCCGGCGAGGCCGTGGAGCCGCCGATGATGACCTGCCGGAGGCTCGACAGGTCGTAGGTCGACCGATCCTTGTGGTGGATGAGGGCGTTGAAGATCGCGGGCACGCCGAGCAGGCGCGTGACCCGGTGGCGCTGAACCGCCTCCATGAGGGCCGTCGGCTCGAACTTGCGGAGCATGACGTGGCGCCCGCCGATCATGGTCACGAAGTGGGGGACGCCCCACCCGTTGACGTGGAAGAGGGGGACGACGTGGAGCACCACGTCGTCCTCGCGGAAGCCCAGCGCGATCTCGGCGTCGAGGGCGTGCAGGTAGAGGGACCGCTGGCTGAGTGCGACGCCCTTCGGCAGGCCCGTCGTGCCGCTCGTGTAGAAGAGCTCGGCGATGGCGTTCTCGTCGACCTGCGGGGTGCGGGCGTCCGCCGAGCCGCCCGCGATCAGGGCCTCGTACTCGTCGCTGGCGATCCCGCCAGGCTCGCCCTCCATGATCACGAAGCGCGGGCGCATCGTGAGCTGCGAGGCGATCTGCTCCACGAGCGGGGCGAAGTCCGCGTGGAAGAAGACGACGCGGGACCCGGCGTGCTCGAGGATGTAGGCGATCTCGTGCGGGGCGAGGCGGATGTTGACGGGGTTCAGGACCGCCCCGGCCTCCGGCACGCCGTAGTACGCCTCGAGCAGGTGATGGGTGTTGTAGGTGATGAACGAGACGCGATCGCCGGCCTCGACGCCCAGGTTGTGGAGGGCGTTCGCCAGCCGGTGCGTCCGCTCTCCCCAGGCGCGGTACGTCAGCTGCAGGTCGCCGTCGACCACCCCCACCTTCTGTCCGAAGTAGATCGCGGCCCGGTCGCGGAACTCGAGGACCGAGAGCGGCACGAACACGGGAGCCTCCTCGCGCACGTCGTCAGGTCGTCGGGACGTCGGGAGGAAGTGTCGCGCACGCGACCGCGTCGCGAAAGGCTGCTACAGTAATCCCGACTTCTCGACTCGGAATTGAGCGTCGGGCCGGATTGCGCCCGGGCCGACGACGACTACACTCGCAGACGATGGACGACCTGTATCGCGACTACATCCTCGAGCATTACCGGCGCCCCCACAACTTCGGGATCCTGGACGACCCGGATGCCCGGTTCGAGGGGGCCAACCCGCTCTGCGGCGACCGGATCACGATGATGCTGGGGATCCGCGACGGGGTCGTGGCCGACATCGCCTTCACCGGGCGCGGCTGCGCCATCAGCCAGGCCTCCGCCAGCCTCCTCACCGACGAGATCAAGGGCAAGCCCGTCGTCGAGGTCGAGAAGATGACACCCGACGACGTGCTCGACCTCCTGGGCATCGAGATCAGCCCCGCCCGCCTCAAGTGCGCCCTCCTGTCGCTCGACACGGTGAGCCACGCGCTCGAGGAGCGGGCCAAGGCCGGCAGCGCCGGGCCGGCGGCCGACGCTCCTGCCGGCACCGAGGCCTGACGATGGCCGGGGCAGCCGTCGCGGGCCGCTGCAGGTGTCGCCGGCCGGCCTGAGCCGGCGCGACGTCCCCCGGTCCGTCCCCGACGGATCGCCGCCCACCGCCCTGCCGGGCCCGATCCCGACAGCGCGTCGACCGATGGAGCATTCCGAGCCAGCGATGCCGAAGACCTTCTCCGACCTGATGCGCGAGGCCCGCGCCGAGATCCGTGAGGTGACGCCGCTCGAGGCCGACCAGCTTCGCGCGAACCCCCGCGCCGCGCTCGTCGACGTGCGCGAGGACAGCGAATGGGAGCAGGGGCACGTCCCCGGCGCCCATCACGTCGCCAAGAGCTACCTGGAGCAGCAGATCGAGGCCTATGTCCCCGACCGGGCGACGCCGGTCGTCCTCTACTGCGCCGGCGGCGTCCGCTCGCTGTTCGCCGCCCAGACGCTGCGGGCCATGGGCTACCAGGACGTCGTGTCCATGTCGGGCGGCTTCCAGCAGTGGAAGGCGCTGGGCCTGCCCTGGACCCAGCCGGCGCTCCTGTCCGACGAGCAGAAGCGTCGCTACAGCCGCCACCTCCTGATCCCGGAGGTCGGGGCGGAGGGCCAGGCGCGGCTGCTCGGCTCCCGAGCGCTTCTCATCGGCGCCGGGGGCCTTGGGTCGCCGGCGGCCCTCTACCTGGCCGCGGCGGGAGTGGGGACGATCGGGATCGTCGACTTCGACGTCGTCGACCTCTCGAACCTCCAGCGCCAGGTGGTCCACACGACGGGCCGGATCGGCGAGAAGAAGGTGATCTCGGCCGAGATCGCCATCAAGGCCCTCAACCCCGACGTCGAGGTCATCGCCCACGAAGAGGTCCTGGGGCCGACGAACGTGGAGCGGATCATCGCCGGCTACGACGTGATCCTCGACGGCACCGACACCTTCGAGACCCGCTACACGCTCAACGACGCGGCGGTGGCGGCCGGCATCCCGGTCGTCCACGCCTCGGTCTTCCGCTTCGAGGGCCAGCTCACCACGTTCGTCCCCTTCGAGGGTCCGTGCTACCGCTGCCTCTATCCGACGCCGCCGCCGCCGGAGCTCGCCCCCGGCTGCTCCGTGGCGGGGGTCCTGGGCGTGGTGCCGGGGATCATGGGCATGCTCCAGACGAACGAGGCCCTGAAGATCCTGCTGGGGATCGGCGACACGCTCGCGGGGCGCCTGCTCCTCTTCGATGCCCTCGACGCCTCGTTCACCGAGCTGCGGCTCCGGCGCGACCCGGCCTGCCCCGTCTGCTCCGACGCGGCGGTGGCCGCCCGCCAGGCCGGGCGGCCGCTGGACCTCCCGGCGACCGCCGCCGGCTCCGAGACCCCGGCGGCGACCGAGGGGCTCGTCTTCCCGTTCCCGGTCCCGACGCACGAGGTGCGCGCGTGAGCACCGTCCGCATCCCGCCCGTGCTGCGGGCCCAGGCCGGCGGGGCCAAGACCGTGGACCTCGCCGGCGCGACGGTCGGCGAGGTGCTCGACGCCCTCGTGACGGCGCACCCCGGGCTGCGCGCCCAGCTCTTCACCGACAACGGGGCGCTCAACCGCTTCGTCAATGTCTACGTCGACGGCCAGGACGTCCGCTATACAGGCGAGCTGGGAACGCCGGTCGCCGGCCGCGACGAGGTCGTGATCCTGCCGGCGATGGCGGGCGGGGCCGGCTGACCGTGGGCGGGGGGACGAGGGTCCCGATCGACCCGGGCGTGCTGGAGGTCGACGCCCACCCGGCCGATGGCCGCCCGGCGGAAGCCGAGCGGCCGCACAACGGCCACGGCGTCGGCGCCGACCACCCCCACTTCCACGATCACGACGAGCTGCCCCGCCACGGGGGCCGGCACGCCTCGATCCTCGACGCTGTCGGGCACACGCCCCTCGTCGAGATCCCCCGGATGAGCCCGAAGGCGACGGTCCGCATCTTCGCCAAGCTCGAGATGTACAACCCCACGGGCTCGGTGAAGGACCGGGTCGCCAAGTACCTCGTCGAGGACCTCGAGCGGCGCGGCCTCCTCCACGACGACTCGATCATCCTGGAGCCCACCTCCGGCAACACGGGGATCGCCCTGGCCATGATCGGGCGACGGCGCGGCTACCGCGTCGCGCTCGTCATGCCCGACAACGTCACCCAGGAGCGGCGCCAGGTCGCGGCCCTCTACGGCGCCGAGATCATCGATTCGCCCGGCGCGCAGGGGAGCAACGGCGCCATCGCCCTGGCCAAGGAGCTGGTCGCCCGCGACGCGCGCTTCGTGATGCCCTACCAGTACGGCAACCCGGCCAACCCGCTCGCCCACTACGAGACGACCGGCCCGGAGATCCTGGCCGACTGCCCGGAGGTCGACGTCTTCGTGGCCGGGCTGGGCACGTCCGGGACGCTCGTCGGCACCGGCCGCTACCTCAAGGAGCATCGGCCGGGCGTCCGGGTCATCGCCGCGGAGCCGCTTCCCGGGGAGAATGTGCAGGGGCTCCGCTCCCTCGAGGAGGGCTTCGTCCCCGAGATCTTCGATCCGGCCGTCCTCGACGGGAAGTACCTCGTCAGCAACCGCGAGGCGGTCGCCGCCCTGCGCGAGCTGGTCTTCCGCGAGGGGATCTTCGCCGGGCCGTCGTGCGGCGCCGTGCTCGTCGCGGCCGGGCGGGTGGCGAAGACGATGGAGTCCGGGACGATCGTCGTGCTCCTCCCCGACGGTGGCTGGAAGTACCTCTCCGCGGGCACGTTCAGCCGCGACCTCGACGACATGGAGGAGGATCTCGAAGGCGGCGTCTCCTGGTGGTGAGGCGGCGACCGGCGGCTGACGCGGGCCCGCCGGGGGTCGCCGCGCGCCGGAGGGCGCACGGGCGGCGGGCGACGCTGGATCGCGCCGGGCCGGTCGCGCCTCGACGTGGCGCCGGGTCGGGGGCTCGGCGCAGGGCGACGCTGGATCGCGCCGGGCCGGGCGCACAACGGGCCCGCCACGCGCGCCCTGAGATGCACGATCGCGCCAGGCGGGGTGGCATCCAGCCGTCGATGCCACGCGGAGTGGAATCGCGGCCTCGAACCGGGGCTCGTGTCAGGCCGAGTGGCGCCGCCAGCCTGTCTCGTGCTCGAGGAATTGGCCAGACCGCGGTTTCGCGGATTCGCCGAGCGTGGTCCCCGCGAATCTGCCAGACGGAGTGGCACGAGCACGGCCAATCGACGCCACCGGGAATCCGGCGGGCAGCCCGGGGCCCGGCCACGTGACCGGCCGCGCTCGCGGTGGGCGGCATCAGGCGCCCCGCAGGTCCGCCGCAGGGCCGAAGCCCGTCCGGCCCGATCGCGTGACGCTCCCCTCGGCCATTCGCGACGCCCTCGTCGCCCACGCCCGCGCCGAGTACCCCAACGAAGCCTGCGGCCTGATCGAGGGCACGGCGCCTGCGGCCGAGGGCGGCAGGGCCACGGCCTGGCACCCGACACGCAACCGGGCCGCCTCGCCGCTGCGCTACGAGATCGATCCCGACGATCTCCTCCGCCTCTCGCTGGCGATCGACGACGCCGACGGCGCGATCTGGGGGATCGTCCACAGCCACGTCCGCTCGCCCGCCCGGCCCAGCCCCACTGACCTCGGCCTGGCGTTCTACCCGGATGCCCTCTACCTGCTCGTGTCGCTGAGCGAGCAGGAGGCGGACCCGCTGACCGGCGCGGAGAGCGTCCGAGCCTGGCGGATCATCGACGGTCGGGCCTCCGAGGTCGCCCTGGGGATCGGCCCGGGCTGACGGCCGCCGTGAGGTCGGCCGCCGTGAGGTCGGCGCCGTGGGGTCGGCGCCGTGGGGTCGGCGCCGGCGGCCCCAAGCCCGCATCCGGGCGATCATTGGCCCCATGGACACCCGCCCCCACGTCCTGGCACCGGCCGGGATCGCCGCACCGCCGCTCGCCGGCCATCGCGTCGGGCTTCGACCGGTCCTCCCGGAGGACGTGCCAGTCCTCACCGCCATCCTCGCCGAGCCGGATGTCGCCCGCTGGTGGCCCGGCTACGACTCCGCCCGCGTCGAGGAAGAGCTCCTCACGGCCGATGCCGAGACCATCGTCTGGGCGATCGAGGCCCGCCTCGATCCCGCCGGGCCGCCCGCCGTCGTGGGTGCCATCCAGGCCTGGGAGGAGCCGAACGAGGAGTACCGCCACGCCGGGATCGACATCTTCCTGGCGACGGCCGCCCAGGGCCGAGGCCTCGGCCCTGGCGCGATCCGGGCGGTGGCCCGCTGGCTCATCTCGCAGCGCGGCCACCATCGCCTGACGATCGACCCGGCCGTCACCAACCGGCGCGCGATCAAGGCCTACGCCGGGCTGGGCTTCCGGCCGGTCGGGACGCTGCGCGCCTACCAGCGGATGCCGGACGGGACCTGGCTCGACGGGCTCCTGATGGAGCTGATCGCCGACGAGCTGATCGAGGAGGCCTGAGCCGCCGGAGGGCGAGGGTGCACGAGGCCGGCGCCCATCGAGGCGAGGCCCCTGGCGGGGGGCGGTGCCCGTGGGGGTGAGGCGCGTGACGCGGGCCAGCCGCGATGTGCGAACGGCGGGTCAGCGGGCCCTGGCCGCCAGCCGCTCGACGACCGCCTCGAGGAGGGCCGCCGGCGTGGCCGGCATCGCGTCGAGGCCCAGCCACGCGGCCAGCACCGCCAGGGGCGGCGGCTCCAGCCCGGTGGAGGCGAGGAGCGCCGCGTTCCCCTCCGCGAGGATCGTCCACGGCGGCCCGTCGGCGACGATCTCGCCCTGCCGCATCACGATGACCCGCCCGAAGTGCCGGGCGGCGAACTCCATGTCGTGGGTGACGGCCACGACCGTCCGGCCCGCCGCGACCCAGGTGTCGACGATGGCCCCGACCCGGGCGACCCCGGGGGCGTCCTGCCCCGTCGTCGGCTCGTCGAGGACCAGCACGGCCGGGTCCATGGCCAGCACGCTCGCCAGGGCCACCAGCTTCCGCTCTGACAGCCCGAGGTCGTAGGGGTTCTCCAGGGACCGTTCGGCCAGGCCGACGGTGGCCAGCGCCTGGGCGACGAGCCGGGCGGCCTCGCCGTCCGGGAGGCCGAGATTGCGAGGACCGAAGGCGACCTCGCGCTCGACCGAGCGGCTGAAGAGCTGGCGGTCGGGGTCCTGGAAGACGAAGCCGACGGTCCGGGCCGCCTCCGCGATCGTCTGGCCGGCGAGGTCGCGACCCCCGACCCGAACCGATCCGGCGGCCGGGGCAAGGATCCGCACCAGGTGCTTGACCAGCGTCGTCTTGCCGGATCCGTTCTGCCCGACGATCGCCACCGCCTCGCCCGGCTCGATCGCGAGGCTCACGCCCCGCAGCGCCTCCATCCCGCCCGGATAGACGTGCCGCAGGTCGCGGACCTCGATC
The DNA here is from genome assembly GCA_963821235.1 of uncultured Chloroflexia bacterium. Lineage (GTDB taxonomy): Bacteria > Chloroflexota > Limnocylindria > Limnocylindrales > CSP1-4 > CTSoil-043. The sequence goes on from CAWGCS010000001.1 coordinate 880,675, forward strand.
GCGGCCGCGGGCTGGTCGCGAACCGCCTGCCACGGCGCCGCCACCGGCGCGCCGCCGCCCGCCGGTGAGCCGGCCGACCGCAGCGCGCCAGCCGCCGCCGCGATGCGCTCCCGGCCCGCGGCGTGCAGCTCATCCGCCACCGCCGGGAGGTCCAGGGCCTGCGAGGCGGGCAGCCCCAGGGCGGCCGCCAGGCTCGCGACGGCCGGGACGGCGATGCCGGCGCGCCCGCCGAGGGCGGGTCCCAGGGCAGCCCCGGGTACGTCGATCCCGACCGCCACGCCGCCATCGAGGACCAGCAGGCGTCCGACCTGCCCGAGGACCGCGGCCTTGTGCTCGGCGACGAGCACGGACGTCCCGTCGCCTGCCCGCCGCTCCAGCAGCTCCGCGACGGCCCGCGTCCCTGCCGGATCGAGCTGGGCCGTGGGCTCGTCGAGGACGAGGAGGCCCGGACCCATGCACAGGATGGCGGCGATCGCCACCCGTTGCTGCTCTCCGCCGGAGAGCGCCGTCGGCAGCCGTTCGGCCAGGTGGGCGATGCCGAGGGCCGCGAGAGTCCGCTCGATGCGGGCGTCCATCGCCTCCCGGGCGACGCCCAGGTTCTCCAGCCCGAAGGCGAGCTCCTCGCGGACCGTCAGCTTCGAGCCGGACAGCTGGTTCGAGGGGGTCGAGAAGACGATCCCGACGCGGCGCGGGAGGTCCCGGGCGGGCGTCTCGGCGACGTCGGCGCCGGCGATCCTCACGACGCCCCCGAGGCGAGCGCGCACCACGCGGGGGATGAAGGCCGCCGCGGCGAGGGCCAGGGTCGACTTCCCGGCGCCGTTCCGGCCGCCGACGCCCACCATCTCGCCCGAGGCCACGGCAAGGTCGATCCCGGTGAGAGCCGGCGCCCGGCGCCCGTGGTAGCGGACCTCGAGCCCGGCAAGCTCGAGGGCGGCGTCGGCTGTCACCGGATCCCCAGGGCAGGGCCGGCGAACGGCCAGATCAGGACCGCCGCGATCGCCGCGACCAGCCCGAGGCGCAGCCATCGGTCGAGGGGCGGGTCGGGCACGAGGCGATAGGCCGTCCGGGTGCCGCCCGCCCCGAAGCCGCGGGCCTCGAGGGCGAAGGTCCGCTCCCGGACGTCGATGAGCGAGCCGAGCATCACGGGCCCGATGAGCGGGAGGAGCGCCCGCACCCGCCGTCCGAGCGAGCCGCCGATCTCGAGGCCGCGGGCCTGCTGGGCCTCGAGGATGGTCGCTGCGCTCTCCTGGAGGCGGGGGACCATCTGGACGGCGGAGAGGATGACCCAGGCGAACCGATGGCTCGCACCCCTCGCCACCAGCGACTCGAGGAGGTCGTCGGGGAGGGTCGACTGGAGGAACGCGATCGAGGCCATGAAGGCCACCAGCACGCGGCCGGCCGTCACGAGGCCGAAGACGATGCCCTCGCGGGACAGGACGAGGGGGCCCAGGCGGCCGATCACGTCGACGGCGCCCGGATAGAAGAGCGCGTTCACCACGAGGATGGAGGCGATCAGGACGGCCGGGATGCGCAGGGCCCGGACCATCGACCCGCCGAGGCCGTTGCCGACGGCGACGACGAGGCAGCCGGCCGCCAGCGCGAGCAGGGTCATGGGCGGCAGGAGGAACGCGGCGAGGACGACCCAGGCAAGGGCGAGCAGCTTGGTTGCCGGGTTGCGTCGGTGGAGCCAGCTCGCGCCGGGACGGAAGTAGCCGCTGGCTGCCTGCACAGGATGCCTGGCGCTCGCCCGGCCGCGTCAGTCGCCGACCGTCGACTCGCCCCGGCTGAACATCGTGCGGACGGTCAGCGGGAGGGCGGCCAGGATCAGGAAGACGACGCTGTAGCTGATCGTCTTGTCCAGCGGGTCGCTGGTCAGGCCCTGGGCGAAGGTGGACTGGAAGACGTTGAGGCCGAGCGTCCGGAAGAGGGCCACCAGGGCGTCGGTGCCGGAGCCGGTCACGCCGCCGAAGACGCCGGCCGCGATCGGCGCCGAGATGGCGGCCGCCACGAGGCCCGTCGTGAGGCCGCCGACCCAGACCGGGAAGAGGCGGGACCGCTCGCCCTGCGATGCCCAGCGCCAGACGAGGAAGGCCACCACGATCGCCACGACCAGAACGCCGGCGAAGCCAGCCGGGTCGGCGATCGCCAGGCTCGTGAGGTTCGCGCCGCCGAGGAAGGTGTCGGGCGTGCCGTCATCGTTGAGGCCGTCGACGAGGGAGAAGTAGCCGTTCGGGGCGAAGAGCAGGCGCAGCAGGGCGAAGACGAGCGCCCCCGCCGCCAGGGCGGTGGCGACGGCCAGGTAGCGGGCGATCCTGGGGTCGTTCGCTCCCAGGCGGAAGACGGTGCGGCCGGAGAGCCAGGCCACGACGACGCCGGCCGCCACGATGAGGAGGCCGAGGAGGACGAAGCGCATCTGCGAGTCGAGGTCCTCGAACGAGAACGAGAGGCCGATCGTCTGCTGGATGACGAGCATCGCAACGGCCGAGGCCGCCACGCCGGCCGCGAGGGCGAGGAACCCGCCCACGCGCTCGTCGTCGGCGCGCAGGCGGAACGCCCCACGGCCCGCCCAGAAGCCCGCCATCAGGCCGATGACCGCGGCGACGGGCGCGAAGAACGCGATCGTCGGCCCGGCGCCGCCCGGGACGGGGAGGATCGCCCAGATCAAGTTGGCCAGGAGGCCGGTGAGGGCGCCCGCCCAGGGGCCGGCGACCACGCCGACGAGCACCGTGCCGATCGAGTCGAGGTAGATCGGCAGGCGCAGGGCGACCACGATCGCGCCCACGGCGATGTTGATGGCGATCGCCACGGGCATGAGGGCCAGGGTGGCGGTGGAGAGGTCGCGCGATCGGACGGTGACGAACGCCAGGAGGACGACCCCGACGACGAGCGCCGCCAGGTACGCCAGCTGGATCGGCTCGATGCAGCCCTCGGCCTGGCCCTCGGCGCACACCTGGAGCCACGACAGGTCCATGAGTCGCTGCCTCCCCTCTGCTCCGCCGCCTCGCGGCGCGACCGACGGCCACCCGGTGCGCGACCCTCCCGCTCGGCGGTGGCGACAGTATCCCGCGTCACGGTGCCCTTCGCGACCCGCGTTTCGGCCGGATCGCCTCAGCCGGGCCCGATGCGGGCCGCCAGGTCCCCGACCCGCTCCACGAAGCGGTCGAAGAAGGTCGCCACGTCGGCCTCGACGGCGACCGCGAGGGTCGGCGGGCGCCCCCACACTCGGCGCCAGTCGGTGACCGTCTCGCCGGTCGTCAGCGTCCCGCCGAGCTCCACGTCGACCGGCAGCTCCTCGGCCTTGACCAGCCCCGGGTCGAGCGCCGCGGCGACCGCCAGCGGGTCGTGGACGAAGGCGCCGTAGAAGCCGTCGTAGCGAGAGTGGAACTCCATGTAGAAGCGGAGCGCGTCGGCGACATAGCGGATGACAGGGTGGGTGGCCACGCTCCCCGCGGCCTCGTCCCGTGCCGGGTCGGGCCGCGACCCGGCACGCCGGGCGAGGGCGGTGACGTGCTCCGGCAGGAGCTTCGCCCGCTCCGTCACGTCGAGGCCGAGGGCGAGGGGCAGGCCGGGGAGCCTCGCGGCCCGGCGCCGCTCCACGATCGCCGGGTCGGAGAAGGCCGCCAGGCAGACCTTCGCCGCGTCGGGGTCGACCGAGACGTTCCACTCCGTCGTGGGGGCCGTGTTCCCCGGGGAGCGGTAGCTGCCGCCCATGAGGACCCAGCGCCGCAGGAGGACCGGAAGCTCCGGCTCGCGGAGGACCGCCAGGGCCAGGTTCGTGCACGGCCCGAGGGTCACGAGGGTGAGCTCCCCGGGTCGCCGTCGGGCCTCCGCGACGATGACGTCCGCCGCGTGACGGTCGGAGAGCGGGCGGCGGGCGGGCGGGAGGACGGCGTAGCCGATCCCCCGCGGGCCGTGCGTCTCCGGCGTCGTGACGAGCGGGCGCACGAGGGGCGTCTCGCGGCCGAGGGCGACCTCGACGTCCTCGCGCCCCGCGAGCTCCAGGACGGCTCGCGTGTTGTCGGCGACCTGGCGGGCGTCGACGTTGCCCGCCACGCAAGTGACCGCCACGAGCTCGGCTTCGGGGGAGGCGCAGGCGTACAGGAGGGCGAGGCTGTCGTCGATCCCCGTGTCGACGTCGAGGAGGAGGGGGAAGCGGGCGGCAGGCGTGTTCGAGGGGGAGGCCATGGTCACGCCGACGATCCTAGCGCCCGGCGGTCCGCAGGGCCTCCACGATCCGCGCCGCCGACGCGCCCGGGTCCAGCAGCCCGGTGTTCGCGGCGACGATCGGGCGACAGGCGGAGAAGCGCGTGGCACGGCGCCTGGCCTGGGCCGCCAGAAAGGCTTCGGGGTCGTCGCCGTAGGCCGGCCGATGCGCTCCCGCGCCGCCCGATCCGGCCCGGAACCGGGCGCCCAGGGTCCCCGCATCCGCGCGCAGCCAGGCGACCGTGACCCCCGGACCGCGCAGGGCCGCCCGGCAGGCGGGGTCGTCGACCACGGCTGCTGCCGCGGCGATCACGGATTCCTCAGGCCGGGCGAGGGCCTCCCGCAGGATGGCGCACTCGGCCCGGTGGAGCGCCTCCCCGCCGGCAAGGGCGAGCAGGTTCGCCGCCGTCCGTCCTGTGGTCGCCTCGAGCAGGGCGTCGCTGTCGACGAACGGCAGGTCCAGCAGGGTCGCCAGCCGGGCCCCCACCGTCGACTTCCCTGAGCCCATGAGCCCGACGAGGACCACGTGGCGGACGTTCACCGGTGCTTCAGGCCGGCGGGATCGCGGAATCGACCGCCCCCCCGTCGCGCTCCTCGCGCCGGCTGACCAGCAGCGAGATCGCCATGGAGGCGCCGAGGACGACCGCGATCACGGCCAGGGAGACCCACGGCGGGAGGTGGAGCGAGTCGCCCAGCAGCAGCTTGAGGCCGACGAAGACGAGCACGATCGAGAGCCCGTGGGTGAGGTACCGGAAGCGGTCCTTCAGGTCGGCCAGGAAGAAGTAGAGGGAGCGCAGGCCGAGGATCGCGAAGGCGTTCGAGGTGTAGACGATGAACGGGTCCCGGGTGACGGCGAAGACCGCCGGAATGGAGTCGACGGCGAAGACGAGGTCGCTGACCTCGACCACGACGAGGGCCAGGAGGAGCGGGGTCGCCACCCGCCGCCCGCCCATCCGGGTGAGGAACCGCTGGCCGTCGAGGCGGTCGGTGAAGGGGAGGCGGCGACGGGCGAAGCGGACGATCGGGTTCGCCGCCGGGTCGGCCTCCCCCTCGCGGCGCGTCGAGAGCCACATCCGGATCCCCGTGAAGACGAGGAAGGCGCCGAAGACCAGGAGCATCCACTCGAAGCGCTCGATGAGCGCGGCCCCGATGAGGATCATCGCCAGGCGCATCGCCAGCGCCCCGATCACGCCCCAGAAGAGGACCCGGTACTGGAGGTCCTTGGGGATGGCGAAGGCGGTGAAGACCAGGCTGAAGATGAAGACGTTGTCGATCGAGAGCGACTCCTCGATGAGGTAGCCGCTGTAGTACTCGACCGCCTTCTCGGATCCCAGCCAGGCGAGGACGAGGAGGCCGAAGGCGACCCCCAGGCTGATCCAGAACGCCGACGTCAGCGCCGCCGAGCGGATCGTCACGTCGCCCGGCTTGCGGTGGAAGACGAACAGGTCGAGGGCCAGGAGGGCGCCGATGACCGCGAGGAAGCCGATCCAGAAGACCGGCGAGATGGATTCGCTCATGCCTGCCCAAGTCTAGGGGAGGTGAACGTCGTGGCCCGATTCCGCCCCGGAGCGGGCGCGTCCGGGAGGCCACCCCTACACTCGCGGGCCATGAGCATCGACCCGCGCGTCCCGCCTCCCGGTCCGGGTGCCCCGATCGCCCCCGGCGCCACGATCGGGATCCTCGGCGGAGGCCAGCTGGGACGGATGCTGGGGTTCGCCGCCCGGGCGATGGGCTACCGGATCGCGATCCTCGACCCCGACCCGAATTGCCCGGCCGCTGCGACCGCCGAGCGCGTGGTCCCGGCCGCCTACGACTCCGTCGAAGGGGCGCTCGCCCTGGCGGCCGGCTGTGCCGTCGTCACCTACGAGCTGGAGCACGTCGACGCCGCCCTCGTCGACGCGATCGAGGCGACCGGCGTGCCGGTGCGGCCGGGCGCGCGTGCGCTGCGGATGACCCAGGATCGGCTCGCCGAACGGCGCTTCGTCGCCGCCCTGGGCATGGCGACCGCGCCGTGGCGCGAGGTCGCCGACGAGGCGGGCCTGCGCGAGGCGGCCGCCGTCCTCGGCACGCCGCTGTGGCTCAAGGCCCCGATCGGCGGCTACGACGGGCGGAGCCAGGTCCGGGTGGCGGCGCCGGGCGACGTGCCGGGCGCGATCGAGCGCCTCGGCCGACCGGCCGGCACCCGCCTCCTCGTCGAGCGCGAGCTCGACTACGCGGCGGAGCTCTCCGTCATCGTCGCCCGGGCGGTCGACGGCACCGTCGCGGCCTTCGCCGTGGCCAGGAACCGCCACGACGACGGCATCCTCGCCGAGTCGTGCGCTCCCGCGCCCGTCGAGCCGGCGATCGCCGCGGCCGCGCAGGCGCTGGGAGCGCGGATCGTCGAGGCCCTCGACGCCGTCGGCGTCGTCACCGCGGAGCTGTTCCTCCTGGACGGGGGTTCGCTGGCCGTCAACGAGCTCGCGCCGCGCGTCCACAACAGCGGGCACTGGACGATCGAGGGCGCCCGCACCAGCCAGTTCGAGCAGCACGTCCGGGCCATCTGCGGGCTTCCGCTCGGCGATCCGGCGGCCCACGGCCCGACCGCGATGGTCAACCTCCTGGGCACGGGCGACCTGCGGGAGGCCCGGCTGGAGGGGGTGGCCGGCGCGCTGGCGGACCCCCTCGTCCACCTCCACGCCTACGACAAGCGGCGGGTCTTCGAGCGCCGGAAGATGGGCCACCTGACGATCGCCGGCGCGGGCGACCTCGAGGAGGCCCTCACCCGGGGGCGCGCGGCGGCGGCGAAGCTGCGGTGGGCGTGATCGACGACGCCGGCCCGCCCGCCCGCCGGCCCGAACCTGCGCTTCGGCCCTACCTTCGCGCCCGGAGCCGGGCTAGCGTCGGCGCGAGGTGACCGCGATGCCCCGCCCCGATGATCCGGCCGAGCTCGACGCCCAACTCCTCCGCGAAGCCATCCGCCTCGCCCGCATCCGCATGCGAGCGGGCCGCGGCGGGCCGTTCGGCGCCCTGGTGTCTCGCGACGGCGTCGTCGTCGCCCGCGGTTGGAACGCCGTCACGTCGAGCGTCGATCCGACCGCCCACGCGGAGATCGTGGCCATCCGGCGCGCCTGCCGCACGCTGGCCAGCTTCTCGCTCGCCGGCTGCGTCCTCTACGCCAGCTGCGAGCCCTGCCCGATGTGCCTGGCGGCCGCCTATTGGGGCCGGATCGACCGCCTCGTCTTCGCGGCGACCCGTGACGACGCGGCACGCGCCGGCTTCGACGACGCCTTCATCTACCGCGAGCTCCCGCTCGCCCCCGAGGCGCGCTCCCTCCCATCGAACCACCTGCTCCGGGCGGAGGCGGTGGCCGTCTTCGACGAGTGGCTGGCGAAGCCCGACCGCGTTCCGTATTGAGGGCCGCACGGCGGCTCAGCGGAGGGGGTCGCCCGCGCGACCCTGCCCTCCGGGGCCGCGGTCCGCGTCGGGCCAGCTCACGAAGCCGCCGCCTTGCCGCGCGACGAATGGGGCAGAATCAGCCCCGATCGATCCACCTGCGCCGGATCGTCGCACGCCGCCGCCCGAGCCGACACGGAACAGGAGAACCGCCCCGATGGGAGCCCAGACGCACCGGATCACCGTCATCCCCGGCGACGGGGTGGGCCCGGAGGTCGTCAGGTCCGCGCAGCGGATCATCGCGGCGGGCGGCGTCGCGGTCGACTGGGAGGAGGCCGAAGCCGGGGCCGAGGTCTTCAAGCGCGGGGACACCTCCGGCGTGCCGCGGGAGACGCGCGACTCGATCGAGCGGACGCGGGTGGTCCTCAAGGGTCCCCTGGAGACGCCGGTCGGGTTCGGGGAGAAGAGCGCCAACGTCACGCTGCGCAAGCTCTTCGAGACGTACGCCAACGTCCGGCCCGCGCGCGAGCTGCCGGGCGTGCCGACCCGCTACGCCGGCGAGGGCGTCGACCTCGTCGTGGTCCGCGAGAACCTGGAGGACCTCTACGCCGGCATCGAGCACATGCAGACGCCCGACGTCGCGCAGTGCCTCAAGGTCATCAGCCGCAAGGGCAGCGAGAAGATCATCCGCTACGCCTTCGAGCTGGTCCGCCGGGAGGGCCGCCGGAAGGTCACCTGCGCGACCAAGGCGAACATCATGAAGCTCACCGAGGGCCTCTTCAAACGGGTCTTCGAGGAGCTCTCGGCCGAGTACCCGGAGATCGCCGCCGAGCACCTGATCATCGACAACGTGGCCCACCAGCTGGCCAAGAACCCGGCCCAGTTCGACGTCGTGGTGACGACCAACCTCAACGGCGACATCATCAGCGACCTCGCCTCGGGGCTGGTCGGCGGCCTGGGCTTCGCGCCGTCGGGCAACTACGGCGACGGGATCGCCATCTTCGAGGCGGTCCACGGCTCGGCCCCGAAGTACGCCGGCAAGGACGTCATCAACCCCACCGCCCTGATCCTCTCCTCGATCATGATGCTGCGGCACGTGGGTGAGGTCGACGCTGCCGACAGGGTGGAGGACGCGGTCCTCGTCACCCTCGAGGAAGGCAGGGCGGTCACCCAGGACCTGGCCCGCCAGTCCGGCGGCGACGTCGAGCACGCCGCCTCGACCTCCGGCTTCACCGACACGGTCATCGGCAACCTCGGCCGCCGTCCATCCACGGTCCCGCCGCGGACCGGGGCGGAACGGCCGTCGGGCGAGGCGATCCCCCGCCCGGCGTGGACGTACGGCGCCGCCGTGTCGGCCACGGTCCCCCGGACGACGGTCGGCGTCGACCTCTTCCTCGAGACGTGGCAGCCGGCGGAGGCGGCAGGGCCGGCCCTCGAGGCGCTGGCCGGCGAGACCCTACGCCTCGAGATGGTCTCCAGCCGCGGGACGATGGTCTATCCGAGCACCGGGCTATCGCCCGATTCGGTCGGCCTCCTGCGGGCGCGCTTCGTCGGCCGCGAGGGCGGCGCGGCCGTCTCCGACGCCGACATCGCCGACTTGCTCGCGCGGATCGGCGAACGGTTCGCCTGGACGCACATCGAGAAGCTGCACGTCTTCGCGGGCGAGGACGGCTACACGAAGGCGCAGGGCCAGTAGCCGTGGCTGACGGGCCGGCTTCCGGCGGGCGATCCGGCCCGGGCGGCTCGCCGCCCCGCGTCGGGATCGTGGGGGGGAGCCGCTCCGACTTCCCGGTCCTCGAGAAGGCGAAGGCGCTCCTCGACGACCTGGAAGTCCCCTGCGAGCTGCGGGTCGTCTCCGCGCATCGGACGCCGGATCACCTCTTCCGGTACGCGGAGACGGCGGCCGGGCGAGGGATCCGGGTGATCGTCGCCGGGGCCGGGGGCGCCGCCCACCTGCCCGGGATGCTGGCGGCCAAGACGCAGCTGCCGGTGATCGGCGTGCCGATCCCGACCCAGCTCCTGGGCGGGCTGGACTCGCTCCTGTCCATCGTCCAGATGCCACGCGGGATCCCGGTGGCGACGGTGGCGATCGGGAACGCGGAGAACGCCGCCCTCCTGGCGGCGGCCATCCTGGCCCTCTCCGACGAGGCGCTCGCGGAGCGGCTGGCGGCCCATCGCGCGGCCCAGACCGCCGGCGTCCTCGCCGACGAGAGCAACGCGGAGCCGCTTCCCTGACGATCCGGCTCAGGCCGGGATCGCGAGCTCGTGCCGCGGGGCGCTCCGGGCCGCCCGATAGCCGGCCATGCCGTGCACGCCGCCCCCCGGCGGGGTCGAGGACGAGCAGAGGTAGACGCCACGGAGCGGCCGGCCGGTCGCTCAGCTGAAGCGCATCAGGATCATCGCGGTGAAGAGGCCGAAGAAGCAGAGGAGCTCCAGCAGGCCGGTCGCCCGCACGGGCTTGAGCGCGTCGACGAGGTCGGGCGAGAGCGCCCCGGCCGGCCCCGCGATCCATAGCCGATCCTGGCGGAAGAGGACGAACGCCCGGCGCACGGTCACCGTGCCCAGCACGAAGGTCAGGATCCCGAGGGCCAGCGAGAGGCCCCACAGCGTGCCGTACCAGGTCCCCAGGGAATCCAGGCCGGTGATCCGGCCGCCGACGAAGCCGCGAAGGACCCCGAACCCGATGACCGCCGCCGAGACCGGCATCAGGATGCGGTCCGTCGCGTGCATGACGGCGGATCCGACCTCGCGCGCCCGGACGGGTCCGAGCCGGAAGAGCGTCGGCAGCAGGACGACGTTGATGAACAGGGCGGAGCCCAGCCACGTCACGCCGAGCAGGACGTGGATCCACTGGACGCCCACGAGGAGCGGGTTCATCGAGCATCCCCCTTCGAGGCTGCGAGTCGAGGCGCGTCGCCGAGGCCGGACAGCGCCTGGAGGAGGAGGACGGTGACCGCGCTGCCGCCGAAGACGACTACGACGGCCCCGGCCGCGGCGACGACCGGGAGGGCTACGGTGGCCACGACGGCGAGGAGCGGCATGACGACCCCCAGTTGATGCCGGCCGGCTCGACCGGGGCGCGATCCATGCGCCGGGATCGTCTGTCGGGAACGGGCGGAGTGAACCCGACGAACGCAGGCGATCGGCATGGACGAACGTCAGCCGGGGACCGCGGCGTGCCGGGCCAGCCTCGAGCCCGCGGCCCGCCCGGCGACGGCCAGCCCCGTGCCATTCGGCCCCCGGGGTCCTGCCGTCCGGCCCTGTGGCGGGGTCCGTCCGGCGGGGAGACTCCCGACAACAACGACCCATCGTCCCATGCGCAGACCCGCATACATTGCGGGCTCCGCATCGTCCCCGGGACGGGGCCGCTGGCCCGTCCGGCGGTCGAGCCCACGCCTGCCGCCGGTCAGCGTGGAGGAGCACGATGGGTCACGTCCCGATCCCCGGCCTCGTCCCGGATCCACTCGACATCCCGCCCGCCGACGACGGCGAGCCCGGCTGGATCGTCCGGGCCCTCGCGACGCGGGGGATCTCGCGGCGGCGCTTCCTGCAGTGGTGCTCGGCGATGACGGCCGCCATGGCCCTGCCGAAGGAGTACGCACCCCGCATCGCCCGGGCGCTCGAGACCGGCAAGAAGCCCGTCCTCGTGTGGCTGGAGTTCCAGGACTGCGCCGGCAACTCGGAGTCGATGCTCCGCTCGTCGCATCCGGACGTGGCCGACGCCGTGCTTGACCTCCTGTCGTGGGAGTACCACGAGACGATCATGGCCGGCGCCGGCCACCAGGCGGAGGCGGTCCTCGAGCGGGTCCGCTCCGAGAACAAGGGCCAGTACATCGTCATCGTGGAGGGCGCGATCCCGACCGCCGAGGGCGGCATCTACTGTACGATCGGCGGCAAGACCGCCCTCCAGATCGCCCAGGAGATGACGGCCGACGCGGCCCTGACCATCGCCGTCGGGGCCTGCGCCTGGGACGGCGGGTTCGTCTCCCAGGGCCCCACCGGCGCCAAGGGCGTCCAGGCGGCCGTGAACCCGAAGGTCCTTATCAACCTCGGCGGCTGCCCCCACAACAGCGCCAACACCGCCGCCGTGCTCGTCCACTACCTGACCTTCGGCGAGGCGCCGGCGCTCGACCAGTTCAACCGGCCGCTCTTCGCCTACGGTCACCTGATCCACGACCAGTGCGAGCGGCGCGCCCACTTCGACGCCGGCCGCTTCGTCGAGGCCTGGGGCGACGCCGGGCACCGCAACGGGTGGTGCCTCTACAAGATGGGCTGCAAGGGCCCCGAGGCCACCTACAACTGCCCGATCGTCCGCTGGAACGACGGCACGAGCTGGCCGATCGGGGCCGGCCACGGCTGCATCGCCTGCGCGTCGCCTGGCTTCTGGGCCGCCATGAGCCCCTTCTACGATCGGTTGCCGAACGTGAAGATGCTGGGCGTCGACACGACGGCCCAGACGATCGGCGTGGTGGCCATCGGCGGCGTCGCGGTGGCGACCGGGATCCACGCCACCGGAGTCGTCGTGCGGAACCGCCGCCGCAGGGCGGCCCTGGCCGCCGACGGGACCGTCGTCCCCGGGGCGCCGCCCCCGGAGCCGCCGGCGGGCGCTCCGCCCCCGGGCGTGGATGCGGGGGCGGGTGAGGGGACCGGGCCCACCCCGGCCGCGCAGGCCTGAGGGAGCGAGCCATGAGCACGATCGTCATCGATCCGGTCACCCGGATCGAGGGCCACCTGCGCATCGAGGCCAAGGTCGAGGGCGGGAAGGTCCAGGAGGCCTACTCGTCGGGGACGATGTTCCGGGGCATGGAGCTCATCCTCCGCGGCAAGGATCCGCGCGAGGCGTGGCTGTGGGCCCAGCGGATCTGCGGCGTGTGCACGACCGTCCACGCCCACACCTCCGTCTACGCGGTGGAGGCCGCCCTCGGGATCGAGATCCCGCCCAACGCCCGCCTGGTCCGCAACCTCATCGCGGGCGCCCAGCACATCCAGGACCACGTGATCCACTTCTACCACCTCCACGCCCTCGACTGGGTCGACGTGACGGGCGCCCTGACGGCCGACGCCGAGGCGACCTCGAAGCTCGCCCAGGCCATCTCGCCGTGGGGCAAGTCGTCCACCGCGTACTTCCAGGGCGTGAAGGACCGGGTCAAGAAGCTGGTCGACTCCGGGCAGCTCAGCCTCTTCGCGAGCGGCTACTGGGGCCACCCCGCCTACCGCCTCCCGCCGGAGGCCGACCTCCTGGCGGTCGCCCACTACCTCGAGGCGCTGGAGTGGCAGCGGGACGTCATCCGCATCCACGCCGTCCTCGGCGGCAAGAACCCCCACCCCCAGACCTACCTCGTCGGCGGCATGGCCAGCGCGATCGACCCGAGCTCGCCGAACGTCATCAACCTGGAGCGGATCGCCTTCATGGCCGAGCGCATCCGGACGATGCGCGAGTTCGTCGAGCAGGTCTACGTGCCCGACGTCAAGGCGGTCGCCGGCTTCTACCCGGAGTGGTGGTCGATCGGCGCCGGTCACCGCAACTACCTCTCCTACGGTGCCCTCCAGCAGGGCAACCGGACCGACGAGTCGAAGTTCACCTTCCCCCGCGGGATCATCCTGGGCGGCGACCTGGGGACCGTCCACGAGGTCGACCAGGGCAAGATCAGCGAGTCGATCGCCCGGAGCTACTACGAGTACGCCGCCGGCGACGCCCAGCGGCTGCACCCCTTCGACGGCGAGACGAGCCCGAAGTACACCGGCCCGACGCCGCCCTACCTCAACCTCGACGTCGACAACAAGTACAGCTGGCTGAAGTCGCCGCGCTACGACGGGCAGCCGATGGAGGTCGGGCCGCTGGCCCGGATGCTCGTCGCCTACGGGTCCGGCAACCAGCGCGTCCAGGACCTCGTCAACGGCGCCCTCTCCGAGCTCAAGCTGCAGCCGGCCGCGCTCTTCTCGACGCTGGGCCGGGTCGCGGCGCGGGCTCTCGAGACGGTCTTCCTGCTCGACCTCATGGAGGGCTGGCTCGACGAGCTGGCCAGGAACATGCAGTCGGGCGACCTCCGGATCCACGATGGGACCCTCTGGGATCCCTCCTCGTGGCCGGCCGGCAAGGAACTCCAGGGCTGGGGCTTCCACGAGGCGCCGCGCGGCGCCCTCGGCCATTGGGTCACGATCAAGGACGGCAAGATCGAGAACTACCAGGCGGTCGTGCCGTCGACCTGGAACGCCGGCCCGCGCGACGAGCAGGGCGTCCCCGGCCCCTACGAGGCGTCGCTCGTCGACACGCCGGTCGCCGACCCGGAGCGCCCGCTGGAGATCCTGCGGACGGTCCACTCCTTCGATCCGTGCCTCGCCTGCGCGGTCCACGTCGTCGATGCGACCGGTCGCGAGCGGGTGCGCGTGGAGGTGCGCTGAGATGGCCGCCCTCGAGCAGCCGACCGGCACCGCCGGGGCGCCCGAGGCCATCGCCGACGGCGGCCCGCCCGTCGTCCGCCTGACCTCCGCCTCCTTCCACCGCGAGTTCGGCGAGATCGGCTCGGGCGCCATCTACGTCTGGGAGAAGCCGGTCCGCGTCACTCACTGGCTGATCGTGGCGACGATGGTCGTCCTGGCGGCCACCGGCCTCTACATCCACGCCCCCTTCCTCGCGGCGCCCACAACCGCGGAGGGGGCCGCCCAGATGGCGACCGTGCGCTTCATCCATGAGCTCGCCGCGATCCTCTTCATGTGCTCGTTCGCGGTCCGCTTCTACTGGGGCTTCGTCGGCAACAGCTTCGCCAGCTGGCGGGCGATCATCCCCCACAACCGCGAGCAGCTCTACTGGGGCCGGGAGATGGCCAAGTACTACCTGTTCCTCCGCAGCGAGCCCGTCCCGGTGACGGGCCACAACTTCCTCGCGGGGGCCATGTACACGATCGTCTCGATCGGCATGGTCGGCCAGATCCTGACCGGGCTCCTGCTGGCCGGGTGGGTCCTGGGCGTCGGCCCGGTCACGACCTTCTTCGGCTGGGGCTCCATCGTCCCGGGCGGCATCCAGACCGTCCGCATGCTGCACTACCTGCTGACCTTCCTCTTCGCCGCCTTCGCCATCCACCACGTCTACTCGGCCGTGCTGGTGGACATCGAGGAGCGCGACGGCGTCCTGTCGTCGATCTTCACGGGCTACAAGAACATCAAGCCGGGCCGCACCCTGGAGGCACTCGGCGTGGCCGGACGCGGCGCACCGGAGGAGATGCGGCGCAATGGCGACGACGGCGGGAAGGCGGCCGGCTGATGCACGAGGCCGGGCTCATCGCGGACGCGGTCGGAGCCGCGCTTCGAGCGGGGCCGCCCGGTGGCCCCCCGGGGGCGTTCGCACGCCCCCGGGGCGTCCGGGTGACGGTCGTCGATCCCGTCCACGTGTCCGCCGACGCGGCCCGCCTCTACGCGGAGGTCGTCCTGCGTGCCCAGGACATGGCGGACGTGCCGCTGGAGATCGTCAGCGTCGACGTCCGCTGCGCCGGATGCGGCCTCGCCAACCGGCCGCAGCCGCATCATCCCTTCTGCGCCGGCTGCGGATGGCCGCTGCCGCGCGCCAGCGGCCCTGAGATCGAGGTCCACGCCACATGGTGACGAGCGCGGCGACGGCCCCCGGGACGCTCCCCCGCCCGGCGGCCGCCGCGCCGCGCCGCTACGCGATCCTCGGCCTCGGGAACCTGATCCAGGGCGACGAGGCGCTCGGCGGCCGGGTCGTCGCCGAGCTCGTCGACCACCCGGAAGCGCTGGCGGCGCTGGCGGACCCGGCGGCCGTTGCGCTGATCGACGGCGGGACCGTCGGCCTCGGGCTCGTCCCCCACCTCGTTGGGCTGGACGGCCTGGTCGTGGTCGACGTCGTCGACACGGGCGCGCTCGCGGGCACGCTCGTCGACCTCGACGGCGCCGACGTCCTCTCCCACGCGCCGGTCATGGGCGTCCACGAGCTGGGGGCCGAGGAGCTGCTCGGCGCCCTCCTCTTCATGGACGCCCTGCCGCGACGGGTGCGGGTCGTCGGCATCCAGCCGGCGGCGATCACGCTGGGGACCGAGCTGAGCCCCCCGGTGGCGGCGGCCGTGCCGGCGCTGCTGGCGGCCGTCGCCCGCCACCTGGCGGCGTGGCAGGACGAGGACGGGTGACCACCGGGCGCTGATCCGCCGGGCGCCGTCTCGCTACTCTTGGACCATGACGGTCGAGCCGCGCCGGCGCGGCGTCTTCATCACGCTCGAGGGCCCGGACGGGAGCGGCAAGACGGCCCAGGCCGATCGGCTGCGGGCAGCCGTCGCGGCTGCCGGGCGTGAGGCGATCCTCGTGCGCGAGCCCGGCGGCACGGCGGCGGGGGAGCGGATCCGCGCGATCCTCATGGATCGCGGCGCGACCGCCGTCCAGCTGACCCAACGGACGGACGCCCTCCTCTTCCTGGCCGCCCGGAGCCAGCTCGTCGAGACGGTGATCCAGCCAGCCCTCGAACGTGGCGCGGTGGTCATCTCCGACCGCTACCTCGACTCGACGTTGGCCTACCAGGGATACGGCGGCGGGCTCGACGTCGAGGCGCTCCGGATCGTCGGTCGCTTCGCCACGGGCGGCCTGCGGCCCGACCTGACGCTCCTCTTCGACGTCCCGGTCGAGGTCGGCCTCGCCCGCAAGAGCGACGCGGAGACGACGCGGTTCGAGGCCCACTTCGACCGCGCCTTCCACGAGCGCGTGCGGGCCGGATACCTCGCCCTGGCGGTGGCCCAGCCCGACCGCTGGGTCGTCCTGGATGCCTCGGCGCCCGAGGCCGACGTGCTGGCGGCGGCGCTGCATGCCGTGGAGGCGCTGCTTCGCTTGCCGGCACCGGCTGGCTGAGGGTCGCGCCCGGCCTCTGTCGCGCGCCCGCCGACCGTCAGCGCGAGCGCACCTCGCCGATCGCGCCCAGCCCGGCCGCCCGGGCCCCGTCGAGCGCCCCGAGCGCGGCCTCGAGCAGCTCGTCGGCGGTCGTGCCGTCGGCGGGGAAGCGGGCGATCCCAGCCGAGACCGAGACGGCGATCCCTCGCACGGGGCCCAGCGCCTCGATCGCCCGCATGATGCGGTCGGCGACGGTGACCCCGCCGCTGCCCGGGGCCACGACGGCGAACTCGTCGCCGCCGATGCGGGCCACCGTGTCGACCAGGCGGACCTGCTCGGCGAGGATCGCCGCGACCGCCCGCAGGACCGCGTCGCCAGCGGGCGCCCCGTGCCCCTCGTTCGTGCTGCGGAAGCTGTCGACGTCGAAGACCGCGACTGAGATGTCGCTCTGGAGGCGGGCGGCGCGGGCGATCTCGAGCTCGAGGACGCGGTCCAGCGTGCGGCGGTTGGCGAGGCCGGTGAGCGGGTCGAGGTGGGCCAGCCGCTCCCGCCACTCGCCCTGCTCCGCCGCCCCCGCGGAGACCGCGGAATGCCGGATCGCCACCGCGGCGAGGTCGGCGATCGCGTCGAGGATCCCGGGCGTCCCTTCGCGGGGCGCGTGGCCGGCTCCCCAGCCGAGGGCGAGGACGCCCACGGCGCGCTCGATCCCGGCCTCGCTCACGATCAGGGGGACGGCCTCCACCCGCTCGAGATCATGTCGGGCGCCGAACAGCCCAGGCGGCGTGCCGCCCTCGGCAACGGCGATGGACGGGCGGCGGTCGCGGATCGCGGCCGCGATCGGGTCCGCCTCGGCCGCGCCGTCGATGGCTCCAGCGAGCGGTGCGGCGCTCGCCTCATCGGTCGCGGGGCGGGCGGCGATGCCCGCCGCCCGCAGCTCGTGGAGGCTCTCATCCTCGCCGAGGACGCCCACGACAGCGGCCGTCGCGGCGCGGTCCACGGTCACGATCGCCAGGAGCGCGTCGAGCGTAGCGTCCAGGTCGCCACCGCGGGCCACGGCGCGGGCGGCGGCGGCGAAGAGCGCGCCAGCCTGCGCGGGATCGGTCGACTGGGTCACGGGTCCCTCCTGGCGCGGCCCCGGTGGGCGCCCGCGGCCGCGATGACCCGATGATACGCGGGCCATCCGGCGCGTGGGCTCCGGCGCGACTCGCGAGACGAACCTGGCTGCGGGGACGCGCCCACGGCACCCTATACTCGGGCCCGTGAAGCTGGTCGTCGCGATCGTCCACCCGGAGGATGCCGGCACGCTCGTCGACGCGCTCCTCGAGCGCGAGTTCCGGGCCACGCGCCTCCACAGCTCCGGGGGCTTCCTCAAGCAGACGAACGCGACCGTCCTGCTGGGCGTCGAGGACGACCAGGTCGACACCGCCCTCGAGGTCATCCGCGACAACTGCCACTCGCGGACGCAGCTCGTGAACCCCATGCCGCCCATCCTCGAGCCCGGCGAGTTCTTCCTGCCCTACCCCCTCGAGGTGGAGGTGGGCGGCGCGACGGTCTTCGTCCTTCCGGTCGAGCGCTTCGAGCGCCTGTGAGCTCGGCGCTTCGAGCGCCTGCGGGCCGGGACGGCGGGCCGCCCGCGCGACCTGCCGGTCACCAGCGCTCGTAGCGGACGAGGTCGGCCAGCGGCTTGCGCTCCTTCGGCCGCGGCCCGTCGGCGGCGTACCCCAGCGGCGTGAAGAACCACGGCTCGACGTCGTCCGGCAGCCCCAGGACCTCGCGGGCGGCGGACGGGTCGAACGCGCCCACCCAGCACGTCCCGAGCCCGAGGCTGGTCGCCGCGAGGACGAGGTGGTCCATCACGATCGCCGTGTCCGCGTCGGCGTAGCTCCGGCCGTCGAAGCTCGCCCGTTCCCACGCCTCCTGCCGGACCGAGCAGACGCAGAGGACCAGCGGCGCCTGCACGAACCACTCCTTGCCGTAGATGCGGCCCAGCTCCGCCTCGCGACCGGCCGTGTGGATGACGATGATCCGGATCGGCTGCCGGTTGGAGGCCGTGGGTGCCAGCCGGCCGGCTTCGAGCACCTCCGCCAGCAGGTCGTCGGGGACCGGGTCGGGGCGGTAGGCGCGCACGGCGTAGCGGGCGCGGACGAGCTCAGAGAACCCCACGGGACTTCCTCCGTTGCGGGCGCCCACCCCTTCGTTGCCGGCTCCCACGATAGCCGAGCGTCCCGGGCGACGTGGCGCCGGCAGTCGGGCGCAACCGTCCGCCGCCGGCTCGATCGCCGGTCCCGTACGATCGCCACGATGACAATCGATCCGTTTCCCGTTCGCCCCCGGCTTCCCGTCGCGACCGCCGCTCGTCCATGAGCCCGTACCGCCCCGACCTCGTCGAGTGCTGGGTCTTCCGGACCGATGCCGCCGGCGCGGCGGAGTTCCTGCTCATCCGACGCGCCGCCGACCGCGTCTTCCCTGGGCTCTGGCAGTGCGTCACCGGGGGCCTCGAGCCGGGCGAGCGGGTCCCGATGGCGGCCCTCCGCGAGGTCCGCGAAGAGGTGGGCTTCGGCGAGGTCGAGATCGAGGCGTTCTACGACCTGGACCAGGTCACCCACTTCTACGACGAGGGGTCGGACGCGGTGGTCGCCAGCGCGATCTTCGCCGTCCGGGTGCGCCCTGGCGCTGAGCCGCACCTCTCCCACGAGCACGACGGGGCGCGCTGGGCGGGCCGCGACGAGGCGCTCCGCCTGGTGGTCTGGCCGTCCTACCGCGACACGGTCGAGCGGATCGTCGGGGGGCTGCTGAGCCCGCAGGCGGAGCCCTGGTTCCGCCTCGACCTCGACGGCCGCCGGCTGGCCCGCTGAGGCCGCTTCCCGCCCGGCCGGACGGCGGTGGCCGTACAATCGCGCGAACCGCGGGCGGCGGAAACCTGACGCCGACGACGAGACCGTCGTCCATCACCCGCCGCCGGACCCCGCATCCTGTCAACTGCCCGCCTGGAAGACGTTATGCGTCGCTCGACTCCTGGGCGCGCAATTCGGCGTCTCCCTCCGCGTGCGGATCCTGTCGCGGGCCTCCAACACGGGTCACCTGATCGGGTGGGAGGTCGCCGAGAGCGCTGGGGAGGCCGTCTCGACGCGTGCGGACCCGCCGTCGCGACGAGCGGGCAGCGATACGGGCCTCCACGCGAGCATCTGACAGGAACGACAGCGCCCGGAGCTGGCCGACCGGGCGCGTCAGCCATCCCGGCACGGTTCGTCCGTCGGACGGGAAGGCCGCCCGCAGCACGGTCACGTGGTCGCGCAGGCGCCGCCGGTTCGTCGAGCTCTCGGCGACGGCGACCGAGGTGCCGGCGTTCAGAGGCTCCCAGCCGAGGTCTGCCACCGCCTGGGGCGCGAGACGCCGGTAGCGGTCAACCGTCCCGATGAGCCGCTGAACGTCGACGATCTCCGTCTTCAGCTCCACGACGAGTAGCGTCCGGCTCGTCGCGTGCCAGCCAACGATGTCGACGACGCCGCGCTCGCCCCAGATCGAGAACGACCGCTCCGGGAGCACCTCCCATCCGGCCGCGCGGAGCATGCGGGCGACTGCCTCGTGCATGGCGGAGTGGCCGGCGTTGAGCAGGCGATCGAGTTCGGTCCCATTCCACCGCAGGCCGAGGTCGAGATCCGCATGCAGCGCTGCCGCGACCGCGGCGAGTGCCCCGACGTGCACACGCGCCAGGTCGCCACGCTCGATCCGTGCGATCACGGACCGGGGGACTCTTGCCTGCCCGGCGAGGTCGGACTGTCGCAGGCGCTGCCGCACACGGAGGGCGCGGATCCCCCGGCCGATCCTGGAGCTGTCCATGCGCGGACCCTACCGCGGGCGGCTCTCTCTCCAGTTACCGCTTCCCGCCCGGCCGGACGGCGGTGGCCGTACAATCGCGCGAACCGCGGGCGGCGCGGCCCGGGGGCGTTGGGCGGCGGGCGCGCAGGAGGATCCGGATCGGCGATGCAGACTCCCACCGAGGCCGCGGCGCGGCGACACTTCCGCTCGAAGGTCGACTCCATCCGCCCGACCTACGGCTTCGAGGACGTCTCGCTCGCCCCCGGGACGGAGACGGTCGAGCCGAACGACGTCTCGCTCGACCAGCTCTTCGCCGGCATCCCCCTCCGCATCCCGGTCCTCGCCGCGGCGATGGACGCCGTCGTGGACGCCCGGAGCGCCGGCGTGCTCGCGGGGCTCGGCGGCCTCGCCGTCCTCAACCTCGAGGGCGTCCAGGCCCGCTACGAGGACCCGGCGCCGGTCCTCGAGCGGATCGCCAGCGCCCCCGACGGCGAGGTCCAGGCCGTCCTGGCGGAGGCCTACGCCGCCCCGGTGCGCGAGGGGCTGATCGCCCGCCGCATCGAGGAGATCCACGCCGCCGGCTCGAAGGTGGCCGTCGCCGCCACCCCCGGCGTCGCCCGCCGGCTCGGCCCCTTCTGTGCCGAGCACGGCGCCGACCTGTTCCTCGTCCAGAGCCAGGTGAGCAGCGCCCGCCACCTCGCCTCCGAGTACGAGCCGCTCAGCCTGGCCGAGTTCACCCGCTTCATGCCGATCCCCGTCGCGGTCGGCAACACGACCCACGCCGAGGCCGCCTTCGCCCTCATGGAGCAGGGCGCCGCCGCGGTCTTCGTGGGCGTCGGGCCCGGCGCCGCCTGCACCACCCGCGAGGTGCTGGGGATCGGGATCCCCCAGGTGACCGCCATCAGCGACGTGGCCGCGGCGCGGGACGCCTTCCATGCCGAGACCGGGCGCTGGATCCCGGTCGTCGCCGACGGCGGGATGAAGAAGGGCGGCGACATCGCCAAGGCGATCGCGGCCGGCGCCGACGCCGTGATGCTGGGCAGCCCCCTTGCCCGCGCCGAGGAGGCGCCCGGGCGCGGCACGAGCTGGGGGATGGCGGCGCCGTCGCCGGTCCTGCCTCGGGGCACCCGCATCAGGGTCGGCACGGTGGGGACGATGGAGCGGATCCTCTTCGGCCCCTCGCACGTGACCGACGGGACGGAGAACCTCATGGGGGCGCTCCGCCAGTCGATGGCCGCCCTCGGCGCCCGCACGATCCGGGAAATGCAGCAGGTCGAGATCGTCTACGCCCCCTCGGTCGCGACCGAGGGCAAGTCCTGGCAGCTGCGGGGGCGGTGACCGGCTACGGCGAGGAGCTCGCGTCGTGGGGCAAGGTCGTCCTCCTCGAGACGATCGGCCGGCTCACGGGCCGGACCATCCGCGTCGCCGTCGGCTTCATCGACGAGCCCGACGGGAGCCTGCTCGTGGCCGCCGGCAGCCACGCCGCGTCGTGGGTGGCGAATTTCCTGGCCGAGCCCGCCTGCCATGGCACGATCGGGGAGGTCCGGCGGGCCTACCGCGCGGAGGAGATCGAGGGCCCGGACCGGGCGCGGGCGATCAGCGGGCTGATCCTCAAGTACGGGACGCCGGCCGAGAGCCTCGGCGCGGGACCCGCGTTCCGGCTGCGGCCGGTCGAGCAGAGGCTGGCTGCGCCGGCGCCTACTTCAGGATCCCGTAGACGACCACCAGGCGGACGCGGGCGACGTCGAAGCTGAACGACCCGTCCAGCCTGCCGCCGCCGTCCACGTAGGCGCGCACCCGGCGGCCGGCGACGAAGCGGCCGACGTCCGAGGTCGAGATGCCCGCCCAGCTCGTCGCGGTCGGCGCGATCGCCTTGCGCGCCCAGCCCGGGAGGTAGAGCTGGCCCCAGGCGGCGCCCTCCTTCCAGTCGTGGAGGCCGATCGCCGGCCGCCCGCCGGTGGAGGTGCCCAGGACCTGGACCCGGATCGATCGGTAGGCGGTCGCCGATGGGAGAACGAACTGGTAGCCGACGGCGGGCCAGTGGCCCGCGTCGCCGGCGAGGCGGAGCGGCGCCGTCGACGAGCAGGCATGCGCCCCCACGCCGTCACCGCTGGAGAACTGGTAGCAGCGCGGGCCGGGACCGCTCGCGATCGTCGCCGTCGTCCACTGCATCCGCTTGAGCGAGAGAACGACGCTCGACACGACGGTCCGGCGCGGTCGCGTGCCGTACGGATCGGTGAGCGTCTGGCGGATCGTGTAGCGCCCGGCGGGCAGGATCGCGCCCTTCGACGTCCGTCCGTTCCAGGCCCAGGCGTAGGCACCGGCCGCCGTCCCGAGCGACGCCCGGCGCACGACGGTCCCCTTCGCGTTGGTCACGGTGACGGCGACCGCCAGCCGCTCCTGGCGCGTGCCGCGTGCGGTGACCGTGTCGCGCCAGCCGTCCACGAGCGGGTAGACCGACGTCGCGGAGAGGCCAACGCCGCTGGCACGGGCCGTGTTGGCGACGACCGTCGGGGCCGCGCTCGCCGTCCCCGCCGCCGCGAAGCTGCCGTCCCCCGCGTACGCCACGTCGACCTTCTTCGACCCGGTCGTCGTCCACGTCACCGAGATCGACGCCCGGCCGGTGGCGTCGAGCGCGAGGGCCGGTCGCTCCACGCCGTCGATGGCGAAGACGAGGCTGCCGGAGGGCGGGGCGCCGACCACGCCCGGCTCGACGGTCGCCGTGAAGACGACGGGCGTCCGAGTCTCGAAGACGGTGGTCTCCGTCGAGAGGCTCACCGACGACGCCCCGTGGACCACCGTGAGCGTGCCGCCCACGAACCGGAAGGTGTAGTTGGAGGCCGCCAGGGTGCCCATCGCGCAGGTGATCGGATAGGTTCCCACCGGGCTGACGAGGGTAGCCGTGGTCGTGCAGGCCGGGCTGCCGCTCAGGCCGGAGGTCGTTAGCGACTGGCCGTTGACGAAGCCGGCGATCGTGGCGACGAGCGGCGGATTCACGACGCCGAACGGCCGGCTCGCGTCGTTCGCTGTCACGGTGAGCACGACCGGGACGACGAGGAGGAGCGTGCCCCCGGTGGGCGCGCCGAAGCGGTAGTTGGCGGCTGCCAGCGTGCCTGCCGTGCAGGCGACCGGGTAGGCGCCGACCGGGCTGTCGACCCCGGCGGTCGTGGAGCAGGACGGGCTCCCGGTCACGCCGGCGCTGGCCGCCGTCTCGCCGTTGACGAAGCCGCTGAACGTCGCGGTGAAGGCCGGGTTGAGGGCGCCGTAGGGCCGGCTGGCGGTCGCCACGATGACGGTCAGCAGGGCCTTCTCGATGGTGAGCGCGGCGGGCGCGGAGACGGCCGCCCCGTAGCCCACGTTGCCGGCGAAGGCAGCGGTGACCGCGTAGGTCCCGACGGCCGTCGGGACCGTGGGCGTCGGTCCGTAGGTGGTCCCACCGACGCCCACGTACGAGAACGTCACCGGGGGCGAGAGGACGTCGCCGGTCCCCCCGTTGCCGTAGGCGAACCCGGTGGCCGGATGCGGCGTCCCGGAGTAGGTGAACGTCCCGCCCGTGACGCTGACGGAGGCCGGGCCGGCCGCGTCGACCGTGAGGGTGCCGGGGACGAAGGAGGCGAACGTGTAGTTGGCGGCGGCGAGCGTGCCGGCTGTGCAGCTGATCGGGTAGTCGCCTGGCGCGCTGGCCGGCGTGGCCGTGGTGGTGCAGTCGGGGCTGCCGGTCACCCCCGAGGTGCCGAGCGTCTGGCCGTTGACGAAGCCGTCGAACGTCGCCGCGAAGGGCGGGTTCGGCGCGCCGTAGAGGCGCGAGGTCGAGCTCGCCGTCACCGAGAGGGGAGCCTTGGCGATGGCCAGCGGGACGGTCGCCGACGCCGCCTCGTAGGTGCCGTTCCCGGCGAAGGAGGCGGTGGCGTCGTAGGTCCCGGCGCCCGTCGGGGCGGTGGCCGTGGGTCCGTACGGGGTGGCGCCGGTCCCCTGGTACGAGAGCGTGACGGCCGGGGAGAGGACGTCGCCGATCCCCCCGTTGCCGTAGGCGAACCCCGTGGCCGGGTGGGCCGTGCCGCTGTAGGTGAACGAGCCGCCGGTCAGGCTGATGGAGGCCGCACCGGCGGGGCCGACGGTGAGGGTGCCGCCGACGAAGGAGGCGAACGTGTAGTTGGCCGCGGCGAGCGTGCCGGCCGTGCAGGTGATCGGGTAGGTGCCGACGGGGCTGGCGGGCGTGGCGGTCGTCGTGCAGGCCGGGCTGCCGGTCACGCCGGCGGAGAGCGGGTCCTCCCCGAGGACGAAGCCACTGATCGTGCCGGTGCGCGACGGGTTCGGCGCGCCGTACGGGCGGCTCTTGTCGTCGGCGGTCAGGGTGAGGGGCGCCGGGGCCACGGAGACGTCGTGCGGACCGTCGGCCAACGGGTCGTACGTCGCGTCGCCGCCGTAGGCCGCCTCGTAGGTGTGGGTCCCCGCACCGGGAGCGGTGACCACGTGTGTCGCGACGCCACCCACCAGGGCGACGGGCGCGGCGACCGCCCCGTCCCAGGTGAAGACGACGTCGCCCGTCGCGTCGGTCGGCGTCGCGCTCGCGGTCAGGGTCACCGCGTCGCCGTAGACCGCGCCGCCGGTCGCCGCAACGCCGAAGGTGTCGAGCGGGACCGCGCGCGCGGCGGCCGGCACCAGCCCGGCGGTGGCGAGCAGCGCCGCCAGCGCCGCCGCGGCGAGACGCCCGCCGAACCGTCCGAGACTCTCGCCCGACCCGTGCGTCGCCATGGTGCCTCCACCTGCCCGGACGCACCCTCCCCCGTCCGACCTCGCCGAGTCTACCGCCGCGGTCCGACCGCGGCACCCCCCGCCGCCGCGCGAGCCGGCCGCGGCGATCCGGCGGTGGGACCCTCGTCATCCGTCCACGCCGCGACGCGTCCACCTGACGTGGCCGCTTGCGTACCTCCCTCCGATGGCACGGCGGGCCCGAGGCGCGAGGCTTCTCCCGTCAACCCGACACCGCCCGGCGCACAGCGTTCCGGGAAAGGAGGTGAACCCGATGGCCGCATTCATCCCGCTCATCCCGCTCGCAGCCCCGCTGGTGGGCATGACCGCCCTGGCGGCCGTCTTCGTCCGGCTCTTCAGCCGGCCGACGCCCCCGCCTCCGCCGGTGCCGTACTGGAGCATTCGCTGAGGTCTTCAGCGTCACCCGCGCCCCCGGCCGATCCGGCCGGGGGCGCATCCGCCTTCGCAGGAGCGCCCGTCCCATGTCGACCGCCGCCTTCGCCGCCGCCGGCCCGGCGATCCGCCCCGCCCGCCGTCGCAGCCTCGATCCCGTCGTGGCCCATCCCGGCGTCGACGTCCGTCGCGCCCGCTGGACGACCCTCGGCGCCGTCGTCCTGGCCGTCTTCGGCGGCGCGCTCGTCGTCGCCTCCCAGCGCGCGGCAGGCTACGTCGGGCCCGTCGCCCTCGTCGCCGGCGTCGGCGAGATCTCCCTCGCCGCGCTGCTCCTGCTCCGCGTCCGCCACGCGGGGGCAGCCGCCGTCGTGGCGGCCACGACCGGCCTCATGGTCGCCGGCCTCGCCGGCCTCGCCGCGGTCACCGGACGCGACCCGTTCGCGGCCCTCGGGGGTGGCGGCGGGGAGCCGAAGAACCTCGTCGCCGCCGTCGGCCTGCTGGCCCTCGGCTACCTCGTCGTCCTCCGGGGGGCCCGCCGCGCTCGCTAGCCGCCCGGTAGACTTCCCGAAAGGGAAGCGATCCGAGGAGGCCCGGTTGAGCCAGGACGATCACGCCAAGCCGGCCCGCCAGCGCGGCAAGACCGTCCACGGGGAGCTGGCCAATGCCGGCCACCGCGTCCTGGCTCCCGACGACGCCGAGGTCGAGGCCTATCTCGAGGTCGCCCTCGACGCCCCGCCGCCCGCCCGCCCGGAGGTCGACCGGCCCGGCGGCGCGATCCCCCGCGGCGAGCCGAGCGCGTCGGAGCCCGACACCGTCGTCGTCCTCGACTTCGGCAGCCAGCTGGCCCAGCTCATCGCCCGCCGCGTCCGCGAGCTCCACGTCTACTCCGAGCTCCTGCCGCACGACACCCCGTACGCGGAGCTGATCCGCCGCCGGCCCCGGGCGATCATCCTCTCCGGCGGTCCCAACTCCGTCTACGACGAGGGCGCGCCGAAGCCGGACCCGGCGATCTGGGCCGGACGGATCCCCGTCCTGGGGATCTGTTACGGGGCCCAGCTGATGGCCCTCGAGCTCGGCGGCGACGTCCTGCCCGCGGCCCGTCGCGAGTACGGCCCGGCGACGGTCACGATCACGGCCGACGACCCGCTCTTCGCCGGCCTCGATCGCGACCAGCCGGTCTGGATGAGCCACGGCGATTCGATCACCCGGCTCCCGGCCGGCTTCTCGGCGACCGCCCAGACCCCCTCGACGCCGTTCGCCGGCCTCGTCGACCCGGAGCGCCGCCTCTACGGGATCCAGTTCCACCCCGAGGTCGTCCACACGCCCCGCGGCCGCGACGTCCTGCGCAACTTCGTGATCGGGATCTCCGGCGCGCGCCCGACCTGGACGCCGGCCAACTTCATCGAGTCCACGGTCAACGAGATCCGCTCGCGCGTGGACGCCCACGCCCACGAGACGGGCGGCGACGGGAAGGTCATCTGCGCCCTCTCGGGCGGCGTCGACTCCGCGGTGGCCGCGGCCCTCGTCCACCGGGCCGTCGGCGACCGCCTCACCTGCATCTACGTCGACCACGGGCTCATGCGCAAGAAGGAGTCCGAGCTGCTGCGGGCGACGTTCGAGCAGAACCTCGGGATGCGCCTGGTGATGGTCGACGCCCGGGAGCGATTCCTGGTCCGCCTGGCCGGCGTCACCGAGCCGGAGGAGAAGCGGCGCATCATCGGCGACGAGTTCATCCGGGTCTTCGAGGAGGAGGCCGCGGTCCTCGGCCGGATCGACTTCCTGACCCAGGGGACGCTCTATCCGGACGTCATCGAGTCGACCGCGCCGGAGACGAAGGCGGCCCAGAAGATCAAGACCCACCACAACGTCGGCGGGCTTCCCGAGGACATGCGCTTCACCCTCATCGAGCCGCTCCGGTACCTCTTCAAGGACGAGGTGCGCCTCGTCGGCGTGGAGCTGGGGCTGCCCGACGCGATCGTCTACCGCCAGCCCTTCCCCGGCCCCGGCCTGGCCATCCGGATCATCGGCGAGGTCACCGCCGAGCGGCTGGACACGCTCCGCGACGCCGACTGGGTGGTCATCGACGAGATCAAGGCTGCCGGCCTCTACCGCAGCCTCTGGCAGAGCTTCGCGATCCTGACGCCCGTCCGCTCGGTCGGGGTGATGGGCGACGGGCGGACCTACGCCAATGTCGTCGCCATCCGCGCCGTCACGAGCGAGGACGGGATGACGGCCGACTGGGCGAAGCTGCCGTACGACGTCCTCGGCCAGATCTCGTCCCGGATCGTCAACGAAGTCCCAGGCGTGAACCGCGTCGTCTACGACATCAGCAGCAAGCCGCCGGCCACCATCGAGTGGGAGTGACGCCGCTGCGCGGACGCACCGCCGGAGCGCGACGGCCGGTGACCCGGCGGGGCCGGGCGAGTAGCATGCCGCCATGGCCGAAGACGGCGGACTGACGAGCGCGCCGGGGGCGACGCCCCCGGGCCCGACCTGCCCCTGGTGCTCGGCCCCCCTGCCCGCCGCCGACGCGGCCGTCTGCCCCGGGTGCGGGGCGCACCTCGTCGAGGAGCAGGGCGGCGACATCCCGGGCGTGACGTCCGTCGACCCTTACCTCCTGGCGATCGCGGCGAACCCCCGGAAGGCGAAGCGGACGTTCGGGTCGCTCCTCGTCGGCGAGGACAAGGAGATCCCGCCGCCCTCCGCGGCCGAGATGCCGGCCCTCGCCCGACCCGACGCCGAGGTCCGCCGCGAGATGCTCCGCCTGGAGCTGGAGGCCCGGCTGGCGGCCCTCCGGGCCGAGGCGCAGGCGATCGAGGCGGAGGAACGCGGCGACGCAGACGTCGAGCACCCGGGGGATGACGCCGGGGCGGCTGCCGGCGAGCACCTCGGGGAGCACCCCGCCGATCCTCCGACGGATCCTGGGGGCGACGCTGGGGCCTGATGGCCTCCTGACCATGGCCCGCCACCAGCCGCCCGCGGCTTCGTACGTGCGCGAGCACGAGGTCGTGCTGGGTGACCGGCGCCTGCGGGCCGGCATGGACCGGCCGACCGAGATCGAGGGATGGTGGCTGACCGTCCTGTGGGTGGCCGACGACGAGGGGATCGTCCCCTGCCAGGCGATGGCGCCCGCGGCCGGGCCATCGCCCGAGCCTCCGCACGCCCGCCTGGGCCCGGCCCTCTCGGGCGGCCTCTCCGGCTTCGTCCTGGAGGACGGCGGTCGCCAGCAGCTCCGCCTCCGCATGCCCCTGCCGCCGGACGAGGAGGGCCGTCCCTGGAGCGCGCCGCTGGTGGTCCAGCTGGCCGTCCGCTGGGAGCCGGCACGGGCGGCCACCCTGACCCCGGGCAAGCTGGCCGACGTCATCCTGGCGGCCTTCCGGCGGGCGGTGGAGGCGGTCCACCGGGCGTGACGGGGGCGAGCCGGCTGGCTGGCTGGCCGGCCCGCCGCAGCGGCGTGCGCGCGGCGGGCGCCGGGGCGGGGGGCCGCGTAGACTCCGGACGTGCGAGATCTCTTCGACGACTTCCTCCGCGAGCTCAATGAGCGCCAGGCCCGGGCCCAGGGGCGCAACCCACAGCCCCCGCCCGGGGACGACGAAGCGCCGGACGACGACGCGCCGGACGACGACGCGCCGGACGACGACGCTCGTCCCGACGCCGAGGCTGCGGAGACCCCCGGGGCCGCGGACGCGGATGCTGCCGAGACCATGAAGGCCGCCGACGCGGTGGCCGGCGACGATCGCCCGGAGGCCGCGGACGAGGAGCCGACCGTCATCCCCCCGTCCCGGCGCGCGGCCGGCGAGGGCGGCCGGCGGGGCGGCGGTCGGCCGCCGCGATGGCCCGTGGGCGGGCCCGGCGACGGTGGCTCGTGGCGGGACCGCCTGGGCTCCCTTGGCCCGCAAGTGCTCCTGGTCATCGTCGGCGTGATCCTCTTCGCCGCGATCTTCCTCGTCGGGGCCGGGCTGGACCTCGTCACCGACGCGACCTGGTTCCAGAGCGTCGGCTACGACCCCGTCTTCTGGACCCGCCTCGGCGCCCAGGTCGGGCTGTTCGTCGTCGGCGCGGTCGTCGCCCTCATCGTCCTGCTCGGCAACCTCTGGATCGCCGGACGCCTCGCGCGCCCGCCCGAGGGCGGGTCGTCGGAGCGCTTCCGTCGGCTCGCGGGACGCCTGGGCGAGGCCGCCCGCTCCACGACGGAGGGCCCGTGGGCCCGGAGCGACTCCTTCGGCGGCCCGCGCCGCGGCTCCTTCGGCCGCCCGGGCGGGGACGACCGCCCCCCCAACCGCCCCTCGATCGCTTTCGACGCGGATGACATCCCGGACCTCTCGCCGCTGGCCGTCGCCGGACTGGCCATCGTGGCCATCCTCGCCGCTCTCGGCACGGCGGGGGCGCTGTCCGGCAGCTGGGAGACGATCCTCCTCTGGCAGAACCGCGTGCCGTTCGCGGCCGCCGGGGCGACGGCCGTGGTCGATCCGGTCTTCGGGCGGGACGTCTCGTACTACTTCTTCGAGCTGCCGTTCCTGCGCCTCCTGCAGTCGCTGGCCGGCGGGCTGCTGGTGGGCAGCCTCGTCGTGGCCGGCGGGCGGTACCTCCTCGCCGGCGTCCGTGGCGCGGGCTTCACCACGCCGGTGCGCGTCCATCTCGGCGTGCTGGGCGGCCTCTTCCTCGTCACCGTCGCCGCGGGCTACCAGCTGGACAAGCTGGAGCTCGTCTACAGCGCGCGCGGCGTGGCGACGGGTGTCAGCTACACGGACCAGGCGGCCCAGTTCTTCGCCTTCGACGCGCTCACCATCGTGGCCGGGATCGTGGCCGCCCTCCTGGTGGGGGGAGCCTTCACCCGCTGGATCTGGCCGCTCGGGGCCGGGATCGCGATCTGGCTGGGCCTCTCCATCCTCCTCGGGCGGGTCTACCCGGAGGCGATCCAGCGCTTCACGGTCGACCCCAACCAGTTCGCCCAGGAGCGGCCGTACATCCTCAACAACATCGGGATGACC
This sequence comes from uncultured Chloroflexia bacterium, assembly GCA_963821235.1. Lineage (GTDB taxonomy): Bacteria > Chloroflexota > Limnocylindria > Limnocylindrales > CSP1-4 > CTSoil-043. The sequence continues at coordinate 911,031 of CAWGCS010000001.1, forward strand.
CGGCTGGCCTTCAACGTCGCGGGCTGGGAGGACCGCTCCTACCGGGGCGACGCCCCGCTCACGGCGCAGGACGTCGCCGACGAGGCAGCCACCTTCCAGAACGCGCGCCTGTGGGACTACCGGCCGCTCCAGGTGACGCTCGACCAGATCCAGACCGTCCGCCAGTACTACGACTTCGTCGACGTCGACGTCGACCGCTACCCGATCGGCGACACGACGCGCCAGGTGATGCTCGCCGCCCGCGAGCTGGCGCCCGAACGCAACCCGCAGGCCGGCTCCTGGGTCAACCAGCGGATCGTCTTCACCCACGGCTTCGGCCTCGCCATGGTCCCCGTCAACGAGGTCGACGCCCAGGGCCTCCCCCGGCTCATCATCCGGGACCTCCCGCCGGTCGCCAGCGCCGGGGCGCCGGAGGTCAAGGAGCCGCGGATCTACTTCGGCGAGCGGAAGAGCGACTGGGTCATCGTCGGTGCCCGGCAGCCCGAGTTCGACTACCCGATCGGGACGGGCGACGGGACCGACGGGACGGGCCAGCAGACGGAGACGCGCTGGAACGGGACGACCGGGATCAAGCTCGACTCCGTCCTCACCAGGCTCCTCTTCGCGGCCCGCTTCCGCGACCTGAACCTCCTGATCAGCGACCAGGTGGCGGCCGGCAGCCAGCTCCTCATGCACCGCTCGCTCGGCGAGCGCCTCAACCTCATCGCCCCGTTCCTGGCGTACGACAAGGACCCCTATGTCGTCGTCGACGACAACGGCCGCCTGGTCTACGTCCAGGACGCCTACACGATCACCGACCGCTATCCCAACGCCCAGGCCTTCGACGGGTCGACCCTCGGCGACACGAGCGGGCTGCACGGCCGGTCGTTCAACTACATCCGCAACAGCGTGAAGGTCGTCATGGACGCCTACGACGGGACGATGACGTTCTACGTCGCCGACCCGACGGATCCGCTGATCCGGGCCTGGCAGGGCGTCTTCCCGACCCTCTTCCACCCGCTCGACGAGATGCCGGCCGGGCTGCGCTCCCACCTGCGCGTGCCGGAGGAGATCTTCAACGTCCAGACGCGGGTCTTCGCCCAGTACCACGTGACCGACCCGCTGACGTTCTATCAGGGCGACGACCTCTGGACGGTCCCCCAGAGCCCCACCAGCACCGACACCGGGCAGCTGCCGCTGGAGGCCTACTACGTCTACATGCGGATGCCCGGCGAGGCGAACCCGGAGTTCCTGCTGCTGCAGCCGATGGTCCCCGCCAAGCGGCCGAACATGATCGCCTGGGTCGCCGCCCGGAACGACGCCCCGAACTACGGCGGCGTGCTGGTCTACCGCTTCCCGCGCGACACCTCGATCTTCGGGCCGACCCAGATCGAGGCCCGCATCGACCAGGATCCGATCATCAGCTCCCAGGTCTCGCTGTGGAGCCAGGCCGGGAGCCAGGTCGTCCGCGGCAACCTCATCGTCATCCCGGTCCAGGATTCGATCATGTACCTCGAGCCGATCTACCTGCAGTCGACCGGCTCGGCGATCCCGGAGTTCACCAAGATCGTGGTCGCCAGCCCGACGAAGGTGGTCTGGGGCGACACCCTGGAGGAGGCCCTGAACCTCCTCCTCGCCGGCGGCCCGGGCCCGACGCCCACGCCGACGACCGGGCCGACGCCGAGCCCGGGCGGCACCCCGGCGCCCACGGCCAGCCCGGGCACGTCCCCGCTGCCGGCAGACGTGCAGGCGCTCGTCCGCTACGCCAACGATCGCTTCGAGGCGGCCCAGGCCGCGCTCCAGCGAGGGGACTTCGCGACCTACGGCGCCGAGATGGCCGAGGTCGAGAAGGCCCTCCGGCAGCTCGAGGTCCTCACCGGGGGGAGCCCCTCGCCGGCGCCGTGAGCGGCGCGGCGCGCCCTCCCGGCGACGTCCCGGGCCTGCTGCCCGGCAACGTGCCGGGTTGGCGATCCAGCCCGGGCCGCAAGCTCGAGGGCACGCTCGAGGAGCTCGACGGCACGCCGATCGTGCCTGCCGGCCGGCCGGCGCGTCGGACGGCGGGGTCCTGGACCGGCGGCGTGGCCGTGGCCGCGGTGACCACCGCCCGACGGCCGCGCCTCTGGGCGTACGCCCTCGTGGCCTTCCTTGCCCGCGGCGGGCTGCTCGTGCTCGTCCTGCCGACCGTCGTCCTGCCGACGTTCGTGGGGCTTGCCAACTTCGTCGGTCCGGCCTCGGTCAGCGCCGCCGGCCCCGGCCCGCGGCTGGTGGCCCTCATCGCCGCCGGGGCCGCGGCGTGCGTCGTCCTGGCGATCGCCGGGACGCTCGTCGCGGCGGCCGCGGAGGCCGCCCTCCACCGGGCGACCGTCGCGCCCGACCCCGCGACGAGCCGGGGGCCGGACATCGCCTTCGGCGGGTCCCTCGCGCTCGCTGTCCCCCGCACCGCCTTCGCCCGTGCCGCCGTCATCCGCCTCGTCCTCCTGGTGCCGGTGGCCGCCGCCACGGCGGTCGCGGTGCCGGCCTGGGTGGCCGCCGCCTACCGCGAGCTCACCCAGCCGAGCGACCTGTTCACCGCGCTCGCGCCGCGCATCCTCGGCGGCGCCCCGGCCGCGACCGGCCTCGTGGCCATCGCCTGGCTGGCGAGCGAGGTGGTCGGCGGATTCGCCACGCGCCGCGCGGTGCTGCTCGACGCGACCGTGCCGCGCGCCCTCGCCGCGAGCCTGAGCGATCTGCTGCGGGCCCCGGTCGGCACGGCCTTCTCCGTGCTCGTGGCGCTGGCCGGCACGGTCTTCGCCCTGGCGCCGGCCGTCTGGGCGCTCGCCGCGGCGTGGGACGTGGCACGTCGGGCGCTGGTGGACGACGCGGGCGCGCTGGACGCCCTCCTGGCGGCGCTCCTCCTCGCCGCGGCCTGGCTGGGGGCCCTCCTCCTGGCCGGGATCGCCGCCGCCTGGCGGGACCTCCTGGCCACCGCGGAGCTCCTGCGCCGATGAGCGCCGGCCGCCGGGGCGCATGGAAGGCCCTGCTACACTGCGCCGCGTGCGCCGCCGGCCGCGGTCCGCGGCCGAGCGACGAAGGCCTCCGCATGGAGGTGGGTGACCCCACCGCATGAACCTGGACTTCCTCTCCGGGATCGGCGACGCGATCGCGGGCTTCTTCAACAGCCCGCTCGTGCAGCTGGGCCTCAGGGCGATCGGCGTCTACATCGTCCTGATCTGGCTCGCCTCGGCATACTGGGCCTTCCGCGACATGCAGGGCCGGACGGCCAACCCGGTCCTCCCCTACGTCGCCGCCGCGATCGTGGTGGGCTTCACGCCGGTCTTCTTCCTCTTCGGGATCCTCGTCTACCGGATCGTCCGCCCGCAGGAGCGCCTGGGCGAAGCGTACGAGCGAGGCCTCGCCGAGGAGGCCCTCATCGCCGAGATCGAGCAGATCGAGCACTGCGCCACCTGCGGCCGGAAGGTCGACGAGGAGTGGATCATCTGCCCGACCTGCCGGACCCGCCTCAAGCGGGTCTGCCCGCACTGCTCCAAGCTCGTCGGCCTCGACTGGTCGATGTGCGCGTGGTGCGGCCGCGACTTCGAGCGCCGCGAGGCCATCACCGCCGTCGGTGCCGTGCCCCGGCCGGTGCGCGAGGCGGCCCTCGACCCGCGCCCCGCGCAGCGCCCCGTCGCGGCACCCGACCCGCGCCCCCGGCCGCTCGCCGCCCCGGCCGTCGCCCCGGCCGCCGAGCTTGCCGCCCCCGCCGCCGAGCCCGCCCCGGCCGCTGCCCTGGCGACGACCCGGGCTGCGCGTGCCAGCCGGTCGACGGGGACGTCCGCCACGCCGCGTCCCCGGGCTCAGGGCTGAGCGACGGACCCCGACAGCACGGGCTCGCCGGAGGAGGCCGCCCCGCCCCGCCGTCGGCGGGGCGCCTTCGACCTGCAGGGTCGCGCTGCGCCCGGGCTCTACCTCGCGGCGTGGGCCCTGGCGGTCGCCGGGCTCGGGGCCATCTTCATCTTCGTCGCCAGCGGGGGCGGGTCGGGCGCCGCCTTCGCCTTCGTCCTCGGCGTCGCCGGGATCGCCCTCGGTCTCGCCGCGGGCGCGGGATCGCAGGCCCTCCAGCGGCGGGCCGACGGCGCAGACTTCGCGGGTCCCTCCCCGGTCCTGGTCTTCGCCGCGGCGTTCGCTCTCACCGTGGTGGCCGCCTTCGCCATCGGCGCCCTCGGCATCGTCCCGGACGGCTCTCCCGCCGTCGTCGTCTCCGTCGCCATCTCGGCCGTCCTGTCGATCGGCCTCGTGGGCCTCGTCGTCGTCTCGCCGGGCGCGCTCTCCTGGCGGGAGATGGGGCTCCGCCTGCCGGCGCCGAACGAGGGCTCGGTGGTCGGCGACGTCGCCTGGGGGATGGCCCTGGCGGTCCCGGCCCTCTTCGTCGGCACGTTCCTCGCCGCCGTCCTGGTGGGGCTCCTTGGCGTGACCCCGGAGCCGACGATCCCGGTGGCGCGCGATGCCGGGGGCCTCGGCCTCAACCTCCTCGCGGCCGCCGTCATCGCCCCCCTCTGGGAGGAGCTCTTCTTCCGCGGCTTCACGACGACGGCCTGGGCCCGCACGGCCGGCGCCCGGGCCGCCATCGTCCGGGGGGCGATCTTCTTCGCCCTGATCCACGTGGTGACTCTCGTCGGGAGTGACTTCGAGACGGCGGTGCGGCTCGCCCTGATCGCCTTCACCGTGCGGCTGCCGGTCGCCCTCCTGCTCGGCTGGGTCTTCCTGCGGCGGCGGACGCTCGTCGCCCCGATCGTCCTCCACGCGACGTACAACGCCATCCCGATCGTCCTCGTCGCCCTCGGGACGGGTGTCACTGCCAGCTGAGCCCGGAGCGTCACCGCTCGTGCAGCGGCCGCGAAGGCCCGGATGAGCGTCCGATGAGGGGCGCCGCCTAGGATGCGGAGCGTCCTCGAGTTCGGCTGGCGGGGGAATTGGCGGGCTCCGCCGTCCGGGCTCGGGGACCCACCGCCCCGCCCGCGATCCCGGAGGTGTCTCCCCGTGGCCGATGCCGGCGTCCTGCTCGATCCCCCCCACCGACCGACGCGCCGTCCGGCCCGCACCGTCCGGGAGATCCCGCCGGACGAGCGGCCCCGCGAGCGCCTCGCCGCGCGGGGCGCCGCCGGCCTCACGACGGCCGAGCTGATCGCGCTCGTGTGGGGGTCGGGCGCCCGCGGCCTCGGTGCCGTCGACCTGGCCGAGGAGGCCCTGGCCCGCCACGACGGCCTGGCCGGTCTCGCCCGGGCCACCGAGCTCGAGCTCGTCGACCTCCACGGCGTCGGCGCCGCCAAGGCGGCCCAGCTCACGGCGGCCTTCGAGCTCGGCCGCCGCATCCTGGCCGACTGGCCGGTCGGGCGCTGGACGGTGCGCGCGCCGCGGGACGTCGCCGACCGGCTGATCCCCCAGATGGGGCACCTCGAGCGGGAGGAGCTGCGGGTCGTGCTCCTCAACGCCAAGAACACGGTCGTCAAGGTGGTGACGGTCTACCAGGGCAACGTCAGCGCCAGCCTCGTGCGTGTCGGGGAGCTCTTCCGCGACGCGGTCCGGGTCAACGCGGCGGGGACGATCCTCGTCCACAACCACCCCTCGGGCGACCCCACGCCGTCACCGGACGACCTCCACCTGACCGCGGAGGCCCTGGCAGCCGGACGGCTCCTCGACATCGAGCTGCTGGACCACGTCGTGATCGGCCACGACGCCTTCGTCTCCCTGCGGGACCGCGGTGTGGCATTCGACCGCCGCGCCCCGCGCGGCCGGCCGACCGCCGCGGAGTAGGGGCACGATCGTCCCGGGCCGCGCTCCGCCCCCGGGGTATACTCCCGCCGCGGCTCGCATCGGCCGCACGCGCCGCCCGCGCGCCCCCAACCCGAGCGGGGCGCCCGCCGCGGGCGACCCGCCAGGCGACCCGCGAGAGGACGTTCCCCGCACATGCTCGACGCGCTCCTCAGCATCTTCTCCCGCGACATCGGGATCGATCTCGGAACCGCCAACACGCTCGTCCACGTGCGCGACCGCGGGATCGTGATCAGCGAGCCCAGCGTGGTGGCCATCGACGCCAAGACCAAGAAGGTGCTGGCGATCGGCGCCGAGGCCAAGCGGATGGTCGGCCGCACGCCGGCCAACATCATCGCCATCCGCCCCCTGCGCGACGGGGTCATCAGCGACTTCGACGTCACCGAGCAGATGATCAAGTACTTCGTGCACCGGGTCCACGACCGGATCGGGCTCATCCCGCGGCCGCGCATGGTGCTGGGGATCCCGTCCGGCGTGACCGAGGTGGAGAAGCGCGCCGTCCGGGACGCCGCCCTCAACGCCGGCGCCCGCTGGGCCCGCCTCATCGAGGAGCCGATGGCCGCCGCGATCGGGGCCGGCCTTCCCGTCAGCGAGCCGACCGGCAGCCTCATCGTCGACATCGGGGGCGGGACGACCGAGGTCGCCGTGATCAGCCTGGGCGGCATCGTCGTCAGCCGCAGCATCCGGATCGGCGGCGACGAGATGGACCAGGACATCGTCGCCTTCGCCCGCCGCGAGTACAACCTCCTCCTCGGCGAGCGGACGGCCGAGGACATCAAGATCGCCATCGGGTCGGCCAACCCGGGGGATTGGGACGCCCAGCGGGTGATGCTCCGCGGGCGCGACCTCCTGACCGGGCTGCCCCGCAGCGTCGAGGTCGGCGCCGACCAGGTCCGCGAGGCGATCGAGCCCTCCGTCCAGCAGATCGTCGACACGATCAAGGACACCATCGAGGAGACGCCGCCGGAGCTCGTGGCCGACATCATGGACCAGGGCATCGTCCTGGCCGGCGGGGGCGCCCTCCTGCTGGGCCTCGACCGGCGCGTCGCCGAGGCGACGCAGATGCCGGTCCACGTCGCCGACGACCCGCTCACCTGCGTCGCCCGCGGGACCGGGGTCGTCCTCCAGGAGCTTGACCGCATGAAGCGCGTCCTGGTGGCCGACACGTACTCCCGGCCCCTGAGGTAGGGGGCGCGGGATGACCGCCCGGCTGGTCGGCTACGGCCACCGCGCCCCGCGCATCGCCCGCCGCCGCGGCGTGGTCTTCGTCGCCCTCCTGGGGATCTCGGCGGTCCTCATGCTCGCCAGCGCGACGGCCCCCGTGGCCGAGCTCCAGCGCGGCCTCGCCTTCGCCCTGGCGCCCTTCGCCGAGGCGGTGAACGGGGTGGGCCGCGAGGTGCGCTCCGTCGTGGACGCCGTCTCCGAGATCGACCGGCTTCGGCGCGACAACGCCGCCCTGCGGGCCGACAACGACCGCCTGGAGCAGCGCAACCGGACCCTCGATGCGCTGGCCACCGAGAACGCCCAGCTGACGGCGCTGCTGGCGATCCGCAACTCGCTGGACTACTCGACGGTCGCCGCCCGGGTGATCTCCCGCGAGCTCGCCGACGTGAACCGGGTCGTGATGATCGACGCGGGCAGCGACGACGGCCTCAAGGTCGGCGACGTCGTCATCGGCGCCGGCGGGGCGCTCGCCGGGCGGGTCACGGAGCTCGGAGCCTCGGCGGCCCGGGTGACCCTCATCAACGACCCGGCCTCGACGGTCATCGGCGAGATGGTCGGCAACCGCGCCACCGGTGAGGTCGTCGGCGACCTGGGCGGCACCCTCATCATGGACAAGATCGACGCCACCCAGCAGATCACCCTCGGCGACGAGGTCGTGACGGCTGGCATCACCCTCGGCGACGGGGTCCGCTCGCCGTACCCGAAAGGGCTCATCATCGGCCGCATCATCGACGTGACCCGCGACCCGAACGCGGTCGTCCAGACGGCCTTCGTCGAGCCGGCGGTGGACCTCAACCGCCTCGAGGCCGTCCTCGTCATCACCGACTACCAGGGCGGGATCCCGGGCATCGACCTGCTCCCCACCGACGAGCTCAACCCGGACGGCACGCTGCCCGATTCCGAGCAGCCGTACGCGACGAAGGCGCCGACGCCGCGCCCGACGGCTCGTCCCTCACCGGTGCCCACGCCGCGCCCATCCGCCGCCCCGTGATGCGGCCGGGAGGGCAGGCCCGCGTCGCTGGTACGATCGGGCCCACATGAAAGGCGTGATCCTGGCGGGGGGGACCGCCACCCGGCTCTTCCCCCTCACGATCGTGACCAACAAGCACCTCCTGCCGATCTACGACCGGCCGATGATCTACTACCCGCTCGAGACGCTGGCCGGGATGGGGATCCGCGAGGTGATGGTCATCGTCGGCGGCAAGAGCGTCGGCGACGTCGTCGAGCTGCTGGGGGACGGCCACCACTTCGCCCTCAGCCTCACCTACCGCTACCAGCGCGGGGCGCTGGGGATCGCCCACGCCATCGGCCTCGCCCGGGAGTTCGTGGGCGCCGACGCGGCCTGCGTGGTCTTGGGCGACAACGTCCTCCGCGGCCCCGCCCTCGCCGACGTGGCGCGCACGTTCGAGGATGGCCCGTGGGGTGCCGGGACGCTCCTCTACGAGGTGCCCGACCCCGAGCGGTTCGGCGTCGCCGAGCTCGACCCCTCCGGCGCGGTCCTCGGCTTCGAGGAGAAGCCGGCCCGACCGAAGAGCAATCTCATCCCCATCGGGGTCTACTTCCTCCGCCCGGACGCCTTCGACGTCATCGCCTCGCTGGCTCCCTCCGAGCGCGGCGAGCTGGAGATCACCGATCTGCTGAACCACTACATTCCGGCCGGTGGCCTCTACGCGCCGCGCTACGCCGGGCACTGGACGGACGCCGGCACGGTGGCCTCGCTCCTCCGCGCCGCGGAGCTCGCCGCCACCGCCGACGCCGAAGGGCAGCTCCCGGCACCGCCCCAGCGGCCGACGGCGTGACCGCGCCCGGGCCCGGCGCCCGCCTTCTCGTCACCGGTGGCGCAGGGTTCATCGGGAGCTGCTTCGTCCGCGACGTCCTCGCCCGGCGCGACGGCACGCGGATCACCGTTCTCGACAAGCTCACCTACGCGGGCAACCTGGCGAACCTGGCGACCGTCACCGACGATCCGGAGGCGGCCGGCCGGTTCGCCTTCGTCCGGGGCGACATTGCCGACGCGGCCGCGGTGGGCTCGCTGGCGGCCGACGCGGACGCCATCGTCAACTTCGCCGCCGAGAGCCACGTCGACCGCTCCATCCTCGACCCGGCGGCCTTCCTCCGCACGAACGTGGAGGGGACCTACGTCCTCCTGGAGGCGATCCGCCGCGAGACGGAGCGGGCCGCGGCGGGGGGGAGGGCCGCCGCACCGCGCCTCCTCCAGGTCTCCACCGACGAGGTGTACGGCTCGCTGGAGACGGGCGCCTCGGCCGAGGACGCGCCGCTCCGGCCGCGCTCGCCGTACGCCGCGGCCAAGGCCGCCGGCGACCTCCTCACCCGCTCGTACCAGGTCACCTTCGGGATCGACGTCGTCGTCACCCGCGGCTCGAACACGTACGGGCCCTTCCACCACCCGGAGAAGCTCATCCCGCTCTTCATCACCAACGCCCTCGACGACCTGCCGCTGCCGCTCTACGGCGACGGGCTCCAGCGCCGCGAGTGGCTCCACGTCAGCGACCACGCCGGCGCGGTGGCCCACGTCCTTGCCCACGGCGCGGCCGGCGAGGTCTACAACGTGCCAGGGACCGACGAGCTGGCCAACCGCGACGTGGCCGGCCGGATCCTCCGCCTGCTCGCCCGGCCCTGGTCGCTCGTCCGGTCCGTCGCCGACCGGCCCGGCCACGACCGGCGGTACGCCATGGACGGGTCGCGCCTGCGGGCCCTCGGCTGGACCAACCGCGTCACGATCGACGAGGGGCTGGCGGTGACGGTCGCCTGGTACCGCGACAACCCCGCCTGGTGGCGCGCGGCGAAGGGCGACGACTGGAACGCCTACTACGCCCGCCAGTACGGTGATCGGCTGGCGACCTCGACGCCCGCCGACGCGGGGGGCGAGGGCTCCTGATGCGGGTCGCCGTCACGGGCGCCGGCGGCCGCCTCGGCCGGGCCCTCATCGCCGCCCTCGAGGAGGCGCCATTCACCGGCCCGGCTGGGCCCATCCCCTGGAGCCGTCCCGACTACGACCTGGACGATCCGGCCGCCGCCGGCGCCCTGCTCCGCCGCCACGGCCCGGAGGTCGTCGTCCACGCCGCGGCCTGGACCGACGTGGACGGCTGCGCCCGCGAGCCCGGGCGGGCGATGCGCCGCAACGCGATCGCGGTGGCCGAGCTGGCCGACGCCTGCGCGACGGCCGGCGTGGACCTCGTGCTCCTCTCGACCAACGAGGTCTTCGACGGCCGCCGGACCGACGGTCGTGGCTATGCCGCCACCGATCGGCCGGCCCCGGGCAACCCGTACGGCGCCAGCAAGCTCGCCGGGGAGACGGCCGCCCAGGCCGCCTACCTGCGCCGCGGCGGCACGGTCGCGGCGCCGCGCGAGGGGACTCGCGCTGCCGGCGCCGGGCCCCAGCTCGCGATCGTGCGCACGGCGTGGCTCTTCGGGCCGCCCGGCAATGACTTCCCGAGCAAGATCCTGGCCGCGGCCGAGCGGGCCCGCGCCGTCGGTGAGCCGCTGCGGGTGGTCGGCGACGAGATCGGGTCCCCGACCTATGCGCCCGACCTCGCGGAGGCGATCGTGGAGCTCCTCGCCGGCGGCGGCTGGGCCGGCATCCATCACGTCGTGAACCGGGACGTCGCGTCCCGGGCGGCCTGGGCCCGCGCCGTCCTCGCCGCCGCCGGGGTCGACGTGCTGCTCGAAGAGATCCCCCTCGCGAGCTGGACGCGGCCCGCGCCCGTGCCTGCCTGGGCCGTCCTGGCGCCGACGCCGCTCCCGTCCGGCGAGGCGCTCCGTCCGTGGCCGGCGGCGCTCGCCGACTACCTGCCGACCCTCCTTCGCCAGCGCGGGGCGGGGGCCCGCCGATGAGCCGCGATCCCGGCGCGAGGACGTCGCCGATCCCGGGCGTCACCTGGGGATCGCTGACCCGCCACGCCGACGAGCGGGGCAGCTTCCGCGAGCTGTGGCGGGCGAGCGGCCCTCCCGCCCTCCGGGCACCAGGCGCCGGCCGGCCCGACGCCGCGTTCGTCCAGGTCAACCTCTCGACGTCCGCGCCCGGCGTCCTCCGCGGGCTCCACCTCCACCGCCGCCAGCTCGACCAGTGGATGGTGGTGACGGGCCGGGCCCTCGTCGCCCTCGTCGACGTGCGGCCGCTGCTCGACGGGAGCGCCGCCCGTCCACCGGTCGAGCTGCGCGAGGCGCCGGTCGACACGACGGTCACGATCCCCGCCGGCGTCGCTCACGGGTTCCTGGCCCTGGAGCCGCTCGAGCTCGTCTATCTCGTGACGAACGAGTTCGACGGCTCGGACGAGCTGGGGTTCGCCTGGAACGACCCGACGGCCGCCGTCCCCTGGCCGCCCGCGCCGGGCAGCCCGGACGGGCGCCCGATCCTCTCCGATCGCGACCGGTCCAACCTCTCTCTCGAGGAGCTCGTGACCAGGCTGCGCGCCGGCTGACCAGGCGCGCCCGGCCGACCTCACCGGCGGCCCGGACGGGGCGCCAGGCCGCACCGGACCCCACCAGACCCATCCGCACCAGCCCACCGGCAGGACCATCGGCTCGGTGGCTGCCCTTGACGAGCCGGGGTAGGGTGGCCATCCCATGATCTGCCGATCCGCCGGCGCTCCGGGGCGTGCCCGACGTGCCCTCGCCGCCGCCCTGACGGTCGCCATCCTGGCCGGCTTGCCGGCGAGCGTCGTCGCCGAGGCTCCCGCAGGCTCCGCAGCCACCCCCGACCCGGGCGCCGGGCCCGTCGTCGCCGGCGTATCCACGGTCGATGCGATCGACCCATCCGCCGGCGGCAGCGACGCGACCCAAGCCGGCGGCGACCCGGCGTCCGACCCCGCCGATGCCGGTGTCGCGGCCGGTGCTCCGGACCTGCGGGCGTTCCGCGTCGCCCCCGGCGACGCCCCGAGCCAGATGTACGAGGATCTCGCCGCCAACGCGTCGCGCCAGTACGACTTCGTCCCCGGGGGCCGCGTCACGGTCGCCTTCACGCCGCGCGCCGACGACCGCTGGCCGGTGGGAGGCGCAGCCCCCAGCGCGCTGGCGGCCGGCCGCGAGTCCGGCGCCGAGATGGCCGGGCCGGCCGTCTCCCTGCGCGACGCGTCGACGCCCGCGCCGGATCCGTCCCCTCCCGCCGGCGCTGCCCGGCAGGACTTCGACGGCGGCCCCTCGACGGTGAGCCGAGAGCCGCTCGTCGCAGATGGTCCCGACGCCTCGGCTGCCCCGGCCGGCCCCGCCGCTCTCGACCCCTCCCCGATCGCGGCCGAGGACGTGTCGCTCGTCGTCCCGGGCGCGGTTGGCGCCGCCGCCCCGGCGGCCGCCGGGATGCGCCGCGAGGTCTACGGGTTCCTGCCCTACTGGGAGGTCGCCGACGCCGACACGCGGCTCGACTTCAGCATCCTCACCCACGTGGCCTACTTCTCCGTCGGCGCCGATGCCAGGGGCAACCTGGCGAAGCGGAACAGCGACGGGTCGCTGACCACGGGCTGGGCCGGCTGGACCAGCTCCCGGATGACCTCGATCATCAACGCCGCCCACAAGAAGCGGAGCCGGGTGACGCTGACCCTCTCGGTCTTCGCCTGGACGTCCGGGCAGGCGACGACCCAGAAGGCGCTCCTGGGCAGCTCGGCCGCCCGCGCCAACCTCGCCCGGCAGGCTGTGGCGGCCGTGCGCGACCGCGGCGCCGATGGCATCAATCTCGACTTCGAGCCGCTCGTGTCCGGCTACGAGGACGAGTTCGTGGCCCTTGTCCGGACGATGCGGGCGGAGCTGAGCCGCGTCGGCCGCGGCTACCACCTCTCGTTCGACACGCTGGGCTACCCGGGCAACTACCCCCTCGAGAAGGCCCTTGCCTCGGGCGGCGCCGACGCCGTCTTCATCATGGGCTACGACTACCGGACCTCCGGCTCGAGCTACGCTGGATCGATCGACCCGCTTGCCGGACCGGCCTACGACCTGGCGGACACCGTGCGCGCCTACGTCGCCCGCGTGCCCGCGTCCCGGCTGATCCTGGGGATCCCGTACTACGGTCGGGCCTGGTCGACCGTCTCCGCCGACCGGAACGCCCGCACCCAGACCGGTGCGAAGTACGGCTACTCGGCGGCCGTCAGCTACGCCGTGGCGGCCGAGTACGCCGCCGACCACGGCCGCCGCTACGACGGCCGGGAGGTCGCCGCCTGGACGGCCTACCGCAAGGAGAGCTGCACGTCGGCCTACGGCTGCGTCACGACCTGGCGGCAGATCTACTACGACGACGCGGCGACCCTCAAGGCCCGCTACGACCTGATCAACCGCGCCGGGCTGCGCGGCGCTGGGATCTGGGCGCTCGGCTACGACGGCGCGCGCAAGGAGCTCTACCGCGCCCTGGCCGACAAGTTCCTCCACGACACGACGGCCCCGTTGGCGGGCATCGTGGCCTTCCCGGCCGGCCCGCGTCCCAGCGAGGGCTTCGTCGTCCGCTGGCGGGCCGGCGACGACTGGAGCGGCGTCGCCAGCCACGACGTGCAGGTCTCCGTGGACGGCGGCCCCTGGATCAACTGGCAGGTGGCGACGAAGGCGACCAGCGCGGTCTACCTCGGCACGGACAACCATGCCTATGCGTTCCGCTCCCGCGCCCGCGATGGCAAGGGCAACGTGTCGGCCTGGAACGTGACGAGCGTGCCGGACGCGACGCCGAGCCTTGGCAAGGGCGGCTTCGTGCGGGTCACCGCCGACAGCCTCAACCTGCGAAGCGCCCCGGCCACCGACGCCACGCGGGTCTCGACCGCGAGCGCCGGAGAGGTCTACGCGATCACCGGCGGCCCGGTCTCCGAGGACGGCTACACGTGGGTCGAGCTGGAAGGGCCGCTCGAGACGTGGGGCCCCGTCGACGACACCCTCGCGAACGTCTGGGCGGCGGTCAGCGGGTCCGGCTCGCGGAACGCGGACGCCATCCAGGCGCCAAACGCCGTCGTCGTCGGCGCCGGGATCCGGGCCGTCGGGTTCGGGAAGCAGCCGCCGGCCGCCAGCATCGGCACCTCCGCGGCGGCCGTCGGCACCCGCAGCTTCTCGCCGAACGGCGACGGCTCCGCCGACGTGCTGGCGATCGCCTGGAACAACCGGCGGGCCTACGACGCGCTCTCGCTCCGCGTCCTCCGGCCGGACGGGACGCTCCTCGGGTCGCGGGCCCTGTCGACGACGGCGGCCGGACCGCAGGACGCGACCTGGGACGGCACCGCGGACGGGACCGCCCTCCCCGACGGGACCTACGTGCTCCAGCTCGTGGGCACCTCAGCCGGCGCCACGTACGCCTGGCCGGCCGACGACGCGACCGCCGTCGGCCTCGCCGCCCGCGTCGGCGTCACGATCGACCGGGTGGCCCCCACCCTCGAGACGTCGAAGGCGACGGGGAACCGGCTCTCGCCCAACGGCGATGGCGCGTTCGACGGCATGACGATCGGCGGGAAGGGGTCGAAGGACGTGGTGCGCTGGGAGGTCCTCGTGGCACCGCTCGCCAAGGGCGTCGCCGGCGAGCGGGTTCGCCGCATCTCGGGGCACGGCCGGACGGCGTCGACGACCTGGGATGGGATGGCGGACGGCGGCGCGCCCGCCCCCGACGGGACCTACCGGGTCACCCTCCGGATGCTCGACGCGGCCGGGAACGCCGCCTCCCGTTCCTGGTCCGCCCTCGTCGACGCCACGCCCCCGACCCTCAAGGTCGCGGCCGCGCCGGCTGCCTTCTCCCCGGACGGCGACGGGACGGACGACGCGATCCGCCTGACCTGGAGCAGCACGGAGGCCCTGACCGGCACCCTGAAGCTCATGCGCGGCACGACCGTCGTCCGCTCGTGGCCGGTCTCTGGCACCGGAGGGCGGGTCTCCTGGACCGGCCGCGACGCGACCGGCCGCATCGTCCGCGACGGCCGCCTGCGGGTGGTCCTCGGCGGGGCGGACGCGCTGACGAACCGCGCCTCGGCCTCCGCCACCGTGACCGCCGACCGGACGGCGGGCTGGCTCCGCTGGTCGAGCGCCTCGTTCTTCCCCCAGGATGGCGACCGCCTCGCCGCCACCGCCACCGTCTCCGTCCGGCTCGAGCGGGCCGCCAGGCTGACGCTGCGGATCCTCGACGCATCCGGCGCCGAGGTCCGGCGCGCCTGGACCGGCCGTCGGGCCGCCGCCGGGATCGTCGCCTGGCGGTGGGACGGGAAGTCCATGGCCGGCGACTGGGCGCCCCAGGGCCGCTACGTCGCCGAGCTCACCGCCGTCGGCGCCTACGGGACGACCGTCCTGCGGCGGACGATCTACGCGGGCGGCTTCGTGGCGACGCCGTCGACGACCGCGCCACGTCCGGGGGCGACGCTCACGGTCGTCTTCCGGAGCGTCGAGCCGCTGGCCGGCGCCCCGACCGCCCGCTTCGCGCAGGTCGGCCGGCCCGTCGTCCCGATGACCGTCGTGCGCCTCGCCGACGGCTCGTGGCGGGCCCGGGTCACGGTCGCGGCCGGCGCGCCGGGCAAGGCCACCGTCTCGATCCTCGGCCGGGACGCCGCAGGCAGCAAGAACCGCGCCTCGCTGGTGGTGACGGTCCCGTAGGCCGGGTCCCGGACCGCTACACTCGGGCCATGACCGTGCCGATCGAGACGACCGGGCCGGCAGCGCCCGCCGACCCCGCCGCGCCCGCCGGCGCCGGGACCTGGGTGATCGTCCCGACCTACGACGAGGCCGACAACATCGAGGAGATCGGCCGGGCGATCCTGGCCGCGCTCCCGGGTGCCACCCTCCTCGTCGTCGACGACGGCTCGCCCGACGGCACCGGCGAGATCGCCGACCGCATGGCGGCCGCCGAGCCGCGCGTGCGCGTCCTCCACCGGGCGGCCAAGGCCGGCCTGGGTCGGGCCTATCTCGCCGGGTTCCGGGTGGCGCTCGACGGCGGCGCCCGGCAGATCGTGCAGATGGACGCCGACTGGTCCCACGATCCGACCGCCCTGCCCGGCCTCCTGGCCCCCCTCGGCGCGGGGGCCGCCGACCTGGTGATCGGCTCCCGCTACACGGCGGGCGGTGGCGTCGTCGACTGGGGCTTCGCCCGGCGCTTCGTGAGCCGCGGCGGCAGCCTCTTCGCGAAGGTCATGCTCCGCCTGCCCGCCAGCGACCTGACCGGCGGCTTCAAGGCGTGGCGGGCCCCCACGCTGGGGGCCGTCGACTTCGCCGGCGTCCACGCCGGCGGCTATGTCTTCCAGGTCGAGATGACCTACCGCGCCCAGCGGGGCGGCGCCCGGATCCTCGAGGTCCCGATCGTCTTCCGCGACCGCCGGGTGGGGCAGAGCAAGATGAGCCGGCGGATCGTCGCCGAAGCTCTGCTCGTCGTCCTCCAGCTGCGCTGGGACGAGCTGCGCGGCCGCGGCCCGCGGCGGGCCGCGTGAGGCTCGGCGAGGGGGCCCGCCCGCCCGCGCCCCCGCCCGGCAGCCGCGTCGTCGTCGACGTCCGGGCCCTGCGCGACCCGGAGCGCGCGCCGGCCACCGCGGCCTACCTCCGCGGCCTCCTCGGCGCCTTCGCGGCCGAGCCGCTGGCCGGCGAGTCGTTCGTCCTCGTGCTCGACCTCGGCGCCGACGATCCCACCGCGGAGCTCCCCGGGCTGCCCGTTGTCGGTAAGCGCAGACTGCCCATAACTCGCCTGTTCCGTTCGGGAGCGCTGACGCTCGACCCGTTCCTCGTGCGCGGGGCGGCGATCGGCAGCGGGCGGGGCGGCCAGCGCCGTCCCGGATCGCGGGTGGTGGCTCACGCCGTCGGCGGCGCCCTGCCGATCGGGCCGGGCCTGCCGGTCGTGGCGACGCTTCTCGACCTCGCGCCATGGGAGCTGCCCGAGCTGTACCAGCGCTCCCCCGCGGCTCGCTTCGGGCAACGGCTGCGGGCCCAGCTCCTCCGCGATGCGGACGCGGTGATGGTGGGGAGCGCCGCCGTCGCCCGCGCGGCGACGCTGCTGTTGCGCCTCCGGCCGTCGCGCCTCCGGGTGATCCCCCTCGCGGGCGGGCCCGCCTTCGCTCCCTTGTCGATGGAGGGGACCGAGGTCGGCGACGCCGAGCGCGCGGCCCTGGCGGCCGACCGGGAGCGGTTCGGGATCCCGGAGCGCTACCTCGTCCACACTGGCCGCCACGACGCGCGCCACGACCTGGGCACCATGCTCGACGCGCTGGCCCGGCTCGCCGCGGCCGGCCGTCCGCCGCGCCTGGCGAAGTCCGTTCCGTGGCCGCCGCGGATCCTCCTCGTCAGCACCAGCCCGGACGACCGCGCCGCCGTCGCGGTGGCGGCTGCCGCCTCCGGTGTCGGCGACCTCCTCCACTACACGCCCGGCCTGCCGGCGGCCCAGGTCGCCCGCCTGGTGGCCGGGGCCAGGGCGGCGGTGCACCCGGTCGTCAGCGACGCCTCCGCGCTGCCCGCCCTTGACGCCCTCGCCGCCGGCGTGCCCGTGATCGCGAGCGCCGTGGGCGCGCTGCCCGAGATCGTGGGCCCCGCGGGGCTCCTCGTCGAGCCGCGCGATCCGGACCGGCTGGCCCACGCCCTCCGGGCGGCCTGGTCCGACGACCGCGTCCATCGGGGGATCGCCGCCGCGGCCGCGGCGAGGACGGGGGGCGGCCGGCGGACCTGGGCCGACGTAGCCCGGGAGACGCGCGTCGTCTACGCCGAGGCGGCCGGCGGAGGCTAGCGGACGCCCCGTCCCGCCGCCGTGGCCGCGTCGAAGACCCGTTTCCCGTTGGCGATCCGGAGCGAGGTGCCCGGCGCGATCACCTGCACGAAGGTCTGGCCGACGGTGAGCGTCGCCGGCCTGCCCTTGGCGTCGTAGAAGCGGGTCGGCGCCGTTGCCGACGCCTTCCGCCACGTCCCCTTGACGATGACCCCGTTGGTGGCGATCCAGGCTCGCCCGCTGCCGATGCTGGCGGCCTCCAGGCGACCCTTCTGGTGGGGGCCGAGCAGGCCGAAGGCGACCTCCATGACGACCACGTTCCTGGGGGCCACGACCCGGTCGTTCGCCCGGTCGCGCTGGACCTTCCCGCCGACGAGGCGGCGCCAGGTGTTCGTCGCCCGATCGTAGCGGTAGCCGATCTGGTTGTAGGGGTAGGCGAGGTCGATCCGGGCGCCGGCCGGGCGCGTCTCCAACGGAGCGTCGGCGGCGAAGCGCCAGGCAGGCGATTCGTCGACCTTTGCCGCGCCGACGCGTCTGGCCAGGTTCCGCAGGCTCCTGCCGTCGGTGTAGACGTTGTGGGGGGCGGCCCGGTCGGTCGTCCGCCACAGGTAGGTGCCGCCCCAGCGGAACTCGTCCGCGTCGAAGACGACCTCGCCCCGACCCTTGGTCCGGAGCAGGGCCATCGCCTGGGGGCTGCCGCCGACGTGGACGTAGACCGCGTTCCACTCCGCCGCCCACTGGACGAAGTAGAGCCGGGCGCTGCGGACGGGGCCGACCGATGACGGGTTCCCCTCGCCGAAGACGAGCATGTAGCGCGGGATGCCGCCCTCCGCTGGCGCCTGCCAGACGACCGACGCCTCCGTGAAGCCGCTCTGGGGCCGGGCGTTCCAGTGGTCGTCGACCATCACCGCGATCGGGTGGCGGGAGGCGAGGTCGGGGGCGACGAGGCGACCGGTGAGCGGCGCGACGGCGAGGGCCGGAGTGGGGGACGGCGTCGGTGACGGGGTGGTCCCCGCGGGGGTCGGGGTGACCGTCGCGGCCGGCGTCTCCGCGGGGCTCGCTGGCGCGTCCGAGGGCAGGGCCGCGACGGCCGTGCCGGAGGGCGAGGGGACCGGGGAGGTCGTGGACGAGCAGGCGGCGGCAAGGATCGCGATCGCGGCGAGGGCGACCGCCAGGGGCGTCCGCCGGCGGGGCAGCGGACGCGCGTGGAGCAGCGACGGAGGGGTGGCGGGCGGCATGCCGGCGCAGGATACTCCGCGCCCGCGGGTGCCAGCGCGGCGGCGCCTGCCGTCTGCCACGCGCGTTACACGTCGGGCCGCGCGCGCGGGGCCGCGCCGGGGTGCGTTGCGCGGTAGGCTGGATGCCGACGCACCACGCGGACCGTCGGGTGGCACCCTGCCGCCTGCCCGGACGTGCCGTCACCCGCAAGGGGAACCGATGACCGACCAGCCCACGCCCGAGCCCTCCACCCTCGAATCCACGACCCAGAAGCGCCGCCCGCGCCGCCCGCGGGCCAGCGCGCCCGTCGCCGAGCCCGCCGTGACCGCGCCCGAGGCGGAGGCACCGGCCGCGGCCACCACGACCGACCTCGCGGTCGTCCCCGAAGGGGTGCACGCCCTCGGCCGGCTCGACGCCGGGAGCGTCGGCCGGCTCGAGTTCCGGCAGGGCGCGATCGGTGGCGTCCGGGCCACCGATGTGACCGTCCGCATGGCCGCCGTCGGCGGCATCGCCGCCCGAGCGGCCAGCGTTCGCCAGGGCTTCGTCCGGGCGATGCTCGCCCAGGACGTGCACGTCCAGCAGTCGTTCGTACGATCCCTGGTCGCCAATACCGTCCACACCGGGCCCACGAGCGTCATCCTCGTCGCCCTTGCCCGTCGCATCGACGGCGAGGCGAAGGTCCTCCTGGACTGGCGCGGCGCCCTCGCCTTCGGGGCGGGACTCGGCGCGGTGCTCGGGCTCCTGCGGGTGCGGCTCCCGCGGCGCCGCTGAGCTCGACGGCCAGGCCGCCTGCCGAGGGCGGCCCTCAGCGCGGCGGATCCTCGGTGAAGCGCTTTGCGTCGCTTGCCGCCAGCAGCTTGCGCTCGGTGACGCGCTGCCGGTAGACCTCGACGGTCTCGTCCGGGTCGCCCTGGAAGACGAGCTGGCCCTGCTCCAGGAGCATCCCCTTGTTGCAGAACTCGGTGACGTAGGTCAGGTCGTGGGTGACCAGGATGATCGCCCGGGCCTTCGTCATGAGCTCGCGGATCCGCTGCTGGCTCTTCGCCCGGAAGACCTGGTCGCCGGTGCC
This sequence comes from uncultured Chloroflexia bacterium, assembly GCA_963821235.1. Classification (GTDB taxonomy): domain Bacteria; phylum Chloroflexota; class Limnocylindria; order Limnocylindrales; family CSP1-4; genus CTSoil-043. The sequence continues at coordinate 930,974 of CAWGCS010000001.1, forward strand.
GAGGACCTCGTCGAGGAGGAGGATGTCCGGCTGGACCGCCGTGGCGATGGAGAAGCCGAGGCGGGCCTTCATCCCCAGCGAGTAGGTCTTCACGGGGGCGTCGATGAAGGCGCCCAGGTCGGCGAAGTCGACGATCGATGGGGTCAGCTCGCCCATCTCCCGCCGGCTGAAGCCGAGGAAGGCACCCAGGAGGTCGATGTTGTCGCGGCCGGTCAGCTCCGCCTCGAAGCCGGCCCCCAGGGTCAGGAGCGTGGAGACCTTGCCCTGCACGTCCACCTCGCCCTCGCTGGGGGCAAGGATCCCGGCAAGGGCCAGGAGCAGGGTGCTCTTGCCGGCGCCGTTCGGGCCGATGACGCCGAGCGACTCGCCGTGCTCCACCGAGAAGGACAGGTGGCGCAGCGCCCAGAAGTGGGTCGAGGCCTCCCTCCGGCGGCGCAGCATCGTGGCGAGGGAGCCCTTCAGGGTCGTCCGCTTCGTGAAGTTCAGGTTGTAGCGGATTCCCAGGTTCCGCACGTCGAGGGCGAGCTCGCGTCCGTTCGCGGCGGTCACGCGAGGATTCTCGCGAACGACGATTCGGCCCGCTTGAAGATGACGATCGCGATCGCCAGCAGGACGGCCGAGATGCCGAGCACCGCCAGCAGCGACAGCCAGTCCGGGGCGATGCCGTGGACCGTCTTCTCCGTGCCGTACAGGATGTGGCGGTAGCCCTCGATGATCGGGGCCATCGGGTTGAGGCCGAGGATCTGGCGGGCGGCGTCCTGGCCCTCGAGCTGCTGGAGCGAGTAGAGCACCGGCGAGACGTACATCCAGAGCCGGATGACGTGGCGCAGGACGTTCTGGACGTCGCGGAAGAAGGCGTTCATGGCGGCCAGGAAGATCCCCAGGGCCAGGGTGAACACGAACTGGACGACCGCGATCAGCGGCAGGGTCAGGACCCAGGCCGACAGCCGGTGGGGGTAGATGAGGTAGAGAAAGGCCAGGGCGATGAGCCCGAAGCCGAAGCTGACGAGCGCCGCCACGGCGCCGGCCGTCGGCAGGACGAGCTTGGGAAACTGGAGCTGGCGGATCAGCGACTGGCGGGAGGTGATCGAGGTCGACGCCTCCGAGAGGGTCGAGGCGAGCCACTTCCAGGGCAGGATCGCCGACATCAGGAAGAGCAGGATGTCCGGCGTGGTGCGCGCGAAGATCACGGCCACCAGCATCCAGTAGACCAGCATCTGGAGGACGGGATCGAGGATCCACCAGAGCGTCCCGATCGCCGTGTCGGCGTGGGTCCGCTTCATCTCCGCACCGACCAGGAAGCGGATCAGCCGCGTCCGCGAGGTGAGGTCGTGGATCCCCTCGCGAAGGGCGCCGAGCGGCCGCCACCGGCGGGCGGAGGCGGGACCGGCCGGGCCGGCCGCCGGCTGGACGGAGGTGTTCACGGGCGGGAACGGTAGCACCCGCCGAGCGGCGGCGCCGCGCCGGGCGCCGGCCTCAGACGGCGCCGATCCGTTCGTAGAGCGCGCGGTAGAGCTCGCCGTTCCGCTGCCAGGTCCGGTTGGCCAGGACCCAGGCCCGCGCGTTGGCGCCGAGGCGTGCCCGCTCCGCCGGATCGTCGAGGAGCGGCTCCACGGCGTCGGCCAGGGAGGCCGGATCCTGCGGCCCGAACGAGGCGCCTGTCTCGCCGTCGCGGACGATCTCGAGGAGCGCGCTGACGCCGCTGACCACGAGGCAGCGCTCCATGGCCATCGCCTCGTACGGCTTGAGCGGCGTGACCAGCTGCGACACGCGATCGTTGGTGCGAGGCACCACGAAGACGTCGATGATCGAGTAGTAGGCGGCGATGTCGCCATGCGGCACCCGCCCGGTGAAGCGGACGGTGCCGTCGTCGAGGAGGCCGAGGGCACCGGCCAGCTCCTCGAGCACCCCACGCTCCTCGCCGTCGCCGACCAGCAGGAGGCGGACGCGGCGGCCGCGGTCGCGGAGGAGCCGCGTCGCCTCGATCAGGTAGGCGATCCCCTCGTAGGCGACCATGCTGGAGATGTAGCCGAGGACGGTCTCCCCCCGCCGGAAGCCGAGGCGGGCGAAGAGGGCCTCGTCGCGCGGGCGGGGGGCGAAGCGGCGCGGATCGACCGCGTTGGGCACGACCTCCACCTTCTCGGCGGGGATGCCGCGGGCCACGATGTCGGCCTTCATCGTCTCCGAGAGCGTCACCACCGCGTCCGCGACGGCCATGCAGGCGGTCTCGACCGCGCGTCCCATGAGGTAGCGGTCGGCCGTGGCGCCGTCGCCGCCGGTCCGAGAGACCCACGTCTCCTCGAGGAAGCCGCGAACCTCGTAGACGACCTTGAGCGGATACCGCTCGGCGACCGCGAGCGCCACCTGCGCGTTGGGGTGGTTGGTCGTCGGGTGGAGAACGGCCGGCCGCAGCTCCGCCACGAGCGCGTCGAGCCCGGCCGCGGTCATCGTCGCCATCACGTCCGGCGCCCCCGAGAGGGGCATGTCGGGACGGATCCGGTAGTAGGGGATGCCCTCCACGCGCTCCCGGCTCGGCGCGCCGGCCCGACCCTCGGAGAGGGGGAAGCCGGCCCGCGTCACGAGGTGCGGGTCGAGGCCGACCGCGCGCTGGGCGAGGGCCACCTGCTGGGCTCGGACGGAATACCCGTTCTGGCGCTGGGGCAGCGAGTTGGTGAGGAGGTGCAGGACGCGGCCCGGCGTCGGCGCCCAGTCTCCGGTGCGGCGGGGCGGGAGCGGCGGTCGCCAGGCGGGATCGAGGACGCGCAGCTCGGCCTCCGCGCGGCCGATGAGCTGGAGCCGGCGCCCGCGGTCGGCGGCCCTGGTCAGGCCGCTCGCCAGCTCGATCGTCTCCGCGTAGCGGCCCGAGGCGAGGGCCAGGTCGGCCAGCAGGCGGCGACGGAGCGGCCCCTCGGGCAGGCGTTCCGCGATCGGCCGCGTCTCGTCGAGCCGTCCGAAGGTCGCGGCCACCATGGCCAGGCGGAGGAGCGTCGTCGGCTCGGCCACGGCCAGGGCACGGTGGAGGAGGTCGATGGCCTCCTTGGTGCGCCCCAGCTCCCAGCGCAGAAGGATGGCCGCCGGGCTCCAAACGCCGTGGCCGGGGTTGCGCTCGGCGAGGGGCCCGATGATCGCGAGCGGGGGGCCGAGACCACGCTGCCGCAGGGCGGGCGAGGCGCGCCCGCTGAGGCGGTGGAACGCGGCGAGCTTGCGGTAGCGCAGGATCGCCCTGACCTCGCGAAGGGCCAGCGCCCGCTGCATGCCCGGCAGGCGAAGCCTCACCGGGCCACTCACGTGCGGCCCGGGATGCGGTGGGGTGCCATCGGCCCGACGGTAGCACAGAGCGGGCCGGGCGGGCCGCGGGCCATCCGTCGGGCTCCGCCCGGCGCGCACGGCGGGGCTCCGTCGGGGAGGCCCTGCCGGCACCCGCCCCCGCGCGCCCGCCGACGTCCCCGTGGTGAGGCCACTCGCTCGTGCTAGGGTATCGGCCGTGTCGAGAACCTCCATCGCCGCCCCCGCGGCCCGGCCGGCGTGACCGGAGCGACCCCCGGGACTGGCCGGCTCGTCCACGTCGTCGGGGCCCGTCCCAACTTCATGAAGGCGGCCCCGGTGATCCGCGCCCTCGCCGCGGGCGGGATGGACCAGGTCCTCATCCACACCGGCCAGCACTACGACGCCGCCATGTCCGGCGTCTTCTTCCGGGAGCTCGGGCTCCCCGAGCCCGACCGGAACCTCGGCGTCGGATCCGGCAGCCACGCCGTCCAGACGGCGGCGATCATGGTCGCCCTCGAGGCTGTCTTCGCCGAGCTGCGGCCCGCCCTCGCGGTGGTCTACGGCGATGTCAACTCGACGACGGCGGCCGCCCTCGTCGGCGCGAAGCTGGGGGTCCCCCTGGCCCACGTGGAAGCCGGCCTCCGGAGCTTCGACATGACGATGCCGGAGGAGGTCAACCGGCGGGTCACGGACATCCTGTCCGACCTGCTCTTCGCGACCAGCCCGGACGCGATCGCCCACCTCGCCCGCGAGGGCGTGGCCCCGGAGCGGATCCACTTCGTCGGCAACCCCATGATCGACACTCTCCAGGCCAATCTGGAGCGGTTCGACCCGGCGCGCCTGCGTGCCGACCTTGGGATCGCCGGGCCGTACGCGGTGGCCACGCTGCACCGGCCGGCCAACGTCGACAGCCCGGCGGCCGCCCGCCGGCTGGTGGCGATGCTGGATGCCATCGCCGCCCAGGTCGCGGTGGTGTTCCCGCTCCACCCCCGTGGGCGGCCGACGCTCGAGGCGGCCGGGCTGCGCGACGGTTCCCGGATGCGGGTCATCGAGCCGCTCGGCTATGTCGACTTCCTCTCCCTCGTTCGCGGGGCGACCGTCGTGGTGACCGACTCGGGCGGGATCCAGGAAGAGACCACGGTGCTCGGCGTGCCCTGCCTCACGGTCCGCCCGAACACGGAGCGGCCGATCACGATCACCCACGGGACGAACCGGCTCGTCAGCCCGGAGGCCGCCTCGGCCGAAGTGGCGGCGGTCCTCGCGGGGTCGTTCGTCCGGCCGGCGGAGCCGCCGCCGCTCTGGGATGGCCGGGCGGGCGAGCGGATCGCGGCCGAGATCCAGACCTGGCTGGCGGGGAGGTGACCGGCCAGCCCACGGCGCTCGTCGAGCCGGCGGAGCCGCCCGCGCCGCGAGGGCCGGCAGGCCGCCGGAGGCCGGTGGCCATGCTCGTCCACAGCTACTACGAGGAGGATCCGCGCGTTCGGCGCCAGGCCGAGACCCTCGTCCAGGCCGGCCGGCCGGTGGACGTCTTCTCGCTGCGCCGCCCCGGCGACCCGCGACGGGGGACGCTGGAGAGCGTGTCGATCACCCGCCTCGACGTCCAGCGCCACCAGGGCTCGCCGATCGCGACCTATCTCGCCGAGTACACCGCCTTCCTGGCCCGGGCTACCTTCGCCCTCGCCGGCGCCCACCGGCGGCGGCGCTATGCGCTGGTGCAGGTGGCGACGCCGCCCGACTTCCTCGTCTTCGCCGCCCTGCCGCTCCACCTCCTCGGCGTCCCCGTCATCCTGGACCTCCACGAGGCGACCCCGGAGTTCTTCCGCTCCCGCTGGCCCGGCGCGGCGAGCCCGCTCGCGGTCGCGGGGCTGACGGCCGTCGAACGCCTCTCGATCGCGGCCTCGACGCGGGCCATCTCCGTCACCGAGGCGCGGCACGAGCGGCTCCTCGCGCTGGGGATCCCGGCCGGCGCACTCGCCGTCGTTCACAACGGGCCGGTCCTCGCCCGCTTCGATCCGGACGCGCACCCGCGCCGCCCGTTCATGGTGGACGGCGAGCTCCGCCTTGCCTACGCCGGGGCCCTGACGCCGCTCTACGGGCTGGAAGATGTGGTGGCGGCGATGGGGCTCCTGCGCGGCGCCCGGCCGGAGCTCCGCGTCGTCCTGGACCTCTACGGCCGCGGCGACACCGAGGGGACGCTCCGGTCGAAGGCCGCCGGCCTCGGGATCGCCGATCGAGTCCGCTTCCACGGGCGGATCCCGCTCGACGCCGTCGCGGGGGCGCTGGCCGGCGCTGACGTCGTCCTCTCGCCGATCCGCCGGAATCGGTACTCCGAGATGAGCCTCTCCACGAAGGTCTTCGAGGGCGCGATCATGGAGAAGCCCGTCGTCGCCGCCGACCTGCCGTCCGCACGCGCCGAGTTCGATGCCGACATGCTCTGGTGGTACGCGCCGGACGATCCGGCCGACCTGGCCCGGGCGGCCCTCCGGGTCGTGGACGACGGGCCCGCACGTGCGGCCGCGGTGGAGCGCGCGCGCGCCCGCGCCCGCGCGCTCTCCTGGGACGCCGAGGCGCCGCGGTACGTCGCCCTCGTCGAGGGCCTCGTTCGCGACCGGGTATCCTCCCCGGCGGAGGCGCGGGGATGAACGCCACAGGAGGCGTCGTGGAACAGGATCGATCGATCGCCGTGGTCGGGCTCGGGTACGTCGGGCTGCCGCTCGCCATGGGATTCGCGGAGTCGGGCCTCGCCGTCACCGGGATCGACGCCAGCGCGGCCCGCGTCGAGGAGCTCAACCGGGGAAGCTCGCCCATCGAGGACATCCCCGCCGAGCGGCTGGCCGCGGCGCTGCGCGCCGGCTTCCGGGCGATCGCCCCGGAGGCCGACGCCGTCCGCGCCGCCGACGCCGTCTTCGTCTGCGTCCCGACGCCGGTCACCGCGACCAAGGATCCCGACCTGGGCCCCGTCCTCTCGGCCGCGGAGCTCGTCCGCTCGGGCCTCCGCGCCGGCCACCTCGTCGTCCTCCAGTCGACGACGTTCCCGGGCACCACGACCGGTCCCTTCCGGGCGGTCCTGGAGCGCGGGACCGGCCTCCGGGCGGGCGTCGACTTCGACCTCGCGTTCGCCCCCGAGCGCGTCAACCCCGGCGATCCGGCGAGCTCCGGGAAGCTCGTCCCGCGCCTCGTCGGCGGGGTGACCCCGGCGTCGACCGCCCGGGCGGCCGCCCTCCTGCGGCACATCAACGACCGGGTGGTCGAGCTCTCGTCGCCGGACGCCGCGGAGATGGCGAAGCTCCTCGAGAACGTCTTCCGCAACATCAACATCGCCTTCGTCAACCAGCTCGCCCTCCTCTGCGAGCGGATGGGCCTCGACGTCTGGGAGGTCATCGAGGCGGCGGCCACCAAGCCGTTCGGCTTCATGAAGTTCACCCCCGGGCCCGGCGTCGGCGGGCATTGCATCCCGGTCGACCCCTACTACCTCTCCTGGCGGGCCCGCGAGTTCGACTTCACGGATCGCTTCATCGAGCTCGCGGCGGACGTCAACGTGGGGATGCCGCGCCACGTCGTGGACCTCGCCGCGGAGGCCCTCAACGAGCGCTCCCGCTCCCTCAAGGGTGCCCGCGTCGGCGTCCTCGGGGTCGCCTTCAAGCCAGACGTCGGCGACGCGCGCGAGGCGCCGGCGGCGCACGTCCTGGCCGGGCTGCGCGAGCGAGGCGCCGAGGTCCGCTTCCACGACCCGCACGTCGCCCGCTTCCGCGACGCCGCGGGGCGCAGCGACGACTCCGTGCCGCTCGCCGACCTCCTCGGCTGGGCCGAGCTGATCGTCGTCGTCACCGCCCACCAGGGGGTCGACTGGGACGCGGTCTACGAGCGCGCGGAGCTCATCCTCGACACCGTCAATGCGTCGCGCGGCCGGACGCCGCGGCCGCGCCAGGTCCTGCGCCTCGGGGCGGGCTGGAGCGCCTGACCTCCCCCTGCGGCCGCACCTGCGGCCCGGGGAACGGCTCAGCTGGCGGCGAGGCGCCGCCGCAGCTCATCGACGAACGTCCGCGAGATGTCGGCCGGGTCGAACCGGGCCGCGATCTCGCGCGCCCGCGCCGACGCGCCCGCGCCGACGAGGTCCGGCGCCCGGCGCAGGGCCTCCGCCAGGCCGTCCCGGTCCCCCGGCTCGTAGAGGCGGGCGACCTTGTCGTCGAGCAGCTCCGCCGCAGCCGCGAACCGCGGGGCGACGACCGGCAGGCCGAAGGTCAGGGCCAGGAGGAGGACGCCGGAGTTGAGGGCCTGGCGACGGGTCACCACCGCGACGTCGGCCGCGCCATGGAAGTCCGCCACGGCGTGGTCCTCGATCCGGCGCGGGAAGGCGGCGACCTCGGGGGCGATGGCGAGGTCGAGGAGCAGCTCCTCGCTGCCCGGCCCGGGCGCCACGGCGCCGGCGACGACCAGCCGGCGAGGCACCCGCGGGCTGGCCGCGGCGGCCCGCCACGCCGCCAGCAGGTCGTCGATCCCCTTGTACGGACGGACCGCCCCGAAGGCCAGGTACACGAGCTCGCCGGGCCACAGGCCGAGCTCGTGGCGGGCCGCCTCGCGGCTCGCCATTGCGGGGTAGACGCCGGCATAGCTCGGATGGCTGATGACGGCGCAGCGATCCTCCGGGACCTCGAACCAGGGCGCGGCCTCTGCCCGGGTCGAGCCGGCGAGGGCGTGGATCATCGTCGCCCGCTCCACGACGCCCTGCCGGAGGCGGACCGCCTCCTCCTCGAAGCGCACGTCGTGAGGCAGGACGTTGTGGATCGTCCAGGCCAGGCGGCAGCCGCCCTCGAGGAGGGTGTCGAGGGTGGCCAGGAAGGCCGTCGCCATCTCGCCCGCCTCTGCGGCGGTCGCGGCCCGCTCGGTGACCCCGTTGAGCCAGTGGAGGTGGAGGACCAGCCCTACGCGGCCGCGGGCGGCCTCCACGATCCCCGCGGCGTCGGCGACATCCGCCAGGGGCATGGCCACGATCCCCCGGCTCCAGCCCTCCCGGTAGAGCAGCCGCTGGAAGGGGTTGGTCCTGGCCGGGGGGTGGTAGAGGAGGAGCAGGGGGTCCGCATGCCCGGTCGCCTCGAGGAACCGGATGGCCCGGATCCCCTCCAGGAGCGTTTCCGAGGCGCTCGTCGCGACGCTGGCGGAGGGGCTCACCGCCCTGCCGCTCCGCCGGCGGCCCGCACCGCCGTCCGGCTCGCCGCGTGGTGGTCTCGCGCGCAGGCGTAGGCGGCCTCCAGGCGGGGCACGCTCGCGGCCCACGACCGCTCCTGCACGACCCAGGCCCGCCCGGCGGCACCCAGGGCACGCCCCAGCTGTGGCGCGTCCATGAGCCGCTCCAGGCAGGCCACCAGGGCCCCGACGTCGCCCGCCGCGAAGGCGAGGCCGCGCTCGTCCGGGGCCGCGATCTCGCGGAGGGCCGGCAGGTCGCTGACCACGAGCGCCCGCTCCATCGCCATGGCCTCATAGGGCTTGAGGGGCGTGACGTGGCGGGCGGCCCGCTCGTCCCGGCGGGGGACGACGAAGGCGTCCAGGACGGCGTAGTGGGCCGGCACCTCGGCGTGGGGCACGGCGCCGGCGAAGACGACGGCCCCGCCGGCCTCGGCCCGGCGCGCCCGCTCCTCCAGCTCCGCCCGCCGCCGCCCGTCGCCGACGATGAGGCAGGTGGCGTCCCGGCCCCGCGCCCGCAGCCGGGCCGCAGCTTCGACGAGGAGCTCCTGGCCCTCGCGCGGGTGATCGAGGTTGCTGATGTAGCCGAAGACGAAGCCGTGCAGCCCCAGCCGGGCCCGCAGCCCCGGGTCCGGCGGACGTGGCGTGAACTGCTCGGCGTCCACCCCGTTCGGCACCACGAAGACCCGCTCCGACGGGATGCCCCGTTCCACGATGTCCTCGCGCATCGCCTCGGCGATGGTCACCACGGCGTCGGCGGCGGCCATGGCCCGGGTCTCGGCGGCGTGGCGGCGGCGGGCCAGCTCGGCCGTCTCGGCGCCCTCCCGGCTGCTCCAGGTCGTCTCGAAGAAGGAGCGGACGTCGTAGACGAGGGGGAGGTCGTGGCGCTCCCGGAGGGCCATCCCGACGAGGGCGACATCGCGGCCGCGGAGGCCCGACGCGGCGTGGAGGATCGCCGGTCGCTCGTCGCGGACGACCCCCGAGGCCAGCCAGGCGAAGTCCTCGAGGTAGCGGTCGAACGGGACGTCGGCCGGATAGCCGGCGCCGAGATCGAGGCGATGGGTCCTCGTCCCCTCGACCGTCTCGACCGGCGGGGCGACCCGGCCCGCCTGCCGCGGGAAGCCAAGGGCGGTGACCGCGACGGGGTCCAGGCCGGCCCGTCGCAGGGCGGCCATCGTGTGGTGGGAGCGAACGGAGAAGCCGCTCTGGCGGTCGGGGAGGGATTCCTTGAGGAGGTAGAGGATCCGGCCCTCGGAGGCCGGCACGATCGGCTCAGGCGGCCCCGGAACGTGCGGGAGCCAGTCCGGGTCGCTCTCGCGCAGCATCGCCACCAGGCGGCGGTCCAGGTCGGTCCGCTCCGGGGTGTCGGAGAGGCGGCGGAGGACGCGAAGGGCCGTCAGGCTGGCCGTGACCTCGCCTGACCGCAAGAGCGCCACGTGCCGGATCTCGTGGGCGGCGATGGTCCGCGGATGGCTGGCCAGGATCCCGGCCGCTCCGTCGAGGGCGTCGGAGAGACGGTCCTCGTCGAGGGCCCGCCGCGCCTCCACGAGTCGCAACGGGTCGAGGGGCGGCTCGCCCTTCCGGGTCTGCCACGACGCCGGAGGCCGGCCGCTGACGAGGTCGCCGATGGCCTTGCCGATGGCGAGCGCCGCGGCCTCCCGCGGGCCCGGCAGGAGGCCGACGGCGCGGCGGACCACGCGACGCACTGGCGAGCTCCGCCGGGACGACGACGACGGGGGAACGGGTGCGCCCATGGCGGGCAACGGTACCATCCCGCGGGGCGCGCGCGACTCTCGGCGAGCGCGCCTCAGCGGCGGCGCAGGACGAGGTTGGCGAACGTGTACTGCAGGCCGAGGCGTTCCCAGTCGACCACCCGCTCGGAGCAGCGGAGGTCGAGCGGCCGGACCGCCTCCAGGTCGTGCCGGGCGGCCATCTCCACCCAGCTGGCGAGGTCGGCCGGGCCGAAGATGCGGACCGGCCCGCCATACGCCTCCCGCCCGGCGACGTCGACCGGCTCGCACCAGAAGTCCGTCGAGGTCACGAGGAATCCGCCGGGACGCAGCAGCCGGCTCGCCTCCCGGAGGTAGGTGTCGATGTCCACCCCGTGCTCGACCACGCTGAGGCAGGCGATGGCGGCGAACGACCGGTCGGGGAAGGTGGTCGCCGTCAGGTCCATCGGCTCGTAGCGGATGGGACCCTCGCGGAGCGACGCCTCGAACACCAGGTCGATCCCGACGAGGTCGCGGTACTCGTACATCGCCAGCCACGGGAGGAGGCGCGAGTAGCGCGGGGCGCCCATCTCGAGGACCGGGTCGGTGGGGCCCGTGTAGCCCAGGATCGTGCCGAGGGCGACGAGGAGGTCCCAGTTCTTGGGGTGATCCTTGTGGGGCGGAAGACCGCAGCGGACGACCTCCGCCACGGCCGCCTCGACCTGGGACCGGTCGGGGAGGGCCCGGTTCACCCAGCCGTTCCAGCGACCGTCCGGGCGACCCGGGGGGAAGGACGCCCCGGCCTGGGCGAGGCGGCGCCAGAAGCGCGGATCGCGGTCCCAGTCGACCCTTCGCTCGTAGGCGCGCCGGCGGGGCGCCCGGATCTGCTGGCGGACCCGGCGGGCCTGGGTGCGGACGACGTTGATGACGTTCATCGGCCCTCGACATCGTGGCCGGCCCGTGGTGGCCCGGCCCCGCCACAGTATCGCCGCTGGCGGCCCGTGCCGCGCCGCGGCCCCTCCCCTCCGGTGCGGTACGATGCGCCGGGCCCGGCGCGCCGCCGCCGCCGCCCCCGAGCATCCTCCATCACCACCGACCAGAGGCACCATGACCTTCCGCGCTCGCCCGACGACGCGGACCAGCCGCCGCAGCGGCCACGAGTCCGACGCCCGCCGGAACCTCTACTTCAACCTCGGCTTCGGCGCCATCGTCGTCGTGGCCGTCCTCCTCCTCGTCGGCGCCGGCGCCGCCAGCTGGTACGACGAGCACCTGGCGCCCGTCGCCGTCGTCAACGGGGAGACGATCACGAAGGACGGGCTGCGCGACCGGGTGGCCCTCGAGACCTTCCGGCTCGACACGCTGGAGTCCCGGACCCGCGAGAAGGTGAACGCCGGGAAGATGGCGGCGGCCCAGGGCCAGCAGCTCCTCAACTACATCTCCCAGCAGAAGCAGCAGGTCGCCAGCCTCGCCTACGAGAACGAGATCGACACGACCCTCATCCTCCAGCTCGCCCCCAAGCGCAGCTTCGCCGTCACCGACGCGGCGATCGACGCCCAGGTGGCGAAAGACAGCACGACGCCGGAGAGCCGCCACACCTTCGAGATCCAGGTGAGCCCCGAGACGACCGGCGGCGCGAGCGCGCCGACCCAGGCCGAGAAGGACGCCGCCCGCAAGAAGGCCGACGGCCTGCTTGCCGATCTCAAGGGCGGCAAGAGCTGGGAGGACGTCGTCAAGGCCTCCGGCGACGCGTCGGCCGCCGAGACGAACGGCGACCTCAGCTTCATCGACAAGGGCTCGACCTCGCCTGACGCCGCCTTCGTGGACGCGATCTTCGCCCTAGCTGCGCCGGGCTACACCGAGGTGATCGAGGGTTCCGACGGCGTCTTCCGGATCGGGCGCCTGACCGAGATCTCCAAGGAGGTCGTCGATCCCAACTACCTCCAGCGGGCCGCCGACGCGGGCGTCAGCGAGAAGACCTACCGCCGCGCGGCCGCCTCGATCGTCGCCCGCGACGGGATCGAGGCCCAGATCCTCGCCGAGGTCGTCGACAAGCCCTCGGAGCAGCGGCGCGTCGCGGAGATCGCGCTCGAGGACAACAGCGGGACCCCGCCCCCGGAGGGCGCGGTCCTCGTGAAGCACCTGCTCTACTCCCCGAAGGACGATCCCAGCGGGGCGGCCAGCCTCGCCGCCGACGACCCCGCCTGGAAGACCGCGGAGGAGGAGGCCACCAAGGCGTACGAGGAGCTCAAGGCCGGGACGAAGACCTTCGTCGACCTGGCCCCCCTGAGCGACGACACGACGTCAGGCGCCCAGAACGGCTTCCTGCCGTACCTCGCCAAGGACGACCCGAACACGACCCTTGATCCGGCCTTCGCCGACGCCATCTTCGCCCCGGGAATCCAGCCCGGCCAGCTCCTGGCGCCCGTGAAGTCGGCCTTCGGCTGGCACGTCATCGAGTTCGTCACCACCGACAGCCCGATCGTCCGCTCCCAGAAGCTGCTCGCCGAGGCGTCCAAGCCGGGCGCCAACTTCGCCGAGCTGGCGGCCGAGAACTCGATCGCCTCGTCGGCGAGCAAGGGCGGCGAGCTGGGCTGGGTCGCCCGCTACCAGCTGACCACCGCGGTCGAGGATGCGATCTTCGCCACCCAGGCGAACGCGGTCTCCACGACCGTCGAGGGAACCGGCCTGACCTTCTACAAGGTCGAGGAGATCGCCACACGGTCGCCGGACGAGAAGCAGGCCGCGGACCTCCGCACGAACGCCTTCTCGAGCTGGTACAAGGGCGTCAAGGACGACCCCGACCAGACGAAGATCGAGCGGCTCCTGAGCAGCGGCAGCGGCGCCTGACGGGGAGGTCGCGTGCTCGACGCCCTGCTGGCCGAGGCGCGACTCCGCTGGGGGCTCGACCCGGCGGCCGGCGTCGCCGTGGTCCCCGCGGAGCGCCTCGTCGCCATCCCCATCGAGCCGTCGCGGCCGACGTTGGTCATTCCCCTGGTCGCCCTCCGGGCTGCCGCTCCGGCCGAGCCGCCGGAGCCCCTTCCCGGCCGCCACGGGCCTGCGGGTCGCGACGCCCTCGCCGTCCTGCGACGCCTCTATCCCGCCGACCACCCGGTCGGGCGCTTCGGCGCCGTCGAGTCGACGACCGTGGGCGCGCTCGTGGCGGCCGACCTCGCGGCGCCACTCTACCTGGCCCCGGTCGCGCCGGAGCTGGCCGCCGCGTCGCCGTGGGGCATGCCCTGGATCTCCAACCGGCTGCGCGCCCCCGACGGCTGCCCCTGGGATCGCGAGCAGACCCACGAGTCGCTGCGGAACCACCTCCTCGAGGAGGCCTACGAGGTCTACGACGCGCTGGCCGGCGGCTCCACTCCCGAGCTGGCCGGGGAGCTGGGCGACCTCTGGCTGCAGATCGTCCTCCACGCCCAGCTGGCCTCGGAGGCCGGCGTCTTCGACCTGGCCGACGTCCAGGCCGCGATCGCCGCCAAGATCGTGCGCCGCCACCCCCACGTCTTCGGCGACGCGGACGTTCGCACGGCAACCGACGTCAACCGGCAGTGGGAGCGCATCAAGCAGGCGGAGCGAGCCGCCGAGGCGGCGGCGAGCACGGCGGCCGGGGAGGCCCCGGCGGCCCCGAAGAGCGCCCTCGACGGGGTGAGCCGCTCCATGCCCGCCCTGGCGGCCAGCCAGGAGATGCAGGAGCGCGCGGCGCACCTCGGCTACGACTGGCCGTCGATCGAGGGGATCCTGGAGAAGGTGGCCGAGGAGCTCGGCGAGCTGGCCGAGGCGGCGGGAGCGGCCGCTCGCGCCGAGGAGCTCGGCGACCTCCTGATGGTCGTCGTCAACCTGGCCCGCCATCACGACGTGGAGGCGGAGTCGGCCCTCAGGGCGGCCAACGAGAAGTTCCGCCGTCGGTTCGGGGTCGTGGAGCGACTGGCGGCGGAGCGCGGCGTCGCCCTCCGCGACCTCACCTTCGCCGAGCTCGACGCGCTGTGGGACGCGGCGAAGGCAGAGCTGGGGGCCCAGAATGAGGTCGGGCCGTCCGCGCCCGGCGCGCCCGCGCCGCGGCAGGCGGGAGGATCCGCCGACGAGGTGGCGCCATGACGATCGGGAACCGGGGGGCGGCCCTCCGTCCCTCGGGGCGGCGGCCGGACGAGCTGCGGGCGGTCACGATGACGCTCGGCGTCCAGAAGTGGGCGGAGGGCTCCTGTCGGATCCGCGTCGGCGACACGGAGGTCCTCTGCGCAGCCACGATCGAGGATCGCGTCCCGCCGCACCTGCGTGGCAAGGGCAGCGGCTGGGTCACCGCGGAGTACTCCATGCTGCCGCGCTCCACCGCGGAGCGGACGATGCGCGAGGCGACGGCGGGCAAGATCGGCGGCCGGACCCACGAGATCCAGCGCCTGGTCGGGCGCTCGCTTCGCGGGGTCGTCGACCTCGGGCGCCTCGGCGAGCGGACGGTCACCGTGGACTGCGACGTCCTGCAGGCCGACGGCGGGACCCGGACGGCCAGCATCACCGGCGGCTACGTGGCCCTCGCCACGGCGCTGATCACCTACGGCATGGAGCGCCTCCTGGTCGGCAAGGTGGCGGCGGTCTCGGTCGGGATCCACGAGGGAGTCCCGCTCCTGGATCTCGACTACGCGGAGGACCGGGTCGCCGAGGTCGACTTCAACGTCGTGGGCACCGACGCCGGCACGTACGTCGAGCTTCAGGGGACCGCGGAGGGGAAGGCATTCTCCCGCGAGGACCTCGGGCGCCTGCTCGACCTCGCCGGCACGGGCCTGGCCCGCCTCTTCGAGGCCCAGGCGGCTGCGCTCGCCACCGTGAAGCGTTGAGCGAGGCGACCTCCCCGTCGTCGTCTCCGCCGGCGGCCGATCCGGCGCTGCTGCGCCTCCTCGTGGCGACCCGCTCGCGGCACAAGCTCGCCGAGCTGCGCGACCTCCTCCGGCTCGAGCGAACGGAGCTCGTCGACCTCGACGACGTGGGGATCGCCGACGAGGTCGAGGAGACCGGCAGGACGTTCGCCGCGAATGCGGCCCTCAAGGCGCGGTTCTATGCCCGCCGAAGCGGCCTGCCGACGCTTGCCGACGATTCCGGCCTTGAGGTGGACGCGCTCGGCGGCGGGCCGGGCGTCCGGACGCGGCGCTATGCGGGGGAGCGGGCCACGGACGAGGAGAACAACGTGAAGCTCCTGGCCGCCCTCGACGGGCTTCCGCCGGAGCGCCGCGGCGCACGCTACCGCTGCGTGCTGGCCCTCGCGATCCCGGGGCGCGCGGGCCCGCGCGGCGGCCTGCCCGTGACGCTGGCGCGCGGGACGTTCGAGGGCCGGATCGGCACGGGCCCGCGGGGGACGAACGGCTTCGGCTACGACCCGATCTTCGAGCCGGCCTCGGAGCCGCCCGGCGGCGCGACCGTCGGCCAGTGGACCGCCGAGCGGAAGCAAGCCGTCTCGCACCGGGCACGGGCGGCGCGCCGGATGCGCCCGCACCTGGTCGACGTGGGCGCCTGACGGCGACCGAGAGGCTCGCTGGTCAGGGTGCCACGACGCTGCCAGGCGAAAGCAGCACCGCGTTCGCGACGCCGCCGGCGAGCGAGCCCTCGAATCCGCCGAGCGTCGCGCCGATCGGGCCGAGGGCAGCGTCGTCGCCGGCGGCAATGCGGAGGCCCGTCACCGTGATCGGCTCGACGTTCGCGCGGTCGGAGGCCACGATGCTGATCCGGAGCACGTTGGCGGCCACGAGCTCCGCGGTCACGCCCAGCGAATCGGGCGCCTCCAGCGAAGGCGCGCCGGCGAAGGCGATCGTCGCGCCGGCACCGGCTGCGTCCGCCAGGGTCACGGTGAAGGACCCGGGCGCGTCGGGGATCGCATCGGCCGCCTGCTCCGCCAGCGTCAGCACCACCTCCGTGCCCGAGCTGCCGCCCCGGAGCACGTCGCCGACGCCGACCAGCGTCACGTCCGCGAACGCGACCGGTGGCGTGGGTGTCGGCGTCGGCACCGACGTCGGGGTGGCCCGCTGCGTCGGGCGTGGCGTCGAGCCCGCACTTGGCCCGGGGCTGGCGGCGGGGGGCTGGAGAACGACGATCGCGACGACCGCCGCCAGCGCCAGGGCTCCGACGAGGACGGCGGCCACGACGGCCCGGAAGGTTCGTTCGCTCATGTCCACACGGTACCGCGAGACGGACGGTCATGGCGGCGCGGCAACGGCGGCGCCTACTTCCCCGCCGGGCACTTCGGCAGGAGCACGTCGACGGGCCCGGAGGTCGGCGCGCTGACCGCCGCGTAGCCCAGCGACGCGTCCCACGGCCCGTGGCCGGCGACCCAGGTCGAGGAGCCGCACAGGCGCTCCACCCGGTAGGTGCCGGACGGGACGTCGGCCACGCTGAACGTGCCGTTCGCGGCGCTCGTCACGGTGAACGTGTCGGCCGTGCCACGCAGCCGGAAGGTGCAGGCCGGGCAGAGATCGTAGAGGTCGGGCGAGAGGGCGGCGAGGACCTTCCCCGCCACCGTCGACGTGTCGCCGCGACCCCCGCCAGGCCCGGCGCAGTGCGTTCCGTCGGCGGCGCAGCCGGCCGGGCAGACCTGGATCACCGTGTCGCGGACAATCGAGTCGCAGGCCGTGCGCGTCGCGTTGCAGCCGTACTGGCGCGTCGGCTGCGTGACGAGGCCGAGGCGGCAGACCTGGGCGCCGGCTGCCTCCTCTCGGGCGCACGTCGCCGGGTCGCATCGCGCCACCTCGCACGTCCGCCCGTCGTCGGAGCAGTCGCCCGGGCACACCT
Organism: uncultured Chloroflexia bacterium; assembly: GCA_963821235.1. Lineage (GTDB taxonomy): Bacteria > Chloroflexota > Limnocylindria > Limnocylindrales > CSP1-4 > CTSoil-043. The sequence goes on from CAWGCS010000001.1 coordinate 947,905, forward strand.
CCAGGACCCGCGTCTCCGCCGTCGTGTCGCAGGCCTGGCCGTTCGCCGCGGGGACGCACCCGCGGACCTCGAAGTCGCGCGTGACCACGCTCTTCCCGTCGTCGGGGCGGATCGCGCAGGCCTGGACGCCCACCGCCGTCTCGCCGCTGCACGTCGTCGCGTCGCAGGCCGACGGCGACGCCAGGCAGGCGCGGCTCGCGGTGTCCCCCGCTGCCGGGGACGCGCAGCCGAACGGACACGGCGCGACGAGGCCGCCCGAGGCGCTCCACTGCTGGCACCGGGTGCTCTCGTACGAGGTGTCCAGGAACGGCCAGCTGCCGGTCTCGATGCCGTTGCAGGAGTACCCGTAGTTGACCCGGCTGATCCACGACGTGTTCCCGGTCAGCGGGTCGGCCGGCCCGATCCACCACGTGCAGGAGTCCGTCGAGGCCGGCTCGGCCGTGCCGCAGCTGTCGGAATGGCAGAACCCGCACGGATCGTCGTCGCAGACCCAGGCGGACGCGCCAAGGGTCGCCACGGCCGTCGCCAGGCAGGTGAGACAGACGGGTGCGCCGAGCGGCGCCCCGACGCCGGTGGCGAGCAGCTCGATGCACCCCTCGCAGGTCACGCCGACGACGGCCCCGTAGACGGGGATGTCCATGCAGATCCAGAGGGCGGTCTGGAAGCAGTGCAGGAAGCTGCAGCTGTGGTGGGCGGTCGGCGACTCGGCGTACGTGGACTCGCCCGTCGCCAGGTCGAGCGAGACGCTGCCGTTCTCGTCATGGGCGGTGATCCGCTTCCCGTCGCGGTCGATCTCGACGAGGAGGTAGTGCGGCCGGGGCGCGCTCGAGCGGAAGGCGAAGCGGAGGGCCTCGGCGCTGCCGTCGAGCTCCGCGATCGTCACGGTGACGCCGTTGTCGTAGGCGAGATCGGTCGCGGCGACGGCCTTCCCGAAGCCTCGCCGCAGCGCATCGTCCTGGAGCGCGGCGAACGCCGCGTCGTCGCGGAGCGCCTGCGCGAGCTCGGCGGCGCTCAGGTCGCGCGTCCCCACGAGGCGGGCGAGCGGCTTCGTGGCGTCAGCCGGGTCGGGGATCGTGACGACCGCCTCGCGCTGCTCGGCGGTGAGCCCCGAGGGCATGGGGATCCCCGTTGCGGCGGCGATGGGCGGCGGCGGTGCGGGCGTCGACGGGCCCGGGCTGGTGCCGCTCCCGCAGCCCGCGAAGGCGGCCGCGGACGCGACCGCGACGACGAAGGCGATCCATGCCGGACCGCCACGACGGCCGACTGCGCGGCTGCTCACCGCACATCCCTTTCCCCTGTGAGACACCTGGCCGGGCAAGCCGTTCCCGTGGCCGCGGACGACGCAGGGCTCCTGTGCGCCAGTGTTCCTCCGCTTGGAGAGCGGGGAAGTGGCATTCGGCCTGGCCGGGCGATGACCACCGGCGGGGTGGAAGACGCGACCCGCTGCTCGATGGTTCGCGATCCTCGATCCGCGACGCTGCGAACCGCTGCCGTCAGGCCGCGCCGTCGGACGGGGAGTCCAGCGCGTCCTGGATCCGGTGCAGCTGCCCGATGTAGGCGCGCAGGTCGGATTCCGAGAGCCCGCCCATCCAGGCCTTCTCGTTGCGATGGACGATCGTCCGGAGCTGCTGGAGCACGTCGAGGCCAGCGGGCGTGATCTCGACGAGCAGGCTCCTGCGGTCGGCCGGGTTGGCGGAACGACGGACGAACCCGCGCCGCTCCAGGGAGTCGAGGACGCCGGTCACGGTGGCGCGGGTGACGATGAGTCGTTCGCTGAGCTCGGAGGGGGGCATCGGCCCGCGATCGCGAAGGACCCCCAGGACCAGGCCGCCGGCAGCGCTGACGTGGAGCGGGCGAAGCAGCCGCCCGATCCGATCGAACAGCATGTCGGCCGTGCGGATGGTGTTCATCACCGCCTCGGTCGCCAGCACGCTGGCGCCCGGCGTCTGATCGTAGAAGTCGTCGGGCATCTGGATCTTGGGCATGCATCCATGATATGGGTATTGACAATATGGTGCCTAACCATATAGTTAGGCGCCTAATGACCGTGCCGGAAGGTCGGTCGCAGGCGAAAGGGTGGGGTCCCGCAATGGCCAGGGTGATCGTTCAGCACCGCGTGACGGACTTCGAGCGCTGGTACCCGGTCTTCACGGAGCACGAGGAGATCCGTCGCCGGCATGGCGCGACGGGCCACTCGATCAACCGGGCGGTGGCGGACCCGAACACGTTGGTCATCGTCAACGAGTTCGCGACGCTCGAGGGCGCTCGGGCGTTCTCGCAGGACCCCTCGCTCCCCGCCGCGATGGAGCGGGGCGGTGTCGACGGGCGGCCGCAGGTCTGGATCGTCGACGAGGCCGAGGCCAGGCAGTACTGAGACCGGCCTCGAGTGGCCGCGGGGGCTCGCCTCCGCGGCCACTCGGGTCGACCAGGGGGACGGCTCGGAGGCGCCGCCCCGATGGCGGACCGAGGAGAAGACGATGTTCAGGGACCCGGACGGCAACGTGTTCGGTGTGCGCGAGGGACCGGTGCCATCGGCCGGGTAGGGCGCAGCGCGAACGCGGCCGCGCCCCCATGATGCGCAGGCGGCGGTTCGCCGGCAGCTGACCGGGCCGGCCTGCCCGCGGAGCAGGATCCGTGCGCGGACGGATCGAGGAGTCGATGATCCAACCGACCCAGGCGGGGCCCGCATCGGGGCCGTTGCTGCTCGCCGACATCTCGGGCTACACCGGCTTCCTCCAGGACGTCACCCACGCGCACCGCGATGACGCCTTCGCGGGCGGGCAGGTGCCGGACGCCTACGGCCTCGTCTCCTCCCTCCTCGACGGCATCATCGAGCGGATCGTCCCGCCCTTCCACCTCTCGAAGATCGAGGGTGACGCCGTCTTCGCCTTCGCCCGCGACGAGGACGAGATCCCGGGAGGCGCCGCCCTCCTGGACTGCCTGGCGGCGTGCTACGCCTCGTTCCGCGAGCGGCTTGGCAGCGCCGAGCAGGTCTGGACGTGCCGCTGCGACGCCTGCTCCCGCGTCGACGGGCTCGACCTCAAGTTCGTGCTCCACGCCGGCAGCTTCATCGTGCAGTCGATCGGCGGCGGTCGCGAGCTCGTCGGCCCCGAGGTGGTCATGGCCCACCGCCTGCTCAAGAACCACGCCGCCGAGCGCATCGGCCGGTCGGCCTATGCCCTGATCACGGAGGCGGCGGCCTCACGCCTCGCCGTCCCGGCGGGCGGCGCGGTGGAGCTCAGCGAGACCTACGAGCACTACCCGCCGATCGCCGCGCGGGTCTACGCGCTCGGGTAGGTGGCCGCCAACCGATCGGGCTCGCCCTCCGGTCGCTGCCCCGCCGGGGTGCCGTTTCGCACCGCCTCGGTGCGACCATGTTCCCCGGCGCACGGGGCGGAGGTATGCTCGCCGCGGACTCGGCACGTGACGCCGGCGGCCACCCATCCGTGGAGGCCGGATCGCCACCCATCGTGGAGCCTGTCGCACGCCGGGGGAGGTGTACGTCATGTCGCTGCTCAGACGGGTGGAGCGGGCGCAGCATCGAGGCGTCGCCCCTGAGGCAGAGACGCCCGTGCCCGTCGCGCCGCCGGCTGCTCCGACCGCGGCCCGGCTGGCGGCGCGGGAGGACTTCCTGCGCGACGTCAGGCAGCGCCTCCAGGACGAGGTCAACCGCGCCTCCAGCCAGCTGTTCGACGCGGCGGCGGCGACCCAGGTCCAGGCTCGGGTGGAGGGGATCGTCGACCGCGTCATCCACGCCAACGGGTTCTCCATCACCAAGGACGAGCGCCAGCGGCTGGTGGTGGAGCTGGTCGGCGAGATCGGGGGCCTCGGGCCGCTCGATCCGCTCCTGCTCGACGACACGATCACCGAGGTGATGGTCAACGGCCCGAGCCAGATCTACATCGAGCGGGCCGGGAAGATCGAGCGCGTCGAGCGCGCCTTCCTCAACGACGAGCACGTCCTCCGGATCATCGATCGAATCGTCACGCCCATCGGGCGGCGCATCGACATGTCGAGCCCGAGGGTGGACGCGCGCCTTCCCGACGGCTCGCGCGTCAACGCGATCATCCCGCCCCTGTCGCTCATCGGCCCCGTGATCACGATCCGGAAGTTCTCCGCCAACCCCTTCACGGTGGACGACCTCATCCGCTTCGGGACGGCGACGGCCGAGATGTTCGACTTCCTCAAGGCCTGCGTCGAGGCCCGCCTGAACCTCTTCGTCTCCGGCGGCACCGGCTCCGGCAAGACGACGACGCTCAACGTGCTGTCGCAGTTCATCCCCGAGGACGAGCGGATCATCACCATCGAGGATGCCGCCGAGCTGCAGCTCCGCCAGCAGCACGTCGTCACCCTGGAGTCCCGGCCGTCGAACCTCGAGGGTCACGGCGAGATCACGATCCGCGACCTGTTGCGCAACTCGCTGCACATGCGGCCCGACCGGATCATCGTGGGGGAGTGCCGTTCCGGCGAGGCCCTGGACATGATCCAGGCCATGACGGTGGGCCAGGAGGGCTCGCTGTCCACCGGGCACGCGAACAGCCCGCCGGACATGCTCCGCCGGCTGGAGACGATGGTCCTCATGGCCGGCGTGGACCTGCCCCTTCGGTCGATCCGCGAGCAGATCGCCTCGGCCGTCGACCTGATCGTCCACACCGCCCGCCTCAAGGACGGCTCCCGTAAGATCGTCAACATCACCGAGGTCTACGGGATCGAGGAGGACGAGATCCTCCTCCAGGACGTCTTCGCCTATGAGCAGACCGGCGTTCGCGACGGGAAGATCGAGGGGCTGCTCAGGCCGACGGGGATCCGGCCGACCTTCATGGGCAGGTTCAAGGAGCGCGGGATCACGCTTCCGGACGGGGACTTCGGCATCCCGCCCGAGGACCCGGCGCACCCGACCCGCCGGGGGAAGGGGAGATGGGGCGCCGGCGAGACGCCTCCGCTGCCGGATGGGTCCGCCACCCCCGTCGGCTACGGCCGAGCGGTCACGGCCGGAGGCATGGTCTACGTCTCGTCGATGGGGCCCGTCGATCCGAAGACCGGCCATGTCGTCAGCGCCGCGATCAAGGAGCAGACACGCCAATGCCTGCAGAACCTCAAGGCGAGGCTGGAGGCGGCGGGGAGCTCGCTCGAGAAGGTCGTCTGGGCCAATTGGTCCCTGCGCGACCCGGCCGAGTTCGACACCTTCAACGAGGAGTGGCTGCGCTGGTTCCCGGGCGACGCCCCGATCGGCCAGGGGACCACGATGCCTCCGCTGCAGCGCCGTGCCGGCTTCCGGATCTCCATCGGGGTGATCGCCGAGGCGTCACCTTCGCCTCCCGATCCCGATCCCGATCCCGATCCGTCGGCCTCGGCCAGGCGCGGGGGCGCGGAAGGCTAGGTTTCGGGGCGGCGCGATCGAGGCCGACCTCGGCCTCGATCGGACCGGAGCACCGACCCGGCCTGGTCGCCGGCCGAACGAGCCGATCTGCCCGCGGCTATCCTTCAGCGGACGCGGTGGAGGTCCGCAGCCGTTCCCGCAACCCGGGAGGCGTCCGCGGCCCGAGCGCGTCGCCCCCCGATCGCCGGCGCCGGCCGGCGACCACCGGAGACGTGGATGACGGACTCCACACCAATCGACTGCGTGGTCCTGGTCAAGCAGGTGCCCGACACGCACAGCATCACTGGTGACGTCATGACCAAGGACGGCACCATGAACCGCAGCGCCCTGTCGGCCATCTTCAACCCGGAGGACCTGAACGCCCTGGAGATGGCCCTCCAGATCAAGGAGCGTCACGGTGGCTCGGTCACCGTGATCACCATGGGCCCGCCCAAGGCGGCGGACATCCTGCGCGAGTCGCTCTGGCGTGGGGCGGACAAGGTCGTCCTGCTGACCGATCGCCGGTTCGCCGGAGCCGACACGCTGGCCACCTCTGTCGCCCTCCAGAAGGCGATCGAGAAGATCGGCCGCTACGACCTCGTTCTGGCCGGGCGCCAGGCCATCGACGGCGACACGGCCCAGGTGGGCCCGCAGACCGCGGAGAAGCTGGGCCTCCCGCAGATCACCTACGCGGAGTCCGTCCTGGAGATCGCCGACGGTCGGATCACCGCCCAGCGCGCCCTGGACTCCGGCACGGAGATCGTCCGTTGCCAGATGCCGTGCCTGCTGACGGTCGTGGGCTCGGCCAACACGCCCCGCCCGCCCTCGGTCCGCAGGCAGATCGCGCACAAGCTGGCGGCAACCCCGGGCGAGTACCCCGCGCTCCGGAAGCAGTGGCCCGAGTTCGAGACCGACGCGGCGCTCGAGGAGCACCTGGGCGCCCACGACCTCAAGATCCCGGTCTGGACGGCGGACGACATCGGCGCCACCGCCGAGACCCTCGGCCTGGCCGGCTCGCCCACCCAGGTCCACAAGGTCAACTTCGTGGTCCTGGAGAGCACGGAGAGCAAGACGGTCCAGCCAACGCAGGAGGCCATCGCGGCCATGGTGGCCGAGCTGGTCCACGAGTACATCGTCGGGTAGGCAGCCATGACCGGCCAGAAGAGCATCTGGGTCTACATCGAGCACGCCGACGGCCGAATCGCCGACGTGAGCCTCGAGCTGACCGGAAAGGCCCGCGACCTGGCGGGTCAGCTGGGCTACGAAGTCGTGGGCATCCTCTGCGGACACGGCGTCGGTGAGCTGGCCCAGGATGTCATCTCCCACGGCGCCGACCGCGTCCTGCTGGCCGACCATCCGGAGCTCGCCGGCTACCGCACTCTCCCCCACGCGCGCGTGGCGATCACGGAGGCTCGCAGGCGGCAGCCGGAGATCTTCCTGGTCGGCGGCACGCCCAATGGGCGGGACTTCGCGCCGCGGGTCGCCAGCGCGCTGCGCTGCGGCTTGACCGCCGATTGCACGGACCTGCAGATCGGCGACTACTACGCCCGGCGCGACGACAAGACCTACAGGAACCTGCTGTACCAGATCCGGCCGGCCTTCGGCGGGAACGTGATCGCCACAATCGTCAATCCGAGCTCCCGGCCGCAGATGGCCACGGTCCGCGAGGGGGTCATGCGCATGCCGCCGACGGACACGAGCCGCACGGGAGTGGTGGAGCCGGTGACGCCCGAGCTCGAGCCCGGCGATCTCGCCCTCGAGGTCCTGAGCCGGCAGGTCCGCCACTCCACCGTCAAGCTCAAGGATGCGCCGGTCATCGTGTCGGGGGGCGCGGGCATCTCAGACGCCGACGAGTTCGCCCTGCTGCGCGAGCTGGCCAACCTGCTCGGCGGCGAGGTCGGCGCCTCGCGCGCGGCCGTGGACGCGGGGATGATCGACCGCGAGTTCCAGGTGGGCCAGACCGGCACCACGGTCAGGCCTCGCCTCTACATCGCCGCGGGCATCTCTGGCGCCATCCAGCACCGGGCGGGGATGGACCAGTCGTCCAAGATCATCGCCATCAACACCGACCCCAACGCGCCGATGTTCCAGATCGCGCACTACCGCATCGTGGGCGACGCCCGCGAGGTCCTGCCCATGATCATCAAGGCCCTGCGTGAACGCTCCATGGACCGTCGAGCAGCCGAATGAGCGAGAACTTCTTCCTCGACAACCCGGACCTGCAGCTCCGCCTGGAGCACCTCGACCTGCGCGAGGTCGTGGAGCTCAAGGAGAACGGCTACTCCGAGGCGGGCATCTACCCCACCGCCCCGCGCAACTACGCCGACGCCATCGACAGCTACCGCATCGTCCTCGACGTCCTGGGCGAGGTCTGCGGCCAGCGCGTGGCGCCCAGGGCCGCCGAGGCGGACGAAGAGGGCGCCCACTACGAGAGCGGCGAGGTGACCTACGCCGCCGCCACCCGGGACGCCATCGAGGCCCTTCGCCAGGCCGAGCTCTTCGGGGCCATGCTGTCGCGCGAGTACGGCGGGCTGAACCTGCCCGAGTCCGTCTACCAGATGATGGTCGAGGTCGTGGCCCGGGCGGAGAGCGGCCTCATGACCGTGTACGGCCTCCAGGAGATCGCGTCGCTGCTCGAGGAGCACGGCGATCCGGAGACCAAGGCCCGGGTCCTGCCTCGCTTCTCGCGCGGCGAGGTCTCCGGGGCGATGGTCCTGACCGAGGCGGACGCCGGCTCGGACCTGGGCGCCGTCGCGACGCGGGCGACCCTGGACGAGGCCACCGGCCAGTGGCACCTCAACGGCGTCAAGCGATTCATCACCAACGGGCTGGCGGACGTGTCGCTGGTCCTCGCTCGAAGCGAGGAAGGCTCCACCGACGCCCGCGGCCTCTCCATGTTCCTGGTCGAGCGCGACGACACGGTCAAGATCCGTCGCATCGAGAACAAGATGGGGATCCACGCCTCCCCGACGTGCGAGATCCAGTACAGCAACACCCCGGCCATCCTGATCGGAAAGCGCCGCTTCGGACTCATGCGCTACGCCATGAACCTGATGAACGGCGCTCGCCTGGCCGTGGCGGCGCAGGCCCTCGGCATCGCCGAGGCCGCCTACCGAGAGGCCGACCAGTACTCTCGCGAGCGTGTCCAGTTCGGCAGGCCGATCCGGGTCCTGCCGGCCGTGGGCCGGCTGCTGCTCTCGATGAAGGTCGACCTGGAGGCAACGCGCGCGCTTCTCGCCGAGACGGGGCGCTGGGTGGATCTCTGGAAGGTCTATGAGCGAGCCCTGGGAGAGGGCGGCTCGGAGTCCGACCCGGCGATGCGCGCCCGCCACAAGCAGTCCCAGGCACTGGCCGAGACGCTCACCCCGATGGTGAAGTACTGCGCCACCGAGATGGGCAACCGGGTCTGCTACCAGGCCATGCAGGTGCACGGCGGCGTGGGCTACATGCGCGAGTTCAACATCGAGCGCCTCTTCCGGGATGTCCGCGTCACCAACATCTACGAGGGCACGAGCCAGCTCCAGGTGGTCGCGGCCATCGGCAAGCTGCTCAACCGGTCGCTCGACCCGCTGCTCGCCGAATGGCAGGCCGCCGAGTACCCGGCCGACATGGCCACCGAGAAGACGCTCCTGGCCGATCTGACCGCCCTTTTCGGCGAGGCCGTGGGCCGGCTCAAGGCTCTTCCCGACCGCGACCGCGTGGACTACTACGCCGTCGACCTGGTCGAGATGGCCATCGGGATCGTCAGCGGCTGGCTCGTCCTGCGGGACACCAACGTCGCGGAGCACAAGAAGCCGGTCGCGCGGACGTACGTGGCGTCGCTCGCACCGAAGGTGCGGGCGGGGGCCGAGGTGGTCCTGACCTCCAGCCCGGTTCCGCTCGAGGCGATGCCGGTCCTGCTGCCGTAGCGAGCGCGTCGCGCCGCCGCGACGCGGCGGCCCGGCGGGGTGAGAGCGGCGGGTGATCCGGTCAGTCGAGCCGCTCGAGCATCAGCTGCCACGGTTCGACGATCGCGGTCGCCATCTCGCCCTTGGACACCGAGTCCATCATCTCGGCAGCCGCCGCCGGCTCGACGGCGAACAGGACGGGGCGATCGCCGACGCTTCCCCAGACCAGCCAATCGCCGTCACCGCTCGCCGCGACCTCCTCGACCGATGCGATGAGGGAGGTCGGTGCGAGTCCCAGAGGCAGACGGGGATGCCGCCGATGCGAGGATGCCGCCCGCGTCCTGGTGTGGCCGGAGCCGACGCACGGGATCCCCGAAGGGTCGAGCCGCTCGGGCATGTCGAGCGCAGACGGATCGCTCAGCTCGTGGCCCTGTTGCATATCGATCACTCCCTCGACGCCCTGTGGCCGCCTCGTCCCCCAAGCCTTGCCCGAGAATGCACAGCCGTCCGGGCGGCATCCAGAGGCGTTCGTCATGAACAGCGGCCCTGGATCCCGTGCCGCGCGGCGAGCGAACATGTAGCGATGCGCGCGTTCATGGCCCAGCTCGACCCGCGTCGCGCTCCTGCCGTCGTGCTGCTGCTCGCGCCTCTCCTCCTGCTGGTGCTGCTCGTCGGACTGACCCCGGAGCCGACGAGGCTCATCTTCGCGGGCGACCTCTCCGTCTACCGCAGGTACGGCCTCCAGGTGCTGGGGGGATCGATCCCGTACCTCGACTTCAGCGTGGAGTACCCGCCGCTCGCCCTCGTGCCGATGACCCTGCCCCTCCTGGCGCCGCCGCAGGGCGGGATCGACGACCTCGGCTACATCTGGCGGTTCACCGTTGCCCAGGGAGCGCTGGCGGTCGCCGCCGGCTGGCTGCTCTTCGAGGCGACCGGCAGGTCCCGCTCCACGCTCGTGGGGTGGGCGGTGCTGGTCGGCCTCGCCTGGGCGTCCGTCGCCCTTCGCTACGACCTCTGGCCGGTGCTGTGCGTCCTGGTCGCCGTCGCCGTCGTCGATCGGCGCCCGGGCGCCGCCGGCGTCGCGCTCGGGTTGGGGACGATGCTCAAGCTCTACCCGATCGCCCTGCTGCCCATCCTGGCTGCCTACGCCCTCGCCGTGCGCGACCGGGCCGGGTTCGTTCGACTCCTGGGCGGCTGCGCTTCGGTCGTCGTCCCGGTCATGGCGACGGCGTGGGTGCTGGCCGGCCCGGCCTCGCTCCAGTGGCTTCTCTACCAGCAGGACCGCGGCCTGCAGATCGAGAGCCTTGGGGCAGGGCTGCTCCTGGGGCTCCACGTCCTGGCGGGCCAGCCACTCGACGTCGCCTATGCGTTCGGGTCGATCCAGGTGCGGGCTCCCGGGTCCGACCTGCTGGTGGCCGCCTCGCCGATCGCGCTGGCGGCCCTGCTTGGCGCCGTCACGGCGGTCGCCGTGCTGCGCTTCCGGTGGGACTACGCCCGGCTGGGTCGCGTGCCGAGCTCCAGCGTCTACCTTGCGTCGGCCGCCGCCATCGCGGTGCTCCTCGTGGGCAGCAAGGTCCTGTCCGTGCAGTACGTCATCTGGCTCCTGCCCTTTGCGATCCTCCTGCCGGGTCGCATGGGCTGGCTGATCCTCGCCGTCGCGGCCCTGTCGACCGCGGTCTACACGACGGACTACACGGGGCTGTGGCGCCTCGAGACGCCCATGATCGTGGCCCTGCTGCTCCGGAACGCCCTCCTCGCGGTGGTGGCGACATGGCTGGTGGTCGAGCTGGGGAGGCGACGTGCGGTCGCACGTGACGCGGGGCGCGGGGGACATGTGATCGGAGCGGTCTAGCGAGTCTTCCGGGCGCCGCTCGGGGCGCGCCAGGAATCCGGGCTACGCGTACGGAAACGAGTTCGTGTTCAGGCTCGAACCGATCCTGGACGGCCTCGAGCGGGCCCGGGAAACAGCCTGATGCACGGCGATCCCGGGCTGCGTCGTCTCGCTGCGTTCACGCTCGACCCTCGCGGCGGTAACCCGGCCGGGTGTGGATCGCCGCTGAGCTGCCGGAACCGGCCGAGATGCAGCGGATCGCGGCCGAGGTGCCGCTGCCGCCCGTTTCGCCGCCAGGATGGAGCACCCGCGGCCAGAACGCCCCGGCGGCCTCCAGCAGGCACCAGCCCCCCTCTTGACAGAGAATTCAACGCCTGTAGAATTCAACACGCATTGAATTCGGCGTCCCGGAGGTGAGTGTGATGGGTACGTCGTCGTCACGCGGTCGGGCGATCGCCCCGATCGTGATCGGCCTGGTCCTGGCGGCCTGGTTCATCTGGCTCTTCGCCGCGGCACTCCATCTGCCCCAGGCGCACGAGCTGCCCGTCGCGCTCGTCGCCCCCGACGCGGTCGCGGCGCAGTTGACGGCGGGGCTCGAGCGCCAGGCTCCGGGCGCCTTCACCGTCACGAGCTACGGCTCCGAGGCCGACGCGCGGGCGGCGATCGCCGACCGCGGGGAGGTCGGCGCCTTCGTGGCCGAAGCGAACGGAGCCACCATCCTCGTGGCCAGTGGGGCGAGCGAGGCCACGGCGGCCGCCGTCTCCGGCGCCTTCACCGCGGTCGCGGGAGCCATGCAACTGACCCCGAGAATCGAGGATGTCGTGCCGCTTCCGGCGAACGACCCACATGGGACCGTCCCCTTCTTCCTGGTTCTCGGTGTCTCGCTCTCGGCCCTGATCTACGCGGTGATCGCCTTTGCATCCGGGGCGTCCGAGACACGACCCGGCCTCGGCGAGCGCCTGACTTCCCTAGTGGCCTTTGCCTCTCTTGATGGCCTCGTGGCGGCCGCCGCGGTCGGCCTCGTGCTCGGCTTCGATGAGAACACCTGGCTGCTGGCTGCCGTGTGCGCCATGCTGGCCCTCGCCGTCGCCTCCGCGACGGCAGCGCTCCAGGAGCTGGCCGGGACCGCGGGGAGTGGTCTGGCGGCCCTCCTCGTCGTGATCCTCGGCGTGGCGTGCTCGGGAGCGATGGCAGGTCCCTGGTTCCTCCCGGATGGGTTCCGGGCGCTCGCCCCGATCCTTCCGCCGGGTGTCGGGCTGGCGGCCGCCAGGAGCGCGCTCTACTTCGACGGTGCAGCCCTCGGCGTGCCGCTCGTGACGCTGGCCGCGTGGGCCGCGGTCGCGCTCGGGATCGTCGTCGCGGTGGACCTGTGGCGCCATCGCCCTGTCACGCGCCCCGTGCCGGCCCCGGTGGCCGGTTGACGCCGCGCGGCTCTCGCTCCCCGGCCCGCCGGTCGGGCCGCCGGCCGGGGAGCAGCGACACCCGGCAGGCGATCCTTGCGGCTGCGCGCCGCCAGTTCGTCGCCGCTGGGTTCGATCAGGCCAGCGTGCGGAGCATCGCCGCCGAGGCAGCGGTGGATCCATCTCTCGTCATCCACTACTTCGGCTCGAAGGACGGCCTCCTCGGCGCGGTCATGGCCTGGCCCGTCAACCTCGACGAGATCGCGGAGCAGGTTGTCGCCCCGGGTCTCGATGGCGTCGGCGAGCGCCTGGTGCGCTTCCTCCTCGCCCAGTGGGATGACCCGTCGAAGCGACATCCCCTGACCGTCATCATGCGCAACGCCGTGAGCCACGACGAGGCAGCCCGCCTGCTCACCGAGTTCGTCCGTCGGGAGCTCGTCGGCCGGATCGTGCCCCTCATGGGCGAGGCGACGGCGGAGCTGCGTGGGAGCCTCGTCGCCAGCACCCTCGTGGGGTTGGCGATGACCCGCTACGTGGTCCGCCTGGAGCCGCTGGCGTCCGCGCCCGCCGACGTCGTCGTGGCGGCCATGGCCCCGGTGATCGAGCGCCTCCTCACCGGCGACCTCGCCGAGGGCTGAAACGGAGAAGGGCGGTTGGGCGATCCCGGCAACCGCGTCGTCGGCGGCCTTCGCGGTTCCCTCGAGCAGCCGGCCGGCCACGTCTCCCAGGGACGCGCTCGCCGGTCGGCACGCATGTTCACTCTGGGTTCGGTGTGGGCTGCCCTTCGCGCGGTTCGAGCAGGATTGTCCATTCGCGGGATGCGAGGTCGAAGGCGACGACGTCGTCCTGGCGAGTATCTCCCGACCCCAAGCCGACGAGTCGCCCATTGACCGGGTCGTACACCGGGGTCGAGGAGAACCCACCGGGACTGGAGGGCTCGGGCAGGACCTCCCAGCGGTCGGCGGCCGCGTCGTACGCGGCCGACCCCGATCCGCCGAATACCACCGTCCGCTCTGCTTCCTCGTCGTAGACCATCTCCGGGGGGTAGGCATCGAACCCCCAGACGATGCTGAGGGGCGGCGTGGCGGCGCCGGATCTCGACCACGTGCCGGTGCGAAGGTCGAAGAGCCACGTCTCAGTCTCAGGAGGTAACCCGGACCCGACTCCGAATGCGACCAGCCGATCAGCGGAGGCGTCGTAGGCGAAGCGCACCCCGCGAGACGCGGCCGCAGCCGGGCTGCTTTGGCGGATCGGGGTCCACGTGTCCGAGGCGACGTCGTAGCCCCACAGCTCCGGCGGACGGGACCGGTCGAGCTCGGTCGCCGCAGCGACGATCACGCCAGCGACCGGGTCGTAGGCCCAGGACGTCACGTGGATCAAGGACGTCGCGTCGATCGGCGGGACTGAGTCCTTCAGCGTCCAGGTGTCGGCCTGCAGAGCGTAGGCCCACACCTCCCGGGAGGTGACCAGGATCGTCACGTCGGAGTCGACGTCGTACACAAGCCAGGAGTCGGGGCTGGACGGCTCCCGGTTCGGATGCATCCGCGTCCAGGTGTTCGTGCACACGTCGAACGTCCACGTCTCGACGCCCGTGATCTCTTCGCCGAAGAGGGTGCTCGCGATGGCCACCAGCCTGCCCGCCCGGGAGTCGAACGCCATCGCCGACGGGGATGCCGGCCGAGCCTGGTCGACCGGGCCCGGCTCGTCGGGCGTCGACCCGGGTGGGCACTCGAACAGCTGGCCAACAGGCGGCACCACGGCCGGGAGCCTCCGCTGGAGCTGCGAGCCGACGAGGAGCGTCCCGCCGATCATCGCGGCGAGAAGCAGCCCGGCAAGCAGCAGGAGCCAGGCGCGGCGCGGGATCGCGAGCACCCGCAAGCTGAGCACCGCCGTGAACCCGTGGCGGCGGGGCTCCTTCGCGGCCACCGTCCGTGCGAAGCCGAGGGCGTCGAAGTCGGTCGGCCCCTCCTCCACGTGACGGAGAAGGGCGGCGCGGAGGCGGCTCTCGAAGACGTCGCGCTCAGTCATCGCCGAGCTCCTTCCGGAGGTGGTCGAGCACGCGTGAGAGGCGGGTGCGGACGCCGGAGGCGGATCTGCCGGTCAAGGTCCCGATCTCGGCCGAGTCGACGTCGGCGAGATAACGCAGAGCGACGAGGGCGCGATCGTCGGGGCTCAGGTGATGGAGCGCGTTCGCTAGGTCCACCTGCCCGATCTCGTCGCCGGGATCGCCGACGCCCGTCCCCTCGGTCGCGATCGTCAGCTCGACGACCGGATGTCGGCGCTGGCGACGGAGGACGGCCCGAGCCTCGTTGGCGACGACCGACATGAGCCACGGCCGGAGGCGCGCCGGGTCACGCAGGGAGGGGAGCTTGCGCCAGGCGATCCAGAGAGCCGCCTGGGCCGCGTCCTGTGCGATGTCCCAGTCCCCGCACACCACGTAGGCGACCCGCACCATCTCCGCGCGGTGCGCCGCGACGATCCTGGCGAACGCGACCTCGTCGCCCGCCGCGGCGAGCTGCACCGTCGAGGCGATCGCGACATCCGGTGCGAGGCTGTTCACATCCATGAGATGTCGCCGGCTGGCCCGCGTGTCCCATCGGTGTGCGCCGTGGCCGCGCGCGTGTCCGATCGTCGGCCGGGCTGGGTCGGGGCGCCAGTGCCGTTGGGCCGGCATCTCGACCCGGCGGAAGTCTGGCCCTCGGGCGAGCAAGCATCGTGCGGTTCGAGCGCTGTAGGCTAGGCTTCAGGGCGTCGCTCGCGAAGCACACGTTTCGTGAGCACGAGACCGTCGGGGTGTAGCGGAGTGGTAGCGCACGTGCTTTGGGAGCCGCGGGGCGCTCTGCGGGGCAGGGTCGGGGTTCCCGAGCACGGCTGGCCGAGCGGCGAAGGCACCGATTATTGTGTGGTTCGCGAGCACGACTGCCGGCCAACGTGCTTGAACACCAGGTTGGTTGCCGGGGTTCAGAGGGGTCTGGGCCTGACGGCTTCTGACCGCTGGTTGACCTTCAGGCAGGTGTCGCGCAAGTACGGCGGTCTTCCTCCGAACTCAGTCGTCGAGCGCTCACGGGGGCGAGCCCTGGATGCCGCGATCGACGGCCTCGACGAAGGCGGCCGCCGTCGTCGACATCGTCGCGGCGCGGTCGTTCGTGAGGAGCACGACGCACGACTCGCGCTGCGGCAGGTACAGCATCGCCACGACGTACCCGATCCCGTTCCCTCCGTGGCCGTAGTGCTCGATGGCGGAGAGACCGGGGATGTTGAAGACGCCTGTTCCGAGCCCGTACCTGGCGGCTATCGGCTCCTTGGGATCGTCGGCCACCCGGAAGTCGAGCATCGCGGCCAGCTGTTCGTCCTTCAGCAGCGCCCGATCGTGAAAGAGGCCTTGGCAGTAGCGCGCCAGGTCGATCGCGTTCGTGTAGACGGGCGCCGCCGTCAGATCGTTGAAGGCCTCCTTGGGGTAGACGGTGATGTCGTCAAGGTTCCCGTCGCCGTCGACGTCGAACCACTCATGAGCGATCGGGTAGCGTGACGGGATCGGCCAGCTCGGCTCGAGCCACATGTCGCGGATCCCCAGCGGATCGAG
Organism: uncultured Chloroflexia bacterium; assembly: GCA_963821235.1. GTDB lineage: Bacteria > Chloroflexota > Limnocylindria > Limnocylindrales > CSP1-4 > CTSoil-043. Next base: position 963,965 of record CAWGCS010000001.1, read on the forward strand.
GAGGCGCGCCTGGATCAGGTCGGCGATCGGCTGGGCGGTCTCCCGCTCGATGATCTCGCGGGCCAGCCGGAAGCCGGTCGTGGAGTACCGCCACTTCTCGCCGGGGGCGAACTCCGGCGGCCCGACGAGCTCCTTGAGCATCTCGTCCACCGTCCAGGATCTGGCCAGCTTCTGGGGGTCGAACGGCGGCTGGAGGAATGAGCTCGGGTGGTCCACCCACTCCGCGATCCCGCTCGTGCTGGCGATCAGGTCTCGCACCGTCGCCGCCGGCGGGATCTGCGGGTAGCCGGGGAACCACTTCCGGACCGGATCCTCGAGGCTGATCCGGCCCTCTGCCACGAGCTGGAGCATGATCACGGTCACGAGGTTCTTGTCGACGCTGCCGATCTCGAACAGCATCTCTGGGCGCATGGGGATGAGGGCATCGTTCGACCGAACCGAGTGGCCGGCCGCGCCGGTCCACGGCTCATAGCCCGCCGCGATGACCGCCGCCGTGACACCAAGACCGTTGCTGGCGTGGACGCCGTCGTCGAGGATTTGCTGCAGCTCGTCGCCGAATGGAAGCTGCCTCGGCTCGGCTGAAGCGCTGGCCCCAGGCGTCGTCCTGGCGCCTCCTGAGCAGCCAGCCATCAGCGCGATCGCAGCCACGCCGATGAGAAGTCGGCCCGTGAGCGTCTTCCTGCTCATCCAACCCGGCTCCATGAAGCCCCGCGGCTCCATCTCGCAAGTGGCTCGGAGCGGTCCGTGCCGGCGGCCGGCACTGGACGCGCCTCACAGCCTCCCGCGTCTTCGGCAATGGTGTCTCCGGTTATCCCTCTGGCTAGGGTCGTCCGTCACGAAGTGGCTCACCGGCGAAGCGGTCCGGGCGAGGGCGCACGAGTCTCGTGCGGTTCGAGCGCTGTAGGCTAGGCTTCAGGGCGTCGCTCGCGAAGCACACGTTTCGTGAGCACGAGACCGTCGGGGTGTAGCGCAGTGGTAGCGCACGTGCTTTGGGAGCACGAGGTCGTGGGTTCGAATCCCACCGCCCCGACCACTCCTGGCCGCCCAAGAGTCCCATCGGCGGCGTGACCGAAGAGCCGGGTTGCCGCGCTCGGCCGCTCGCTATGCTCAGGGCGCGCCCTGCTCGCCAGCTGTCGGCGCGATGGTAGAGAGGGCTCCTCGAATGCGTCGCTCCATCCTGATCCTCGCGGCCGCGGTCCTCGCGATCCTGGCCGGGTGCACCGGGTCGGCCCAGGACCCGTACGAGATCGCCCATCGGGCGATCGACGCCCCGTGGCAGCGGGTCCAGGTCGACGTCGGGGCCAGCATCAAGTCCGGCACCACGACGGTCACCCTCGATCCAGGGACGGTGCGCCTCGTCATCGACAGCGCCGCGGGAGAGGGCCTCTTCCACCTCTCGCTGCCCGCTGCGGTGATCGGCGTGGACGCCGGCACCCTGGCTCAGCTCGGAGTCTCCGGTTCGAGCATCGACTTCGACGCGATCTACGACGGCCAGGCCTTCTACGCCAGGAGCCCCCTGCTGGGAACGATCGTGCAGCTCCTGCTCTCCAGCTCAGGCGATCTCCCGCAGGGCGATCTCTCCGGCTGGCTCCGGCTCGCCACGAAGAGCGAGCTCGATGCCCTCGCGGAGGGGAGCGCGACGGTGGAGGCTTCCTCGGCCCCGGTCGACGCGGCGAGCCTCAAGAAGGCGCTCAACGACAGCGGCATGACGCTGACGTTCGTGGCGACCGAGAAGCGCAACGGGACCGACGAGGATCACCTGTCGGTCGCCTTCGACGTCGACAAGCTGCTCGACTCGCCGATGTTCGACTCTGTCAACCGCGGCCAGGTCGAAGAGGTCCGGGCTGCCGCGAAGGAGGGGACGCTCAAGGTGGATCTCTGGGCGGACCACGGGAGCGGGCGGCTCACCGAGCTGGACGTGCACCTCGCGGCGAACGACGCGAGCGTCGGTTCCGCAGACGTGACGGTGACCCTGACCGCGCCGGCCGAAGGCGTCTCGTTCGAGGCTCCCGCCGAAGCCATCGACGTTCCCGCCCGGACGCTGTTCGGCGAAGCGCTGAAGCTGCTGGGAGAGTCGATCGGCCAGTAGGCGGGCCAGGCGTTCGGCTCCGGCCTGGCAATCCCCATCGCCGTCGTCGTACCCTTGGTCGCCGTCGCCATCCACGGCGTCGTCGCGGTGGCCGGGATCGTGCCCGACCGCCGCGTCAAGCGGACCCTGGCCCGCTGATCGCGACCTGGCCGGACCACCCTCGGGCCGTCCGGCACTGGCAGTCGGTCCGCGGCGCTCACCACGATCGAGCTCAGGGAGGAGCCGCATGACGTCCAGCCGTCCGCTCGTCGGCATCCGCGTCCTCGACCTGTCGCGGCTGATCCCGGGACCCTGGTGCTCGCAGCTCCTGGCCGATCTCGGCGCCGACGTCATCAAGGTCGAGACGCCGCTGGCCGGCGACTATGCGCGGATCGCCCCGCCGGAGCTCGGGTTCGGCGGCGTCTTCGAGGCGATCAACCGCGGCAAGCGGAGCATCGCCATCAACTACCGCCTCCCGCGCGGGCGGGAGGTCGTCCTGCGCCTGGCAGCCGCCGCCGACGTCTTCCTGGAGTCGTCGATGCCCGGCCAGCTCGCCCGGCGGGGCCTGGGCGAGGCGGACATCCGCGCCGCCAACCCGCGCATCGTCCATTGCTCGCTTTCCGGCTACGGGCAGGCAGGGCCATACCACGACCGGCCCGGCCACGACCTCGACTACCTGGCCATCGGCGGGCTGCTGGCCCTGCTCGGGCCGGCCCGCGCCCGTCCCGTCCCGCCCGGACTCCAGGTCGCCGACCTCGCCGGCGGGACGCTGGCCGCCCTGGAGATCGTGGCGGCCCTCTTCCGTCGCGAGCGGACCGGCCGGGGCGCCGCCCTCGACGTCGCCGTCCTGGACGCGATCGTGTCCTGGCTCGGCCCGCTGGGGGCGGGCATCGCGACCGCCGGGACGACGCCCGGCCCCTTGTCGGGGGTCTTTCCCTGCTACGCGGTCTACGCCGCCGCCGACGGGGCGTTCCTCGCCGTGGGCGCCCTCGAGCCGCAGTTCTGGGTCGCCTTCTGCCGGGCAGTGGGGCGCGAGGACCTGGTGCCGCGCCAGTTCGACCCCGGCTCGATGGCCGAGGTGGCCGCCATCCTGGCCCGGCACCCACGCGCGGCGTGGCTGGAGCTCCTGGGGGCCGACGCGTGCGTCACGCCGGTCAACACGGCGGCGGAGGCGATCCGGGACCCGCAGGTGGTGGCGCGCGGGCTCGTCCGCGGAGAGGGCGACGTGGCGCGGGTCGTCACGCCCCTTGCGGTGGCGCCCGACTTCGCCGCCGCGAGCCCCGCCCTGGATGACGCGGAGCCGGCGCCCGGCCTGGGGGCCCACACCTTCGGCATCCTGGAGGCGGCGGGCTTCGATCCCGACGAGGTCGCGACGCTCGCGGCCGCGGACGTCATCGCCGGCCCGCGCACGCCCGAGGAGGACGCCCGTGCGGCGCGGCTGGCGTCACTCCTCTTCCGGCTGGCACAGCGGGACGGTCACCCGCCCGCAGCCGACGGCCGGAGCGGCCAGACCAGCTCGGTCCGCCATGCCGACGGGTCCACGCCGCTCCCCGGCCCCACGAAGTAGATCTCCCAGGGATCCTCGGCGCGGCTCCGGCCGAGGGCGTCGATGCCCGCCTTGAGCGCGGACCAGGCGGCGTCGAGCCCGGCGTACGACCCGACGTGGGTGCCCACGGCCGCGGGCCCCCCGGGCAGCTCCGCGCCGTGGACGTTGCCGCGGCCGATGAACGGCTCCGCGACCGGGTAGCCGACCGCCACGTCGAGCCCTTCGGGGCCGGCCCCGAAGTAGCGGGCGAACGGTGGGCCGCCCGCCGCGCAGCCGGCCGCGGCCAGGGCTTCCGCCACCGCGGCGAGCGCGTCGGCGAGGAACTCCGGGAAGTCGTCCGGCGCCACGATGCTGCGGAGGATGGCGACGGACCGTGGCTCGAGCTCGACGACCTGGACGGGCTGGGGTCTTCGAGTCGCCAAGGCGGGACCTCGCGGCGGGTCTGTCGGGCGCCAGCCTGACAGGCGCGCGGGACGGTCGTCAGCGCCACTCGTCAAGCCCCGGGCGCGGCTACGATCCGGCGAACAGGTCGGCCGCGAGGAGGTTGTTCGATGCCAGGTCGCCCGCTCAAGGTCGGGATCCAGCTGCCGGAGGTGGAGTGGGACGCCCGCTGGCCCGACATCCGGGCGATGGCCATCCGGACCGAGGAGCTCGGCTTCGATTCCGTCTGGTACGGCGACCACCTCCTCTATCGCCGGCCCGGCGACGACCGTGCCCGCGGGCCGTGGGAGGTATGGACGACGCTGGCGGGGCTCGCCGCGGTGACGAGCCGGATCACCCTGGGGCCGCTCGTCGCGGCGACGGCCTTCCACGCCCCGGCGATGCTGGCCAAGATGGCCGGCACGGTCGACGAGATCAGCGGCGGCCGTCTCGTCCTGGGGCTGGGGGCCGGCTGGAACGAGACCGAGTTCTCGGCCTTCGGCTTCCCTTTCGACCGACGGATCAGCCGCTTTGCCGAGGCCTTCACGATCATCCGGACCCTCCTGCGGGAGGGCGCGATCGACTTCGCCGGTGAGTTCTTCACGGCTCGCGACTGCGAGCTGGCGCCGCGCCCCCGGCCCGGCGGGCCCCCGCTCATGATCGGCTCGACGGGCCCGCGGATGCTGGAGATCGCGGCGCCGTTCGTCGAATTCCTGGAATGCGTGGTTCGAGGCCTTCGGCAACCGGCCGGAGGGAATCGCCCCGCTCCGGGGGCAGGTGGACGCCGCCGCCCGGGCCGCCGGGCGCGACCCCGCCGAGATCGAGCGGACGGTCGCGGTCCTCGTCCGCCTGCCCGGCGGCGCGGGCCGCCTGATGGGCGACACGTCGCAGGAGGGGGTGCCGCCGATCAGGGGCACGGCCGAGGAGATCGCGGAGACGCTCCGGGCGTTCGCCGGGGAGGGGATCGCCCACGTCCAGCTGGTCGTGGACCCGATCACGGTCGCCTCGATCGAGGCCCTCGCCCCGGTGCTGGCCGCCCTCGACCGCGGGTAGCCGGCGAGGGCCGCAGCAGGCGGCGCCGGTCAAGCCGCGCGCCGTCGCCGAGCCTGCCGCCGGCATGCGCTGCGCCGGGGGACCCGTCACGCGCGCCGCGAGTTGACCCAGGCGCTCGACGGTGCCTAGAGTGGGGCCGGGCATGCAGGGCAGTCCGCCCCGCGGCACGCCCCGACGGGGAGCCGGGGCGCAGGAGAGGAGCACCGATGCGCGCACCTGTCCGTCAACGCTTTGGCCGCCTGGCCGCCGCGCTGGGTCTCGCGGGAGCGCTCCTCCTGCCCGCGGTCTCGGCGCCGGCCCGCGCGGCCGACGCCCCGCTCGTCCTCCGGGTGGGGACGGTCCAGGACCTCGACTCGATCAACCCCTACCAGACCCTCCTGGTCAGCGGGTACGAGGTGTTCCAGCTCACCTACAACCTGCTCGTCGACTTCGGACCCGATCTCGAGCCGGTCCCCGGCTTCGCCGATCGCTGGGAGCGCGCCGCCGATGGGAAGTCGTGGACGTTCCACATCCGGACCGGGATGAAGTGGTCGGATGGGACGCCCGCCACGGCGCAGGACGCCTGCTACTCGTGGGGCCTCGCCCTGGCCGCCATCGCCGACGAGTCCAACATCGGCGCCGGGTACCTCGACCCGGGCCTCAAGGACGCCGGCGTCACCAAGGTCGAGTGTCCCGACGACGAGACGATGATCGCGACCACCACGGACGCGTCGGACCGGGTCCTGCAGACCTACCTCCCGATCATCCCCAAGCACATCTGGGGCGCCAACGACTACAAGGCGATCGGCGAGGCCAAGTTCGAGGCGCCGCTCGTCGGCACCGGACCGTACATCGCCGAGGAGTGGAAGACGAGCCAGTACGTCCGGTTCGTGCGCAACCCGCAGTACTGGGGCAAGCAGGGGGCGGCGGACGAGGTCGTCATCCAGTTCTTCAAGAGCGCCGACACGATGGTCCAGGCCCTCAAGGCCGGCGAGATCGACTACGCCCGGAACCCGAACTCCGACCAGCTGAAGGCCCTCCAGTCCGAGCCCGGCATCACGACCGTCGTGGGCAGCGCCAACGGCTGGACCCAGCTCGCCTTCAACGGCTACGGCGCGTCCGACGGCAAGACCATCAAGGACGGCGGCCCGTCCACCAAGGCGCTCCTCGACCCGGCCTTCCGCGACGCCCTCGGCTACGCCGTCGACAAGCCCGAGCTCGTCGACCGCGTCCTGGGCGGCTTCGGCGACATCGGGACCACCATCGTGCCGCCCGTCCTCGGGAAGTGGCACGTGGAGCCCGACCATCCGCGCACCTTCGACATCGAGCTCGCCAAGCAGAAGCTCGACGCCGCCGGCTACAAGCTCGACGCGAACGGCGCCCGCCTCGACAAGGAGGGCAAGCCGATCAGCCTCCGCCTCTACATGCCCGACACGGACGACTCGTACCCCAAGGCCGCCCAGTTCATCAAGGACTGGTACGGCGAGCTGGGGGTCAAGGTCACGACGAACGTCTACGACTCGGCGACGCTCGGCAACATCGTCCTCCCGCCGGAGGCGGGCGCCGAGTACAAGGCCGACTACGACATCGAGCTGTGGGGGTGGGCCGGCAACCCGGACCCGAACGCCCTGCTCCAGATCTTCCGCTGCGACGCGATCGGCTCGTCGTCCGACAGCCAGTACTGCAACCCCGAGTTCGACGCGATGTACGACGAGCAGACGGCGGCGACGACCGCCGATGCCCGCAAGGCGATCCTGGCCAAGATGCAGAACCTCGTCTACGACCAGGCCGTCTACGACATCCTCTACTACGACGCCAACCTGGCCGCCTATCGCACGGACCGCTTCGGCGGCTGGCAGAACCAGCCGACGGCGAACGGGACCCCGCTCTTCTCCTACGGGACGATCGGCTACACGCTCCTCACCGACGCGACGGCCGTGCCCTCGCCGACCCCGGTCGCCTCAGTGGAGCCCGGCACCTCGGCAGCGCCGACGCCGGCCCCAAGCGCCGGCGGCAGCGGGACCAGCGGGGACAACACCCAGCTCCTGGTGGGCATCCTCGTCGTCGTCCTGATCCTGGTCGGGATCGGCCTCGCCCTCGTCTTCCGCCGCCGGAGGGGCCCGACCGAGGAGGAGTGAGCAGCGTCCCGGCTCGCGTCCCGTGAACAGCCAATGGGGGGGCTGCCCTCGGGTGGCCCCCCCGCGACCTCACCGCCCGGCGGCAGGTCCCCGGCGTGACGGGGCGCGCCCATGAGCGCGCGCTATCTCGCCCGCCAGTCCGCGCAGGCGATCTTCACGATCCTCATGATCGTGCTCCTCAACTTCCTGCTGTTCCGGATGATGCCGGGCTCGCCGGACCGGGTGAATCCCCGGAACCCGAACGTGACGGCCGAGCAGCGCGAGGCCGCCAAGGCGCGCTGGGGCCTCGACAAGCCCCTGATCCCAGACCAGCTGGTCGCCTTCGTCGGATCGACGATGCAGGGCGACCTGGGCTACTCCATGAAGTTCCAGGGCCAGCCGGTCATGAAGGTGATCGGCGACCGGTTCTGGCCGACCATCCTGCTCATCGGCCTCGCCGAGGTGATCGCCATCATCCTGGGCCTGGCCCTGGGGGCCTGGACGGGCTGGCGCCGAGGAGGCCTCGTCGACCGGGTGGGCAACGGCCTCAGCCTGATCCTGTACTCCATGCCGTACTTCGTGATCGGCATGCCCCTCATCATCATCTTCGCCGCCGGGCTGGGCTGGTTCCCGACCTCCGGGATGCTCACCGCGGGGGCGACGTACGCCGGCCCGGCCGAGTTCCTGGGCGACCTGCTGGGCCACCTCGCCCTGCCGCTGGCCACGATCAGCCTGGGACTGATCGGCGGCTACTCCATCCTCATGCGCTCGTCCGTGACCGAGACGCGGGCCGAGGACTACATCGCGACCGCCCGCGCCAAGGGGCTGTCGGACGGCAAGATCCTGCGCTCGCACGCGATCCCGAACGCGCTCCTGCCGGCGGTCACCCTGATCGCCATCAACCTGGGGTACGTGGTGGGCGGCGCGATCACGGCCGAGATCGTCTTCAACTGGCCCGGCCTGGGCACCCTCACCGTCGACGCCCTCAACTCGCGGGACTACCCGGTCCTGCAGGGGATCTTCCTGTTCCTCGGCGTGTCGGTGGTGCTGGCCAACTTCGTCGCCGACATCGTCTACGGCTACCTCGACCCACGGGTGCGCCGGTGAGCGGGCCGGTCGTCGCGCCGGCCGGGGTCCGCGGGGCGCGCTGGCGGCTCCGGCTGCGCAACGCGAGCCAGCTCGCCCGCCGCTATGCCGCCCGCACGGACGGCGTCGTCGGGGCGGCCATCCTCGTCCTTTTCGCCGTCCTCGCCATCGCCCCGGCGCTCATCGTCGGACCGCTCCAGACGGTGACGACGGCGACCGGCGGGCCGCTGGAGCCGCCGTCGGCGGCGCACCTCCTCGGCACCGACGAGGTCGGGCGCGACATGCTCAACCTGACCGTTCACGGGGCCCGCGTCTCGATGGTCATCGGGCTCCTCGCCACGCTCATCACGATCCTGCTCGGGGCGGTCATCGGGATCGCCTCGGGGTTCCTCGGCGGCCGCTCCGACCAGGTTCTCATGCGGTTCACGGACTTCTTCCTCGTCCTGCCGACCTTCGTCCTGGCAATCGTGCTGGCCCCGATCATCCTCGACATCGTCGGGACGGACGCCGAGTTCTTCGGGATCCGGGCCACCCTGTTCGTGATCGTCGTGGTCATCGGCGTGACCAGCTGGGCCTCGACGGCGCGGATCATCCGCTCGCAGGCCCTCTCGGTGAAGGAGCGGATGTTCGTCGACCGGGCCCGGGTCATCGGGGGGAGCGGGATCCACATCATGCGGCGCCACATCCTCCCCAACGTCGTCAACCTGATCGTGGCGAACACCGTCCTGACGTTCGCCGGCGCGATCTTCACCGAGACGACGCTCTCCTTCATCGGCCTCGGCGACCCGTTCGCGCCGTCCTGGGGCCAGCTCCTCAACGCGGCGCAGGAGTCCGGGGCTCCCGGCCTGGGGGCCTGGTGGTACATCGCCCCCCCGGCCGTCTGCGTCGTCGTCGTCATCCTGGCCTTCACGCTCGTCGGCAACGCCCTCGACGACGTCCTCAACCCCAAGGCCGGGATCCGCCGATGACGGCCGCCGAGACCCGGACGACCGTCCGCGGGCGGCGCCAGTGGCCGCTCCCGAAGCAGGCCGACCCTGACGCGCCCCTGCTCGTCGTGGAGGGGCTGACCACCCAGTTCTCCCTCGGCAATGCCACCGTGCACGCAGTCGACGACGTGAGCTTCAGCCTGGAGGACGGGGAGGCGCTGGGAATCGCCGGGGAATCCGGCTGCGGCAAGACCACCACCGCGCTCTCGCTCCTGCGCCTCCTGCCGCCCAACGCGAAGGTGGTGGCCGGCAGCGTCAAGCTGTTCGGGATCGAGCTCCGCACGAAGTCGGAGGATGCGCTCCGGCGGTATCGGTGGCGCGAGATCTCGATCATCTTCCAGGGCGCGATGAACGCCCTCAACCCGGTCCGGCGCGTGGGCGACCAGATCGCCGAGCCGATGATCGAGCGGCTGCGGATGCCGAAGCCGGCGGCGACGAAGCGGGCCGGCGACCTCCTCGAGCTGGTGGGGATCCCCCGGGCGCGGGGGAAGGCGTACCCACACGAGCTCTCCGGCGGCATGCGCCAGCGGGCGATGATCGCGATGGCCCTGGCCTGCGACCCGGCCGTGATCATCGGCGACGAGCCGACGACGGCCCTCGACGTCATGGTCCAGGCGCAGATCCTGGAGCTGCTGGAGGACCTCCGCTCCAAGCTCGGGCTCTCGCTCATCCTCATCACCCACGACCTCTCGGTCATCGCCGAGACGTGCGACCGGGTCATGGTGATGTACGCCGGCCGGGTGGCGGAGGAGGGGCCGGTCGGCAGGGTCTTCGCCGCGCCTCGCCACCCCTACACCCAGATGCTCCTGGCGGCCTTCCCCGACGTGCAATCCCAGCGCCGCAACCTGGGGACGATCCCCGGCTCGCCGCCGGACCTGCGGACGCCGCCCCCCGGCTGCCGCTTCCATCCCCGCTGCCCGGCGGCGATGGACGTCTGCCGGACCGAGGTGCCGGCGGAGGTGACCTTCGGCGACCAGGTCCGGGTCGCCTGCCACCTGTACCCGCCCGGCAGCGACGGTATCCCCCGTCGGCTGCCGGGTCCCGCGGAGGCGCTCCCGTGAGCGGCCGCGACGGCGCCGGGCCCGACCTCGTCCGGCTCGAGGGGCTGGAGGTCCACTTCCCGATCCGGGGCGGGCTCCTGGACCTGGTCCGGCGCCACCCGGCCGGCTACGTGCGGGCGGTCGACGGGATCGACCTGGCGATCCGGAAGGGTGAGGTCCTGGGCCTCGTCGGGGAATCGGGGAGCGGCAAGACGACCACCGGCCGGGTCATCGTCAAGCTGACCCGCCCGACGGCGGGCCGCCTCCTCCTCGACGGCGACGACGTCACCGGCGTCTGGGGCGGGGACCGGCTGCGGGCCTACCGGCGCCGGGTCCAGGTCATCTTCCAGGACCCGTACGAGACGCTCAATCCGAAGCAGACGATCCACGACTTCGTGGCCGAGCCGCTCGAGGTCCAGGGCCTGGGCGGCGACGCCGCCGGCCGCGAGCAGCGGGTCCTGGAGGCCCTCCATGCCGCCGGGCTGCGTCCCGCAGCCGACTTCGCCTTCCGGTATCCGCACGAGCTCTCGGGCGGCCAGCGCCAGCGGGTCGTGATCGCCGGGGCGATGGTCCTCGATCCCGAGCTCATCGTCGCCGACGAGCCGGTCAGCATGCTCGACGTCTCGATCCGGACCGAGCTCCTCAACCTCATGCTCGACCTGCGCCACGAGCGGAACCTGACCTACCTGTTCATCACCCACGACCTCTCGGTCGCCTGGGTCATCGCCGACCGGATCGCGGTCATGTATCTCGGCCGCATCATGGAGCTGGGGACCGCGGACGAGGTGATCCGCGACTCCCGCCACCCGTACACGCGGGCCCTCGTCTCGGTCATGCCGAGCCCGGAGCCGCCGGCGCCCGGCCGGCGTGCCCGGCGGCTCATCCTGGCGGGCGAGACGCCCGACGCGGTCCAGATTCCCTCCGGCTGCCGGTTCCACCCGCGCTGTCCGCTGGCCGGGCCGGCGGGCATCCTCGAGCGGTGCCGGACGGAGGAGCCGCCGCTCATCGACCTCGGCGACGGGCGGCAGTCCGCCTGCTGGCTGGCGGAGTCGGGGAAGCCCCTGCCGGTGATCGAGCGCCCCTAGCGCGTCCCCCAGGCGTAGACCTGCTTGACCATCCGCAGGTAGACGAAGGTCTCCGTCTCGCGCACACCCTCCACCTGGCGGAGGCGTTCGGCGAGGAATCGGAGCAGGGCGTCATTGTCCTCACAGACGACCTCGATGAGGATGTCGTACGCGCCCGCGGTGACGACGAGGTAGGAGACTTCGGGGAACCCGGCGACCGTGTTGGCGACCTCCATGAGGCGGTCGGCCTGGCAGCGGACGCCGATCATGGCCTGCTGGTGGAAGCCCAGCTTCAGCGGGTCGGTCACCCCGACGACCTGGAGGATCCCCTGCTCGACGAGCCGGTTGGTGTGGGCCCGGACGGCCGCCTCCGAGACACCCAGCTCGGCCGCGATCTGGGTGAACGGGCGCCTCCCGTCCTGCTGGAGGTGCTCGATGATCCGCTTGTCGAGCTCGGAGATGTCGACCCCCGCGACCGCTCCGTTCGCTCGTGTCCGCTGCTGGGCCACTCGGTCGGCGCCTCCTCTGGCGCGCCCGGAAGGGCGTGTCGAGCGACCGTACCAGACGGGAGGAGCGCCCGACAACGCATCGCCGCGGGCCGGAACGGTGCCGGAGCGCACCGCAGCCCGAGCCGCCGCGGTGGGTTCGACGTTCCTCCTGCCGGACGGATCTCGTCGAGGTCTCGCCGGCGTGCCAGAATGCCGCCGCAATCATCGTGAGATCCCGCCTGGCCGGGCACGCCATCCGGGGTGAGGAGTACCGTGACGAACGCCTGGCTCGCGGCAGGGCTCGGCGTCGTCGTGGCGCTGGACCTCGCGCTCCTGTGGCTCGTCCTGGGCCCCGGCGTCGCCCGGTGGCGCGACGAGTGGAGCACCGGCCGGCGCAATGGCGGCGTCGGCGGCGCCGCGCTCGACATCCGGGCGATCGCCGCGCTCGACCCCTCCTCGATGCTGACCGGCGGCGTTCCCGCGGCCGCCTACGACCGCGTCGTCCGCGTCGCCAGCTGGGCCTACCTGCTGTCGACGGCCGTGATCGTCTACGCGACCGGGCTCTGGCCGGGGGCAGAGGACCCGCTCCTGATCATCCTCGCCATCGGGGGCATCTTCATCCTCGTCGCCCACGACCTCCTGCCGGGCACGATCCTCGCCGGCAGCCGCTTCGCCGTCGAGGGAGCGGTCGCCATCACCCTCGTGACGATGATCGTCGCCCTCACTGGCGGCGCGTCGAGCCCGTTCTTCTACGCCTACCCCCTCGTGGTGGCTGGGGCCGCGCTCGTCATCCGGCCGCTCGCCACCGTGGCCCTCGCGATCGCCGCGATCGCGGCCTACCTCGTCGCCGTCGCCGTCGCCGCCGGCGGCCTGCAGCTCGAGGTCGGGCTCGTCGCGGTGGTTGCCGTCAATCTCACGGCCCTGCTCCTGCTGGCCTACGTCGCGATGGTCGTCGCCCGCGAGCAGCGGCGCACGCGGGAGGCCGCGGTCCGGCTCTCCACGATCGACGCCCTCACCGGGCTGGCCAACCGGGCCTATATCCTGGCCGCAGTGGAGCGGGAGATCGACCGGGCGACCCGCTACCAGCACGGGTTCTGCGTCCTGATGGCCGACCTCGACGGGCTCAAGGAGCTCAACGACACGCGGGGCCACCGGGCCGGCGACCAGGCCCTGGCCACCGTGGCCGCCATCATCCAGGAGAACGTCCGCCGCATCGACACGCCAGCTCGCCTCGGCGGCGACGAGTTCGTGGTCCTCCTTCCCGAGACGGACCGGGAGGGCGCCCGGGTGGTGGCCGACAAGATCCGCCAGGGCGTGGCGGCGACGACCCTGGCCGACGACGCCGGGCCGATCACCCTGGGGGTCTCCATCGGCCTGGGCGAGTGGTTCCCCGGCCGCTCTCTCGACGACGTCATGGCCGCCGCCGACGACGCCATGTACGACATGAAGCGCATCTCCCGTCGCGGGCCAGGAGGCGGGTTCGGGCCGGGCGGCGGGTTCGGGCCAGGCGGCCGCTGGGCGGGTGGCGCGGGGCCGGGCAGGCGGGCGGCGCTCCCCATGGGGCCCGGCCGTGCGCCGACCTCGATCGGGGTGGACAGCGAGGCGGCGGTGACGCTCGCCGGCGCCGTCGGGCGCGCCTGACCGAGGTCCCGGCGCAGCGAGGGGCCGGCGGCGCCGCGCGGTGTAGCATCGCCGGCGATGGACGGCTTCACGACACGGGCGATTCGCGCGGCCTCGCGCTCGCCTCGCGTCGACCAGCGGCCGACGTCGGTCCCCATCTACCAGGCGGCGACGTTCTCGTCGGCCGATGCCGAGGAGCTCGGCTCCGTCACGACGGGCACGACGGCCGGCTATGTCTACGCGCGGCTCGGCAACCCCACGGTCGACGCGCTGGCCGGGGCCGTGGCCGAGCTGCACGGGGCCGGGGCCGGCTTCGCCGCCGCCACCGGGATGGCGGCGATCCACCTTGCTGTTGGATCGCTGGTCGGGGCGGGCGACCGGATCGTGGCGACCCGGAGCTTGTACGGCACGACGCGTGCCCTGTTTGCCCGGGTCCTGGCCCGCCTCGGCATCGAGACCGTCTTCGTCGATCCGGCCGACCTCGGGGCGGTCGAGGCCGCCCTCGCCGCGGCGCCGAGCCGGATCCTCTACCTGGAGACGATCTCCAACCCGACGATCGCGGTCGCCGACCTGCCTGCGCTCGCGGCGATCGGCCACCGCCATGGGGCGGCCGTGGTCGTCGACAACACGTTCGCCTCGCCGTACCTCTGCCGGCCCCTCGACCATGGCGCGGATCTCGTGGTCGAGTCGGCTACGAAGTACCTCTCCGGCCACTCCGACGTGCTGGCCGGCGTCGTGGTGGGCTCGCCAGGGCGTGTCGGGGCTGTCCGGGCCCTCCACGTGGAGACGGGCGGCACGCTCGCCCCCTTCTCCGCCTTCCTCGTCCTGCGGGGCCTCCCGACGCTCGCCCTCCGCATGGAGCGCCACGCGGCGACCGCGGCCCGCCTGTCGGCCTGGCTGGCAACCGCGCCGGGGGTCGCCCGCGTCCTCTACCCGATGCTCCCCTCGCACCCCGACCACGACGTGGCGACCCGCCTCCTCTCCTCCGGCGGGGGCATGCTGGCGCTCGAGCTGGCCGGGGGCGCCGCTGCCGCGCGGGCCTTCAGCGACGCCCTCCGGATTCCCGAGCGGACCGCGTCGCTCGGCAGCATCCACACCATCGTCGTCCACCCGCCGTCGACGACCCACCGGCAGCTGACCCCGGCCGAGCTCGACGCGGCGGGCATCGCCCCCGGGCTCCTCCGCGTGTCGGTGGGCCTGGAGGACGTCGACGACCTCCTGGCCGACGTGGCCCAGGCGCTCGAGGCCGCTCGCGCGGCTGCATGACTGCGCCCCGCCTGGCCGTCCCGGCGGCCGTCCGGCCGCTCCCCGTCCGCAGCCCCCTCAATGCACCCGCCCGCCTGGGCCGGGCGATCTACCGCCTCCTCACCTCCGTCCGCTTCGCCGTCGTCCAGATCGTCGCGATCGCGCTGTCCGGCGTCGCCGGGATCGTCGTGCCTCAGCTCCCCGGCGTCGCGTCGCGCTCGGCCGCCGACTACGCCGAGCAGATGGACCTCCTGCGGGCCCGCGTCGAGCCGTCGCTCGGGCGCGGCCTGACCGACGCCTTCGAGGCGCTGGGCCTCTTCCGCGTCTTCTCGGCCTGGTGGTTCACGGCGTTCCTGGCGCTCCTCGCCGTGTCGATCGTGGTCTGCACCCTGGACCGGACGCCGCGCCTGTGGCGCTCGGCACGTGACGTGCGCGTCGCCCAGCCGGACCCGTTCTACGATCCCGCCCTGCCGGACCGGGCCGTCATCGCCGGGGGCCTTGGCGCCGCGGACGTCCGGGCCGCGCTCCGCCGGGCCCGCTTCCGGGTTCGCGAGGAGGCCGCCGCCGGCGGCGTCCACTACCTCTACGGGGACCGCAACCAGAACGCCAGGCTCTTCACGCTCATCACCCACGCCGGCCTGGTCGGCTTCCTCCTTGCCGCCGCCGTCACGAGCCGGCTCGGCTTCGAGACGGGGCTCCTCCTGCCGGAGGGCCAGGGGCTGCCGGTGGAGAGCCTCGGGACGGCCGGCCTCGTCTCGGTCAAGAATCTCGGCTTCAGCGCCCCGCGCGACGCCGACGGCCGCTTCACCGACTTCACCACCGACCTCGCCGTCTACCGGGACGGGCGCGAGATCGCGCGCAAGACGATCCGGGTCAACGACCCGCTCGAGGCGGCCGGCTACACGTTCCACCAGAACTTCTTCGGCCCGGCGGTCGACCTCACCCTGCGCGACGGCAGCGGGCGGGTGGTGTGGACAGGTCCGGTCCCCCTCGACGAGGTGAACGCGGGTCGGCCCTACGGCCGCTTCACGATCCCCGGCCGCGAGGAGGGGATCGAGCTGCTGCTCGATCGCGCCGACGACCAGGCCCCGCTCCTGGTCATGCTCGGGTTCCGCCCGATCGGCACCGCGCCCGACGGGAGCCTCCAGGTCGAGACGACCTTCGTCGGCGGCGTCGAGCCCGGGCGGACGTACGCGACGCCGGCGGGCGACCTGGCGATCGCCTTCGAGCGGGTCACGGCCTACTCGGGGGTGGTGGTCAAGCGCGACCCCGGGGCGCCGATCGTGTGGGTCAGCTTCCTGCTCCTGATCCTCGGCCTCTCGCTGACCTTCTACCTCCCGCGCCGGCGGGCGTGGGCCCGCCTGGACCCGTCCGGGGAGCTTCGCCTCGTGGCTCGCGCCGACCGCTACGTCGACCTCCGCCGCGAGTTCGGGCGCCTCCTCGACGACCTCGTCGCCCGCCGCGTCACCCGATAGACGGCAGGCTCGCCGCCGCGACGGCCTGGCCATGGCGCTTGTCGCGCTCCGACGGCGCGTGGACGGTGATCGAGGCGTCGACGGCGGGATCCTCCGCGGCAAGCACCGTCCGCGCCCGGTCGATGATCACGTCGCCGCCGGAGCCGGTCATCACCCGCCCCAGCAGGAGCACGTGCTCGACGTCGTAGAGCTCCCGGTAGTCGAGGAGGGCGTAGCCCAGGTATGTGCCGATCGTCTCGTAGACCTGGGCGGCCCGCAGATCACCGGCCGCCATGAGGTCCTGGAGGTGGAGGAGCCGCTCCGGCAGGGAGGCGGCCGGGTCGACCTCGATCCTGGCCGGCCCGAGGAGCCGCCCAACGGCCTGCTGCGAGAAGTACTGGACGCCGCAGCCGCGCTCGCCCGACCACTCGTCGGCAGGGGCGTCCGGCGCGTCGTCGACGGGGACGAAGGCGAGCTCGTTGAGCCAAGTGGTGAGCGTCCGCTGGCGGGTGACGTAGCCGGCGGCCTGGCTGGAGCCGAGGGCGATGCCCAGGAGCGCGCCCGACCCGGCCATCATGGATCCGGCGAGGGCCGTCACGTCGCCGTCGTTGACGACGACGAACGGGACGTCCCCCCAGGCCCGACGGAGTTCCCCGAAGATGCCCCGCACGCGGCGGTCGAAGGCGTCGCGGGGCACGGCCCGGAAGAGCGACGCCACCCGGACCTCGCTGTCGACGTAGACTCCGGCAGCACTCCCGCCGATGGCGTCGACGCGGGGCAGGTGCGCCGCCGCGCGGCGCAGCGAATCGTCGACCTGTTCGTAGTGCCACTGCGGGTCCGGGATGTTGGTCGGATCCCAGCGGACCTCCTCGCTGAAGACGACCTCACCGTCGACGACCGCAGCGACTTTGCGATCGCTGGCGCCGAGGTCGAAGCCGATGCGGCAGCCGTCCAGGTGCCCGCCGAGGCGGGTCGTGCCGCCCCGCTCGGCCGGCATCGCGGCCCGCGGCGTTCGCACGATCTCGAGCGGCCGAAGGTAGATCTCGGCGACGATCCGGGCGTCGAAGATCCCGGTCGGTTCCTCTCCGTGGCGCCGACGGAGGTCGTCCACGAGGCCCCCGGGCCCGTCCACGTGGACGCGGTTCCCTCCCCGCGACCAGAGGAGGGCTTTCAGGAGGCGCGCGCAGGATCGACGGCTTTGCGGCGCGTCGGGATGACCATCCGCGTGGACGAGGGTCTCGACACGGCTGACCGTGCCCCCCGGCTGCTCCAGCGCCAGCGTGACGGGGACCCCCACCCCGGCCTCCCGCAGGCGCCGCTCCTGGGCACGCCGGGCCTGCCCCGCCGGGCGGAAGCCCGAGTCGAGGGGCGCCCGGACCAGTGTCGGCAGGTCGACACCGCAGTCGCCGCCATCGCCCCCGGTCACCGACCGCGTTCCGGGGCAACGTGGGCGGGATCCGGGAGCTCGAGGCTCCCGGGGACGACGCTGCCATCGACGAGCGTAGCCAGGACCTCCCAGTCCCGGTCGACGAGCACGAGGTCCGCGGGGCGGCCGACCTCGACCCGCCCGTGCCGCCCGTCGACGCCCAGGACGCGGGCTGGGTTGAGGGTCGCGGCGCGCACCGCGGCAGCCGTGTCGACGCCGAACGAGACGAGGTTCCGCAGGGCGCGATGGAGCGGCAGCAGGGAGCCGGAGAGCGTGCCGTCAGGCAGCCGTCCGCACACCCCGTCAGTGGTGAACGTGATCCCCGAGAGGACGTATCGGCCGGGCGGCATCCCCAGGCCTGACACGGCGTCGGTGATCAGGACTAGCTCGTCGGGCGCCTTGATCCGGGCAGCGAGGGCGAGAGTGCCGGCCGCGAGGTGGACCCCGTCGCCGATCACGCTGACCGGCAGGTGGGAGGCGAGGAGGTACCCGGTGATGCCCGGATCCCGGTGCCTCAGCGGCCGCATGGCGTTGAAGAGGTGGGTCCCCAGGCGGGCGCCGGCGGCCTCGCCGGCCCGCGCCTCCTCCCAGGTAGCGTCGCTGTGCCCCATCGAGACGACGACGCCCCGGTCCGCGAGATGGCGGATCACCTCCAGCGCACCGGGCAGCTCCGGCGCCATCGTGAGGAGGCGGACGTCACCGGCCTCAAGCCAGGCGTCCACCTCGGCGACGGTCGGCCGGCGGAGCAGGTCGGGGTCGTGCGTGCCGCGCCGCAGCGGGCTGAGGAACGTCCCCTCGACATGGACTCCCAGGACGCGGGCGCCGGCGCGCTCGGCCCGGTCGCGCAGGTTCGCGAGGGCGGGGGCATAGGCTGCAGCGGGCGAGGTAATGACCGTCGGGAGGAAGCCGGTCACCCCGGTCTCGGGGAGCCTGCGACAGACCGCCGCGATGTCGGCCGCGGGGTTGCTGAAGTCCTCGCCGTAGCCGCCGTTGACTTGGATGTCGATGAGGCCCGGCAGAATCCTCGCCTCGGGCCCGCCGAGGCTGCCGGTGGGTGCCGTGGACGCTCCCTCGATCGCGGCGACGCGACCGTCGTTGACGGTGACCACGCAGGTTCCGCGGTCATCGGGGGCGTAGAGGCGGCCGAAGAGGCGGATCATCGGGTGAGCGTCACCTTCGAGATGTTGCGCGGCGTCTCCGTGTCCAGCCCCCGGGCGCGGGCCAGGTGATAGGCGAAGAGCTGGGCCGGCAGGATCGCCGCGATGGGTGCCAGCCACTCGGGGACGCCGGCCGGCACCGCGAGCCCGTCGCCGAACTCGCGCAGGCTCGGGTCGTCGGACAGGACCAGGAGGCGAGCCCGGGCGTCCGCGAGGCGCCGGAGGAGGACGTGCATGTCGGCGAGCAGCGGGCCGGCCGTGGCGATCGCGATGATGGGGAAGTCCTCCTCCACCAAGGCGATCGGGCCGTGTTGGAAATCCGCCCCAGAGTAGGGGTCGGCCAGGACGTAGGCCAGCTCCTTGAGCTTGAGGGCCAGCTCACGGGCCGTGGCGTAGTGGAAGCCGCGGGCGAGGACGGCGCAGAGGTCCTCGTGGGCCCAGAGGCCAGCGATCCGGGCGGCCTCGTCCTCGACCTGCAGGGCCGAGCGCAGCGTGGTCGGGAGCGCCTGCAGCTGGGCCGCCGACTCTGGATCGGCGGAGATGGCCGACGAGAGCATGGCCAGCAGGGCGACCTCGGCCACGTAGGTCTTCGTCGCCGCCACCGCCCGCTCGGGGCCGGCGTCGAGGAGGAGGACCTGCTCGGCCGCGGCCGCGATCTCCGACGCTGGCTCGTTCGTCAGGGCGACCGTCAGGGCACCCTGGCGACGCGCGTCGTCGAGGACCGCCACCACGTCGGGCGAGCGCCCCGACTGGGAGATTCCCAGGACCAGGGCGTTGCGGAGCCGCGGCGGACGGTGGTAGACGGACGTCAGCGATGGGGCCGCGAGCGCCACCGGGAGGCCGTTGCGGGCGCCGAGCACGTACTGGGCGTAGATCGCCGCGTGGTCCGAGGTGCCCCGCGCCGCGATCATGACGAGGTCGACGTCGCGGTCCCGGGCCGCCGCCGCCACGCCGGCGACGGATGGGCCGGCGCGCTCCAGGAGGCCGGCGACGACGTCGGGAGCCTCCACCAGCTCCGAATGGGTGCTCACTAGATGGGCTCACCTTGCCGTGATGCCCACGGTCCCCGGAACGCGCCCAGCTCGTAGTACGCGAAGAGGCGCCGCTCGTAGTCGTCGATCTCGCGGGGGTTGACGTCCCGCATGCGGACCGGATTCCACCCGACCGGCGTGCGGAAGGGGAGCTCTGGCCGCTCCAGCACCCGGACGACGGCGGCCGCGACCTCCCCGGGATCCATGTTGGGTCCCTCCACGGCGCTCACGCCCCGGTCCCAGGCGGCAACGAGCGGCGCGTAGAGGCCCGCCATCGGCCCGCTCTCGAACGTCGCCACCACGGATTCCCCGAACTCGGTGCCGTACCAGCCGGGGCTGATCACCCCGACCCGGATCCCGAACTGCTGGAGCTCCCAGCGCATGACCATGCTGAGGGCTTCGACGGCGAACTTAGAGGGCGCATAGGTGCTCTGGAAGAAATTGGCGTGGACCCCGACGTCGGATCCGAAGTTGAGGATCGTGCCCCCGCCGTGCTCCCGCATGACGGGGATGACCGCCTGGGCCATCCGCATGGTCCCGAACAGGTTCGTCTCGAAGACCTTGCGTGCGTGGTCAATCGTCGTGTTCTCGAACGGACCCATCAGACCGAAGCCCGCGCAGTTGACCAGCAGATCGATGCGCCCGGCCCTGTCGACGACCTCCCGGACGGAGGCGGCCACCGAGTCGTCGTCCGTGACATCCACGCGCACGGACTCCACGGCGACGCTCTGCTCGGCGGCCATCGCGGCAAGCCGCTGCGCCTGAGCGTCGAATCCATCGCGGGTTCCGCGGAAGCCTGCGACGACCCGATCTCCCCGCTTCGCGAGGGCGATAGCGATGAGCCGGCCGAAACCCGAGTTGCCCCCGGTCACGAGCGCGACTTGACGGTCTTTGGTCAAGACAACCTGCCTCCGGTCGTATGCGCGGCCATCAGGTCGCGCGAGCCTGCGCGGCTCAGCGTCGTTCCGTGCTCAGCCGCGGGTCACGAGGACCGTGATCTCGTCGAGGCGACCCTCCAGTGCTCCGAATGCTCCGACGATCCGCCCGCGCGCGAGCACCACGACCTCGTCGGCCACGGACAGTGCCTGCTGCAGGTTGTGGGTGATGAGGATCACCGCTTGGCCGGCGTCTCGCGCGCGGCGTACCTGTTCAAGCACCTGCCCCGTCTGGCGGACTGCGAGTGCCGCGGTCGGCTCGTCGAGGATCAGGCATCTCGAGCCGTAGTAGACGGCCCGGGCGATGGCGACCGCCTGCCTCTGCCCGCCGGACAGGGTGGCTGCCGGGTCGCTCATCTCCCGCCGGAGGTCCACGCCAAGCGTCGCGAGCGCATCACGCGCGATCTGATCCGCCCGCTTGACGTCGAGCCAGCGGAACGGACCGACGCCCTTCGTGGGCTCGTTGCCCAGGATGACGTTCCGCGAGATTGACAGAAGCTCGCACACGGCCAGGTCCTGAAACACCGTCGAGATGCCGAGCTGTCGGGCCTGGTGGGGAGTGCGGAGGACGACCGGACGACCATCGATCTCGAGGGTGCCACTGGTGGGCTGGTAGACCCCAGACAGGATCTTGATCAGGGTCGACTTGCCGGCCCCGTTGTCGCCGAGGAGTGCCAGGACCCGGCCCGCATGCGCCTCGAGGGAAACGTCCTTGAGGGCGACGACGGACTGAAACTGCTTGGTGACATGCCGGACCGCGACGACCGGTGGTTGACTGACCGACAGCGTCGTCGCGGGCATGTCCACGCGTGTGCCGCCGGACATAGCCGTCATGCCGGAGTTCATGCCACCGCCTCCGATGGATCCGAGGGTCTCGAGCGATCGACCGGCTCGTCAGGTTCGGGGTTCAGGGTCTCTGGGCTCGCCATCATGTTCGCGACAATCAACCGGTTCAGGAGGACGGCGATGATGAGGACGATCCCGAAGAGAATGTTGACCCAGTAGCCCTGGATCCCGACGAGGATCAAGCCGCCCTGGACGATGGCGTAGAAGATCGCACCCAGGACGGTGCCGATGACGCTGCCGTAGCCGCCGGTGAGCAGGGTCCCGCCGATGACGGTGATGGCGATCGCGTACAGCTCCCACCCCACACCCCGGCCAGCGTCGATCGAGGAGTACTGGGTGGCCATGATCACTCCCGCCAGCGCCGACGTGAACCCGGAGATCGAGAACAGCAA
Organism: uncultured Chloroflexia bacterium; assembly: GCA_963821235.1. Lineage (GTDB taxonomy): Bacteria > Chloroflexota > Limnocylindria > Limnocylindrales > CSP1-4 > CTSoil-043. Next base: position 985,918 of record CAWGCS010000001.1, read on the forward strand.
GAGCGTCGTGCGCCCAACGGGCACGCCCAGATTGCGCGAGGCCAGACGGTTCTGCCCGATCGCAAAGACCCAGTTGCCCGTTCTCGTCCTGAGCAGGAACCAGGTTGCGACGATCGTGGCGAGGATGAACCAAACCAGCGAAATCCGGTACCCGCCCACGATCGGGCCGGAAAGGATCTGCGCGAACTCCTCGGGAAACCGGACAACGATCGGCATGCCGCTCGTCTGCATCGTCAGGAAGCCCCGGTAGACCATGTTCATGGCGAGGGTCACGATGAACGAGGCCAGCCCGGTCCGGACCACGATTGCCCCGTTGAGGAAGCCGAGCGAGGTCCCGAACGCGAGCGACAGGACGATGGTGAGCAGTGGCCCGAGGTTCAACTGCTGGCCGAAGAAGTACATCGCCCAGCCGGTGAGCCCGACGATTGCCCCCACGGAGAGATCGAACTGCCCGCCGATCATCAGGAGGGTCACCCCAACGGCAACAATCCCGTACTGAGCGGCCAGGCTGGTGGCGGGGATGAAGGTGTCGTGGCTCAGGAAGAGCGGGGTCGCCAGGCTGAAGACGATGAACGCGAATACGCATCCTGCGATGGCCGACAGCTCGGACCGCAGCAGCAATCGACGGAGCTTCGCCCTTGCGCCCTTCCTGGGGCTTACGCCGCCGGAAGGGGAAAGGGGCGGCTTGGCCGTCGCGCGCTCGTTCACGTGACAATGACCCTCGACTGCGATCGGTGACGGCGAGTCCCGGCCGGGCTCGCCGCCACCGAGATTCCGACTGCGCCCTAACGCACGCCAGCTTCGGCCAGCGAGGCGACGTCGTCTGCGTTGGACTTGTCGACGATGATCGGGCCTGTCAGGTAGTAGTTCGCCTGCAGCAGGCCATAGCGGATGTTGTGGACGAGCTGCATGACGGCGATGTAGCCGCGCCACCAACCCTGCTGATCCATGGTGAACGTGAGGTCGCCCGCCTGGATCAGGCTGACAATCTCCGGCAGGACGTCGAACCCCGCGGTCTCGATGTCGCGCCCGACGGCCTTGACCGCCTCAGGGAGCCCGCCCGTTGCCGATCCGCCAGTGTTCACCATGGCGTCAACGTCGGCGTGGGCGCGCAGATAGGGCGTCAGAATCGCGGCCGTCTTGCCGGGGTCCGGATCGCCAATAACCAGGTCGTACTTGATCCCTGCCGCGGCGGCGACATCGGCCGCCCCCTGGCATCGCAGCGACTGCGTTCCGTCGGTGGCTTCCTGCTGAACACAGATCATCGATTTTCGTCCGTCGTCGATGAAACGCTGGGCGGCCATCGCGCCGGCGGCATACTCGTCGGCGCCGACGCGCGAGACGACGATGTCGTTCGGATCGCGAAGGGGCTGATCCTTGACCGAGGGCGCGGGGTTGAACGCAACCGCGATTCCCTTGTCGACCGCTTGCTTGGTCACGGCGCTGAGGTCGCCGATCTCGAGGATGATGATCCCGTCCGGCTGCGCCGCGATCGTCTGCTCGATCTGCTGCGTGTACGTGGCAAGGTCGAAACCGCCCTGCGGGTAGACGTACTTGACTTCGACGCACAGGTCCTTGCCGGCCTGCTGGGCTCCATTGTTCAGAGTCCGGAAGAAGCCGGATGTGGGGTCGCCGAGGCCTTCGAGGTAGATGACGAGGGCCTTGCCGCCAGTCAGGTCGCCCGGGTAGTTGCAGGACGCCTGAGTGTCACCTGCCGCGCTGCTCGGAGCGGCGGTCGACGTGGTGTTGCCACATGCTCCCACGACGAGCGCCACGCCGACGGCGAGCGCGATCGTGGCCTTGTTCTTCATGTGTGAACGCTCCGTTGTTCAGGGGTGGGTCCGGGGCACCAATTCAGGCCACCGATGAGCGTGGGTGCACCTCCTCCAGCACGGTTCCATCTCCGGTCGTCTCGGTGCGGGGGCCGGTGGCGCCCTGGGTCGCGCCGTCCTTCGGGTCGGGAAGAAGGAGAAGGCCGAGCTCGCGCGTGAGCAGCAAGGCGGAGGCCCCGAGGATCACCGAGTCCTCGTCGACCTGGCCCAGCTCCAGCGACGTCTCGGCCGCGAGGAGCGGCAGGGTCCGGGAGAGCATCGTGGCCCGGACGACCTCGAGCCACGGCTCGCCCAGCGCGGTCATGCTGCCGACGATGAGGATGCGCCGGACGTTCAGGGCGCCCACCAGGCCAGCCAGGGCGATGCCAAGGTAGCGGCCGGCCTCGGCCACCGCCGCCCGGGCGACCTGGTCGCCGGCCGCGCTGGCGACGGCAACGTCCTCGAGCTGGAGTGTCGCGCCGGCGGCTGGGATCCGGCCCTGCAGGTCGGCCAGGATGGCCCGGCTGTTGGCCATGACCTCGAGGCAGCCACGGCTCCCGCAGCGGCAGGGCGCCCCGTCGTCAACGACGGCGGTGTGCCCGATCTCGCCCGCGCCGTAGCCATCGCCCTGGAAGAGCTCCCCGCGGAGGATCACGCCGGCTCCGATGCCGCGCCCGACCCGCACGACGACGAGGTTGGACGTGCGGGGGCCGCCGAAGACGTGCTCCGCCAGGGCGGTCGCTTGGCTGTCGTTGGCGACGTACACGGGCAGGCCATAGCGCTCGCGGAGGAGGCTCCCGAGCGGCAGCTGCTGCCAGTCGAGGTGGACGGCCTGGAGGACCGTGCCCTCGTCGGTGTCGGCGAGACCCGGAGCCCCGATCCCGATCCCGACGATCGGTCGATCCGACGAGACGAGGAGGCGGTCGATGACCTGGTAGACGCGCTCGAGGGCGCCCGCCTCGTCGGGGGCGTCGACGGCGATCGCCGTCGAGGCGACGATCCTGCCGCGGAGGTTCACGATCGCCCCCCGGAAGACCCGCTCGCCGAGGTCGATCCCGATGATGTGGCGAGCGTCGTCGGGCACCTCGAGCAGGATGGGGGCCTTGCCCCCGGTCGAGGGTCCCCAGCCGACCTCCTGGGCCATGCCCGCCCCGAGGAGCCCGGCCACGACGTCGGAGACGGTCGTGCGGGTCAGGGAGGTCGCGCGCGCGACGTCCGCCCGGCTGATGGGACCGCGGTGATAGATGGTGGCCAGGACCAGGCGCTCGTTGTGCGCCCTTGTCTCCTGGTGCGTCGCCTTGCCGGGACGGTCCACGCGTCGTACCCTTTGTCAGGACTATGGACAAACAGATGGTACGATGTTTGTCAAGACGCCTGACAAAGGGTTGTCGGGTCGTCGACCAGCGATGGGGTGACTGCGCGTGGAGACCGATTTCGATCTCAGGGACAAAGTCATCATCGTCACCGGGGCCACGATGGGGATCGGCCGCGGCGTGTCGATGTCGCTCGCGGAGGTCGGGGCCACCGTCGTGCCGACGGTCCTCGCGGAGGCCGACCTGGCCGGCCTCCAGCGCGAGGCGACCGACCGTGGCGTGCGCCTCTACCCGGTCGTCCTCGACCTCACCGACGTGGGTTCGATACGGGCCGTGGTCGAGCGAGTCGCGGCGGAGCACGGCCGGATCGACGTCCTCTTCAACAACGCCGGCCTCGGCTTCGGCCACCCGGCGCTGGCAGTCACGGAGGCCGACTGGGACCAGATGATGGCCGTCAACCTGCGCGGCCTCTTCTTCATGACCCAGGCGGTGGGCAGGACGATGATCGCGAAGGGCGGCGGCCGGATCATCAACATGAGCTCCCAGGGCGGGCTCGTCGGCCTGCCCGAGGCGGCCGTGTACTGCGCGACCAAGGGCGGCGTCAACACCCTCACGAAGCAGCTCGCCCTCGAGTGGGCCTCGCACGGTGTCAACGTCAACGCCCTGGCCCCGACCTTCGTGGAGACGCCCGGCACGAAGGCGATCCTCGACGATCCCGTCCGGCGTGCCGACGTGATCTCCAGGATCCCCCTGGGGCACGTGGCCACCATTGACGACATCGCCGCGGCCGTCATCTACCTGGCTTCCTCGGCGAGCCGGATGGTCACGGGCACGATCCTCTCGGTCGACGGGGGCTGGACCGCGCAATAGGAGTCTGTGTCTCATGATTCTCGAAGCCCCGGGCTGCCGGGCAATCCTCGATCCGGAGCAGGGCGGTCGTCTGGCTTCGCTCGTCGTGGACGGCCGGGACCTGCTCGTCGTGGACGGCCGGGACCTCTTCCACTGGGGCAGCTTCCCGATGGCGCCCTGGGTCGGGCGGCTTCGTCACGGGCGGTTCGCCTTTCGGGGGACGTGCGTCGAGCTCCCCCTCACTGCGCCGCCCCATGCTCTCCACGGATTGGTGACCCCGCTCGCTTGGCACGAGGTAGGCCCCGGGACGGTAGGCGTCGACCTGCCCCAACCCTGGCCGTGGCGGGGGCGGGTGGTCCACGCCCTGCGCCTCGGCGCCGACCGGCTCGACTTCCGCCTGGAGCTCCAGGCAGACGAGCCGATGCCCGCGGCGCTCGGCTGGCACCCCTGGTTCCGGACCGTCCTCCACGACCCGGCCGGCCGGGCCGCCGGCCCGCTCGAGCTGGACGTCCGGCCGGGCCGCATGTACGAGAACGATGCAGAGGACCTTCCCAGCGGCGCCCTCGTGCCCCCCATCGAGCGCCCCTGGGATTACTGCTTCACGGATCTCGCAGGCCCGCCGGTCGTCCGTTGGCCCGGCTTCCTGGAATTGGCCGTCGAATCGAGCTGCACCGATTGGGTCATCTACGACCGGGAGCCGCAGGGCCTCTGCGTCGAGCCGTGGACCGCGCCGCCCAACTCCCTGAACTTGCCCGCTCCGGCGGTCGTTGTGCCTGGGGAGCCGCTCGTGGCCACGATGACCTGGCGCTGGAGGCGCCTCGGCGAGCCAACCATCTGACGGCCGCGTGGCCGCGCCACCGCGGCCGCGCCCGCCATCGACGGACGTCCCGCGAAGCCCCAGAATCGGACTCGTGGCGACGGTCGACGAGCTCCGGGGCACGCTCCTGCCGGCGGCGGTCCCCGCGGCGCCGATCCCGGAGGCCGCGGCGGCCCGGGAGATCGCCTGGGTGCGGGTCCTCCGCTCGCGGGTGCCCGCCCTCGACGCGCTCGAGCCGGGTGACGTGGTCATCGCTCCGGCCGCCGTGGCGGCCGCCGTGGCGAGGAGCCCGGAGGACGCCATGACGCTGGCGGAGGCGCTCGACGGCCGCGCGGTGGCGCTCCTTGTGCCAGGTGCCGACGGCGAGCGTCTCTCGGCCTCCCTCGTGGACGCGGCCCTGGCCCTCGCCATCCCCGTGCTCCGCCTGCCCGATGTCGACGGCGCGGCCCTTGAGCGGAGCGTCATCGGCTGGCTCGTGAACCGCCGCGCGGCGCTGGAGGAACGGGCGACGGGCCTCGAACGGCGGCTCGAGCAGCTCGCCCTCGCCGGGGCCGACCTCGGCGCCCTCGTCGCCGCCTTCGGTGCCTTCCTCGGACGCGCCGCCGTGCTCGAGGGGCGGCGAGGCGACGCCCTGGCCGTCCATGCCCCGGCGGAGATGCCGGCCGCCGTCGCGGCAGCCAGCCGCTTCCTGGCCGCCGGCGCCGGCGTGGCCCTGCGGGTGGCGCTGCCGCTCCCCGCGGCGGATCCCGCGCGGCGGCCCGAGGTGGTCCGCTATGGCGAGCCCGCCCTGCGCGGGTCGCTCGTCCTCCTGGCCGACGCGCCGGTCGGGGAGCTGGAACGGATGGCGACCGAGCGTGCGGCCGCGCTGCTGGCCCTCGAGCTGTCGCGCGACGCGGCGGTCCACCGCGCCCGTGAGACCGCCCGGCGTTCGGAGGCGCTGCCGTCCGACGGGCCGCCGTGGGTCGTCCTGGTCGCCCGCCAGGTCGGCCGGGAGGACGTCGAGGAGCACGAGCAGCGGGAGGCGTTCCGGGCCGAGCTGCGGATGCTGGCCCCGAACCGTCGCCTGACCCTGCGCGGCGATTCGGAGAGCCTCGAGTTCCGCCTCGTGGCCGTCGCCGACGCCGCCGATCTGCAGGGCCTGGCCATCGCCGGCCGCGTCGCGAGCTTCCTGCGGCGCACCGTCGCCGTCTCGCGTCCGTTCTCGGATGCCGGCGGCAGGCCCGCGGCGGAGGCTGAGGCGCGCTCGACCCTGGAGGCAGCGGAGCGCTACGCGAGCTCGCCGCCGGTGGTCCGGGCAGATCGCCTGGCGGCCTATCGCCTGCTCGGCAACCTCCACAACCTCCCCGACGGCCTGGGGCTGGCCCGGGCCCTCCTGGAGCCCCTCCTCGCCGGGCGCCCGGCCCTCGTGGCCGAACGCCTCGAGACGCTCCGGGTGGTGCTGGACCGACCCGGCCTCGCCGAGGCGGCGGCCACCCTCGGCGTCCACCGCAACACGATCGCCTATCGCATCCGGCGGATCGAGTCGCTGGGCGGCTGGGACCTCCAGGACCCCGAGCTGCGCCTCTCGCTCGCCGTTGCCGTGCGGATTGTGCAAAGAGCACAACTGGCGCCGGAATCCGCAACCGTCTGACGCACGCAACGCTTGCTATCCTCGGCCTGTTGAGCAGACGAGCGCCCGTGATTTGGTGCGCGCGTCACAAAGTGGCCGCGGATCGGGCTGGGGAAAGGCCCGGGAGCGGCCTCCGACGCGAGGAGGAAGGTCCGTGGCCGAGGCCGGCGCGATGGAGCTGATCGAGAAGGCGAAGTCGGATGGGATCCGCTTCGTCCAGCTCCAGTTCACCGACATCCTGGGGATCGTCAAGGCCGTGACCATCCCCATCCACCAGATGGAGAGCTCGGTCAAGCACGGAACGTGGTTCGACGGGTCGTCGATCGAGGGCTTCACCCGGATCGCCGAGTCGGACCAGTACCTCATGCCCGACATGAGCACCTTCGCCGAGATCCCCTGGCAGCCCGGGTCCGGCTCGCGCGGCACTGCGCGGGTCATCTGCGACGTCTTCACCCCCCGCGGCGAGCCCTTCGTCGGCGACCCTCGCTTCGTCCTCCGGCGCCAGGTCGAGCGGGCCCGCAAGCTGGGCTTCGTCGTCAACATGGGCCCCGAGCTCGAGTTCTTCCTGTTCCGCCGCGACGACGGCAAGGTCACCCCCCTGCCGCACGACCTGGCCGGCTACTTCGACTTCTCGACCGACCTCGCCCAGGAGGTCCGCCAGGACATGGTGGACGCCCTCGAGGCGTTCGGGATCAAGGTCGAGGCCGCCCATCACGAGGTGGCGGCCGGCCAGCACGAGATCGACTTCGAGTACAGCGACGCCCTGAAGACGGCCGACAACGCGGTCACCTTCAAGTTCGCCCTCAAGGCCGTCGCCAACCAGCACGGGCTCTACGCGACGTTCATGCCCAAGCCGATCTTCGGCATCAACGGCTCGGGGATGCACACCCACCAGAGCCTCTACTCGATCGAGAAGGGCCGCAACGCCTTCGCCGACCCGGACAACAAGTACGGGCTCTCGGACCTGGCGCGGTCCTACATGGCCGGCATCCTCGCCCATGCGAAGGGGATGGCCGCGGTCCTCGCGCCGACGGTCAACTCCTACAAGCGGCTCGTCCCTGGGTACGAGGCGCCGACCTACATCACCTGGGGCCGGACGAACCGCTCGGCGCTCATCCGGGTGCCGATGATCTCGCCCGGCAAGAGCATCGAGGGCACCCGGGCCGAGGTGCGCTGCCCCGACCCTTCCAGCAACACCTACCTCGCCTTCGCCGTGATGATCGCGGCCGGCCTGGATGGCGTGGAGAAGGGCCTCACGCTCTCGGACCCGGTCGAGGAGAGCCTCTTCGAGATGGACGCCACCCGCGTCGCCGAGCGCGGCATCAAGGAGCTGCCCGGCACGCTCGGCCATGCGATCGAGGAGATGCGTGCCGACGCGGTGGTCTGCGAGGCGCTCGGCGACCATGTCCTGGAGCACTACGTCGAGGCCAAGACCGCGGAATGGGACGAGTACCGGACGCAGGTCACACAGTGGGAGCTCGACCGCTACCTCGAGGCGTTCTGAGCCACTGAGCGGTGCGCCTCCTCCGGGGAGGCGCGGCGAACGGCCTCGGCACCGGCTCACCCGGCGCCGGGGCCGTTCCGCGTCCGGGTGGTGGCGGGGAACCTGCGGCCGGTCGCCCGACGACCTCACGCGGCCGGGAACGCCACGGCCAGGTAGCCGACCGTGCGGCGCGGGTCGGTGCCGATGTCGGCCGAGGTCGCGGCGGCCAGCGCCACCCCGTCGCGAGCACCCATCGCCCGCAGGGCCGCGAGCCCCAGCACCGTCGGCTCGATCCCGCACATGCCGCACGAGACGCCGGGCTCGCCCCGGCTCGCCGACTCCGCGTCGGCAAGGCCCTCCGGGTCGAGGGCCACGATGAGCGGCAGCAAGGTCGCGGTGACGCGCTCGGCCACGTGCGCCGCCGGGTAGTGGGCCATGTCGGTGCTGATCGCGAGGACGACCCGCTCGCCGGCCTCGCGGCGCGCGGCGAGGAGCCGACCCAGACGCGCGCCCGCCGCGATCGCCCGCTGGCCGGCGCCCGTCCCCACCGAGAGGGCGACGATCCGCGCCTCCGGTGCGAGGCGCGAGAGGAACGGCAGCTGGACCTCCAGCGAGTGCTCGCCCAGGTGGCAACGGGTGTCGGCGGCGAACGGCGGACCGAGCTCCAGCACCGCCTGTGTGAGGGACGCCTCCGGCACGAGGTCCCCGAGGGGCGTCCGCCACGCGCCGCCGTCCCAGACGCCGACGCCGTCGAGCCACCCCGCGCTGTGGTTGGTGCCGAGGAGGACCACCGTCGTCGGCTCGACTTCTGCCGCGGGCGGAACGGCGCCGGCCGCGGCGGACCCGCCGGCCGATGAACCGGCGGCCGGCCCGACGAGCCGCCACGCAGCGGCAGCCACCACCCCGGAGTAGACGAGACCGGCATGGGGCACGAGGATCCCGGCCGGGAGCGGAGAACCCCTGCCGGGCCCCGCCAGGGAGGGTGGCGTGGCCGCCGCGCGCGACCGGGCGAGCAGCTCGTCGACGACGCTGCGCAGGGCGGTCGCGCCGGCCGGGTAGAAGGATCCAGCCACGGCCGGAGGGCGGGCCGGCAGCGCCTCTCCGGCCTCTCCCGGGCGGCTCATCCGCAGGGGACCCGGCCGTCATGGTCGAGCGCCCGCCCGGCGAGGCGGCGCCCGCATCCCGGGCACGCACCGGCCGGCCCCAGGTGGTCGAAGACCCGGTAGCCGCGCCGCTCCAGGAGGACGCGCCCGCACCCTGCGCATCGGGTGTCCTCGAGGCCGAGCTCGGGGGCGTTCCCGACGTAGACGTGGGCGAGGCCGGCCTCGCGCCCGATCTCGGCGGCCCGGCGAAGGGTGGCCAGCGGCGTCGGCGGCACGTCGCGCAGCTCGTGGGCCGGGAAGAAGCGGCTCACGTGCCACGGGGTCTCGACGCCGAGCTCGGCCGCGACCCAGCCGGCAAGGGCCCGCAGCTCGCCGTCGTCGTCGTTCCGGCCCGGGATGACGAGGGTCGTGACCTCGACCCAGACGCCCGCCGCGCGGTAGGCCCGCAACGCGTCGAGGACGGGGGCCAGGCGCGCGCCGCAGAGCCGGCGGTAGAAGGCGTCGTCGAACGACTTGAGGTCGACGTTGGCGGCGTCGAGGACCGGCCGCAGGAGGTCGATCGCCTCGCGCGTGGCGTAGCCGTCGGTGACGAAGAGGTTGAGGAGCCCCGCCGTCCGCGCCTCCCGTGCCGTGTCGAGCGCGTACTCCAGGAAGACCGTCGGCTCGACGTACGTGAAGGCCACCGCCCGCGCCCCCGCCGTGAGCGCCTCGTCGACCGCCTTGGCAGGGAGCAGCTGGCGCGTCGGGAGGTCCAGGCCGAGGCGCGGCGCCTGGGCGATCTCCCAGTTCTGGCAGAAGACGCAATGGAACGGGCAGCCGACGGTCGCGATCGAGTAGGCGAGGGCGCCGGGGGCGACGTGGAACAGCGGCTTCTTCTCGATCGGATCGATCCCGACCGCGACCGCCCGCCCGTAGACCGTCGAGACAAGCGTCCCGTCGCGGTTCTCGCGCACGCCGCAGATCCCGGCCCGGCCCGGCCTGACGAGGCAGCGCATGGCGCAGGCGTTGCAGCGAACGCTGCCGTCCTCGAGCCGCGTCGCCAGGAGCGCGGGCACCACGCCAGACGTCCGCGGCGTGGGGACGGTGACGCGACGGCGGCCGGGGACGGGCATGACGGACACGGATGGCCTCCGGGCGAGTCTCGGCGCCGGGACCGCCGGCGGCCAGTGCCCTCCGGCCCCTGTTCCCGGCGCCGTTCGGAACTGGCCCCCGGCGCGACCCCCGTCGACCATGCCGCCGAGAGGACGTGATGCCCGAGACGAAGCTCGACCCGCGACCGCTCGACACGCTGCTCGACCTCGCCCGCGCGGCGGCGGTCGCGGCCGTCCACGGCCGGCCGGCGCCGGTCGTGGCCGCCCGGGCCGACCCGGCACTCGCCCGGGCGGCGGACGCGTTCGTCACCCTGACCGAGGACGGAGACCTCCGCGGCTGCATCGGGACGCTCGGCGCGGAGCTCCCCGTGGGAGCGGCGGTCGTCCATGCCGCGGAGATGGCCGCCACGCGCGACCCGCGCTTCCGGCCGGTGGCCCGGGCCGAGCTGCCCCACCTGCGGATCGAGGTCAGCGTCCTCGGCCCGCCGCGACCCCTGTCCGACGTCACCGCCTTCGTCCCCGGTCGCGACGGGATCGTGGTCGAGATGCGCGGCCGCCGCGCCCTGCTCCTGCCCCAGGTCGCCACAGAGATGGGCTGGGGCACCTCGGAGATGCTGGAGGCGGTCTGCGAGAAGGCCGGCCTGCGGCCCGATGCGTGGCGCGATCCGGCGGCCCGGCTCACCGTCTTCGAGGTCGAGCGGGTCGCCGGGGCCCTGCTTGCCCCCGAGCCGGCGATGCCGTGACGCAGCGATGAAGCCCGAGGCGCACTGAGGGGCCACGGCGGATCCGCCGGTCGGGCATGATCGGGCCATGGAGGACGCGGCCCCGGTCATCGTCGCCCCCGTCGCGGACGAGCTGCCGGCCCCGGGCGTGGAAGCGGCCGACCTCCGGCCGCGGACGACGCTCGCCCTCCTCTCCGTCCAGCACGGCCTGATCCACGCCCAGACTGCGCTGCTCCCCCTCGTCTTCATCGCGGTGACCCCGGTCTTCGGGATCGGGGTGGGGGAGATCGGCCTGCTCCTCGCCATCGGGAACGTCCTGACCGGCGTCGTCCAGATCGCCTTCGCGCCTCTCCAGCGGATCGTCAGCCGACGCTCCCTGCTCGGCATCGGTGGCGTCGTCTATGGCGCGGCGATGACGGCGACCGGGCTGGCCACCTCGTGGGGTGGCTTCTCCCTCGCCACGATCGGGGCCCGGATCGCCGGGTCGCCCCAGCATCCGGTGGGCAACGGGCTCATCGCCGAGCAGCGGCACGCGCGGGCGCACGCCTCGGCGATCGCCGTCCACATCGCCGGCGGCAACCTCGGCACGGTGGCGGTGCCGCTGGTGGGGGCCTGGATCATCGCCTCGTTCGGCTGGCAGGCCGCCATGGCCGCGGTGGGCATCCCCGCCGTCGTGGTGGGTGCCCTCATCCTCGTCGCCGTCCGCGAGTCGGGCGCCGACCGAGCGGCCGCCGTGGCCCACGGCAGCGTCCGGCGGGCGTTCGCCGACGTCCTCCGCGAGCCGGACCTCCGCCGCCTCTTCGCCGCCTCGTCGGTCGCGGCGGCGGGGCGAGGGATCGGCGTCGTGTCGACGTTCGTGCCGCTCTACCTGGCCCGGTCGCTGGCCCTGGACGCAGGCACGGTGGCCCTCATGTACACGCTCCTGCTCGCGGGGAGCGTTCCAGGGCCGCTCCTCGCGGGCCGGCTGGCCGGGCGGTACGGGCACCGGGCGGTGCTCGCCGGCTCCTACGTCGCGGGCGCCGCCTCCCTGGTCCTCCTCGTCGCGGCGGGCGGGTCGATCCCGCTCGTCTGGGTGGCCATCGGCTTCGTGGGGGCCTTCGTCTTCGAGGAGGCGAGCCTCCTCCAGGGGCTCCTCGTCGAAGCCGCCCCCCCGGCGATCCGGGACGCGGCGAACTCCGCCTACTTCACCCTGATGTTCGCGGTCGGCGCCGTGTGGGCGGCGCTCCTCGGCGCGATCGCGGCGCTGCTCGGAGACGCGGCCGGCTTCCCCATCGTCTTCCTGACGATGGCGGCCAGCTACCTCGTGGCGATCGTGTTCGTCCGCGGCATCCGGGCGGGGGGCCGACCGGCGGCGCGAATCGCCGGCCTTCAGTCAGGATTCGGGCCGCTCCCCAGGATCACCCGCGCCGACACCCGGCGCCGCCTCGCTCGCCACGGAGGTCGTCCCCGAACATGCGCCCCGCTCGCTCCCTCGCGCCCCTCGTCCTGGTCGCGGCCGCCGTCGCCGCCTGTGCCGGCGAGGCGACCCCCGGCTGGACTTTCGCGCCGACGCCGACGCCGACGCCGTCGGCCGCCCCCTCGGCCGCCCCCTCGGCTGCCCTCGGCTCCCCCGCCCCCGGCTCGGCGGCCCCGTCGGCGGGCGCGAGCGGCGCCCCCAGCGAGGCGCCCGGCGACGCGGTCACCCTCACGCTCACGGCCTCCGGCGTCGCCTACGACACCGACAGCCTGGAGGCCCCGGCCGACACCCCGTTGACCATCGCCTTCACCAACAACGACGCCGGGATCCCCCACAACGTGGCCATCCACAAGGGCTCCCCGACCGGGGAGCTCGTCTGGCAGGGCGAGATCTTCAACGGGGTGGACAGCCGGACCTACCAGGTGCCGGCCCTCCCGGCGGGCACCTACGGCTTCGTCTGCACGGTCCATCCCAACATGAGCGGCACGCTCACGGTCAAGTAGGGCCACGAGCCCGGGCGGGGAGGACCCGGCCGGGCGCCGGGAACCGGACCGCCGGGCGCCGGGCGCTCGCGGTGCGCTAGCCTCCGCGGTGATGACTGCCCCGACCCGCGACCTGCCCGCCCGCCTGGAGACGGAGCGGCTCATCGTCCGTCCCTACGAGCCAGGCGACGCGCCCGCCTACCGGGCGCTCTGCCTCCGGAACCGGACGCACCTCCTGCCGTACGAGGAGGGCAACCCGGCGCTGTCCGTGACCTCGCTGGCCGAGGCGGAGGACCTCCTGCGCGCCTTCGCCGCCGACTGGACGGCCCGGCGCGCCTTCTTCCTCGGGGCGTGGGAGCGCGGCACCGGCGAGCTCGTCGCCCAGGTCTACGTCGGCGTCGTCACCTGGAACCTCCCCGAGCTCGAGCTCGGCTACTTCGTCGACGTCGACCACCGGGCCCGGGGCTTCGGCACCGAGGCCGTGCGGGCCGCCCTCACCCTCGCCTTCGGTGACCTCGGCGCGGAGCGCATCCGCCTTTGGTGCGACGAGACCAACGTCGCCTCCTGGCGGCTGGCCGAGCGATGCGGCTTCGTGCGCGAGGGACACCTGCGGGAGACGCAGCGCCGCGTCCGGCTGGCGGATGGGACCTGGGGTGGCGATTACGTGTACGGCCTCCTTCGCCGCGAGTTCGAGGGACGGGCGTCGCGGTGAGCGACAACGTCTGCTACGTCGACGCCTACGCGCGATCCGTGGTCGCCGCCGTCCGGGCCGCCGAGCCGCCGGAGGAGGGCAGAGGTCCGCTCGTCCTCCTCGACCGGACCGTCTTCTACCCCGGCGGCGGCGGCCAGCCGGCGGACCGTGGCGAGATCCGCGGCCCGGACGGGCGGACCTGGCAGGTGGTCGGGGCGCGGAAGCGCGGTGACGAGATCTGGCACGAGCTGGAGCCTGGCGCCGACGCCCCAACCCCCGGCCCGGCCATCTTCGCGGTCGACCTCGACTGGGATCGCCGCCTCCGTCTCATGCGCACGCACACCGCGCTCCACGCCCTGTGCGGCGTCGTCTGGCGCGACTACGGGGCGCTCGTCACGGGCGGCAGCATGGAGCCCGGCGGGGGCCGCATGGACTTCGAGTTCGAGCGGATGTCCGGCGAGCTGGTGGGGGCGATCGAGGCCGCGGTGAACGAGGAGCTGCTGCGCGCCCGCGACGTGCGCGTCGACGTGCTGCAGCGCGAGCAGGCCTTCGCGATCCCCGACCTCATCCGCACGAAGATCAATCTGCTGCCGCCCGGGATCGAGCAGATCCGGACGATCGAGATCGTGGGCCTCGACCTCCAGGCTGACGGGGGCACCCACGTCGCCAACACCCGTGAGGTGGGCACGATCAAGGTCACCGGCTACGAGTCCAAGGGCCGCATCAACAAGCGGATCCGGATGGAGCTCGTCGACCCGGGCGCCGGCGGGGGAGGCGGCCCGCGATCGTGAGCCGCCGGCCGACGCGATGTGCCGCCGGCCGTCGCGATCAGTATGCGGCGGTCTCGACCGCCTCGACGATCCTGGCCCGGGGCTCGCCGCCGAGCGCGGTGAGGGCCACCGGCGTCCGCCAGAGCTGGTACAGCGCCTCGCGGAACGCGCTGGCCGCCGCGACGTCGTCGAACTCGAGGTCGACCGCGACGTAGCGCGGATCGTCAAGCGGACGGAGGATGCGGTAGCGCCGGACGCCGGACGCCTCGCGATCGACCGGATCGCGGTCGAAGGCGACCTTCCAGGCGTCGAAGTCCCGGACGGCATGCTCGATCTGGACCAGAACGGTCATCGCTTCCCCCTCCGCTCGCTCGCGCTGCAGTTGATGACAGCGCACCCGTATTGAATACTTGTATACTGTAGCCACTATGTCAATGGGTGCCGGCCGGTCCCGCAGGTACGACTCGCCGCACCGCCGCGAGCAGGCGATGGCGACGCGGCGGGCGGTCCTCGACGCGGCTCGCGCCCTGTTCGAGGAGCGCGGCTACGTGGCGACCACCATCGAGGCGATCGCCGCCCGGGCGACGGTGTCGCCGGAGACCGTCTACGCCACCTTCCGGAACAAGCGGTCCCTCCTGGCCACCCTCGTCGACGTCTCGATCGCCGGGGACGATGACCCGGTTCCCGTCCTCCAGCGCGACTGGGTCCGCCAGATGCGCGACGAGCCGGTCCGGCGCCGTCGCCTCGAGCTCCTCGCCCGGCACGGTCGAGCGATCCTCGAGCGGCGGGCCCCCATCGACGAGGTGGTGCGTGGCGCCGCCGCGGCCGATCCGGAGATCACCTTGCTGCGCGACCAGGGCAGGGCGGAGCGCCTCGCGGGCCAGCGGGAGCTGCTGCGGATCCTCGCCGGCCCCGACGCGCTCCGGCCCGGGCTGACGCTCGAGGCGGCTGCCGACATCCTGTTCGCCGTCGGGAGCCCAGAGGTCTACGGGCTCCTGGTCGCCGGCCGCGGCTGGACGCCCGAGCGGTTCGAGTCCTGGTACGCGGACACGATCGAGCGGCTCCTCCTGGACTGAGGGCGGTGGGCGTCAGGAGGGCTTCAGAACCATCAGGGCGACGAGGATCGCCAGCCCCCGGGTCGTCATCTGCCGGGTCGGGAACGCCACCGATGCCCGGTCCGATCGGTACCGCGGCCCTCGATCCTGCCGGGGTGGCCATACCCGGCAGCGGCGACCTCGCGCCTCCCGGGCGGCTCGAAAGGGAACGATCGATGTCCGCCGTCCAGCTCCCCGTGTCCGCGCTCACGGTGCTCGGGATCGTCATCGTCGCGCTCGGCCTGCTCGTCGCCGGCAACGTGATCCTCGTGGCGCTGGGGCTCGGCTCCGTGGCCGTGGCCGGGCTCCTGGCCGTCGCCGGCGCTCGTCGCGCCTGAGCGCTCAGAGGCGGGCCAGGATCGCCTTCGCCAGCGCGATCGTGTCCCGCTGGATGATCGCCTGGTCGTAGCCGTCGAGCCAGACGCCGACGATGACGAGCTCGCCGCCGGGGACGGCGGCGTGGAGGCCTCCGAGCATGAACCAGGCGTCGGTGCCGAGGCCGTCGGCCCTGGTCACCCGGTCGCCGAGGACCGCCACCTGCGTGTCGTATGCGGCGTGCTCCCGGGCGAACGAGACGCGCACGGTTGCCGGCGACTCGCCGGTCCCGCCGGCGTGCACGGTGCCGGAGACGTCGAACGAGCAGTTGCCGTCCCCGTCGATCCGAGCCGCCGTCGAGGTCCCCCCGAAGGCCGCCTCGATGTCGGCCGCCGAGACGACGGAGCACGGGTCGGCCGGGATCACGGAGCCGGCGGTCGTCGAGGGTGAGGCCGCGGCCGGGCCGGAGGCCGTCGACCCGCCGCAGGCGGCCAGCAGGACGAGCAGCGAGAGCGCCACGAGCGGTGCCCACGGGCGGGGGCGGGGGCGCGGGCGCGACGCCGATCGCGCAAGGGGGGACGGTCGGTCGGGACGCACGGTGCTCATCTGCGCCTCCACGCTGGCCGGCGGCCGCCCCGCCGGGACGCCATGATGCCCCGCCTGCCGCGGATCTGCGATCGGGGCCGTTGCGACCGTCGCCGCGGGGCCTGGGACGCGGCGTCGCCTCCGCCCGCGTGGCAGACTGGCCGTCGGCAGTCGCCCCGCGTCGTGGAGCGAGCCACCCCGAGCCCGGAGCCGCACGATGCGTTTCGCCACCACGCCCGACGAGGTCCGCGACGCCACCGACGCGGCCCTCGCGGAGGCCGACGAGCTGGTCGCGACCGCGGTCCGCACGCGCGGGGACGGCTCGTTCGACGAGATCCTCCTGCCGCTCGACGAGGCCGCCGACCGGATCGGCGCCGGCTATGCCGTCGGCGCCTTCATGGCCCGCGTCCACGCCGACGCCGCCGTCCGCGACGCCGGCCAGCGGGCCGAGGAGCGACTCGACCGTTGGCGGGTCGACTTCCCGTTCCGCGAGGACGTCGCGGCCACCGTCTTCGGCTTCGCGGCGTCCCCCGCCGGGGACGCCCTGACCGGCGAGCGACGGCGGCTCTTGGACTTCATGCTGCGGGACCTCCGACGGGCCGGGCACGCCCTCGAGCCCGAGACGCGGGAGGAGGTCCGGACGCTCCAGCGGCGCCTCGTGGAGCTGGAATCCTCGTTCCAGCGCAACATCGACGAGTTCAAGGACGGCCTGGAGCTCACCCGCGAGGAGCTCGACGGCCTCCCCGACGACTACGTCGCCGGCCTCCGACCGGGAGCGGCCCCCGGGACGTGGCGGGTGGGCCTGGAGTACCCGGAGCTCTTCCCGTTCCTCGAGCAGGCTCACCGCCGCGACCTGCGTCGAGACCTCGAGCGACGCTCCTACAACCAGGCGCGAGCCGCCAACGAGCCTCTCCTCGTCGAGGCCCTCGGGCTGCGCCGCCGGATCGCCGGCCTCCTTGGCTACTCCTCGTGGGCCGACTACGCCATCGAGGTCAAGATGGCCCGCGAGCCGGCGGCCGTCCGACGCTTCTACGAGGGCCTGCTGGCGCCGCTCCAGGCCCGCATGGCCGTCGAGGTCGCCCGCCTCGAAGAGGTCCTCCGCCGGGAGGGGGAGGAGCCGCCGCTGCGGACCTGGGACTGGCGCTACTGCGACACGCAGGTCCGGCGTAGGGACTACGACGTCGACCCCGAGGAGCTTCGCGGCTACCTGCCCCTGGAGGCGGTCTTCGACGGCCTGCTGGGCCTCTGCGGCGAGGTCCTGGGACTGGCCTTCGAGCGCGTCGCCGAGGCCGGGGCGTGGCATCCGGACGTGCACCGCTTCCTGGTCCGGGAAGCCTCGACGGGCGCCGAGATCGGCGACGTCCTCATGGACCTGCACCCGCGGGACGGGAAGTTCGGGCACGCCGCCGCGTGGGGCCTCGTGCCCGGGCGACGGCTGGCGGACGGGTCGTACCGGCGGCCCCTCACGGCAATCGTGGCGAACCTGCCGCGGCCGCAGGCGGACCGCCCGGCGCTCCTGCGCCACGACGACGTCGTGACGCTCTTCCACGAGTTCGGGCACGTCCTTCACATGACCCTCACGCGGGCGGAGCTGGCGCGCTTCTCCGGCGGCGACACGGAATGGGACTTCGTGGAGGCACCCAGCCAGATCCTGGAGCACTGGGCGTGGCAACCGGACGTCCTGGCCCGGTTCGCCCGGCACCATGAGACGGGCGAGCCGATCCCCCGCGCGCTCGTCGACCGGCTGGTGGCCAGCCGCGACCTCGACGTCGCGCTCCGGACGCTCCGCCAGTGCTACCTGGGGCTCATGGACCTGGGCCTCCACGGGCCGGAGGAGACGCGCGACGTCGAGGCGGTCGATCGGGTTGCCTTCGCCGCCTGGGGCCTGCCCTACCACGAGGGCACCCTCTATCCGTGCCAGTTCGGGCACCTCATGGGCGGCTACGACGCCGGCTACTACGGCTACCTGTGGTCGAAGGTCTACGGCGACGACATGTTCGGGCGCTTCGAGGAGGAGGGGGTCACCTCTCCCGCGGTCGGGGCCGCCTATCGCCGCGAGATCCTCGAGCCGAACGGGACCCGCGACGGGCTGGAGATGCTGCGCGCCTTCCTCGGGCGCGATCCATCGCCGGCGACCTTCCTGCGCCTGCTGGGGATCGAGGCGGCGGGGGCGAGCTGACCCCGGCCGCCCCCGCTACAGGGCCTTGACCGAGGAGATGAGCTGGGCGAGGCCCTCCTTCGCGTCGGCGAAGAGCATCCCCGTCTTGGGGTTCGTGTAGAGCTCGTTGTCGATGCCGGCGTAGCCCCGGCCCATCGAGCGCTTGATCACGATGATCGACTTGGCGTGGTCGACGTTGAGGATCGGCATGCCCGAGACCGGGTTGCCGGGCCGGCGCGCGGCCGGGTTGGTCACGTCGTTGGCGCCGATGACGAGGGCCACGTCGCAGCGGTCGAACTCGGGGTTGATCTCGTCCATCTCCTTGAGCTGCGGATAGGGCACGTTCGCCTCCGCCAGGAGGACGTTCATGTGCCCCGGCATCCGGCCGGCCACGGGATGGATCGCGTAGCTGACGCCGACGCCCTTCTCCTCCAGCAGCTCGGCGAGCTCCCGGACGGCGTGCTGCGCCTGGGCCACGGCGAGGCCGTACCCGGGAACGACGATGACGTTGCTGGCGTAGGCCAGCTGGATCGCGACGTCGTCGGCGCCGATGGTGCGGACCGGTCCGCCGACCCCGCCGACCGAGCCGACCGTCCCCTCGCCGCCGCCGAAGCCGCCGACCATGATGTTCATGATCGAGCGGTTCATGGCGTCGGCCATGAGCTTGGTCAGGATGCCGCCGGAGGCGCCGACGAGCGCGCCCGAGATGATCAGCACGGGGTTGTCGAGGACGAAGCCGGCCATCGCGACCGCCGTGCCCGTGAAGGCGTTCAGGAGCGAGATCACGACCGGCATGTCGGCGCCGCCGATGGGCAGGACCATGGTGATGCCGAAGACCAGGGCGGACGCCAGGATCACGCCGAGGACGAGGATCGAGACGGCGGCGTCCAGCGTCACGGTGCCGTTCGCGCCGAGGACGAGGAGGGCGGTCCCGGCGACGGCCACCACGGCCAGGACGATCGTGAGGAGCCGGCTGCCGGGGAAGATGATCGGCTTGCCGCTGATCACGCCCATGAGCTTGCCCGAGGCCAGCAGCGAGCCGGTGAAGGTCACCGCGCCGATCACGACGTCGAGGACGACGAAGACGGTCGTCGAGACGATCGTCCCGCCCGCGTTCGTGCGGGTCACGAAGTCCTCGATGGCGACGAGGGCGGCGGCCCCGCCGCCGACGGCGTTGAAGAGCGAGACCAGCTGCGGCATCGCTGTCATCTGGACGGTGCGCGCGGTGTAGAGACCGGCGCCGCCGCCGATGACGAAGCCGACGATGATGATCGCCCAGGCGATCCCGTCGAGGCCGCCGTCGCGGGTGACGAGCCCGACGAGCGTCGCCAGGACCGCCACGACCATGCCGCCGGCGGACAGGAGGTTCCCGTTCCGCGCGGAGGCCGGCGAGTTCATGAGGTGGAGGCCCAGCACGAAGCAGACGGCGCCGCCGATCTGGGCGATGTAGACGAGGTTCTGGATGTCCACGGGGGCCGCCGTCAGGACTTCGCCCCGGCCTTGGGGGCCGCGGGCTTCTTCTTGAACATCTGGAGCATCCGGTCGGTCACGACGTAGCCGCCGACGACGTTCATGGCCCCGAAGGCCATGGCCACGAAGGCGAGGACGTAGCCAAGCGGATCCTTCGCCTCGGCCGCGATCACCATGCCGCCGACGAGGACGATTCCGTGGATTGAGTTCGCCCCCGACATCAGCGGCGTGTGAAGCGTCGCGGGGACCTTGGCGATGACCTCGAACCCGACGAGGATGGCGAGGACGAAGATCGTGAGCGGGACGAGCAGGTCGGTCATGCGGGGGCGCCTCCGGGCGCGCGGGCGGGCTCGAGGAGCTTCGCGGTCGCCGGCTGGACGACCTTCCCGCCATGGGTGATGAGGACGCCGGCCGTGATCTCCTCCACCGGGTCGAGGGTCAGCTGGCCCTCCTTGACGAGATGGACGAGGAGCGCCTGGAGGTTGCGGGCGTAGAACTGGCTGGCGCTGATCGGCAGGGTGGCCGGGAGGTTCTCCGGGGCGAGGATCGTGACGTCGCCGTCGGTGACGACCGTCTGGCCGGCCCGGGAGAGCTCGCAGTTGCCGCCGAGCGCGCTGGCCGCCATGTCCAGGATCACCGAGCCCGGCTTCATCGCGTGGACCGCCTCGGCCGTCACGAGGACGGGCGGCTTGCGGCCGGGGACCTGGGCCGTGGTGATCACGACGTCCATCGCGGCGATGACGCCGTTGAGCTCCGCCTGCTGGGCGGCCCGCTCGTCGGCCGTCAGCTCGCGGGCGTAGCCGCCGGCGCCGGTCGCGTCGATCGCCGTCTTGAGGGTCACGAACTGGGCGCCGAGCGATTCGGCCTGCTCCTTCGTCTCAGGGCGGACGTCGTAGGCCTTGACGACCGCGCCGAGCCGGCGCGCCGTGCCGAGCGCCTGGAGGCCGGCGACGCCGATCCCGAGGACCAGCACGTTGGCCGGCTTGGCCGTGCCGGCGGCCGTCGTCAGGAGCGGGAAGTATCGCCCGAAGGCCTCCGCGGCGACGAGCACCGCCTTGTAGCCGGCGATGTTGGCCTGGGACGAGAGGACGTCCATCGACTGCGCTCGCGAGAGCGTCCGCGGGATCGCGTCGAGGCTGACCGCGGTCACGCCGCGGGCGGCGAGCGTCTGCATCAGCAGGGGATCGATGAGCGGGGAGAGCAGCCCGACCAGCGCCTGACCCGGTCGGAGCTTGGCGACCTCGGATTCGCTGGGCTTCTGGACCTTGACGACGCAGTCGACGAGTGACCACGCCTCCTCGCCGGAGACGAGCGTGGCGCCCGCCTCCTCGTACATCGCGTCGGTGAACGACGCGGCTGCACCGGCGCCGCGCTCCACGAGTACATCGATCCCGGCGGCCTTCAGCTTCGGAAGGACCTCCGGGACCAGGGCAACGCGGCGCTCGCCGGGCAGCGTCTCTCTCGGAACGCCGACCTTCATCTGGGCTCCCTGGGGGTGGGTGGGAAAGCAGCGGTAAGGATAGCGCCTGAAGCCGTTGCGACCCGTCGGCGGGTCGGTTGCCTATGGGCGTAGCCCCGGCGGTCGCCGGGGCTCGCCCGATGCGGGCGGTTCCGCCACAATCCGCTCGTGACCGACGACGGCGGGCGCCTCCTCTCCGCGGACCTCCTCGTGACGCTCCTGTTCGTGGTGGCGTTCCTCGTCCTGTTCGCGTTCCACCGCTGGGACCTGCGTCGACGCCGCCGTCGCGTGGCCGCCCTGCGCGCCGCCGGCGACTTCGGCCCGAACAGCGCGGCGGTGGCCGCGGTGCTGGCCGGCGCTGCCGGCCTCGACGCGGCCGCCGCCCGGGACCTCGCCGCGGGTCGTCGCCAGGCCTTCGACTGGGATCCTCGCCTGGACAAGGTCCCCAAGGCGGCCCGCCTCGCGCGAGATCGGGCCTTCGCCAGCGAGCGGGACGACGTCGCCCGGGCCGCCGCCGAGGCGGCGCGCCAAGCCGCGGCGACGGCCCTGGCGGCCGCCGCCGTCGAGCCGCGCGTCCGCACCGAGGCCGTCGAGTGCGCCGCGGAGACGGCCGGGGCCATCGCCGCCGCCGAGCGGATCCCGGCCGCCGAGTTCCGGATGCTGACGAGGGCCTGGCGCACGGTCGTCGGCCCCGTCGGGGTCGCCCCCCGTCGGGAGCGCTGAGCCTCCCGCCGGCCCGGGAGGCCTACCATGGGCCAGCGACACGCAACGGGAGGCCCGAGCGATGACCCACGAGCCGCAGCCAACCCCCGCCCTGGAGGCCGCCGCCCGCCGGCGACGGGAGCTCCGCGATGCCCTCGTCGCGTTCGAGGACGCGATCTCCTCGCCGGTCCGCGACCGCGAGACGTGGCGGGGTGAGGTGGCCGGGCACCTCGAGGTGCTCTGCCAGGCGTTCGACGATCACGTCGCCGAGACCGAGCACGCCGGCGGCCTCTACGACGAGATGGAGCAGGTCGCGCCGCACCTGGCAGGCAAGGCTCGCCGGCTTCGCGAGGAGCATCCCCAGGTCGCGGCGGCCCTGGGCGACGCGGCGGACCGGCTGGCGTGCCCGCTGGACCCGGCCGCCGACGTCGACGTCCTGCGCGACGACCTCCAGCGCCTGATGGGGCGCATCGTCCGGCATCGCCAGCACGGAGCCGACCTGGTATGGGAGGCCTACGCGGTCGACATCGGCGCCGCCGGGTGAGCTGATGGGGCGCCCCGTCGAGAATCCGCTGGCGCCGCTCCTCGCGGCCGGGCACCCGGTCGTCATCGACGGCGGGCTGGCCACCCAGATGGAGGCCACCGGGCACGACCTGGGGGATCGTCTCTGGTCGGCGCGACTCCTCGCCGACGAGCCGGAGGCGATCGTCGAGGCCCACCTGGCGTACTTCCGGGCCGGCGCGCGGGTGGCGATCACGGCGAGCTACCAGGCCACGTTCGAGGGGTTCGCGGCCCGCGGGATCGAGCGAGCCGCGGCGACGCAGCTCCTTGACCGCAGCGTCCACCTCGCCCGCGCGGCGCGCGAGCGGTACCGCGCGGAGCGCGCGCCGGCAGACCCGGGCCCGCTGCTCGTGGCAGCCTCGATCGGGCCGTATGGGGCGTTCCTCGCCGACGGGTCCGAATATCGCGGCCGCTACGGCCTCGACCGGGCCGCCCTCCGCGACTTCCACCGGGAGCGGCTGCGGCTCCTGTGGGACGCCGGGCCGGACCTGCTCGCCTGCGAGACGATCCCGGACATCGTCGAAGCGCGCGCCCTGGCCGACCTCCTCGACGAGACGGGCGCCCCCGCCTGGCTGGCCCTCTCCTGCGCCGACAGCCGCCGCCTGCGCGACGGGTCGCCGATCGAGGAGGCCGCCGCGATCGCCGCCACGGCGCCCGGCTTCGTCGCCGTCGGCGTCAACTGCACTGCCCCCGAGCACGTCGCCGAGCTGGTCGCGCGGATCCGGGCAACGACGGCCAAGCCGATCGTCGTCTACCCCAACTCGGGCGAGACCTGGAACGCGGGGACGCGCCGCTGGCTGCCCGCGATGGGGATCTCCGTCGACGGGCCCGCCGCGCGGACGTGGGTCGCGGCGGGCGCCGGGCTCGTCGGGGGCTGCTGCCGGGTGGGACCGGACCGGATCGCGGCCCTGGCGGCGGCGCTCGGGAGCTGAGGCGCCGCACGCCCGCTCAGGCGACGGCGGCTTCCCGGTCAGTCGCCCCGACCATGGCGAGGACGCTGCGGGCCGCGGCCCGGCCGCGAGCGACGCAGTCGGGGACGCCGACGCCGTGGAACGCCCCACCGGCGAGGACGATCTCGGGGCGGTCTCCCAGGGCGCGCTCCGCTGCCGCCACGCGCTCGAGGTGGCCGACGGTGTAGCGCGGCATCGCCTCGCGCCAGCGAGCCACGAGGCGGGCCACCGGCGCCTCCCGGAGGCCGAGCGTCGCCGCCAGCCCCGCGTGCACGGCGGCGACGATCTCGTCGTCGGTCCGGCCCAGCAGAGCGGCCGAGCGCTCGGGCAGGAACGCGCGCAGGAGGAGCGTGCCGTCGGGAGCCCGGCCAGCCCACTTCGACGACGTGAAGGTGCAGGCCCCGAACGCCAGCCCCTGGTCGCCGGCGACGAGGAACCCGTGGCCGCGCAGGGCCCCCGGCAGCGCCGCGGCCCGGTAGCCGAGGGTGACCACGCCGGTCGAGCCGTGGGGGATGGAGCGGATCGCGGCCGCCGCGGCGGGCACGTCGGCCTCGAGGAGGCCGGCAGAGAGCGGGGCGGGGCCGGCCAGGATCACCGCCTCCGGTGCCAGGCTCGTCCCATCGGCGAGGCGCACCATCGTCCGTCCGCCACCCCGCTCGAGCCCGACGACGCCGGTCCGCAGGCGGATCTCGGCGCCCGGCGCCCCCGAGATCGCCTCGCCGAGCGCGTCGACCAGGCTGGACATCCCGCCGGCCAGGCTGAGGAACGGCGAGCCGGATCCGGAGGCGCTCGCGCGCGGCGCCGCCGTACCCGCCGCACCGGCCGTACCCGCCGCCTGTGCCCGGGCTCTCCGGCCTTGGGCCAGGCTGGCCAGGAGGAGGCTGCGATGGTCGCGCTCGTACTCGCGGAGCTGGGGCACGACCGCCAGGAGGCTCAGCTCGTCGACGGGCGCGCCGTAGATCCCGCCGAGCAGCGGGTCGGCCAGCCGCTCGACCATCGCCCCGCCAAGCCGGTGTCGCAGGAATGCCCCGATGGAGACATCCCGGTCGTCGAGTCGGCGTGGCAGCACGACGTCGAGGCCGGCCCGGAGCTTCTGCGGCCACGAGAAGAGGCGCGTCGTGACGAACGGCAGCATGCGGGTCGGCAGGACGAGGCCCATCCCCTCCGGCATCGGGACCATCCGGCCGCCGGCCAGGATGTGGACCGTCCGCGGGTCGGTGGTCCTGATGATCGCGTCGCCCAGTCCAAGCTCGCGGCAGAGCTCGGTCGCGGCCGGGCGATAGGAGATGAACGAGTCCGGCCCCGCCTCGGCGAGGAAGCCCTCGATCCGCTCCGTGCGGACCTTGCCGCCAAGCCGTGGCGCGGCCTCGAGGAGCGTGACCGGCACGCCGGCCCGGGTCAGCTCGTAGGCAGCGGCCAGCCCCGTGATCCCGCCGCCGACGACGACCGCGCCACCCCTGCTGCTGCCCATGCCGGCCGTGCTCCTAGCCGGCTGCCGGGACGAACGGGCAGAGCGGGTCCGCCTCCAGGAAGTCGCCGGTCCAGGCGTAGGCCCGGGCCCGCGAACCCCCGCAGCGCGCGACGAACGGGCAGGCCCCGCAGCGCCCCTTGTACTGGCCGGTGTCGCGGAGCGAGGTGAAGACCGGGTGGTGGCGGTAGAGCTCCACGAGGTCGTCGGCGCGGACGTTCCCCACCGCGACCGGCAGGAACCCGGACGGGAAGACGCTCCCGTCGTGGCTCACGAACATGATCCCGTTCCCGTCGCGGATCCCGAAGCCGCGGCCGACGGAGGTGCGGGCGATCGCGTCGGCGGTCATCCCCTCCGACTCCATGGCCCGGATCGCCACGCGCCGGTAGTGCGTCGCCTCGGTCGTCTTGATCTGGAAGCGGCGCTCCTTCGAGAGGCCGTAGAGCCAGTGGGCGAGCTTCTCCGACTGGGCCGCCGTGATCTCGCGGAGCAGCGAGCCGCGCCCCACGGAGATGAGGAAGAAGAGGCTCCAGCGGAGGATCCCCATCCCGCTCACCGTCTCGTGGACCGCTGGCAGATCGTCGAGGGTCGTGTCCGTGACGAGCGTGTTGACCTGGATCGGGAGGCCGATCTCGTGGGCCCACTCGGCTGCCCGCATCGTCATCGCGAACGTCCCGTCGACGCCGCGCAGGCCGTCGTGGCGCTCCGGCGAGGAGCCATCGAGGCTCAGCGAGATGGTCTGGATCCCGGCCTCCTTGAGCGAGGCCAGTCGCTCCTTCGTGAGGTCCGGGGTCACGGCCGGGGCCAGCGAGGCGCCGATGCCGCGGGACGTCGCCGCCCGCACCAGCTCCCCCAGGTCGGGTCGGCGGAGCGGGTCGCCGCCGGTGAAGACGACGTGGGGCAGCGGATCGCCGAAGCCGAGGACCCGGTCGAGCAGCGCGAAGCCTTCCGCCGTGGTCAGCTCGAGCGGGCTCCGGTCCGGCTCGGCGGTCGCCCGGCAATGGCGGCAGGCCAGGCCGCAGGCGAGGGTGGTCTCCCAGTAGACGAGCATCGGTGCCCGGTCGTAGACGAGACCGCGCGGCTTCACGGCGCCGACACCCGGCAGCGCCCCCGGATGCCCGCCCGGATGCCCGCCCGGATGCCCGCTCCCGGGCGACTGCAGGTCAACCATCGATCGGTCCTCTCGTCGGCTCGTCAGGCGGGGACGCGCGCGTCCGGCAGGGCTGCCGTCGCAACGTCCGCCAGCCCGGCTATGAAGGTGGGGTCGGCGTTCATCGAGCGGGCTCGCTCCAGGTGGACGCCACAGTCGAGGGCGACGGCCTGGGCCTCGATGTCGATGTCGTAGAGCACCTCGAGGTGGTCGGCGACGAAGCCGACCGGCCGGACCACGAGCTCGCTGACGCCCTCGGCGGCGAGCCGGCGGATCTCGTCGAGGAGGTCCGGGCCCAGCCAGGGCTCCCCGGTGCGTCCGGCGCTCTGGAAGGCGAACTCGTAGCGGTCGAGCCCGAGGCGCCCGGCGACGAGCCGGGCGGTCGCGGCCAGCTCGTCGGGGTATGGGTCTCCCTCGGCGACGACGCGGGCCGGGAGGCTGTGGGCCGTGAACATCACCCGAACCCGGGCCGGGTCGGGGAAGCGCCGCAGGGCCTCCGCGGTGGTCCCGGCGAGCGCCTCGATGAAGTGCGGCTGGTCGTGCCAGGTGTCGACGAAGCGCACGTCCGGAGCTGCCTCTCCCAGGCCCGCCAGCGCCGCCTCGACGGCCCGCCGGTAGCCCGCTCCGTTCGACGACCGCTGCGGGGCGAGGGCGATGGCGACGAGGCGCCCGATCCCGCCGCCGGCCATCCGCTCCACGACCCGGCCGATCTTCGGCTCGATGTGGCGCATGCCGGCGTAGACGGCCATCGGCCGGCCGCGCCGGGCGAGCTCGGCCTCGACGGCAGCCCGCTGCTCCTCGACGATCCGGGAGAGCGGCGAGCCGCCGCCGATCGCCCGGTAGCGCCCCAGCAGCTCCTCCAGGAGGCGGGGCGGCGGCGGGCTGCCCCGCCGGATGTCCGTGTAGTAGGCCTCGACCTGGTCGAGGCGGTCCGGGCTGCCGTAGGCCATGAGGAGGACGGCTTCGACGGTCATGCGGCAGTGCCTCCGGGGACGTGGGAGTGGACGAGGTCGACGAGGCGGGCGAGGGCATCCGGGTCGGTCCCGGGCAGGACCCCGTGGCCGAGGTTGAAGACATGGCCGGGCCGGCCGCCGTTGGCGTCGAGGATCGCCCGCGCCTCGTCGGCGACGGCCTCGAAGGGGCCGAGGAGGAGGGCCGGATCCAGGTTTCCCTGGACGGCCCGGTCGCCGACGCGGGCCCGGCCCTCCGCCAGGTCGATGCGCCAGTCGAGGCCGATCACGTCGCCGCCGGCCGCCGCCTGCAGGGCGAGGATGCCCGTCGTGCCGACCCCGAAATGGGTGGCCGGGACGCCAAGCGGGCGGACCGCGTCGAAGATGCGGACCATCCACGGCGCGACGTGGCCGGCGTAGTCGCGCGGGCCGAGCCCGCCGACCCACGAGTCGAAGACCTGGACGGCCTGCGCACCGGCCGCGACCTGCGCGGCGAGGTAGCGGATCGTCGCCTCGGTGAGGCTGTCCATGAGAGAGGTCCAGGCGCCCGGCTCGGCGTGCATGAGGGTCTTCGTGCGCAGGAAGTCGCGCGATGGCCCACCCTCCACGAGGTAGCAGGCGAGGGTGAAAGGAGCTCCGGCGAACCCGATGAGGGGGACCGGCGAGGCCGCCCGGACGAGCCGGATCGCCTCGAGCAGGGGGCCCACGGCCTCGTCGGGGTCGAATGGCCGCAGGCGGGCGAGGTCGGCGGCCGCCCGGATCGGTCGGGCCACGACGGGGCCGCGTCCCTCCACGATCTCGACGTCGACGCCCATCCCGGCCAGCGGCGTGGTGATGTCGGCGAACAGGATCGCCGCGTCGACCCCCAGGCGGCTCACCGGCTGGAGGGTGACCTCCGCGCAGAGGGCCGCGTCGCGAGTGATCTCGGCGAGGGTCGCCCGCTCGCGGACGGCCCGGTATTCGGGGAGGGCCCGCCCGGCCTGCCGCATGAACCAGGCCGGGGTGACGTCGACGGGCTCGCTGCGGCAGGCTCGCAGATAGCGGGTGGCCCGCGGATCGGCCCCCACCTCGCCGCGGGTCGTGGCCAGGCCGATCATCATCCGGCCTCGACGGCCGCGAACGCGGCGCCCGCGGCGGCGATCGTCTCGTCGATCTCGGCCCCTCCGTGGGCGAGCGAGACGAACCAGGCCTCGAACTGCGACGGGGCGAGCAGCACGCCCGCGTCGAGCATGGCCCCGAAGAAGCGCGCGTACGCGCCGCGGTCGGCGGTGAAGGCGTCCTCCGCGGTCGCCGGGGCCCCGTCGCGGAAGAAGACGGTGAGGAGGGACCCGACCCGGTTGATCCCCACCGTCACCCCCGCGGCGGCCGCGCCCGCCCGGAGGCCCGCCTCCAGGCGGGCGCTCGACGCCTCGAGAGCCTCGTAGCGGTCGGCCGTCAGCAGGCGCAGCGTCGCCGCCCCCGCCGCCATCGCCAGCGGGTGGCCGGACAGCGTGCCGGCCTGGTAGACGGGCCCCGTCGGCGCGACGAGATCCATCAGGTCGGCCCGGCCGCCGTAGGCCCCGACCGGCATCCCGCCCCCGACGATCTTGCCCAGGACGGTGAGGTCGGGCCGGACGCCGTAGCGGCCCTGGGCCCCACCGGGACCCACGCGGAAGCCGGTGATCACCTCGTCGAAGATGAGGATCGCCCCGTCCGCGGCGGTCAGCTCGCGGAGCCGCCGCAGGAAGCCCGGCGCGGGCGGCAGGACGCCCGCGTTGGCGGCGACGGGCTCCACGATGAGGGCGGCGATCCGCCCGGCGTGGGCGGCGAACGCCGCGGCCACCGCATCGGGATCGTTGTAGGGGACGACGACGGTGGCTGACGCCGTCGGCGCCGGGACGCCGGCGCTGCCGGGGATGGCCAGGGTGGCGACGCCGGATCCCGCCTCGACGAGCAGCCCGTCGCTGTGGCCGTGGTACCCGCCGCTGAACTTGACGACGAGGTCGCGACCGGTGGCGCCGCGAGCCAGGCGGACGGCGCTCATCGCCGCCTCGGTCCCCGACGAGGTGAAGCGCAGGCGCTCCAGCGATGGCATGGCGGCGCGGATCAGCTCGGCCAGCTCTACCTCGCGCGGGCCGGTCGCGCCGAGGGCGAAGCCGTCGAGGGCCGCCGCGCGGACGGCCTCGACGACCGCGGGGTGGGCGTGGCCCAGGATGGCCGGGCCCCACGAGCCGATGTAGTCGAGGTACCAGCGGCCGTCGGCGTCGCGGACCCGCGACCCGGCTCCCGCGTCGAGCACGAGGGGCGGCCGGCCGACGGCCCGGAAGGCCCGGACCGGGCTGTTCACGCCCCCCGGGAAGAGCCCGTCGGCGCGGTCGCGCAGGTCGGCCATCCGGCCGGGCGCGGCGGGCGATGCGGTCATCGGTCGTCCTCGCGCAGCCAGGCGGCCACGTCGGCCGCCGCGTAGGTGATGACGAACGAGGCGCCGGCCCGGACGATCGAGGTGAGCGCCTCGAGCTGGGTCCGCCGGCCGTCGATCCAGCCCCGCTCGGCGGCGGCCGCGATCTGGGCGTGCTCGCCGCTCACCTGGTAGGCCCCGATCGGGAGGTCGAAGCGCTCCAGGGCGCGGGCCAGGATGTCGAGCGAGGGGAGGGCCGGCTTGACGAGGAGCATGTCGGCGCCCTCGTCGACGTCGATTGCCATCTCGCGGAGCGCCTCGCGGGCGTTGGCCGGGTCCATCTGGTAGCCGCGCCGGTCCCCGAACGCGGGGGCCGAGTCGGCGGCCTCGCGAAACGGCCCGTAGTAGGCCGAGGCCGTCTTGGCGGCATAGGCGAGGATCGGCACCTCCTGGTGACCCGCGGCATCGAGGCCGGCCCGGATCGCGGCGACCTGGCCGTCCATCATCGCGCTGGGGGCGACGAGATCGGCGCCGGCCTCGGCCTGCGAGGCGGCGGTCCGGGCCAGGAGGGCGATCGCGGCGTCGTTGTCGACCCTCCCGTCGCGCAGGAGGGGCCCGCAGTGCCCGTGGTCGGTGTACTCGCACAGGCACGTGTCGGCCATCACCACCAGGTCGAGGTCGGCGTCGCGGAGGCGGCGGAGCGTCTCCTGCACGACGCCGTCCGGGATCCACGCGCCGGAGCCGTCGGCGTCCTTGGCGGCCGGCAGGCCGAAGACGATGATCCCGCCGACGCCGAGGCCTTCCAGCCGCCGGGCCTCGACGACCGCCTCGTCGGGCGTCAGCCGCAGCTGCCCCGGCAACGAGGAGATGGGGGTGCGTCCGCCCCGCCCGGGGACCACGAAGAGGGGCGCCACGAGCATCGCCGGGTGAAGCCGCGTCTCGCGCACGAGCGCGCGCAGGGCGGGGGTGCGGCGCGTCCGCCGCAGGCGATGGCCCGGCGCAGGAGTCGGGACGGCGGCCGGAGCGGGAGCGGCCGGGGTGGCGCGGCCGGACACTCCCGGTGTCGGGTCGAGGAGGGAGGTCATCGGGACACCTCGGTGGGCTGGTCCGCCGGGGCCCCGGCGAAGAAGGAGGCGACGAGCTCGGCCAGGGCCGTGGGCGAAGGCGCGGGAGCCTCGACGACGTGGAGGAAGCCCGCCTCGCGGGCGGCGGCCGCGGTCGACGGGCCGATGCAGGCGACCGGCGCCTGGAGGGCCATCCGCCGTTGGGCCGGCGGCAGGAGCGCCAGCAGGCCGCGGACGGTCGAGCCGCTGGTCGCGACGATGGCGTCGACACCCCCGTCGATCGCCGCGCGGAGCGGGCGCCGTGAGGGCTCGGGTCCTTCCACGGTGTGGTACGCGACGATGTCGTCGACGCGGGCGCCCCGCTCCCGCAGGCGGGCCGGGAGGGCCCCGTCGGCGGCGTCGGCGCGGGCCACGAGGACCCGGTCGCCCGGCGCGAGCGGCAGCTCGTCGGCGAGCGTCGCGGCAGTCGCCCGGCTCGGCAGGAACGTGGCCAGCCCGCCGTGCGCGGCGACCGCCTCCGCCGTGGTGGGTCCCACGGCTGCCACGCGTGCGGCCGCGAGGCGGGCCCCCGTCCGACCTGCCGCCGCGGCGACGGCGTCGGCGCCGGCCGCGCTCGTGACGACCACCCAGGCGTAGCCAGCCAGGTCGGCGACGGCCGCGTCGAGGGCGCCGCCGGGCGCGGCCGGCCGGAGCTCGATCGTGGGGACGACCACGGGATCTAGGCCGCGGGCGGCCAGGGCGCCGGCCAGGTCGCCGGGCCGCCCCCGCTCGCGGGTGAGGAGGACGCGCGGCGGGCCACCCGCCTGCCGGGACCTCGATGCCGACGGCGCCGCGCCGGCGGCCAGCTCGGCGGCCAGGGCCGCGGCGAGCTCCGCGGCGATCGCGGCCCGGTCGGCGACGGGCCCGCGTCGCTCCGCCCAGGAGACGCGCGGGGCGGGCTGGCAGCCGTCGGATGGCCCGGTGAACGTGGTCCCGGGGGCAAGCGCCGCCGCGATCGCGGGCGCGTCGCCGTCGGGGACGGAGCCCTCGGCCGCCGCGCCGCCCCGGATCACGATCTCGTCGCCGTCGACCCGCGCCAGCGCGCCCAACGGTGCTCGGCAGCCGCCGCCGCTGGTCCGGAGGAAGGCACGCTCGGCTTCCACCGCCGCCCTGGTCCCGGCGTCGTCCAGCCGCGCGACGAGGGAGCGCGCGGCCGCGTCGTCGGCCCGGACCTGCACGGCCAGGGCACCCTGCCCGGGGGCCGGCGGCAGGAGATCGGCGCCGATCGCCTGGCTGATCCGGTCGGCCAGGCCGAGCCGGGTCAGCCCGGCCACCGCAAGGACGAGTGCATCGGCCTCGCCGTCGGCGAGCTTCCGCAGGCGCGTGTCGACGTTCCCGTGGAGGGGGCGCGCACGGAGGTCCGGCCGGTGCGCCCGGAGGAAGGCGACCCGCCGCGGGCTGTCCGTGCCGACGAGCGCGCCAGGCCGCAGGGTCTCCAGGGTGGTCCCGTGCTCGCGGCAGACGAGCGCGTCACGGGGGTCCTCCCGGGGCGGGAAGGCGGCGACCGCCAGGCGCGGGTCCTCGGCCGTGGGGACGTCCTTGGCGCTGTGGACGGCGACGTCGACGCGCCCATCGAGGAGGGCGCCCTCGAGGGCCATCACGAAGGCGCCCTCGCCCCAGGCGGTGTTCGGAGCCCGGTCGTCGCCGGCGGTGCGGATCGTGACCAGCTCGACGGTCGCTCCCAGGGCACGCAGCGCGTCGGCGACCAATCCCGACTGGGCGAGGGCGAGCGCGCTGCCTCGCGTCCCGAGGCGCAGCGTCGCCGTCCGGCTCGTGGTCGTCATCGATCAGACGTCGAAGAGGTCACGAGCCGCCCGGTCGAGTGAGCCGGCCTCGTCGTCGTGGAGCGCCGCCAGCGGCGCGTGGAGGATGGCGGCCACCAGCCGGTGGCTCATCTGCTCGATGACCGCCCGCTCGTCGTCGTCGAGGTCGGGCAGGCGATGGGCGAGCCAGCCGAGCTCCGCGCCGCGGAGCGTCTCGGCGCGCTCGGAGAGCCGCTGGATGATCGGCACGCTGTCGCGGGCGCGGAGCCAGGCGCAGTACTCGCGACCGGCCTCGGCGACCAGCTTCTCGAGGCGGCGGCGGAGGCGGTCCTGTGGCTGGAGCTCGGGGGCGACGGTCAGGTCGTCGACGGAGGTGAAGCGGCTGCCAAGGGCGGCCTGGAGGGCCGGCTCGACTGACGGCGGCGAGGAGAGGTCGACGACCGCGCAGCCGGAGGCGGTGACCGCGGCAGCGTCGGCGGGACCCAGCCGCCACGGGCCAGCCAGGGCGATGACCGCGCCGTCGACCGGCGGCAGGACGCCGTCGAGGCCGAATGGGACGGCCTCGCCGCCGACCTCGGCGGCCAGGCTCGCAGCGCGCTCCGCCGTGCGGTTGGTGACGAGGACCTTCGCCCCGCGACGGTGGGCCGCGAAGGCGGCCAGGCGGCCCATCCGGCCGACGCCGGCCACGAGGATCGGGCGACCCTCCAGCGGGCCGGCGGTGCGGGAGATCTGGTCGAGGGCGACGTCCGCGAGGGATCGGGGCGACCCGTCGAACCAGGTGTGGGCGCGGCGGCCGGCCCGGAGCGCCGCCTGGAAGAGCCGATCGAGGGTCGGGTCGAGCGGGGCGCTCGCGTGGCGCTCTGCAAGGCAGGTCCGGACCTGGTGGAGGATCTGGTCCTCGCCGAAGACCACGCTGTCGAGCCCGGCCGCCACGGAGATGAGGTGGCGGGCCGCCTCGACGTCGGCAAGGAGCTCCGCGCCTGCCGGGAACGGCGGCAGGTCGGGCATGCCCCCGGCCCCCGGCGCCACGTAGAGCTCCACCCGGTGGCAGGTGTGGATCACGATCCACCGCTCGTCCGGGGGGAAGCCGGCGAGCGCGGCGGCGAACGCCTCCCGGGCCAGGCTGGGAACGGAGCGGGCGTGGAGGACGACCGCCACCACCGTGGCGTGGGCGGGCTCGATGCGGAGGTCGGGCGACGGGAGGACGCCGGCGGTCGTGGCGGGGGACGCCTGCACGGTCATCGAGCCGGATCCGCCCGCCGCGCGGGACGCCGGTCGCTCGCGAGGCCCTGCTCGTAGCCCTCGAGCGTGGCGTCGAGCAGGCGATCGACGGCGACCGTGACGGCCTCCAGCAGGTCGGTGGCGCCGACGGCGTCGAGGCCCTGGCGGCGGGCCGCACCGGCCATCTCACGGACGAACGGCATCCGGAACCGCAGGAAGGTGGCGACCGTCTCGCGCATCGTCGCGCCCAGGCCGCCGGCGATGCGGCCGTAGGCAGCGGCGGCGATCAGCCCTTCGGCCAGCGCCGCATCGCGGTCCCGATCGCTGGCGGCCTCCAGGTAGCCGAGGATCGAAGTCGTGATGACGCGTCCGTGGGTGCGCAGCGGCTGCAGCTCGCCGCTGGGGACGCGGTCGAGGAAGGCCGGCGGCGCCCCGTCGGCGCGCAGCGACCGCCGGTACGCCCGGCTGATCTGGTCCGCGGTCGCCGCGGCCGCGACGACGGTGGCGATCCTCGCCGGCCGGGGGAGGAGCGCCTCGACCGAGGAGCGCGCGAAGCGGCGGTGCCCGCCCTGGGTGGTCATGGAGGCGAGCCGCCCCTCCGTGGCCCAGCGGCGGAGGGTGGCGGTGGAGACGCCCAGGACGGCGCTGGCCTCGCCAGCGGAGAGCCAGCGGGTGGCAGCCGGAGCGCCGGGGACGGGACTCATCGGCGCAGCCCTCGTGCGCTCCCGGCGCCGGGCGATAGAGGCAACTCGCTCATCTCGCTCGCTTCCATGACCCCCGATCCTCGCGGCCCCCGGGCGAGAGTCTGCGGGCGGAGGGAGCCCGCGGCCATGGATCGGCACGCACAATCGCGCCGACCCGGCGGTCCATCGAGCGGCATGCGGACCCGGCCATGCCAGATCGATCGATACATCCGGGATGAGCAATTCGAGCGATCCCACCGAGCGCCGACCTCCTGCTCGATCGTCTCCGCCGGAGCGGTGGCGTGACTGCGCCGCAGCCACCGTGCCAACCGCCGGAGCGGAGCCGGGCTGAGCCCGCGGATCATAGTGCATAATCGCGCAGGTACAGGGAGGAATGGTGAAGTTCGACGAGTCGCCCGTCCCGCGTGCCGCGACCGCCTGGATCGGCCTGGGCGAGGCGAGCCGGATGCTCGGCATCGCGCCCGGGACGCTGCGGCGCTGGGCGGACGACGGCCGGGTGCCGGTCTTCACCACGCCGGGAGGCCATCGCCGCTTCTCGCGCGCCGCCATCAGCGGCCTGCTCCCGGCGCCGCGAGCCCGGCGCCCGACCCTGGCCCGGCTCGGCGCCTCTCCGGAGCGGATTGCCCGGGCGTACCACCGGCGGGGGTCGCTTCGGGACCCGCGCGAGCGGCCGTGGATCGCGGGCCTCCCGGGCGCCGCGCGCGACACCTTCCGGTCGCGCGGGCGGGACCTCGTCCGCCTCCTCCTGGAGCACCTCGACGCCCCCGACGCGGACGTGGCCGCCGCCAGGTTGCGCGAGGCATCCCAGCTCGCGGCGGCCTACGGTCGGGAGTCCGCCATCCTTGGGGCTTCGCTCGGCGAGTCGGTGGAGCGCTTCCTGTGGTTCCGCAGCCCGTTCGTCGGCGAGCTTGCCGTGCTCTCCCGGAAGCGCGGCCTCGACACGCGCGAGGCGACCGCGCTCCTCGCCGACGCGGAAGCCGCGACGGATCGCCTCCTCGTGGCGATGATGACCGGCCACACCCTCGAGACGGGCAGCCGCCTGGAGCACGGGTGAGCGCCCGCTTCGTCCGGGCGCTGGCCCTCGGCCTCGATCCGGCCTGGCGGCGGCTCGACGCGGCCAGCCGGCGGAGCACCGCGGACGCGTTCGTCGAGGCGCTCGCCCCTGGCGACGGCGTCGTGACGGAGGCGTACTCGCTGGTCGGCCTGAAGGCCGGCATCGACCTGCTCATCTGGCAGATGGCCCCCTCCGTCGACCGACTCGAGGAGGAGGCCGCCCGCATCCTGTGTGCCGGCCTCGGGTCGTGGCTGGTCGTCCGCCAGGCTTTCACGGGTCTCGTCGGCGAGTCGCAGTACGTCGCCCGTCTGACCGGACAGGAACAGTCCCTGTTCGAAGGCGAGCGCTCCCGATACCTCATCGTCTACCCGTTCACCAAGGCGACGGAGTGGTATCTCCTGCCCCGCGAGATCCGCCAGGGCTCGATGAACGAGCACATGCGCGTCGGCCATGCCTACCCCCAGGTCCGCCAGCTCCTGGTCTACTCGTTCGGCCTCGACGACCAGGACTTCCTGGTCGCGTACGAGACCGACGACCTGGCCGCCTTCTCGGCCCTCGTCCGCGACCTGCGGGCGACGGAGGGGCGGCGCTCGACCGTCCGCGACACGCCGATCCTGCTGGGCGTCCACCGGCCTGCCCGCGAGATCGTGGAGCTGCTCGGAGCGCCGGCCGCCGGGGCCGACTGACCACGCGCGAGGGCCGACCGGCACCGACCGCGCCCGGTGCCCGGCGACAGGGCCGGAATCGGGCCGAAGGTCACTGTCGCGGGCTCTGCCCCGCCGTCCACCCTCGCAGGGTGGAGTGGCATACCCACCTCGCGGTCGTGGTGGAGGAGGCGATGTGATCGAGCCGCGCGAGACGCCGCGCGAGACCCCGCGCTGGGATCGCCTCGGGCCGCCGACCGCTGCCCGTCTGGAGGAGGCCGCCCTCGAGATCCTCGAGCAGACCGGCGTCGAGGTGCCCGTCCCGGAGGCGCTCGCGCTCCTGCGCGACGCCGGCGCCAGCGTGGACGGCAGCCGGGCGCGGATCCCGCGACGGCTCGTGGCCCGGGCCCTCGCGACGGCCCCCACGTCGATCACCCTGCACGACCGGGCCGGCCGCCCGGCCATCCTCGTCGCCGGCCGCCGCCACTACTTCGGCACGGGGTCGGACTGCCTCAACGTCCTCGATCACCGGACGGGCGAGCGGCGCCGTGCCACCTCTGCCGACCTCCACGAAGGCCTCGCTCTCGCCGACGCCCTGCCGAACATCGACTTCGTCATGTCGATGTTCCTGCCCTCCGACATGGACCAGACCCGGGCCGACCGGTACCAGGCCGCGGAGCTCCTGGCCCGCACCCGCAAGCCGATCGTCCTCGTGACGTACGAGCTGGCGGGGATGCTGGACGCCCTCGAGATGGCCGAGATCGTGGCCGGCGGCCGGGCGGCCCACGCGGACCGACCCCAGGTGGCGGTCTACATCAACGTCACCCGCGGCCTCCTCTTCAACGAAGACTCCGTCCGCAAGCTCCTCGTCTGCGCGGAGCGGAGCGTGCCAGCCCTCTGGATCCCGGTGACCTCCGGCGGCACGACCGGCCCCATCACCCTGGCCGGCACGATCGCCATCAACACGGCCGGGATCCTCGCCGGCGTCGTCCTCTCCCAGCTCGCCCGCGAGGGTGCGCCGATCGTGGTCCCCGCCTTCGGGGGCGACTCCCTCGACCTGCGGACGATGGTCGATCCGTATGCCGGACCGGAGCCCAAGGGGGTCGCTGCCTCGCTGGCCCATCGCTGGGGCCTGCCGATGTTCAGCCTGGGGGCGGGCAGTGACTCGAAGACCGTCGACGAGCAGTCGGCTGCGGAGGCGGCCCTGACGATGCTGGCCGACGCCCTCGCCGGCGGCCACCTCATCCACGACTGCGGGTACCTCGAGTCGGGCCTCACCGGGTCGCTCGTCCAGCTCGCGATCTGCGACGAGCTGGCTGGCTGGATCAACGCCCTCATCAGGCCGGTCGACGTCTCCGACGAGGCCCTCGCCCTCGACCTCGTCGATGCACACGGGGTCGACGGGTCGTACCTGGAGACGGACCACACGCTCAGCCACTACCGGGAGCGGTGGTATCCCACCCTCATCGATCGCCGGGGGTACGAAGCCTGGCGCGCGGCGGGCTCGACGACCCTCGGCCAGCGGGCCGCCGCCCGGGTCGAGGACCTCCTCGGGACCGCCGTGCCGTCCCCGCTGGAGCCCGACGTCGAGCGGGCAGTGCGCGCCGTCGTCGACCGCGCCGAGGCGACGGCCGGGCTCTGACGGCCGGCGGCGCCGCATCCCACCCGCCGCGCGGCGGGCTCCCTGCCACCTCCACCCCATCCAGCACGCGACGCACCGAGGAGCACACCCGTGACCGAGACCGAGTTCCAGGCGATGCGCCAGGCCGTCGTCGACGGCGACGCTGCCGCGGCCGAGGCCGCCGCCAGGGCCGCCATCGCGGCCGGGATCCCGCCCCTGGCGGCCATCGACGAGGGCTTCATGCCCGGCATGAAGGAGGTCGGCGCCGGCTTCGCCGCCGGCGACCTGTTTCTCCCCGACATGATGCTGGCCGCCCGGGCGATGCAGCGAGCGCTCGCCGTCCTCGAGCCGGAGCTGAAGGCGGCCGCCGTCGAGCGGATCGTCGCCGGCCGGGTCGTGATCGGCACCGTCGCCGGCGACATCCACGAGATCGGCAAGAACCTGGTTGGGATGCTCCTCTCGACGTCCGGCTTCGAGGTCCACGATCTCGGCGTGAACGTCGCGCCCGAGCGCTTCGTCGAGGCGGCCCAGGAGCATCGCGCCGACATCGTCGGCCTCTCCGCCCTCCTGACCACGACGATGACCGGCCAGCGCACCGTCATCGCCGCGCTGCAGGAGGCCGGTTTGCGCCCGCAGGTCAAGGTCATGGTCGGCGGCGCCCCGGTCACCGGCGCCTGGGCGACGGAGATCGGCGCCGACGGGTACTCCGAGGACGCCATGGGCGCGGTCGAGCTCGCCAGGCGGCTCGTCGGCGCGGGCGCCGCGGGCGGTGCCGCGGGCGGGGGGACGGCCCGATGAGCGCAACGGTCAATCCCGCCCTCATCGGCGGGATCCGCGTCGAGGTCCTTGATGCCGAGGCGATCGCCCGCATCCACGAGGCGACCCTGCACGTCATCGAGACCGTCGGCGTCCGCTTCCCCTCGACCCGGGCGCTCGACGGCTGGGAGGCCGCCGGCGCGACGGTGGACCGGACGAGCCAGGTGGCCCGCGTCCCGGCCCGCCTCATCGAGGCCGCCCTGGCGACCGCCCCGGCGGCCTACCCGCTGGCCGCCCGCGACCCGCGCCTCGACCTGCCGCTCGACGGGACCCACGTGTACGCCGCGACCGACGGCTGCGGGATCGAGGTCGCCGACCTCGAGACCGGGGAGCGGCGCCCATCCGGGATCGCCGACGTCGCCGAGATCGCCCGCCTCGCCGACGCCCTCGACGAGGTCTCGTTCCACTGGATCCCGGTCTCCGCCCAGGACCGACCGGCGGCGTCACGCTCGCTCCATGAGCTCCTCGCGTGCTGGGCCAACAGCACCAAGCACGTGCAGACGGAATCGATCGTCACCGCGCGGGAGGCCCGGGCCGCGATCGAGATGGCGGCCGCGATCGCCGGGGGTCGGGCGGCTCTCCGGGAGCGCCCCGTCCTCTCCATGATGCAGTGCACGACGAGCCCGCTCGGCCAGGACGGCGGGAGCATCGATGCCGCCTTCGAGGCGGCCGAGGCCGGGATCCCCGTCGGCTTCATGACGATGGCCTCGGCCGCATTCACGGGCCCGGCGACGCTCGCCGGCTCGCTCGTCGTCGGCAATGCCGAGGTCGTCTCGGCGATGGCCCTGATGCAGATCGCCTACCCCGGCTGCCCCGTCTACTACGCGGCGGCCCAGACGGCGATCGACCTCCGCTCGGGCGCCTACACGGGCGGCGGCCCCGAGGACTTCCTGTTCGGCGCGGCGACGAACCAGCTGGCCGACTTCTACCGGGTCCCGCTCTCCATGGGCGCCTTCGCCACGGGCGCCAAGGCGCCCGACTGGCAGGCCGGCGTGGAGAACGCCCTGTCGGCCTTCCTCGCCTCCGCGGTCGGCTCCGACATGCTCCTGGGACTCGGGCTCCTGAACGGCAGCCGGATCTGGTCCCACGAGCAGCTCCTCCTCGATGCCGAGATCTTCTCGATCGTCCGGGCGACGCTGCGCGGCATCCCGGTCGACGACGAGTCGCTTGCCCTGGCGACGATCGCCGAGGTCGGACCGGCCGGCGACTACCTGACCGCGCCGCACACCCGGCGCCACATGCGCGAGCTGTGGCGGCCGCGCTTCATGGATCGCCGCCCGATGGGCGTCGTCGAGGCGGAGGGCGGCGGGCCGCGCGCCTGGGCCAACGCGAAGGCGCGCGAGCTCCTCGCGACCCACCAGCCCGAGCCGCTCCAGGCGACGCTCGCCGCCGAGCTCGCCCGCATCGTCCACGCCGTCGAGGGCGAGGCCGGGGTCGAGCCCGCGCCGACGGTCGTCGACGGCCTTGCCGCCGGGGCTCCCCGGTGAGCCCGGCAGCCGAGCCCCTCCGGCCGACGCTCCGGCTCCTCGGACCGGACCTCGTCGGCCGGATCCTCGAGGAGGCCTACGAGCTCCTGCTCGACCCCGGCGTGCGGGTCCAGGACGCCGAGGCGATCGACCTCTTGGCCGGTGCCGGCGCCGCGGTCCACGGCGAGACCGTCCGTCTTCCCGCCTCCATCGTGGAGGGCGCCCTGGCCACGGTCCCGGCCTCGTTCGACCTCTTCGACCGGGCCGGCAGCCCGGCCGTCCGCTACGGCGCCGGCGTGGTCCAGTTCGATCCCGGATCGTCCGGGGTCAACGTCCTGGACCCTGTCAGCGGCGACCACCGGCCGTCGCAGGCCGACGACCTCGTCCGGCTCATCCGCGTGGCCGAGATGCTGCCCGCCTATGCCGCCCAGTCGACGGCCGTCGTCTGCGGAGACGTCCCGGCGGAGATCGGCGACCTCTACCGCCTCTTCCTCGTCCTCCTCGGCTCGGCCAAGCCGGTCGTGACCGGCGCCTTCAGCCCGCTGGGCACGGCGGCCATGATCGACCTCCTGGCCCTCGACGCCGGCGGGCGCGCGGCGCTGGCCGCCCGGCCGCGGGCCGTCTTCGACGTCTGCCCCTCCCCGCCGCTCACCTGGACGGCCTTCGGGGCGCGGAACCTCGTGGACCTCGCCCGGGCCCGGGTCCCGGTCGAGATGGTGTCGATGCCGCTGGCCGGCGGCGCGGCACCGGTCACCCTCGTCGGCTCGGTCGTCCAGCACGCCGCGGAGTGCCTGGCCGGCATCGCGATCCACCAGCTGGCCGCTCCCGGCGCGCCCATCGTCTGGGGCGGGGCCCCGGCGATCGTCGACATGCGGACGGGCGTGACCCCGATGGGCGCCATCGAGACGGCCATGCTCGACGCCGCCTACGCCCAGGTGGGCAAGGACCTCAACCTCCCGACCCACGGGTACCTGGGGGCGACGGACGGCAAGGTGATCGATCACCAGGCCGGCCTGGAGAGCGGGCTGGGGGCGCTGGTGGGGGCCCTGGCCGGGATCGACATGATCTCCGGCTCCGGGATGCTGGACTCGCTCCGCTGCCAGAGCGCCGAGAAGCTCGTCCTCGACGCCGAAGGGATCGCCATGGTCCAGCGGCTCCTCCGGGGCGTGGCGACGCCGACCGACACGCTGGCCACGGCCATGATCCGGGCGGCCGGCCCGGAGGCCCGCTTCCTGGAGCTCGTCGAGACGCGGCGGCTCTTCCGGAGCGAGCAGGCCCTGCCGACGGCGGTCATCGACCGGGCCTCGCTGCGGGCCTGGGAGGACGAGGGGCGACCCGACGCCGCTGCCCGGGCCCGACTCCGCGTGGGGGAGCTCCTGGCCTCGTATCGGCGGCCCGCGCTCGATCCGGGCGTAGAGGCGGCGATGGAGGCCCTCGTGCGGGCCGCCGGCGCCCCGTTCGGGCTTGCCGCGGTGCTGCCGGGCGTGGCCGCCGCCCTGGCCTGAGCGCTCCCCAGGGGGATCCGGCCCGTCGGCGTCAGGGGTTGGCGCCGCGATAGGACTGGCTCGTCCGCGACCCGTCGGCCGGCGTCAGGTAGCAGGCGACCTCGCGGTCGCCGCGCTCCCAGGCGCTCTCGGTCGGGGTGAACCACCCGTAGGTGAGGACGTCCTGGTCTGCGAGCTCGCTGGCGGTGTACGAGGCGAAGGCAGGACGGCACTGCGCGTCGACGAACCCCTCGAACTCGGCGTCGGAAGGGTAGTCGCCGTCCGGGTGGTCGACGAGGAGGAAGACCTCGCCGTCGTGAGCCTCCGTGCAGTCGAGCGTGCGAACCTCGTCGAACTGATCCTCGGACGGCAGGATCAGGCAGTCCCCGACGGCGATCGCCCCTGCGTCGACGACCGTCCCCGCGGTCGGCGTCGGGACGGCGGGGGTCGAGGCGGCCTCACCCTGGCGGAGGGCGACCGCGCCGAGGCCGGCGACGCCGAGGAAGACCGCGACGCCGATCGCCGCCGCGACCATGGTTCGCCGCCCGCTCGCGGCCTGGGGCGCCGGCCAGGAGCCGGCGGCTCCGGGCTCGCCGATCGGCGGCGTCCAGGCCGGGCCCCCGGGAGGGGGCGGCGACGGCGGCGACGGCCAGGCCGCCGCCGGCGGGCTGCCCGGCAGCTCGGCCGCCGGGCCGCCAAGCCCCGGGTCGATGGCGGGTGCGACGGCCGTCTGCGGGGTCGCCGTGGCAGCGTCCGGCTCGGCGTACCCGGCCGGCGCGTGCTCGCGCAGGTAGAGGAAGCCCTGGACGTCCACGACCTCGTCGCCCAGCTCCGCGATCGCCGCGTCGAACTGGGCCTCTGTCAGGTGCGGGTCGACGCGCAGGCGCGCCCAGGCCAGCAGGCCGTCGCGCGAGATGCCCGACCCGTGCGAGGCCAGGATGTCCCGGATGGTCTCCACGGTCGCCCTCCCTGCTCCGACCCGACCCGCGCAGTATCAGGGCCCGACGCCGGCAGGGGAAGACCGTGCGGTGCCCGCGTCCGGATGGGGGCCTGCCTCACCGACGGCCGGTTGCGGCGCTCAGCGGCGACCGGGGTCGCCCGCCGCCCCCCGGCCCCGGAACGACCGCCAGAGGAGGAGGTCGTAGGCGATCTTCACGCTGCCGGCCAGCACGAAGGGCAGGCCAGCCAGCCCGGCCGTCGCCACCAGCGGGGCCGCCGCGAGCGGCGAGATCGAGGCGCCGACGCTCCGGGCGATGCCGGTGATCCCAGCCGCCGCCGATCGCTCGTCGGGATCCACGACCGCCATGGTGTACGACTGGCGGGTCGGGACGTCCATCTGGCTGATCGAGAACCGGACGAGGAGGACGGCCGCGGCGAGCGGCAGCGTCGGCATGAGCGGGACGAGGATGAGCAGCACGTTCGAGGGGAGGTGCGTCACGACCATCGTCTCGATGAGGCCGATGCGGGCCGCGATCCGGGCCGCCGCCAGCGACGAGATCCCCGCCAGCAGGTTGGCGCCGAAGAGGATGCCCCCGATCAGGGCCGGGTCCGCGCCGAAGCGGAGGTGGAACCAGTAGGCGATGAGCGACTGGACCACGAACCCGCCGCCGAACGCGTCGAGGCTGAAAAGGGCGGCCAGCCGGGCCACCGTTCCCCGCGAGCGATGGAGTCCGAGGCGGCGCGCCACCGTGACGTCGGGGGCGTCCCGGACCTCGATCGCCGGCGAGATCCGCCAGAAGAGGACCGCCAGGACGAGCCCAACGACGGCGTAGGCGACGATGACCGCGCGATACGCGTCCTCAGCCGCCATCCCGGTGGCGATCAGGCCGCCGGCGAGTCCCCCGCCGGCCAGCGCCCCGGCCGCCGTCGCGAACGAGCCGGCCAGGTTGAACCAGGCGAAGACGCTCGTGCGCCGGGAGTCCGGGGTGATCTGGCTGAGCGCCGCCTGCTCCACGGCCAGGAAGGGGCCGACCTCGTTGCCGCTCGGGCTGATCACGCCGATCGTGGCCGCCAGCACGATGACGGGCAGCCACGTCGACGCGGCGAAGCCCGCGGCCGCCACGCACATCAGGAGCGACCCGGCGAGGAGCACCCGCCGCCGCCCGACGCGGTCCGCGTGCGTCGTGAGCCAGAGCGAGATCGCGGCATCGCCGAGCAGCGTCAGCGTCAGGACGAGCCCGATGGTCGCCCCCGAGAGGCCGATCGCGGCGAGGTAGAGGACGAGGACGACCGAGACGAGGCCGTAGCCGAACATCCGCGTCGCCCGGGTGGCGAAGACGAGGGTCCGGTCGCGGAGGTCGGACCGGACCCCGGGCTCGGTGCGGCTCGTCGTCTCGGCCTCAGTGCTGCGCGATCCGCTCGGCGAGGGAGCGGCCCGTCGGCGGTCGCCCCGTTGCCTCCGAGCGGCGGTCGAGGCGGGCGATGGCGCCCTGTGTGTAGCGGATGCCCAGCCAGCGGAGCGGCTCGATCTCCCAATCCGGGCTGCGGTGGCCGACGAGCGGCAGCTCGGTGAGGTCGCTGCGCTCGCCCGCGATCAGGTCGGCCAGGGTGCGTCCCGCCAGGTTGGCCGTGGAGACGCCGTGCCCCACGTAGCCGCGGGCCGTCGCGATCCCGCTCCGCCGGTCGAAGGCGATCGTCGGGTGCCAGTCGCGCGGCATTCCCAGCGGACCGCCCCAGGCGTGCGTGAAGCGGACGTCGTGGAGCATCGGGAACCATGCCCGGACGAAGCCGCGGAGCATCTCGTGGGTCCGGTCGTGGC
Organism: uncultured Chloroflexia bacterium; assembly: GCA_963821235.1. GTDB lineage: Bacteria > Chloroflexota > Limnocylindria > Limnocylindrales > CSP1-4 > CTSoil-043. The sequence continues at coordinate 1,029,988 of CAWGCS010000001.1, forward strand.
GGTCGTAGCGGTCGCGGATCGGCGAGCCGAGCCGATATGGAGCGCCGCGCCCGCCGAAGAGGATCCGACCGTCGGCGGTGCGCGAGAGGTAGTCGATCGAGAGTCGAGCCGACGCGACGACCTCGTGGCCGGCCCAGCCGATCTCCGCCCAGCGGGCGTCGTCGATGGGCTCCGTCAGGACGATGAGGGAGTACATCGGGACGAGCTGGCGGTGGAGCCTCGCCAGGCGGGTCAGGTAGGCCTCGCCGGCGAGGACGAGGATCGGGGCGCGGATCTCGCCGCGCGCCGTGACCAGGGCGCCCGGCGCCCGGCCGGCCGCTCCCCGGAAGTCGGAGACGGGCGTCCGCTCCACGATCCGGGCGCCCATCCGCTCGACGAGGGCGGCCAACCCGCGGACGAGCCTGCCGGGATGGACGACCGCGGCGCTCGGCGACCAGAGCCCGCGCAGGCTGCCTGCGATGCGGACCCGCTCGGCCACGCCGGCCGCGTCCAGGAGCCGGTAGCGGTCGCCGAACCCGAAGCGCTCGTACTCCCGGAACGCCTCCTCGATCGCCGGCACCTGGTGGGGCCCTCGGGCGACGAGCAGCTCGCCGCCTTTGTGGAAGCCGACGTCGAGGCCCTCGAGGGCTGCCACGCGCCCGACCTCGTCGACCGCGTCGTAAGTCGCCTGCTGCGTTCGCCGCGCCGCGTCGTCGCCGTGGAGGCGGGCGAGGCGGTCCATCGAGATGTTGAGGTCCGGGGCGCACCATGCGCCGTTCCGCCCGGACGCCCCGAAGCCCGCGATCTCGCCCTCGGCGACCACGACCCGCAGGTCAGCCTGGCGCTTGAGGAGGTAGTAGGCGGTCCACAGCCCGGTGTAGCCGGCGCCGAGGATGGCCACGTCCGCGGTCGTCGTGCCGGCCAGCGGGGGACGCGGCGTCAGGTCGCCGGCGGTCTCAAGCCAGAACGAGACGTCCTCGTAGCGCTCCACGCCCACAGGGTAGGCGAGTCCGCAGGAGGCCGGGGCCCGGTCGCGCGGGATGGGCGGCGCGGCGCCACCTATCCTTGCCGCCATGTCCGCCGCCCGCGCCCCCGACCGTCGCGGGCGCCTGCGCGGCATCCTCCTCGACGTCGAGCCCCTCCGTCGCGACCGCGACTACCGCTTCCTGTGGCTCGGCCAGCTCATCAGCGGGGCCGGCCGCCAGGTCACCGTGGTGGCCCTCCCGTTCCAGCTCTACGTCCTCACGGGCTCGACGCTTGCCGTCGGGCTCCTCGCTCTCGTCCAGCTGGTCCCGATCCTCGTCTTCGCCCTTGGCGGCGGCGCCGTCGCGGACGCGGTCGACCGGCGGAAGCTCCTGCTACTCACCCAGCTCGGCCTGGCGGGAGCCAGCGGCGGGCTCCTCGTCCTTGCCCTCACACCCGGCGCGCCGCTCGTCGGCTACTACGCTGTCGCCTTCCTCGCGGCGGGGCTCGGAGCCGTGGACCAGCCGGCCCGCACGTCCGCCATCCCGCGACTGGTGCCCCGGGAGCGCCTCCCTGCAGCCATCGCCCTCAACCAGCTCGGCTTCCAGGCGATGGCCGTCGTCGGCCCCGCCTTCGGCGGCCTCCTCCTGGCCACGGCCGGCGTCGCGGCTGCCTTCGCCTTCGACGTCGTGACCTTCGGCGCAGCGATCGCGGCCATCCTCGTCATCGCCCCCATCCCGCCCCATCCGGGTGCCGCCCGGCCGAGCGTGGCCACCATCGCCGAGGGGCTGCGCTACGTGCGCGGCCGGCCGATCGTCCTCAGCACGTTCGTGATCGACCTCGTGGCGATGGTCTTCGGGATGCCGACCTCGCTCTTCCCGGCCCTCGCCCTCGACGTCTTCCGGGCAGGCCCGGCCGGGGTGGGGCTCCTCGCGGCGGCGCCGGCCGCGGGCGCCCTCGTCGGCGCCGCCCTGACCGGCTGGGTCGGGCGGATTCGCCACCCGGGCCGGGCCGTGATCCTCGCCGTGGGCGCCTGGGGCCTGGCGATCACCGCCTTCGGCCTCTCTGCCTGGAGCTTCCCCCTGGCCCTCTTCTTCCTCGCCCTGGCCGGCGCCGCCGACGTCTTCAGCGCGGTCGTGCGATCCGCCATCGTCCAGCTCGAGACGCCCGACGAGCTCCGCGGGCGGGTGGCCTCGATCCACATCCTGGTGGTCACCAGCGGCCCGCGCCTCGGCGACGCGGAGGCGGCCGCCGTCGCGGCCGCCGTCGGGCCGCAGCTCTCGGTGATCTCGGGTGGGATCCTCTGCCTGGTGGGGCTGGCGGCCGTCATCCGGCGTTACCCGATCCTCTCGGGCTACGAGTCGACTACCGCCCGTCCACCGGAGCCGGTGGCCTGACGGTCAGCCTGTGACAGGCGCCTCGGGCTCGCTGACGTCGACGACCTCCGCGCCCTGGGACCTCACGAGGTCCCCGGCCTCGAGGTGCAGGTTCACCCCGCGGGCCCCTCCGCCGATCGCGACCCGGGCCCGTCCCGTCACGCTGCCGTCGGCGATGACCGGCCACGCCCGCGTCGCCCCGAACGGCGTGATCGCCCCTCGCTCGTAGCCGGTCACGGCGCGCGCCTCCTCCGCGTCGGGGAGGGAGAGGCGGCTCACGCCAAGGTGGGCGCGCAGGCGTGGCCAGTCGATCCGGCGCCCGGCCGGCACGAGGACGAAGACGTAGTCGTCGGCGGCCCGCCGCACGACGATCGTCCGGAGCAGGGATGCGGCGTCGATCCCCTGGAGCGCGGCGCTCTCTTCGGCGCTCCGGGCTGGCACCGTCCGGACGACGGCATGCGGAACGCCCGATCCCGCAAGCGCCCGCAGGGCGGGCGTGTCGGCCTGCGGGGCGGGCGCCGGCGTGTCGGCCTGCGGGGCGGGCGCCGGCGTGTCGGCCTGCGGGGCGGGCGCCGGCGTGTCGGCCTGCGGGGCGGGCGTGGGCGTGCCCGATCCGGCGGGCGTGTCGGCATCCATCGCGGCAGCGTACCCGACCGCGCCGCAGGGCCATCCGCGAGCCGCCCGTGCCACCCGGCCTGACACTCCTGCGCGTTCCGCGCTCGCGGAATCGGCAAATCCGCGGTTTGGCCGACATCCCCCGCACGATCTTCGGATCCTTGTCAGGCGGAGTGGAATCGGGGCCCGGTTGGGGGCCATCGCGCCCCCCCGCGCGACAATCGGGCCGGTGTACGACCCGGCGTGACACCAGTGGCACCGAGCTGCTGACTCTCGGCTCCGGTCTCCGGGCCCCCTCAAGCCGTTACGATCGAACCGATGAGCGACGCGGGATGACCCCCATCGATCCGAAGCGCGTGATCGGCCACCTCTCTGGCGGCCGCGTGCTCGATGTCGCGACCGGGACTGGAGGCTTCGTCCGCTTCCTCCTGGATGGCCTCCTGGACCACGAGGAGATCGTCGGCATCGATGCCAACGACGAGCGGGCGGCCGCCTTCGCCGAGGCGTTCGGCGATCGCCCCGATGTCCGCTTCGAACGGATGGACGCCCACCGCCTCGCCTTCCCGGGCGGCTCGTTCGACACCGTCTGCGTCTCCAACTCGCTCCACCACTTCGCCGACCCCGCCCCCGTGCTGGCCGAGATGCTGCGCGTCCTCCGCCCCCACGGCCACCTCGTCGTCAACGAGATGTACCGCGACGGCCAGTCGGAGACGCAGATGACGCACGTCCTCCTGCACCATTGGTGGGCCGCCGTGAACCGACTCGGCGGCCAGATGCACCGGCAGACGTACGCCAGGGCGGCGATCTTCGACATCGTCGAGGGCCTCGGGCTCTCCGAGCTTCGCGTCTTCGACCTCGCCGACCCCGACCAGGATCCCCACGACCCGGCGACCGTCGCGGACCTCGAGGCGGCCATCGACCGGCACGTGGCCATGGCCGAGGGAGACCCGGAGCTCCAGGCGCGCGGCGAGGCCCTGCGTGCGCGGCTCCGCGAGGTGGGCGTCCGCGGCGCGACCCAGCTCGTCGCCGTCGGACGGGCCTGAGGGCTCACGCCGGCCCTCCGGGTCCCCTCGTCGGTCAGGCGCTCCGGCTGCCCACCGGTGCCAGGGGGCCGCGTCGAAGACGGTCGGGCGCCTCGGACGTGGCCGGTGATCCGGCCCGGTCGGTCCCGCTGCCCCGCAGCGGGATGATGGCGAGCAGCATGCTCAGGCTGCCGAACCAGACGGCCGGAAGCGCCACCATCGCCGCGACCGGGACCGTCCAGCGGCGATCCGTCCGCGCTCCCCACGCCACGATGACGACGGCGACGAGGAGTCGGAGCACGAGCGGCACGCTGATCGCGGCCCACGTTGCCGGTGTCTTGCCGGCGCTCGCCACGAGGACGCCGATCCAGTCGGCCCAGGCGGACGGGACGATCGCGAACGAGAGGGCGGCGATCGCGGCCGTCGCCCCGAGGGCGATCGCGAGATGCCGCCACTCACCCCGGAAGGCGAACCACAGGAGGCCGACCCCGGGCGTGACCTTGGTGAGCAGGACGAGCGCCCAGGCTGCCGGCCAGCGGAACCCGACGACGATCGCGCCGGCCAGGAGCAGGTGGGTGTTCCCGCCCACCAGCTCGAACGTGGCGAAGGCGATGGCCGCGGCCCAGAGTCGCGGGCCGGACAGGAAGCGGATCGCCAGCAGCAGGAGAACCGTCCACAGCCCGAGGAACGCCTGCCACGGCAGTGCCTTCAGGGGTGCCAGGGCCTGCAGGAAGGCCGGCGAGTAGACGTACGCCACCGGCGACGTCCAGTCCGACAGCGCGTACATGTTCGAGAGCACCGGCACCCAGTAGCAGTATGCTTCCCGGCCGGTCGTCCCCAGGCCCCCCAGCGGGTCGGAGAGCGCGAGCACGAGCGCCACGGCGAACGCCGCCGCCAGGAGTCCGGGCAGCTCGGGCCGCAGGCGGGCGACCGCGAGGTCGACCGCCCGGGGTCCGGACGCCCGAGTCAGGGTTCGCAACGTGGCATGCTCCTCCGACAGACGGCGACCGCCCGCTGGCTGCGGCCGCCGCATCGCGGGGACGCAGGAACGAACGCTGAGAGTCGTCCCCATGACGGTCGTCTGACAGGGTACCCGCCTGCCAGCGCGCCGGTGAGGCCAACGTTTCTTGTACCCGACGAGGCCACCGGGCGCAATCTCGAATCGGTGGCCCGGGGACTACCCAAGGGCTGCGCAACGCGACCACCCCGGCCGCCCTGGTCAGGACGCACGTGGCCGGCCGACCTCGGCCTCGACCTGCTCCGGCGCTGCGCGCCCGTCCGCCGTCCACGCCGGCGGCGCCGGCTCCTCGATCGGGGGGAGCAAGGGTGAGCCGGTGATGAGGCGCGTCCCGCGGCCGCTGGTGGCGAAGCTCCACGCCCAGCGGATCAGCACGACGATCCGGTTGGAGAACCCGATCAGGTAGAAGATGTGGATCCCCAGCCAGAGGAGCCAGGCCGTGAACCCGCCCTGGCGCCCGAACGGCCCGAGCCAGCCGATGTTGGTGACCCCGGCGAGGCGACCGATGACCGCCACGTCGCCCTTGTCCCGGTAGCGGAACGGCCGGATCGTCTCCCCGGCCAGGCGTCGCCGGATCACCCTGCCCGCGAATCGCCCTGGCTGGATCGCGCCCTGGGCGACGCCCGGGACCGGCCGCCCCGTGCGCCAGGGCTGGACGGCCGCGTCGCCGATGGCGAGGATCTCGGGGTGCCCGGCGATGGCCAGGTCGGGGCCCACCACGATCCGGCCGGCCCGGTCGGTGGCGGCCCCGGTCGCCGCCGCGACAGCCCGGGCGAAGCTCGACGCCTGGACGCCGGCGGCCCACAGGACCGTCCTGGCGGCGATCTCCTCCTCGACCTCGCCGACCACGACCCGGACGGAGCGCTCGTCGACGTCGACCACCCGCGTCCCCGTCCGGACCTCGACGCCGAGCCGTCCCAGCTGCCGGGCCGCCGACGCCGAGCGGTCTGGCGGATAGGGAGGCAGGATCCGATCGAGGGCCTCGACGAGGATGATCCGGGCGTCCGGCGGGTTGATGGAGCGGAAGTCGCGCCGCAGCGTGTCGTTGGCGATCTCGCCGAGGGCGCCGGCAAGCTCCACGCCGGTCGGGCCGCCGCCGACCACCACGAAGGTCATCCACTCGAGGCGGCGATCGTGGCTCTGCTCGCGCTCCGCGGCCTCGAAGGCGATCAGGATCCGTCGCCGGATCTCGAGTGCGTCGTCGACGGACTTGAGGCCCGGGGCGTTCGGCGCCCAGGCGTCGTGCCCGAAGTACGAGAAGCGGGCACCGGTGGCCACGACGAGCGTGTCGTACGGGATCGGGCCGCGATCGGAAAGGAGGACCTCGCGGCGCTCGAGATCGAGGCCGATCGCCTCGCCGAGGAGGACCGTCGTGTTGCGGTTGCGGCGGAGGATCGAGCGGAGCGGCTGGGCGATGTCGCCCGGCGAGAGGGCCCCGGTGGCGACCTGGTAGAGCAGTGGCTGGAAGAGGTGGAAGTTGCGCCGGTCGACGAGGGTCACCGTGACCCGCGGGTCGCGGCCGAGCTCGCGCGCGGCGTTGAGCCCCCCGAACCCGCCGCCGACGATCACCACCCGGTGGCTGGCCATGGGTGCTTTGTCGTCCATCTGGCGACACCTGTCAACCGCGCCCGGGCGGGCCGTGCCGGACGTCGAGGAGCTCGACCTCGACGTACGGCAGCGTGCTCCCGTCGGGGAGCGTCCAGGCGGCTGCCCGGCGGGCCCCCTGCGCGGAGTCCCTCGAGCTCGCTGCAGGCTGGCGAGGCATCCCCGGCGTGGACCCGGACCAGGGGCTTGACAGTGTAGTTAGTGGTCACTACCATCCGCTCCATGAGCCTCGCCCTGCGCCACCCGATCCACCATCGCGCCGCAACCTCGCCCCGCATGAGCGCCGACGACCGGCGCGTCCTCGTCGTCGCGGCGGCCGTCGAGGCGTTCGGTGCGGGCGGCTACGCGGGGACCTCCACCGAGGAGATCGCGCGCCGCGCCGGCGTCTCCCAGCCCTATCTCTTCCGCCTCTTCGGCTCGAAGCGGGAGCTGTTCATCGCCGCCATCGAGCGCACCTACGACCGGATCGAGATCGCCTTCGAGGAGGCTGCCCACCACCCGGTCGTCGGGCTCTCGGCGGAATACAACGGCACCCTGGTCGCGATCGGCCGATCGTACGGCGACCTGCTGGGCGACCACGCCCTGCTGCGGCTCCAGCTCCACGCGTTCGCCGCGTGCGCCGACCTGGAGATTCGCGCCGTCGTCCGCCGGCGGTTCGCACGCCTGGTCTCGCGCGTCGCGGAGCTGTCGGGGGAGCCGGCCGCCACCCTCCGGACCTTCTTCGCCGAGGGGATGCTCCTCAACGCGGCCGCGGCCATGGAGCTCGACGAGGCGGACGTCGCCTGGCAGCGCATCTGCGAGGAGGGGCCTGCATAGATCAGCGCGCGTCCCCCCCTTTGCCGTTGGAAAGTAGTGGTTGATTACTAACAAGAGGACGGCCCGACCGGCCGCCGGAGGAGCCCCATCGTGAACCGCAGGATCGCCCTGACCACGTTTCTTATCACCTCGCTCGCCCTGTTCATGGTCTCGCTCGACAACCTCGTCGTGACCACAGCCCTGCCGGTCATCAAGGCCGAGCTCGGCGTCTCGCTCGCCCAGCTCGAATGGACCGTCAATGCCTACACCCTGACCTTCGCGGTGCTGCTGCTGACGGGGTCCGCGCTCGGCGATCGCTTCGGGCGCAAGCGCGTCTTCATCGCCGGCATCTCGATCTTCACCCTCGGCTCGGCGGCGGCCGCCCTCTCGAGCTCGGGCGACACCCTGGTGATGGCCCGCGCCGTCCAGGGCCTGGGCGCCGCGGTCGTCACGCCGCTGACCCTCACCCTGCTCTCCGCCGCCGTCCCGCCTGAGCGGCGCGGCCTCGCCCTCGGCGCGTGGGGCGGCATCGCCGGCCTCGCCATCGCCCTCGGACCCCTCGTCGGCGGCGCGATCGTCGAGGGCGTGAGCTGGCAGTGGATCTTCTGGGTCAACGTGCCGATCGGCCTCCTGACGATCCCGCTGGCCGCGGCCCTCCTCGTCGAGAGCCGTGGCCCGGACGCCCGGCTGGACGTCCCGGGGCTGGCGCTCGCCTCGAGCGGCCTCCTGGCCCTTGTCTGGGCGCTCATCAACGGCAACGCCGACGGCTGGGCCAGCGCCACGATCGTGGTGGCGCTCGCCTCGGCCGCCGCGCTCCTTGCCGGGTTCGTGGCCTGGGAGCGCCGAACGGCCAGCCCGATGCTCCCGCCGCGCCTCTTCCGCAGCCGCCAGTTCAGCGCCGCCAACGGCGTCAGCTTCCTGATGTCGTTCGGGATGTTCGGCTCGATCTTCCTGCTGGCCCAGTTCTTCCAGGTCGTGCAGGGCTACTCGCCGTTCGAGGCGGGCCTGAGGACCCTCCCCTGGACCGGCATGCCGATCATCGTCGCCCCGATCGCCGGCGCCCTCTCGGACCGGATCCACCCGCGCCTGATCCTCGTGACGGGCATGGGCCTGATGAGCGCCGGGCTCGCCTGGATGGCGGCCGTGGTCTCGCCGACGGTGGACTACGCCACCTTCGTCCCGGCCTTCGTCGTGGCCGGCACGGGGATGGCCCTCTTCTTCGCCCCGACCGCGAACCTGGTCCTCTCGGCGGTCCGCCGCGAGGAGGAGGGCCGGGCCTCGGGCGCGAACAACACGATCCGCGAGGTCGGCGGCGTGTTCGGGGTCGCCGTGCTCGCATCCGTCTTCTCGGCCTTCGGCGGCTACGCGACGCCGCAGTCGTTCGTGGATGGCCTGGCGCCCGCCCTGTGGGTCGGTGCCTCGCTCGTGGCCGTCGGTGCGCTGGCCGCGCTCCTCATCCCGTCCCGGCGCTCGACCGGCATCGCGGAGTCGCTCGGCCTCGATGGCTCTCTCGGCATGGGCACGCTCGCCCCGGATCGGGTGCGGATCGACCGCTGATCGACCGCCATCGTGGCGCCTGCGCGGGGTCTCGGCCTGGGGCCGGGCCCCCGCGCTTGCGTTCCCGGGCCGGCGTGGCCAGGAGCGCGAGCCCGCCCTTCGCGTGGCCGCGCGCGGCGTGCCGGTCCGGCCCGCCTAGAGGTCGGCGACGTTCAGCAGGCCGCGGCGGATGGCGTACTTCAGGAGCTCCACTCGGTCGTGGAAGCCGAGCTTCTCCATGACGTTGGCCCGGTAGTTGTGGATCGTCTGCTCCGAGAGGTGGAGGGTGCGGGCGATCTCCCGGTTCGTGTGGCCGACCGCGGCCAGGAGCATGACCTCGCGCTCACGCTCGCTCAACCTCTCGTAGGGATCCTCGAGCGTGCCCTGGGGGGACTTGAGGACGTAGGTGTTGACCATCCGGGTGACGATCGCCGGGCTGACGTAGGTCTCGCCGCGGGCCACCGCTCGCAGGGCGTTGACGATGTCGGAGGCCTGCGCCTCGCGCGTCAGGAACCCGTCCGCTCCGGCCTTGATGGCGAGCGAGAACTGCTCGCTGCTGCAGCGGCACTCGATGGCCAGGATCTTCGTGCCCGGCCGGGCAGCCCGGATCGATTCGATCGTCTGGAAGGTCGAGCAGCCCGAGCGGTCGAACGGGAGGCACTCCGCGATGACGACGTCGGCGGTGGTCCGGGCGATCTCCTCGCGCATGGCGTCGCGGCCGGCGACCTCGCCGATCACCTGCATGTCGGGCTCGGCGTCGATGACGTCGCGCAGGCCCGCGTTGAGCATCGGGAAGTCGAAGATCGCGAGGAGCACGCCCAGCTTCTCCCTGCCGTTGGGGGCATGTCCGTTCGATCGCACCGGGTGATCCTCGACAGCGCTGGGCATCCCGAATCAAGACGAGCGGGACGCAGGTACCACGATCCGCCGACGGTGGTCGGTTCGCGTAGGGCCATCGGTCGCATCGCGAGGACCCACTGGCACGGGTCGGCCCGGAATCCGGCCCCTGGACGGTCTACTGCGACTTCCCGCCCTCGCCATGGCAGAACGTGCACATCCCCTCGCGGGACGCGAGGTCGTGCGGCGCGACCGGCGCCGGGCTGGACGACGGGCCGTGGCACGAGGAGCACATCGCGTCGGTCCGGTCGGCGTGGTCGGCCGGCAGGGCCCCGACCTTGCCGGCGACGTGACAGGTCAGGCACCTGCCGTCCGCCGGGGTGGGATGGAGGTAGAGCGGCGCCTCGATCGACGACCCCTGGTGGCAGAGCCAGCAGGTGTTCTCGGACCGGTTGCGCATGCTCTCCGGGAGGGGTGCCGACGAGCCGTGACAGGACAGGCAGGCGACGTTGCGGTGGATCGAATGGGGGCGGGACCTGGCAGCCGGTGTCGTCGCCTTGTGACAGAGGAGGCACTGCTCCGCGTGGATCCCGGTGTGCCCGGGCGCCGTCTTGACCAGCCTGTCGTTGGCGTGACACGAGGTGCAGCTCGTCCAGCCCTCGAGGGGATGGCCGATGGGCGGGATGGGCACCGTGCCGACGCCGCCGGTCGCGGTCGTGTGGCAGGCCAGGCAATCCTCGCCCGCCGGCATCTCCAGGGCCACGACGGCGGGTGGGGCGGGCGACACGCCGATCGGCGAGGTGGAGGCCGGCGAGGCCGCGGGCGTGGGCACCGGCGACGGAGACGCGGACGGGCTGGGCGCTCGGCCGAAGGATTCAATGAGCCCGGACCCGATGATGCCCAGGCCGGCGGTCGTCCCGATCGCCACCGCGGCGACGACGGCGAGGAGGGCCAGCCCGATGGACCGGATCCGCCGTGCCATCACTCCCCACCTCGGGCGTCGTCGGGCTCAGGGGCGATCTCCGGCGGGACCGGCGGCGGCGCCTCCGCCGCGACGGGCGGGGGAGCGGGCGCGACCTCGGCCGGGACGACGTCGGCCGGGGAGTCGGCCGCCGGGACGCCGTCGGCCGGGGCGCCGGCTGCCGCGACGCCGGCTGCCGCGACGTCACCCGTTTCATCGGCCGCCGCGACCGCCTCCCCGCGAGGGACCTCGACACCGACCGGCACCAGCGCGGTGGGAGCCTCCGGCGGATCGAGCGTCGCGACCGGGAGGACCGCGACGGGCGCGCTCGCGCCCCCGAAGGCGCCGGCAAGGTGCCCGGTGTGCTCGTCCATCGGCAGGTAGCGCTCGGCGAGCGTGTAGGCCAGGGCCAGGAAGCCCAGCGCGCCGACGACGACGCTGATCTCGACCGGCGACGGAGTGTACTGGCCATACGGCGTGGAGACGACGCCCGCCACCGCCGTCGACGGCGCGATCTGGCCGGCGTGGACGAAGACCATCCGATCGGCGAAGAGCCCGACGAAGGTCAGGCACGAGGCGGCGAAGAGCCCGGCCGGCGTCCGCGTCCGGGGCAGCAGGAGGAGGGCGATCGGCAGCACGAGCCCCAGGAAGACCCGGAAGCCCCAGAACGGAAGCGCCAGCGGGCCGACGAGGAGGGCGGCCGTCGCGTCGGCGAGGCCGGGGACGTCGCCGTAGAGGCCCCAGGCCGTCTGCCAGGCGACGAACAGCACGGACACCGCGAGCATGATCGTCAGCAGCAGCCTGATCGCCGGGATCGCCAGCGTGCCGACGCGCTCGAAGCCGGCCAGTCGGAAGCGGTGCACCAGGACGAAGACGATCCCCAGCAGCGCCGTCCCCGACAGCAGGGCCGCCGCCACCATCGCCGGCGGGGTGAACGCGCCGTGCCAGTAGGGGCGGGCGGCCATCACCCCGAAGACCGCGCCGAGCGTCGTCGGGGCGAAGATGGCGGTGATGGACGACAGGACGCAGGCGACCCGGTGGACCTGCCAGTGCCCCGTGAACATGCTCGCGACCTCCACGAGGAGGAAGACGAGGTAGACGCCGTAGAAGACGCCCATCCACCACATCGGGGAGAACGGCGACGGGCTGAGGACGGCGCCGAGGACCATCCGCACGGGGTAGTGGAGATCGAGGGCGATGATCCCGAAGGCCGTGACGAGGCAGAGGAGCGCCAGGATGGCGTGCCGCTTCTCCAGCGGCAGGAACATCTCGATGCCGAACACGGTGCCCAGCGACGAGGCCAGGCAGAGGCCGCTCGTCGTGATCGCGAAGAAGACGTAGGCGGTGATGAGGAGCCCCCACTCGACCGTGGGGCTCGTTCCCAGGACCTCCCAGCCGGGAGGCAGGCTCGCGACCGCCCCCACCGCCCCGATCAGGCAGAGGCCGAGCAGGAAGGCGAGCCAGAGCCGCAGGGGGCGCGGCGTGTCGGCGACCTCGCGCCGCAGGACGCGCCAGGCGACCCTCGGGTCGGCGCTGAGCTGGCGGCGGGCGACCTGGGCGGACATCACTCCACCTCACCCTCGAGGCCGACGTAGTAGACCTTCGGCCGCGTGCCCAGGGCGGGCTTGATGACCCGCACCCGTTCCTCGCGGACGGCCACGCTCACGGGACTCTCGTCGTCGTCCAGGTCGCCGAAGACCCGGGCGCCGACGGGGCAGACCTCGACGCAGGCCGGCTGCATGCCGCGCGTGATCCGGTGGTAGCAGAAGGTGCACTTGTCGGCCACGCCCGGGACGCCCCGCGGCGTCGTCTCGCCGGCCGGGACCATGTAGCGCGCCCCGTACGGGCACGCGACAAGGCAGTAGCCGCAGCCGATGCAGCGGTCCTGGTCCACGAGGACGATCCCATCCGGGGAGGCGTAGGTCGCGCTGACCGGGCAGACCCAGGTGCAGGGCGGGTTCTCGCACTGCATGCACAGGCGCGGCACGAAGTAGGCGTCGCGGACCTTGCCGGCCACCTCGGGCGGGACCTGCTCCTCGGCCGGGAAGCCGTGCCGTCCGCCCTCGGGGGAGGAGATGTAGACGTTGCCGTCGTCGGCGAGGACGTGCAGCTCGACCCAGGTCCGGTTGAGCTCCGGGTCGTCGGGGACCTGGTTCTCCAGCTTGCAGGCCTCGACGCAGCGCCCGCAGCCGATGCACGTCGTGGTGTCGACCACGAAGCCCCAGCGGTGCGCGGCCGGGTCGTACGCGGTCGTCGCCGGCTCCTCTGCGGCCCGGGCCGTCGCCCCCTCCCGCGCCGTCAGCAGCCCGGCGATCGCCCGCGAGCCGAAGACGCCGGGAAGGACCGCCAGCCCGAGCTGGAGGATCCGGCGACGCGAGAGCGTCATCAGCCCCTCTCGCCGCCTGCTTTGGCCGGCCGCGCCGGTCTCGCTCATGGGACGCTCCTACTCGCTGCCGGGCGCGCGACGGTGACAGGACCGGCACAGGTCGTCGGTCGACTCCACGTGGCCGGCCGGGAGGGGCTTCAGGCCGTCCGGCTCATGGCACGTCGTGCAGGCCGGCAGCCGGTCGAGGGGGTGGGAGATGTCGGGCGGGACCAGCGCCTCCGCGTCGTGCGGGTCGTGGCAGCCGATACATGGCGCCTGGGCGAAGTGCTCGGCAAGGGCCACCTGGGGGAAGCCCGCCGGCCTGGCGACGGCCCGCTCGTGGCACGCCGCGCACAGCCCCGCGGCCGGCTTGGCGATCGCCGCCACCGGCGCGACGTCGGGGCCCTCTGCGGCATGCGCCGCAAGGGGCCCGTGGCAGCTCTCGCAGACGACGCTGAGGTGTCGGGAGGCCGCCCAGGGCCCGTACTCGGCCTCGTGGCAGCGGCGGCAGACGGTCGAAATCGGCATACCGCGGAGTGAGCGCCGCCCAGGATCGGGCGTTCCGCTCGGGATGGAGGCCGTACTCGTCGTAGACGACGGTGAAGGCCGCCCCGGCGACGAAGAGAACGACGGCCAGGGCGATGGCGGTTCCGCCGACGATGGCCAGCGCCTTGACGGCGCCTCGCCGGCCAGACGGGCGCAGCCGGCCCATCGCGGCCCGCAGGGCGTCGGCTCGCCTGCCGCGGAAGGCGGCCCGAAGGCGCGTCACAGCTCGGTCACCCCGATCAGGCCGCGCCGGAGGGCGTACTTCACGAGCTCCACCCGGTCGTGGAAGCCGAGGCGCTCCATGATCGTGGCCCGGTGGTTGTGGACCGTCTGCTCGGAGACGTGGAGCGTCCGGGCGATCTCCCGGTTGGAGTGACCGACGGCAGCGAGGCGGAAGACCTCCCGGCCCCGCTCGCTGAGGGATTCGAAGGCGTCCTCCGTGTCGCTCGCCGCCGTCCGCAGGACGTAGGTGTTCACCATCCGGGTGACGATCGCCGGGCTGACGTAGCGCTCCCCGCGGCTGACGCAGCGGAGCGCGCTCAGGACGTCGGCCGGCTCCGCCTGGCGGGTCAGGTAGCCGTCGGCGCCCGCCTTGATGGCCAGCGAGTACTGCTCGCTGCTGCAGCGGCACTCGATGGCGACGATCCTCGTCGCCGGGTCGGCCGCCCGGATCTCCTCGATCGCCTGGAAGGAGGCGCATGCCGCGCCCCCGTACCCCTGGCACTCGGCGACGACGATGTCGGCGGCCCTCCGCACGATCTCCTCGCGCATCGCGTCGCGGCTCCCAGCGACGCCGACGACCGCCATGTCCGGCTGGGCGTCGATGACGGCGCGATAGCCGGCGACCAGGAGGGGGAAGTCGAAGATGGCCAGGAGCACGCCCAGCTTCGGGCCACCCGTCGAGCCGGGCTGCGCGGGCTGCATCACGATCCCCGGCGCCGGAGCCTCGCGATCACCCACGGACCGCCGCGCGCCGTGCCCGCCGCCGGAGCACGATGGCCCAGGCGACCGGTGCCGCCTCGAGGAGGATCACGCTCACCACCAGGCCGACCGTGGCCGCCCCGGTCCCGAGCATGAAGAGGAGCCCGTGGACGACGACGAAGGCGACGATGAAGACGCAGCCCATCGACAGCGCCGTCAACACGAGCCAAGTGCCCGCCTGGGCCCGCAGGCCGACGCCCGGGGCGCGCAGGAGGGCGGCCCCGAGGACGAAGAGCCAGGCGAGGATCGCCAGCAGCACGCCCAAGCTGTCCACTCGCCGGCCCTCTCTCGTCGCTGTGCGCCACATCCCCCCTTGATTTGATGCGAGGCTAGGCCGCCTCCGTGGCTCCGGGTACGGCATCCACGGGTGGGAATGTCGCGACAGATGAGGATATCTGTGGCGACCGTCGTGGCCGAGCGAGCAACGGTCGTGGCCTGCTGGGCAACGGTTGTGGGCCAGCCCGGCGACGGGCGTCACCCTGGCGGCGCGCGGTCCCTCTCGCCGAGTGGGCGGCGCCGTGGCGTTGCGCCTGGCGCGCCCCGGGGCGGCTGCTCGCCCGGGCCGCCGGCCACGTCCCGCGTGCAGACGGCGCCGCCCTTGAAGGCTCCCTGAAGGTTTCGGATTCCTAACCTTCCCCGGGGGTGCGGATCGGCGTACCGTTCCGCCCTCCGGGGATGGTGGCAAGCGTCCGAGAGACAGGTGGGGGGTGTTCAACGTGCACGGTGGGGATCTTCGTCGAAGGCTGCTCCGGATCGGGGCCGCGGCCGGCCTCGTGGCCGGGATGCTGGGGCTGGGCGTGCCGCCCGTCGGCGCCGGGACGACGCCACTGACGATCACGGCGGATCGCCCGGAGGCCGTCCCGGCGGGTCACCTGTGGGGGTTCAACGACTTCTTCCCGCGGTCGCTCACGGTGCACCGCGGCCAGACGATCCGAGTGGCGGTCGAAGGGTTCCACACGGCCACGTTCCTGGCCAAGGGAACGAGCGCCCAGGCGGACCTGCGGGCCAACGGCATCGTGACCGCCGACGCCGACGACATCGATCGCAATCCGGGCGGCCAGACGCACACCCAGATCCGCGTGGCGGCGCTCCTGCCGACCTCGCAGACGTGCGGGACGGCGGCAGCCCCCTGCTCGTTCACGGGGGCGGAGACGATCAGCAGCGGCGTGCCGCTCGGGCCGAGCGGACCGTTCGAGGTCACGATCGACGCACCGGTCGGCGTCTACACCCTGACCTGTCGCGTGCATCCCGGCATGACCGGCACGGTCCGGGTCGCCCCGGCTTCGGTGGCCGCGACGACGGTGACCAGGCTGAAGGCGGCCGTGAAGGCTCAGATCGCCGCCGACGTGGCGGAGGGCAGGATCGCCGAGAAGCGGGCGTCCACCGTCTCGAAGTCGACGATGCCGAACGGCCATGTGCACTGGGTCGTCAACGCCGGCGCGGCCAGCCCGGGCAACCACGTCGCGATCCTCGAGTTCCTGCCCAGGACGCTGGCGGTCCAGCCGGGCGACCTCGTGACCTGGCGCTCGCCCGCGGTGAACGAGCCGCACACCGTCACGTTCCCGGATGACCTGGCGACGGACCAGGTTCCCACCTGCGAGGGGGCGAACGGCGGACCGGACACCCCGGCGACGCCGCTCCACACGCCTCCGCAGGGGCCGTTCGACTTCGCCTGCGGCGCCAATCCGGCCGACGAGATCGAGTTCGCGCCGGGGAACGGCGTCCGGCACCTGCTGGACCCGACGACGGTCTCCGACTCCGGGCTCATGGCCAGCCGCGCCGCTCGGGCAGCGTTCGGCCTCCCGTCATCCGCGGCCTTCAGCAACTGGACGATCGGGGTCGCGGAGACGGCACCGGCCGGCACCTACACGTTCGTCTGCCAGATCCACGACGGCATGAAGGGGACGCTCGTCGTCCACTGAGCGCGGGCCCTGGAACGACGGCCGCGCCGGTCTCCGGCGCGGCCGTCCCGTGTCTCGGCCGCGCTCGAGGAACGCCTTGAGCTCGGGGCCCGCCGACCCTCTGCTGTCGGTCGCAGTCGAGTCGAGGGTGCCCGCGTTGGTATCGTGACGGGCATGAGCACCGCACGGCCGTCCACCCGTCCGGGGATGGGCGCTCTGCCGTACCGCGGCGGGACCACCTTCCGAGTCTGGGCCCCCCACGCCCGCGCCGTCTTCGTCACCGGCTCGTTCGACGCCTGGGCCGGAGACAGCACGGAGCTATGGCGTGACGGAGACGGAGCCGGAGGCACGTGGTCGGCGGACGTCGACGGCGTCGGGCCCGGGGCGGAGTACCGCTTCACGATTCGGACCGCGGAAGGGGACCAGTCGCGGATGGACCCCTACGCGCGGCACGTCACCAGCTCGGTTGGAAACGGCATCGTCTACGACCCGACGGCGTTCGACTGGGGCGGCGACGCCTTCGCCATGCCGACCTGGGACGACCTCGTCATCTACGAGATGCACGTCGGGACGTTCGCCGCGACCGAGGACCGGCGGGGCACCTTCGACGCCGCGCGGCGACGCCTTCCCTACCTCGAGAAGCTTGGTGTCTCCGCCGTCCAGGTCATGCCTCCCTTCGAGTTCGCGGGCGACGTCTCGTGGGGGTACAACCCGGCCCACCTGTTCGCGATCGAGTCGTCGTACGGCGGGCCGGATGCCTTCAAGCGGTTCGTCCGCGACGCCCATGCGCACGGGATCGCGGTGATCGTGGACGTGGTCTACAACCACCTCGGCCCGTCCGACCTCGACCTGTGGAGGTTCGACGGCTGGGCGGAGGGCGAGGGCGGCGGCATCTACGTGTACAACGACTGGCGCGCCGCGACGCCGTGGGGAGCCACGCGGCCTGACTTCGGGCGGGGCGAGGTGCGCACGTTCCTGCGGGACAGCGCCATGAGCTGGCTCGAGGAGTTCCGCTGCGACGGCCTCCGCTTCGACTCGACGATCTACCTCCGGACCGTCGACGGCAACGCGCACGACCCGGCGACCGCCCTGCCCGACGGCTGGTCCTTCCTGGCCTGGATCAACGACGAGATCCGGGCCCGCCAGCCCTGGAAGATCACGATCGCGGAGGACCTGCAGGACGACCCGGCCCTCGTCAGACCGACCGCCGAGGGCGGTGCGGGGTTCGTGGCGCAGTGGGACGCGAGCTTCGTCCACCGGGTCCGGCCAGCGCTCGTGGCGCCGGACGACGCGGCGCGGGACATCGGCTCGGTCGTCGTCGGCATCGCCGGTGAAGGCCGCGGCGCGCCGCCGAGCCGCGTCATCTACACGGAGTCTCACGACGAGGTCGCGAACGGGCAGACCCGGGTGCCCGAAGCGATCACCCCGGGGGACGCGGCCAGCTGGTGGGCGAAGAAGCGGTCGATCCTCGGCTCTGCCCTCGTCCTGACGTCACCCGGCATCCCGATGCTGTTCCAGGGGCAGGAGCTGCTCGAGGACCGCTGGTTCGACGACACGGTCGCCCTCGACTGGGAGAAGGCGATCTCGAATCGCGGCATCCTGCGCTGCCACCGCGACCTCGTCGCCCTGCGCCGCGCGCGCGACGGGGCCACGAAAGGCCTGCGGGGCTCGCACGTCGCCATCCTTCGCGCCGACAACGAGGCGAAGGTGCTGGCGATGCATCGCTGGATGGACGGTGGGCCACACGACGACACGGTCGTCGTGGCGAACTTCGCGGACCGCCCGCTGGACGGCACGCGGATCGGATTCCCGGCCGCCGGCCGATGGAGCGTGCGCTTCAACTCGGACGCCACGAGCTACGCCCACGAGTTCGGCGGCCAGGACGTGTTCGACCTCGACGCCGACGGGGAGGCGATGGACGGCTGCGCGCAGAGCGGGCTCGTCTCGCTGGCCCCGTACGGGGTCGTGATCCTCGCGCGCGAGGCCTGATCGCGCAGCCCGCCCGGCCGCGATCGGCCGCCGGATCGGCGACGTCCCGGCTCCCGGTCAGCCGCCGATCGCCGCCCTGACGACGTCCGCCACCTGGCGAGCGTACCGATCGGTCGCCTCCGCCGTGGGGCCCTCCACCATGACCCGGCACAGGTCCTCCGTTCCCGAGTAGCGGACGAGGACCCGGCCCTGCCCGGCGAGCTCCGCCTCGACGCGAGCGATGGCCTCCGTGATCTCCGGGACGGTGGCGACGTCGGGCTTGCGCGCGACCTTCACGTTGACGAGCGACTGCGGAAAGACGTCCATCAGCTTCGCCAGCCCGGAGAGGGGCTGGCCGGCCCGGATCATGGCGGTCACGAGCTTGAGCGCCGTGAGGATGCCGTCGCCGGTGGTGTGGTGCTCGAGGAAGATGGTGTGACCGGATGCCTCGCCGCCGATCACCGCGTCGACCGCCTTCATCTCCTCCAGGACGTAGCGGTCGCCGACCTTGGAGGCATGGTGCCTGAAGCCGTACCTCCGGCAGGCGACCATCAGGCCGAGGTTGCTCATGACCGTGCTGACGACCCGGTCGTTCCTGAGCCGGCCCTGGTCCTTGAGCATCCGCGCACAGATGATGAGCACCTGGTCGCCGGTCAGCTCGGTGCCCATCTCGTCGATGGCGATGAGGCGGTCGCCGTCCCCGTCGAAGGCCATCCCGAGGACCGAGCCGGTCTCGACCACGGTCCTCGCCAGGTCCGCGGTGTGCTGCGAGCCGCACCCGTCGTTGATGTTGATCCCGTCCGGCTCGTCGTGGATCACCGTCACGTCGGCACCCAGCTCGGTGAAGACCGCGGGCGCCACCCGGTACGTTGCGCCGTTCGCCACGTCCATGGAGATCTTCATGCCCTCCAGCGAGAGGTCCCGGGGGAAGGCGTTCTTGAGGAAGACGATGTAGCGAGCCCGAGCGTCGTCGAGCCGGTAGGCCCTGCCCATCTCGTGCGGCGGCGGCACCATGCCGGGCAGGTTCCCGCCCAGGATCAGGTCCTCGATCTCGGCCTCCTGCTCGTCCGACAGCTTGAAGCCGGAGCCTGAGAACACCTTGATGCCGTTGTCCTGGTAGGGGTTGTGGGAGGCCGAGACGACGATCCCCGCGTCGGCTCGCATGCTCTCCGTCACGTAGGCGATCCCCGGCGTCGGCAGCACGCCGACCATGTCGGCGATGCCGCCCATCGAGGTGACGCCGGACTCGAGGGCGCTCTCCAGCATGTAGCCCGAGATGCGCGTGTCCTTGCCGATGATCACCCGCGTGCGGTGACCGGGCTTCCGGAGGACGTAGGTGACCGCCTGGCCGACGGCGAACGCCATGCTTGCATCCATGGGATGGCGATTGGCCTCGCCCCTGATCCCGTCCGTTCCGAACAGTCTGCCCATCGGGTCTCTCGCACTCCCAGGTTGTGGTTCGGCGCCGGCGTGTCACCCGCCGGCGAAGAGGTCCATTGACGCGAGCAGGGCTCCCGCCCGCCCGCACAGGCCGTCGACGGTCTGCTGGAGCCACTCCACGCCGGCGGCCCTGGCCTCCGGCGGGAGCGTCCGGATGGTCGTCACGTAGTCCGCATTCGAGCGGCCGAGCGCGTCCTCCAGGGCGGCCGGCGGGGGGTCGGCGACCAGCTCGCCGGCCTCGTCGAAGAGCGAGCACACCTGGTCGATCTGCTCGTGCAGCTCCCTCCGCGGCCCGTCGTCGGAGGGGACGCGCTCGACCATCGCCGCAAGGCGCGTCGTGCGCTCCTGCCTCGCCAGGGCCAGCATCTCGAGGGCCCCCTCGTGGACCAGCGTTCCGAGCGGCTGCTCCTCGAAGAACGGCCGCCGGACCTGACGGTACCACCGCTCGAGGGCGGCGAGGTTCGCCAGGTAGATGAGGTTGTTGGCCACGATTCGGGACAGCCGCCGGTAGGTGCGGGGGGTGGCCGGTCGGCGGCGTTCCTCGAGGGGGGCGGGGATGACGAGGGAGCCGTCCTCCGGCACGTCGGCGCGCAGCACCGTGCCGGCGGCGACCACCGTCCCATACCCGACGCGCAGGGGTCCCACCGCCCCGCCCTGGCCGCCAAGGAAGATCGGCGGCTGGTCGAGCATGACGCCGCGCGGCACGTCGCCGAACAGCGACGCGGTCGTCTTGTCCCCGTCGGGCGTGAAGTTGAAGTGGACGTACGAGCTGCCCACCTCGCTGTGGTCCCGACGGCTGGTGCCGCCGGCCATCAGGCAGTCACAGAAGTTGACGAGGCTGCCGAGGGTGACGAAGGGGAACAGGATCGTCTGCTTGAGCCCGACGCAGTGGGCGCCGCTCGCTGCCTCCTCGAGGATGGTGCCTCCTCGAACGTGGGCGCCGAGGCCCATGCTCGACCCGGCGAGGAAGACTGAGCCCTGGTGGTAGCCGCCCCTGAGCTCGACGCCCGGCCCAAGGCGGCAGTCGTCGAGGGTCGCGGGACCCTCGGCTCCGAGGCGCACGCCCGCGGAGATCACGGTCTTCGGGCCATAGATGCGGCAGCCGGGGTAGATGGTGACGTCGTCACCGGAGATCCGGTCCGGGTCGACCTCGGGGCCGATGTCCAGGCTCCAGGGATTCGGCAGCGAGACGCCCTTGTCGAGCAGTCTCGCGATCGTCTCGTGGCCACGGGGCTGGACCTGCATGCGCGGCCTCCGATCGTCGTATGCCCGAACGGGATGGAGTCGGCCGTGCGCGGTCGCGCACGCGTCCGGGACGATCCGCCGGGCGTTCAGGACCCCCATTGTGTCGTCCATCCTGGTGCTCCGCGCGTCCCCTGTCGCGCGTGAATGACAACGTCTCGGGGGAGCCGTGCCATCCTGAGCGTGTCACGCGGCCCAACTCTCGTCTCCGCGATCGCGGCCCGACGCCGCGAGCTCAGGGAGGCCGGAAGGGGAACCTCATGCCGAAGGCAGAACGAGTCGTCGACATCCTCGCGGGCCGGACCGCCGTCGGCGCCCGCGCGACGGTCCAGGGCTGGGTCCGGACACGTCGCGATTCGAAGGCCGGCCTCTCCTTCCTGCATGTCCACGACGGGTCCTGTTTCGACGCCCTCCAGATCGTGGCCCCGGCGACGCTGGCCAACTACCACGATGAGGTCCTGCACCTGACCGCCGGCTGCGCGGTCACCATTGCCGGCACGGTCGCTCCCTCGCAGGGCGCGGGGCAGGCCGTGGAGCTCCTCGCCGACGAGGTCGTCGTGGTCGGGTGGGTGGACGATCCCGAGAGCTACCCCATCGCGCCGAAGCGGCACACGTTCGAGTACCTCCGCGAGGTCGCCCACCTGCGCGTGCGCACGAACAGCATCGGCGCGGTCTCCCGGGTCCGCCACTGCCTCGCCATGGCCATCCATCGCTACTTCGACGAGCACGGCTTCTACTGGGTGCACACGCCGATCCTGACTGCGAGCGATGCCGAGGGCGCGGGCGAGCTGTTCCGCGTCTCGACGCTCGACCTGGCCAACCTCCCGCGTACGCCCGATGGCGCGATCGACTACTCGCAGGACTTCTTCGGCAAGCCGGCCTACCTCACGGTCTCCGGCCAGCTGAACATCGAGGCGTACTGCCTGGCGCTGACGCGCGTCTACACGTTCGGGCCCACCTTCCGCGCCGAGAACTCGAACACGAGCCGCCACCTCTCGGAGTTTTGGATGGTCGAGCCGGAGATCGCGTTCGCCGACCTCTCGGCAAACGCCGACCTGGCCGAGGACCTCCTCAAGCGGAGCTTCCGCGCGGTGCTCGACCAGCGCGCCGACGACATGGCGTTCTTCGCAGAGCGCATCGACAAGGAGGCGATCACCCGGCTCGAGGACTTCGTGACGTCGAGCTTCGCCCGGATGGAGTACACGGAGGCCATCGAGGTCCTGAAGCGATCTCGCCGCTCGTTCGAGTTCCCCGTCGAGTGGGGCGTCAGCCTGCAGGCCGAGCACGAGCGCTACCTCTGCGAGGAGTACGCGAAGCGCCCGGTGGTGGTCGTCAACTACCCGAAGCAGATCAAGGCCTTCTACATGCGCCTGAATGACGACGAACGCACCGTGGCGGCGATGGACGTGCTCGCCCCCGGCATCGGCGAGATCGTCGGCGGCAGCCAGCGCGAGGAGCGCCTCGACGTGCTCGATGAACGCATCCGCGAGGCGGGGCTGGATCCCGCGGCGTACTGGTGGTATCGCGACCTGCGCCGCTACGGCACGGTGCCGCACGCGGGGTTCGGGCTGGGATTCGATCGGGCGGTGGCCTACGCGACGGGGATGGCGAACATCAGGGATGTCATCCCGTTCCCTCGCACGCCCGCCAGCGCCGACTTCTAGGCCATCGGGCGCCGGGGAATGGCGCGGCGCGGGGTTCCGTCAGCGGCGTCCGCAGGACCCGACGCTCACGCGTGGATGGCATCGAGCGTGATTCGGCGCGCCTGGATCCGGCAGACGACCCGCGTCTCGCGTGCCCGCTGCTCGAGCGGGTAGATGCAGCCGTAGTAGGCCGGGTGGCGCGAGTACTTCCGCGTCAGCGCGTCGAGATGCTCGAGCGCGCCGTCCGTGACGAGCTCCGCGTCACCCCGGATCTGGATGAAGCGAGCCGTGTTGTCGTGGTCGACGACGAGCAGGCTGACCTTCGGGTTGGCCACCAGGTTGCGCCCCTTCCGACGCTCGAGCGTCGTGTTGACCCGGGCGCATTCTCCGTCGAAGTCCACCCAGACCAGGCTCGACTCGGGCCTGCCGTCGGGACCCATCGTCGTGAGCACGCCGCAGATCGGCCGCGTCAGCAGGTCGAGGTGCGAGGCCGGGATCGGCAGCGCCTCGGGCGCGGCGAGCGTGCTCATCGCCCGCCTCCCGGCTCCGTGGCGTCCAGGGCCACGACGTGGTCCGGTCGGATCCGGCACAGGACGGGGGTCTCGGTCTCGGCGAAGCGGGCCGGGATGGCGTCGCCGAAGTAGCGGATCGGCCGGCCGGCGTACTTCGAGGCCAGGGCGTCGAGGTGCTCGGCCGCGCCATCCTCGGTCATCGCGATCACCGTGCCGCGGACCTCGAGGTAGCGCAGCGGCTGCCGTGGGTCGTAGCAGAGGAGCGTGACGCGCGGGTCGCGGCGGATGTTCCGCTCCTTGGCGAAGCCGCGCATCGTGTTGACGCGCACGCACTCGCCGTCGAAGTCGCACCAGACGACGGAGGTCTGCGGATAGCCGTCGGGCATGACCGTGGTCAGGGCCGCGACGGGCGGGCACTCGACGAGGTCCCGGTGGGACGGAGGGATCCCGTCGCTAGCGTGATCGCGCAGCAAGCCGATCGTTCCCATGGCTCCGCTCCTTCGCCAGCTCCCGGCGCATCCGCTCCACGGCGCCGGGCCACGCCGGCTCGGGGGCGAGCTCGGCGGGGAGCTCCTGCCCGGTGACCCAGGCCTCGACCAATGCGGACGTGCAGGTCCGTCCGTCGGGCCAGCCACCCGTGGCCGAGCCCGGGCGCGAAGCGGGCCTCCGCGTGCGGCATGAGCGCCGCCTGCGCTGCGTTGGACGGCCGGATGAGCGTCTCCGTCTCGCCGGCGGTGAGCAGGGTCGGGGACGGCGCGCCGATCTCGACGCTGGAGATCCCGCCCTTGAAGCCCTCCACGAACGCCCGCCGGAACGCCCGGCGCGGGGCCACGCGCAGATCCGCCCTGCCCGCCTCGTCCATCCCGATCGCCCGGCTGAACATCGCGACGACGGGGCGCGTGTGGAGGAAGGGCGAGACCGCCGTGATCCCGAGCAGGAACAGCGGGCCGCCCCACCAGGTG
Organism: uncultured Chloroflexia bacterium; assembly: GCA_963821235.1. Lineage (GTDB taxonomy): Bacteria > Chloroflexota > Limnocylindria > Limnocylindrales > CSP1-4 > CTSoil-043. The sequence continues at coordinate 1,054,255 of CAWGCS010000001.1, forward strand.
AAGACGCCGGCACGGTCGATGATCGCGCGGTCGACCAGCTCCGGGTGGCGGCGCAGCAGCCGGTGGGTCACGCCGCCGCCCCACGAGAGCCCCACGACGTGGGCCCGCCGCGCGGGGACGCGCGACTCGATGAGCTCCGCGACGAGGTCCGCGGTCTGGTCGACTGTCAGTGGCCGCAGGTGGTTGCTGCGCCCGAAGCCCGGCAGGTCCGGCGCGAGGCAGTGGAACCGATCGCCGAGGCGTGCCATGTGGTCGCGCCACATGCGCCCGCTGGCGCCCGCCCCGTGGAGGAGCACGACGGCGGGGGAGCCCGGGGTGCCGGACTCGTGGACGTGCATCGGGGCTTCGGGTGCCATCTCGCTCCCCTGGATCGACTGCGCGTTCATGGTGGTACCTCCGGGCCGGCGGGACCAAGGGCCGCCGGCACTGTTCCTAGCGGCCGAAGAACGGGGTCGGCTGCCAGCTCTGGACGAGCGCGGCCCACAGCAGGACGGCGTCGATCGCGAGGCCCGGCAGGGTCCACGGGGTGACGAACAGGACCAGCACGATCGCCGAGGCCACGGATGACCGCGCTGCGGGCGCAGGCGTCCCGCGCGCGGCCCTGGGGCAGCCGATCCACGGTTGACGGAGCGCCGACGATGTCCGCGACGTGAACGCACGACTCCGCCTCGAGCGCGGGCAGATCCTCGCCTTCCGCCGGCGTGTCGGTGGGCTCGACGAACGGCTCCCGCGTGGAGCGGCCTCGCTGCGACGGGCGGCCTGGGCCGGCCTCCAGGACAGCGTGCCGCGGGCCGCGCTCCTCGCGATCCACGCGCGCGTCGTGGGCACCGGGTCGTCCGCATGGGAGGATCCGTCGCTCGTCCAGCTGTGGGGACCGCGGTTCAGCGTCTTCGTCGTCGCCGCCCGCGACCTGGCGGTCTTCTCGCTCGCGACGCTGCCGGACGACGCCGGGAAGCGGCGGCGGGCGGAGGACCTGGCGGACCGCCTCGATGCCCTGCTCGGCGGGGGGACGATGACCTACTCGAGCGCGGGGCGGGCGATCGGCGAGCAGCCCAACCGGCTCCGGTACGCCGCGGCGACCGGCCGCGTGCTGATCCGCTGGGACGGCGCGCGTAAGCCCACCGTCTGGACCGTGCCGCGGCCCGAGCTCGACCCGCGCGACGCGCGCCTCGAGCTCGCGCGCCGCTACCTGCACGTGGTCGGCCCCGCGACTCCTGAGGCGTTCGCCGGTTGGGCCGGGATCGTCCCCGGCCGTGGGCGCGACGCCTTCGCCGCCCTCGGTCGCTCGATCGTCCCGGTCGGCACCCCGCTCGGCGAGGCGTGGATCCTCGCCCGCGACGAGCCGGCGTTCGGCGACGACTCGGCACTCCGCGCCCCGGCGCCCGCGGCGCCGGCGGGCCCCGCGCGGTTCCTGCCCAGCGGCGACCCGTACCTCATGGCCGGCGATCGCGGGCTGCTGGTGCCCGATGCCGGGCGTCGCCGCGATCTCTGGCCGCCGAGCACCGTCTGGCCGGGCGGCCTCCTCATCGGCGGCGAGCTGGTCGGCACGTGGCGGCGGGCCGGGGCACGAGTGAAGATCCGATCCTGGCGTCGTCTCTCGTCGGCGGAGCTGGAGGAGGTCGAGGCGGAAGCTGCGTCGCTGCCACTGCCGGACATCCGCGGCCGGATCGAGGTGGCCTGGGGCGACTGACCGCGGGCCGCTGCGAGCGACGCATCGTCGGCGCGGCGTCCACGCCGACCCCGCGCGTTCGGCCTGCGCGTCGGAGGCCTCGCCGGAGTCGCGGTGCGGACGCGGCGGCGAGTCAGGCCCCGTCGTCGATGACCCGGATCCGGTCCCGCTTGCCGGGGATGCCGCGTTCGACGCCAACCCAGTCGTCGCCGCGCAGCACCTCGTAGGACTCGAACGCGCAGGGCACGCCCCGGGCCGCCAGCACGTCGGCCGAGTCCATCAGCTGGAAGTGGAGGTGCGGGGTCGACGAGTTGCCGGTGTGGCCCACCTTGCCGATCGCCTCGCCGCGCCGCACCACCTGCCCTTCTCGCACCGCGACCGATCCCGGCGCCAGGTGGGCGAAGCCGGCGAACAGGTCGCCCCGGCGCAGGATCACGTGGTTCCCGAGCACCGCCGGCAGACGTGCCGGCGTGAACGTGAGGGCGTTCTTCAGAACGATGCCCAGCTCCCGTAGCGGGTGGACGCGAGCCCGCTCCGCGATCCCGTCGACGGCCCGGACGACCTCGCCGTCGAACGGGGCCAGGACGGGGGCGCCCCAGGCGTAGCACTCCCGCGTCGGGACGCCCGCGAGCAGCGTCCGCGGCCAGCCCGCCGGGTGGTAGTGCCCGCCGCCGCGCTCATCGGTGCGCAGGAAGTCGAAGGCGTAGCGCTGGCCCAGCATGTCGGTCCCATGGCTGGGGATGCGGTCGGCCGGCGAGTTGTCGGCGACCCAGCCTTCGCCCCGGAGCGGGAACGCCACGACCACGGGCGTCGGCTCACCGCTCACGGGGGGAACGCCGGCGCCGGGCGTAGCACGGGCCGACCCGCCCACGGCGAGCCCGTGACGAGCTCGAACCTCAATCCACTGCCTTCTTCACGAGCGCGGCGATCCGTGCCTCGTCGGCGGCGGTCAGCCCCGTCAGCGCGAAGGCCGTCGGCCACATGGTCCCGTCGTCGAGGTTCGCATCGGGCTGGAAGCCGAGCGTCGCGTACCGGACCTTGAACTTCGACGCGGCCTGGAAGAAGCAGACGATCTTGCCGTCCCTGCTGGCATAGGCCGGCATCCCGTACCAGGTCTTCGGCGCAAGGTCCGGGGCGCTGGCCGTGATGATCGCGTGGACCCGCTCGGCCATGGAGCGATCCGGCTCCGGCATCTCGGCGATCTTCGCCAGCAGGTCGCTCTCCCCGTCCGCCTTGCCGGCGCGCGGGCCGCGGCGGGCCGCCTTCAGCTCCCGGGCGCGCTCCTGCATCGCGGCGCGCTCCTCGGCCGTGAACCCGTCGGCCTTCTCGCCAGCCGCGGCCGCGCTCCCCGCGGCCTTCTGCGTCTCCTTCATCGGACGTCCCCCTCTCGAGCCTGGTGGAGATGCTCATCATGCCAAGGAGTCGCCGCGGTCGCGCGCCAGCTGCCGGCGCGACGACTTCAGCTGACGGAGGAAGGCGCTGCTCGACGGGCTGGCGCCGGCCAGTCGTCTACCACGGCCGAGCTCTCGGGTCCGGTCATCGCACTGCTCGCGGTCGCTGCGCTCGTCGTCGACGCCGGGTGCTCCGGCCAGCCAGCGAACCTGGCTGAGCCGGCGAGAACCCTGAACCCTCAGCTTGTCGAGGGGCGGCGCTGTATTGCGTTCTTGCGCAAGTCCGCAACCTAGCTTAGAATCGAGCGATCCCCACGAGAGCACGAGAGGTTCCGTCATGGAGATGATCATCGACTTCCCGGGTGGCGCGAGGGTCGACGCGCACTTCGCGGGGTTCGTCGTGCCGACGGACCAGCCGCCATCGGGCGGGGGCGAGAGCTCGGCGCCGACGCCGTTCCTCACCTTCATGTCGACCATCGGGACGTGCGCCGGCATCTACGTGCTGGGCTTCTGTCGCCAGAGGGGGATCCCGACGGAGGGGATCCGCCTCGTCCAGCGGATGCAGACCGACCCGGTGACCCGCCTGGTGAGCGACGTGCAGGTCACGATCGAGCTGCCACCGGGGTTCCCCGCGAAGTACGCGGATGCGGTGGTCCGCGCGGCGGACCAGTGCGCGGTGAAGAAGCACTTCGAGCAGCCGCCGGCGATCCACGTCGAGAGCGTCGCCGCGTCCTGACGGCGGCGAGCGCGGCAGCAGCGCGCGGCGCGAGGATCGACGCCCTCGGCGCGACGAGACTCGCAGCTCTCGCGTCGTCCCCCTGCCGCGAGACGGCCGCGCCGGCCTCGCGGGCACACGGGGCAGGCCCCGCAGAGAGCCGTCATCGGCGACGGCCCGCGCTCAGGTTGGTGCGGCGCGCCCGGAGGGCCTCGGGCGCGCTGGAACAACAAGATCGACGGCTAGTCCGCCGCGCTGTTGCTGGCCCTCCTGCTCGTTGATCGTGACAGGTGCCACTGGCGGTCCGCGCGCGCGAGGGCGATGCTGGACCCGCACGGGAGGCGGAGACACGCGTTCGGCGAGCTGAATCGATCGGCCTCACTCGCGCATCTGTATGACATGAGCGGAGCCGCCTCCCCCGTGGACCTGGCGCCGTCGAACGCGGCGATGATCGCTCGCGCGGCTGCCGGCGACCGGGTCGCCTTCGCCCGCATCGTCGAGGCCCACCACGGCGACATGGCCCGCGTCGCCTACGTCGTCTGTGGGAACCAGGAGATGGCCGAGGACGCCGTCCAGGCGGCTTGGTCGATCGCCTGGCGCAAGCTCCGCACCTTGCGCGATCCGGAGCGGCTCCGGCCATGGCTCGTGTCCGTCGCTGCCAACGAGGCCCGCCAAATGGTCCGCCGGGAGCACCGCATCTCGGTCGTGGAGATCGACGTCGCGTCGCTGCCGACCTCCGCCCCTGATCCCTCCGAGGGGATCGACCGGCTCGACCTCGTGAACGCCGTCGGTTACCTCAAGCCGGAGGATCGAGTCCTACTGGCCCTGCGCTACGTGGCTCGTCTCGAGTCCAGCGAGATCGGCCCGCTGTTGGGGATGTCGCCGTCGGGAGTCCGCGGCCACCTCTCCCGTGTCCTCGGGCGACTCCGAAGGGAGCTTCTCGATGGCTGAGCCGGAGGTCTTCGAGCGCCACGTCGCGGACGCCCTCCGGACCTACGCCCTGGAGATGCCGACGCGCGTGGACGCCGCCGCGGTAGCCGACCGAGTGGCCGGCGAGGGTGCGCGGCGGTGGGCTGGCGTCCCGCTGCTCGGGCTCGGGGCCCAGCCGCGCTTCGCCTGGATCCTCGTCGTCGCGGCGCTCCTCGCGCTTGCGGGTGGGATCGTCCTCGTGGGCTCGGGGCTGCTCGACCGCCCGCGCCTTCTCAACGTGGTCGTGAACCCGACCATCACGGCCGTCGCTCCGACCCAGGGCCAGAGCTCGACCGTCGTCGCCGGTTTCGACGGCTACACCTGGGCGCTGGACAGCGGCCATCTGGTGCGGCTCGACTCGGTCGGCGGGACCACGGACTTCGGCAGCGAGGTCGGCTACAGTGCCTACCGTCTCGCGCCGGCGCGTGGCGGCGGCGTGTGGCTCTACGGGCAGCGCCACCTCTGGCGGTTCGACGGCGTGCGGCGCGGCGAGGCGCTGCGGACGCCGCTCGAGGACGGCAGCCTCGATGCGATCATCGACGCCGCGGACGGGACGATGTGGGCGTCGAGCGAGGACGGAGTCTTCCGTTGGGACGGCCGCACGTGGTCATCCGTGCCCCGCCCTCGGCCCGATGTCGCGGTGGGCCCGATGACGCTCGACGGCTCCGGCAGCCTATGGGTCTCGGAGATGCGGTATCCGGGCCCGACCCCGGAAGGCATCTCCCAATTCGACGGCACGAAGTGGACGCACTACGCGCAGTTCGGTGCCGGGACATCTCTCCCCATCGTGACCGGGATCGCGGCCGACGCCCAGGGCGCCATCTGGGCGGGCCTGGCCGGCTGGGACAGCACGGACGCCGGCAGTCTCGTTCGGTTCGATGGCAGCACGTGGACGACCATCCCACAGAGGGACCTCGGGGCGTCGGCGACGGCGTCGTGGGCACCCGTGGTGGGCCCCGCGGGCAACGTGTGGGCGGTCACGGCCTCAGCTCAGGGCCCGATGCGTGTCGCCCGGTACGACGGTCGGACCTGGACATCGTGGGGGCCGGCTGACGGCCTGCCCGGTCCCGATGCCATCGGCTACAGCGCCGCCAGCCTGGCGGTCACCGCGAACGGGGCCTTCGCCGGCACGCACGCTGGTGTCTACCGGCTCGTCGGCGACCGATGGGAGCGGGTCTGGCCCGCCGACGAGGTGGTCGCGGTCCCGCTCCTTGACATGCTGGGCGTCTCTGCGGCCGAGGCGTGGGGCCTGTGGGTGGGGGCGTGGGGCAACGACACGTCCGAGCTCTGGCATTTCCAGGGCGACGCCGTGAGTCATGAGACGGTCGGCCAGGCGGCACCCGCCGTCCGCGACCTCGCGCTCGCCCCCGACGGCACGCTCTGGGCCGCGACCGACGGTGGCGTCGCCGCCCGCGTCGACGGGACCTGGACCATCGTTGACGAGCAGCCCGCCCTGGGCGTCGCCGTCGCTTCCGACGGCACGGTATGGGTTGGCGGAAAGGGCTCGACGGCCTGGACCGTGCGACCGGCGGGCGCCGGGTGGGAGGTTCGCGAAGTGCCGGACGCGGCGACAGGCGGCTCCACGCCGACGGAGATCGCCTCGTGGAAGTTTGGCCCGACGATGGCGGTCGACCGGGCCGGCCACCTCTGGGTCTCGGGCGGCAACCAGGGTTGGATCAACACGCCGGGACTCCAGCGTTTCGGCGGCGGGCGGTGGGAGGCGATGCGGCCCGTCGAGGACGCCTTCGCGACGGTCTTCGGCAACGTCGTTGCCGCGCCCGATGGGGCGGTCTGGGTGACCATCGACACGACATCGACCAACGGGAACTGCTGCCCTCCAGCCGATCCGGCGGAGCAGGTCGCCCGGTTCGACGGGCGTCGCTGGGAGGTGTTCGGGACGGCGAACGGCCTGCCGTCCGACAACGTCGGCCTCAGCCTCGCGATCGGGCCGGACGGTGCGGCCTGGCTCTCGACGCCCCGCGGCCTATTCCGCTACGACGGGCAGCGCTGGTCCCCCGTGCTCGAGGGCGAGGCGTACGGCCGCCTGTCGGCCGCCCCCGACGGGACGCTGTGGTTCTCCGGCTACAGCGGCGTCGGGCGGATCTCGGAGCCGACGCGCTGACCGGCCGTGCGCGCGGCCCGTCCGCCGGGTGAGGACGAGCGTGGCGCGCCCGGAGGGATTCGAACCCCCGACCATCTGATCCGAAGTCAGATGCTCTGTCCGCTGAGCTACGGGCGCGCATGGACGCATCGTAGCGCAGTGCGCGCCTCGGGCCGACCGGGCAGGGCGACCCGCCGCGTGTGCGGTGCGCCCGATGCCGCGGGTCCCCCGCGGTCCCGGCGGCGTACGATCGGCGCGTGACGAACCTCGAGACCGGCCGCCTGTCCGACCGCCATCCGCCGTTCCGCTACGCGGCCCTCTCGAGGGTGGGCTTCTCCGACACGGACGCCCAGGGCGTCGTCTACTACGGCCGCTACCTGCCCTACTTCGACAACGCCCGCCTCGAGTACCTCCGCCACCTGGGCCTGGCCGGCTTCTGGCAGGGCGAGCGCGAGTTCGTGATGCGCGCCCTCGAGGTGACGTACGAGGCACCGGCGCGGTTCGACGACCTCCTCGACGTCCACGTCCGGACGACGCGGATCGGACGCACCAGCGCGACCGGCGAGTGCGCCGCCTACCGCGTCGACGACGACCTCCTCATGTGCACGGCGCGCCTCACGCTCGTCTACATCGACGTGGCGACGCGCCGCCCGATCCCGATCCCCGACGCGTACCGCGCGGCCATCCTCCGCTTCGAGGGCGACGGCGTGGAGATCGCCTCCGGCTGAGCCGCTCCGGCCCGAGCCGTCCCTCCTAGGGGGCGCTGGGGGGCTGGCTGGCCTCGGACACGTGGCGGCGCGCATCGGCGACGGCCCGGTGCTGGTCCTCGTCCGACATGTAGAAGTAGTCCGGGATCAGTCCGAGCCGGACCAGGTAGTGCTGGATGGCGTCCTGGTCGAGCACCTCGTCGTCTCGCAGCTGGGCCATCCAGGCGTACCAGATCTCGCGCTCCAGCCGGTCGACGCTGGGGACCTCCCAGGCCGTGATCGCGGTGTCGAAGCTGGTCATCCCCGTCGTGGCCCCGTCGAGCTGGCCGTCGAAGTTCGACACGCCGTTCTCCCAGTTGGCCAGTGTCGAGACCATGTCGAGGGTGTGATCCCAGTCCATGTCCGTCGTAGCGCCGTCGATGTGGGCCTGGACCTGGGCGATGGAGTACTCGGCGTTTCCCAGCTCCAGGCCGAACTTGGGAGCCAGCGTCGCGACGGTCCGCGCCGTCGATTCGACCTGGGCGATGGCCTGCCAGGCGTCGGCCTCGGCATCGCGGCGACCGCTCGACGGCCCCGGGACGCTCGGCCGGCCGATGGCCGTCGCCGCCCCCGTGCCGACGCCGCTCGAGACGACTGCCGTCCCGACGTTGAACGCCCACCAGGCCGAGGAGAACGCCGCAGCCGCCGCCGCGGCCGGGAAGAGCACCGCGCCGGCGGCCGCGACCACGACGCTGGCGACGGCGCCGATGACGACGCCCTCGATCAGGTTCTCGGTGGCGGCCTCCTCGCCTGCCTGGCTCAGGATCGTGTTGTGGCGTTCCCAGGCGCGCCCCCAACGGGTCGCGTACGTGGTCCGCTTGTCGCGGTAGGCGGCGATGGCACGGTCGGCGATCGTGTTGTAGGCGCTGACACCGAGGAGCCGTGCCTGGGCGGTGCCACGGATCGCCTGGGCGCGGGTGAGCGCCGCGTTCGACAGGAGGGGGGCGGCGTGTGGCTCGCCGCCGCCACGCTGGACGGGCCCGACCAGCGGCTCGGGATCGTGCCCCTGGCTCGTCTCCCGCCGTCGCCGGGCCACGAGATCTGTCGCTGCCCGGTTCCCGGCCGTGCGCTGGATCCCGAGCAGGGTGGCTGCACCCAGGGACCCGGGAGGCAGACCTCGCGTGGCGAGGCCTCGGTCGGATCCGCTGCCCACCCCGCCCGCGGCTGAGGCGACCCGGGCGATGACCTGGCGGTTCGCGCTCGCCTCCCGCGGCGACGCATCGGGGACCGCCGGGTCTCGCGGGCGCACGGCCGCCTCTGGCGCGATCGCTGCACGCTGCTGGTCGATGATCCCGCGCTCCCGCCCGGCTTCCGGTCGCCGCGATCCGCCTCGACATCCGCGACGAGGCCACGGCACCCTCGTCCCGCACGGGAGCATGCCCGTTGGCCGGCGGCGTCCCAAGGGACCTTCGGGCAGACGTTCGGGCAGGTGTTGGGCAGGCGACGGCGGGCGTGCCGGCGGGCCCGGCCCCGCCCGGTCCGCCGGGCGGCCGAGGGTCGTCCCACGCCCGGGCCATCCGCCCTCCCCGTGCCCGGCATTCGGCCCGGGCCACCCGGTCCCTCGGCACTGGCAACCGGCCCGGCCGGAGAGGGACGATCCGCCTGCGGGCGCCCCTCTCTCGAGGCACCCGCCGCGTCCTGCGCTCGTCTGCGGAGCCGAGCGGTGGTCGAGGCGTCCGGTCGGCGATGCCGGCCGGTGGAGGCACGGCGCGATGACACGTCAGTTCGTCGTCCAGCTCCAGAACCGGCCAGGTGAGCTGGCCCATCTCGCCCGGGCGCTGGCCGCGCGAGGGATCGACCTCCGGCATATCGGGGGCGTCGGCGCCGGCGACCTCGGCTGCGCCTTCATCACCACCTCGGACGACCGCGCGACGCGCGAGGTCCTCCACGGGTTGGGGCACCCGTTCATCGAGGGCGCGCCGATCCTCGTCGAGGTGCGCGACGAGCCCGGCGGGTTCGCCGACGCCGCCGAGCGGCTTGCCGCGGCCGGGGTCAACGTCTGCGGAACCCTGATGGTCGGCCGCCGGCCGGGCATCGTCGAGATGATCTTCTGCGTCGACGACGAGGCGAAGGCGCATGCCGCCCTGCACCAGACGCCGGTGGAAGAGGTCGGCGTCGCCGACTGAGCGGGGTACGTTCCGCGCGGTTCAGACCGCCGGCAGGCGCGCAAGGAGCAAGGCGAATGGCAGCAGGGCAGCGCCGGTGACGGGCACCTGGCCGGAACCAGACCGCGGCCTCGCGGTGCGGTCGGCTTCCGCGGCGCCGGGCCTCGGCCAGCGCCAGGTCGCTGGCGATGCTCGGACGGCGGGCGGTCGCGGCGTGAGCCGCTTCGTCAAGCTGATGGTGGCCTTCCTCGTCATCATCATCCTGCTGAGCGCGACCTTCGCCGGGGTGGCGGTGTTCCTCATTGGCGAGCGAGTGGTCGCCGAGGCAGAGCACCGCGTTGAGTCGGATCTCAACTCCGCCGGCGAGATGTACGACGCGTCCTCGGACAGCCTCTACGACCTGATCCGGCTGCAGGCCGATCGCCTCTCCATCCGCGATGCCTTGCTTGGCGGCGACGTCGGGGCCGTTGCCGGTGAGTTGACCGCGACGATGACCTCGGAACGGCTCGACTTCCTGACCCTGACCGACGCGTCGGGCGTGGTCCTCCTCCGAGCAGCGAACCCGGGTGTCATCGGAGACTCGCAGGCGGGCCAGGCCATCGTGGGCAGCGTCCTCGGGGCTGGCGTTCCCCGGGTCGCGACCACCGTGTTCACGGCGGAGATGCTGGGCCGGGAATCGCCGGGTCTCCCGCATATCGCGGAGATCGAGCTCGTGGAGACCCGCGGGGCGCGTCCACGGGACATTGCGGTCGAGACGAACGGCCTCGTTCTTGTCGCCGCGGCCCCGGTTGCCGACGAGGAGGGCGACGTCGTCGGTGCCCTCTACGGCGGGTTGCTGATCAACCGGCGGGTCGAGTTCGTGGACAGGATCGAGGCGACCCTCTTCGAGGGCGCCCAGTACGACGGCCGGGACATCGGGAACTCGACCATCTTCCTCGACGACGTCAGGATTGCGACGAACGTCCTCAACGAGGACGGCTCGCGGGCCTTCGGCACTCGCGTGTCGGATGAGGTGTACGACTGGGTCGTCGAGGGCGGGAAGCGCTGGGTGGGCCGCGCCTACGTCGTCAACGACTGGTACATCTCGGCCTATGACCCGCTGCGCGACCCGGACGGGAACGTCGTGGGGATCCTGTATGTCGGCACGCTCGAGCAGCCCTACACCGATCTCCGGATGAGCACGAGCCTGCTGTTCCTGGGCATCACCGTGGCCGCGGTGCTCGCCGCGGTCGCCGTCTCGTACGTCTTCTCCCGGCGGCTGTCCACGCCGGTGGGAGCCCTCGTCGCGGCCTCCCGGCGGGTGGCCGCCGGGGACCTGGAGACCACGGTCCCGGTCACCTCCAACGACGAGATCGGGGAGCTGGCCAGCTCGTTCAACACGATGGCCGCCTCGCTCCGGGACCGGGATGCGCGCCTCAAGGAGTTCGCCCGGAGGAAGGTGATGGAGTCCGAGCGCCTGGCCGTGGTCGGCCAGCTTGCGGCGGACGTCGCGCACGAGCTGAACAACCCGCTCCAGGGGATCGTGACCTACTCGCACCTCCTGCTCGAGAAGATGGAGCCCGACGACGCCCGCCGGTCGGCGGTCGAGAAGATCGCGAACCAGGCGGCCCGCTGCACGACCATCATCCGCGGCCTCCTCGACTTCTCACGGCCCCAGAAGCCCCACAAGCGGCCTGCGGATCTGCCGACTGTGATCGACGAGTGCCTGGCCCTGGTGGAGGACCGGGTCGTCTTCCACAACATCGAGGTGGTCCGGCGCTACGACGCGGACCTGCCGGCCACGGTGATGGATCCGGCGCAGATGCAGCAGGTCTTCATGAACCTGATCATCAATGCCGCGGAAGCCATGTACGGCACCGGGCGGCTCACCGTGACCGCCCAGCTCGACGCGGAGCGACGGGTCCTCAGGGCGGGCTTCCAGGACACCGGCCACGGCATCGGCGAGGAGGACATGGGGCGGATCTTCGATCCGTTCTTCACGACCAAGGAGGTCGGGCATGGCACCGGCCTGGGCCTCGCGATCAGCTTCGGGATCGTCAGGGAGCACGGCGGCACGATCATCGTGGAGAGCGAGGAGGCCGCCGGAACCACGTTCACGATCGAGCTGCCCGTGTCCGCGGCGGAGGGCGAGGGGCAGTGACCGAGCGACGCCGGCGCATCCTGCTGATCGACGACGAGGAGGTCGTGCTCGATTCCTGTCTTGCGATCCTCGAGGATGGCGGCCACGACGTCGCGGTCGCATCGAGCGGCGCGGAGGGCCTCGGCAGGGCATTGACATGGGCCCCGGACCTGGTCTTCATCGACCTGAAGATGCCGGGCATGTCGGGGATGCAGGTGCTCGAAGAGCTCCGGTCGCTGGACCCGACAGTCGTCTCGATCGTCTTCACCGGGTTCGCCACGATCGCGGCGGCGGTCGAGGCGATGCAGGTCGGCGCCTTCGACTTCCTCCCCAAGCCCTTCACCCCCGACGAGTTCCGGGCCATGATCCGCCGGGGCCTGCAACAGCGGGACCTGGTGGTGGAGCGGGCGGCGCTGCGGCGGGAGCGCGAGGCGCTCAGGGAGAACTTCGCCGCCATCGTGTCTCACGAGTTGCGTTCGCCCCTGGCGGCCGTCCAGCAGAACCTCTACGTGTCGACCAGGGAGCTCGCGGGCGTCGTCTCGGAGGATCAGTTGCAGCGCCTGGAGCGGATGAGCATTCGCATCGGCGACCTGCTCGCCCTCGTGAACCGCTGGCTCCGGGGCTTCTCGATCGATGTCGCCCCGCTCGCCGAGAGCTTCGGCCCGGTCCTGATCTCGGCGCCGGTCGCGAACGCGGTGGAGAGCGCCCAGACGGAGGCGGTGCGGAAGGCCGTCGAGATCGTGACCGAGGTCGACCCGGCCGCGGGGGTGCTGGGAGACGAGGGTGCGCTGACCGAAGCCCTCCTGAACGTGATCGGCAACGCGGTCAAGTACTCCAGGGAGGGCGGCAGGGTGCTCGTGTCCGCCGCCTGTCGAGACGGGAAGGTCGTCGTCTCGGTGGCGGACACAGGAGTCGGCATCCCGGCGACCGACCTCCCGCGGATCTTCGACCCGTTCTACCGCGGGCAGGCGGGCGAGAGCCACATCGCCGGCGCCGGCATCGGGCTGGCCCTCACGCGGCGCATCGTCGAAGCCCACGGCGGCTCGATCGTCGCAACGAGCGACCCGGGCCGGGGCAGCCAGTTCGTGATCGAGATGCCGGCGCTCCGAGCACCGGCAGCGGGACGGGAGGAGCCACCTCCGCAGCAGGTCTCGAAAGGAGAGGCGGGATGAGCGAGCGCAAGAGGGTGCTCATCGTCGATGACGACCCCGACTTCGCGGCGGGGATCAGAACCATCCTCGACACCCAGTACGACACCACGATGGTGCACAACCCCAAAGACGGGTGGGAGGCCCTGCAGAAGGACCACTACGATCTCCTCTGCCTCGACATCATGATGGGCCGCGGTGCCGAGGGCGTGATGATGGCGCGCAAGATCCGCAAGGACAAAGCCCTGCGGGAGATGCCGGTCCTCATCATCACCGGCCTGCGGGAGCAGATCGCCTTCCTCTTCCCGGGCCAGGCCGTTCACCCCGGCTTCGTGCCGGTCGACGAGCTGGTGGAGAAGCCGGTCGAGCCCGACCTGCTGCTTCAGAAGGCCGCGGCCCTCATCGCGGCCAGCGAAGCCCGGCACGAGGGGTAGGGATCCCATGGTGGTCGCGTCGACCGCGCGGAGGATCTCCTTCCGCGAAGAGATCGAGAATCTCCTCCATGCCGAGGAGGGCGCGTCGCTCGTCCGCTGCATCCAGTGCGCGACGTGCTCGGCGGCGTGCCCGGCCGTCGAGTTCATGGATCACACGCCGCGGGAGCTGATCGGCCTCATCAACGCCGGGATGCGGGACGAGGTGATGGCGTCCAACACCTACTGGACATGCGCCTCGTGCTACGCGTGCTCCGAGAAGTGCCCGGAGGGGATCCGCCCGGCCGACGTCATGTACGCCCTCACGCGCTACTCGCTCTGGAAGGACAGCTTCAACCGCGACTGGGTGGCGCCGGAGTTTTCGCGGCGCTTCACCCGGACCATCCTGCGTACGGGCAAGTCCTACGAGCCCGGCTACGCCCCCGCGTTCATCTTCGAGGGCGGCTTCCCCGGGATGGTCCGCGAGATGCGGATGGCGATCCGGCTCCTTGCCAAGGGCAGGCTGCCCCTCCTCCCGGCGCGGATCAAGCGAATCCGCAACCTGCGGGCCATGGTCGCCCGCGTCCTCCCCCTGGACGGTATCGAATGACCCGCTACGCCTACTACCCCGGCTGCTCCCTGGAGACCATGGCCGCCACGTACCACGTGTCGTCGATGGAGGTGGCCCATCGGCTCGGCATCGAGCTGGAGGAGCTCGAGGACTGGAACTGCTGCGGTGCCACGGCCTACTCGAAGGTCGACGAGCTCCTGGCCACCGTGCTGTGCGCTCGCAACCTCGCGATCGCCGAGAAGAAGGGACTCGACGTCGTTGCCCCGTGCAACGCCTGCTACAAGAACCTGTGGACCACGAACGCCGCCATGAAGCGGGATGCCGACCTCGCGGAGCACATGAACTACGCCCTCGAGGCCGACCACCTGCACTTCGACGGCACGGTCGACGTGCGCCACATCCTGCATGCGTTCGTGACCGACGAGGCGCTCGGATCGATCCGCCGGCTGGCCGGCGATCGCATCAAGGGGCTCCGGGTGGCGCCCTACTACGGCTGCCAGATCGTGCGGCCCCGGCGCCCCGGAGTCGAGCTCGACCAGGTCGAGAACCCGACCTACTTCGAGGCGCTCCTCGAGGCGGCCGGGGCGAGTCCCGTGGCGTACCCGTACAAGCTGCGCTGCTGTGGCGCCGCCCTCATGGTGACCAACCGGCCCGCGGCCGTGCGGATGCTGCGCGACCTCCTGCAGAGCGCCGTCGACCTCGGAGCCGAGGTCATCGCGACGACCTGCCCGCTGTGCCAGACGAACCTGGAGTGCTACCAGGGGGAGGTGAACCGCGCCTACGGCACCAGCTTCGCCGTGCCGATCCTGTACTTCACGCAGCTGCTCGGCCTCGCCCTGGGGGTCGGAGTGAAGCGACTGGGGATCGGCAAGGAGCTCGTCTCGGCCGAGGCCGTCGTCAAGCGGCCGTGTGCGCCCCCCGCGGCGGCGGCGCCCGGTGCCTAGCGTGGAGCCGCTCCGCCCGGGGCGCGGCGCCGGACGATCGGCCCCCGCGTCACGGCGTTCGGCCCGGCCCCCCGGGTCCCATCGGCACTGGCATCCGGCGGGCGGCGGGCAGAACACTCGGCTCCGGAGCCTCGCAGCTGTCGAGATGTCCGTCTTCGCGTCCCGGCCGGAGGTATGCGGCGTGGCACGCCAATTCGCCGGCCAGCCGAGCACGAAGTGGGTGGGCTTGACGGCCGCGCTCCGCCCGCGGGCGCCCGAGGCAGTTGCGGCGAGCAGCGCGGCGGGGACGAACGAGCCGGCGCGGGAGCCACTCACGAGGCGCCGTGGGACCGGCGCCCCGTGCCGCGGCGATTCCGAGGAGGAGTGACCCATGGCCACGGCGACCGTCCTGGAGACCCCGGACCTCACGCTCGACGGCCTCCTCGCCACGCCGGCGGGCCGGGCGCTGCTGAGCTGCATCCAGTGCGGGACCTGCGCGGGGACCTGCCCTTACGGCGACGTCATGCGCTACACGCCGCGCCGCCTCATCGGCATGCTCCGGGAGGGCTTCATCGAGGAGGTGCTCGCCAGCGACGACCTTCTCAGCTGCGTCACCTGCTACGACTGCTGGGACAAGTGCCCCCGCGGCCTCCACCTCACCGACGTCCTCCTGCCCCTGGTCAAGGAGCAGGTGCTGCTCCGCCTTCCGCAGGTGCCGACGGAGCTGCAGGGCGCGCTCTCCAACACGATGCGCTACGGCAACCCGATGGGCGAATCGCCGCGCAAGCGGGCGGCCTGGGTGGACGGGGCCGGCGTGCCGGTTCCGATCCTGCGCGACCTGGGACGGCCCGTCGACGTGCTGTGGATCGTCGAGTGCTACGCGGCCTACTACCCGCGCGGCCAGGACAACGCCCGGGCGACGGCCCGGGTCCTGGCGGCCCTCGGGGTCGACTTCGCCATCCTGGGAACCGAGGAGAAGTGCGCCGGGGAGTGCGCCCGGCTCGTCGGGGAGAAGGGCCTGTTCGACACGCTCCGGGAACAGAACGTGGCCACCTTCGCGAAGTACGAGTACTCCTCGCTGCTGACCTCGGATCCCCACGCCTTCGATGCCTTCAGGTTCGTCTACCCCTCGTTCGGGCTGGATCGGCCGGTGGATCACACGACCCCGTTCCTGGCGGCCCGCCTCGATGCCTTGAGGCCGCGCCTCACCCGCAACCTCGGGTACCGGATCACCTATCACGACTCCTGCGTGCTCGGCCGGCACAACCACATGCACGACGAGCCGCGTCGGATCCTCGAGGCGCTTCCCGGCGTGAGCCTCGTCGAGATGACCCACAACCGGGACAACACGATTTGCTGCGGCGGGGGTGGGGGCGGCATGTGGCTCGACACCCACTACAAGGCCAAGGGTCAACCTCGCCTGTCCGACCGGCGGGTCGAGGAGGCCGCGGCGACCGGCGCCGACGTGCTGGCCGTGTCCTGCCCGTACGAGGTGCCGCGCTTCGAGGATTCCCTGAAGGTGCTCGGGTACGACGACCGCATGGTGGTTCGGGACGTCACGGAGCTCGTCGCCGAGGCGCTCGGTGATTGAGCGGCCGCGACCGGCGGCAGGATCAAGCGAGGAGGCAGCGCTGGCGCCATGAAGATCCTGGTCCTGATGAAGATGGTGCCCGACATCGTGGAGGAGCTGGAAGTTGCCGGCGACGGCACGTCGCTGGACCAGGAGTACCTCCGCTTCATCGTCAACGAGCGCGATGACTACGCCCTGGAGCAGGCCCTGCTCCTGAAGGATCGCCTGCAGGCATCCGTGACCGTGGTGGCTCCCGAGGCCCCCGAGGTGGACGACGTCCTCCACACCGCGCGCGCCAAGGGCGCCGACCGGGTGATCAAGGTGAGCGGCATCTCCGCCACCGGGGGAACCCGCTCCACGGCGGCCGCGCTGGCCGCCACCCTGCCCGGCATCCCCGGCGTGCTCCCGGCGGACCTCGTGCTGGGCGGGTGCCAGGCCATCGACGACCTCGATGGCTTCGCGGCGCCGCTCCTCGCCGAGGCCCTCGGCCTCCCGTACCTGGGCCTGGTGAGCCGGATCACCGTCGATCCCGGCGCCGGGACCGCGGTCGTGGCCAAGGAGTACGCGGGCGGCGTGATGGGGCGCTTCGAGGTCGCCCTGCCCGCCTTCCTCGGCATCCAGGGCTGCGAGAAACCGCCGCGGTACGTTCCCATCGCCAAGGTGCGAGCCGCCATGACCGCGGGAGGCATCGAGGCGGTCGGGGCTGTGACTGGGCCGGCCGTGACCCCGCTCGAGGTCACGGCGATGGCGAAGCCCGAGGCGACGGGGCACGCCGAGATGCTGCAGGGATCGGTGCGCGACGTGGCGGAGCGGGTGGCCGACATCCTGGCCGCCCGCGGACTGCTCTGAGGAGAATCGCAATGGCAGGCAACGTCTGGGTCGTGGCGGAGCAGTGGAAGGGGAGCATCTCGGACGCCACCGGCGAGCTGCTGGCTCTGGGGCGAAGCCTGGCCGATTCCCTGGGGGTGCTCCTCGAGGCGGTCCTCCTCGGCCACGGGATGCGCGGGCTCGCCGCATCGCTGAGCCCTGCCGACGCCGTTCTCTACGTCGATCATCCGACCCTGGCCGATGCCAGCGGGCTCCAGGCGAGCCGGGCGATCGCCGTCCTGGCCTCGGCACGCGCCCCCGCGGCGATCCTGGTGCCCACCACTAACGTCAGCTGGGACCTGCTGGGACTCCTGCCCGCGCGTCTGGGCGCGCCCCTGGTCAACTTCTGCCGGGAGGTCGAGGTCGTCGACGGGGGGCTGCAGGTCCGCAGCCTGCTCTACGGCGGAAAGATGACCGTGACGGTGGCGGCCGGGGCCGGGCCCGTGGTGCTTGCCATCCTCCCGGGCGTCGCCACCGCCGCGGCGGGGGCGACGGCACCGCCCGTCGAGGAGGTGGCCGTCGACCTCCCGGGCGATCCCGGGGTGCGCCTGCTTGAGTACGAGGAGCCCGAGGCGGGCGACGTCGACATCACCCAGCAGGAGGCGCTCGTCGCGGTCGGCCGGGGCATCAGCAGCGAGGCCAACCTCGCGGTGGCCGAGGACCTGGCCGACGCGCTCGGCGGGGCCGTGTGCGGGTCGCGACCCGTGATCGACCAGGGCTGGCTCCCGCTCGTGCGCCAGGTCGGCAAGTCCGGCGTGACCGTCAGGCCCCGGCTGTACGTGGCCGCGGGGATCAGCGGGGCCCCGGAGCACGTCGAGGGCATGAAGGACTCCGAGGTGATCGTCGCCGTCAACACCGACGCCGGCGCCCCCATCTTCTCGGTTGCCCACTACGGCATCGTGGACGACGCCACCGACGTGCTCGAGGCCCTCGCCGAGGCCGTGAAGAAGCGGAAGGGGTAGCACCGATGCCCGACCCGACCGCGCAGACGCTCCTCGGCATCCCCGGCGTCGCCGTCCTGTGGGCGCTGACGGCGGTCGTCTTCGGCCTGTTCGGGTGGCGGGTCTTCCGGATCCTTCGGGCGGTGGCCCGCGGGCGGCCGGAGGCGCGCTGGGATCAGCTGCCGCGTCGCCTGTGGAGCGTCGTGGTCAACGTGGCGGGCCAACGCCGGATGTTCGACAACCCCGGGGTCGGCCTGGCCCACCTCGTCATCTTCTGGGCCTTCATCTTCTACGCCGTCAGCTTCGCCTGGGCCCTCCTTCGGGGCCTGCTCCCGTTCCTCCCGATTCCGTATCCCGACGACGTGGCCGTGTTCACCATCCCCATGGTGCTGCTCAGCGTGGCCACCCTGGTGGCGCTGGCCGGAGCGGCGTTCCGCCGGTACGTGCTCGTCCCGCCGCGCCTGGCCCAGTCGCGGGACGCCGGTCTCATCCTGGTCCTCATCACCGTCCTCGTGGTGACCTTCCTGGTCGGCCAGGCGGCGAAGGCCGGCCTCGGCGGCCTCGCGGGGGCGACCGCCGAGACGGTCTACACGGCGATGTGGTGGATCCACATCACGGCGGTCCTGGGCTTCCTGGCCTACCTGCCGTTCTCCAAGCATCTCCACCTGCTGGCGTCGCCGTTCAATGTCCTGACGGCGTCGCTCGAGCCGGGAGGCATGCCTCCACCGTCGGAGGGTGCCGCGCTCCTGGAGGAGTTCACCTGGCGGGAGCTCTTCAATGGCCTCTCCTGTGCCGAGTGCGGCCGCTGCGACCGGGCCTGCCCGGCGTTCGCCTCCGGCGGGGTCCTCTCGCCGCAGGACCTCATCCACGACGTCAAGCTGATGGTCCTGGGCAGGGCCTCCGGCCGCGACGGCCACGGAAGCCTGGTCGACGCCGTCGGCGCCGAGGCGGTCTGGGCCTGCACCACCTGCGGCGCCTGCATGGCGCGCTGCCCGGTGTTCAACGAGCACATCCCGCTCATCGTGCAGATGCGCCGCCACCTGATCGGCCAGGGCGAGGTCGGGGCCGGCGTCCAGGACTTGCTGATGGGCGTGACACGGTATGGGAACTCGTTCGGCCAGTCGCCGCGCAACCGGCCGAAGTGGACGAGGGAGCTCGACTTCGAGGTCAAGGACGCCCGCAAGGAGCCCGTGGAGTACCTGTGGTTCGTCGGCGACTATGCGTCCTTCGACCCGCGGGTCCAGGAGGTCACCCGGGCGGCCGCGCGGGTCTTCCACGAGGCCGGCCTCGACTTCGGGATCCTCCACGAGGCGGAGCAGAACGCCGGCAACGACGTCAGACGCCTCGGCGAGGAAGGGCTCTTCGAGATGCTGCGGGACAAGAACCTGGCGGCCATGGAGTCCTCCCAGTTCCGGGCCATCGTCACGACCGATCCCCACACCTACCACGTTCTCAAGCACGAGTACGGGCTGGACGGCAGGGTCAGGCACTACACGGAGATCCTCGAGGAGCTGGTCGCTGCCGGACGCCTGCCCGTCCCGCCGAGCGGCCACGGTGCGCTCGACGGCCACGGCAGGGTCACCTACCACGACCCCTGCTACCTGGGCCGCTACGGCGGCGTGTACGACGCCCCGCGCCACGTGCTGACGGGGCTGGGCCTGGACCTGGTGGAGATGCCCCGGAACCGGTCGGCGGCGTACTGCTGCGGCGCCGGGGGTGGGCGGATCTGGATGGAGGACGCCGCCGGGGGCGGCGAGCGTCCGGCGGAGAGCCGGGTGCGGGAGGCCGCCGGACTTCAGGGAGTGGGCACCATGGTGGTCGCCTGTCCCAAGGACCTGGTCATGTTCCGTGATGCCCTGAAGACAACGGGGCTGGAAGGGACGCTCGAAGTGCGAGACATCGCGGAGCTGGTGGAAGACGCCATGGGTGCGACGCGGGACGCCGTGGGCGCGACGCGGGACGCCGTGGGCGCGACGCAGAGGAGCGGCATATGAACCCGGCCGACAGGAGCGGCAACGGCCAGCCGAAGATCGGGGTGTACGTCTGCCACTGCGGCACCAACATCGCCGGGACGGTCGATGTCGAGGCGGTGCGGAGCTTCGCGGAAGGCCTCCCGGGAGTGAAGGTGTCCCGGGCCTACAAGTACATGTGCTCCGATCCCGGGCAGGAGCTGATCAAGGAGGACATCCGCGCCAACGGCCTCGATCGCGTGGTCGTCGCCTCCTGCTCGCCCACCCTCCACGAAGCCACGTTCCGCCGGGCCACCGCCGAGGGTGGCATCAACCCCTACTTCTTCCAGATGGTGAACATCCGCGAGCAGGACTCCTGGGTCCACACCGACATCGCCGAGGCGACCCGCAAGGCCGAGGACCTCGTCCGCGCGGCGGTGCACCGGGTGCGATTCCACAAGCCGCTCGAGCGGTCGCGGGTCCCGGTCAACCAGGCGGTCATGGTGGTGGGCGGCGGCATCGCCGGCATCCATGCCGCCCTGACCGTGGCCAACGCCGGCAAGCACGTCTACCTGGTGGAGCGCGAGCCCTCGATCGGCGGGCACATGGCCCAGTTCGACAAGACCTTCCCCACCCTCGACTGCGCCGCCTGCATCCTGACCCCGAAGATGACCGAGGTGCGCTCCAATCCCAACATCACCCTGTGGACCATGGCCGAGGTCGACAGGGTCGACGGCTACGTCGGCAACTACACCGTGACGGTGCGCCACAAGCCGCGCTTCATCGTCGAGGACGCCTGCGTCGGCTGCCTGGAGTGCATCGAGGCCTGCGTCTACAAGGTGGGCAAGACCCCCGACGCGTTCAACCTCGGCCTGAACATGCGCAAGCCGGTCTACATCCCCTTCCCCCAGGCGGTGCCTCAGCTCGTCGTCATCGACCAGGAGGCCTGCATCGAGTTCAAGACCGGCCGCTGCAAGAAGACCTGCGTCGAGGTCTGCGCCGACCGCAACGCCATCGACTTCACGCAGACCGAGACCTTCGACAAGGTCGAGGTTGGCTCCGTGGTCCTTGCCACCGGCTTCGAGACCTTCGACCCGAAGCGGACGCCGTCGTACGGCTACGGGGTCTACCCGAACGTGTACACGGCCATGGAGCTCGAGCGGCTGGTCAACGCGTCGGGGCCCACCGAGGGGCACGTGACCCTGCGCGACGGACGGACCCCGCAGACGGTGGGGATCCTGCACTGCATCGGCAGCCGGGACGTCAACACCAACGAGTACTGCTCGCGCGTGTGCTGCATGTACTCCCTGAAGCTGGCCCACCTGGTCAAGGAGAAGACCGGGGCGGAGATCTACAACTTCTACATCGACATCCGGGCTCCTGGAAAGGGGATGGAGGAGTTCTACAACAGGGTCGCCGAGGAGGGCGTCCATTTCATCCGGGGCAAGGTGGCCGACGTGTACCCGGAGGGCGGCGCCACCGGGAGGGTGGTCCTCCAGGCCGAGGACACGCTCCTCGGCCGGGTGCGCAAGATCCCGGTGGACATGGTTGTCCTGGCCACCGGCCTCGAGCCCCGGCGCGACGCCGAGGACGTGCGCCGGACCTTCAACATCTCCTGTGCCGGGGGCGGGTTCTTCCTGGAGCGCCATCCCAAGCTGGCCCCCGTAAGCACGGCCACCGACGGCATCTTCCTGGCCGGCGCCTGCCAGGGCCCCAAGGACATCCCCGACACCGTGGCCCAGGCCGGGGCAGCCGCCGCCGAGGCGCTGGCCTTGGCGGGTCGGGGCTACGTGGAGATGGAGCCGAACACCGCCTACGTGGTGCGGGAGGAGTGCTCGGGGTGCAAGACCTGCATCCCGCTCTGCCCCTACACCGCTATCACGCGGGTGGACGGGAAGGCAGAGATCAACCCGGTGCTCTGCAAGGGCTGCGGCACGTGTGTGGCCGCCTGCCCGTCCGGTTCCATCCGGCAGAACCTGTTCGAGGACGAAGAGATCTACGAGGAGATCCTGGGGGTGCTGGCCCATGCCTGAGCCGACCGCGATGCCGCAGGAGAGCGCCGTCGGCTGGCAGCCGAAGATCGTCGCCTTCTTCTGCAACTGGTGCACCTATATGGCGGCCGACCTGGCCGGCACGTCCCGCATGAAGTACGCGCCGAACGCGCGGGTCATCCGGGTGATGTGCTCCGGCCGGATCGATCCGCAGTTCGTCATGGAGGCGTTCGCCAACGGCGCCGACGGGGTGCTCATTGGCGGCTGCCACTTCGGCGACTGCCACTACCAGTCGGGCAACCACAAGGCGCTGCGTCGCTTCCGGCTGCTGCAGCGCGTCATGGCCGGCATGGGGATCGAAAGCGACCGCCTCCGCCTCGAGTGGATCTCGGCGGCCGAGGCCGACAAGCTCCGCGACGTGATGAACGACATGGTCGCGCGCCTGAACGCGCTGGGCCCGCTGCACCTCGAGGTGCCGTCCGAGGGATCTGCCGAGGTGCTGGCCGAGCTTGCCGAGCACGAGGAGGTGACGGCATGAGCGAGAAGCCCAGGGTCGCCTTCTACTGGTGCTCCTCCTGCGGGGGCTGCGAGGAGGCGGTCGTGGACCTCGCCGAGAAGATCCTCGACGTGGTCGCCGCCGTGGACATCGTGTTCTGGCCCGTGGCCCTCGACTTCAAGAAGGCCGACGTGGAGGCCATGGAGGACGGCTCCATCCTCGCCGCCTTCGTGAACGGGGCCATCCGCACGAGCGAGCAGGAGGAGATGGCCCACCTGCTGCGGCGCAAGGCGAAGGTCCTCGTGGCCTTCGGCTCCTGCGCCCACCTGGGCGGAATCCCCGCCCTCGCGAACCTGTGGGACCGCGCGGCCATCTTCGACACCAGCTACCGCACGACGCCGTCGACGGTCAACCCCGATGGCGTCATCCCCCTCATGGCCACCCCGCACGACGGCCAGTGGGTCACCCTGCCCCGCTTCTACGACACGGTCCGGGCCCTCGACCAGGTCACCTCCGTGGACTACTACATCCCGGGCTGCGCTCCCACGCCTGACGTGATCGCCGGGGCGGTGGCGACGCTGCTCAGCGGCGACCTGCCCCCGGCGGGGACCGTGCTGGCCCCCGACATCGCCCTCTGCGAGGACTGCCCGCGCCTCGACACGAAGCCGCAGGACCTGAGCCTGGAGCGCTTCCACCGGCCCCACGAGATCCTGATCGACGAGGAGACCTGTCTGCTGGCCCAGGGACTGCTGTGCATGGGGCCGGCGACGCGGGCCGGCTGCGGCCAGCTGTGCATCAGGGGCAACATGCCCTGCACCGGCTGCTTCGGCCCGACCAGCAAGGTGCACGACCAGGGCGGCAAGTACCTCTCGGCCTTGGCCTCGATGCTCTCGGCGACCGACGACGACGCCATCGAAATCGCCCTCGACAGCATCCCCGACCCCATCGGCACCTTCTACCGCTACGGCCTGGCAGGCTCGCTGCTGCGCCGCCGCAAGATGACCCCCGTCGACGCCTGAGGAGCCCCGACACATGTCCGACGAGATCAGCCGCCCAGGAGGCATGGAGCCGGGGCTCCCAGGGGGCCCAGGCGGCGTATGCCCGCCGCCGCATCACCATCGATCCCATCACGCGCCTCGAGGGGCACGGCAAGATCGACATCTTCCTCGACGACGCGGGGGACGTGGAGCGGGCCTACTTCCAGGTCCCCGAGCTGCGGGGCTTCGAGAAGTTCGCCGAGGGCCGACCCGCCGAGGACATGCCGCAGATCACCTCGCGCATCTGCGGGGTCTGTCCCACGGCGCACCACATGGCGGCCACCAAGGCGCTCGATGCCCTCTACGGGGTCGAGCCCCCGCCGGCGGCGAAGAAGATCCGGGAGCTGGTCTACTCGGCCTTCATGGCCGAGGATCACGCCCTTCACTTCTACTTCCTCGGCGGCCCGGACTTCGTGGTGGGCCCCGAGGCGCCGGCCGCGCAGCGCAACATCCTCGGCGTCATCGCCACGGTGGGCCAGGATGTCGGGCTGCGGGTGATCGCCATGCGCCGCCGCCTCCGGGAGATCATCACCCTGACCGGCGGAAAGGTCATCCATCCGGTCCTCGGCCTTCCCGGCGGCGTTGCCAAGCGGGTCACCGCCGAGCAGCAGGCGCAGTTCAGGGAGACGGCTGCCGACGCGGTCGACTTCGCCCGCTTCACCCTCGATGTCTTCCGCTCGGTCGTGCTGGCCAACCCTGAGTACGTCGACCTCATCGTCTCCGACGCCTTCACCCACCGCACCCACTACATGGGCCTCATGGACGGGCAGAACCGACCCAACTTCTACGACGGGCGGATCCGCGTCGTCACGCCCGCCGGGCAGGAGTACGCCGCCTTCGCCGCGGCCGACTACCTCGACTACGTGGCGGAGCACGTCGAGCCCTGGTCGTACGTCAAGTTCACCTACCTGAAGCCGAAGGGCTGGCACGGGTTCATCGACGGCGACGAGAGCGGCATCTACTCGGTCGCCCCCCTGGCCCGGCTCAACGCCGCCGATCGCATGGCCACCCCGCTGGCCCAGGAGGCGTACGAGGAGCTCTTCGCAACGCTGGGGGGCAAGCCCGTCCATCACACCCTCGCCAACCACTGGGCCCGGGTCGTGGAGCTGCTCTATGCCGCCGAACGGCTCAAGGAGCTGGCCGACGACCCGGAGCTCATCGACCCCAACGTGCGCACGCTGCCGACCCAGACGCCGCGCGAGGGCGTCGGGGTCGTCGAGGCGCCCCGGGGCACGCTCTTCCACCACTACGTCACCGACAGCCGCGGGATCGTGGAGCGGGCCAACCTGATCGTGGCCACCCAGAACAACTCGGCGCGGATGGCGATGAGCGTGGAGAAGGCGGCCAAGGGACTCATCTCGAAGGGGAAGGTGTCCGACGGCATCCTCAACAAGATCGAGATGGCCTTCCGCGCCTACGACCCCTGCCACGCCTGCGCCACCCACTCCCTCCCCGGGAGCATGCCCCTCGTGGTCACGGTGCGCCGGTCCGACGGCGAGACCCTGTCGTCGCTGCGCCGTGACTCCGATGGCAGCCTCCACCGCGAGTAGCGGCATCGCCCCCGGGGAGCGGCGCCCGGCCCCTCCCGTCCGGGTGCTGTGCCTGGGGAACGAGCTCGTCTCCGACGACGCCATGGGCATCGTCGCGGCCCGCCGGCTCATCGAACGCCTCGCCACGGCCGGCACGCCGGTGCCACCCGGGCCCTCGCACGACCCGGCCGTGACCGTGTCTGCCTTCGAGCTCCCCCGGGTGGGGCCCGTCGAGGTCATCGAGACCGCCCTGACCGGCATGTACCTGCTCGAGTCGGTGGTGGGGGCCGCCCGACTCATCGTCCTCGACACCATCGTCACCGGGGCATCCGAGCCGGGCACGGTCGTCGAGCTGCAGGAGGAAGACCTGGTCGGTCCCCGCGGCGGCTCGCCCCACTACATCGGCCTCCTGGAGACGCTGGACCTGGCACGCGCCCTCGGCCTCGACGTGCCCGCCGACGTGGTCATCGTCGCCGTCGAGGCAGGTGACTACATGACCGTCGGCGGGGCGATGACTGTTCCCGTTGGGGCGGCCGTGCCCGTCGTGGTGGAACGCGCCTTGGCCCTCATTCAAGGCCGGGAGGCGATGCCCGCCTGAGGTTTGATGCGGCTCTGGCCGCGATCGGCGAGACTGGCGGCTGATCCCCGCGCCGCCCGGGCGCCCGCGGCGCCCGGGCCGGTCCGCCTGGCAGCAGGAGGCTCGCGTGCACGAAGCCGGCATCGCCGACCGAATCCTCGACATCGTGGTCGCCCGTGCGCAGGAGGCCGGCGCTCCCCGGATCACCGCGATCTACCTGGAGGCCGGGGTCCTGGCGGGCGTCTCCGAGGACGCGCTGCGCTTCCACTGGGAGCAGCACGCGGCCGGGACGCCGGCGGAGGGCGCGACGCTCTACCTCGTGGAGACCGATGAGCCGACGGATCTCCGCCTGGTCGCCATCGACGTCGCGGACGCGCCCCCCGAGGCCGCGGAGGGCGCGCCGGGCTGACGCTGAGCGCCCCGGTCCGCCGCTGGTCGGCCCCGCGGTCGGGCGCCCCGCCCTGGGCCGCCCCCTTCGTCAGTAGCTGTGGTCGTCGAGGCGAACCTTCCCCCGGAAGGCGCGATAGACCCATGCCGTGTAGGCGAGCACGAGGGGCATCCCGACCAGGGCGATGACGAGCATCACGGTCAGCGTCAGGTCGGACGAGGCCGTGGCAGCCACCGTCAGGGGCTCGCCCTGGTCGCGCGCCGGCAGGAGGTTCGGCCAGAGGCCGACGCCGAGCGTCGCCACCAGCCCGGCGATCGCCAGCGAGCTGCCCAGGAACGCCAGCCCGGCGCGCCCCGCCCGGAGGCCGAGGCCCGCGATGCCGACGGCGACCACGAAGGCGACCGGCGCCGCCCACGGCAGGATGCCGTCGAAGGCGTCCCACATTGCCGGGGCCTCGGCATTGGACCAGGCCGTCACCACGATCCACAGGACGATGGAGGCGGTGATCCCGACCGCCGCCGTCCGGCGGGCGCGCGCCTCGAGCGCCCCCTCCGTCTTGAGCATGAGCCAGGCGGAGCCCTGGGTCAGGAAGACGGCAGCCGACAGCAACCCCACGGCGATGGCGAAGGGCGAGAGGAGCCCGGCGAACGTCCCGGCGTAGTCGCCGCCGCCGTCGAGGGGAACGCCCCGCACCACGTTGCCGATGGCGACCCCGAAGAGGATCGCCGGCAGCAGGGAGCCGATCCAGAACGCCACGTCCCACGCGGTCCGCCAGCGTCGGCCCGGCTCCTTGGACCGGAACTCCAGCGAGACCGCCCGCAGGATGAGGGCCACCAGGAGGAGCATGAGGGCCATGTAGAAGCCGGAGAAGACGGTCGCGTAGACCTTCGGGAAGGCCGCAAAGAGCGCCCCGCCAGCCGTGATGAGCCAGACTTCGTTGCCGTCCCAGACCGGCCCGATGCTGCTCATGAGGACCCGCCGCTCATGGTCGGTGCGGGCCGTCGTCAGGTGCTGCATGCCGACCCCAAGGTCGAAGCCATCGAGGATGGCGTACCCCACCAGGAGCACGCCGACCAGCACGAACCAGACTGCCTGGAGGGTCTCGTTCTCG
This sequence comes from uncultured Chloroflexia bacterium, assembly GCA_963821235.1. GTDB lineage: Bacteria > Chloroflexota > Limnocylindria > Limnocylindrales > CSP1-4 > CTSoil-043. Next base: position 1,081,578 of record CAWGCS010000001.1, read on the forward strand.
GCCATCGCGCGTCCCTCCTAGGTCGCCGTGGTGCCCGGCCGGTGCGCGGGCGTCCGCCTGGGCAGCTCGTCGAGCGCCTCGTCGCTGTCCTCCGCGTCGGGGGACGGCGCCGGACCGTGACCCAGCTCCTTCCGCACCAGGTAGAGCCACAGGCCGCCGACGAGGACGTAGAGGCCGACCAGGAGCACCAGCGAGAGTGCCACCTGCTCGGCCGGCACCACCCGGCTCACCCCGTCTGCCGTCCGCATCACGTCGTAGACGATCCACGGCTGGCGCCCGATCTCGGCAGTCGCCCAGCCCAGCTGGATGGCGACGATCGGGAGCGGCGTGGCGATCACCGCGGCGCGGAGCCAGAAGGGCCGCCGATAGATGCTCCGTTGCCACAGGTAGTAGGCGCCGACTGCCATCACCAGCAGCATCAGGGTCCCCAGCAGGACCATGTTGTGGTACGAGAGGAAGCTCATCGCGATCGGCGGCCAGTCCTGCTTGGGGAACTCCTCCAGGCCCTGGATCGGCGCGTTCCAGTCGCCGAACGTCATGAACGAGAGCAGGCGGGCCACCTGGAGCTCCGGGCCCTGGGGCGCGCCGCTGGGATCCTGGGAAGGCGGGAGCGACCAGATGGTCAGCGGCACGCCGGACGCCGTGGAGTAGATGGCCATGATCCCGGCGAACTTCGCCGGCTGCGTCACCGCCACCTGCTTGGAGCTCATGTCGCCGGTGGCGAACATCCCGGCGGAGCCGAGGAAGGCGGTGACGAGGGCGACCGGCAGGACGGCTCTCGCCACCGCGAGGTGCTTCCGCTTGAGGACGTACCAGGCAGAGACGCCGAGGGCGATGAACGCCCCCGCGGTCATCGCCGCCGCGACGGTGTGGAGGTACCGCGGGACCGTCGAGGGGTTCAGGGCGGCGGCCAAGAAGTCGGTCATCCGGGCTCGGCCGTCGATGATCTCGTAGCCGGCCGGCGTCTGCATCCAGCTGTTGGCGATGATGATCCAGACCGCCGACAGGAGCGTCCCGAGGCAGACCATCAGCGCGGCGAACCAGCGGACGCGCGAGCTGAGCCGGCCGCGCCCGAAGAGGAGGACGCCGAGGAAGGTCGACTCCAGGAAGAAGGCCAGGATCCCTTCGGCCGCCAGCGGCGCCCCGAAGATGTCCCCGACGAACGTGGAGTAGGCGGCCCAGTTGGTGCCGAACTGGAACTCCATCACGATCCCGGTGGCCACCCCGATGGCGAAGGTCAGGGCGAAGATCCGGGTCCAGAAGGCAGCCGCCCGATCGTAGACCTCGCCCCGACCCCGGAAGTCCCGCGCGCGCAGCGTCTCCAGGAGGGCGACGAGGGCGGCCATGCCGATCGAGATGCTCGGGAAGAAGAAGTGGAACCCGACCGTCACGGCGAACTGGATCCGGGCGAGCTGTTCGGCGTCCATGGCAGGTCCTCGGGCGGCTGACCGGCTGACGGATGATCGGCCAACTGTTGCGGCCGACGGGCGGCCGCACCAGCGTCCTGCGGACCAGACGGCCCGGGCCGTTCGTCCCGTCCGGTTGACCGGGCTCCCGGACGGCCGCCGCCGGGGCGACCGTCAGGCCGTCAAATCCGATCCCCGTCGGCGCGGACGTAGCGGCGTCCGATGAGGGCGAACGCCGGCAGCCGCCCGAGCGCCTCGCCGAGCGGTCGCGCCGGCCGCCCGTCGCGGCCGGCCACGGCGAGGAGGGCGTCCGCGTCCGCCGCGGCCGGCCGGGCGTCGACGATGGCGAGATCGATCGTCACCCGGCCCGGCTCCGCGACGCCCAGCGTCGCCAGCGCATCCTCGGGCGGCGGGCCGCTCTCGTACTCGGCCCGCACCTCGGCCTCGGCCCGCCATCGCGGCCGCCGCAGCAGGATCCGGCGCCAGATGCCGGCCACGTGCGGGGCGACCCGGCCGTCGCCGGGGGCTGGCGTGAGGGCCACGTCCTCGCCGCGCGCCCAGCGGGCGGCCTGGTGGAGGAGGGCGTACTCGTCGAGGTCGGCATAGGCGCGCAGGTCGTCGGCCGGGGAGCGGTCGCCGAAGATGGCCCGGATGGAGGGACCAAAGGCCTCCGCCAGGTCGAGGTCGATGCCGCGCACGGTGCGGTGGAAGTAGACCTGCTGGTACATGAAGAGCCGGGCCGTGAGGAACATCTCGAGCGCGGCCAGGCCAGGCTCGTAGAGGGTCAGGCCCCGCTCCGAGATGAAGGCGTAGCGGCGCAGCCGCTCGGCGTCCACCGGTCCTGCGGAGACGCCGGTGAGGTAGGCGTCCCGGCGCACGTAGTCGAGGTTGTCGACCGTGAAGACGCCCGACAGGAGGGGCTGCAGCCAGCGGACCCAGCGTGGCATCGCCGGATCCTCGAGGGGCGGCTTGGAGACGAGGAATGCCACCCAGCGTGGGTCGATCGCCTCGCCCTCGGCGAACGCGTCGCGCGCGGGGATCCCGTCGCCAGGAGCCCGTCGCAGGCGGGCGATCAGGGTCCCCAGCTCCCGCTCGATGATGAGCTGGGAGAGATCCTCGTGGGTGAGCGGCTTCCCGTCGGGCCGGCGCCCGTCCGCGGGCGCCGCGAAGGCGGCCAGGACGTGATCGTCGAAGAAGTGGGCGAAGGGGCCGTGGCCGACGTCGTGGAGCAGCCCCGCAATCCGCAGCGTCTCCACGACCAGCCCTTCGGACGGCGGCCGCAGGCCGGCGTCCGTCACGGCCAGGGTGTCGACGAGCGACGGATAGAGATGTCGGCCCCAAAGCCCGGCCTCGTGCATCACGCCGAGCCCGTGCGTGAACCGCGAGTGCTCCGCTGTCGGGAAGACCCAGCGCGCGCTCTGCAGCTGGCTGATCCGGCGCAGGCGCTGGAGCCAGGTGGTGTCGAGAATGTCCTCCTCGGCCGCCTCCTCGGGCGGCATCCCGGACGCCTGCGCTTCGGCGGGGGCGAGCCGCTTCGTCAGCTCGATGTAGCCGTGGATGGGATCGCTGATGAGGTTGACGGCGGCGAAGCGGGCCGGGCGCATGGCGCCATTGTGGCCGCCCCGGGCCGACGGGGAAGGGCCGTGGGTCAGGGAACCCAGACGGACATGGCCGCGCTCGTCGTCCCCAGGTTCAGGGCCCGGTCGCGGGCGCGCACCTTCAGCCAGTAACGGTGACCGGAGCTCCGGTTCGTCAAGCGGATGCTCGTCTCCGACGTGTTGTCGCGCAGCAGCCGCCATGCGCCGTCGTCCACCCGGTACCAGGCGTCGAAGTCGCGCAGGCCCGCCCAGTGCGACTGCAGGACGGGGTCCCAGCCGCGCCAGGTGAAGGTGATGGTGGTGCCGCTCCGTCTGGCCGTCTCCATCGTCGCCCGCGGCGCCGTGTGATCCCGCGACTCGGTGAAGACGGCGCTGGCGAACAGCTTGCCGTCCGACGCTCGCAGGGCGACCCCGAAGCCGACGTAGTTGAGGGTCGAGCTCATCAGCTCCTCCCAGTGGGGAGGGCTCTGACGCCAGGCGTCGTAGAGGGACGAGAGCGTCGCGGTCGTCAGCCCGCCCTGCCACCAGGCGATGTCCTCCGCCCAGGTGTACCACTGGACGCCGGCGCGATCGAGGGATGCGGACAGGTCCCCGCCGGCCGCCGCGTGGCTGAAGGAGGCCGAGGCGACGAGGTTGGCGACCCGCACGTCGGCGGTCGCCGCCAGCCGGCGATCGACGCGCAGGGGATGCAGCCCACGGGCCTCCCGATCGCGGTTCGTCCAGGTCAGGAGCGACGCCTCCAGGGAGTCCGGAGTGGCGGCCGCGACGGGCGCGGGCGCAGCCGTCGTCCCGATGAGGGCGACCAGGAGGGCCAGGGAGAGCCCGAGGACCCGGTGGCGAGCGACACCCCGGGCCGGGGGAAAGCGCATCTGCGAAGGATACGCCGACGCGCCGGTCGCCGGCAGCACCTGTCGCCGGCAGCACCCGGCCCGCCGGCTCGCGCGCCAGGGAGGCGCCCGGTCAGTCGTACCTGGCGGCGGCAGCCGCCAGGAGGTCGGCCACCTCCGCTCGCAGCGACAGAGGGGCGAGCACCTCCACGTCGGGCCCCCAGGAGAGGATCCACGTGCGGATCTCGACCGTGCCAGAGACGGTGGCGCGCCAGGTCAGGGAGCCGTCCGGCTCCGGAGCCAGCACCTGGGTCGGATGCCAGGTCGCCTCGGCGACGCGGCCGGCAACGGCCGGGCCGAAGCGCAGGACGACCTCGGCCGGGACCTGGTCCGCGATGATCCCCCAGGCGCGCTCGAGCGCCTCCTCGACCACTCCGTCCGGAGGCGCCTCGAAGCGGTCGGTCGTCAGGGTGAGCGAGCGGATCCGGTCGAGCTTGAAGGTGCGGACTGCGTCGCGCGTCTCGTCGAGCCCGATGAGGTAGAGGGCGTGGGTCTCCGTCGACGGCTCGATCAGGTACGGCCGCACCCGCGCCCGGCGTGGCTCCCGGGTCGGGTCGTAGGTGCTCGCGTCGTACGTCAGCTCGACCACCCGCCGCTCGGCCCAGGCCTGGGTCAGGGTCCGGAGCCGCCGCGCCCCTTCCGGATCCGGCGGCCGGCGGGCCATCACGTCGAGGGTTCGATGCACGTGCCGGCCGAGGACGTCGGGGAGCGCCTCGCCGAGCTTCTGGAAGGCGGCCGCCAGCTCCGGGTCGTAGGCGTCGGCGTACTTGGCCATGAGGCGCGCCGCCAGGAAGACCGACATCGCCTCGCCCCGGGTCAGCCGGAAGGCCGGCAGGAGCTCCTCCCTGGCCAGGCCCCACCGGCCGCCGTCGGCCCAGATCCCCATGCCCAGCTCGCCCTCGAGGGCCCGCAGGTCGCGGTAGGCGTTGCGGCGTGACATGCCGAGGAAGCGCGCCAGGTCGTCGGGAGTCACCCCGTCCGGGTGCGCCGCCAGGTACGTCGCGACGCGATAGAAGCGAGCCACGCGGTCGCGCTTCCGGCCGGCCCGGACGTCGCCCCCGGGTAGATCCCAGCGGTCCATCGGTCCCTCGGGCATCAGTTGGCGGGCGGCGTGACGGTCACGGGCGCCCCGCGATCCGTGGCCGTGAGGGTGGTGCTCAGCTCCCCCCGGATGGCGCCGTCCTCGATGGCGAAGCCCGGCCCCCCCAGGGTTCCCTCGACCCGGCCGACCTGGCCGTCGGCGAAGACCCAGACGTCGAGCTCGCCGCGCCAGGTCTCGAGGTCGGCGTCGCCGACCAGCCAGCGGACCTGCGGGAACGTTGCCGTGAAGACCGTGCCGTCCACGGCGACCCGGCACCGCCGCGCCCGGGCGCCCTCCACGTAGACCAGTCCGAGATCCTCGGCCGCCGCCCGCTGGAGCGGGTCGAGCGCCGCGCGCAGCACGGCGACGTCGAGGGCGAGCCGATCGGCCGCCATCCGCGGGATCTCGATCCAGCGCGTGTCGATCTCGCGCTGCCAGCCGCGCTCGCCGATGGCGGCCGCGCCGGCCAGCCCGATGTCGCGGGTCGTCGTGACCTCGGCCAGCCACCGGAAGTCGTCGCCCGACCGGGCGCCGCGGACCCGGGCGATCCCCAGGGAGCGGCCGTCCACGGTGCCGCCGAGGTCCTCGGTCAGGATGGCCGTGGCCCCCGCCGCGAGCGGCCCGTCGCAGAGCGGCGGCACGAGCGCCGGATCGGTCGGTCCGTAGCGAGATGCCGCTGCCGGCCGGTCCTGGAGGGCCAGCTCGTTGGCGATGGCCGCCCCCGCCATCGCCGTCCCCGAGACGACGGCCATCCCGAGGCCGACGCCGACCGCGACGCCGAGACGCCCCGGACGGCGGCTGTCGGGCCCCAGGGCCCGGCGGGCCACCCCGAGGCCGGCGAAGAGGGAGGTGCCGACGATGGCGAGGAGCCATGGGTAGCCGGCCTCGGGCGACGGCAGGAGCGTCTGGAGGCCACGGTCCACGAGCTGCCTGGTGAGGCCGGCCAGGGACGGCAGGAGGATCACCGCCGTGGCGATGCCGAGCGCCGCGATCGCCCGGAACGCCAGCCCGCCGCGGGCCGCGGGGGGCCATACGACGGCGACGACGGCCACACCGAGGGGGGCCAGCGCGGCGATGCCAACGAGCAGGTCGGCGGGACCCCCGGGCCGGTAGCCCACCAGGAGGAGTCCCGCCGCGGTCGCCCAGAGCGCGGCGAGGCCGACGGCGACGAGGCGTAGCTCGAGCAGGCGGACGCGCACGGATCCCAGTCTAGCGGTGGCCCCCGGCGGCCCGGCGCCGGTCGCGGATGGCACGCGATCGGACCGCGTCGGAGGGGTGCCCCGGGGTACACTCACGCCGGTTCCGACAGGAGGAGAGTCATCCCATGCGACCCACGTTCCGCTTCGCGGCCGCCCTCGCCCTGGCCGGCGTCGTCTTCGCGGCCTGCTCCGGCGGCGCGACGCCCACGCCCGCCCCCACCGCGGCCCCGACGGAGGCCCCGTCGGCGGCCCCAACCGAGGCTCCGACGCCCACGCCGAACGCCTGCGCCCCGGAGAACCTGGCGACGGTCACGGCCGGGACGCTGACCATCGGCACCGACAATCCCGCCTATCCACCGTACTTCGACGGGGATCCCGCCGACCCCGCCTGGGAGATCGGCAACCCGAACAACGGCAAGGGCTTCGAGAGCGCGGTGGCCTACGCGGTCGCCGAGAAGCTCGGCTTCACCAAGGATCAGGTCACCTGGATCGCGGTCAAGTTCGACAACGCCTATGCGCCAGGCCCCAAGGCCTTCGACTTCGACATCAACCAGGTCTCCTACACCCCCGAGCGCGCCCAGTCGGTCGACATGACGGACGGCTACTACACGGTCAATCAGGCGGTGGTGGCCCTCAAGGGCAGCCCGCTCGCCTCGGCCACGAAGACCAGCGAGCTGGCCGCCTACAAGTTCGGCGCCCAGGCCGGCACGACGAGCTACGACACGATCGTCAACGTGATCAAGCCGACGCAGGAGGCCGCCGTCTTCGACTCCAACGACGCGGTGATCACGGCCCTCCAGAACAAGCAGATCGACGGCATGGTCGTCGACCTCCCGACGGCCTTCTACGCGACCGCCGCCCAGATCGTCGACGCGGACTTCAACCCGCTGGCGAACATCGTGGGCCAGTTCGCGGCGCCGACGGGCGCGGACGCCGAGCACTTCAGCATGGTCCTCACCCAGGGCAGCCCGCTCACGGCGTGCGTCAACCAGGCGCTCGCGGCCCTGAAGTCGGACGGCACGCTCGCCCAGATCACGACCACCTGGCTGGCGGACAAGGCGAGCGCCCCGGTCTTCCAGCCCTAGCCGCCGGCCTCCGCGGCCCGATCGGTGACCCTCGGCCGCGGCCGGAACGCCGCCCGCGGCCGGGAGGGCGGCGCCCTCCGTTCGACGGGGATCGCGCTGGCCAGCACGGTCGTCGTCTTCGCCGCGCTCGCCGTCGTCATCGTCAACGCGCCCGGCTGGGCGGAGGTCCAGCACAAGTTCCTGAACGGGGCCGTCTTCGCCAAGTCGTGGCCGGCCATCGCCGGGTCGTTCTGGGTGAACGTCCAGCTGTTCGTGATCGCCGAGGTGCTGATCCTGGCGTTCGGCCTCCTCCTGGCGATCCTGCGCAGCCTCCCGGGCCCGGTCTTCTTCCCGGCCCGCCTCATCGCCACGATCTACACGGACGTCTTCCGGGCTCTGCCGGGCGTCCTCGTGATCTACATCCTTGGCTTCGGGATGCCCGGGCTCGGCATCGAGGCGATCCCCCGCGACCCGTTCTTCTGGGCGGTCGTCTCCCTGACGCTGATCTACAGCGCCTACGTCTCGGAGGTCTACCGGGCGGGAATCGAGTCGATCCATCCCAGCCAGGAGGCGGCGGCTCGCTCGCTCGGCCTCTCGCGGGTCCAGTCGCTCCGCTACGTCATCGTCCCGCAGGCGATCCGGCGAGTGATCCCGCCGCTCCTCAACGACTTCATCGGCCTGCAGAAGGACACCGTGCTCGTGAGCTACGTCGGGGTGGTCGAGATCTTCCGGCAGTCGTACATCAAGCAGGCCGGCAACTTCAACTTCACGCCCTACATCGCGACGGCGCTCGTCTTCCTCATCGTGACGATCCCCCTGGCCCGCCTCACCGACGTGCTGGTGGCACGGGATCGACGGCGTGCCGCGGCGAGTGCCCGATGAGCGCGCCCGGACGACCGACCGGTGGGCCCGCCCTCGCCATCGAGGGTCTCTACAAGTCGTTCGGCAGGCTCGAGGTCCTGCGGGGGATCGACCTGGCGGTGGGCGAGCACGAGGTCGTCTGCCTCATCGGCGCCTCGGGGAGCGGCAAGTCGACGCTCCTGCGCTGCATCAACCTCATCGAGCCGATCGACGCCGGACGGATCCTCGTCGAGGGCGAGGAGATCACGGCCCGCAAGGTCGACGTCAACCGGATCCGGCGGCGGATCGGCATCGTCTTCCAGGCCTTCAACCTCTTCCCCCACATGAGCGTCCTCGACAACGTGACCCTGGGGCCGCGCAAGGCCCTCAGGGTGCCCCGCGCCCGGGCCGAGCAGCAGGGCCGGGCCCTGCTCGAGCGCTTCGGCCTGGCCGAGAAGGCGGCCGACTTCCCGGACAGGCTCTCGGGCGGCCAGCAGCAGCGCGTAGCGATCGTCCGCGCCCTGGCCATGGAGCCGGATCTCCTCCTCCTCGACGAGGTCACGAGCGCGCTCGACCCGGAGCTCGTGGCCGAGGTGCTCAACGTGATCCGCGAGCTCGCCCGGGGCGGCATGACGATGCTCATCGCCACCCACGAGATGGGCTTCGCCCGCGACATCGCCGACCGGGTCTGCTTCCTCGACGCGGGACGGATCCTGGAGGAAGGGACGCCGGCCCGCATCTTCGGCGCGCCTCGCGAGGAGCGGACGCAGCAGTTCCTCCACCGCATCGTGGAGGCGGGCCGCCTCCAGCCGCAGATGGCGGTGGAGTCGCCGATCGCGCCCCAGCCGCCGACGCCCCCGCCGATCGCGGGCGTGGAGCGTCCCGGCGCCTAGCCACCCGGCGCCGGGGCGTCGGGGAGCGCGATCCCGAGGACGTCCGCCAGGGGCAGGATCGCGAGGCCGGCCGCCGCCAGCTCGTCGACGATCGCGGGCAGCGCCTGGAACGTGCGCGCCCCGCCCAGCGCGAGCCGGACGACCGAGCCGCCCCGGGCCCGCGCGACCACGCGGGTGGCGATGTCAGCGGCGATCGGCCCGCCGTCCCCGGGCGCCACGCCGTCGCCCGGGTCGACGTCCCAGGCGACCACCCACGTCCAGCCGGCCGGGCCTGCGGCCGCGAGGGCAGCGGCGCCGGGCTCCCGGCCGGCGGAGCGGAGCAGGGGGACGGTCGACCGCCCGACGACCGCGGCGAGCGCCGCGTCGGCGGCACGGAGCCGCGCCCCGAGCCCGTCGGCCGGGGCGGTGCTCGACAGGAGCCCGATCGAGACCGTCGACCCTCCGCCCAGTCGCCGAAGGACTGCCGTCGTCGCCGGGTCGTCGGTCGCGGCGGCTCCGGTCTCCACGAAGACCGTGGCCGGGACCCGGTTCGCCTCGAGCCACTGGACGATCGCCTCCGCGCCGCCCGGGCCGGCGCCCGGTCCCCCCGTGTAGTCGAAGGTGAGGGCGATGCCGGCCAATCCCGCCGCGCCCCGTCGCACGAGCGCCGCGCTCCCGTCCGGCGGCAGGGTCGGGAAGGGGCCGACGGACGTCCCGGCCGCGCCGGATGGCTGCTCGCTCGCAGGCGGGAGGTCCTCCGGGTCCACCATCGTCCCGGGGATGTAGGCGAGCTGCCAGCCGACCTCGATCCGGTCCGGCTGGTACGTCGGCGCGTCGGGATCGAGGGACGGATATCGCGCCCGGTTCCAGTAGGCGAGGCTCTCCGGGCTGGTGCCGAGGCGCCGGGCGAGGGCGATGAGGGTGTCCCCTCGGAGGACCGTGTAGACGGCGAACGTCGGCGCCGGAGTCGGCGTCGGCCGGTACGGTCGGGTCGGTCCGCTCGGCAGCGGCCAGCTCGGGGCGGGCGTGGAGGAGGTCGGCGACGCCGGGGAGTCTCCCTGTGGAGGCTGCGACGCGCATGCCGCCAGGACGACCGCGACGGCCACGGCGGGAAGGGTCGCGATCAGGAGCCGGCCGGGTCGGCGGCGCTGCACGCCGCGATGCTAGGCCGTCGGCTGCTCGTGCGCCGGCGCCGCGGGCTCGGCCAGCCGGCTCGCGCCCTCCGTCGCAGGATCGCGCGGATCGAGGGGGGTCGGCTCCTGGAGAGTCAGCTCGCCGGCGAGGGCCAGGCCCTCCTGGGCCGTCGCGATCTCGCCCCGACCGCGTCGCTTGGCGACGAAGCAGGCACGGTCGGCGGCCAGGAGCACCTCGCCGGCCGTGGGCCCGAACTCCGGGTACGTCGCCACGCCGATGGAGGCTGAGACGTCGCCGGCGTCGTACCGCCCGCCGCCGTGGCCGTCGAGGACGAGCAGCGCGTCGCGGATCCGCTCGGCGAGGATGATCGCCCCGGCTGCGGTCTTCGTCGAGCAGATGACGGTGAACTCGTCGCCACCGTAGCGGAAGACGCGGTCGTCCTCGCGGAGGCAGGCGCCACGGATCGCGGCGGCGACCGCGCGAAGGTAATCGTCGCCGGCCAGGTGCCCGAGGCGGTCGTTGACCGTCTTGAACTCGTCGAGGTCGAGCATCAGGACCCCGAAGCGCTCGCGGGTCTCCACGCTCCGGGCCAGCCACTGGGCGAACGCCCGCTGGTTCAGGAGGCCGGTCAAGTCGTCTGTCTGGGCCTCGATCTCCATGTCGCGGTACGCCTCGGCGTTCCGGATCGCGATCGAGACCTGGGCGGCGAAGAGCTGCACGAGCTCGAAGTCGTCGTCGTCGTAGCGGTCCTCGGCGCCGAGGCGCTCGAGCGAGACGACGCCGCGCACACCCTCCCGCCCGTGCAGGGGCACGCAGATGAGGCTCCCCTCGATTCGGCCGGTCGACTCGAACTGCCGGATCCGTGAGTCCACCAGCTCGTCGCGCACCAGCTGCGGCAGGCCGTGGGCCAGGACCCACGTGGCGAGGCCCTCCTCCCCGGGCGCCCAGGGCTTGATGTACTCGTCGGCGTGAACCCCACGGGCCATCAGCGGGGTCAGCTGGCTGGTCCCCGGCTCGACCCACTCGATCGAGATGTTGTCCCAGCGGGCGATGACGGACAGCCGATCGGCCACCTCGTCGAGGATCCGCGGCAGGTCGAGGGTGCCGAGGATCGACGACGTGATCTCCAGGAGCGCCCGCTGGCCGGCGAGGCGACGCTCGAGACGGACCGACTGCTGGCGCAGCCGCTCGGTCGCCTCGGCGTTGGCCATCGCCTGGGCGGCGAGGCTGGCGTAGATCACGAGGAGCCGCAGGTCGTCGTCGGTGAACTGGCGAAGGCCGAGCTTGGAGAGGACGATGACCCCGAGGACGGCGTCCTCGAAGATCATCGGCGCCAGGAGCATCGACTCGTCGAGGTCGTCCTCGGTCCCCGGGATCGTCACTGCCCGCGGGTCGTTGGCCGCGTCCGGCAGGTATTGCGGCACGCGGTTGCGGGCCACCCAGCCGGTGATGCCCTCGCCGAGCCGGATGCGCAGCTTGTCCGGCGTCTCGTCGTGGAACTCGCCGACGAGGCCGCGCATGGCGACCGGGACGAGCCAGTCGTCGTCGCGCAGCCGGTAGACCCGGACGTTGTGGTACTTGATCAGCTGGTCGAGCTCGTTGGCGATCGCGGCCCCGATCTCCTTCTCGGTCGTCAGCCGGGCGAGCCGCGCCCCCAGCTGCTGGATCGACTGGAGGTGGGCGGCCCAGGTCGCCATCCGCTCGTAGTTCTGGGCGTTCTTGAGGGCCGTCGCGGCCTGCGCGGCGAAGCCGGCCAGGGTGGCCAGCTCCTCGTCCGTCCATTCGTGCGGGCGGTCGTGATAGACGATGAGGAGGCCGAGCAGCTCGTCGCCGTCGGAGAGCGGCGCGGCGCAGATGGTGTCGAAGCCCTCCTGGACGACGGCCGAGCGGACGTCGACGGCGCGCGGGTCATCGCGGTAGCGCGTGGCGAAGAGCGGGCGCCGGGCCGCGGCGGCTTCGGCCGGCAGCGACGGGACCTGGAGGTCGCGGAGGGCGGCCAGGTACTCGTCGGAGAGGCCGCGGGCCACCTCGGCGGTGACGTGCCCGTCCGGCCGGCGGAGGAAGACCGCGGCCCGGTCGCCTCCGAAGAGCACGGTGGCGTGGTCGACGACGCTCGTCAGGATCTGCTGGAGGTCGAGCTTGCTGCCGATGTCGGTGGCGATCCGCCGGAGGGCCTCGGCCCGGTGGAGCTGGGTGGCGGTCTCGCCGCGGAGGCGGTCGGCGTGGACGGCGACGCCGAGCTGGCGGGCGACGGCGACGAGGAAGGTCTCGAGCTCGCCGAGCGAGGCGGGCGGGGAATTGTCGGCCGTCGCCAGGACGCCCCACGTCACGCCCTGGCCGCCGGGGATCGCCACCGCGATCCGTCCCGGCAGGCGGTGGCCCAGGGGCAGCCAGTCGTTGCCGGCGCCCGCCGTCTCGCTGACCGGCCCAGGCGCTCCCAACGCCTGGCCGGGGAGGCCCTGCGATTCGGCCATCCAGCTGATGAGGTCCGCCCCTTCGCCCGCGGCGGCGACCGGGACCAGGCGGCTCTCCCGGCGCGCCAGGACGACGGCCAGGTCGTGCCCCGCCCGGCCGTGCAGGAGGTCGACGAGCGCGCCGAGGATCTCCTCGAGGCTCTGGCCCGAGGCCACGAGGTCCGCGAGGCGGCCGAGGAGGTCGATCTCCACGAGGCGACGCTCGACGTCGAGGGGGGAGGAGAGCGGCGGGGCGAACGGTGACACCTCGGTGACCCGGAGTGCCTCCCCGACCCGCTCGCCGGCGAACCCCTGGCCCGGCTCGCCGACGAGCGGCGGGCGCTCGGACGGACGCGTCCGCAGCTCCACCTGCTCCGCCCCGATCGAGGGGATGGGCCGGGGCGCCGGCGACCCGCCGTGCCCGCGCCGGGCCGGGGCGGGCTGCTCCGCGGCGGCCAGGAATCGCTGGAGGTCGCCGAGGCGATAGCGTCGATCGCCGCGCGTGTTGATGCGGTAGAACCGGAGCCGTCCCTGGTCGCTCCACGCCCGGATCGTGTTGGGGTGGACGCCCAGGAGTCGGGCCGCCTTCGTGACGGTCAGCGTCGCGTCGGACGGTCGAGGCGCGATCTGCGTGGCCGGGTCCCCTTACCGTGTGCGGGCCTCCACCGAGCCGCGCGACGGCTCCGGATGGAGGATCGGTGAGGTTGTTTGCTGGAGTCTCTGCGACTTCACAGTTCTTGCCAATAGGCCGAAGGTCCGGGTGGCCGGGGAACTCGCGCACGGGTCCTGGGGGCGCGCGGCCGGCGGCCGCCCTCGGAGCCGGCCCGCCTGGGCGGGCCCTAGCGTCGGTCGGCCAGCCGCGCAGCGGCGAGCGTGAGGACCACGGCCAGCAGGGCGACCGCGGCCACGCCGACGACGGCCAGGAGGGGATCGCCGACGATCCCGGGGGCCGTCGGGTTCGTGCGCACGTCGCCCGCCCCGGCAGGGGTTGGCGACGGGTCGACCGCCAGCGCCGTCGCGGCGCTCCACAGCAGCGCGGCGACGATCGCCATGACCGCGAGGGCGGCCTCGACGACGAGCCGGAGGCGCCCGGTCACCCGAATCCGCCGGCGACGAGGGCCCAGGCGAGGCCGACGACGAGGGCCAGCATCCCACCCCCCAGCGCGAGCGCGGCTGCGACCGGACGGGCCCGCCCGCCCCCGGCGAGGACCCGCATCGCCTCGTCGCGCTCCAGCGTCGAGACGACGAGCGGTCGGCCGGTCCCGGCCGTCAGGGCGATGCGCCCGTCCCCCAGCGCCACCGGGACGCCGAGCACGGTGGCGTGCTCCACCGCGGAGAGCTGCTCGACGCGGAGGCGCACCGGCGTCGCCGGGGCCAGTGGCGGGAGGCCGACCGGCATCGCTGCCGCCGCCTCGGCCGCCGTCCCGACCGACTCGCGCAGGAGCGTGACCAGCCCCGCGTCGAGCGCGTCGTGGTCGACGTCGATCTCGTCGAGCCCCTCGCGAACGCGGAAGGGCACGACCTCGCGCCGCTCGTCGAGGGTCCGCCAGCCGCCTCCCCGGCGTGCCTCCAGGCGGCGACGGCGAAAGACGAGCGGGCGCTCGTGCTCGTCGGGGAAGTCGTCGTCGGCATCGAGCCGCCCGTCGACCCGGACATAGCGCCGGCCGCCCGCCTCGGCGATCGCGCGGGCGGCGGCGATCTCCACTGCCGGCGTGACCGCGAGGAGCCGGCCCACCCGCACGCGCGGACCGTACGTCTGGAGGAGGAGGGTGCCGAGCGCGATCGCGGCCAGGCCCACGGCGATCAAGAGGAGGGGGCTCACGGCCGTGGATGGTACCGCGCCGGGCATGGAGCGACCCGGAGGAACCTCCGCGTCGCGTGGGCCTCGGCCGGAGCCTCCGCCATTAGCGAGCTCATGACCCCTCCGGGTCGGGCTCCACGCTACCGGCCGCCAGGCGCCCGGTCAACGGCCCGAATCCACGGATCGGGCGGATCCGGTGCGCGTTGTCCACAGGCCGTCCACCGCCACCCCCGCGACCACTGCCGCCAGCCGACGGTGGCCGCCTGCCGTGCTACGTGCCGGCGACGCCGGTCCGAGGGTCCAGGGCGCGGACGACCCCGTCGTAGCTCGTCAGCACGAGGCGACCGCCAACCAGCTCCGCGGCCGCCACGACGTCGGAGTGAGCCACGCGCCAGCGGACCTCCCCGTCGGCCTCGACGGCGAACGTCTCGACCTCGGCCTGCACGATGACGTGCTCGAGGCGCGACGACCCGAGGATCGCCACGACCGGCGATCCGGAGCGGTGGAGCCAGCGCAGATCGCCGGTCCGCGCCTCCAGCCCGTACGTCGCGAAGCCGTACTTCACGACGAGCAGGCTTGCCATGTCCCAGGCCACCCCCGCCGGCGCGTCGAAGATCGGGGAGGCGAGGCGGGCGGCCCATGCCCCGCCCGGTCCCTCCACGCGAAGCTCGGCGCGGCAGAGGCGCTCGAAGCCCGGCGAGACGCGGGCGCCGTACTCGTGGAGCTCGCCGCCGGCCTCTGTCAGGGCGAAGACGGCCCCGCCCTGCCCGCTGCCCGCCCATCGGTAGCGGGCCCGAATCCCGCCGGGATGCGAGACGACGGCCTGCTGCGCCTCGGCGGTCACCCGGCGACGCCGGCGGCCGAGTCGGCGCCCGGTGCCGAAGACGCCTCGGTGATCGGAGCGACGATCGCGTTGGCGAGCGCCCGCAGGGCGCCCGGCGCGATCGGGAAGACGGCGCGATCCATCCCGGCTGCAGCCCAGACCTCGGGGAAGCGACCGAGGTCTGGGTCCATGACGGCCCGGACGCCGTGGGCATGCCCGATGGGCGGGATCCCGCCGATCGAGTACCCGGTCAGGTCGCGGGCCTCGCGGGCCGTCGCCCGGCGGATCCCCGGCTCGCCGACCACGGCGGCGAGGCGGGCCACGTCCACCCGGTTCGAGCCCGAGACGAGGCACAGGACGGGCTCGTGGCCGGCCTCCTCGCGGGGGGCCACGAAGATCAGCGACTTGACGATCTGGGCCTGCTCCACGCCGAGGGCCCGCGCGGCATCGTCCGCAGAGCGGGTGGTCGCCTCGAGGACGATGATGCGGAGGTCGACCCCCTCACGCGCGGCGGCGTCCACGACACGCCGGACGGCGGGATCGAGGGCCTGCGGATCGACCGTCTCGGGCACGGCCGGGAGTCTAGCACCGGCCGCCGGCCGGCCGGCGCGTCGGCCCGACGAGGCACCAGGGCCGACCCGCATCCCCCGGTGCGGCGTCCCCGCCGTGGCCGGCGCGGGCTAGGATTCTGTCGATGCTCGCCGTCGTCTTCGACTGGGATGGCACCCTGGCCGACACGCTCCCGCTGATGTACGCCGCCACCGACGAGGTGGTCGCGGGATTCGGCCTGCGCCTGACCTGGGACGACTACTGCCGCCTCTGGACCCCCGACTGGCGGCTCCTCTACCGCACGATCGGCCTCCCCGACGAGGTCATCGAGGAGGCCGGGCGGCGCTGGTGGGCGGCCTATCGGGGGCGCGACGAGGCGTCCATGCTGCCCGGCGCCGTCGACGCGCTGCAGCGCCTCCACGACGCCGGCTATCCCATGGCTCTCGTGACGGCCGGCCATCGCGACAACGTGGGTGTCCAGCTGCGCCGCCATGGCCTGGAGGAGCTGCTCCGCATCCGGGTCCACGGCGACGACCTGCCCGAGGCGAAGCCCCATCCGGCGCCCCTGCTGCGGGCGATCCACGAGCTGGGCCTCGGGCCCACGGCCGCGGGGACGGCCTACGTCGGCGACGCGTTCGACGACATGCGCATGGCGCGGGCGGCGGGCGCCCACGCCGTCGGGATCGGCTCTGTGCTGGGCGACGAGGCGGAGCTCCGGGCGGCCGGGGCTGACGAGACGGCGGCGTCGGTGGCGGCCTGGGTGGACCGCTTCCTCGCGGCGCAGGTGTAGACTCCGGATGCGCCGGCTGGAGGCCGGCCGAGCAGAAGAGTGGGACAGGGGAGCGCCGCCGCGGCGCTGAGAGTGCGGGCACCACCCGCAGACCCTCGGAACCTGATCCGGGTCATGCCGGCGAAGGGAGTCCAGACGACGCCTCCGTCCCGTCCAGCGGAGGCGTCTCGATTCCCTCGCCAGCAACGGTCACGGTCCGGGCGATCCTCGTCGGGGACGGGGACGTCCCGGCGCGGGCGACCCTCGACGCAGCCTGGCCAGGCTGGGCCGCCGGCGCCACGCTGGTCGTCGCCGCCGACGGCGGGGCGCGCAAGGCGGCCCTGGCCGGCCTGCGACCGGACGTCGTCGTCGGCGATGCGGATTCCCTGGGCCCCACGGGGCTCGCCGAGGTGCGCGCCGCCGGCATCCCGGTGGAGCTGGCTCCGGCGGCCAAGGACGAGTCCGACCTCGAGCTCGCGCTCCTGCGCGCGCTGGCCGGCGGCGCGTCGGCCATCACCGTGCTCGGCGCGCTCGGCGGCCAGCGCTTCGACCACGCCGTCGCCAACACTCTCCTTCTGGCTCATCCGCGCCTCGCGGGACGGCAGGCCTTCCTCCTGGACGCGACGACCAGGATCCGGCTGCTCGACGCGAGCGCCGGGCCGGCGGACGTGGCGCTCGCCGGCCGGCGGGGGGACCTCGTCTCGCTCTTCCCGTTCGGTGCGGAGGCCCGCGGCGTGGTCACCGCCGGGCTCGACTACCCCCTGCGGGACGAGGACCTCGGCCTGGGACCCGCCCGGGGCCTCTCCAACGTCCGCTCCGGCCCGGTGGCCCGCGTCTCCCTTCGTGCCGGACGCCTGCTCATCATCGAGACGCACCTCCAGGGAGAATCCCCATGAGCTCCATCGACGCGGTCCCCGGGCTGACCATCCCCGAGGGTCGCTGGCGCACCCGCGACATCGTCGTCACCGCCGTCATCGGCGTCGCCTTCGGGGTCGTCTTCTGGGCCTGGGGCCTGGCCTGGTCGCCGATCGAGGCCGCCCTTGGCCCGGGACGCTTCCTGTTCTACGCCGTGTGGCTCGTCCCGGCCGTCCTCGCCCCCCTCATCGTCCGCAAGCCGGGCGCGGCCCTCTTCGCCGAGATGCTGGCCGCCGCCGTGAGCACCCTCATCGGCAGCCAGTGGGGACCGGACACGCTCCTCTCCGGTTTCGTGCAGGGAGCCGCGGCCGAGCTGATCTTCGCCTTCACCTTCTACCGGGCCTGGTCGTTCCCGGTCCTGGCCGTCGCCGCCGTCGCTTCGGCCGCCGCCGCCTGGATCCACGACTGGGCGCTCTACTACGCCGAGGTCGACCAGCAGACGATCGTCCTCTTCGGCGCCCTCATGGCGGTCTCGGCCGTGGTCATCGTCGCCGGTGGCTCCGTCTTCCTGGCCCGGGCCCTGGCCGCGGCGGGCGTCCTGGAGGGCTTCCCTGGGAGCCGCGCCTGAGCGAGACGGCCGTGCCCGGCTGGGGCCGCCCGGTCGCGGTCGACGCCCGCGACGTCGCCGTGGCGTACCCCGGGCGCGACCGCCCGGCCGTCGCCGGCGTCTCATTCGAGCTCGCCGCGGGCTCGTGCCTGCTCGTGGTGGGTCCGTCGGGGTCGGGCAAGAGCACGCTGGCCCGGGCGATCGCCGGGCTCGTGCCGTGGGCCGCGCCCGGGCGCCTGGACGGCGACCTGCTGCTCGACGGCATCCCCGCCGGCCGCGACGTGGGAGCCCTCGTCTCCAGGGTGGGCGTCGTCTTCCAGGATCCGACGAGCCAGCTGGTGATGGATCGGGTCGAGGACGACGTCGCCTTCGGGCTCGAGGGTCGCGCCTGGCCCCGCCCGGCCATGCAGGCTCGCATCCCGGAGGTCCTCGCCGAGGCCGGGCTCGACGGGTTCGAGCGGCGCCGGACGGCCAGCCTCTCGGGTGGCGAGCAGCAGCGCCTGGCCCTGGCCGGCGCGTTCGCCCCGCGGCCGGGTCTCCTCGTCCTCGACGAGCCGACCGCCAACCTGGACCCGGCCGGGGCGGAGGCGTTCGCCGGCCGCCTCGCCGCGATCCGCGCCCGGCGGGCGGCGACCATCGTCCTCGTCGAGCACCGCGCCGAACTCGCCTGGCCGCTCGCCGACATCGTCCTGGCCCTCGATGCCGACGGGACGCCGCTGGCGGAGGGCCGTCCGGCCGAGCTGCTGGCCCGCCACCGGGCCGCGCTCGACGCGGCCGGGATCTGGCTCCCGGACGGTCCGCCGACGGCCCTGCCGGCCGCCTCGCCGCCTGCCGCGGAGGCCGGCGCCCCGCTCGTGGCGACCAGCCGGCTCGACTTCGCCTTCGAGCCGGCCGTCCCGGTGCTGGCCGGCATGGACCTCGCCGTTGCGGCCGGCGAGCGGGTCGCGCTCCTGGGGGCCAATGGGAGCGGGAAGTCCACGCTTGCCCGCCTCCTCGTCGGGCTGCTGCGCCCCACCGCCGGGTCGGTCCGCCTGGATGGTGGCGACCCCGCGCGCCTCGCGCCCCGGGCGCTGGCACGCCTGGCCGGGTACGTGGTCCAGGATCCGGAGCGCGCCTTCCTGGGGTCGACCGTGGAGGCCGACCTCCTCCTCGGGCTGCAGCCCGAGGAGCGCTCACGGGCGGGCGAGGTCGCCGACGCGCTGGGCCTCCCGCTCGACCGCTTCGGGGCGCGCAACCCCTACACCCTGTCCGGCGGGGAGCAGCGGCGGCTCTCCCTGGCCTCGCAGCTGGTGCGCCGCCCGCGCCTGCTCGTGCTCGACGAGCCGACGTTCGGGCAGGATCGGCACGGCTACGAGTCCCTCCTGGCCCTGCTGCGCCGGCGGGTGGCCGCCGGCACGGCCGTCATCGCGGCGACCCACGACCTGCGATTCGCGGCCGACTTCACGGATCGGGTCGTGCGCCTCGAGGGCGGCCGCGTCGTGGAGCGGGCGGCGTGATCGCCATCCCGGCCCGCTCCGGGCGGGTCGCCTCCAGCCCGCTGGGAAGGGCCAGCCCCCTGGCGACGCTGGCGATCGTCCTGGCCTGGCTGTTCGCCCTGGCCACGACGACGAGCCCGCTCCCACCGCTGCTGGTGATCGCCGTGGCGGTCGGCGCCGCCCTCGTCCCTGGCCGCGTGCCGCCTCGCGACCTCCTTCGCGGACTGGCCCCGCTCTGGCTGGCGGCGCTCTCCGTGGGCCTCTTCAACGCCCTCCTCTCGCCGGCGAACGGCGATCCCGCCGCGCTCGTCGTCGTCGCCGTCGGGCCGCTGCGCGTCACGGAGCCGGCGGCCGCCGCCGGCGTGGCCCTGGCCCTGCGCGTGGTCGCCATCGTCGCCGCCGGGGTAGCCTGGGGCCGGGTGACGGACCCGACCCACCTGACCGACGCCCTGGTCCAGCAGGGCCACCTCCCGGAGCGGTTCGCCTACGGGGCGCTGGCGGCCCTCCAGGCGATCCCCTGGCTGGCCGACGACCTGGTGGCCCTGCGCGAGGCGCGCCGGATGCGCGGGCTGCGGGCGACCTGGCACCCGCGCGTCCTCGTCGGCCTCCTCGTCCTCGCCATCCGGCGGGGCGACCGCCTGGCCGTGGCGATGGACGCCCGGGGCTTCTCAGCGACGGGACGGACCCGCTACCGGGTGGTCCGCTGGTCCACGCTCGACGCGGCGGTGGCGCTCGGCGGGATCGCCGTCCTCGCAGGGATTCTCGCCCTGCGGTAGCCTCCCCGCATGTCGACGATGCCAGCCGCCGGCGACCCGGCACCCGATTTCGTGCTCCCCGACGAGACCGGCGCGATCCACCGCCTGGCCGACCAGCGCGGCCGCTTCACGATCGTGTACTTCTATCCCAAGGACGACACCCCGGGCTGCACCGTCGAGGCGTGCGCCTTCCGGGACGCCAACGACGACCTGGCTGCCGCCGGCGCCACGGTGTGGGGGATCAGCCCGGACGACGCCCGCAGCCACGGCCGGTTCCGGGAGAAGTTCCACCTCAACTTCCCGCTCCTCTCCGACGAGGACCACGCGACGGCGGAGGCCTACGGCGCCTGGGTCGAGAAGACGAAATACGGCCGGACCTACATGGGCGTCCAGCGCTCCACGTTCCTCGTCGGCCCCGATGGCCGGGTCGTCCAGGCCTGGCACAAGGTGACCCCGGAGGGTCATCCTGACGAGGTCGCAGCGGCGCTCGCGACCGCGCGGGGGCGGGCCCTGGATCGCCGGGACGCGCCCCGAGCCTGCGGGCCCACCCGGCCGAGGCAAGAGGCCTCGCCCGTGGGGGGAGACGAGCGAAGCGTCGATCTTCGATGATATCGAATCCATGAGCCCGAACCTGGTGGACGCCGAAGCATGGTCGAGCACGATGGCGACGCGGCGGCGAGCGCCCCGCGGGTGCGCGGACGGGCTCGTCGCGCCGTGACTCCCGAGGTCCCGCCGGTCGGCGAGCGCCAGTCCGCCCACGCGTGGCGGCCGTCGCGCTTCATGGTGATCGCGGCCCATCCCGACGACGCCGAGTTCGGGCCGGCCGCGACGGCGGCCGCCTGGATCGACGCCGGGTCGATCGGGCGCCTCGTCTGCTGCACCTCCGGCGACCAGGGCGGCGAGGACCCGGACCTCGACCCGCTGGCCCTCGCCGCCACCCGCGAGGCGGAGCAGCGACGGGCCGCGGCGGTTGTCGGCTACGACGACGTCGTCTTCCTCCACCAGCCCGACGGCGCTCTCGCCAACGAGCTGCCACTCCGCGAGCTCCTCGTCCGGGAGATCCGGCGCTTCCGGCCCGACGCGGTCCTGACCCATGACCCAGAGGTCCTCTTCTACCGGGGCGCCGGCGTCAACCACGCCGACCATCGCGCCGCCGGCATCGCCGCGGTCGACGCGGTCTTCCCGGCGGCCCGCAACCCGATGGCCTTCCCGGGCCTCGCCCGGGCCGGGCTCCCGGCGCACGCGGTTCGCCGCCTGTATCTCTTCTGGCCCACCGCCCCGACGGCCTGGGTGGACGTCAGCGCCACGATCGACCGCAAGGTGGCTGCCCTGCGCTGCCACGCCAGCCAGGTCGCCGATCCCGCGGGCATGGAGGAGCGGCTGCGGGCCTGGCTCGCCGAGGACGGCGAGCCGATCGGGGTGGTCGCCGCCGAGGCCTTCCGGCTCATCGTCATCGACGACGATCCCGACGAGGGCCCGCACGAGGCGGCCCCGGCCTGAGCGGGCGGCGGTCGGCCGATCAGGCCGAGGCGAGGAGGAGCGGCCTGACCCGACCCCAGGCGTTCCAGAGCTCGCTGAGGTCCTCCGCCCGACGGCCCAGGAGGTCGATCATCTCGCCGAGCGTGAGCTCGCCGGCCGCCTCCGCGACGAACCGGCCGCTGTCGACCCGGACGTCCTCGAAGAGGCGCGCCATCTCCGCCTCCGTCGGCCAGATCCGGATCCGCATCGGATCCTGGCCGGCGTAGCCGATGGCCAGCGAGAGCTCCCGCTGGCCGGGGACGCGGCCGTCGGCGAAGCCACCGTACCCGTCGAAGCGGTAGCCGAGCGCCCCGAGCGCGGCGGCGATCTCGCGGCAGTGCTCCCGGCTGTACTGGCCCCACAGCGGATGCTCCTCGGGGAAGGTGAGGGCGGCCCCGTCGATCGCCCGAGCCGTGACCGCCTCCACCAGCGCCGCGAGCTGCTGCTCCCAGCGGCGCCGCGAAGTGTCGTCCCCCTCCGCCAGCACGGCTGCGATGCGGCGCAGCGTGTCGCGATCCCCCTCGAGGAGGGCCAGGACGGCGGGCAGGACGGCCGACCCGCTCGAGTGATCCCTGGGCGGCGGCGCGGCGAGGCCGTCGTCGAGCGCTGGCGCCGCAGGACCCTGGTCCGCCGCCGACGTGGCGCCGCCAGCCCCGGCGTCGGGCGCCACGAGCGTCGCCCGGGCGACGACGGACGCCGGCTCGAGCCCGCCGTGGCCCGCCGGCCCCGCCTGCGGCGCGCCCACGCCGACCCCGCTCCGCTCGCGCTCCTCGCACGTGGCGAGCGCGATCCGGGCGTTGCGGCAGGCTTCGGCGGCGCTCTCCGAGGCGATGCGCGCTCCATCCGCCTCGACGCCCAGCCGTTCGACCCTCCGGAGGAGCTCCGCCTCGGCTGCGTCCTCGCGGCTCATGACCCGGATCGCGTCGCGCGTCCTGGCGTTGACCCGGTCGATCTCCCGGAGCCACTCGCGGGCGGCGACCTCGAGGGCGCTCCGCTCCCCGGCGGCGAGGCGGGCTCGGCGGAAGGCCGCCTGCGCCTCGTCCTTGGCCGCCCGCACGGTCCGTGGATCCGCGGTGGCCGCGGCGCGCTCGCGACGGCCGGCGTGCTCGTCGTAGGCGAGACGCGCCTCGCGCAGGCGATCCTGGGCGGCAACCGCCAGGGCGTTCATCCGGTCGGCGAGGGCGCAGGCGTCCTCCGCCGCGCCGCGCGCCAGCCCGCAGGGATCCGCCTCGAGACCGGCGGCCGCGGCTCCCGGGCCGCCGGCGACGAGCCACTCGGGCGCGTTCGGGGCAGGGCCGCCCGTCGCCGGGAGGTCCGGCGCCGGACCGCGAAGCGGACCCGCAGGATGGGCCGGGTCCACCTTCGCATCCGGCTGCCGGCCGCCGACGATTCGAGCCGCGATACGGTGCGTCAGGCGCAAGAGACCCTCCGGCGAGGGGCCGGGACTCGCCGCCCCCGGCGGGCGCGTGCAGGCCGCGGCGAGCGTAGGCGCCGCCGACCCCCTCCGTCAATGCGACGTCCGTTGGGGGGCGGTGCGCCGGTGCCCCCTCGTTCCGCCTGACGAACGACACATGCGCGAGCGTGCATCGGTGAGCGTCGTCGTGTAGCATCGGCCCGCTTCGATCGCCGGGCATCCCGTGCTCGGCCGCCCATCGTGATCCCGCCCCCGAGAGGACGTCAGGCGACCGCATCGTGGCCATCGATCCCGCCCAGGAATTCCTCGTCCAGCCCGTCGATGCCTCCTGGCTCCAGTGCAACATCGAGTGTCAGGAGGCGTGCCCGGTCGGGACGAACTGCCGGGGCTACCTGAACCTCGCCGCCGAGGGCCGCTTCGAAGAGGGGTACATCCTCTCGCGCGAGCCGAACCCCGTCGCGGCGATGTGCGCCTACGTCTGCTCGGCCCCCTGCGAGCGCGCCTGCCGCCGCGGCGACATCGACCGGCCGCTGGCGATCCGGGCCATGAAGCGCTTCCTCGTGGAGTGGCACGAGGCCTCGGGGATCCCGGACGTGATCCCCGAGATCGCGCCCCGCGACGAGCGCGTCGCCGTCATCGGCTCCGGGCCGGCCGGCCTCGCCGTCGGTCGCGAGCTGGCGGTCAAGGGCTATCGGGTCACCGTCTTCGACAGCCTGCCCTACGGCGGCGGCACGATGCTCATCGGCGTGCCGGCCTTCCGCCTCCCCCGCGAGGCGATCGAGATGGACGTCCGCCTCGTCGAGCGCCTCGGGGTGACCTTCCGCTTCAACACGACGATCGGCCGGGACATCCTGTTCGAGGACCTCCAGCGCGACTTCGACGCGATCGCGATCTGCGCCGGCGCGATGGACGCCGTGGGCCTCGACATCCCGGGCGCCGACCTCGAGGGCGTCCAGTACGGCGTCGACTTCATGAAGAAGGCGAACCTGGGCCAGCCGCTGGAGGTCGGGCGCAACGTCGTTGTCATCGGCGGCGGCTACACGGCCATGGACTGCTCGCGCACCAGCCTCCGCCACGGCGCGGAGAACGTCACGATCGCCTACCGCCGGACGCGCTCCGAGCTCGTCGTGGACGAGGAGGAGCTCGGCGAGACGGAGCGCGAGGGCGTCCGCATGGAGTTCCTGGTCAGCCCGATCGAGCTGGTCGGCGAGGACGGGAAGCTCACCGGCGTCCGGTTCATCCGCAACCGGCTGGGCGAGCCCGACGCCTCCGGCCGCCGCTCGCCCGTGCCGATCGCCGGCTCCGAGTTCGTCGTCCCGGCCGACACGGTCATTCCGGCCGTCTCGCAGGCCGCCGACCTCAGCTTCCTCCCCGTCGAATCCAGCTTCGAGGTCGGTCGCGGGCGGCTTCGGGTGGACCCGGCGACGTATGCCACGAACGTGCGCGGCGTCTTCGCCTGTGGCGACTTCGTGACCGGGCCTACCACCCTCATCGAGTCGGCCGGCCACGGCAAGAAGTGCGCCTACGCGATCGACCGCTACCTCGCCGGGCGGGCGGACGTGTCGGTCGTCGCCAACGTCAAGGTCTCCAGCTCGTGGCGCCACGACATGCCCGAGCTTTACGACGTCCTGCCCCGCCAGCACATCCCCATGCTGGCCGTCGAGGGCCGGATGCCGTCGAGGGATCCGGCGGTCAACTTCACGACCCCCGTGGAGCTCGGCTACGCGACGACCCAGGCCGTCGCCGAGTCGACACGCTGCCTGATGTGCAACTACAACATCTGGTTCGACCCCTTCCGGTGCGTGCTCTGCGGCGCCTGCGCGGACGTCTGTCCAGAGGGCGTCATCCACATGATCGACGTGAACCAGATGAAGTCGGAGGGCTACCTGCCGGAGCTCGAGGAGGCCTACGGCTGGGACCAGGGGGCGGCGATGATCCTCGACGAGGAGCGCTGCATCCGTTGCGCCCTCTGCGTGAAGCGATGCCCGTTCGACGCCATTACGATGGAGCGGTTCGAGCTCCAGGAGATCTCGACCGACGGCCGGCTCTACAAGGAGTCGTACCGTGACGCGCAGCTTGCCGGGACTCCCGGCGTCGCAGGAGGAGCCAGGTAGGTGAGCTTCCTGGAGCGGGTGGATCAGTCGATCCGGCGGAGTCCCGTCTTCCGGTCCATCTTCCGCAACCCGTACCCGAACGACGAACGGTCGCGGGCCTATGCGGTGATGAACAACGTCTTCCTCCACCTGCACCCGGTGCGGGTCCGGCAGCACGCGGTGAAGTTCGCCTACACGTTCTGCCTGGGCGGGCTCTCGTTCTTCCTCTTCCTGGTGCTGACGGTGACGGGCGTCTACCTGATGTTCTTCTACGCCCCGTCCGCCAACCAGGCCTACTCCGACATCCTGCGGATCCAGTCGGAGGTGCCCTTCGGGCTCCTGACCCGCAACATCCACCGGTGGGCCGCCCACCTGATGGTCTTCTTCGTCTTCCTCCACATGATGCGGGTCTTCTACCACGGCGCCTACAAGCCGCCCCGGGAGTTCAACTGGGTGGTGGGCGTCGTGCTGCTCTTCCTGACCCTCTTCCTCAGCTTCACCGGCTACCTGCTGCCATGGGACCAGATCGCCTACTGGGCCATCACGATCGGCTCGAACATGGCCGGCTACGCGCCGCTCTTCAACACCCCGAGCAAGATCCTCCTGCTGGCCGGCCTCGAGGTGAGCGGCAACACGCTCCTGCGGTTCTACGTCCTCCACATCATGGTCTTCCCGCTCGTCGCGGCGGTCTTCCTTGCCGTCCACTTCTGGCGCATCCGGAAAGACGGCGGCATCTCCGGTCCGCTATGACAGACCAGAAGACCACGCCGGAGCGGCGCGTCGTCCTCCCGGTCGACCCTACCCGGCGCACGGAGATCGACAAGCAGCGCGTGCCGATGTCGGCGCGCCCGTACCGCCTCCTCGCCCTGGTCAAGCAGGACGCCGTCGTCCGGGTCCAGAAGGAGCCCGACGATACGGTCATGACCTGGCCGCACCTTCTCACGATCGAGTTCCTCGCCGCGGCCGCGATGAGCGTCTTCCTCCTCGTCATGGGCCTCATCGTGAACGCCCCCCTGGAGGAGCTCGCGAACCCGAACGTGACTCCCGAGGTCGCCAAGGCGCCCTGGTACTTCCTGGGGCTCCAGGAGCTGCTGGCCTACTTCCATCCGACCGTCGCCGGCGCTCTCGTGCCGCTCTTCGTGCTCGTCGGGGCGGCCCTCATCCCGTTCGTCGACCGGGAGAAGATCACCGCCGTCCGTCCCTCGGAGCGCAAGACGGCGGTCGTCCTCTTCACGCTCTTCTGCGCCCTCGGCCTGCTCGTGACCTTCATCGGCATCTTCTTCCGGGGGCCCGGCTACTCGTTCACCCTTCCCTGGGTGGACGGCTTCTTCTTCACCCTGTGAGGGGCACGGTGAACGGACGGGACCGCGGGGCATGAGCAACTACCACGTCGAGCCGGCCAACAAGCCACAGGCCCTCACGAGCCAGGCGCTCAAGTCGCTGCGCAACGAGGCCCCCAAGGGGATGTCGCGCCGGCAGCTGATGCGGACGTCGCTGGGCGCGGGCGTCGGCCTCTGGCTCCTCGAGCTCGGCGCAGGCACGATCAGCTTCCTCTGGCCGAACCTCTCCGGCGGCTTCGGCGGCAAGGTCCCGATCGGCAAGTACGCCGACATCCGCAACGCGAACGCCGCCCTCCCGATCGCCGACGGCTTCCCGGCCTACTACCAGGAGGCGCGGGCGTTCGTCATCCTCGTCGACCCGGCGCGCCAGGAGTTCCTGGCGGGCGAGGACCCCTCCGGCGACGGCACCGCCCTCAACGTGCGGGCCCTCTACCAGCGCTGTCCGCACCTCGGCTGCAAGCCCAACCCGTGCCTCAAGTCGTTCTGGCTGGAGTGCCCCTGCCACGGTTCGCGCTACGACCGCCTGGGCACCAAGGTCAAGGAGCTTGGTCCAGCGCCGCGCAGCATGGACCGCTTCGGCGTCATCGTGGAGGCCGACGGCACGCTCGTCCTGGACACCAGCAAGATCACCCTCGGGCCCCTTCCGGTCGCTCTCGGCCAGCCCGGGCTCGAGCCGTCGAGGAGCCCCACCGGGTGCATCTGACGACGCCAGCCGACCACCTGATGCTTCGAGGATCCCGATGACCGACCAGCCCGGCCAGAGCCCCGAGCAGCGCCTGCCTGCCCGCCGGGAGCAGCCGGCCGAGGTCGCCCCGGTCGAGCGCTTCAGCGGCCCGCCCCAGGTCCATACCGTCGGCCTGTCGGCCGAGCGCGCCGCCAAGATCGTCCGCCAGAGCTCGAACGCGCGGTGGGTCGCCTTCCTCGCCGTCACGCTCGTTGCCCTCTTCGTGATCGTCTACTACTTCTACGAGCTGGGCGTGCCGGGCATGGCCAACACGAGCCGCCTGGAGAAGGAGGTCGCCGCCCAGCAGGTGACGGCCGTCGAGCGCGGAGCCAAGCTCTTCCAGGCCAACTGCGCCCGCTGCCACGGCGCCACGGGCCAGGGCGGGATCGGGCCGGTTCTCAACGACCAGGCCAAGCTGCTCACCCACCTGACGCCGACCTACATCGAGACGGTCCTCACGGTCGGTGGCCGCTATGTCTGCGGCAACCCGGGCTCGCTGATGGTCGCCTGGCTGGAGCCGAAGGGTCCCCTCAACTACCGCGAGGTCGAGGAGCTCATCGCCTTCCTCCGGGCGCCGAACACGCTGACCTATACGGCGACCGACCCGACCACGGGAGCGACGACGCAGGCGACCGGCTGGCGCGACCCGAGCTACGCGCCGCCGGCCGGGGCGACCCCGGTGCCCGACTGCTGGTCGGCGGGCCTCACCGCCCCCTCGGCCGCCCCCGGCTCGGCGGCCCCGTCGGCGGGCGCGAGCGGCGCCCCCAGCGAGGCGCCCGGCGACGCGGTCACCCTCAGGCTCACGGCCTCCGGCGTCGCCTACGACACCGACAGCCTGGAGGCCCCGGCCGACACCCCGTTGACCATCGCCTTCACCAACAACGACGCCGGGATCCCCCACAACGTGGCCATCCACAAGGGCTCCCCGACCGGGGAGCTCGTCTGGCAGGGCGAGATCTTCAACGGGGTGGACAGCCGGACCTACCAGGTGCCGGCCCTCCCGGCGGGCACCTACGGCTTCGTCTGCACGGTCCATCCCAACATGAGCGGCACGCTCACGGTCAAGTAGGGCCACGAGCCCGGGCGGGGAGGACCCGGCCGGGCGGATCAGGGAGGCACGATGGCGGCTCAGGCGCTCGGTCCCGGCACCACGATCGTCCGACGGCGGGCCTTCTTCGGGCTGCTCGACGCCGGCGGCTGGGCCTGGGCGACCGTCAAGGCCTTCGTCTGGTTCGTCATCATCATCCTGCTGATGGCGTACCTGCCCGACCGCGCCCTCTACGCCACCGTCCAGCCGACGATCGACGTCGGCGTCTCGCTCCAGACCTTCAACAAGAGCCTGAACGTCACGCCCGTCAACCTCTGCCCGGCGTCCAACGAGACGCTGCCCTGCCCGGCCCCCATCGGGGCGGTCCTGCCCTGGCAGCCGAACCCGCCCGAGCTGGGCCTGCCGCAGGCGCGCACCGACGCCACGATCCTGGCGGCGGGCCTCCAGACGCTCCTCATCGGCGGGTCGGACGGGAAGGCCGCCCAGGAGAGCGTCTACGCGACGGTCGTCCGGGCCGACGGCAACATCGATGGGTGGTCCGAGGGCCCTGCGCTCCCCGCCCCGCGGGCCGGCGCGAGCGCCGTCTTCTTCTCCGGCTCGGCCTACGTCCTGGGCGGCGCCGCTGCCGACGGCATGCCGACCGACACCGTCTTCGTCGGCACGCCGGACGCCGCGACCGGCAGGATCACCAGCTGGTCCGAAGCCACGGACCTGAAGCTGCCTGCCCCGCGGTCAGACGCCGCGGTCGTCGTCAGCGGCGACGGCATCTTCCTCATCGGCGGCCGCGACGCGAGCGGCGTCGTGGACACGGTCTGGAAGGCGGCCCTCAACGCGAAGACCGGCAAGCTCGAGCCGTGGAAGGCGAACCAGCCGCTGCCCGCCGGCCGGGCGGGCGGCACCGCGGTCCTCCTTGGGACCAACCTCTTCCTCTACGGCGGCGAGGAGGCCGGCGGGCCGACGACAGCGGTCGTGCGGGGCGAGATCGCGGCCACCGGCGATGCGCTGGGGACCGTCACGGGCTGGTTGAAGCCGACAGCCGATGCGGTGGCGACGACGGATCTGCCGGCAGCCCGCAAGGGAGCGATGGGCTTCGTCTCCAACGGGACCTTCTACTACG
Organism: uncultured Chloroflexia bacterium; assembly: GCA_963821235.1. Classification (GTDB taxonomy): domain Bacteria; phylum Chloroflexota; class Limnocylindria; order Limnocylindrales; family CSP1-4; genus CTSoil-043. The sequence continues at coordinate 1,111,000 of CAWGCS010000001.1, forward strand.
TCGGCGGCGAGGGCGGCTCGGGCGAGCTCTACTGGACGATCCCGGATGCGCAGGGGAACCTCACCGGCTGGAAGACGCTGAAGGAGAGCTCCCTGCCGGCCAACCTCCAGCTGGCCAACGCGGCGCCGATCGTCTCCGGCTCGCACGCCTTCCTCGTGGGCGGGACCTCGGCCGGGACGCCGACGCAGGGGGTCGCGCGGGCGAGCCTGGCGCCGCCGCAGCCGTTCTTCCAGCTCGGCCTCTTCTACGTCGTGGTGCCCTCCCTCGGCATCCAGGGCGCCGTCGGCCAGCAGATCTCCTACCTGGTGGCGGCGGGCGTGGCGACGGGCAACTTCGTCCTGCTCCTCCTCATCGGGTACGCCTTCAACCACCGACCCCAGACGAGGGCCTTCTTCGAGCGGCTCCGCAACCGCCGCCGGCACGCGGCGTAGCGGGCCGATCGCCCGGCGCGCGGTCCGGGCGACGCCGGCGTCAGGGCAGGTCGCCCTCGCCGCGATCGAGCGGCCCGCTCCGCACGGGGAGACCGGCCCGGGCCCAGGCCACCATCCCGCCGGCCACGTTGGCGACATCGGTCCAGCCGGCGCGCAGGAGGTAGGCCGTCACGGCCGCCGATCGGCTGCCGCTGTTGCAGATGACGTGCAGCGGCCGATCCCGCGGCAGCTCCTCGAAGCGCAGCAGGAAGGACGAGGTCGGGTAGAGGACGGCGCCGGGCGCGCGCAGCCTGGTGAACTCGTCGAGCTCGCGCACGTCAACGAGGAGCGGGCCGCCGGCGGTGGCGGTGTACGCCGAGGTCGCCTCCCGGACGGCGAGGACGTCGATGGTTGGAACCTGCGGCTGGCCGCGTTGCATCAGGCGGTCGTCCTCCGGGTGAGCGTGGGTGGTTCGAGGTCGAGGGGAGACCGTCGCGCGCGGACCGGCGGCCCGGCGACGTCATGCGGCGGCCCGGGGGCGCGCCCGACCGGCGACGCGGGCAGGGCGGCCAGGCGCTGCAGGCGGCCGTCGATCGCGGCGAGGAGGGCCGGGAGGTCGAGTCCGAGGTCGACTCCCATGCCTTCGGCGCCGGCGATCCGCTGGCGGGCGCCGACGAGGTTCGTCCGCACCCCGGCCGGGTTGCCGCGCGTGGCATGCACGAAGGCCGCGGCAAGCTTGATGAGGCCGGCCAGCAACTCCCGCTCGGCGGGATCCGCGGTCCCCATCCAGGCCGGCTCCAGCTCCTCGTGGGCCAGGTAGAAGCGGCCGCCGGCGTAGGCCGCCAGGCCGCGCTCGAAGGCGGCGCGACGGGCCGAGGCGTCGAGGGGCCGATAGGCCTTCGCCCGCCCGCGCGGATCGACGACGCGAGCCGGGTCGTCCCGGCCGGTGACGGTCCCCCTCGTTGTCATCCGAGCTCGGAGAGCGGCCTCCGACCGGCGATCCCGGTCGCGAGCTCGTGCCACCAGGCCACGTCGCCCTCGCCGAGGCGCCAGCAGAGCCACACCTGGCGGCCGGCGACGAGCGCCGGGAAGTCGACGAGGCCGGTCTCGATGTCGCGGAGCGTCACGTCCCAGGCGTCCAGGCGCTCCACGGCTGCTTGCATCTGGTCGATGACCGCCTGGATGCGCGCGGCGAGCACCCGGGGCGACTGGGGCACGCCCCGATCGCCCGCCTCGGTCAGCGCGTCGTCCACCAGCGAGCGCCCGACGTCCGGGACCTGGGCCTGGCTGGCGACGTGCAGCCGGTCGCGCAGCCCGATCAGCTCCGTCCGCCGCGCCCGGAGGTCCTCGAGAATCGTCCGAACCTCGGGGAGGCGAGTGTTCGCCCTGTCGAGGGTGTAGAAGGCCGTCACCGGCCCATTCTACCGGCGGACCCGTCTGGCCTCCTCCGGGGTCACCAGGCGGGAACGACCTGCGGCTCCAGCCACGACTCGGGGAGGAGCCGCGGCCGGATCAGCGCCGCCCGCCCTCCGCGGACGGCGACCTCGGCCGGGATGGGGTGGGAGAGGAAGAGCGGCATCGACTCGCTGAAGCCGTAGGCGCCGGCGTCGAGGACGGCAACGAGATCGCCGACGTCCGGGAGCGGCAGGACGGCACTCGCGGCGAAGACGTCGAGGCCCGAGCAGAGCGGCCCCGCGATCGTGACCGGCCAGGCGCGCGGACCGCGCCCGCGCGTTCCCAGCACGCGGACCCGGTGCTCCTGGCCCACGAGCGCCGGCCGAAGCAGGTGATGGACGCCGCCGTCGAGGACGACCACCTCGGTCTCGGCGACGCGCTTCCGGTCGACGACGCGGGCAAGATATGCGCCGGCGGCCCCGACGAGGAAGCGCCCCGGCTCCAGGAGCAGGCGCATCGAGCGGGCGTCTGCGGCCGCCGCCCAGCCGTCCGCGAGCCGCGCCAGGTGCCGCGCCAGCCCCACGAGGTCGAGCGAGTCGTCGTGCGGGTCGTAGGGGATCCCCAGCCCGCCGCCGGCGTCGACGAGTGCCAGGGGGACGCCCGCCGCGGCGACGACGGCGCGCCCCAGCTCCACCGTCTCAGCGACGTGGGCGGCGAGGGCCGCCACATCGAGCACGTTCGAGGCGCCGAAGCGATGGATGCCCCGCAGGTCCAGGTGGGGCGAAGCCGCCGCCGTGCGCGCCGCCGCCCGGAGGTCGGGCTCGTCCCGCCCGCCACGACGCGGACGGAGGGGTCCTCCAGGGGGTGGAGCGGCAACCCGACGCGATCCCGGAAGCGAAGCGGTCCGGCCTCGTCCTCGACGACGGCCCGATCGGCGAAGCAGGCCAGGATGGCCGCCTTCACCGCCGGCTCGACGCGCCAGCCGCCGGGTGCCGCGGGATCCGGCCGGGCGGCCCGCAGCTCCCCTGCCTGGAGGATCGCGAGGAGCTCCCCGGGCGCGTCGCGCACGGCCGAGATCGCGGTCATGCGACGCCTTCCGCCACCGCGACGGGGCCGGTGGCCGCCCGGACCCGCCCGCCGTGGAGCTCCAGCAGTCCCAGGTTCCGCAGGATCCCCGCCATCCGGTCGCGGGCGACGAGGTCGAGCGGCAGGAGGGGGGCTCGCAGGCGGTCCGTCGGCAGGAGCCCCATCAGCGCGAGCGCCGCCTTGACCGGCACCGGGCTGGGCGCACCCCGGAAGTTGGCGAGGAGGAGGGGCAGCCACCGCTCGTGAAGCCGGCGCGCGCCGCGGAGGTCACCGCCCAGCCCCGCCCGACAGAGGGCCGCCATCTCGCCCGGGATCTCGTTGGAGGCCACCGAGACGACGCCGTCGCCGCCGAGGGCGAGGACGGCGAGCGTGGCGACGTCGTCGCCCGAGAGGACCGCCACGCCGACCGGCCGGTCCCGGCAGATCCGGGCGATCTGCTCGATGTTGCCCGACGCTTCCTTGACCGCCCCGATCCGGGGGTGCTCGGCGAGCCGGAGGAACGTCTCCGCCTCCACGTTCGTCCCCGTCCGCCCGGGGACGTTGTAGACGACGACCGGCAGCCCGCCCTCGTCGGCAACCGCCCGGAAGTGGGCCTCCAGCATCCGCTGGTCGGGGCGGTTGTAGTACGGGGCGACGACGAGGGCCGCGTCGGCGCCGAGCTCGGCGGCCCGCCGCGTGGCCCGGATCGTGGCCGCGGTGTCGTTCGTGCCGGTCCCCGCGATCACGGTCGCTCGTCGGCGCCACGGGCGCTCGTCCCGCAGCTCGACGGCGATCGCGATGAGGCGCTCCCGCTCGGCGGGCGAGAGGGTCGGGCTCTCCCCGGTGGTCCCGCAGGGGACGAGGCCGTCGATGCCCGAGAGGAGCTGCCAACCGACGAGCGAGCGGAACGCTGTCTCGTCGACGGCGCCGTCGTCGGTGAAGGGAGTCACGAGGGCGGTGAAGGCGCCGCGCAGGCGCGGGCCGCGCGGGTCGGGATGGCGGATCGGGCGTGGCATCGGAATCTCCTGGGGGCGAGGGTGGCGGGACGTCGTCGGGCGGGTCGTCAGCGCGCGGCCATCGCCACCCCCGGCGGCAGAGCGAGGATGTCGTCGACGACGAGATCGAAGGCATGGAGGCCGGGCGCCCGGGGCGCCGCGAGCAGCCAGTCGGCCGCGGCCAGCGCCCCCGTCGTGTAGGCCGAGCGATCGCGAGCCACGTGCCGCAGCTCGATCGACTCGCCCGCGGCGTCGAAGCCGACGAGATGGGAGCCCGGGCTGGCGCCGGCCCGAACGCCGACGACCTCGAGGGTGGCTGGATCGGAGGCGCTCGCCGGATCCTCGGCCACGTGGCGCACCCGCGGATGCACGGCGATGATCCGCCCAGCGAGGGCGCGGGCCGTCCCCGACGGCCGATCTGCCTTGGCCCGCCGATGCCACTCCACGAGGTAGGGGTCGAACCCGGCGACGGGCCCGTAGAGGGCGACGGCCGCGTCGACGAGCCGCCCGAAGAGGGCCATCCCCACGCTCAGGTTGGGGGCCGCGACGGCAGCCCCGCCCAGCGTCTCGAGGAGGCGGAGGACCCGGGTCCGGTGCGCCTCCCAGGCCGTCGTGGCGATCACGAACCGCCGCACGCCCGCGTCGAAGGCGGCCCCGAGGCTCGCCTCCACCGCGTCGCCCCGGCTGGCCTCGAAGGCCACCGTCGCCCCCGCCAGGTCGTCCGGATCGTGGCGGCCGGCCTTCGGCCGTCCGAGCACCCGCACCCGATCGCCGCGCTCGGCGCAGGCGGCGGCGATCGCCCGTCCCAGCGGGCCGTCGCCCATGATGACCGCGTCCATTCCTCGTTCCTCGCGCTCGGGTGTGGAGACGCGGGGCCGGTCGGGCCGGAGGTCCGTTCGCCGTCGGGCAAATCGAAGAGGCCGCGGTCACCCGGTGGTGTCCGCGGCCCTCGGAGCCTCCGTTCCCTGGAGGCCCCGGTCGCTGCTGTGGTCGCGCGCCGTCAGAGCCCCAGGGCCCGTGCCTCCCGGCGGGGCCGCCAGAGCTTCTTCTTCGACTCGACGGAGAAGATGTGGCGATGCATGGTCGCGAAGGATACGGCGATGGCGCCGGGGCGCGCAACCATTTCCGGTCGAGCGCCGGAGGCTCGCGGCCTGCCGTATCGTTCGGGCCGCGTGGGCCCGTAGCTCAGCGGCAGAGCGAGGGACTTTTAATCCCTGCGTCCTGGGTTCGAATCCCAGCGGGCTCACGACCCTCCCCTGGGCTGGTCGGGCCGATCGGGGCGCCCGGACGGTCCGAAGGGCCGGGGGCGCGGGCGGTGCGGCGCGCTAGCGTTCGGCCCTGGCGTCCGCCCCCGTCACCGAAGGAGGCCCGAGATGTCGGACCAGAACGTTCGGCTTGTTGTGTCCGGGATCATCCTCCTCCACGGCCTCGGCCACGGCGGAGCGTTCGCCGCCCTCGTATGGCGCGGGCTCCGCCCGGGATCGAGCACCGGCGCCTGGCTCGACGCACGATCCTGGCTGCTGCCATCGCTCTCGCAGGGCACGGCCACCGCCGTCGCAAGCACCTTCTGGATCGCGTCCCTGGTCGGCTTCGTGGCGGCCTTCCTGGCCTTCTGGGGCATGGTCCTGCCCGTCGACGCCTGGCAGCCCCTGGCCGTCGGCTCCGCGATCGTCTCCGCGCTCGGGATCGTGCTGTTCTTCGGGACCTGGCCGATCTTCAACATGCTGGCCGCGCTGGGCGTCAACGTGGCGGTCCTGGTCGCCCTCCTGGTCGTCCACTGGACGCCGCCGCTGGCGTAGCCCGCCGCCCGGTCCAAGCCCGCAGATCAGCGCAGCGCTTCCCGGGCGAGCTCGTAGGCTCGCCGGGCGTCTCCCTCCTCGGAGGCGAGCTCGCTGAGCTCGACGAGGCAGTCCCGCAGCTGGGCCGGCCGGCCATGGACCCGGGCGATCTCGATCGCCCCCTCGAGGATCGCGGCGGCGCGCGCCGGCTCGCCGAGCCGTCGGGCGATGCGACCGCGCGTGAGCGCCGCGCTCACGGCGGCCTTCTGGTTGCCCGACGTGCCTGCGGCCGCCATGGCGTCGACGGCGAAGCCCTCCGCGGCGGCCAGGTCGCCCATGGCCAGGGCGACCCGGGCCTGGGTCTCCAGCACGCTGGCGAGGCACGTCGTGTTGCCCAGCTCCTCCATTCGCGCCCGCGATGCCGCGGCGTGGGCGCGGGCGCGCTCCAGGGTGCCCAGGGCCAGGTGGGTGAGGGCGAGCTCGTTGTCGATCACGGCGACCTCGAGGTGGTCTTCCGCAACCCGGAAGGAGGCGATCGCCCGCATCGCGTTCGAGACCGCCGCCTCGTAGTCCCCGCTCTCCCGGTAGCTGACTGCGAGCGACTCCAGGGAGGCCGCCCGCCGCCGGTCGTCCAGCCCTTCGACCCGTGCGCGCGCCTCGCCGAGGTAGGTGAGCGCTTGCTCTCCGCGTCCCTCACGGGAATCGATCCTCGCCAGGCCGATCAACGCCAGGACCTCGAGGTTGGGAACGACCGGGACCCCGCCGCGGGCCGCGTCGAGGACGCTCCGGAAGAGGGCCCACGCCTCTCCCGTGTTCTCCAGCCGGTAGAGGCCCGATGCCTGCCAGTACCGGGCGGTGGTCGCGTCCGGGAGGAGGCCCTGGGCCGTGAAGATGGCGGCGGCGTCGGCTCCCGCTGCGACTGCGTCGGCGGGCCGGTCGAGCCGGCTCAGCGCCTCGGCTCGGCCGCGCTGGATCTCCGCCCGGCGCACCGGGCAGGACTCGTCCTCGAGGAGTCGGTCGAACGCATCCAGCGCCACCTGCCAGTCTCCGGCGGCGAGGCGCAGGTCGGCCTCGACGCGGCACCAGCGGGCCTGGCCCTCCCCGAGGAGGTCCGTCGGGGCGACCCCGAGGCGGGCGGCCAGGAAGTCGAGGGCGGCGATCGACGGGCGGGAGAGGCCGTTCTCGAGCGCGCTCACGTAGGCCTTGGTGTAGCGGCCGTCGGCGAGCCTGGCCTGGGTCAGGCCCGCCCGCAGTCGAGCCGCCCTCAGGCGGGCGGCGAAGGCGCCTGCGGGAGCCCGGTCGGGGCGCGTGGCGGCTCGTCCAGATCCTGCCATGTCCACGAGTGTATCGCGCCGGTATCCGGGGGTTGACCTCGGCGCTCGGGCTTCCCGGGCCTCGTCGCACTCCGCCAGGAGCGATCAGCGCGACCCCTGACCCCGCAGCAGCGCGGCGACGCGGTCCAGCACGTCGTCGAGCATGGGCGTCAGCGTATGCCCGAGACGCGGGTAGGTCACCAGCTCGGCGTGCGGCAGGCGCTCCCCCAGCGCACGGGCCAGGAGCGACGGTGTCGCGAACGGGTCAGAAGCCCCCGAGAGCAGGAGCACGGGACAGGTGATCCGCGGCCAGTGGGAGGTGCGGGCGCCCCAGTCGCCGGGGCGGCCGGGCGGGTGGAGCGGGTAGGAGAGAAGGACGAGGGCGAGCGGCGGACGTCCCGCATGGCAGGCGTCGGCGGCCGCCAGGCTCGCCACCCGGCCCCCGAACGACTGCCCGCCGACGGCGATCGAGGGCGCGGCCGCCAGGAGGTCCGCGAAGACCGGAACGGCTCGCTCGGCCCGGCCCCGCGGCAGGTCGACCGCCCGGGCGTCGATCCCTCGGACGGCCAGCCCCGCCACGTGGGCGGCCATCGAGGCGGCGCTGCCGGACGCGCCGTGGCCGAGGACGAGGATGGGGAGGGGATCCGTCACGGGACCACGATCACCCGCCCGCCGACGCGGCGTGAGCGGCTCATGGGGCCGTCCGATCGTCCGCCCCGACGTCGCGCCCGGGCCCCGATCCCACGTGCTTCGGCGGTCGCCGGCCACGCCGCAGGAGCCGCGCGGTCGTCGCGGGTGCCACGACCAGCGGCGCCACGTAGAGGACGACGAGGACGGGGACCAGGACGCGGCTGGCGCTCCTGGCGACCACGGCGCCGATCCCCAGGCCGACGAGGATCGCCAGGTACGTCGCCAGCCAGACCGGGCGGATCCCCGCGTCGGCCAGCCGGCGGGTGGGGATGGCTGCCAGGAGGACGCAGCCGAGCACGAGCGCGACGAGCCAAGGCGCGGGGAGCCCCATCGGCCGATGATACGGTCCCACCGGGCACCGCGGCCCGAGCGGGCGCCACGGCCGGGGCGCGACGGCACGCGTGCCATGGGGCCCTCTCCGGCCGACGTGCTATGCTGGCCGTTCGCCGCCTCTCGTGGCGATGCGTCGCGTGGTCGACCCCCTTCTCGAACGGACCGTGCGTTCCGCCCTCCCTGTTCGGGAAGAGTGTGGAGGTCCCTCGTGGCCACCGGTACCATCAAGAAGGTCGTTGCCGACCGCGGCTTCGGCTTCATCGTCGCCGAGGATGCGAAGGAGTACTTCTTCCATCGCGGCGGCCTGGATTCCTCGCTCGACTTCGATCGCCTCTCCGGCGGCGAGCGCGTCGAGTTCGAGATCGAGCAGAGCCCGAAGGGGCCTCGCGCCGCGCAGGTGCGCTCCGCCTAGAGCCGGCATCGCGGCCCGTCCAGCCGGACGGGCCGCACCCGCCCCTGGCAGACGCCGGCCTCGCCGGCCGCGCGGAGCCGCAGCGGCCCGCACCCTTGCGACACCGGCCTTGCCGACGCCCCGAGAGGAGCGACGTCATCGCCCGCACCGTCTTCGTCTCCACCTACCCGCCCCGGCACTGCGGCATCGCCACCTTCACGCAGGCCCTCTCCAGCGCGACCGGGGAGCGCGAGATCGTCGCGATCCAGGCCCCCGGCCCCCTCATCCCGTACCCTTCCGAGGTCCACCACCGTGTCCGGCGCGACGAGCCCGGCGACTACGTCCGGACGGCCCGCGACCTCGCCCGGTGCGCCGACGTCGTCTCCGTGCAGCACGAGTACGGCATCTGGGGCGGGGAGGACGGGGCGGCCGTCCTGGACTTCGTCCGCGCGCTGGACGCGCCGGCGGTGGCCACCCTGCACACGGTCCTCCGCCACCCGACCCCCGGCCAGCGGTCAGTCCTCCTCGAGCTCATCCGCCGCGCCTCGGCGACCGTGGTGCTGTCGCGTTCCGCCGCACGCGTCCTGGCAGGGACGTACGGCGTGCCTGCCGAGAGCATCGACATCATCCCCCACGGCGTGCCGAACCTGCCCCTCGTCCAGTCGGAGACCCTCAAGCCCGCCCTCGACCTGGCCGGACGCGAGGTGATCCTGAGCTTCGGCCTGCTCGGACCCGGCAAGGGCCTCGAGCTCGTCATCGACGCGCTCCCGGCCATCGTCGCGGCGCGCCCGACGGTCTGCTACGTCATCCTCGGCGCCACCCACCCGACGCTGCTGGCGACGGAGGGCGAGTCGTACCGCCGCTCGCTCGAGGATCGGGTTGCCCGCCTCCGTATGGGGCGGCACGTCAGGTTCGTCGATCGTTTCGTCGGCCGGGTGGAGCTCACTCGCTGGCTCGAAGGCGCCGACGTCTTCGTCACTCCCTACCCGAACCTCGACCAGATCGTGTCGGGGACACTGTCGTACGCGATGGGCGCGGGACGGGCCGTCGTCTCCACCCCGTACGCCTATGCCACGGAGCTCCTCGATGGGGGGCGAGGCCTCCTCGTTCCGCCCGGCTCGCCCTCGGCCTGGGCCGCAGCCCTCATCAGCCTCCTGGAGAACGACGAGCTCCGGACCGCCGTGGGCCGCCGCGCCCACGAGCACACCCGGGCGATGGTCTGGTCGAACGTGGGGGCGCAGTACCGCCAGCTGTTCGCGCGTGTCGTGGCCGCCAACCGCGTCGAGGCCCGGCCGGTCCAGCTGATGGCCGCGCGTGGCTGACCCGGCACCGCTCCATCCGGTCCGCCGCGCGCACCTCGAAGCGCTCTCCGACGCGACCGGCATCATGCAGCACGCGGTGGGGGCCGACCCCGACCCCGCCCACGGCTACTGCACCGACGACGTCGCCCGCGCCCTTCGGGTGGACCTGCTGCACGCGCGGGAGCTGGGCTGGGCGGCCGTCGCGGCGAGCGCGCGGCGTAACCTCTCGTTCATCGTCGAGGCATTCGAGCCATCCACCGGCCGGTTCCGCAACTTCCGCGCCGCCGACCGCTCGTGGCTCGACGGCGGCGGATCGGAGGACTGCCAGGGCCGGGCGATGCACGCGCTCGGCGAGACGATCCTCATGGCCCCGGACGCGCCCATGGTCGCGACCGCCAGCCTGCTCCTCCGGCGGGCTCTTCCGGCGACCCACGAGCTGACCGCCCTGCGAGCGTGGGCGTCGTCGCTCCTCGGCTGCGCGGCCGCGGCGCGGGCGGGGATGGAGGGCGACGTCCGGGCGACGCTGCGGCTGCTCGCCGGACGCCTCGATGCCGCCTTCTCGGCTTGCCAGGACCCGGGCTGGCCCTGGCCGGAGCTGACGCTGACATACGAGAACGGCCTCCCGGTCCAGGCCCTCGTCGTCGCGGGCGCGGAGCTCGAGTCCGGCGCGATGCTGGACGCCGCCCTGCGCGCCCTCGACTGGCTGATCGCCTCCCAGACCGCCCCCGCCGGCCACCTCTCGCCGGTCGGGAACGGCTGGTGGCCGCGCGGCGGCGCGCGTTCGCGCTTCGACCAGCAGCCGATCGAGGCTGCAGCGCTCCTCCTCGCGGCGAAGGATGCGTTCGCGGCGACGGGACGGGCCCGCTACGGCCGGGCTCTGGAGCAGGCCTACGGCTGGTTCGTGGGCTCCAACGATCTCGGCATCCCCGTCGCGGCGCCCGATCGCGGCGCCTGCTTCGACGGCCTCACGCCCCACGGGGTGAACCTCAACCAGGGCGCGGAATCCACGCTCGCGTGGTCCCTCGCGCTGGAGCACGTGCGCCTGGCGCGGGCGACGTACCCGATCGCGCGCCGCACGGCCGTCTCAGCCGCATGACTCGGCCCGACGAGGTCCAGGTGCTTCGGCGATCGGACGCGAACCCGATCATCACCGCCGCCGACGTGCCGTACCCGGCGAACTCGGTGTTCAACCCCGGTGCCGCCCGCATCGGGGACGAGACGATCCTGCTGCTGCGGGTGGAGGATCTCCGCGGCATCTCCCAGCTCCATGTGGCCCGCAGCGCGGACGGGGTCTCCGGCTGGCGCTTCGAGCCGGAGCCGCTGCTGCGCTCGGACGTCGAGCGCTACCCCGAGGAGATCTGGGGGTGCGAAGACCCGCGCCTGACGTGGCTCCCCGAGCGTGAGGAATGGGCCATCGCCTACACGGCCTACAGCCGCCGAGGCCCGCTCGTCTCGCTCGCCATGACCCGAGACTTCCGGAGCGTCCGCCGCCTCGGAGCGGCCATGCCGCCGGAGGACAAGGACGCGGCCCTCTTCCCGCGTCGGTTCGACGGCCGCTGGGCGATGATCCACCGGCCCTCGCCCCTCCGCGGCGGGGCCCACATGTGGATCTCCTTCTCACCGGACCTGCGCCACTGGGGCGATCACGCCCTCCTCCTCGAGGCCCGCGACGGCGCCTGGTGGGATGCCGGCAAGATCGGCCTGGGGCCGCCGCCGCTCGAGACGCCGGACGGCTGGCTCCTGCTCTACCACGGCGTGCACGCCACCAGCGCCGGCCCGATCTACCGGGCCGGTCTGGCCCTGCTGGACCTCGAGAACCCCCGGATCGTCCTGGGCAGGACCGACGAGTGGGTCTTCGGGCCGTCGGCGCCCTACGAGGTCGCCGGGGACGTCGGTCGCGTCGTCTTTCCCTGCGGCTGGGTCCTGGATCCCGAGGGCGTGGTCGGCGTTTACTACGGCGCCGGCGACTCGGTGGTCGGGCTGGCCACGGCGCGCCTCGACGACCTCCTCGGCTGCCTTCGTGACACCGGGGGGCCGCGTGGACCGCAGACCTCGGATATCGTGGACGTGCGCTGACCGACGTGTCACCCGGCTCGGAGGCTGTGACACGACGCGCGGCCGCGGCGCGGGACCCGTCGCTGATCGGGCCGGCCTGGACAGGAGCGAGCACGTGGCGACCTGGGATGCGAGGGAGTGGCTGGCGGGCCTGATGGGCTGCGAGCCGGGCGAGCTCGCGGTGCGCAGCACGGACCGCTACGGTGCGCACGAGACGCAGGTGCGTTACGAGCGAGGCGGCGAGTCCGTGGCCCGCGTCATCGTCACCGGCCCGCTCCGTGAGATGGGTGATCGCGAGGGCGCCGGGCACTGGCTCGTCTCCGCTCAGATCGGCTGGGACGCGAAGGGTGCCCACAGCGTCACCGTCCCGGAGCCCGACGAGATCGTCTACTAGCCGGCCTGCGGGCCTCCGCGCCCCTGCCCCACCCCGGACGCCGGAACGCGGGGCGCCCCGACGCCCGCGGCCGGTACGATGTCCGGCGTGATCGACGCCCGCCCCGGGGGTGTCCGCGGGCGGTTCGCCCGGACGCTCCCGATCCTCCCCGTGCTCGTCGCCGAGGCCATCCTGTGGCTGGGATTCGGCGCCCTCCTGCCGGTCCTCCCGATCTACCTGACGGAGCAGGGGATCGATACGGCGACGCTCGGCTGGATCGTGGCGGCCTGGCCGGCCGCGCGGCTGCTCGGCGAGCCGCTCTTCGGCTGGCTGGCCGACCGGGGCGACAAGCGCATGCTCATGCTCATCGGGCTCGTGGCCACGTCGGCGGTCGTCCCGATGCCCCTGCTCTTCACCGGCGCGCCGGCATTCCTCCTTGCCCGCGCGCTCGCCGGGCTCGCCACCGCCGCCTACGATCCGGCGGCCCGCGGTTACATCATGGACGCCACCGCCCCCGACGAGCGAGGGGCGGCCTTCGGGCTCTACAGCTCGGCCCAGATGGGAGGCCTCCTCCTGGGCCCGGCCTTCGGAGGCATCGGGGCCGCCCTCGGCGGCGGCTACGCCTTCCCGTTCGTCTTCTGCAGCGCGGCGCTCGTCGCGTCGGCAGCCCTGCTGGCCGGCACTGTCCTGCACCGACCGGCGCCCCAGCACGTCCCGCCGGCCCTCGAGGAGGGCACCCCCGCCGGCGATGGCGCCCCGTCGTCACTGTGGAACCGGCTCCTGGTGACCGTGATCGTGATCAACATCGGCAGCTACTTCGCGTCGGGCACGTACGAGGTGATGTGGAGCCTGTGGATGACCCGCCTGGGGGCCGACCTCGGGCTCGTCGGGTTGACGTTCGCGGCGTTCGGCCTCGGCGTCCTCCTGCTGGCCCCGCTCGCCGGGCGCTGGATCGATCGACAGGGGCCGCTCCTCTACATCGTCCTCGGCAGCCTCGGGGCAGCCCTCGCCGGCGTCCTGTACTCGCTCCTGGAGGACCCTGTCCTGGTCGTCCCCGTCGTCATCTTCGAGGGCTTCTCCTTCGCCCTCCTCGGCCCCGCCCTCTTCGCCGTCGTGGCCCGTGGCACCCCGCCCGGGCGCTCCTCCACCACGCAGGGGGTGTTCGGGGCGGCAGGGACCCTCGGCACGATCGTCGCCTCGGTCATCGCCGGCGTCCTCTTCGCGATCGACATCCATCTGCCGTTCTACACGTTCTCGGCGGTCATGGTCGTCACCCTCGCGCTCGGGCTGGCGTTCGGGGGCAGGGCCCTCGCCCGCCTCTCCCCACCGCGCGCCGCGGAGGCGCTTCCGACCCGCGACGTCGGCGGGGTGGAGGAGGCGACGTGAGCGGGCCGTCGTCCTCCTGGACAGAGCGCGACCCGGCCGGCCTCGCGCCGGTGGTCCTGGTCGCGGGAGGCTTCCTGACGACCCCCGGCTGGTACCGGCCGATGGCCGACGCCCTGCGTGCGCGGGGAGCCGCCGACGTGGTCGTCGCCCGCGTCTACCCGCCGGACTGGGTGCTCGTCGCGATCCGCGGCCTCGGCCCGGTCGTCACCCGCGTCGGGCGCGCGCTCCTGGAGGCGGGCTCGCGAAGCGGCTCACTCGAGGCGAGCGGCGGGGCGCCGATCCTCCTCGTCGGCCACAGCGCAGGCGGCATCGTGGGCCGGCTCCTCACCTCTCCGGAGCCGTTCGATGGTCGGCGGCTCGCGGCGAGCGGCCGGATCGGGGCCCTGGTCACCCTCGGATCGCCGCACAAGGTCGGCGACGACGCGCGCTGGGGGAGCCGGGTGGCGGCCGCGGGCGTGCGCTTCGCGAACCGCCATGTGCCCGGCGCCACCTTCGCCCCGACGACCGCCTACCTGGCGGTGGCGTCGCGCCTCGTCGTCGGCCGGGCGGCCGCGGCCGACCCGCGCTCCCTGCTGGTCCGCCGGCTCTACGAGGACCTCTGGCCGGCACCGGGCGAGCGGCTCATCGAGGGCGACGGCCTGGTGCCCGTGGCGGCGGCCCTGCTGCCGGGCGCCCACCACCTCGTGCTCCCTGATGCCGTCCACGGGCCCGGGATCCGGGTCCCGTGGTACGGGCGCGAGCCCCAGCTGGACGCATGGTGGCCGCAGGCGCTCGAGCTGTGGCGGGGCGCGCTCCGAGCCCGCCTGGCTCGCCCCGCCGTCACCGGCGGCACCGGTGTCGCCCGTGCCCCGGCATCGTGACCACGTCGTCGCGCCAGGCCCCGGCGACCATCCTCGGGCTCGCCAGCTTCGCCGCGCTGGGGTGGGGCGGCCTCCTGGTCCCGTCGCTCGTCCCCGTCATCGAGGCGGACTTCGCCCAGACCGACGCAGGCGTGGGCGTCTTCTTCCTCGTGTCCTCCGCGCTGTACATCCTCGGCTCGGTCGCGACCGGCGTCCTCACCGGGCGCCTGGGCCGACGGCGCGTCCTGGCGGCCGCCGCCTTCCTGATGGCCGCCGGGGCGGGCCTGGAGGCGGCGGCGCCCGCCTGGTGGCTGTTCATGGCGGCCAACGGAGCGTGGAGCTTCGGGGCCGGTGCGCTGGAGGTGGCCCTGAACGGTCTCTTCCTCGACGTCTTCCACGACGATCGGGGCCGGGCGCTGAGCCGCCTCCACCTCTTCTACAGCCTGGGCGCCCTCACCGCGCCGCTCGCCGTCGGGCTCCTGGCCGGGGTCGGGCTCCCGTGGCGGCTGACGTTCCTCACCACGAGCGTGGCGGTGCTGGCGATCGGCCTCTGCCTCGTCGCCGTCCGGGCCGCAATCCCCGATGTTGCGCCGCATCCATCCGACAGCCCTCGGCCGCTCCTGGCCTGGGTCCCGCTTCCGCTGCTGCTCCTGGCCCTCGGGATCGCCCTCTACGTCGCCTCCGAGCTGGGGATCTCGAGCTGGCTCGTCCGGTTCCTCGACAAGGCACCTGTCGGCGTGGCAACGCTGGCCCTCTCGCTCTACTGGGCCGGGCTCGCACTCGGACGCCTCGTCGGCAGCCGCATCGGTGACCGGGCCACGGCGATCGCCGTCGCCACCGTCTGCGGCGTCGCCAGCGGCGCGGCTCTCGTCGGTGGGGTGCTCGCTCCATGGCTGCCGCTCTCGATGACCCTGTTCGCGGTTGGCGGGGTCTTCTCCGGGCCCATCTACCCGATGATCGTGGCCGCGGCCGGGGATCTGTACTCGAGCCGGGCGACCGCCGTGAGCGGCGTCCTCGCCTCGGCCGCGGTGGTCGGCTCGATCATCTATCCGCCGGTCATGGGGTTCATCTCCGGCGCGGTGGGGCTCGGCGTCGGGATGGTCGGCGCCGGGCTGCTGGCGATCGCGTGCGCGGCGGTCCTGGTGATGGCGCGCCTCTCCGTTGGGCGGGCGGGGTCGGGCGATGCGGCCGCCGGCCCGCTGCTGCCCCATGCATGACGCAGCGCGGTCAGGAGGACCGGCAGCTGGACGTCGCTCCGGCTCGCGCATCGAGGGGCGCGCTTCCGTCAACCCTCGCGGACGGACACCTCGTCACCGAAGGCTGTTTCGATCGCCGGGCGCATGCTCGTCATCACGCCGTCGCGGGCAAGCTCGGCCCGGGTGAGCCAGGCGGCGCGATCGGTCGAGCCACGCGGCTCATCGCGCAGCTTCCCGCCGACGATCGTGACCCGATAGAGGTGGTCGATCGCCTGGACCTCGCGGGGACGCCCGTCGGGCAGGAGCCCGGGGAGCATGCGGGCGCGGACCGCGGCGATCCCGACGACACGCCCGAGGAGACCGGTCTCCTCCTCGAGCTCGCGACGCGCCGCGTCGGCAGGATCTTCGCCGAAGTCGATGCCGCCGCCCGGGAGCGTCCACTGCCCCGACGCGGCCTCTCCCGGCGCGACGCGGCAGCAGAGGAGCCGCTGGCCGTCGCGACAGATGACGCAGGCGCCGACGCGGACCAGCCGAATCACCGCGTCGTCGCTGGGGAAGGCGCGGTCGCGCTCCGAGCTGGGGATCATGGGGCGCAGCATCGCGCGGGTCGCGCGGTCGTCGCGGCGACCCTGACCTCGCGACTGCCCGGGCTCCGCGTCGGGGTCAACCTTTACGCGAGCGTGAAGGTTGTGGCATCATCCCGGCATGCCGTCCCTCCCCGCTCCGGCCCTGCCGCCGGCTGCCGTCCGCCTCCTGCGCATCCAGGAAGTGGCGGCGGAGACCGGGCTCACGCCGCGCTCGATCCGCTACTACGAGGAGCTCCGGCTCCTGCGACCGGCGGCCCGTTCCCAGGGTGCCTATCGCCTCTACGACGCCTCCGATCTCGAGCGGCTCCGGTTCATCCGCGGCCTCCGCGACGACGCCGGGTTCAGCCTCGCCGAGATCCGCCTCCTCCTGGAGGACGAGGACGCCCGCATCCGCGACCGGGAGCGCTTCCGCGCCAGCGGCGACGTCGATGAGCGGCGGGCGATCCTGCGCGACCTGATCTCACGGGTGGATCGCCAGGTGGCGAGGCTCGAGGAGAAGGCGGAGCGTATCGTGGCGATGATCGACGTCGCCGACGCCCGCCGGGCCCACTTCCGGGCGCACCTGGCCGAGCTGGAGGGCGGCCCGCCGGCGCACGATGAGGGGGCGCCGCACCCGGTGACGGGACCGTGACCGTCCGCGGGCTCGCCGGGTCCGACGCCCTGCGTGCCTTCCGCCACCGCAACTTCCGGCTCTTCTTCGCCGGCCAGGCGATCTCCCTCGTCGGCTCGTGGATGCAGTCGGTCGCCCAAGCCTGGCTCGTCCTCACCCTGACGAACGACCCGCTCATCCTGGGGGTGGTCGCCGCCGCGCAGTGGACGCCGGTCCTCTTCCTGGGCCTCTTCGGCGGCCTCATCGCCGACGCCCTTCCCAAGCGGCCGACCCTCGTGGTCGTGGAGTCGCTGATGGGCGTCCTTGCCGTCGTGCTGGGGGTCCTGAGCTTCGCCGGCGTGGTCCAGGTGTGGATGGTCCTGGTCCTCGCCGTCCTCCTCGGCTGCCTCAACGCCGTCGAGATGCCGGTGCGCCAGGCGTTCGCCGTGGAGATGGTCGGCCGCGAGGACATCATGAATGCGGTCGCCCTCAACTCGGCGACCTTCAATGGCGCCCGCATCGTCGGGCCGGCGGTCGCAGGCCTCGCCATCGCCGCGTTCGACATCTCGATCGCCTTCCTCATCAACGGCGCCAGCTACGTGGCGGTCGTCGTGGCCCTCTTCCTCATGCGTGACGAGGAGCTGCACCTTCGGCCGTCGATCCCGCGCCCGCGCTCGGTGCGGGCCGTCTTCACCAGCGTCGGGGAGGGCGTGTCGTACGTCCGGGCGACGCCGATCGTCCTGCTCCCCGTCGTCGTGGTCGGCCTCGCCTCGACCCTGGCCATGAACTTCCAGGTGACGATCCCCCCGTTCGCCCGCGACACGCTCGGCGGGGACGCCACCGACTTCGGCTTCCTCATGACCGCCACGGGGGTCGGCTCGATGACGGCCGCGCTCTTCCTGGCGACCCGCCGCCGACCCAGCCCATGGGCGATCGCGATCGGGGCCACCACCCTTGGCCTGGGCCTCGTGGCGATGGCCCTCCTGCCGCGGATCTCGGTCGCCCTGCCGGCCCTCGCGGTCGCCGGCGCCGGCGCGATCTGGATGGCGGCGAACGGCAACACGCTCATCCAGTCGGTCGTCCCCGACGAGCTGCGCGGCCGCGTCATGAGCGTCTATACGACGATCTTCGCGGGGTCGACCCCCGTCGGCGGCCTCATCGCCGGGGCTCTTGCGTCGGGCCTCGGGCCGGCGGCGGCCCTCGGCATCGGCGGCGTGACGACGGTCCTCGTGGGGGTCGCGGCGATGCTCTGGCTGCGCCGGAACGGAGCTCGCGCCGACCTCCGCGATCACGTCGCCAAGCCGGTCCCGGTCCCGACGACCCGGCCGATCTCCCGCTAGGAGTGCTGCCGGGCGGCGGCCGCCTCGAGCCGCCGCCCGTCCTCCCGGACGGTGGACCGGGTCGCTAGCGCCAGCTCGGCATGTCGGCGCCCCCGGTTCCCTCGACCAGCGTGGGGACGCCGCCCTCCGCCGACTGGACATAGATCCCGGACCCGTCGGAGCGGGTGAAGGCGATCTCCGTCGCGTCGGGCGACCAGGTCGGGTCGGCGGCCTCGCCCCAGCCGCCCGGCGTGATGCGGGTCATGTTCGACCCATCGGCGCCCATGACGAAGATGGACCGGTTCGGGTCGTCACGTGGGCTGTCGAAGGCGATGCGGGTCCCGTCGGGAGACCACGCGGGGGGGATCTCGCCACGGGAAGCACGCAGTCGCGGGGCGCACCCCTACCGACCCACGGCCTCTTGACAGGCGGCGTCTCCGAGCGTACCCTCGGCAACACATGAGCAGGGATCTGCACATTTGAGCGCCATGTTGAGCCAGGCGGTCTCCCGCCAGGCCGAGCCGGTCACGACCGAGACCCGGCTGATGCTCCGTGCGGCGCAGCTCTACTATCGCCTGAACCTGACCCAGGACCAGGTCGGCGAGCGTCTCGGTGTCAGCCGCTTCAAGGTCGGCCGGCTCCTGGACCGGGCCCTGCGCGAGGCCGCGGTCCGGATCGAGATCGTCCATCCGGCCGCCGGGCTGGTCGACCTCGAGGACGCGCTCATCGAGCGGTTCCAGCTCCGCGGCGCCGTCGTGGTGGACGTCCCCAGCTCCGCCTCGGCCGCCGACGACGAGGTCCTCGCGCGGGAACGCGTGGCCGATGCCGCCGCGGCCCACCTCGCCACGCTTCGGCCCAGGGGCTCGATCGGCGTCTCGTGGGGCCGCACGATGCTGGAGCTCGCGGCCCACCTCCGCCCTGGCTGGACCACGGCCGCGGAGATCGTGCAGCTCAACGGCGCGATGTCGCGCTCGGCACGCCCGACACGGGCCCACGAGATCGTCGAGCGGTTCGGGCTCACGACCGGCGCCGCGATCCGCCTGATGCCCGCGCCCGCGATCGTCGGCTCGGCCGAGCTCCGCCAGGCGCTCGAGGAGGACCCTTCGGTCGGCGAGACGCTCACGGCGGCGCGCGCCGCCCCGACGGCCATCTTCGGCATGGGCGTCCTGGGCGCGGAGAGCGTGCACGTTGCATCCGGCTACCTCGGCGAGGCGGAGCTGGCCTCGCTGGAGCGGGCCGGGGCTGTCGGCGACGTCCTGGGGCGTTTCCTGGCTGCCGACGGCCGGATCGCCCTGCCGGCGCTGGACGGGCGGACGATCGGGCTGCCACTCGAGGAGCTCCGCTCCAAGGCCCTCGCGATCGGCCTGGCGGCCGGACCGGGTCGCGGGCCGATCGCGCTGGCTGCCCTGCGAGCGGGCTGCGTCTCGGTGCTCGTCACCGACCAGTCCACCGCGGAGTGGGTGCTCGCCCATGCGTGAGTCGCGCGACGTCGCCTCGCTGGCATCCGGCCCGCCCTCGGCCGACGAGATCCGCGAGCTCGTCGGGCGGATCGTCGACGCGACGCTGGCGACCGGCGCCCCGGCGCCCGCACGTCCAGCGGCCGACCCGGAGCCCGCGCGGGCGGCCGCGACCGGCGCCACCCCTGCGCTCCGGGCCGCCCCCGCGCCCGGGGCCGGCGCGACGGCCGGCGGCCAAGTCGCCATCGCGATCGGCGCCGACCATGGCGGCTACGCCCTGAAGGACCGCATCGGTCAGGTGCTGGGCGAGGCCGGCTTCGCCGTCCGCGACTGCGGCACCCAGGGCGGTGATCCCGTCGACTACCCGGACATCGCCCACGCCGTCGCCCGCCTGGTGGCCGACGGCACCTGCCGCTGGGGGATCATCGTGGACGGAGCCGGGATCGGCTCCTGCATGGTCGCCAACAAGGTCCCCGGCGTCCGGGCGGCGCTCTGCCACGACCTCTCGAGCGCCCGCAACAGCCGCGAGCACAACCACGCCAACGTCCTGACCCTCGGGGCACGCTTCACGGGGGAGGGCCTGGCCATCGAGATCGTGCGGGCCTGGCTGGGCACGGAATGGGGGCCGGGCCGCCATGCCGCGCGGATCGACAAGATCACCGAGGTCGAGCGCCGCTACATGAAGTCGCCGGGTGAGGATCGAGCACGATGACCGAGACACGAGAAGACCGGAACGACCTCGTCGAGGCGATCACCCGCGAGGTGCTCGCCGCCCTCGGTGCCGCTGGCCCAGGCGGCGGCCCAGCTGGCACCGGCGCGCCCGGCGATCCGTGCCTGACCTGCACGGGCGCCTGCGCGGCCCGGTGCGCCGCCAAGGTCCGCTCCGTCGTCGCCGGCGGCGCGTCGCGCGTCGAGTACCACGGCCAGGCCGACGACGTGCCGGGCGACCTCGCCCGCTACATCGACCACACCCTCCTGCGGCCCGACGCCTCCGCCACCGACATCGACAAGCTCTGCGCGGAGGCGAAGGAGCACCGCTTCGCCGCCGTCTGCATCAACCCGACCTGGGTCCGCCGGGCCGCCGAGAACCTCCACGGCACCGACGTCGCAGTCGCCTCCGTCATCGGCTTCCCCTTCGGGGCGGGCACGACCGAGGTCAAGGCCCTCGAGGCCCGCCGGGCGATCCGCGACGGGGCCCGCGAGATCGACATGGTCATCAACATCGGGGCCCTCAAGAGCGGCATGCACGATGTCGTGCGCGAGGACATCGCCCGCGTCTCGGACGCCTGCCGGGAGGCGGGCGCGGCGAACAAGGTCATCATCGAGACGGCCCTCCTCACCGACGAGGAGAAGGTGATCGCCTGCCGCCTGGCGCAACAGGCGAAGGCCGACTTCGTGAAGACGTCGACCGGCTACGCGAAGGGCGGCGCGACCGTCTTCGACGTCGCCCTCATGCGCGAGGCGGTCGGCCCACGGATGGGCGTCAAGGCGGCCGGCGGGATCCGGACGGCCGAGGACGTGCAGGACATGATCGCGGCCGGCGCGACCCGGATCGGGGCCTCGGCCGGCGTCAAGATCGTCACGGGAGAGAAGGGCGCCGATGGGAAGTATTGATCTCCGGGCGTACGTGTTCCTCGACAGCCTCCAGGCCCAGTACGCGGCCTTCCTCGGGACGGTCGCCCAGGGCTTCCTGCCCCTCGCCGGCGACGCCTCGCTGTCCATCGAGGTCTCGCCCGGCATCGAGATCAACCGGCTGACCGACATCGCCCTCAAGTCGACGACGGTCAAGCCGGGCATGCAGATCATCGAGCGCTACTACGGGATGCTCGAGATCCACTCGCCGTCGCAGGCGGAGGTCCGCGCCGCCGGCGCGGCCATCCTCGCCGAGATCGGCCTCTCCGAGAACGACCGGATCAAGCCGCGGGTCCTCTCCAGCCAGATCATCCGCCGCATCGACGACCACCAGGCCCAGCTCATCAACCGGACCCGCCACGGCCAGATGCTCATCCCCGGCGAGACGCTCTACGTGCTGGAGCTCGAGCCGGCGGCCTACGCCGCCCTCGCCGCCAACGAGGCGGAGAAGGCGGCCCACATCAACATCCTCGAGGTGCGTGCCTTCGGCTCGATGGGCCGCATCTACCTCGGCGGAGAGGAGCGCGACATCGACGTCGGCTGGCGGGCCGCCCTGGCGGCGATCGAAGGACTCGAAGGCCGAGAGGCAAAGGCATAACGACCGCGAGGTCGGATCCCAACGCGAGAAGGAGAACGGATCGATGGCAGAAGCGCTCGGGATGATCGAGGCCCGCGGGTTCGCGGCGGTGGTCGAGGCCGCCGACGCGATGGTCAAGGCGGCCAAGGTCGAGCTCGTGAGCTACGAGAAGACGGGCGGCGGCTACGTGACCGCGGTCGTCCGCGGCGACGTCGCCGCGGTCAAGGCCGCCGTCGAGGCGGGCGTGCGCAATGCGGCCAAGGTCGGCGAGGTCGTCGCCAGCCACGTGATCGCCCGGCCGCACGTCAACGTCGACCTGGTGCTGCCGCTCGGGCGGCTCGACGAGGCGAAGTCGGAGGCCGGCCAGGGCTAGGACGCGGGACAGGGCGCGCCGGCGGGCGCCGGCGCGCCGCTCCCCCAGCAGGACGGTGGAACCATGCTCCTCGGACGGGTGACCGGAACCGTGGTCGCAAGCCGCAAAGAGCCGCTCATGGAGGGCTGGAAGCTCCTCGTGGTGCGCCAGCTCGACGCGGAGAACCGGGAGGCCGGCGGGTATGTCGTGGCCGCCGACGTGGTCGGGGCCGGGGTCGGCGAGGTCGTCCTCTACGCCACCGGCAGCTCGGCCCGCCAGACGGAGGCGACCCGGGACCGGCCCTGCGACGCGGTGATCATGGCGATCGTCGACACTTGGGAGGTCGGCGGGACGGAGGTCTACCGCAAGTAGCGGGCGACTGCGGCGAGAGCGCGGAGAGCGATGAGCGAGCTCAACGAGCGCGAGATCCAGGAGATCATCGAGCGGGTCCGCCGCCGCGTGGCGGCCGCCGGCGACGCACGGCCGGGCGTCGGGCTGCGGGCCGAGGCGGAGCTGTCGTCGGTCGCGACGGAGCTCGGGGACGGCATCCACGCTACGATCGACGAGGCGGTGGCCGCGGCGGGGCGCGCAGCCCTCTCCTTCCAGGCCCAGGGTCTCGCCGGCCGCAAGGTCATCATCGACGCCGTGCGCCGCTCGATGCTCGACCACGCCGAGCAGCTGGCGCGGATGGCCCACCAGGAGACCCACATCGGGCGAGTCGAGGACAAGGTGGTCAAGAACCGCCTCGTGGCGTCGAAGGCGCCGGGGCCCGAAGACCTCGAGGTCCAGGCGGTGACCGGCGACGCCGGGATGATGGTCACCGAGTTCGCCCCCTTCGGCGTGGTCGCCGCGATCACGCCGGTGACGAACCCGACCTCGACGATCATCAACAACACCATCAGCATCGTGTCGGCCGGCAATGCGGTCGTCTTCAATGCCCACCCTTCCGCGAAGCGCTGCTCGTCGGAGACGATCCGGCTCATCAACCGGGCGATCGTCGCGGCCGGCGGGCCGCCGGACCTGGTCACAGCCGTCGCCACGCCGACGATCGACACTGCACGGGCGCTGATGAGCCACCCGGGCGTCCGCGTCCTCCTGGTGACCGGTGGCCCCGCCGTCGTGCGCGAGGCGCTGAAAGCCGGCAAGCGGGCCATCACCGCCGGCCCGGGCAACCCCCCGGCCGTCGTCGACCAGACCGCCGACATCGAGCGGGCGGCCCGCGACATCGTCCGCGGCGCGTCGTTCGACAACAACGTCGTCTGCATCGACGAGAAGGTCGTCCTCGTCGTCGACACGGTGGCCGACCGGCTCATCCGGGCGATGACCCAGGCCGGGGCCTACCTGCTCAAGGAGCACGAGCTGCACCGCCTTGAGCGCGTCATCTTCAGGGAGCTCGGGCAGCCGGGGAAGCCGGGCGTCATCAATCCGACCTGGATCGGCCAGGACGCCTCGAAGATCCTCGCCGAGATCGGCGTGCAGGCCGAGCCGGCGCCCCGCCTGCTGATCGCCGACGTCTCGCGCGACCACAGCCTCGCCTGGACCGAGCAGATGATGCCGGTCCTCCCGGTGGTTCGGCTCGCGACCGTGGACCAGGCGATCGACCTCGCGGTGCGCATGGAGCACGGCTTCCGCCACACGGCTTCGATCCATTCGACGAACGTCGAGACGATCACCCGGATGGCGCGGGCGATGAACTGCAGCATCTTCGTCACGAACGGCCCCAACGTGGCCGGCCTCGGCGAGGGCGGCGAGGGCTTCACCTCGTTCTCGATCGCCAGCCCGTCGGGCGACGGCCTGACCCGGCCGCGGACCTTCTCGCGCGAGCGGCGGATCACCGTCGTCGGCGCCCTGCGGATCGTCTGACGATGACGATCGTCGGGATGGAGCCCGCCATCGCCCTGCTCGAGCTCGACTCGATCGCGGCCGGCATCGAGGCCGGCGACGCGATGGCCAAGCGCGCCCCGATCGACATCCTGCGGGCCGGGACGGTCCATCCGGGCAAGTACCTGGTCCTCGTGGGCGGGACCGTCGGCGACGTGGAGGAGGCGCTCGAAGCCGGGCGCGAGGTCGGGGCCGCGGCCATCCTCGACATCGTCTTCCTGCCCAACGTCCATCCCGAGGTCGTCGCGTCGCTCGGCGGCCGGCGGGCGACCGCGGCCGGCGAAGCCCTCGGCGTGATCGAGACGGCGACCGTCGCCGCGATCGTCGAGGCGGCCGACGCCGGCCTCAAGGGCGCCCATGTCCGGCTCCTGGAGCTGCGCCTGGCCGACGACATCGGCGGGAAGGGCTACCTTCTCTTCGACGGGCCCGTGGCGGAGGTGGAGGCGGCTGTCGAGCTGGGCTGCGGGCGGATCGCCGGCTCGCCTGGCCTGGCCAGGCGGGTGATCCCCCGACTGCACGCGGAGATGGCCGAGAACCTGGCCGCAGACCCGCGGTTCGGCGAGCGCGTGCGAAGCGCCGACGGGGGGGCCTAGCTCCGATGCAGCTGGCGCGCGTGATCGGCACGGTGGTCGCCACCGTCAAGGCGCCCGGCCTGGAGGGCGTCAAGCTCCTCGTCATCCAGCCGCTCGACCGCCACCAGCGGCCCGTCGGCGGCCAGCTCGTGGCCGCGGACGCGGTCCACATGGCCGGACCAGGCGAGCTCGTCTACTTCGTGGCCGCCCGCGAGGCCGCCCAGGCGATGCCCGACCCCTTCGTCCCGGTCGACCACGCCATCGTCGGGATCGTCGACGCCGTCTCGCCACTCGCGGGAGACGCGCCCGGGGGGGGAGGCCGGACGTGAAGC
Organism: uncultured Chloroflexia bacterium; assembly: GCA_963821235.1. Lineage (GTDB taxonomy): Bacteria > Chloroflexota > Limnocylindria > Limnocylindrales > CSP1-4 > CTSoil-043. The sequence goes on from CAWGCS010000001.1 coordinate 1,135,818, forward strand.
TCGGCCGGGTGGTCGGGACCGTCGTCTCGACCATCAACGCCCCCGATCTCGAGCACCGGACGCTCCTCCTGTGCGATCTCCTCGACCCGGCCGGCGTGCCCGGCGGCGGCTATTTGATCGCCGTCGACTCGGTCGGCGCGGGCGCCGGCGAGACCGTCCTCATCCTCGACGAGGGCAACTCGGCCCGCCAGGTGCTCGCGGCTCCGGGGGCCCCGATCCGGACGGTGGTGGTCGGCATCGTCGACGAGGTCACGGGCGAGACGCCCGCGGCACCGCAGCCCGCCGCCAAGACCGCCGCCGTGGCAACCCACCGGAAGGCCCCGCGCCGGCACCGGGGCACGCGAACGCGATCCGATGCCGATCACGCTTGACGAGGTGCGCTCGATCCTGGCGCGCTGGCAGCCCATCCTCCGCCTCGCCGACTGGGACGTCGATGTCCGGCTGGTCGACAGGTCATGGCGCAAGTCGGGCGACGTCAAGGTCGACCTCGACGACCGCAAGGCGGTCCTCCTCCTGAATGCGGAGCCGCGCTCCGAGAACCTGGAGGAGACGATCGTCCACGAGCTGGTCCACCTGCGGCTGCACGCCCTCGACCGGATGCTCGTGGAGCTGCTCGACGCGGTCTTCGGGACCGCTGCCGACGAGCCCCGGCGGGCCTTCGCCGAGGGTCGCTTCATGACCCTCCTGGAGTCCACCGTGGAGGACCTCGCCAAGGCGCTCCTGGCGGCGGGCGGGAGCCCCGGCCCGCTGTCGTTCGGGCGCCTCCGCGAGGAGGTGGAGCGCGAGATCGGGCCCGGGGCGACGGCGGGCTAGGCGTGCCCACGGGGGAGCCGACGGGCCAGGCGACCCTCCGGCTGCCTGCTGCCGCCCCGCGGCTGCGTTCCGTCGTGGCCGTGGTCCTCGTCTATGCCGTCGCGATGGCATTCCTGGAATCGGCCGTCGTCGTCTACCTCCAGCGCGCTCTCGGCATCGACCCCCGGGCGCTCTTCCCGATCCGCGACCCGAGCATCACCGGGGACCTCGCCGCCATCGAGATCGGCCGGGAGGCGGCGACCCTCCTCATGCTCGCGTCGGTCGGCTGGCTCGCCGGCCGGGGCGGCCTCGAGCGGCTGGCGTGGACGGCCGTCGCCTTCGGCGCCTGGGACATCGGCTACTACGCCTGGCTGTGGGTCTTCATCGGCTGGCCGCCGTCGCTCGGGACGTGGGACCTCCTCTTCCTCATCCCCGCCCCGTGGACGGGGCCGGTCTGGGCGCCTGTCGCGATCAGCCTGGCCCTCGTCGCCTTCGGCCTGGCGACGGCCGCCCGGCTGCGTGCCGGACGGGCCGTGCGGGCCGGCCGGTGGCAGGTCGCGGCCGGCATCGTGGGCGGGCTCATCGTGGTCCTGAGCTTCACCCTGGACGCGGGCCGGATCCTGGCCGGCGGGGTGCCCGACGCCTTCGCCTGGCCGGTCTTCGCCGCGGGGCTGGCCGTCGCCACCTGGGGCGCGGTGACGGCCCTGCGAGCGGCCGACGCGTCGCGCCCGGCGACCGACCCGCCGGGATCGCCGAGCCCTAGGTCGCCGACGGGTCCGCCACCCGGCCGATGAAGAGGATCGCCCCCGTCGGCACGTCCGTCAGCACGAACAGGAAGGGGCGGTCGGCCCGGATCACGAGCGGCTCCGACGTGTCGCCGGGGCCACCGGTGACCATCAGGACGGCCGTGGCGGCGGTCGCCTCGGTGCCCTTCTCGTCCACGTCGATGCTCGCCTGGTGGATGACCTTCCCGATGTACAGGCCCCATGGGAGCGTCGCGATCCCGGTGAAGTCGGCCCGATAGCGGTCGAATGCGAGCGGCATCCCCAGCGCCTTCAGGGCGTCGCCCAGGTCGAGCCTGGCGTCGATCGAGAAGCGCGGCAGGGTCAGGGCGACCTTGCGGCTGTCGAGCAGACCTCCCTCCTCCTTCGTGCTCGTCAGGTCAGCCAGCCGCGACGCTGTCAGCCCGCTCTCGAAGGCGGCCAGGTCGTCGGGGACGATGATCGTCATGGCCAGCTCGTCGGTGCCGTCTCGCAGCGAGCCCGATCCGAGGTACGGCAGCCGCACCGCCCGCCAGCCGGTGCCGGTCGCCGCGGGGAAGCTCGGTCCGAGGCCCGTGCTCTCGAGCTGCATCAGGGGAACGGTGACCCGCGACCCGTCGGCCAGGGTGAACGGGCCGGGCGCGGTCGCCTCCGGCTCGAACGGATCCAGCCACGGCGCCCGCAGGTAGATCGCGTTGACGAGCGCGACGCGGGTCGCGATGGTCACGTCGCCCTGCAGCAGCAGCTCCGGGATCCGTCCAACGGTCTGCTGCTCCACCCAGGCGTTGACCGCCTGCCGCGCCGCCTCGGGATCGGCCTCGTAGTCGACGAGCCGGACGCCGGCCCCGAAGCGGGCAGCGAGCGCGTCGAGGAACGCCGGCTCGATGGACATCCCCCGCTGGGCGAACGTGGCGTTGGCGAGCCTCAGGGTGACCTCGAGGGGGTTCCCGTCCGGGTCGTCGAAGGTGCCGCTCCGCGAGGCGAGTGCGGCATCCAGGGCGTTCATGGCGTCGGCCAGCGTGTCCGCGCCGGCGGCATGCATGACGGCGTCCATCTGGCCGGCCGTCTCGCCCCGGGCGCCGGCACGCGCCATCGCCAGCGCGATCGCGACGCTCGTCGGGGAGAGGACCACGTTGTCCCCGGGCTCGGCGACGCGACGATACAGATCCAGTCCGAAGGCGTTGATGGCCCTGGCGGCCTTCGACGCCTCGTCCGGCGACACCAGGGTGCGCGGGAGCGTCGACGTCGCGAGGTCGGCGGGAGCCGAGCTGGCCGGCGTCGGTGGGGCCGAAGCGGCGAAGCTCGGCATCCCGGCCGGCGAAGGCTCCAGGTTTGGCCCGAGCGTGGGCGACGCCTGCGCTGCCGTCGGCGCCGGCGACAGCTCCGCGGCGCCGCCACAGCCCGCGATCGCAACCGCCACGATCAGGGTGGAAAGCGTCCTCCAGGTGACGAGCCGCTCCAATCGTGGCCTCCTCGGTGCGCGAGGCCGGGGACGGCGGCGCTCGCGATCCTGCGAATGCAGGTGTGACGAACGGCGGGCCACGGGCGTGCCGAGGGTGCCTACCCGGCGATCCACTCCAGGATCACCGGCCCTGGGACGGGCGGCTCGTCAGAGATCGTGATCGCGGCGCGGACCTCGGCGGCGGCGGCCTCCGCCTGCCCGGCGGTCCGGGCGTGGATGAGACAGAGGGGCCGATCGGCTCCCACCTCCGAGCCGATCGGCGCTACCTGCGTCAGGCCGACCGCGTGGTCGATCCGCTGGTCGGCGCGGCTCCGCCCGCCCCCCATCCCGACGATCGCGAGCCCCACCGCCCGGGCATTCTCGGCCGCGATGAAGCCGCGGCGAGCCGGACGGACGGCCAGCGTCACCTCGGGGAGTGGGAGGTAGGCGTCCGGCCGCTCCAGCAGGTCTTCCGGCCCGCCGAGGGCCACGACCATCCGGGCGAACCGCTCAGCGGCGGCGCCGGAGGCGAGCGCGCGCTCGCAGGCGGCCCGCGCGTCGGCGACCGACCCGAACAGCCCGCCGGTGACGAGGAGCTCCGCGGAGAGGGCCATCGTGACCTCGTGCTGGCGCGGCTCGCGGGTGGCGGGCCCCCCTTGGCCGACGAGGTAGGCGATGGCCTCGCGCACCTCCACCGCGTTGCCGGCGGTCGTCCCCAGCACCTCGCTCATGTCGGTGAGGAGCGCTGTCGTTCGGCAGCCGGCGCCGTTGGCCACGGCGACGATGCTGTCCGCCAGCGCGCGCCCCTCCGCGGCGGTCCCCATGAACGCGCCGCTTCCGAACTTGACGTCCATGACGAGGCCGGCAAGCCCGGCCGCCAGCTTCTTGGAGAGGATCGAGGCGGTGATGAGGGGGATGCTCTCCACCGTCGCCGTGACGTCCCGGATCCCGTAGAGGCGCCGGTCGGCCGGGGCGAGGTCGGCGGTCTGGCCGATGATCGCGCAGCCCACCTCGCGGACAGCTCGCCTGAAGGTCGCGTTGTCGGGCGCGGTCGTGTAGCCGGCGATCGAGTCCATCTTGTCGAGCGTGCCACCAGAGTGGCCGAGGCCCCGCCCGGAGATCATCGGGACGGCGCCGCCGCAGCTGGCGACGATCGGGGCGAGCATCAGGGAGACCTTGTCGCCGACGCCGCCGGTCGAGTGCTTGTCGAGCGCCGGCCCTCGCAGGTCGGCGTCGGACCAGTCGAGGACCGTTCCCGAGTCGCGCATCCCGCGGGTGAGGGCGACGACCTCGGAGCGGGTCATCCCACGGAAGAAGACGGCCATCGCGAAGGCGGCCGCCTGGCCCTCGGTGATGGAGCCGTCGGAGATCCCGGCGACGAAGTAGGCGATCTCCTCGTCCGTCAGCTCGCGGCCGTCCCGCTTGGCCCGCACGACTTCCTGGGGCAGCACGCCTCAGGCTCCCGCGCCCGCGCCGGCCGGCCCGTCGGCGAACGAACCGACGAAGGCGCGCACGAGGCGGGTCAGGTCGGCCGCGGCCATCGCCGCGCCGCGCAGCGTCTGCTCGTGGTCGATCGGCTCCGTGCTCATCCCGACGGCAAGGTTCGTAATCGCGCTGATGGCGGCCACGCGGATCCCGGCGTGGCGGGCCACGATGACCTCGGGCACGGTCGACATCCCCACGGCGTCGGCCCCCAGGACGCGGTAGGCCCGGATCTCGGCCGGGGTTTCGAAGAGCGGTCCGAGGAGGGCGCAGTAGACGCCCTGGTGGAGGCGGATGCCGAGCCTCGCGGCGATCTCCAGCAGGCGCGAGCGGAGCTCCGGATCGTAGGCGTCCTCGAGGCCGGTGAAGCGCTCGCCCCAGTCGTCGTCGTTGGGCCCGACGAGCGGGTTCGTCCACACGAGGTTCAAGTGGTCGGTGATGAGCATGAGGCTGCCCGGACCGGCCTCGGCACGCAGCGAGCCGGCCGCGTTCGTCAGCAGGAGGGCATCCACGCCGAGCGCGGCGAACGTCCGGATGGGCAGCTTGATGACCGCCGGCGGATGGCCCTCGTAGAGGTGGAAGCGGCCCTGCATGCAGGCCACGGAGACGCCGTCGAGCGTCCCCAGGACGAAACGGCCGGCGTGCCCCGCCACCGTCGACGGCGGGAAGCCCGGGATGTCGGCGTACGGGACGGCCACTGCCTCCTCGATGGCGTCGGCGAGGCCGCCGAGCCCGGAGCCGAGGACGATCCCGAGGCGCGGCCGGAATCCCGGGGCCTGTTCCCGCAGGACGTCGGCGGCCAGGCGCGCGGGATCGACCGAGGGATGCGTCATCGGACGGCCTCCTTGCCGAGGTGCTCGGGGCCGAAGGAGAGGGGCAGCAGGTCGCCCAGCGTCACGGTGCGGATGACCCCGGCCATCCCGGCGAGATGGATCGGCGCCTCGGGGCCCATGAACTCGCGCAGCCGCTGGCGGCACGCGCCGCAGGGGGAGGGAAGGCCGGCCGCCTCGTCGGCGATCACGAGGGCCTCGACGATCCGGCGACCCCCGGCCGCGATCATGGCCCCGATGGCCGACGCCTCGGCGCACTGGCTCTGGGGGTAGGCCGCATTCTCGACGTTCGCGGCGGCATGGACGCGGCCGTCCGCGTCGCGGAGCGCCGCGCCCACCGGATAGGCGGAGTACGGGGCGTAGGCGCGTTCCCGGACCGCACGGGCGGCGCGGTAGAGGTCGTCGACGGACATCGGCAGGGCGCTCCCGCGGGCATCGCGCGATCTCGGGTCGCGCGGCCAACACTGTAGCGCGAGGTCGGCTGCTGCGGGCCGCCGATCGTTGCCCCGCCGGTACCCGTACGCCCGGGGGCGTGGACGGCGTTTGACGGGATTGGCCCAGTGGGCTCATACTTCGCGAGCGGGGTGGAGCAGCGGCAGCTCGTCGGGCTCATAACCCGAAGGTCAAGGGTTCGAATCCCTTCCCCGCAACCAACGCGCATATCGACGTCGAGAACCCCGGTCCGCCCGCCGGGGTTCTTGCTTTCCCGGATCCAGTCGAACGGACCGCCCGGGGCGCCTGCGACAGCCGCTCGCCCTACAGCCGCTCGCCGGCCTCGACTCGGACCTCGAGGTGGTTCGCCGGCGGCGCCAGCGGGCAGCTCCAGCGCGGGTCGTAGGCGCACGACGGGTGGTAGGCGTAGTTGAAGTCGACGACCAGCCGACCCTCCGAGCCCCCAAGGTCCGCACCCTTCATCGTGTCGAGGAGGTAGCGCCCGGCGCCGTACGTCTCGTGCCCGGCCGTCGCGTCGCGGAAGGGGAGGAAGACCCCGCCGCCGTAGACGGCGATCCAGTAGACGTCGAGGGTGCCGAGCGGGAGGGCGATCCTGCCGATCCGGTCGAGGGGGAACGGCTCCCCGGTTCCGCTGACGGCCAGGAGCCGCTCCGGCCGCGCCGGCTCCAGCGGCACCTCGAAGCGGAGGTCCGCGCGGTACGGCCAGTACGGCAGGCCGGCGAAGCCGCCCCGGTCGGCCGGCAGGGGCGAGTCCGGGTGCCCCGCGAAGAGGCGGTCGCGGGAAGCGCGGAAGCGTCCCAGCGCCCCTTCGGGGTCGTGGCTGGCGTCCCGGCGGACGTCGCCGTACATCGCCGCGACGGAGCGGCGCCAGTCGAGCAGCGTGAGCGACATCGTCGCAGGGTAGCGGGCACGGCCGAAACGGTCGAGGGGCGCGCGGGGCGCCGAGCGCCGGCGGGACCGGCGCCCCGGCCACGGCGGCCTACTGCGGCGGCCGCTCGACGCGGATGTCGTCGACGGCCGCTTCGAGGAGGCTGTCCGTGCCCCCGTCTGACGCTCCGACGACGATTCGCACGACCTCGCCCGCCCACGGCGACATGGGGATCCGCACCTGGGCCCAGGCCGCGTCGTCCCGCTCGGCCGCCCCGAGCTCCTCGAAGACCAGGGTCAGCGTCCCGTCGGCGCCTTCCACCCACACCCGCAGCCAGTCGTCCGCGGACGACGCGGCGTCGTGGGCGAGGTAGTAGCGGAGGCTCAACGGGCCGGGCGCCGCCGGGAGCGCGATCGGCCCCGATCGGGCGGTGGTCGTTCCGCTGTCGAGGTCGTTGGCAGCGGCCGTGCCGCCGGCCTTCGTGCCGGTGACGAGGGCCCGCGAGCCCGAGGTGGTGGCGTCCAGCTGCAGCGGGCCATCGGACGCGCTCGCCTCGGGGTTGGCCCGCTGCCAGCGGCCGATCGTGGCCGTGTCCGTCCCGTCGGGATCCACGGTCCAGCCGGTGGAGCCCTCGAAGTCGTCGAAGAATGGCCCGCAGTTCGCCTCCCGCCTGCCGATCGTGCCGTAGGGGCAGCCGGCGGTGCGGAGGAGGTAGAGGAGGGCGGATCGATTGCGCGCCGTCTCCCGGGCGATGATCTCGTCGGACGAGTAGTGGTCGGAGGACGTGGACGGCGTCTCGGGGGGGTAGAGCTCGAGGGTGAACGAGAAGATGCGATGGCGGCCGTACATCCAGTCGATCTCGTCACCGTCGGTGAGGTAGAGGTCGCTCGACTGCATGGCGCGGTAGCCGTTGCGCGCGGCCATGGCGCGGGCCATGGCGACGAACGTCCGGTGGTCCTCGGCGGTCATGTCGCTCGGCACGTTGGCCTTCGTGTAGCCGAACGGCCAGAGGATCTGCTCGCCGTTCGTGTGGAGCGTCAGGTGGACCCGGATCTGCTGTCGGCCCTCGATCACCCGGCTTTCCACGAAGTCGCGGAGGACGCGCGTCTCGGGAGCCGAGAAGGGGGCGGGACCGCGGTAGTCGAACGCCCGCGGGCGCCCCGAGGAGCCTTCGCAGCACCCCCAGCGATAGTCGTAATTGCGGTTGAGGTCGGTCCCCACGTACTGCGAGCCCGGGGTCGGCTGGCGATTCTTGCGCCAGAGGCGATAGGGGTGGCCGGTCAGGTCGAAGACGTGCCCGTCGGGATTGAGGGAGAAGATGATCCACGTCTCCCGCGTGTCGACGACCGTCCGGACCTCCGGATCGGTCGCGTCGTCGCGGGTGAGCGTCCGCAGGAGGTAGAGCGCCTGCTCCATCCCCAGCCGCTCGCGAGCGTGATGGAGGGCGTCGACGAGGACCTCCGGCTCCGCCTCGTCGACCGTGACGTTGTCCGATACCTTGGCGATCCAGATGTCGCGGCCCTGGTAGCTCCGGCCGATGGGGAAGACGTCGACGATGTCGGGACGGGCCGCCTCCGCCGCCTGGATCTCGGCGATCATCTCGGCGTTGGTGTGGTAGCGCCTGTCGGAGGCGGGATAGTCCGGCTCGGCGGCACGGGCGGCGGGTGCCCCCGCGGGCGCTGCGACGGCCAGGCCCGCCAGGAGGACGAGCGCCAGCGGCGCGCCGAGCAGACGATGGAGGGCGGGGCCAGTCCCGGCCAAGGGGCCCGAGCGCCCTCCCTCAGAGGACGCCGCGCCCACGCACCATCCCGGGCTGGAGCTCGGTGGCCGCGACGATGTGCCGCCGGTTGACCAGGGCGAACCCGTACCGGGAGATGACCCGCCGGTCGGCCAGCGAGCGGGTGCGGACGTCGGTCATCGGGATCCACACCGGGGTGGGCGACTCGATGAAGGCGGACAGGACCGCCTCCAGGTTGAGGTGGATCTCGCCGGTGAGGGTGTGGCCGGGCGTCACCACGATGAGATGGAACGCCCGTTTCTGCATGAACTCCCGCGCCGACGCCTCGCGCTGGTCGACGTCGGTGGCCTGGCCGATCAGCGTCACCTCGTCCGGGCTGACCCAGAAGCTGGGCGAGGTCACCTTCGTCGGGTCGCCGTTCCGCCGGAGGACGGTGACGTCGCGGAGCTGGATCAGCCCCTCGTGGTTGTTCACGAAGTCCGAGAGCCGGCGGTGGAAGCCGATGATGACCGTCCCGGAGAGCCGCAGGTGCTGGCCGACGAGCTCGATCTCGATCCCTTCGGCTCCCGCCGTGGGCGGCGGCGGAGCGACCGCCTCGAAGACGAGGGCTTCGAGATGCGTCGCCGCATCGCCGTCCACGATCGTTTCGTCGCGGTCCGGGGCGATGGCTCCGTCGTCGGCGGCGGGGACGTTCGGGACGATCAGGTCGCCGCCGGCGTGCGACTGCTCGGTCATGTCGAGGCTCCGTCCTGGTGGGTGTCGGCGGCCCTCGAGACCCGTGAACCCGCGGAGACCCCCGCCGCCGGGGCTACGGCGCCGACCACCCTGGATTGCGCCGATTGTAGTGGTCCGCGACCCGCGACCCGCTACCGGCGGGCGCGGGAGCCGCACCCCGGGGGCCGTGGCCCGGCGGGTCGGGGTATGCTCTCGATCCACGTCGCCCGGCCGGGCCGTCGCCGGCGAGCAGGAGGGGGTCACCACCATGACGCAGGTCGCTGCGCCCGGCGTCGACGCGCCGGCTCGGCTGGAGCGAGTCAACCACTGGATCGCGGGGCGGCGGGTCGCTGGCACGTCAGGGCGCGTCGGGCCCGTCTACGACCCCGCCGCGGGCGCGCTGGCGCGCGAGGTCGACTTCGCGTCGGTCGAGGAGGTCGACGCCGCCGTCGCCGCCGCCAGGGCCGCGTTCCCGGCCTGGCGGGCCACGTCCCTGAGCCGTCGGACGGAGATCCTCTTCCGCATCCGCAACCTCCTCGAGGCGTCCCGTAAGGAGCTCGCGGCGCTCCTGACGGCGGAGCACGGCAAGGTCCCTTCGGACGCCATGGGCGAGGTCGCCCGCGGCATCGAGAACCTCGAGTTCGCCTGCGGCATCCCCAACCTTCTGAAGGGCGGCTTCAGCGAGCAGGCCTCGACCGGCATCGACGTGTACCAGATCCGCCAGCCCCTCGGCGTGGTGGCCGGGATCACCCCGTTCAACTTCCCGGGCATGGTCCCGATGTGGATGTTCGGCAACGCGCTCGCCTGCGGCAACGCCTTCGTCCTCAAGCCGTCGGAGAAGGACCCCTCGCCGTCGCTCTTCCTCGCCGAGCTGCTGGCCGAGGCCGGGGTGCCGGCCGGCGTCTTCTCGGTCGTCCAGGGCGACCGGGTCGCCGTCGACCGCCTGCTTGTGCACCCCGATGTGGCCGCGGTGAGCTTCGTCGGCAGCACCGCCATCGCCCGCCACGTCTACGAGACGGGGACGCGGCACGGCAAGCGGGTCCAGGCCCTCGGCGGAGCCAAGAACCACATGGTCGTGCTGCCCGACGCGGACGTCGCGATGGCGGCCGACGCGGCCGTCTCGGCGGGCTACGGGAGCGCCGGCGAGCGGTGCATGGCGATCGCCACGATCGTGGCCGTCGGCGGCATCGCGGACCCGCTCGTGGAGGCGATCCGTGCCCGCCTCCCGCGGGTCAAGGTCGGCCCGGGAGGCGATCCCGAGGCCCAGATGGGCCCCCTCATCACCCGGGCCCACCGGGACCGGGTGGCGGGCTATCTCGACAGCGCCGCGGCCCAGGGCGCGACGGTCGTGGCCGACGGCCGCGAGCACCCGCTCTACGGCGAGAGCCAGGGCTTCTTCCTGGGGGCGAGCCTGATCGACAACGTCGCGCCGGAGATGGACTGCTACCGCGACGAGATCTTCGGCCCGGTCCTGACCGTCATCCGGGTGCGGACCTACGAGGAGGCGCTCCACCTCGTCAATGACAACCCGTACGGCAACGGGACGGCGATCTTCACCCGCGACGGCGGCGCCGCCCGCCAATTCCAGTTCGACGTTGATGCCGGCATGGTCGGCATCAACGTCCCGGTTCCTGTCCCGGTGGCCTACTACAGCTTCGGCGGGTGGAAGGCGAGCCTCTTCGGCGACCTCCACATGTACGGTCCCGAGGGCATCCAGTTCTACACGAGGGCCAAGGTCGTCACCAGCCGCTGGCCGGACCCGGGAACGTCCAGGGTCGACCTCGGCTTCCCCCGGACTCGCTAGCCGCCTCGCGCCGGGCCGGCTGGCCCCCGACGGCCTACTCCCAGCGGAAGGTCCGGGCCGTCAGGAAGCCGGTGCCCGCCGCCCATGTCGCGAGGAGCGCCAGCGGCCCGACGAGGTCCCCGCTGCTGGCCCCAAGCCCGACCCGCAGGGCGTCGGCCAGGGCGGCCGTCGGCAGGAGCGAGGCAAGGGCGCCGAGCATCCCGGGCAGCTGGTGGCCGGGCACCAGCAGGCCGCCCAGGAGGAGGGCGAGCAGGAAAAGGGCGTTGGTGAGGGCCATCGTCGCCTCCGCCCGCAGCGTGCCGGCGAAGAGGAGCCCCATCGAGCTGAAGGCGGCCGTGCCGAGGACGACTGCCACCGCGACCGCGGCGGGGCTCCAGCCGGCGCCGGGGGCCCAGCCGAAGGCGACGACGGCCAGCCCGACGAGGACGACGGCCTGGACGCCCTCCACGACGGCGATGGTGGCGATCTTGCCGGCCAGCAGCTGGCCCCTCGTGAGGGGCGATGCGCCGAGCCGCTTGAGGACCCCGTAGGAGCGCTCGAACCCGGTCGAGATTCCGAGGTTGACGAGCCCCGCCGCCACGATCGCCGTGGCGAGCATCGCCGGCAGGACGCCGTCGACCGGTCGCGCGCCGGGGGTGGCCGTGGCCGCGTCGGGAAGGACAGGCACCGCCCCGAAGAACAGCAGCAGGACGGCCGGCAGGACGAGCGTGACGAAGAGGTTCTCGGGGCGCCGGGCCGTCAGGCGGACCTCCATCTCGAGGGTCGCCAGGACCCGGGCCATGGCCGACGACGGCCGGCCGTCACCCGGCTGGAGGATCCCCGCGCCGGCCCGCGGCGTCACGCGGCACCCCGGGCGGGCGTGCCGCTCTCGTCGTCGGCGGCGGCGAGCAGCTCCAGGAAGCGCTCCTCGAGCGTGCCGCCCGACGTCCGCAGCTCAGCCAGGAGGAGGCCGCGCTCCGCGCACCACGTCGCGAGGGCGACCACGGTCGTCGGGTCCGGCACATGGTCCAGCAGGCGGTGGCGACCGGCCGAGCCGTCGGGCCCGAGCGTGCCGCCCAGCATCGCCTCGAGCGCGTGGAGGTCCGCCGCATCGAGCGGCGCGTCGTGCCCGTCTGGGCCGGCGAGGCGGAAGCGGAGAGCCCGGCCGGACCCCGCCGTCAGCTGGGCCGGGGTGCCGGCGGCGAGGACGCGTCCCCGATCGATGACGACGACGTGATCGGCAAGGCGCTCCACGTCCGCCAGCTCGTGCGTGGTCAGGAGGATCGTCCGCCCGGCCGCCCGCAGGTCGGCGATCAGCGCCCGGACGGCCGCCTTCGCTGCCGGATCCATCCCGGCCGTGGGCTCGTCGAGGACGAGGAGCTCGGGTCGCCCGACGAGGGCCAGGGCGAGGGCGAGGCGCTGCTTCTCGCCGCCCGACAGCAGCTTGTAGCGCCGGGTCGCTGCCGGGGCCAGGCCGAGCAGGTCGAGGAGCTCGTCCGGGTCGGCGGGACGGGCGAAGAGGCGGGCATGGAGACGGATCAGCTCCCGGGGTCGCCCCTGGGGCGTGATGCCACCCTGCTGGAGCATCACCCCGACGCGCGGGCGGAGGGCGTCGCCGTCGCGTCGCGGGTCCAGGCCGAGCACCCGGACCTCGCCGGCGTCGGCGTCCCGGTAGCCCTCCAGGATCTCGACCGTCGTGGTCTTGCCGGCGCCGTTGGGACCCAGAAGGGCCACGAGCTGGCCGCGCCGAACGTCCAGGTCCAGGCCGTCGAGGACCGTCAGCTCGCCGTACTTCTTGCGGAGCCCGCGGACGGTGATGACGTGCGCCCCGTCGCCGTCCCGCGCGGGACCGCCCGCCATGGTGCCGGCCGTCATCCGAGGATCGACGCCAGCAGGCGGTCGAGCTCGGCGGCGTCCCGGACCTGGCCGATCTGGACGTCCCGGATGATCCCTTCGCGATCGATGAAGAACGTCTGCGGCGGGGCCAGGACCTTCCAGGCCTGGCCGATGGTGCGCTGGGGGTCGAGGACGGTCTGCCACGTCGCGCCCTCATCGGTCGCGAAGGCGCGGGCCGGCTCGGCGTCGTCCCTGAAGAGCGTGCCGACGACGACGAGCCCGGCGCCGGCGTGCCTGGCGGCGGCCGCCTCGAGGATCGGGAACTCGTCACGGCATGGCCCGCACCAGCTTGCCCAGAAGTTCACGAGGACCGGCTTCCCCCGCAGCGCCGCGAGGTCGAAGGTCGAGCCGTCGAGCGTCGACCCGGCCAGCGCCGGCGCCGGCATCCCCACCAGCGGCGAGCCGATGATGATCGTGCTCGCGCCTGGGCTCGACGCCGGCACGCCGCCGCACGCCACCACCGTCGATGCGACGAGCAGGGCGGCCGCGACGAGCGACGTCAGGTGGTGGGAGACGACTCCGCGCTGCCAGCGGGACACTTTGGCTCCTCTGTCTCGAGACGCGCCGATGATAGGGGGTGCGGCCGAACTGGACGTGTGACGGGTCCCGGCGCCCGGCGGTCCGGTTCCCGGCGCCCGGCCGGGTCCTCCCCGCCCGGGCTCGTGGCCCTACCTCACCGTGAGCGTGCCGCTCATGTTGGGATGGACCGTGCAGACGAAGCCGTAGGTGCCCGCCGGGAGGGCCGGCACCTGGTAGGTCCGGCTGTCCACCCCGTTGAAGATCTCGCCCTGCCAGACGAGCTCCCCGGTCGGGGAGCCCTTGTGGATGGCCACGTTGTGGGGGATCCCGGCGTCGTTGTTGGTGAAGGCGATGGTCAACGGGGTGTCGGCCGGGGCCTCCAGGCTGTCGGTGTCGTAGGCGACGCCGGAGGCCGTGAGCCTGAGGGTGACCGCGTCGCCGGGCGCCTCGCTGGGGGCGCCGCTCGCGCCCGCCGACGGGGCCGCCGAGCCGGGGGCGGGGGAGCCGAGGGCAGCCGAGGGGGCGGCCGAGGGGGCCCCGTTGGCGCCTGCCGCCGTCCCGCCCCGCGGCGGGAGCACTCCGCCGGCGACCAGCAGCGAGCCGACGAACAGCACGGCGAAGACGACGAGCGTCCCGGTCGGGAAGCGAGGCGCCGGGATGTTCTCGAGATGGCCCGTCGTGTCGGCCTTCACGACCTCCCGGTATTCCTTGCGGGCGTCGTTGAGCCAGCCGAGGAGGCCGACGATCGTCATGAGGATCCCGGCCACGAACACGATCGGATCGATGACGAGGCCGAGGAGCATCGCAGCGGCCGAGATCGAGGCGAGGAGCGGGCGGAACGAGGGTCCCGGGACGTGCACGCCGGGTGGCGGGCCCTCGTGGACGACCGCCAGGAGGGCCCGTGGCGCATCGAGCGCGTCGTAATCGCGGTTGGCCTCGCGGCCCCAGTAGAGGAGCCCGACGAGGAGAGCGACGAGCCCGACGACGAGGGCGACGACCCCCAGCGGCTCGATGACTACCGTGGTCGAGCCGGTGATCGGCTGCTTCGTGGAGGGGTCGATCGCGGGCCCCACGCGGATGAAGAGCGTCGCCAGGAGGAAGGCGAAGGCGCCCGCGGCGGCGAGGAAGGGCGCAAGGCTTGGCCCCGGCATGTGGATGCCGCGTGGGGTCGGGGCCACCGGCAGCGGGCGCGAGACCTGCGGCCCGGCGGTGGCGAAGCGCCGCACCAGCCAGGCGAGGTAGCCGGCGACGAGGAGGAGGACCCCGAGCGGGATCAGCAGGACGAGCGCACCCCAGTCCGGCGAGGTCAGCGCGTCGACGACGTTGAGGATCGAGTCCCAGAGCGACATCGAAGGGTCGGCCGGCCGACGCCTACCGCTCGTCGCCGCGCGCGGAGCCGGCGACCAGCACGTAGGCCATGAGGCCGATGGCGGCTCCCAGCGCCGTCAGCATCGTGACGCCACCCCAGTCACGGCTCAGGACGCCGTACACGATGGCGAGAGCGATGAAGACCGCGCCGGCCAGGAGCGCGTATCGCGGCTTGATGGTCATCGGGTCGCTCCGGCCGCTACAGCAGGTAGAGGGTGGAGAAGAGGACGATCCAGACCACGTCCACGAAGTGCCAGTAGAGCGACGTCGCCTCGACGGCATCGTGATGGCGGGCCGAGAACTGCCCGGCGAGCCCGCGGTAGAGGATCACCGACAGCATGATCGCCCCGCCCAGGACGTGGGCGCCGTGGAAGCCGGTCAGGGTGTAGAACGTGCCGCCGAACGCCGTGTCGGTGATCCCGAAGCCCAGGTGCAGGTAGTCCCAAACCTGACCGGTGAGGAAGACGAGCCCCAGGACGAGGGTGATCGCCGTGTTGCGCAGGAACCCCGTCCGGTCCCCTCGCCGGATCGCCCAGACGCCCAGCTGCATCGTGACCGAGCTGATCACGAGGACGGTCGTGAGGACGGCCGGGAGGAGGATCTCGCCTCGGATGGCGAACGGCTCGAACTCCGCCTCGTTGATGAGCGGCGGCCAGTGCGGGGCCGAGAGGCGGACGTTGTAGTAGGCGGCGAAGAGCCCCGAGAAGAACATCACCTCGGAGGCGATGAACAGGATCATCCCCAGGATCGGGTTGCTGATCCCGCTCCGGGCGTGAGGGTGGCCGTCGGCGGAGGCGGCGTGCGGGGTCACGGCGGAGGTGCTGGCGGCCACGGTCAGTGCCCTGCCGTGAGCTGGCGCGCCTCGGCCGCGTGGCGCTGGTCGAAGACCGGGCGCTCGGAGCGGATCGGCGGCAGGTGGTCGAAGTTGTAGGGCGGCGGGGGAGAGGAGGTCGCCCACTCGAGGGTGTTGCCCTGCCAGGGGTCGTCTCCGGCCGGCTCGCCGCCGCGGAGCGACACGAAGATGTTCCACAGGAAGGGCAGCATCGCCACCGCGATCGTGAAGCCGCCGATCGTCGCCAGGAGGTTCAGGTCGTTCCAGCCGGCGGTCGCGCTGTAGTCGGCGATGCGGCGGACCATGCCCGACGTCCCGAGAAGGTGCATCGGGAAGAAGGTCAGGTTCATCCCGATGAAGATGCCGACAAAGTGGATCTTGCCGAGGGTCTCGTTGAGCTTCCGGCCGAACATCTTGGGGAACCAGTAGTAGAGCCCGGCGAAGATGCCCATGACCGAGCCGCCGAAGAGCACGTAGTGGATGTGGGCGACGATGAAGTAGGTCGCGTGGACGTGGTAGTCCACCGGAACGGCTGCCAGGAAGGCGCCGTTGATGCCGCCGATCAGGAACAGTGACAGGAAGCCCACCGCGAAGAGCATCGCCGTCGAGAAGACGATCTTGCCGCGGAACATCGTGGCCACCCAGTTGAACATCTTGACCCCGGTCGGCACGGCGATGAGGAACGTCATCAGGCTGAAGAACGGCAGGTAGACCGACCCGGTGGTGAACATGTGGTGGGCCCACACGGAGAAGCCCAGCGCTCCGATCCCCGCGGTCGCGAACACGAAGGCCTTGTAGCCGAAGAGAGGCTTCCGGCTGAAGACGGGGAGGATCTCGCTCACGATCCCCATCGCCGGCAGGACCATGATGTAGACGGCGGGGTGGCTGTAGAACCAGAACACGTTCTGCCAGAGGATCGCGTTGCCGCCCTCCAGTGCCGTGTTGAAGAAGCTGCCCCCGAAGTTGCGGTCGATGTAGAGCATCATCAGGGCCGCCGTGAGGACCGGGGTCCCCATGAGGACGAGCACGCTCGTCACGAGGATCGTCCAGACGAAGACGGGCATCCGAAAGAGGGTCATCCCAGGCGCCCGCATCTTGAAGATCGTGACCAGGAAGTTGACCGCCCCGAGGATCGAGCTGGTCCCGACGAGGAGGAGGGCGACGATCCAGAGGTCCGTGCCGAGCCCCGGCGAGAACTTGTCCTGGGCCAGCGGGCTGTAGCTGGTCCAGCCTTCCTGGGCGGCGCCGCCGAGCGGGAAGCCGAGGATCGCGATGATCGCCGAAAGGGGCAGCAGCCAGAACGAGAGGGCGTTGATGCGCGGGAAGGCCATGTCCGGCGCCCCGATCATCAGCGGGGTCAGGTAGTTGCCGAAGCCCGCCAGGAACGGGATGACGACCCAGAAGATCATCACCGACGCGTGCATCGTGAACATCTGGTTGTAGGTCGATTCGTCCATCACCTGGAGGCCGGGCTGGGCAAGCTCGGTGCGCACGGCGAGGGCGAGCATGCCGCCGATCAGGAACAGCAGCAGCGAGTTGAAGGTGTACAGGATCCCGATCTTCTTGTGATCGGTCGTCGTCAACCAGTCGTAGAGCCCGGTGCGATACGTCGCGGTGGGCCGGAGCGCGGTGGTCGCCATCGGGGCTCTCTTACCTCACCGTGAGCGTGCCGCTCATGTTGGGATGGACCGTGCAGACGAAGCCGTAGGTGCCCGCCGGGAGGGCCGGCACCTGGTAGGTCCGGCTGTCCACCCCGTTGAAGATCTCGCCCTGCCAGACGAGCTCCCCGGTCGGGGAGCCCTTGTGGATGGCCACGTTGTGGGGGATCCCGGCGTCGTTGTTGGTGAAGGCGATGGTCAACGGGGTGTCGGCCGGGGCCTCCAGGCTGTCGGTGTCGTAGGCGACGCCGGAGGCCGTGAGCCTGAGGGTGACCGCGCCGCCGAGCGCCTCGCTGGCGCCGCTCGCGCCCGCCGACGGGGCCGGCGTGGGCGTGGCCGGTGGCGTGAGCGCGTCCTGGAGGAAGGCGTTGAACTTGTCCCGGGACTCCACGACGACCTCGAACTCCATCGCCTGGTGGAGGAGGCCGCAGAACTGGGTGCACTGGCCCCGGTAGATCCCCTCGCGGTCGGCGAGGAACTGGATCACCTGGTCCTTGCGGGGCGTGATGTCGCGCTGGTACAGGAAGGCGGGCACGTAGAAGGAGTGGATGACGTCGATCGAGTGCAGCTGGAGCTCGACGGTCTCGCCGACCGGGACGTGCATCTGCGGCGGAGTCCAGCTGGTCCGATCGCCGCCGGGGGGCGGGACGCCGATGACCGTGACGCACTTGCCCTTGTTCTGGGGCGCGCCGCAGTCCTCCCAGCGGATGTCCGGCGGCGCGTAGACGAACTGCCACTGCCACTGGTAGGCGACCACGCCGATCCGGACCGGCGGATTCTGCTGGCGGGCATCGATCGTGTTGAGGGTCTGCCACGAGAGCACGAAGAGCGCCAGCACGATGGCGATGGGGATCGCCGTCCATACGATCTCCAGCCTGTTGTTGCCGTGGATCTGCGCTGGCAGCTCGTCGTCGCCCTTGCGGCGTCGATAGCGGAGGACCGCGAAGAGGATCAGCCCCTCGACCAGGAAGAAGATCGCCGCGCCGATGACGAAGACGATGTCGTACAGGTTGCGGACGGCCTGCCCCTGGCTCGACGCGGCGTCCGGGGGGACCGCGGTGCGGATGTTGAAGTCGGAACAGCCCGTCACGAGGAGAGCGGCCGCAGCGAGCAGCAGCAGCAAGAGCGCCGCGCGGCGTCGCCGCGGCCTCTTCCCGGTGAACGTCATCGAGCCTCCTCGACCCTGGTGCCCGCCGCGCGTCGCCCGCGCGGGCGGCCCTCTCCACAACGCTCCACGCCGGGACGCTGCGGCCGGGAGCGCGCGCATGATACCCGAACAACGTGCGGAGATGCGCATATGGGGAATTGTTGCCAGGCACGCAACACGCTCCGGCAGCCCGGGACGCGCCACAATGACGCCGTGACCCGCCGCCGCCGGTCCGCCGGCCACCCCGTCGCGCGCGCCGCCGCGGCCACGGCTGCGGTCGCCCTGGCGCTCCTCGGCGCCCCCGTCGCCCTTGCCCACGGGGGAGTCGTGCCGCCCCCCCCGGATGCCGCCGCCTTCCTCGGCGGGTGGTCGCTCTACCCGCAGGTCCTGCTGCCCCTCCTCGTGGTCGGCGCGGCCTACCTGTGGGCGGTCCGGCGGGTGAACGCGGCCCACCCGTCGAGCCCCGTGCCCGCCGACCGGCCGGCCTTCTTCCTCATCGGCCTCGCCTGCATCGCGATCGCCCTCCTGTCGGGGATCGAGCGCTACGACACGGAGCTCTTCTCCGTCCACATGGTCCAGCACCTCCTGCTCGTCTTCGGGGCCGCCCCGGCCATCGCCCTCGCGGCGCCGATCACGATCCTCCTCCGCGTCGCCAGCCCGGCCGCCCGGACGGGGCGGATCCTGCCGATCCTTCGCTCGCCGGTCGTGAAGGTGCTGGGCCACCCGCTCGTCGCCTGGCTGCTCTTCACCGCGATCATGTGGGGAAGCCACGTCTCCCCCCTCTTCGACGCCGCCCTGGAGGACCCGCTCGTCCACGACCTCGAGCACGGCCTCTACCTCGCCAGCGCGCTCCTCTTCTGGTGGCCCGTGGTGGGGCGCGACCCGAGCCCGTGGCGCCTGCCGCACGCCGCCCGTGCCTTCTACCTCTTCCTCCAGATGCCCCTGAACTCGCTGCTCGGCGTCGCCATCCTCTTCTCCGACCAGGTCCTCTACCCGCACTACATGACGACGGGGCGGACCTGGTCGCCGACGCCGCTCGAGGACCAGCAGCTGGCGGGAGCGATCATGTGGGGCGTCGGCGACGCCGGCTTCCTGCTCGCCATCCTCCTCGTGATCGCCGCCTGGATGCGCCACGACGAAGCGGTCACCCGGCGGCGCGAGGCGCTCGAGGACGCCCAGGCGGCCCGCGACGCGCGGGCGGCACGCCCCGCGGCCGCAGACGCGACCGGTCCCGCGGCCGCGCCCGGTCAGGCCGAGGGGATCGGCGCCTCGAGGTAGGCGAGGTAGCGGGCCGGATCCACGTTTCCCCCGGAGACGACACAGACGACCGGCCCCCGCGCCCCAGCGACGTTCGCCTCGACGGCCCGGAAGCGCAGGGCCGCGATCGAGAGGGCGCCCGACGGCTCCACGACCAGGCGGGCCTCCTCGGCGGCGAGGCGGATCGCCGCCGCGATCTCCTCCTCGGTCACCGTGACGATGCCGTCGAGGAGCGCCCGGAGATGGGCGAAGGTGCGGACGCCGAGGGCCTGGGTGCGCGTCCCGTCCGCGATCGTTCGCGAGACGTCGGCGGCCGACCATTCCACGATCTCGCCGCGGGCGAGGGAGTCGCGCGCGTCTGCCGCCAGCTCGGGCTCCACCCCGACGACCCGGGCGCCGGGCCGCAGGGCCTTGACGGCGGCCGCCACGCCCGACGCCAGCCCGCCGCCGCCGATGGGCACGAGGACGGCCGCGAGGTCTGGCAGGTCCTCCGCGATCTCCAGGCCGCAGGTCGCCTGGCCGGCGATGACCCGATCGTCGTCGAACGGCGGGATCATCGCCAGGCCGCGCTCGACGGCGAGCCGCTCCGCGACCACCTGGCGTTCGGCGCTGGCGTTGCCGACGGTCACCACCTCCGCCCCGTCCGCGAGAACCCGGGCGCGCTTGATGGCCGGTGCGTTCTCCGGCATGACGATGATTGCCGGGACCCCGAGGAGGCGGGCCGCCCTGGCCACCCCCTGGGCGTGATTCCCGGACGAATAGGTGATGAGGCCGCGGGCGCGCTCGGCCGCCGAGAGGGTGGCCGCCGCGTTGTAGGCGCCCCGGATCTTGAAGGCGCCGATGGGCTGGAGCGACTCGGCCTTGAGCAGGTGACGGCGGCCCGGGTCGCCCAGGGCGACGAGGGGCGTGCGCACGGCGACCCCGCGCAGGGTCGCGGCTGCCGCCCGGATCGCCGCGAGGTCGACCAGGGGCGCCCCCTCCGCGGCCGGCCTCACGGGGCTCCTAGCGGTGCGTCCGTCCGCACTCGACGCAGGTGGTCGACCAGGGGACGACCTCGTGGCGCTCGGCGGAGATCGGGCCGCCGCAGACCTCGCAGAACGTGTACGTGCCGGCATCCAGGCGCGCGAGGGCGTGCTCGATTGCGTGGAAGCGCCGCTCCGCCTGCTCGCGGAAGGCGAGGTCCCGCTGCTGGGCGAAGACCTGCGCCGCGGCGGCGGCCTGCGATCCGTAGGTCATCTGGCCCGGCGGCTCGATCTCCTCCCCGAGCTCCGCGCGGAGTCGGGCCTGCTCCTCCAGGAGGCGAGCCCGCGCCGCGGCGAGGTCGGTGACGGTGTCCATCGCATCATCCTAGCGGTCCCGCATCCGCACGGAGCGCCGACTTATACTGGGGGGGAGTACCCGGCAGCTGGCCGGGGGCACGGAGCGACGAACCGATGGCCATCGCGATCGACCCGGTCTGCGGCATGCAGGTCGAGACGGAGACGGCGACCCTCACCTCCGAGCACGAGGGGACCGTCTACTACTTCTGCGGCAAGGGCTGCAAGCTGGACTTCGACGACGACCCCGAGACGTACCTCGACCCCGCCTACGACCCGCAGGGGATGTGACGCCGCACCCGCCGGCGCGGGCCGATGTCAGGTGCGACCAGCGGTCCCCGTCCCGTCGCTCGCCAGGCGTTGGGCGAGGTAGACCGGGACGAGCGAGAGCAGGATCAGGAAGACCGCCACCACGTTCACGATCGCCCGCTGGTTGGGCAGCTTGAGGTTGTTGTAGATCCACAGCGGGATCGTCTCCTGGGTGCCCGCCGTGAACGTCGTGACGATCACCTCGTCGAACGAGAGAGCGAAGGCCAGCAGCCCGCCGGCCACCAGGGCGGTCCGCAGGACCGGCAGCGTCACGTAGCGGAAGGTCTGCCAGGTCGTGGCCCCCAGGTCGGCCGAGGCCTCCTCGATCGAGCGCGAGGAGCGCCGCATCCGGGCGATCGCGTTGTTGTAGACGGTCACCACGCAGAACGTGGCGTGACCGATGACGATGGTCCAGATCGTGAGCGGGACGTGGAACGAGTTGAAGGTCGCGTTGAGGGCCATGCCGGTCACGATGCCCGGCAGCGCGATTGGCAGGACGACCACGTACGCGATCGTCTCCCGGCCGAAGAAGCGGAAGCGGTGGACCACGAGCGCGGCAAGCGTCCCCAGGATGAGGGCGATGGCCGTCGCCCCCAGGGCCGCCTCGATCGAGAGGATGAGGGCCGCATGGAGGTCCGGGTTCCCGATCGCGGCGCCGAACCACTGCGTCGTCCACTCGGTGATGGGCCACGTCTGGCCGCGGGACCCGTTGAACGCGTACAGGACGATGGTCACGATGGGCAGGTAGAGGAACAGGAGCACCGACCCGGTCGCGATCCGCAGCAGCCAGCGCGACACAGCGGGCCCTACAGCGCGTCGAAGGCGCCGAGCCGGCGCATCAGCAGCAGGTAGGCCCCCATGATCAGGACGGGGACCGTGGCGAAGGCCGCGGCGAAGGGGATGTTGCCGGCCACGCCCTGGCTGTCGTAGACGACGTTGCCGATGAACTGGGTGTTCGACGTCAGCTGGGGCGTGATGTAGTCGCCCAGGGTCAGCGAGAAGGTGAAGATCGAGCCGGCGGCGATCGACGGCAGGGTCAGCGGCCAGACCACCCGCCGGAAGGTCAGCGCGTTCCGGGCCCCGAGGTCGGCCGAGGCCTCCAGGAGGGAGGACGGGATGCGCTCGAGGCCGGCGTAGATCGGCAGGACCATGTAGGGAAGCCAGAGGTAGGTGAAGACGATCACCATCGCGATGTCGGTGTTGTTGAGGCTGGCTCCCGGCATGCCGACCTGGGCGAAGAGCCAGTCGACCGGCCCGCCCTTGGAGAGGATCGTCCTCCAGGCGAAGACCCGGACCAGGTAGCTCGTCCAGAGCGGCAGCAGGACGGCCGCGAAGAGGACGGCCCGGGTACGGGCACTCGCGACCCTGGCCATGTAGTAGGCGATCGGGAAGGCGAGGGCCATGTCGAGGACGGTGACGACCACGGCCACGACGACGGTCCGCAGGACGATCGTGCGGTAGACCGGCGCGCTCAGGATCTGCTGGAAGTTGGCCATCGTGAGGTCGTGCCGGATGGCCGACGTGAGCGGGTCGAGGTACCAGAAGGCCGAGACGAAGAGGATGACGAGCGAGCCCAGGTAGACGATCCCGAACCAGCCCGAGGGCGGCGCGAGGAGCAGGACGAGCTGCGTCGCCCGGTGCCGGTAGAGCATCGCCTGGAGGCGGCGCGCCGGCGTGTCGGGCGGCGGCGGGGGCGGCGTGAGCGCGGCCGTGGTCATGGAGGGCGAATCCGGGTCACGAGCTTGGCCGGCCCCGGCGGCGGCCAGCCGCCGCCGGGGCCGGGAGGAGAGGCCCGGTCAGCGCGCGCGACCGGTCAGCCCTTGATCTCGGTCCACTTCTGGGTCCAGACCGAGTAGTCGGTGCACGTCTGGCCGCGGCTGTCGCCGCAGTCCGGCAGCGGCGTCTTCCAGAAGGCGATGTTCCCGTAGAAGGCAGGGTCGTTCACCGAGTAGAGCGTGCAGAAGTCCTTGAGCTGGTACGGCCCGTAGCCGGCATCGAGGTACTTGCAGGCCTTGGGGTTGGCGGGGGCCTCGCCGAAGTTCTCGGCGACCTGGGCCTGCACCTCGGGGGTGATCATCCAGGCCATCCACT
This sequence comes from uncultured Chloroflexia bacterium, assembly GCA_963821235.1. GTDB lineage: Bacteria > Chloroflexota > Limnocylindria > Limnocylindrales > CSP1-4 > CTSoil-043. Next base: position 1,159,073 of record CAWGCS010000001.1, read on the forward strand.
TCAGCATGCAGTTGGGATGCTGGGCGTGGGACGACATCATCCAGGTGTCGGCCCAGCCGGTCATGCCCTCCTTCGGGACGACCGCCTCGACCTTGACGCCCTCGCCCTTGAGGGCGTTGACCTGGTACGGCCAGGTCGTGCCCACGACCGTCGCCCCACTCTTGAAGTTGTCGATCTCGTCCGAGTAGAGGGCCCAGTACTTGCCGACCCAGGGATGCTGCTGCTTGAGGAGGTTCACTGCGGCGTCGAGCTGCTCCTGGGTCAGCTCGTACGGGTCCGTGATGCCCAGGCTCGGGTCCGTCGCCTTCAGGTAGAGGGCGGCGTCGGCGATGTAGATCGGGCTGTCGTAGGCGGTGATGGTCGGCGGGCTCTGGTACGGCTGCGAGGCCGTCGGGTCGAAGACCACGTTCCAGCTCGCGGGAGCTGGCGTCACGAGGTCGGTGCGGTACATGAGGCTGTTGCCCCCCCAGCCGTGGGGGACGCCGTAGTGCTTGCCGTCGACCACGTAGTGGGGGGCGTCCTGCAGGAACGGCGCGACGTCGCCGAAGCCCGGGATCTGGGTCGGCTCGATCGCCGCCACGTCGCCGTTCGCGATGAGGCGGTTCGTGGCATCGCCGGAGGCGGAGACGCCGTCGTAGACGCTGCCCCCGCCCTGCCGGAGGAGGGTCACCATCTCGTCGGACGTGTTGCCGATCTTCGTCTGGACCTGGCAGCCGGTTGCGTCCTGGAACGCGTGGATCCAGTCGTACTCCTTGTTGGTCGAGCCGTCCTCCGCGTAGCCGGCCCAGATGATGATGTTGAGGGCGCCCTCGCCGGGGCCGCCCACCGTGCTGAGATCGACCGCCGGCTTGAGCGGCGAGATCGTCCCATAGTCCGATCCGGTCAGCGACGGCACCGGGGTCGGAGCCTCCGATGCCGCCGCGCTCGCGCTGGGAGCGGCCGATGGGACCGCGGATGCCGAGGGCGCCGTCGTGGCGCCTCCGCCGCAGGCCGCGGCGACGAGCGCGAACGTCGCGATCGCCGCCGCCAGGTGGCGTGTCTTCATGCGGGATCCCCTCCTCCTGATCGTTCCCCGTCGCCCATGACGGGAAGGCTGTGCTGCCGCTTCCAGACGAGCCGGACCGGTCGCCCCTGCTGGGCGAGCGCCTCTGCCGACGACGTCGCCAGGTTCTGGCGGGTGACGACCAGCGTGGCGCCGGCGTCCAGGCGGACGATGTAGCGCGTGTCGGCGCCGAGGTAGACGACCTCGGCGATGTGCCCGAGGGCGGTGGTCTCGTCCTCGCCGGACGGGCCATCGGGCGCCTCGAGGCGGATCTTCTCCGGGCGGACGGTGAAGGTGCCCTCCCGGCCGACGATGGCGGCGGCCACCGGCCCGGAGAGGAGGTTGCTCGTACCGACGAAGCCGGCGACGAAACGCGTGTCGGGCTTCTCGTAGACGTCGGCCGGGGTCCCGACCTGCTCGATGCGCCCGTGGTTGAAGACCGCGAGGCGGTCGCTCATCGTCAGCGCCTCCTCCTGGTCGTGGGTGACGTAGATGAAGGTGATCCCCACCTCGCGCTGGATCGTCTTGAGCTCGATCTGCATCTCCTCCCGGAGCTTGAGGTCGAGGGCGCCGAGCGGCTCGTCGAGCAGGAGCACGCGCGGCCGGTTGACGAGGGCCCGGGCGAGGGCGACGCGCTGGCGCTGGCCGCCGGAGAGCTGGGACGGCTTGCGCCGCTCGTAGCCGGAGAGACGGACCATGGCCAGCGCGTCGCCCATCCTCCGCTCGCGCTCGGGGCGAGGCACCTTGCGCACCATCAGCCCGTAGGCGACGTTGTCGCCGACGGTCATGTGGGGGAAGAGGGCGTAGTCCTGGAAGACGGTGTTCACGTTGCGCTCGAACGGCGCGAGATCGGTGACCTCCTGGCCGTGGAGCTCGATCCGGCCGGCCGTCGGGACCTCGAAGCCGGCGATCATCCGGAGGGTGGTCGTCTTGCCCGAGCCGGACGGCCCGAGCATGGAGAAGAACTCGCCCTCGGCGATGTCGAGGTCGATGCCGCCGACGGCGACGACGTCGCCGTAGTGCTTGGCCAGCCCGGCGAGGCGGACCGCGGGGACGGCCTCGCCGGCACGAGCCGTCCCCAGTGCATTCGGGCTGTCGATCGCCACGCCGCCCCCATCGTCCGTCGCACGTCCCCGACCCGGCCGGCGCGACCGGCGGGGCGGCGGAACGGCGGAACAGTGCCGCGCCCCTCGGGTCGTGTCAAGGAATTGACCCGGCCGCGACCGAGGCGTCCCGGCGAGCGGTCCGCCGCGGGGCTAGACTCCCGGCCGTGCTCCACCGATCCCACCCGACGACCCGCCACCGGCCGGCCGCCACGCTCGCCCTGGCCGCCGTCCTCGCCCTGGCCGCCGCGCTCGCGGCCTGCGACGCCGCGGCGGTCGCGCCGACCCCGGCCATCACCCCGGGCACGGCCGCCGCGCCGCGCCAGGTCAACGTGATCCTCAAGGACTACGTGGTCGTCCCAGGGATCGTCGACCTCGTCCCGGGCGAGACCATCACCCTGAACGTGGTCAATGGCGGCCTCGACGTTCACGAGCTGGTGGTCGGCCCGCGGGCCGTCCAGGATGCCTGGGAGGCGGCCGAGGAGTCGGCGGCCAACCCTCCGCCCGGGCCGACGCCCGCCCTCTCGGTGCCGGCGGGCCTGGCGGGGCTCCGCGTCGTCGCCCGCTCCGGCGAGACCCGGACCGTCACCTACGTGGTGCCGGCCGACGCCGGCGTGCAGCTCCTGCTCGGCTGCCACATCTCCGATCACTGGGAGAAGGGGATGGCCGGCGCGATCCGGTTCGTGGGCCCAGGCGGAGTCCCGCTCGGCTCGCCCGCCCAGTAGCGGGCCGACCCGCCGCACGATCGCGAAGGTGGTACGCTCGCGACCACGGGTGCGGGCGCCCGCCGCCCGGGGATGGCGCGGCCCGAGGCGTGATGATCTGGTAACGGAGGATCTCCCGAGATGGCCTACGTGATCGCCGAGCCGTGCGTCGACGTGATGGACCAGGCGTGCGTGGCGGTCTGCCCCGTCGACTGCATCCATTTCGAGCAGGGCACCGACCGGTTGCTCTACATCGATCCCAACGAGTGCATCGACTGCGGCGCGTGCGAGCCTGAATGCCCCGTCAGCGCGATCTTCCCCGAGGAGTCGCTGCCCGGCGAGTGGGCCGCCTACACGCAGATCAACGCCACGTGGTTCACGGACAAGGACGCGGCCCGGGCGGCGCTCGAGGCCATCAAGCCCGCCTGACCCGCGCTGGGCGGCCCGCGCCGGGCGCCCGCGGCTCGCTCCCCTCACGGCCCCGTCCCGGGCGGCCGGTCGTCCCGTCGCCGGCGCCGAGGCAACGTCCACCCTGATGCGCATCGTGTCGCTGCTCCCGGCGGCCACCGAGATCGTCTGGGCCCTGGGCCTGGGTGACGACCTCCTCGGCGTCTCCCATGCCTGCGACCACCCGCCGGCCGTGCGCGGCCGGCGGGTGCTCACCCGACCCGCCGAGACCCTCGCCGGCATCCCGGCGCACCAGGTCCACGCGCTCGCGGCAGCCGCGGCCGGTGGGGGGCCGCCGCTCGTCGTGGTCGACGAGGCACTCCTCGCCTCCCTGCGCCCGGACCTCGTGCTGGCCGGGCCGATGCCGGGCGCCGGCGGCGGCGCCCTGGCCGGCGCCCTCCGGGCCGCCGTGGGGCCGGAGGCGGCGATCGTCACCCTGGCCCCGACGAGCCTTGAGGGCATCTTCCACGCGATCGCGACGGTCGGCGCCATGGCCGCCGCCGAGGACGAGGCCGTCGGCCTCGTTGAGATCCTCCGCGAGCGGCTCGCCGACGTGGAGGAGGTGGTCGAGGAGCGCCGCGACGGCGGTCACCACGCGCCCCGCGTCGTGATGCTGGAGTGGCTCGACCCGCTCGTCTCGGCAGGCCTCTGGATCCCCGAGCAGGTCCGCCGGGCGGGGGGCTGGGAGGTCCTGGGCGCCGACGGCGAGCCCGCGGCGCGGGCGGACTGGGACGCCGTCGTCGAGGTCGATCCCGAGATGCTCCTCCTGCTCCCGTGCGGGATGCGCCTCGGGGAGGTGATCGCGACGTGGCGGGCGACGCCCCGGCCCCCGGCCTGGGACGAGCTGCAGGCCGTCCGGCGCGGCCAGGTCTTCGCCCTCGACGCATCCGCCTACTTCAGCCGGCCGGGCCCCCGCGTGATCGACGGCGTCGAGCTCTTGGCCGAGATCTTCGACCCGGCCGCCTTCGTCGACCGGGCCCCGGTCGGGAGCTGGGTCCCGGTCCTGTGACCGGCCCCGGCGGATCCCCTGCCGCGCCGCGGCCGTTCGACTGCCTGTGGTGCGGCCGGCCCTGGCAGCCGCGGGCCGCGGACGACCTCGAGGCCGCCGCCCGGCTCTGCCCCGACTGCCTGGGACGGGCGGGCCAGAACCCCTTCCTCCGATTCCGGCTCCGCGAGGCGCTGGCGGCACGGGCGGCGGGTGCGTCCCCAGGCAGGCCCGAGGTCGCCGCGCCGGACCCGGCCGACCTCGAGGCCTGGTACCAGCGGCAGGGCCGCCACGCCGGCGGGCCCGTGCAGGACGCCGTCTGGCGGATGGAGCTCGACGCGGCGACGACCTGGCTGGACGGCCTCCCCGTGCGCGGCGAGATCGTCGAGCTGGGGGCGGCGACGGGCTGGTGGTCGGCGCTCCTCGCCACGAAGGGCGACCTCCATGCCTACGACGCCTCGGGGGCGCTCCTCGACCGCGCCCGCCGACGCCTGCTCGCCCACGGCCTGCGCGCCCACCTCCACGTCCGCGACCCGTGGGCTGCGCCCGACCGACCGGTCGACGCCGTCGTCGTGCCGTTCCTCCTGGGCGGCGCCGCCGACGCGCGGCTCGCCTCGCGGCTGGCGACGGTCCGGTCGTGGCTGAGGCCGGGCGGGATCCTGGCCGCGATCTCGATCCTCGACGAGTCGGCTGTCGAGGGCGTCGCCGCGGTGGACCGCCTGGCGGCCGCACCGGAGGAGCTTGCGGCCGCCCTTCGCTCGGCCGGCTTCAGCCACGTCGAGTGCCGGCCGACTGGTCGCTGCTTCCTCCTCGCCCGGGCCACCGCAGCCTGAGCCCGCGGTCCCGCCGAGGGAGGCGCCGCGGTGGGCTACACTCGCGCCGATGTCGCCGCTCGAAGGTCGCACGCTCGCCACCGTCGGCACCGGGGTCATGGCCGAGTCCATGATCGCCGGGCTCATCCGCGGCCGGCTCGTCGAGCCGTCCCAGGTCGTCGCCAGCCATCCGCGCGCCGAGCGCCGCGAGCAGCTCGCCCGCGAGCACGGCATCCGGGTGGTGGCCGGGAACGTGGAGGCGGTGACGGGAGCGGACGTCGTCCTGCTCGCCGTCAAGCCCCAGATGCTGCCCCGCGTCGGCCGCGAGATCGGCCCCCACCTCGTCCCGGGCCAGCTCGTCCTGAGCATCATCGCCGGGGCGACGACCGCCGCTCTCGAAGGGCTGCTCGGCCACCGCGAGCTCGTCCGGAGCATGCCGAACACGCCGGCCCAGCTCGGTCGCGGCATGACGGTCTGGTACGCGACGCCGGAGACGTCGGAGGCGCAGCGGGACCAGGCCCGGGCGCTCCTCTCCGCGCTGGGGGCCCAGATCGAGGTCGACGACGAGAAGTTCGTGGCCATGGCGACCGCCGTCTCCGGCACCGGCCCGACCTACGTCTTCCTGGTCATGGAGGCGCTCGTCGACGCGGCCGTCCACCTGGGCTTCCCGCGCCACATCGCCCACGACCTCGTGGTCGAGACGCTGGAGGGGAGCACGCTCTTCGCCAAGCAGTCGGGGGCCCACCCGGCGGTCCTCCGCAACATGGTCACCTCGCCGGGCGGCACCAGCGCCGCGGCGCTCCACGAGCTCGAATCCGGGCGCCTCCGAACGGTCCTCTCGGAGGCCGTCTGGGCCGCCTACCGGCGGACCGTCGAGCTTGGCGACCAGCTCGAGGCGGCGGTCTCCGCGCCTCCCGAGCGCCGCCGGCGGTGACGGCGGAGGGGGTGGCGACGGCCGGGGTGCCGGCACCCCGGGGCCTGCTCGCGATCTTCGCCCACCCCGACGACGAGACGTTCGGCGCCGGCGGGACGCTCGCCCTTGCCGCGGCGGCCGGCGTCCCGACCTGGATCGTCTGCGCCACGGACGGCGACCTCGGCGGCGAGGAGGGTGCCCGGGAGCTTGACCCCGAGCTCCGGCGCGGCGAGCTGCGCTGCGCGATGGCCGCACTCGGCGTGGCCGAGCCGATCTTCCTCGGCTACCGCGATTCGGGCATGGAGGGATGGCCGAAGCCGGCCGGCTGCCTCGCCCTCGCCGACCGGGAGGAGGTCGTCGCGCGGCTGGTAGCCGTCATCCGCGCCCTCCGACCGGTGACGATCCTCACCTTCGACCCGGGCGGCATCTATGGCCACCCCGACCACGTGACGATCTCCAGCCGGGCGACCGAGGCCTTCCGGCGGGCCGCCGCCGAGCCGGGCGGTCCGACGGTCCTGTACCACCAGGCCATGGCGGCGAGCGACCTCGACGGCTGGGCGGAGTCCGAGGCCACGTGGGCCGCGCTGCGGGGCGAGGAGCCGCGCGAGCCGAGCGCCGACGACCTCCTCCAGCAGCAGCGGTTCCGCGAGCTCGCCCGGCCGGATGCCGACTTCACCACCCACGTGGCCGTGGCATCCGTGATCGACCGCAAGCTGGCGGCCTTCGCCTGCCACGCCAGCCAGATCCGCGAGGACTGGTCGGCTGCGCCGCCTGAGATGCTGGAGGCCTGGCTGGGGCATGAGTCCTTCATCCGTGTCGAGCCCCCGCCCGCGCCGGGAGAGCGGGAGACGGCCCTCCGCGGCGTGGTATAACGCCCGCGATGTCACGCTTCCTTCGCGCCGACACGGCCGACGAGGCCCTCCTCCCGAATGCCGAGACCGCCCTCGAGGCGGCCGCCCCAGCCCCGCCGGCACCTCGCCGGCGCGGTCGCCCGCCCGGCTCGAAGAACCGGCCGAAGCCCGTGGCCGCGGAGGCGCCGGCCGCGTCCTCGACCGAGGCCGCCGCGGCCGTGCCCGCGGTCCCCGCCGCCCGCCGCCGCGGTCGCCCGCCCGGCCGGTCCGCCCGGCCGGCGTCGCCGGCCGCGAGCAGGCGCGGCCGCCTCACCATCGAGCAGATCGTGGCCGTCGAGTCGCCCCGCGAGCCGCGCCTCTCGCCGGACGGCCGGCGGATCGCCTACACGGCCGAGGCCGGCGGTGCGCGCCAGGTCCTCGTCATGGACCTGCGGACCCTGCTGGCTCGCCAGCTGACTGCCTCGGAGCACGCGGTCAGCGACCCGCAGTGGTCGCCGGACGGGGCCTGGCTGGCGTTCGTCCGGGAGAAGGCGATCTGGATCGTCGGTGCCGATGGCAGCCGGCCGACCGTCGTCGTCGATCACCCCGCCGGGAGCCGCCTCCCTCGCTGGCAGCCCGGCGGCCGCGGCATCGCCTTCCTCTCGCGGCGCCGCGGCTGGGACCAGGTCTGGCTCGTCGACGCGCCCGTGCCGCGGCGCGGCCGGCCACCCGCCGCCGGTCCCCGTCCCGTTCCCCGGGCACTGACCGCCGCCGGGATGGACGTCGAGGACCTCCAATGGTCGCCGGACGGGGCCCGCCTCGCCGTCGTCGCCCAGCGCGACCCCGACCTCCTCACGATGCAGGTCACCCTCGTCGACGTGGTGAGCGGCGAGGAGCGCATCGTCGCCGGCGCGGGGGCCTGGGAGACGGGTCCGCGCTGGCTCCCGGACGGGAGCGGCCTGCTGCTCGTGTCCGATCGCGACGGCTGGTTCCAGGTCGTCCGCCTGGACCTCGACGGCGGCGGTCGCACGGCACTCACCGCCGGAGCCGCGGAGCACGGCGATCCCGGCGGTTCGTTCGGCATCGCCCCCCTGCCGTCGCCCGACGCCGGCCGCTTCGTCCACGCCCTCGTCCACGAGGGTCTCGTCGACCTGGTCGTCGCCCCGCTCGCCCCGGCGTCGCCCGTCAAGCGCGGCCCGGGCCGCCCGCCGAAGCGCCGCCTCGACGAGGCACCCGGCGCGGGGACGCGGGTCAACCCGACCGACGGCGTCTGGCTGGCGGTCTCCTGGCTTCCGGACGGCGGCGGGATCCTGGCCGTCGGCAAGACCGAGCGCGATCCCGAGGACTTCTGGATCCTGCCAGTGCCCGGCCCGGACGGCGCCGTCGGGCGGCCGCGGCGCCTGACCCGATCGCTCCCGGCGGTGCTGCCGGTCTCCACCTTCGTGGCGCCCGAGCATCTCGCCATCCGGGCCCGCGACGGGCTGGCGATTCCCCTCACCCTGTGGCGGCCGGCGACGGCGACCGGCAAGCGCCGCGGGATCACGGTCCCGACGGTGGTTCACGCCCACGGCGGTCCCACCTGGCAGTCGTTCCGCGACTTCCAGCCCTTCCGCCAGCTGCTGGTCCAGGAGGGATACGCGTTCCTCTCGGTCGACTTCCGGGGCTCGACGGGCAACGGGCGGGCCTTCCGCCACGCCAACCGCGACGAGTGGGGACACGCCGACGTCCACGACGTCATCGATGCCGCCCGCTGGGCGAGCGCCCAGCCCTGGTCCAGCGGGAAGGTGGCGATGTACGGCGGCTCCTACGGCGGCTACCTGACCCTGTGCGCGCTGGTGGAGGAGCCGGGGCTGTGGTCCGCCGGCATCGACCTCTACGGCGACTCGGAGATCGCAGAGAGCTATCGCCACGGCGACCGTCCCGGCCGAATCGACCTCCAGCGCCAGATGGGCTCGCCGGACGATCCGGCGCGCGCCGAGGCGTACCGGCGCGGATCGCCGGTCTACCGCGCCGAGCGGATCGAGGCGCCCCTGCTGATCCTCCACGGCCGGAAGGACCGGCGAGTGGTGCCCCTCATGACCGAGCGGATGGTCGAGGCCCTCGAGATCGAGGGCAAGCACCACGAGGTTCACTGGTACGACGAAGAGGGCCACGGCTGGGAGCGCCGTGAGAACCGGCGCGACGCGTTCGGCCGGATCCTCGACTGGCTGAAGCGGTACCTCCGCGAGGAGCCGCCGCCGACCGCGGACTGATCGAGGGTGGAGCTCGCCGCCCGGGCCGCGGTGCTGGTGGCCTGCGCGGCCGCGGCGGGAGCCCTGCTTGCGGTGCTGGCCCGGCCGGCCCCGCGGCCGCGCCTGGCCGGTCCGCTGGCCGGTGGAGGCCCCCTCCCCGGCGTCGTTCCCCTCGCGCTCGGCGCGCTCATCCTGGTGGCCGGGGGGAGCGCTGTCACCGGTGCCGGGACGACGGCCGGCTCGGGCCCGATCGCCGCGCTGCAGGCGGCGGGAATCGGGTCCTCGCCGTGGCCGGCCTGCAGGGGGCGCGCGCGGCCCGCACCGCGTCCGCGTCGGCCGTCGGCGCCGCCTCCAGCGTCTCGCTCGCCTGGCTCGGCGCCGCGACGGCCCTCGCCTCGCCGCTCGCCCTCGCCGTCGGGGTGATTGCCGCCGCCGCCCTCGCGGTCCGGGCGGTGGCGCGAACCTGACGCCCGTGGCGCCCGACCCCGGGGCGGCCTGGGAGGCCGAGGCGGCCGGGGCCCGACCGGCGTAGCCTCCGCGGCATCGAGCCCCTGGAGGAAGAACGATGACTGACGCCGTCCCGCCCGTGTCCCAGCCGCCCTCGCCGGCCCGGCACCTCGACCTCGCCCCGCAGCCGCGTCGAGCGAGGATCGTCCGGCACGCCGACGTCGCCGGCCGGGGGTTGAACGCCCGCATCGCCGGGGCGGTCACCGCGGCGGTCGGGACGATGTACGCGTTCTACGTCCTGGCGACCATCATGGGTGCCTGGATCCTGTGGCAGGGCGCGCTCGCCGCCCGGCCCTTCGACCCGTACCCGTTCGCCTTCCTGCTGTTCCTGGGCAACATCGTCCAGCTCCTGCTGATGCCGCTCATCCTGGTGGGGCAGAACGTCCAGGCCGCCCACGCCGACGCCCGCGCCGAGAGTGACTTCGAGGTCAACGTCAAGGCCGAGGCCGAGATCGAGAAGATCCTGACCGCCCTCCGCGCCCTCGACGAGCGGACGCTCGCGATCGTGGAGCGCCTGGCGGCCGACGCGGGACGTGCCCCGGCCGACGGGTCGACGGCCTCGCCCGCCTGACGCCGCGCTACCATCGGGCCGGGGGAGCGAGGCCACCGTCCCCAGCAACGAGGTTCCATGAGCGGCAACCACGCCAACGGCTCGGTCCCCGAGCGGACGCTGCGCGCGAGCTTCATCTGGCTCTCGCACCGCAAGGCGCTGGGGCGCCTCTCGACCAGGGTCCCGATCACCCGTCCGATGGTCCGCCGCTTCATCGCCGGGGAGACGCTCGGGGAGGTCCTTCCGGCCCTCCGCCGGCTGGCCGAGGGTGGCTACCTGACGACGGTCGACGTCCTGGGCGAGTCGGTCGACTCGGCCCACGCCTGCGCCGCCGCCGCCAGCCGCTACGAGGAGACGCTCGAGGCGCTGGCCGCCGGCGGCCTCGAGCGCAACGTCAGCCTCAAGCTCACCCAGATGGGCCTCGACATCGACCGCGATCTCTGCCGCGACACTGTCGCCCGCGTCTTCCGCAGGGCCGCCGAGCTGGGCGCCTTCGTCCGGGTCGACATGGAGGACCACACGAGGACCGACCGGACGCTGGACCTCTGGCGCGAGCTCCGGCCGCTCAACCCCGCCAGCGGGGTCGTGATCCAGGCGGCCCTCCGCCGGTCCCCCGCCGATGTCGAGGCCCTCATCGCCGAGGGCGCCCGCGTCCGCCTCTGCAAGGGCGCCTACAACGAACCGGGCGAGGTGGCCTTGCGCGAGCGGGACGAGATCGCCGCGACCTACGAGGCCCAGGCGCGACGGCTGATGGCGGACGGGAGCTACCCGGCCCTGGCCACCCACGACGGGCGCCTCATCGGCCGCCTGATCCGCTGGGCCGAGGCCGAGGGGATCGGCCGCGACCGCTACGAGTTCCAGATGCTCCACGGCGTCCGCCGCGACCTCCAGGCGGAGCTGCTGCGGCGCGGCCACCGGGTCCGCGTCTACGTGCCCTACGGCTCGCAGTGGTACCCGTACTTCATGCGCCGCCTGGCGGAGAAGCCGGCCAACGTGACGTTCATCCTGCGAAGCCTCCTCAAGGAAGGCGCCGGCGCCGACGCTCCGCCCGCCTGACGCGGCCGAGGGGTGACGCTCCTCAGCGCACGGCGAACGAGCGCTTGGCGAGGCCGTACCAGTAGCCTTCGACCTTGAAGTCCGGCGCCTCGTCCGCGGCCGCCGCCGCGCCGAGGGTCACGAAGAGCGGTGCGAAGTGCTCCACCGTGGGATGGGCGTAGGGCATCCCGGGAGCGCGGCTCCGGAAGTCGAAGAGCGCGTCGACGTCGCCCCGCGTGAGCGCCTCGGCGGCCCAGCGGTCGAACTCCATCGACCAGGTGGGTGCGCCCGGCTTGCCGGCCATGTACTCCCGGACGAACGGCAGCCCGTGGGTCAGGAAGCCGCTGCCGACGACGAGGACGCCCTCGTCACGGAGCGGGGCCAGGCGCCGCCCGATGGCGAACAGGTGCGCCGGATCGAGGTCGGGCAGCGACATCTGGAGGACCGGGACGTCGGCCTCGGGATACATCACGGTGAGGGGGACGTAGGCGCCGTGGTCGAGGCCCCGGTCGGGTGCCTGGGCAACCGGCTCCAGGTCGCCGACCAGCTTCGCCACCGAGGCGGCGAGGCCGGGGGCTCCGGGGGCCTCGTAGCGGGTCTGGTAGTAGCGCTCCGGGAACCCGTAGAAGTCGTAGGTGAGGGGGACGGGCGTGGTGGCCCCCACCGTCAGCGGCTGCGACTCCCAGTGGGCGCTCACCATCAGGATGGAGCGCGGGCGCGGCAGCTCACGAGCCCAGGCCGCCAGCTCGGCCGGCCAGACCGGATCGTCGACGAGCGTCGGGGCGCCGTGGCCGATGTAGATGGCCGGCATGCGCTCGGGGGGTGGGGTGGTCACGGGTTCGTCCTCTGCGGAGATGCCAGCGGAGACCGTACCACGAGGTAGTTGCACGCACAACTACCGGCCCGAGGAAGCAGGCGGGCCAGAGCGGCGCCCACGACGATGGGGGAAGGCGCCCCTCAGGGGCGCGGCCGGCCCTTCATCCGGGCGCCCAGCCAGGCGATCGTCTCGTCCATGATCCGCTCGCCCTCGAACGGATCATGGTGCGGCTCGTGCCGCACCTCCGCATAGACCCGGCGCTCCGTGGTCGGATAGCGCTCGAGGAAGGCGGTCGAGGCGGTCGGGACCAGCGTGTCGGCGCCGCCGTGGATGACCAGAGTGGGCAGGGGGAAGCCGTTCCCTGCCTCGAGGCGGGCCTGGACGCGGTCCATGGCCTCGAACAGGAGGCGCCCCAGACGGGCTGTCGTGCGCGGGACGGACAGGGGGTCGGGATCAGCCACCACCGAGGGCGCCGGCGGGCGGGCGATCCGCGCGGGATCCCAGGGGTTGGCCAGGGCGAAGGTGGGCGCGATCCGGGCCAGGACGGTCGCGAGGGCCCGGATGAACGCCGACCCGCCACCGAGGGCCGGCGCCGAGAGGACGGCCACGTGGGGCAGGAGGCGGCCGGAGAGCAGGTAGTCGGCGACCAGCAGGCCGCCGAGCGAGTGGCCGTAGATGGCCGCGGGCAGCCGGGCGACGCGGCTCGCCCGGAAGCGATCCTCGATGTCGTCGAGGTAGTCCTCCCAGCGGTCCACGTACGCGCGCCGCCCGCCGGACGCGCCGAAGCCGCGATGGTCGTAGGAGGTGGCGGCCAGGCCGGCCGCCCCGAAGGGCCCGGCGGTCGCGTCGTGTCGCCCGGAGTGCTCGCCAAGGCCGTGAACCACGAGGATGCTGCCCCACGGCGTCCCGGCCACCGGCCAGGCGCGAGTCAGGAGCGGGGTCCCGTCGCGCGCGGCGACGGTCTCGACCGTGGACACCCGGAGATCGTAGCGCTCCGCGGGTCAGGCCTCCTCGACCACGACGTCGGTCGTCGCCCCCGGCGTCGTCTGAGCCAGGATCACGCCGCCGATCACGAGGGCCCCGCCGATGAGCTGGACCGGACCCAGGCGCTCCCCGAAGAGCAGCATGGCCAGGGAGATGGTCCAGACCGGCTCCACGGTGGAGACCAGGGCCGTCTGGGCGGCGCCGATCCGAGCCGTGCTGGCGTAGAAGGCGGAGATGGCGAGGGCCGTCGAGAAGACCGCGATACCCACCAGGCCGAACCAGGCGTCGGAGGGCACGTCCCCGGGCAGGATCGGCTCCCCCGTGATGACCGCGAGGATCGCGACCATGACGAAGGTGGCCGTGATCATGAGCGCCGACGCGACGGCCGGCCGGGTCTCGGCCCCCGCCCCGCCCGTGCGCGAGGCCGCCGTCTCGCCCCGCCGCTCGCCGGCCAGGCGGGCCGCCAGGATGATGTAGATCGAGTAGATGCACGGCGACGAGACGATGAGGGCCAGGCCGATCGGCTCGGCCCGGGTCTCGATCCCGCCGATGGTGAGGGCCACGCCGGCCGTGACGAGGACGAGCGCCGCCCAGGGCCGCCGCCCGTGCAGCCCGTGGCCCCAGCGGATCGAGAGGACCGCCACCAGGGCCGGGTAGATGTAGACGATGAGCGCGGCGAGCGACGCCGACACGTACTGCAGGGCAGCGTAGTAGGTGGCGGCGTTGCCGACGAAGAACGCGCCGAGCCCCAGGAGGGCGAGGGTGCGCCGGCGGGGGAGGGCCCGGAGCCCCGCCCGGTTCTCCGGCAGGAGGAGCGCCCACGTCCAGACCAGGAGGCCGCCGATCAGGAATCGCCAGAAGAGGAGGGCGAGCCAGTCCAGCCCGGCCCCGTAGACGCTTTTCGCGAACAGGGGGCCCGACCCATAGCCGCAGGCGGAGGCGGCCGCCAGGGCGACCCCCAGCAGGCGGCGTCGGTCCATCGCCGTCGAGCCTAGCAAAGCGCGGGTGGGCGCCGTCGGCCGCCCGGGTCGACGGCGGCTGCGGGCCGGGGGCGGTCGGGCACCCGCCTGACGCCCCGTGTCCCGTGCGGTACGCTTCCCGGACCGGCCTGCGCCGAGCCGATCTCGCGGGGTGCGCCGGTGACCAGACCCAGGAGGATCGCGAGGTCCCGTGACGACCACGAAGGGGCACGAGGTGCCGGTCCAGGAGCTGGACCGCGTCACCATCCGCTTCGCCGGCGACTCCGGCGACGGGATGCAGCTGACCGGCACCCAGTTCACGCGCACGGCCGCCGTCTTCGGCAACGACATCAGCACGCTGCCCGACTATCCGGCCGAGATCCGCGCGCCGGCCGGCTCCCTGCCGGGCGTCTCGGGCTTCCAGATCAGCTTCAGCTCCAGCGACATCCACACCCCCGGCGACGCCCCCGACGTGCTCGTGGCGATGAATCCCGCGGCTCTCCGGACGAACGTGAAGGACCTCGTGCCGGGCGGCGCGATCATCGTCAACGGCGACGCCTTCACGCCGCCCAACCTGGCCAAGGCGGGCTACGCCTCCAACCCCCTCGCCGACGGCTCGCTGAAGCCCTACACGGTCTTCGAGATCCCGATCTCGACCCTCAACGCGCGGGCGCTCGACGGCCTGGACATGACCGCCAAGCAGATCGACCTGACCAAGAACTTCTTCGCCCTCGGCGTGATGTTCTGGCTCTACGAGCGGAGCATGGAGCCGACGCTCCGCTGGATCGAGGAGAAGTTCGGGACCCGGAAAGCCGTCGCCGAGGCGAACCGACGGGCGCTCATGGCGGGCTACGCGTTCGGCGAGACGACCGAGATCTTCCACACCCGCTACATCGTCCCGGCTGCCCACCTCGCCCCGGGCACGTATCGCAACGTCACCGGCAACGAGGCAACCGCCCTCGGCTGCGTGGCCGCCTCGATCCTGGCCGACCGGCCCCTCGTGTACGCCTCCTACCCGATCACGCCCGCCTCGGACATCCTCCACCAGCTCTCCGGCTACAAGCACTTCGGGCTCAAGACCTTCCAGGCCGAGGACGAGATCGCCGCCATCGGCGCCGCCATCGGCGCGTCCTACGGGGGCGCCCTCGGCCTCACCGGCACCTCGGGCCCCGGGATGGCGCTCAAGGCGGAGATGCTGGGGCTGGCGATCATGGTGGAGCTGCCCCTCGTCGTGGTGAACGTGCAGCGGGCCGGCCCCTCGACCGGCATGCCGACGAAGACCGAGCAGGCAGACCTCCTCCAGGCCCTCTACGGGCGCAACGGCGAATCGCCGGTCCCGATCGTCGCGCCCGCCTCGCCGGCCGAGTGCTTCGACATGGCGATCGAGGCGTGGCGGATCGCCCTGCGGCACATGACGCCGGTCGTCTACCTCTCCGACGCCTTCCTTGCCAACGGGACAGAGCCGTGGTCGCTCCCAGACCTGGCCGACCTGCCGGACCTGCGGGTCGAGAACCGCAGCGACCGGCCCGGCTTCTACCCCTACCTGCGCGACGAGGAGACCCTGGCCCGGCCCTGGGTCGTCCCCGGCACGCCCGGGCTGGAGCACCGCATCGGCGGCCTCGAGAAGCTCGACGTCCTGGGCACGGTCAGCTACGACCCTGACAACCACCACCGGATGACGCTCCTGCGGGCCGAGAAGGTGGCTCGCATCGCCCACGACACCCCGCCCCTGGAGGTCTTCGGCCCCCCCGAGGGCGACCTCCTCATCCTCGGCTGGGGCTCGACCTATGGCGCTATCCGGAGCGCCGTCGAACGGCTCCAGGCGCGCGGCAAGAAGGTGGCCCATGCACACCTTCGCCACCTGAACCCGCTGCCCCTCAACACGGGCGACGTCGTCCGCGCCTACGGCACGGTCCTGATCCCGGAGATCAACCTGGGCCAGCTGCGGATGGTCATCCGCTCCGAGTTCCTCGTCGACGCGGTCGGCTTCAACCTCGTGCGGGGCAAGCCGTTCGCCATCGGCGAGATCGAGATCAAGGCCGAGCAGCTGCTCGGCGACCTGTGAGGCGCGTCCCATGACCGACCTGATGAGCCCGCCAGGCGAGCTGGTCAAGCTCACCCGCAAGGACTTCGCGAGCGACCAGGAGCCGCGCTGGTGCCCTGGCTGCGGCGACTACTCGATCCTGGCCCAGACACAGAAGGTGATGCCCGACTTCGGGGTCCCCAAGGAGAAGATCGTCTTCATCTCGGGAATCGGCTGCTCGGGCCGCTTCCCGTACTACATGAACACGTACGGGTTCCATTCCATCCACGGCCGCGCGCCGACGCTGGCGACCGGGCTAAAGGTCGCCCGGCCGGACCTCATGGTGTGGGTGGTCACCGGCGACGGAGACGCCCTTTCGATCGGCGGCAACCACATCCTCCACGCGATGCGGCGCAACGTCGACATCCGGGTCGTGATGTTCAACAACCGGATCTACGGCCTCACCAAGGGCCAGGCCTCACCCACCTCGGAGTTCGGGCAGAAGACGAAGTCGACGCCGGTGGGCTCCATCGACTACCCGATCCACCCGCTGGCGGTCGCCCTGGCGGCCGAGGCGAGCTTCGTGGCCCGGACCGTCGACACGCAGGTCGAGCACATCCAGCAGACGCTCGACCGGGCCGGGCGGCACCGCGGCTCGGCCTTCGTCGAGGTCCTCCAGAACTGCAACATCTTCAACGACGGTGCCCACCGGGCGTTCACCGATCGCGACGTCCGCGACGACCGGATGCTGGTCCTGGAGCACGGCAAGCCGATGCTCTTCGGCAAGGGCCGGGACCTTGGCATCCGCCTCGACGGGCTCCGCCCCGAGATCGTGCGGGTCGGCGACGAGGGCGTCACCGAGGCGGACATCCTCGTCCACGACGAGACGACCGAGGACCCCACGATCCACAACATGCTCGCCCGGATCTACTGGCCGGAGTTCCCCGTCCCCGTCGGGGTCATCCGCAACGTGCCTCGCCCGACGCACGACGAGCTGATCGAGGCGCAGGTCCGCGAGGCGACCTCCCGCCTCGGGCGGGGCGACCTGGCCGCGCTTCTCGTCTCCGGCGAGACCTGGACCGTCGGGTGAGAGACGCGGGGGCGAGAACCCCCGCCCGACCCGGATCCGGCGAGGTCGGCGAGACCGTGGTCGTCCTCGCCGACGACCTCATCTGGGCCACCCGCCTGACCGGCCAGCTCCGGACGCTCGGCGCGTTCCCGATCCGGGTCGGTTCCGCCGAGTCCCTGGAGGCGGCTCTCACGGCGGGCGCGGCGACCCGTGCCGTGATCGACCTCACCGCGCGGGCCTACGACGGCGTGGCGGCCACGGGGCGGGCTGCGGCGGCGGGCCTGCGGGTCCTCTGCGTCGGCCAGCATGACGACCGAGCCCTGCGCCGGGCGGCTCTCGCCGCCGGCGCGGAGCGAGTCTACGCGTATCGGAAGCTCTTCGAGGCCGGCCATGCCGCGATCGCCGCATGGCTCGGGGTCCCGGTTCCGGCGCCGGGCTCCGTGGCCATCCCAAGCGCCGGTCCCGCGGAGGCCCCTCGTCCATGAGCGCGATCGCCCCGGCCGGTCCCGCCCGGCCGAACATCCCCGCCGCCCGGTTCGGCGAGCGCATCGATCGCGCCCGGGCCGGCTGCCGGGCGGCGGGCCTCGACGCCCTGCTGGTCGGCGTCGGCCCGGACCTCGTCTACCTCGCCGGCTACCCCGCCATGCCGCTGGAGCGTCTGACCATGCTGGTGGTCGCGGCCGAGGGGCCAGCCACCCTGGTGGTGCCCCGCCTGGAGGCGGCGCCCGCCACCCTGGTGGTGCCCCGCCTGGAGGCGGCGCCCGCCCGTGGCTGCCCCGCCATCGCCGGCGGGCACGCGACGGTGGCCACGTGGGAGGAGACCGAGGACGCCGTGAACCTGGTCCGCGGCCTCCTGCCGCCGGACGCGGCGCGGCTGGCCGTATCGGATCGGCTCTGGGCCGTCCACCTCCTGCGCCTCCAGGCCGCCCTGCCGGCGGCGCAGTTCGTGTCGGCGTCGGCCGTCCTGGCCGGCCTGCGGGTGATCAAGGACGCCGACGAGGTGGCCCTGCTGCGGATGGCCGCCCATGCGGCCGACCGGGTGATCCACGAGGTCGCCTACGGGCGCCTCGTCGGGCGGACCGAAGCCGACGTCAGCCGGGAGGTCCGGGACCGCCTCGTGGACGAGGGTCACGACAGTGCCGAGTTCGCGATCGTCGGCTCCGGGTCCAACTCCGCCTCGCCCCACCACGGGGCGTCCGACCGGGTGATCCGGGCTGGCGAGCCGGTCGTGCTGGACATCGGGGGGCCCCTGGGGGGCTACGGGAGCGACATCACGCGCACGATCTGGGTGACCGGCGGCGACCCCACCTGCGGGCCCGACGACGAGTTCCTGCGGCTCTACGGCGTCCTCCGGGCGGCCCAGGCCGAGGCGACCCATGCGGCGCGGCCGGGGGTGACCTGCGAGCGGGTCGACCTGGTGGCCCGGGAGCTCATCGCGGCTGCCGGGCACGGGGCCCATTTCATCCACCGGACCGGGCATGGCATCGGCCTCGAGGGCCACGAAGACCCGTACCTCGTCGCCGGCAACACCGCCGAGCTCCGGCCAGGGATGGCCTTCAGCGTCGAGCCGGGCATCTACCTCGAGGGCCGGTACGGCGCCCGGATCGAGGACATCGTCGTCTGCGGGGAGGACGGCCCCATGGTGCTCAACGAGGCGCCGCGCGACCTGCTCGTGGTCACCGGCTGACGTCGCGGCCCGCCCGTCGAGGCGGGGAGCCCAGGTCCGGCCTGCGGCGCTCCCGCGGGACCGGGGTTATCATCGAGGCCAGCCGGCGGTCCCGCCCGCCCCCGTTCGACCACCATGCGCGGCCCGCGCCGCGGAGAAGCCATTCATGACCGAGCCCGCGCTGGACCGCTCCGTCCAGCCCGCATCCCCCGCCCACCCCGGCCTGGCGCCTGCCACCGCCGCGGACGGCTGGCCAGGATCCGAGGGCACCGCCGCGCCTGACGGCGTCGCGGCCGCGGAGATGGCCCCGGTCGCGGAGGGTGCCGCCACGGACGGCACGGTGCCGCCCGGCGCCCGCGAGGCGACGCCCGACTCCCGCGAGCCGCCGATCGAGGCCGTGCCCTCCTGCACCCAGGCCCAGCTGCGCCGCTTCATCAAGAGCCGGCCCTACGTGCCGCTCCACGAGCTGCGCCGGCGCTTCGGGCTCAACGGCGAGGATGACGACGTCGCGCCGATGGACCTGGAGGACCGGCGGGTCTTCGTCGGCCTGCCCTCTCGCGAAGCGGGGCTCCTCGGCGAGCTGCTCCGCCACGGCGAGGTCGGCTACGAGCTCCTCCTCGACCCGACCAGCCCCCTGGTCATCGGCGTCTTCCCCATGCGGCCGGTCCAGCGCGCCTGACAGCCAGCCGGCTGCCGGGACGCTCTCCGTGTCGCCGAGATGGCAGGGTCTGCGTCCTGCGACCCCTCTGGCCCGGAGCGGTCGGCCCGGCAGGATGGTCAGTGTCGCCGCCTCACCGGCTGCGGCGGGCGGACGACCGCGGCGGGGGCGTCACGCCCTCGAGCTCCAGGAGGCGCTCCTTCAGCCCCAGCAGCTCCTCCCGGGAGCCGAACCAGCTGCCGCCGTAGCCGCCGAGCGTCCCGTCCCCGGCGATGACGCGGTGGCAGGGGATCAGGAGCCCGATCGGGTTGCGACCGACCCCCCCACCCACCGCGCGCGCCGCGCCTGGAGCCCCGATCCGTCGGGCGATCTCGCCGTAGGATGCCGTCTCGCCGCGAGCGATCGTCCGGACGCCCTCGAGGACGCGACGATCCCAGTCGCCCACGCCCTCGAGGACGACGGGGACGTCGAACGCCTCTCGCGTCCCGGCGAAGTGCTCGGCGACCTGCCGCTCCAGGCTCGCCACGTGCGCGCGGGCCGCCGCCAGGGCAGCGTCATCGGACAGCGGGAGGAGCCGGCGATGCGTTCGCGCCCCGACGGAGGCCGCGAAGGCCTCGCCGGTCGTGCGAAGCTCCAGGCCGACGATGCCGGCAGCGGTCGCCGCGGCATGGAGCGGGCCGATCGGCGTCGCGATGACGGCGACGACGGCGGCCTCTCGCTGGGACGGGTTCGGAAGGGGGGCCGGCCGCGCCATCGCCGGAGTGTACCGGCCGCCCAGGTCGCCGGACAGCCCCCGGCGGCCCTGTGGCCCGACGTGACGGGGGAGCGGCCAGGCCGCGTCATGTATACTCCGGGGGAGTATGACGCCCATCGCCCCCGTCCCCGTCGCCGCGCCGCCCGCCGTCGAGCCCGCGGAGGTCTCCTTCCCCGTCGTGGGGATGACCTGCGCCTCGTGCAGCAGCCGGATCGAGCGGTTCCTGCGGCGGACCGAGGGGGTCGTCGAGGCCAACGTCAACCTGGCCAGCGAGATCGCCACGATCCGCTACCTGCCGGACGCGGTCGGGCGGGCGGAGCTGGTCGGGGCCATCGAGAAGGCCGGCTACGAGGTCCGGCCGGGAGCGCTGGCGGCGGCCGAGACGCGCGACCACGGCGCCGCCGCCACCGCCGTCGACTCCGAGCTCGACGAGAGCGAGCGGATCCGGGCCGGCGAGCAGCGGGAGCTGGGGACCCAGGCGGCGGTCGCCATCGCGGTGGCCGTTGGGATCATGGCCCTCATGTTCGGTCCGTCGGCCCTGGCCATGGCGGACGTGAACCGCCTCGTCCTCTGGCCGGCGACCTTCGTCCAGCTCTGGGCCGGGCGCCGCTTCTACGAGGCGGCATGGCGGACGGCCCGCCACGGCGGCACGAACATGAGCACGCTGGTGGCCGTCGGGACGTCGGCAGCCTGGGGCTACTCCGTCTTCGTGACGATGTACCCGGAGGTCGTCATGCGGGCCGGCCTGCCCGCGGAGACCTACTTCGACTCCAGCACGATCATCATCGGCCTCATCCTCCTCGGGCGGTGGCTCGAATCGAGGGCCAAGGGCCGCACGACCGGCGCCATCCGCCGTCTCGTCGGGCTCCAGGCCAGGACGGCCCGGCTCGTGCGACCGGACGGCGACCTCGACGTCCCGGTCGAGCAGGTCCAGCCGGGCGACCTCCTCCGCGTCCGGCCGGGCGAGAAGGTGCCGGTCGACGGCGTCGTCGCCGAAGGCTCCAGCGCCGTGGACGAGGCGATGCTCACCGGTGAGGCGATGCCGGTCACGAAGGGGCCCGGCGACGAGGTGATCGGGGCGACGCTCAACACCACGGGCAGCTTCGTCTTCCGGGCCACGCGGGTCGGTCGCGACACCGCCCTGGCCCAGATCGTGGAGATGGTCCGCCGCGCCCAGGGGAGCAAGGCGCCGATCCAGCGCCTGGCCGACCAGATCAGCGGGATCTTCGTGCCGGTCGTGCTCGGCGTCGCCGCGACCACCTTCGCCCTGTGGTGGCTCCTCGGCCCGGAGCCGAAGGTGACGCTCGCCCTTGCCGCGTTCATCACCGTCGTCATCATCGCCTGCCCCTGTGCGATGGGCCTTGCGACGCCGACCGCGATCATGGTCGGGACCGGACGGGGAGCGGAGGCGGGGATCCTCGTCCGCGGCGGCGAGGCCCTGGAGAACGCCCATCGCGTGACGGCCGTGATCCTCGACAAGACGGGGACGCTCACGCGGGGCAAGCCGGCCGTCGCGGAGGTGCTGCCGACCGGCGACCTGGCGCCCGACGACCTCCTCCGCCTCGCCGCCGCCGTGGAGGCGGGCTCCGAGCATCCGGTCGCCGGGGCGATCCTCCTCGCCGCCCGCGAGCGCGGTCTTGCCTTCCCCGGCGGCGACGCGTTTGTGGCGACCGCGGGCGGCGGGGCCGAGGCGACCGTCGACGGGCGGGTGGTGCTCGTCGGCAGCGCCCGCTTCCTCGGCGAGCGAGGCGTCGACCTCGACGACCTGGCCGCCGCCGGCGAGGCCCAGGCCGCCCTCGGCCGGACGCCCGTCTTCCTGGCCGTCGACGGGGTCCCTGGCGGGCTCATCGCGATCGCCGACCCGGTCAAGCCCGAATCGGGGGAGGCGATCCGGGCGCTCGAAGCGGCGGGCATCGAGCCCTGGCTCGTCACCGGCGACCACCGGGCGACGGCGGCCGCGGTGGCCCGGCAGGTCGGGATCCCGGCCGAGCGCGTGCGGGCCCAGGTCCTGCCGGGAGACAAGGCCGGCGTGGTCGACGAGCTTCGAGCCCGGGGCAAGGTCGTCGCCATGGTCGGCGACGGGATCAACGACGCCCCGGCCCTCGCCGCGGCGGACCTCGGCGTCGCGATCGGGACCGGCGCCGACGTGGCCATCGAGGCCTCGGACATCACCCTCGTGGGCGGCGACCCGCGAGGCGTGGTCGCCGCGATCGCCCTCTCGCGGCGGACGATGGCGGTGATCCGCCAGAACCTCTTCTGGGCCTTCGCCTACAACGTGGCCCTCATCCCGATCGCCATGGGCGCCCTCTACCCGTTCTTCGGGATCACCCTCAACCCGGCGATGGCTGCCGGCGCGATGGCGCTCTCGTCGGTGAGCGTGATCTCCAACTCCCTGCGCCTGCGCGGCTACGACCCGCGGCCGGCCGCCGTCCTGGCCGCCGCCCGTCACCGGACCTGGACGCGGGTGCGGGACGCGGGATACCTCGCCGTCGTCGCAGCGCTCGCGGTGGGCGTGGCCGCGGCGGTGATCGGGGGCAACCGCTGGCTCGACGCGAACGCCGTTCCGGTCGACCTGCGGGCCTCCGCGCTCGGCGCGCCAGCCCCGATCTACCAGGTCAGGGCCGGCGCCCAGCTGCGGGTGACGTTCGCCAACGACGGGCCGACGCTCCTCGTCTGCACGATGCCGGGCGCCCCGAGGCTGGAGCTGAACCCGCGCCCGGGCCAGGAGCAGGCGGCCCGGTTCTCCCTCCCCCGGCCCGGCACGTACACGCTGGCCTGCGCGCCGCTCGACGCGCTCGCGCCCGACATCGCGGGAGTGGGCATGGGCGGCACGGCCCTGCCAGCCGCGACCTTCGACGTCCGCTGAGGCCCACCTCACGCCTCGCGGACGCGCCACTCCTGCTCGCCGCCGTGGCGGTCCGTGACCTCCACGCCGAGCCCGGCCAGGGCGGAACGGAGCGCGTCGGCGCGGGCCCAGTCGCGGCGGCTCCGAGCGTCGGCACGCTCGCCCAGGAGCTCGGCCGCCCCTGCCGGCAGGCCGCTCGCCGGCGAGCCCGCCGTCGGCCCCACCCCGGCATCGGCGCGCCACGTCTGCCCGGGCCCGCGAGCCAGGTCGGCGGCCCCCATCTCGGCCTCGCGGGCGAGGTCAAGCCCCAGCATTCGGTCCGCCTCGAGCATGAGCCAGCGCCGCTCGGCTGCCGGGACCGACCCGTCGCGGGCCACCTCCCGGAGGGCGGCGATCCCGCGCGGCAGGTCCAGGTCGTCGTCGATCGCCGCCGCCCAGCGCCCGAAGGCCGCCCGCCCGACCGGCCCGAGCTCGACCGGATCGGCCACCCCGACGCCCGGCGGGATCACGCCGTCCGGGCCGGGCGTGGCGGCCGGCACCCCCCCGCCCGGTCCCGCATCCGCGCGCGCCTGGTACCCCAGCCCGCGGGCGCGGGCCCGCAGCGACTCGAGGCCGGCCGCCGCGGCGCGCAGCGACTCCGGCGAGACGTTGAGCTTGGCCCGGTACCGCGACGTCAGGCAGAGCAGGCGGAAGGCGAGCGGCCCGACGCCCTCGCCCAGCTCGGTGATCCGCACGAAGTTGCCGGCCGACTTGGCCATCCTCCGGCCGGCCATGAGCAGGTGCTCGCCGTGGACCCAGTGCCGTGCCGGGACGACGCCCGACAGGGCGGCGGACTGGGCGATCTCGTCCTCGTGGTGGGGGAAGACGTTGTCGATCCCGCCCGTATGGATGTCGAAGCGGGCCCCGAGGTATTTCGTCGCCATCGCCGAGCACTCGATGTGCCAGCCGGGGAAGCCCTCGCCCCAGCGCGCCGTCGGCCACCAGGCCAGGCGTCCCTCTCCGGCCGCCTTCCAGAGCGCGAAGTCGGCCGGGTCGCGCTTGTCCGCCTCCACCTCACCGCGATGGCCGGCGCGCAGGTCCTCGAGCGTGTTGCCGGAGAGGCGGCCGTAGCCAGGGAACGAGGCGACGGAGAAGTAGACGGTGCCGCCCACCGCGTAGGCGAAGCCGGCGTCGACGAGGCGCTCGGTCATCGCCACCATCTCGGCGACGTGGTCCGTGGCCCGCGGGAAGACGTGGGCGGGCAGGATGTTCGCCGCCCGCTCGTCCTCGTGGAACGTCGCCTCGTAGAAGCGGGCGATCTCCACCGGCGACTTCGCCTCGAGGCGCGCGGCCACCAGCATCTTGTCCTCGCCCCGGTCGAATCGCTCGTCGCGGAGGTGCCCCACGTCGGTGATGTTCTTGACCTGGAAGACGTCGATCCCGCGGGCGAGGAGCGCCCTCCGCACCAGGTCGGCCAGCAGGTAGCTGCGCAGGTTGCCGATGTGGGCGTAGCGGTAGACCGTCGGCCCGCAGGTGTACATCCCGATCCGCCCGGGCTCGAGCGGGACGACCTCGTCGACCGAGCGGGTCAGCGTATTGCGGAGGCGCAGCGTCACGCCACGACCGGCACGAGCAGGACGAGGATCGACGTGGCCACCGCCGCCGCGGCGACCGATGCGATCCTCCCCGCCCGTCGACCGAAGCCGAGCGGCGTGAAGAGCTCCCCGGCAAGGAGCCCGCCGAGGGCGGCCGGCGCGGCGAAGCAGCCGGCGGCGACCCCGAACGGCACCGTCACCCCTGCCCCGACGAGGAGGAGCCGCTGGTCCATGACGACCGTGGCGATCGCCAGCAGGTCGGCGCCGACGATCCAGCCGGCCACGGCGCCGAGGATCGCGTCCCCCCGGGTCGCGGCCATGGCGACCGGGTAGGCGACGGCGATGACGCCGATCGAGAGGACCGGCAAGGCCAGCGTCATCCCGGCGCCCAGCCCGCCCGGGAGCATCGTGGGGCCGCCCCCGCGCCGCTCCCAGGCGAGGACGACGACGGTGAGCAGGGAGAGGAGCGCCGCGAAGACTCCGGCCTCGAGGCCGCGGCGGATCCACGCTGAGAGGCGAAGGCGGCCCATGGCCCCGATGGTACGCCGGGCCCCGTCCGGCGCGAGCGGCGGCGGCCTCGTCCGGGCCTGCTAGCCGGTGTAGCGGCGGAAGATCGCGACGGCGTTCTGGCCGCCGAAGCCGAAGCCGTTGACCATGACCGTGTCGACCCTGGCCGGCCGGGCCACGAGCGGCACGTAGTCGAGGTCGCACTCCGGAAGGTCGGGGTTCTCATGGTTCGCCGTCGGCGCGATCACCTGGTCGCGGATCGCCCCGAGCGCGGCCAGCGCGGAGGCGATCCCGGCGGCGCCCACCAGGTGCCCGATCATCGACTTCGGGGAGCTGATCGCGACCTTGCGGGCCGCCGGCCCGAAGGACGCCTTGATGGCCCGCGACTCCGTGACGTCGTTGAGCGGCGTCGCGGTCCCGTGGGCCACGATCCAGTCGATCTCGTCGGCCGTGACGCCGGACCGCTCCCGGGCCATCGACATCGCCCGCGTCGCGCCGCGGCCCGTCGGCTCCGGGGCGGAGATGTGGAAGGCGTCAGCGGTGAGCGCGCCTCCGAGCACCTCGGCGATCGGCGTCGCGCCGCGGGCCAGAGCGTGGGCCAGCGACTCGACGACGACGACCCCGCCGCCCTCGCCGAGGACGAAGCCGTCCCGGTCGCGGTCGAACGGGCGGGAGGCCCGGGTCGGCTCGTCGTTGCGCTTCGAGAGCGCCCCCATGTTCCCGAGCGCCGCGATGCCGACCTCGAGGATGGGCGCCTCGGTGCCGCCGGTGAGGACGACGTCACACTCGCCTTCCTGGATGAGTCGCAGGGCGTCGTGGAAGGCGATCACCGAGGTGGCGCAGGCGGCGACCTGGGTCATGACGGGGCCGGTGATCCCGTATTCCATGCTCAGCATGCAGGCGGCCATCGACCCCGAGAGGCCGGGGATCGCGAAGGGGCTGACGAAGCGCGGGCCTTTGGAGGCCCGGACGACGGTTCCGTCGACGACCTGCTCGATGCCGCCGCCGCCGGTGTTGACGACCACGCCGACCCGGTCACGCTGCTCCGGCGTCAGCGCCGCCGGGTCGAAGCCGGCGGAGGCGAGGGCCTCCCGGCCGGCGGCCATCGCGAAGTGGACGAAGCGGCTCATCCGGCGAGCCATCTTGGGATCCATGTGGTCGCCGGCCCGGAAGCCCTTGACCTCGGCCGCGATCTTCACCTCGAAGTCGGCCGGGTCGAAATGGGTGATCCGGGCGACACCGGAGACCCCGGCCCGGAGGTTCCGCCAGTAGGTCTCGAAGTCGTTGCCGATCGGCATCACGGCGCCGAGGCCGGTCACGACGGCGCGGCGGGCAGGATCCTGGCTGGGGGGCACGGGTGGGTCTCCTCGGTGCGGCGGTCGGCGCGCCGGGGCGCGGCGCGGGCGACTGGATGGGCGGTCTCGCCCCGATTGTAGTCAGGCGCTCAGTCGCCCTCGTAGCGCTTGAACACGACAGCCCCGTTGTGGCCGCCGAGGCCGACGTTGCTCGAGATCGCGTAGCGGATCTCGCGCGCGGCGGAGGCGATGGGGATGTTGAGGTTGATCTCGGGGTCCGGGTCCCGGAAGGTCGGCACGCCGGGGACGGTCTGGTGGTGGACAGAGAGGATGGTGAAGATCGCCTCGACCGCGCCACCCGCGCCCATGAGGTGCCCGGTCAGCGACTTGGTGGCGCTGATCGGGATCTCCGGCGTTCGATCGCCGAAGACCGACCAGAAGGCCTGCGCCTCGCGGAGGTCGCCGAGCGGCGTGGACGTGCCGTGGGGATTGATCATGTCGATCCACTCGGGCTTGACGTCGTGGCGCTCGAGGGCCTGAACGAGCGCGCGGCGGACGCCGTCGCCCTTCTCGACCGGCTGGATCAGGTCCCAGGCGTCGGCGGCGGACCCGAAGCCGACGACCTCGGCGTAGATCGTGGCCCCCCGGGCCCTGGCGTACTCGAGGTCCTCGAGGACGACCGCGCCGGCGCCTTCGCCGAGGACGAATCCGTTGCGACTGATGTCGAAGGGTCGCGAGATGGACTGCTCGACGTCACCCTCGCGCGGCGTCCCCATCCCCCGCATGTTGCTGAAGCCGATGTGGACGAGCTCGTGGAGGGGCGTCTCGGTGGAGCCGGCGAGCGCGGCGACGACGTCGCCGCGGCGGATGAGCTCGGCCGCCTCGCCGATGTTGTGGGTGCCCGTCGAGCACGCCGTGACGATGCACATGTTCGGCCCGCGGATGCCCGTCTCGATCGCGATCTGGCCGGATGCCGTGTCGGGCAGCATGTTGGCGATGAAGAAGGGGCTGACCGATCGTGCCCCCTTCGTCTCCCACGTGGCGAGGTTGTCCATGAGGAGCTTGGACCCACCCCCGCCGGATCCGAAGTAGATGGCGATGTCGTCGCGGTTGGCGTCCGTGACCTCGAGGCCGGCATGGGCCAGGGCCATCTTCGAGGCCGCCACCCCGAGCACGACGTTGCGATCCGTGCGGCGGACCTCCTTGAAGTTCATCCAGGCGTTGGGATCGAAGTCGGGGACCTCGCCGGCGACCTTGCAGTCGTAGGGCTCGGGATCCCAGTAGGTGATCCGCTTGAGGCCGGAGACCCCGTCGACGAGGTTCCGCCATACGGTGTCGAGGTCGGCCCCGATCGGGCTCACGAGGCCGGCGCCGGTGACGGCGATGCGGCGGGTGAAGTCGGGCTTGCGCACGGGGTGGGGGTCTCCTGCAGGGGCTGTGGTCGGGGGTGGGGCGGTCGTCGTGGCGTCCGGTCAGGCCGCCGTGGGGGCGTCGGATGGGGCGTCCGGGTCGGCCAGGCCGCCCGGCGCGCCGGGGTCGTCGAGGGGGACCGTCTCCGCGTCGGGGGCGATCCGGCGGATCAGGCCCGAGAGGACTCGGCCGGGGCCCACCTCCACGTAGCGGGTGACCCCGGCGCCGGCCATGGCCGTGACGGCGGCGATCCAGTCGACGCCGGTCGTGAGGTGATCCACCAGCTCCGCCCGGCAGGCCGCGGCGGTGGCGAGGGGGGCGGCGTCGGCGTTCGCGAGGACAGGGATCCGTGGGTCGCGGAACTCGACGTCGGCGAGGACGGCGCGCATCCCCTCGGCCGCCTCCGCCATCAGCGGCGAATGGGCGGCGACGCTGACCGGCAGGACGACGGCCCGCTTCGCCCCGAGGCTCCTGGCGACGGCGGCGGCCGCCTCCACGGCGGGGCGGACGCCGGAGACCACGACCTGGCCCGGCGAATTGCGGTTGGCGATGCCGAACGTGCCGTGCGCGACCCCCTCCGCGACGAGGTCGTCCAGCCGGTCGTCGGGGAGGCCGATGATGGCGGCCATGGCGCCCGGGTGGCCCTCGCCGGAGGCCTGCATGAGGCGGCCCCGCTCCCGGACCAGCCGGATTCCGTCCCCCAGGGAGACGGCGCCGGCCGCCACGAAGGCAGAGTACTGGCCCATGGAGTGGCCGGCGGCGAAGGACGGCAGGCGACCGGCCGTGCCGGCGGAGGCGCGCCGCTCGTCGAGGGCGCGGAGGAAGGCGATCGACGTGGCGAGGAGCGCCGGCTGGGCGTTCACGGTGAGGTCGAGCGTGTCCGCCGGTCCCTCCCAGGCGAGGACGGAGAGTGGCGTGCCCAGGGCCTCGTCCGCTTCCGCGAAGACCGCCCTGGCGGCCGGCGAGAAGAGGGCGAGGGCGCGTCCCATGCCCACGGCCTGGGAGCCCTGGCCGGGGAAGACGTAGGCGAAGGTGGGCATGGTGCTCTGCGTACCTCGTCGGCGGTGCGGGCTCGGTGACGCCGGCCCGGGCGGGACGCGCGTGCTCGGACCGGCGCCGAGAGCAGGGTACCGCCGGAGACCGCCTCCGCCCGCGAAGCGCGTGCAACCTTGCACGAATCACCCGCCCGGGCTAGGCTCGGGCGATGACCGGACCGGCTCCGCGGCGACCCTCGCGCCGGGCTCCCGGGCGCCTCCGCCCGGCGCGGGTGACGACGGCCTCGCTCGAGGCGGAGGCCGACGACGTCCTGCTCGGGCCGGTCGCCGCCGCCCGGGCCCGGATGCAGAACCCCCGCGAGCTGTCGGAGCGCGTGGCCTTCGGGAAGGCCCTCTGGCGCGAGCTGGTGATCGGCTTCGCCGCCCAGCTCGGCGAGCTGCGCCTGGGCTTCACCCAGCTGGCGGCGTTGTACGCCGTGGCGGACGGCGGGACGACCACGATCGCCGACCTCGCCGACACGGTGAACCGCTCCCCGTCGGCGACGTCGCGCCTCGTCGACGGCCTGGTGCGCCGTCGGCTGCTCGAGCGTCGCGAGGAGGCGGACGATCGACGGATGCGCTCGGTCTGGCTCACGGAGCGCGGCCGGGCCCTGGTGGCCCTCGTGGACCGCGGCCGGGCCGACCAGTTCCTGGCGGTCGTCCGCCCGCTCCCGTCGGCCGAGCGGGCCATCGTGGCGATGGGCGTGGCCGCCCTGGCCACGCGGGCGGTCTCGCGGCGGGGTCGCCTGATCAAGCAGCGCCCGCTGTAGCCGCCGCCACGGCGGGCGCGCCCACCGTTTGACGCGGCGACCCTCCGGGGGGACACTGCGGGGGAAGGGGAGTAGTCCTTCTCCGGCCGATCGACATGCTGGCGCCTCGGCGCCCGGTCGCCGGGCCCGACGCGGGCGGACGAGACCTTCGACCAGCACCCACCCCGGTGCCGGGTCGAGGTCGCACCCCGCCCGGCGCCCCGAGCCGGAGACCCTGTGGACGCCTTCATCCTGAGCTTTGGCGTCATTCTCCTCGCGGAGCTCGGTGACAAGAGCCAGCTCATGGCCCTGGCCTTCGCCGCCCGCTACCCAGCCTGGACGGTGCTCCTCGCCGTCTCGATCGCCACGCTCGTCGTCCACGCCATGTCCGTGCTCCTGGGCGCCGCGGCGGCGATGGCCCTGCCGACCGACGCCATCAGCGTCGTCGCGGGCCTCGCCTTCCTCGTCTTCGCGGCCTGGACCCTTCGCGGCGACACGCTCGGCGAGCGGGAGGCGTCGCGAGCGTCCCGCAGCACCCGCTGGGCTCTCCTCACCATCGGCACCGCCTTCTTCCTGGCCGAGCTGGGGGACAAGACGATGCTGGCGACGGTGACGCTGGCGACGACGGAGGAGCCCATCGGGACCTGGCTCGGCTCGACCGCCGGCATGGTTGCCGCCGACGCGCTGGCGATCGGAGTCGGGGCGATCCTCGGCTCGCGGCTCCCGGAGCGTGCGATCAGGATCTTCGCCGCCGCGGCCTTCGTCCTCTTCGGCCTGCTCCTGATCCTGGAGGGCCTCCGCGTCCTCTGACCGTCGAGGGGACACGCGACGGCCCGGACGGGCGCCTAGCCGCAGAAGCGGCGGACGACGTCGTAGAGGACGGGCAGCCCGAAGCGGAGCGCCTCGACGGACACGCGCTCGTCGTCGCCGTGGAAGAGGGCCAGGAACTGGTCGTCGGGGCCCAGGAGGAGCGGGGAGAAGCCGTAGGTCGGGATGCCGATCCTGGCCGTGTGCTTGGCGTCTGTCGCCCAGGTGGACATTCCGGCGAGCGGGACGCCTTCTGGGTCGGCCGCCCGGATCGCTGACGTCATCACGTCCCACAGCTCGCCCTCGGCCGGCGCCTCCACGGCCGGGCCCCACAGTCGGAGGGTGGCCGTCACGAACGGCCAGAGGTCCTCCCCGATCCGGCTGCGGAGCTCCCGCGCCACGTCGTCAGGCGTCGTGCCGGGGAGCACGCGGCAGTCGACGGTGAGGGCTGCGACGCCGGGGATGACGTTGTGGCGCGTGCCGACCTCGAGGACGTCCGGCGAGAAGGTGTCGCGCAGCAGGCCGCGCATCGCCCGCCGGTAGGCGTCGCTGCAGGCGGCGGCCAGGGCGTCCTCGGCGGCCGGCCCGTCGCCGGCGAGGCGGCGGATCCAGGCGCCGAGGGCAGGTGGCACGGCCGCTGCGGAACCCTCCAGGAACCGCTCCATGACCGGCGTCAGGCGGGGCGGGCCCGGCTTCGCCAGCCGGCTCGCGACTTCCCCCGCGCGGAGGAGGGCATTCGCGTCGCCCCCGACGGTGCCGCCCGCTCCAGGGCCGCCGTCGCCCGGCATCGAGCCGTGGCCCCAGCGGCCGCGGACCTCCAGGTCGTAGATGGCGAAGCCCTTCTCGGCCACCTGGATCGGCCAGAGGCGGGTCCCGCCCACCGTCACTGCCACGCCGCCGCACTCGTTGAGGGCGCCGGCTGCCGCCAGCCACTCCGGGTGCTGCTCCACCATCCAGCCCGCCCCGTGGACGCCGCCGGCCTCCTCGTCGGCCGTCGAGGCGAAGATCACGTCGCGGGACAGCCCGGGGACCGGGTCGCTGGCGGGATCGCGCCCTGCCGCCCGCGCCTCGGCAGCGAGGAGGCGCAAGACGGCCACCTCCATGGCCACCATGCCCTTCATGTCAACGGCGCCGCGGCCCCAGACGTAGCCGCCGGCGAGGTCGCCGCCGAACGGGTCGTGGGTCCAGCCGTCGGCCGGCGCCGGCACCACGTCGAGGTGCGAGAGGAGCAGCAGCGGCGCGCCGCCCGTGCCGTCGCCGCGCAGGCGGGCGACGATGGAGCCGCGTCCGGGGAAGGGCTCCACGACGGCGGACGGGATCCCCGCGTCGGACAGGACGCTCTCCAGGTAGCGAGCGGCGAGGATCTCGTCGCCGGGCGGGTTGATCGTGCGCAGCCGGATCAGGTCACGGAGGCCCTCGACCAGCTCGTGGTGGGCACGCTTTCGGGTCGCAGGCTCGATGGCGCCCGACGGCCGGGATGGCGCAGGCAACGAGCCTCCGGGATGTCCTGCCGTCCGGCCACCGGTCATCCGCCGCTTCGCATCAACAGGACCTGGGCCACGAGGGCCGCGATCGTCAGGAGCGTCGGGATGCCTACCAGGAGGGCGACGAAGATGACCAGGAGGCGCAGGAGCCGGCGCTCGTCGGCGACGCGCTCTGGTGGTGCCTCGTCCTCGCCCCCGGGGGCGAAGTAGGCGTCGAGCCCGCGCGGGCGATCGGTCGCCGCGTAGATGGGGACCGAGACGCCGTCGGGCCCGAGAGGAACGAGCCCCACCACCTCGGGATCGCCGGCTTGCTCGTCGGCCGCGCTCGCGCCGGCAGCGGCGGGCCGCTTCTCCTCGCTCATCGGCCCGATGATGCGCCGAATCCGTACCCGCTGCCGCCGGGCGACCGCGCCGCTTGGGCCAGCGGCTCGGCCACCTCGCGGGCCACCGCAACGAGCCCGTCCGGGGCGGCTGAAGCCGGCAGGCCGAGGATCACGTGGCCCGCGCCGGCGCGCACGAAGGCCGTGGCGGCCGCGAGCGCGTCGCGCCGCTCGGCCGCCGTCGTGCCGCAGGTGAGCTGGGCGGCGAAGGTGAACGCCTCCGGGTCGCGTCCGGCCTCCTCGAGCGCCCGACGGATCTCGTCCCGCTTCGCGGCGAAGTAGGCCACGTCGCCGGGCCGGTTGCCGGGCATCGGCCAGCCGTCCGCGTAGCGGACCGCCAGGGCGATGCCGCGGCGGCGCTGGCCGCCGAGCCAGATCGGCGGACCGCCCGGGCGCACCGGCGGCGGCTCGTTCGTGGCTTCGCGGAGCGGGTAGTACGGATCGTCGACGGTGACCCCCGGCGGCCTTCGGGCGGCGTCGGAGAGAAGGGCGGCCACGGTCCGGACGCCACTCTCGAAGCGGTCGAACCGCTCGGCCATCGGAGGCAGGGGGATGCCGAAGGCCTCGTGCTCGCCCGCGTGCCAGCCCGCGCCCATGCCCAACACGAAGCGGCCCCCAGTCGCGTTGTCGAGGACCGTCGCGGCCTTGGCCACGATCGACGGGTGACGGAGGGTGTTGGCCAGCACGGCGATCCCGATCCAGTGCCCCGGCACGCGATGTGCCAGCGCCGCCGCGGCGGTGAGCGACTCGACGGCCGGCCCGCCCCGCTCGCGGGCCGCGTCGGAGAGGTGGTCGCTGAGCCAGCCCGCGTCGAAGGCGCCCAGCTCGCCGGCGAGGGCCCACGTCTCGTCCAAGCGGGTCCAGTCGATCCCCGCCGAAGCCGAGGCGGCGATCCGGAAGCCCAGGAGTCCCGGCCGCCGCGTGCCGGCGTCGGGCGCCGTCATGCGTTCGGCAGGCTGGCCCGCATCCGGGCGCCCGTGGTGATGGCGCCGTCGGACGCCGACGAGACGAGGGCCGCGTACTTGGCGAAGACGCCGCCTGGGTAGCGCGGGGGCGGCGGCGTCCAGGCAGCCCGGCGCGCCGCCAGCACGGCCGGCTCGACGTGCAGGTCGAGAGCCTTGCGGTCGACGTCGATCTCGATCTCGTCGCCGTCGGCCACCAGGGCGATCGGGCCGCCGAGGACCGCTTCCGGGGCGACGTGACCGATCATCAGGCCATGCGTCCCGCCGCTGAAGCGGCCATCCGTGAGCAGCGCGACATGCTCGCCGAGCCCTTCCCCGACGAGGGCGGCCGTGACCGAGAGCATCTCCTGCATCCCGGGGCCGCCGACGGGGCCCTCGTTGCGGATGACGATGACGTCGCCGTGGCTGATGGCGCCGGCCGTCACGGCGTCGAAGCAGGCGTTCTCCGAGTCGAAGACGCGGGCCGGCCCGCGGTGGTGGCGGCGCTCGTGGCCGGCCAGCTTGATGACGCAGCCCTCGGGCGCCAGCGTCCCCCGCAGGATCGTCAGGCCGCCACTCGCCTTGAGCGGCGTCTCGATGGGCAGGACGACCCGCTGGCCCGGCGTCTCGGTGGCGGAGGCCGCGACCTGGGCGATCGTCCGGCCGTCGACGGTGGTGGCGTCGCCGTGGAGGAGCCCCCGCTTGAGGAGCTCCCGCATGACGAGGGCGACCCCGCCGGCGTCGTACATCTCGGACGCGGAGTACCGCCCGCCCGGCTTCATGTCGGCGACGATCGGGGTGGCGTCGGCGATCCGGCTGAAGTCGTCGAGCTCCAGGGGGATGCCGGCTTCCCGGGCGATGCCCAGGAGGTGGAGGACGCCGTTCGTCGAGCCCCCGGTCGCCGCCACCGACGCGATCCCGTTCTCCAGGGAGCGGCGGTCGAGGATCGCCGAGGGGCGCACGTCGCGGGAG
Source organism: uncultured Chloroflexia bacterium (assembly GCA_963821235.1). Taxonomy (GTDB): domain Bacteria; phylum Chloroflexota; class Limnocylindria; order Limnocylindrales; family CSP1-4; genus CTSoil-043. The sequence goes on from CAWGCS010000001.1 coordinate 1,193,160, forward strand.
ACGAGGTCCATGACCAGCTCGCCGCATCGACGCGCCGCGGCATCCTTCGCCGGGTCCTCTGCCGGGATGCCGTTGAGGCCGGCCGGCGAGAGCCCGATGAACTCCAGCACCGTGCTCATCGTGTTGGCCGTGTACTGGCCGCCGCAGGCGCCGGCGCCGGGGCAGGAGACGCTCTCGATCTCGTAGAGCTCGTCGAGGCTGATGGTGCCCGCCCGGTAGGCTCCCACCGCCTCGAAGACCGACACGATGTCAACGGTCCGGCCCTTGTAGATGCCGGGATAGATCGTCCCGTTGTAGAGCACGACCCCTGGGAGGTCCATGCGGACGAGGGCCATCGCCGCAGCGGGGATCGTCTTGTCGCAGCCGACGAGGCAGACCAGCCCGTCGAAGAGGTGGCCGCGGGCCACGGTCTCGATCGAGTCGGCGATGACCTCCCGGCTGACGAGCGACGCCTTCATCCCCTCGGTGCCCATGCTCACGCCGTCGCTGACCGAGATCGTGTTGAACTCCATCGGCGTGCCGCCGGCCGCCCGGATCCCCTCCTTGACGGCCTCCGCCAGGCGTCGCTGGTTGTAGTTGCAGGGCATCGTCTCGATCCAGCTCGTGGCGACGCCGATGATCGGCTTGGCGAGGTCCTCGTCGGTGAAGCCGATCGCCTTGAGCATCGCCCGCGCCGGCGCCCGGTCGGGCCCATCGGTCAGGCGCGCCGAGTGGCGCTTCGCCGGGTGGCTGGGCTGGTCGTAGGGCAGGGCGCGGTCGCTCATCGGAGGATCCTCGGTCGGGTGGGTGCGGGGGGACGAGTTGGCGGTGCGTTCCAAGTGTAGGCACGCCGGCCCGTCGAACGTCCATGCCCTCCGGCGACGGGCGCCCATGGGCTGCCCGGACCGGGTGGGCCATCCTCCATGCGAGCGCGGCCGCCGGCCGCCGGGCATTGGGGGATCTCCGATGGGCCTGCTGATCGCCCTGCTGGCGCTGATCGCGTCGCTGGGCATGCTCGACCTGACCGCCTTGCGCCACGGGGCGGAGTCGCGCGAGGGCTTCGCGCCCCGCTGAGGACGCCCCCGCTGCAGCCCGCCCCGCGTGCTGCGGCCCGCCCACGCGCCGGGGCCGGCCCGGTCGCTACCGGATGCAGGGGCCCGTGTCGACCGGCGCCGTGTCGCCGACGCTCGACATGATCGCCACCGCGACCGCCGTCGGGTCGAGGGCGTAGCCCACCGACGCGTCTGTTCGCGACTCGGCGAAGACCACCCCGCCGACCGTTCCGTTGGCAAGGACGAGCGGCCCGCCGCTGTCCCCCGGCTCGATCGCCGCCTGCAGCTCCAGGACGTCGCGGATGACCGGCGCCCCGCCGTACAGGTCGCGGCCGCGCGCCCGGACCTCGGCCGTGACGGCGGCCGGAAGGACGGTCAGGCCGGCGCCGTTGGGATGCCCGAGCGTCGCGCCGACGACGCCCCGGCCGGGGGCCTCCGGCGCCAGGACGAGCGAGGGCAGGCGCATCTCCGCCCGGATGAGGGCGACGTCGAGGTCGGGGTCGAAGAGGACGACCGTGCCGCGGGCTGACGCAGCGACGCCGCGCAGGGTGACCCGCTCCGAGCCGGCGACGACGTGGGCGTTCGTGACGAAGAAGCCCTCGGCAACGGAGAAGGCGGTCCCGGTGAAGGATGCGCCGCAGCCCAGGGCCTCCACGCGGACGGTGCTGCCAACGGCGCGAGCGGCGATGGCCGCGGCCTCGGCCTGCGTCGGGAGGTCGACGGCGGGGGCCGGGAGCGGCTCCAGCCCCACGAAGACCTGGGGCAGGCCGCTCTCGTTGAGGACCGCGCCCAGCTCTCCCATCACCTCGCCAGGCGGCGGCAGCACGTCGAGCAGCGTCCGCACGGCGATCGACTTCTGGGCCTCGGCCGAGACGACGGGAATGGAGCTCGAGGCGATGAGCCCGCCGACGAGCCACGTCACGACGAACGCCTGGGTCGCCCCCAGGACCGCGCCCATGGCGCTGTCGATCCCGCCGGCGACCGGCCCGACCGCGCCGCGCAGGACCGATCCGAGCCCGGACCCGATCGCCTCCGCCATGGCGACCAGGAGCAGCGCTCCGCCGATCGCGACGAGTGCTCGGGCAGGCTGCTCCAGGCCCGCCAGGACCCCCGTGATCTGGGGCGCGAACAGGATGATGAGGGCGATGGCGCCGCCGCCGGCCACCAGGCCGAGCACCTGTGGAAGGGCCCCCGAGCGGTAGCCGACGAGCGCCGACCCGATGAGGACCAGCAGGACGATGAGGTCGATCGTGTTGACGGGCAGGAGGTCCATCGCGGGGATTGTGCGGGACGCCCCCGATTCCGGCACCATGGGGGCTCATCGACCGGGCCGGTCGCGGGAAGCGTCCGCCGGCCGGGAGCCGACGCCGAGGAGCCGCCCGCCGATGCCCGCCCCCGATCGCCTCACGGTCCTGCGCTCGATCCTCGAGGACGGCGCGGTGCCGACCTTCACCGCGCCCGACGCCGCGACGGCCTTCGACATGGTGGCCGGCTGCGCGGCCGGCGGGTCCCGGGTCGTCGAGTTCACGAACCGCGGCGGCGGTGCCTTCGAGACCTTCGGGACTCTCGCCCGCCGGGTGGCCGCCGAGCTGCCGGAGCTGATCCTGGGGGCGGGCACGGTCATCGACGCCCCGACCGCGGCGCTCTTCATCGCGGCCGGCGCCCGCTTCGTCGTCGGCCAGTCGTTCAGCGAGGAGGTCGCCCGGCTCTGCAACCGGCGACGCATCGCCTACATCCCCGGCTGCGGGACGGCGACGGAGATCGCGACCGCGGAGGAGCTCGGCTGCGAGATCGTGAAGCTCTTCCCGGCGGCGGCGTACGACGGGCCGGCCTTCGTCCGCAACCTCCTGGCGCCCAGCCCCGGCTCGAAGGTGATGCCAACGAACGTCCTCGCGACCGAGGAGGCCACCCGGGCCTGGCTCGCCGCCGGAGCCGCCTGCCTGGGCGTCGCCGGCCACCTCTACCCGGCGGACCTCATCGCCTCGCGGGATCGCGAGGAGATCGCCCGGCGGACCCGCACCTTCCTCGGCTGGGTCGGCGCCGCCCGCGCCGGGGACGCCCGCGCCACGGGCTCGTGAGCCCGCCGCTCCCGATCCGATCGACGCCACCCGAGCCCAGAGGGGATCCAAGGACCACGATGAGCGACACCTTCGACTTCGACCGCTTCCTCGCCCTGCCGCGCCTGTCCGGGCTGCGCCTCTCGCCCGACGGACGGCGCCTCGTCGTCGCCGTCGGCGGGCCCGACCCCGACGGCAAGAAGATGCGCTCGGCACTGTGGCAGGTGGACCCAGCTGGGACCGCCCCGCCGCGCCGGCTGACGCGCTCGGCGGAAGGGGAGGCCGGTGGATTCGAGTTCCTCCCCGACGGCTCGCTCCTCTTCACCTCGAGCAGGCCGGACCCGGACCAGAAGCCCGACCCCGATCGCAAGGTCCACGCCCTCTGGCTCCTCCCGCCGGACGGCGGCGAGGCCCGCCTCCTGGCCGCCCCGGAGGGCGGCGTGGACGGGCTGGCCGTCGCCCGGTCGGCCGCGGTGGTCGCCTTCGGGGCGGGCGTCTTCCCTGGGGCGTCCGGCTTCGCGGCCGACGCCGAGCGGGCCAAGGCCCGCAAGGAGGCCGGGGTCGGGGCGCTCCTCTTCGAGGACGACTACCCGATCCGTCACTGGGACCACTGGCTCGCGCCACGCCGCCGCCGGCTCTTCGCCGCAGCCCTGGCCGCCGACCCCGAGGCGCCCCTCCCGGAGCCCCGCGACCTGGAGCCCGACGTCGCCCCGACCACCTACGAGGAGACGGGATTCGCCCTCTCGCCGGACGGCCGGACCGTCGTCTCGTCGCGGAACGACGCCTCGGAGCTTCCCGGCATCCGGACGGACGTCGTGGCCATCGACATCGCGACCGGGGAGCGGCGGATGCTCACCCACGGCGACGCCTGGTACCACGCGCTGGCCGTCTCGCCCGACGGGCGCGCCGTGGCGGCCCTCCGCGAGTCCTTCGGGAGCCCCCGGGAGGCGAGCCGGGTGACCCTGGTCCTTCTCGACCTCGCCACCGGCGACCAGCGGACGCTCGCCCCGGACCTCGATCGCTGGCCGCAGAGCGCGACCTGGGCCGCGGACGGGTCGGCGATCTTCTTCACTGCCGACGACGAGGGCCACCACCCGGCCTTCCGGCTCGACCTGGCCGACGGTCGGGTCAGGCGCCTGACGGCCGAGGGCGCCCTTGGCGACCTCTGCCCGAGCCCCGACGGGTCGGCCATCCTGGCCCTGTGCTCGACGATCGGCACGCCGCCACGGATCGTGCGCCTGGACGCACGGACGGCAGATCAGGTCCCCGTCGAGCTCTCGAACAGCATCGCCGAGGGCGGGATCGAGGCGCCGGGCATCGTCGAGCGCCTGGTGGCGCGGGCGTCCGACGGGACCGCCGTCGGCAGCTGGCTCGTCCGGCCGGCCGGCGCGTCGGCCACGTCGCCAGCGCCGCTCGTCGTATGGGTCCACGGCGGGCCACTCGGCTCCTGGAGCAGCTGGCACTGGCGCTGGAATCCGCACCTCCTGGCGGCGCGTGGCTACGCCGTGCTCATGCCCGACCCGGCCATCTCGACCGGCTACGGCCAGGCGATGATCCAGCGGGGCTGGGGAGACTGGGGAGCGGCGCCATACACGGACGTCGCCGCGGCGGTGGACGGCGCCCTGGCCACGCGCCGGGACCTCGACCCCGGGCGGACCGCGCTGATGGGCGGCTCGTTCGGCGGCTACATGGCCAACTGGGTGGCCGGCCAGACGGACCGCTACCGGGCGATCGTGACCCACGCCAGCCTCTGGGAGCTGCGCGGCTTCCACGGCACCACCGACACGGGCGCCTTCTGGGAGTTCGAGATGGGCGACCCGTACACCGAGCCCGAGCGGTACGTCAGCCAGTCGCCGTTCGCGCACCTCGGCGCGATCCGGACGCCGATGCTCGTCATCCACGGCGAGCAGGACTTCCGGGTCCCGGTCAGCGAGGCGCTCCGGCTCTGGACGGATCTCCGCCGCCACGGGGTCGAGGGCAAGCTCCTCTACTTCCCGGACGAGAACCACTGGATCCTGAAGCCGCAGAACGCGCGCATCTGGTACGCGACGGTCCTCGCCTTCCTCGACGAGCACGTCCTCGACAAGCCGTTCGAGCGACCCGCGCTCTTGTAGGGGAGGCGGGTCGCCGGCAACGGGCGCGGTCCTGGACGTCCCCGGACGCGTAGGTGGCGTCCAGGGCGAGGAGTCGCCACGGTCCAAGCCCGGCAGACGCCTGCCGGAATGCCGTCGGCTCGTCATCCACGCTCGTCCCAGCCTCCGCGCTCGTCGTCGCGATCAGTCCATCTCCATGAAGGGACGCGCGTTGCGGACGACCCCGACGTCGGCGGGCGTCCAGGCCGCCAGCCGGCAGGCCATCCAGGCCTCGTCGGGCCAGTGCTCCGGCGGTTGCATGCCCTGGGCGCGGGCGGGCCCGAATCAGAACCGCGGGTAGTAGGTGGGATGGCCGAGGAGGACGACGGCCGCGACGGCCTCGCGATCGCACTGCTCGAGGGCGGCCCGGATCAGCTTCGCCCCGATCCGACGGCCCTGCCAGGCCGGCACGACGGCGATCGGGCCGAGGGCGACGATGCGGCTCTCCACCCGCGTCCCGTCGGGGCGCTCCAGCTCCGCCGCGGTGAGGAGGCAATGGCCGACGACCCGGCCCTCCACCTCGGCCACCAGCGAGCGCGAGGAGTCGTAGTCGCCCGAGACCCGAAGCGCGTCGAGCAGCCGGGCCTCGGCATCGGTCGGGAAGGACGCCGCCTGCACCGCCCGGACCGCCGCCACGTCGGCCGGGTCGGCAGCCCGCTCGGCGCGGATGGCGACGACAGGCAGGAGCGGGAGCCGAGGGATCGATCACCTGCCGATCGTGCGCGCCGCCGCGGCCGGAGCGCACGATCCGGACGTCCCGACCTCGCGTGCCCGGCGGGCCCGCGCACCCGGCCCGATGGCATCCGGCCGGCGCGGCAGGCGCGCGCCGCGGACCCCCTATCCCGCGGCGAGCGTCGTCCCGAGGCGGGTGTCGACCCGTCCGGGATGGGCGGCCTCCCAGGCCTCGATCTCGGGCAGCCGGGCGACCACGTAGCCGATCTCGTCGGTCCCGGCGAGGAGCATCTGCTTGGCGAACGGGTCGATCTCGAAATCGAGGGTCGAGCCGTCCGGCAGGAGGACGCCCTGCTCGGCGAGGTCGATCGTGAAGCGACCCTCCGGGTCGGCCTCGACGAGGGCAAAGAGCCGGGCATGCGTCGCCGGGTCGACCGCGATCGGCAGCACACCGTTCTTGAGGGCGTTGTTGCGGAAGATGTCGGCGAAGCTGGTGCTGAGGACGGCCCGGATGCCCCACGCCGTCAGCGCCCAGGGCGCGTGCTCGCGCGAGGAGCCGGTCCCGAAGTTGCCTCCGACGAGGAGGATGCTCCGGCCGGCCATGCCGGGCCGGTCGAGGACGAACGGCGGGTTCTTGAGCGAGCCGTCGTCGTTGAACCGCCAGTCGTGGAAGAGGGCGTCGGCCAGGTCCGCCTTGTCGGTGATCTTCAGGTAGCGTGCCGGGACGACCTGGTCCGTGTCGACGTTCTCCGCCGGGAGCGGGACGACCTTGCTGGTGAACTGGCGGAACGGCTCGGCCACGGTCAGTACCCTCCGCCGACGGTCGCCGGCCGCTCGATCCCCGGCAACGTCCGCGGATCCGTCACCACGCCCGCGATCGCGGTCGCCACAGCGGTGAGGGGCGAGGCCAGGAGCGTCCGGCCGCCCTTGCCCTGGCGGCCCTCGAAGTTGCGGTTGCTGGTGCTGACGGCGTACTGGCCGGGGCGCAGCTGGTCGCCGTTCATGGCGATGCACATGGAGCAGCCGGATTCGCGCCACTCCGCGCCGGCGGCGCGGAAGACCTCGTGGAGGCCCTCCCGCTCGGCCTGCGCCTTCACCTGCTGGCTGCCGGGGACCACCATGAGGCGCACTCCCGCGGCCACGTGACGGTCCCGGAGGGCGCCCGCGGCGAGGCGCAGGTCGCTGATCCGGGAATTGGTGCAGCTGCCGATGAAGACGACCTCCACCGGCTGGCCGGCGATCGGCTGGCCGGGGGTCAGGCCCATGTACTCCAGCGCCCGCGTGAAGGCACGGCTGCCGGCCCCGTCCGCAGCGTCCTCAGGGCGCGGGACGCGCCCGCTGACGGGGATCCCCATGCCGGGGTTGGTGCCCCAAGTGATCATCGGCTCGAGGCTGCCGCCGTCGAGGGTGATCGAGGTGTCGAACGTCGCGCCCTCGTCGCTCGGCAGCTCCCGCCAGCGGGCGATCGCCGCGTCCCAGGCGGCGCCCCGGGGGGCGTGGCGGCGGCCGCGGACGTATTCGAACGTGGTTTCGTCAGGGGCCACCAGGCCGGCCCTCGCGCCCCCCTCGATGCTCATGTTGCAGATCGTCATCCGCTGCTCCATGGAGAGCGCGCGGATCGCCTCGCCGCGGTACTCGAAGACGTGCCCGGTCCCGCCCCCGATCCCGATGCGGGCGATGAGGGCCAGGATGACGTCCTTGGCGCCCACGCCTGGGCGGAGGCGGCCGTTCACGCGGACCTCGTAGGTGCGCGGCCGGCGCTGGAGGAGGGTCTGGGTCGCCAGGACCATCTCCACCTCGCTGGTGCCGATCCCGAAGGCGAGGGCCCCGAACGCGCCGTGGGTCGCCGTGTGGCTGTCGCCGCAGACGATCGTCATCCCGGGCTGGGTCAGGCCCAGCTCCGGGCCGATGACGTGGACGATCCCCTGGGTGTCGGAGCCGTAGGCATGGATCGGGATCCCGAACTCGGCGCAGTTGGCCTCCAGCTGCCGGACCTGGGCGGCGGCCATCGCGTCGATGATCGGGAGGTCGCGCGGCGTCGTGGGCGTGGAGTGGTCGGCGGTCGCGACCGTCCGGTCCGGGCGGCGGACGCGCAGGCCACGGGCGCGCAGGCTCGTGAAGGCCTGGGGCGAAGTGACCTCGTGGACGAGGTGGAGGTCGATGGCGATGACGGCGGGGGCGCCTTCGTCCTCGACGACGACGTGGTCGTCCCAGATCTTCTCGACGAGGGTTCGCGGGCGGGGATCGGACACGGTGCGGCGGCTCCGGTGATGCGGCGGATCGAGCCCGAAGGGTAGCAGAGGGCGGGTCGCGGACCCCTCGACGTCAGCGGCGCAGCAGCTCCGGGCTGTTGGCCAGGCGGACGGCCACGTCGGCGAGGGCGGCAGTGAGCACCCTGGCCAGCCGCGTGTCGAGGTTCGCGAGGTCGTCGCAGGTGAGGTGGTAGCAGGGGTCGGCCGGCCGTCCGGCGATGGCCCCGGATGCCGCCGCCTGGTCCGCCGTGACGGGCTCGTTCGCTCCCGAGAAGACGCCCCCGACCGCGATGCCGCCCTCGGCGAAGCCGGCGTGGTCCGAGCCGCTCCCCAGGTCGACGCCGACCGCCGCCCCGCCCGCCCGCCCGACGGCCGCCGCGAGCAGGTCGTGCACCGCCGCCGACCCGACGGGCGCGCCCGGAAGGCTGTAGACCCCCGCGAAGCCGTTCGGCGAGCCGACCATGTCGGCGTTGAGGTAGACGAGGATCGCTCGCCGTCCTTCGGCCGAGAGTGACGTGGCGTAGCCGTAGGACCCGTGGAGGCCCAGCTCCTCGCCGCTCCAGAAGGCCAGCCGGATCGTCGCCCGGGGGCGCGTGCCGCCGAGCGCCCGGGCGATCTCGAGGAGCGCGGCGACGCCCGAGCCATCGTCGTTCATGCCGGGCCCGTCGATCACGGAATCGAGGTGGGCGCCGAGCATCACCACGACGCCGGGCTCGCTGCCGGGCAGCTCGGCGAGGATCGACCGCGTCCGGACGGGCGTCGTCCGGGCATGCGTCACGAGACGGGCGGTGGCGCCACCGGCCGCCGCCGCCTGGAGCGCTGCGGCCGCCTCCCGCGAGACGGCCGCCGCCGGGATCTCCAGGAACCGCGGCTCGATGAGGGTTGGCCGGTAGACGACGCCGGCGGGCTGGCGCGGGTAGACGGCGATGAAGGCGGCGGCGCCGGCCTGCTGGGCGGCGATGACCTGGTCCCGGCGCAGGCACGGCCCGCTCGGCACCACCACGATCGCCTTCGGGGGCAGGCGGCCATAGTGGGTCACCGCGCAGCCCTTCGCCGACTCGTCGGCCGCGGCCGGATCGCCGACGATCGAGACGACCGGACCCTCGACCTCCCCGGCGGGGGCGAAGATGAGCGGGAGGAGGTCGGCGGCGCCGAACGACCGGCCGCCGACGTCGAGCAGCGAGCCGCCGTCGTCCGTGAACGAGGCGTCCGTCACGGCGTCGTCGGTGACGGCCCAGCCCGCCGCGTGGAGCTCCCCGGCCACGAGGTCGGCCGCGGCGTCGTAGCCGGCGCTCCCGACGGCCCGGTACGGCGCCGAGGTCCCCGTCGCTGCCGCGAGGGACTCGAGCCGGGCGCGGAGCCCGGCCTCGGTGATCGCGCCGGCGACGGACCGGGCATCGGGCGGGCGCCCGGTCGGTGACGTGGGGCCGCAGGCCGCCACGAGCACTGCCGCGATCACGACCGGCAGAAGGGACCGAGTCCTCATCGCAGGACCGTACCGCCGGCGGCGGCGATCGGTTCACTGCCCGCCAGCCACCCGTCCAACCGGACATCGGTTCGGTGACCGGCGGCACTTGGCGCCGCGAGCACGCCCCGCGCACCCTCGGGCCATGTTCGACCGGATCGGCCGGCTGGTGGTCCGCGCCCCGCTCGTCGTCATCGCTGCCTGGGTCGCCGTCGCCGCCCTCTGCCTCGTCCTCGCGCCCGCCCTCTCGCGCGTCGGCTCCGCCGACGAGTCGAGCTTCCTGCCGGCCGACGTCGAGTCGGTCCAGGCGCGCCAGGTCGGCGCCGAGGCGTTCCCGGACGACGCGGCCCCCGGCACGGCGATCCTCGTCTTCACCCGGGAGAGTGGCCTGACCGCCGCCGACGGCACCTACCGCGACGAGCTCGCGGCGTGGCTGACGGACCCTTCGACGCCGGAGCAGGTGCGCAGCCACGTGCTGGGCGTCAGCACCGTGGCCACGGATCCCGTGCGGGCTACCGAGATGACGAGCGGCGACGGGACGACCGAGCTGGCCACCGTCCGCCTCGACGTGGTCTCCTTCCAGCAAGGCGCGAACGCCGCCGTGTCCGGGATCCGCGAGCACATCGCGGCGACGGCGCCGGCCGGTCTCGCGGTTCACGTCAGCGGATCGGTGGGGATCGGCGCCGACTATGTCGAGGCCCTCACGGAAGGGACCGACCGGACCACGATCGTGACGATCCTGCTGGTGGTCATCATCCTGCTGGCGATCTACCGGGCGCCGCTGGCCGCCCTGGTCCCGCTGCTCACGATCGGGGCCGCCTTCCTCGTATCGCGCGGGCTCCTCGGCTGGGTCGCCGAGTCGGGCGTGAAGGTGAGCACGCTGATCGAGTCGTTCGTCGTGGTTCTCGTCTTCGGCGTCGGCACCGATTACACGATCTTCCTCGTCAGCCGCTACCGCGAGGAGCTTGCCCGGACGCCGGACGGGGGGCGGAGCGCGGCCTCCCGGGCCGCCGCGGCGGAGCGCACCGTGGCCCGCATCGGGGCGGTCATCGCTGCCTCGGCCGCCACCGTGATCGTCGGTCTCGTCTCCCTGGCGGCGGCTCGCTTCGGCCTGGTTCAGACGATCGGCCCGGCGATGGCCCTCGCGATCGCCGTGACGCTGGCCGCGGGCCTCTCCCTCGCCCCCGCCCTCCTCGTCGTCTTCGGGCCGGCCCTCTTCTGGCCACGCCACCCGCGTCCGGTCGGGGAGGAGGCGGCGGCCTCCGCCTGGGATCGCCTCGCCGGGTGGATCGAGGGTCGTCCGATCCTGGTGGCCGGGATCGTCGTCGCCGCCCTGGCGGTCGCCGCCCTGGCGATCCCGGCACCGACCACGAGCTTCGACATGCTGGCCGAGCTGCCGGCGACGTCGGACGCGCGGATCGGCTTCGACCGAGTCGCCGACCACATGGACCGCGGGCGCCTCATGCCGATCGTGACGTACCTCGACGACCCGGCGATCGAGCTGACCTCGCCAGCCGGGCTGGCGGCCATCGCCAGGGCCACCGAGGCCATCGCCGCGACCGACGGCGTCGCCTCCGTCCGGAGCCTCGTCGCCCCGACCGGCACCGGAGTCCTCGACGACGTCCACCCATCGAAGCAGCTCCGTACGTTCGCGGCCCAGGTCCGCCTGCTCGCCCAGCCTGGGGCCATCGACATGCTCATGGCCCAGCCCGACCTTGCCTCCGGCCTCACCACGGGGGCCGCCTGGCTCGACGCTCTCGGCGCGGGACACGCCGGGGTCGCGGCCGATCCCAGCTGGGGGGCCGCCGTCGAGGCGCGCACCTCCCTCACCCAGTCGCTGACCGGCCTGATGATCCCGGGCATTCCGGCCGCGACCGCCACCCAGCTCAAGGCGGACGTCACGGCGGCTGCCGCGGACCTGGCCACGGCCCTCGACGCGGTGGCGGCCGGCCTCGAGGCGGATCCGGACCAGGACTGGTTCCTCGCCCGCGGGCTGGCCGGAGACGCGGGTGCCCAGGTCGAGCTCCTCGTGGCCTCGTTCGTCGGGTCGGACGGCCACGTCAGCCGCATCTCGACCGTGGCCTCGGACGACCCGTACTCCAGCGCCGCCTCCGAGACCGTCGGTCGGGTGCGCACGGCGATCGCGCCACTGGCGTCGCCGCCTGGTGTCCGCACCCTCGTCGGCGGCCCGACCGCCGAGTTCGCCGACATCCACGTCACCATGGAGGCCGACTTCAAGGTCGTCGCCATCCTGACGATCGTCGGGATCCTGGCCGTGCTGATGCTCCTCCTCCGCAGCATCGTCGCCCCGCTCTACCTCGTGGCGACCGTCCTCATCGCCTACGTCACCACGCTGCACCTGTCCGGAGCGCTCTTCGAGGGGGTCCTCGGTCAGCCGGGCGTCAACACCTACCTCGGCCTGATCGTGTTCGTGCTGCTCGTCGCCCTCGGATCGGACTACAACATCTTCGTCACGAGCCGGATCCGCGAGGAGGGCGCGGCCGGCGACCTCCGGGCGGGCATCCGCCGGGCGTCGGCGCGGACCGGGGCGGTCGTCGCCTCGGCCGGCATCATTCTCGCCGGCACGTTCGGGTCGCTCATGACGGCACCCCTCCTGATCCTCTTCCAGATCGGCGCCGCGGTCGCCATCGGCGTGCTGATCGACACGCTCGTCGTCGGCAGCATCCTCGTGCCCGCGCTGGCCGCGGCGTTCGGCGAGCGGAGCTGGTGGCCGTCCCGGCGCCGCCTCGCCCCGGCCGCGCCAGCGCCCGAGGGACCGGCCTCCATGCTCGGGCCGCCGGCGACCGGACCTACGGGCTAGCTGGGTGTCTCCGGACCCGGATGCAGGTCGCGTTGACGGAACGGCGATCCCTGCTACACTCCGGCCACTCGCCGCACGCGCGGCGAGCCCGCGCAGGGAGCCGCCCGGCACCATGGGCTACGCCAACGGCCAGGATCGCCGCCCCGTCGCCGTCGTCGTGACGAGCGATGGCCGCCGCGTGAACGTGCCCCTCGACGAGCTCGAGCCCGACGCCCCCACCGTATCGCTGCGGTCCATTCTCCTCTCCCTTCTTGGCCTTCTGGGCCTTATTGGCGGCTCCCGACGGGAGTCTGGAGGACGACGGACGGAGCGCTAGGCGCGACGAACGGACGGAACCAACAGGCCCTCGCCGGGAGACCGGCGGGGGTTTCTTCATGAGTGGCGCGAACGACGGCGGCCGACCGGGCGGCCGGTGAGCGGGCCAGGGAGGTCAGGCACGCGATGGCGATGACCAAGGGCAAGGGGCCGGCGAGCCCGCCGGGAGCGGCCGCCGGGTCCCGCCGCAGCCATGTGCCGGGCGCCGGCAGCGCCGCGGCCGACGCGGTCGAGCGGGCCCGGCGCGAGATGCTCCACGATGGCAGCCGCGCCCACCGCGAGGCCGCCGAGCGACGCGAGCGCCGGGCCCGCATCGGCGCCGACGTCGTGGTCGAGGCGATCCTCCGGCAGGGCGTCGACGTGCTCTTCGGCTATCCCGGCGGGGTCATCCTGCCGCTCTACGACGTCCTGGGCGACCATCCGGACCTCCGCCACGTCCTGGTCCGCCACGAGCAGGGCGCCGCGCACGCCGCCGACGGCTACGCCCGGGCGACCGGCAAGGTCGGGGTCTGCCTCGGGACTTCGGGCCCGGCTGCGACGAACCTCGTGACGGGCATCGCGACCGCCCAGCTCGACTCCATCCCGATGGTGGCCATCACCGGCAACGTCCCGGCGGCGCTGCTCGGCAAGGATGCCTTCCAGGAGATCGACATCACCGGCATCACCCTGCCGATGACGAAGCACAACTACCTCGTCCGCGACGCCGACGACCTCCCGCGCGTCTTCGCCGAGGCCTTCTACATCGCCCGCACCGGCCGCCCCGGCCCGGTCCACGTCGACATCACGAAGGACGCTCTGCAGCAGGAGACCGACGCACCCCACCCGACGGACGAGGAGGTCGCGGCCGGCCTGCCGGGCTTCCGGCCGACGCTCGGCGGCCACCCCCGCCAGCTCCGGCTGATCGCCGAGGAGATCGCCCGGGCCAAGCGCCCCATCATCCTGGCCGGCCACGGGATCCTCATCGCGGGGGCCACCGAGGAGCTGCGCACCCTGGCCGAGAAGACCAGCATCCCGGTCGCCTGGACCCTCCTTGGGATCGGGGCGATGGACGAGACGCACCCGCTCGCATATGGCTACATGGGCATGCATGGCTGGAAGCACGTCAACCGGGCCATCCAGGCCGCCGACCTCATCGTGGCGATCGGGATGCGCTTCGACGACCGGGTGACCGGCAACGTGCGGACCTATGCGCCCTATGCCCGCATCGTCCACGTCGACATCGACCCGGCCGAGATCGGCAAGAACGTGGCGGTCGAGGTCCCGGTCGTCGGCGACGCGAGGCGCGTTCTGGAAGGCCTCCTGCCGCTCGTCGAGGCGGCCCCCGAGATCGACCGCAGCGCCTACCTGGCCCAGCTGGCCGACTGGCGCCGCGAGTCCGAGGGCGCCAGCTGGCACGGCTCGGGAGCCTGGCGCGACGGCCTCCTGTCGGCCGACTTCGTCATCGCCCAGATCGGCGAGGCGACCAACCATGACGCCACGATGGTCGCCGACGTCGGCCAGAACCAGATGTGGATGGCCCGCTACGCCGGCTACCGGCGCCCGAACAGCCACCTCTCGTCGGGCGGCCTGGGGACGATGGGCTACGCCGTCCCCACCGCGATGGGCGCCGCCCTCGGGCGGCCCGACAAGTCGACCTGGGCCGTCTGCGGCGATGGCGGCTTCCAGATGACGATCCAGGAGCTGGCGACGCTGGTCCAGGACCAGATCCCCGTCCGGATCGCGCTCCTCGACAACAAGAAGCTGGGGATGATCCGGCAGTGGCAGGAGATCGTCTACGCCGGCAACTACCACTCCTCGGACATGTTCGGGCCAGACTACCTGAAGCTCGCCGACGCCTACGGGATCCCGGCCTGGAAGGTGTCCACGCCGGACGAGGTCCGGCCGGCCGTGGAGGCCGCCGATGCGGTCGACGGCCCGGCGCTCGTCTGGTTCGAGATCGCCGAGCAGCAGAACGTCCTGCCGATGATGCCGGCCGGCAAGGGCCTCTCCGACCTCATCGAGACCTGGGGAGGGGCCGACGAATGAGCCCCGACGGATCCGCCAAGGCGCCCTCCCACAGCGCGCCCCCGCCGCGCGCCCTGCCGGGGACCGGCGAGCAGCGCCGCCACGTCCTGGTGGCGATCGTGAACAACCGCCCCGGCGTCCTGAACCGGGTGGCGAGCCTCATGCGCGCCCGCAACTTCAACATCGAGTCCCTCGCCGTCAGCCACCTCGACGACCCGGAGATCAGCCGGATGACGATCACCCTGCGGGCCGACGACGTCCTCGTGGAACAGGCGGCCAAGCAGCTCTACAAGATCATCGACGTGCTCAAGGTCCAGGACGTCACCGATGAGCCGACCGTGCAGCACGAGCTGGCCCTGGTGAAGGTCCGGGCCACGGACCGGACCCGCGGCGAGCTGATCTCGATCGTCGAGATGTACAAGGCCCGGATCGTCGACATGGCGCCCGAATCGGTGATCGTGGAGACGACCGGGGCGGAGCCGGAGGTGGACGCCCTCATCGCGCTGCTCCGCGGCTACGGGATCAAGGAGATGGTGCGGACCGGGACGGTCGTCATGTCGCGGGGCGCCCAATCGATCGAGGAGGCGACCAGGCGATGACGGCCAAGATGTATTACGACGCGGACGCCGACCCCGCGGCCCTGGCCGGCCAGACGGTCGCGGTGATCGGGTTCGGCAGCCAGGGCCACGCCCACGCGCTGAACCTGCAGGAATCGGGCGTCCGGGTGATCGTGGGCCTGCCGCCGGCGTCGAGGAGCCGCGCCATCGCCGGCGAGGCAGGCCTGCAGGTGCTGGACACCGCCGAGGCGGTCCGCCGCGCCGACGTCGTCATGATCGTCATCCCCGACACGGCCCAGAAGCGGGCCTGGGACGAGGAGATCGCCCCGAACCTGCGACCCGGCACGCTCGTCCTCTTCGCCCACGGCTTCAACATCCGCTTCGGGCTGATCACCCCGCCGGACGGCGTCGACGTGGGGATGGTCGCCCCGAAGGGACCCGGCCACCTCGTCCGCTCCGTCTACGAGAGCGGCGGCGGCGTGCCGGCTCTCTTCGCCGTCCACCAGGACGCGACGGGGACCGCCCGGGCGCGCGTCCTCGCCTACGCCCGGGGGATCGGCAACACCCGGGCCGGCGTCCTCGAGACGACCTTCGCCGAGGAGACCGAGACCGACCTGTTCGGCGAGCAGAGCGTCCTCTGCGGGGGCACGGCTGCCCTCGTCAAGATGGCCTTCGAGACCCTCGTCGAGGCCGGCTACCAGCCCGAGCTGGCCTACTTCGAGACGATGCACGAGCTGAAGCTGATCGTCGACCTCATGTACCGCGGCGGCCTCAACTTCATGCGCTTCAGCGTCAGCGACACCGCCGAGTACGGCGACTACGTCTCCGGCCCGCGGATCATCGACGACCGCGTCCGGCAGACCATGCGAGCCGTCCTCGCGGACATCCAGGACGGCTCGTTCGCGGCCCGCTGGATCGCCGAGAACGAGGCTGGCCGCCCCGAGTTCGAGCGCCTTCGCGGCCAGGACCGCGACCACCAGATCGAGCGCGTCGGCGCGGAGCTCCGCGCCGCGATGCCGTTCCTCAACCCGGTCATCGTGCAGGCCGGCCAGGCCCAGGCGGCGGCCGGCGGCAGCAAGGGGAGCAGTCACTGATGGGCGTACCCGTAGCCTCCGGCCCATTCGTCCCCGCCGGCACTGTTCGCATCTTCGACACCACGCTCCGCGACGGCGAGCAGGCGCCTGGCGCCGGCCTCACGGCCGCCGAGAAGCTGGAGGTCGCCCGGCAGCTCGTCCGCCTCAAGGTGGACGTCATCGAGGCCGGCTTCCCGGCCGCCTCGCCGGGTGACTGGGAGGCGGTCAACCGGATCGCCCGCGAAGCGAAGGGCGTGGCGGTCGCGGCGCTCGCCCGCTGCCGCGACGGCGACCCCCAGAAGGCGATCGAGGCGATCAAGGTCGCCGAGCGGCCCCACCTCCACGTCTTCATCGCCACGTCCGACATCCACCTCAAGCACAAGCTGAAGCTGACCCGCGAGGAGGCCCTGGCGGAGGCGGTCCGCTGGGTCCGCCACGGGCGGGAACACCTCGGCCGCGACGCCGAGATCGAGTTCTCGGCCGAGGACGCCTCCCGGACCGACCTCGACTACCTCCTCGACGTCTACGCCGCCGTCGTCGGGGCGGGTGCCTCCACGGTGAATATCCCCGACACCGTCGGCTATGCGATCCCGGCCGAGTTCAGCGCCCTCGTCCGGCGGGTCGTCGACCTCGTCGGGCGCGACGCGACCGTCTCCGTCCACTGCCACAACGACCTGGGGCTCGCCACCGCCAACACGCTGGCGGCCGTCCAGGCCGGCGCCCGCCAGGTCGAGGTGACGATCAACGGCCTCGGCGAGCGTGCCGGCAACGCCTCGCTCGAGGAAGTGGTGATGGCCCTCCGCACCCGGCCCACCCAGTTCCCGGAGCTGCTCAGCCACGTCCAGACCGAGCAGATCTCCGCCGCCAGCCGGCTCGTGAGCCACCTCACCGGGTTCGCCATCCAGCCCAACAAGGCGGTCGTCGGCAGCAACGCCTTCGCCCACGAGAGCGGGATCCACCAGGACGGCGTCATCAAGAACCCGCTCACCTACGAGATCATGACCCCCCAGTCGGTGGGGCTCTCCGGCAGCCAGCTGACGATCGGCAAGCTGTCTGGCCGCAAGGGTCTCCAGAAGAAGCTGCACGACCTTGGCCACGACGTCGCCGGCGACGCCCTCGACATCGTCTATCGCGAGGCGATCGCCCTGGCCGACGTCAAGAAGGAGGTCACCGACGCGGACCTCCTGGCCCTCGTCGAGCAGCGCGGCGGCGACGTCGCGGCCTCCATCGTCCTCGATGGCTGGAGCGTCACCTCGTCCCACGGCGGCCGCTCCACGGGGAGCGTCCGGGTGACCCTCGACGGCGAGGAGCGGGCCGGCGAGGCGACCGGCAACGGGCCGGTCAACGCCCTGTACCGGGCCGTCGACGACGCCGTTCGGCCGGTCCTCGGCTGGGAGCCCACGCTCGTCGAGTACGAGATCAAGGCCGTGACCGAGGGCGAGGATGCCCAGGGTCGCGTCTTCCTGCGCTGCCGGCGCTCGATCGACGACGGCCCCGAGGCGCACGTCGTGACCGGCCACGGGCTCTCCACGAACATCATCGAGGCGTCCCTCGAGGCGTACGTCCTGGCCGCCAACAAGCTCCGCGCGGCGGAGCTGGACGGGACCGTCATTCCCACGCGCCGAGCGGCGGAGCGCCTCCCGTGACCTCGGAGGGCAGCCTTCTGGGCTCGGCCTACCGCCTCGTCGCGATCCCGGGCGACGGCGTCGGGCCCGACGTCGTCGCCGCGGCCCGGCGGGTGCTGGCCGCCGCGGCGGCGCGCTTCGGCTTCCAGATCACCTGGCGCGACCTCGTCGTCGGCGGCGCCGCCATCGAGGCCTACGGGGTCGCGATCCGCGACGAGGACCTCGCCGCGTGCGGGGCGAGCGACGCCATCCTCCTCGGGGCCGTCGGCGGCCCCGCCTGGGACGACCCGCGGGCGACCGTCCGCCCGGAGCAGGCTCTCTTCGCCATGCGCGGTGGCCTGCACCTCTTCGCCAACCTGCGGCCGGTCTCCGTCCACCCCGCCCTCGTGCCCGCCTCGCCCCTGCGGGCCGAGCTGCTCGAGGGCGTCGACATGCTCATCGTCCGCGAGCTGACCGGTGGGCTCTACTTCGGCGACCGCATCGAGGCGACGGGAGCCCGGGGCGCTCGGGCGGCCAGCGACACCCTGCCGTACACGGAGCCGGAGGTGGCCCGCGTCGCCCGCCTGGCCTTCGACCTCGCCCGCGGCCGCCGTCGGCGCCTCGCCAGCGTCGACAAGGCCAACGTCCTGGCCACCTCGCGCCTCTGGCGGACGGTCGTCCACGAGATCGCCGCCGAGTATCCCGACGTCGAGCTCGAGGACCGTCTCGTCGACGCCTGCGCGATGCAGATCGTCCGCTCGCCGGCCGCCTTCGACGTCCTGGTGACCGAGAACCTCTTCGGTGACATCCTCTCCGACGAGGCGTCCGTCCTGGCCGGCTCGCTGGGGATGCTGCCGTCGGCGTCGATCGGGACGCGGCGCACGGCGCACGGGCTGCACGGCCTCTACGAGCCGATCCACGGGTCGGCCCCCGACATCGCCGGGCGGGACCTGGCCAATCCGATCGGGACGATCCTCTCCGGGGCGATGCTCCTGCGCTGGTCGCTGGGACGCGCCGATGCTGCGGACGCCGTCGAGGCGTCCGTCCGCGGCGCGCTGGACGAGGGGTACCGGACGGCCGACCTCTGGCCGCGCGACCCCGCCGCCGCCGAGCGCTGCACGCGGGTCGGGACGGTCGGCATGGCGGAGGCGATCACGGCCCGGCTCGGCGCCGGCGGGGGAGCCGGGGGGATTACCGGGGCGGCCGCCTGAGGGCGCGCCGCCACCGCGACGAGCCTCACCGGACCCCGACCAGCAGCGAAGGACCGCGACCGTGACCGCACCACTGACCACCACCGAGCCAGCATCCGGCACCGTTGCCGCGGCGCCGCCGGTCGTCCTCTACGACACGACCCTCCGCGACGGGACGCAGGGCGAGAACATCGTCCTCAGCCTCGCCGACAAGCTCCGCGTCGCTCGCATGCTCGACGAGTACGGCATGCCCTACGTCGAGGGAGGGTGGCCCGGCTCCAACCCCAAGGACGTGGAGTTCTTCGCCGCGGCCAAGGCGATCCGCTGGCAGCGGGCAAAGCTGGCCGCCTTCGGGTCCACCCGCCACCGCGGAAACCGGCCCGACGCGGACCCCAACCTCCGCGAGCTCGTGGCCGCCGAGACGCCGGTGGTGACCCTCTTCGGGAAGAGCTGGCTCCTCCACGTGATCGAGGTCCTCGGCGCCACCCCCGCCGAGAACCTCGACATGATCGCCGAGTCGATCGCCTTCCTCGTCGAGCGCGGCCGGGAGGCCGTCTACGACGCCGAGCACTACTTCGACGGCTACCGGTCCGATGCGTCGTACGCGCTGGCCACCCTGCGGGCCGCCCGCCAGGCCGGCGCGCGGAGCCTCGTCCTGTGCGACACGAACGGCGGCACGCTGACCGACGAGCTGCTGCGGATCGTGGGCGAGACGCGTGCCGCGCTCGAGGCCGACCCCGGCGCCCCGCCGGTGACCTGGGGGATCCACACGCACAACGACGCGGAGCTGGCGGTCGCCAACTCCGTGGCCGCGGTGCAGGCCGGCATCCGCCACGTCCAGGCCACGATCAACGGCTACGGCGAGCGCTGCGGCAACGCCAACATGGTCAGCGTCCTCGCCAACCTCGCTCTCAAGACGGACCTCCCCCTCGTGCCCGCCGGCGGCGGTGAGCTGGCCGAGCTGACGACCCTCTCACGAGCGGTCGCCGAGATCGCCAACGTGACCCCCAACGACTACCAGCCCTTCGTCGGCCGGAGCGCGTTCGCCCACAAGGGCGGCGTCCACGGGGCCGCCGTGGCCAAGGTCGAGCGGAGCTACCAGCACGTGGACCCGGGCCTCGTCGGCAACCGCGGGCGGCTCGTCGTGAGCGAGCTCGGCGGCCGGGCCAACACCCAGATCCGGGCCGAGCAGCTCGGCCACCAGCTCGAGGGGCTCGACCCGCGCGAGCTCTCCAAGGTGATCAAGCAGCTCGAGGCGGACGGCCTCGCCTTCGAGGGCGCCGAGGCATCGTTCGAGCTCCTCATCCGGCGCCGGACCGCCGGCTACGTCGCGCCGTTCCGGATCGTCGACTTCACGGTGCTCGTCGAGCAGCGCGAGGGGCGCGAACTCCTCGCCGAGGCCACCGTCAAGGTCCAGGTGGAGGGCGAGGTCCTGCACACAGCGGCCGACGGCAACGGCCCGGTCAACGCGCTCGACGCCGCCCTTCGCAAGGCGCTCCGGGCCTTCTACCCGCAGCTCGACGGCGTGCACCTCGTGGACTACAAGGTCCGGATCCTCGACGGCAACGCGGCGACGGCGGCCCGGACGAGGGTCGTCATCGACTCGGCCGACGCCGCCCGGACCTGGAGCACGATGGGCTCCGACACCAACATCATCGCGGCCTCGGCGGCGGCCCTGGCCGACTCGCTGGAGTATGCGATCTGGAAGTCCGGCGCGGAGCTGCGGCGTCGCGACGAGCGCCACTTCACCGAGCCGGCGGCCCCCGGCGGCGGGCGATGAGCCGCGTCCGGCCGGGCGCCCGCGGGAGAACGCCATGAGCGAGACCCCCGACCCCGTCACGACGGGCCTGCGCCTCGTCCGCTGGACGATGTCGACGGGCTCGTCGGGGATCGCCCGGGCGGCGGTGGTCCTCGCCGCCGGCGATCACCAGTGGGAGGCGACCGCGGAGAGCGCCGGCGCGATCGGCTCGCTCTACGACGCGGTCGATGCCGCCCTGGGGGAGGTCCTCGGTGGCCGCGTCCGGCTGCTGGCCTTCGACGTCCACGCCATCGGCGAGACGGCCGGCGCCGACGCCCTCGTGGAGCTGGCCGTCGCCCCACCGGCGTCGGCGACCGGCGGGCGGGCCGACGGGCGGTACGTGGGCACGGCCCGCCACGTCAACCTCGTGGCCGCCTGCGCCGAAGCCTACCTGGCGGCCATCCGGGCGCTCCTCGCCGACGACGCCTGGGCGGGCGCGACCGAGGCCGCTGGCAATGCCCGCCTGGCGGAGCTCCGGGCGCGTGCCGAGCGCGCCGGCTCGCGCGCCGAGCTCGACGAATCCCGGGCGGAGGACCTGGGCGGGAGCTGGTTCGACCGGTAGATCCGCCGGAGCGGCACCCGTCGCGGCCACCGCCGGCGCGGCCTCGCTATGCTGCGGAGGTGGACGCGCTGCCCTCCGCACCGTCGGTCGTCGCCTACTCCGGAGAGCCCGGCGCGTTCGCCGAGGACGCCGCCCGGGCGTACTTCGGCGAGGACGTCGCGGCCGTCCCGGTGACCAGCTTCCGGGCCGTCTTCGAGGCGGTCGCCAGTGGCCGGTCGCTCTCCGGCGTGATCCCCATCGAGAACCTCGTCAACGGCACCGTGCGCGAGAACTACGACCTCCTGCTGGAGTTCTCCCTGGCGATCCGCGGCGAGGTCGTCGTCCCCGTCCGGCTCTGCCTGGCCGCGCTCCCAGGCGAGGCCCTCGAGGGGATCGAGCGGGTCTACTCCCACATCCAGGCGCTGGGCCAGGCGGACGCCTTCCTGCGAGGGCGGCCCTGGACGCTCCTGACCACCTACAACACGGCCGGTGCCGGCCGGGCCATCGTCGATCGCGCCGAGCGCAGCGCGGCCGCCGTCCTCTCCCCTCGGGCGGCGTCGCTCTTCGGATTGGAGGTGCTGGCCGACGGCATCGAGAGCGACCCCGACAACCGGACCCGGTTCCTCGTGGTCGCCGCCGCGGGGACCGAGCTGCCCGCCGTCCGGCCCGCCGCGATCGATCCGTCGGGGGCGGCCCGCACGACGCTCGTCATGGGCATCCGCAACGAGCCGGGAGCCCTGCTCCGGGCGCTCACCGTCTTCGCCGATCACGAGCTCAACCTGTCCAAGCTCGAATCCCGCCCGGCCCACGACCGCCCCTGGGAGTACGTCTTCTGGGTCGACCTGGACGCCGACGCGGCGGCCCTCGCCACGCGCCAGGCCCTCCACGATCTCGCCGGCTCCACCACCGTGGTGCGAGTCCTGGGAAGCTATCCGCGCGGCGCCGGCGGGTAGGTCGGGCCATCTCGGCCCCGGCGACTGCGCGATGATAGGTGCCGGCCCGGCCCGGCCGGGATCGGCCACCGCCGGCCGAGCGAGGGAACACCGAGGAGGGCAGCCCGATGGCCCAGACGTTCCACGACGCGATGGCGGCCGGCTACGCCCTGGACGAGCCGGCGCTGGTGATCGGCTGCCCCTTGGACGGCAGTGACGCCATCCCCGACGTCCGCGTCCAGGTCGCCCTCTCCATGCTGAACCGGCACGGCCTCATCGCGGGCGCCACGGGCACCGGCAAGACCAAGACGCTCCAGCTGATGGCCGGCCAGCTGTCCGCGGCCGGCGTGCCGGTCCTCGTCGCCGACATCAAGGGCGACCTGACCGGCCTGGCCCTCCCCGGCGACGCCACCAACGCCAAGGTGCTGGCACGTGCCAGGGACCTCGGCTGGGAGTTCCGGCCGGACGGCCACCCGGTGGAGCTCCTGTCGCTGTCGGGCAAGCTCGGGGCCCAGGTGCGGGCGACCGTCCACTCCTTCGGCCCGCTGCTGCTCGGCAAGGTCTTCGACCTCAACGAGACGCAGACGAGCGTCCTGGCCCTCGTCTTCAAGTACTGCGACGACCACGACCTGGCCCTCCTCGACCTCGACGACCTGCGCACGACCCTCAAGTTCCTGGGCACGGACCAGGGCAAGGTGGTCCTCGAGGACTACGGCGGGATCGGCCCGGCGACGCTCGGGGTCATCCTCCGCTCGATCGTCGGCCTCGAGCAGCAGGGCGCCAGCGCCTTCTTCGGCGAGCCGGAGTTCGAGGTCGAGGACCTCATGCGGACGACCCCGGCGGGGCAGGGGATCATCAGCATCCTCGAGCTCTCGGACGTGATGGACAAGCCGGTCCTCTTCAGCACCTTCATGCTCTGGCTCCTGGCTCAGCTCTACGAGGCGCTGCCCGAGGCCGGCGACCTTCCCAAGCCGAAGCTGGCCTTCTTCTTCGACGAGGCCCACCTCCTCTTCGACGACGCTACGGAGGCGCTCCTCGACCAGGTCGAGCGGACGGTCCGCCTCATCCGCTCCAAGGGCGTCGGCGTCTTCTTCGTCACTCAGGTGCCGACCGACGTCCCGGCCTCCGTCCTGGCCCAGCTCGGCAATCGCGTCCAGCACGCACTCCGGGTCTTCACGCCCGAAGACGCCGACAACCTGAAGAAGACCGTCCGCACGTTCCCGATGACCGACTTCTTCGACGCCGGGACCGCGATCACGTCGCTGGGCACGGGCGAGGCGCTGGTGACGGTCCTGACCCCGCGCGGGGTCCCCACGCCCCTGGCTCCCACCCGCCTCGTGCCTCCCGATTCGCTGATGGCGGCGATCCCGCCCGACGAGCTCGATCGGCGGATCCGGGCCGGAGCCCTCTACGCGACGTACGCCACGCCGATCGACCGGGAGAGCGCTCACGAGATCATCTCGGCGCGGCTCGCGGCGGCGAAGGCGGCCGTCGCCGGGGCGACCGGCGTCCCGGGAGCGGCGGTCCCGACGCCGGCCCAGGAGCGGCGGCAGATCGAGGCTCGTGCGCGCGAGCTCGAGCGCGTCCGTCGCGAAGCGGAACGCGAGGCCAAGGCCCAGGCCCGGGAGCAGGCCCGCGAGGATGCCGCCAGGCGCCGCCAGGAGGAGCAGGAGGCGCGGGCCCGCAACAGGATGATCGAGCAGGTCGGGGGCGGGCTGATCCGCGGCGTCTTCGGGACGCTCTTCGGCGGGACGCGTCGGCGCCGCTGAGGCGCTAGACGACGGTGGTGCCTTCGACGCCCTCCGCCGGCGGCGGATAGGCTGGTTTCAGGTCGTCGAGCGTGTCGGCCAGGATCTCGCCGACGGCCAGGTTGCGCAGCCAGTTGCGGTTGGCCGGAACCAGGTACCAGGGGGCGTTCGCCGTGGACGTCTCCTCGAGCATCTCCTCGAAGGCCGCCCGGTAGTCGTCCCAGCGCTTCCGCTCCTCGAGGTCGCCGAAGCTGAACTTCCAGCGCTTCGTCGGGTCGTCGACGCGCTCCTGGAAGCGCTGGCGCTGCTCCTCGCGGTCGATCGCGAGGAAGCACTTGACGATCGTCACGCCCTCGTCGGTGAGCATCCGCTCGAAGTCCCGAATGTGCCCGTAGCGCTTCCGCCAGCGCTTCTCCGGCACGAGCTGGTGGACCCGCACGACGAGGACGTCCTCGTAGTGGCTGCGGTTGAAGATCCCGATCTCGCCCTTGCCGGGCAACCGCTGGTGGACGCGCCAGAGGTAGTCGTGGGACAGCTCGAGCGGCGAGGGGACCTTGAACGAGGAGACGGGCGTCCCCTGCGGGTTGAAGGCACCGGCGATGACCCGGATCGTGCCGTCCTTGCCGGCCGCGTCGATCCCCTGGACGATGATCAGGACGGGGTGCCTGGCCTCCGCCCACAGCCGGGCCTGGA
Source organism: uncultured Chloroflexia bacterium (assembly GCA_963821235.1). GTDB lineage: Bacteria > Chloroflexota > Limnocylindria > Limnocylindrales > CSP1-4 > CTSoil-043. Next base: position 1,218,045 of record CAWGCS010000001.1, read on the forward strand.
GGTCGGTGAGCCGGGACAGCACCTGCTGCAGGTCGGCCTCGGCGCGTTCCCTCCGGCGGCCGAACGTCGCGGCCGGGTCGAACGCGGCAAGGTCGACCTTCGAGCCGGGGGCCACCGCGAGCAGCGTGCGGAAGCTCCGCGGCGCGTCCTTGTTCGAGGCCATGGCGATCCTCCTGGCGGGTTCGCGCCCATCGTAGAGCCGCGCAGGCGCCGCGGATCGGCCGGACCGCCGTGGCCGATCGGCTGGGCTGCCGCGTAGACTGGCAGTCCACCATCGGCCGCATGCCCGGGCTGGCCAGCCCCAGGAGGGAACCGTGATGGCCACCGCCACGAACCTCGTCCCCCACAAGATCTTCCTGGCCGGGCGCTGGGTCGACTCGCCCGAGCTCCTGGAGATCGCCAACCCCGCCCGGCCGGACGAGCCAGCCGGCCTCACCTACGCCGCCACGCCCGAACAGTACGAGGAGGCGGCCGTCGCGGCCGTCGCCGCCTTCGAGGTGACCCGCAGGCTGCCCGCCTACGAGCGCGCGGCGACCCTCCGCAACATCAGCGCCGGCATCCGGGCCCGCCGCGAGGAGCTGGGTCGCCTCATCGCCCTCGAGGCCGGCAAGCCGATCCGCGACGCCCTCGTCGAGGTCGACCGGGCGACCCTCACCTTCCGCCTGGGCGCCGAGGAGGCGGAGCGCATCGGGGGCGAGGTCATGCCCCTCGACCTGATGGCCTCCTCCCGGGGCCGGGTCGGCATCACCCGCCGCTACCCGGCCGGCCCCGTCGCGGCGATCAGCCCCTTCAACTTCCCGCTCAACCTGGCCGCCCACAAGCTTGCCCCGGCGATCGCGGCGGGCTGCTCGATCGTCCTCAAGCCGCCCTCCAAGGACCCCCTCACGATGCTCACGGTGGCCGAGATCGTCGAGGAGGCCGGGGCGCCTGCCGGCTCGGTCAGCATCCTCCCGATGAGCCGCGAGCTCGGCGACCGGCTGGTGGCGGACGAGCGGTTCAAGGTCCTCACGTTCACCGGGAGCCCGGCCGTCGGCTGGGCGATGAAGGCGCGGGCTGGCAGGAAGCGGGTCGTCCTGGAGCTCGGCGGCAATGCCGGCGCGATCGTCGACCGGACAGCCAACCTCGACTGGGCGGTCAAGCGGATCGCGGTCGGGGCCTTCAGCTACGCCGGCCAGGTCTGCATCAGCGTCCAGCGGATCCTCGTCCACGACGACGTCTACGACGCCTTCGTCGGGAAGCTCGCGGCCGCCGCCTCGGCGCTGCGCCTGGGCGACCCCCTGGAGCCGGAGACCGACCTTGGACCGATGGTCGACGAGAAGGCCGCCCGGCGCACCCAGGCCTGGGTCGACGAGGCGGTCGCGATGGGCGGGCGGGTCCTCCTCGGCGGGAAGGCCGATGGCACGTACTTCGCCCCGACGATCCTCGCCGACACCCCGCTCAGCGCGAAGGTCTGCAGCCAGGAGGCGTTCGCGCCGCTGGTCGTCCTCTTCCGCTTCTCCGACTTCGCGGACGCCGTCCGCCAGGTGAACGACTCGCTCTACGGCTTGCAGGCGGGCGTCTTCACGAACGACCTGGCCAACGCGTTCGCGGCCTTCGACGGCCTCGAGGTCGGCGGCGTCATCCTCAACGACGTGCCGACCTACCGGATCGACCACATGCCCTACGGCGGGGTCAAGGACTCCGGGCTGGGCCGCGAGGGGCTCCGGTACGCGATCGAGGACATGACGGAGATCCGGATCCTCGTCGTGGCCCAGCCCGGGTAGGAGGAGCGCCCGCGATGCGGCTCGGAGATGCGATGCCCGCCTGGGGAGGCGGGCTGTGGTGGCTGATGAGCGTGGCGCTCATCGTCCTGTTCTGGGGCCTCGTGATCGCGGCCATCGTGCTCGGGATCCGCTGGCTCATCCGGGCGGACCGGCGCGGTCGGAGCGACGAGGGCCCGCCCACCGCCTGGCACGCCGGCCCGGGCGGCGCGCCCGGCCAGGGCGGCCCCGGCGCCGGTCCCGACGCCCTCGAGATCCTCCGCCAGCGGTACGCCCGCGGCGAGATCGACGATGCCGAGTACGAGCGCCGTCGCGCCGTGCTTCAGGCACCGCCGTGGCAGGCCCCTCCGCCGGGCGGTCCGCCGCTCCAGGGGCCGCCGGCCGCGCGCTGAGATCGCCGCACCGCCCACCGTCGATGGTCGCCGCCAGTCAGTCCGGCGGTGCCATCTGGAGCCATTCGTAGAAGGCGGCCTCGTCGCCGCCGAACGAGTAGCGGGCGCCCCGGACCCCGGGGAACTGGGCGAGCGTTGCGTCGAGGGCGGCCAGGAGCGCCGCGCTCCCGCACGCCGCCGAGGCGTTGGGGAGGATCTGCCGCAGGTCCCGGAACGAGACCCGCGCGATCCCGTCGACGACCGGGGCGTCGAGGAGGGCGTCGGCGGTCGGCGGCCCGAAGAGGCTGGTGAAGCCGGCGGCAGCCTCCGCCGCCGTCGGACCGGCCAGGAGCTCGCGCAGGACGACGGCGGGATCCACCGGCCCGGCGACCGTGCGGACCACGGGCGAGACGGTGCCGCACGGGTCGGCGCCGCGCGGGATGAGGAAGACGCGCACCTCGACCATGGCGCCGCTGTGAGCGATCGATGCGGCGGGGGACGCGACCCCCGGCGAGCGCGTCGGCGTCGCGACCGGCGCGCTCCCGCACCCGGCCAGGAGGAGAGCCAGGGCGAGGCCGACCGTGACCACGTTCCGCATAGGCCCATGATCCGGTCGTGCCCGCGCCTCGTCGCCTGCCACGCGGCCCGGCCTGCCCGGCCGCGCGTCAGATTCCGGCGATCGAGCGCGGCGCCAGGCGCGGCCCACGGCGTGGGGGACGAATGCCGGCCGCCTCGATGACGCGGATCACGCGGGCGCGTTGGCCGGCGAAGGGCGCCAGGAGCTCCAGCATCCGTTCGTCGGAGCCGCGCTCCTCGCGCGCGATCGCCCAGCAGACGGCGTGGCAGAGGTGGAAATCGCCGACGCTGACCGCGTCCGGGTCGCCCAGCGCCCGGAGGCCCACCTCGGCGGCCGTCCACGGTCCGACGAGCGGGAGGGCGCACAGGCGGGCGTAGGCCTCGGCGAGCGGGAGGTCGGCGCACGCCTCCAGCCGCGCGGCCCGCGAGGCGGCGAGACGGACCGCATCGGCCCGCCGTCGCTCGAGGCCCAGCGGATGGTAGGCGTAACCGGGCAGCGCAGCGAGCGTCTCCGCCGACGGGGCGAGTCGGAGCGGAGCCGCCCGCCGCTCTGCCGTCCACGGTCCCGGCGCCGGCTCCCCGTGACGCCGGACCAGCGCCACGAACGCGCCGCGAGCCTCGTCGCCGGTCACCTTCTGCTCGATGATCGCCGGCACGAGCGCCTCGAGCACCCGTCGCGTCCGCCCGATCCGGATCGCGCCGTACCGCGCAACCAGGGTTCGAAGCAGGTGGTGGTCGACCACGAGGGTCGCCAGGCCGCCCGGGTCGTCGTCGGCGCCCACCAGCTCCGGCGCCTGCTCGACGGCCCAGCTGGAACCCGGCCCCCAGGCCTGCGCCCGCAGCCCCCTGCCGTCGGGGACCAGGCGCAGCGTGGCCGGTCCCTCGGGCGTCCGCGACGTCCGCCAGGCCGACCCGTCGCGGGAGAACCGCAGCGTCGGGTCGGCCGCCCCGCGACGATGGATCCCCAGGGTGAGGCGCAGGTCGACGGGCTGCGACGGGACGAACCGGCGCTCGAGGGGCTCCACGCTCCGCAGCCTACCCCGTCCGCCGGCCCGGCCCCGCCCGCGCGATCCCCCGCCGCACGCCGGCGGGCGCGGGCTCCCGACCGGTCGCGGCGGCCGCCCCGGCGAGCCAGAGGGCTATGCCCCGATCCGGACGATCCAGCGGCCCCGGGCACGACCCGCGAGGATCCCGTCGAGCGCCTCCGGCAGGGAATCGAGGGTTACCTCGGCCAGCGACTCGCCGAGGCCGTTGGGGCGCAGGTCGGCGGCGAGCCGGGCCCAGATCGAGCGCCGCTCCTCGATGGCGACCTGGGCCGAGTCGATCCCGATGAGCGCGACCGAGCGCAGGATGAACGGGAAGACGGTGGTCGAGAACGCGGGCCCACCGGCGTTCCCCGAGGCGGCCACCGCCCCGTCGCGCCGCAGCGTCCGCAGGACGTAGGGGAGGGTCGCCCCGCCGACGCAGTCGACGGCCGCCGCCCAGCGCTCCGCTTCGAGCGACCTGGAGCTCTCGGCGGTGACCTCGTCCCGGGAGATGACCGCCGCCGCGCCGAGGGCCTGGAGGCGGTCGGCCTCGTCGGGCTTGCCGGTGGCGGCCCAGACGTCGTAGCCGCGCGCAGCCAGGATCCCGACCGCGCTGGAGCCGAGGCCGCCTGATGCGCCGGTCACGAGCACCGGGCCGCTCCCCGGCCGCAGGCCTCGCGCCTCCAGGCGGACGACCGAGAGCGCCGCCGTGAAGCCGGCCGTCCCGATCGCCATCGCCAGACGTGGCGGGAGCCCGTCCGGCAGCGGCACGACCCAGCCCGCCGGCAGGCGCTGGTACTCCGCGTAGCCGCCGTGCCGCCCGACGCCGAGGTCGTAGCCGTGGGCCAGCACGGCGCTCCCGACCGCGATCGACGGATCCGCGCTGGCGACCACCTCGCCGGCCAGGTCGATGCCGGGGATGAGCGGGCTGATGCGGGCGACCCGGCCGTTCGGGATGGTGGCCAGGCCGTCCTTGTAGTTGACGCTCGACCAGGCGACCCTGACCTCGACCTCGCCCGGCGGCAGGTCGGCGCGCGGGAACGGGCGGACGCCGCGGGTGACGGACTCGCCGTCGCGGCTGGCGACGAAGGCCCGGAAGATGGCGGGGATCGCGGTCATCGGCGGCTCCGGCAGCGGCAGGCGACGAGCACGCCGCAACGGTACTGCAGGTGCGGGCCGGACCCCGGACCAACGGACGCGACCAGGGGACCACTGGTCCCGTATCGGGGTCCCGGCCGATCCGCTGCAATGCAGCAGCCGGTCCGGGCCTCGGGCGCCACCGTGGACGCTCCCGCCCGAGCCGCTGGGTGCGGGCCGCCGCAGGAGCCCCACCCCGGAAAGGGAGATCCATGGACCAGGTGCTCGCCCGACCCGCCGCGTGGTCGTCTGTCGACGCCCCGCGGGTTCCCTCGACGCTGCGCGCCACGGGTCGGGCCAGGTCGCCCGGCACGCCGGTCCTGCTGGAGCGCGACCGGCGGGATCCGCGGCGCCACGGGACGGCCACGGCTCCCGCAGTTGGCCTGGTCGGCGTGCGTGCGCCGGCTGCCTGCCTGCGTGCGCCGCACGCCTCCGCCGAGGGCCACGCAGCGTGACGGCCCGTCGGCCGCGGCCCCGCACTGCCGCCCGGGCGAAGCGCGTGCCGCACCTGGAGCCGCGCTCCGGCGTGGCCGGCGTCCCGCGGGTCGTCCCCGAGATCGACATCCTCTGGCCGGTCGCCCCGACGCAGCGATCGCGTCCCGGTCGCCCGCGCCACCTCGGCCGGCTCGTCGCCGCGGTCGTGGCGGCGGGCCTGGTCGTCGGCGCGGCGGCGGTCGCCCTGGCGTCCGACACGACGTCCCTGGCGAGGCTCCTCGCGCTCCCCTGAGCGGGGGGAGCGCCCTTCGCCGACGGGGATGGCTCCGCCCGCCCGCCTCAGCCGGCTCGCCGACGCACCGCCCCGGCGAGCTGCCCGGTCGCGGCCCCGATCGCGAGCCCGCTCACCAGCCCGGACAGGTTGTCGACGACGTCGGCGCCCTGACAGGCGCGGTCGAGCCACGGGACGAGGGCCTGGGCGGCCTCGATGGCGAAGGGGAGGGCGACCGCGCCCGCGACGATCACCGCCTTGCGACGGGACCGCGGGACGAGGCCGAGCACGACCCCGAGCGGCAGGAACAGCAGCACGTTCAAGCTCGTGTCACCGAGCTGGAAGAGCTCGTCGGCCGTGATCAACCCCACCCTCGAGAGATCGCAGGTTCGGCTGCCGACCGCCCCGAGGTCGAGCGCATCGCGAGAGGGGGTGAGTGTCGCCGAGAGGACCAGTCCGAGGGTGACGACCAGCGCCCAGCCGAGGACCGGGCCCGTGCGAAGCATCCGACGGACCGGTCCGCCCAGGAACGGCGCCGCGACGATGGAGGCGCCCAGGCCGGGCAGCAGCAACGGGATCGCCAGGAACTCGCCGAGCTGCACGCCTGCCTCCATGCGGTCCCGTCCAGCGGATCGAGCGAGAAGTGCTCGGTTCGGCTGTCGTCGCCGAAGGGTAGGTGCGATCGCCCGGACGCGCACGATGGACCTCGCCGCGAGCGTGAGGAGCGGAATCCCGCCCACGAGAATCCGTCATCATGCGGGCGATGTCGCGTTCCGCCAGCTCGCGCGCCAATCGGCTCCCCTCCCGCGCCCGCTCCGTGGCGCTCGGGGAACGCCTGCATGCGCTCGTGCCGGGCGGCGCCCACACCTATGCCAAGGGCGACGACCAGTATCCCGAGGGCATGGCCCCGGTGCTCGTGGCCGGCCGAGGCTGCCGCGTGCGCGACGTGGACGGCCTGGTGTACGTCGAGTATGGAGCGGGCCTGCGCTCGGTGACCCTTGGCCATGCCGAGCCGCGGGTGGTCCGGGCCGCCACGCGGGCGATGCGGCGCGGCACCAACTTCGTCCGACCCACCGCCATGGAGGCCGAGGTCGGGGAAGCCCTGGTACGCCTCATCGAGGCGGCGGAGATGGTGAAGTTCGCGAAGAACGGCTCCGACGTCACGACGGCGGCGACACGTCTGGCTCGTGCGGTGACGGGCCGGGACCTCATCGCGATCTGCGAGGATCAACCCTTCCTCTCGACCGACGACTGGTTCATCGGCCGGACAGCCATGCCGGCGGGCATCCCGGCAGCCATCCGCGAGCTCACCGTAGGCTTCCGCTTCAACGACCTCGCCGGCGTCCGCGATCTGTTCGACCGCCACCCGGGCCGGATCGCCGCGGTGGTGCTGGAGCCCGCGACCGCGATCGAGCCGGCGCCCGGCTTCCTGGCCGGCCTGCGCGACCTGTGCGCCTCCCGGGGCGCGCTGCTCGTCTTCGATGAGATGATCACGGGCTTCCGCTGGCACCTGGGGGGTGCCCAGCAGGTCTACGGCGTGCAGCCCGACCTGTCCACGTTCGGGAAGGCGATGGGCAACGGGTTCGCCATCGCGGCGCTCGTCGGGCGTCGAGAGGTGATGGAGCGAGGTGGGCTGCACCACGACGACGAGCGCGTCTTCCTCCTGTCGACGACCCACGGGGCAGAGACCCACGCGCTCGCGGCCGCCTGCGAGGTGATGAGGATCTACGAGGCCGAGGGCATCTGCGAGCGGCTGGTCGAGCGCGGTGAGCGGCTCGCGACCGGGGTCCGGGCCGCAGCCGCGGCGGCCGGGGTGGAGCAGCAGTTCTTCCTCCTGGGCCGGCCCTGCAACCTCATCTACGCGACACTCGACGCGGACGGAGCCCGATCCCAGGCGTTCCGGACGCTGTTCCTCCAGGAGATGATCGAGCGGGGAGTGCTCGCCCCGTCGTTCGTCGTCGGGGCCGCCCACGACGACGCGGCCATCGACCAGACCGTCGACGCGGTGGGCGCGGCGCTCCGCGTCTACCGGCGCGCCCTCGAGGATGGGATCTCGCTCCACCTGCGTGGGCGCCCAGTGAAGCCGGTCTTCCGACCGTACGCGTGAGGGCGTCGTGGCCTTGCGTCGCGTGACCTCGAAGCGGCTCCTCGACGTGGTCGTGGGTTGTCCGGCGCTCGCGATCGCGACGCCCGTCCTCGCCGGGATCGCACTGGCGATGCGTCTCACCGGCGACCGCGGAGCGTTCCTCTATCGAGCCCCCCGGGTCGGCGAGGGGGGCGTGGTCTTCACGATCCTGAAGGTCCGAACGATGGCGGAGGGGTCGACCGGCGCGGGCATCACCACCGCCCGGGATCCGCGCATCACCCCGCTCGGGCGCATCCTGCGGCGATACCGGCTCGACGAGCTGCCCCAGCTCTGCAACGTCGTCCGCGGCGAGATGTCCCTCGTGGGCCCTCGACCCGAGGACCCTCGCTACGTCGACTGGTCGGATCCGGTCCACCGACGGGTGTTCACGGCCCGGCCCGGGATCACGGGGCTGGCCCAGCTGGCGTTCCACGACGAGGCCGACCGGCTCAGCGGGCCCGACGTGGAGGAGCGATACCGGGACGAGATCCTCCCGGCCAAGCTCCGCCTCGACCTCGACTACCTCGATCGCCAGTCGATGCTGCTGGACCTTCGGATCCTCGCCAGGACGGTCGGGACCGTCCTCCGCTGACCCGCACCCGCGCCGGGGAACCGGCTCAGCGGCGTGCCGCCGTGAGGACCGCCCCCAGGCCGTCCACGACGCGATCGACGTCGGCCGTGGACATCCCCGGCCAGATGGGGAGCGAGATGACCCGGGCGTACTCCCGCGTCGCAACCGGGAGATCCGCGGCCGCGTAGCCCCAGCGCCGCTGGTAGTACGGGTGGAGGTGCAGCGGGATGAAGTGGACGCTGGTCCCGATCCCGAGCGCCTTCAGCCCCTCGATGACCTGGCCCCGGTCGATGGTGAGCCGGTCGAGCGCCAGCCTGATGACGTACAGGTGCCAGGCGTGCGAACCGTCCGGCGCGCCGGCGGGCAGCGCGAGGAGCTCGCCCAACGGGGGCTCGCCCAGGCGGGCCGTATAGGCCGCCGCGAGCGCCTGTCGTGCCGCCCGCAGCTCGCTCGCGCGTTCGAGCTGGGCCAGCCCCAGGGCTGCCGCGATGTCCGTCATGTTGTACTTGTAGCCAGCGTCCTCGATCTCGTAGTACCACGAGCCGCTCGCCGCGTAGCGGTTCCAGGCGTCGCGGCTGATGCCGTGGAGCGACATGACCCGCGCTCGGGCGGCGATCCCGTCGTCGTCGGTGACGAGCATGCCGCCCTCGCCGGTGGTGATGGTCTTCGTCGCGTAGAACGAGAACGCGCCGACCTGCCCGATCGTCCCCGCGTGGCGGCCGGTGGGTCCGCCGATCCGGCTGGGGAACGCGTGCGCCGTGTCCTCGATGACCGGGATGCCGCGAGGCTCCAGCAGCGCGACGAGCCGCTCGATCTCCATCGGCAAGCCGGCGACGTGGACGGCGATCACGGCCCTGGTCCGCGGCGTGACCGCCGCGAGGATGGCCTCCGGCGTGGCGTTGAGGCTGCGGGCGTCGATGTCGACCAGGACCGGGCGGGCCCCCCGGTAGGTGACGACCTCGGCGCTCGCGGCGAACGTCCAGGTCGGCACGATGACTTCGTCGTCGGGTCCGACGCCCAGGGCTTCGAGGGCGAGGTGGAGCGCCGCCGTGGCGGAGTTCAGGGCGATGGCGTGGCGCGTTCCGACCGTCGCCGCGAAGCGCTCCTCGAAGAGCTTCGCCCGCGGCCCCGTCGTGAGCCATCCGGACTCCAGGACCTCGAGCACGGCCTGCTTCTCGCGCTCCGTGATCGAGGGGCGGGCGAACGGAAGGTACGGCGGGGATTCCGTCATCCTCAGTCCTGCGCGATGGCGACGGTCTCGGAGGAGGGCCTTCGCGACGGACTGACGCCCCGGCGGCGGTCCCCCCCGGGCGCCGTCGCGCCCACCGGCCGCCCGGAGGGCTCGGGCGCATCCACGCGGCGGACGTAGGCCAGCAGCGCGGCGCCAAGCGCCTGCTCGTCGTCGCCGGTGGCGAGCGCCAGCAGCCGCCGAACGTCGTCCCGGACGTCGGGTGGCGGCGACGGAGCGATCGCCCGCAGGACCTTCGCGCTGGCCGTCGGCTCGACCTGCTCCACGTCGTAGAAGAGCTCCTCGTGGAGCTTCTCGCCCGGGCGGAGACCCACCGTCTCCATGGGCTGGCTGTCGGGATCGCGCCCAGCGAGGCGGACGAGGTCGCGAGCCAGGTCCATGATCCGCACCGGCTCGCCCATGTCGAGGACGAAGAGATCGCCGTTCCGGCCGAGGGCCGCGGCGTCGAGGATCAGCCACGCTGCCTCGGGGATCGCCATGAAGAAGCGCGTCATGTCGGGGTGGGTGATCGTCAGCGGCTCGCCGTTCTCGAGCTGCTCCTGGAAGATCGGCACCACGCTGCCCGTGGAGCCCAGGACGTTCCCGAAGCGCACGGAGACGTACGGACGCCCCGTTCGCCGGGCCGCGTCCTTGACGAGCATCTCCGCGACGCGCTTGCTGGCGCCCATCACGCTGGTCGGGCGGACCGCCTTGTCGGTCGAGACGAAGACGAACCGGTCCACGCCGGCCTTGGCGGCGGCCTCCAGGAGCATGAGCGTCCCGCCCATGTTGACGTGGGCCGCGTCGGAGGGGTGCTCCTCCATCATCGGCACGTGCTTGTACGCGGCGGCGTGGAAGATCACGTTCGGCGACTCGGCGGTGATCAGGCGGTTCATCGTGGCGCGGCTCGCGACGTTGGCGAGGTGCACCCGCAGCTCGCCGCTGCCCCGACCCCGGGTGCGCCGGGTCTCGAGCTCGCGCTGCACGAGGTAGAGCGGGCTCTCCGCCCGGTCGACGAGGACGAGGCGACGCGGCTCGAGGGCGAAGACCTGCCGCGCCAGCTCGGATCCGATCGACCCGCCGGCCCCGGTGATGACCACCGTTTGGCCGCGGATGATCTCCTCCACGCCGGCCGCGTGCTCGGTCACGATCGGGCGCCGGAGGAGGTCCTCGACGCGGACCCTCCGGACGCGGTAGGCGTCGACGCTGCCATCGAGGAGATCGCTGAGCGGAGGGACGGTCCGGACGTCGAGGCGGAGCGCGAGCGCGGCCTCGACGATGCGACGGACGGCCTGGCCGTGCGCGCTGGGCATCGTGATGAGGAGGGTCTGGGCGCCTGTTGCGGCCACGGCCCGCTCCATCGCCCCGAGGCCGCCGAAGACGCGGAGCCCGGCGACGATCCCGCCGGTCAGGTCGGGGTCGTCGTCCAGGAACCCGACCGGACGCACGCCGGATCCCGGGTGTCGGCGGGCCGAACGGGCCATGAGGACACCGGCATGGCCGGCACCGTAGAGGAGTGTCGCCCGGTCCGCGACCCTCGATGTCGTCGCCACGGTCTCCGCGTGCTCGGAGGCGACCCGGATCCCGAACCGGACGCCACCGAGGATCGCCACGCTGAGGAGCAGCTCGATCGGCCAGAACGAGCGCGGGAATCCGTCGGCCCATGCCCCGGTGGCGAGGAAGGTCGCGCCGTAGAAGAGGGCGATGCTGCCCAGCGACCCGAGCGCCACGGCGGCGACGATCCGCTCCAGGTCCGGCACGCTCGCGAACCGCCAGCGTCGGCTGTAGAGGCCAAGCAGGATGTTGGTGACCGTCCGGACGGCGAGCAGCAGGCTGACGACGAAGGGAAAGTCCGGGACCATGCTCGGCCAGGTGACGCGGTCGAAGCGAAGCGTGAGGGCGACATACGACGCGGCGAAGATGCCCAGCAGGTCGATCGCCAGGAGGTAGCGGCCGCGCGGATGCCAGACGAAGGGCCTGGCCCGGAAGCCGGTGCCGGGAAGGGGCAGGTCGTCGCTCGCGCGCTCGCCCGGCAATGCCGGAGGCCCGGCCAACGGCAGCGTCGGCGGGACTTGGCGGCGGACGGACATTGAACCCCTCAAGCGGACAGGCAGGCTCACCCGGTCACCCGCGGTGGTGACTCCGAATCCCCCGGTGACAGATCGATGATTCCCCCGGCGCCGAGAGGCGCGGGGACTCCATACGCGAAGCCGCCCCAGCCGGCCCGGACCCCTAGGCTATGACAACCGGCGGATCATGCCTAGTACCAATAGCCCGCAAAGCGCTCCCGGTTCGGCCGTTCGGTGCGCCCGCGCACCGTCATCGCCCGGAGGCGGTCGTGGAGGCGCCAAAGCGGTCGCCCCGACACGACGGCCGCGCGAAGATCCGGCCCTGGCAGAGCCCACGAGTCGCCGCTCTATGATGGACCGTCATGACATACCGCGATCGCGACTCTCCCGACCCGCAGGCCTGTCCGTTGCTGGGGCTCGCCGGCGACTCGCGGACGCACTACACGTTCCCGCACCCCGGCCACCGGTGCCACGCCGGCCGCAGCCCGGACAAGGTCGACCTGGCCCGCCAGTCGAGCTACTGCCTCAGCGCGAACTTCGTGAGCTGCGGCCTGTACAAGGCCCGCGAGGCGGCCCGGCAGCGAGCCGCGAGGGCGGCCGGGCCGTCGCCGGTCAGCGGGATGCCGGCGGTCATCCACGTGGCGCGGGCGGGCGATACACTGGCCCGGATCGCCTCCGCCTACGGCGTCACGCTCGAGCAGTTGGCCATGGCGAACGGTCTCGCACCCAACGCCGCCATCCGCGACGGCCAGCGCCTCGTCATCCCGCTTCCGCCGTCTCCCGCCGGGGGTCGCGCCGGCGCCTCGTCCTAGGTGGATCGGCCGGTTGACGCGTTCGGACCGCTCGTCGATGATCGCCGAGCACATTCGCCGCAGCGTCGTTCCGGCACCGCCATCATCGCCCCTCGAATCGGGGCCGGAGTAGAAGAAGCCTCGTGGACCTCCGCCGCCTGATCGCCACCGTCCGGACCTGGCTGCCGCTCATGCTGGTCGCCGCGCTGCTGGCCGGCGGCGCCGCCTTCATCGTGAGCAACCTCCAGCAGAAGGTCTACGAATCGAAGGCCACCCTCCTCGTAGGCCAGGCCCTCTCGTCGGTGAACCCCGACTACACGCAGCTTCTTGTCGCCCAGAGCCTCTCGGCGACGTATGCGGCCGTGGCGAAGACCCGGCCGACCCTGGAGGGCGTGATCAAGAGTCTCGGCCTCGAGGAGACCGCCGGCGATCTCTCGGGCCATGTGATGGTCGATGCGCCGCGCGACAGCACACTCCTGATCATCACCGCGCAGGACCCCGACCCGGACCGCGCCGCGGCCATCGCGAACGCCCTCGCCCAGCAGCTGATCGCCGCCTCGCCGGCGATCCAGGGCCGGGAGGTCGAGTTCCAGAAGTCCATCGACCAGGACCTCGCGGCCACTCAGGCGCTGATCGAGTCGACCCAGAACCGTGTCGACGCCCTGAGCGCCGTGGAGAACCGGACGAGCCAGCAGGAATCCCAGCTCCAGACCCTCGAAGGGCGGCTGGCCAGCCTACGCTCGACGTACGCCACGCTGCTCTCCTTCTCGTCGGGGAGCGCCTCGAACCTGCTCACCGTCGTCGAGCCGGCCGACGCTTCCACGGACCCCGTCCTACCGCGGACCCTCCTGAACACGCTCCTCGCGGCACTGATCGGCCTGCTGGGAGTCGGCGCCGTCGCGTTCCTGGCGGAACAGCTGGATGACTCGATCAAGGACGCCGAGACGGTCCAGGAGGTCGCGAGCCTCAGCACGCTCGGCACGATCGTGCGGATGAAGGGCGATCGGGGTCGGAGCGAGATCTACCAGCTCGCCGCGCTCCTCTACCCTCGATCGGGTGTGGCGGAGGCGTATCGGACGCTGCGCGCGAACGTCGAGTTCGCGTCCGTCGACGCTCCGTTGCGTACGCTCCTCGTCACGAGCGCAGTGCCGGGAGAAGGAAAGACGGTCACGGCCTCGAACCTCGCCGTGGTCTTCGCCCAGGCAGGGCGGAAGATCCTCCTCGTCGATGCCGACCTGCGCAAGCCGCAGGTGCACGTGATGTTCGACCTTCCGAACGCGCAAGGCCTCACGACGATGTTGCGCAACGATTCGATGCTCCCCGACTCCGTCTCCCACCTGACGGAGGAGCCCAATCTTCGGGTGCTCACGACAGGCCCGCTGCCGCCGAATCCAGCCGAGCTGCTGGGGTCGCAGCGGATGCGTGCCGTGACGAAGATCCTCCAAGAGAGCGCGGACCTCGTGATCTTTGACAGCCCGCCGCTCCAGGCCGTCACCGACTCGGCGGTGCTGAGCTCCTTTGCGGACGGGACGCTCCTCGTCGTCGATGCGGCCCGCAGCAAACGGCGCGTCGTCAAGATGGCGCGCGAGACGCTCGGGCGCGCCGGAGCCAACGTCCTCGGCGTCGCCCTCAACCGTGTGCCGACCAAGGCGCACTTCGACCAGACCGGCTACTACGGCGAGTACGGAAGCCTTGAATCCGGGGTCACGACCTCGCGCCCACTGGCGCGCGCGGGGGCGCATGATGGCCCTGGCCCGAGTACGAAGGCGTCTTGACCGATCCGCGACGCGTGCGGGCCACCCTCGCCACGATCCGGGACCGCGTGGTCAGCGACTTCCTGATGGGATCGCGCCTCGACGACTACCGGTACTTCCTGGAGTCGGCGCTCGAAGCCGGATATCAGGTCCATTCTGTGGGAAGCGCCTGGAAGCGGATCGCCGAGGGCGGGTTCGATCCGGCCCGGCGCTACCTTGTGCTCCGCCACGACGTCGACACGGACCCTCGCACAGCGGCCGCAATGTGGAACATCGATCATGGGCTCGCGATCAACACCTCCTACTTCTTCCGGCTCTCCACGGTCGCGCTTGACCTCATGGCCCGGATCGCCGCAGCCGGTGGCGAGGCGAGCTACCACTACGAGGAGCTGACGAGCGTCGCAAAGCGACTCGGGATCGCGAGCCGAGCGGAAGCCGTCCGGCACATCTCGGAGGCCCGCGACCAATTCGCCGAGAACCTCCACCACCTCCGGGCGACGACAGGCTTGCCGATGCGGGTTGTGGCGTCGCACGGGGACTTCGTCAATCGACGCCTCGGGGTGTCGAACTGGCTCATCCTCGCCGACCCGGAGTTCCGTCGGAGCGTTGACGTCGATCTCGACACATACGACGGCAATTACCTGCGCCACCTGCCGCGGCGGTACACGGACGCGCCGTACCCGCGGTTCTGGGAGCCGGCGGATCCGGCTGCCGCGGTGAAGGCCGGCGAGCCCGTGGTCTCCGTCCTCGTCCATCCGCGGCACTGGCGCGTGGACCGTGCTGTCAATGGGCGCGACGACGTCGGGCGGGTCGTGGAGGGCCTGCGATACGGTCTCCGTATCAGGAGCCGGGGAGCCCGGCGGGGTTAGCGGGGCGCCGTCGTCTCACCCGACCCGGGGCTCACCGCACCGAGAGGTCGGCGGCGACCGATCGGTAGCAGGCGAGCAGCCTCGCCGCGTTGACGTCCACGTCGTACATCTCCATCACGTACGCGCGCAGGCGGCGGGCCGCCGCCTGCGCAGCCCCGCGACCGGCGCGGAATCCCGTCAGGGCGGCCGCGATCGCCGCCGCCGACTGACCGGCGAGGAGGGTGCCGCGATCGCGCCCCAGGAGCTCGGGAATCCCCCCGACGTCGCTTGCGATCACCGGTAGCCCGAGCGAACCGGCTTCCACGAGCACGGTGGGCAAGCCCTCTCGGTGCGATGGCAGGATGAGGACGTCCGCTGCGGACATGTAGCGGACGACGTCGTCGTGCGGCCGTTCCCCCGTGTACACGAGGCGCCCCTCGGCGCCCGCGGCTCCTGTTCCATACCCGGCTTCGGGGCCGCCGCCGACGAACACGCCAAGGAAGGGGTCGCCCACGGCGACGATGGCTTCGGCGAGCTCGCGAACGCCCTTGGCGGCGAGAAGATGCCCGACGAACAGCACGACGATCCGATCCTCCGGAAGGGCCAGCGTGTGGCGGGCTTCCCGGCGAGGAACCGCGGACGCGGCAATCAGCCGATGGTCAGAGCCCAACGGCAGATGAAGCGCCTCCACGCCGGTCAGCGCGCGGATTTGCCCGGCGAGGGCGGCGCTCACGGCGATCACGGCACCGGCATGCCGTACGGCACCACGGAAGTCCGCAAGGCGGTCCGGGTGCCCGTCGGGCCACGTGTTGACGTCGCTCCCGTGAAACGTCAGGACGAGCGGGAGGCCCGCCCGCCGCGCGAGCCGCCATGCGGCCAAACCTTCGACGGCGCCGTGGCCGTGGACGAGTCGGGCGCCCGCCCAGTCGCGGCGCGCATGCCACGCGGCCCTGGCAATCAGGCGATCGGGCTGGGCCCAGCTTGGCTGGCCCGGGACATTCGGATATCGCGGCCGAGCCACGGTCACGCCGGCGTCGTCCGCCAGGCGAGGGGCTCGCTCGTACTGGCGCCAACGCGGGCGGAGCCTTGACAGCGGCCACGGCGTCCAGGGAGTCGGCGCGAGCACGGTGACGTCGAGACCCAGGCGGGCAAGCGCGCGAGCCTGAGTCTGGTGGAAGATGCCGCCGACGGGCTGTTCCGCCCACGGGTAGCCAGGCGTGATCCAGACGGCCTCAGCCACGCTATCGTCAACCCCCTTGCATCTCGGTGTGGAATGACGGGCCAGTCCGCTAGACTCGGGTTCGCCGGCCCGGGAGAACGATTGGGAGCGTGCGACCTGAGCCCGGAACATGATCCGATGAATGCGATGCCCTCGCTCGGCGCCGATGCCAGGCACCCGGGACTCCGGATCGCGATGGCGCTGTACGGCGACGTGACGCACGACAGCCGGGTGCTGCGCGAGGCGGAGACCCTCTCTATCGCTGGCCATACCGTCACCATCTGCTGCCTCACGGGAACAGGTCCAGCCGGAGCATCATTCCGTGTTCTGGCTCGCACGCCGGCGGGTGCCTCGGTGCTGCCCGACGGGAGCAGCCCGTTCCTGGGCGAGCGCCGGACCTCGACCACCCGACGGGTCGTGGACCGTCTCCGCTGGCTGATCGGGTACGCTCGAACGCTCCGGGCATGGGGCCGCATGGCCGTTGCCGCGGCCGGTCCCGTGGACGTCTGGCATGTCCACGACCTGACCGGGCTCCTGGCGGTGGGGCGGCTCGTACGATCGCCCTGCCGTCTGGTGTACGACAGCCACGAGATCTTCCTGGAGACGGGGACCGGGGCGAGACTCCCCCGCGTCCTCCGTCGCGGATTGGCGGCGTACGAGGGGCGCCTCGCCCGCCGCGCGCTGGCGCTGGTCACGGTCAATGAGGGATATGCCGGCGTCCTTCGGACCCGCCTCCGCCCTCGTCGGACGCTTGTCGTCCGCAACTGCCCGCCGCGCTGGACGCCTCCGGCGGACGCGACGCTGCACCTGCGCGCCATCGCCGGGGTACCGGCCCCTCGGCCGATCATCCTCTACCACGGCGCCTTCAGCCCCAACCGTGGCATCGAGGAGCTCACGGAAGCACTCCTCGTCCCGGGACTCGAGACGGCACACTTGGCCCTCCTGGGGTTCGGTGCGTCCCGCCCGAAGCTCGACGAGATCGCTCGCGACCGCCGCCTCGGAGGGCGGCTTCACGTGCTCGATGCCGTACCGCCGAGCGAGCTCCTTGGCTGGGTCGCCGGCGCGGATGTCGACGTGATCGCGCTTCAGCGGTCGACGCTGAACCACTGGCTCTGTACGCCCAACAAGCTCTGGGAGAGCATCGCTGCCGGAGTCCCCGTCGTGGTCAGCGACTTCCCGACCATGCGCGAGGTCGTTCTCGGCGATCCGGCGGGACCGCTGGGAGGAGTGTGCGACCCAGCGCAACCGACGTCGATCGCAGCCGCCGTCCGCGCGATCGTCGATCTGTCGGACGACGAGCGGGCACGCCTCCGCACGCGATGCCTCGAAGCCGCCCATCGGCGGTGGAACTGGGAGACCGAGTCGGCCTCGCTCGTGGACCTCTACGCCGAGATCCAGGCCATAGCCTCTGCAGGGCGCGATGTCGGCGCCCGGGCGAAAGGCAGGGAGAGGTGAGTCGCCTTCGACTCCTCGGCGAAGCCCTCGAGCTCTACCGCCTTCCCCGGACGTCCATCGCGATGTCCGGCGACGAGCGGTGTCGCGACCTGTTCGAGGCGTTCACCCGTCGGCACGCCAGGTGGCGACTGATCCAGAACAAGGCGTGGGGAGTGGCACTGATTCGGCTCCCGGACACGGTCGAAGAGTACCAGCGCCAGATCAGCCGCCTCGCCAGGAGACGGATCAAGCATGCGAGAGAGGCGGGTCACGTCGTCACGAGAATCGACCCGCTCTCGCGGCTCGACGAGGTCCTCGCCGTCAACCGATCCGCGAGTGAGCGGCAGGGACGCCCGATGCATCCCGCCTACTTCGACGAGCAGGTGGTCCGTGACTACCTCGGCCGCACCGCCGACGTGTTCGGGGTCGTCGACGCGGCGGGCGCGCTCCAGGCGTACCTCTGCGTGCGGCCGTGCGGTGACGTGGCATGCATGGAACGGCTGTTGGGCCATGCCGGTGCGCTCGACGACGGCGTGATGTATCTCCTGGTGCTCGGTGTCGTCGAGTGGCTGATCCAGGCCCGCGCCGAATCCGGCCGCCCGTCCTGGCTCATGTACGACATGTTCCCGGGAGCCTCGTCAGGCCTCCGCCACTTCAAGCACGTGATCGGCTGCGAGCCCTTCAGGGTCTCATGGTCCTGGCAGGGCTCGGGATAGGACAGGCGGGCGTGTCATCTGCCCGGCTGCGGCGCGACAAGGACAGGAGCCTCAAGGGCCTTGGGGACCGGCCATTCCTTGCCCCGGCTGAGCTCGACGGTCCACCCAGGATCGTGGTGTCCCGAGTGATGGCTTGCGCCAGCTGCAGAGCTAGCGCTCGGCACCGCTGCTCGAGGTCGCGCCGCCGGAACGAAGCAATTCGAGGGTGCGGGCGATCCCTTCGCCGAGGCTGACCTTGACGTTGTAGCCGAGCGCGTGCCGCGCGAGCGAGACGTCGGCGAGGGAGTGCTGGATGTCGCCGGGCCGCGCCGGGCCGTAGACCGGGTCTGCCTCGCGACCGGCTGCGCGGCAGACCGCCGCGAGGAGCTCACGAAGGCTCGTCCCCGTGCCGCTCGCGATGTTGCACGTCAGGCGCGACGGGCTCGAGCCCCGCGAGGCAAGGAGGTTTGCGACGACGACGTCGTCAACGAAGACGAAGTCGCGTGAGATGTCGTCGGTGCCGTTGACAACGGGCCGGTGCCCCTTGAGGACCGCGGCGACGTATCGGGGGACGACGGCCGCGTACTCGGACGCCGGATCCTGGCCGGGCCCGTACACGTTGAAGTACCGGAGGGCCACGGTCTCGACACCGTAGAGGCGGCCGAGCGAGTGGAGGTAGTGCTCCCCGGCGAGCTTGCTCGCGCCGTACGGAGACTGCGGATCGGGCCGCTGGGTCTCCCGGCACGGGAGTTCCGCGGGGACCCCGTAGACGGCCGAGGAGCTGGCCAACACAACCCGCCGAACTCCCCGTCGAGCCGCCGCGAGCATCACCTCGATCGTTCCGCTGACGTTGACGTCGTTGGTCGTCCGCGGCTCGACGAGGGATTGCGCGACGGACGCGATCGCCGCTTCGTGGAAGACAACCTCGCAGCCGGCGAAGACGGCGTCGAGTGCCGCAGGATCGAGGACGCTGCCCTCCGTGACCGCGACGCGATCGCGGAAGGGCGCCAGGCGCGACCGGTCGCCGCTCGAGAAGTCGTCGATCGCCACCACCTCGTCGCCGCGTGCCAGGAGGCTGCCGACGAGGTGGTGGCCGATGAAGCCGGCTCCACCGGTGACAGCTGCCCTCATGCTGGCTCCTCTGCGGTGGGCGTTGGCCGGGACGCGGGCGATGCCGACCGGGCCGCATGGGCTCGCGGGCCGCCACGACGCGGCGAGAATAGCGGGTCCGAGCGGGCGTCGTCGTGGGCGACGTGGCTTCGCTGAGTATCATGCCCCGGCGGGTCGCGGCGCGCCCCGGGTTCATCCTTCCCAGGTCATCGACATGGAGCGTGATGCAGGACACGAGCCGCGCGGGCGTCTTCTCTGACCGGGTCGTCGTCCTGTTCGTGACCCAGGTCTTCGCGGCCGCCGCGGGCATCGTCAACGGTATCCTGCTGGCGAGACTCCTCGGCCCGGCCGGGAAGGGCGACTACTACCTCCTCGTCCTCGTTCCCTCGACCGTGATGGTCCTGGCGCAGCTGGGCCTGCCGCAGGCGTTCGGGTTCTTCGCGGCACGCGGCCAGACCGTGGGGATCGTCGCCAAGACCTTCGTGCTGACCGCCGTCATCTCCGCGGCCGGCTTCACGGCCGTGGTGGTGCTGCTACCACTGCTCCGCGAGGCCATCCTGCATGGGCTCCGGACGGAGCAGATCTTCCTCGCCTTCCTCTCGCTCCCGCTCATCCTGAACGCGACCTTCACGACGGGGATCGTGATGGGCCGTCAGGCCGTCCGCTGGTATGCGGCCATCAACACGGCATACCCCATCGCGACGACCGTGCTGCTCATCGCGGTTCTCGGAGGACTCGGGCCGTCCGTCAGCGGCGCGATCGCGGTCTACCTTGCGGCAGCGTCGATCCAGGCGATCGGGTTCGCGATCGGCGCGGCGCGCGTGAGCCGTGCCGTCTCCGATCCTCAGCCCGTGTCCTATCGCCAGCTCTTCGGATACGGACTACCCTTCTACCCGGGAAGCCTTGCCGGGTTCTTCAGCTACCGGATCGACGCCTATCTCATCGCCTTCCTCATCGCGGACGCTTCGGCGCCGCTCGGCTACTACAGCATGGCGGTCGGCCTCGCGGAGATGGTCTTCTACTTCCCGAGAGCGGTGTACACCCTCTTCTTCCCGCATGTCGCCGGCGCGCCCCGCAGCGAGTCTGATCAGCAGGTCGCCCTCGTGACCCGCGTGACGCTGCTCGCGACGAGCGTCTTCGCGATCCTGCTCTTCCCGGCGGCGGCGCTGATGATCGCGGTCGTCCTGCCGGCATTCGGTCCCTCGCTCGTGCCCCTGGCCGTGCTGCTGCCCGGCGTCGTCGCGCTCAGCTCCGGGAACGTGGTCGGCGGCTACCTGACGGGGATCGGTCGACCGGGGATCACCTCCTCGATCAGCATCGTGGCATTCGTCACGAACATCGCGGCCAACCTGGTTCTCATCCCCCGATTCGGGATCGCAGGTGCGGCCGGCGCCTCGCTCATCTCGTACTCGTTGTCCTCCCTGCTGCATACCGCGGTCGCGGCCCGGATCACGGGGACGCCCCTGGCGAGCTTCTGGATCCTGCGTCCGGCCGATGTCCGGTTCGCCGCGGCCACGAGCGTCGGCATCGTCCGCCGTGCGCGCAGCGCGCTGCGCCGCACGAGCTGAGGAACGGGGAGTCTCAACGTGTCCCTGCCACGACTCGGCATCACGGCCCTGGCGGGGATTGCCGTGGTCACCCTGGGAGTCCTCGTGGTGACCTCGCCTGGCGCGCCGACGCCGATCTCCGGCGCGGTTGAGGCGGCCACAGCCTCTCCCATGCGAATCCCGACGCCGACGGCCACACCATTGCCGACGCCGACGCCAACCGCGACCCCCACCGCCGCGCCCACGGCGCAGCTGCCGATGCCGAGCGCGCCTCCGACGTCGGCTCCGACGTCGACGCCCACGGCCACGCCCCGACCGACCCCCACCATCGCTCCCACGTCGACGCCCACGGCCACGCCCCGACCGACCCCCCGGCCTACGCCCCGACCGACCCCCCGGCCCACGCCGCGACCGACCCCCCGGCCCACCCCCAAGCCGCCCGCGCCAACGCCGACGCCGGCGACCTCGACGGTCCGGGTGACCTCGATCCCGGCCCTCCTGACGGCGCTCGCCGACGACACGATCACCGAGATCGTCGTGGCGAACGGGACGTACCGGGTGAGCGCGGCGGCCGCCCAGAGCTCGAACTCCCTGTGGATCGGGGCGCGCTTCGCGAGCCGGACCCGCCCGGTCACGGTGCGCGCGGAGACCCGCGGCGGCGTGACCTTCGACGGCGGGGGGACGATGTACTTCGGCTGTATCAGCTTCGAGGCCGGGGCCCACGATCAGACCTGGGACGGCTTCAACTGCGCGAACGGCCAGGCGACTTCTACGGGCGTCGTGACGTTCGGAGGGCCTGCGGGACTCGACGCGCCGCACCACATCACCCTGCGCCACGTGACGATCGACGGGTCCTGCACCGGGCGGGCGACGTCCGCTACGTCGGCGCCACTCGACCACGCCTTCTACTTCTCGCAGGCTGTCGGCGGCCCCCACGACATTCGCCTTGCCGACGTCCTGGTCGACGGCCGCGGCTTCCTCGCGTCCGCCCTCCACTTCTACCATTCTGACGGCGCCAACCGGAACGCGTGGAACGTCACGATCCGACGACTCCGCGTCATCGGGACCCAGCAGGCGATCATCCTGTGGGACCCGACGCTTCGCGACATCACGGTCGACACGGCCACCATCACGGACGCGCTCCTCCACGCGGTCCGCTATGAGTCGCCGGGTGCGAGCGGGATCATCTTCTCCAACATCACCTCGACCGGCTCGGGCTCCGGTCGCGGGTTCTACAGCTCGCTCGGCTCGTCGCCGCAGGGCATCACGTTCTCCGGCAACAGCTTCAAGTGACGATGCGACGGGTCGCGGCGCCGGGCACGTCGCGCGGCCGGTCTGGCGGTTCTCGGCGGGCACCGCCTGGGCGGGTGATGGCCAGATCGTCGGGTATCCTCGTGCCATGAATCGACGACGCGCCGCAGTCCGCCATCGAGGCCGGCGATGGGCGACACGTCGGCCGTGACGGCCGGCGCCGTGCCGGCGGCCGGAACCGTCCCGGACTCGGCACTGGACGCCGCCGATGGCGGGGGCCTGCCGCGCCGGGTCCTGATGGTGCTGTACCACTTCCCTCCGCGAGGCGGCGCAGCGACGCCGCGCAACGTCCGCAACGTCCTGTACTTGCCCCGCTTCGGGTGGACACCCGTCGTGGTGTCGCCGCAGGCCACCGGGGAGCTTGCGGATCCCAATTCCCTCGATCTCATCCCACCGGCGGTCCGGGTGGTCCGAGCCACGTCCCTCGAGCCACGGCACCTTCGCCCGATCGTGGACCTCCTGCGTGGTCTGGGCCGCGTCGGCGGATCGGCCGGCACGCCGGCGGTCGCCGGCGGCCAGCGCAGCGGCGACGCCGCCTCTTCGGCCGATCTGGCGGGACTCCCTGGCGACCGGAGGACTCCGACGCCGTCGCGATTCGCGCGCATCCGACGCATGGTGTTCTTCCCGGACAACCAGGTCGGCTGGTTGCCCTTCGCAGTCATCGCCTCGATGCGCCTTCACCGGGCCGCGCCGTTCGACGCCGTGTACTCGACGTCGGCGCCGATCACGGCGCATCTCATCGCGGGGCTCGTCAAGCGGCTCACGGGCGCGCCGTGGGTCGCCGAGTTCCGCGATCCGTGGATCGGCAACCCGGTCGACGAGGCCGCGGGGCCGCTCCCATGGATGCATCGCCGGCTCCGAATCCGCCTCGAGCGATGGATCGTCCGATCGGCGGACCGGATCGTCTTCGTCAGCCCGTCGACGCAGCGCCTGTACAGGCGCCGCTACCCGAAAGCCGCCGCGATGGTGACGATCACCAATGGCCACGACCCCACTGAGACGATCGCACGTGTCGCGAGGGATGCCCGGTCTCGCCCCTACCGAATCGTCTGGGCCGGGGCCCTCTACCGGTCGGAGGAGCTCCGCCTGTTCCTCGAAGGGCTGGGAGCGCTCGCTGCCCGGCGCCCGACCCTCGGCCAGGAGCTGGAGGTCGTCTTCTACGGGCACGTGACCGATTCGTGCCGCGCGGTCGCGGACCGCATCGTTCGGGACCGTCGTCTCGGCTCGATCGTGCGCTTCGAGGGTTTCGTGCCCCGACGGGCAGCCCTCGCGGCTCTCGCCGACGCCGACGCGGCCCTCGTCATGCTCGGCGCGAGCCCGGGGATGGGGCAGTTCATCCCAGGGAAGCTCTTCGAATGCCTGGGCCTGAGCCAGCAAGTGCTCGCGGTTCTTCCGCCGGGCGATGCCCGGGACATCCTCGAGGAGCTCGACTGGGGCGTGATCGCCGACCCGGACGCTTCGGAGGTCGAGCGGGCGATCGAACGCCTCATGGTGCTGCCACCCCCCGTCCGGCCGGCCGACCCGGACGGACGATACGATCGGGTGATGCTGGCTGGGCAGCTCGCCTCCACGTTGGGCGCGGCGGCCGAAGGTCCCGTAGGCCCCCGCTCCCGGCAGGCGGGCGGGGGCGGCGCCCAATGAGCGCTTCGGTCGCTCGCGTCGGTCAGGCCCTCCGTGTCAGCACGCGGTCGGCGTGGCTGATTGCTGGGGCCGGCCTCGTCGGCATCGCGGTGCTGGCGGCGCTGGCGACGCGCCTCGGGATGCTGCCGCTCACCCTCGGGGCGGCGTTCATCGCGGTCGCAACGCTCACGAGCTTCCGATGGCCGCTCCTCTCCCTCGCCGCGTTCGCCGCTCTGATCCCGATCGAGGAAGTGATGGTCGTCGAGGGTTTCGGGACGCTCAGCAGGCTCGCCGGCATCCTCTTCGCGGTCACGTACGCGGTGCCCCGGCTCGGGCACCTGACGATCGGCGCCATGCGACCCGCAGCCTGGGCCTATCTCGCCTGGGCGATCGCGAGCCTCGGCTGGGCCATCGACCCCTCCACGGCGTGGGAGCAGCTTCAGACCCTGATCCAGCTCTTCCTCATTGCGGCCCTCGTGGCGGACTTCGTGATCCGGCGTCCGACGATCGTGCGCCCCCTCCTCTGGATCTACAGCCTCTCTGCGGCGGCCACCGCCGTGGTCGGGAGCTGGTCCTACGTCGTCGGTGGGCTCGCCGATGCACGGGCGGCCGCCATCCAGGGCCAGAACCCGGCCCAGTTCGCGGCGGTCCTGGTGCCGGCGCTCGTCTTCGGCCTGTACGAGTCGGTGAACGGGCCGCGCCGAGTCGCCGGTGGCGTGATCGCGCTTCTGACGACCGTCGGAGTGATCGTGTCCGGGACTCGCGGCGCGTGGGCAGCGGTCCTCATCGTTGTGCTCCTCCTCGTTCTTCCACAGCTCCCGGTCCGGCGGCGCGTGATGGCGGTCGCGACGATCGCCCTCCTCCTCGGCCTCGCCTACCAGGTCCCGGGCATCTCGGATCTCATCGCCGAACGCGCCGGCAATGCCCTCTCGACGGGTGGGGCGGGTCGCACCGACATCTGGTCCGCCGGGCTCGTGATCTACCAGTCGGCCCCCGTGCTCGGCGTCGGGTACGCCAACTTCCCCGTTGCCTACACCCCGGAGGTGGTCCGCGCCTCGGGCATCTCGACGGCCTACGACCTTGCGGGCTATGCGCCGCACAACCTCGTGATCGCGACACTCATCGAGCTCGGACCGATCGGGTTGCTGCTGCTCGCTGCGTTCCTGGGCCCGCTGGTCTTGAGGCGGGGCTGGGGTCGGGAGGCCGCGATGGTGCGCGCAGCACTGGCCTCGCTCCTCACGCTATCCCTCTTCCTCGACATCATCGCCAATCGCAAGCAGGTGTGGCTCGTGATCGGACTCGCCAGCGGTCTCGCGTACCTCGGTCGCCGGGACAAGCGAGATCAGTCTCTGGACGGCGGCACGCCAGGCATGCTCAACTCGGGCGATCCATCGGGGGCACGGGTCGAGCGCGGCGCGGGGACGCGACCTGGGAATCCCCGACCGGCAGCGCGAGCCTAGCGTTGCGAGGGCGTTCCACCCGACTGTGGGTCCTCACGGGACTCCTCGTCCTGGTGGCCATGCTCGGACTGATCTGGCTGCCCGTGCTCTCCCACTACCGCCCTCGCGAGATCAGGGTCACGGACTCCATGGTTGCCGCCGGGCGCCACGAGCCGGCGGAAACGGTGCTGGACGAGCTTCGTGACTTCGATCTGCTCGCGTTCGCGGACGCGCCACCTGCGCAGGAGATCGCGATCGCCGAGGGCATTCTCGAAGGTCGCCTGGAGGTGCCGGGGCTGCCGGCTGCGGCAATAGGCCTTCCATTCGCGCCCGACGATCTGGACCACCTTCCCGCGAATCTTCAGCTCTGGTTCGCCGGGTACGTGGCGCCCGCCGTCCTACTGTCCGCATACGCCGAGACCCAACGCGACGAGTTCTTCGCCATGGCTCGCGACATGATCGTCGCCTGGGATCGCTACGAGCAGGGCGCTCCGCTGCCCAAGGGTCTCCTGTGGAACGACCACGCGATCGCGGCGCGGGTTCGGGTGCTGGGGGAGTTCTGGCGACTGTATCGCGGTCGGGCGGACTTTCGGCCGGAAGTCGGACGCGCGGTCCTCGAGCAGGCCGCACGCTACCGCGAGCTCCTGGCCGATCCTGGCCGCTTCACGTTCGCCACCAACCACGGCCTCATGCAGAACCTGGCGCTGCTCCATCTCGAGCTCGCGTTTCCCACCCTGCCCGACGGGGCCGACTACGGCCACCTGGCCCTGGAGCGCCTTGGTCAGCAGATGAGCTTTCTGGTCGGCACGGACGGCGTGTTCCGAGAGAACTCGTTCGGCTACCAGGCCTTCGACCTGGGTCTGCTCGCCATGACCTTCCGCTGCATGACGCTACTCGGAGTCTCGGTGCCGGCGACATGGGATGTCCAGTACGAGCGTGGGCTGGCGTTTCTGACGACTCTCCGGCGGCCTGATGGAACACTGCCGGCCGGTGGCGACACCGACGGCGAGGAGCAAGCGTCGGCCATCCGGGTGACGGACATCGACACGCTTGGCCGAAGCAGCCCACTTCGGCCTTGGGAACCCGGTTCACCCGACGGGGCGATGCACGCCTATCTCGGCGCCGGGTACTGGACGCTATGGGACGGGCTGGACTCAGAGGTCGATCCAGCGGGGCCTAGCCAGACCGTCGTCACCTTCACCCGCCCACCCACGCAGAGCCACAAGCACGCCGATGAGCCGAGCGTCCTCCTCTGGTCGAAAGGGGTCTCCTGGCTGACCAGCGTCGGGTACTGGCCCTATGACGATGCGTCTCGCGCTGACGCGGAGTCGTGGCTGGGGGCGAACGCTCCCCACCTGGCGAACGAGCCCGCGAACAGCCCACGCACCGCGCGACTCCTGTGGGCCGGATCGACGGCGGGACTCGCGGCTGTCGACGTGGAGCGGCGCGGTCCCGGCGATTTCGTGGCGCGACGGCAGGTGGTTCGCATCCAACCCGATCTGTGGGTGATCGTGGACCGCGTCGAGGCCACCTCGGCTGCGATGAACGAGTCGGTATGGACGATGGCTCCGGAGCTCAGCGTTCGTCGCGAGGAGACGGGTTCCTATGCGCTCGAGGCACCCGGCGGCATCACGGGACGTCTGACCATCGTTGGCTCGAGCGGGACAGCTGTGGGCGGACTCCGGGGCAGTCGCGCTCCGTTCGCAGGCTGGCAGGTCGTCAAGTCGGTGCCGAGACCAGCACCCGCCCTCAGGGTCGAACAACCGGCCGGCAAGGCGTGGCTGGTCCTCGTCCTGTCCACCGCCGACCCGAATTCCCCGCAGGCCTACGCCGGGGCTGCTCCCCGGGTCGTCTGGGGAGACACTCCCGAGACGTGGACTGTCACTCTGCCTCTGGCGTCGGGACAGCTCAGCATCAGCAGGGCGGACCGTCGCCTCGCAGTCAAGCAGGCGCGTGGGACGAGCACCGCCACCAGCACCCTGGAGCTAGTACCGGCAGTCGACCCGGGACCCGAGCGCTCGGCGGTCCTCGCTGCATTTGACCAGGCCGCCGCCGAGTATCCCGTGTTCCAGGATCGGATGGCCAGGCGGTCTCTCGTGAGCGTCCTCGTCGTGCTGATGGCGAACGCCCAGGAGGTCTTCTTCCTGGGCGTTCGCCGATGGCGGCCGCGTCTTCACCGACCGCTCAGGCTTCTGAGCCTCGTCGGCTGGGCTGCCATCGCCTTGCTCCTGCAGGTCTCCCTGCTGCGAAGCTGGGAGATACTCCAGGTCGGCTAGCAC
Organism: uncultured Chloroflexia bacterium; assembly: GCA_963821235.1. Taxonomy (GTDB): domain Bacteria; phylum Chloroflexota; class Limnocylindria; order Limnocylindrales; family CSP1-4; genus CTSoil-043. The sequence goes on from CAWGCS010000001.1 coordinate 1,245,660, forward strand.
GGGCAGTCCCCGAGGCCCCACAGCACGTGCGGTGCCTGCCACAGGCTAGCGGAAGCTGTTGTTGGCGAACGTGACACCCGGCGGCGACGAGCCGAGCGAGCTGTAGAAGCCGACGCCCGAGCCCGAGCCTGTCGAAGTGATGTTGGAGAACTTGATACCGCTCGCGCCGACCGATTCGAAGCGCACCGCGACGTCGAGCGCGCTGGTGATCGTCACGGTGTCGAACGTGATGTTCTGAACCGGCGGCCGCCAGAGAATGATCGCCTGCTGGGTTCCGGTGACGCGGAGTCGTCGGACCGTGACGTTCGAAGCGCTCGGATGCGTGGAGTCGCCATGGTCGAAGTGGATGGCGCTTGCGAGGTAGCCGCGGCCGTCGACGACGATGTCCTCGAGGAGGATGTCGTGGGGCCCCGTCCCGAGCGCCTGCGAAAGGTAGAAGGCGTGATCCAGCGTGTTGCCGCTCGGCGTGGTCGCACGCCCGGTGCAGCTCGCCATGATCGTGATACTGCGCATCGTGATCCGATAGGCGCCTGGGGTCTCGTAGGCCGTCGACCCGGCCCCTCCGAACGTCACGACGCCCGTAGAAGTCGCCTGGCCGTTCGCGCAGTTGAAGCCGTCCCAGGTCTGATCGTGGGCCCCGGCCTCGAAGCTGATACAGCCGAAGTACATCGTCCCCCCGCCGTCGAAGGTCACGCCGCCGCGGGTCTCCGCGCGCACCGTGACCGGGCGGGTCCGGCTCGCGAAGCGCGCCCCGATCCACAGGGAGTTCGAGCTCTGGGCGGCCGCCGCGCTCACCCGGTACGTCCCGTTGGCCACGACGATCTCGGTGATCGTGTCGTCGGCGAGCGCCGTCAGGAGGGCCGGGATCGAGGTCACCCGGACCGTCGAGGTCGCCGGCGTCGGCGTTGGCGCGGGCGTGGGGGCGGCCGTGGGCGCAGCCGTCGGCGCCGATGTGGGCGTGGCCGTGGGAGCGGGCGTCGGAGCCGCTGTCGGCTTGGGCGTGGGCGCCGCAGTGGGCGCCGCCGTGGGAGCGACGGTCGGACCAGCGGTGGGGGCCACCGTCGGCGCGACGGTCGGGCCAGCGGTCGGCGTAGCCGTTGGGGCCGCCGTTGGAGCGGCGGTCGGCGGCGGGACCTGCCCGGTCGCGGGCGTCGGGGCTGCCGTCGGCACGACGGTCGGCGCCGGGGACGGTGCGAGCGTCGGTGCGGGACGGCCCGAGCGGCCGGGAGGCGCGGCCGTCGGGTCAGGTTTCGGCGAGTTCTGGTCGAGGATGGCTCCTCGTACCGCGAACGCGTCCACGGTCACTGCCGAGCGACCCGTCGTGACCCGCGATTCCACCGTGATGGTGTGCTGGCCCACCGCCGGGAACGTGGCGGTGTACAGCGCCTCGCGCGGCCGCGAAGTGCGCGAGTAGCTGTTGGCCGTGTAGACGTACACCCCATCGATGTACACCCCCGCCCGGCCCTGGTCGGGCCCCTCGGGCCCGATCCACGCCACGGCGGAGCCGGTGAACGTGAAGTTCACGGTGGCATCGGCCTGCCTCGAGACTGAGGCCTGCGAGCCGAAGAACTGGTCGCCGGGCTGGAGATGCCAGCTTCCCGTGTAGGCGGCGAGGATCGACGATTCCTGGAAGATGCGCGTCCCGTAGTTGCTGCTCCAGGACGCGATCAGGCGATCCGCCGAGTTGGTGGCGGCGCTCGTCGCAATGAAGGGGACCGCCAGCGCGGCGATGCCGACAATCATGACACCGGTTGCGAGCCAATCCCGAGCGCGGCGCCGCGGCGGAGGGGCCGCGGCAGGGGGGGGTTCGTCGATCCAGCGCTGGCCATCCCAGAACATGAGATGGGCTCTCCTTTCGGCAACCCGGCTGGCTACGTGAGCCCCGTGGCTTTGCGGCCCCGCCTCGCGACGGGTGTGCTATTTCGAGGGATACGCCCGAAGTGATCGCGGACAGCCGTGCTGACGCCGGGCGCTATGCAGACCCTAGGGGCAGCCGCCCGATCCTCCCACCGAGAAATGCGTACTGACGTCCTCGGCCGGTGGGACTACGCCGGAAGTCACACAGCGCACCCCACGAGCAGGTCCACCCACCGGCGAACCGGGGGTGCTACCGGATGAGGTCGAGGTGCTGCCCAATCAGTGCGAGCACCCGCTCGACGTGGGCCTCGGAGAGCGACGGATCCGTCGGCAGGTTCACGATGTCGCGGCACGCCCGCTCGGCGTTGGGGGCGCTGCCCTCGACGTAGCCCCAGCGATCGAGTCGATCGAGAACGGGGTGGACGGGCGAGACGAACCAGTCGCCGACGTCGACCCCGGAGGCCGCCGCAGCCGCGGCGAAGCGTCGGCGATCGGCGACCCGGACTGGATAGCGAAGGAATGCGTGCACCGAACCCGCGGGCTCGAATGCGGCAGTCCGCCCAGTGGAGACGAGCCAGTCGGAATACCGGTGGGCGACCCAGCGCCTCCTTGAGACCGCGGCAGGCAGCGCCGCGAGACGGTCCGATCCGAGCTGAGCCTGCCGCTCCGACAGCCCCGCGAGGAAGCCGTCCGGCATGGACGTTCCGTCCAGCTCCTCGCGGCTCGACGACGCGGGCACGATCCCGAGTCGACTGACTGTCCGGTAGACCGCTCGCCCGCCGCGCAGAAGGCGTCCGGCGCCGGCCCGCTCGCGTCCGAAGATGAGGGCCCGAAGCATCGCCGCGCGGACCGCGGACGGCTCCACGGCGGTCGCCTCGAGCAGGCGGATCCGATCGCCCAGGGCGCCGTCGCGGTCAACGGCGAAGCCACCGAGACCCGTCGAGATCGGCTTGCTCCACTGCGTCGAGAAGAAGGAGAACGGGGCGGCCGCACCATTCGGGATTTCGTGGTACGCGCCCCCGAGGCCATGTGTGCAGTCGTCGATCACCGCAAGTCCATGCCGTCGTGCGATCGCCGTCAGCGCGTCGAGGTCGGCGGACAGCCCGAACGTGTTCTGAGCCATGATGGCTCGCGTTCTCGGGCCGATCGCCGACTCGACGCTCACGGGTTCGATGCAGTACGTGCGCGGGTCGATATCCACCCATGCCGGGCGCGCACCTGCATAGAGGATCGCGTTCGGAACCGCGACGCAGGTGAACGCCGGCACGATCACCTCGTCGCCGGGTCCGATGTCCAGGGCCCGGAGGATGGCGAAGAGCGCGACCCGCCCGCGAGCGAACAATGCGACGCGGTCTGGCGGGACCCCGAGGAGGTCGCCGATCCGCACTCGAAAGGCTGCTCGCGCGTCCCCGCTCAACGGCCAGCTCCCTCGAGCACCGGAAGGTAGAGCGCCGCGAGTCGCGCGTACGCATGCGTGCGCTCAACGAAGGCCCTGCCCCTGGCGCCCTTCGAGGCTCGCTCGCCCGGCGTGAGGGCCTTCACGGACCGGATGGCGGCTGCGAGCGCGACCGGGTTCTCGGGCTCGACCGTCAGCCCGCATCCGGCCTCCTGGACCGGATCGTTTGCCGCGGCAGCGGCCAGGATCACGGGTCGTGCCGCGGCCATGTAGTCGAAGACCTTGTTCGGTGAGATCCCAAACCGGTAGAGCGGGCTCCGCCGATAGCCGACATAGCACACGTCGAAGGCTCGCAGTGTCGCCGGGACGTCTGCCTTGGCGACCGGTCCGACGAAGACGACGTTCGGAAGGTCGATGGCCAGCGATCGGAGGTGCTCCTCCTCGGGACCCTGCCCGACGATGACGATCCCGATGTCCTCGTTGACGAGGAGCCGCGCGGCGTCGATGAGGGTCTCGAGCGCGTTCGCCGATCCCAGGGTCCCGGCGAACCCGACGTTGAACGCATGCACGGCAGCGGCGGCCTCGATCCGCGACGGGGGAGGGCCCGAGGCGTCCACGAGCGCGTCCGGGCTGACGCCGTTCGGGATCACCGTCAGCTTCGACGGTCTCATTCCGCGCGACTCCAGGTGAGACCGGGCAGCAGGAAGGACGGACACGACCTTGTCCGCCACGCGGTAGGCCCGCCGCTCGAGCCAGCCCATGAGCGCGATGAGCGGATGCCGGGTGGACAGCCCGGCCAGCTCCTGGAGCGAGAGCGGCCAGATGTCCCGGACCTCGAAGATCAGTCGTGCCTTCCATCGGCGTGACCACCTCGCGGCGGGTGCGATAGGGAAGAGCGAGGGCGACGAGACGACGATCGCGTCGGGCGTTGGAAGCCGACGCGTCGGCAGCCGGTACAGTCGCAGCATGAACACGAGCATGTTGAGGACGCGTGAGGCGCTGGCAGCCTGCCGGTACGTCGGGACCTTGACCCAGCAGTAGGTGAGGCCGCCGACATCCTCCACCGTGTACGTCGCACTCGTCGTCGGCTGGCGCGTGAACAGATGGGAGAAGGAGCCGGAGATGATCACGACCGTGTGGCCTAACGCGGCAATCTCGCGCCCGAGCTCGTAGTGGCGAAACTCCATCCCGTGGGCGGGCGAGCCCGCGTATTGGTTAACGAACCAGACCACGAGCGGGCGAGCGACGGTGGCGCCGTCACCGGGGTTCATTCGAGGTCCTGAGCGTACTCCACGGCCACGACGATATCCCTGTCGAGCGTTGCGGACAGCGTCGCCTGCGCCCCGCGCACGACCAGCCCCGGGCTGGCCGCAGTGATCCGGGACCCCTCGGGCACCTGGATTGTGACCGTCAGCGGGCACGGCAGACTGCCCGACTGGTGCTGGATGGTGAGCCGGTAGGCCCCGCGGCCCGACCCGGTGACCGCTGCGTATGGGCTCGTCCAGACATGCCGAAGGGCGGTCGTTCCCGGCGGGATCTTGACGTAGGTCCCGATGACCGTTCGGCCGGCTTCCGTGCCGACCACGGCCGGGTTCGTCACCGGTGCGACCCCTCCCGCGGTCACCTCTTCGACGCGGCTGCGAAGCGGGACGAGAAGCCGGAAGTACATCCCCAGGATCTTGCCCCCCACTCCCGTCATCGACCTGTACGGCGCCCCGTCGGGCGTGTCGACCCGGTTGTCCCAACTCGCAGCGAGCGTGTTCCGCGCGTTCCCGCTGGCGTCGAGCCGGACGTCCAAGGCGAGCGTCCGTGACGTCCACCAGTTGAGCTTCGTGGCCGGCGCCACGTTGCTCTCGACGGGGAAGACGTAGTCGCCGGGGTCTTGCCGGACCGCTCCGTCGAAACCGCTCCGAGTCACGAGCGCCTGGTCCGCCGGATCGCGGAACCATGCGAGGAGGAGGTGGCCCTGGCGGAATGCGTCTGCAGCGCCGATCACGCGACCCCATGCGCTCGGCGGAAGGGCGAGCAGCGAGGTGAGGAGACGGCTTGCGAACGCCGACAGGAATGCCTTCCGATTGGCGCCGGGAGTGGCCGGCGCGCGCGTCATCAGGAGGGACTTGAGTGTCGTCTCACCCGTAGCGATCGTGACCCCGTACGCGGGCACGTCAACCGGCCCGGTGATCTTGAGGAGCTCGTCGATCGTGTAGGTCGTGATCGCGAAGACGCCGTCGATGCGGGAGTCGCCAGACTCGTTCGTGTAGAGCCGGAGTGCGTCGCTCGCACTTGTCGGGAAATCCGGTGACCAGCCGGCATCCGCGAGCTGCCAGGGCTGCTTCGGGCCAAGGAGGTAGTCCGACAGCTCCTGGGGCGGCTCGATCCGCGGGTAGTCCCACGGGATGTCCAAGGGCTCCGTCGGCTGGAAGCGGTACTCGGTGATCTCGCCTCGATCGAACGCGACGATGCCGTACATCGAGATGAACCCGCCGGATGGTTTGATCTCGGCTGGGTCCTGGGTCAGGACCAGGTAGCGCCGCGGCCCGTCCCAGCCGAGGATCGCCGGGAGTCGTTCGCTGGCGTCGACGTACGTGTCGAGGAGCGGGCCGTAGGTGTCGATCCGGGCGGTCATCGCGTCGCGGACGCTGGCGATCGGGCCGATGAGGCCATCCTGCACCCCGGCGAGCTCGCGGCGGGCGCTCGCCACGGACGCGGCGGCGCTCACGGCACGATCGCGGGACGTGGCCATCAGCTCCACCAGCTGGGCGAGCGTCGACGAGCCGCCGGGGTTGGCAGCCTGTGCTTCGCGGATCTCGACGAAGCGGCGGGCGATCGACAGGCCGTCGTCGACGGCGTCGAGGAGGTCCCCGGCGGCGGCGACGACCCCGTCGGCCCCGCGGACGTTGCCCGATGTCAACGGGAAGGCGCGGGCGACGGCGATGAGCGGGTCGCTCGCGAGGAGTCCCTCGAGGTGATCGAAGCGACCCCGGGCCGCGGCCAGGTCCGCGTCGACCGCGCCCATCGTGGTCCGGTCGATCCCCAGGCCTGCTTCGCGGACCTGGTCGACCATCGCCTCGAGATCGCCCCGCAGCGCACGGGCCTCGTCGAGCGCCGGAAGGTACCGGAACACGAGAAGGGCGCCGCCGCCGACGATGACGACGACCGCAGCCAGCGCCAGGGCGCGGACCACCCCGCGACGGCTGATCCGGACCGGTCTCCGCGGAGGCGAGCCGGCGTCGGCCGTCACGGTGCTGGGAACGCGATCGCGATGAATCGCGGTGCCGTCGGGTAGTACGACGTCGACGTCTGCACCGTCAGCTGCTCCGTGGGCGTCGGCGCGAGGTGCTCCACCGCGTCCCAGGGGACCTTGGGCAGGATCTTCGCCACGACGTACGTTCGCGTCGTGCCGTCGACGAGGTCGAGCTCGATCCGGTCGCCCACGCGCGCGTTCCACAGGTTGATGAGCATCCCCTCGCGGGCGTGGCCATAGATGTAGATGTTGGAGCCCCCGTCCGGCCAGCCCGAGCCGGGGTAGTGGGCCGCCTTGCCGATGGGCGCGTCGATCCCGTCGCCCTCGATGATGGCGAGGTCGATGTCCAGCCTAGCGATCCGGATGCGCGCGGCCGGGATTCCGGCCTCCGTGGTCGGGGCCTCGCTGGCCTGGGGACCTCCCGAGCCCTGGCCGGTCGCGGCCGGCGTCGGCGTGGCGGCCCCTGGGGAGGCCGGGGGAACGGTGACGAGGGGAAGGTCGGTGAATCCCGGCAGGCCTCCCGAGGCCCCCGGGGACGCGCTGGACGCTGGCCCGCCGAGGGCCCCTCCCAGGCCGAGCGCGAGACCCGCGCCGATGGCGAGGACGATGACGACGACGAGGACGGCGGCGCGGCGCGAACCGCCCCCGCCGGGGCGCGGCGCGTGCTCCGTCATCGCGAGGTGGGACGCGGCCCGGTCATCGCCTCGGCGACGGACGACCCGGCCGACCGCCCGCTCAGCGGCTGGTGGTGGCGAGGCGACGAAGCGTCAGGCCTCCGCTGACGGCGGCGACGAGCGTGACGATGAGCAGGATGCCGACCGGCGAGCCCTGCGGCGCCGTCTCTCCCGGAAGGGTCGAGGTGTTCGGCAGGCCGCCGCACGACTGGTCGATGACGGCCGCCGCGCTGACGTTGCCCGAGGTCGCGCGAATCCGTCGCGGGCCACTCACGGCCGCGAGCGTCACCTTGGTGGTCGCCACGCCTTTCGCGTTGGTGAGGGTCGGCGTCTTCGTGATCTTGTCCGAGGCGGACTGCTTGGTCACGAACGACCAGTCGACCGACGCTCCCTCGATCGGGGCGCCAGACGCGTCGACGATCGTGGCAGTCAGGGTCGCCGGCGCGGCGCACGCGACGGTCCCACGCACGGCGACGGTGACGATTCCCTCGACCTGGCCTGTGTAGGCGGATGCGGTCACGGCTCCCGTCAACAGGACGACGGCAGCCGAGAGACCAGCGATCCACCGGGTCCGGCGCTTCATAATCGTGATCTCCCCTTGCCGCGGGTCCGCCGCTTGGCCACCCACGCTACCCGCTGATCCACGAATAAGTCCAAGCCGTGCACCGACGTGTGTCGGCACCGCGACAGAGCGATCATACCGTCCCCGGACGAAGGGGGAAGTACCAAAGTCCCATCGCGACCACGGGTGTGTTGCACCGCCGCACCTGCGAGCCGGGCAGGCGTGCCGTACCGACGCCCTCGCCCGGGTCCGGGTGCCTGCTATCGTGCGTAGGGAGGCATCGGGCCGGTGAGAGCGACGCATGATGGGAGGCCCGTCGACAGGTGATCGATCCTTCGGCGCGAGTGCACGAGACGGCGGACATCGAGGCGGACGTCTCGATCGGACCTCGCACGAGCGTCTGGAACCGTGCCCAGGTGCGGACCGGCGCCCGCATCGGCGCGGAGTGCGTCATCGGGCGGGACGCCTTCATCGACGAGGGCGTCGAGATCGGCGATCGGGTCAAGATCCAGAACGCGGCCCTCGTCTACCACGGCGTCACGGTGGAGGACGGCGTATTCATCGGGCCGAACGCGATCCTCACCAACGACCGCTTCCCCCGCGCGATCACCCCGACAGGCGCCCTCGCCCGGGCCGACGACTGGGTCGTGAGCCCCATCCGCCTGCGTACCGGTGCCTCGATCGGCGCCGGGGCGGTCGTCGTCGCCGGTCGCGACGTCGGGCGGTTCGCGACGGTCGGTGCGGGAGCGGTCGTCACCCGGGACGTTCCCGATCACGCCCTCGTCGTGGGGAACCCCGCTCGCAGGATCGGCTGGGTCTGCGCCTGCGGACAGCGCCTCGTCGACGCTGCCGGAAGGCCCGTGCCCGGAGGCGGATCCGGCCTGGCCGCCTGCCCGGCCTGCGGCGCGGGCTACCAGGTCACCGCAGATCGCTGTGTCGCCCGGGGCACGGAGGTGCCGGCATGATCCCGCTCTCCAAGCCGGACATCGGACCCGCCGAGGAGGCCGCCGTCCTCGACGTCCTTCGCTCCGGCATGCTGGCCATGGGTCGGCGAACCGCCGAGTTCGAGGAGGCGTGGGCCGCCTACTGCGGCGTGAAGCACGCCATCCTCATGGCCAACGGCACGGTCGCCCTCGAGGCGATCCTCCGCGGCCTCGGGGTGGGACCCGGTGACGAGGTCCTGACCGTCAGCTTCAGCTTCAACGCGACGGCCAGCGCCGTCCTCCAGGTCGGTGCTCGCCCGGTCTTCGTCGACGTCCGGGCCGACGACTACTGCATGGATCCCGACCGCGTCGAGGCGGCGCTGACGCCGCGGACTCGCGCCATCCTGCCCGTCCACCTCTACGGCCTCATGGCCGACATGGGCCCCCTGGCGGCGATCGCCGAGCGGCACGGGATCCCGATCGTCGAGGACGCGGCCCAGGCCCACGGCGCGACCTGCCAGGGCCGGAGGGCCGGGCAGTTCGGCCCCGCCATGTTCAGCCTCTATGCGACGAAGAACCTGATGACCGGCGAGGGCGGCTTCGCCACGACCGACGACGACGGGCTGGCGGATCGGATCCGCCTCCAGCGGAACCATGGGATGCGCGTCCGTTACCACCACGAGTCGCTCGGCACGAACCTCAAGCCGACCGACCTTGCCGCCGCGCTGGGCCTCGCCCAGCTGGCCCGCCTGGACGAGCGGACGGAGCAGCGCCGACGCCACGCGGCACGCCTGACCGAGGGCCTCCGAGGCTACCTGACCCCGCAGGTCCCCGAGGGGCGCGAGCACGTCTGGCACCAGTACACGATGCGCTTCCCGGGCGAGCGGGCCCGCGTCATCGACGGGCTGACCGAGCGCGGGATCGGGACGCTCATCTACTACCCGGTCCCGATCCACCGGCAGGCGTACCTCCAGGCCCTGGTGCCCGGCGCCGCCGACCTCGACCTCCCCGTGACCGACCGGCTGGCCGACGAGGTCCTCTCGGTCCCGGTCCGGCCGAACCTGTCGCCGGACGAGCTCGAGGCGGTAATCGCCGCGATCCGCGACGTCGCGACGCCAAGCCCGGTCGAGGCCTCCGCCGGAGGGGTCGCCTGATGGCCGAGGCGCCGCTCCGCGTGGGACTCGCCGGCCTCGGGTCGATGGGGCGGAACCACCTCCGCCACCTCGCGTCGCGCGACGATTGCCGCCTGGCGGCCGTCGCGGACCCCGATCCCGCCGTGCTGGCCGACGCCATCGCCAGGACGGGTGCGGCAGGGTTCGCCGATCCGCTCGCCATGATCGCGGAGGCCACGCTCGACGCCATCGTGGTGGCGGCCCCGACGACGGCCCACGCCGCCCTCACCCTCGCCGCGATCGATCGGGGCCTGCCAGTGCTCGTCGAGAAGCCGCTGGCGGCGAACGTCGAGGAGGGGCTCGAGCTGGTCGGAGCCGCGCGGGTCCGGGGGGTGCCCCTCCAGGTCGGCCACGTCGAGCGCTTCAACCCGGCGGTCCTCGAGCTCGGGCGCCGCCTCGAGAAGGGCTGGGTCGGGACGCTGTACTCGATCGCCAGCCGCCGGGCCGGGCCGTTCCCCGCCCGGATCCGCGACGTGGGCGTGACGATCGACCTCGCCACCCATGACGCCGACATCCTCTGCTGGGTCGCCGGGGAACGGCCGACGAGGCTCTACGCAGAGATCGCCCAGCGCGTGCACACCGGCCACGAGGACCTCCTCTTCGGGCTGCTCCACTTCCCGTCCGGCGCCACCGGCATGCTCGACGTGAACTGGCTGACGCCCGCCAAGCGGCGCCAGCTCTCCGTCGTCGGCGAGGCGGGGATGTTCGAGCTCGACTACCTCACCCAGCGGCTGACCTTCACGAGCGCCGACGTGGGCAGCCCAACGATGATCGACGGCTACGCGACGACCTTCGAGGGGAACGTGGTCGTCCTGGACGTCGCCAGCCACGAGCCGCTGGCGGCGGAGCTCGACGCCTTCCTCGATGTCGCGCGCTCCGGCGGACGCCCGGTCGTCGACGGCGAGGACGGCCTGTGGGCCCTGGCCATCGCCTCCGGCCTCCTGCGGGCCGCGGCCGAGTCCCGGCCGATGGACCTTGCCGGGTTCGGGGAGCGGATCCCCGCCCGATGACGATCACCAGCCGACCCACGCGGTCCGCGAGCGTCGTGGGCGGGACGATCTCGCTGCCGACCATCCCGTGCCAGCACGGCGTGGCGCGCGGCGCCTCGCCGTGGACCGGCGAGCCGGGCACGGCCGGCACGGTGACGGTCGTGGGAGCCGGCAAGATGGGCCTCCCGCTTGCCGCCCAGTTCGCCTCGCACGGCTGGTCGGTGATCGCGGTCGACGTGAGCGCGGCGGTCGTGGCCACGATCAACGAGGGTCGCGCCCACGTGGTGGAGGAGCCGGATCTCGCCGAGCGGGTCGCGGAAGCCCACGCCGCCGGGCGCCTGCGGGCGACGAGCGAAGGCGAGGCGGCGGCGCGCGAGTCCGACGTCGTCGTCCTCATCGTGCCGGTCATGCTCGACGAGCAGCGGCAGCCCGACTACCGGCAGATGGACGCCGCGGTCCGCACGATCGGCCCGGGCGTCCGCGCCGGGGCGACCGTGATCTTCGAGACGACGCTCCCCGTCGGCGACACCCGGAACCGCTACGCGCCGCTGCTCGAGGCGGCCGCCGGCCTGAGCGCGGAGGGCGACCTCTTCGTCGCGTTCTCGCCGGAGCGCCTCTTCAGCGGCGCGGTCTTCCGCAACCTCGCGACGTACCCCAAGCTCGTGGGCGGGCTCGGTCCGGCGTCGACGCAGCGAGCGGCGCAGTTCTACGCCTCCGTCCTCGACGCGGAGGTCGTGGCCATGAGCTCGGCCGAGGCGGCGGAGCTCAGCAAGCTCGCCGACACGACGTATCGCGACCTCAACATCGCCTTCGCCAACGAGCTCGCCCGCTACGCCGACCGGATCGGGGTGGACGTCCTCGAGGTGATCCGGGCCGCGAACAGCCAGCCCTACAGCCACATCCACCAGCCCGGGCTGGGCGTGGGCGGGCACTGCATCCCCGTCTATCCCCACTTCCTGCTCGAACGGGCGCCCGAGATGGAGCTCGTGGACCTCGCCCGGCGGGTGAACGACGACCAGGTCGAGGTGGCCATCGGGGCGCTCCGCGGCGAGCTGGGGACGCTGGAAGGCGTGAGCGTGCTGGTGCTGGGGCTCACCTACCGGGAGGGCGTCAGGGAGCTGGCCTACTCGCGGGCGATCCCGCTCATCGGGGGCCTCGCCCGCGACGGTGCCCGCGTCTCGGCCTGGGATCCGCTGCTGTCGGCGGCGGAGGTCGAGGCCTGCGGGGCGGCGCCGTGGACGTGGGGCACGCCCAGCGACGCCCTGGCGATCGTCGTCCAGACGGCCGACCCGGCGTTCCGCGAGCTCGACCCGACCTGGTTCGCGGACCTCCAGGTCCTGCTCGACGGGCGGAATGGCCTGCAGGACGTCGCGTACCCGGACCGGGTACGGGTCCTCGGGATCGGCGTCCCGGCGCGCGGGCGGGGCCCGCGGGTGGGCCAGGCGGCCGACGGTGCCCGGCCGGACCGGCCGCCGCAGCACCCGCTGACCGGGTAGGGGTGGGCGACGCGGGCATGAGGATCCTGAGCGTCGTCGGGACGCGACCCCAGCTCATCACGGCGGCCGGAATCGCGCGCCGGATCCCGACGCCCTCGGATCCTGAGCCTCAGTCCGACGCCGTCCCGCCCATGCGGTCGAGGAGCTCCGAGGCGACCGCGCGGTAGTCCTGCGCGGCGGGGCTCCAGGGCGCGTACTGGGTGATCGGCATCCGCAGCGCCGGCGCCTCGGCGAGGCGGATCGTCTCGCGGATCGTCTGCTCCAGGACCGCCGTGCCGAACGAGGCGCGCAGCTGCGCGAGGACCTCCCTGGCGTGGACGGTCGAGTTCACCCGGCAGGCCAGGATGGCGAGGAGCTCGATGCGGCGGTTGACCTGCGCCCGGGCTCGCCTGATCGAGTCGACCACGCTGGCGACCCCCGGCAGCGCGAGGGCGTGCGCCTCGACGGGGACGATGACGTGGTCGGTCGCGACGAGGGGAGCCAGCGAGAGGTGGCCGACCGTCGGCGGCGTGTCGACGAGGATGAGATCCCAGTAGTCGGGCAGTCGGGCGAAGCCACGCACGATCGCCATGCCGGTGTCATTGAGGCTGCTCTCGCCGGAGGGGACGAGGCTCGGGCCGGCCGGGATGAGGTCGACCCCGCGCGCAGTCGAGGTCTGCACGACCTCAGCGACGCGGATGCCGCCCCGCGAGAACTCCACCAGCCCAACCGGCGACTCGTGCCCGCCGAGCCAGAGGGTCGCCGACCCCTGGGGATCGAGATCGATGACGAGGACCCTTAGACCAAGCTCAGCGAACGCCCCGGCCAGGCTCACCGTCGTCGTGGTCTTGGCGCTCCCGCCCTTGTTGTTCGAGAGCGTGATCGTGCGCATCTCAGGCGCGGCGCTCGACCCGCCGAACGAGGCCGCCGAAGAAGTCGTCAACAGTGGTCCCCACGCTCTCCGGGACTTCGAGCAGGTCCTCCGGCGCGGTGGGCCCCGGCTCGTGCCCGTTCGCTCGGGCGAACCCGTTGGCAAGCGGCGGTCCGGCAGCGGATCCGGGGAGGGCGTCCAGCGGTCCGACGGCTCGCGCCAGGTCGATCTCGTCGGTCGCGTCGGCGTTCCGGGTCGCCTCGCTCTCGTCGAGGGCGCCGGCCACGATGTCGCCGAGCAGGTCCTTCGCGGCGGCCGGAGCCGCCCCCGGCGCGAGTGACAGTGCGCCGACGGGCGTGGTCGCCGGCGCGAAGGTCAAGTCGTCGGTGGCGGGCTCGTGTTCTCCCTCCCGCCACGCGGCGATCCGGGTGGGCTCGACGGGGATCGCGACCCGGAACGCGTGGCGAAGCGCCTCGTCGTACGCTGCATCCGGGGCGTCCTGTGGTCGGCCCGCGCGGCCCGAACCCTTGCCGCCCGGCACGAGACGCGCCAGGCGCGCAGCCGCCCCGGCGAACGGACGGGCCCGATTCACGACGAGCACTGTACAGGTTCGGGCGCCAGGGTCAGGGGTGTCGCGGCGCCACCTCGTTCGGGGCGCGGCACGCCGTCTATCATGGCCCCGGTTGAGCCGGCAGGATGGCCCTCGGGAGGCTCTGTGGGATCCGCCCCGACACTCACGATCGGTTTGCCCGTCTACAACGGGGCGAAGTACGTCACGGCTGCGGTCGAGTCGATCCTCGACCAGTCCTTCTTCGATTTCGAGCTGATCATCTCCGACAACGCCAGCACGGATGGCACCGAGTCGATCGGTCGGGCCTTCGCGGCGCGCGATCCACGGGTGGCCTATCGGCGGAACGCCCGGAACGTCGGGCTGACCGGGAACTTCAACCTGCTGGTCCCACTGGCGCGCGGGCGGCTGTTCAAGTGGGCGACGGCGGACGACGTGCTGCGACCCGGCTACCTGGAGCGCTGCGTCGAGGCGGTTGAGGCCGATCCGGCGGTCGTGCTGGCCTACCCGAGGACGGACTTCGTGGACGGCGACGGCGCTCCGCTCGACCTCAGCGACCCCGGGTGGCACCTCGTCGCGGACGATCCTGCGGAGCGGTTGCTGCGCGCGATCGAGGCAGGTGGCTTCGTGAACGCCGCCCTGGGCGTGATCCGGACCGATGCCCTGCGTCGCACGCGCCTGATGGATCGCTATGCGGGGGCCGACTATCGGATGATGGCGGAGCTGTCGCTGCTCGGGAAGTTCGTCGAGGTGCCGGAGCGGCTGTACGTGCGGCGGATCCACGAGGGATCGACCGGGGGCAACGTCGGACGGGCCTCCTGGCTGCGCCAGTACTACAGCGGGTCGCGACCCGGCCTGCGCGCCCCGTACTGGCGCCTGTGCAGGGACCAGGCCGGGATCGTGGCGGGTGCGCCGATTCCTCCCGCGCGGAAGGTCGCCCTCCTCGCCCGACTCGCGCGAATCATGGTGTCCCGGCGGGCCCGCCTGCTCGGGGAGCTGACGGAGCTGCTGAGGGCTTGATCCCTTCTGACGGTGCCGGCCGGAGCGATCCGCTCAACGGTGCGCACCTGCACCGGAACGGAGCGCGCGACGCGCCCGGTCATGCCTCTGCTGTGTACGGTAGTCCCATGACGCCGCGGAGCAGCACACTCGAGGAGGTGAGGCACATGGAAGCCGGCTCGGCGATCGCCGGAGTGACCGTCGTGCCCCTGTGCCGCATCCCGGATGAGCGCGGGACGATCTTCCACATGCTGCGGCGAGACGACCCCCACTTCATCGAGTTCGGGGAGATCTACTTCACGTCGATCTATCGCGGTGTGGTGAAGGGCTGGCACCGGCACCGCGAGATGACGCTGAACTACGCCTGTATCGTGGGCCGCATCAAGCTCGTCATCTTCGACGATCGACCCGGCTCGCCCACGCGCGGGTGCCTGATGGAGCGGTTCCTCGGCCCGGACGACTACTCTCTGGTCGTCATTCCGCCCGGGGTCTGGATCGGCATGAAGGGGATGACGGACGTGGCCGTCGTCGCCAACTGCGCGACGAGGCCGCACGATCCGGCGGACACGGAGCGCCTCGACATCAGCGACCCGGCGATCCCCTACGACTGGGCGATCAAGTGCCGCTGAGCCCGCCGACGTGAGCGACGAGCCCGCGCCGCCATCGATCGAGTGCCGGGCCTGCGGGGCAGGCGTCGTTCCCGTCGTCGACCTGGGCCCGCAGCCGGCCGCCGGCACCTTTCCGCTCATCGGGGATCCGCCCGGCGAGCGCCTGCCGTTGCGACTCGGCGTGTGCCGCTCGTGCGGCCTCAGTCAGCTGGCGGACCAGAGCCCCCCCGAGCGGGACGACCCCGACGGGCCGTCGCTGTTCTCGTCGTCGACCATGGTTGCCCATGCCCGGGGGCTCGCGGCGGACCTCGTCGGGCGCGGGATCCTCGGCGGTGGTGTGCGCGTGCTCACCGTCGCCAGCCACGGCGCCCACCCGATCCAGTTCCTCCGCGAGCTCGGCCTGGGCGCCACGATCCTCGAGGGCTCGGACGTTCGCGCCGGCCGCCTTCGAGCGGTCGGCGAGGATGTCCTGTACCTGCAGCTCGACGGCCCGGAGGCAATCGCGTCGCCGTTCGTTGGCTCCTTCGACCTGATCGTCGACCTCTACTTCGTCGGCCATCTTGAGCGACCGCGCCTGGCCCTGCAGCGCCTGGCGTCGCTGTTGGGACCGGGTGGGACGCTCGTCCTCGAGTACACGGACTTCGCGGCGAGCATCCGGGCCGGGCAATGGGACACCGTCGGGCATGGCCACCTTGTCTACCTGACGCTGGAGTGGCTGGTTCGGGAGCTCGAGGCCCTCGGCCTGGGCGTCGTCGACGTCGCTCCCCAGCCCGTCTTCGGTGGCGCGATGCGAGTCATCGCCCGGGCGGGCGGGCAACCGGGCTCGTCCGTCGGTGCGGTGCTGGAGCTCGAGAGGTCGGCCGGCATCGGGGGACCCGACGGGCTTGTCCCGCTCGCGGCGGCGGTTGCCCGCGCGCGTCGCGAGGTCGTGCCGTACCTCCGCGAAGCCGCCGCCGCTGGGAAGCGGATCGTCGGCTACGGCGCACCCGGTCGGGCGATCACCTTCCTGAACTCGCTCGAGATCGGGCCGCAGCTCCTGCCGTTCGTGGTGGATCGCGCGATCTCGAAGCAGGGTCGGACGATCCCTGGCGTCGGCATCCCGATCCTCGCCCCCGAGGTCCTCGCGGTCGAGCGGCCCGACGAGGTCCTGATCCTGACCTGGAACCTGCAGGCCGAGGTTCGGGCGTTCCTCGCTCCGCATGTCGCCCGCGGCATGCGTCTCCTCGTCGCCGTCCCCCGGCTCGCCGACGTCACGGCCGCGGATCCCGGGCAGGACATCCCGCCGGGGATCGGCGACGTGCGATGATGCCGGCATGGAGCCCGCTCGTCATCCGCTCCGATCGCCGGCGCTCCTGAGCCGCCGATGAAGGTCGTCCTCTTCTGCGGGGGCCGCGGCCTTCGCCTGCGGGAGCACTCCGAGGCGATCCCCAAGCCGATGGTCCCGATCGGCTACCGCCCGATCCTGTGGCACGTCATGCGCTACTACGCCCACTACGGCCACCGCGACTTCATCCTCTGCCTGGGCTACCGGGCCGACGCCATCAAGGAGTACTTCCTCCGCTACAGCGAGGCCGTCTCCAACGACTTCGTCCTCTCCGACGGCGGCCGGCGGGTCGAGCTGCTCGGCTCGGACATCGAGGACTGGCGGATCACCTTCGCCGACACCGGGCTCGACACCACGATCGGGGAGCGCCTGCGCCGCGTCCGCCACCTCCTGGCCGGCGAGGAGATCTTCCTGGCCAACTACGGGGACACCCTCACGGATGCGCCCCTGGATCGGCTGGTCGACGATTTCCGCGCCACGGACGCCGTCGCCACGTTCCTCGCGGTACGCCCGTCCGAGTACCCCTTCCGGGTCCTCCGGACCGACGGCAGCGACAGGGTGCAGGCCCTGGTCCGGCCGGCCGACGCCGACCTCTGGATCAACGGCGGGTACTTCATCCTGCGGCAGGAGGTCTTCGATTCGATCGAGCCCGGCGACGAGCTGGTCGAGGCTCCCTTCGCGCGGCTCATGACGGCGGGGCGCCTGCGGGCCACCCGGTACGAGGGCTTCTGGGCCCCCTTCGACACCCTCCGGGACCTCGAGCACCTCGAGGCCCTGGCCGCGGGCGGACGGGCGCCATGGGCCCCCTGGGAGGCGCGCGCGTGAGCCCGCTGTGCGAGCGCCTCGGCCTGCCGCTCGACCGCAGCCCGCGGATCCTCGTCGTCGGCGCGCACGCCGACGACGCGGAGATCGCGGCGGGCGGCACGATCGCGCGCCTCGTCGCGGAGCGGCCCGACGCGACGATCGCCTGGCTGGTCCTCGCCGCGGCGGACCCGGCCCGGGAGGCTGAGGCTCGCGCCAGCGCCGGCCGGCTCCTCGCCGAGGTCGCCGGTCGCGAGATCGACGTGCGCGGCCTCCGTGACGGCTATCTCCCCTACGACGGCCCGGCGCCCAAGGAAGCGGTCGCGGAGCACGCGGCGCTCGACCCCGACCTGGTGATCGGCCCGCGACGTGACGACGCCCACCAGGACCACCGCCTCGTGGCGGAGCTCATCCCCCAGGTCTTCCGGCGGGCGACGATCCTCGAGTACGAGGTGCCCAAGTGGGACGGCGACCTCGGCACCGCCAACCTCTACGTCCCCTTGACCGTCGAGGAGGCCGCGGCCAAGGTGGAGCACCTGCTCACCGCCTTCCCCTCGCAGCTGGGACGGACGTGGTACACGGAGGAGACGTTCCGGGCCATCCTTCGCCTGCGAGGCATCGAGTGCCGGGCGCCCGACGGGCTCGCCGAGGCGTTCATCTGCCGCAAGCTCGTCGTCTGACCGGTCCGACCGAAGCGGAGGCTCTCAACGCATGCGTGTTCTCGTCACGGGCCAGCGCGGCTACATCGGGGCCGTCCTCGTGCCGATCTTCCAGGCCGCCGGCCACGAGGTGGTGGGCCTCGACAGCGACCTCTACCGCGGCTGCGACTTCGGCGATCCGGCGGCCGTGCCGGCGGTGCGCCAGGTTGCCGACGACCTGCGCGACGTCACGGTCGACGAGCTCGACGGGATCGAGGCGATCGTCCACCTCGCCGCCCTGTCGAACGATCCGCTGAGCGACCTCGACCCGGTCCTGACCTACGACATCAATCACCTCGCCAGCGTCCGCCTGGCGCGCCTGGGCCGCGACGCGGGCGTGCGGCGCTTCCTCTTCTCGTCGTCGTGCAGCAACTACGGGGCCGCGGGCGGCGCCCTCCTCGACGAGACGTCGCCCCTGCGGCCGGTGACCCCGTATGGCGAGTCGAAGGTGCGCGTCGAGCGCGACCTCGCTGAGCTCGACGGCCCGTCGTACACCGTGGTCTCCCTGCGCAACGCGACGGCCTACGGCGTCTCCCCCCGCCTGCGCTGCGACGTCGTCCTGAACAACCTCGTGGCCTGGGCCCATGCCACCGGCGTCGTCCGCCTCAAGAGCGACGGCACGCCGTGGCGGCCGATCGTCCACATCCGGGACATCGCGCAGGCCTTCCTCCTCGCCCTCGACGCGCCGCGGGAGGCGGTGGCCGGGGCCGCCTTCAACATCGTGGCGACGGCCGAGAACTACCAGGTTCGCGATTTGGCCCGGATCGTGGCCGACGTCGTCCCGGGATGCACCGTCGAGATCGCACCCGACGCCTCGCCGGACGTCCGCAACTACCGGGTCCGCGGGGACCGCTTCGCCGAGGCGGTCGGCTTCGAGGCAGCGTGGGACGCGCGCCGAGGCGCGGCGGAGCTGGCGGCCGCCTTCCGCTCGACCGGGCTGACGCTCGACGAGGTGGAGGGACCGCGGTTCCAGCGGATCGCCCGCATCCGGGAGCGGCTCGCCGGCGGGTCGCTCGGGCCGGATCTGCGGGCACGACCACCGGGACCGCCGGGGCTGCCGGCCGGCGGATGATGGGTCGATGAGCCGGTACGACCCCAGCGCCTATGGAGCGGCGTGGTCCCGGGACTACGACCGCCTGTTCGACCCACGCGACGATCCGGCCGCCATCGTGGTGGCCCTCGGTCGCGTGACCGGCGGACGGTCGCTCCTGGAGCTCGGCGTCGGGACCGGACGGCTCGCCATCCCCCTCCATGACGCCGGGTGGCGCGTGGTCGGCGTCGACGCGTCGGACGAGATGATCGAGGAGCTCCGCCGCAAGGCCGGGGACCGGTCCATCGAGGTCCATCGCGGCGACATGCGCACGGTCCGGCTCGACGACCGGTTCGATGTCGCCCTCCTCGCGTTCAGCACGCTGTACCTGCTCCCGGATCAGGAGGCCCAGGTCGACTGCCTCGTCAATGCCACCCACCACCTGGCGCCGGGAGGCCTGGTCGTCATCGAGGCGTTCGTCCCGGACCACACGCGCTGGGACCACGGGAGGCGCCTGGCGCTCTCGCGCTGGGATGCCGACGGGGTGGAGATCGAGGCGGCCCGTCATGATCGGTCGGCCCAGGCGATCGACGTACAGTACGTCGCGCTCGGGCCCGGCGGGATCGGCCTCCGACCCCTGAGGCTCCGCTACGCGTGGCCCGCCGAGATCGACCTCATGGCCCGGATCGCCGGGCTGCACCTCGTCGAGCGATGGGCGGACTGGAGCGGGGCACCCTTCGCGTCATCGAGCGACGGCCACGTCTCCGTCTACGCGACCGGCGTGGCGGGGGGTTGACCCCCGGGCGAACGCAGGCTGGGTACCCCACTCACGATCCTTCAGGGCCTTCTCCCTGAGCAGTTGGGCGGCACGCGTCACCGGACTGCGCCCGGGCGGCAGCGCCCGCAGATGCCAGGGGATCGTCAGTAGCCTCGTACACGTCGAGCATGCCGTCCAATGACGTGGCGACGTGGGCGTAGTCGACGGCGAGTTGCGCCTCGAGGGATCGCCAGGTCGCGGACGAGAGTGTCTCGGTAGTGGCGAGCGGCCGGCCGTAGACCAGGACGTAGTCCAGCCTTCCCGGCGTGTTGGATCTGTAGGCCGCGGGGTCGATCGTGGGTGGGATCCTCTCGATCGAGCCGCCGGGAAGCACCAGGTACCGGTACGGGTCGGTCTCCGGGCGGTTGCGCAATGCGAAGAAGGGCAGCGCCGCGCCGATGTTGCCGACGTCCCAACCGCCACGCAACGACACGAGACGCCCCGTGTCGGCCGTAAGCGGGTCGGTCCGGTCCCCCGCGCTCACGCGCCCGAGATTCACCTGGATCATGGTCGCCTCCCGCACCATGCACGGGGCGACGGAGACATACGCCTCGGCGTGCTCGCTGAGGTCGACGTAGTACGGCAGTCGGAGGGCGATCAGCCCGGTGGATGCGACGATGGAGACCGCCGCCACGAGGCCGGGCATCCTTCGGGCGGCACTCATACGTCCGTCGCCCAGGTCGGCCGCAGCGAGCCACAGGAGGAGCCCGAAGACGGGCAAGGGGGCCAGCCGCTGGCCGAGGTGGCTGCCTCCGGCCGCGAAGTTCGCACTCGCGGGCAGGATCACGGTCGCCGCGACGACGACCACCCCGAAGAGGAGGAACCCGTCCTCGCGTCGCGGCGTCCCGGTCCAGGCTCTCCGCCGTAGGCCGAAGAGCAGCATGGCACCAAGGACGGCGGCGAGCGCCAGGGTGAGCACGCCCTCCCGGGAGTCGAACGTGACCGTACCCAGTCCCAGGCTCAGGACGTCACGGAGTCGGCTCAGGGCCGTCTTCGCCTGCAAGAGGAGCGGGCTCGCCGACGTGGCCGCCGACCGGCCATCCGTGACCAGGCTGGTCCGCTCGTCGAGCAGCCCGACGGCAACCAGGTAGCAGGAGAGCGCGATGCCCGGCAGGGCCGCGAGGAGAGGAGGTGCCCAGCGACGGGCGATCGCCCGCGGCGTTCGGTCCTCGGCGGTGAGCCATCCGAACACTGCGACAAGGCCGACGAGGAGCAGGGCGACCGCGAACGGCAGCACGTGAGCCGCATAGGTGCCCGTGAGAAGGATCGTCAGGACGAACGCGGACCTCCTCGTCCACCGACCGTCGTGCCGGACGACGTACCCCATGACGATGACGAGGCCGAGCACGCCGTAGCAGAACGGGTAGAAGCCGTACTGCAAGGTGAACGTGAACGAGAGCGGGACGACGAGGAGTGCCAGCCACCAGCGACCCGGAGCCACGCCTCTGACGGCGTAGGCGGCGGCCACGGGGAGGCCGACGACGAAGCCGCCGATGACGAGCTTCTCGGCCAGCCCGGGACTGATCGCCACGGCCAGCAGCCCTGCCGGCAGATCCGGGATCAGGTTCGTGGCCGGAAGCAGCTGGATGGTCGCGTACTGGCGCACGATGGTGTCGCCCTTCAGGACGGCGTCCCAGAAGGCGACGGCTCCGCCCATGTGCGCCGGACCGTCAACCGTCACGAAGGTCGGGAGCGCGAGCACCAGGGCGAGGTGCCCCGCGATCCCGGCGGCGAACGCGACCGGCAGCCACGGGAGAGCGGCGCGGCGTTCCCTCACTTCTGTTGCCTCGCGGCTAGTGCTCGACTAGCTCGGGCTCGGCGCCGGGTCCGGCGGATGGCAGATCGCTGCGCGGGCCGCGGCGCCAGACTTCCCAGGGCGCCGTTCCCTGCTCCTCGAAGTCGCTGCAGGACCTCGAGGTCCTTGAGGGTGTCGAGCGAGACCCAGAAGCCGTCGTACGGGTACGCGGCGAGGCGCCCTTCGGCGGCGAGGCCGGCGAATGGCGCGTCCATGAGGTCCTCGCCGGAGTCGAGGCGGCCGAGGATCTCGCCCCGGAAGAGGTACCCCCCGCCGTTGATCCGCAGGTCGGCCGTCGCGACGTCGCGGAGGGCGGTCACCCGGCCGCCGGGGTCGGTGCTCACCACGTGGAACGAGTACGACGGACGGACCGACAGGAGGGCCGCCGTCGCGCGGTCGGCCCGGAATCGCGCGACGAGGCGATCGAGCGGGGCGTCGGTCACGATGTCCCCGTAGTTGGCCAGGAAGATCTCCTCGCCGGCCAGGAGGTGGCGGACGCGGCGCAGGCGCTCCCCGATCGTGGTGTCGAGCCCGGTGTCGGCGAAGGTGATCCGCCAGTCCTCGATGTCCGAGCCGAGCAGCTCGACCCGCCGGCCGCCGTCGGAGAGGACGAAGTCGTTGGAGACGGCCTCGCTGTAGCGGAGGAAGTACTCCTTGATGGCGTCGGCCCGGTAGCCCAGGCAGAGGATGAAGTCGCGGTGGCCGTAGTGGGCGTAGTAGCGCATGACGTGCCACAGGATCGGGCGGTAGCCGATCGGGACCATCGGCTTGGGGATCGCCTCGGAGTGCTCCCGCAGGCGAAGGCCGCGGCCCCCGCAGAAGAGGACGACCTTCATCGGCGGCTCAGGAGACCTCCATGGTGGTAGGGATCGGGACGATGAGCCGTGCCCCCCACTCCCTCGTGTAGGCGAGCTGGCGGGCGATCTCGTCGCGGAGGTTCCAGGGCAGGATGAGGATCGCGTCGGGGCGCGTCTCGGCCAGCCTCGATGGGTCGTGGATCGGGATCCGGGTCCCGGGCGTGAATCGCCCGTGCTTGTAAGGGTTGCGGTCGACCGTGTAGTCGAGCAGGTCGGTGCGGATGCCGCAGTAGTTGAGCAGCGTGTTGCCCTTCCCTGGTGCGCCGTAGCCGGCGACCGAGCGCCCGGCGCGTCGCTCCTCGATGAGGAACGTGAGGAGGGCCCGCTTGGCCTCGCGCACCCGCTCCTCGAAGCCGGCGTATCCGGCCAGGCCGGCGTAGCCGCCTGCCTCCTCGCGCGCCAGGACAGCGGCCACGGCCGGCTCCGCCTTTGCGCCGTCCCCGTCGCGGCGGAGGTGGACCCGCAGCGATCCGCCGTGCGTCGCCAGCTCCTCGACGTCGGCGACGGCGAGGCCGTGCGCGGCCGCGATCCGGGTGATCGTGGTCAGCGAGAAGTACGAGAAGTGCTCGTGGTAGATCGTGTCGAACTGGACGCCCTCGACGAGGCGGACGACGTGGGGGAACTCGAGTGTCGCCACGCCGCGGGTTCCCAGCAGGATCGCGATCCCGGCCACGAAGTCGTTGAGGTCCGGCACCTGGGCGAGGACGTTGTTGCCGATCACCAGGTCGGCCGGCCCGCGCTCGCGGAGGAGCGTCTCGGCGAGGTCGCGGCCGAAGAACTCGGTCAGGGTGGGGACGCCGCGGGCCTCCGCGGCGGCGGCGACGTTGCGGGCCGGCTCGATGCCCAGCGAGGGGATGCCACGGGCGACGAAGTGCTGCAGGAGGTAGCCGTCGTTGCTGGCCAGCTCCACGACCGAGCTGGTCGGCCCGAGCCCCAGGCGGGCGATCATCGCCTCCGCGTAGCGCCGGGCGTGCTCGACCCAGCTCTCCGAGTACGACGAGAAGTAGGCGTACTCCCGGAAGATCTCCTCGCGGTCCACGAAGGCGGGCAGTTGAACGAGGAGGCACTCCCCGCAGATCCGGACGTGGAGCGGGTAGAACGGCTCCATCCGCTCGGCGTCCTCGGGAGCGACGAACGACTCGCACAGCGGCGATGGCCCGAGGTCCACGAAGGTGTCGCGCAGCGCCGCCCCGCAGAAGCGGCAGGGGATCGTCGGGACCGCGGATCCGGCTGCCGCCTCGGGCATCAACGGAGCGCCTCCCCGGGGGCCCAGCCATGGACCGTGACCCCGCGCAGGCCTCGCCCGTCGAGCTCGCGGCGCAGGGCCTCCGGCGTCCCGGCGAGGAGCGGGAAGGTGCCCCAGTGGATGGGGGCCACCGCGTCGACGCCCAGGAGCTCCACCGCCAGGGCGGCCTCCCGCGGTCCCATCGTGAAGTGGCCCCCGATCGGGAGGATGGCCAGGTCGGGCCGGTAGAGCTCGCGGATGAGGGCCATGTCGCCGAAGACGTTGGTGTCGCCGGCGTGGTAGATGGTTTGGCCGTCCTCCAGGCGGATGACGAAGCCGGCCGGCTCGCCGAGGTAGAGGGTGGTCTCGGCGCCTGGGTTCCAGTCGCCGGCCGAGTGGTCGGCGCCGACCATCGTCACGGCGATCTCGCCGACCTCGAAGGTGCCCCCCTTGTTCATGCCGACGGCGGCATCGCCTCCGCCGGGGAGCCGGCGGGCCAGCCAGAGGCTCATCTCGTGGATGCACGGCCACGTCGGCCGCAGGCGGCTGGCGAGGGCGATCGCGTCGCCCATGTGATCGCCATGACCGTGGGTGACGAGGAGGAGGTCGCAGGCGCGCACGGCGCTGGCGGGCTTGGGGCTCTTGGGGTTGCCGAACCAGGGGTCGATGAGGATCGTCTTCCCGCCTGGCGTCCGGACCTCGACGCAGGCGTGGCCGTACCAGGTGATCGTCGTCGCGGCATCGAGTCCCATCGCATCGCACCTCCGCCGTCCATCGTACGGCGTGCGCCCGCCTCCGAGCCAGCCTCTACACTCGGGGCGATGCCCGCCGACCAGATCGCCCGGAACCTGGCCTTCATCAACTGGACGCTCCTCGCCAGCCTCGCCGTGGGCGCCTTCGGGGCGGTCGCCTTGCTGCGCCTCCGGACGGAGGCGACGAAGGGCTACCTGGGCTTCGCGGCCGTCTGCGCGGCCGCCTTCGGGGCGCTGGCGTGGCTCTCCGACGGCGCCCTCCCGGCGGCCGCGGCCGCCGGCTCGCCGGTGACGGTCGACCCGACGTGGGAGCTGCCGCGGCGGGTCCTGCTGGGCTGCTTCGCCGCCGGTGCGCTCGCCTACGCCGTCGTCCTCTTCCGGTCCGGCAGGGCGGCACCGCTGGCGATCGGGGTCGCCGCGGCGGGCGGCGGCGCGCTCGTCCTGGGCGCGCTCACCTGGGGCGGCGGGCCGGCCGGGGTCGCGGCCCTCGCGGTCCAGCTGCTCCTCCTGGCCGCGGCGACCGGCGGCGTCTTCGCGGCCATGATCCTCGGGCACTGGTACCTCGTTACCCCGAAGCTTTCGACGGGGCCGGCGCTGACCCTGGCGCGACTGCTCATGGGGGTGGTGGCGCTCCAGCTCGCGGCCTTCGTAGCCTGGGTGGGCCTGGGGATCGGCACGACGCAGGCACCGCTCGCTCCGTTGACCGGGCCCTGGGCGCTCTTCGTCTGGCTCCGCCTCGTCGTCTCCCTCGTCTTCCCGCTCGTCGTGAGCTGGGCGGCGGTCCAGACGATCAGGACGCGGTCGATGGAGTCCGCGACCGGCCTCCTCTACATCAACGTCGGGCTCATCGCGGCAGGCACCATCGATGCGGCGGGCCTGTTCTTCGGAGCGGGCCTGCTGGTCTGAGGAGTACGAGCGATGCGCGTCACGGTCCGGCTGTTCGCTCGCCAGCGCGAGATCGCGGGGTCGCGCGAGGTTGCCCTGGAGCTGCCCGCGCCGGCGACGATCGAGGATGCCTGGGCGGCGCTGGCGGAGCTGCACCCCGCCCTCGCCGCCGGGCGGCCCTACGTCCGCTTCGCCCGCAATGGCGAGTACGCGGACGCGGCGACGCCGCTGGCCGACGGCGACAAGGTGGCCTGCATCCCGCCCGTCAGCGGTGGGGCAGGGGACGGGCCGGGGACAACGGGCCCCGCCCGGATCCTGGAGCTTCGTCCGGCGCCCCTGCCCGCCGACCTGGGCCGGACGCTGGCCGACCGGCTGGCGACGCCGGCTGACGGCGCCGTGGTCGTCTTCGAGGGACGGACCCGCGAGACGCCGGGAACGCCCGCCCCCGGGGAGGAGGCCGAGGCCCGCCGCCATGCTGGCCGGCGCGTCGAGGCGCTGGAGTACGAGGCCTTCGAGCCGCTCGCGCTGCGCGTGCTCGACGAGATCGCCCGCGCCGTCGAGGCCCGCTTCGGGGTGCAGCGGCTGGCGATCGTCCACGCCACCGGCGAGGTGCCGCTGGGGGCGGCCTCCGTGGTCATCGTCGCCTGCGCACCCCACCGGGACGCGGCGTTCGACGCCGCCCGCTTCGCGATGGACGAGACGAAGGCACGGGCGCCGATCTGGAAGGCCGAGCGCTTCGCGGACGGCCACGTCTGGATCGGTCAGCCGGCACGCACAGACGATCTTGGGACCACGGCGAGGCGGGAGGACGAGGCATGAAGGTCTACGTCTCGGTGGATATGGAGGGGCTCGCCGGCGTCAGTCATCCGAAGCCGACCGAGCGCGACGACCCGGGCTACGCGGAAGCGGTCGCCCTGATGACGGGCGAGGCGAACGCCGCGATCGAGGGCGCGCTGGCCGGCGGCGCGACGGAGGTCGTCGTCAACGACAGCCACGGATTCATGTACAACCTCGCCCGCGAGGCGCTCCACCCGGCCGCCCGGCTGATCCAGGGCCAGAAGGCCTGGTCGATGGTCGAGGGTGCCGGGCCCAACCGCGCGGTCGGCGTCGCACTCTTCGTCGGCTACCATGCCCGCGCCGGCGACCCGTTGGGCACGATCGCCCACACCTACTCGTTCGCGCCGACCCTCACCGTGCTCGACGGACGCCTGGCCGGGGAGACCGCCATCAACGCCGCCATCCTGGGGGCCTGGGAGGTGCCGGTCGGGATGGTAAGCGGCGACGATCGGGTGGCCCTGGA
This sequence comes from uncultured Chloroflexia bacterium, assembly GCA_963821235.1. Classification (GTDB taxonomy): domain Bacteria; phylum Chloroflexota; class Limnocylindria; order Limnocylindrales; family CSP1-4; genus CTSoil-043. Next base: position 1,272,482 of record CAWGCS010000001.1, read on the forward strand.
GGTCGCGGCCTGGCTTCCCTGGGCTGAGCGGGTGATCGTGAAGGAGGGAGTGGGCCGGAACGCCGCCGCCTCCCTTCACCCGTCACGCGCCCGCGAGCTCGTCCGGCAGGGCGCGGAGCGGGCCGTCCGGCGGGCCGTCGCCGGCGAGCTTCGCCCGCTCGTGCTCCAGCCGCCGGTCGTCATCGAGGTGGCCTACCGCCACGCGGGCGTTGCCGACCACGTGGCCATCGTGCCCGGCGCCGAGCGGGTCGGCGACGCGTCGGTTCGCCACGTCGGCGCCGACGCCGTCGAGGCGTACCGAGGCTTCCTGGCGGGGATCCGCCTGTCCGGCCTCGTCGAATGACGCCGGCGCTCCTGCCGGGCGCGATCGCCGACGCGGCGCTCCGGGACGACCTGGCGGAGGACCTCGGCGCGATCCTCCCGCACCTGGCCCGCCTTCTCGACCTGCCGCCGCTCGCGCATACTCCCGGAGGATGAGCGAGCTCACGCGCCCGGCCGCCCGCCTCGAGGCCGTCCTCCGCCGCGCCGAGGACCTCGCGGGCGCCTGGGGCGCCCGGGCGCGCGCGTCGACCACGCCGGCCCGCGAGCGAGCGCTCCTCCGGCTCCTCGGCGTCAGCGGCCTCGACCGGAGCGGGGTGCCGCTCGCCTCGGCCGTCGTCGAGCAGCACGTGAACGGATCACGGGAACGCCTCGCCGGCGGTGTCGTCCTGCCGTTCGCGGTCTCCCTGCTCGAGTACGACGTCTCCCCGCAGCAGCTCGCTCTTGACGTCGCCGGCGGCGCGATCGACCTGGCCTTCGAAGGCGAGCTCCTCGCCGTGCCGGAGCGGCGCGCGGCGGCCGAGGCCGAGGCCCGCAGGGCGGCCGCTCCGGCCCTCGAGCGGATCGACGCCAACCGCGTCGCCCGCCTCGAGCTCCTCGACCTGCTCGGCGACGCGCCCCGGCCCTGGTTCGGCCTCTCCCTGGCGACGCTGACGCTGGCGGCCGCCCCGGACGAGGCGGCTACGCTCGTGGGGCTCGGGGCCGACCTGGTCCGGATCCGCGTCCCGGCGGTGCGGGAGCTCGTCCTTCGCCTGCACGACCGGGGCCTGGAGCCAGGCTACTGGCATCCCCGGGAAGGCCATCCCGCGGTTGCCGCGGACGATCCCGCTACCGTCCCTGCTGGCAGCCAGCGGGCGCTCGCGGTCCTCCGGCAGCGGGTCGACGAGGCCGCGGCCGAGGCGGGGCGCTACGTTCGGCTGGGGACGCTCTCGCCCGCCCTCGCCGCTCCCGAACAGGCGCTCGTCGCGGCCCTCGAGCGGATCGACGTGGTGGAGGCGGACCCGATCGCGGAGATCGTCACCGACGGTGTCGATCCCGAACGCGCCCTGGCCGATCACGCCTTCGGGCATCGGCTCCTGCGGCGGGCTGGCGCGATCGTCCTCATCGGGCCCGGGCCGCTCATCGTGGCTCCCGACATGGTCCGGGGGATCCCCGCCGACCCCGCGACGCGCGCTGGGCGCGCGTTCGCGATGCAGGCGCTCGCCCTTGCCCTGGCGCGCGGCGACGGGATCGGCCCGGGACAGCTGGCCGCCGGGGCCCTGGTGCCGTGGCTCGCCGACGAGCGCCATCCGGCGGCCCAGGCCCTCGCCTCCGTCGCGATCCGTCGGGCGGCCTGGCCCGACGTTGCGCTCGTCTTCGAGGAGCCGGACCTGCCGGGTCGCTCGGGTGCCCGCTGGCCGTACCTCGTCGCCCTCGCCCTCGGCGTGACGGGCCCGGCGGCCCTGGTCCTGCGCCGCGCGGCGAGCGCCGATGCGGCGACCCACGCCGAGGAGACGACGCGGGCCGCGGCCTCCCTCGCGGCCGAGATCGCCGAGTCGCCGGCGGAGATGCTCGGCCATCCCCGGATCCTGGTCCAGGCCGAGGCGATCCTCGCGGCAGCCGAGGCCACGCTGGCGGGCCTCGCGGCCGAGGGATGGTCGTCCGTGCTCGGGTCGGCGATCAGCGGGCGCGGCCTCGAGCGGCTGGGAGCTGACGCCGTCGTGGACCGCACCGAATTGTTCGACGTGCTCGCCGGCTGATCGGGAGGCGACAGGGGAGGCGATCCCCCCGCACCGGCGGGACGCGGCCTGCCGCGGGCGGCGATCGGACGCCCGGGCGTCGGGACGGGCATGCCGTCCGGCCCTTCTCGGCCAGGGCGTGGTGCACCACCCTGCGCCAGCAGGGAGGTTGGCGATGTCGTCCATGCCCGACGCGGCTTCCGCACCCGTCGAATCGGCCGAACCCTCCGCGTACGCGCGCCCGACCCAGCGGCTCCCCTGGCGTCAGCTCGTCCAGCTCTCCCTCTACTGGTTCGGGCTCAATGCGGTCTGGGGCGGCTGGGAGATCCTGAACCAGGAGCGCGTGCCGCTCCTGGCCGGTGAGGACTTCGCCGGCCGGGCGATGTTCCTCGTCGAGCTCCCGATGGCCCTCGTGGCCATCCTGGTCCAGCCGACGATGGGCTGCATCAGCGACTACACGATGACCCGCTGGGGACGGCGCAAGCCGTACATCCTGATCGGGGCGACGCTCGACGTCGTCTTCCTCATCGGCATCGCGACGGCGGACTCGCTGCTGGTGCTCATCGCCTTCGTCCTCCTCCTCGAGGCGAGCTCCAACTTCGCCCAGGGTCCGTTCCAGGGGTACGTCCCGGACCTGGTCCCGGAAGAGCAGGTCGGCACGGCCAGCGCCCTCGTCGGGCTCATGTCGATCCTCGGCGTCATCTCCGGCTTCGTCTTCCTGTCGTTCGGCTACCGGCTCGGCGAGGACTTCACCGTCCCCACGATCGTCCTCGGCATCGTCGAGCTCGCCACGGCGGTCGGGACCTTCCTGTGGGTCAAGGAGGGCAGGGTGGCCACGCCGCGCGAGGGGAGGTCGTGGCGCAGGATCGCCCTGGAGGCCTGGGGGACGGACATCCTCCGCGAGCGGAGCTACGTCTGGCTCCTCGCGTCGCGGTTCTTCGTCCTCGCCGGCGGCGCCTTCGTGGCGAACCTCGCCATCCTCTGGATGGAGCGCGCGCTCGGCTTCGGCGAGTCGGAGAAGGGGACGTGGGTCGTGGCCGCCCTGGGGGCGTCCGCCGTCGCGGCGGCGATCGCCGCGCTGCCGGCCGCGCGCCTGTCGGACCGGCTGGGGCGCAAGCCGCTCATCTGGGCCGCCTGCGCGATCGGCGCGAGCGGCACCACCGTCTTCGCCCTCGCGCCGACGATCGAGGTGGCCGTCGCCGGCATCGTCCTGGTCGGGGTGGGGAGCGGGACGTTCCTGGCCGTCGACTGGGCCCTCCTGTCGGAGCTCGTCCCGAAGGCGGCGTCAGGCCGCTACATGGGCATGAGCCAGCTCGCGACGGCGCTCCAGGCGGTGATCGCCGTCGCCGTCGGCGGGATCGTCATGGACCTGGTCGGCGGCGTCGACTTCGCGAGCGGCCCGCGGGCCGGCATCGCGACCGGCGTCCTCTTCTATGCGATCGGCGCGCTCCTGCTCTGGCCGGTGGTGGAGCCGCGCCGGCGGCGGCCGACCCGACCGGGCCCGCCGACCGCGATCGGCTAGAGGGAGGGCAGTCAGGCGGCGCCGGGCCCGGCCCGACGCGCCTCCGCGACGCCGCGAAGGGCGTCGCGGAGCTTCCCGATCCACTCCGCCTCGTGCTCGCCGACGAGCTTCACGCACCAGGCGAGCGCGTCGCTCCGGCTGCGGGCCACGCCGGCCTCCACGAGGGTGTCGAGGACGCGCCGCTCTGGCTGGCGAAGGCGGGTCATGACGGGGATGCTGGCTGTCGTGAACAGGGACGTCTCGTCGCCGATCCGCACGCCCCAGGAGACGATTCGGCGGAAGCGGTGCTGGGCGTCCTCCGCGACCCGCATCCGCTCCTCCCGGGTCTCCTCGCGGAACCGCTCGACGCGACTCGTCCGGGCAGCAGCGCGGGCGGCGTCCGTGGCGTCGGCGCCGAGGTCGGGGACGGCCAGCTCGCCGATCACGAGGATCTCCTCGCGATCGACCGAGACATCAGGTGCGCCGCTGAACCAGGCATCGGGAAGGCGGCCGGCGAACCAGCCGCGAAGCTCGTCCGGGGTGAGGTGGTGGCCCATCAGGTTGCTCCCAGCGAAGGTGTCGCAGGGAGATTACATCATTACGCAGTAGCGCGTGCAAGCATACAGGTCACCCTCGCGCTCCCGTCGGCCACTGCCGGGCTCGCCGGGATCGGGCGACGGGATCGTGCGGCGGGCGGCGGCCCGGCATGGCACGATCGACCCGCTCAAGCTCGCGGAGGTGTGACCGAAGGTGCGCACGATCCTGCTCTGGATGGCCCGCAACCCCTGGCTCAAGGAGCGGCTGCCGCGGATGCGCTTCGTCCGCAAGGCCGTGCGCCGGTTCATGCCGGGGGAGGACGCCGACGAGGCCTTCGCCGCCGCAAGGGGGCTCGCCGCCGCCGGCCAGGGGATCCTCTTCACCCGTCTCGGCGAGAACCTGGTGACGATCGACGAAGCCGACGAGGTCGCCGCCCACTATCACGCCATCCTCGATCGCAACGCCGGGCTGGACCGCCCGATCGAGCTGTCCGTCAAGCCGACCCAGCTCGGCCTCGACATCGACGAGGCGGCCTGCCTCCGCCACCTCGCCGGGCTCGCCGCGAGGGCCGACGTCACCGGCACCTGGCTGTGGCTGGACATGGAGTCGTCGGCCTACGTGGAGCGGACGCTCGTCCTCTACGAGCGGCTCCGTGAGGAGCACCACAACGTCGGGATCTGCCTCCAGGCGTACCTCCGACGGACGCCGGCCGACCTGCGACGGCTGCTCCCCCTCCAGCCGGCCGTCCGACTCGTGAAGGGTGCCTACGACGAGCCGTCCGCGATCGCCTGGCGGACGCGCCCCGAGGTGGACGGCGCGTTCCAGGCAGCGGCCCTCGTCCTTGCTGACGCCGTGCGCGACGGCCGGGCACGGCTGGCGCTCGGGACGCACGACGGGCCGCTCGTGGAGCGGATCGCCGCCTTCGCCGAGGCAGCCGGGCTGCCCCGCGAGCGGCTCGAGGTCCACATGCTCTTCGGGATCCGCACGGCCGAGCTGCGCCGGCTCCAGCAGGCCGGCTTCACGCCGTCCACGCTCATCGCCTACGGGAAGCACTGGTATCCGTGGTACATGCGCCGGCTCGCGGAGCGGCCGGCGAACGTCGCCTTCGCCCTCCGCCAGCTCCTGCCGTAGGCGGGCAACGCCGGCCGTCGGCAGGCGCGGGCACGGGTCGGGCCGCTACGGCGGCGGCGTGTCGCTCGGATCGGGGACGGGGGTGGGCTCCGGCGTCGGCAGCTCCGGGGTGGGCGTCGGGTCGGGGGTCGGCGTCGGCGGCGCCGTCGGCTCGACCGTGGGCTCCGGGGTGGGCGTCGGGATCGCGGTCGGCGTGGGCGTCGGGATCGCCGTCGGCCGGGGCGTCGGCAGTGGGCGGGGGGTCGGTCGGGTCGTCGGGTCCGCGGTGGGCGTCGGGCCTGGCGTCGGTGGGAGCGACGGCCCGCTCGAGGGCGGCGTCGGGCTCGCGACGAGCGGGGGGCTCCCCACGACGGGGGTCGGGCCGCCGGCCGGGCGCGGCGTCGTGCGCGGTCCGGTCCAGCCGGGCGCTCCGACGGGTGGGCCGCCGGTCGGCTCGCCGGGTCCAGCGATCTCCGGCGTGGGCACGGCCGCGCTGACGCTCGGAGCGGGCGTGGTGACCGGAGTGCCGGATGGCGGTCCGCTGGCAGCCTCGGCGGAGCTCGACAGCGGGGTCGTCGAGAGCGGCGACGGGCGCGCCGGCGACGCGGCGAAGGCGGCCATCGCCAGCGCGGCCACCACGACCCACGTGGCGGTGGCGGCGACCCCGACGCGCCGTGCCCGGCCCTTCGGAGGGTCCGGAGGACGGTCGAGAGGAGGCTCTGCCGGCCGGGCACTCGGGTCCGACCGTGGGGCCGCCGCCAGGGCGGCCCCACCGGGGGACGAGGTGGTGGTCCGGCCGCGGGCAGCATGGCGGGGATCAGGCGATGGCTGCGCACCCGCGCGCAGGTCGGCGTAGGGGTCGACGGGGACGGTGGGCGCGGGGCCGGCGGCCGGCGCGACCACGATCCGCGGCCGCACGGGCGTGTCGGCCAGGCGGAACGGCGCGCACTCGAGGCAGGCGCGCTCGACGAGGTTCCAGCAGTCGGGGCAGCAGGTTGCGCCGCACGCCGGACAGGCGCGGAAGAGGTCGCGCCCGGGCGCGAACGACTCGCGGTCGCGCCCGCATCGCTCGCAGTACTGGCTGGCCGAATCCACCGTGCGCTCCGAACGGGCGCCATCCCCCGGCGGGCGCGCCACGTCCCGACGATAGCCCGACTCGGGCCGCCCGAAGCACGCCGGAGGTACCCTCGTGGCCGATGCATTGGTTCCCCTTCGGTGCCGGCCGACACCGGCGGGCCCGTGGACCGCCGGCGCGAGGTCAAGGCGGCGCCGAGTACGCTGCGCGAGTGACCGAAGCCAACCCCGACGCGTTCGCCGCCCTCGGGCTCGCCAGCGCCTTCGTCGAGACCCTCGTCGGGCTCGGCTACGAGGAGCCCACGCCCGTCCAGGTCGCCGCGATCCCGCCGCTCCTCGAGGGGCGCGACCTGCTCGCCGAGGCGCCCACCGGTACCGGCAAGACGGCCGCCTTCGCCTTGCCGATCCTCCAGCGTCTCGCCGCCGGCGGCCTCGGCCGGGCGGCCGAAGGGACGGCCCTCGCGCTGGTGCTGGTGCCCACCCGCGAGCTGGCGATGCAGGTCGCCGAGGCGGTCCACCGCTACGGCCGCGGGGTCGGTGCCCGCGTCCTCCCGGTCTACGGTGGCCAGCCGATCGGGCAGCAGCTGCGTGGGCTGCGGCGGGGGCTCGACGTCGTCGTGGCCACGCCGGGCCGCGCGGTCGACCACCTCAACCGGGGCAGCCTGAAGCTCGATGCCGTGGAGGCCGTGATCCTCGACGAGGCGGATGAGATGCTCGACATGGGCTTCGCCGAGGAGCTCGACGCCATCCTGTCGGCGACGCCGGCGGGACGCCAGACGGCCCTCTTCTCGGCCACGATCTCGCCGACGATCGCCCGCGTGGCGGCGCGCCACCTCCGCGATCCGATCCGCGTGTCGGTCCGGCGCGAGGAGCCCGCGGCAGAGGCACCGGCCCGCCTCCGGCAGCTCGCCTACGTCGTTCGGCGGCCGGACAAGCTCGCCGCCCTTGGGCAAATCCTCGACGTCGAGGATCCCTCGGCCGCCCTCGTCTTCGGCCGGACCCGGGGCGAGGTGGACGATCTCGCGGAGGCCCTCAGCGGCCGCGGGCACGATGCCGCGGCGCTGCACGGGGGAATGTCCCAGGAGCAGCGCGACCGGGTGATGGGCCGCTTCCGCGATGGTTCCCTGGACGTGCTCGTCGCGACCGACGTCGCAGCGCGCGGCCTCGACATCGAGCACGTCTCGCACGTCGTCAACTTCGACGTCCCGTCCTCGCCCGACGCCTACGTGCACCGGATCGGGCGCACGGGGCGGGCCGGCCGCGAGGGGACCGCCATCACCCTGGTCGAGCCCCGCGAGCACCGGCTCCTCGTCAACATCGAGGCCGCCATGAAGACGCGCCTCGAGCGGGCCGCGATCCCGACGGTCGCCGACCTGCGCGAGCGCCGGCTGGAGCTCCTGCGGGCTGGCATCCGGGAGCGTGTCGACGAGGGCGACCTGGAGCGCTACCGGGCGGTGCTCGACCCGCTGGCCGGAGAGCACGATGTCGCGGCGATCGCCCTCGGCGCGATCGCCCTCCTCGATGCGGCCGAGGCCCGCGACGACACGGAGGCGGAGATCGCGCCGGCGTTCCTGCCGCCGGACCGGCCACCGCGGCCGGCCGGCCCGTCGCGCCCGGTCCGCTTCGGGGTCGGGGAGCGCCCGGCCAGGCCTCCCGAAGGTCCGGCTCGGCGCGAGGTGCGGCCAGGCCTCCCCGCCGGCGAGTCGTGGGTGCGCCTCTTCGTGGGCGGTGGGCGGCGCGCCGGGATCCGACCGGCCGACCTCGTCGGGGCGATCACCGCCGAGGCGGGGGTCCCGGGATCCGCCATCGGGGCGATCCAGATCGCCGACAGCTTCTCCCTCGTGGACGTCTCCGGCGCGGTCGTCGACCAGGTCATCCGCGCCCTCCGCGGTGCCACGATCCGCGGTCGCACCCTGGCCGTGCGCCTCGACCGGGACTTCCGCTAGGCGCGGTCGCTCGGCCGGAGCCCTGCGCTCCGGTACGCGGACCTCGATCCGCGTTCTGTGGTTCACTCCGGCCCAGCGCCGGGCCAGGCCCGGGGCATGGCAGGGGGCGACGATGGGCGGCGAAACGAACGGCAGCGGCACGCGGGCGGACCCGTGGCACCTCCGGACGGCCAGCGGTGGCGCGGAATACGAGATGTGGCGCGACGAGGCGGCGGATCCGCCGGCCCTCGTCTGCCAGGTCGGGACGACCCAGCTCCGCTACCACCTGCGCTGCATTGAGGATCTCGCGGCCATGCTCCGCGAGCACGGCGACTGGATGCCGCTGGGGGCGGCCGACGAGCGGAAGGTGGCGCCCGAGGGGAGCGTGGAGGCCTGGGGCCGCTCGCCGGCGAACCCCGTCGGGGGCTGGTACGGCCTGCGCAAGGGCTACCGCGGGCGGTTCGGGATGTACGTGCCGCCGTTGCTGGAGGCGCTCGGCCTGGCCGAGCTGGAGCACCTCCCGAAGAACAACCGGGTCCGGGCCAGGTAGGGCGACCTCGCCCGGGACTCGCTGCCTACCAGATGCGGAGCTGGCCCGTCCGGCGCAGAACCCCGTCCTCGCCACCGTGCCCGATGCGGGACGAGCGGGCGACCGGATCGCTCAAGGTGGGGCCGCTAGGGCGCGGGCTCCACCGGCTGGCGGACGATCGTCCGCAGACGCTCCGGCGCAGTTCGGTTCGGGTCGCTCAGGTAGATCTCGTGGTGGAGGCCGCGCGGCCGCAGCCCGGCGGCGGCGATCCGCTCGTGGAGGAGCGCGATCGTTGGTCCCTCCCGGTCGTACTGCCCGACGTGGAGGACCTGCGCCGACGGTCCTTCGACCCAGCGCTCGAGGTGGAGGCGGGCCAGCGCCGGCGGCGCCTGCTTGCGAGCAACCTCGGCGATCGCGGCGGCGACGTCCTCGTCGGTGGCCTCCGCCGGGACCGGCAGCATGAGGCGCCATTGCCAGGCATATGGCTCACCGGCTGCGGGGATGGCCCCCGGTGCGGCCGGCTCCCGGTCGTCGAACCGGAACTGGCCCTCGATGGCCCCGATGGGGGCGCTGACGCCCCGACGCTTGAGGGCGAAGTGGAGCGTGTACGCCACCGGGAAGAGGGCTCCGAAGGCTTCCCCGAACTCCGGTCCGCCGGGTTGCCCCGCGCCGTCGACGGCGAGGTGACCGGCGGCGGGGACGTCGAGGAAGCGGACGACGCCACGCCGGGCGGCGAGCAGGTCGCGCGCGTCGGCGGGGCGCTCGAAGGTGACCGGCGCGGGCCGGGAGGCGGTGCTCATGGCAGATGCTCCGAAACATGGCTCGCGCGGGATCGCAGCACCGCGTGACGCACGCGGGAGCGTGCGCCCGGCCGGCGGCGGGCGACAAGGGCCGGAAGCCACGGAGCTCTCCGGCCCCGCGACCGGGCCGCCTGGACCGCGGCTACCTGAGGACGAGGAAGGCGTCCACGTCGAAGCGGGGATGGCCCGGCGTTTCCAGAACCCGGACCTCGATCGTGTGCTGGATCGTGGGATCCACGGCCATGGCGTGAAGGACAAAGCGACTGCCGGCCGTCGCGGCGGAGGCGTTGACCTTCCCCACGAGGACGCCGTCGAGCCAGACCTCCGCGCGGCCGCGCGTGGGGCCCTTCGGCCCGACGAGGGCGACCGCCCTACCGGTGAAGGTGTAGCGCATCCATGTCCCGGCCCGGGTCGAGGAGGTGCTCTTCCCGCCGAGAGCGTACGCGGAGGCGTAGCCGCTCCAGCCCGCGCTCCTCTGGACGGTCGAGCTCGACTCCTGGACGGCGATCACGGAGACCGGCTCCGCAAGCGCCCACGGGCCCAGGTTGCCCGGCGCGTCCATCGCCCGCACGCCGTAGGTGCGCGGGGTCGCGAAGGGGACCGTCCGGGTCGCCTCGCGGACCGCGGCGCCGGTCGACGCCACGGTCACGGGCTCGGCGGCCGGGTCGGCGGCGACGACCTCCCCGACGTCGTAGCGGCCGATCGGCGACTGGTCGACGGCCGCCGGCCAGGCGAGCCGCAGGGCGACGCCGGTCTGTGAGGTCCGCGTGCCCCGCACGAGCGTGGGAACGGGCGGCGCGGCGACGGGCGGCGCGTTCTCGACGACCACCGGGACGTGGACCTCGTGGATGCGAAGGGTCCGGTAGGTGGCCTGGACGACCACGTCGTACGAGCCGGCCGGGGTGGACGGCGGGACCGTGATGGTGAGGCTGCCCGCGGCGGCGGCACCCCGCAGCGTGGCCGTCCCGGCGATCGCGGCGGCCAGGGGCGCCGGGGCGCTCGCGACGCTGAACGTGATCGGCTCGATGAGGCCGGGGCTTCGGCCGACGGCGAGCGGGACCGTCCAGGTGGTGCCGGCCTCGCCGGCGACGAGCCCTTCCGGGGGCAGCGTCGCGCTCGGCATGAAGTCCCCCAGCGGGCCGAGGCGGGAGACGTCGAGGAGGATGTCCGGCGAGCCGTCCGGGTCCGTGGTCGTCTTCCAGCTCCGATTGCCGAGGTACTGGAGCGCCCACTTGACCTCCGACGGGGGGGCCGCCGGCCGGGTCGCCAGGTAGAGCGCGGCCGCTCCCGTCACGTGGGGGGCCGCCATCGAGGTCCCGGACATGTAGCCGTACGCCCGGCCGAGCTTGGTCGAGAGGATGCACTTGCCCGGGGCGATGAGGTCGACGTCGGCGCCGTAGTTGGAGAAGTCGGCGAACGTGTCGTCCCGGTCGTAGCTGCCCCAGCTCCAGCAACGATTGCCGCCGAGCCCGCCGGGCTGGCCGTCGGTGTCGGCCAGGGCCGAGACCGTGATCACCTCGTTGTAGGAGGCCGGAACCCGCTTGGAGACCGGCCCGGAGTCGTTGGCGGCGGCGGCGACCACGGTGATCCCGCGGGCGACGACGCGGCAGATCGCCTGGTGGAGGACGTCGTCGTTGGCCGTCCCACAGCTCAGGTCGTCGCGACCCCAGCGGGTGACCGACATGTTCGCGACCTCGATGAGGGGCCGCGACGGATCGACGGGGTCGACCTGGCTGGCGATCCAGTCGAGGCCGCAGATCCACCACGAGAGGTAGCCCTCGCCCTTCGCGTCGAGGATGCGCACCGCCCAGAGCCGGACGCCCGGGGCGACGCCCACCACGCCGCTGCCGTTGTCGCGGGCGCCGACCGTGCCGGCCACGTGCGTGCCATGCCCGTACCCGTCGCCCCAGGCGGAACGGTCGGAGCTCGTGCAGTTGTAGCCGCCGGCCACGGCGAGCTCGGGGTTGGACGGGTCGATCCCGGTGTCGTAGATGGCGACGTCGGCGTCGACGCCGACGTCGAGGCCGTCGATCTGGGCCGCGGCGCTGGCGGGTCCGGAGACCCGGTCGATGCCGGTGGGCACCGTCTGGCCGGCCAGGGCCTCCTCGGCCCCGATCCGCTCGTCGGGCACGATGGCGGCGACGTCGGGGTTGTCGCCGATGCGGCTCGCCTCGGCCTGGGTCACCCGCGCCGCGTAGGCCTCGACGGCGCCGAAGGTGCGATCGACGCGCGCGCCGATGCCCCGGGCTTCACGCGCCGCCGCGGCGGCGTCGGTGCCCGACTCGAGGACGACGATGACGCGCTCCTCGGACCCCGAGGCAGGCTCGCCGGCCAGCGCGGTCGACGCCGCGAACAGGGCCGCCAGGAGCGCCGCGAGGAGCGGGCGGAGGGGCGTCGGACGGGTCATCGCGTGTCTCACCGATCGGCTGCTGCTCTCCGCCGGGCTTCGAGGCGTGGGGAGCCCAACCGTGCCTCGCTCGGTGCATCCTGTCAACGGGCACCATGGTCCCGTCAGGGAATAGGACCCACCAGCTGCCCGGGCTCCGGCCGCCGCCGCCTCGCTCCGCGTCCGGCCACGGCGATGGCGGCGCCGGAGACGATCGCCAGGCCGGCCGCCCCCAGCATCCCGGCGCCGAGGCCGGCCGTGCCCGAGATGAACCCCATCAGCGGCGGATAGATCACCGACCCGCCCACGCCGGCCGCCGTGAGCAGGCCGCTCACTTTGGCCGCCCGGTGCGGGTAGAGCGTCGCCGCCACGGTCATGATCATCGGATAGGTCGGCCCGATCCCGAACCCGACGGCGGTGAAGAGGGCGAGCTGCACGGCGCCCCGCGGCCCGACCACCGCGGCCAGCAGCGCCACGCCGCTGAAGAGGGCGCAGGCGACGGCGAGCGCAACCGGGTGGAAGCGGTCGGCGAAGCGGGCCGCCACCAGCCGGCCCGACGCATGCCCCGCCCAGAACAGCCCGAGGGCGAGGGTCGCCACGTTCATCGGCTCGTCGACGAGGAAGCCCACCAGCCAGCTCGAGACGCCCATCTCGGTGGCCACCAGGCAGGTGATCGCGATCCCGAGCGTCGCCAGCGGGATGCGGAAGTCGGGCCCTTCGGGGAGGCGCCGGGCGTCCTGGCCGGGCTCCCGGGCGTCGCCCGCGGCAAGCGTCGAGTGGGCCCGCGCGGGCACGGCCCCGATGGCCCGGATCGGCAGGGCGATCGCCAGGGCAGCGACCCCGGTGACGCCGATCGCGACCCGCCAGTCCACGCCGGCGTCGACGAGCGAGCCGACCACGATCGGTGCCGCCAGCGACCCGACGCTGTAGAAGAGGTGGAGCCGGTTGAGGGCGCTGCCGCGCCCGGTGGCCGCCAGATCCATGATCGCGCCGTTCACCGCGGCGTCGATCGCGCCACCGCCGGCACCCGCCAGGGCGACGCCGGCGAGCATGACGGGCCATACCGGGGCTATCGCCTCCGTCAGCAGGCCGGCGGCCAGCACGAGCGCGGACCCGGCCAGGAGCGTCCGCCGCCCGACCCGGTCGGCGAGCATGCCCGCGAGGAAGGCGCCCGTTGCGAAGAGCAGCGCGTTCACCAGGTAGAGGAGGCCGATCCCGGCGTCGTCCTGGCCGAAGTCGCCCTTGATGACCCGCAGCAGCGACGGGACGAGGGCCATCGTCCAGCCGACGAGGGCGAAGCTGGCGTAGGAGGGGACGAGGACCTGGCGTGCCTTCGCCGGCGCCCCTCCCTGGCCGGGTCCGGAGCGCGCCTGGCGGTCCGGCGTCACGATGGCTCGCCTGCCGCCTCGAAGACGCGCAGCAGCGCCGGGGGCGCGGGCCGGTGCCAGATCGCCTCGGCGACAACGCTCCGGCCGAGGCAGGAGGTAGCTTCGATCCCCTGGCGCGTGACCGCCCGCCCCGAACGGACCAGGGCGAGGACCTGGGCGAGGCTGCGCTCGAAGACCCGCCGGCCCGTACCCCGGCCCCGCGTGCGAGTCGGCTGCGGGCGAGCCGAGCCGGCCCCTCCGGTCCCGCTCACGCGACCTGGCACCGTGGCGACGTCCTCTCCCACTCCCGCGTGGTGCACCTGTCCCGCCCTCGGTGCGGACGATACATCCCCGGCCGACGTCCGCTTGTCTTCCGACCGTGGTTGCCGCCGTTCTGCACAGTGGGACTTGACTTCCGCTGTTGGCGACGCCAACCTCGCCGCCGCGGACTCCGCCGGCGTCCTCAGCACGGGCCCAGTGCCGTCGCGACCCGAGGCCTGTCCGACCGGTCCGTGGCCCCATTGCCGGCAGGATCGGCCGGGCAGGCCATCACGATCCGGGCGAGCCGGGCGGGCGATGCCGTCACCCTGCGCTACGGGGTCGGCGAGGCGCCGGGCCTGCGCCTGCTGCGGGTGGCCTACGTGCCACCGGAGGCGGCGCTGCTCGGCGGACTCATGTGCTGCTCGCCGACTCGCGGCCGCCTCGTGGTTCGCTTCGACCCGATCCGGATCGGGCCCCCGGACGCGCAGCTGCACGAAGCCTGAGCGCCACCGAGAGCGAGGGTGGCGCTACCGGCGGGTGCTTGGCCGAAGGCGACTGCTGTCGGGGCTGACGTCTGGCGTCGATGGCGCAACCGGCGGGCCCTGCCGAAGGTGAGCCGTGGCGTCGCCGAGGCGATGGGCGCGCCTGGGCAGGGCGACAGATGACCGGGGAGCGACAAGCTGCCCGGGTTCGGGCGCCCGCCGCGTCGCTCGAGACGTCTGGCGGCGCATCACCTCCAGGGCAACGGAGCATGAAGACCGAAGGTGCCGCATTGTAGGGGCCGGCACGCCCGGGTCAAGGGATGGGCTCGCGCCACGATCATGGTTGCCACGATCATGGCCGCCGGCGGCGATCGGCCTATCGCTGTCTCGACGACCAGCCGGAGGAGGAGCGTCATCGCCCTGCACACGGACATCGACGCCGCCTCAGGCGCGGGCCGGCGCCGAGCAGCTCGGACAGCGCGGACCGTGGGGGCGCCGTCACGGCGAGTCCACGCCCACGTGCGATGCGCTGAGACGGGAAGATGACCGCCGGCCAGCCCCTCCGAGACGCGCCCGGCCGCAATCGCCCGCGGGTTCGCACGCCTGACGCGCTCGAAGAGCCGATCCTGGCGGAACTCTTCAGCGTAGAGCGGCTGGAGCAGCATGCGCAGACGCTTGCCGCGGCCCAGGCGGTTACCGACACGCCACGTCGGGGACACGCGGTCCAGCCCCGGATCGCCGAGAACGGCCATGTCCTGCTGGCGTCGTATCGCGTCCTGGCCGGCGCGATCAAGGACGAACGGTCGATCACGCCGGCTGCCGAATGGCTCGTCGACAACTTCCCGATCGTCGACGAGCAGCTCCGCGAGATCCGCGACGACCTGCCCCCGGACTACTACCGCGAGCTCCCCAAGCTGGCCGGGGGTCCTCTCGAGGGCTACCCGCGGGTCCTGGGTCTCGCCTGGGCCTACATCGCGCACACGGACAGTCGCTTCGACCCGGAGAGCCTGCGGCGGATGGTGCGGGCCTACCAGGAAGTGGAGCCGCTGACGATCGGGGAGCTGTGGGCGATCGCGATCAGCCTCCGGATCCTCCTCGTCGACAACCTCCGCCGGCTCGCGGAGCAGATCGTGCGCAGCCGGACCGCGAGGCAGAAGGCGGACGAGCTGGCCGACAGCCTGCTCGGCCTCGGCAACGAAAGCCCGGAGGTCGCGGCGTCGGCCCTGCGCCGGCTGTCACGTGCCGCGCTCTCGACGGCGGCTCGCGTCCAGCTGTTCCAGCGCCTGCGCGACCAGGACCCGGCGGTCACGCCCGCCCTCCGTTGGCTGGAGGAGCTCCTCGCGGCTCAGGAGACCACGGCCGAGGAGACGGTTCGCCTCGAGCACCAGCGCCAAGCGACGATGAACGTGACGGTCCGCAACGTCATCACGAGCATGCGCCTCGTCTCGTGGTTCGACTGGGCCCAGTTCGTCGAGAGCGTCAGCCTCGTCGACGATGTCCTTCGCAAGCGGGGTCCGTTCGAAGAGATGGACTTCGCGACCCGGGATCGGTACCGCCACGCCGTCGAGAGGCTGGCCCGGCGTTCGGGCCTGACCGAGGTCGATGTCGCCCGGAGAGCCCTGGCGACGGCGGACGCAGCGCCGTCGGCGGACGGCGTCGAACCACCTCTGGCCGCTCGCTACCGGGACCCGGGCTACTACCTCATCTCCGACGGTCGCTTCATGTTCGAGCGCGCCCTCGGCGTTCGCATGCCGCTGGCGCGCCGGCTGCGGCGCGCCTATGTCCGCGTCGCCACGGGGGCCTACCTGGGGACGCTCGCGCTCGCCACGGCGCTCATCCTCGCGGTACCCGTCCTGCTGTCCGGGGCCTCGGGCGCGGCCGGCGCCGGCGTCCTCGTGGTCGCGATCCTCGCTCTCGCCCCCGCCTCCGACCTCGCGATGGCCCTCGTCAACCGGGTGGTCACCAACGTGCTTGGCCCGCGACCGCTTCCCCGGCTCGACCTCGACGAAGGCGTGCCGCCCCGGCTGCGGACGCTCGTCGTCGTCCCGATGCTGCTCACCAGCGTGGCGGATGTCGAGGCCCAGGTCGGCGGCCTGGAGGTCCACTACCTGGGGAACCGCGAGGGCGATCTTCGCTTCGCCCTGCTGTCGGACTGGCTGGACGCCCCGACGGAGCAGGTCCCCGGCGACGATGAGCTCCTCGCTGCGGCGGCAGCGGCCATCGACCGCCTGAACGAGCGCCACGGCGAGGCCCCCGGGGGAGGTGCCCGCTTCCTGCTGTTCCACCGGAAGCGGACCTGGAACGAGGCTGAGGGTTGCTGGATGGGCTGGGAGCGCAAGCGAGGCAAGCTGCACGAGCTGAATGCCCTCCTGCGCGGCTCCACGACGACCGGCATCCTGACCACCGAGCGGGCCGCGTCGATTCCCCCGCCGGACGTTCGCTACGTGGTCACGCTCGATGCCGATACGCGGCTGCCCAGGGGGGCGGTCGGGCGCCTCGTGGGGACGATCGCCCACCCGCTCAACCAGCCGACTTTCGACGCGGGGGCCGGCCGAGTGACCCAGGGCTACGGCGTGCTCCAGCCACGGATCACCTCGACTCTCCCGGCCGAGCACGAGGCATCGCTCTACCAACGGTTCTTCTCGGGGTCGGCCGGCATCGACCCCTATGCATCGGCCGTCTCCGACGTCTACCAGGACCTGTTCGGGGAGGGGAGCTACACGGGCAAGGGGATCTACGACCTCGACGCGTTCGACGCTGCCATGGCGGGCCGGGTGCCCGAGAACGCGCTGCTGAGCCATGACCTGTTCGAAGGCGTCTTCGCTCGGGCCGGGCTGGTCACCGACGTCGAGCTCTTCGACGAGTTCCCCTCCAACTACCTCGTCTCGGCGGCACGCCAGCACCGCTGGGCGCGCGGCGACTGGCAGCTCCTGCCGTGGGTCCTCGGGCGGGCTCGCGATGCCGCGGGCGGGCGGAGCCGGCGCTCCATCCCCGGCATCGCCCGCTGGAAGATGGTCGACAACCTGCGCCGGACGATGTCCGCGCCGCTCACGCTCGCCACGCTGGTCGCGGCCTGGACGATCCCCTCGGTGTCGGCCGGCCTGTGGACCGCGTTCGTCCTGGTCTCGGCGATCGTCCCCGCGGCGCTACCCGTCCTGGCGGGTCTGCTGCCGCGTCGGCGGGGAATCTCCAAGCGCAGCCACCTGCGAGCCGTGGGCGCCGACGTCGCCCTCGCGGCGGCTCACGTTGGTCTCGGCCTCGCCTTCCTCGCCCACCAGGCGTGGCTGATGGGCGACGCGATCCTGCGAACCGTGGCGCGGCTGTATGTCACCAGGCGGAATCTCCTCGAGTGGACGACCGCCGCACAGGCCAAGGCCAGCCACGACCTCGGCCTGGCGGGGTTCTACCGGCAGATGGCGGGGGGCGTCGCGATCGCGGCCTGCACCGCGGCCCTGGTCTTCGTCGTGAAGCCGGGCGCGGGCTGGATCGCCGCGCCGTTCGTCGTCCTGTGGCTGCTCTCGCCCACCGTTGCTCGATGGGTCAGCCAGCCACCTTCCGAATCGGCCGCAGGGCAGCTCTCGGCAGACGGCGTCCGGGCGCTCCGCCTGACCGCCCGCCGGACCTGGCGGTTCTTCGAGGCGTTCGTCGGTCCGGAGGACCACGGACTGCCGCCCGACAACTTCCAGGACGATCCCCGGCCAGTCATCGCGCATCGCACCTCGCCGACGAACATCGGGATGTACCTGCTGGCGACCGTGACGGCCCGCGACTTCGGCTGGATCGGGACGCTCGAGATGGTGGAACGCTTGGAGGCCACGCTCGCGACCATCGGCAGCCTGGACCGGTTCCGGGGGCACCTCTACAACTGGTACGACACGCGCGACCTGCACCGGCTCGAGCCCGCGTACGTGTCGTCGGTCGACAGCGGCAATCTCGCGGGCCACCTGCTCGCGCTGTCCAACGCCTGCCGCCAGATGATCGACCAGCCGCTTCCGGTGGCGGCCGCGCTGGCCGGAATCGGCGACGGGATCGCGCTGACCCGCGAGGCAGCCGGCGCGATCGGCGACGACCGGAGGAGCCAGACGCTGACGCGAAGGCACCTCGACGAGGCGCTCGAGCTGCCGGCCACGGCCGGCGCCGTCGCCCCCGCGACGCCCGAGGCCTGGGCCGCTCTCCTGGGCGAGCTGTCCGCCCGCGTCCGCACGCTGTCGGACGTCACGGCGGCCCTCATGGCGGAGCGTGGAGACAGTGCGGAGAGCGACCTGGTGACGTGGGCGGAGGCGGCCCGCCTGGCCGTGAGGAGCCACGTCCGGGACCTCGACCTGCTCCAGCCTCCTTCGCCGATGACCACCTTCCCGACGATCGCCGAGCTCGCCGATCCGCCGGACCGCCAGGCGAGCGACGGACCCCCGGCCGCGGCGATGCTGGCTCGACGGCTCCAGGCGATCGCCGACCAGGCTCAGCTCCTCTTCCGGGAGATGGATTTCGGCTTCCTGTTCGACCCGACGCGCAAGCTCTTCTCGATCGGGTTTCGGGTTCGGGACGGCACGCTGGATCCGAGCTACTACGACCTCCTCGCCTCCGAGGCCCGCCTCGCCAGCTTCCTCGCGATCGCCAAGGGGGACGTCAGCCCGGACCACTGGTTCCGGCTCGGGCGTGCGCTGACGCCCGTCGGTCGGGGCTCCGCCCTGATCTCGTGGTCAGGGTCCATGTTCGAGTACCTGATGCCAGCCCTCGTCATGCGCGCTCCGTCCCTCAGCCTGCTCGACCACACGTACCGGCTGGTCGTTGCCCGGCAGATGAGCTATGCGTCGGAGCGCGGCGTGCCGTGGGGCATCTCCGAATCGGCATTCAACGCGCGCGACCTCGAACAGACATACCAGTATTCGAGCTTCGGCGTGCCCGGACTGGGCCTGAAGCGCGGCCTGAGCGAGGACGTCGTCGTGGCCCCCTATGCGACCGCCCTCGGAGCGATGATCCAGCCGGAGGCCGCGGTCCGCAACTTCGCCCGGCTGCGCACAGCCGGGGCGGCCGGCCGGTACGGCTTCCGGGAAGCGCTCGACTACACGACCCGCCGGCTCCCCGAAGGTGCGTCGGTCGCGATCGTGAAGAGCTACATGGCCCACCACCAGGGGATGGCGCTGGTGGCGCTTGGAAACGTCGTCAACGACCGCGCGATGGTCGAGCGCTTCCATGCCGACCCGATCGTCGAGGCGACCGAGCTGCTGCTGCAGGAGCGCATGCCGCGCGACGTGCTCGTCGCCCGGCCCCGTGCCGAAGAGGTGAAGAGCGCCGCCGACGTGCGCGACCTGGTGCCACCGGTCCTCCGTCGCTTCACCTCGCCCCACGACGCGGTCCCGCGGACGCACGTGCTGTCGAACGGGCGATACGCGGTCATGGTGACGGCGGCGGGTTCCGGCTACAGCCGCTGGCTCGACGTGGCGGTGACGCGCTGGCGCGAGGATGTCACATGTGACACCTGGGGCAGCTACCTCTTCCTGCGCGACATGCACTCCGGCGCGGTGTGGTCGGCGGGTCACCAGCCCAGCGGAACGGAAGCAGACAGCTACGAGGTCACCTACGCGGAGGATCACGCGGAGTTCTCCCGCCGCGACGGGTCGATCGCGACCGGCCTGACCATCGTCGTGTCTGCGGAGCACGACGCGGAGATCCGCCGCGTGACCCTGACCAATCTCGGCTCCCATGAGCGGCAGATCGAGCTGACGTCCTACGCGGAGATCGCGCTCGCGCCACAGGCCGCGGATGCGGCTCACCCCGCCTTCCAGAACCTCTTCGTGCAGACCGAGTTCGTCCCCGACATCGGCGCCCTGCTTGCGAACCGCCGACCACGATCGGGAGACGAGAAGCGGATCTGGGCCGCCCACGTGGCGGCGGTCGAGAACGAGACCGGCGGCGTCATCCAGTACGAGACGGATCGGGCGCGCTTCCTCGGGCGGGGCCGCTCAGTCCGCTCCCCGGTCTCGGTGATCGACGGGAGACCGCTCTCGAACACCGTCGGCGCCGTCCTCGATCCGATCTTCAGCCTCCGATGCCGGGTCAAGCTCGCCCCCGGCGCGACCGCCCACGCCATCTTCTCCACGGTCGTGGCCGAGTCTCGCGAGCAGGTCCTCGACCTCGCCGACAAGTACCGCGAGTCGGCCACCTTCGAACGGGCCACGACCCTGGCCTGGACGCAGGCCCAGGTCCAGCTCCATCACCTCGGGATCGAGGCTGACGAAGCCCACCTCTTCCAGCGCCTGGCAAACCGGATCCTCTACTCGGACCCATCGCTGCGGCCGTCGGGGAGCACCCTCGCCCGCAATGAGCGGGGAGCGCCCGGCCTGTGGGCCCACGGCATCTCGGGCGACCTGCCCATCGTCCTTGTGCGGATCGACGAAGCCGAGGACCTCGACATCGTTCGGCAGCTGCTCCGCGCCCACGAGTACTGGCGGCTGAAGCTCCTCGATGTCGACCTCGTGATCCTCAACGAGCATGGCGCCACCTATGCCCAGGACCTCCACGACTCCCTCGAGGCCCTCGTGCGGACGAGCCAGTCCGTCCTCGTCCACGAGGGACATCCGAGCCACGGCGGCGTGTACATCCTGCGCGGCGATCAGCTCTCCGCCGAAGACCGAACGCTTCTCCTGGCCGCCTCCCGGGCCGTCCTGCTGAGCCGGCAGGGCAGTCTCGCCGATCAGGTGGTCCGCCTGGATCGTGCCGAGAGGATCGCTCCCTCCGCAGCGCCGCCGGGCTCGCGGCCGACGCGGAGCGAGGCCGCCGTGCCCCGTCCGGATCTCGAGTTCTTCAACGGGCTCGGCGGCTTTGCCGACGGCGGGCGTGAGTACGTCGCGATCCTCGGCCCCGGCCAGGCCACCCCGGCGCCCTGGTTGAACGTGATCGCGAACGCGTCGTTCGGATTCCAGGTCTCCGAGTCCGGATCGGGCTACACGTGGTCCGGAAACAGCCGCGAGAACCAGCTGACCCCGTGGTCCAACGACCCCGTCGGCGACCCGGCGTGCGAGGCGATCTACGTCCGGGATGAGGACAGCGGCGAGCTGTGGGGTCCCACGGCCCAGCCGATCCGCTGCGAGGAATCGACCTATGTCGCTCGCCACGGTGCCGGGTACAGCCGGTTCGAGCACCTGCACGATGGCATCGAGCTCGGCCTTGTCCAGTTCGTCCCGCTCGACGACTCCCTGAAGTACTCGGTGCTGACCCTCGAGAACCGGTCCGGCCGGCCCAGGCGCCTGTCCGTTACCGCCTACGCCGAGTGGGTGCTGGGTACCTCCCGCGGGGCCAGCGCCCCTCGCATCGTCACGGCACTGGACCCGGAGACGCAGGCGCTGCTCGCCCGCAATCCCTGGAACACCGAGTTCGGCGGCAGGGTCGCCTTCCTCGACCTCGGCGGCCGGCAGACCGCGTGGACGGCGGATCGGACCGAGTTCCTCGGCCGCAACGGCGCTCAGGACCGGCCTGCCGGCCTGGAGCGCGGGTACCGGCTGCAGGGAGCCGCCGGCGCCGGCCTGGACCCGTGCGCCGCCCTCCAGACGAGCTTCGAGCTCGCCAACGGAGCACGGACCCAGGTCCTGGTGCTGCTCGGCGAGGCGGGCGACGCTCCTGCCGCGGTCGACCTCATCCGGCGCGGGCGGACGGTCGACCTGGAGGCGACGCTGCGCGGCGTGGCCCGACACTGGGACGATACCCAGGGCACGGTCCAGGTGCGGACACCCGACCGCTCGATGGACATCATGCTCAACCGCTGGCTCATCTACCAGACGCTCGCGTGTCGACTATGGGCGAGGACGGCGTTCTACCAGGCCGGCGGCGCCTACGGGTTCCGTGACCAGCTCCAGGATGTCGTCGCCCTTGCGACCGCACGGCGCGAGCTGGCCCGTGAGCATCTCCTGCGGGCCGCGGCACGTCAGTTCGCGGAGGGGGACGTCCAGCACTGGTGGCATCCACCGTCGGGTCGCGGCGTCCGGACGCGGATCTCGGACGATCGCCTCTGGCTGCCGTACGCCGTCGATCGCTACCTTGCGGTCACGGGCGACACCGAGCTCCTCGACGAGATCGTGCCCTATCTCGAGGGACCCACGCTGCGGCCGGACCAGGCGGACAGCTACTTCCAGCCGCAACGCTCTTCGGAGTCGGCTTCGCTGTTCGAGCACTGTGCGGCGGCGATCGACAGGAGCCTGACGGTCGGCGCCCACGGGCTGCCGCTCATCGGGTCGGGCGACTGGAACGACGGGATGAACCGAGTGGGTCACGAGGGCCGAGGCGAGAGCGTCTGGCTGGCCTGGTTCCTGCACACGGTCCTGGCCGCCTTCGCGCCGATCGCGGAATCCCGCGGCGAGCGTTCCCGCGCGGAGCTGTGGCGAGCCCACATGAAGGCGCTCCGGCGGGCGCTCGAACGCCACGGCTGGGACGGCGACTGGTATCGGCGTGCCTTCTTCGACGACGGCACCCCGCTCGGCTCCGCCACGAACGCCGAGTGCCGGATCGACTCGATCGCCCAATCGTGGAGCGTCCTGTCGCGAGCCGGCAATCCGCCCCACGCCGAACGGGCCATGGCGGCGGTGGAGGAGTACCTCGTCCGACGTGGCGACGGTCTCGTCCTCCTGTTCACGCCGCCGTTCGACCGCTCCGACCTCGATCCGGGCTATGTCAAGGGCTATCTGCCGGGCATCCGGGAGAACGGCGGCCAGTACACGCACGGGGCCATCTGGTCGGTCCTCGCCTTCGCGGCCCTGGGCGACGGCGACAAGGCGGGCGAGCTGTTCTCCATCCTGAATCCCATCAACCATGCCGCCACCCGGGCCGGGGTCCATCGCTACAAGGTGGAGCCGTATGTCATGGCTGCCGACGTCTACACGGAACCGCCGCACGTCGGCCGCGGCGGCTGGACCTGGTACACGGGTTCGGCGGGCTGGATGTATCAGGCCGGCGTCGAGTGGATCCTGGGCTTCCGTCTGCGCGGACAGACCCTCCTGATCGATCCGTGCATCCCCCGCGCCTGGCCCGGCTACGAGATCGACTTCCGCTATCACTCCACCAGGTACCGAATCGTGGTGGAGAACCCGAAGGGGGTCAGCCGGGGGGTGGTCTCGTCGGCGCTCGACGGGGCTGCGCTGACCGGCAGCGGTGCCGCGATCCCGCTCGTCGACGACGGCGCGGCGCACCTGGTGCGGGTCGTCCTCGGCTGAGGGCGGCCCGGCGAGGCTGCAGCGCTACGCCGGCGACGCCGCCGGGAGCCCCAGCACGGACCGGACCTCGTGAGCGATCTCGAGGTCCTCGCGGGCCCGGACCACCAGCACGCGCACGGGCGCACCCGCCGCCCCGATCTCGGTGTCGGGGACCGCGGCCGCGTTGCGGGCGGCGTCGATCGAGACGCCAAGGAAGCCGAGGTCCCGGGCCGCCCGCTCGCGGATCTCCGGCGCGTTCTCGCCGACGCCGCCGGTGAACAGGAGGACGTCGAGGCCCCCCAGCGCCGCCGTCATCGCCGCGATGGAGGCCCGCAGCCGGTGGACGTAGACGTCTCGCCCCAGGATCGCGGCGGGATCGCCCGCCGCCGCGGCGGCCAGCACCTCCCGCATGTCGGCCGTCCCGGCCAGCCCCAGGAGGCCCGAGCGATGCTCGAGCGTGGCGGCCAGCTCGGCCGGCGGCATCCGGACGTGCTCCTCCAGCCAGATCACGAGGCCCGGATCGACGCTGCCCGAACGGGTGGCCATGACGAGGCCCTCGAGGGGCGTGAAGCCCATCGTCGTGTCCACCGAGCGGCCGCCCGCGATGGCCGCCAGCGACGCGCCCGCGCCGAGGTGGCAGCTGACGATCCGCAGCTCCGCCGCCGGCCGTCCGACGAGGTCCGCGGCGCGGCGCGCGGCGTAGGCGTGGGAGAGGCCGTGGAAGCCGTAGCGGCGGAGGTCCCAGCGCTTGCGCCACTCCGGGGGCAGCGCGTAGGTGGTCGCCGCCGCCGGCATGTCCGCGTGGAAGGCGGTGTCGAAGCAGGCGACGGCGGGAACGTCGAGAAGGGCGGTGCTCACGGCGGCCAGCGCCGCGAGCGACTTCGGCTGGTGGAGGGGGGCCAGGTCGGTCAGCGCCCGGAGGCGCTCCTCGACGGCGGCGTCGATCCGCACCGGCCCCGAGTAGGCCGTCCCACCGTGGACGATGCGGTGCCCGATCGCCGTGATCTCGCCGAAGCCGGCCACCGCCGCGGCCACTTCCGCGGCGTCGGCCGATCCGCGCGGGGCCGGCAGGTCAGCCGCCGCCGCGAGCTCGTCGTCGGGGCCGAGCAGCCGCAGCTTGAGGCTGCTCGACCCGGCGTTGACGACGAGGATCCGGTTCGCGTCCGTCCCGCTCATGTCGTCGGGCCGCCCGCGGACGGCCACGTCCAGTCGCGGATCTCCGGCGCGTCCTCGCCCTCGAGGCGGGTGTAGGCGCGCGCCTCGATCCGCTTGTCGACCATGAGCTGGCGGACGTGCCCGGCCCGCGGCCCGAGGCCAGGCACGCGATCGATGACGTCGATGACGAGGTGGTACCGGTCGAGGTCGTTGAGCATGACCATGTCGAACGGTGTCGAGGTCGTCCCCTCCTCCTTGTACCCGCGCACGTGGAGGTTGGCGTGGTTCGTCCGCCGGTAGGTCAGGCGGTGGATGAGCCAGGGATAGCCGTGATAGGCGAAGACGATCGGGCGGTCCGTCGTGAACAGGGAGTCGAACTCGGCGTTCGAGAGGCCGTGGGGGTGCTCCTTCTCGTCCTGGAGGCGCATGAGGTCGACGACGTTGATGAAGCGGACCTTCACCTCCGGGAGGTGGGTGCGGATCAGGTCGACGGCGGCCAGCGCCTCGAGGGTCGGGATGTCGCCCGCGCAGGCGATGACCACGTCCGGCTCCCCGCCCTGGTCGTTGCTGGCCCAGTCCCAGATCCCGATCCCGCGCGTGCAGTGGAGGATCGCCTGGTCCATCGTCAGCCAGTTCGGGGAGGGCTGCTTGCCGGCCACGATCACGTTGACGTAGTGGCGGCTGCGGAGGCAGTGGTCGCCGACGGAGAGGAGGGTATTCGCGTCGGGCGGCAGGTAGACCCGGATGATGTCGGACTTCTTGTTGACGACGTGGTCGATGAAGCCCGGGTCCTGGTGGGAGAAGCCGTTGTGGTCCTGTCGCCAGACGAGCGAGCTGAGGACGTAGTTCAGCGAGGCGATCGGCTGGCGCCACGGCAGCTCGCGGGTCACCTTGAGCCACTTGGCGTGCTGGTTGAACATCGAGTCGACGATGTGGATGAAGGCCTCGTAGCAGTTGAAGAGGCCGTGCCGGCCGGTCAGGAGGTAGCCCTCCAGCCAGCCCTGGCACTGGTGCTCGGAGAGGACCTCCATGACCCGGCCGTCCGGCGCGAGGTCGCCGTCGCCAGGCAGGATCTCGGCCATCCAGGCCTTGTCGGTCACTTCGAGGACCGCTCCCAGGCGGTTCGAGGCAGTCTCGTCCGGCCCGAAGACCCGGAAGGTGTCCATGTTGCGGACCATGACGTCGCGCAGGAAGGTCCCCAGGACTCGTGTCGCCTCGCTCGTCGACCCTCCCGGCTGCGGGACGTCCACCGCGTAATCCCGGAAGTCGGGCAGGACGAGGTCGCGCAGCAGGAGGCCGCCGTTGGCGTGGGGGTTCGCGCTCATCCGCCGGTAGCTCTTCGGCGGCAGCTCGGCAAGCTCCGGGATGAGGGTCCCGCGCTCGTCGAAGAGCTCCTCGGGCCGGTAGCTCCGCAGCCAGTCCTCCAGGATCTGGCGGTGCTCGGCGTCGGTGCGGACCTCGGCCATTGGCACCTGGTGGGATCGCCACGTCCCCTCGACCTGCTTCCCGTCGATCACCTTGGGCCCGGTCCAGCCCTTGGGCGTCTTGAGGACGATCACCGGCCAGCGCGGCCGTTCGGGGGCGCCGCCCTCGCGGGCCGCCCGCTGGATGGCGTGGATCTCCTCGACCACCGCGTCGAGGGTCGCCGCCATCTGCTGGTGGACGAGGGCCGGGTCATCGCCCTCGACGAAGTACGGCTTGTGCCCGTAGCCCTCCATGAGGGCCGCCAGCTCGTCGCGGGGGATCCGGGCCAGGACCGTCGGGTTGGCGATCTTGTAGCCGTTGAGGTGGAGGATCGGGAGGACCACCCCGTCGTGGACCGGGTCGAGGAACTTGTTGGAGTGCCAGCTCGTGGCGAGGGGGCCCGTCTCGGCCTCGCCGTCGCCGACGACCGCGCACACGACGAGGTCGGGGTTGTCGAAGGCGGCCCCGTAGGCGTGGGAGAGCGCGTAGCCCAGCTCGCCGCCCTCGTGGATCGAGCCCGGCGTCTCGGGCGCGACGTGGCTGGGGATGCCGCCGGGGAAGGAGAACTGACGGAAGAGCCTGCCCATCCCCTCGGCGTCGCGGGTGATGCTGGGGTAGACCTCGCTGTAGGTTCCCTCGAGATAGGCGTTGGCGACCGTCGCCGGGCCACCGTGGCCGGGACCGATGATGTAGATCGCGTCGAGGTCCCAGTTCCGGATGACCCGGTTCATGTGGGCGTAGATGAAGTTGAGGCCGGGCGTCGTCCCCCAGTGGCCGAGCAGCCGGGGCTTCACGTGCTCCGGCCGCAGGGGCTCGCGCAGGAGCGGGTTGTCCAGCAGGTAGATCTGGCCGACGGACAGGTAGTTCGCGGCCCGCCAGTAGGCGTTGATGCGCTCCAGCTCGGCGGGGGAGAGCGGCCCCGGGCGAGCTTCGTCGATGTTCGCGACCACGGTCGCCTCCTTGGCTGCATCCTCCGGCTTCGCCGTCGAGTGTAGCCGTGCGCCGCGTCGCCGCCACCGCCCAGGGCGCCGTCACATCGCGTCGAAGGTCTCGCAGACGTCGATCGAGGCGCCGCCGCCCAGCACCGGACAGGACCGGGCGAAGCCGACCGCCTGGTCGAGGCTGTCCGCGCTGAGGATCGTGTAGCCGCTGATCGCGCTCGGCCCCAGGGCGCCGACGGACCCGTCCGCCGCGATCGTCCGGGCCGTCGAGCACGGGTTGCCGGGATCGGCGACCGCACCGCCGAGAGTCCTGAACCAGGCCTCCCAGGCGCCCAGCACCCTGGCCTGGGCCTCGGGGGTCTCCGGCATGCCGCCGCCGTGGTACGCGAGGAGGTACTTCGCCATCGTGGGGGCTCCTTCCGTGGCCTGGGTGGAGCGGTTGTTGCCGCCCTCACCGGGACGACGAACGGGCGTGGGCCCGATCGACAGGCCGGCGCCGCGGGGCATGGCCACGGGCCGGCGGCCCGGCCGCTCAGGCCCCGGACCCCGGCGGAGGTGATCGCCGGGGTCCGGGTGGGGCATTCGGAAATCGGCGCCGGGTCAGGTCCCGGCACCCGCACAGTCGTAGAGCGAGCCGCTCGACGAGCCGAGGTCGACGGCGGTGCAGGCGGAGGTCACCCAGGCGCTGACATTGCCCGTGGAAGCGCCGCCCCGGGCGCCGCTCCCGGCGCCGCTCCCCGAGAGGAGGACGTACCGGAGCTGCCCGGAGGCGACGTACGCCTGGAGCTGCTCGAGGGTCGGCACGTCGTCGGAGCCCGTGAAGCCACCCATCGCCATGACCGGCAGGCCGGTCGCCAGCTGGACCTGAGCCGCCTGGGACGATCCGGAGACGGCCACGATCCACGACGCCGAGCCGGCGTGCTCCCGGAGGTAGGCGATGAGCGTGGCGTCGGCCGAGCCGGCCGCGTCGCCGGGTTCAGCGGCGCCGCCGTCGGCGGGCGCCGCACCGTCCGTGGCCGTCCCATCGGCGATCCCGCCGCCCGGCACGCCGGCCACGGGCCCGTCCGAGCGGGCCTGCCCGCCGAAGCCCCCGGCCTGCCCGGCCGCGCTGGACGGTCCGGCGGCCGGCGTGCCGCCCGCGTGCGCCGTCGCCATCGTCTGGGCCGCGTACGCCGCGGGCCCGGCCAGGAGGGCCACGATGGCCACCGCCGCGGCCGCGGCGGCCAGGCGCCGCCGGCCGGCGGAGAGCAAGGTGGGCGGCGCGGCGACCAGCAGGGCGGCCGCGACCGTCACGGCGACGATCGCGATCCCCAGCCCGGGCGCGAAGGACGGGGTGCGCTCCAGGAGGGCCCAGGCCCAGGCGCCGCTGCCGGCGAGGGCGCCGGCCATGATCACGCCGCCGAGGGGGTTCCGGGCGCGAACGCGCCACAGCTCCACCGTGCCCGCTCCAACGAGCGCCCCGATCGCGGGCGCGAGGACGACGGTGTAGTAGGAGTGGATCGTCCCCGACATGAAGCTGAAGACGAGCACCTGGACGACGAGCCAGCCACCCCACAGGAGGTAGCCGACGAGGCGGCGGTCGGTCCGGCCGGCCCGGAGGCGGAGCAGCAGGCCGGTCGCAAGCGCGACGAGAGCGTAGGGGATCAGCCAGGCGACCTGGCCCCCGAACTCATCGTTGAACATCCGGAGGAGACCAGGGCTGCCGCCGAATCCGCCGCCCCCGCCGCCCCCCGTGCCATTGCCGCTCCCGCCGAGGATCCGGCCGAGGCCGTCGTAGCCGAGGATCAGGTCGAAGACGGAGTTGCCGGTGCTGCCCCCCACGTACGGGCGGGCCGTCGCCGGGATGAGCTCGACCGCGACGGGCCAGGCAAGGCTGGCCACGGCGACCGCGGCCGCGGAGACGGCCAGGCCCGCGATCCGGCGCCGCCAGCCGCCCGGCGCGGCCACGATCCAGACGAGGGCGAAGACCGGCAGGACGAGCCAGCCCTGCAGGAACTTCGTCATGAAGCCGAGGCCGACGAGCGTCCCCGCCAGGGCGAGCCAGCGCACCCGCCCCGCCTCCAGGGCGCGCAGCAGCGCCCATGCCGCAGAGACGAGGAGGAGGGTCAGGAGGGCGTCGGGATTGTCGTAGCGGAAGATCAGGACCGCGGCCGGGGTGAGCGCCATCACGACGCCGGCGATCGTCGCCGCGGCCGTTCCGAACGAGCGGCGGACCGCGAGGAAGAGGATCGCCACGGAGGCCACGCCCATCAGGGCCTGGGGCAGGAGGATGCTCCACGAGGAGAGGCCGAAGAGGCGGACCGAGAGCCCCATCACCATCGTGGCGAGGGGCGGCTTGTCGACCGTGATGAAGCCGGAGGCGTCGAGCGCGCCGAAGAACCAGGCCGACCAGCTCTGCGAGGCCGCCTGGGCGGCCATCGCGTAGTAGGTGTTGGCGTAGCCGCTGACCGTGAGGTTCACGAGATAGAGGACCGCGGCGAGGCCGGCCACGCCCGCGAGCGCGGGGAGCGCCCAGGCATCGGCACGCTCCCGCTCGGAGGAGCGCCCCGCGAGGCGGCCGCGGATCGTCGCGATTCCGGCGAGCGGCCCGGCGACCGGTCCGCCGGTGGGTCGGGTGATGGTGCTCATGCGACGGTCCCCAGGTGATCGACCGCGGTCGCGCGGCGCGAGCCGGCGATCCAGCGGCGGAGGAGGAGGAAGCGGCAGATCGTGGCCAGCACGTTCGCCGCGACGAGGACGGCCAGCTCGATGGGCCGCCCGGCGCCCGGCGCGACCGCGCCGAAGACGGCGACCGCGACCGTGGTGATCGCAAGGGCCACGCCGAGGGCGATGAACCCGCCGACCTGGTCCCGCATCGCCCCGACCCGGTCGCGCACGGCGAAGGTGAGGCGCCGGTTGGCGGCCGTGTTGCCGACGGCGGTGACGAGAAGGGCGACGGCGTTCGCCGTGGCCGGCTCCGTGATCGCGCGCAGGGCGACATAGAGGGCCGCGTAGGCGGCGGTGCTCACGACGCCGATGGCGGCGAAGGAGGCCACCTGGCAGGCCGCCGACCCGGGGCGCGGGAGTGCGATCGCCGGCGGGCGGCGAGCGAGGACGGCCATCACGAGCCCCCCGTCGTGACGTGGCCGGGCCCGCTGGCGCTCCCGGGCGCGACGCCGTTGGCGAGCGTGGACGCCGGCGATGCGGTGCCGGACGTGGTGTCCGTCGCGATCGTCGTCGTCGACGTGGTCGTGGCGGCCGAACCGCCGTCGGTCGCCGCCGCGAGGGCCCCGAAGCCGACGACGGCGATGGCCCCGGCGAGGGCGACGCCGGTGGTGAGCTGGTTGACGCGCCGGGTCGCCCGGTCCCGGGCTGCGAGGTCGAGGGGTACGGGTCGCTTGGTGTCCATGCCGGCAGTCTCGGCCGGCGACCCTTTCGATCCGATTACGCGGTCGGCGCAGGGCCCCCGCTCGATTCGGGCAGCGCCCGGGGCCAGCTGACGGCGAGGCTGGCGCCCCCCAGGGAGCTCGTGCCGAGGCGCCACCGCCCGTGCGTGGCGCGCACGATCCCGTCGGCGATCGCCAGCCCGAGCCCCGCACCGCCGCCCCGGGACGAGGCGCGATGGAAGCGGTCGAAGACGAGCGTCCGCTCCTCCGGCGGGATGCCGGGGCCGGCATCCTCGACGGCGAGCGACACCCGTCCGGCCTCGCCGCCGACCACGATCCGCACGGCGCTCCCTTGGGGGCCGAACTTGCAGGCGTTGTCGACGAGCACGCCGAGCAGGCGGTCGAGCCAGTCGGGCGGGATGGCGACGACATGGCTTCCCGGGGCGGCCTCGACCGCCAGCCGGAGGCCGCGCGCCTCCGCCAACACGGCGAAGCGCTCGGCCGTGGCCGAGGCCATGACGCCGACGTCCACCGGCTCGGCGTCCGGGGCGCCGCGCAACGCGTCGAAGCGGGCGAGCCACAGGAGGTCCTCTAGGATCCGCCGGATCCGCCGGCTCTCCCGGTCGATGCGCTCGAAGGCTTGCCGGTCGGCATCCGCCTCGCGATCGCCGGCCAGGGCCAGGCTCGTCTGGGCCTCGATCACCGAGACCGGCGTCCGCAGCTCGTGGGAGGCGTCGGCGCTGAACTCCAGCTGGCGCTGCCGCGCTCGCTCGATCGGCGCGGCGACGCGGCGGCCGATGGCCACCGCACCCAGGAAGACGAGGGCGAGCAGGATCGGCCCGATGATCAGCTCGGCCGTGAGGATGGTCTCCTGGGTGGCCGCGACCTCGTCGGTCCGCTGGCCCACGATCACGTGGCGATCGCCGGCGCTGGCCCCGGTGACGCGGACGTCGATGCCGCCGACGGTGATGGTCCGTGGCGAGGTCACCGCGGTGACGTCGGCCGGCAGCTCCGCCCCGCTCGTGTTCGAGAGCACGGATCCGTCCGGGAGGACGGTCCAGACGAGGAGCGGCGGACCGAACGGACGGTCCGGCGTCGGCGCCTCGAACCCGCCTCCGGACGTCGGCCGGGCCGGTTCCGACGTGATCCGTCGCAGGCTGTCGGCGAGCCGTCCGTCGAGCTGCGCGGTCAGGTTGCCGGTGACGATCGCGAACGCCCCGGCCGCGACCGCGACGTAGATCGCCGCAACGACCGCGGTGGCGCCGAGGGCGACCCGGATGGAGGCGGCGGCGACGTCGCGCCGGGGTCCGCTCACGTCTCCTCCAGCCGGTAGCCAGCGCCGCGAACGGTCACGATGCGGATCCCCGCCCCGGGCAGCTTCGCCCGCAGGCGGCTCATCTGGACGTCGATCGCGTTCGAGCCGAGGGGATCGGTCTCGTCGCGCCAGGCGTGCTCGGCGATCGCCTTGCGGTCGACCACGGCGGGCGAGCGGCGCATCAGCAGCTCGAGGATGAGGAGCTCCGTGACCGTGAGGCTGACCGGCCGCCCGTCGCGGGCCACCTCCCGCCGGACGGGATCGAGGACCAGGCGCCCGCGCTCGATCATCTCGCCGTCGACGCCGCGCGGACGCCGCTGGAGGGCCCGCACGCGGGCCAGCAGCTCCCCGAAGTCGAACGGCTTGACGAGGTAGTCGTCGGCGCCCGTGTCGAGGCCCTCGATCCGGTCGCGCGGCATGTCCCGCGCCGTCAGCATGAGGATGGCCGTGGGCCGCTTCTGCCGGCGCGCCCAGCGGACCACTTCGATCCCCTCGGCCCCCGGCATCCGCCAGTCGAGGACGGCGACGTCGTACTCGTACCAGCGCAGCTGGTCGATCGCGTCGTCGCCGCGCTCGACGGCGTCCACCTGGTACCCGGCCCGCTCGAAGCCCATGACGAGGAGCTCGCGAAGGCCCTCATCGTCCTCGGCGACCAGGATGCGCATCGCGTCAGGGCCGGCCGTCCGGACGGGTCGCGGGGTGGATCGCCTGGCGGGTGGCCGCCCCGGAGGAGCGCTGCATGGTGGCCATTATCGGCCGGGCGGGGGCGCCGCTCCGGGCCGCGGCGACCCGGACCAGGACGGCGGCCGCGATGACGGCGACGCAGGCGACGTCGATGGCGATCATCCAGGGCGCGGCGGCGTCCGTGCCGGTGCCGATCCCATGGACGACGGCGGCGAGCCAGGCCCCGTACGAGAGCCAGTGCACCGCCCGCCAGGATCGCCGGCTCAGGCGGTTCCTGAGGAGGCTGGTGACGAGGACTGCGGCGCCCAGGTCCAGGGCCACGACGCCCAGGCCCAGCCAGAAGGGGCGGTAGCTGGAGGCGAAGGGGACGAGCGCCGCCAGCCAGCCCAGGCTCGCGAACGGGTCGAGGACGGCCGTGATGACGTGGAGGCCGAGGAAGGCCACCGACACGAGGGCGAGGTTGCGGTGGAAGCCCGTGGTCGCGAAGCGCGGCCAGGCCCGCGTCTGCCAGCGCAGGGCCCCTAGGATCCCGAGATAGACGACGCCGGTCAGCAGGAGCTGGGAGACGATCCCAGCTCCGCGCGTGGCGAACCAGAGCACCTGCTCGTTCATGCCGGCACCTCGACGAGGGCCGGCTCGCCGGCCGGCCTGGCATATGCGTGCCCGGACGGCGGGCGTCGGGACGGCCGGGCCGCGGGCCGGCCGGTCGTGGGGATGGGCTCCGGCCACCCGGCGACGCGCAGGACGTGGCCGTCCTGCGCGACCAGCCGGGCCGGAAGGCGATGGAGCGTGAGCCAGTCGGGGGCGCGCTCGCCCAGCACGACGGCCGCGGTGGCGGCGGCGTTCGCGTCGGTGCAGCTCGCCGCGACGACCGTCGCCGTCCGCCAGGGCCCGCCCGTGGGAAGCCCCGTGGCCGGGTCGAGCAGGTGGTGGCGGACGATCTCGCCGCGCGTCCAGCGGCGGACGGTCGTGCTGGACGTGGCGATCGCCCCGCCGTCGAGGCGGACCACCTCGCCGGGGCCGCCCGGGTCGGCCGCGCTGTCGTCGGCGACGAGCACGCGCCAGCCCCCGACGGGCGGCTCGCCGTCGGTCGCGACGTCGCCGCCCAGGCTGACCAGGACGCCGGCGCCGTCCATCGCGTCGAGAGCCGCCTCGGCGGCGAGGTCGGCGGCCAGCCCCTTGCCCGTCGCCCCGAGGTCCAGCTCCACGCGCGGCGGGAGCCGGACGAGGCGGGTCGCCGGGTCGAAGCGAACGGCCCGCCAGCCCGGGACGGACGCGAACGTCGGGGCCGGCGCCGGGCCGTCCCGGGGAAGGCGAGCGAAATCGTCGTCGTAGCCGAGGAGGCGGATCGCCCGCCCGATCGTGGGATCCACGGCGCCGCCGGTCGCTCGGGCGGCGCGAAGGGCCGTCCCGAGGGCGATGGCCATGAGCGGGCTCACCAGGCGGTCGCGGCCCGCGTCCTCGTTGAGGCCGCACAGCTCGCTGTCGGCTCGGAACCGGCTGTAGGTCGCGTCGACGTCGGCGAGGACGTCGGCGACGGCGCGTCGCGCGACCTCGAGGAGGCGCGGCTCGGTGACGAGGACGAGGGCGGTCGTGCCGAGCGCGGGCCAGGAGGCGCTCGCGGGCACGGGGATGGGGCTCGGATCGAAGGCGGTCATGCCGGCCAGTCTCGGGGGCGCTTCCTTTCGAACGGGTGACGGATCGGGGTGTGGCCCTGATTCCGGTCCAGATGGGGTCCCCGGAGTGACATTCGGGCTGTCGCCAAGGCCCGCCCGCGGGATTACCCTGAGCCATCGCCGACCGCGCGCCACGGCGCTCACTCGCCGCGGCGGGGCATCACAGAGGCATCTCCGCGCGGATCGGCGCGAGGTGATCGACCATCGCGATCCTGCGGCGCGTGCTCGGCTGGCTCTGGCCCCCCGACGAGACACCCGTGGCGTCGGGGGGCGGCGGCACCTCGCCATCCGCGACCGACGAAGCGGCCGATGACGGGACCCCGCCGCCCAACCCGGCGCCGGTCGCCTGTCCCAACTGCGCAGTCCTCCTCGACCCGCCGCCGGAGCGGACGCGCCTCTGTCCGAGATGCCGCCTCAGGATCGTCGTGCGACACGTCGACGGGCGCGCCGTCTACCTCACCGAGGCGAGCGTCTCCGTCTTCGAGGCCGAGCGCCGTCGGACGGCCGACGAGGAGCGCTGGGCGGCGGACCGCAAGCGGTGGCTGGAGCACGCCCGAGCGGTCGGCGCGCCGCGCGATCGGCGGGCCAAGCTGGCGGCCGCCCCGCTCGGCGAGGCGACGGTCCTGGCCTGCCGGCAGCTCTACCTCTCCACCGCCGAGCGCGCCGCGCATCGCGCTGGGCGGGCCAGGCGGTGGAACGACGTGGCCCGGATCCGGCGGCGCCAGGCGAGCGCCCTCTACCACGAAGCCGGCTCGCCCATCCCGCCGCCCGACGAGGTCGTGGCCCTCTACCGTCAGGGCGTCACGGCTACGCTCCATTCACTCGCCGAGCTCGGGTCGGTGGCGGACCTCGTCGGGGCACGGTGTTGCCCCGCCTGTCGCGCCGACAACGGGAGGACGTTCCGCGTCGCCGACGAGCTGCGGACCCCCCGGCTGCCGCACGTGGGCTGCCCGCGCGGCCTGTGCGACTGCGACTGGTGGATCGTCACCGAGGCGCCGAAGCGAGGTCGCCGCCGGAGGCCTTCCCCGCCTTCCGTGCCCCGAGGGAACGACCCGCCCCCCGAGGCGACGCCCGTCTCCGGCTGAGGCGTCGTCCGCCGCCCGCCGTCAGGCGTCTCGCCGGGCCCAGAGCTCCATGAACGTTTCGACCGCCGCCTGGGCGAAGGGCGGCTCGTTGAGATTCGCGGCCACCTCGCGCACCGCGATGCCCGGTCGCAGGGTCGTGCGGATCGCCTCGAACATCGCCTCGTCGGCAGCCGCATCGACGAAGGGTCCGCCGGGCAGCTCGTACCTCGAGCAGCCACCCAGGGGGAGCAGGACGGCGGCCGGCCCGGTGGCTCCGTTCACCTTCGTGGCCAGCGCGCGACCGGCGATGGCGGCCTCCTCGGCATTCGCCCGGATGGCCGTGATCGAGGGGTTGTGGACCACGATCCGGCGCTCCGGCACCTCGTAGCGAGCCGGGATCGTGGCCCGCGGGCCGACGTTGATGACCTCCAGCGCACCCGGCGCGACGACCTGGGGGATCCCGGCCCGGCCCGCCGCCTCGAGGCGATGGGGCCCCGCCGAGAGGATCCCGCCGAACAGCTCCGCCGTGATCTCGCTCGTCGTCAGGTCGATCACGCCGTCGATCAGCCCCTCGTCGACCATCTCCTCCATGGCCTGCCCGCCCGAGCCCACGGCGTGGAAGACGATCGTCTCGAAGCCGGCCGCCTCCAGGAGCGCCTGGGTCCGCTGCACCCCCGGTGTCGTGACGCCCATCATCGTGAGGGCCACCAGCGGCGCGCCGGCCGCCGCGGCACCGTCGGGCGTCTCCGCGAGCCAGCGGACCATCCCGGCCATCGCGTGCGCGGCGTTGGCGAGGACCCGTCGCGAGACGCGGTTGAGGCCCTGCACGTCGGTCACCGGGTGGACGAGCGTCACGTCGCTCGTCCCCACGAAGGCCCGCACGTTGCCGGACGCCATCGTCGAGACGAGGACCTTCGGGACCCCGACCGGCAGCGAGCGCAGGACGCCCGAGACGACGGTGGATCCACCGCTCCCGCCGAGGCCCATGACACCGTCGACGCGTCCCCCGGCACGGAGGTCGCGAACGACCGCGATCGCGCCGCGACGCATCGCCTTGAGGGCGACCGTGCGGGTGTCGCTGCCCTCGCGCGTGAAGCGCAGGTCCGCCAGCTCCACGCCGGCCGCGCGGGCGACCTCGGCAGCCGGGACGTCGGGGGCGAAGGAGGGCTCGCCGAGGATCCCGACGTCGACGACGATCACCGCGACGCCGGCTCGAACGAGGTGTTCGCGCACGAAGGCGTGCTCGGGGCCCTTGGTGTCGAGCGTCCCGACGAGGACGACGGTCGGTTGCCCCGGGGCCGCTGGCGTGCTCACGATCATCGATCATAGATGCTGGGGGCGCGCCGGACCGGCGCGCCGCCTCGCCTGACGCCCGCCGAGGCCGGTCGCCCCGGGGTGTGATCTCAGCGCTGCCCGCCAGGGACGGCCCCGACCTGCTGGGCGAGGCTGAGCCGATCGGCGACGCCCCAGTGCTCGACGATCCGGCCGCCGGCCAGGCGGACGACGTCGATGACGTCCACGCGGATCGGACGGCCCGTGCCTGCCGTCCCCAGGAAGGGGCCCCGGTGGGTGCCCGTGGCCCTGATCCGGGCCCAGACGAGGTCGCCCTCTGCGACGACGTCCTCGATGACCAGGCGGAGGTCGGGGAACGCGGTCCGCAGTTCACGGATCGAGTCCCTGACCCCCTCCCGGCCGGGGCGGATCCCCACCTGGTGCTCCACGAAGTCCGGGCCGAAGAGCTCGTCGATCACGACGAGGTTGCCGCGGTTCCAGCCGTCCTCGATGGCGCGGCGGAAGGTGTCGGTATTCGCGGCCTCCGCGGCCGCGCCGCCCCCCGCGCCCGCAGCTGCCAGGTTCGTCGTCCTCATCGGAATCACCCCATTACTATAGCGCTGCACTAGTTGCTGCTGGAGTGATACTCTAGTCGCATGCCCGCTGTCAAGCCCAGGCCCGGACCGCCGCCTCCGGCCCGCCGCCACCGAGACCGAGCCGAGACGCGGGCGCGCATGCTCGACGCCGCGCGGCGCCTCTTCCTGGAGCGGGGCTACGCAGCGACCACGATCCCGGCGATCGCCGCCGCCGCCGGTGTCGCCGTCCCCACGATCTACTGGGCCTTCGGCTCCAAGCGGGCCATCGTCGGCGAGATCCGCGCCGCGTGGCTGGCCGAGGCCGGCACGGCGACGCGGCTCCGGGAGGTCCTCGCCGTCGAGGAGGCGGGTGCGCGTCTCGAGGCGTACGCGGCCTTCATGGGCAACCAATGGGCCACCGGCGCGGAGGCGCTGGCGATCCAGCAGGACGCGATGCGGGCCGACGCGGACATCGCTGCCGAGGTCGCCGCCGTCCTCGCCGAGCGCGCAGAGCGCCTGAAGGCGGTTCTCGTCCCCCTCGTCCCGAGGCTCCGCGCCGGTCTCGGCCTGGAGATCGCCCACGACATCCTCCTCGCGCTGAGCCAGCTGGAGGTCTATCGCGAGCTCAGGGCGCGTGGCTGGAACGACGAGCAGTACTGCGCCTGGCTCGGGCGCGCCCTCCGCGAGCAGATGCTGGAGCCGGAGGCGATCCTGCCCGGACGCGCGGCGGGGCAGGGGAGTGGCGGCCCGCCGGCGCGCCGACCCGCGGGAAGATCGCGGCCGTGAGGTCCATCTCACCGCCGATCGCCGCTCCGGCCTGGCCATCCGCCGTTGCCCGACCCCGGCCGCCCGTCGAACGCGGGCTGGCGGCCTGACGGGTCCCCGGGACCGGGCTACGCGCGGCGTCCCTGCGGCCAGGTGCCCATGACCTGGCGGAGGATCGCGAACTCGCCGAGGTGATAGGCGTTGTGATCGCCGACGAGGCGCACCTCCCGCGTGATCGTGTGTTCCGGGGTTCCCGGAATGGTGCCGACGAGATTCGTGGCCGGGTCGGCCACGAGGTCGCGCAGGGCCCGCTGGTCCGCCCGGAAGCCGGCGACCGTGGCCGCCCACTGGTCCGGCGTGGCCATGGCGTCGCGCGGCGGCCAGTACTCCTCCGGCCAGCTGGGAGCGAGGTAGGCGCGGTCCCGGATGTAGTCGAGGATGTCCCGCTGGGCGATCCGGATGTGCTCCAGGAGATGCCACGGCGTGTAGGGGACGTCCGGCGGCAGCCGGTTCATCGCGTCCTCCGGGAAGTCCGCGACGGCTTCGTCGAAGGGCATGTGGGCTCCCTGCCCGTCGATCAGCTCGCACAGCTCGGCGCGCACGACGCCATCGACGGTGGTGGAGGCGGCGGGGTCAGGCATGGCGCGGCACCTCAGGCTCGCTGGCGTCGGTCGTCGTGGCCGCCCGACCGGCTGCCCGCTCGACGGCCTCGCCGGCGACGATGCCCGCCGCCGCCCCGATCAACCCGCCGACCGCGCTGCCGATCGGTCCCGCGACCGCCGTCCCGATGGCGATTCCGGCCGCCAACCCAACGCCGGCCTCCACGATCTCGAAGCTGCGGTCCTCCACCGGCCGGCCCAGGATCAGGCCCGCCTCCTCCGTCTCGTCCGGGGCGGCCGCTGCCGCGTCGTCCCGAAGCTCCCCTGCCACGGCTGTGTCGATCATCGCGGGCTCCTTCCAGCGCCATTGGACGCCGGGACGGACGGATCCGCGAGTGCCGAAGGATGTGTGGCGCCGCTGGCGGCCCTGCGTCGCCGGAGCACGGATCCGGGAGGGGCGCCGCGCGACTACGATAGGCCCGGGATGATCTCGACCGGCAGGCAGCCCCGACCCGCCGAACCCGACGGACTCGACGGCGGGTTGACCGTTGCGGAGGCCGCCGCCCGGCTGCGAGCCGAAGGCCCCAACGTCCTGGATCACGGCGGGAGGCGCTCGCTGGTCCGGATCGCCGCGAGCCAGCTCGCCAGCCCGCTCGTCCTCATCCTCATGGCGGCGAGCTGCGTGAGCATCGCCGTCGGCGACCCGGTCGAGGCCGGGATCATCCTCGCCATCGTCGCCCTGAGCGCCGTGCTCGGCTTCGTCCAGGAGGCCCGAGCCGAGGCATCGGTCGCCGCCCTCCAGGCCCGCCTGACGCTGCGGGCGACGGTGACCCGCGACGGACGCGAGCAGGACGTGCCGGTCCACGATGTCGTCCGGGGGGACGTCGTGTCCCTGGCGGCCGGGAACATCGTTCCTGCGGACGGCCGGCTCGTCGCTGCGAATCACCTGTATGTCGACGAATCGTCGCTCACCGGCGAATCGGCGGCATCGCTCAAGGCGCCCCGCGACGGTGAGCCCGACCCTGCGCCCGACGATGACCGGGACGCGCTCGTCTTCCTCGGGACCAGCGTCGTCAGCGGCACCGGACGCGCCGTGATCACCGCGACAGGGGTCCGGACGAGCTACGGGAACATCGCCCTCCGCCTCGCCGAGCGCGCGCCCCAGACGGACTTCCAGCTCGGCATCCGGGCATTCGGGCTCCTCGTGGCGCGAGTCACCCTGCTGCTCGTGGTGGGCGTCTTCGCCGCGAACGTCGCGTTCCAGCGCCCGTTCTTCGAGTCGCTCCTCTTCGCGGTCGCCCTCGCCGTGGGGCTCACCCCGGAGCTTCTGCCGGCCATCGTGATGCTGAACCTCACCCGGGGCGCCCGCTCGCTCGCCGTCCATGGCGTGCTCGTGAAGCGCCTGCCCGCGATCCAGAACCTGGGCGGAGTGACCATCCTCTGCACGGACAAGACCGGCACCCTGACCGAGGGCCGGCTCCGGCTGGTTCGCTCGGCCGGGATCGACCGCGATGACGCGACGGAGGCCGCTGCCGCACTGAAGCTCGCCTACCTCAACAGCCACTTCCAGGCCGGCTTCGCCAACCCGCTCGACACGGCGATCCTGACCCAGGCTGCGCCGCCCGAGGACCTGGAGAGCTACCGAAAGCTCGCCGAGCTGCCCTACGACTTCAACCGCCGCCTCCTGAGCGTGGTCGTCCAGCGGGCGGACGAACCGCCCCTCGTCGTGACCAAGGGCGCGCCGGAGTCCGTGGTCGAGCGGGCCACCAGCGTCCGCGAGGACGCCACCGCCCGCCCGATCGACGCCGCGGAGCATGCCCGGCTCGCCGCGCTGGTCGACGGGGCCTCGGCCGACGGCTTCCGCCTGGTGGCGGTGGCCTCGCGGGTCCTCTCACCCGAGGAGCTCGCCTCGCTCGCGGCACCGGGGACGGCGGTCGGGCTGGCCGCAGCGGATCGGCTCGAGCGAGAGCTCGTCTTCGAGGGGGTGATCCTCTTCAGCGATCCCGCCAAGGCGGGGGTGGCAGCGACGATCGCCGACCTGGCCCGCCAGGGCGTTGCCCTCAAGGTCGTGACGGGCGACAACGAGCTGGTGGCCCGCCACACCGCGGCCGAGGTCGGGCTGGGGGTCACCGGCATCCTGACCGGCGACGAGATGCGGACGCTGACGCACCCGGCGCTGGTCGCCCGCGCTCCGGCCACGACGATCTTCGCGCGGGTCGATCCCGACCAGAAGCTGCAGGTGATCCGGGCCCTGCGGGAGTCGGGCGCGGTCGTCGGCTACCTCGGGGACGGGATCAACGACGCGCCGGCTCTCCACGTCGCGGACGTCGGGATCAGCGTGGACAACGCGACCGACGTGGCCCGATCCGCGGCGGACATCATCCTGCTCGAGCCGAGCCTCGCCGCGATCAGCCAGGGAGTCACGGAAGGCCGCCGAACGTTCGCGAACACGCTCAAGTACATCCGGATGGGTACCAGCTCGAACTTCGGGAACATGCTGAGCATGGCCGGCGCGGCGTTCCTGCTCCCGTTCCTGCCGATGACCCCGGGCCAGATCCTCCTGAATAACCTGATCTACGACGCGTCGCAGACGGCGCTCCCCACGGACGCGGTCGATCCGGAGGTGGAGGCGGAACCGGCCCGATGGGACATCCGTGGCGTGGAACGCTTCATGGTCGTGTTCGGTCCGATCTCGTCGCTCTTCGACGTCCTGACATTCGGCCTCCTGCTCCTCATCCTGGGGTCGAATGAGCGGGCGTTTCACACCGGCTGGTTCATCGAGTCGCTCTTCTCCCAGGTCCTCGTCGTGCTGGTGATCCGCACGCGCCGCAGCCCGTTCTGGCGCAGCCGGCCAAGCCGCGGGCTCGTCGCGGCGATCCTTGCCGCCCTTGCGGCGGCTGTCATCGTGCCGCTGAGCCCTCTCGCGCCCCTCTTGGGATTCGCGCCGCTGCCGCCGGTCTACTGGCTCCTGCTGCCCGCGGTCGTCGCCGCCTACCTGGCGCTCGTGGAGGGCGTCAAGCGGCTCCAGGACCGGCGGACGGTGTCTGCCGGAGGTCGCCACCGAACGTCGGCGTAGTCCCTATGGGTTGGGCCCGAGTGGCCCCCTTGGGTCGTGGGCACGGGCCTGGCGCAGGTCCACGCTGGGCGGCGTCGATGAACGATCATCCGCGAACCGTCCATCCGCGCGCCCCGCGAGGCAGCGCGCGCCCCCCCCGCATCGGCGCTCACCTGGCCGCGCGCGTTGCCACCCTGGTGGCCGCGATGCTGCTCGCCACGCTTGCCGTGGCGCCCGGGCCCGTCGAGGCCGCCACGCGGCCGATGGTCCCCGCCTGCGCCGGCGTCAACCTGCGGACGAGCCCCTCCACGACCGCCACGACGAAGACCAGGCTCGCGACGAGCGCGAAGGTGACCGTCGTCGGCTCCGTCCTCGGCTCCAGCTGGAGCACCGACTGCGCTGGCTCGAAGTCCGGCACGGTCTGGTACCGGATCAGCGAGGTGAACGGCCGCACGGCCACCTCCCTCTACGGCGTGCGGTACCTGTACGCCGCGACCGGCGTCCTGAAGGCCCTGCCGGCCGCCTCCGCGACGCCAGCGCCCACCACGCCCGCGACGCCAGCGCCGTCGACGGCCGGGTCAGCCGACGCCTTCGGCGCCGAGCTCATGCGGCTCATCAACCTCGACCGGGTCGCCCTCGGCAAGCCGGCCTACCTCATCGACCCGGGCCTCGTCGCCATCGCCACCGACGCCCCGTTCACCTGCCCGACCGACCCGTCGCTCGTGGTCCGCGGCCGGGCGGCCGACATGGCCGCCCGCTCCTACTTCGGGCACTACGTCAAGGGCTGCTACAAGGCGGGCACGAGCACGGCGTATCCGTCGCTGGACGTCGTGCGCACCGTGTTCGGCTACACCCTGGCCCGCAGCGAGATCCTCCACTGGAACTCGTACGGGTCGGCGGCATCGACGACCTACGAGCTGGGCTGCGACCTCGCCGGCTCGAGCTGCGTCGGCGGAACGACGACGACGCCCGGCACCGTCGCGATCGCGCAGCGGAGCTTCATGGGCTCATCCGTCCACCGGACCTCGGAGCTCTCCGCGTACGAGCGCTTCGGCTGCGGTGCGGCCACCGTTCCAGGAACGAACAAGACGTACCTCGCCTGCCTCTTCGCCAACGGCGGCCCCGTGCTCGCGCCGGCGCCCACCCCGACGCCGTCCCCGGATCCTTCGCCGACGCCGGCACCCACGCCCACGCCTGACCCTGGCGCGACGCCGGCACCCACGCCCACGCCCGCCCCCGGCTCGCAGCCGATGGTCCCGGCCTGCGACGACGTCAACCTCCGGACCGGCGCCACGACGACGGCGGCGACGAAGACGCGGCTGCCGGCCGGGGCCACGGTGACGGTCACCGCCACGGTGGCGGGGTCCGCCTGGAGCACGGATTGCGCAGGACCCAAGGCCGGCGCGGCGTGGCACAAGATCAGCCACATCAACGGCACGTCCGTCAAGGCGCTGTACGGGATCACCTCGCTGTTCGCCGCGACCGGCGTCCTCGTGCCGGCCGCCACCGCTCCGACATCGCCGAGCGTGCCCGGCACGACCCCGGCCGCGCCGACGACGGGTGCGACCTCCCTCGGCGCGACGGTCACGTTCTTCGGCCGCGGATGGGGCCACGGCGTCGGGCTCTCGCAGTACGGGGCCCGTGGCCGGGCGCTCGCCGGCCAGGACGCGGCGACGATCCTGGCCCACTACTACGTCGGGACGACGATCGGTGCCATCGGGGTCGAGACGGCCATCCGGGTCCTCCTGCTCGACAATGCGGCCTCGACGTCCGCCAACCCGCTGACCGTCGTCGGGCGGGGCGGGGAGTGGACGATCGACGGCGTCGACGCGGCCTTCCCGGCGGACGCGCGCCTCCGCCTCCTCCCGCTGACGACCGGGACGACGACGTCGTGGCGCCTCGTCGTGGACATTGCCGGGGTCGTCGCCTTCGACGGTCCGGCGTCGTACGACGTCCGCCTCCGGGGGACCTCGCCGGCCACCACCTTCCAGCTGCCGGCCCGCGCGGCGACGTACAACCTCTACCGGGGGAGCCTCAGGGTCGTGCGGTCGGGGACGACGTTCGACGTGGTGAACGAGCTCTCGCTGGAGGATTACCTGCGCGGCGTCGTGCCGGCGGAGATGCCGTCGAGCTGGCCGGTCGCGGCGCGCACGGCCCAGACGATCGCCGCCCGCTCGTACGCCGCCAACCATCTCCGGCCCGGCGTCTCGACCTTCGACGTCTACGACGACACGCGGTCGCAGGTCTACCTGGGCGTGCGGGGCGAGACCTCGGACGCGGATGCTGTCGCAGCCGCCACGGCGGGCCAGGTGCTGGTCTACGGCAGTACGATCGCCAACGCGCTCTTCCACTCGACCGGCGGTGGGGCGACCGAGAGCAACGAGAACGTCTACGTCTCGTCGAGCGGGGCCAGGGTGGCCAGCCCGGTCGCCTATCTCCGCGGCTCGGCCGACCGCGACGAGAGCGGCGTCGCCTACGACGCCGCGGCGCCGTACGCGACGTGGCAGACCGCGACGTACACGCTCGCCCAGCTCTCCGCGATCTTCGCCGCGGACGCCCGCACGAATGTCGGGTCGCTCGTCGCGCTCGACCTCCGCGACCGGGGGATCTCCGGGCGGCTGGTCAGCGTGACGCTCGTCGGGACGGCCAGTGCCAGGACCGTGTCGGGAGGCGTCTTCGTCGCCGCGTTCAACGCCGGCCGACCGACCGGCGACCCGTCCGCCCGGAGCACCCTGCTGGACCTCGCGCCGATCCCCTGAGGGGGGGCGGGCGCCGACATCAGCCTGCGGGCCGATCGCGGGCGCATGATAGGGTCGCCTCATGCGGGCCATCGGCGACCCGCCGGGGTCCATCGCACGCGCGGAGGACCGGATGAGCCTCGACGATCCGACCGTCCCGTCGCCCACGCCGGGGCGCCGGGTTCGCCGTCCGCTCGTTCGCGTCGCGGTGGGCCTCGCGGCCGTCTCCGTTCTCCTGGGTGCAGCCGGCCTGGCATGGCTCCAGGGGACCCCGGACCCGACGCGCGGGCTGCCGGCCTGGGACCAGCTCGACACGCGGTGGGGGACCTACCTGCCTGAGCGGCAGTGGGGGACGCCCCACGAGGCGACCGGCGGCAACGGCTGGGGCCTCGACTACCTCGAGGCGATCCGCCTCCCGTATCGCTACGGCGAGGACGGGATCGCCGGGCTGACGACCCGCGACGGCACCTTCGACATCGGCTGGGCCGCCTGGGACGGGAAGCAGGTCCGCGTCGCCGAGCGGCTCTTCGGCTGGAGCAACCCGTCGGGGCAGCACGGCGAGGCCATCGTCGACCGGCGCACCTTCGGCGAGAACACGCCGACCACGAGCTACGACCGCTATGTCCTCGAGTACCCCGCCGCCTCGCCCCGCTTCCGGATCACCTTCGAGGGCGCCCGCGCCGACGATCGGTCCGGCATCCTGCGGGCCACGGCGACGAACACGGGCCCCGACGCCGCCCCGCTCGACGTCGTCCTGAAGGGCTGGTTCAATGACCCGGACCTCCGGGTGGAGCTGATCCGGGACGGGCTCCTCCTGCA
Organism: uncultured Chloroflexia bacterium; assembly: GCA_963821235.1. GTDB lineage: Bacteria > Chloroflexota > Limnocylindria > Limnocylindrales > CSP1-4 > CTSoil-043. The sequence goes on from CAWGCS010000001.1 coordinate 1,317,159, forward strand.
CGGTCCGACGTCGGTGGTGGCGGTCGTGGGGTCGCGGCCGACGAGCGTCCAGGTGAGCGGGGCGAAGCGCGCCCTCGACGCCAACCTGCGGGCCGGCGGGCTGACGGGCGACGGCCCCGGGCACATCGGCGCCCTCGCCTTCCACGTGGAGCCTGGCGCCGGCGCGTCTTCCTCGGTCCGCGTCGCCTGGGCCGAGGCCGGCGACAGCGCGACGGCGCAGTCGCGAGCCCGCGAGCTGCTCGGCGGGGCGGACGCGATCGTGGCCTTCCGCCGGAACGAGGCGGACGGCCTCCTCCGCGGCGTGGTCACCCAGCACGAGGACGTCTATCGCCAGGCCCTGGCCGGGCTCCTGTGGGCCCAGAGCCTCTACACCTGGGACGGCGCCTCGTCGTACGACCCCTCGTGGGCGGGGAAGGTCCACGCGAACGATGTCCTGATCATGCCCGACAAGTGGGAGTTCCCCTGGCTGGCCACCTGGGACACCGGCTTCCAGGCGGTCGCCGCCTCGCTCATCGACCCCCAGCTCGCCGCCGACCAGCTTCGCTTCCTCTTCAGCGATCGCTGGCAGCAGCCCGACGGCCATCTCCCGTGCGCCGAGTGGGTCATGCAGGACGAGTGCCCACCCGTCTTCGCCTGGTCGGCCTGGCGCATCGCCCGGGCCGGCGCCGGCACCGACTTCCTGCGCGAGGTCTACCCGGGCCTGCAGCGCCTCTACGACTACTGGTGGCACAGCAACGCGGTGGAGCCTCGGGGCCTCTTCACCGGTGGCTTCCTCGGGATGGACAACCTGCCGCGGGCTACCGCCCAGGCCCAGGCGGACGCCTCCGCGTGGATGGCCTTCTTCGCCCGCTACCTCGGGAAGATCGCCGACGAGGTCGGCGACGCGGCCTCTGCGGCGCGCTACGCGGCCGACCTCGACACGATCGCCAGGGCGGTGAACCGAACCCTCTGGGACGAGACGGCCGGCTTCTACTTCGACCTCGACGACAGCGGCCGCGCCTTCATCCCCACCGTGTCGTACAGCGGCCTCGTCCCGCTCATCGCCGGGATCGTCCCGGCCGACCGGATGGCGCGGGTCCTTGGCTCGCTGCGCGATCCGGCCCAGCTCCTCTCGCCGTTCGGCGTGCGCTCCGTCTCCGCGCGGAGCGTCCTCTACGAGCCCGGCTACGCGAGCCGGCGCGGGGTCAACTCCAACTGGCGCGGCCCAATCTGGGTCCCCATCAACTACCTCCTGGTCGAGGCGCTGACGCCGCTGGACCCGGAGCTTGCGGCCACCATTCGCCAGCGGGTGGTCGGGACCGTCGAGGCTGACTGGAAGGCCACCGGGCGCTTCCACGAGTACTACGATGCCGAGACCGGGGAGGGCCTCGGGGCGGACGCCCAGACGGGCTGGACGGCCCTCGTCGCGAACCTGATCGCCGAGGGCTGGCCGGCGGAGGAGCCGGCCAGCCCCTGACGGCGGGCCCGTGGCGGTCGCGGACGCAGCGCTCGGCCTAGCCTCCGGCGAGGGCGGCAGCCCACGTCCGGCCGCCGTCGCGGGTCATGAAGAGCTGCGAGCTCCCCTCCGAGGAGGCGATGACCACGCCCTGGTCGGCGGTCGTGAAGCCGATCTCCGACAGCGAGCCGGCACCCGGCAGGGGGAGGACGACGCTCCACGTGGCGCCGCCGTCGAACGAGGCGACGAGCTCCGAGCCGCCACTCGGGATCCCTCCGCCGACGACCACCGTGCCGGCGGTCGGGGTGGCGATTCCCGCCATGATCGAGACCGGCACGCGGGCCGCGGCCTCGGCGAACGACGCGCCGCCGTCGGCCGAGGTGAAGAGGCGGATGCCGGTGGGCGTCGACCAGAGGCCGACGTCGCAGATGGCCGCAAGGTCGACGTCGGTGGCCGCGGCGAGGGTCGCCGGCCCGTTCGCGTCGAGGCACGGCGGCCGCCACGGCTGCCACGTCCCGTCGACGAGCCGTGCGCCGCCCACCACCGCCCGGTTCACCTCGACCAGCCAGCCGGACGTGCCGTGGAGCACGATCTGGGCGGCCGGCACGGGACCGCCGCCGACGTCCACTGTCGTCGAGGAGACGGTCCACGCGTCCTCGCCGACCGGGCTCGAGGCGATGCGCACGACCGCGCCGTCGCCGTCGAAGATCGCCGCATGGACGAGGCCGCCGGCCGCCTCGAGGGCCATGACCTGGAATCCGGCGGGCAGGCCGGGGATGGCGATCCGGCGCCAGCTCGTCCCGCCGTCGTGGGTCGACCAGAGCTCCGGGCCGAACGCCCAGCCGTCCTCCGGGCTGGCGAAGCGGAGCCCGGCCACGCCGCTCCCGCTGAACTCGTTGACGCCGATGGTCGTTGGCGGGGCTCCGGCCCCGGTCCAGGTCCGCCCTCCGTCGCCGGTCCTGGCGATCGCCGCGCAGGTCCCGCCCGTGCACGGCGCGCCGCCGAGAACCCAGCCGAGGTCGGCCGAGACGAAGGTCACCGACGCCGGCTCGAAGCCCGCCGCGACGGGCAGGCCGGTGGGGCCGGGCGTCGGCGCCGCGGACGAGGCCGAAGGCGAGCCGGCCGGGGACGACGCCCCGGGCGATGACGCCGGCGAGGGCGTCGGCGAGGCGCCCGGCCCGACCGCCGGCCTGCCGACGATGGCGGCGATGCCGAGCACCGCCACGACCAGCACGACGAGACCGCCTCCCAGAGCCAGCCGTGGGCCGGGGGCGCCGGCGCCGGAGCCTGCCCCAAGGCGGTCGCGGAGCCGCGTCATCGGGGAGCGCCCCGGCCGACCCTGGCTCGACATCGCGGCCACGCCGGCGACGAGACGGTCGGGAGCGGGCTGTCGAGCCTCGTCGGCGAGCGCATGGCGGATCTCCTCCTCGAACGGATCGCTCGGTGGCTGGCGCGTCATCGCCCACCCCTCGTCTCATCGGTCGCCTCGACCTGCTCCCGCAGGTGGCGGAGCGCGTAATGGAGGCGCGACTTGACCGTGCCGGCGCGGGCGCCGGTCCGCTCGGCGATCTGGTCAACGGTCAGGTCGGCGAAGAAGCGGAGCGCGATCACCTCGCGATGCTCCGGGCTGAGCGAGCGGAGCGCGGCCCGCAGCAGCTCGCCGCGGGCCAGGGCGTCGGCCGGGTCCGTCGTCCCGCCGCCGAGCGGCTCGACGCGGGAGTCGATGCTGACGGGGAGCCGCCGCCTCGCCCGCAGCCGGTCCCGGCAGGCGTTGACGAGGATCCGCCCGAACCAGGCCTCGAAGCGCGCCGGATCGCGGAGCTCCCCGAAGCGGCCCCAGGCGGCCAGTGCCGCGTCGTGGGTCGCGTCCTCGGCCTCCACCGGATCGAGCAGGATCAGGCGGGCCGTCCGGTAGGCGCGGTCGAGCGCCCGCCGGTCGACCAGCGCGTCGAACGTCCGTGCGCGGACGTCGTCCGCCGGGTCGGTCCGCTCCATCGCCTCCACCATACGCGTTGTCGCCTGCGAGCCGATCACGTCGTACCTGACGGGCCCGCGCCCCGGAACGTTCAACGCCCGGTCCGGGTGGCACGACGCCGCGCTCCCCTGGCGCCGCGCGGGGCCCCGGCGGGTCTTGATTCCGGGACGCGGGCGGCCCACACTCCCCAGCACGCCGGGGAGCCGGAGGGGAGCATCGGCCGATGGATGGGGAGAGGGCGCTCGCCGATCGCGAGCGTCGCGCCGGGAGCACGGGAGCGCGCCGCTCCGCCGCCCTCGGGGCCGCGCTGGCCCTGGCCGTCGCCTCCATGGCAGGCGGCGCTCCGACGATCCCCGCCGCGGCCGCCTCCGTCCGCGTCGAGTCCGCCTGGACGGGGTCGGTCGGCGCCGGCGGCGCCAACGGCAAGGTCACCGTCCGCGCCTTCGACAGCGGGGCCGGGTCGATCGTCCTCGCCCTCAAGCGCCTCGCGCCGTCGACCGGCCAGGCCGTGGCCATCCACCGCGGCAGCTGCACCGCCCTGGGCACGCGGGTCACCGCCGTCGGGACGATCCGGACGACGGCCTCCGGGGCGCTGGCTGCCACCCGCACGCTGAGCGCGGCCCAGGTCGCCGCCGTCCGCGCCGCCGCCACGGGCACCCGCCGGATCTCCGTGAAGGTCGGCTCCGGCGCCACCGCCCGATGCGCAACCCTGGCGAAGTCGCGCGCGGTGACGCCGCAGGTCTGGTTCGCCCCCCTGCCGCCCATGCCGATCCGGGAGGGTCGCCCGTACGTCGGCTCGACCGATTTCGCGGCGCTGTTCGCGGGCGACGCCCCGTGGACCCGGGTCGCCGGCCGCACCCACGTCTTCAAGCTGTACGGCGAGTGGGTCGGCGGGACGGCCAGCGACGCGGACCTCCGGCGGGTCGTCGCCGCCCTCGAGGCCCGGGACATCGCGATCGCGATCGAGGCCGGGCCCCTGATCGCGACGACCTGCGGCGAGCGCGTCGAGGGGTTCGCCGGCGGCGCGCCGGAGGCCCTGCGACTGATCCGGCGGGTCGTCGCCGCCGGCGGGACCGTGCGCTACCTGGCGATGGACGAGCCGTACTTCTTCGGCAGCCTCTACGACGGCCCGAACGCCTGTGCCTGGTCGGCGGCGAAGGTGGCGGCCGAGGTCGCCCGATTCGTGCGCGGGGTGAAGGCCGCCTACCCGTCGATCGTCGTCGGCGACATCGAGACGCTCGCCGGCCCGGCCACCGCGGAGCGGTACGAGGCCTGGATGGCGGCAGTCCGATCTGCGCTGGGCGCGCCGCTGCCCTTCTTCCACCTCGACCTCGACTGGGGGCGAAGCGACTGGCCCGTCACCAGCCTGCGCCTCCAGGAGTACGCGCGGGGGCACGGGGTGCGCTTCGGGATGATCTACAACTCGGCCCTTGCGTCCTCGGACGCCGAGTGGCTGGCGGCCGCGGAGGCGCACGTCCTGACCCACGAGCTCGACGGGGCCGGGCCGCCGGACGACGCGATCTTCCAGTCGTGGACGGACCACCCCGATCGCGTCCTGCCGGAGGCCGGCCCCGGCACCTTCACCCACCTCATCGCCGACTATCTCCGGGCGCGCTCCACGCTTTCGATCGACCCGCCGGCCGCGAGCGGCGGAGGCCGCCTCGGCGTCTCCGGCTTCGTGCGGACCCGCGGCGGCCAGGCGATCGGCGGCGCCCGGGTCGACCTCCTGGCGACGCCGCGCGACGGGCCGTACCAGGTCCAGGAGCTCCGGGGGACCGTCCCGGCCGGCGCCACGCACGCCGTCGTCGGCGTGCGAGTGAACCAGGAGGGCGCGGGTCCCGGCTCGGCCGACCTGACCTTCTACGAGCTGGGCTACGCGGAGGGGTCGGGCGCGAACCTCGTCCCGCATCCGCGCTTCGAGGCCGGCCTCGACGGCTGGGGCCCGTGGGGCCTCGGGAGCCTCACCGCGCCCCCGAGCGATCGGGACGCGGGCCGGATGCTGCGGGTGGTCGTCGTCCCGACCCAGGACCTCGGCTTCAACTCGGATCCCTTCGCCGTGACGCCCGGCGCCTCGTACCGCTTCTGGCTCGCCGGCCGGATCCCGGAGGCGTCGATCGGGAGCGCCTACGCCGGCGTCATCTTCCTGGGCCCGGCCGAGACCGAGGTGCGGCGGGACGTCCGCCCCCTGGCGCCCGTGGCGATCGAGGCGGGGAGGGCGACCACGGGCGCCACGGGCGCCTTCGCCCTCACGTCGTCCGACCTCGAGGCCGGCCGCTACCGGCTGCGGGCCGCCTTCCCCGGCGACGCCGCTCGCTGGCCGGCCTGGGCGGAGGCGGAAGCGCTGGTCCCGTAGCCGACTACGGTCCGTCCCCCGGGTGGCCAGCGACGATGTCGAGGATCTCCTCCCCGTAGCGCTCGAGCTTGGTGGGGCCCATCCCCTTGATCCGCCGGAGCGCCGCCGGCGAGCCCGGCCGCTCCTCGGCGATGGCCGCCAGCAGCGCGTCGTGGGAGACGACGTAGGCGGGCATGCCGTCGGCCCGGGCGCGGGCGGAGCGCCAGGCGCGCAGGGCCGCGAAGAGTGGCCGGTCGGGGGCCGCGCCGGACGACGTGGCGGGCGACCCCGTGCCGGCCGGCCATGACCCCGCGCCGGCCGGCATGGCGACCACGGGCCGCGACGCGCCCGGCGCGGCGGCGGCCGGCCGAGAGTCGAGGGCCCGCAGGAACCGGCTGGGGCGCCGCCGCGTCTCGCGATCGCCAGGCCCCGCCCGACGCTCCGCCCACGACAGGACGAGGTGGCGACGGGCGCGCGTCAGCCCGACGTAGAGGAGGCGGCGCTCCTCGGCGAGCGCATCGTCGGCCGTCGCCTGCCGGATCGGCAGGGTTCCCTCCTCCAGGCCCGGGAGGAGGACGGCGTCCCACTCGAGGCCCTTGGCCCGGTGGAGGGTCAGCAGGTTCACGCCGTCGGCCGACCCTGCCGCCTCCGCCGCGGCCCGCCCCTCCAGGTCGGCGAGGAGCCCCCGCCCGTCGACATCCGGCCTTCGCGCGACCGCCGAGCGGACGATGTCGAGGACGAGCGCCAGCGATGCCGTCCGCTCGCGCGATTCGGCGCCGCCCGCGTCCCCGTCCGGGTCGAACCCGAGATCGGCCCGCAGGTGCCCCTCGAACGCGTCGGCCGCCAGGGCTCCCCGGGCGGCCGCCGGCAGCCGGCGCAGGATTCGCAGCGCCTCGCGCACCTCGGCCCGCTCGAAGAAGCGCTGGCCGCGGACGCGGAAGGCGATCCCGGCCCTCGTGAGTGCCGCCTCGAGCGGCGGGACCTGGGCGTTCATCCGGACCAGCACGGCGATCTCGGCAAGCGGCGTCCCCTCCTCGACGAGCCGCCGGATCGTGGCCACCAGCAGGTCGAGCTCGGCCGCGTCGTCGGGGCAGCGCCGGATCACCGGCCCCGGCCCGGACGGCCGCGTCGCGATCAGCCGCTTCCGGCGCCCTTCCGCCGCGAGGAGCCGGTTGGCGAGCACCAGGATCTCCGGGCTGCTGCGGTAGTTGCGGTCCAGGGTCACCTCGCGCGCCGCCGGGAAGCGGGCGACGAAGCCGGTCAGGAACGCCGACGTGGCGCCGGCGAAGGTGTAGATCGTCTGGTCCTCGTCGCCGACGACGCACAGGTCGTCACGGTCTCCCAGCCAGAGCTCGAGCAGGCGCTGCTGGAGCGGGTTGGTGTCCTGGTACTCGTCCACGCTGAACCAGCCGTAGCGCGCCCGGACCGTCTCCGCCGCCCCGGCGTCGGCCTCGAGGAGGTCGACGGTGCGGGTCAGCATGTCGTCGAAGTCGAGCCGGCCCGACCGATCCTTCTCCCGTTCGTAGGCGGCCCACAGGCGGACGAAGAGCTCGACCGGGATCGGCGGCGTGCGGTCGCCCGCATCCGCCGCGTACGAGCGAGGGCCGGAGGCGCCGGCTCTTGGCCCACTCGATCTCGTCCGCGAGGTCCTTGGCGGCGGTGAAGCGATAGCCGCCCGGGCAGCGCGCGAGCCAGGCGACCGACGATCGGGATCTTGGAGTCGAGGACTCCCGGCGCCGGCGCGCCGTCGTGGTGCAGTGGCCAGAAGTGCCGCAGCTGGGCGAGGGCCGCCGCGTGGAAGGTGCGGGCGGCGATGCCGCCGAGGCCGAGCGCCCGCAGGCGCTCCACCATCTCGCCGGCGGCCTTGTCGGTGAACGTCACGACGAGGACGCGGCGGGGGTCGACGGCGCCGGTCGCGACGGCGTAGGCGACCCGGTGGCTGACGACCCGGGTCTTGCCCGACCCGGCGCCGGCATGGATGACGAGCGGCCCGCGAGTGATCCGGACGGCCTCGACCTGGGAGGAGTCGAGCCCGGCCAGCAGCGCCTCCGGGCCCGGCACCCGGGGCGGCCTCGGACCGCCGCTCACCGGCCCGGCGTCAGCGATCTCGCGCCGCCGCGCGCACCGCCTCGAGCGTCCGCGGCCAGAGCGCGAGGTTCGCGGCTCGCAGGGCCCCGAGGAGGGCGCGCAGCGCCACGAGGCCGACGAGCAGCCGCTGGCACTCGGGGGCCTGGGAGATGGGATCGGGGCTGGGCATCGGGCAGGCTCCTGGCGTGGGCGCATTGTGCAGGCGCAGCCCGCGATGCGCTCCGCCTGGCCGGTCCGCTGACCGCTCCGCCGCCGCTGGCGGGGCCGTGGCGCCTCGGACGGGCATCCCCGAACCTGCCAGGATCGGCCGCGATCGGCTCTAGGATGGAGGGATGACGGCGCAGACGACGCTTGATCTCGAGATCCACCCGCTGACTCGCGACCGCGTGGAAGACCTCGCTGCGCTCTTCGCGGAGGGCGGCGATCCGAAGAGCTGCTGGTGCGCCTTCTGGCGCGTCCGCGGCAGCGGCTGGAACGACTGGACGGCGGCCAGGAACCGCCCGGTCGTCGAAGGCCTCGCCGGCCGCGATCCGGCGCCCGGGCTGGTCGCCTACGCCGAGGGTCGCGTCGTCGGCTGGGTCAGCCTGGGACCGCGCGAGGACTTCGAGCGCCTCGAGCGCTCGAAGGTCCTGGCCCGCGTCGACGACCGGCCCGTCTGGTCGATCGTCTGCTTTGTCGTCTCGAGGTCGGTCCGCGGCCGCGGCGTCGCCCACGCCCTCCTGGCGGCCGCCGTCGGCTACGCCCGCGACCACGGAGCGACGATGCTCGAGGCCTATCCGGTCGACGCCTCCCGTGGGCGGGTCCCGGCGGCGTCGGCCTTCACCGGCCCGCTGGGCATGTACGAGCGGGCCGGTTTCGAGGTCGTCGAGCGTCGCCAGTGGAGCCCGAAGACGCCGGTCCGCCCGATCGTGCGGAGGGAGCTCTGAGGCGGGCCGCGACCGCCACTCGGCCGCGGCCGACCAGTGCGTCGCCGCCGGGCTACGAGGCGATCGCGGCGGCGACCGGGAGACCCTCGGCCGGGTGGCGGCGCACGGCGGCAAGCCCGTGGTCGCGGATCGTGCCGTCGCGCATCCGGACGATCCGGTCGCACGCCTCGCCGACCTCGGCGTCGTGGGTGACGAGCACGAACGCCTGGCCCTGCTCGCGGTTGAACTGGCGCAGCAGCGCCAGGACCTCCGCCGAGCGCTCCGAGTCGAGGTTGCCGGTCGGCTCGTCGGCGAGGACGATGGCCGGCCGGTTGACCAGCGCCCGCGCGATGGCGACCCGCTGCTGCTCGCCGCCCGACAGCTCGGCCGGCCGGTGGCCGGCGCGGTCGGCCAGGCCGACGACGGCCAGCGCGTCGAGCGAGGCGGTCCTCGCGTTCGCGCCGCCGATGCCGGCGTAGTCGCAGGCGAGGGCCACGTTCTCCAGGGCGGTCAGGGTGGGCACCAGGTTGAAGTCCTGGAAGACGAAGCCCATCTGCCGGGCCCGGATCTTCGTCCGCTCGCCGTCGCCCAGCTCGACCATGTCGCGGCCGCCGAAGGAGAGCTCCGGGCGCGGGCCGTGGTTCAGGTCCGGCGCGTGGAGGAGGCCCAGGATGTGCATGAGCGTGCTCTTGCCCGACCCTGACGGGCCCATGATCGCCACCATCTCCCCCGGCTCGATGCTGATGTCGACGCCGCGGAGGGCCTCGATCGTGTTGCGCCGGCCGAGGCGGTAGGTCTTGCGCAGGTTGCGGCCTTCGAGAAGCGACATCGTTCGTACTCCCATTCGCCGTCGGGCGATCATTCGTAGCGGAGCGCGGTGACCGGGTCGAGCCGCGCGGCGTGGAGGGCTGGGATGAAGCCGGCCAGGGCGCCCAGGACCGTCGAGAAGACGATGGCGGTCAGGGCCGTGCTGATCGTCATCTCGAACAGGATCGTCCCGGACGAGCGCCCGGCCTCGTTGGCGAGCAGGACCACTGCGGCCCCCAGAAGCAGGCCGATGAGCCCGCCGGTCGTCCCGATGAGGGCGGATTCGGTCACCAGCTCGCGCACGATCCGCAGGCGGCTGCCGCCGATGGCGCGCTTGATGCCGATCTCGCGCGTCCGCTCGGCGACCGACATCGCCATCGTGTTGATGACGGACAGGCCGCCGACGACGAGGCTGATGAGGGCGATCCCGACCAGGATCGAATTGGAGATCGCTGTGGCCGACCCGATCTCGCGATCGAAGTCCTCGCCGGTCATCGTCGTGACGTCGGGGTTCGCCGCCTCGATGGCGGTCGCGACCTGCGCCGGGTCGGTGCCCGGGGTCGGGTAGACCGTGAGCCCGGTGGCCACTTCCGAGGCCTCCAGCTCTGCGGCCACCATCGGCGGCAGCGTGCCGATGTAGAGGCGCTGCGCCGCGGTGAGCGGGACGATGGCCGTCGTGTCGGGCGCCGTGAGCGTGGGCTCCATGATGCCCACCACCTCGAACGGCTCGCCGCGAAGGGTGATCGTGTCGCCGACCCGCAGGTCGTGCTGGCGGGCCAGGTCGGAGCCCAGGACGGTGACGTTGGCGCCCTCGTCGTCCGCGCTGAGCGGCCGCCCGGACGCGTAGTGGACCGGGAACGTCTCGCGACCCCGGTCCGCGCCGGCGACGCCGCCCGAGATCATCGGCGGCATGGACATGGAGACGCCGCTCATCTCGTCGGACATCAGCATCATCACCTGGGGGACGGCGACGTCCACGCCGGGCAGCTCGGCGACCTGGTCCGCGATCGAGATCGCCAGCGGGCTTCCGAAGCCCATCGACGCGCCCCGCGCGGAGACCGTGACCTTGCCTTCGTAGAACGTGCTGCCGCCGGCCACCAGGGAGCTGATCTTGTTGGCCATGGAGCCGAAGACGACCAGGGCCCAGATCCCGATGGTGATGCCCAGGACCGTGAGCGCGGTCCGCAGCTTGCGGCGTCCGAGGTTTCGCAGGTGTCCCATGATGCCGTCCTCCTCCCGGGTCGGCCATGAGACCGTCGGGCGTGTGCGCGTGGCTCGCGTTCGCTGGTGCCACCGTCGGGATGGACGCTACGGGCCCAGGGTCGCACCGACCAGCCGGCCAGCCGGCATCTTGGGGGTGGGGCTAGCTGCAGTGCCCGCGCCGGCGGATCGAGGGTGACCCCGAGGAGGTGCCCGGAGCCCCGGCCGTCGAGGCCGGGCCGAACCCCGTAGCATGAGCCGGTGCAGGTCGAGTACTCGCTTCCCTCCCGCGACGGCACCGAGCGCATCGCCCGGGCCTGGGCGAAGGTGCCGCTCGTCCCGACCCCCGCCGAGCGAGCCGAGCAGAAGGCGCGCGCGGCGGCGCTCCTGGAGGCCCGCGACGCCGTCCTCGTGGCCCACTACTACGTCGACGGCGACCTCCAGGACCTGGCCCTCGAGACGGGCGGGTCCGTCGCCGACTCGCTCGAGATGGCCCGCTTCGGGCGCGATCACCCGGCCGCCACGCTGGTCGTCGCCGGCGTGCGCTTCATGGGCGAGACGGCGAAGATCCTGAGCCCGCGGAAGCGGGTCCTGGTCCCCGATCTCGAGGCGACCTGCTCGCTCGACCTCGGCTGCCCGCCCGACGAGTTCGCCGCCTTCTGCGACGCCAACCCCGACCGCACGGTGGTGGTCTACGCCAACACGAGCGCCGCCGTGAAGGCCCGCGCCGACTGGATGGTCACCAGCTCCTGCGCGCTCGCGATCGTGCGCCACCTGGCGGGCGCCGGCGAGAAGATCCTGTGGGCGCCCGACCGCCACCTCGGCAGCTACATCGCCCGCGAGACCGGCGCCGACATGCTCCTGTGGGAGGGCGCCTGCGTGGTCCACGAGGAGTTCAAGGGGCTCGAGCTCTCCCTCCTGCGCGAGGAGCACCCCGGGGCGCTCGTCCTGGTCCACCCCGAATCGCCGGCCGGGGTCGTGGCCCAGGCCGACGTCGTCGGCTCGACGTCGCAGCTCCTGAAGGCCGTCGTCGACGGAGACGCCCGGGAGTACATCGTGGCGACCGACAACGGCATCTTCCACCGCATGCGCCAGCTGGCCCCCGGCAAGACGCTGATCGAGGCCCCGACGGCGGGCGACAGCGCCACCTGCCGGAGCTGCGCCCACTGCCCGTGGATGGCGATGAACGCCGTCCAGGGCGTGATCGACTGCCTGGAGCGCGGCAGCGGCGAGGTCGAGGTGCCGGCGCCGACCCGCGACGCCGCCCTGGGCTGCATCGAGCGGATGCTGGCCTTCGTGGCCGCCAACCCGGGCTCCGTCGTCGCGCCGCGGCACGGGTTCGTGCCCCACCTCGGCTCGGCCTGAGGCCGGGCGGCATGGACGCGTTCGAGGCGCCGGCCGCGAACGAGACCCTCGCCGAGGCGCGCGCCCGCAATGTCCGCGACGCGCTGCGCGAGGACGTCGGGACGGGCGACTGGACGGCGCTCCTCGTCCCCCCGGGGCCGGTCGTCGCTCGCGTCGTGGTCCGCGAGGAGGCCGTCCTGTGCGGCCGCGACTGGTTCGAGGCGTGCGTCGCCGCGCTCGACGCGGACGCCCGGGTCGACTGGCGCTACGCCGAGGGCGCGGACATGGCCGCCGGCACGCCCGTCTGCGACGTCCGCGGCGACGCGCGCGCGCTCCTCACCGCGGAGCGGCCCGCCCTCAACTTCCTGCAGCTGCTGTCGGGCACGGCCACGGCGACGCGGCGCCACGTCCGCGCGATCGAGGGCGCCTCCCCGAACCCGCGCGGCTGCGCCGTCCTCGACACGCGCAAGACGATCCCCGGGCTGCGCCAGGCGCAGAAGTACGCCGTGCGCGTCGGCGGTGGCCGGAACCAGCGACTGGCCCTCTGGGACGGCCTCCTCGTCAAGGAGAACCACATCGCCGCGGCCGGCGGCGTCGGGCCGGCCCTGGAGCGCGCCTTCGCGCTCGATGCCGGGGTCGAGGTTCAGGTCGAGGTGGAGAGCCTGGCCCAGCTGGAGGAAGCGCTCGCCGGCGGCGCCCCCAACGTGCTGCTCGACAACTTCACCCTCGAGCGGATGCGCGAGGCCGTCGCGCTGGCCGCCGGACGGGTCGTGCTGGAGGTGTCGGGCGGGGTGACGCTCGACCGCCTCCGCGAGATCGCCGCGACCGGCGTCGACCGGATCTCGATCGGGGCCCTGACGAAGGACGTCCGGGCCGTCGACTACTCGATGCGGATCGTCGAGGTCGGGGTGCCGTAGCCCTCCCGCGCCGACCCCCGATCAGGCCTCGCGGGGTCCGCGGAGGAGGACCGTCGGGAAGCTCGCCGGGAGCGTGTACGGGTAGTCGCGGCTGAAGTGCAGGCCCCGGCTCTCGTGGCGCGCCAGCGCAGAGCGGACGACGAGCTCCGCGCACACGACGAGGTTGCGCAGCTCGAGGAGGTCGCGGTTGACCCGGAAGTTGGCGTAGTACTCGTCGATCTCCGCGCGCAGGAGGTGGATTCGCCGGAGCGCCCGGTCCAGGCGCTTCGTCGTCCGCACGATGCCGACGTAGTTCCACATGAAGAGCCGCAGCTCGTCCCAGTTGTGGGAGATGACTACCTGCTCGTCGGCGTTCTCCACCCGGCTCTCGTCCCAGGCCGGCAGCGCGGTCTCCGCGTTGGGCGCCTCGGCGTCGATCCGGGCCGCGCAGGTCCGGCCGACGACGACGCACTCGAGGAGCGAGTTGCTGGCGAGCCGGTTGGCGCCGTGCAGCCCGGTGTAGGTGGTCTCGCCGACGGCGAAGAGGCCCGGCAGGTCGGCCCGCCCGTCGAGGTCCGTGACGACGCCCCCGCAGGTGTAGTGCGCCGCCGGCACCACGGGGATCGGCTGCCGCGCGATGTCGATGCCGAGCTCCAGGCAGCGGGCGTGGATCATCGGGAAGTGCTCCAGGAGGAAGGCTTCGCCGAGATGCGTGGCGTCGAGCCACACGTGGTCCAGGCCGTGCTTCTTCATCTCGAAGTCGATCGCCCGGGCGACGACGTCGCGCGGCGCCAGCTCCAGGCGCGGGTCGTGCGCCGCCATGAACCGGGTGCCGTCGGGGAGCGTGAGGTGCGCGCCCTCGCCGCGGAGCGCCTCGCTGATCAGGAAGCTGCGCTCCTGCGGGTGATAGAGGCAGGTCGGGTGGAACTGGATGAACTCCATGTTCCCGACCCGGCAACCGGCCCGCCAGGCCATGGCGATCCCGTCGCCGGTGGAGGTCTCCGGGTTCGTGGTGTAGCGGTAGACCTTCCCGACACCGCCGGTCGCGAGCACCACGGCGGCGGCCGGGAGCGTCTCGATGCGCCCATGGTCGATGTCGAGCGCGTAGACGCCGTAGCAGCGGGTGGGCTCGTCGCGGTGGAGATGGCGCGAGGTGATGAGGTCGACCGCCATCCAGCGCTCGCGCATCGTGACGTTCGGGTGGCGGCGGGCACGGTCGAGGAGCACCTCGTGGATCGCCCGTCCGGTCGCGTCGGCCGCGTGGGCGATGCGCCGCACGGCATGGCCGCCCTCGCGGGTCAGGTGCAGCCCGAGCGGTCCCTCGGGGTCCGTCGTGAACGGCACGCCCTGCTCGACGAGCCATGCGATCGCCTGGGCGCTGTGCTCGGCGATGAACTCCGCGGCGTGCTCGTCGACGAGGCCGGCCCCGGCCTCCTGCGTGTCGCGGACGTGCAGCTCGACGCTGTCGTCGTCGCCCAGCACGCCGACGATCCCGCCCTGGGCCCAGGCGGTCGCGGCTTCGTCGAAGTCGCGCTTGGCAAGCAGGACGACCGGGTGCCGATCTGCCAGGTGGAGGGCGACCGTCAGGCCGGCGAGGCCGGCACCGACGATGACGACGGGGGCGACGGGCTCCGCGGCGGCTTGCTCCGAGGCGGGGGTGGGGGAGGGGCTCATCGCGCGATTCTATGCGGCCGCCGGCCCCGAAACGGGCACCCCGTCACCCCGTCCCGCCGGGGCGGTTCGGACCCTCGAAGCGTGCCCGCCGGCCGTGGCGGGCGAGCGCGTCGCGGGGCACGATCGGTGGCCAGCAAGACCGGCGCAGCCGGGAGGATCCCGCCATGTCCTCGCCCGCTCTCGGACCCACCCCCGCTCGACCGGGGCGGCGGCCCGTGGCACACGCCCTGGAGGTCGCCCTCACCCTCTACGGGCTGGCCGTCTTCGCCGTCCTGTGGGTCGGCTTCGCCGTCGGCCTGTGGACCGACGGCCGGATCCTCGTCGACGCCTGGACCTGGCTGTCAGGCCTCGAGCCGGTCGCGGCGGTCGTGGCCTGGGTCCTGCTGCTGCCGATCGCGATCGGGCTGTGGGCGTGGAACGCGAGCCTCTCGACCCTGGTCGCCGGGGTCGTCGTCATCGGCCTCGTGGCCTGGACGCTGCTGGCGCTCTCGGGGCTTCGCACGTTCCGGCACGGCTGACGCGCCGGCCGGGCGATCGCGTCCCGCCTCTGCGTGCGCGTCGTCCCGCCCCTGGCCGGCCCTGAACGCGGCTCCCTCGCGGTCGGCCCTCGCGCCGTCGGCACGGCCTGTAACGCGGGCCATCCCCGCCGACCATGTACGGTCAGACGCGCCGCACGAGGACCGAGATGACCGAGCACGCCGGCCGCGAGGCCGCCACCGACCGTGAGCTGCTTCGGCGAGCGGATCGCGAGCCGGGCGCATTCCGGGCGGTCTACGACCGTCATGCGACCCGGATCCACGGGTTCCACCTCCGCCGGACGCGCGACCCCGGCGTGGCGTTCGAGCTGACGGCCGAGACGTTCGCCGAGGCGTGGCTCTCGCGCGGCCGGTTCATCGATCCCGGCGATGGCTCGGCCGCCCCGTGGCTGTTCGGGATCGCCCGGAACGTGCTGGCGTCGTCGGTCCGGCGGCAGGCGGTCGAGCGGCGGGGTCGTGAGCGGCTCCAGATGGAGCTCTCGCCCCTCACGGCGAGGCCCGACGCCGCCTGGCTCGACGGCCTTGACGACGCCCTGGGCGCGGCGCTGGCCGAGCTGCCCGACGGGCAGCGGCGGGCCATCGAGCTGCGGGTGATCGCCGACCAGGCCTACGAGGACGTGGGCCGCCAGCTGGAGATCAGCCCCGGAGCGGCCCGGGTCCGCGTCCACCGCGGCCTCGCGGCCATCCGCGACCGCCTCACCGGCCCGGTCACGGGTCGGCGCGCTGCCGCGACGCGCACGGAGGGACCGATGATCGAACCGCAGGAAGGAGCACCATCGTGACCACGCTGTCGAACGGATCCGACCTCGAGGCGCTTGGCGACGAGCTGAGCCGGGCGACCGCCCGGGACCTCCGCCGGGGCGCACGTCGCCCCACACGCCGTGTCGCGATCGCCGTGATGGGCCTCCTTGTCGTCGGGGCTGGCACCGCGGCTGCAGGCGCCCTCTTCAGCCCTCGCCAGGTCGCCGAGGGGATGCCGGGCGGCGGCGTCATCTTCGACCAGACGCATCCGAGCTGCACCGCCAACGGGGACGGCAGCTTCGCCTGCACCCTTTCGAGCGCCCCGGCCCCGGAGGTCTCCGACTTCACCGGCACCAAGGAGGTCCTCGTCGTCGACGGAAGAGTCGCGGGCGGCTGCCTCGGCCTCGACGCCGCGGGGATGACCTGGACCTGCTACGTCGGCCAGGACGCGGTCGACCACGAGATCATCAGCCGGGACTTCCTGGGCCAGCCGGCCGGGCCCGGCCGGGGCTGAGCCCCCGCAGAACGGGGCCGTGACCGCCGCGCAGCTCCTCCGACCGGCCCGCCGAGCCGGAGCGGGTTGGTGCATGATCGACGCGTGGACGTCGCTCCGCTGCGGGTCATCATCGCCGAGGACTCGGCCCTCATCCGGGAAGGGCTGGCCCGGCTCATCGCCGACGCCGGGGGGGTCGTCGTGGCCAAGGTCGGCGACGGCCCGTCGTTCGTGGCGGCGGTCGTCGAGCACCACCCCGACGTCTCGGTCGTCGACGTGCGGATGCCGCCCACCCAGCGCGACGAGGGGCTGCGCGCGGCGATCGAGGCTCGCCGCCAGGTTCCGGGCACGCCGGTCCTCGTCCTCAGCCAGTACGTCGAGCGCCAGTACGCGACCGAGCTCCTCGCCGACCGGGCCGGCGGCGTCGGCTACCTCCTGAAGGACCGCGTCGCCGACATCCGCGAGTTCATGGACGCCCTGCGGCGGGTTGCCCGCGGGGGGACCGCCCTCGACCCGGAGGTCGTCGCCCAGCTCATGGTCCCGCGGCGTTCCGACGACAGGCTCAACGCGCTGACGCCGCGCGAGCGAGAGGTCCTCGCGGCGATGGCCGAGGGGCGCACCAACATGGGGATCGCCGCCCTGTTGAGCATCTCCGAGGGCGCCACGGAGAAGCACATCAGCAACATCTTCGGCAAGCTGGAGCTGCCCGACTCGGAGAACGACCACCGCCGGGTGCTGGCGGTGCTGACCTACCTGGGCTCCTAGCCGGCCCAGCCGGACGGGCCGGCGACGGCCGGCATCGCGGCCACCGGCATCTCCGCCCGCACCAGGGTCGGCCCGCCGGGTGGGCTCTCCACGGTGAGCGAGCCGTCGAGCGCCTCGACCCGACCGGCCAGCCCGGCCAGCCCGCCCCCGGGGACGATGCTGGCACCTCCGCTCCCGTCGTCCCAGACCTCGACCACCAGCCGCTCGCCCTCGCGCCGGCAGCGGATCTCGCAGCGGCCGGCGGACGCGTGCTTTCCCACGTTGGTGAGGGCCTCCGCCACCACGAAGTAGGCCGCCCGCTCCGCCGCGTCCGGCAGGCGCTCGCCGGCGGGCAACGTGCTCTCGACGACCGTCGGGACCGGGCAGCGACCGGCGATGGAGCCGAGGGCCGGGACGAGGCCGCGGTCGAGGAGGATCGCGGGGGCGATCCCGCGCACGAGGTCGCGCAGCTCGGCGAGGGCCAGGCGGGCCTGGTCGCGGGCCTCGACGACGAGCGTCCGGGCGGAGGCCGGATCCGTGTCGATCCGCTCGGCGGCCATGCTGAGGTCGATCGTCAGCATGACCAGGCGCTGCTGGGCCCCGTCGTGCAGGTCGCGCTCGATGCGGCGCAGCTCGCTCGCCTCGACGTCGAGGACCGCCTTGCGGCTCCCCTCGAGGGTCTCGACGCGGCGCTCCAGGGCGCGCTTCTCCGAGTCGCACAGAAGGCCGGCGACCACCGCCCGGTGGAGCGCCATGAGGCCGCGCGCGGCGGAGGCGGCCACGGGGGCCAGGGCCAGGCCGATCACCCCGCCGATGAGGCCGATCCCGACCGGCGAGATCGGCGACGTGCCGGCGGCCGGGCCGAAGCCCGACGCGGCGAACCAGAGGGGCATGGAGAGGAGGGCCAGGGTGGCGGCCCACAGCATCACCGTGACGACGAACTCGAGGACGGTCAGCGGCAGGGCGACGAAGACGTACACCACGTCGCGCCAGCGGTTGACGTCGACGAAGAGGGCCAGCAGGAGGTCGCGCAGCCCGCTGCCGTACGGCCGGTAGGCGTGCGGCCGGAGCGGGCGCGGGTCGGCGACCGTGGCTCGCCAGCGCTCGACCCTCGCGACCAGGCGGCAGCCCTCGACCCCCAGGCCGAGGAAGACGATGCCGATGCCTACCACGAGCAGGGAGATGCCCGACGAGAAGGCGGCGGAGACGAGCCCGAAGGCGAGGATCTCGAGGAAGAACCCGAGCCCGATCGCCGCCGTGGCGTACCAGGTCGTCGGGTTGAGGGGGGACAGGATGAAGGCCCGGACCACGCCCCGGTCCCGGCCCCTGACCTGAGCGCCGACGAGGGCGCTCAGGACCAGGAGCAGGCCCAGGACGAGGAACGGGCCGCCGATCACCGATCGGACGCGGTGCGGCGGGCCGAGCCCACCAGGAGGGCGATGCCCACGGCCACCAGCAACGCCGGCCACAGGACCCAGTGCCCGCCCCAGCCGGGGATCAGCGTGTTGGCCAGGGCGATCACGCCGAAGACCACCAGCAGGACGCCCACGACGAGGGTTCCCCGCCCGGGGCCGGCGTCGGGCCGCGGCTCGTGTCGCCACTCGGGCGCGGGCGCCGTCCACGCGGGGACTGTCGCCCCGCCTTCGGACGGCTGCCCGGCGTCGGGATCCTGGACACCGCCGACCGGTGGCCACGCCCCTGGCGCGGGAGACCCGGGCGCTGGCGCGGTCATCGACGCCGGCTCGAGCGGCATGATGAAGGCAAGGATGACATAGAGCACGATCGTGACGCCGCCCAGGAAGGCCGACAGGATCCAGAGGACGCGGACGACGGTCGGGTCGATGTCGAGGTACTCGGCCATGCCGGCGGCGACGCCGGCGAGCTGCCGGTCGTGACGGCAGCGGTAGAGACGACGGGGGTTCACAGACAGCCTCCCACGGGGTTGACGTCCACGCTACCAACGTTGACCGAGATGGTCACGTCCGCGTGGTGGTTTGCCATCGAGTAGCCGGGGCTCTCCCACCGGTCGCCATCGCGCACGAGGCCCGTGACGGTCGTGGAGCCCAGCACGCTGCTCTGGCGGATCCTCAGGCCCACCTCGCTCGGGGCGCAGACCTTGAGCGAGGCGGCGTTGACGGAGAAGTCCGCCGTGAGGTCCTGGGCGGCCGGCAGGCGCAGCGACGCAGCGGCCGCGTTGACGCTCATCGAGAGGTGCGCCACCGTCGCCCCGGACAGGTCGACCCGCGCATCCCCGGCGTTGACGGCGAGCTGCACGTCGCCGAGCTGGGCGCCAGCCAGGTCGAAGGTGCCGCGTCCGGCGTTGACCTCGGCGTCCAGGTCCAGCCGGCTCGCGATCGGGAGCGCGACCCGCCAGTCGTCGCCGCCGCGGAAGAAGTCGAACGACCGCCCGTGGTCCGAGGAGACCACCGAGAGCCGGTCGGCCGACGCCTCGACCGTGGCGTCCGCGCCGCGGGTGCTGCCCGTCTCGAGCTGCCAGCCGTTGCCCGGGGCGGTCGTGATCGTGAGGTCGCCGCAGGTCAGGATCAGCTCGACCGACGCGAAGCCGCCGAAGCTGCCCTGGCGCGTGTCGAAGGTCGTCGGCCGGACGTGGCCGCAGTCCATCGGCAGCCGCGGCGCGGCGACGACGAGGCCGCCCAGCAGGAGCCCGGGCATCGCGGCGGCGATCAGGCCACCCGCCAGTCCGAACCGGGTGCGGCGCAGGAGCAGCCCGACGCCGAGCGCGATGACGGCGACCGGCCAGAGGCGCAGCGCCTGGGTCACCAGCTCGCTGTCGACGTCGTCGCCCTGCGCGAGGAGCATCACGGCTCCCGCCGTGACGAGGAAGACTCCCCAGTAGAGGAACCTCCGGTTGACCTTCATCGTGTCTGCCTCCAGGCCGATCGGCCAATGGGTCTGCGATCGATGCCCAGACGCTACGGTCGGCGCCGTCGCGCAGCCAGCCGGGCAGCCGGCATCTTCGAGGTGGGGCTATCCCCCCTGGGCTACGCTGGCGGCCCATGGACGCACGACCGACGCTGCCCGCCTGGCACCAGGCTCCCCGCGACGCCTTCACGCCAGATCGGGCGATGGTCCAGCGCTGGCTGGACGCCTACGTCCGCGCGTGGAAGTCGTACGAGGAGGCGGAGATCGCCGACCTCTGGACGGAGGACGCCGAGTGGCTCTATCCCTTCGGCACCCGGGCGGTGGGCCGGGCCGAGATCACGGCCGAGTGGATGGCGGAGCAGCATCTCTTCACGCCCGGCGGCTACGACGCCGCCTACGAGCCGATCGCGATCGACGGCAGCGTCGTGGTCACCCACGGCCGGGCGCGCTTCCTCGATCCCGCCAGCGGCGCGACCCGGGCCGAGTTCGACAACGTCTGGGTGCTCCGGTTCGCGCCCGACGGGCGCTGCGCCGAGTTCCACGAGTGGTACGCCGGGCGTCCGGACCACGACCCGAGCCGGGCCATGCCGGACGGCTAGGCGGGTCCGGGGATGGACGCCTTCCACGACAAGTCGAGGGCCCCGACCGATGCCGACGTCGAGGCCGCCCTCGGTCCCTCGATCGGCCTGTGGGACGCGTTGAGGTCCGGCCTCTCACTGGACTTCGATCCCCTGCAGGCGACGTGGACGTGGGCGGGCAGGAGCCATGGCTGGTCGCTGCGGCTCGCCCATCGCAATCGGGCGATCCTCTACCTGGCACCTCTGGATGGCCGGTTCCGGGCGAGCCTCGCCCTGCCGGAGAGGGCGATGCCGGCGGCGCTGCAGGCCGACCTGCCGGAGCCCCTTCGCGAAGCGTTGGCCGACGCGCCGACCTACCCGGAGGGCCGGGCGGTCCGGATCGTGGTGGCCACCGAGGGGGATGTCGACAGCGTGATCACGCTGGCCCGCATCAGGATGGCCAGCTGAGGCTGCCGCGCGGCAAGCGACCGCGCAGCAAGCGACCGCGCAGCAGGCGCCGCTCGGCAGGCGCCGCTCGGCAGGCGCCACACTCCCATTCCGGCGACGGTTCCGTCTTCCGCTCCCGATCGCGACGCGTCTGGGGCCCTCGCGCGGGTGGAACCGTCGCCCGGTCGAGCGTCACACGCCTGAGAAGGAGGTCCGGCGAGCAGTCCGGCGAGAACCGTCGTCGGAACAGGCGTGTCAGGCCGAAGCGGACGCTGCACCCGGTGCCTCGCACGGCCGGCCGCGATCCCGTCCGTCTTCCCGGCCCTGCGGGACGGGACGTCCCTTCCCGTAGGGGACCGTCACCTGCTGAGGGCCCAGCCTCTTGACAGGCAAGCAGCGCCTTGCATATCATCGACGCCGTGGGCGACGTGTTCAGGGCCCTGGCCGACCCGACCCGGCGGGCCATCCTCGACGAGCTGAGGGAGCGGAACGGACAGACACTGTTCGAGCTGTGCGTCCGCCTGACCACGAAGCACGGGCTCGGCTCGACCCGGCAGGCCGTCTCGCAGCACCTCGACGTCCTCGAGGCCGCCGGACTCGTCATCACCCGGCGTGAGGGCCGCTACAAGTTCCACGACCTGGACCCGACCCCCTTGCGCACGCTCACCGACCGATGGACGTCAGCCGATGGGAGGAGACCGGAATGAAGATCGTCGTCACGAGCGTCCTGGTGGACGACCAGGAGAAGGCCCTGCGCTTCTACACCGACGTGCTCGGGTTCGTGAAGAAGACCGACATCCCGATGGGCGAGGCGCGCTGGCTCACCGTGGTCTCGCCGCAGGATCCCGAGGGGACGGCGCTGCTCCTCGAGCCGGACGGGCATCCCGCCGCGCGCCCGTTCAAGGAGGCCCTCGTGGCTGACGGCATCCCCTTCACGTCCTTCGCCGTCGACGACGTCGACGCCGAGTTCCGGCGGCTCCAGGCGCTCGGCGTCAGGTTCACCCAGGAGCCGTTGGAGCTCGGACCGGTGACCACGGCTGTCTTCGAGGACGGCTGCGGCAACCTCATCCAGATCGCCCAGCAGGGCTGACCTCGGCCGCGCGCGCGCGGCGATGTGATGACGCCGTCGCTCGGGTGACGTCGGCCGTCGCTCGGCTGACCCGGCCGCGCGACGACCTCCTGCCGCCGGCTCGGGGGGAAGGAGAGCCCGCGTCTCACAACGGCGGGGCATCACGTGCCGCCCCCTCTTCCGTTGATTGCGCCCGGCCCCTACACTCCGCGCCCATGGAACACGTCGACGTCCTCGTCGTGGGGGGCGGGTCCGCCGGCCTCTCGGTCAGCCATGAGCTCGCGAGCCTGGGGATCGACCACGTCGTCCTGGAGCGCGGCCGGATCGGCCAGACGTGGCGGGATCGCTGGGACAGCTTCTGCCTGGTCACCCCGAACTGGTCCGTGCGGCTCCCCGGCGGCGCCTACGCGGGCGACGACCCCGACGGCTTCATGCCCCGCGACGAGATCGTCGCCCACCTCGAGCGGTACGCCGCAGCCTCGGGAGCGCCCGTCCGGGAGGGCGTCGCCGTCCGGACGATCGACCGGGCGCCGGGCGGCTTCGTCGCCCGGACGTCCGCCGGCGACGTCGCGGCCGCCCGCGTCGTCCTGTGCACCGGCGCGTTCCAGCGTGCCCACCGCCCCGCCGGCTCCGACACGCTGCCGGCCGACCTCCTGCAGATCGACGTCGAGGACTATCGAAACGAGGCCGCGCTGCCGCCGGGGCCGATCCTGATCGTCGGCAGCGGGCAGTCGGGCTGCCAGATGGCCGAGGAGCTGCGAGAAGCCGGCCGCGAGGTCGTGCTCTCGTGCGGGAAGGCCCCGTGGGCGCCGCGCCGGCTGGGCGGCCGCGACCTCGTCTGGTGGCTGGAGGCGTCGGGCTTCCTCGACCAGCCGGTGACGGCCCTGCCGTCTCCCGCCGCCCGCCTCGGCGCGAACCCCCTGGCGACCGGCCACGGTGGCGGCCACGACCTGAACCTCCGGACGCTCCGGGCGAAGGGGGTGACGCTCGTCGGCCACTTCCTGGGGGCCGCAGGCCAGCAGGCGCGGTTCGCCCCCGACCTCGCCGACTCGGTGGCCTGGGGAGACGCGCGGAACCGCGAGCTCATGGGACTGATGCTTCGGGCTGCCGACGAGCGCGGGCTCCCGCGGCCGGAGATGGCCGATCCCGCGCCGTTCGACGGCGCTGCGCCGGAGGGCGTCTCGCTCGACGGGTTCGGGGCGGTCGTGTTCGCCGGCGGCTTCCGCCCGGACTACCGCTCGTGGCTGCCCTGGGCCGACGCGTTCGACGAGCTGGGCTTCCCGATCCAGGTCGACGGGGCGAGCACGGTCGTCGACGGCCTCTTCTTCGTCGGGACCCACTTCCTGCGGACGCGCAAGTCGTCGACCCTCTTCGGGGTCGGCGAGGACGCGGCCATCGTCGCCCGGACGATCGCGGAGCGGATGGCCTCCGCCTGATTCGCACGGTGGCCGGTGCGGCGCCCGAGGCGGCTCCGGGCGGCCCTCAGGCGGACGACGAGGTGCGCGTGGAGCCGAGCCGCTCGAAGTCGAGCTCTGCCTGGAACAGGTCCCGCAGGCCGACCAGCCCGTCGCCGGGCTCGGCGGTGAGGTTCCGATCGAAGCCGGAGCGGGCGTAGAGCAGCAGCTCGGGTCGATCGCGGGGTGCGACCGCGGCGACGTCACGCCGCAGGTCGGCGAGGTCGCCGGGCTTCATCGCCTGGCGGGTCCACTTGGCCGAGCCGGCGGCCACGAGGCGGACGTTGGAATCCGCCAACCCTTCAATGTCAAGGCACGAGTGAAGGGTTGACGCACGCCTGTCCGAACCGGTCACGCCAGGCGGGTCCTGCCCGTCGCCGTGCTGCATCGCCCCGGCCTCAGGCCGTATCGTGCGCCGTGATGTCGAAACCGCCGTCCCGCACGCCGCGCCGCTCCATCGAGACCCTCGTGGATGCCTACCTGGCCCAGCTGGGCGGGACGAAGCGCCGCGTCCGCGAGGCGGGCCAGTCGCTCGAGCTCCTCCGCCACGGCCTCGACGGCTACGGCCACCAGCACCTGTCGCGCGCCGACCGCGACCGGTGGTCCACGGCGTTCAACGACGGTGAGGAGGACGCGTTCTGCGGGATGTTCGGCGCCCGCGAGATCGCGAAGTACCTCGACGAGTTCCTCGGCTACTTCCTCATCCGCAAGGTGCTGATGCCCGAGGAGGAGGTCGCCCGCACGGTCGAGGACGTCCGCGGCTTCGTCGAGTGGCTGGCGGCAGAGGGCGAGCTCACGCCAGCCGCTTCGCGAGGCGCTCGACACAATCGCGATGGCCTCGGTCGACCTCCCTGCCGCGGAGCGCCTCGGGCGCCTGCTCCACGAGATCGGCCGGGCCAACGCGGCGAAGGTCCGCCGTGGCGCGCCGCCGGAGTTCGACGAGATCGTGGAGGACGACTTGGTCATCGAGCGCGTCGCGCCCGGCCGCATCTGGTTCCTGCACGGTGTCGGCCCGATCAAGGTGCCGGAGGCCGCCAGCGCGGTGGCCCGCCCCGGCTGGACGATCAACCTGGTCCTCGGTCGCCGCGGCGCCGGGTGGGACGTCCTGGAAGTCGGCAACGTTTACCCCGAGACGCTGGCCTGACCGCCCCGACGCCCGGCGGACGGACCACGACGCTCGCCTCGGTGCAGCACCTGACGGACGCCTACCCAGGATAGCCGCTGATCCGGGGCATACCCCTGGTCGCCGACGGCGGCGTGGCGTCGCGACCCGCTTCGTGACCTCCACGGGACTGCTCCGATCGCGTAGCCTGACCGGCGGGCGTGGGGCGGTCGAAGCAGAGGGAGCCTGGCGACATGTCACCCGCAGTCACGCTGCCGTCCCAGCTGCCGAAGGCCCGCAAGCTGCGGATCGCCGCCGCGTACTACGCCACGTACGTGCTGCTGGGCCTCATGCTCACCTCGATCGGGCCGAGCCTGGATGCCCTGCGGGCGCAGAGCGGCTCCACGACCGAGGCGATCGCCCTCCTGTTCACCGCCAGCTCGCTCGGCTACATCGCGGGCTCGCTGCTGGCCGGGCGCCTGTACGCGCGGATCCCCGGCAACCGGGTTCTGCCGGCCGCGCTGCTGGTCCTGGCGCTGCTGACGGTCAGCGTGCCCTGGCTGGGATCGCTGGCGCTGCTGGTGCTGGTGTTCGGGCTGATCGGGGTCCCGCTGGGGGTGATGGATGTGGGGGGCAACACCCTCATCGTGTGGCTCTACCGGGCCGACGTCCCGCCGTACATGAACGCCCTCCACCTGTTCTTCGGGGTGGGCGCCTTCCTCGGCCCGCTGGTCTTCGACCGCTTCGCCGTCGCCACCGGGAACGCGGCGACGACCTTCTGGCTGTTCGCCGCGCTCATGCTCCCGGTCGCCCTGTGGCTTACCCGGCTGTCCAGCCCGGAAAGCCCCGGGGAAACCCGCACCACCGCCGACGGGCGGAGCGTGCTCCGCCGCTACGCTTGGTTCGTCGGGCTGATCGCGGTCTTCTTCTTCATGCACATGGGCGGCGAGATGGCCTTCGGCGGCTGGATCTTCACCTACGCCGACGAGGCCACCGGCTCCGAGACCACCGCCCGCCTGGTCAACGCGGTGTTCTGGGGCGGCCTGGTGGTCGGGCGGGTGATCGCGATCCCGCTGGCCCTGCGCCTCTCGCCGAAGGCCATGCTCCAGCTCGACCTGGCCGGCGCGGTGGCGAGCCTGGCACTCCTGGTCGTCCTGCCGGACTCCATCCCGGCGCTCTGGGTCGGCACGGTCGGGTTCGGCGTCTCCGTCGCCTCGATGATCCCCAGCAGCTTCAACCTGGCCGAGCGGCACATGCCGATCGCCAGCGGGGTCAGCTCGGTGTTCCTGGTCGGCGGCAGCCTGGGCTCGATGACCCTGCCCTGGCTCGTCGGCCAGCTCTTCGAGCCCTCCGGCCGTCTCTCGGTCGTGTACGTGACCGCGGCCGCCATGCTGGCCGCCTGGCTCGTGTTCGGACTGATCGTCCGTCAGCGGCGCCGGCCCGCCGAGGCCGCGCCGGCCCCGGGGCAAGCGGCGCCCGCGTAGGCGTTCGGGCCCCCGCGCCGGCCCTAGCGTCCAACCGCGACGAGCCAGCCCTCGGCGCCGTCGAAGCTCAGGCCGTCCCAGCCCGGGTGCAGCTCGACGGCCGGGAAGCCCGCCCGGGCCAGGATCGCCGCGAGCTGGTCGGGCTCGAGCAGCCGCTCCGTCACCCCGAAGACCCGGAGCTCCCCGCTGTCGAGGTCGAGGACGTGGTGGCGGTCCACCAGCGCGGGGACCGTCGCGTCCAGCGCGTGCTCGGAGAGGACGAGGTGCTCGCCCGGGCCGAAGATGTCGTCCCGCCCGGTCGACCAGGAGGTGCTCGGCGCCGTGAGGTCGGGCGTCGCCAGGTAGGTCTCCACGGCGAGCGGCGCACCGGGCCGGAGCGCCGCGCGGATCCGGCGCAGGACCTCGTCGAGCTCGTCAGGCCGGGGCACCTGGGGCTGGCCGTAGAGGTAGACCGCCGCGTCGAAGGCCGCAGGGTCGAGCGACATGGCCCGCACGTCGGACTCGACGAAGGTGCAGGGGAGTCCCGCCGTGATCTGGCGCGCGTGGCGGATCGCCGCCGGGGCGATGTCGACCCCCGTGACGGCCACCCCGCGCCGCGCGAACGCCGCCGCGACGAGCCCGGGGCCGCAGGTCACGTCGAGCAGGGTCGAGCCCGGCCCCAGGCCGAGCCAGCCGACCAGGCGCTCGACCTGGCCCTCGATGATCGCGGACCGCCGGCTCGCCAGGTCGTGCCCCTGGTCGAGGTGCTCGCGGAGCATCCGCTCGCTGAACTCGGGATCGCCCCACGGGAGGTCGACGCAGCCGGGAGCCCAGGCCGACGCGGGCGCCCGCGACGCGATCGCCCGCAGGCTTCGCTGGTGTTCGGTCATCCGTCCATTGTGCCGCTCGGGACGGCACCCGACGACGTCCGCCGGGCCGGACAGGCCGCAGCCTGCGCGCCGACATCTCCGGCTGCACCGGCCCGCAGGCCGCCCGGAGCAAGCGTCCTGATCGTCGTCAGGCGCCGTCGCGGAGCCTCTCGAGGCCGTCGAGGATCAGGTCCAGCCCGAACTCGAAGTCGACCGCGACGCCGCCGGCGGTGGCCAGCACCATCTCGGCCATCGCGACGAGGTGGGGATACTCCCCTGCAGGCAGCCCCTGCGTCAGGCTTGCCGCCCTCTCGGGAGCGTGCTCCACGTCGAGGGCCCAGCCCAGCTCCTGGAGCGTGAAGCCGTAGGTATGGCTGTCCAGGGTCATGAACGCGTGAGCCACCATCGGCATCGAGAAGCCCGCGCCGGAGAGGACGCCGATCACGGCGTCCAGGTACCGCAATCGCGCCGGACCGACGTTGACGCGCGACTCGATCAGGCTGCTCGCCCAGGGGTGGCGCCGGAGGACCTCGTGCGCCGAGATGACGCTCTGGCGGATGGCCGGCTTCCAGTCGACGGCCACAGACGGCACGTCGAACTCGCCCGTGACGAGATCGGCCATGCCATCCAGGATGTCGTCCTTGTTGGCCACGTGCTTGTACAGCGACATCGCCTCGACCCGGAGCGCCTGGCCCACCTTGCGCATGGAGACCGCGTCGATCCCCCGCTCGTCCGCGAGGCTGATGGCGACGCGCAGCACCCGCTCCCTGGTCAGCGGCGTCCGCGGCCTCGCCTTCCGGGTCGTCGGCCTCGTCAGCTCCGTCATCCGTCCCCCATGCCCTTGACAGGCTTACAGTGTAGTAGTAGCTTACGCCGTAGGCTTACAGTGTACACGCCCAGGATGCATGGAGGAAGGCGCGATGAAGGCAATCGTCCAGAACCGGTACGGCTCGCCGGATGACCTGGAGCTCCGCGAGATCGACAGGCCCGTCGTCGGGGCCGACGACGTCCTGGTCCGGGTCCGGGCAGCGTCCATCACCGCCGCCGACTGTCACATCGTCAGAGGCAGCCCGTACTTCATGCGCCTGGCAACGGGTCTGCGCAGGCCGAAGGAGCCCGTCTCCGGCACCGACGTGGCCGGTGAGGTCGAGGCGGTCGGGACGAACGTGACGACGCTCCAGCCGGGTGATGCGGTGTTCGGCTGGTGCCACGGTGCGCTCGCCGAGTACGCCTGTGCGCGTGCGGACCACTTCGTGCGCAAGCCGGCGAGCCTCACCTTCGAGCAGGCCTCGACCATCCCCGAGGCCGGGTGCACCGCGCTCCAGGGCCTTCGCGACCAGGGCCGCGTCCAGGCGGGGCAGAAGGTCCTGATCATCGGTGCGTCGGGCGGCGTGGGGACGTTCGCCGTGCAGCTCGCGAAGGCCTTCGGAGCCGAGGTGACCGGCGTCTGCAGCGCGGGGAACGTGGAGCTGGTCCGGTCCATCGGCGCGGACCACGTCATCGACTACACGCGGGAGGACGTCACCCGGGGCCAGCAGCGCTACGACGTCATCCTCCAGCTGGCGGGCACCCAATCGCCGTCGGCGCTCCGGCGTGCGCTCACCCCGACGGGAACGCTCGTCCTGAGCAGCGGCCAGGGCCGCTTCTCGGGCATCGATCGCATCGTCAAGGCGTTCGTGGCGTCACCGTTCGTCCGCCAGCGGCACGCGGTCTGGGTCGCGATCCCGAACAACGAGAACCTCGTGACGCTCAAGGAGCTCATCGACGCCGGCAAGGTCACGCCGATCATCGACCGGAGCTACCCCCTGCGCGAGGCCCCGGCGGCCGTCGGCTACGTCGAGGCGGGACACACGCGGGGCAGGGTCGCGATCGCCGTCTGACGGTCGTCCCGAGCGCTCGGCCCGCGGGAGCGTCCGACCGCTATCCTTGGCCCGACCCTCGCTGGCAATGGCGGAAGAGCATCGCAGGACACGTCGCATGCGGCGCCTCCACCTCTTCGAGTTCACCGATCTGCCCTGGTACCCGCAGGCCCTTCGTCGCATCCAGACGGACTACCTGCAATTCGTGGCCACGCGCGGCACGGGGCAGGCGGGCCTGGTGCCGCTGCTGGTCAAGGCCATGCGGCACGCCGGGACGACCGAGATCGTCGATCTCTGCTCTGGCGGCGCCGGCCCCTGGAGGCGCCTCCAGCCGCAGCTCGCCGAGGCGGGATGGCCTGTCCGCGTCAAGCTGACCGACAAGTACCCCCATCCCGCCGCGCTGTGCCAGTGGGGGGCAGCGTCGCAGCCGGGTGTCGAGTACGTCCCCGATCCGGTGGACGCGCTGGACGTGCCGGCCTCGCTGACGGGCATGCGCACGCTCTTCGAGGGGTTCCATCACTTCGCGCCGCGGGAGGCGAGATCGATCCTGCGGGACGCGTTCGAGAAGCGTCTCGCCATCGGCATCTTCGACGTCCGGGTGCCGCCCCGCCTCGGGCCCGCGCTGCTGGTGCTGGCGCCCGTCAGCACGCTGCTCGGCTACCTGCTCCTCACCCCGTTCATCACCCCTCGGTCCTGGTCCCGCGTCCTGTGGACCTACCTGGTACCCGTCGTGCCGCTCGCGACGTGCTGGGACGGGGTCGTCTCGCTCCTGCGCGCCTACTCGCCGCGGGACCTGGAGGCGATGTGCGGGCGGCTGAAGGCACCCGACTACGCCTGGGAGATCGGCACGGCCTCCACGGGCACGCCGGTCTTCGAGTACGTCTCCCTGGTGGGCTACCCGATCAGATCGCCCTGGACGACTGGGAATGTCAGGGACGCGGTCGGCGCTGCGCGAAGCGCGGCGCCCACAGCCCGATGCCGACGCCGAACGCGACATGGCCGAGGAGCATGATCCGGGCCAGCCGCGCCGCGTCGCCGGACCGGAGACCGAGCCAGCCGTAGCCCATCGACGGGAACATGACGAGGAGCGGCAGCGCGGACGTCGCGATGCCGAAGGCCGTGGCCGCCGCGACGCTCGAGCGCTCCCTCCGACACCGCAGGAGCAGCAGGTACGCCTCGGTGAGGGCGATGCCCGTGGCGTAGTGGGTGAGGACGCCCAGGGCGAGCTCCCCGCGCCGGGCCGGCTCGCTCCTGATGTCACCGTGGCGCCACCGTCCGCGCGCCAGGTCGGCTGCCCAGCGGCCGATCATGTCCGGCCCGAGCCGGTCCGAGGTGAAGGCGCTCCCGCCCAGGCGTTCGGCGCCCACCATCGCCACGTCCATGGTGACGGTCGCCAGCACGCCTGCCGGAACGCCGGCCGGAACGCCGGCCGGAGGACCGCTCGAACCCGTGCGAGGCGCGCTCATGCCCTGCGGTGATCCTTCAGCTGCGTGGCGTGGTCGCGAGGGGTCGCTCCTCGCCGAGCACCACCTTGACTTGCTCGGCGACCCGGCAGCCGATCGCCCTGCACTTCGCGATGCTGTCGCCCTCGACGTACCTCGACACGCCGTTCGGGTCCGCGAAGTCGCAGCCGGTGATCGTCTGGCACTGGGTGCTCCCGAACTCGCTCGCGAACCACTTCGAGAGCCGGTATCCGCGGTTCATGCTCGGGTTGAACTTGTTGAGGCGGTCGTCGAAGGCATCTCCGCCGACCGTCATGGTCGCAAGCAGCCGGATCACCCGCAGGCGGCTGTCCTCGATCTCACCGGCCTTCAGGCCGATCGCCATCACGCCGGCGGCGAGCGCGCCACAGGTCCCGCCCATGAACAGCGTCCCGCCCATGAAGGCCGAGGTGGCGTCGAAGAGCTCCCGGTCTTCGGTGGGGGAGTAGCCCAGATGGATGAGCACGGACTGGGCGCAGTGGAAGCCGTTGTCGGCCAGGTGCGCGTACAGCCGCGCATGGCCCGCCCGTGTGCCCGGCGGGATGGCGTCCCGCGGGCCGCCGTCGAGAGCGTCTCGAAGGAGCTCCGGCGAGCGCAGGACCGGCCCGATGCAATGCCTCGGGAAGCGGTCCTTCCCGCGGATCTCCCGGCACTGCAGCGTGCGGTGGCAGGCGACGAAGGTTCGGCAGAGCGCCTGCCCCTGGTCGAAGGTCACCGGGAGGCCACGATCGACCTCGCGCAGGCCGTGGTGGATGCCCAGCATCACGAGGGGTGAGGTGACCGCCCCGCATTCGTGCCCGGTGTTGCCGATGCCCCCTGGCATGCCAGCGCTGAGCCTGACCAGCCACTCCTTCTCCGTCGACGAGACGTCCAGGAGTGTCTGCATCACGGTCGGAGCGCAGTGGCCCATCCTCAGGAGGTTGGAGAAGCCCCGCCGCCGGTAGGCCCAGTTCGGACGCGGTCGAGGTCTCTCGGGCTGATGCTGCGTTTCCATCAGGTCTTCCGTCTGGATCCGAAGCCTTCATGGGACGCCCGCCGCCGATGACCGTAGGCGCTCGTCGCGGGCCTGGCGAGGGCCGAAGGGCACGGCCGTTCCACGGGCAATCGAGGAGCGGGCACAGCCGCCAAGCGAGCCCGGCGCGCGCCTGGCGTCAGGGCGTCGGCTGCAGGGCGGCGGCCGTGACGCCACGGGCGAGTAGCACGGGGTGCGACCCGTCGGCCTCGACCTGCCAGAGGTCCGGCCGCCAGGCCTGATCGGATGAGCCGGACGCGGTCGAGGCGTTCGGCTTCAGGACGAGCAGCGCTCCGTCCGGCGTCCAGCCCGCAAGGTCCTGCCATCCCGGCCCCGGCAGCACGGCCGTGGCACCGCCGTCGGACAGCGGCAGCGTGTCGACCATCACGTTCCCGTCGGCGGCCTCGCGGGACCATGCCAGCCGGGTGCCGTCCGGCGACCACGCCACGGGGTATCCGCCGGCCGTCGTTCCGTCGATGCGCTCGCCCGTGGCGGCGTCGAAGATCTCGATGGTCTGCGGCTCGGGACAGTAGGGGACCTCCCAGCAGAGCGCCGCGATCGACCGTCCGTCCGGCGACCAGGCGGGGTGCGAGAGGCCGCGATACTCGTACGGCGTCAGCACCACCGGGTCGCCCCCATCCAGGGGAACCACGAGGAGCGCCTGCAGCGCCGTCGACCCGAGCGCCTCGCGGTGGCCAATGACCACGATCCGCGTGTCGTCCGGAGACCACTCCGGCGCCAGCACGAAACTGATGCGCAGGTCGGTCCGCCGCGTGCTCGAACCGGTGTCGAGGTCAGCGATGGCGAGGTCGTTACCCCAGTCATCCAACCACGCAAGGCGGTGCCCGCGATGCGACCACGTTGCGTCCCCCGCCTCGCCGATCGAGTGGTCCGTCGTCCAGGCAACCGACCCGTCGGGCCGGAAAGCGGTCATCCGCGCGACGCCCAGGGCCGCGTTGTCGCCCTGCAGATGGAAGTCCTGCTGCACGAGCAGGAGCGCGCCGTCGGAGGACCACGAGAGCCGCGTGTAGGTGCCGGTGTCCGCCAGGCGCCGGACGAGCGAGCCGTCCCGGTGGGCGAGGTAGATGCCGTCCGCCCGTGCCACGGCCAGCCACGGCTCGCGGTGTTGGAGCAGGGCGCCGGCCACCACCGCACCCGCGAGGAGCGCGAGGAGCAGCCCCGCGAACGCGAGCGCCCAGGCCCGCCGGCCGGTCCAGGCCGTGAGGCCCAGCCGGCGCGGCGGCCGGGCGGCGATCGCAGCCCGCGCGATGGCCGAGGCGTCGAAGGGGCGCGACCCCGCGGCGGCCCGAGCCTGGAGGCGGCGCTCCAGCGCGGTCTCGAAGTCGAGTTGGTCAGACATGGTCCAGCTCCGTCCGGAGGCGCGCGAGGAGTCGACCCAGGCGGGCCCGCGTCCCGGAAGCCGAGCGACCGGTGGCACGGGCGAGCTCGAAGGAGTTGAAGCCCGCGACGTAGCGCAACGCGAGGAGCGCGCGGTCGTCCGGGTCCAGCCGGGCGAGGGCGTTGGCGAGGTCGAGGTCGGCGTCGTGCGTCGCGAGATCGAAGCCGTCGGCGGCGAGGTCCGCCGCCACCTGGATCTCCACGACAGGGTGCCGGCGCCGTGACCGCGCCAGGCCGCGGGCCTCGTTGGCCGCGATCGAGACCAGCCACGAGCGGAGCTTCTCGGGCTCCCGCAGGCTGTCGAGCCGGCGCCAGGCCAGCGACCAGGCGGCGGCCGTGGCGTCGTCGGCGAGGTCGAGGTCCCCGGTGACGATGCAGGCGACCCGCTCCATGGCGTCGTGGTGGGCCGCGACGATCCGGGCGAACGCGGCCTCGTCGCCCGCCAGCGCGCGTTCCACGAGCGCGGCGGCCGGTCGGCTGTCAAGCTCGCCGATGTGGGTCGTCATACCCCGCTGATGGTGCGACGGTCCCCGGCTGATTCATACCGGCATCCAGACTCTCACCGGGGACCGTTCGGCGCGAACTCGGACGATCGGGTCACCCGTGCGGCAGACCCCCGTACAGCGTGATCGCCCACTCGGGGAGCGTGCCGCTCACGCTCATCCCCTGCACCGGCACCAGCACGACCACCGCCGTCCTGGTGCTCGGCCAGACCAGGAGGATGGAGGAGTACTGGATGTAGTCGCCCAGGTGCCCCACCACGATCTCGCCGCCGCCGAGGTCGGCGACCATGGTCCCGAAGCCGTAGCCGTGCTCGGCGGCGGGGTCGCCGTCGGTCATCGTCGCGACCAGGTCGCCGTCGATGATCCGGCCCCCGTACAGCAGGTAGCCCCATCGCGCCAGGCTCGGCGCGTCGGCGGCCATGCCGGCCCCGCCCTGGCCGATGGAGGCCGAGGCGAGCGACGGCAGGTAGCCGCTGGCCGGGTCGACGACCTTGCCGTCGGTGCGGTCCACGGCCACGGTCAGCGGCGGCTGCGGCTGCTCGGCGACCTGCATCCAGATCCGGTCCAGCCCGGCGGGCGCCAGGAGGTCGCGGCGCAGCACGGCGGCCAGCGGCTCGCCGGTCACCTTCTCGATGACCATCCCCAGCACGTAGTAGTTGATCCCGTTGTACATGCCGGGACCTCCGAGGGTCCCCACCCGCGGCTGATCCTTGGCGAGGGCGACGATCTCCTCGGCGGTCCACGCGCGGGCCAGGTCCTTGGGGACCTGCTTGTTCAGGGCCTCGTCGGGGACCCCGGGGAACCCGCTCGTCATCGTGGCCAGCTGGCGGATCGTGGCGCCGTCCGTCTCGAACGGCAGGCTCACGTACTGGGTCACCGGCGCGTCGAGGTCGATTCCCTCATGGGAGGCCAGGAGCAGGACCTCGGCCGCGACGAACGTCTTGGTCGCGCTCGCGATCGAGAATGCCGAGGTGGGCTCGATGGCCGTGCCCGCAGCATCCACGCCGGCGGCGCCGGCCCATGACCCGTCCGGCGAGACCACGGCCGCGGACAGCCCGATCACCTTGCCGCCGGACACCCACCCGTCCAGCATCGCCTGCAAGGCCGAGACCGTCGCGCCGGGCAGGGCCGCGTCGCTCGGCGCATCCCACGCGGAAGGCGACGTTGGCGACGCGGCGGGCGTGGCGGCGGGGGTTGCCGTCGCGACCGGGGCGACGCTCGCCGGGGCCGGAGTCGTCGACGACGGAGCGATCGTCGCCCCGGCGGCGCAGCCCGCCAGCAGGACCACGACGGTCAAGCCGACGAGGAGACGCCTCGTCGAGGAGTGCTCATGCATCCTTGATCCTCCTGGGACGCATGCGCGCGGGTTGGTCTCAGTCCCCTGGTGCCGAAGGCCCGGTCGGGCCGAACGGGCCGGTTGCCGGGTCGTAGATCTCGGCGGAGGTGGGGCACTCCGAACCGTTGAAGCCTCCGGTGACGAGGACGCGGCCGTCGGGGAGCCGCGTGGCCGTGTGGGTGCTGTGAGCGGTCGTCATCGAGCCCTGCGGACTGAAGGTGCTGGCCTAGGGGGTGAAGATGTCGGCGGAGGCCAGTACCTCCGAGCCGTTGAAGCCCCCCGCACGTAGGACACGCCCGTCGGGGAGCAGCGTGGCTGTGAAACCGGTGCGATTGGTGGCCACCCGGCCCGTCGGGCCAAACACGCCGGTCGCCGGCTCGTAGATCTCGGCGGAGAAGACCTCCGCCCAGACCGTGTACGCCGACAGGCCTCCGGCGACGAGGACGCGGCCGTCAGGAAGCAGCAGCGCCGTGGCCGAGCCGCGGCCGGTCGTCATCGGGCCGGTCGGGCTGAACGTTCCGGTCGTCGGGTCGTACAGCTCGGCTGCGACAAGGCCGTGCGTCGACTCCTCGAAGCCTCCGGCGATGAGGACGCGGCCGTCGCGGAGCAGGGTGGCCGCGTGCGCGTAGCGAGCGGTCGTCATCGAACCGGTCGGGGCGAAGCTGCCCGTCATCGGGTCGTACAGCTCGGCGCTGTCGAGAGCCAGCCACACGTAGCCAGTGGCCTCCAGGTAGCCACCTGGGGAGCCACCGACGACGAGGACGCGGCCGTCGGGGAGCAGCGAGGCCGTGTGGTGGCCGCGAGCGGTCGTCATCGAGCCGGTCGGGGCAAAGGTGCCGGTCTTCGGGTCGTAGATCTCGGCCGAGGCGAGCGGAGCCGCGTAGTAGATCTCGGCGCCATACCCTCCGGTCACGAGGACGCGACCGTCGGGGAGGAGCGTGGCCGTGTGGTTCTCGCGGGCCGTCGTCATCGAGCCGGTCGGGCCGAACGTGCCGGTCCTCGGGTCGTACAGCTCGGCCGTGGCAACCACTCCCTCGGAGCCCGGAGTCGAGCCCCCCGCAAGGAGGACGCGACCGTCGAGGAGGAGCGTTGCCGTGTGTCTCTCGCGTGCGGTCACCATCTGGCCGGTCGGGCCGAAGGTGCCGGTCCTGGGGTCGTACAGCTCGGCGCTGTCGTTGATCCCTGGCTCAGGGGTGCCCCCGGCCATGCCTCCGGCGACGAGAACCCGGCCATCCGGGAGCAGCGTGGCCGTGTGCCACATGCGAGCGCTCGCCATCGCGCCGGTCGTGGCCGTCGTCCACCACGGCGAGGGTGATGGGGCCGGCGTCGGACTGGTCGCGGGTGTCTGCGGCACGACAACGACCGCCTGGTCCGGACGCCAGGACCCCGTCATCAAGCCTCCAACACCGAGTGCCGCGAGCAGCCCGACGAGCAGCAGGAGCCAGGCCATCGCCGGCGTCAGCCGGAAGCCCAGGTGGCCGGTGAGGCCTCGACCGTGCGGGTAGGCCAGGGCGAACCGGTGGGCGACCTCCGTCGCTCGGACCTCGGTCGGCGCGTTCTCGAGGTAGGCGCGGAAGGCGGCGGCGAGGTCGAGCTCGGAGGGATCGCGCTCAGCCATCGCGGAGCTCCTTCCTGAGGCGGTCGATGGCCCGCGACAGGCGCTTGCGCGCGGTGGCCGGCGAGGTGCCGACGGCGGCCGCGAGCTCGTCCGGGCCAAGGTCGACCGCATAGTGCATGGCGAGGAGGGTCCGGTCGTCGGGCGAGAGGTGGCCGAGCGCTCGCCGGAGGTCGATCCGCTCGACGCCGCGGGACGGGTCGCCGCGGGGGTCGCCCGGGGCCTCGACGTCGATCTCGACGACCGGTCCGTGGCGGCGGCGGAGGAGCTGGCGGGCCTCGTTCGCGGTCACCGCGATCAGCCACGGCCGGACCCGGTCGGGGTCGCGCAGGGTATGGAGCTTCCTCCAGGCGATGAGCCAGGCCGCCTGGACCGCGTCCTCGGCCAGCTCCCGGTCGCCGCACGCGGCGAAGGCGACCCGGGCCATGTCGGCGTGGTAGGCGACGACCAGCTGGGCGAAGGCCGCCTCGTCGCCCGCCCCCGCGAGGATGACCGTGGAGGCGACTGCCGGACTGCCCATCGCCTGGCCGTTCATGCCCTGTAGATGCGTCCGGGGGCAGATGCGGGACAGGCGTGCCGCGATTTCGCTCATATGATCTCGAGCACCGCAGAGCGGGCGCCAGGCCACCGCCCAGGAGGCGTGGTCGTCACCCTCAGCTGATGGTGGCAGGGTGCCGTCCCGATTCCTACTGGCATCCGGACTATCCGCGACCGGGACCAAGCCGCGCCCGCGAGGCGGATCAGTCGCCCGAGCTCCTCCGCCCACCCGCGACGACGAGCCGCGTAGGATCGCCGTGCGAGCGCGACGGTTTGACTGACGTCGTCGGGCAGGACCTGTCGTCGCGACCAGACCGATCGACCAGCGCAAGGGGGAACGGCATGACCGGATCGATCAGCCCGCGTCAGTTCGAGGACGCCGACGGTGTCGAGGACTGGCGGATCGTCGGGGACGGCGCCTGCACGTTCTTCCGCACGGGCTCGTTCGCCGCGGGTGCGCGGCTCGTCCAAGCCATCGCCGAGCTGCCCGACCTCGGTGCTCACCATCCGGACGCCGATCTCCGCCACGACGGCGTGACGGTGCGCCTGGTCACGGTGACGGACGAGTACTACGGCATGAGCCTCCGAGACGTGGAGCTGGCTCGGCGGATCTCGGCAGTCGCCCGGGAGCTGGGCATCGCGGCCGATCCGTCGGCCGTCCAGTCGGTGCTGATCATCCCGGGCGCGCCGGACACCGCCGCGGTGATGCCGTTCTGGCAGGCCGTCCTCGGCTACGAGCCGCGCGCGGACTCGCCCGACGAGGACCTCGTCGACCCGCGCGGTCGCGGCCCGTCGTTCTGGTTCGAACCGATGCGCGAGGCGCGTGCCGATGGCGGTGGCGCGATCCACGTGGCCGTCTGGGTGCCGCATGAGCAGGCCGAGGCCCGCATTGCGGCGGCGCTCGCAGCGGGCGGACATCTGGTGCGCGATGCGTTCGCTCCGGCATGGTGGACGCTGGCCGACGCGGCAGGCAACGAAGCCGACATCTCCACGATCCGAAGTCGCGACTGACGGCGCCGGGGCGTCCGTCGGCGCCCGGAAGGGCGACTCGGGGGTCGCATTGGTGAAGACCTCGGAGGGCAGCCGATCCAGGTCGTCCAGCCCGTCACCTGGCTGCTCGCCACCGAGTGCCGCGACGGGCACGATCGACGCGGAGCCGCGACGATCGAGCGCCGGCCTTCTTGGTCAGTCGTCCCGGGCGGAGAGGTCCTTGTCCTCCATCTCCCACGCATGGTCGAGCGTGTGGAAGGCCGAGTGTCGGATGAGGAACGGCAGCGTCCACGACCGCATGCGCCGTGTGACCTCGCCGGCGTTGTACGCGCGCATCGCCGCGACGTATGCCTCCCGATGCTGGCGCAGTCCGTCCGGCGTGAGCGCCGCGCGCTCCTGGATCCGCAACCCCACCTGCTTCGCGAAGTCCTCGCTCTCGGTGCGGATGGCGTGGCGGATGATCTGGTCGCGGTCCCGTCCTCCCCCGCGCGGCCCCTTGCGCATCTCCGGCGAGACCCTCGCCGCAACTCGGTCGAAGAGCGCCCAACAGGCCCGCAACAGCGTGATCCCGCGCGCGAGCTCCGCCTCGCTCATCGGTCCATGCTCGGTCGCGGAAGGCGAGAAGGAGATGCCCCAGAAGTCGGTCGAGCCTGTTCCGACCCTGTCCTCCACGATCTCAAGGGGACCGGCGGCGTCGAAATCGCGCGACATGCCGGCGAGGCTCGCAACGGGCCGGTACCGCTCCCGATAGGACTCGAGTGTCTCCAGGGCGAGCTCGGCGGTCTTCGCACCGCGGCTCCACCCCGGCCAGTCGATGCTGAACGCCACCGACCGCTTGTCCTTGGGCCCGCGTTCGACGACGGTGCGGACAGGCATGTCTCATTGTGGGGCGGACGCGCAAGTCACCGCGCGCTGCGGGGCGAGCGGCCCCGGCCTCCTCTCTCCGTCCGACTTCCCCTCAACCTGAGTTGTAGCACGCGCGCGGAGCGACCGGTCCGCCGCTACCGTCCTCAGGCCCCGGTTGGCAGCGTACCGCCGGGCGGCGCGTCCGCAAGCACGAGCCCGGCGCGTGTCGCCACGGCGGCTGCGGCGCCTCGGCTGTTCACGCCGAGCTTGTCGAGAATGTGGGTGACGTGCACCGAGGCCGTCTTGGGACTGATGAAGAGCTCGTTCGCGATCTCCCCGTTGCTGCGCCCGTCGACGAGCAGGGCGAGCACCTCGCGCTCGCGGGGACTGAGCCCGTACGGGTCGGTCGAGGTTGCGGCCGGCTCCGGCTCACCGCCGGGGGGTCCTGGTGCGGCCAGCTCGATCCGCGCTCGGCGGGCCAGGGCTTCGATGTCCCTCCGCAGGGGAGCCGCGCCGAGCGCCCGCGCCTCCTCGTAGGCGCCGCGGAGGGCGCGCTCCGCCCCGGTCCGGTCAGTGCGATCGGCGAACCGGGCCTCCGCCTCGCGGAATCGCGCGTATGCGGCGAGGTACGGCTGGTACACGGCAGCCAGCGCCGTCGCGGCCACCGCCCACTGGTCGGTGGGGAGCGTCCCCGCGAGTCGCTCAGCCTCGGCAAACCCCCATGCCGCCACTGCGCGCAACGGATCGTTCACACCGGCACCGGCGACGAGCCGCCCCTCAAGGGCTGCGTGGAGAAGCCGGCGATCAGACGCCGCCTCCGCCAGCACGATCTCCTGGGCGCCGACTTCGCGACGTGCCCGCACCCGTTCGAGCTGGTCAGCCGCCGCACGGAGGCGTAGGGCCGCCAGGGAGGCGCGTCCGACGATCTCCTCCGTCCGCTCGGATTCCGCCGCCTCCTCCCGCAGGATCGACAGCGCGGTCTCCGGCTGGTGTCGGGCGAGGGCGGCCTCGGCCAGGCCGAGGCATACCTCGATCCTCAGCAGGGCGTCGGTGGGGCCCTCCCGGGCTGCCCGGAGGTCGGCCTCGCCCGCCTCGAGCTGCCCGCGCCGGACCCGCAGCGTCCCATGCAGGAGATCGAGGATGCAGCGGGCCCTCGGATGTCCTGACTCAGCCGCCAGCGCTTCGGTGGCGATCTCGATCGCCTCGCCCCAGCGCCCGAGGTGCCCCAGGATGAGGGCCGTGATGGCACCGTGGAAGACCTCGTTCCACTCGCGCACGCCCTCTCGCTCGGCGACCGCCTGCAAGGCCTGGAGGGCCGGTCCGGCGACCTCCGGGCGCCACAGCCAGCGGATCAACATCTGGGCCCGCTCGGCGTAGGTGAAGAACGCCGCGTCGCTGGCTCCGGAGCGGTCGGCGGCCCGGGTCGCGCGATCGGACTCGGCGATTGCCTCGTCGTCGCGGCATAGGCCGGCATGAGCCCAGGCGAGGCTGCTGCGGGAGAATGCCTCGATGTCGCTGGCGCCGACCGCGGAGGCGATCTCAATGGCTTCGCGCGCCGCCACACTCGCCTCCGTGTAGCGGCCCCGCCACCAACGGGCGTCGGAGAGCATCCAGACGGCCTCGGCCCGCTCGGCCGTGGGGGGATCGCGGGGCAGGAGCGCGACGGCCGCCTCCGCGGGAAGGATCATCTCGGCAATCTCGCCGGCGAACTCATGGGCACCAGCCAGCCGCGCCAGGAGATACCCCGTACGAAGCGGATCGGCGAGCGGGTCGACGAGATCCACCGCCTGCCGCTGCAGCCGGACCGCCCGCGCCCGGTCACCGGCCAGGATGGCCACGCGCGCCGCCCGGTCGAGAAGGTGGACAAGGTCCGAGCCGGCCCGCTGGCGGGCGTCGGGCACCTTGTCCCAGAGCTCGATTGCCCGCTCATACGCTCGCAGCGCCTCCGGATGGGCGCGCGCCTGGACCGCGGCCTCGGCGGCCCGAACGGTCGCCTCGAAGGCAGCTGGCAGCTCGTGGGCTCCATACCAGTGGTGGGCCAGCTCGGCCGCGGCGCCTGCTGCCGTGGGGCTTGCCAGATCGGGACGCGTGGTGAGGAGTCGCGCGAGACGACCATGCAGGCGAACCCGGGCGCCGGGCAACAGATCCACCTCGAGCGCCTCCGCGAGGAGCGCGTGACGGAAGTCGACACGCCGGTCGGCTGTGTGGAGCACCAGGATTGACCAATCGAGACACTCCCGCAAAGCCGTGTCGAAGTCCCGGGGCGCTCCGTCCCAGGCACGCTCCAAGAGCTCTGCGTCCACCGGCCGGCCCGCAACCGAGGCGATCCGGGCGATCTCGCCGGCGGCGTCGGACAGCCGCCCGATCCGGGCCAGCAGGACCTCGCGCAGCGTCGCGGGCAGCGGTGCGCCGCGACCGACCCCGAGCGCCAGAAGCTCCTCGGCCAGGAACGGGTTCCCCTCCGATCGCTCGACGATCGCCGAGACCTGCGAGGGCTGTAGCTCCGGGCCACGGATCTCGCGGACCAGGGCGCCCACATCGGAATCGAGCAAGGGCGGCAGGTCCAGCCGGGTGGTCCGTCCGCTTCGCGTGAGCTCCGCCAGGACCGGCGTCAGGGGATGGCTGCGAGGCAGCTCGTCGTTGCGGAAGGTCGCGACGAGGAGCGTCCTGCCCTGGCGCAGCCGCCGCACGAGGTAGTCGAGGAGCTCGAGGGTGGAGCGGTCCGCCCAGTGAAGATCCTCGAGAACCAGGACGAGTGGAGCAGGCCCACGATCGAGGAGACCTCGGACCGCCTCGTAGAGCCGCCCCAGCCCCAGTTCGCCGGAGGCGCGGTCCGAACCGGACGTCTCGAGGTCGCGCGTGTGCGCGGCGAAGGGATTCAGGCGGGAGCCGGAAGAGACAGAGTCGGGAGCGCCCGCCAGCTCGCCGAGCCGGTCGAGGGCTTCGACGAAGGGGGCGAAGGGAAGGATGTCCGCCCCGAGCTCGAGACAGCCGCCAACCGCGACGGTCGCCCCTTCGGACTCGGCCCAACGCGCGAACTCCGTGACGAGTCGGGTCTTCCCGACGCCAGCTTCCCCGCCGACAAGGCAGCACGGTCGAGTGGCGCGGTCGCCCAGCGCAACCTGGAGCCGCGCGAACTCGTGCGCGCGACCAAGGAACGCAGGATTGGCCTCCCCCGTCGGCATGGGTCGCAGGGTAGCCGCCCACCGGGCGTTCGGGAAGGCCCGTCGGACGAGCCGGCGAGTGCGAGCGCCGACGCCCGCGACCGCGACGTCGAGCTCGGACGTTCACGGAATGAGGTAGCGGGCTCGCCAGGCTAGGGCTTTCGCCCGATGGCGGACGCCTCCACCGAGCCTAGCGTCGACCCACAAGGGCCCGCGGCAAGTGCCAGCGCGGCAAGGAGGTTCGCGATGGATTCCATTCGACCCGGCACGACCGCAAGCTCGCGAAGCGTCCGGAGGCGGTCGCTCGCGCTGATCGCCGCCGTCATGCTCCTGACCCTCTCGCTTGGCGCGGGAACGGCCATGGCCGATGGCCGCCGGGATGACCGCGAGGCCGCCAGCACGTTCACCAAGTGGGTCACTGCGTATCCCGCGATGGCCGGGGTCGTCGGCGGTGACGTCGGCCCGGGTACCTATGCCGGAGAGATCCTCAAGTACACGCCCGGGACCACGACGGTCATCGAGGCCCTCTACCACTTCGACGGCTCACGACATGTCTTCACCGCCCTTGTCCACGTGGAGCAGACCGGCCTTCGGGCGGTGATCACGGGGGTCGTCACCGACGGCTGGCTCAAGGGCCATCCGGTGCAGGGGGGCTACCGGCAGATCACGTGTTCGCAAGCGCCGGACGGCACCTGCTACCAGGGCACGCTCGACATCCTGCGAGGGGCTGAGGCGGCCCCCCGGATGCCGAGATGGGCCTGAGGCCCTGGCGGCCGCCGGTGCACCAGGAGGTCGGGACATGCGTTCGAAGCTGACGATGGGGATGATCGCTATCGCACTCGTGGCGGGATGTGCCCCTGGAGCCGCCGCGGTCCCATCGGTCTCCGACACCGTGCCACGAGCGGGCGGGATCGTAACGCCGGCGTCGGCCGCACCCGCTGGCCGCTCGGGCAGGGACCCGCTCCTGCTTCGCGTTGGCGGCTGCGTCCTGGCCGTCGTCGAAGGGCGGAAGAAGGCACCAGCACTATGCCCGTAGTGCTGCCAAGAACCCGCGACGCGGAGGCCCCGACCACGTGGTAGATCACGCGGGAGCCTCAACAGGCCAGTCGCGGTTGGAGGTTGGCGCATGGCTGGGGTGACCAGTGTTCCTCGGCTGGAC
This sequence comes from uncultured Chloroflexia bacterium, assembly GCA_963821235.1. Classification (GTDB taxonomy): domain Bacteria; phylum Chloroflexota; class Limnocylindria; order Limnocylindrales; family CSP1-4; genus CTSoil-043. The sequence goes on from CAWGCS010000001.1 coordinate 1,360,073, forward strand.
CGCGTCATCACCCTCGGCGACGGCAGGTCGCTCGCGTACGCCGAGTGGGGCGACCCTGGCGGAAGGCCGGTCGTGCTCTTTCACGGGCGGCCGGGCTCTCGACTCCTATGCCCGGACGAAGACGCGACCGATTCGCTCGGCGTCCGACTGATCACGATCGATCGACCCGGATACGGCCGCTCGGACCCCACGGAATACCTTTCGCTCCGGTCGTGGACGGACGACTACACGGAGTTCCATGCCTTGCTCGGCCTGCCCTCGTGCCCGATCGTCGGCTGGTCTGGCGGTGGACCATACGCACTCGCGTGCGCCGCCCTCGCGCCACCGCTCGTCACGTCGGTCGGCCTCGCCGCAAGCGTCGGGCCCTTCGACGACGTGCCCGGCGCCCGGGATCAGGAACCCCCGGAGATCAGCCAGCTCCTGGACCTGCTGCTCAAGGGCGATCGAGCCCGAGCGATCGCCGGGATCAGGAAGCGGCTGCAATGGTTCGCCGACGACCCACTGTCGCTCTTCGACGGGTTCGCGGAGCCGGGAAGCCCGGACGACGCGCTCTTGGCGCGGCCCGGGGTCCGCGAGCGGCTGAACGAGTTCGTCCGAGAGGCCGCCCGCCAGGGCCTGGTCGGGCTCGTTGCCGATTGGATCGTGGCTGAACTGCCGTGGCGGTTCGCGGTTGCGGACATCACGCACGATGTCGCCGTGTGGCTGGGAGCTCACGACGATCCGGGCCTTGTCCGGGATTCGGAATACCTGGCCGCTACGATCCCGCGCGCGAGCTTCGTGATCTACCCGGAGGCGGGCCACCTGCTGGCCATCCCGCATTGGCGGGAGATGCTCCTCTGGCTGCACTGATCCCAGACGAGCCCGCGCGACATTCTGCGGATCCGGGTCATCTGGGCGACGGCCGCCTCAACTGACCCGCCGGGGACGGCGGCTCAATGGACCGTGACAGTCTCCTTCATCGAGGGGTGGATCGAGCAGTGATAGGCGAACGTACCGGCCGTCGCGAATGTGTGGCTGAACGTCGCGCCAGACCCGAGCGTGTCGCTCGTGAGCGAGCCGTCGCACCCGGGGGCAGGCCAAGCGGCGCCGAGACCCCGACCGACGCCAGGCGGCAAGCCCGGCCCGCGGTCGCTCTCACGCTCTCGAGCCCGTCGGTCCCTCGTCGTACACTCCCCGACCATGGCACTGGGCGTCGACGTGGGAGGGAGGCCGACGCCTTCGCGTGCGCGAGCGGCCCGCGCCGAGCCGTCACGATGATCGACGTCGTCGGGCGCGGGCCCGAGATCGCCCGGGTGGTCCGCTGGTTCCGGGACGACGGCCCCGCGATGCTCCTTCTGAACGGATCGCCGGGCCTCGGCAAGACGACGATCTGGCGGGCGGCGATCGAGGACCTCCGCAGGAGCGGGGTCCATGTCCTCTCGAGCGCGCCGGCGGAGGCAGAGTCGCGGCTCTCGTTCTCCGGCCTGGCCGACCTGTTCGGCGCCGACTTCGCCGACATTCGGCCGGCCCTGCCGCCCCCGCAGGCGCGGGCCCTCGCGGTTGCCCTGCGCCTGGAGGACCCGGGCGACCGGCCCGTCGACGAGACGGCGGTTGCGCGGGGCGCACTGGAGGGCCTCCAGGTCGTGGCACGGCGCCATGGCACCGTTCTCCTGGCAATCGATGACCTGCACTGGCTCGATGCGCCGAGCCTGGCCACGGTCGTCTACGTCGCCCGGCGGCTCGGTCCTCGCGATGGCGTCCGGATCCTGGCGACCCACCGCACGGGCGCGCCCGAGCCGAACGGCCTGGAACGGGCGCCGGCGATCGAGCGGATGGCGCTCGGACCGGTGAGCGTCGGCGGGATCCACAGGATCGTCCGCCTGCATGCGGGCATCTCGCTCCCCCGGCCGCGACTCCTCGAGATCCACGCGATGGCACACGGCAACCCGCTCCATGCCATCGAGCTCGCCCGGACGATGGGATCCGCGATCGCGCCCGACCCCGAGTCGCTGGCCGGCCTGTTCGCGTCTCGGATCGGCGCGTTGCCGCGGCACACCCGCGAGGCGCTGGTCCTGATCGCGGCATCCGCCGATCGCTCGACGGACCGTCTCGGTGCGGCCTGGGGCCGGCGACCCGACGCGGGGCGGGGCAACGAGTTCACCGATGCGGTCGAACCGGCGGTGACGGCCGACCTCGTGTCGATCGGCGGCGGGCAGGCCGGGCCCGTTCACCCGCTCGTCACGCACGTCGCGTACGAGGTTGCCGATCCCGGCCTCCGCCGGACCGCCCACCGCGTGCTCGCTGACACCGCCACCGATGACGAGGAGCGAGCCCTGCACCTCGGACGCTCGGTGGACGGTCCGAGCACCGAGGTCGCGGATGAGATCGAGTCAGCTGCCCGGAGCGTGCGCGCCCGCGGTGTCCGGGCCCTGAGCGCCGCCCTGTTCGAGACCGCCGCCACGCTCACGCCGTCATCGGCGATCGAGCATGTCGGGCGGCGTCGGCTCGCTGCCGCGTCGGCGTGGTTCGATGCGGGTGACACCCATCGCGTCGAGCGGATCCTCGAGCCTCTCGTCGACGCCTGGCCGGTCGGCGCGCAGCGGGCGGAGGCCCGCTGGCGGCTGGGGATCGCGCTCGACGAGGCGGGCCGGTGGCGGGAGGCGACGACCCTCTGGCGAGCGGCCCTGGAGGACGCCGACGATCCTGCGCTGCGATCGCAGGTCCGCTGCAGCCTCGCGATCACGGCCGTCTACACGCAAGCGGTGCCCGCGGCGGTCGACTGGGCGACGTCCGCCGTCGACGACGCCGAGCAATCCGGCGATCCTGCCGCCCTCGCCCGATCGCTGGCCGTCCATGCGTTCATCCTCGCCATGGGTGGTCGATCCGGAGGTACGGCGATCATGGATCGGGCGCTCGAGCTCGAGGCCACGATCGACGAGCATCTCGGCGAGTGGTCGCCGGCTGCGCTGGCCGCCGAGTGTGCCCGTCACGCCGGGGATGTCCCGGCCGCGCTGCGGCACTACGGGACGGTCCTCGACCGGGCGACGTCCCGCGGCGATGCGAACGTGGAGCAGTGGGCCGCGTTCGGCCTGGCGTCGGCGTCGATCCTCGTGGGCGACATCCGGCGCGCGTCGGAGCTCGCCGACCTCGTCCTCGACATCGCCGAGCAGACCGACGTCATGCGGATCCCCGCCCGCTCGCTGCGGGCTCACGTCGACGCGTATCGGGGCGAGATCGAGGCCGCCCGGACGGTGCTCGCGGAGGCGATGTCGATGGCCCGGGCCGGCGACGAGGCGGCGCACCTCTTCGGCTGCTGCGTCGTCCTCGGGACCATCGAGACGTGCGCCGGCGACCTGCCGGCGGCGACGCTGGCCTTCCGTGAGGCGCGGTCCCTCGCGACCCGCCTGGGCATGGGGCACGCGACCGCGCTCCGGGCCGACCTCCTGGAGGCGGAGGCCGCTTCCGCGGTGGGCGAGCTGGCGCACGCTGACGAGGCCCTCGCGACCTTCCACGGACTGGTCGGCGAGACGCCGCCCCGCTGGTCGATCCCGATCCTTCGGCGCGCGATCGCGGCCCGGCTCGCGACGCGGGGCGATCCCGCGGCGGCCATCGCCGAGCTCGAGGCGGCCATCGCCGACGACGTCGCGCTGCCGCCGGACGTCGGGCGCGCACGCCTCGCCCTCGCGGCCGCGCTCCGTCGCGAGCGGCGGTACCGCCAGGCGCGGGACACCGCCGAGCTGGCGAGGACGCAGTTCGCCGACCTTGCGATGCCGCCGTTCGTCGCTGCGGCCGAGCGAGAGCTGGCGCGGATCCCGGGCCGACGCGCCGGGGCCGTGGGTGAGCTGACGACCGCCGAGGCCCGGATCGCGGGGCTCGTCGCCGCTGGTCGGACCAACAGGGACGTGGCCACGGAGCTCGTCCTGAGCGTGAAGACGGTCGAGGTGACGCTCACGCGGGTGTACGAGAAGCTCGGCCTCCGGTCGCGGACCGAGCTCGCTGCCCACTTCCGGGATCATCCTCCCGGCTGACGTCGGCCGGCACTGGGTCTTCCCGGGCGACCAAAAGTCCGGGGAAAGCTCTGTAGCGGCGCGGCGACCGGGCTCGGTACGGTCCCGGCCATGACGAACTTCGTCCTCGAAACCTACGTCCCGGGCGGCAGCCAGGAGCGATTCAGCGGCGAGGTGGACGGCCTCCGTCGTGTCGCAGGATCGACCGATCCGGCCGGCGTCGTCCGCCACCTCGCGTCGTACCTGGTGCCGGGCGACGAGATGGGCTTCCATCTCGTCGAGGCCGCCACGGCGGGCGACGTCGAGCGGACGGCCAGCCTGGCCGGGATCGAGGCGGAGCGGATCGTCGAGGCCGTCGACGTCGAATCGGACCGCTGGGTCCACGTCGACGGCCCGCGCAAAGGAGGAGGGGGATGATGTCGATCCGATCATCGGGCGCATTCGCGCTGCTGGTCGCGCTGCTGGTGGCCGGGTGTGGCAGCTCGGCCGCCACGAGCGCTCCCGCCGACGTCGGCACGGGCAGCGGGAGCGGAGCGACTCCGGCCGCATCGGCGGATGCGGGGAGCGGGACCGCGGACACGCCGGCTCCCGCTGCCCCGGTCGAGCCCGGCGGCGGCGCGGCGGAGGACGCGGCCAAGGTCGGCGAGCAGCTCGTGCCGCCGAACTCCACCGAGGCCATGAAGACGACCACGGACACCTACTGGTACGTCACGTACGAGTCCACCGACTCGCCCGACGCCCTGAAGGCCTACTACGAGAGCCAGATCCCGAAGACCGGCCTGAAGATCATCTCCACGACGTCGGTGAGCGGCAGCTACGTCTGGGTGATCGCGCGCGACGAATTCGGGCGCCTTCGGCGGCTCGGTCACGGCGGCGCCGTCGGGGAACGGGTCGGGCAGCTCGGTGATCGTCGCGGTCGGCAGCAGCTAGCCAGTCCCGGAGCGTGCGACCCGCCCCAGGGTCCACGGCATGGGCCCGCAGCGGCCGGCGCCCTCGGCGGCGCCGGTCGGGCCCGTCGGCGACCTCACCCACGACGTCGGGCTGATGGCGCAGGGCAAGGTGCCCAGCATCGGCGACCGGGCCGAGAGTGCGGCCTCGTCGAAGCGAGTGATGGAGCTTGCGACTCGTCTCGGCCATGCCGCCATCCTGCCCGCGCACGATCCAGGGACCGCGGCGCGCCTCCGGGTTGCAGGAGGGCGGGCTCTCTGAATCACGTCGGGTGTCGACGTTCCTATCCGGGCCGTCCACGCGTGAATGGCTGTGGCGCCCGACAGGATTCGAGCGCGCCTGAACAACAACCGCTGGCGCGGGTACGACTGCGGCCGGGAGAGTCCCGACCGGCCCGCAACCGTCACGCCCTCGGCGCTTCCGGCTATGCGAGGCCTCGCGCCGCCCACGCCACGGCGATGACCACGAACGGCTCCGAGAGAACCCGTCGCCGGCACTCGTCGCGCAGCTCCACGCGCCGGTCCGCATCGAGGCTCGCCAGGTAGGCGCCGGCGGGGCCAACGCCGCGCGTGAACGGCTCCCACCAGGCGTCGAAGGTCGGGTGCTCGAGGCGCACGGAGAGTGCGGTCGTCTCGATCTCACGCAGCCCGGCGGCCCCGAACAGCTCGGTCAGGTGGCCCGCGCGGGTGCCTGGGAGGTCGGACTCATCGTCGACATCCGGGTCGAGCGCACGAGCAGCGCCCCAGAAGAGATGGAGAGGTCCCTTGACCCCGCCGTGATCCCATACGCACGCGGCGACGACGCCATCTCGCCGGGTCACGCGGGCCATCTCGGTCAGCCCCGCGATCGGATCCTTCATGAAGTGGACGACGAGCTGCGCGAGGGCGGCGTCGAAGGCCCCATCCGGGAACGGCACCTGCTCGGCAGCCGCTCGTCGAACGTCGACGCCAGGGTGGCGTGCCCGGGTCGCGGCAACGAAGGGCTCGGACGGGTCGACGGCCGCCACCGCCTCGGGTCCCAGCCGTGTGACCAGCTCGCCGGTGAGCGCACCCGTGCCGCAGCCGACATCGAGGACCCGCTGCCCTCGGCGCACCGAGGCGAGGTCTGCCAGTTGACCGGACAGCAGGCGGGAGTATCGACCCATGAAGCCGTCGTAGGCATCGGCGGCGACATCGAAGCTCACGTGCCAAACCTGCGCTATCGCTTCATCGGTGGCTGCCAGAACCGCAGCATACGGGAGCGGCGATAGAGCGAGCTACGACCCGTGGCGCTCGAGTGTTCTGGCGCGCCCGGAGGGACTCCCCAACACCAACGCAACGCGTCGGACCGCGCCGTTGGTCGCTCGGGCGTGGTTAGGCGGCAGCGCACGCCGCCGCTCATCCTGGTCACCTCGCTCTCTGCGGGACGAGCGGCCGGCGGCTTCCTCTCTCCGCCGATCGCCCGTCGACCCGAGCGTTGAGGCACGCGCGCGAGGCGATCCTGCACGACTACCGAGACGCAGCACGCGCAGCAGAGTGTGGCGCTGAGCGCGGAAGGTGACTCGGAGCGGGAGACGGGATTCGAAACCCGCGACATTCTGCCTGGGAAGTCCTGACCTCGGGAGCGCAGTAGCACGAGCGTGGAGGGGCGAGCCAATCACCAGTGGTCAGGGTGTCGCCGTAACACTGCGGTCGAGCTCGGCAACAGCCTCGCGGTGATGGGCTCGTGGGTGCGGCACTTCCTACCGTCGGGGCAGCCTGACCTGCACGGAGCGCGCCGATGATCACCTCGCCGCCTCATCGTGGATACTGGGGCCGTGCGCCCCCACCCTTCCACGATCACGCCGGCGGCGGCGCCCAGCCGACCCGATACGGGGATCAGGCTGGCCGATCTGGTCGCCGCCTTCTCGCTCGCGACCGACCTTGGCCTCGGCCAGCCGATGGAGCACGCGCTCCGATCCTGGCTCATCGCCTCGCGCTTGGGGGCGCGGATGGGCCTCGAAGCAAGCGCTCGGCAGGACCTCTTCTACATCGTCATGCTCGCATGGGTCGGCTGTGTCGCGGACACTCCGGAGGTGGCGCGCTGGTTCGGGGACGACATCGGCTACCGGCGCGACAGCTTCGGCGTCGACCGGGCCGGCCTGCCGATGATGGCCTACTCGCTGCGCCGCGTCGGGGTGGGCACCCCGCTCGTCCACCGCCTCCGCCTGGGAGCCACGCTGGTCGCGACGGGGGGCGCGGCGATCGCGCGGGGCTTCATGTCGCACTGCATCTCGACCGCGCAGATGGCCCAGCGCCTCGGCCTCGGCGACGCGGTCGCCGAGCAGCTGAAGCAGGTGTTCACCCGCTGGGACGGCAAGGGCGTGCCCGAAGGGGTCGGCGGTGAGCAGATTGCACCGACCGTCCGACTCTTCCACGTCGCCGACAGCGTCGAAGTGATCCAACGGACGCAGGGCCGAGATGCAGCGGTCGACCTGGCACGGGCCTGGCGTGGCACGCAGTTCGCCCCGGACGTGGTGGATGCCTTCTCCGGGGCGGCCGACGACCTCCTCACAGGGCTCGATGACGTCGCGGACTGGGATACCTTGATCGTCGACGAGCCGGGGTTGCAGGCGCGGCTGACGGAAGCCGAGCTCGACTCCGCCCTCGAGGCGATGGCCGACTTCACCGACCTGCGCTCGCCGTCCCGGGCCGGCCATTCGCGGGCGGTCGCCGGCCTGTCCGCGCGAGCGGCCGAGCTGTCGGGCTTGCCGCCTGGCGACGTGACGACCCTCCGGCGGGCCGCACTGGTCCACGACCTCGGCATGAACGGCCTTTCGGCCACGATCCTGGACAAGCCCGGCCCGCTCACCCCGAGCGAGGCGGAACGGATGCGCGTGCACGCGTACTACACGGACCGGATGCTCGCCCGGCCGCCGGCTCTCGGCCGGATCGGCGCGATCGCCGCGCTCGCGACCGAGCGGCTCGATGGCTCCGGGTACCACCGCGGCCTGTCGGGCGCGTCGATCGCCGCCACCGGACGGATCCTCGCGGCCGGCGACGCCTTCCAGGCGATGCGGGAACCCCGCCCGTATCGGCAGGCCCTGTCGGACGGAGCAGCCAGTGAGGAGCTCCGCGCCGAGGTCCGTGCCGGACGACTGGCCGCCGACGCCGTCGATGCCGTCCTGGCAGCGGCCGGGCAGCGTCGTGGCAAGCGCCAGAGCGGCCCCGGCGGCCTGACCGCGCGCGAGGTCGAGGTGCTCGTCCTGATCGCCCGCGGCGCCTCGAACAAGCTGGTCGCCCGGGTGCTCGGGATCGCCCCGAAGACCGCCGGCACCCACATCGAACGCATCTACTCGAAGATCGGCGCCTCGACCCGCTCCACGGCCACGCTGTTCGCGATGCAGCACGGTCTGCTCGAATCCCTCGAACCGCTCGATTCGTAGGGCGATCACCGGACGACATCGGGCGTCGCGGTTTGTACGGTCCTCCTGTTCACGCACGCAGGAGGGATGCCCATGACGGTCGAGGCGGCTGGGCTGTCGACCATCCGGCCGGTCGGAGACGCCGACGGCCGAGACTCGGCTCGCGACGCAGCGGAACGGCTGGTCCGCGCGATCACCGCGAGGGACTACACGAGCTTGTTCGGCGTTCTGGCGCGCGACGCTCGCTTCCGCTACCTGATCCCATCCGGTCCCGGGCAGGTCGCAGGCGCGGCCGACGTGGCCGCCAAGTACTTCGAGTGGTTCGGCGACGTCGTCACGCTCGAAGTCCAGGAGGTCCTCGTCCAGCGGGTCTCCGACCGGACGTCCGCCCGCTACCGGTTCCTCGTCCGCGAGGGCCGTGACTGGGAGGTGGTCGAGCAGCAGGCATACCTGGACGTGGACGCGGAGGGGCGCATCGCCGCGATCGACCTCCTGTGCTCGGGCTTCCGGCCGACCGACGGTCCGGGGGGAGCGAGCTCGACGGGGACCCACGAGTTCGACGCCGGCACGATGAGCTGCGCCGACGGCCTGGCCTCCGAGTTCCGGCGACGGATCGGGGTGATCCCGGTCGGCGACGTCCTCGCCGTGACCGCGCGCGACCCGGCGGCGAAGGAGGACCTGCCCCCGCTGGCCCGGCTGATGGGCCACACGGTTCGTTCGGTCAAGGCATCCGGCGACGGGCGCCTCGTTATCACGGTGGAGAGAGGACGATGAGCGACAAGCTGATCTTCAACTGCACGCACGGCAAGGACGACCCGGAGCGGGCAACGCTTCCCTTCGTCGCTGCGAACATCGCGGCGACGGCCGGCCAGGATGCGGTCGTCCTCTGCACGATCGACGCCGTCTGGCTCGGGACCCAGGGCGGTACCGAGGGGATCGCCTTTCCGGGCCTCCCCGTGCTCGACGACCTCTACCGCGAGTTCGTCGCGAACGGCGGCCAGGTGTGGCTCTGCGGGGCCTGTGCGAAGCCCCGCGGGATCGGCGAGGACAGCGTCGCGCAGGGGGCCCGGATCGTCGGCGCCGCCAAGGTCGTCGAGGAGATCGTCGCGGGCGCGAGGACGGTCGCCTTCGCGTGACCGAGCAGCGGGTCGTGGGTCCGCTCATGACGCCATTCACATGCCGGGCGTAGGGAGGATGCGGCGCAGCTGCGTTCGGGGCGGAGCGTTGCGGCACATACCCCGGAATCAGGGGCGGGCAATGAAGCAGAGTGTCGCCCTGAGACCAGAGCCGAGAAGTTGGAGCGGGAGACGGGATTCGAACCCGCGACATTCTGCTTGGGAAGCAGACACTCTGCCAACTGAGTTACTCCCGCTCGGGAGGCCCGCATTCTACCGTAGCCAGGGCGTCGGCTCAATGAGCAGGCCCGTGAGGAGGATCGCCGTTTGCGTCGGCGTGGGACAATCCGAGTGTCAACCTCCACTCCCCGGGCAGCCGGGGCCGACGTCTCGGAGGTACGGCAGTGGCGATGCCCTGGGCCATCGGGCCCGTCCCGCGGCGGCGCAGGCATGTGAGCCTGGCGCTCTCGACCACGGCTGACGCATCGCGTGGCACCGCGAACCTCCTGACCCGACCTCGCGCCGGGAACATCTCGAGCGACACCCGCGCGGGCGTCGCGGGGCGGACGGGAGATGACATCGCCCGTCTGCTCGCGAACCGAGACGATGAGCCGGCGATCTCGCCTCCCTCGATGGGAGCTGCAGAGGCGCCGGCTCTTCTGCGTCCGGCGCGGGGATCCCCGGCCGGGCGCGCGGGGGTATCGTTGCGCCCATGAAGGGCGATCGCGTCGAGGCCGTCGTCGATACCGGCCAGGGCGTGCAGACGTTCGAGATCGTCGCCACGCGGGCCGGGCGCCGCATCGAGGTCGTCACGTCGCGCGGCGTCGTGGAGGTGCGCGAGGTGACCCGGACGGGCACGCCGGTCCGGACCGGCCGCTTCATGACGAGTCGCCTGATCGCGCTCGTCGAGCATCCCGCCATCGACGAGCGGGGCCGCGTCGAGGTCACGACGCGGCACCGCCTCCAGGCGCGCGATCGAGCCTAGGCCGAGACCGGCCCGGCGCCCGGGACCCGCTGCCCGGCCAGGGCACGCCGGATGGCGTCGAGCTCCGGCTCTCCGGGTCCGAGCGGGAGGTCGACCCGACCCCCATGCGCCGCCGACCGAAGCGTGCCCATCATGACCTGGAAGCCGAGCAACGCGCGCTCGCCATTGCACGGGTGGACCGCGTCGTCGTCATCGAGCCAGTTGGCGATGTCGTCGACGTACGGGGGCATGTCGTGGTCGTAGTCCATGGCGCCCGGCCCGCCCATGTGGCCTTCCCGGGTCATCGCGCGCCAGCCGCCCCCCAGGCCCGCCTTGCCCGTGAGGACCTCGGCGAAGCCCTCAGTACCCTGCGCACCGATCCGGTTCTTGTGCCACATCGAGGTGATCTCGGGAACATCGGGAGCGTCGGCCCCACACTCGAAGTACCCGCGCACACCGTTCGTGTAACCGACGACCGCCGCAACCGTGTCGGGCGACGGATGCGAATCCGTGAGCTTCCCAGCACCCCATGCCTGACCGGCAACCCAGGCTGGCGTGGCGTCCCCGGCGTACCAGCTGGCGTACTCCACCAGGTGCGTGAACAGGTGGAGCATCCAGCCGATCGAGGTGCCGTAAACCGTGTGCACCCGGCCGATAGCGCCGCTGGCGATGATCTCCTTCACGTGCCGGTAGTGGTCGCCGTAGCGGTGCTGGTGGCTCACGACCGTCCTGATCCCGGCAGCCCGCACCAGGCTGAACATCTCGATCGCCTCGTCCATCGACGTGGCGATCGGCTTCTCGAAGGCGATCAGCCGCACGCCTGACTCGACTCCGGCCCGGATCATCGGCAGCCGCAGGTGAGGCAAGGTGCAGAAGATGAAGACGTCCGGCCGGGTGTCGCGGAGCATCTGGTCGACGTCGGTCCAGCCGTGGGTGAGGCCGAGTGAGGCCCGGGCAGCAGCGACGCGGGCAGGCTCGATGTCGCACACGCCGACGAGCTCGAAGCGCGGGTTGTCGCGCACGGCGATGGCGTGATGCATCCCCCGCTTGCCGAGCGCCGCCACGGCGACCGTGTACGGGCGCGGTCCGGTCATTGCCCAGGGGCGCCAGCCTGCTGTGTCACTCACAAGGCCTCATTGACGGAGATGAGGCCAAGCTCGGACATCCTGGCCTCCGGCGACTGGCAGGCGGTGAACAGGACGGCGTCCGCGACGTCCTCCGCCGCAAGGAACCCGGACTGGGCGACGAACTCCGGCGTGCGCCCGCGACCGAGCGCGAAGTCGGTCCTCACGCCCGCCGGGCAGATGACGCTCGCCTTGATGCCGAACGGCTGGAGCTCAAGCCGGAGCGCCCGCGTGAAGCCGACTTGCGCGTGCTTCGACGCGCAGTAGATCGCCTCGCGGGTGAACCCACGCAGGCCCGCCTGCGAAGCGATCTGGAGGATGAGGCCGCGGCCCTGCTGCTTCATGATCGGAACGACGGCGCTGGTGAACAGGAACGTGCTGCGCATGTTCGTGTCCATGATCTCGTCGTAGTCGCTGAGCGTGCAATCCGTGTAGTCGGCGTACATCCCGACACCCGCGTTGTTGAGGAGCACGTCGATGCGGCCGAACCGTTCCATCGCGAGCGCGACCGCGCTGGCGGCAGTCTCGGGCTGGCCAACATCACCGAAGAGGAACGCGCATTCGGCCCCAGCAGACCGGATCTCCCTGGTGAGGCGCTCGATCCGGTCCGGGTCGGAGCCCCGGGAGACGCCCACGACGCTCGCGCCCGCAGCGGCGAGGGCGAGGGCGCTCGCCGATCCGATGCCCTTGCTGGCGCCGGTGATCAGCGCCACCTGTCCGGCGAGCCGGTTCACGCCAGCTGCCATGTCGTCTCCCTCCCGTGTCTCGATCGCCCGAGTGGTCCGAGGTGCATCACCCGTGCTGCTACTTCGCGATGGAGCCACCGTCAACGGCCAGGGCATGACCCATCACCATGTTCGAGGCGTCCGAGGCGAGGTAGACGACTGCCGCCGCGATCTCTTCCGGATCGCAGATGCGACCGGCCACGCCCCGGCCGATGATCGAGGCCCGCGTCGTCGGGTCCTCCATGGCGGGCCTCGTCATGTCAGTCCACGTCGCCCCCGGGCAGATGGCGTTGACCTGCACGTTGAACGGACCCCACTCCACCGCCAGGTCCTTCGTGAGCGTGATGAGCCCGCCCTTGCTGGCCCCGTAGGCAGCGTGCTCGGCAAAGCCGTTGACGCCGGCATCGGACGCGATGTTGATGATCTTGCCGCGCCGTCGTTCGACCATGCCCTTGGCAACCGCGATCGCGCAGAAGAAGGGGGCGCGCAGGTTGACGGCCATGAGGCGATCCCACGTCTCCTGCGTGACGGCGAACGAGGGCTCCGTCTTGTTGACGCCGGCGTTGTTGACCAGGATGTCGACCGGTCCCAGGGCCTCCTCAACGGCGCGAACCATCGCTGGAATGCTCGCCACCTCGGCGAGGTCAGCCTGGACTCCCACTGAGCGCCGTCCGAGTGCCCGGATCTCATCGGCGACTCCGAGCACGCGATCGCCGCTGCGGTCGACCACGGCCACGTCGGCACCCGCCTGCGCGAGCGTGAGGGCGATGGTGTATCCCATGCCTCTTGCCGCACCCGTGACGAGCGCGACCTTGCCGTCGAGGTCGAACATCGTCGAAGTTGCCATCACCCACGCTCCTCTGCATGTGCCTGCTCGAATGTCGCCACTCCTGCCGCGGCGCAGTCCGCGTCCTCGTCAGCTGACCCTCCGCTGACGCCCACGCCGCCGATGACCTGTCCGCCTCTTGCGAGCGGGATGCCACCTCCGGACACGACGAATCGATGGTCGATCGTGTTGATGCCAAAACCCCCGGCGCCGGGCTGCACGATGGGCCACAGGGCGCCGCTGGGCCGCTGCCACGCCAGCGCCGTATACGCCTTGCCCGCGGCGAGATCGGACGACGCGAGCTGGGCCCCGTCCATTCGCGCGAACACGACGGTATTGCCGCCCTCGTCGACGATGCAGGTCGCGACGCGGATCCGCAGCTCGAGGGCTCGCCCCTCGGCGGCATCGACGATGGTCCGGGCGAGGGCGAGCGTCAGTTCACTGGGCACCTGTCTGCCTCACAGTCCTGTGGTCCTCCTCGTGGTTCGACGGCGTCACGCGCGACGCTGCTGCCGAATGAACAGGTAGACGACCGCCAGGATCATCAAGCCCTGGACGACCTGCTGGATGTACACGTTGATTCCCATGAGCACCATCAGGTTCACCAGGATGCCGACGATCAGCACGCCAGCCAGGGTGTTCCAGACACCGCCCGAACCGCCGAACAGGCTCGTGCCGCCCACGACCACGGGAGCGATCGCGCCCAGCGTGAGGGCATTGCCGATGTTCGGCTGGGTCATCCCGAGTCGGTTGATCAGAAGGATGGCCGCGACGCCCGCGCACAGGCCCGCGAATGTGTACACGAACAGCTTGGCGCGGTTCGTCGGTATCCCGGATACGCGCGCGGCCCGCTCGTTCCCACCCGTCGCGTAGATGTACACGCCGTATCGCGTTCGCCGCAGGATGACCCACGTGATCACCGTCGCAAGGGCCCAGACGACGACGATCAAGGGCAGCGGCCCGATCTTGTCAACGCCCAGGAACAGGAACCAGTGGGTCTTCTCGTAGACCGGATAGGCGTTGGAGATGACGTACGTCAGACCCAGCGCGACCTGCATCATCCCCAGCGTGGCGATGAACGGCGGAATGCGGCCCTTGGTCACCAACAGCCCGTTCGCCAACCCACAGGCGAGGGCGACGGCGATCCCGACTGGCAGGGCCACGGCGGGGCCCTGATCCTGCAGCAGCAGGACTGCCGTTGAGCTCAGAGCGGCGATCGAACCAAGGGAGAGGTCGATCCCGGCGGTCAGGATCACGAGGGTCTGGCCGGTCGCCAGAACCCCGGCGACACTGTTCTGGGCCAGGATGTTGATGATGTTCTGCTGGTCCAGGAAGACCCCGCCGGAGAGGATCTGCGATACGACGACGAGAACGCCAACGGTAATCCAGAGGGCGTACCGTGCGCTGAAGTCACGCCACCGGACAGCGCGCTCCCTGCGCGATTCTTCCGCCGTCTCGCCTGTCTCCAGCTCCGTCACCGGGGTCTCCGTCAGTTCCGCCACAACTGCGCCCCTCCTCCCTTCGAGGCCGACCGAGGCCGCCGTGGCGTGAGGCGGGCCGCGCCTACGGCTGCGCCTGAGAGGGGTGCGATCCTAGCCACGCTCCAACCTCGCGCGGTCGATCGCGGAGCGGAACATGACGGCCAGCCAGAGCACGGCGCCGATGACGCAATAGGCCCAGAAGGGGTTCGCATCGGACAGATTCAGGATGTTGCTCAGCATCGTCATGAAGATGACGCCGATGACCGCTCCCGTGAGCTTGCCCGCACCGCCCATGATGTTGACGCCGCCGACCACGACGGCCGCGATCGTTTGGAGCTCGTAGCCGTTCCCGTACGTCGGCAACCCGACGCCGGCACGTGCGAGGAAGACCAGGCCGGCGACGGCCGCGAGGGCGCCCGAGATCGCATAGACGAGGATGACGGTGGCGCCGGTGTTGACGCCGGAGACCCGTGCCGCCTCGGCGTTTCCGCCGACCGCGTACACGTACAGGCCGGTTCTCGTCTGGCTGAGGAACAGGTAGACCACAGCAATCGCGACTGCCCACACGAGCACGGGAAAGACGCCGAAGCCCAGCGCGGCGAATCCGGAATCCGGCGGGAGGTTGACCGCATCGCCGCTCGTCAACGACAGGTCGAGGCCGCGGGCGATCGTCAACATCCCGAACGTCACGATGAAGGGCGGCAGCTTCCCCTTGACGACGACCACACCGCTGATGGCTCCGAGCCCGGTGCAGATCCCGACGCTGGCCAGCACGGCGGGGACGCTGCCGTGCGGCATGACCAAGGCGCCGACCATCGTGGAAAGCGCCAGCAATGAGCCCACGGACAGGTCGATCCCGCCGGTGAGGATGACGAGGTACTGCCCAAGCGCCAGCACGCCGATGAACGCGGACTGCTGGATGACATTCGACAGGTTCTGTGACGTGAGGAAGAGCGGCGACAGGAGCGAGCCGATCACCGCCAGCCCGGCGATGAGGAGCCAGGCGTTGTAGTCGACGGCGAGGCGCCGCCAGTCGACCGGCCCACCTCCCGGTGACTGGAACCGATTCACGAACCTGGAAATCATCATGCCGCCCCAGCGTCATGGAGCGTCGCGAGCTGGAGCATCGGAGGAATCGCGAGCTCGAGGATCTCCTCCTGCGTCGTCTTGGCGGGATCCAGCTCGGCAGTGATGCGCCCCGCCGCCATCACCAGGATCCGGTCACTGATCGCCAGGATCTCCGGCAGCTCAGCGGAGATGAAGATCACGCCGACGCCGCGATGGGTGAGGTCCGCGATGAGTGCGTGAATGTCCCGCTTGGCCGCCACATCGATGCCGGCCGTGGGCTCGTCGAGGATGAGCACCCGGCAGTCCGTCGCCAGGCACCTCACCAGCACGACCTTCTGCTGGTTGCCGCCGCTCAGGCTGCTGACGGGATCACGGAGGTCACGCACCTTGACGGTCATGTCGCGGCAAAGGTCGGCGACGCGCTTGTACAGGGCGCCGAAGTGGACGAAGCCGAACCTCGACATCCGCGGGAAGATGCTCAGCCCACCGTTGTCTCGCACGCTGAGGAGCGACACGAGGCCGTCTGCCCGGCGGTCTTCCGGCGCCAGGCTGAGCCCCATGTTGACGGCCTGGGCTGGGCCGCGGACATGAACCGGCTTTCCCTGGAGGTGGATCGTGCCGGTGTCATGTGGATCGAGCCCCATGATCGTCCGCGCGAGCTCGGTGCGCCCCGCGCCGACGAGGCCCGCGATCCCGACCACCTCGCCCGCGTGCACGGTGAAGCTCACGTCATCGAGGACGCCGCTTCGTCCCAGGCCATCGACGCGGAGCGCCTCCTCGCCGATGCTGCTCGGACCCGTTCGCCGGTGCAGCTCGCCGAGCTCTCGGCCGACCATCATCTGGATCAGCCTGGCGGTGGACATGCCGCTGACTGGTTCCGTGCCGACATGCTTGCCGTCGCGCAGGACGGTCACGCGGTCCCCGATCTGGAAGATCTCCTCCAGACGGTGCGAGATGTAGATGATCCCGAACCCCTGCTCCTTGAGGCGCTCGATCATGGAGAACAGGAGGTCGAGCTCTTTGCCGACGAGGACCGCGGAAGGCTCGTCCATGATCATGATCCGGCCGTTCAGCGAGAGCGCGCGAGCCGTCGCGGTCAGTTGTTGGAGCGAGACGCCGATGTCGCCGACGCGACTGCGCACCGGGAACGGCGCGCCGAGGCGGTCGATGAGCTGTCCCGCCTCTCGGTGCATCCGTTTCTTGTCCAGCGTGCCGCGCCTGGTCCTCGGCTCGTGCCCCAGGAAGATGTTCTCGGCCACCGACATCTCGGGCACGAGGTTCAGGTCCTGGTAGACCACGTTGACGCCGAGGTCGCGGCGTTCCCTCAGGTTCGAGTGGGACACGTCGCGGCCTCGGATCGTGATGCGTCCAGTGTCCTGACGAACCGCGCCCGCGATGATCTTGATGAGGGTCGACTTCCCGGCACCGTTCTCGCCGACCAGGCAGTGGACTTCTCCGGCCCGGAGATCGAAGTCGACGTTGTCGAGGGCGACCGTCCCCGCGTAGTGCTTGGTCAGGCCGGTGGCCTCGACGAGTTGCGGCTCTTCTCCCGTTGCCAGAAGGGATCCTGTCACCGCGTGCTGCCCACCTTCATCACGGCACCCGCTTGCGGGCGGACCCGTGGGTCCTCCCGCAAGCGATGCCGATTGCGAGCTACAGGCTCGCGAACCCGTTCAGCGGGTCGCGAACTTCGCGCTGGTCGCCACCATCTCGTCGAGCATGGCCTTCACATCTGCCTTGCCCGCGTCCGTCAGGTTCTCGAAGCAGGTGAATGGCTTGTCGACCGTGGCCGGGATCGTCTCGCCGTTCAGGAGCTTGGCCACGTAGGGCATGATGATCGGGCCGAAGTACGGCGAGTTGGAGCAGACCGTCGAGAAGTTGCCGTCGACGACCGCCTGGACGCCCGCGAGCGTGGCGTCCTTCGTGATGATCGCGCCGATGAGCTCGTCACGACCAGCGTCCTGGATCGCCTTGAGGGCACCGAGGCCCATCTCGTCGTTCTGAGCCCACACGAGCTGGATCTCGCCCTTGGGGTATCGGGTCAGGTAGTCCTCCATGATCTGGAGACCCGGAGCGCGCTCGTTCTTGCCGTCCTGGACCGCCACGACCTTGATCCCGGGGTACTTGCTGATCACGGACTCGAAGCCTTTGTCCATCCCGATCTGAGGCGACGAGCCGATCGTGCCGGCCAGCTCGACGATGCTTCCTTCTTCCTTCCCGGTCTTGGCCTTCAGCGTCGCGACCGCCGCCTTGCCGAGCTCGACGCCGACCGACTCCCAGTTGACCGTGATGAGCGTCTTGAACATGCCGGTACCTGGCGTCCCGCCGATCGCGCGGTCAGCGACGATCATGGGAATGCCGGCGGCATCGGCGAAGCCTGCGATCGGCGTGGCGGCCTGCTGCTCGGCCGGCTCCACGATGAGGACGGCGGGCTTCCGCGTCAGCAGGTCCTGGACCTGGGCGTTCTGCGCCAGCTGGTCACCGGCGGCCTGCTGCCAGATCATGTTGTAGCCGGCGGCCCTGCCGGTGTCCATGATGCTGTTGGTGTTCTCGGTCCGCCACTGATTCTCCATTCCTTCCTGTGAGAAGGCGATCAGTGGCCCGGAGCCGGCGGGGGATGCGCTCTCGGCGGCGGCGCTCGGGGCCGTCGTGGCCCCGGACGAGCACGCACCGACGGCGAGCGCCGTGAGCGCGAGAATCGAGATCAGCCTCTTGCCTTGCAAAGCACGATCCTCCTCCGGCGCGCGGCACGTGACCACGTCAGCCGGGCATCTCGAGATTCGCCGGAGCTCGCCTTCGTGAGCCGGCGGGGCAGGGAGGCCGAGCCTCCGCGTGTGGTCCCCTGGCTACCTCCTTGGCCGTCGACCTGGCCTTGCCGACCTTCCTCCGTCGCCCGGGCCGGAAGTCGTCCACTCCCTCGGCCCGGTCCCACTGCACTTCAGCGGGGGTTCTGCCAACGATCCGGGCTTGGCAAGCAACGGAGGACGCGAAAGCGTTACCGGTTATCGATAAGGCTTATCGTTGCCGCTTGACGATGAGCGCCCGGATGATAGACTCCCCGTCGAGCGCGCGTCAAGAGGATTCGGAGGCGCGGGCGGGGCTAGTCGAAAGGGCAGGCATCACTCGACGGTCCGCGTGATCCGCCAGGCGGCGTCAGCATCAGCGCGTTGATAGGAGGCCGACACTGAGCACGCTCGAACGGACGCCACCCCGGCGTTCCTCCGTCACGCTTCGGGACGTGGCGCGAGCGTCGGGTGTCTCGATCACGACGGTGTCGCGCATCGTGAATGGCCGCGAGACGGGCGTCCCGATCCGGGACGAGACGAGGGAGCGCATCCTTTCGATCGCCGCCTCGTTGGGCTACAAGCCGAATCTCCTGGCCCGGGGACTGCGGGGCAGTCGGAGCTCGCTCCTGGGCGTGATCGCCCGCGACATCTCCGACCCCTTCCATCTCCAGGTGCTGCGAGGCATCAACGCTGCCGCCACCTCGCGCGACTACCGGGTGTTCCTTGGCCACGTTGACTACCGGCCCGACGTGGCGTTGACGTACGGATCGATGTTCGAGCGATCGCACGCCGATGGCATCCTCATGATCGGCGACATCGAGGGGGGCGAGCCGTCGCTCGACGCGTATGCGGAGCAGCACCGCAACATCGTCGGGGTCACGGACCGCACATCTCGACGCCACTTTCCCGGTGTCTACAGCGACGACGTGGTCGGGACCCGGTTGGCGCTTGACCACCTCCGGGCGCTCGGCCACCGCCGGATCATCTGCGCGTCCAACGAGCGGACCGCCGACGGGCGCCTCCGGATCAAGCTGTACGAGGAGTTCATGCGCGCCCAGGGCCTGGCTGACCAGATCGAGGTGCACGTCACCGATCAGAACGTGGCCTCGAGCCTCGAAGAGGGCCGCCGCATCGTCAGCGCGTTCGGACGTGGCATCCCGCCCACCGCGATCTACGCGACGTCCGACCAGATCGCGATCGGGCTGGTGCAGGCAGCCTTCCAGGCAGGCATCGCCGTCCCGCAGCGACTGTCGATCGTCGGCTTCGATGACATCGACTTCGCTTCGTTTGCGGTCCCCCCACTCACGACCGTCAGCCAGTCGGGCGTCGAGATGGGCCGGATCGCGACCGAGATGCTCCTCGACATGATCGAGCAGGGACGCGATCGCGACGAGGTCGACGACGTGGTGCTGGAGCCTCGCCTCATCGTTCGCCAGTCGACTGCCCCCCCGCCGGACTGATCGCAGGATGGCTCACAGCGGTTGACCGACCCGCGCAATCGCCCATCGGTTTCGCCCACGCGGTTGTCTGCTCCACCCCCGTCCACCCCGACTCCTCCGGGTGGACGGGGGTCCTGCCCCTTCGCTGGTCTCAGCCGCCACCGAGGTCAGCAGCTGGGGTGGCGACGCCCCTCAGGCCTCGCTTGAGGCCTTCCAGAGGTTGATGCCGCCCTCTACCGCGTAGCGGTCGATCTCGGCCAGCTCCTCGGAGTCGAAGTCCAGCCAATGGACGGCGCCGAGGTTCTCCTCTAGCTGAGCCACCGTCCGGGCCCCGACCAGGGCCGACGTGACCACCGGGTTCCGGAGCGTCCAGGCGATCGCCATCTGGGCGAGGGTCTGTCCGCGGCGCGCCGCGATCGCGGCGAGCGCGCCCACGCGACCAAGGTTCTCCTCGCTCGCCAAGGATCGCGCGAAGGAGCCCTCGCGCGCGGCCCGGGAATCGGCGGGCACGCCGCCCAGGTAGCGCTCGGTCAGGAGGCCCTGGGCCAGCGGGGAGAAGGCGATCGTGCCGACACCCTCCTCGGCCAGGACGTCGAGCAGCTCCGCTTCCACCCAGCGGTTCAGCATCGAGTACGACGGCTGGTGGATGAGGAGCGGCGTGCCCAGCCGGCGCAGGATCGCGATCGCCTCGCGGGTGCGGGTCGCGGAGTACGACGAGACGCCGGCGTAGAGCGCCTTGCCCCGGCGGACCGCGGTGTCGAGGGCGCCCATCGTCTCCTCGAGCGGGGTGTCAGGGTCGAAGCGGTGCGAGTAGAAGATGTCGACGTGGTCGAGGCCCATCCGGCCCAGGCTCTGGTCCAGGCTGGCCAGCAGGTTCTTGCGGGAGCCCCACTCGCCGTACGGCCCGGGCCACATGAGGTAGCCGGCCTTCGTGGAGACGACCAGCTCGTCGCGGTACGGCCGGAGGTCCTTGGCGAAGATCCGCCCGAAGCTCTCCTCGCCCGCGCCGAATGGCGGCCCGTAGTTGTTGGCCAGGTCGAAGCTGGTGACGCCGAGGTCGAAGGCCCGCCGGACGATCGCCCGCTGGGTGGCGAACGGGCTCTCGTCGCCGAAGTTCTGCCACAGGCCCAGGGAGACCGCCGGCAGCTGCAGGCCGCTCCGGCCGCAGCGGCGGTAGGGCATTCCCTCGTAGCGGTCGGCGTCGGGGACGTAGGGCGGCTGGCCCATCACGGGATCGATCGGCATCGGGTCTCCTACACGTCGGCGGGCTCGACGCGGCCGGCGTCATCTTCGCGTCGGGCATACGCTAGCGGACGGAGGCCACGCCGGGAGCGGATGCCAGCCATCGCCGGCGGGGAGACGTGGCGGTGAAGGCGCGCTTCGTCGGGTTCGGAGTCGTCGAGATCGACGGCCGGCGCTACGAGCGCGACGTGGTCGTCGAGCGGGGGCAGGTCGGCAAGCGCCACAAGAAGGCGTCGCAGCCACGGCGCGACCGATACGGCCACACGCCCTTGAGCCTCCTGGAGCCGATCCCGTGGCGGTGCCGGCGGCTCATCGTGGGGACCGGGGCGGACGGCGCGCTCCCGATCGAGGACGAGGTCGTCGCGGAGGCGGCCCGGCGGGGCGTCGAGCTGGTCGCCCTGCCGATCGACGAGGCCTGCGACCTCCTGTCGGCCGCCGACCCCGACGAGACGGCGGCGATCCTGCACGTCACCTGCTGACGGCCGGGCACGGGCCGGCGCGGCCGGGCGAGCTCCGGGCGCGGGTCATCGGGCGCCTTGCGCGCCCCCGCCGTCAGGGCACGATGTACTTGAAGCCCGCCGTCCAGCCCGACGCGCCGTTGGTGCTCGTCGCCTGGGCTCGCGAGCGCACCCACCAGCGGCCGCGCGGCAGGGTCAGGCTGACCCGGGCTCGCCCGCTGACCGGATCCGCGTTGGCGTAGACCGTGCGGCTGCGGACCCACGAGGTCCCGACCCGCTTATAGACGTCGAAGCGGGCCTTGCCGCGCGCCACGTCGGAGCCGACCGGCCGGATCGTCTCCGTGAAGGTGATCTTCGTCGTCGGCTTGATCGTCCTGCCGGACGGGATCGACGAGGCGAGCACGGCGGTGGCGTTGACCCGCAGGAGGACCGTCGGGCTGACGTCGATCGTCCCGCTGGCGCGCTCGATGCGGGCTCGCCACGAGGTGTTGCGGCGGGCGGTTGCCGTGAAGCGCCCTGTGCCGGTCCCGTCGAGGGCGACCCGGCTGGCCAGGGTCCAGAGCTGCCCGTCGGTCGACCATTCGACCATCGCCGTCTGGCCGACTTCGTCGGGCGGCGGCCCGGTGATCACGCCGCCGGTCGAGCGCCCGAGGGTGATCGTCGTCTCCGAGAGGGTCAGGCGGATCGCGGGCGCGGCGCCGGCCGGTGCCACCGTGAAGGGCGCCGAGGTCGCCGGCGTGAGGCCCGGCGCGTCGGCCCGGAGGGTGTAGCCGGCCCCGGCGAGATCGACGGAGCAGCCGCTGAAGGACGCGATGCCCTTCACCGCCACGCGCTCGGTGCCGTCCTGGCAGGTCAGCATCGCCCCGGTCGGGTTGGCGGCCAGCCCGAGGCTCACGGCCAGCGTGGCGCCCGGCCCGGTGCCGGTGACGCGGCCCTCGGCGTCGACGATGGCCACGGTGGGCTGGCCCAGCAGGGGACCCCCGGCCGCGCCGGACGCCGGCGGCGCCACGAACGACGTCGTCGTCGGCGCCCCCGCCGGGGTGGGACCCAAGGCGAGGCGGCCGTAGCCGTAGGTGTTGTTGGGGACCGGAGAGCCGATGGGGACGGCGCCCTGCTTGAGGAGCGTCGCCAGCGAGACCGGGGTCAGCGACGGATCGGCCTCCAGCAGGAGGGCGGCCGCGCCCGTGACGAACGGCGCGGACTGGCTGGTGCCACAGAACTCGGCGTCGACCGTCGTGGGCGCGCAATCGGCGGCGACGAGGTCCGGCTTGATCCGGCCGTCGAGGGTGGGCCCCTGCGAGCTGTATCGCTCGATGGCGGTCGGCTTGTCGTACGGGACGGCGCCCACGGCGACCATCCCGGGGTTTCGCGAGTCGGCGGGACTGGGGAGGGAGCCGGCGACCGTGTGGTGGGCCAGGGTCGCCGCGCCGGGCGCCCACATGAGCACCTTCAGCAGCGAGGCGGCGGGGCCGCTGTCGTGCCAGACCGACAGGTCGTAGGTGCCTCCGGCGGGGGACTCGAACGAGAAGTACTCGTACGGGTCGTCGGTCGACGCCTGGGAGTCGTGCGAGGATGCGACGACGGTGTCGCCGTCCCGCAGGCTCAGGTCGTAGTCGGAGGTGGCGCTGGCCCAGCGGGCCGCGACGGTGATCACCTCGCCCGCCTCCATCGTGATCTGGTCGTTCTCGTCCGCGCCGGCGAATTCGACCCACCCGTTGGCGTCGGCGTCGCTGGGGGTCCCGGTCCAGGTGGTCTGCCCGGAGTTCCCGACCGAGGCGACGAAGAGGGCCCCGCCGGACACCGCGCTGTCGAGGAGCGCGTAGTCCGAGTTGTAGTAGGGGCTGGTCCCGTCGCCCATGCCGTCCATGAGGTAGCTGGACACCCTGGAGTAGTTGATGACCCGCACGCCGTTGGCGGTCATCCAGGAGATCGCGGCGGCGAGGTCGGCCGGTGACCTAGCTTGTGAGATGTAGAGCTGCGCGCCGGGCGCCATGTCGACGATCGTCTCGGCGACGGCGGTGCCGTGGGTCTCGCCGGACGACACGCAATCGGCCGGGTCCGGGGACGACACCCCGATCTCCGGGAAGCACATCGCCTGGACCGTCGCGGGGAGCTCGGAGCCGAGGCGTGCGGTGAGCCCGTCGAAGGAGACGTCGAGGATCCCCACCTTGACGCCCGCACCCGTGTAGCCTGCCTGCTGCCAGGGCGTCGCCCCGTGGAGGGCTGGGCCGGGCCCGACGAAGGCATCGGCGACGGGAGCGCGGATGGCCCGCACCGCGACGACGCCGGGGGTGGCGGCGAGCTGCTCGAGGCGGCTCGGCCGGACGTACCCCTCCACGGTGCGTCGCCACGCGCCGCGCGGATCGAGGCCGGCGGAGCGGAGGCGCTCGCGCGTCGCGGGGCCGGGATCCGCGGCGAGCTCCACCGCGACGGCGACCTCCCGCAGGCCGGCGTGGACGCGGGTGACGACCGAGGGATCGGGTGCGCGGCCCTTCGCCACTGCACTCAGGCCCGCTCCGAACGCGCCCCGATGGGGGCCGCCGGCCAGGGCGTCGGACGGCGCAGCGACGGCCGCGAGGCAGAGGAGCGCGATCCAGAGGAGCGAGCGACGCCGACCACCCATGTGCGTGCCTCCCCCGCGGGGACGCCGGGCGGCGTCCGCAGCGCGTCCACTGTACCCGTCATCGGTCCCGACGGCGACCGCTGGCGAGCCCCGCCGGTGTCCTCGGTCACCGTGCCGCGGCGACCCGACGGGAATCGAAACGGGCCCGGCCGCCCGAGGAAGGGAGAGCGGCGCGAGCCCGGTTTCGTGTCGGCGACCGGGAGGAGGACGGTCGTCCGGCGGTGGAGCCTCGGAGGAGGGAGCCGAGGTCCTTGATCTGGATTCCAGCGCTTTCGGCTGAACCAATCCTGAAACGGCGGACGGTTCCCGGGCGAGCTCGACGGTTCGAGGAGTCGGCGCCCCGCGCGGCCGGCTCAGGCCGCCTGCTGGAGCCGGGCGCTGGAGGCGAGGCGGTGGGCCTCGTCGAAGGCGGAATGGAGGCCCGCGTAGTGGGGCCGACCGTCGGCGGCGATCCAGCCGCGCCGGGTCTCGGTGACGGTGGCGACGACGAACTCGCGGCGAGTCGGGCCGGCGTCGACCTGGACGGCGACGAACTCGCCGGACGAGAGGCGGGCCACGTCGGTTCGGAGGGCGATTCGATCGGCGGCGGTCATGGCGGTGGCTCCTGGGGAGGTGGTCGTGATCGGCTTGCACGGAGGATCCTCGCCGGGCCGCCGGCCCGCCGCCGTGGGCAGGCGTCGGCTCCGCGACCGTCCGTCCGGCCACCCGCGCCCTCGACGGATGTCCATGCGATCTGTCGTACAGTGCGCGGGCCCGGGAAGTCGGAGGTCGCTCGATCGACCGCGGCCTCGGGGGAGGGGGATGCCGTGGTTCGTCGGATCGCGTTGCTCGTCGTCGTGGGAACGCTGGTCGCGGCCTGTTCCGGGGGCTCGGGCGGAGGCGGTGGCCCGGCGGCGTCGGAGGATGGCGGCGGCGGGTCGAATCCGGGCGCGACCCTTCCGGCGGACGACGGCTCCGGCGGTGGACCACCCGGCCGGCCGAGCGGGGCGAAGGTCCGCATCGTCAACGCCTACACCCCGCTGAACGGCGACCCGGGCCCGATCGACATCTACGCCGAGTCGTGGGCCTCGGAGGGCGACCGGCCGCTCCTCTCCGTCCCCTACGGCACGGTCAGCGACTGGTTCGACCCGACGGTGGCCGACGAGCAGGGCGACATGTTCCTCTCCGCCTACTGGGCCGGCACGACCGGCAACGGCAACAGCCTCATCGACCAGACGGAGACCCTCACGGGTGGCGAGGCCATCACCTTCTTCGTGGCCACCGGGAGCGAGCCCCAGGAGAGCGGCCGGCGATACGGTGCCATCCAGGCCTTCTACGGGCAGGCCGGCAACGGCGAGGCCCTCCAGAACACGCCAGCGCCCGGCAAGGCCCGGCTCGTCGTGACGGCCGTGGGGCTCGACAACGTGCTGGCCAACCCCGACGCGGCCACCTGGTACCTCTCCCTCGGGAGCGGCTGCACGAAGGGCGTGGGCGACGACGAGTTCACCCAGACGGCGCTCAGCCCGGGCGGGGGCGCCTCCTACGACGTCGACCCCGGCGCCTACACGGCCGCGATCCACGCGTACGGGAGGGACGACACGAGCATCCCGGACTGCTCGAATGCGGCGATCGTCGGCGACGTCCCGCTGACGCTGGCGGCGGACCGGACGACGGTCCTCTTCATCTTCGCGCCGAAGGACGGCGACCTGCGAACGCTGGTGGTGCCGCTCCAACCGTAGGGGACCCCGGGCTGGGGTGCTCCCGCCCGACGTTGCGGGGCAGGCAACCGCACCTGACGGGGCCCGGGACGGGCCGATCATCGCCCGTGCACGCCCCGCTGGTATCGTGAGCACGTGGAGCGCGTGACGACGGAGGAGCACTCGGCGCCGCCCCGGCCGCTGCGTGCCCGTTGGCTCGGTCGGATCGCCTACCGTGACGCGTGGGCGCTCCAGCAGGCGCTCGCCGCCGTCCGCGCGGACGGCGCGCTGGAGGAGGACCAGCTGCTCCTGCTGGAGCACCACGCGGTCCTCACCCTGGGCCGCAACGCCAGCGAGGCGCACGTCCTGGCCCTGCCGGATCTCCTCCGCGAGCGGGGAATCGAGGTCATCCGCGTGGAGCGCGGCGGCGAGGTGACGTACCACGGCCCTGGCCAGCTGGTGGCCTACCCGATCGTCGCCCTCGCTTCCCCCGGCGCGCGCGCCACGCGTCCTGCGCTCGGCGTCCGGCCGTTCGTGGAGGCCCTCGAGGGCGCCCTGGCCGACACGTGCGCCGCGGCCGGGGTCGTCGCCGGCCCCCGCCCCGGTCACCCCGGCTGCTGGGTCGATGCCGGAGGGCCGCTCCCGCGCAAGATCGGGGCCGTCGGGATCCGTGTCGCCCGAGGGATCAGCTTCCACGGCATCGCCCTCAACGTGACGACGAACCTGGCCGACTTCGACCTCATCGACCCCTGCGGGATGCCCGGCCTCCGCTCGACCTCCATCGCCCGCGAGCGGGCGCTCGCCGCGATCCCCGGGGCGCTCCCCGCCGGGCCGCCGACGACCGCCAGCGTGGCGGCGGCAGCGGCCGTCTTCGCCCCGGCGCTGGCCCGGCGCCTGGGGTTCGAGCTGGTCGGTGCCCTGCCGCCCGCCGCCGAGCCCGCCCTCGAGCGGCGCGCGCTCGACGAGCTCGCCGGCGCCGCGACCGCGCTCGCAGGATCGCGCTGATGGCCGCCGGCCTCTTCGAGCTGCGGCGGGACGCGATCACCGGCTGGTGGGTGGCCACGCTCGTGGACCGCGAGTTCGACCGCGCCCGCTTCGTCACGACGGCGGAACCCGTCGACGACCATGGGGACTGCTTCAACTGCCGGCTGCCCGCCGGCGACGGCGTCCGGACCCGGATCCTGCGAGACTTCGCCTTCCGCACCGTCGGCACGGAGGCCGAGGCGCGGGAGATGGAGAAGAGCGTCGCCCAGATCGCCCTCTCGCAGGCGCGTGCCGCGGGAAGCTGGCGCACGATCGTGGCGCCCCCCGGCGAGCACCGCCCGCTCCACTCGGTGGGGACCGGGCTCATCACCGAGCTGCTGCGGGTCGCCCGCGACGCCGTCGCCGCCGCCGGCAGGAGCGGCCAGACGGCCTACCTCCAGGTGCTGCAGAACTGGGGCCGCCAGGCCGGCGCCCGCACCAACCACCTCTGCCTCGACCTCTACGACCTCCCCCAGATCCCCCACGAGGTCGCGGAGGAGATCGGAGGCGCCGCCCGCTTCGTCATCCGCGAGAGCGAGTGCCCCTATTGCCGGGCGGTCCGCGTCGAGCGGGAGCGGGGGACCCGCTTCATCTGGGAGGACGCCGCGTCGATCGCCTTCGCCCCCTTCGCCTCCCGCTCGCCGTTCGAGGTCTGGCTCGTCCCCCGTCGCCACGAGGCCGACTTCGGCCATGCCGGCGACGCCGACATCGCCTCGACCGCGGAGGGCCTCCGGCAGGTCCTCGGCCGCCTGGACCTCCTCGGCGGGCCGCCCTACAACCTGGTCCTCCATACGGCGCCCGTGACCGGCCAGGTGGACGCCACGTACCACTGGCACTGGGAGATCCATCCGCGCCTCCGCGAGATCGCCGGCCTGGAGCTGGGCACCGGTCTCCCGGTCAACTCGGTGAGCCCCGAGGAGGCGGCCGACCAGCTGGTCCGCCGGCTGGGACGCCAGGAGCGCGACGAGGAGCGTCCGACCCAGCGCCCGGATCGACTCGGGGGCCGGTGATGGGCCGGCGTCACACGCTCGCCGCCTCCGTCGTCATTCGGGCGGAGCGCGGGAACCCCCCGCGCCGTTCCGCTGCCCCGGAGGCTTCGTGCTCGTCGGACTTGCACTCGGCTGGCGGGCGCGCCCGATGAACCCGGGCCACAACGTCCCGCCCCAGGAGCCGGACGACCTGCCGACCCCAGCCGACGCGCTCGACGGCCAGTCCGCATTCGACACCCGCGCCGAGGTGACCGCCCTGCCGGCGGACCCGATCGCCGCGCGCGCGTTCATCGAGGGCCTCTTCGCCCGCCACCGGGGCGAGATCTACGCCTACCTCCTGCGGATGCTGCGCGATCCGGAGCTGGCCGCTGACCTCGCCCAGGACGCCTTCGTCCGGGCCTACCGGGCCCACGCCGACCTCGACGACCCTGCGAAGGCGCGGGCCTGGCTCTACCAGATCGCCCACCGCGTGGCGCTCGACGAGATCCGCCGCCGCAAGATCATCCGCTTCGTCCCCTGGAGCGGCGAATCGCGCGGCTCCTCGCCCTCTGCCGAGCGCCTCGTCCTGGAGTCGCGCCTCTCCGGTGAGATGGAGCGCGCCCTGGGCCGGATCCCCGAGCGGCAGCGCTCGGCGCTGCTTCTCGCCGAGGTCCACGAGATGACCGGCCTGGAGCTGGCGGCGGCGCTGGGAACCTCGCACGTCGCCGCCCGCGCCCTCCTCACGCGAGCCCGCGAGAGCCTCCGGCGCGCCCTGGCCGGGGAGCGCGCGGAGACGGCGGAACGCGAGGCGGCCGCCGGGAGGTCGAGCCGGCCGGATCGCCCGTCCCGCGAGGCGCGGCGATGAGCGGGCTGCAGCGCGCCATGCGCCACCCCGACCGAATCAACGATCCCCACGACCGCGCCCGCCGGCTGGCCTCGGACGGCCTCCTCGGCCCGCTTGACGAGGGGGACGCCGGCTGGCTGGCGACCCACCTCGCGGCCTGCGTCCCGTGTCGCGCCACCGCCGACGCCTTCGCCGCCGATGCCGCGCTCCTGCGCGGGCTCCGGGCCGAGACGCCGGTCATGCCCCGCGACCTCGGCGCCCGCGTCTCGCAGGCTCTCGACCGGGAGGTCCGCCAGGCGGTCCGCCGGGCAGGCCCCAGCCGCACGTTCGGCGTGCGTGCTGGCAGCGTCGGGCGCGGGCCGGCGAGGCGCCCCAGCCCAGCCCTCGCCGGGCTGGCCCTGACGGCCATCATCGCCATCCTCGTCCTGCCCCTGGCCCTGCCGCTGGTGAACCCGCCGGCGGCCTCGCCGGGTGTCGCGAGCTTCGCGCCCGCGCCGACCCCGATCACGGTCGACAGCCAGCCGGTGGCCTGGGTGCGGCAGCTGCCCGACGGGACGTACGTCATCAGCAGCGCCGAGGTGAGCCAGGTCTGCGCCGGCATGGACGCCACCGCCTGCGGGACCCTCGACGGGGGAGCCCGGACGCTCGCCGCGCTCGACGTGCAGCCGTCGTCGGTGCTCCTGCCGCGCGACGGCAAGCCGGCGGTGATCGTCGGAGAGGGCGCCGTCTACGCGGTCATGGTGAACGTGGCGCTGCCCGTCACAAGCCCGGGGCCCGAAGCGTCTCCCGTTCCAACCAGCGAGCCTCTTCAATCGCCGGCGGCGTCGGGGGAGCTGGCTTCTCCTCCAGTCGGCTCTCCCGCGCCGTCGCGAGCTCCCGCCTCGCCGGAAGCCACGGAAGTGGCCACGACGGCCTCGCCCGCGGCCACCCTTCCCGTGGCCAGCCCCACCGCCAGCCCCGCCTCGACCGCGCTGGCGACGACGCCCGCCCTCCCCACGGAAGAGCCGTCGGCGGTGGTGGCCTCGG
Organism: uncultured Chloroflexia bacterium; assembly: GCA_963821235.1. Classification (GTDB taxonomy): domain Bacteria; phylum Chloroflexota; class Limnocylindria; order Limnocylindrales; family CSP1-4; genus CTSoil-043. The sequence goes on from CAWGCS010000001.1 coordinate 1,389,777, forward strand.
CGACGCCCGGCGACGGGTCCACGCCGGAGCCGCCGACCCCGCTTCCGACGCTCCCGCCCGCGACGCCCGCTCCCACGGCCGCCACGGCCCTGGCCATCGCCGAGGGCGTCGTGCTGACCGGGGCTTCCCCGGCCTACAGCCCCGACGGGACCTGGGTCGCCTTCTCGGCGCGGCCGGTGGACGGCACACAGGGCCCGGACATCTACGTCTGGCGCGTCGGCGACCCGAAGGCCAGCCCGGTGACGACCGACCACGCCTCCGTCTTCTCCGGCTGGCTGGACGGCTCGATCCTCGCCAGCGCCGCCCGCGTGGCGGGCTCCGACCCGACGAGCGTCGACGTCCCGCCGGCGGACGCGGACCCGGCGACCGTGATCGCCAGGTCCTACCTGGTGGACCCGGCGACCGGCGCGGTGACCGCGATCCCGCTCGACGGCGTCTGGCGGCCGCTCGTCGACCCGACCGACCGCGTTGCGGTCTTCTGGACGGGGACGCTGGCCTGGAGCGCCGCCGACCTTGCCTGGCTCCCGGCGACCGGCAACCTCATGACGGTCCCCTGGGGCGTCGTTCGCGATGCGTCGGCCAGCCCGCTGCCGGAGCTGCTGCCGACCCCGACGCCCAACGCCACGCCGAGCCCGCTCGCCGACGAGAGCGCGACGCCGACCGCCATCGCGACCGCGAGCCCCAGCGCCGTCCCGACCGCCAGCCCCGATGGCAGCCCAGATGCCAGCTCGCTGCCCGTCGAGGCGGCCGCCGGCAATGTCGTCGACTGGGAGGTCAGGTTCGATCCCGCGGGCCGTCGCCTCGGGGTCTGGATCGCCGATCCGACGCAGCCTGGCGCGGGCCACCTCTCGCTCGTGGCCGTCGAGGAGGACGGCCGGCTCGGGCCGGTGGTCCTCGCCGATGCCGCCGCGCTGTCGGGCTTCTCGCTCGACGCCGACCGGCTTGCCTGGTCGACGCCGCCCGGGCAGAACGGCCAGGGCAGCCTGGTGGCGGTCTTCGCCTGGAAGGGCGACGCGGCCGGCCAGCTCTACAGCCTCCCCGAGCTCGGCAGCTCGCCCCTCCTGGTCGCCCGGTAGGCGGCCGCCGCTCCCGGCCCGCGCCTCCGCTCCCGGCCGCGTGCCCGACGGCCCGGCTCGCGCCCGCGTCGCGCGCTAGACTGCACGGGACCTTTAAGGACCGGTCCCGCGAGGCCGGGAAGGAGGATGCACGTGCCACGTCGCGGCGGGCGCACAGGGGCTGGCCCCGGGTCGGCCGCCTGATGGACGCGCGCCAGATCATGACCGCGGACGAGATCCGGCGGGCCATCGTCCGCGTCTCCCACGAGGTCGTCGAGCGGCAGGCCGGGACCGACGGCCTCGTCATCGTAGGGATCCAGCGCCGCGGCGTCCCCCTCGCCCAGCGGATCGTGGCCGCGATCGCCGAGCACGAGGGCGTGACCCTTCCCGTCGGCGCCCTCGACATCACCTTCTACCGCGACGACCTCTCGCTCATCGCCCAGCAGCCGATCGTGAAGGGCACGGACATCCCGTTCGACCTCAACGGTCGCACGGTGGTCCTCGTCGACGACGTCCTCTATACGGGGCGGACGATCCGGGCCGCGATGGACGCCCTCGTCGACTTCGGGCGGCCGCAGGCGATCCGCCTCGCCGTGCTCGTGGACCGGGGCCACCGCGAGCTGCCGGTCCGGGCCGACCACGTCGGCAAGAACGTGCCGACGTCGCGCGACGAGCTGGTCAAGGTCCACCTCGTCGAGGTCGACGGCGAGGACGCCGTCCGCATCGAGCGCCGCGAGGACCTGGCATGAGCGGGCCCACGCCGGAGGTCGCCTGGCAGCAGCGGCATCTCCTCGACGTGGACGTCCTCAGCGCGGGCGAGATCGCCCTGATCATGAAGACGACCGACGCGATGAAGGAGGTCCTGGGCCGCCCGATCACCAAGGTGCCGGCCCTCCGCGGCCGGAACGTCACGATCATCTTCTACGAGGCCTCGACGCGGACGCGGGTCTCCTTCGAGGTCGCCGCCAAGAACCTGTCCGCCGACGTCGTCAACATCGCCGCGAGCGCCTCCTCGGTGACGAAGGGCGAGTCGCTGGTCGACACGATCCGCACGATCGAGGCCCTCGGCGCCCAGATGATCGTCATGCGCCACGGCACGTCCGGGGCGCCGTACCTTGCCGCCGAGGTCTTCTCGGGCAGCGTCCTCAACGGCGGCGACGGCTGGCACGCCCACCCGTCCCAGGCGCTCCTCGACCTCTACACGATGCGGGCCCACCTCGGCGACCTGCGCGGCCGGAAGGTCGTGATCCTCGGCGACGTGCTCCACTCGCGGGTGGCCCGCAGCAACGTCTGGACCCTCACCGCGATGGGCGCCGACCTGTGGCTCTGCGGTCCGGCCCCCATCCTGCGCGGCTTCGACGCCTGGGCGGGCCGCTGGTCCAGCGGTCGGGGCCCGGTCGGGCACGGCGGCTTCACCGTGACCTCCGACGTCGACGCGGCCTTGAAGGATGCCGACGTGGTCATGGCCCTCCGCCTCCAGCGCGAGCGCATGGATGCCGGCCTCCTGCCCTCGCTGCGGGAGTACGCCGCCCGCTTCGGGTTGACGAGGGAGCGGCTGGCGGCAGCGAAGCCGGACGCCCTGGTCATGCATCCCGGCCCGATGAACGAGGGCGTCGAGATCGCCCCGGACGTGGCGGTCATGGACCGCAGCGTGATCACGGAGCAGGTGGCCAACGGGGTGGCGGTGCGGATGGCCCTCCTCTACCTCCTTGCCGGAGTCCATACGGGCGGGCACCCGGAGGACGCGATCGGTGGCTGAGGCGCGGCGGGCGGGCGAGATGCGGATCGGCCAGGCGGTCGAGCTCCTGGAGATCAGCCGGGCCTGGCTGGTGGATCCGGCGGCCGGCCGGGAGGGCCCCGGCGAGGTCGTCGTGCGGGACGGTGTCCTCGAGGCCGTGACGTGGCTGGAGGGTGCCGAGGCGAAGGGGATCGGCCCGGACGGGGTCGTGGTCGCCCCCGGGTTCCTCGACCTCCACGTCCACCTCCGCGAGCCCGGCAACGAGGACGCGGAGACGGTGGCCTCCGGCCTGGCCGCGGCCGCCCACGGCGGCTTCACGACCGTCTGCGCGATGCCGAACACGTCGCCGGCCGCCGACGAGCCGGGTGTCTTCACCCGCGTCCGGGCCGCCGCGGACGCTTCCGGGTCGCCGGTGGAGCTGCTCCTCCACGGGGCGGTCACCGTCGGGCGGGGAGGGGAGCGCCTGGCGGCGCTGGGCGAGCTGGCGGACGCCGGCGCTGTCGGCTTCTCCGACGACGGCTCGCCGGTGAGGAGCCCCGTCATTCTCCGCAACGCGCTCCTCTATGCGGGGATGCTGGGCGTTCCGCTCGTCGAGCATGCCGAGGATCCGGCATCGACGGCCGGCGCCGAGGCGCACGAGGGCTACGTCGCGACGGTCCTCGGGCTCAAGGGTTGGCCCGTCGCCGGCGAGGTGGCCGCGGTCGAGCGGGCCATCGCCGTCCTCGGCGCCGTCCTGCCCGATTCCCCCGGGGCGCGCCTCCACCTCACCCATCTCTCCACGGCCGGCTCGCTGGAGGCCGTCCGCCGGGCGAAGGCGGCCGGGCTGCCCGTGACCTGCGACGTGACGCCGCATCACCTGGCCTTCACGGACGAGTGGGTCGCCGGCGCCCGCCGCTGGGCCTGGGAGGCGCTGGGCGCCGACGGGACGGCCCGCGACCCGTGGGCCGACGGGGCGCTGGTGGCGCACCCGTACGCGACCTCCTGCCGCGTCAACCCGCCGCTGCGAGCCGCCGAGGACGCGGCGGCCTGCCTGGCCGCCCTCGTCGACGGGACCGCCGACGCGGTGGCCACCGACCACGCCCCCCACACCCAGGTCGACAAGGAGGCCGAGTTCGGCCTGGCCGCGAACGGGATCAGCGGCGTCGAGACCGCCCTCGGCGTGCTCCTGGCGGCAGTCGGTGCGCGACGACTGACGCTCGGTCGCGCGGTCGAGGCGCTGGCGACTGGGCCCGCGGCGGTGCTCGGGGCACGCGCGGGGCGCCGTGACGGTGCGCGCGGACTGACCGAAGGGGCTCCGGCCGATCTCGTCGTCTTCGACGCCGGCGCGACCTGGACGGTGCGATCGGACACGCTCGCCTCACGCGGCAAGAACTCGCCGCTCCTGGGTCGCGAGCTGCCCGGTCGCGTGCTGCTGACGGTCGCCAGCGGCCGCCTCGCCTATCGCGATCCTGAGGCGTAGCGGGGCATCGTCGCCGGGCGGGTCCGGCCGCCGAAGGGCGGGGGCCGCCTCCACGCATGGATCGCGAGCACGCGTTCCGACGTGGTCGCCGGCGAGACGAGACAGCCGCCCGTCGTCAATCCCCGTGGAACGACATGGCAGTACGATGCGGTGACACAGTTGCCGAAGGGGGCAGGTGGGGAGGCGCTTGGGACCGGTCGCCCTGACCATGCCGGATCCGCCGGCCGGAGGTGCCAGGTGAGCGAGCGCGACGAGGCGATGACGCAGCGCGGGAGCGAGGCGTACTGGCTGACCATCAACGTCGGGCCACCGCCGTCCGAGAAGCGACGGCGAGGCCTGGCGTGAGACCCGCAGAGAGCACAGGCTCGGCGGACCAAGGGGCGCCGCTGCCGTGAGCAAGCCACGAGGTGCCAAGACGGCCCCCGAGGCGCTGCGCGAGCCCGAGATCGGCCTGCGGACCACTACCGACCCGGCACGGGATGCCGTCCTGATGATGGACCCGGAAGGTCGTGTGTCCTACTGGAGCCCGGCCGCCGAGCGGATGTTCGGCTTTGCGAGCACAGACGCCACGTGCCAATACCTGCACACGCTCATCGTGCCCGCGGGCTACCAGGAGGCGTTCGGCGCGGTGCTTCCGGCGCTCCTGCAGACGGGAGGTGGGCCCGCCGTCGGCAGGACCCTTGACCTGGTGGGGCGCCGCGCGGACGGGCAGGAGTTCCCGGTCCAGCTCTCGCTGTCCGCCGTCCACCTCGATGGCCGCTGGCATGTCGTGGGCCTTCTGCGCGACACAACCGAGAGCAAGCGGGCGGAACAGGCGTCGATCCAGGAACACGCCTTGCTTGAGGGGGTCATCGACAACACCCCGGACCATATCTACATCAAGGATGCCGACAGCCGCTTCACGATGATCAGCAAGGCCCTGTCCGATTCCTTCGGTCTGCGTGATCCATCGCAAGCCGTCGGCAAGACGGACTTCGACTTCTTCACGGAGGAGCACGCGCAGCTCGCTCTTGAGGATGAACGGCAGATCATGAGGTCCGGCCTGCCCCTGGTAGGCCTCGAGGAGAAGGAGACCTGGCCTGACGGCCACGAGACATGGGTTTCGACCACCAAGCTGCCCCGCACCGATCGAGATGGGAACGTAATCGGTACGTTCGGGATCTCGAGGGACATAACCGCGCGCCGTTACGCCGAGGAGGCTCTCAAGGAGACCAACCGGCGCCTCGAAGAAGCCGTGGCCAGGTCCACCGAGATGACCATGAAGGCCGAGGCGGCCAACATGGCCAAGAGCGACTTCCTGGCCAACATGAGCCACGAGATCCGCACCCCCCTGAACGGGGTGATCGGCATGACTGGCCTCCTGCTCGACACCGAGCTCGACGAGGATCAGCGTCGGTACGCGGAGACGGTGCGCACGAGCGGAGAGTCCCTCCTCGCCCTCATCAACGACATCCTCGACTATCTCCAAGATCGAGGCGGGCAAGCTCGAGCTGGAGACGCTGGACTTCGACCTGCGCGCCCTGCTCGACGACTTCGCCGCCTCGCTGGCCCTGCGGGCCCACGTCCAGGGGCTGGAGTTCATCTGCGCGGCCGCGCCCGACGTGCCGGCCCACCTTGCCGGTGACCCGGGGCGCCTGCGCCAGGTGCTCCTCAACCTGGCCGGAAACGCCCTGAAGTTCACCCACCAGGGGGAGGTCGCGGTGCGGGTGAGCCTCGCCTCGGAGACCGACACCGAGGTCATGCTGCGCATCTCGGTGAAGGACACCGGGATCGGCATCCCGGCCGACAAGCAGGCGTTGCTGTTCGAGAAGTTCACCCAGGTCGACACCTCGACCACCCGGCACTATGGTGGCACGGGGCTGGGGCTGGCCATCTCGAAGCAGCTGACCGAGCTGATGGGCGGCCAGATCGGTCTCCTGAGCGAGGAAGGGCGCGGCTCGGAGTTCTGGTTCACGGCGCGCTTCGCCAAGCAGGCCGAGCGGGAACGGCCCGTCACCCCGACCGCCGAGGTTCGCGGGGTCCACATCCTCGTGGTGGACGACAACGCCACGAACCGGGAGGTCCTCGCGGCCCAGCTCGGGGCCTGGGGCGTGCGGTCCGAAGAGACCCCGGACGGCCCGTCGGCGCTGCTGGCGCTGGCGCGGGCGAAGGACGCCGGAGACCCCTTCGCGGTGGCCATCCTCGACATGCAGATGCCCGGCATGGACGGCACACAGCTCGCGCGGTCCATCAAGGCCGACGAGGCGCTCGCGCCGACTCGGCTCGTGCTCATGACGTCGCTCGGCGAACGGGGCGACGCGCGGCAGATGGAGGAGATGGGCTTCGCGGCCTTCCTGGTCAAGCCGGCGCGTCAATCGGACCTCTTCGACAGCCTGGCCGCGGTGCTGGCCGGTTCGGCCGCGGCCCGCCCAGCGCGGCCCATCGTCACCCGGCACGCGACCCGCGAGCTGCGCCGGGGCGCGGTACGCATCCTGCTGGCCGAGGACAACATCACCAACCAGCAGGTGGCGCTCGGCATCCTGAAGCGACTGGGATTGCGCGCCGACGTCGTGGCCAGCGGCACCGAAGCCATCGGGGCGCTCGAGGCGCTCCCGTACGACCTCGTGCTCATGGACGTCCAGATGCCCGAGATGGACGGCCTCGAGGCCACGCGCCTCATCCGCGATCCGCGGTCCGCAGTCCAGCGGCACGAGGTCCCGATCGTCGCCATGACCGCCCATGCGATGGAGGGCGACCGGGAGCGGTGCCTGGAGGCGGGGATGAACGACTACGTCGCGAAGCCGGTCTCCGCGCAGGCCCTGGCCGACGCGCTGGAGAGATGGCTGCCCCGGGACATCGCCGCCACCCCGACAAGGGCGCCTGCCCGAAGGGCGTCTGCCCCCCCGATGGCCGACGACCGGGAAGGGAAGGCGCCCGTCTTCGACAGGGCCGCGATGATGGCCCGCCTGATGGACGACGAGGAGCTCGCCCGCATCGTCGTGGACGGGTTCCTGGAGGACGCCCCGAGGCAGATCGAGGCGCTCCGAGACTACCTCGGCGTCGCCGATGCCGAGGGCACGCTCCGCCAGGCCCACACGATCAAGGGCGCCTCGGCCACCGTCGGCGGCGAGGCGATGCGGGCGGTGGCCCTCAAGATGGAGACGGCGGCCAGGGCGGGCGACTTCGATGCGGTCGCCGCCCGTCTCCCCGACCTCGAATCCGAGCTCACCCGCCTGCGCGAGGCGATGGGCGATGCGTCCGACGGGCGGCAACCCGAGCCGAGAGACCTGACGTGAGGATCCTCATCGCCGACGATGACGTCACCTCCCGTCTCGTCCTGGAAGGCGTGCTGAAGAGACACGGCCACGAGGTGATCGCGACGGTCGACGGCACCGCCGCCCTGGAGGTGATGCTGGGACCCGATGCGCCCAGGCTGGCCATCCTCGACTGGATGATGCCCGGCCTCGCCGGCGTGGACGTGTGCCGCCGCGTCCGCACCCTGCAGTCCGACCAGCCGCCCTACATCATCCTCCTGACCTCGAGAGGCGAGAAGGCGGACATCGTCGCCGGGTTGAATGCCGGGGCCGACGACTACCTGGCCAAGCCCTTCGACGCGGGCGAGCTGCGCGCCAGGGTCGAGGTCGGCCGGCGCATGGTCGACCTGCAGGCGAGCTTGCGCGCGACGCGCGACCAGCTCAACCACGAGGCCACGCACGACCCGCTGACCGGTGCTCTCAACCGCCGGGCGTTCGCCGGCGTCCTTGCCCGCGAGCTGGCCGCCGAGCGCCGGCACGATCACGGGCTCGCCCTGGGCGTCTGCGACATCGACCAGTTCAAGGTCATCAACGACACGCTCGGCCACCAGGCCGGGGACGAGGTGCTGTGCGGCCTCGTTCATCTCATCGAGGGCACCCTGCGAGGACACGACGTCCTTGGCCGCCACGGCGGGGACGAGTTCGTGGTTCTCACCGATCACGTCAGGGACGCCACCGCGATCCTTCCGTACGAGCGCACGCGCGCCCTGGTCGCGCAGACACCGATTCCGACGAAGGCGGGCGATGTCGCCATCACCATCAGCTTCGGGGTGAAGGTCTGGAGAGTGGGCGAGAGCCAGGACGAGCTCGTCGCCGCGGCCGACCGGGCCCTCTATCGGGCGAAGGAGGGTGGACGGGACTGCGTCCGCATGGCCGTCGATCCGCCCTCGCCGAGCACGTAGACGGGCGGGCCGCCCGCAGGCCGCCAGGGTGCGTCGCAGCTGCATGCGGCCCGCCCCGTCGCGTGACGCCCGCTCCGCTCAGTCGATCGCGGGCAGGCCCGCCTCGCGCGCCGCCTCGGGCGCGAGCTCCCGCAGCCGCTGCAGGATCGTGTCGACGGCCGCCGGGGAGCTCAGGATGTTGACGATCCCCGCCCGGAGGCAGGTCCGCCCGCGCAGGACCGTCGTGGAGAGCCAGCCCTCGCCGGAGTGCTGCAGGAGCGTCGCCAGGCGGTCCGTGTAGCGGTCGAGGGCGCCAGGGTCGGCCCGCTCGATCGCCGCCGCTCCGGCCCGCCCGCCCGGGAGGTGCCGGAAGCAGACGACGGAGAGCTCGGGCGGGCCCTCCGGGATCGCCTCGAGGTCGTCGGCCTCGGCGATCCGCGCCGCGAGGTGGGCCGCCAGGTCGTCGCTGGCCTCCACCAGGCGGCCGAAGCCTGCCGTCCCGAGGTGCTTCCAGCTCATCCACAGCTTCAGCGCTCGCCAGCGGCGGGTCCCCTCGAGGGCGAGCTCGTACCAGTTGAGCGGCTGCTCCTCGTGGTGGGCGGTCCGGTAGTACTCCGGCGCATGGTGGAACGTCTGTTCCATGTCGGCGCGGCGACGGACGAGGAGCCCGCCGATGTCGTAGGCCTGGAAGAACCACTTGTGGGGATCGATCGTGATCGAGTCGGCCCGGGCAAGGTCGGGCACCCGGCCGGCGTCGCGGGCGGAGAGGCGCGCCGCTCCGCCGTACGCGGCGTCCACGTGGAGCCACAGCCCGTGGCGCGCGGCCACGTCTGCCAGCTCCCCGGTGGGGTCGACGCTCCCCGTGTTGGTGCTGCCGGCCACGCTCGCAATGGCGAGGGGCCGCAGGCCGGCAGCGAGGTCGGCCTCGATTCGCCGCTCGACCGCGGCGCCGCGCAGCCGGAAGCGATCGTCGGACTGGACGACGGCAAGGGTGCCGGCGGGGAAGCCGAGGGTGTCGAGCGCCTTGGCGATCGAGAAGTGGGACTGGTCGGAGGTGTAGACGCGCCAGCCCTCGAGGGCGGCGCCGCGCGGCGGCCTCGGCTGGAAGCCCAGGCCGGCGGCGGCCATGGCGTCCGGATCGAGGGCGGCGGTCGGCGGCAGGCCGGCCGCGGCGACCTCCAGCCGGCGCGTGAGGTGGACGTCGCGGGCGACCAGGAGACCCATGACGTTGGCCAGGGTCCCGCCGGACGTCAGGACGCCGAAGCTCTCGGGACCTTGCGCCGGGTCGGCGCCGTAGCCGACGAGGTCGCACAGCCAGCGGACGACCTCCTCCTCGACGAAGGCCCCGACCGGCCCGCACGCCCAGACGTCGATCCCCTGGTTGGCCCACTGGGCGAGCACTTCGCCGGCGATCGACATGGGGAGCGGCGCGGGGGTGAAGTAGCTCAGGGTCCCGGGGTGGTAGGCGTTGAGGAGGTACGGCGCGAGTCGCTCCCGGAACTCGGCGAGGATCTCCACCGACGTCGTCGGCCCATCCGGGGCGGGGGCGGGCCGGCCGCCGGAGGGGGCGAAGTACTGCCCGCGCAGGCCCGGGTAGGTGACCGGCGCCACGCCGCGCCGGACGCCCTCGCGGTAGAGGTAGTCGAGCGCGGTCCGCCAGGTCGCCTCGCCGAGCCGCTCGAGGGCCGCCCGGGCAGCCCGCTCGTCGCCGAAGGCGAGCAGCTCCGGCTCGGGGTGCCAGCGGGCGGCGGCAAGGGGATCGCGCTCATCGGACATCGCCCAAGGGTAGCGCGCGGGCCGTAGCGCGGGCGGTGGCGCGGGCGGTGGCGCGGGCGGTGGCGCGGCCCGGCGCCCCTTCCGAGGCGCCGCCGGCGCCCGGTGCCCCTCCCGTGCACCCGGGCAAGGGGTATCGTGACGCCGACGACCCAGCGCCCCGCCGCGGGCATCGCGAGGATCCAGTGACGGACGACGACCCGAACCCGACCACGTCCCAGCCGGACCGTGCCCCGACGCCGCCCGCCGGGCCGGCTGCCGGTGCCCGCGCAGGGGTCCCGGACGCACCCGCCGCGCATGGCCCGGCGATCGGCGCCAGCCCCACCCACTCCGGCCGGCGCCCGGGAGTCGCCGGCGCCCCGACCCCCGGGGACGCCCGGCCGCGCCGGCCCGAGTACCGGGGCGAGGAGCTCGATCCGGAGCGTGGGCCCGGCCTCGGCTGTTTCTGGTTCCAGCTGATCGTCCTGGCCTCGTTCCTCATCGCCATCCCCGTCGGCATCAACCTGGACTGGCCGTTCGAGGTCCTCGCGATCCTCCTCTTCATCGTGATCGGCCTGCTGCTCCTGACCGGGCAGACGGTGATCTTCCTGCTCCGTCTCGTCGCGGCCGATCGACGCGCCCAGGGTCGCCGGCGGCCGCTCGCCAGCACGACAAGGACGGTCGGCGAGCTCGAGGACGAGCAGGCGACGACGGCACCGGACGCGGCCGGGTCGACCGCGGATGCGGGCACGGGGGACGGGGCGACCCGGGGAGCGCGGGAGCCCGAACGGGCCGACGACCGGGAGGGCGATCCCTCGGACGGCCCATCGGCGGGCGACGACGCTGCGCCTGGCGAGCAGCCGCCGGCCGACGTGGGCGCCGCCACCGCCGCCGACGAAGGCGCAACAGCCGTCGCCGACGAAGGCGCAACAGCCGTCGCCGACGAAGCGCCGCCGTTCGCCGGGCCCGAGGAGCCCGATCCCGGCGTGCGACAATAGGTGCCCCGGGTTGCACCCGGGCCGACGTCAGCCCGCCCCAGGGAGGCCCCAGCCGGTGCCGGTCCTCGCGACCTTCTTCTCCGTTCGCCGCGGCCGCGACTCCTTCTTCAAGTTCTTCATGCGCACCCTCTTCCCCCGCCAGGTCCGCGAGTACGAGGAGAAGTACGGCATCCGGTTTCTGGGCTGGTACAACGTCGCCTACGGCTGGGACTACGACAACGTCATCCTCCTCGAGCTTCCCGACTACGCCACGATCGACAAGCTGGAGAGCGACGAGAGCGTCGCTGCCCTGGGCCACCGGGCCGGCGAGTGGATGTTCGAGCGCCACCACGCGATGTTCCTGCGCGAGCGCATGGGACCGGACCTCAAGTACTTCGGCATCGAGACCCTCACCAAGGGGGACGGCTGACGGCGGCGCGTGCCGCCCGGCTGCCGGACCGCCACCTTCGACGACAAGGAGACGCGAGCCATGGACATGAACCGCGCCGACCTCCTCGGTGAGCTCGCTCGCGACGCGGCGCTGGAGCGCTCCGACTTCCTCTCCCGCGCCGCCGAGCAGCTCGACGGCTTCCTCAAGGCCAACGCCGCGCGGATCTCCGAGATCGGCGGCATGACCCTCATCGACGACGATCCCGACTACCTCTCGATCGCGCCAGACCTCACCTTCCGTAGCCGCGCCCGCTACCAGGACGAGGAGACGGGCGAGTGGATCAGCGAGACCGAGGTCATCGAGTCGGGAGCCGAGCTCGTCGAGCTCTACAACCCGTCCGACATCTACGCCGCGTTCGCCGAGGCGGCCCGCGAGGAGGCTGGCCTGGAGCCCGAGCCGACCGCGGCCGACGACCTCCTCAACGTGGCCGGGATCGCCCCCGACGAGACGGTGGCGCCGGCCGACGTCGACGCCTACGCCGCGGCCGCCAACGAGTGGGCGGCCAGCCAGCCGGAAGACGCCGACGATCCGGAGACGGCGGCGCATCGGCTCTACGACCTCGCCCTCACCTTCCAGGAGCGGAGCCAGCTGTCGGAGGCCCACCTCCTGGAGCAGTTCCAGTCGACCGCGGCCTCGCTCGCCGGTCACCTGGGGGACCTCATCGTCATCGACGACGACGACGAGCGGCTTACTCTGACGGGCGCCGGGCGGATCGTCGCGGAGGTCGTCCCGGAGGGCGCGGAGGGCGCATGGCGGACTCTCGGCACGCCGGAGGAGCTCGTCGAGTTCTACGACCCGACGGACGTCTTCGGCGACGTGGCCGACGCCGTCGCCGAGGCCTACCCGTCGGTGGCGCCGGAGATGGACGACGAGGACGACGACGCCGAGGAAGACCAAGAGGACGAGGAAGACCAAGAGGACGAGGAGGACGAAGAGGATGAGGAGGACCGAGGCCGCTAGGCCGTCCGCCTGACGACCCCGGGCCCGGCGCCGCCCAGATGCAGCTCGCCGACGCCGAGCTCCTCGAGAGCCGGGAGATCCTGCCCGGGCAGTGGCTCCAGCACTACCATGCCCCGCCCCTCGCCGCGGCGGCGCGGGCCGGCCAGTTCGTCCACGTCCGAACGGGCGACTGGTCGGGGCTCGTCCTCCGGCGACCCTTCACGGTCAACACCGCCGACGCCGCCACGGGCACGATCTCGATCCACTTCCGGGCCGTGGGCAAGGGGACGGCCTGGCTGGCCCGGATGCGTCCCGGGGACCGCCTCGACATGCTCGGCCCGCTGGGCCAGGGGTTCCAGGTCGACGCCCGCAGCCGGCACCTCCTGCTGGTCGCCGGCGGCCTCGGGATCGCCGACGTGCGCCTCCTCGCCGACGAGGCGCTCCGCGACGGGCGCCAGGTGGTCCTCCTGTACGGCTGCCGGGACGCCTCCGAGGTCTACCCCAGCTCGCTCCTCCCGGACGAGGTCGAGTATGTCGTGGCGACCGACGACGGGAGCGTGGGGTACCACGGGTTCGTGACCGACCTCGTGCTGCAGTACGAGGCCTGGGCCGACCAGGCCTTCGCCTGCGGCCCGCTGCCGATGCTGCGCACGCTCGCGGCCGCGGCCACGGGACGGACCGGGCGCCTGGGAGTCGCCACGCTCGGTCGCAAGCGCGGCGCCGGCAAGCCGGTCCGCCCGGGGTCGCCCGAGGCACGGCGCAAGGCATTCCTGCAGGTCGCCATGGAGCAGAACATGGGCTGTGCGGTGGGGGCCTGCCTCGGCTGTGTCGTGTGGGGCGTCGAGGGGCCGCAGCGCGTCTGCCGGGAGGGCCCGGTCTTCGCCAGCGACGAGATCGACTGGGAGGCGACGGTGGGCGCGGGGTCCGACAAGCGATGAGCGGGGCAGGCGACCGATGAGGCCGAAGAAGCGGGTGGTCACGCACGGCAAGGCGCCGGGGCCAGCCGGCGGCGCCGGCGGCAAGGCCAGGCGGACGCCGACGGTGCGGACGATCCGCAGCGCGATCGTCGAGCCGAGGGCCGGCCCGGCGAACGGCGCGGGCAGGCCCGCCGGGCGCGGCTCGCCGGCCGGCACCGGCAGCCCGCGCACGTCGCCGGTCATCGCCCTCGGCAGCCCGACGATCGCCCCGGTCGCGCCGGGAGGCCGCCGGGCGGGCGCCTCGGGCGGGTTCGACCCCGCCTCGATCGACCTCTCGGTCGACCTCGGGCGGGGGCTCGTCCTCCCGACCCCGATCCTCGTCGCCTCGGGCACCTTCGGCTACGGCGTGGAGTACGCGGACGTCGTTGATGTCCAGCGGATCGGGGCGATCTGCTGCAAGGGGACAACCCTCAGGCCGCGCCTCGGGAACCGGCCCCCGCGGGTCACCGAGACGCCCGGCGGGATGCTGAACTCGATCGGCCTCCAGAACCCCGGCATCGAGGCGGTCCTGGAACGCTATGCGCCGCTGTGGGCGACCTGGAAGGTCCCGGTGATCGTCAACGTGGCCGGGGAGTCGATCGAAGACTACGTGGCGGTCGTGCGGAAGCTCGACCTCGTGCCCGGCGTCGCCGGCGTGGAGCTGAACATCAGCTGCCCCAACGTCGGCCGGGGCGGCCTCCAGTTCGCCATCGACCAGGATGCCGCGGCCGCCGTCACCCGAGCCGTGCGGCGGGCGACGGACCTGCCCTTGATCGTGAAGCTGTCGCCGAACGTGGCCGACGTCCGCCCGATCGCCGCCGCCATCGCCCAGGCCGGCGCGGACGCCCTCTCGGCGGTGAACACGCTCTCGGGGATGGCCCTGCGGCCCGATCGCACCGGTCCGTTCCTCGGCAACACGTACGGCGGCCTGTCCGGCCCCGCGATCAAGCCGGTCGCACTGCGCATCGTCTACGAGGTCGCCCAGGTCGTCGACATCCCGGTCGTCGCGATCGGCGGCGTCACCTGCCTCGACGACGTCCTCGACTACCTCGCCGCCGGCGCGGTCGCCGTGCAAGTCGGCACGGCGATCTTCGCCGACCCGACGCTCCCGGTGCGGCTGGCCGACGAGCTGGCGGGGGAGTGCGCCCGGCGCCGCCTGGCCTCGTACGAGCCGCTCATCGGGACGGCGTTGCCGAGGCGGCCCGGGCCGGCCTCGGCGAAGGGCGTGGAGTACCGCCCGTAGCGAGGTCCAGCGATGGAGGACGCGCTTGGCTTCTTCGCGATCCTCATCCCCGTCCTGTGGATCGCCCTCGCGATCGCGATCGTCATCTTCGTCACGGCCGCGCTGGCCAGGATCGCGGGTCCCGTGGCCGCGTGGCTCGAGCCGAGGCTCGGGCCGAGGATCGCGCGCTGGTCACGGGCGCGGCACGGGCTGGCCGCGGACGCACCGCCGTGGGCGTGCGGCGCCTGCCACTCGGTGAACCAGCCGGTCGCGCTCGCCTGCTACCGCTGCGGGGCGCCGGCGCCGACCGCGGCCGAGGCCCTTCCCGCCGCAGCCGACGACATCTGGCGCCCGCCGGAATCGCCGAACCGGTTCGACCCATCGCTCTACCGGGGGCCTGGGGCGCCGAACCGGCCCGCTGAGCCGACCCAACCCGTCGAGCCGGACGGGCCCGATGGACCGCTCGTAGACTGAGCCCATGACCACGATCCGCCCAGCCCTGGAGCTCGCCGCCCGCGCCGCCGTCGCCGAACGGACCGAGGCGCTCTTCCAGCGCGCCGGCGCGCTGCGGGAGGGCCACTTTCTCCTCAAGTCCGGCCGCCACAGCGCGCGCTACCTCGAGAAGTTCATGCTCCTCCAGGACCCCGCGGTGACGAGCGAGCTGTGCTCGTTCTGGGCGGCCGCCGCCCGCGGCACCGACGGGCGGCCCCTGGTCGACCTGGTCGCCGGGCCGACGACCGGCGGGATCGTGCTCGCCTTCGAGACGGCCCGCCAGCTGGGCGTCCGAGGCATCTTCGCCGAGGAGGTCCGCGACGCGGACGGCGCGACCCATCGCGAGTTCCGGCGCGGCTTCCGGGTCGAGCCCGGCGAGCGCGTCCTGCTCGTCGACGACATCCTGACCACGGGCGGCTCGCTGGCCGCCATGATCCCCGCCGTCGAGCAGGCAGGCGGCGAGATCGTGGGCTGCTATGTGATGGCCGACCGATCCGGCGGGACGGCCGTCCTGGCCTCGTCGGCCACGGACCGCCGCTACCCCGTCCAGGGACTCTGGCAGCTGGAGATCCCGACGTTCGAGCCCGGCCGTGACACGTGCCCGGGCTGCGCCGACGGGACGCCGCTGGACGCCCCGGGCAGCACGGGGGCGGGCGGCAACGCCGCATCGGCTGGCAGCGCCGGCACGGCCTCCGCCTGACGGGGCTGAAGCCCGTCCGGGAGGTGGCCGCGGTCGCGGCGGCCGGCGCTACGGCGTCTTCGGCGCCTTGGGCTTCTTCGGCTTCGGCGGTCGCTTGGGTGTCTTGTCGCCCATCGGGTACCTCCTTCGGGGGAGTGTAGCCCGCGCGGCGGCGCCACGGGCGGCCGCTCGTGGCGCCGCTGGGGTGGACGGCGTCGCGCCGAGGGGCCCGGTGGCGCCGCGTCGTCGTCCCAATGGCCCCTGACGGCGGCCCAACGGCCCGTGCGGGCGGCCGCGGCGGCGGCGCATGATCTGTCCATGCGACGCTGGAACGGCTGGGGCGACGAGTCGATCGTCGACGAACTCCCGCCGGCCGGGGCGACGGCCATCGAGCGGGTCGTGGGCCCGCGGCGGCGGCGCTCTACGATGCCCTCTACCGGCGCGTCTATCGGCGGATGTACGAGCGGCTGCAGCCCCTCTACGAGGAGATCCGGGCGATCACCGGGTATCCCGGCTGATCGGGTCGCGCGCCCGCCGTGCGGGGCGGGCCCGTCCGGTCGACCCCGGTCCCGCCAGGCCTACTTCGTGATGGCGCGGATGGCGTTCGCCAGCTCCTGCTCGCCGACGACCGCCTCGTACGACCCGGCGATCTTCCCGGCGGCGTCGACGAGGAAGACCCACGGCTCGGTCGGGATGCCGTAGGCGTTGGCCGCCTCGACCGGCACGAAGCTGTCGTTCTGGAGGACGGGCTGCAGGCGGCCGTCCTGGTAGACGAGCTCGTACGGCTCCACGGCGACGACCCGGATCGGGGCCTCCTTCACCGCCGCCTTCACGACCTCCATCGTCGGGCCGCACTGGGCGCTCTTGCAGAACGCCGGGGTGATGAAGGCGAGCAGGAATGGCTCCTTCGCCGCCAGCGCCGCGTCGAGCGAGGTCTCGTAGAACGACGGCTCGGGCTTCGTGTCGGAGGAGACGCGCCGGACGTCGCCGCCGACGTCGGCGATCGTAAGCGTCCTGGCGGACGGAGCCGGGGCCCCGATCGGCGGCGTCGTGCCCTTCTCGGCGACCGTGAACTGGAGCTTGGCGCCGGTGGTCGTGCCGGTCGACGGGTCGGTGACGGCGACGGCCGCGCCCCACGGTCCGGCGCGGGTGAGGTTGACGGTCGCGGCGTAGAAGGCGCGGACGCCGACGATGCCCCATTCGAACGCCGGCGTCACGATCGAGGTCGGGGTGTCCGGGCTG
The DNA here is from genome assembly GCA_963821235.1 of uncultured Chloroflexia bacterium. Lineage (GTDB taxonomy): Bacteria > Chloroflexota > Limnocylindria > Limnocylindrales > CSP1-4 > CTSoil-043. The sequence continues at coordinate 1,406,913 of CAWGCS010000001.1, forward strand.
GCGCAAAGGTCGAAGAAGCCGATCTGCACCTGGAGCTTGTCGTTCGCCAGTGGCTGGTTCTTGTCATCGACGAGGGCGAAGAGGAGACGGGTCGTGCCCACGAGGCGCTCCGAGCTGGCCAGGACGGGAATGACCCCGCTCGTCGTGACCTGGCCGGGCTGCGGCCATCCCGGCAGGCTGGAGGTGTCGCAGGCGGCGCCGGTCGCGGACGGCGTGGACGGCTGCGTGGCGGCAGGCGTCGGCGTCGTCCCGCCGGAGCCCGAGCAGGCCGCCACGAGACCGGCTACCAGGGCGAGCCGGGGGAGGACGGCAATCCGACGCCGGAGGAGGATGCGCACGGCGAGATGCTAGCCGGATCGCCGGCCGGGCGCCGTGGGCAGGGGTGGCCGGCGCAGGGTGGCCGGCGCAGGTTGCCCGGGCCGGGCCGCCCGAGGCGCTCGCACCCCATACCACGCGAGCGTCACCCTCCGCGGCGATGCCCGTGGCCGCATCGGCCGGACATCACCGGGGCATCAGCGGAGCAGCCGCCGGCGACCCCCAGCGCGCTTGCCGGCGCCCCTTCTCGGTGATGCGCGCGCGATGCGCACACGGTCATCGCTCCAGGGGAGGTGATCCCGCACCCCGCACGGGGACATCCCGCGCGAGCACACCGCGACCGCCGCCGCGCCTCTCGAGGCGGGCACGGTACAATCCGGCCCGCTCACGCGGAGTGCACGAGGCCGGAGGGCAGGGGGCAGGGCTGCCCGCCCGCCGCGGCGGCGCGGTGCTCGGGAGGAGCGCTCCGGAGATCGACCCGGGCGGAGGATCGTTGACCCGCTTCCAGAAGCTTGTCGCGGCGACGCTGGCGATGACGCTGGCCCTCGTGATCGTGGGCGTCGTCGTCCGCGCCACGGGATCGGGCCTGGGCTGTCCCGACTGGCCGTTCTGCTACGGCCAGGCCATCCCGCCGCTGGAGTTCAAGGCGTGGGCCGAGTGGATCCACCGCCTCATCGCCGCCGTCATCGGGGTCATGGTCCTCGGGGTCGCCGTCCTTGCCGTCGTCGACCACCGAGACCGGCGGGGGCTCGTGATCGGCAGCCTCGGCGCCGTCGCCCTCGTCGGCTTCCAGGCCTGGCTCGGGCGCGAGACCGTTCGCCTCGGCAACTCGGGGGCGTCGGTCACCGCCCACCTCGCCGCCGCCATGGCCGTGGCCGGCCTCCTCGCCTACCTCCTCGTCCGGGCGTCGTATCCGGCGCGCCTCACGGGCCGCGGCCGCAGCCAGCGCTTCACCCTCCTGGCGGCGTTCACGGCGGCCGCGACGTTCGCCCTCCTGATCTTCGGGGCGAACGTGACCGCCCTCGATGCGGCCCTCGTCTTCCCGGACTGGCCGCTGATGGGCGGCGCCGTCGTTCCCCCCTTCGGCGACATGCCCCCGGCGACCGCCACCCTGGCCTTCACCCACGCCCTGCACCGCTACGTCGGCGTGGTGGTGGGAGTTGTGCTCGCGGGGACCTGGCTCGCCGCCTGGCGCGGCCGTCGCGCCGGCCGGGTGGACCGCACGGTCTTCCGGCTGGTCACGATCGCCGCCGTGCTCTACCCGCTTCAGGCGGTCGTCGGCGCCCTCCAGGTCTGGACGCAGCTGGCCCCCTGGACCCAGACTCTCCACGTCGCCCTCGCGGCCTTCGTCTGGACGGCGGCGGTGGGCGCCGCCTTCGTCGGCTACTACGGCGCCCGTTCCGCGGCCGTCGATGTCGTCGGGCCGGCAGGCCCCGGCAGCGACGAGCCCGGGGGCCCCCCGGGGCAGCGCTCGTCGGCGAGCGATCGGCGCCCGGTCTCCGACACGATCCGCGCCTACGTCGCGCTGACGAAGCCGCGGATCATCGAGCTCCTGCTCATCACGACGGTCCCGGCGATGGTCCTGGCCACGCGCGACCTGCCCGGCGTGAACTGGATCGACTGGGGCTGGCTCGTCGCCTGGACGCTCCTCGGCGGGACGCTCGCCGCCGGCAGCGCCAACGCGATCAACCAGTACCTCGACCGCGACATCGACCTGCTCATGACGAGGACCAGGCGCCGACCGCTCCCGGCGCACTCCGTCGAGCCGGAGCAGGCGGTCGTCTTCGGGGTCGCCCTGGGGGTGATCGCGATCGCCCTCCTCGCCTACTTCGTCAACCTCGTGGCGGCCTTCCTGACCCTCCTGGCCATCGCCTTCTACGTCGTCGTCTACACGATGCTCCTGAAGCGGACGTCGACCCAGAACATCGTGATCGGCGGTGCCGCCGGCGCCCTCCCGCCGGTCATCGGCTGGGCGGCCGTGACCGGGCGCATCGAGGTGCCCGCCCTCCTCCTCTTCGCCCTCGTCTTCTACTGGACGCCGCCCCACTTCTGGGCCCTGAGCCTGCGAATCGCCAAGGACTACGCGGCTGCCGGCGTCCCGATGCTTCCCGTGGTCCGGGGCACGGCCGAGACGACGCGCCAGATCCTGCTCTACACGATCCTCCTCGTCGCGATCAGCCTGGTCTTCTTCGCGGTCGCCAAGATGGGCCTCATCTACCTCGTCGCGGCCGTCGCGATGGGCGCCCTCTTCCTCTGGCAGGCGGCGAGGCTGGCGAGAACGGTGAGCGTGGAGGGGACGACCGCGGGCGCGATCCGCCTCTACAAGTTCTCGATCAGCTACCTGACCGTCCTGTTCGCCGCGGTCGCGATCGACGCCCTCGTCCTGATCCGGGTCGCCTGACGCCGGACGCCGGGGCGCGGGGCGGGGAGATCCCCCTGCTCGCCGGGCCTGGGCCCGTCGGCCTTCGAGCAGCCGGATCGCACGCGAAGTCAACGGAACCGGCCCGTGTTCGCGGGTCCGGTGCGTGTGGGGCCGGCGCGGCCCGCCACCACGACCGGGACGCGCCGGGATCGCTCTCGGCCCGCTCGGTCGTGGCCGGTCACCTGAGGGACACGGGCGGGGACCATCCCGTCTCCAGGCCGCCGGGGCGCGATAGGCCGCGGGCAAGGACCGTGGTGTTGACTTCACGTGCCATGTCGCCGTTTCGAACGCTCCGTCCCGCGGGCGCAGCCGTGCTGGCGAGGGTGGATGCGGTCTGCGCCGCTCTCGGGGCAGAGGTGCGGGTGGGCCGGCAGCGCCGGCGATGGACGACGGGCCGGCTGGCGGACGAGGCCGGAGTCTCGCGGAGCCTGGTCTACCTCGTGGAACGCGGAGAGCCGACCACCCTGGAGACGTATGCTCGTCTTGGCACAGCGCTCGGGCTCCGCTTGGAGGTCGCGCTGGAAGACCCACGGACGCGGGCGCGACCCGGTCGCGCGGAAGACCCGGTCCATGCCGCGATGGTCGAGATGCTTGCTCAGCGATACACGGCGCCCGGACGCCAGGTGACCGCCGACGATCCGTACCAGCACCACCAATTCGCCGGGCGCGCCGACCTGTCGGTCGTTGAGCCCGCCGGACCGGACCTCCTCCACCACGAAGTGAAGACGGCGGTGCCGAACCTCGGTGAGCTGGCAGGCTCGTGGAACGCGAAGCGGCAGTACCTTCCCGCCGCGCTTGCCAGGTGGTTCGTACTCCGGGCTGGTTTCCGGTCGGTGACGCACGTGCTGACGATCGCGTGGACCGCCGAGTGCCTTCACGTGGCGCGAATCCGGGGCGCCACGCTTCGCAGTCTCGGGCCGGACGACTCGGCCGCATTCCGCGCGTGGTGGGAGCGCGGATTGCCGGCCGCGGGCGTGACGTCCACGGTGGTGCTCCTCGACCCGATCGAGCGGCCGAGGGCCGCGCCGTGGGCTCCGCTGGACGCCCTCGGAACGGTGCGGTCCCGCCACGCGGGGTACGCGGAGCTGCTCACCGCCCTGCGGGAAGCTGGTCGAGCGTAGGACGGCCGTCGTGCCTACGGCCCCGGCACGGCGCATCGCGCGATCCCGCCGTCGGCTGTTGCACTATGCGCCAGGTCCGGGCGGGCGCGGGGCGTCGTCGGGGCGGGGCGCCCAGGCGAGGCGGCGCGTGGCACCATGCGCCCATGGAGATCACCTTCCTGGGCGCCGCCACCACGGTGACCGGCAGCCAGTTCCTGCTCGAGACAGGCCGGGCCCGCATCCTCGTGGACTGCGGGATGTTCCAGGGCGGGCCCAACGAGGCGGTCCGGAACCGGGTGCCCCTCGGCTACGACCCGGCCGCGCTCGACGCGATCCTCCTGACGCACGCCCACCTCGACCACTGCGGGCTGATCCCGGTGGTCGTGCGGGAGGGCTTCCGGGGGCCGATCCGGGCGACGTCCGGGACGATGGAGCTGGCGCGCCTCGTCCTCATGGACTCCGGGCGGCTCCAGGAGGAGTTCGCCAAGCGCGAGGCGCGCTGGGAGCGGCGGAACCCGGAGAAGGCTGAGGCCGAGGATGCGCGAGACCTCCGGCGGCTGGAGCGGGCGATCGACGAGGCCGACGCCGGCCGGGCGATCGACGACGAGGCGGTCCCCGATCCCGCCGAGGCCGGCGAGGGGACCTGGGACCGCCATGCTCACCCGGGCGCGCCCGGGCCCGATCCCGAGGCGGTCCTGCGGGCCCAGCCCGCGGACGTCCACGTCGACCTCGACGAGCCCCTCTACACGGAGGACGATGCCGTCGCGGCGTTGCGGCGCTTCCGGGCCATCGGCTACGACGCCGAGGAGGAGGTGGCGCCGGGGATCCACGCCACGTTCCTCGACGCGGGACACATCCTGGGCTCCGCGATCGTGCGCCTCCGGGTGCAGGAGGCTCCGGGCGGCCCGGAGACGCTGGTCGTCTTCTCCGGCGACCTCGGCAAGCGGAACACGCCGATCATCCGCGACCCGACCCGCCTCACCGACGCGGACTACGTCCTCGTCGAGTCGACCTACGGCGGCCGCGAGCACGAGCCCGAGGCGGAGGCGCGGCGCGTCCTGGCCGAGGTGGTCCGCCTCGTCGCCGAGCACGACGGCGTCCTCCTCATCCCTTCGTTCGCCATCGGGCGGACCCAGGAGCTGATCTGGGCGCTCGACCGGCTCGTCGCGGCCGGCGAGATCCCCGAGCTGCCGCTCTACCTCGACTCCCCGATGGCCCGCGAGGCGACCTCCATCTACCGCGAGCACGCCGAGTACTACGACGAGGAGACGCGGCGGATCCTCGAGGCGGGCGACACGCCGCTCGACTACTCCCGCCAGCGGATCGTCAAGACCGTCGAGGAGTCGCGCGCCATCGCCCACGCGCCTCGGCCCTACATGATCGTCGCCTCGAACGGGATGCTGACCGGGGGCCGCGTCCTGGGCCACCTCCGCGAGCTGATCGACGACCCGGCGGCGGTCATCCTCTTCGTCGGCTACCAGGGCGAGGGGACGCTGGGCAGGCACCTCCAGGACGGGGCCCGGACGATCCGCCTTGACGGCGCCGTCCGCCAGGTTCGCTGCCAGGTCCGCTCCGTGAGCGGCTTCTCGGCCCACGCCGACGAGCCCGAGATCGTCGACTGGCTGGCCGCCTTCGCTGCAGGGAAGGGTCCCGGAGCGGCGGGCTTCCCGCGCCGCGTCTTCCTGGTCCACGGCGACCCAGGTCCCCAGGCGGCGCTCGCGCCGAAGGTCGCGGCGCTCGGCTTCGAGGTCCACATCCCGCGCTGGCACGAGACGGTCACCCTGGGATGACCGATCCCGCCCGCGCGGTGGCCGTGCGGCGCCTGGACTCGAGCGATCGTCCGTGGCTGCACGGCATCCTGGACAAGCGCTGGGGTGGCCCGACACAGGCCTACGGCGGCCAGCTCGTCGATGCGGCGGGGGCCGACGGGCTGGTGGCGATCGGTGCCGACGGCACGCCGGCCGGGGTGCTGCTCCACCGTCCCATCGCGGGCGGATGGGAGATCGTCCTCCTCGAGGCGCTGCTGCCGGGGGGCGGAGCGGGGACCGCGCTCGTGGAGGCGTGCGCCGCCGCCGCACGTGCCGCGGGCGCGCCGCGCCTCGAGGTCGTCACCACGAACGACAACGTCCGCGCCCTCCGCTTCTACCAGCGGCGCGGCTTCGCCCTCGTGGCATTGCGCGCCCGGGCCGTCGACGACGCCCGCCGCCGCCTGAAGCCGCAGATCCCCCTCCTCGGCGAGGGCGGGATCCCGATCCGCGACGAGCTGGTCCTCGCCCGCGAGCTCTGAAGCGCGGGTCCCGCCTCCGCGGGCCGCCCGTCGCGCCGAGCCCGTCCTCGCCGCGGCCCGTCCCGGCGGGCAGGCCGCCTGCGCGCCCCCTCCCGACGCGTCGGCTACGATCGCAGCTCAATGGAGGAGGGACCCTTGGCCGTCACGCGTCTGCCCGACCGCTCGCCGCTCACCCCCGCCGAGATCGCCGCCATCCGGGCGCCCTTCCGCCGGGCGACCCTCCTCCCGGCGCGGGCCTACCACGACCCGTCGATCTACGACTGGGAGGTGGAGCACGTCTTCTTCCGCGACTGGATCGCCGTCGCGCGGGCCGACGAGATCCCGGATCCTGGAAGCTTCGTCCTCCGCGACCTCTTCGGCGAGAACGTCATCCTCGTCCGCGGCCGGGACGGCGTGATCCGCGCCTTCTACAACGTCTGCCGCCACCGCGGCACCGCCGTCGAGGAGCGCGAGTGCGGCACCGCCGTGCGCTTCCAGTGCCCCTACCACGCCTGGATCTACGACCTCGACGGGCGGCTGGTGCGGGCGCGGCACACCGAGGACCTCGAGGACTTCAGCCTGGAGACCTCCGGCCTGACGGCGATCAGGACCGACACCTGGGGCGGCTTCGTCTTCGTCTGCTTCGCCGACGAGGCGACCACGCCCGACCTGCGGACCTTCATGGGCGACTGGCACGACCACCACGCCGGCTTCGGGCGCGACATGGGCAGCCTGCGGCGCGCCGCGCGCCTGACCTACGACGTGCAGGCGAACTGGAAGATCGTGGCCGAGAACTACAGCGAGTGCTACCACTGCCCGGGCGTCCACCCGCTCCTCAACAGGCTGACGCCGTACGACCTGGGCGAGGACTTCCTGGCCGATGGGCCGTGGAAGGGCGGCTGGATGGTCTTCGCCGACGGCTGCGAGACGATGTCCGTCGACGGCCAGCGGAACGGCCGGCCGCTCCTCTACGCCCGCGACGAGACGGAAGCTCGGCGGATCTACTACTACATCCTCTGGCCGAACCTCATCGTGTCGGTCCACCCGGACTACGTGCTCACCCACCAGGCCTGGCCGGACGGGCCCAACCGGAGCACGGTCCATTGCGACCTCTACGTCGAGGCGGCCGACGTGGGCACGGTCGACGTCGCCGGCGCGGTCGCCTTCTGGGACATCACGAACAGGGAGGACTACCACGTCGTCGAGCTCCAGCAGCAGGGCACGCGCTCGCGCAGCTGGACGGCGGGTCGCTACTCGAACCAGGAGGCCTCGGTCCACGCCTTCGACCTGATGGTCGCCGATCGCTACGCGATGGACGGCGCACGGACGGTCCGCGGCTGGCGGACGGAGGTCGAGGGGGCCGAGGCGAAGCGCCTGCGCGCCCGCGCGGCGGCCGGCACGGGCCGGCCCGTCTCGGTGCCCGTGCCGGCGGGGCCCGTCGAGGGCTAGGTCAGCCCTTCTTCGCCGCGCGGCGAGCCGCGAAGCGCTCCTCGGTGCCGGACCACCCGGCGTCGAAGGGCTTCCCGGGCTCGTCGAGGTCGAGGACGAGGGGGGCGTGGTCTGACGGCGTCGGCACCCCCTTGCGCGCCTCGCGGTCGACCTCGACGGCCACGACCCGCGCCGCGGCGGGCCCGGACGCCAGGAGGTGGTCGATCCGCATCCCCTCGTTGCGCTGGAAGTTGCCGGCCCGGTAGTCCCACCAGGTGAACCGGCGGAGGCCGGGGTTGGCGGCCCGCCAGGTGTCCACCAGGCCCCAGGCGAGGAGCGTCCGGAAGGCGGCCCGCTCCGGCTCCGACACGTGGGTCCCGCCGTGGGCCGCGGCCGCGTTCCAGACGTCGTCGTCGGTGGGCGCCACGTTGAAGTCGCCGCCGATGACGAGCAGGCCGGCCGGATCCCCCGTCTCGGCGAGCCACCGGGCGAGGCGCTCGAACCAGCGCAGCTTGCCCTCGTAGAACGGGGAGCCGACGACGCGCCCGTTCGGCGCGTAGATGCTGGCCACGCGAATGCCGCCGCAGACGGCGCTCACCATGCGCGCCTCGTCGAAGGGGTCGAAGTCCTCCTCGCTCAACGCCGGGGCGCCTGGTCCGCTGCTGCGCACCGGCCCGTCCCCGAAGTTGGTGACGACGTCCTCGAAGCCGACCCGGCTGGCGATGGCGACCCCGTTCCAGCGCCCCTCGCCGTGGTGGAGGAGCTCGTAGCCCAGCATCCGGAAGGGGAGCAGCGGCGCGTCGTCGTCGCCGAGCTTGGTCTCCTGCATCAGGAGCACGTCGGGGACGGTCCGCTCCAGCCACCACTCGACCTTCTCGAGTCGCGCCTTGAGCGAGTTGACGTTCCAGGTCGCGATCCGCATGGCCACAGCGTAGCGCGCGGCGTCGGGCCCGAGGGCGGATGATCCGAGGCCGTGGTGATCGCATGGGGGGAGGTCACACGAAAGCGGGCATTCCGGCACTTCCAGGCGTCGGCCGGGGAGGGGCGATGATCCGGGAGCGCCGGGAGCCTCGGCGGCGAACCCCACGATGGACTGGAGCACATTGGCGTGACCGTGGACGGCGTCAAGGCCTCTCTGGCGTCGTTCCACGCCCAGGGCCTGCGGTGGACGGAGCCGTCCGCGTGAACCGGCTCCGCCCCTTCACCCTCCACCAGCCGACCTCCATCGAGGAGGCGGTGCGGCTGCTGGCGGCAGAGAGCGGGGCCGCCCGCCTGCTCGCCGGCGGCACGGACCTGCTCGTCGACATGAAGCTGGGAAAGGTGCGGCCGCCGGCCGTCGTCAACCTCAAGCGGATCCGTGGCTTGGACCGGATCGAGCGGGTCGAAGGGGGCACGCGCATCGGTGCACTGGCGCGGATCTGCGCCATCGAGGTGTCGGCCCTGGTCCAGGAGCGGTACCCCGCCCTCTGGCAGGCGTCCCGCTCCCTCGGCACCCGGCCCGTCCGGAACCTGGCGACGATCGGGGGCAACCTCGGGCGGTCGTCCCCGGCCTCGGACATGGCGCCCCCGCTCATCGTGCACGGGGCCCTGGTCGAGGTCGAGGGCCCGGCCGGACGCCGGTCCGTGCCGATCGAGGAGTTCCACGTCCGGCCGGGCGTCTCCTGCCTCGCCGCCGACGAGATCATCACCTCGGTCTTCCTGCCCGACCCTTCCCCGCGGACGGGATCTGCCTTCCGCAAGCTCGGAAAGCGGGGCGGCGGCTGGGACATCGCCCTCGTGGGCGTCTCGGCCGGCATCGTGCTGGACGAGGCCGGCGAGGTCGCCGAGGCCCGGATCGCGCTGGCCTCGGTGGCGCCGACGACGCTGCGCGCCCGGGCAGCAGAGGCATCGCTCCGCGGCCATCCCCCCTCCGAGGAGCGCCTCGCCGAAGCGGCACGGGCGGCCGCCGACGAGGCACGTCCCATCACTGACGTGCGCGCCAGCGCCACCTACCGCCGATCGCTGACCCGGGTCCTGGCCCTGCGGACCTTGCGCGACGCCGTCTCCCTCGCTCAGCAGGGGGCACGGCGCCGATGATCCCCCTGACCGTGACCGTGAACGGGGCCCGCCACGACCTCGAGGTCGCGCCCAACGTGACGCTCCTGGAGCTCCTCAGGGAGGCCCTCCACCTGAAGGGGGCCAAGGAGGGCTGCGGCGTGGGCGAGTGCGGGGCCTGCCTCGTCCTCGTGGACGGGGAGCCGGTGAGCTCGTGCCTCGTCCTGGCCGCCGACGCCGAGGGACGGGACGTCCAGACGATCGAGGGACTGGCCCGGGACGGCGCGCTCGACGCGGTGCAGGCCGCCTTCGTCGAGCACGGTGCCATCCAGTGCGGCTACTGCACGCCCGCGATGGTGCTGGCGGCGTCGGCGCTGCTCCGCACGACCCCGCACCCGGATCCCGCGGAGACCGCCGAGGCGCTCGCCGGCGTGCTCTGCCGCTGCGGGACCTATCCGAAGGTGCTCGCCGCGGTCCGGGCCGCCGCGCTGAAGGGGATCGCCTGATGACCTCCGTGGGCACGCGGGCTCCCCGGGTCGATGCCGTCGAGAAGGTCACCGGGAGCGCCGCCTTCGGCAGCGACCTGGCCCTGCCGGGCATGCTCCACGGCGCGGTCCTGCGGAGTCCCCACGCCCACGCCCGGATCGTCGCGATCGACACCTCGCGGGCGCAGCGGGCGCCCGGCGTGCGGGCAATCGCCACCGGCCGGGACTTCCCCTTCACCTTCGGCGCGTCCATCCGGGACCAGCCGTTCCTGGCGATCGACCGGGTCCGCTTCGTGGGGGAGCCGGTCGTGGCCATCGCCGCGGACACCGAGCTCCAGGCGCAGGCGGCGCTCGACCTCGTCGCCGTCGAGTACGAGGATCTGCCGGCGGTGCTGGACGCCCGGGCGGCGCTTGCCCCGGATGCCCCGCTCGTCCACCCGGACCTCCACGCCTATCCCCGGGGCGGCCACGAGATCGTGGCCCACAGCAACGTCAACACCGTCGCTCGCTTCAGCCACGGCGACGTCGAGGAGGGCCTACGGCAGGCCGATCTCGTCTTCGAGGACGAGTTCACCGCCCAGGCCCTGAGCCACGCCGCGATGGAGACCCACGTCGCCGTCGTGGAGTACCACCCGGCCGACCAGGGGTACACGCTCTGGGTTCCGACCGATCGGCCGTTCCAGATGCGCGGCGAGCTGGCCGCCGCCCTCGGCCTCTCGAGCAGCCAGGTTCGGATCGTGGTCGGGTACGTCGGCGGGTCGTTCGGCGGCAAGAACACGCTCGTCGCGGAGGCCGCCGCCGTGGCGCTGGCTCGATGTGTTCCCGGGCGCCCCGTGCGGGTCGAGCTCTCACGCGAAGAGGACCTGGTGGCGTCGCAGGTCCGCATGCCGGCGTTCATCCGGCTGAAGACCGGTGTCAGGCGCGACGGCACGCTCACCGCCCGTCGGGCGGAGCTCCTTTGGGACGGCGGAGCGTACGCCTCCAACGCGGTCGGGGTCGCCATTCGGGGGCCGAAAGCCGTGTTCGGCCCCTATCGCATCCCCGCCGTCGAGTACGAGTCCCGGATGGTGTACACGAACCGCCAGCCGACCGGCTCCTACCGAGGCTACGGCACCACGCAGGCGGCCTGGGCCTGCGAATCGCAGATGGACATGATCGCCCACCGGCTGGGGATCGATCCGCTCGAGATCCGCCTGCGGAACGGCTACGAGGACGGCGATCCCTGGATCAATGGGCAGGTGATGCGCGGGATCAACGTCCGGGAGACGCTCGCGCGGGTCGGGCGCGAGATCGCGTGGGGCACGGTCGACCGCGCGCCCGCCCCGCACCTGCGCCGCGGCAAGGGCCTGGCCACGATGGTCAAGGAGACAGCGACCCCGACGAGCTCGAACGTCCTCCTCAAGATGGAGCAGGACGGCCGGGTCGTGGTCCTGTGCGCCGCCCCCGAGATCGGGGCGGGCCAGGCGACCGTCCTCTGCCAGATGGCCGCCGACGCCGTCGGCGTCCCCCTCGACGCCGTCTCGCTGCCGGCCGCGGACACGGCCACGTCCCCGTTCAACGGGCCGGTCGCGTCGAGCCGCACCACGTTCCACGTGGGAAACGCGATCCGCACGGCCGGCGCCGAGATCCGGCGCAAGGCGCTGGCCCTGGCCGGCGACGTCCTGGAGATCGATCCAGCGGACCTCGACCTCCGCGACGGGGTCATCGTCGCGCGCGGCGTCGGCCCCCGGGTCACCCTCGGCGAGCTGCTCGGGCGCTACGGCTTCGAGGGCTACTCGCTCGTCGCCGAGGCCCGCTACAGCAGCGCGGGATCCGCGCTGCTGGCGGCCGATCCCGGCCTCGAGCCGGTGAGCACGATCTTCTGGATGATCAGCACCCAGGCGGCGGAGATCGAGGTCGACATCGAGACGGGCGTGATCCGGGTCGTCAAGGTCGCCGCCGCCGCCGACATCGGCCGGGCGATCAACCCGACCGGCTGCGAGCAGCAGATCGAGGGCGGCGTCGTCATGGGAATCTCGAACACCCTGTTCGAGGACCTCGTCCTCGACGGCGGGCGGATCGCGAACGGGACGCTGGCCGACTACAAGCTGGCGACGATCCAGGACGTGCCGGAGATCGTCCCGATCCTCGTCGAGTCCGACCATCCCGAGGCCCCCTTCGGGGCGAAGGGGATCGGGGAGCCGGCGGCGGCCGCGACGGCCCCGGCGATCGCGAATGCGCTCTTCGACGCGGTCGGGGTCAGGATCAAGGACCTCCCGATCACCCCGGCCAAGGTCCTCGAGGCGATCGAGGCGAACCGGGCGGCGGACGCCGCGGAGTAGCGCCGGCGTCAGTAGCGACGGCCGCGCTGGCGGGCGAGGTCGAAGGTGGCCGTGTCGGCGACGGCCATGACCGCCATCGTGCCGGCCTGGACCGGATCGCCGACGACGAGGTCGACGTGGTCGGTGATCGAGCCGACCATGTTGAGGGCGATGACCGGGATCCCCACGGCCCGCAGCTCCTCGGCGGCCACGCTGATGTCGCCGCCCATGATCGAGCCGGCCAGCACGAGCAGCCGGGCCCGGGGGAGGTCGGCGACGGCGCGGACCGCACCGGCGATGTTCGCCTCGCCGACGAGGGGGATCGTGTCGACCGAGATCCGCTCGCCGCGGAGGTTGTGACGGTCGGCCTCGCTCACCGCGCCGAGGGCGACCTGGGCGACCTGGGCCCCGCCGCCGACGACGATGACGCGCTTGCCGAAGATGCGGTGGAGGGCCCGGGTCGGGCGGCGCTCGCGGACGTCCGCGGCGCCCGCGACGGTGGCGTCGACGGTCTCCTCGGGGAGCCCCTCGATCTCGATCTCGGTCTCGACGGCGAAATGGCCGCCCTCGGTGTCCGCGCCCAGCCGGCGGACCGTGCTCATGGTCCGGACGGTCCCGCCAGCCGCGGCGACGACGGCGAGGATCGCCGGCAGCGCGTCCGGCCGGTCCTCGTGGACGACGCGGATGGCGACGGTCGGCGGCAGCGCGGCGGTGCGACGGGGGCTCATCGGGACTCGGTCCGCAGGCGCTGGGTCAGCGGTCGGCCAGGCCGCGGGCCATGTCGGCCAGCGAGCCGGGCGTCGCCAGGCCGTGCGGGTCGGTCGGGTCGTGCTCGTCGAAGGCAACGCCGAGCGCCGTCAGGGCCTCGCGAGTGGCGGTGGCATCGCTGGTGGTGATCATGAGCTCGCCGTCGGTGTCCTCCGCGACGCCGACGATCCCCGTGATGTTGACCCCGCGATCGGCGAGGGCCTGCGCGGCGCGGGCGAGCGAGCCCGGGCGATCGTCGAGGCGGACGGTGAACCAGGCGGACATGGGGCCTCCTCTGCTGGCCGGGTCATCGTACCGTGCCGCGGAGCCGACCGGCAGGCCCGGAGCCCGGGACGTCGTCGCGCCCCCGCGCTACGATCAGCCCACGATGCCCGCCATCCCCGGCCCGACCATCCAGGTCTTCGGCCTCGCCGATTCGCAGCCCACCCGGGCCGCGCTCCGCTTCTTCAAGGAGCGACGGGTGGACGTCCAGCTCGCGGACCTCCGCCGCCGCCCGATCGCGCCCGGGGAGCTGCGGCGCTTCGTCGATCGGCTCGGCGTGCGGGCGCTGGCCGACGCGGACGGCCGGGCCTGGCGGGAGGCGGGCCTCGGGTACCTGCGGATGGACGACGCCGAGCTGGCGGAGCGGCTCCTGGCCGACGTGCGCCTCCTCCGCCTGCCGCTGGTCCGCAACGGCAACGCGTTCACGGCCGGCCCGGCGGAGGCGACCTGGCGGTCGTGGCTCGCCCCGGCCGTCGCCCCGGCGCCCGTCCGCGCCTCGACGCGGACTCCCTGAGACCCCGGAGACCTGCCATGCCCGACCGCGGCGCGCATCCATCCGAGCCACCATCCCGCTCCGACGAGTCCCGGGCCGACACCCGCGCCACCGCGGGCGAGCCGATCACCTCCGGGCGCGATCGCCTGCGGGCGGGCCGCCTCGTCGTCCGCCGGGAGGCCGTGGAGCGGCAGGCGCCGGCCTCCGCGGGGACCGCGGACGAGCGGTTCCTTCGCCGCATCCGGGCGCCCTTCACCGACACGGATCCCTGGCGGGTCCTGCGCATCACCGCCGAGTTCGTGGAGGGCTTCGACGCCCTTGCCGACGTCGGGTCGGCGGTCTCCGTCTTCGGCTCCGCCCGGGTCAGTGAGGACGATCCCCTCTACGAGACCGCGCGGCTGCTCGGCGGGGAGCTGGCGAAGGCCGGCTTCGCCGTCATCACCGGCGGTGGGCCGGGCCTGATGGCGGCGGCGAACCGCGGCTGCCACGAGGCGGGCGGCTTCTCCATCGGCTGCAACATCGAGCTGCCCCACGAGCAGTGGCTGAACCCGTGGGTCGACCTCGGCGTGGAGTTCCGCTACTTCTTCGCCCGCAAGACCATGTTCGTGAAGTACGCCGACGGCTTCGTGATCATGCCGGGCGGCTTCGGGACCCTGGACGAGTTCTTCGAGGCCCTGACCCTCATCCAGGTCGGCAAGATCCGCCACTTCCCGGTCTTCCTGGTGGGGACGACGTACTGGCAGGGCCTGCTCGGCTGGCTGCGGGCGACCGCGATCCCGGCCGGGATGCTGACCGAGGACGAGCTGGCCCTGGTCCGGCTGTCCGACGACGTGGCCGAGGTCGCCCGCGAGATGCGCGCCTTCGTCGACGCCAACGGCGGTCGCCGCGACCGGGCGGGAGCCGACCCGGACGCCTGGGTGGATCCGGACGCCTGACGGACACCTCGGGTTGAGGCTGCTCGAGAAACGGAGGTTCGGCTCGGGCGTCGTCTATCTCCGGTACGAGACCGTGAGCCAGGCTGGCTGACCGGCCGGCCGCTCAGTAGGGGAACGTCGTTCCCCAGGCAAGGGCCGGGTCGGAGAACCACGCCGTCGGCGTGAACGACCGGCCGTCGGAGACGAAGCGCCAGGCGTCGCTGCCCAGCGGGAGGCCGAACTCGTCGACCCCCCGGTCGACGAGGGCGACCAGGTCGGCGCGCCCGTCGCCCGTCAGGTCGGCCGTGCTGAAGCGCGAGCCGGCGAACGAGATGGGCACGGGGGCGGTGAAGTAGAGCGGCGAGAAGGCCATCGACGACGTGCCGGAGGCATCGCTCGAGGAGCGCTGAACGATGACGCGGATGCCGTCCTCCCCGCTGCGGCGGATGACGATCAGGTCGTCGCGACCGTCTCGCGTGGCGTCCCCGACGAGGGCCCGGAACGCGTCGGGCGCCGACGGCTCCGTGCCCCAGGAGGCGAGGTCGGCGAGGAGGCCGCTGGGACGCGACTCGGCGACTGCGAGGTCCGTCGTGGCCGCCTCGAGCGATGGGGTGAGGACGACGAGGTCGCCTCGCCCGTCGCCGGTCAGGTCGCCGGCCAGGAAGGTGGACGTCGCGAGGTCGGCCGCCACTGCCCACGTCCGGGCGACGGGCTGGAAGTCGGTGCCGCTGGAGGCCGCGACCTCGAGGGTCGTCGACGGCGGGCCGCCCGGGGCGTCGGGCGTCTCGGGCGGGGTCGCGGGCCGGAGCCGCACGATGCCGGCGTCCGCCCGGCCGTCGCCGGTGAAGTCTGCGACCACCAGTCGGTAGGCCTCCGGAGCGACGGTCGGCGGGACCGTCCCCGGATCGGGCGCCGCGGGATCCGGCGTCGCCGGATCGGCCGGGGCAGGATCGGCCGGGGCAGGATCGGCCGGGGCCGGGGCGATGACCTCGCGCCACCAGGCCGTGGCCGGCTGCAGGCCGGCGTCGCTGCCCAGCATGACCTCGAGGGCGATCCCGTCGTCCGTCCGGACCAGCTGCACGAGATCGCTGCGGCCGTCCGCGTCCACGTCGCCGGCCGCCCGGCCGAGGAGTCGCTCGGGCGGGGTCGTCGCGACGGCGTTCCCGGTGGCGGCCGCGGACGCCACGATCGACGTCGAGATGCTGGCCGCCGTCGACACGAGGGTCGCCCGGAAGGCCGTGTCGGCCGTGTAGATCCGGGCGGTGGTCTCGCCCGTGTCCGGGGCGACGCTGATGGCGGCCAGGTCGCCGCGGCCGTCGCCGGTGTAGTCGCCGGCCCCGGGGACGACCCACGAGACCCAGCTGTAGAAGCGGCGGGCGAGCGTCTCGGCCGTGTCGCCATAGCGACGCACGCAGTCGACGGCGTCGCGCTGGTAGAGCCGCCAGCCGTCGAGGCTGGCCGTGCACGAGCCCGTCCCCGGCCGGTAGCCGGTCATGATGAAGCGGTCTCCCTTGCGGAGGCTCACCCGCCACGTCGCCTCGATCGCCGCGAGGTGGGAGGGCACCAGCGGGCGTCCCGGCGCGTACAGCTGGTCCCGCGTCGTGTCCACGACGTCGTAGCAGCTCCCTGCGGGATCGCGGCCGCCGCGCCAGACCATCGCGAAGTACCAGCCGTACTGCTTGACGGCGATGGCGCCGATGCGCAGCGCGGCATCGGGCGCGGTCCGGCCCCACTCGGAGGCCATGACCGTCTCGACGTATGCGCGGAAGGGCACCGTCACGGTGCGCCTCGCCGCCGTTCGGTAGACCCGGATCGACGTCGGCGGCACGAGGGAGCTGGTCCAGCCCGTGCATTCGGCCGACGCCGCCCGGCTGGGCTCCGCGCTGGGGAACGCGAGAGCCCCCAGGGCGATCGCCAGCGCGGCGATGCCCCTCAGGAGGCGGTTTGACATTGGACGGCCGACGGTAGACGGCTTGGGCCGGGCTGTCAAACGGGAATGCCCCGTGCAGGTCCCGGGGTCCCCTCCTACGGGCGGGGGAAGGCGACCTCGACCATCCCGTCGCGCACCCGGACGGGGTAGTAGCGGAGGCGCCGGATGCGGGTCAGGCGGCGCGCCTCTGCCTTCAGTCCGGCGGGCTCCGGCTTCGGCTCGGCGCCGGGCGGCGACCAGGTTGGGTGGGCGACGCCGTCGGCGTCGAGCCCACCGGTCGTCGGCACCTGGACGGTCGCCCCGGTGCACAGGTCGAAGCGCCCGCTGTGGAGCGGGCAACCGACGACGCAGCCCTGGAGCCGCCCCAGCGAGAGCGGGGCGGACATGTGGGGGCAGCGATCGTCGGTGGCGAGGATCCCCTCCGGGACGTGGGCCAGGAGCACGTCGAGGTCCCCCCGCGTCACCCGCACGAGGGCGCCCGGAGGGAGCTCCGCGGCCGGCAGGACCGGCTCGAACGGAGCTCCCTCCGTGCCCGGTGCGGCAAGGTCGGGCGGCGTCGGAGCGACGCGGGTCATCCCTCGGGTGAGACGGCCGGCCGGGTCTCCACCGCGGCCACGCCGGGCTGGGGGACCGCCCCGGGCTGCCCGGCGGGGCCGGCAGGCCTGGCGGCCCCGACCGTGGCTGGCGCCCCGACCGCCGAGGCCGCGCCGGGCTCGGTGACGGGCGGAGCGCTCCGAGCCGGACCCAGCGAGGTCCGGAGCGGGAGCTCGCGGATCACCAGCACGGCCACGACGCCGACGACGGCCGCCCCGACGCCCAGCCAGAAGATCGAGGCGATGGCCAGGGAGATCGCTTCGTAGACCGAGGTCACGATGGTCGGGATGAAGGGCTCCACCATCGGCCGCTGCGTGGCCGGGAGGGCGGCCAGGATGGACTGGCCGAGGTCGCCGCCGACGCCGACCAGGTTGTTGAGGTCGAAGCCGGTGCCCGCCGACCCCTGGAACTGGTCGACGAAGGCCTGGGGGATGCGGTTGGCGAGGAACCGCTCCGGGAGGAGCGTCGCCAGCTGCGTCCCGAACAGCGAGCCCGCGATGGAGAGCCCGACCGTGCCGCCGATCTGGCGGAAGAAGGTCAGGTTGGAGGTCGCCACGCCGAGCTTGGAGAAGGGCACCGCGTTCTGGATGACGATCGTGAAGACCGCGAGCGTCGGGCCGATCCCGATGCCCAGCACGACCTGCCACAGCCAGACGAGCGGCGTCTCGGTGGTCGCGGTGAGGTTCGTGAAGAGGTAGGTCCCGATCCCGAGGATCGTGATCGAGGCCAGGAGGAGGACCTTGTACTTCCCCGACCGGGCGACGATCTGGCCGCTCACGATGCTCGAGGCGATGACGCCGATGAGCAGCGGCATCAGGGCGTAGCCGCTGGCCGTGGCGCTCTCGCCGAGGACGACCTGGTAGTAGCGCGGCAGGAACACGATGGCGGCGAAGAAGCCGGTCGAGACGAAGAAGGTCGCCACGATCGAGCCGGCGTACGTCCGGTCGCGCCACAGGTCGAGCGGGACGATCGGCTCCCGGACGCGCCGCTCGATGAAGAGGAAGACGGCCAGGATCGCGAGCCCGATCGCTACGAGGGCGCCGACCTCCGGGTCGGTCCACTCGTGGGACTGCTTGTTGGTCAGCCCCACGAGGAGCGGGATCATCCCGGCGATGAAGACCAGCCCGCCCACCCAGTCGAGGTTGAGGGCCGTGTGCGGGCGCCGGATCGCCGGCAGCACCCGGGCCACCACCAGGAGCGAGATGAGCCCGATCGGCAGGTTGATGTAGAAGATCCAGTGCCAGCTGATGTTGTCGGTGATGAAGCCGCCGAGGGCCGGCCCGATGAGCGCCGAGAGGCCGAAGACGGCGCCGAAGAGCCCCTGGTACTTGCCCCGCTCGGCCGGCGTGAAGAGGTCGCCGATGACGGCCAGGGAGATCGGGAAGAGGGACCCTGCGCCGATCCCCTGGATGCCCCGGAAGAGGATCAGCTGCTGCATGTCCTGGCTGAGGCCGGAGAGCGCCGAGCCGACCAGGAAGACCACGATCCCGAACAGGAGGAGCGGCTTCCGCCCGAAGTAGTCGGAGAGCTTGCCGTAGAAGGGGACGCTGATCGTCGAGGTCAGCAGGTAGATCGTGACCGCCCAGGTGTAGAGGTCGTTCCCCTTCAGGTCGGTGACGATCCGCGGCAGCGCCGTGCCGACGATCGTCTGGTCGAGGGCTCCCAGGAGGAGGGCGAGGAGGATCGCGCCGAGCACCTCGAAGCGGGCCCGCGGGCTGAGCTCGATCGCCGGGTGGGGGACGCCCCCCTGGGTGGGCGCTCCGGTGCCCGGACCTTCCGTCATCGTTCGGTGGCTCCTCTCTCGGGCCCGGCGACGTCGCCGGATCCCCGGTGGTCGGGTCGTGGGTCGAACCGGGCGCAGCTCGCCCGGAGGCCGGCCGCGATGGCCGCCAGCTGCTCGGCGGCGAGCGGGGCCAGGACCTCCTCGACGATGCCGGTGCGCCAGCCGTCGAGCTCCCTGACCACGGCCCGACCGTGCTCGGTCATGCTGACGAGGACGACCCGCCGGTCGTCCACGTCCCGGGCCCGCTCGACGAGGCCGCGCTGTTCCATGCGGTCGAGGAGCCCGGTGGCGTTGGGAAGGCCGATCCCCAGCCAGTCGGCAAGCCGGCTGACCGGCAACGGCCCGTGTTCCTGCAGAATCCAGAGGATCTGGAGGTGGCCCAGGCTGATCCCGCTGTGATGGACGGTTCGCGCGACCGCGCAGCGGTGGCGGCCCGCCAGCAGGGCGACCCCCTCCGCGATGTCGCGGAGGAGCTCGGCGCGCGAGGCGGGGCGCGTATCAGTTGCTGTCACCTGAACAATGTAGATTGACGAAACCAATCCGTCAAACGGACGACCGCCGGAGGACCGCCATGCGCTACGCGCTGATGATCGAGCCCCAGCAGGGCTGCTCCTACGCGGACCAGCTGGCCATCGCCCGGCGGGCCGAGGCGGCCGGCTTCGAGGCCTTCTTCCGCTCGGACCACTACGACAGCTTCCCGGGCGGCGCCGGCCGGCCGACGACCGACGCCTGGGCCGTCCTGGCCGGCCTGGCCCGCGAAACCTCGCGAGTCCGCCTGGGCGCGCTCGTCTCGCCGGTCACCTTCCGCCATCCGGGGAACCTCGCCAAGGTCGTCGCCACCGTCGACGAGATGTCCGGCGGGCGTGTCCTCGTCGGGGTGGGGGCCGGCTGGAACGACGCCGAGCACGCCCACCACGGCCTGGCCTTCCCGCCGATCGAGGTCCGGGCGGAGATGCTGGAGGAGCAGCTGGCGATCCTCCGCGGCCTCTGGCAGGGGCCGGACGGCTGGTCCTTCCAGGGTCGCCATTACGTGGTGTCGGAGTCGCTCTTCCGGCCCCGCCCGGTCCAGCGGCCGGCCCCGCCGATCATCGTCGGGGGCGAGGGGAGCCCCCGCTCGATGCGGATCGCCGTCCGCTTCGCCGACGAGTTCAACCTCTCCAGCTCGTCCCCGGATCGCGCCGCCGACCGCTTCGCGCGCCTCGACGAGACCGCCCGGGCGGCCGGCCGCGACCCCGCCACGCTGGTCCACTCGGCGATGGTCGGCGTCCTCGTCGGCCGCGATGCGGCGGAGGTGGACCGCCGATGCAGCACGATCCTCGAGCAGTTCGGGCTCGCCGAGGCCGGCATGGCCTGGTTCGAGGAGCGCCGCCCGCGGTGGATCCTCGGCACGCCCGACGAGGCGCGGGCGACGGCCGGGCGCTTCGAGGCGGCCGGCGTCGAGCGGCTGGTGCTGCAGGACTTCCTGCCCTGGGACCTCGAGATGGTCGACCTGCTCGGCGAGGTGCTGCTGCGCGCCTGAGCCGTCGCGCCCGAGGCGCGGCGAGGCCCGGCGCCACGGGGCTACTCCGCCAGCGTCGCCGCCTCGCGGTAGGCCAGCTGGTCGCGGCGGATCGGGTCGGGATCCGTCCCCCGCGCCCGGGCGAGGCGCTCCGTGAGGACCTGGAGCGGCGTCGTCGTGCCGACCAGCGCCGCCACGGGGGCCGGCAGCCCCGGCGCCTCCGGGACGAGGATCCGCCCGGCCGGGAGCAGGAAGGCCGGCCAGTCGGCGTCGAGGTCCGCGGCCAGGATCCCGCCCGCCCGGACGCCGACCCGGCCGGCGGCCGCCATCGCCTGCTGCCCGCGCCCTGAGCGGTCCGCCCGCCCGTCACGGTCGGCGAGGATCAGCACGAGGCCCGTCTGCGCGTCCATCGAGGGGAGGTGGCCGTGGAGGAACGTCTCGAGCTCGCGGAGCTTCGCCGGCAGCCAGGTCGCCTCCTCGATCTTGAGGGCGAGCTCGCGCGCGGCGGGGCGGTCCGCCCCGGAGGCCACGATGACGACCTCGCGCATCCCGGCCAGCTCCCCGGCGATCGCCTCCGCCTCGCCGGCCCGGGCGAGCCCGCTCTCGAGGAGCGCCCGCACCGCGGGGGGATCGGCGTCGCCCGGCTCCCCGGTGAGCGCCGCGCCGACCGCGACCGCGGCCAGGACCGGGGAGAGGTAGCCGACGGTGTGGCACCAGCTGCGGTCGATCTCGCCCGTGGCGACGACGATCCTGGCCCGCCCGATCGGCGAGGCCGGGTGGACGGTGACGGCCGCCGTCCGCGCTCCGTTCCCAGCCGCGGCATCGAGCGCGGCGATCGTGGCCCCCGTCCCGCCCTCGTGGCTCATCCCGATGACCAGCCCGCCGCGCTGGGGCGCGAGCGACGCCTCGAGGGCCTGGGTCGCCAGGATGCTGCCCGGCTGGCCCGCGCCGCGGATCCCGCCCCGGACGGCGGCCTCGGCGACGATCGCGGCGAAGGCCTGGGCGCCGTGCTCGCTCGTGCCGCAGCCCGTCACCACGACCGGCTCGCCCCGCTCCAGCGCCGTGCGGATGGCAGTCGCCAGCCGCCCGGCCGGGGTGTCCCGCCCGGGGGCCTCGAGGCGCGCCGCCACGCCGGGGGCTCCCGCGCTGCGCCGGACGACGCCCAGGCGCCGGAGGACCCGGCCGGAGAGGGCCGGCTCGGCCGCGATCATCTCCGTCATCCACCAGGGCGGCCCGGACCGCGGCGCCGGCGCGGGCAGGAAGTCCCAGGGTTCCGGTGGGCCGGACAGGACGGCCTCGGGGTCCGGATGGGCGGTGACGGACGGGTCGAACGGCGGGGGCATCTCCATGGCGCCGATGATAGGCTCGGAGGTCGGGTCGCCTGCGGACGGCGTGCGCCACGGAAGAGCGGACAGCGAGGCACGAACAAGCATGGACGTCGGGGTGATGGTCCCCCAGGGCTGGAAGGGCGAGTACGACGGCTGGAAGCCCGTCGACGCCTGGGCGAACGCGGTCGAGCGCGCCCGGCAGGCCGAGGCTCTCGGCTTCGAGTCGGCCTGGGTCTTCGACCACTTCACCACCGTGCCCGACCCGACGGACGAGATCACCTTCGAGTCGTTCACGATGCTGGGCGCGATCGCCCACGCGACGTCCCGGGTCCGCCTCGGCCACATGGTGGTCTGCACCGGCTTCCGCAACCCCGCCCTCACCGCGAAGATGGCGTCCACCCTCGACGTCATCTCCGGCGGCCGCTTCGAGCTGGGCATCGGCGCCGGCTGGAAGGAGGACGAGTGGGTCGCCTACGGCTACGGGTTCCCGCCGCTGCGCGAGCGGCTGGCCGTCCTGGCCGACCACCTCGAGATCATCCGCCGCATGCTGGAGCCCGGGCATGCCAGCTACGAGGGCCGCTACGCGCGGGTGAGCGGGGCCATCAACGTGCCCAAGGGCGTCCAGCGGCCGCGCCTCCCGATCATCGTCGGCGGCAACGGCAGGAACGTCACCTTCCGCCTGGCGGCCCGCTTCGCCGACGAGCTGAACCTCGTCTTCCTGGGGCCCGACGAGATCGGCGAGTCGATCGCGGTCGCCCGCCAGCGCTGCGAGGAGGAGGGCCGGGACCCGGCGACGCTCCGGATCTCGCTCTACAGCCGGGACGGCGACGTGCGCCCGGTCGGGCAGGAGCGGATCGACCTCCTGGGCGCCTTCGCCGCCCTCGGCCTCGACCGATTCGTCGGCTTCCCGTCGCGCTGGGACACCTCCGAGGACGGCCTCGCCCGCTTCGCCGAGGACGTCCGGGCCGCCGGCCTGCGCCTCGCGACGGGGTAGCGCGCGGGCGCGGGCTCAGCCTTGCCGGCTCACCGGCGAGCGTCCGACCGCCGGCGCGAACCCGGGCTTCCCGGGCCGTGGTCGAGGCGGCCGATCCGGCCGGGCGGGCCGTAGCGGAGCCAGGCCCGGGCGACGAGGTCGTCCGCGTCGAGCGGGCCGTAGGTCCGCGAGTCGATCGAGCCGTCCGACGCATCGCCGAGCAGCCACGCTTCGCGCGGCCCCAGCGCCCGTGCCGCGCCATCGGGGAGTGCCGCGCCTGATGCCGGCGCGACGCGTCCCCCCGACCGTCCGCGGCCGCGCACCGCCACCCGCTTGATGGCGAGGATCCCGGTGGCTGGCTCCCGCACCACGACGACCGACCCCGGGCGAGGCCAGCGCTGGCAGGTCGGGTCGAGGAGCAGCCAGTCGCCCGGGAGGAGCGCCGGGGCCATGCTCCCCTCGGCCACCTCCGCCCGCCACGGGCCGCGGCGGACGCGCCGGAGCCAGGAGGCGACGTCGTACGTCCGGCCCAGGACGTCGGCCAGGGCCAGGAAGGCGAGGAGCTTCCAGCTCGGCCGCGTCCGCCGGCGTTCGGTGCCCGCGGACGTGTCAGCCGGGGACTGCGAACGCCGGGCGGCGGGCCCGGCGTTCATGCGGCGGATCGCGGCTGGGAGCCGGAAGGCGGGTGGTCGGCTACTTCTTGGTCGACCAGAAGAGGTCGGCGAACTCCTTGACCGCCGCCTCCAGCTCGGCCGCGGCGCCGGCGTCGACGCTCTGCTTGTTCTTGCCGGCGAGCTTGAGGACGTTCCAGACCTTCGAATGGAGGTCCGGGATCTTCTCCAGGTGCTCCGGCTTGAAGTAGTCGGACCAGATGACCTGGACCTCGCGCTTCACCTTCTCCGCGTGCTGCTCCTTGACGGAGACGCAGCGGATGAACTTGTTGCGGGTCGCGGTGTCGTTGCCCTCGAGGCCGGTGATGATCTCGACCATGCGGGCGACGGTGCGGGCGGCGAGGACGGCCTCGGACGGGTCGTAGATCCCGCAGGGGATGTCGCAATGGGCCCGGACGACGGTCGTCGGGCGCAGCAGGCGGGTCAGGCGCATCAGGACACTCCTTTGAACGGCATTGGCGGGCGGAACCCCCAGGAGATCATCGACGGCGTCGCAGGGCGCCGCGCTCGCCGCAAGTGTCGGAGCGTTACCAGGGGGTGTCAAACGGCGCCGGGGAGAGGGGAGACACGGACAGGCCAGACGCCGCGCACCAGGGCCTGTTCGTATCGCCCGTCCGCCTCGTCGCTGGGGTCGGAGGCGGGGGCCGGGACCGCGACCGAAGCAGCTTCCGGCGCTGGCAGCGAACGGCGACACGACAGGCGAGATGCGCCAGCGCCCACATCAGGAGCGGACGTCAAACCCACCGGGCCCCGTTCCCGGAGCTTCCAAACAGGCCGCCCGACCCGTCGTTTCGGCCGGATCGGATCGCGCGGGACGGGCAGACTTCGTGCTTGACTCGTCGACGGGGGGTTGGGGGCGACACGGTCGAGGCCGGTCACCCGGTTGGATTCTGTGACGACACACCGAGGAGGTCCCCGAGAGATGGCGCACGCGACGAGCCGAGAGTCGGCCGCGACGTCGGTCACGGCCGCGCGTGCCGCGGCGGACTGGGTGGGACCGATCCCGTACGCCCTGTCCATCGCACTCGGTGTGGTGACGTTGGCCGCCGTCGTGGCGGCCCTGCTGTTCCGCGATGCGCTGCGTGGACCGGCCGTGAGCGTGGGCAACATGCAGGGGACGGCGCTCGTGCTGCTCGTCGTCACTCTGCCGGTCCTCGTTGCCTCGATGGTGCTCCTGGCCCGCGGTGTCACGGTGGCCCTGGTGTTCTGGCTCGGTGCCCTTGGCTCGATCGCCTACCAGAGCGTGCTGTTCCTGTTCGGGATCCCGTTCAACGCCTTCTTCTTCCTGTACGTGGCCATGCTCTCGCTCTCGATCTGGTCGTTCGTCGCCCTGACCGCCCGGATTCCCGTCGTAATGGTCGTCGGCCGGATCGGCGCCCACGCGCCGGTCCGCGTCGTGGCCGGCTACCTGCTGGTCAACGCGGCGCTGTTCCTCGCCCTGTGGCTCCAGGCGACCGTCCCGGCTGTGCTATCCGACGAACCGCCAACATTCCTCGAGGGGACGGGCATGACGACCGGCCCGGTCCAGATCATCGACCTCGCCTTCACGTTGCCGCTGACGGTTCTCGCCGCCGTCCTGCTTCTCCGCCGACGACCGTGGGGCCACGTGCTCACGGGCGCGCTGCTCGTCATGCTCGCGATCGAGACTGCAAGCATCGGCGTGGATCAGTGGGTCGGTCACGCGGCCGATCCGTCGTCGCCCGCCGCGTCGGCAGCGCTCACCCCGGTGTTCGCGGTCCTGACCGTGATCGGGGTGGGCGTGCTCGCGCTGTTCCTGCGGAGGGGCTCGGCCGCCGACGCTCGCGCGAAGGGGGTGCGCTGAGGCGGGACTTCGCACGGGTCACAGGCCAGAGTCAATCGGCCACCGGGCCGGAACGGAGGTTAGAAGTGTCTCAGGGCGGGTCGGCTCGGTGGTGGATGGCGGTCGGTGGACTGGCCCTCGTTGCCCACGTCGCATTCGTTCGCCCGAAGCTCTTCCGATGGGGGGCAACCGACGAAGAGGCCGAGCGTGTCCTCCCCGGCGACGACGAGGTGCCCGGAGCGCAGATCCACGGCACGCGAGCGATCACGATCGACGCCCCACCCGAGCAGGTCTGGCCGTGGCTGGCCCAGATCGGCTACCGGCGGGCGGGCTGGTACGCGTTCGACTTTGCCGACAACGACAGCATCCCAAGCGCGACGCGGATCATCCCCGAGCTCCAGGCTCCGGAGGTCGGGCAGCTCGTCGGCGAGGAGGGCAATGCGATCCAGGCGATTGAGCCCCCTCGACTCCTGCTCCTGGCCTACCATCACCCGCGCGTTGAGTGGATCGTGAAGGGCGGCATCTGGCCGCGCTTCGGCGATGAGAGCTGGGCCTTCGTCCTGGAGCCGATCGACGGCGGACGTCGGACGCGACTGATCACCCGCCTCCACTACAGGCTTCCGTTTGGGATCCACTTGCTGTGGTGGCCGCTCTTCGAGGTCGCCGACCTCGTCTTCCAACCGCTCATGCTGCGGAGGATCAGAGCTCGAGTGGAGTCGACGGTCGAAGCACGAACCCACGTCGTCAGCGCCGCGGGCGACGAGCCGGCACGCTTCGGGCCGGGCGGGGTGGGGTGGTGAGACCATGCGGGCTCGTCGACGGTGACGAGGGCGTGTCCGCACGCAGGGCAGCGGACGGCGGGGCCGGGCATGGGGGCACCTCCGGGGGCTCTTGGCTCTGACTGAGGCAGCCTGCGCCCCTGGGATCGGTCGGGCGGGCCGGGGGGCGCGTTTCGGTGTCCCCTGTCCCTGGGCCCCTCCCGCGTCTGATCCGGCCCGGACCTGCTTCAACACTGGCCCTCCGGCGACGGCGTCGCG
Organism: uncultured Chloroflexia bacterium; assembly: GCA_963821235.1. Classification (GTDB taxonomy): domain Bacteria; phylum Chloroflexota; class Limnocylindria; order Limnocylindrales; family CSP1-4; genus CTSoil-043. The sequence continues at coordinate 1,433,314 of CAWGCS010000001.1, forward strand.
TCCGGGTTCGCGTCAGATCGGAGGCCTCTACCTCCTCTCCCGTCAAACGGCGCCGGGGAGGGGAGTTGGAGGCAGGGGAAACGCCACATTCCTCTGCCCCGGCTTCAGCGTCGAACTGCGCCTGCCCGTCGCCATTCGGACCGCCGACGGCTGACGCTCAGCATCGCGGTCATGAGCGCCGTAGTCGAGATCAGCGACGCCGAGTGGGCGCTCGTCAAGGGCCTATTCGACCCACTTGGGCGTGAAGGGTAGCGAGCGCGCTACCCGCGCCGTGACGTTGGCTTCACGCCGATCGCGCCGCTCTACCGTGTCGATCACGCAGTCGCGCGTCAGGGCCGCTGGCGGCGGCTCTCACGCTGCTACGACGGGACTGCTGCGAGTGCGAGAGCGTGGGCGGCGGACCGCGGTTGCCGGATTGAGAAGACGACTGGCGCACGGTGAGGATGCCTGGTGGGCCGAGGCCGGAGGTCGGCGGCAGCTCCCGGACTCACCATCAGCGCCGGAACGGAGTCACCGCCCGCCACGCTTGTTGCCATTCAGCCTTGATCAGGGGCAGGAGCTGAGCCGCGTGGGAGTATGTGGCGGCCTCCTCCCCACCGCCTCCTTCGGGATTGAGCTCCAGGCTCCGGTAGTAGTCGAGAAGCAGCGAGTAGAGGCGCTCCCATTCGGGGCCGGGAGGTGAGACGGCTTCGAGCTTCCGGCGGGCGTCGGCAACTGCTATCCGTGCTGCTGCGGGATCGTCCCGCCGGCGGCGCGCGATCCGCGTCGTCGGGTCGACGACGCGGATCAGATCGAGATGGAAGCGAAGATCCGCGCGGTCACGCCCCGCGAGCAACCACGGGACGACCAGCGCGCCAACGAGGACGAGGAACAGCAGCAGGGCCCGAGCGGTGTCCGCGAGGCCCGGGCCACCCACGCCCACGAGGATCCACAGCGCCTCGCCCGCGGCCACGACGATGACCGCCTGGATCGATCGAGTCATGCGGCGCCCGAGGACGAGGACCCAGATGCCAGCCAGGATCGCGACGTCGAGGGGCCGCAGCCAGAGTGGTGTGTCTAGCAGACGGACGAGGAAGCTGAGGTCCACCACGCACCTAGTGTCCCGAATCGCTGATCGCTCGCCGTTTGCGAACGGCCCTGGCGAGGATATGCCCCGGGAACAGGGCGATTCCTGTCGATGGATCCAATCGCGGGCCCCCGACGATACCCGCCAAGACTTCGATGCACCGCCCACTTGGGTCAGTGAACCCAATCGACGAGGACGGGACCACCTTCCTCCACCATAACGGATCAATAGTCGGCCTGTGTCGACCCGAGTCCACCACGTCGTGACGCTCGGTCATCCTCCGGGGGCGACGCGTCCCCGCGCCGACGGGTGAGACGCCGCCCCTCGCCTCCTCCCGATCAGTCGGGGACGCGGAAGAGGAAGATCGACCAGCCGAGGGTGTCGCGGCCCCAGCGGAGGTAGGTGTCGTTGTCGCGGCGGACGCGGGCCAGGAGCTCGGGGACGTCCGGATCGTCGGGGTGGGCGAGGGCGTGGCGCTCGGCCGCCCGCAGCTGGAGGAACTCGTAGCGGTCCCAGTCCTCGTCCCGGCTGGGCAGGGCGTAGAGGAGCGTCAGGCCCTCCTCGGCGGCGACCTGGATGTTGCCGTGGAGGGTGGAGAATTCGGCGGCCGCCAGGCCGGCGGCCGCGAGGTAGGCGGGCTCCGGCTCCCGCCGCCAGTGGGGCTCGCCCACGAGGATCAGGCCGCCAGGCCGCGCGTACCCGCGCAGCGCACGGAGCGTCCCGCGATGGCCGCCCCAGATCCAGCTCGCGCCGAGGCAGGCGGCGAGGTCGACACCGGCCGGCACGGGTGGAACCTGGGCCGCGTCGCCTTCGACGAATCGCAGGTCGGCGCTCGGCACGCGGGCGGCGGCGCGCTCGCGGGCGACGGCGAGCTCGTACGGCGAGGCGTCCACGCCGGTCCCCTGGACGCCGTAGCGGTCGGCGAGGCGGATCAGCAGCTCGCCCTTGCCGCAGGCGGCCTCCCAGACGCGGGCGCCGGGCGCCAGCTCGACGAGCCCGACCAGCTCTTCGAAGCGCTCCGCGCTCGTCGGGTTGCAGACGATGTGGTCGGCGTGGGTGATCCCGAAGTACTTCCAGGTGTCCATGCCCGGATTGTGCGTCGCGCGGCCGCCCCGGGTCACGCCGCCCCGGACCCCGGGCGTCGGCGGGCCCTTCAGCCGTTGCCGTCGCCGCGGCCGCGCCGGTATCGGGCGAGCCAGATCCGCCTGCGGGCGACCTGCTCCTCCGGCGGCAGCCCGTCCATGCCGTCCAGGAGCGGATCCCGCGAGGCGGCCTCGTCGGGCGGGTGGGGGAGGAGGTCGCCGATGCGGTCGAGCAGGCGGCGCAGGAGCCCGCGTCGAGCCGGGCGGATGGGCGTCACCGCTCAGACCGCCGACAGCTCGATGACCAGGCGGCCGCTGCCGTCGGGCGGGAGGATGCGCACGCAGGGCGACCCGTCGAGGCCGACGACCCAGCTCGACACGGCCTCGAAGTCGCCGGCGCGCCGGACGTCGACGATCGGGCTGCCCGACGGGGTCGCGTCGAAGGGGCCCTCGAACGTCGGGTTGAAGTCCTCGTCGAGGGCCGTCCCGCCCTGGAGGGTGATCGTCACGAACGCCGTCCCCGCGACGTCGAGCGGCAGGCCGCTGGGGTCCTTCGTGAAGGGCGGCGTCGCAGGGCGGACCTCGACCTGGGGGATCGCCGCGACGTTGCCGCTGGGGCGGAAGGTGAAGGTGATCCGCCCGATGCCGGCCTCGTTCTCGACGGCGAACCCTGTGATCCTCGCCAACGGCACGGTCCCGGGCCGGCTCACCGCCTGCCCGCAGTCGAACGGCGGCAGCGTCGCGGTCGTGGTGGGGACGGACGTCGGTCCCGGCGGCGTCGGGGCGGGGGTGGGCGTGGTCGGCGAGGGGGTGACTGTCGCGCCGCAGGCAGTGACGGTGGAGGCGGCCAGGAGCAGGACGGCGATCCGGCCGGCGAGGCGGTGCAGCATGCGTGCAGGTAACGCCACGCGGGGCCGCCGCGTCAAGGCCGTCCCGACCGGGCGGCGCTCTCGCGCGTGCGGCGTTCTCGTGCGGGCCGGATCGGCGGCGGCCGCCCGGGTATGATCGACGCGTGAGCGAACGAATCGCCGACCCGCAGGTCGTCTGTCCTTTCGTCGCATTCGACGACGATCGCGACTTCCGCTCCCCGGTCCCGGACCATCGTCACCGCTGCTTCGCCGAGAGCCCGGCCGCGCCGCGGGCGCTGGCCCACCAGGCCGCGTACTGCCTCTCCAGCTCCTTCCCCGGCTGCCCTACGTTCGTCGACTGGGCTCGCCGGGAGGCGGCCCCGGCGAAGGTCGAGGCACCCGTCCTCTCGCCGCGCGACCCGGCCGCGAGCCCACGACCGTCGCGCGCCGCCCCGAAGGCGGCTATCCCGGGAGCCGCCGACCGGGCCGCCGACGCGGGCACCGGTCGACCGCCGGAGCCGGCGCCCCGCCGCTCCGAGGCCGGCTGGGCCGCCCCACCGCCGTGGGCGTCAGGCGTGGACCGGCCTTCGAGCCCCGCGGCCGAGCCGACCGGCCGTGCCGGCGAGCCGGCGAGCGAGCCGCTCGACGAGGCCCCCCCCGTCGTCGACCTCCCGGCCGAGGAGGCCGCCGCGGCGGCCGGGCCGATGGCGTATCCGGCGGAAGCCGACGCGACGCCCGCGTTCCTCGCCTCGCGCAGCCGCCGTCCCGCTCCGCCCGACGAGGACGAGGAAGGCGAGCCGTGGGACGCCGCGGACGAGGAGCCCGGCGACGAGGCCGAGGACGAGCGCTACCGGCGTCCCGGGCGGCGCGCCGTGGCCGAGCCGCGCCGGGTCCCCGTCGGGTACGCCCCGGTGGCGGCGTCGCGGGCGGACCGTCGGGGGAGCGCGGCGTCGCGGGGCCGGCGCGAGGCCCGCCAGGACCCCGACGCGCCCACCTGGGAGGAGCCCCGCCGTTTCGAGGCCTATCCCACCCTGAAGTCGAGCGGCAGCGGCGGGCTCCCCCGGCCGGCCCTCTATGCCCTCATCGTCGTCCTCGTCGGGGTCGGCCTCTTCGCCGCGCCGTTTCTCCTCAAGGGGCTCGGCGGGAACGGGGGCGAGCAGCCCACGCCGACACCCGCCTCCTCGGCCTCTGCGGGACCCTCGATCGCAGCGAGCCCGACGGCGGTCCCGACCCCGGAGCAGGTGATCCACGTCGTGAAGGCCGGCGACTCGCTCTCGAAGATCGCGGCGACCTACGGCGTGACCATCGAGCAGATCCTGGCGGCGAACCCGAAGATCACGAACCCCAACAAGATCGCCGTCGGCGACCAGATCGTGATCCCGCAGCCGCTCCCCACGGAGATCGTGGAGCTGACGCCGGCCCCGTAGCCCGGCGTCGCCTAGCGGCGGGGCGTGAGGTTGATCGAGGTGATCTTGCCGGCCTCGACCCGGAAGGCCGCGTCGAGGTGCTGCGATGGGGCGCCCGGCCGGAGCACGAGCACGTCCGCCTGCCAGGTGTTGCCCATGTCCTTGATCTCGCCGGGCACCATCTTGAGCCCCGCGTCGGCCCGCAGGAACCAGCCGCTCACCTGGTCGAACCCGCGCAGGGTCCGGGCGCTGTCGCCGACGTGGACGCGCATCTCCACGCGCTCGTCCATCAGCGCGACGGCGCGATCGCGCGCCCCGCCGTTCAGCTCCTCGAGGAAGACCTCCATCGTGTCGACAGCACCCATGGCCCGAGTGTAGCGGATGGGCTCCGGGCCGGGGCCGGAGAGGCGCCGGGTCGGCCCGGCCCGCGGCCAGAGACGGCCCGCCCGGCCGGTCGCGGATCCCTAGAACCCGCCGCCCGCTCCGCCCCCGCCGCCGCCCGACGATCCGCCCCCGAAGCCCCCGCCACTGGAGGAGGAGGGCGAGTTGCCGATCGTGCCGAGCGCGGCGAACATGCCGCCGAGGCTCGGGATCGCCGAGCTCGCCATGACGCCGGGGGCCAGGCCGCCCACGCCGCCGGATCCGGTGCTGCCCCCCGCGCCCCCGTACCAGAGCGGCACGTACGCGGAGCTGGTCCGGCCCGAGCGGAGGTCCTCCATGCTCCGCTCGAGGACCTCCTCCACCTCGTGCTGCAGCCCGAGGGCGACCGACCAGACGACGGCGCGGTCCGGCGTCTCCAGCCAGGCGAGGCGCGGCTCGGCGATGACCTGCTCCATGGAGCGCGCCCCGAAGAGGGAGGCCTTGAGCGTGCGGCGATAGGCCGCCAGCATCACCCGCAGGGTGGCCCCGGTGAGCGTCCGGGCGGGCATCGCACCGGCGATGGCGAAGGTGAAGAGGCCGGCCGCGCCGAGCCCGGCGGCGAGCAGGGTGAAGCCGCCCGACGGGATCGACGTCGCCAGCCAGAAGGCGACGACGGCGGCGACGATCTCGAGACCCCCGACGAGCCGCCAGCGATTGGTCGCCTTGTGCGGCGCCTCCGTGAACCAGCCCCGGCGGACTAGCTCGCTCTCGAGCCGTTGGTCGAAGCCGGCGACGCTCTTGCCGAAGGCGAGGAGCTCGTCGCGCTCGAGCTTGCGGACGCCCTCGCCCGCGTCGACCGCCTGGTCGTCGAGCTCCCGGAGCACGTAGGACTCGGCTGGCGAGACGGGGTGGCGCCGGTTGAGGCGGATTCGCGGGTCGTCCGCCTGTGCCTGGTGGAGCTCGACCGTCACCTCGTCGCGGGCCAGGAGATGGGGCTTCGGCCGGAAGGCGAGCTCGTCCCGCGAGGCGAGGTCGAGGAGCGCCGTGGTGAGCGTCCGTCGCGACGAGTGCCCGTCGAAGAGGAGCGCGCCGCCGGCCGCCGTCAGCTCCTGCGGGGGAGCGGGCAGGTAGATCGACGGGCTGTCCACGACGTAGGGGTCGCGCCCGTAGCGGCGCCAGTGGAAGAAGGCGATCCCGGCCAGGACGAGGAAGCCGCCGAGCCCGCCGGCGATGCCGATGACGGCGTCGACCTGGCGGGCGAGCTGGAGCTGGGCGGCCTTCTCCGCCGTCGCGGCGGCGTCGATCCGGGCGAGGGCGACCCGGAGGGCGTCGTCGAACCGCTGCTCGGCCAGGAGCGGCGCCATGTCGTCGTCGAAGATCCGCTGGCGCTCCTCGTTGGTCAGGTAGAGGGCCGAGAAGCCCGGGGCGGCGTAGAGCTGGACCTGGCCACGGACCCGGCCGTCGGAGCCGCGGTAGACGTTGAAGAAGATGGCCAGGCCGTCGTCGAAGCCCTGGCGGCCGACACCCCACTGGTCGATGAGGGCGATCGCGTCCTGCTCCGTCGATTCCGTGGTCGCCCCGGCGTTCAGCTGGGTGTAGACCACGACCTCCGCGCCCGTCCGCTGCTCGATCCGGGCGATCGTCACCTCCGCGTTGGCGATCGTCGCCTGCGAGAACAGCCCTGCCGTGTCGTAGACGGTCTGGCCGGCGACGGGGTCGGGGAACGGCGGGCCGACCGGCGTCTCGGCACGGGTCGCCGCCGGGGCGAGCCAGAGGAGGAGCCAGAGCAGGACGCCGAGGACCCCGAGACCCGCCGCCGGGCGCCTCACGCGAGGGACTCAAGGCTGCCGCGCCGGCGGGCCAGGGTGAGCGACCCGTCGGCCTCCAGGAAGACCTCGGCCGGTCGCGGGCGCCCGTTGTAGGAGGAGCGCATCGAGGCAGCGTAGGCCCCGGCGTCGGCGATCGCCACCAGGTCGCCGCGCCGGAGGGGCGGCAGGCTGTGCCCGCCCAGGGTATCGGTCGACTCGCAGATCGGGCCGTCGACCCTGGCCGGGCGGACGTCCGCGCCGGGCGCAGGAGCCCGGCCGAGCGAGGTGAGGGCGACGAGCGCATGGTCCGCGCCGTAGAGGGCCGGCCGGATCAGCTCGGTCATGCCGGCGTCGAGGACCACGAGCCGCCGGGTCCGGTCGTCGGTGGAGGAGCCTGGCGGGAGGACCGCCAGCGCGTAGGCACCCGAGCGATCGGCCGCCGCCGGCTCCTGGGGGAGCGTCCGCTCCCGGACGTGGAGGACGCGGGCGACGAGCCAGCCCGCCGAGGCGACGAGCGCGCGGCCCGGCTCCACCGCGAGGCGGTGCGGCCGGCGGTCACTGGGGATCGCCTCGAGGAGCGGGCCCATCTCGGCCGCGAAACGATCCGGCGTCGGGACGGCGCCGGATCGCAGCCCGTCCTCGCCGACGGGCCGGACGACCGGCGACCACGGCGCGACCGGCATGCCCCCGCCCACGTCGAGCGTGTCGAAGTCGGGCATCCGGCCCCGCAGCAGGGCCAGGAGGGCGAGGGCACGGCGCACGCCGTCCCGCCACGCGTCGACCGCCGCGAGCTGGGAGCCGACGTGGAGGTGGAGGCCGCGCCAGCGGAGCGGCCCGTCGGCGCCCCCGCCCGCCTCGATCACCGCCCCGACCTCGTCGGGCTTGACGCCGAACTTGGAGGCGCGAGCGCCGGTCGCGAGGCCCGCGTGCGTCTCGGGCTCGACCGCCGGGTTGAGCCGGACGAGCGCGTCGACGCGGAGCCGCGAGCCACCGGCGGCCGTCACGGCGCGGGCCAGGGCGGCCGCCTCGTCGGCCGACTCGACGGCGATCCAGCGGAGCGGCTGGCCGTCCGCGGCCGCCCTCGCCGTGGCCCGCAGGTCGGCGTCCGTCTTGCCGATCCCCTCGAGGGTGATGGCCGCGTTCGGGAGCCCGGCCCGCCGCGCCAGGGCCCACTCGCCGCGGGAGACGACGTTCGCTCCGAAGCCGCCCGCCGCCAGGCGGGCCACGATGGCGGGAAGGTCGTTGGCCTTGAGGGAGTAGGCCCGCAGCCAGGGATCGGGGAAGGCGGCCCGGAACGCCGCCGCCGCCGCGTCGAGGGCCGGCACGTCGGTGAGGTAGAGCGGGGTCCCGAAGCGCCGGGCCGCGGAGCGCAGGGCTGGCGCCGGCACGGGGAGTGGGCCGGCGTCGGGCGGCCCCGTGGGGAACCCGCGGCGGCCGTCCATCCGTCAGTCGGGGATCACGAGGCGGGCGATCGCGGACACCAGCCCGACGACGACGGACCCGATGACGGCCGCCACGATCGTCGGCTGGGTCAGGAGGTCGGGCGGGAAGTCGCCGACCGTCATGCCGCCGCCCAGCTCGTTGGAGACGTAGGCGGCCAGCAGGAAGAGGGCGGCGTTGACGACGAAGCCGGCGAGGCCCATGGAGACGAAGTTGAGGGGCAGCGAGAGGCCCTTCACCACCGGCGCGATGAGCGCGTTGGCGACGCCGAAGACGAGGGCGATCGTCCCGAAGGTGATCAGGTCGTCCGGCGTCCTGGCGAAGGCGGCCGAGGGAATCTCGATGTCCGGCACGAAGCGCGCCGCCACATAGAGGGCCACCCCCGTGGCGATCAGCGTGGCGATGAAGCCCTTCATCGTGCACCCTCCCCGTGGACGCCCTGCCCGCCGACGACGGTCGCGCCGCCGCGGCCGATCATCCCACGCCGCGACGCCGGACGCGAGGGTCTCGTCAGCGCAGGAGGAAGCCGGTCCCCAGCGGATCCGCCGGGTCGAGCACGAAGTGGCAGCGGCCGGCCAGGTGGGCGCTCCCCTCGACCTCGGTGACGATCGCCGGCCGCCCGGCGACCGTGGCCTCCCCGGTCACCCGACCGGCGAAGACGGAGTCCACGATGCTGCGGTGGCGGAGGGTCTCTCCCGTCCGCAGCCGGCCGGCCGCGTGCAGGAGGGCCAGGCGCGCGGAGGTGCCGCTGCCGCACGGGGAGCGGTCCACCTCCCCGTCGGCGAAGACGGTCACGTTGCGCTGGGTAAGGGCCGCCTCGTCGCCCGGGGCCGTCGGCTCCTCCTGCCACCAGATGATCCCGTAGATGCCGCGCAGCTCCGGCTCGTCGGGGTGGACGACGTCGAGGGCCGCCTCGAGCGCCGGGCGCAGCTGGCGCTGCAGGTCGATGAGCGCGGGCAGGCTGGCCCGGTCGACGGCGAGCCCGAGGGCGCGCACGTCGGCCGAGCCGTAGAAGGCGCCCCCGTAGCCGACGTCGACGCTCAGCGGTCCCAGGGACGTCGGCATGGTGACCCCGGTGGCGAGGACGAAGCTGGGCACGTTCGTGAAGCGGACGCTCTCCACCCGTCGCGCCGCGAGGTCGCAGCGGGCGACGCAGGCCAGGCGACCCGAGGGGACGTCCACGGTCACCTTCGTCTCCGTGGCCGTCATCGGCAGGACGCCGGTCTCCAGGGCCCAGGTCACCAGGGCGATCGTCCCGTGGCCGCAGGCCGTGGAGTAGCCCTCGTTGTGGAAGAAGACGACGCCCAGGTCGGCGCCCGCGTCGTTGGGCGGCACGACGTGGCAGCCGTACATGTCGGCGTGGCCGCGCGGCTCGTGGACCAGGAGGCGCCGGACGTGGTCCAGGTGGTCCCGGGCGAAGCGGCGGCGCTCCAGGATGGTCGACCCCTGGAGCGGGGGCGACCCGCCGACGATGATCCGGAACGGCTCGCCGCCGGTGTGGTAGTCGACGGTGTCGATCGCCAGCGGGCCGGGGTGGAGCGGGTCGGGCACCGGCGGCTCGCTCATCGGCCGCCGGCCTGCGCCTCGAGGCGGGCCCGCAGTCGATCTCGGACCGCCGGCCACTCCTCCTCGACGACGGCGTACCAGGCGGAGTCGCGGACCCTCCCGTCGGCCATGATCATGTGGCGCCGGAAGATGCCCTCGAAGGTCACCCCGATCCCCGCCAGCGCACCGCGGGAGCGCTCGTTCCGGGCGTCGGTCTTCAGCTCCACGCGCATCGCCCCCAGTCGCTCGAAGGCGTGCTCGAGGAGGAGCAGCTTGGCCTCGCTGTTGGCCCCCGTCCCCCGGGCCGCCGGCGTCAGCCACGTCCAGCCGATCTCCAGGCGCCGGTGGGCAGCGGCGATCGCCAGGTAGCGAGTGCTGCCGAGGACCCGCCCCGTGGCGACGTCGACCGTCGCGAACGGCTGCTCGGTCCCCGCGTCCCGGGCCCGCAGCGCGTCGTCGAGCCAGGACCGCATGGCGGGCTCGCTCGTCAGCGGGCTGTGCATCCAGGCCCAGGTCGTCGGGTCGCTGCCGGCCGCGACGAGCCCCGCCAGGTGGGCGGCATCCAGCGGCTCCAGGCGCACCAGGCGGCCGGCAAGCGTCACGGGCACCACCCAGGGGGCGGCGGCGGGCGTTCGTCGCGGCGCGGACTCCATTCCCGGAGTCTAGCGGCGGGGCTATCCTGCACGAATTCCCGTCCCGCGGTTCGCCCGAGGCTGCCGTGACCACGTTCGACGAGCTGATCCACGCGTTCTTCGCGGATCTCTTCCGGGCCAGGCCCGTGCTGGCGACCTGGCTCGGCAACCACGACCACGACGGGAGCTGGCCCGACCGGACCGAGGCCGGCTCGCGGGCCCTCGTGAGCCTCATCGACCGCTGGACCGAGGCCTTCGCCGCGCTCCCGGCGGGCGCGCTGACGGTCGACGAGGCGATCGACCGCGACATCATCGTCGACGAGCTGGCGGCGATGCGGTTCGCGGAGACGGAGCTGCGGGCCGAGGCCTGGGACCCGCTCGCCTGGGTCTACCTGCTGGGCGAGGGCGTCCATCTCCTCCTGGCCCGAGAGTTCGCCCCGCTGGGCGTCCGGCTCGCCTCTGCGGCGGCCCGCATGGAGGGGATCCCGGCGCTCCTCGTGGCCGCCCGCGAGCGGCTCGTGGGCCTCCCCGGCCGCCCGGTCAGCAGGCTCCACGCCGAGGTAGCCCTGGCCCAGCTGCCGGGCATCGGGAAGCTCTGCCGGGAGGCCCTTTCGCTCGCCGCGTCTGCCGACGAGGAGGGCGAGCTGGCCCCCGTCCGGATCCACCTCGAGCCCGCCGTCGCCGCGGCCGAGGGCGCCCTGGAAGCCTTCGCGGCTCACCTTCGCGAGGTGGTCCTCCCCCGCGCCGAGGGCGAAGGTCGCCTGGGGTCGGAGCTCTTCGCCGCGAAGCTCCGCCACACCCTGCGGGTCGGGCTGTCACCGGACGAGCTCGAGGCACGGGCCCGCCGCGAGCTCGCGGCCGTCGGCGGCGAGATGGTCCGCCTGGCCCGCGCCCTGTGGCCCTCGCTCCGCCCGGGCGAGCCGGCGCCGCCGGAGAACGGCGCGGTCGTGCGCGCGGCCCTCGACGCGATCGCGGCGATCCATCGTCGCCCCGACGAGCTGTTGGGGTTCTGCCGCGACGAGCTCGGCCGGGTCGAGGCCTTCTGCCGCGAGAGCCGCCTCGTCGAGCTGCCCGCGGAGCCGCTGGCGATCGAGTGGACGCCGGTCTTCCTGCGGGCCGCCGGTGGGGCGATGGTCAGCTCGCCGGGACCGCTCGACCGCGGCCTGCGGAGCTACTTCTACGTGACCCCGCCGCCGGAGGACTGGACGCCCGAACAGGTCGAGTCGGCCCTCCGCGAGGACAACGACCGGATGCTGCGGGTGATCGTGCTCCACGAGGCGGTGCCGGGCCACTACCTCCAGCTCGCCCATGCCAACCGGTCGTCCTCGCTGGTGCGGGCGGCCGCCTCGTCGGGGGTCTTCGCCGAGGGCTGGGCGGTCTACGTCACCCAGGTGCTGATGGACCTGGGCTACGGCGCCGACGACCCCGCGCTCCTCCTCGTCCACTGGAAGCTCTACCTGCGGGTGGTGGTCAACGCCCTCATCGACATCGGGATCCACGCCCGCGGGATGGCCGAGGAGGAGGCCGTCGGCCTGATGGTGGAGGGCGGCTTCCAGGAGCGGAGCGAGGCCGTCAAGAAGTACGAGCGGGCGCGCCTCAGCTCGACGCAGCTCAGCACGTACTTCGTGGGCTCGGTCGCCATGTGGGACCTCGAGGCGGAGCGCCGCCGGCGGCTCGCAGCGGCGAGCGGTGACCCGCGCGGCGCTGCCGCGGTACCGGAGCCGCGGATCGTCGGCGGGTTCGGCGAGACCCCCGGGTTCGACTACCGCGAGCACCTGGCGGCCGTCCTCGCCCACGGCACGCCGCCGATCCCGGCCCTGCGCCGGATCCTGCTGGGGGAGTAGGACGCCGTCGCCGCCGGCCCGGACCTCGCCGGGCGGCCTCAGCCCTGGGACGCCTCGCGGGCGCGGGTGGCCCGCACCCGCTCGATCGCCAGGCGCAGCAGCTCCAGGCCGGCCGGATCGAGGTCGTAGGTCCACTCGCGGATCCGCTCGGGCCGGCCGAAGCGAGGGGCCAGGCCGATCTCGAGTGCCTCGCGCGTGAGGAGCAGGAGGTCGGCCTCGCGGTCGACCTGGGCCAGCGTCGCCTCGTCGCCGGCGACGGCCTCGATGAGGCGCGTCTCCCGGCCCGACGTGGCCAGCCACTCGACCATGTTGGCCGTGCTGCGGGTCGACGAGCAGACCATTCCGATCGTGCTGCCGGGCGGCAGCGCCCCGATCTCCTCGAGCAGCTCGGCGTACGACGGCGCGGCCATCAGGGCCACGACCGGCGCCCGGCCGGCGACGAGGGCGATCGTCTCGTCGGCGTGGAAGGTGGAGGTGGCGACGAGGTCGTAGTGGTGGCGCTCCAGGCGCTCCACGACGGTGTCGATGAGGGCGCCGTCGGCCTCGGCCAGGCCCTCGAAGGTCGTGCTGATCCGCTCCGCCGCCCGGCGGGCGTCGGCGGCGGTGCACTCGACGAAGAGGATGTTGACGCGGGGTCCGGGGCGCCGCCGCTCCGTCGCCACCGCGTAGACGGCGGCCGCGACCTCGTCGGCAGAGTAGCCGGCCCTGGCGGCCGTCCGCAGCAGCTCGGCCACCAGCCCGTCGAGGGCGCCGGTCGTCCGGCGGACCGGCGGGCGGGCCGCGACGCGTGTCCCGGCGCCCTGCCGGCTGACGACGTAGCCAGCCTCCGCGAGCCGCCGGTAGACGGCTCGGACCGTGTTCGGGTTGACGCGCAGGACCCCGCCCAGCTCGCGGACGGTGGGCAGGCGGGCGCCCGCGTGGAGACGCCCGGTGTCGATCTGGTAGGCGAGCTGCCAGTAGAGCTGGGTGGAGATGGGGACGTCGGAGTCGCGGGCGATGTCGAGGTTGCCGGCCCCGTGCCGGACGCGGGCGGCTCCCGGGCCCGCCTCGGCCAGGGCCGGATCCACTCGGGCCTTGGTCGGATCGGCCCCCGCGGTTCGGGACGTCTCGCCCGTTGACATACCCCAATAGTCCAACTAGGATTCGCTTGACCTACTTGACTATATCAACGCATCCGGATCGCAACTCCTGCGCCGGATCGCAACCTACGAAGGCTCGGACCCGATGGAAACCCTCGTCATCCTCCTGATCGCCCTCTTCGGGCTCGCCGCGTTCGATGCGCTTGCGGCCGAGCTCGGCGTCGACTCCCGACCTCGGACCGACGACACGCACGCGCCGCTCTACGGCGCCTCCTGACATCCGGCCCGATCGGGCCCACCATACACGCTCGGTGAGGCTACGCCCCTCTCCCCCTCCTCCCTCCAGCCGAACCGAGCAGAGCGACGAACCGCCGGCCGCGCCGGCGGTTCGTCGTTTCCCCGCGTCGCGTCATCCGGGCGGCTGGGCCACCTCGGCCAGCGCCTCCCGGTAGATCGCCACCCCGTCGATCCCGCGAGCCGGCGAGACGAGGAGCGCCAGGTCCTCGACGAGGCGCCGCTCCAGGCGCGTGCCGGCCAGGCCGTCCACGACGCGGGCGGCCCGGGCCGCGGCCCGCAGCGCCTGCTTCGTCTCCGGGCGCGAGGGGTCCTCCCAGTACCAGCCGTCGCTCGCGAACATCGCCAGCCGCCAGCGCTGGGCGTCCATGAGCGCCTCGAGCTCGCGCCGGCCAGCGACCCGCGCCGCGTCGCCCAGGAGGCGTGCCGAGAACGCCTGGGGCGTCTCGAGCCCGAGGATGACGTCGACATAGGCGTCCCGGGCGGCCCACGCGTCGAGCTCCGCCGCCAGCTCCCTGGCCCGGACCTCGGTCATCGCGTCGATCGCCCCGGCCAGCCGGTCCAGGGCCACCCGCAGCGGCTGCTTCCAGCGCCCATCGGCGGTGCAGGGGCACTCGGCGCTCCAGCGCAGCACCCCGTGGTGGCAGCTCCAGGAGGTGCGATCGGCGACCCGGGTGCGGGGCAGCGAGTCGGGGTCCTCCTCGGCGAGCGCCTTGGCGAGGGGAACCACGTCGAAGCCGCGATCGACCGCGGGGTCGACCAGCCGCTGGAGGAAGAGGTCGCGGAACGGCTGGTGATGGCCGTAGAGCTCGCCGTCGGTCGCCACGAGGACGAGGGGCGAGCCGTCGAGGCGACCCGACGAGCCCTCGCGGTGGAGCGGGCTGGAGCTTCGCGGCAGGATCCATTCCCGGGCGAACCGATCGGCGTCGGCGGTCACGTCGGGCTGGAAGGAGACCGCGGCCGAGACGGACGCGTCGTAGAAGGCGACGACCAGCGAGCGCCCGCCCCCCAGGTCGACCCGATGGGGCCGCCGCTCCTCGATCCCGTGGGTGGCGGCCTGCCAGGGCGCCAGGATGGTGGCCCGGATCCCCTCTTCCGCGAGGGTCCGCAGGACGGCCTCGTCGACGGCCGTCTCCGGCAGCCAGAAGCAGGCGGCCCGACGACCGAAGTGCACCTCGTGGGCGCGGAGCCCCCAGCGGATCTCCGTGCGGCGGTCGCGCGCCGTGGCGAGCGGGAGGATGGTGTGATGGAAGCCCTGGGCGAAGGCGTTGTCGGCGCGGCCGGCGGCCGCGATCCGGGCCATCGTCTCCGGATCCTCGGCAGCGAGGGAGATCGCGAGGGTCGGCCCGACGTTGAAGGAGATGCGCTCGAAGTTGCCGCGCTCCGCGTTCGGCCGGTAGCACTCCGCGTCGATGCGGGCGGTCCAGCTCGCGTACGGCGCCGCCGTTGGGTCGGGGCGGGGCGGCCCGCCGAACGGGTCGCGGCGCTCGGGCTGGTAGAAGTGGGCGTGGACGGCAAGGCGGCCGCGAGTCATCGCGGCGTCAGAGCCCCTCCTCGACGGCACGGTCGCGCGTCGTCGTGACCGCGTGCTCGACCCGCACGGTCGTCGCGGCACCGGCGGCGAGGGCAAGGGGCCAGGAGAGGACCAGGGCGGAGCCCTGGTAGACGCGCTCGAAGCCCGCCTCGGAGTTGGAGATCGTGTCGATCGAGCTGATCCACGTCTCCGCCGCCGGCTCCACCCGGGTGGTCAGCTCGAGGCCGATGTACTCGTTGCCGGAGCGAAGCTCCGTGAGCGAGGCGCGGCTGCCGGCGCCGTCGTGGGAGATCCGCTCCCCGTCGATCACGTAGTAGGCGGCCGGGTTGCCGCCCCCGCCGAGCATCGTCGTCGCCCACTCCACGGCGAGGGTGGCCTCCAGGGGGCCAGCGCCGCGGTTCTCCACGCGGACTTCCACGGCCAGCGTCGGCGTCCGCCGGTCGCCGCCGGCCGCGATCGTCTTGTGGACCCGGATGGGGAGGGCGCCCGCCGGCGTGCGGGCCAGGCCGTCGCGGACGAGCCGCACCCAGCCCGCCCCATCGTCGGTCCCGGTTGCCTCGACCCGGAACGGCCCGGCCACGAAGTCCCCGTACTCGGTGGCGTCGGCCCGGGCAAAGGCTCCCGGCGTCGTGCCCGGGGCGAAGAGATGGACGAGGCCGGAGCGGCGCTCGTAGTCGTCGTAGTGAAGGCGCCCGGCGAGGCCGGGCTCCTTCGTGCTGACCATCTCGTGGATGGACCCGACGCCACCGCTCTCGGCCGGCGCCACGTCGCCCCGCTCGGCGACCTTCCGCTCGTGGACGAGGAGGACCTCGTGGGCAGCCTCGGGCCGGCGCCGCATGACCGCGGCCAGGGCATGGCGCACCGCCCGCACGTCCCAGGCGCCGATCCCCGCCCCTTCCGACGGCTTGACGGCGACGACCTGGCCGTCGGTGGCGAGGACCACCTCGGGCACCCCGTCGAGGTCGACGTCCTCCACCCGAACGCCGTCGTCGGCCTGCCCCACGGCCCGGGCCGCGCGGTCCGCGGCATCCTCGGCCGCGATGAGGTGCTCGTACGTGGCCAGGCGCATGTGGGCGATGTAGATGCCGCCGAAGAGGCCGTGCCAGTAGCAGTCGTTGGACTGGCCCTGGTAGAGGTGGTCGAGGGCGGCCGTCCTGGCGGGGCCGTCGGTCATCGCCTCGACCTTGGCGGAGGTGCGGAGCATCTGCTTGTGGAGGTCGTTGATCTCGCGGTACTTCACCTGGAAGTTGCGCCAGAAGCCGCCCCGCAGGTAGCGGTACTCGGGGGCGCCGGTCTCCTCGGCGTGGTGGAGGAGCCCGGCGAAGCTCCGGCTCTCGTCCGCGGGCAGGGCCCACTCGCCCATCTCGGCGTACGACGCGGTGGGGAGGTAGACCCGGCCGACCGGCGGGTTGGCCGCGAGCCAGTCCGACGGGGTCACCGTCGTCAGCCAGGAGGCGTTCGCCTCCAGGGCGTCGAAGAAGCGGTCGACCCAGCGCGTGGCGCCCCAGCAGTGCTCCCAGGTCGTCGGCCAGGAGCCGAACTTCTCGCCGTCGTCGCCCATCGTGCCGACCCGCTCGCCGGCCTCCGTGGCGTGGTCCCGGAGATAGCCGATGACGTCCTCGACCTGGCCGAACGGGATCCGGTAGCGGAGCCCCTTCTCGGTGCCGAAGACGGTCAGGAGGCGACCCTGGTCGTCGGTCGTGTAAGGGCCCCAGTGACGCTCCTCGGGGATCGCGGCGGCCCGGAAGTGGTTGTCGTCGACGATGGTCCAGACGTAGCCGGCGCTGGCCAGCGAGGTCGGCAGGTCCGGCTCCCAGACGCGCTCGGCCAGCCAGGCGCCGCGCGGCCGGCGCCCGGCGATCCGCTCGACCTCGGTCGCCATCCGCTCCAGCTGGCCGACCCGGTCGCGCTCCGGCAGCGAGGCGAGGACCGGCTCGTAGTAGCCGCCGCCGAGGAGCTCCACCTGGCCCCGGGCCACGAGGGCTCCGAGGCGCTCCAGGAACGCGGGGCGCTCCGCGCGGAGCCAGTCGAGGAGGGGACCCGTGTAGTGGAGGGCGACCCGGACGCCCGGATGCCGCTCCAGCGCGTCCACCATCGGCCGGTAGGCCCGGTCGAAGACGTCTCCGAAGACCCACCCGAAGTTGCCGACCGGCTGGTGGTTGTGGATCGCGAGGGCGAGCGAGATGCGCGGGGCCACGGGACCTCCCTCGGGTGGTGGGCGAGGCGGCCGCCTCAGCCGGCCTCGGTGACGACGCGGCGCCGGGCCGCCGCGGCGGCGAGGTCCACGCCGGCCGCGGGCAGGTAGAGCTGCTCGGTGTACTCGTGGAGCATGCGGGTCGTCGAGAAGCGCCAGATCGTGGTGGACATGGCCCGCTTCATGAGCTCCAGCCACGCCTTGGGGAGGCCGTCGGGGCCGCGGTCGTAGTAGCGGGGCACGACCTCCTCCTCGAGGATCCGGTACAGGTCGAGGGCGTCGGCCCAGTCCTGGGCGCCCTCGTCGGGGCTCGTGACGCGGCCGCCGATGGCCCAGCCGTTGTCGCCGAGCCAGCCCTCGTCCCACCAGCCGTCGAGGACCGACAGGTTGACGACGCCGTTGGCCGACCCCTTCATCCCGGACGTGCCCGACGCCTCCAGGGGCCGGCGCGGGTTGTTGAGCCAGACGTCGACCCCGCGGACCATCAGCTTGGCGACGCGCATGTCGTAGTCCTCGAGGACGAAGACGCCCCCGCGCAGCTCGGGCGACCGGCTGCGGGCGAAGATGGACTGGATGACCTGCTGGCCCGGCCGGTCGGCCGGGTGAGCCTTGCCGGCGAAGATGAACTGGACCGGGCGGTCCGCGTCGTGGACCAGGCGAGCCAGGCGGTCCACGTCGGTGAAGATCAGGGCGGCGCGCTTGTAGGTGGCGAACCGCCGGGCGAACCCGATCGTCAGCGCCTCCGGGTCGAGGGCCTGCTCGAGCTCGGTCAGGGTCGCCGGCGACTCCCCGTGGCGGGCCATCTGGGCGACGAGGCGCTGGCGGGCGAAGACGGCCAGCTCCCGCTTCTGGTGGAGGTGGGCGTCCCAGAGGTCGCGATCGGGGACCCGGCCCACGCGCTCCCAGAAGCGCTCCGCGTCGGAGTGCCCGTCCAGGTCGTCGAGGTCGGCGTCGAGGAACCGCTCGTAGAGCTCGCGCATGGGACGGCCGACCCACGTCGGGGTGTGGACGCCGTTCGTCACGCCGAGGATCGTCCGCCCGCCGAGGAGCTGCTCCCAGGTGTTGTTGGCGGTCTCCGAGTGGAGCCTGGAGACGGCGTTGGCCCCGTTGGACAGGCGCAGGCTGAAGGCGGTCATGTCGAACTGGCCGGGGTCGCCGTCCACGCCGCGGCCGAGGGCGAGGACCTCCTCGATCGGCACCACGCCGGAGCCGGGCCGGGTGGCGCCGGAGAAGAGGGGCCCGGCGAGGCGCCGGACGAGGTCTGCGTCGAAGCGCTCGTTGCCGGCCGAGACGGGCGTGTGGATCGTGAAGACGCTGCTGCGCTTCACGGCCGGCCAGGCGTCGCCGAGCGGCGTGCCGGTCTCCACCATCTCCCGGACGCGCTCCACGAGCAGGAACGCGGAATGGCCTTCGTTGAGGTGCCAGGCCGACGGGGCGATGCCCAGGGCCCGCAGGGCGCGCACGCCCCCCACGCCCAGGATGAGCTCCTGGTGGAGGCGCATCTCGCGTCCCCGGACGTAGAGGATGTTGGTGATCGGGCGGTCGGATTCGTCGTTCCCGGGATGGTCCGTATCGAGGAAGAGGACCGGGACCCGGCCGACCTGGAGCAGCCAGACGGCCGCCTCGATCGTGCGGCCGGGAAGCTCGACGGGGACGAAGAGCGGGTCGCCGATCCGGTCGAGGACCCGCAGCACCGGGAGTCGGTTCAGGTCGAAGTCGGGGTAGGCGTGCTCCTGGTGCCCGTCGGCGTCGATCGACTGCCGGAAGTACCCCTTGCGGTAGAGGAGCCCGACCCCAACGAGCGGGAGGGCCATGTCGCTGGCGCTCTTCATGTGGTCGCCGGCGAGGACGCCGAGGCCGCCGGAGTAGATCCCCAGCGACTCGTGGAAGCCGTACTCGGCGCAGAAGTAGGCGATCGGCCCGCCGAGGGCCTTCGCGTGGGCCCGGTGGAACCAGTGGTCGGCGCCGTTGGCCATGTAGCGCTCGAACTGCCCGACGACCTCCGCGTACTCGGCGATGAAGCCGGGGTCCACGAGGAGCGGCTCCCAGTTGACGGCGCTCTCGAGGAGGGCGATCGGGTTCCGGTAGCGGGTCCAGGTGTTGGCGTCGATGCGCTGGAAGAGGAGGGCAGCCCGGGGGTGCCACATCCACCACAGGTTGTAGGCGAGGCCGCGCAGCCCCTCGAACTGCGGCGGCAGGCGGAACGGCGCGCCGGGCTGGGTCGGGACGCGGACGACGGCTGCCATCACGGCCGATGATTCCATAAGCGCCGATGATACCGTGCTCATGGCTCGTGTGAACCGGTTTAGGTGCGCGAGCCCGTCCGCCACGGCTTCGGCGGGCCGGGGGCGCGGCGTACCATCCCGGGGATGCGGGTGATCTTCGTGGCCGCCGAATGCGAGCCCTGGGCCAAGACGGGCGGCCTCGGCGACGTCGTCGACGCGCTGGCCCGGGCGCTCGGCCGCGTCGACGGCGCGCTCGACGAGCCGGTCGAGGTCTTCCTGCCGCGCTACCGCACCGTGCGGCTGCCGGGCTCGACCGCCGTCCATGACCTCAGCGTCCGCCTTCGGGACCCGCGGGCAGCCGGGGGGACGAGCGAGATCGCCATCCGCTCCTTCGACGCGGCCGGCTACCGCCTCCGGCTCGTCGACCATCCGGCGGCCTTCGACCGCGACGGCTTCTACGGCGACGCACGTGGGGACTTCGAGGACAACGCCTGGCGCTTCGGGCTCCTGGCCCGGGCCGCCCTCGAGACGAGGCGAGCCGAAGGCCGGCCCGTCGACGTCGTCGCGCTCCACGACTGGCACGCCTGCCCGGCCGTCCTCCAGCGGGACCTCGCCTATGGCGCCGACCCGCTCGTCGGCCGCGCCGCGATGACCTTCACCATCCACAACCTCGCCTACCACGGCTGGACGCCGCGCCAGCGCGTCGCCGACCTGGGCCTGGGGGCCGACCCGCCGGCCGGCGACGGATGGGGGATCGACCTCCTCCGGGAGGGCATCCTGCGGGCGGAGATGGTCAACACGGTCAGCCCCACCTACGCCCGCGAGGTCCTGGGGCCGGAGATGGGGATGGGCCTGGAGAGCCAGCTCCGCGCCCGAGGCGGGCGCTTCGTGGGGATCCTCAACGGCCTGGACGAGGAGCTCTGGAACCCGGCCTCCGACACGGCCATCGCGGCCACCTTCGGCGCCGGCGACCTGGCCGGCAAGGCGGCCTGCCGGGCCGACCTCTGCGCCAGGGTCGGCTTCGATCCCGCGGACCCGGCCCCGATCCTCGGCGTCATCGGCCGGCTCGATCCCCAGAAGGGCTTCGATCTCGTCGCCGGGGCCGCCCCGGCGCTCGCACGCGGCGGGGCCCGGATCGTCGCCCTCGGCAGCGGCGACCCGAGCCTGGTGGCCGGGATGCGGGCCGCCGCGACCGCCCAGCCCCGCCGGATCGCGCTGGCCGAGCGCTTCGACCGCGACCTCGCCCGGCGCATCTACGCCGGCGCCGACCTCTTCCTCATGCCGTCCCGCTTCGAGCCGTGCGGGCAGGGCCAGATGATCGCCATGCGCTACGGGACGCCGCCGGTCGGGCGGCGGACCGGCGGCCTGGCGGACACGATCGTCGACCTCCACGAGGATCCGGCCAACGGCACGGGCTTCCTCTTCGACGAGCCGACACCGGACGCGCTGCGCTTCGCCTGCGAGCGGGCGATCGGCGTCCTGCGGGATCGCGACCGGGCGCGCTGGGACGGCCTCGTCCGGCGGGCCATGGCCGTGGACTGGGCCTGGGAGCGGGCCTCGGCGCCGGCCTACGCGGCGATGTTCCGGCGGGCGATCGCCGCTCGACGGGCGGCCGCCGCTCGCTGACCCGGCCGCGGCGCAGGCCCGCCCGGGGAGCGGCTAGCTCGGGCGGTTCGCTGCGACGACCACCGCGCCGACGGTGAAGGCAGAGCCGTCGGCCGCGATCTCGAACGCCTCGCGGGCCAGGGGAGAGGCCTCGCGGAGCATCCGCCGTACCGCGTCCGCCCGCCAGGGCGCCGGCGCCGTGCGTGAGAGCCAGTCCGCCGTGTCGTGCCGGAAGCGCCACTCCCGGACGATGTCGCCGGCCAGCCCGGCCCCGGCGAGCGTCGCCCGCCAGTCCGACGGCCGGGGGGAGCGGCCGTGGGTCGGATCGCGGAGCAGCTCGACGGCGTTGAGGAAGGCGTCGAGGCGGGCGTCCTCGGGGGCGACCAGGTCGATGAGCACGACGCGACCGCCCGGCCGCAGGACGCGCGCGACCTCCCGCAGGGCGCCGGCAGGATCGGGCCAGTGGTGGACGGAGAAGCGGCTCATCGCGAGGTCGAAGGCGGCGTCGGGGAAGGGGAGGGCGTCGGCCCGGGCCACCGTCCAGGCCACGTTGGCGATGCCGCGCTCCGCCGCCAGCCGGCCGGCCACGGCCAGCATCTCCGGGATCGGGTCGATCGCGTCCACCCGGGCGACGTGGGGCGCCAGGGCCAGCGACGCGTGCCCGGCGCCGGAGCCGAGGTCGATGGCCCGGTCGCCCGGGCGCGGGCCGAGCGCGTCGACGAGCCAGGCGAGGTCCGGGCCGTCGGCGTGCGACCAGCCCGTGCCGTACCGCTCGGCGACGGCCGACCACTGGGCGCGCAGGGCGTCGTCGCTCACGGGCGCTCGGGGAGGGGCCGGGCGGCGCGCGCCCGGGCGGGTCGCGCCGGCCAGGCCGACGGTGGCGTGGCGGGGCCGGGCACGGTCGGGGCGCCAATCGCGGCGAGGAGCCGGGCCGTCGCGGAGGCGATCTCGTCGACGGCGGCGTCGAACGCCGCGAGGTCCCGCGCAGCGGGCGCGCGGGTGGCCGCGATCTTGCGCACGTACTGGCGGGCGGCGTCGTGGACGTCGCCGTGGGTCGCGGGGGGCGCGGCCCGGCCGCGGAGAGGGCGGATGCTGCGACACATGGCCGTAGCGTAGCGGACCACGGCCCGCCAGCCCGCCAGCCACCTTGCCCGCCGGCGGGCCAGCGGCCAGCCACCCGGCCCGCCGGGCGGGCGCCGGGCGGCCGCGCTGCCGGCCGGCCAAGCCGAGCCGTCCGGCACTCCCCGCGATCCGGCGACCGGTGCGACGATACCGGCCTGGAGGTATGACCGACATGCGTGCTAAGAAGCTGCTCCTCGGAGCCCTCGCCGCGACCGCCGGGGCCGGGGCCGCCTATGCGTTCGCCCTGCGCCCGTGGTGGCGCGCGTGGGGCGTCGATCCCACCGAATCCGATCTCGTCTTCGCCGGCGACGACCTCGTCCCGGATGCGACCGTCACCGAGACGCGCGGCGTGGAGATCGGCGCCCCGCCGGAGGACGTCTGGCCGTGGCTGGTCCAGATGGGCTACAACCGCGCCGGCTGGTACAGCTACGACCTCGTCGACATGAAGGGCGCCAGCGTCGACCGGATCGTGCCGGAGCTCCAGCACCTCGCCGTCGGCGACGCGGTGCCGAACTCGCCCGACACGGCCTTCGTGGTCCGGGGCCTCGATCCCGGCCGAGCCCTGGTCCTCTACGCCGACGAGGCCACCGTCCAGGAGCAGGTCGCCGCGGCGCGGGCGAAGAAGGCCGCCGGCGCGGCGGTCGAGGAGACGCCGGCAAACCTCAAGGCGGCCGGCCGGATGATGCCCTCGATGCCCGGCTTCGCCGCCAGCTGGGCCTTCGTCCTGCGCCCGCTCGACGATGGCCGCCGGACGCGCCTCGTGGAGCGGTTCCGGGTCCGCATGTCGGCCCCGGAGGGTCCCGCGGCGAACGTCCTCGGCAACGTCTTCGGCTTCGGCGTCTTCGCCATGACACGCAAGCAGATGCTGGGCATCCGCGACCGGGCCGAGGCGGCCCTCATCGCCGCCGGCATCTCCGCCGAGTTCGCGACGCGCCAGGGATTCGAGGCTGGCGTCGTGCCCGTCGAGCCGGCCGCGACCGAGGCGGGGAGCGACCAGCCGACACCCGCGGAGCCAGCCGCGGCCGAGGCGGCGACGGAGCCGTCCGCGCCCGACCAGCCCTGATCGAGCGCCGACCGCCCGCGGGATCGGGCGGTTTGACTCGATTGCCCGCGGCTGTCAAGGTCCCCGCGTGACCGGCCACGCCCGACGGACCGCGATCGTCGCCCTTGCGCTGCTCGTGCTCGCGTCGGGGCTCGCGCCTGCCGTCGAGCCGGCGGCCAGGGCGGTCGATCCGTCTCCGTCCGCATCGCTCGAGCCCACCCCGAGCCCGCCGCTGGAGCCGACCCCCACCCCCTCGCTCGAGCCGACGCCGTCGCTGGAGCCCACCCCTGTCCCGACCCCGACGCCGAGCCCCGGGATCGGCAACCCCGAGTCGCCGATGAGCTCGCACCTCTCGGGGGACGTCTACGGCTACCTCCCGTACTGGGAGATGAGCAGCGCGGTCGTCGACTACATCGACTGGAACGCCCTGTCCGTGATCGGTCTCTTCTCGGTGACCTGGACGGGGACGGGCGGCATCAGCCGGACCGAGCCGGGCTACGCGGCCATCACGGGCTCCGTCGGCCGGGCCGTCGTCGCCGCCGCCAGGGCCCGCGGGGTGCGTGTGGAGCTCACCTTCACGACCTTCGGGTTCACCAAGAACGAGACCTTCTTCGGCGATCCCGCCCGCCAGGCCAGGGCGATCGCGGAGCTCCGGGCGCTCGTCCTCCAGGTTGGCGCCGACGGCGTGAACGTCGACGCCGAGTCGATCAAGGGCTCCTGGTTCGACGAGTACGCCGCCTTCGTGGCGAACCTGCGGGCCGGCCTCCGGGCCGACAACCCGAAGGCCACGGTGTCGGTGGCGACGAACGCCAACAGCTCCGGGGCCCAGATGGCCAGGCTGGCCGCCGACGCCGGGGCCGACCGGATCTTCATCATGGCCTATGGCTACCGGACCACCTCGTCGAGCCCCGGCGCGATCGCGCCCCTCGTCGGGCGCCTCTCGCCGGGCGGGCTCGACATCCGCTGGACGATCGACCGCTACCTGCAGGAGGGCGTCCCGCTGGGCCGCGCGATCCTCGGCCTGCCGTACTACGGGATCAGCTGGCCCACCGCCTCCGACTCCCTGGGGGCGGCGAAGACCGGCGCCGGGACGACGTACACGCCCCGCAAGCAGATCGGCAAGCCGGCCTCGCTGGGGGTGCCGCTGCTCTACGAGCCGGGTGAGTCCGTGAGCTGGTACGCCTGGTACGACGGGGCGGCGGACACCTGGCGGCAGGCCTTCTTCGACACGCCGACCTCGCTGGGGCCGAAGTACGCCTACGCCATCACCCGCCGGCTGGCCGGGGTGGGCATCTGGGCCCTCGGCTACGACCGGGGCGTGGACGGGTACTGGGGCCTCCTCAAGGCGATGTTCGGGCCGCCCCGGGTGACCGGCTTCTCGCTGGCGCCGAATCCCACCCGCCGGCTCACGGTCAACGCCACGGTCAGCCCGACTGCCGGCAGCCGCGCCGTCACCCAGGTGCGATTCGGTCACGACGGCAAGCGGTGGGGCGCCTGGCAGGTCCTGCCTCCACCGACCACCGACCCGTCCGGGATCACCGTTCCGGCGACGTTCGTCGTCTCCCTCGGCTCCTCGACGACCGAGGGGACGCGGGCGGCCTGGGCGCAGGTCCGCGACGAGGGCGGCACGATCTCGGCGCCCCGCTCCGCCACGGTCATCCTCGACCGGACCGGGCCGGTCCTGCCGTCCGCCCCGACCCTCTGGTTCAGCCCCACGACCGGGACCTGGCGCGCCCGCTGGACTGCCGCCAGGGACCCCAGCCGGCCGGTGACCTACAAGGTCTGGTACGCGGTCGGCGGCGGGGCCTGGAAGGTGCTCGTGACCCGGACCTCGGCCACCAGCGTCGGCCTCCCCATCACGCGCCGGACGGCCAGCGTCGCCGTCCTCGTGCGGGCCATCGACGCGCTGGGCAACGGCGGCCCGACGCGCAGCGCGCGCCGCTGACGTCGGCCGCGGCAGGCGGCGGCAGGCGAGGCGCACGACCCGGCCCGCGGTCTCCTCGTGGTACCGTTGGACGTGCCGCGGCCCGCGCGCCGTGCGCCCGGGCGGGAGTAGCTCAGCTGGCAGAGCGGCAGCCTTCCAAGCTGCATGTCGCGGGTTCGAACCCCGTCTCCCGCTCCACGAACCCTCCATTCCTGCACAGGGCGACACGCAAGTTGGTCCGGTCGATACTTGACGTCGCGCCGGCATCAGTCAATCCATGGCGAAACCACAACATGTTGTGGTGTGTAGACGGTTACCCACTTTCTGTTGTGGCAAGTTCGATGGTCAAGATCCGCATGAGCCGGGTCGTCGATGAGGCGTCCCTTGGGCAACGACCTCCGCTTGATCCTTCCCCCACATGAGCGTGGGACGCTGCGGGATGACGGCGCGGAACCAGCAGCGGGCCTAGCCGGAAGATCGTCTCGCACCGCGTGCAGCCCAGCTCGGGCGCCGGACAGCGACGGGACTTGGACCGGAGTACCCGTCTCATGGGTTCTTCCATCTCCTTCTCTGCAGACGCGCTCGGCAGGGCCGCCGCGCACGGCCGCGGCGCTGCGGCCACCCGCTGGGGCGCGCACCATCGGTCTTGAGGCGCACCGCCAGGCGAGTGCCAATGCCCGCGAGGCCCACGCGCGCCCTGACGATGAGCGAGCTGTCGGACCTGGAGAGGGCCCTTGAGGCCGAGCGCATCGCCGGGCTTCAGCTTCCTCGGTCGAAGCCGCCCGCGCCCGCCGCGGGGCCTCTTCCATCGTCCGCGCCCGCCACTCCGGGATCGCACCTGAACTCTTCGACCGCGACCGGGACACGAAGCTCGCCGCGATGGTGGCAGCAGGGCTCTCCCTATCCGAAGCAGGGGCCTTCTTCGGCCTGTCCCGCCTGCGCGACCACCAGCTCCTGCACCCTGTTCTCGAACCCGATTGGCGGGCTACCGAGGGCAAACGTGCGACGCGAGCCAACGTACCGGTGCCGCGACGTCCCTACTCCTGGCAAGGCGTTTCTGCCTGTGGATTTGGAAACGAGATGCGCAGGCGAAAACACCTTGTGTAGCAGGTGCGTCGTAATCGCTTGACAGGACGGCTCGGGCATGCATACTAGCTCTCGTCGCACCGTCCGGACCCCTGCAAGCACCAGGTTCCTCCGGCGGGCGACCGCACCGGGAGGGCCTGACATGGCGCTCGGACCGTAGTCCTGAGGGGAGGCTCGCCTCCCCTCCACCTCACGAGGATTTGAAGATGCCCATCAGCCATGACGAGGGAGTCGTCCGGTACAAGCGGATCGTCGGCTACCGGGACGAGGGACTGACCCTCGAAGACATCGCGCGGCTCGAATCGTTGAGCCGTGAACGTGTTCGACAAATCCTCGCCCACGGGGAACCCAACCCTCCGGGGCGGCCGCCGGCCGATACCGACGGAGCCACGGACGATCAGCAGGAGAGGACTCTTAGGATGAACGCGCTGGCTCGCGAAGAGCTGCAGGTCGACGACCTGGTCAGACGGGTCACCGACGCCTATGGGATGCCGCTCATGCAGGTGCATGCAGTCGTCGTCCCGAACCGAATGGCGTTCGCGACGCTAACGCCAGCCGACATGGAGGAGTTGTTCTTCGTGTCGAGCTACAGCGTCGTGGACCCGAAATCCCCGGCACCCCGCCAGCACGGGTACCAGCGTGACCCGATGGAGCCTCGGCTCCCTGGTATCGCCCGGTACTTCATGACGGACGACCATCAGTTCCTCATCACCCCCCTCATTGTCAGTGTCCGGCTCGATGACGAGGACGACATCGAGGAGTTCATCAGACTCTTCAATCACGGCGAGATCGACGGCATCCACGAGCGGTGGTACCGCGGCGTCGTTTCGGTTGTGGACGGTCAGCACCGGTACCTTGGCCTGGTCCGCGCCCACCAACTCGACGCAGAATTCAACCCGGTGGTGCCGGTCATGCTCTACTTCGACCTCGACTACGAGGGCGAGGCAGACCTGTTCGACATCATCAACAGCACGCAGCGGAAGCTGCCCAAGGCCCTCATCGAGGTCACCAAGGGCGACATCACCGAGGCGGGGACTCCGTCGTACGAGCAGGTGGTTCGTACCGTCGCGTTCGCGCTGGCGCGAGACAAGGACTCGGTCTGGCACGAGCAGGTCAACATGACCGGCGCCCGCAACCCGGACCGTCCGGTCACCTACGAGGGCCTACGAAGGTCTACACAGAACATGTTCCCAACAGAACTCATCAGTCGGCTGCGTGCGAAGGGCTTGGTGCCCGAGAAGGTCGCCAAGGACTTCTGGGCCATGGTCGCCGAGGCAAGCCCGGATGCTTGGAACAACCGACCGCGCGAGGTGGTCGACCCGGAAACGGGGGATCTCGTCGAGCAGGCGATTGGCTACCGGCTGAAGGAGCTGGTTGGCGTCGCGTCGGTCGCCAAGTTGGGCAAGGACATCATCACGTCGTCGTTGGAGGCTCAGCACTTCAGCGAGCGAATGGCTGACCTCGTATCGCTCTTGTCTGAAGTGGACTGGGCTAAGCAGGAGGGCAACCCGTGGATGGCGTCCCAGGCCGGTTTCGCTGGCCAGAAGGAGCTGTATACCATGCTCCACAACCTCGTCTACCTCGGCGTGAAGCCAGGGGAACCCGTCGAGCTCTAAGCCGTCGGGCAACAGAAAAGGGCCATCCCGACAGGGGTGGCCCTTCTCCTTTGGCGTCCGTTGCCGGACCCCTGCAAGCCTAGCCAATATACATGCGTGAGGCCACTCCTACCCGAGGCGCGGTGCAGAGCGTGGGATACGGGAGTGACTGTGTCTCCCTCGCTTCTTGCGGGCGGCTTTTCTCGGTCGCCCCTCCCTCGATCCATCGCCGGCGTGACACACTGTTGGCGTAGTGGCAGGTCAGGCTGGAGACATGGCAGAGGTTCTACCCATTGGGCAGAAGGTCCTTGGCGCGTTCTACACGCCACGCGACCTGGCCGAGTACCTGGTCCGCTGGGCCGTGCGGGATCGGACCGACCGCGTCCTGGAGCCGGCGTCGGGCGAGGCGGTTTTCCTCCTAGCCGCTGCGCGGCGCCTCTCTCTCCTCGGCGCCCCGGGAGAGCTCATCGAGCGGAACCTGTTGGGCTACGACATCGACGGCCAGGCGGCGTCGAGTGCTCGGACGATCCTCAGCGAGGAGCTGAAGATCGAGCCACGTGTCGAGGTATCCGACTTCTTCGACGTCCCCATTCCTGATGCTGACCATCTGTTCGATGCGGCCGTCGGCAATCCGCCGTGGATCAGGTACCACCACTTCGAGGGAAAGATTCGCGAGCAGGCGCAACGGATCGCCGAGGAGGCGGGGGTCACACTGTCGGGGCTGGCGTCCTCATGGGCCGCGTTTGTAGTGCACGCGGCGTCCTGCCTTCGCGCCGACGGGCGCCTCGCATATGTCCTGCCGGCCGAATTGCTGAGCACGGACTACGCAGAACCAATCCGGGACTTCCTGGCTCGCCGGTTCCGCTCGACACGAGTCGTGACCTTCCGGGACCGTGTGTTCCCCGGCGCCTTGGTCGATGCCGTCTTGTTGATGGCCGAGGGCGAAGGACCGGGAGTCGTCGAGGTAGCCCAGCTAGAGAACGTCGCCGACCTGGACTCCGGCGGGGCTGGCGTCCCCGCAACCGGGACAGGCAAGTGGAACCGCCTGCTCCTACCCGAGGGTGTGGCCTCTACGTTCGGTGCCGTGGTGGCGCTGCCGGGGGTTCGGAACTTGGGCTCCGCGATGACGGTGGATATCGGGGTAGTAACTGGCGCGAACGGGTTCTTCGTGATCGACGCGAAGACGAGGAAGACGCACCACCTCGAACGTGACACAAAGCCCGTCCTCCCAAAATCCGCGCAGCTCGGCACCCGCTATCGACTTGCCGACTGGCAGTCGGCAAGTCGATCCGGCGACAGAGCCTGGTTGTTCATGCCGCACGAGGACTCGGCAGGTGCCGGGCAGTACATCGCCTGGGGCCACAACCACGGCTTCGACCAGTCCTACAAGTGCAAGGCACGTCGGGTGTGGTGGCGTCTGCGCGACTTCGAGCCCCCCGACTTCTTTCTGAGCTACATGGCACACCGCGCCCCGCGGTTCGCAGCGAACGACGCGAGGGCCGGCAGCACCAATCTCGTCCATCAGGTGCGCGTCCGTGAGCCGCTCGGGATCGACGGAGGCGTTCTCGCGGCGGGCTTCATGAACTCCCTCACGCTCCTATCCGCCGAGTTGGAGGGCAGAACCTACGGCGGGGGAGTGCTCAAGCTCGAAACGAAGGAGGCGGAACGCCTGGCGCTTCCTCTCGACGTGGATCGGGATGTCTGGGGGCGGATCGCCAAACGCGCCGACCTGGTCGATATCGCGGTGCGACGGGGCGACTTCATCACTGCCGCGGACCTCATTGACCCGGTGTTGCTGGGCGAAGGCCTCGGTCTCAGCCCGGATCAGCGGGCCGCATTGCGTTCCGGCTGGCAGACGATGGCAGATAGGAGGGAGCGCCGTGGCCGCTCGCGGCCATAAGGGGCATCGGGAACCGGATGAGCCGCTACCCCCGGTGGACGAGGGTAAGGCGGCGATCGAGGTTGCCCCTGGCGTCACGGAGGTCTACGAGAGAGCCGACCTCCTCAAAGCGTATCTCGGGTCCCTGTGTGGGTCAGTTACCGACCACGCGCGCAAGCTGCCCCGAGGCGTATCAACCGATCTCTCGAAAGCGCTTGCACTCGTCGTGGCAGACGACATTCGGGCGCTGACGGGCAAGACCGTCTATCAGAAGGTGTCGCGGCCGAAACTGGACAAGCCCAGCACCAGAGCGGCAGAAGAGCGCGCAGCTTACGCTGTAGACCTCGACCTCTGGAAGCGTGTTCATGTCCCCAAGACCCTGAACCTGAACGAGCTGTGGACCGGCGAGATCGAGGTCACTGGCGGCATCAAGACCCAACAGCTCGACATCGTGCTTGCCAGCCCCCAGGACGGACTCGCCCTCGGCGTAGACGTGAAGGGCCTGAACACACGAGAGAACGCCGGCAAGAACCTCATGAATCGGCTCGGCGACTTCGTGTCAATTGCCGTCAACTTCCACCTGCGGTTCCCGTATGCCGCCATCGGAGGCGTGCTTGCGGTCCCATGCGACACGTCGGAGACCCAGCTCAGGAAGGGCATTCGCATTGCCGAGGGTCTGTCCGGGCGGATGGCGCCGTCCGAGGGACCTGAGCGGCTGGAGGCCTTTGCGCTGCTCGTCTTCGACTGTGAGACTCTCGACCTCTCGCCCGACTGGCCGCCCACGACCTCTCCGGTGCGATACGAGAACTTCGTGAAGAACCTGGCGGCAGCCTACGAACGCCGAAGCTGGGACTAGGTGAGCCGTTCGCACAAGAGGAAACGCTGCCGGCTACTCGGCGGCGACGGCGCGGATCGCTCCGATCTCCGTGCGTTCCGGGAAAGCGACTCAATGTCTGTCGGTGCCTCCGCCGTCTTGACCTGACCCCGTGGACGGCACCTCGGCTGATGCCGTTGTGGGCGGAACCGTCCGGTCAACGGCTGGTTCATCACTACGGTCAGCGACCGGCGCGGTCTCGCGCGCGGTCATCCCAATCTCTATAAGAAGCTCAGGCAGCTCCTCGTCGAGGATGGGAAATGGCCGGCGGATTCTCGGGAACCGGGGGCCAAGTAGTGGACATCGAGTTGTATTTCCGCCTGATCCGAGAGGCAATGGAGCGGCGAACGATCGAGTACGGACAGACGGGATGGCATGCGCGGACGATGGGCCATCTGCTCGACGCCATCAACCGGTACGAGCATGCGCACAAACGCCCAATGCTCAGTGTCATCGTGGTCTTGGCCGGTACGGGGAAGCCGGGGGACGTTGGTCGCAACTTCTGGCAATGCGCCCAGGAGCTGGGCCGCTGGGACCCCAGCCAGGACAAGAAGGAGTTCCTGGCGAAGGAGCGGCAGGCGGTCTGGAGGACTTGGGGGCTGTAGGCAGGGGAAGAGGGTCGCGCGGACCCGCCCGCACGACCAGATCGCGACACGCCAACTAGGCCCACCACTTGACCGGTCGCTGATCATGCCGCGACAGAGTCCCAGCGACCCACCCCCCAAGCTGCATGTCGCGGGTTCGAACCCCGTCTCCCGCTCCATCACCCTCCGGTGCGGATCCAGCCTCCACGAGCCTCAAGACGAGGGCAGCCTCGGCGAGGGCCGCAGTTTCGAGGGCCGGTGCGGGGGCAGGCCGGTCTGCGGCGCCGTGGTCACCGCCGCGGAAGCCGCGGGACGATGAAGGGCGTCGCTCGCTTGTACGCCAGGTAGGCGTCGCCGAACCGCTCGGCCAGCTCCCCCTCCTCGAGGCGCTTGAGGTAGACCAGCAGGGAGGCGGCCAGGGAGAGGACGAGGCCCGTGCCGGCCATCGTCCGGGCGGCGACCGCCATGCCCAGGTAGGCCAGGATGGCTCCCAGTGTCATCGGATTGCGGCAGTAGCGGAACGGACCCTCCGTCAACAGCTCCTGGGTGGGCATCACCGGCAACGGCGTGCCCCGGCCCCGGGTCACCTGGGTGTCGACCGACCAGAAGCCGAGAGAGAATCCGAGGACCGTCAGGAGCCCGCCGAGGATGCGGTTCAGTCTGCCGATCCTGAGGGGCGGCAGGCCGAGCCGGCGGTCGAGGCGCGGGCCGACCCCGGCCACGAGGAAGGGGAGCAGGCCCAGGAAGACGGGGCCTGCGAGGAGCATGAGCGTCGCGATCCTCGTGGCCTCGCCGTGCTCTCTCCGAGCCCACCTGGCGTAGCGGGACATGCTCCCTCCCGGCTCGCCTCGCGACCGCCGTGTCGTGCGCCTCAGACGGTCGACGTGCGATGCCCAGCAAGGACTCTGCCGTCTGCAGGCGGCCCTCAACGCAGGTCGCCTGCTTCTCCAGGAGAGCCTACCACCGGGCCACAGGGGCACCCGGACGCCCGGGTGGCTCCGGGCCGGCCCCTGGGTGAGCTCGAGCTGCGCGTGGCGCAGCTACATCATCGGGCTCATGAGCTGGAAGTAGTTGTTGTCGGGATCGGAGAAGGTGGCGATCCACGCGTCGGGCGCCTCGCCCGGCTGGTAGGGCTCCCGGACGACCGTTGCGCCGGCGGCCTTCAGCCGCTCGAACTCCCCCTTCACGTCAGCGGTCTCGATGTTCCAGATCACCCGTCCCGGCTGCGGGTTGCTGCCCGTGACCTGGTCATGCGGCCCGACGGTGACGAAGCCCGTGCCGATCTGCCAACCGCTGTACCCGCCCTCGCTCCAGCCGGGCGCGCCGAAGAGCCTCGTGTAGTAGCCCGCCAGGCGCTGCGGATCGGCGGATCCGATCAGGATGCTGTTCAGGTTCACGCTGTCCCCCTTGCTGTCCCCCCGACTGGCCGGGACGCCAGCCGCATGGAGGACGGCGAGTATGCGCGCGGGCGCGCTCCATGTCTGCATGTCGCGGGCTCCAGCCGCGTCTCCCGATCCACTCCGACGCCGCCCATCAGGGGAACGCTGCGAGCACGTCCCTTCCCAGGCGCGTGATCATCGCCGGCTCGCCCGGGCCGGGCCAGACGTTGAGGACCAGCCTCTCGACACCGGCGGCGATGTAGGAGGCGACGCACGCCCGCTGCTCCTCCGGGGCCGAGGCAGCGTCCGCGGCGCCCCACATCAGCATCGCCGAGCGCCGGACCGTCGCCGGGTCGCGCCCCGCGGCGAGGCAGGCGGCGTCGAGACGCGCGAAGACCTCGCGACAACCGTCGGGCGAGGGGGAGTCGAGGTTGAGCTCGCTGGCGAAGGAGGCGGCGAGGCGGACGAGTCGGGCCTTGCCATAGCCGCCGACCACGATGGGCGGGTGCGGGCGCTGGAGGGGCTTCGGCTCGCAGATGGCGTCATGGAGGCGGTAGTGGGTGCCCGAGAAGCTGAACACGGGCCGGGTCCACAGCCCGGTGACGAGCGTTGAACTCCCTGGTGAACGGCCAGTGGCGGTCGACGCCGTCGTTCTGCCGGAGGTGGATCGACGCTGCGCTCGATCCGAACCCGCCGCTCGTCAGGCCGGCGGGCTGGCCACCGCTTCGTCCGGCTCCGCGGTCCCGGCTCCGGCGGCGGCCTCGTCGGACGTGGCGCGGGCCTCCACGTCGAGGAGGTAGCCGATCCCCTGGAACGTCCTGATGCGGCCCGGCTCGCCGGGCTCCGCCCCGAGCTTCCGCCTGACGCGACTCACCCAGACTCGCAGGTACTGGAGATCGTCGCGGTACTCGGGGCCCCAGACCTTGGTCAGGAGCTCCGTGTGGAGCACGACCTTCCCGGCGTTGGCCGCCAGGTGCTGGAGGAGGAGCCACTCGGTGCGGGAGAGCTGGACCAGCTCGCCGGCCCGCTTGACCAGCCGCCGCTCGAGGTCGATCTCCACGTCGTCAAAACGGATGACGCCCGCCCCGGGGGAGGCACCCGTGCTCCGTCGCAGGACGGCGCGGACGCGGGCGGCCAGCTCGTCGGGGTGGAACGGCTTGGCGATGTAGTCGTCGGCGCCCAGGTCGAGGCCTTTGGCCTTGTCGGCTGTCGACCCCTTGGCGGTCAGCAGGATCACCGGGACGGGCCGGCCTTCCCGCAGCTGCCCCATGACCTCGATCCCGTCGAGGTCGGGCATCACGATGTCGAGGAGGACGACGTCCGGCCGGTACTCCTCCGCCTTCCGGATCGCCTCCTCGCCACTCGAGGCGGTGATGACACGGAAGCCCTCCTCGCCGAGGGCGATCGCGACGAGCTTCGTGATGCGCGGCTCGTCGTCGGCGACGAGGACAAGGGGTTGCGAGGCCACGATCACCTCCGGCACGGCCGTTCCGGCGCGCCGCGACCATCGCGGCTCCGGACGCCTGGCTCTCAGGGTGACGGCGCCGCGGTGCCCGACGCGACCCGTCGCGCAGCGATGACGTTACACCGGCGTTGCAGTTCGGCGGTCGGGACGCAGCGTGGGCCGCGTTCCCGACCGCCGTGCCGGGCGGAGGTCAGCGCGGCCGATCGACGTCCGGCGTGGGGACGCGCGGCTCGTCGGTCCGTCGGGATCGTTTCCGGTTGACGTCGTCCCCGAGGTTCCCGAGCTCCTTGCGGATGTCGTCGCCGAGGTTGCCGACCTTGTCGGCGAGATCCTCGCCGTCCCGCTTCCGCCACGCCTCCTTGGCGGTCTCCTCGGTCTCGCGGTAGGTGCGCTTCGCGTCGTCCATCGGATGCTCCTTGTTGGCGGCCGCCCGGCAGGCCCGGGCCGGCTCCCGCCCAGCATCCGGGAACGGTGGTTGCGCCCCGACCGGTGAGCCGGGCTGCAGGCTTGCGGGCCTCTTGCAGCGTCGTCGTGGACGGGCGCGCAGGCCGAGCTCCTCGTGGTGCGCGTCGGGGATGCCTCCGGGGCGGGGGACCCGACCGGCGATCTCGCGCCTCGCGCCTCGTCTGGTCGCGGGAACGACGAAGCCGGCCCGCTGAGCGGGCCGGCTTCGAGGATTCGGCGAGGCGTCAGACGGCGCTGCGGCCGGTCCGCGGGCCGGTGATGGCACCGACCACGAGGACCACGATCACGGCGCCGAGCGTGGCGGTCACGATCGAGCTGAGGTCGAAGGCCCCGTCGATGGGGTTGACGTTGAAGAGCACGGTGGCGAGGAAGCCGCCCACGAGCGCTCCCACGATCCCCAGGACGATGTGGCCGATGACGCCGAGGCCCTCGTCGCCGCGGACGAGGAAGCCCGCGAGATAGCCGGCGATGGCGCCGAGGATCAGCCAGGCGATGATGTTCATGATGTCCTCCATCCTTCAGGGCTCGTTTCGGGAGCCCGTGCCACGAGGATGCCGAACGGCGCCGTCCCTCCGCCTCTCGGCGTCCACCCCGCAGGTATCAGCCGCGTGACGGTCAGACCTCGTCGCCGGATCGGCCGATGCGAAGGACGGCCAGCACGATCAGCTCGAGCAGGGTCCAGCCGACGAGGGCGACCACCGCCGCCAGGTCCAGGACGGCGCCCCCGGCCTGGAGCGCGTTCGTCCGCAGGATCCCCTCGAACGGAGCGACGAACACCTGGCTGAGGTCGAGGATGCCCGCCACGAGGGCGTTGCCTTCCCGCGCGTCGATCGCCAGGAGCAGGATCCGCAGCCCGACCAGGAGCTGCACGATCCCGAAGAGGAGGACGACGATCCGGGAGGCGAAGGTGGCTCCGGTCGGCCGGGAGGCCACCCGCCGCCGCTCGTCGACCACGCGCGCGTCGGATGAGACGGGCACGTCCCGCGAGCGGACCACGGGCGCGGCCGGGTCCAGCGGGTCGCGCACGATCGTCGTGCGCCGCTCGTCGTAGGTCATCGGTCTTCTCCTTCCGGCAGGGCGCGGGTGAGACGGCAGCGCCGGGCCAGGGGACCCGGCGCGAGCCTTCAAGGCCCGCAATGCGGGCAGCGACCGCGGCACCGTATCGGCCGGGCGGCAACAGCCGGACTGCACGAGCGAGGCCGAAGCATTGCAGCCGCCTGCCACGGGCGCGGCCGCCGCTCGCGGGCGCAGCCACCTCGCGCGGGTCAGTCGCCCGGGTCGCCCTGGTAGACGGGCAGAAGGACCGTGAACTCGCTGCCGCCGCCGACCGCCGGGCTGGCCGAGATCCTGCCTCCCATGGCGTCGACGAGGCGGCGCGAGACATAGAGGCCGATCCCCGCGCCGCCTGCCATCTTGGCGGTGGACGGCGAGCGGTAGAAGGGATCGAAGAGGCTCTCGGCCTCGGCGGGGTCGATGCCGGGACCGTGATCGCGCACTCGGACGGCCACCCCGTCGGGGGCAGCCGCCACGCGGACCTCGACGACCGCATCGACGCCGCTGTACTTGGCGGCATTGGAGAGGAGGTTGCGGAGGACCTGCTGCACGCTCGTCTCGTCGGCGCTGACCGTCGGGAGGTCCGGGGCGATCTCGACGTCGAAGCGGACGGCCGGCCAGCGTGCCCGCTCCAGCTCGACGACGGGCGGCACGAGGTGCTGGAGGAGGCTCGGCTCAGCGCCAAGGTCGAGGCCCTCGTCGAAGCGGGCGAGCACCAGGAGGTCCTCGACGAGGCGGTAGAGGCGGTTGGACTCCCCGGCGATGTCGACCAGGATCTCGTCCCTGGTCCGGGCGTCGATGGCGGCGCCGGGCCGGATCAAAACGCTCGAAGCCGCCGTAGATCGTCGTCACGGGCGTCCGCAGCTCGTGGGAGAGGAGGCTGAGGAACGCCTCCCGCAGCCGTTGACCCTGGCGGAAGGCCGTCACGTCGCGGCAGACCACGACCGTCGAGGGGACCGCGACGCCGGGCGACGCGCTGACCGGATAGGCGGTCACTTCGACCCACACGTTCGGGCGGTCGCGCAGCTGGAACTCCGCCGGGCCGCCGGGCAGCTCGCGAGGCGCGCCGCCGTCCGCTTCCCGGAACCGGTCCAGCAGGTCGTCCATGGAGTCGACCCGGCCCCCCAGGATGCGGATCGCGGCCCCGTTCACCGAGCTCACCGAGCCGTCGGCCTCCGTCACGATGATGCCCTCGCCGATCGCGCCGACGACCGCCTCGAGCTTCCGCCGCCCGGCGGTGCTCACGGTCGGCCAGCCGGGCCCGCTCGAGGGCCCCGGCCCCTGCCTTGGCGATCGCGGCGATGAATGCCCGCCGGTCCGCCGGGAAGTCGTGCGCGTGATTCCAGCTGAAGCCCAGGACGCCGAACCGCTGGCCCTCCTGGTCGAGAGGCACGGCGGCGACCGCGCGCGGCTCGAGCGCGACGCCGTGCGCGCCCAGTGACGCGCCGTAGCGGGCCACGTAGTCGGCCGGATCCGCCAGGTAGATCGGGTTCCCGATCCGGGCGACGTCGGTTGCCGGGGTCGAGAGGTCCAGGGGGAGCCGCGCGAGGGCCTCCGCCCTCGCCAGCCCGTAGCCGCGCCAGGCGATCGCCTCCAGCTCGTCGCCGCCGGGTGTCAGCAGGAAGACGGCGGCGCCGTCCGCCCGCAGGGAGGCGATGCCGTGGGTCATGAGCGCGTCGGTGATCTCGTCGCGGGTGACCGCCCCGCTGAGCTCCGTGGCGAGGCCCTGGAGG
Source organism: uncultured Chloroflexia bacterium (assembly GCA_963821235.1). Lineage (GTDB taxonomy): Bacteria > Chloroflexota > Limnocylindria > Limnocylindrales > CSP1-4 > CTSoil-043. Next base: position 1,470,477 of record CAWGCS010000001.1, read on the forward strand.
GCGCTCAGGCGGCGCATCGTGAGGTCGACGCGCGCCATCGCCCTCTCCACCTCCTGGCGCGACCGGTGGGCGTTGTCCTCGGCGCGGCCGCGGAGCCAGGCCACCCAGCTGATGAGGAACCCGACCATCCCGAAGAGGACAAGCCGCACCCGGTCGCTGGGAAGCGTCACGTCGAGCTGGTTCAGGGGTGCCATGAAGACGTAGGCCTCCAGGACCATGGAGAGGCCCGTCGCCACCAGGCCCGGCACGAACCCGCCGATCCAAACCGAGAGGACGACCGCGGCGATCGCCGGCAGGAAGCCGATGCCGTCGCCGAGGACCGTGTTGAAGGCCGACTTGATGGGGATCGCGGCGAGCGCGGCGACCGCCGCGAAGCCGATCGCCAGGATCCAGCCGACGCGGCGACCGCTCACCGTGCTCCTCCCGGTCCACCGGCCGTTGTCGCCATGCCCCTGCGGGCCGGCGCGCTGGCTGCCACGGCGCTGCAAGGCCGCGGACCCCGCGCGTGATGCGGGAACGCGCGCGGGTGGGAGAGGATCGGCCTCGTCCCATCGACGGAGGACCCCGTGATCGCCGAGCCGAAGCACGATACGCCGCCAGCCATCGTCCCGCCTGCCCGGGACGAGCGGTCGATGCTCGTCCTCCAGCTGGCGGTCGCCGGCCTTGCCCTCATGGCATGCCTGCTCGTCTCGCTGGCCCGGTGACGGCGACCGAGGCCACGGAGGCTGCCAACGGCCGGGCCGCGGCCGCCCTCCCCGACGGCACCCCAGCCATCGAGGCGCGGCTCTACGACGCCCGGGGCGAGGATCGCCCCGTCGACATCGTCCGGAAGCCGCCCGCGCGCCTGCGCAACGACCAGCTGCTGTGGATCGACGTGGACGGCCGGAGCCGGCCCGCCCTCGAGGCCGCCGGGCGCGCCGTGGGGCTGGACCCGGGCACCATCGCCGACCTTGCCGAACGGGGCGCGACGCTCGCCCTGCGCCGTCACGACGACTACGTCCACCTCGGGCTCCGCTCCGCCCAGGCAGGGGAGGCGGGGTCGATCGACGTCGTCGCCCTCGACCTCGTCGTCGCCAGGAACGCCGTGATCACCGTTCGCGACGGTCCGGTGGCGGCCTTCGAGCGGTTCCGCGACGAGATCGGGGGCGCGACCAAGGTCGGCCGCCTGGACGCCACGACGTTCACGGCCGCCCTCATCGACTCGATCCTGGCGGGCTACATGGCCCTCGTCGAGGACCTGGAGAAGCGGGTCGATCGGCTCGACGAGCGGGCGCTCCGGGCGCGCTCCGCCACCCCGATCGTCGCCGAGCTGGCCGTCCTCCGCGGCCGGGCCGCGGCGCTCCGCCGGGCGCTGGCTCCCCATCGCCCGGCCTTCGCCGCGATTGCCCGCCCTGACTTCGAGCTGCACGAAGCGCTCGGACGGCCGTGGCCCGGCCTCCTCGAGCGCCTCGACACGACCCTTGCCGCGGTGGAGACGGCGCGCGACCTGCTGATCGGGACGTTCGACATCGTGATGACCCGGGCGGCCCAGCGCACGAACGACACGGTCAAGATCTTGACCGTCCTGTCGGCCGTCCTCTTGCCGGCGAACCTCGTGGCCGCCGTCCTGGGCATGAACTTCGCGATGCCGTTCTTCGAGGACCTCGGGAACTTCTGGTGGGCGCTTGGCGGCATGGCGGTCCTGATGGCTGGCACGCTCGTCGTCGCGCTCGCACGGGACCGGGAGTAGTCGCGGGTCCGTCGAGGTCGCGGGTCGCGGGGCGGGAGGCGTCGCGATCATGCCTGGGCTCGCGATGGCGCGTCGGACGCGCGACCGGGAGGCAGCTCCCCGGACGCCCGATCTGCCGGCGGCGCCTCGGCCGGGCGTTCCCCGGGTGGCTCCTCCGACCAGGGCTCGGGGGCCACCGGGATCTCGCGGGCCTGCAGGGGCGCCAGCAGGATCTCGATCGCGGCCACCACGGGGACCGCGATCAGCGCCCCCACGAGGCCGCCCACCGCCGCGCCACCGACGAGGCTCAGGAGGACGAGGAGCGGGGACAGCCCGACTGCGTTGCGCATGACGATCGGCACGAGGATGTTGCCCTCGATCAGGTGGATCACGACGTAGACGGCGGCGACCGCGAGGGCCGTCGTGGGCGAGATCGTGGCGGCCACCAGGATCGCTGGGACGGCACCCAGGAGCGGGCCGACAAGCGGGATCGCCTCGCAGACTGCGGCCACGACCCCCAGCATCACCGCCGACGGCAGGCCGAGCAGCTGGTAGGCGATCCCCGACGCCAGGCCAACCGACGCCATCAGCGTGAGCTGCCCGCGGGCCCACAGGCCGAGCCGCCGCTCCACCCGGTTCCAGGCGGTCCGGGAGCCCGCCCGTCGGCGGGCCGGCACGAAGGACAGGACGTAGCGCTGGAGGCGCGGCCGCTCCACGAGCCAGAAGGCGACGACGACGAGAAGCGTCGTCACGCTCACGAGGGCCTCGGCGACGGTGAGGCCGACCTCCACGACCTGGCCGGCGTCGGGCGGGCGGGCGGCGCGCAGCAGCGAGGTCTCGGCCGCGTCGGCGAGCTGGAAGATCGTCGAGCCGAGCGCCTCCGGGCGCAGGGTGGCAGCCCACCCGCGGATCGAGTCGAGGACTGCGGGCAGCCGGTCGGCGACGCGGCCGGCCTCGGCGAGCGCAGTGGGGACGACGACGAGGACCACACCCGCCACGAGCAGGAAGAAGGCCGCGTAGACGACACCGATCGCCTGACCCCGCGACAGGGGCAGGCGGCGCCGCAGCCAGGTGACCAGCGGGCCGAGGGCGGCACCCAGGAGGACGCCGAGGAAGAGGAGGAGGACCGCCCCGATGGCACGCGACCCGAGGAACGCGAGCAGCGCGACGATCCCGGCGCCGAGCGCGAAGCCGGCCCCGCGGATCGTCCAGAGCACTCCGTCCGCCCTCACCCCGGCAGCGTGCCACGAACGGCTCCCGGGAACGAGAGGTGGAGGGGCCTCCGGCGTTGCAGCCGCGTTGCGGCACTCCGGTGCGCGGGCAAGAATCCCGTCGCTGCGTCCCGCGGTCGGGTCGGCGGAGGGCCGTCCCGCGATCAGGCGGGTCCGCCGCCGCGCTCGCGCCGGGTGGGCGCCTGGATGGGGATGGCGACCAGGTTGCCGCCTGACCCGCCACCAGCCGCCGTGGTGACGCCGGTGGCCGTCGAGGCTTCCTCCGCTCCGGAGTCGCTACCCGCGCCGGTCCCGGTGTCCGCGATCGGGATGGTCGTCCCGCGGAATGCCACCCGCCGATAGAGGGCCTCGTAGCGGTCCGTCATGCGGCTGGCGTTGAAGCGCTCCAGGACACCCCGCCGGATGGCGCGCCGATCAAGCTCCCCGACCCGTTCGACGAGGTTGCCGAGGTGCTCGACGTCGTCGCCGAAGAAGCCGTCGACGCCCTCGCGGATGACCTCCGGGAGGGCCCCCACGCGGCGCGCCAGGACCGGGGTCCCGCAGGCCAGCGATTCGATGGCGACCAGCCCGAACGGCTCCGGCCAGGCGCCCGGCATCAGCGTTGCCCAGCTGGCGGCCACGATCTCGTCGCGGACCCGCCCCTCGAGCTCGCCCATGAACTCGACCGTCGATCCGGCGGCCTCGAGGGCCGGCCGGAAGACGTCGGCGAAGTAGGCCTGCTCGTGGGGGTGCGGGCCGACCTTGGCGATGATCCGGAGCGGGCGACCGGCGCGGAGCGCGATCTGGATGGCGTCCACGACGCCCTTCTCAGGGCTCACCCGCCCAACGAAGACGAGCCCGTCCCCGCGCCGCCGCTCGAACGGCGCGTCACCGAGCGTGAGGCCGTGATGGATGACGTCGGCCCACGCGACGTCGGGCCTCGTCGAGGCCTGGTGGCGGCTGATCGCGACGTAGTGGCCGTGGCCACCGGCCAGGGCCTCGCCGACCGCCGGGTGGTCAATGCGGCCGTGGAAGGTCGCCACGACCGGCACCGGCGAGGCGGCAGCGAGGAGCGGGCTCAGGATGTCGAGGTGGCTGTGGATGACGTCGAAGTCGGCGGCCCGCTCGAGGACCGCCATTGCCGTCGCAACGGTCCAGGCCAGCCCCCCCTCCGTCACGCCGGCCGGTCGCAGGGCCCGCGGGACCGTCACCACGTGCGCGCCGGGCACCTCCGAGTCGCCGCTGGCGAAGGTCGTCACGTCATGGCCGCGACGGACGAGCTCCACGACGAGCTCGTGGACCACGCGTTCAGTTCCGCCGTAGGCGACCGGCGGGACCCGCTCGAGGGGCGGGGCGACCTGGGCGATGCGCAGCGATGTCATCTGTTCCGGTCTCCGAGGTGCGGCACCCGCGAACCCCCTCCCAGCTCCGGGGCCGAGCCCGGGCCGCGTGGTCGCCAGCGTGACGGTCGCCCGCCGTCGGTCGCATCTCGCCTGCGGCGAGCCGCCTGCCGTCTACGTTACACTCGCTGCCGCTCTTGGCGCTTGCGGGGCCGCCCCGGGGGAGCGCGCCGTGAGGCTCGCTGGGGGTTCGACACCTCCCGGCTCCGCCACCCCGCCTGGGAGGCCTCGGCCGGCCCTCCTAGAGCCGGACGACCACCCGGAGGTCGCCGCGGCGCTCGAGGACCTCGGCGCTGGTCGTGCCGCGCCAGCGATGGAAGAGGAGGTCGACGGTCGCGCTGCCGACCGGCAGCCCGCGGACGACCACCTTGGAGAGCCCCCGCGGCAGGACCGGCCGGCTGATCTCCAGCTCGCCGGTCAGCGCGCGCGGCGTCAGGCCCAGCATCGTCGTCATGAGCATGAGCGCCGCCGAGGCGCCCCACGCCTGCGGTGCACACGAGACGGGGTGCACGACAGGGACGCCGACCGCCTGCCGGTCGAAGCCGCAGAAGAGCTCCGGCAGCCGGAAGCCCGGAGCGAGCCGGGCCGCGTCGAGGACCGCCCAGGCCAGCTCCGACGCCTCGTCGTGGAAGCCGTAGCGCTTGAGGCCGGCCGCCGCGATCGCCGTGTCGTGCGGCCAGACGCTGCCGGTGTGATAGCCGAGCGGGTTGAAGCCGGGCTGGCCAGCCCCGTAGGTCCGCACGCCCCAGCCGGAGAAGAGCCCCGGGCCGGTCAGGTCGCGAGCCACGGCGGCTGCGCGGTGGGGCGGCACGACCCCCGACCAGAGGCAGTGGCCCATGTTGGAGGCGAGAGCGTCGGCGACGCTGCCGTTGGGGCCGAGGGCCATCGCGTAGCGATCCAGCTCCGGCTGCCAGAAGCGGTCGTCGAAGCGCCGCGCCAGGGCCGTCGCGTCCCCCTCGAGCCTGGCCGCGAGGTCGGCGTCGCGGCGCAGGCGCGCCAGCTCCGCCAGCCTGCGGCGAGCCTCCACCGCGTATCCCTGGACCTCGGCGAGCGCGATCGGCGGATCGACGAGGGCGCCCGTCCGGTCGCGGATGGCGTCACCGGAATCCTTCCAGCCCTGGTTGCGCAGGCCACGCGGGGCGCGGGTGCGATAGGTGATGAAGCCGTCGGCGTCGCGCGCGGACCGCTCGAGCCAGCCCAGGGCCCGCATGGCCGTCGGCCAGTACCGGTCGGGGAGATCCCCGTCGCCGGTCCAGGCCACGGCCTCGCCCAGGACGATGAGCCAGAGGGGCGTGGCGTCCGCCGTCCCGTAGTAGCGGGCGAACGGCAGCTCCCCGGTGCGGGCCATCTCGCCGGTCCGCATCTCGTGGAGGATCTTGCCCGGCTCGGCGTCGGCGGCGGGGTCGTCCTCGTCGGCCTGGAGCCGTGCCAGCACCGCCAGGGCGTCGCGAGCCAGCCCCGGCGCGTACGGCAGCGCGGCGTACGCGGCGATCAGGGAGTCGCGACCGAAGAGCGTCGTGAACCAGGGGATCCCGGCGGCCACGAAGTGTTCGCCCGGGCCCGGCCCGGGCGTCCGCAGGAGGCGCAGGTCGGCGAGGGCACGAGCGAGGATCAGGTTCACCAGCTCGTCGTCGGTCTCGATCGTCGCCCCGACCTCGCCCGGGGCTCCGCCCGCCGGGATCCCCTCGTCATGATCCGAGAGGACGACGTCCATCGCCCGCTCCGCGGTCGCGGGCTCCGTCAGCACGGAGTCTCCCCAGCTCGCGCGGACGGTCCAGCCGATCTCCCCCTCGCCGCCCGCCGGGAGGTCCAGCGTCCAGCTGGCGGCCAGGGCGCCGAGCTCGTCGTCGCGGCCGGGCGCGGCGAAGGCGGGCTCGGCGGCCAGGCCGACGGTGGACCTCAGCTCGCGCCCGTCGAGGCCGGCATAGCGGAAGACCGCCGTCGAGTCCTCGACGAGGATCGGCAGCAGGTCGCCCCGCACCGGCCGGTCGTAGCCGCGCACTTCGAAGATGTCGGCGCCGTCGACGTCCAGGAGGAGGCGCACCCGGAGGCGCTGGCCGGCGGTGGCGTAGTTGGCGAAGACGATGCGCTCGTCGAAGGTGCCGTCGTGGAGGGTCCGGACGCGCCGGATCCCGATCGACTGGCGCGGCAGGGCGACGGGATGGTCGGCCGCCCGTGTCGGATCGCCGGGCAGCTCGGGGTTGGTGAGCTGGACAACGCCGGACGCAGCGCCGCCCGGGTCGGGCATGAGGACGGTCGGCCGATGCCCCTCCACGAGGAGGAGCGCGGTCGAGAGAATCCGCGTGTCGCCCAGGTAGAGGCCCAGGCCGCGCCGGTCCGGCGCGACGTCGCCGAAGGCGTCGCTCAGGAGGACCAGGGGTCCCTCCTTGAGCACCGCAACCGTGCCGAGCTCGGTCGCCCGGATGATGGGTCGGGGGCGGGCCTCGAACGTCCGCGGGGCACGTCGCCCCCGAGCCGTGGTCATGCCGGCGCGGGTGCCGGGTTCAAGTGCGGGGTCGCGGCGCCGTTGAGTGCGTCGTCCATGGCGGGTCCATTGTCGCCGATGCGGTCGACGGCGGCTGCCACGCCGTCCCTGGCATGCGCCGCGGCGGCCATGACGCCGTCCCGGTTCCGCCAGGCCGCGTTGCCGTCGAGGAGCGAGCCGCCGCCGGCAGGCACCCCCCTTGCGAGGACCGGCGGCGGCTCGCGGTCATCCTATGGACCGAACGGCGCCGGCGGAAGCCGGCAGCTCGTCACCCCCAGAGCGCGTCGATCGACAGGTATCGCTCGCCGGTGTCGTAGGTGAAGGTCAGGACGCGCGACCCGTCCGGGATCGAGGGCAGCAGCTGGGCCACCGCCGCCAGCGACGCGCCGGAGGAGACGCCGACGAGGACGCCCTCCTCGCGAGCCGATCGTCGGGCGTACGCCATGGCGTCCTCCGGGGTGACCTGGAGGACGCCGTCGAGCAGGTCGGTGCGCATCACGCCGGGGATGAAGCCGGCGCCGATCCCCTGGATCGGGTGCGGCGAGTGGGTCCCGCCCGAGAGGACCGGCGAGAGGGTCGGCTCGACCGCGTAGACCTTGAGGCCGGGCCAGCGCGCCTTGAGGACCTCCGCGCAGCCGGTGATGTGGCCGCCCGTGCCCACGCCGGTCACGAGATAGTCGAGCCCCTCGGGAAAGTCGCGCAGGATCTCCTGGGCCGTCGTCCGCCGATGGGCCTCGACGTTCGCCGGGTTGTCGAACTGCATGGGGATCCAGGCGCCCGGGATCTCGGCCGCCAGCTCGTTCGCCCGGGCGATCGCGCCCTTCATGCCCAGCTCGCGCGGCGTCAGCTCGAGCTCCGCGCCGTAGCCCGTCATGAGCTTGCGGCGCTCGATCGAGAACGACTCGGGCATGCACAGGATGAGGCGGTAGCCCTTGACGGCCGCCACCAGGGCGAGGCCGATCCCGGTGTTGCCGGAGGTCGGCTCGATGATCACCGAGCCGGGCCCGATGATCCCGCGCGCCTCGGCGTCCTCCACCATGGCGAGGGCGATGCGGTCCTTGATGCTGCCGCCCGGGTTGACTCGCTCCTGCTTGAACCAGACCTCGACGCGGGGGTCGTAGAGGCGGTTGATCCGCACGTGGGGCGTGTTCCCGATGGTGGCCAGGATGGAGTCGGCGTTCATGGCGTGGCGTCCCTTTCGATGGTGGTCGGGTGGTCGAGCCGGGGGCCGCCGGACGGCGGTCGCCCGCTGGTCAGATCACGAAGTCGGCGTCCTCGAAGCCGTCGCGGACGCGACGGACGCGGAACTGGCTGGTCTGGTAGACGATCGAGCCGGGCGGCACGCTGCTCGTCAGGAAGACGTTGCCGCCGACGATGCTGTCCTCGCCGACGACCGTGTCGCCGCCGAGCACGGTGGCGTTGGCGTAGATGACCACCCGATCGCCGATCGTGGGGTGGCGCTTCGTGCCGGCGGCGGTCTTGGCGACCGACAGGGCGCCCAACGTGACGCCCTGGTAGAGCTTGACGTCGTCGCCGATCACGGCCGTCTCGCCGACGACGACGCCGGTGCCATGGTCGATGCAGAACGATCGCCCGATCGTCGCGCCCGGATGGATGTCGATCCCGGTCCGGGTGTGGGCGACCTCGGCCAGGAGGCGGGGCACGATGGCCACGCCGAGGTGATGGATCTCGTGGGCGATCCGGTGGATCGCGATGGCCAGGAAGCCCGGGTACGCGGCGATCACCTCGTCCACGGACTCCGCCGCCGGATCGCCGGCGGCGATCGCCTCGGCGTCGAGGAGGAGGCGCTCGTGGATCCCGGGCAGGGCGGCGGCGAACGCCGCGACGACCCGCTCGGCTGGCGCCGCGCCGGTCCCCGGGGCGATGAGGCGCCGCAGGTCCCGGCGGGCGACGACGAGCTGCGCCGCCAGCTCGTCGTCCGTGGCCGACCCGTCGTCGGAGAGCTGGCCGAAGAGGATCCCCAGCAGTCCGTCCGCGAACGCGGCGACGTCCCGCTTCAGGGGGTAGATGCCGCCGTGCTCAGAACGACCGGCCGCCAGCCCCTCGGCGAAGGCGTGATCGCGGCCGTGCTCGATCGAGTCCGTCATCGCACTCCTTCGCCCTTGCGGTCGGGGTAGCGGATCTGCGCCGGCACGGTGAGGCCGACGATCTGGTCGGCGCGACGGAAGAGTCGCGCGAAGAGGCTCGGGATCCACCAGCGCAGGACGTAGAGGCGGCACCCGACGCAGATGCCGGTCGCCGCGAGGAGCGCCTGGAGGGCGGCCACGGCACCCACCAGCAGCCAGCCGACGGGCGTCGCCCCGAGGACGAAGGCGATCGTCCCGAGGCCGATGAAGGTGGCGCCGAGAGCCTGGGCGAAGCGGGGCGGGTACTCGTGCTCGGGCTCCGCCGGAGGGCCGAGGCGGAGCGCCCGGCGGACGGCAGGCCAGGCCTGTCCCGGCAGGAAGAGGCGGGTCCCGAACGCGGCCGAGACGGCGAGATTCAGCCCCACCAGGACGGCGAGCGAGGGCAGGGCGAGGAGAAAGGCGACGGTCAGGAGGACGGCCGAGACGGCGGACCCGAAGCGCTGGCCGCGCGGGTCGATCTGGCGGGCAGGGGGCGTGAGGGTGGACACGGATGACCTCCGGGGAAGGATCGCGGGGACGCGGGCGCGCTCGTGGGCGCTGTGGGCGCTGGCGCGCCGCTCGGGGCGAGGATTCGCGAGGCCCGCGAGGGGCCGGAGGTCAGTGAGCGCCCACGACCGTGCCCCGCGCCGGCACTCGCCGGGGACAGGAGCACCGGAAGCCCGGGCGGGAGGCCGGGACGAGGGTCGTCATGGGCGAGAGCATAGCGCCGGGCGACGGATCCCGTGTCGGACCGTCGCCCGCGCCTTCGGGCCCATTGGCCGGGCCGCCCGGGTCGGGCGACTCTGGCCGAGGTCGGCTGTGCGCTCCGACCCTGACGGCGGCAGCGCCGCCGGCGCGCCCCGAGCCCCGAGCCATGGGAGACCCATGACCGCGACCCGCTCCATCCGCGCCTCCGGCGCGTTCCTGCTCGTGGCCGGCGCCCTGATCCTGATGGGGATCATCACCGCCGAGGCCCTCTATCCGGCGCCGTACACCACCGGCGGCAGCATGATCAGCGACCTGGGCGGCACCGAGCCGCCGGCGGCGCTCGTGCTCCAGCCCTCGGCGACGGTCTTCAACCTCACGATGATGGCGAGCGGTCTCCTGGTCCTTGCCGGCGCCGCCTTCCTCCAGCTCGCCCTCGCGCACCGCCCCACGACGCTCGTCGTCGCGGTGGTCGGCGTGGGCGCGCTCGGGGTCGGCGTCTTCCCCGGGAGCACGGGCGGCATCCACGCCGTCTTCGCGATGCTCACCTTCATCGGCGGCGGCATCGCCGCGATCGTGACCGCGCGGGAGACCCATCCGCCATTCAGCTACCTGTCGGCGGCGCTCGGCGCGGTCTCGCTCGCCGTCCTCTTCTCGTACCTGCTCCTGGGCGACGGGACGCCGATCGCGCCGCTGGGAGTCGGCGGCGTCGAGCGCTGGGTGGCCTACCCCATCGTGATCTGGATCACCGCCTTCGGGGGCTACCTGTCCGCGCGGGGCTGATCGGGCGCCTTCCCGCCGGCCGGGGTTGCCGGTACAGTGCGCGCCATGGCCGGGAACGACACCGCTTCCTCACTGTCTGGCACGTGGGCGCCACGCCCGAGGAGGTCTCCGAAGTCCTCGGCGACGCGGCCGACCTGGCGCGCTGGTGGCCTTCCGTCTACCTCGAGGTCCGGGTCGTCGCACCAGGCGACCCTTCGACCGGGCTCGGTCGAAGGGTCGATCTCCACACCAAGGGCTGGCTGCCGTACACCCTGCGCTGGCAGCTCACCGTGACGGAGTCGGTGCCGCCGACGGGCTTCCGGATCGACGCGTCGGGCGACTTCGTCGGGCGCGGCGTCTGGACGCTGGTCACCGAGCGCGCCGCCGACGCGCCCGGGGGACCGCTGACGACCGTCACCTACGACTGGCGGATCGCGGCCGAGAAGGGGATCCTCCGGCGGCTGTCGCTCGTCATGAAGCCGGTCTTCTCCGCGAACCACCGCTGGGCGATGGCACGGGGCGAGGAGAGCCTCCGCCTCGAGCTCGCCAGGCGTCACGCGGGCGGCGACCCGGCGCTCCTCGCCGCGATCCCGGCGCCTCCGGGTCCGACATTCCCCCACAACCTCCGGCGCATGCGAGGCCGGGCGTCCTGAGGCGCTGTCGCCGTCCGTTCGCGGTCCGCGCTGAACGTCATCTTCGGATCTGATGACCGTGTGCGCATCGAGCGCGCATCGCGCACGCACGCCGCCTCGCCGGCGCGTCGACACCTGCGTCACCCGGCTCGCCCCGGCAGCCCCGCGCAACGGTCGCGTGATCCGGCGATGGGCGGCCGGTGTGTCGCCGGTGTGTCGCCGGTGAGTCGCCGATGGGCGCGGCCTGATCCAATTGGCGCATGTGGGACCGGCCTGTGAACGACCAGACTGCAGCTGCGCTCGAGGAGCTCGGGCGGCAGGTGCTGGGTGCTCGACGGCAGGCCGGCTACTCGCAACGCCAGGTCGAGGCATTGACCGGCATCGACCAGACGACACAGGTCCGGATCGAGCACGGTCGGGCGACAGGGCTGCCCCTGGCGCGGTTCGCGATCCTGCTGTGGGCACTCAACGCCGGTGTCGCGACCCGGCGGCCCCCGCTCGCGATCGGGCTCCCCGCGCCGGACTCCGATGCGTGGATCAACGACGGGCCGGCGTGGGACCTGGCGGTCGGGCTCGCTCCGGGCCTGCTGGACGAGGTCGAAGACCCGACCGCCCCGCCCGCGGGATCCGACTGACGGACGAACGCCGACGGTGATGCCCGCCTGATGCGCACACGGGCATCGTCCAGGAGGAAGGGATCCCCAGTCGAGGGTCAAGTCCCGCGACGTGGTGTCACGGCGCGCCTGCCCGCTCCCGGGTGCGGCCCCCGCGCCGCACAACCTGGCACGCAGCCCCCGTAGGATTCCAGGATGCAGCTCCTCGACGGCGCGCCGGTCTACGCCGCGACCGACCTCGTCGGCTTCCTCGCCTGCGATCATCGCTTCGAGCTGGAGCGCGCAGCGCTGGCCGGCCTCGTGACGAAGCCGGTGCGAAGTGATCCGACGATCGAGCTGATCCAGGAGCGAGGCTACGATCACGAGCGGCGCTATCTCGACGAGCTGCGGGCCAGCGGCCGGAGCGTCGTCGAGATCACCCGGGACGGATCGGGCGCGAACACCCGCCAGGGCCTGCGGGAGGCCGCCGCCCTGACCCTCGAGGCCATGCGCGACGGGGCCGATGTCGTCTACCAGGCGACCTTCTTCGACGAGACCTGGCGTGGCCACGCGGACTTCCTGCTGCGCGTCGACCACGGGCCCGGAGAGCCGCCGAGCGCGCTCGGCGGCTGGCACTACGAGGTCGCCGACACGAAGCTGGCGCGACACGTCAAGGCGGGCGCCGTGCTCCAGATCTGCTCCTACGTCGAGCAGCTCGAGCGGATCCAGGCCCGCCGGCCCGAGCACCTCCACGTTGCCCTCGGGGGGAGCGCCCGCGCGACGGTCACGCTCCGCGTCGACGACTACATGGCCTACTACCGGCGGGTCAAGGCCGACTTCCTGGCCGCGGCGGAAGCGACGCCGCCGGCCTACCCGCCGGCGACGACCTATCCCGAGCCAGTCGAGCACTGCGACGTCTGCCGCTGGTGGGCGGACTGTCGCGAACGGAGGCGGGCCGACGACGACCTGAGCCTGGTCGCCGGGATCACCACCCGCCAGCGACGGGGGCTCAAGACCCGCCCCCCCGAGCAGGCGCCGGGCCCGGTCGCCACTCGCCGCGGCCTGGCCGCCCTGGACCTGCCCCTCCGGCCGCGGCTCGAGGGCAGCGGCGACACCGCCCTCGCCCGCGTCCGCGAGCAGGCGAGGCTCCAGGTGGAGGGCGAGGACCGCGGCGAGGTGCTCTGGGAGCTCCTCGATCCCGAGGAGGCGACTGACGAGGCGACGGGCGAGCGGCGCCTCGTGCCGGACCGGGGCTTCCTCGTCCTCCCCGAGCCGTCGCCGAACGACCTGTTCCTCGACCTCGAGGGCGATCCATTCGCCTTCGACGACGGGATCGACTACCTCTTCGGCATCCTCGACCCGGCGACCCGCGAGGAGGACCCGCGGTGGACCGACGATGCGCCCATCCCCCGGTTCCGCGCGATCTGGGGCCTGGATCCCGGCGGGCTCGTCACCCCGGCGGCCGAGAAGGCGGCCTTCGAGCGGACCGTCGACTTCATCATCTCCAGGCTCGACGCCGACCCGAGCCTCCACGTCTACCACTACGCGGCCTACGAGAAGACCGCCCTCGCCCGGCTGGCCCAGCGCCACGGGACCCGCGAGGAGGACGTCGACCGCCTCCTGCGCGGCCGCGTCCTCGTCGACCTCTATCGCGTCGTCCGCCAGGGGATCAGGGCCAGCGTCGAGAGCTACTCGATCAAGCGGCTCGAGCCGCTCTACGGGCTCCGCCGCGACGTCGCCCTCAAGGACGCCGGGAGCAGCATCGTCGAGTTCGAGACGTGGCTGGGGCGCGGGGCGACCGCCGAGGGGCTCGTCGGCGACGCCATCTTGCGCGAGATCGAGGGCTACAACCGCGACGACGTGCTCTCCACGTGGCGGCTGCGGGACTGGCTGGAGGCTCGTCGGCTCGACCTCGGGGCGTCCCTCGGGCTCGAGGTTCCGCGGCCGTCGCTCGCGGGTGCCGCGATCGAGCCCCCCGAGCCGACCGAGCGCCAGGCCGCGGTGGCCGACGTCGTCGAGGCGCTGACGAGGGACCTCGCCGGGATCGAGGCGACGGATCGGACGCCCGAGCAGCAGGGCCGCTGGCTGCTCTCCCAGCTCCTCTCCTGGCACCGGCGCGAGAACAAGGCGTTCTGGTGGCGCTACTACGAGCTCTGCGGGATGACGGACGAGGATCTCGTCGAGGAGCGCGAGCCGATCGGGATGGTCAGGCTCGTCGCCGACCTCGGCCCGATCGGCAGGGGAGGCGGCGGGCGGCTCGAGACGTACGCCTTCCCGCCCCAGGACCACGCCGTCAAGGTCGGCCGGCGCGTCGACGACCCGCGCCCGCAGGCGGCCGTCGGGACGGTGACCGCGATCGACGAGATCGCCGGGACGGTGACGATCCGCCGGACGGCCGGGCAGCTGGCGGCGGGCAGGCCCGGCTCGCTGGTCCCGTTCGAGCACGTGCCGACCACCGTCATCGAGGACTCGCTGCTGCGCATCGGGCGCACCGCGCTGGAGCAGGGGATCGGCGGGTCGGGAGCCGTGGATCGGGCGGCCGGCGAGCTGCTCCTCCAGCGTCCACCGCGGATCTCGGGCAGCCTGCCCGGGTCGGCGCTCCGCGCGCCCGGCGAGACCGCCCTCGCCGCCGCGAGGCGCCTGGCCCTCGCCCTGGACGGCGGCACGCTCGCCATCCAGGGACCGCCCGGCACCGGCAAGACCTTCACCGGGGCCCGGATGATCCTGGAGCTCGTCGCCGCGGGGCGGACCGTCGGCGTGACCGCCAACAGCCACAAGGTGATCGGCAACGTGCTCGATGCCGTCCACCACGCCGCGATGCAGACCGGGACCACCGTCCGGATCGGGCAGAAGCCGGCCCAGGACGAGGAGCCGACGCACGTCCATGCCGAGACCCTCGACAAGCCGGCGGAGATCGCCGGCCGGCTGGCGGCGGGGACCCTCGACGTCGTCGGGGGCACGGCCTGGCTCTGGTCCGCGCCCGCCATGGCGGGGAGCGTCGACGTGCTCCTCGTCGACGAAGCCGGCCAGTTCAGCCTCGCCAACACGGTCGCGGTCTCGAGGGCGGGACGCAGCCTCGTTCTCCTGGGCGACCCGCAGCAGCTCGACCAGCCCCTCAAGGGCAGCCACCCGCCGGGCGCGGAGCGGAGCGGCCTCGGGCACCTCCTCGCCGGCGCGGGCAGCGGCGGACCGCTGGAGGTCATCCCGCCGGAGCGGGGGCTCTTCCTGGATCGGACCTGGCGGCTCCACCCGTCCATCTGCGGGTACACCAGCGAGGTCTTCTACGCGTCGAGGCTCGAGCCGATCGAGGGCCTCGAGCGCCAGGAGCTGCGGACCGGGACAGCCCTGGCGGGGGCCGGGATCCGCTGGTGGCCCGTGGCCCACGCCGGGAACGACGTCGACAGCCCCGAGGAGGCCGAGGAGATCGCCCGCTTCCTCGGCGAGCTCCTCGGCCCGGCGGTCGATGCCCGCTGGACGGACCGCGAGGGCGTCACCTCGCCCCTCCGCCAGGACGATGTCGTCATCGTCGCGCCGTACAACGCCCACGTCGACCGGATCGCGGCGACCCTCCGCGCCCGGGGCCTGGGCGGCGTCCGCGTCGGGACCGTCGACAAGTTCCAGGGTCAGGAGGCGCCCCTCTCGATCTACGCGATGGGCTCCTCGTCGCCGGAGGACGCCCCGCGCGGCATGGAGTTCCTCTACTCGCTCAACCGCCTCAACGTGGCGACCTCCCGGGCGCGCTGCGTGACCGCGGTGGTCGCGTCGCCGTCGCTCGTCCGCGTCGCCTGCAGGACGCCGCGCCAGATGCGCCTGGCCAACGCCCTCTGCCGGCTCGTGGAGCTGGCGACGTAGGGCCGGGCCGGCTGCGCTCCCGTCCGCAGCGGAGGACGCCACGAGGCCCCGCCGGCGGACCGGCGGGGCCTCGCGACACTGGGGACGATGGCGGCGGTCACTCCGCTGGGGAGCGGCCGCGGATGGCTACGGGTCGATCCGGACGATGGTCGGGTTCGGGAGGCTGACCGGGCCGCCGTAGGCGACGGAGCCGAGGTACTTCGTGCCGGCCGTCAAGCCGCTGAAGGTGAGCCCGATCGTGCCGGTGGCGCCGAGCGTCGCCGCGGCGGGCGCGCTGACGGTCATGTTCCCGGCGTCGGCCGAGCCGAGCACCCAGGCGTAGAGGGTGAAGATGGAGGGGTTGGCCGTCGCGTAGCCGTCCACGACGACGGTGTACGTGGCCGCAGTCGGATTGAGGAGGCTGACTTCCTCTTCGGAGGTCCCGCCCCCGCTGCTGCCGACGAGGGTCGCGCCGCGGAAGACCCGAAGGTCGAGGTCGCTCGCGGGCGCCACGTCGGCATCGAACAGCGAGAAGCGGGCGTACGTGGTGCCCGCCGGGACGACGACGTCGTAGCCGAAGCTCTGGTTCGTGCTGATGGCGTCCGTGAAGGTCAGCGCGGGCACGAGGCCCCGCGCCGTCGCGGTGAAGTCCCCGTCGTACCCGAAGGTCACCGGGTACGACATCGGGCTGCCGTCCCCGCTGGCCTGGGCCGGCGCCGCGAGGGCGACCGGCATGGCGACGACCGGGATCCGCACATCGTGCGTGCCGTCGGTCCAGGTGATCTGGGCCCCGGCGTACTCATTGAGGGCGGCTTCGCCGCGGGAGATCGTGATCTCCAGTGTCTGCGACCTGCCGGGCGAGATCGAGAACGTCGCCGGCGAGATGCTGACGTCCAGGTCGCCGGTGGCGGTGGCGCTGTACGTCGCCGATGTCCGGCCGACGTTGGTGACCGTCCGGGTCACGGTCTGGGAGCCGGCGAGGTCGCCGATCGCGACCGAGGCGGAGTTGAAGTCGCTCGGGTCGATGACCGGGATCCCCGAGTCCGTGCAGAAGAACGTCGGGAGCTGGGTCCCGCAGAGGAAGCCCAGCCAATCGGCGAAGCCAGAGTCGAAGACGAGGCCGGGATCGGCCGCGCTGTTCGGCTGCACGTGACCGGCGCCCTGCCGGAAGATCACGAGCGGGTTGGTGTCCGGGCCGTCGAGGATGTCGTAGGCCGACGTCATGAGGGCCGACTTGATCGCCATGGGCGACCAGCTGGGGTGGAGGTCCTTGAGGAGCGCCGCGAGGCCGGCCACGTGCGGGCTCGACATCGACGTGCCGCTGTACAGGTTGAAGTCGCGCCCGGCGTTGCCTGGCGGCGCGACGGCCGCGAGGATGTCCTGGCCCGGGGCCATGACGTCGGGCTTGAGCACGTCGCCGCTTGCCTGGAGCGGGCCGCGCGACGAGAAGCTCGCCGTGAACGGCGCGGGCGCGGCGTAGGTGATGGTGGCCTTGTTGATCGTGGCTGTGGCGCCGACCGTGGCGGCGTAGGCATGGACGGCCGCGTAGTCCGTGCTCTGCAGGTGGACCGTCGGCACGAAGTGGAAGTCGGCGTTGATCGAGCTGGCGGACGGGTTCAGCAGGATCATCCCGACGCCGCCCGCCTCCTGGACCGCCAGGCTCTTGTTCACGCGGGCGGTCACGCCGCGATCGCAGACGACGATCTTGCCGGCCACCTTGGCCGGGTCGAGGACGGGGGTCCCGCCGTTGTCGACCGCCGCGGCGCAGAGCCTGACGGCGGTTGCGTCGGCACCGGGAAGGCCCGCGGCCGTCGAGTCGATCAGGGGCGCCGGGCCGACCTTCGAGGCGACCGAGGCGCCGGTGTAGGTGACGCCGTTGCCGAGCGTCACGGAGCCCTGGCCGTCGCGATTGTGGGTGCCCGCCGCGACCGTGGTCACCCACGGCGAGGGATGAGCCACCGTCGCCGTGGTCGGGCCGTCGTTGCCCGCCGAGGTGGCGACGAAGACGCCGGCGTCGGCCGCGTAGAGGAACGCGATCTCGACCGGGTCGCGGAAGTTGGTCCGCGTCCCGCTGATCGAGTAGTTGATGACGTCGACGCCGTCGGCGACCGCCTGGTCGACGGCCGCCACGAGGTCGGAGGTCCGGCCGCTGGCGGTCGAGGCGTCCTCGTTCGACCAGAGCGCCTTGTACATGGAGATCCGCGCGCGCGGGGCGATGCCGCTGATCCGGCCGAAGGCGGCTGCCGCGCCGGTCGTCGCCACGGCGTTGTTGCCGCCCGCCGTCGACGAGGTGTGGGTCCCGTGGCCGTTGTAGTCGCGGGGCGAGGCGAACTCCCAGGGCATCGCGGCGTTGATGCCGGCGTTGCCGCCCCAGGACTCGTTGAAGTACTGGGCACCGATGAGCTTCTGGTTGCAGTTGGAGGCGTTGAAGGCCTCGCCCGGCGTGCACTTGCCGTGCCAGCCGGGGATCTGGAAGTAGCTCGGCTGGCGGCGGAGGTTGCCGTTCATGGTCGTCGCCGTCCGGTCGGAGAAGCTGGCGCTCTCCGGCCAGATGCCCGAGTCGACCACGCCGATGATGATGTTCTCGCCGGCGCTGCCCACGCCGCCCACCTGGGACCACAGGCCGCCCGGCGCGTCGAGGCCGAGGAAGCTCGGCGTCGAGGAGGTGTCGACCGTGAACGTCTCCTCGGGCGTCACGGCCGCGATCCCGGCCTGCGTGGCGAGCTTGGCCGCCTGGGCCGGGGTCATCGTCGCCGCGAAGCCGTTGAAGGTGTAGACGTAGTCGTAGAGCTTTCTCCCGCCGACGGTGGCCAGCGCGCTGCCGTGCCGCTCGTTCAGGAGCGAGGCGTACCGGACCACGTCCGCGCCGGCGGGATCGATCTTCTGGCCCCGCGCGGGCCTCGTCGCCTGGTAGCCGGCGATGTCGCCCGTGTAGGCGACGACCGGCCTCTCCGCCATCTGGACGATGTAGACCGTGGTGACCGACGGCGCTACGGGTGTGGGCTCAGGGCCGCCCCCTCTGGTGCGGTCCGGGTGCGCCCCCAGGGCGACGCCGGGCAGCAGGGCGACGACCAGGGCGGCCGTCGAGATCAGTGCGACCAGCCTTCTCGCTCGCATCTTCCCTCCGACTGGATCCTGCGATCCCGTGCCTCTGTGTCCGTGCGCGGAGCCCCCCCGGCTGGCGCGCGGCGCGTGGACGACTGAGGCCGGCCTGTTCCGCCGGCGCACGACCCGACGGTACTACCCGACGCGGCGCTTCGCCCGGCGATTGCGCACGGTCGGCTCGCCGCCAGACACCCGCAGCGGGTGCGCGGGAACCCAACGAGCGGGGCTCTAGCCGGCTCGCCGCGCGCAGCGGATGGACCAGCGGCCGTCGAGGTCCTGGTGGGCGCCTTCGATCTTCCCGGCGCGGAGGAGCTGGCCGAGCGCGCTCGGCGGACGCGCGGGATCCTCGCCCAGGAGGCGCCGCACGGCGCCCTCGGCGTTCGCCTGCGACGGCGTGATCTGGAGGGCGGGCTCGCCGCAGGCGAGGCGCTGAAGGAGGTCGTTGACGCGGGCGAGGTCGGCCTCGGAGAAATCCGTCGGGCGCCGGCGCTGTCCACCTGTCGCGGTCGCGGTCCGCGAGCCGGCCACCGTCCGCTCGGTGTCCCGGCTGCCCGTCCCGGCCCGGCTGCCTGTCCCCGCGCCGGCCTCGTCGGCGGGCGCCGGCTCGGCCGTGGAGCCGGTCACGCCGTCGGACCGGGACCCTCCGCCGGGCCGCCGCCGGTTGGCAAAGGGCAGCACGAGCGATGCGTCCGGCAGGGCGGTCGCGGCCGCCGCCGGGACGGCCGCCGCGAAGGCCTCCAGCATGGCATCCTCGTACTCCTCGCCGGCATCGGTCGCGGCCCACCACAGCCGGGTCCCCTCGATCCCGCGGAGCGCCTTGAGCCATTGCCCGCCGGGGTGCGGCCGGGCGTCGCCGAGGGGCGTCCGGAGCAGCGCGTCGATCCTCCGCGCGAGGGACCTGGCCGACGCCACGTAGACGATCGTCTCCCCGGGGAGCCACCAGGCGGCGAGGCGAGCGGCGAGGGACTTGCCGGTCGGACGCTCGCCGTCGACGCGGAGAGTCGGGACCCTGGCCAGCCAGGTCCCGACGGCGGAGATGTCGACCGGGGCGCGGTCGAGCGGCGACGGCCACTCGACGACGAAGACGCCCGGTCCGGCGACCCGGAGCGCAGCCCCCCAGCGGGCGGGCCCGTCGGCGGTCAGCCCGACGGCGCGGAACAGGCTGACCGGGTCGATCGGCATGGCCCGATGGTACGCGCCGCGGGCCGGGTGCCGCGGGCCTACAGGGCGAGCACGGCTCCCAGCGCGTCGGCGAACGGTCCGAAGGTGGTCGACGTGAACCCCGCGACGTTGATCCGGCCCTTGCCCACGACGTAGACGGAGTGCTCCTCGCGCAGCCGGGCGACCTCCTCGACGCTGAGGCCGAGGAGGGCGAACATCCCGCGCTGCGTCGCGATCGGGGCCCAGTCCCCCGGGATCCCGCGCGAGGTGAGGGCGTCGACGAGGTGGGCCCGGTTGTCCTTGATCCGGGCTCGCATCCCGGCCAGCTCGACCTCCCACTGGGCGCGAAGGGCCGGGTCGCCCAGGATCGTCGTCACGATGTCGGCGCCGTGGCTCGGCGGGTTCGAGTAGTTGGCCCGGATGGCGACCTTGACGTTGCTCTGCGCGGCGGCCGCATCCCGCTCGGAGCGGGCCACCACGACGAGGCTCCCGACGCGCTCGTTGTAGAGGGCCAGGCTCTTCGAGAACGACGTCGAGATGAGCAGCTCCGCGCCCGGCCGGAGGAGCCCGTCCATCCAGTCGGCGTCCTCCCGGATCCCGTCTCCGAAGCCCTGGTAGGCGAAGTCGACGAGGGGAAGCAGGCGTCGCTCCTCGAGGAGGTCGCCGATCGCGCGCCAGAGGCCCGGCGATGGGTCCACGCCCGTCGGGTTGTGGCACGACCCGTGGAGGAGGACCGTGTCGCCGGGCGAGGCCTCGCCGAGCGCGGCCAGGAGCGCGGCCTCGTCGATCCGCCTGCCCGATGGGTCGGTGTAGGGATAGGTCCGGATCCGGAATCCCGCCAGCTGGAAGAGCTGGGGATGGTTCGGCCACGTGGGCTCGCTCATCCAGATCGTCGCCGAGGCGCCCGCCTGGCGCAGGAAGTCGGCCGCGACGCGCAGGCCGCCCGTGCCGCCCGGCGTCTGGCTCACGGCGACCCTCGGGCTGGTCGCCAGCTCGTGGCCCGTCCCGAAGACGAAGGCCCGGACGGCGTCCCGGTAGCCGGCGTCGCCGTCGATCGGGCGGTAGAGCTTGGTGGCCCCCTTCGCCAGGATGCGCCGTTCGGCCTCCGTCACCGAGGGGAGGACGGGCGTCGTCCCGCTCTCGTCGACGAAGACGCCCGACGACAGGTTGATCTTCCCCGGTCGCGGATCGGCGCGGAAGGCCTCGGCGAGACCGAGGATCGGGTCGGGCGGGGCGGGGACGCGGGCGAGCGATGGAAGCGCCACGGCGGGGTCTCCTGGGCGAAGTCGGCGATCCGGAGGAGTGGGCCATGCCGCCGCGGACGCGAGCCGCGGCGATCGGCCGGCCCTATGATCGCCGCTCTGCGCGCCGCGCGCTCCGTCGGTCGACGGGACGCGTCCACCACCCGCGATGCCGGGTGAACGGGTCCACCGGCCCCCCGCGCCCGGTGACCTCCGGCCCTATGGTCGCGCCGGCGGTCCTCGTGCACAATGGTCCGGACCATTCAGACCGCGTGAGCCGGCGACGGCCGCCCGACCGTCGGGCGTCGCGGCTCGAGGTGCCGCCGCGATGACGATGACCTCCCGCGAACGGGTCCGGACGGCCCTCGACCATCGAGAGCCGGACCGGGTCCCGGTCGACCTCGGCGGCTCGATCGTGACCTCGATCACGAAGGCGGCCTACGTGCCGCTGATGGAGCACCTCGGCCTGGACGCCGGCGACGTGACGGTCTACGACGAGGTCCAGCAGCTGCCGTTCCTCGCCGAATCGCTCCTCGCCCGCTTCGCGGTCGACACCCGGATGATCCAGCTCCCGCCCACCCACGTCGCCGGCGTCCCGATCCTCGACGACGGGGAGTACTGGGCCATCAACGACCGGTGGGGCGCCCGGATGCGGATGCCGAAGGACGGCGGCCTCTACTACGACTGGGTCGAGTACCCGATCCCGGCGACGCTGGAGGCCCTCGAGACCTACCGTTGGCCGGAGCCCGATCCCGTGGAGGTCGTGGCGACCGTCGGCGAGCGGGCGCGGTGGCTCCACCAGAACACCGACTTCGCCCTCGTGGGCTCCGGCGTCATCGGCGGCGGCATCTTCGAGCAGCCCTGCCGGACGGTCGGCCTCGAGACCTTCATGGAGGCGATGATCCTCGACCGCCCGTTCGCCGAGCGGCTCATGGACGGCATCACCGAGATCTACATCGAGTCGGCCGAGCGCTACCTGGACCAGGTCGGCCCGTACATCGACGTCTTCACCTTCTGGGACGACGTGTGCACGCAGGACGGCTGGATGATCAGCCCCGAGCTCTACGTCTCGCTCGTCAAGCCCCGCCAGCGCCGGCTCTTCGAGGCGATCAAGCGGAAGACGGGGGCCAAGCTGTTCTACCACGGCTGCGGCGCCGTCTTCGACCTGGTGCCCCACCTCATCGACATCGGGGTGGACATCCTGAATCCCGTCCAGGTGAGCGCCCGGGGGATGGACTCGCGGCGCCTCAAGGCTGCCTACGGGAAGGACGTCACGTTCTGGGGCGGCGGCGTCGACACGCAGCGCATCCTGCCCTTCGGGACCGAGGCGGAGGTTCGCGACGAGGTCCGTCGCCGGATCGACGACTTCGCGCCGGGCGGCGGGTTCGTCTACGCCACGGTCCACAACATCCAGGCCTTCGTCCCCCCGGCCAACATCGTGGCGGTCTACGACACGGTGGCCGAGCACGGGGGCCGCTGACGAATGCCGACCACCCCCGGCGGGGCGGGGCGTCCGCCGCCGCCACGCCGCCGCGGTAGGCTTCGTCCACCATGCGCCTGCTCGCCCTCACCTGCGAGGTGCTCGCCCGCTCCGTCTACCTCTGCGCGGCACGCTCGCCCCACGTCGTCGACGTCCGCCTGAACCGGCGCGGTCTCCACGACGACCCGCCCAACCTGCGGGCCATCCTGCAGGGCGAGATCGACGGGGTCGGGGCTCCGTACGACGCTGTGGCCCTCGCCTACGGGCTCTGCGGCGGGGCGACCGCGGGGCTGCGCGCCGCCGCCGTCCCGCTCGTCGTCCCGCGGGCCCACGACTGCATCACGATCTTCCTCGGGTCGCGCGACCGCTACGCCGGCGAGTTCGTGGGCCACCCCGGCACCTACTGGTACGTCCAGGACTACCTCGAGCGGACCGACGACGGGAGCGCGTTCGGGGGCGTCGGGGCCGTGTCGGACGCCGCCGCGCGGGCGACCCACGAGGAGTACGTGGCGAAGTACGGCGAGGACAACGCGGCCTACCTGATGGAGGTCCTGGGGGCCTGGCGCTCGCACTACGACCGGGCCGCATTCGTCGAGATGGGCGTGGCCGATCCGCGCGGCGCGGCGGCGGCCGAGGAGCAGGCACGGGACGATGCCGCGCGGCGCGGCTGGACCTTCGAGAAGCTGGCCGGCGAGCTGCTGCTCGTGAAGCGGCTCATCGACGGCGACTGGGGCGCTGACGACTTCCTCGTGCTGCAGCCGGGCGAGCGCCTGGCCATGTCCTACGACGAGACGGTGATCAGGGCCGAGCCGGCCAGCTGACGGCGTCGACCCCGGCCCCGGGGCCGCGTCGCACCCGCGCCGCGGCCGCGCCCGGCGGCTCAGCGGCAGGGCGTCTCGCGGATCGTGTCGACCATCGCCCAGAAGTTCTCCAGCGGCGTGTCGAGCTGGACGTGGTGGGTCGGCCCCAGGATGAGCCCGCCGCCCCGCCCGATCGTGTCGAGGCGGAGCCGGACCTCGTCGCGCGACGTCGCGCGGGCGTCCCGAACGGCAGCGTGTGCTGCTCGTCGATGCTGCCCCAGAAGAGCAGTCGGTCGCCGTACTCGCGCTTCAGCTCGGCCGGGTCCATGCAGGCCGGCTGGACCGGGTTGAGGACGTCGATGCCGATCTCGATCAGCTCGGGGATGACCTCGCGCACGTCGCCGTCGGTGTGGTAGGCGACCTTCAGCAGGTCGGGTTGATGGCCTTGACCCGGCTCGACCAGCTCGGCCATGCGCGGCTTGAAGAAGCGCCGCCAGGTGGCCGGGGCGATGAGCATGCCCCGCTGGCGTGCCGATGTCGTCGCCGGTCCAGAGCATGTCGACGCCCATGCGCGGCGAGCCGCTCCGCCGCCGCCAGGTGGTAGCGGAAGGGGATCTCCAGGATCGCGTCGGCGAGGTCCGGGTCGGTGACCAGGTCGATGAGCAGCTGGCTCGTAGCCGCGCAGCGCCCAGGCCGTCTCCCAGATCGTGGTCACCGTCACGCCGACGATCCAGTACTCGTCGCCGAAGTCGCGGACGACCCGCTCGGCATCGCGGTAGAGCTCGGGTCGCGCTGCGGGTCGGGCGGCACGTACGAGTCGATCGCCGCGTCCTCGGCGAGGGGATGGCCCACCATCTCGGTGTAGTGGCCCGGCCCGAAGGGCGTCTCGTAGGGCTGCTCCGCCAGGTGACGCCCCACTCGTCGGTGTAGTCGTCGCCGTGCCCGGTAGTACGAGTTGGCCCAGCCGACCGAGGTCAGGATGAGGTCCTCGTCGATGGCCAGCTCGAGCTCGTAGGTGTTGCCGCCGCCGTGCGGGTTGTGGCTCGCCGTCCGGTCGCGCCGAGTCGGGGTCGCGGCATGCCCGGCGGCGACCCGGCGACGAGGTCCGCCCGGAGCCGCTCGGCGAACTCCGGCGTGAAGCTGATCTGCATCGGGCAGCGGTCGGGCACCTCGCGGGCGAGGGCGGCGAGGACGCGGTCGCGATGCTTCACGCTGGCTCCTCCGGGACGACGGGCGCGCCGATCGCGCCGGAGTCGGCTACGCGGCGCTGACGGCGCGCCGGGCGACGTCGACCGCGCTGGCCGCGTCGGGGGCGTAGCCGTCGGCGCCGATCTCGGCCGCGAACTCCGCGGTCACCGGAGCGCCGCCGACGATGACCTTGACGTCGCCCAGGTCGGCGGCCCGGATGGCCGCCACGACGTCCTTCATGCCGACCATCGTCGTGGTCAGGAGGGCGCTGATGCCGACGATCGTCGGCCTCGTGCTCCCGGGCCGCCGCGACGAAGCCTCTCGGCGGTGACGTTGGTGCCGAGGTCGACGACCTCGATGTTGGCGCCCTTCCACATCATGCCCGACGAGGTTCTTGCCGATGTCGTGGAGGTCGCCCTTGACCGTCCCGATGACGGCCGTGTACTCGGGCCGGATGCCCGCCGCCGCGAGGAGCGGGCTCGAGGATCGCCGTGGCCTCCTTCATGGCGCGGGCGCGAGATGAGCATCTCCGGGACGTAGATCTCGTTGCGCTGGAACCTGCCGCCGATGACCTCCATCGCCGCCGTCATCGCGTCGAGGACGGTCCGGGGATCCATCCCCTCGTCGACCGCCTGGCCGGTGATGGCGGTTGCCGTCGCCCGGTCGCCCGCCTCGATCGCCGTCTTGAGGGCCTCGAGATCTGCCATCGGGTGCTCCTTTGCTCGCTCGTCGCGTGCTGGTGGGGCGGCTCAGGCGAGCTCGCCGCTGCGGTAGGCGGCCAGGAACTCCATCCCGAACGGGTCCCGGCCGGTGAGGAGGTCCGCCGCGAGGCGATAGGCCCGCGTGTCGCGGTCCTGGGCGAAGACCCGGCGTGGGTCGCTGGCCACGGGATCGATGATCCCGCTGTCGGCCCCCGCGTCGGCCGCGAGGTCGATGAAGACGTCGTTGAGGAGCCGTCGCAGGGGCAGCCCGAAGCTCACGTTGGAGAGGCCGCCGGTGAGGTGGACCTCCGGCCCGTAGGTCGTCCGCAGGGTCCGCAGGGCGTCGAGGACCCAGGCGCCCACCTCGGGCTCCACCGCCACCGGCAGGACGAGGGGGTCGACGTGCATCGCGCCGAGGGCCAGGCCCCGGCGAGTCGCCTCGTCGACGATCTGCCGGGCGTTGGCGACCCGCTCGGCGGCCGAGGCGGGCATGCCGGACGACCCGGCGGCGCCCAGGACGACGGAGCAGCCCTCGGTGGCGGCCAGGTCGAGGACGTCGAGCCGCTCGATCGAGGCGGAGTTGAGGAGGGGCGCGCCCGCGGTCCGCGCCGCCGTCTCGAGGCCGGCGCGCAGCACCTCCGGCGCCGACGAGTCGAGGGCCAGGGCCGCCGGCGCGGCGTCCTCCACGGCCGCGACGAGCCAGCGGATGGCGGCGATACGGCCAGCCACGTCGTTGCTCGCCTCGTCCACGTTGAGGTCGAGGTAGTCGGCGCCCGCCTCGACCTGGCGGCGAGCCAGGAAGCGGACGTAGCCGCGTCCCAGGGCGGCGTCCGCGCCGCCCGAAAGCCCGGCCAGGACGGCGGCCTTGACGTGCTTGACCTTCTCCTTCGGCCCGCTTCCCTCGAGGGCCGCGTCGGGGACTGGCAGGAGGCGCTCGGCCCCGTCGTCGTCGGTGAAGGGAAGGGCCGGTCGCCCGTCGGGGAGGGAGGCGACCCGGGCGCCGGAGCGCAGGAGGACCCGCGTGGCGTGGATGTTCTCGCCGATGACGATGAAGCGGCCGCGGGCCGTGTCGGTCATGCCGGGGTCTCCTTCGCGCGTCCGTAGTGGTCTCGTCCCAGGTAGGTGTTGGCCCACGCGCTCGTGCGCCGGAGGGCGTGGTCGACCACGACCGGGTCGCGGTCGAGCATCCCGAGCTCCTCGCCGTAGGGCTTCAGGCGCTCGTAGGCGCGGACCCAGACGCACGACCGGGGGGCCACCTCACAGGTGCCGTCATGGCTGCCGCCGCACGGCCCGTTCCGCTCGCCCTTGGGGCACTGGCTCTCGGGACAGAGGTAGGCGATGTCGGGCAGCGAGCAGTCCCCGCAGTCGCGGCAGTCGAAGAGGGGCAGCTTGACGGCGTGCTCCAGGGCGTGGACCGGTCGGCCCAGGTGGTGGCGCTCCACGCCCTCGTAGAAGCGGGTCGCCGCCCGGTAGCCGGGCGTCCCGGGGGTGAAGGCCAGGTCGTGGGTCAGCCGGTTGAGCCTGTAGGCCAGGGAGCCGCGCCGCCGGGCGCGCGCCCGGGCCGCCGCGGTGAGCGACCGGGCGTAGCGCGGCTCGAGCTCGTCGGTGGCGAGGCTGCTCGACGGGTCGCGGCGGTAGACGAAGAAGGTCCCCTTCGGGGAGTGCTGGACCTTCCCCGCGAGCGCGGGCCAGTCCGGCCCGAAGGCCTCGGCCATCTCCAGGATGCGGCCGATGTCCGCGGCGGAGACGTGGCCGGCCAGGTACGCCCCCCGGAAGCCCAGGCCCTTGGCGATCGCGACCTGCATGGCCGCCAGCTCGAGGAGGAAGGCGCGCCCCTTGTCCGGACCGGCGGCCGCCTTCTCGACGATCGCCAGGAGCTCGTCGGAGACGACGCAGCCGGGGATCGCGTTGGCGTTGAAGAGCCGGGCCACCGTCCGGGTGAGGACGTAGACGTTGGCCAGGACCGGCCGCCGGACGTCGTGGAGCCGCATCCAGCGCAGCAGCTCGTCCCACTTGCGGCTGTCGTAGCCGAGCTGGGGGATCACGAAGTCGGCCCCGGCCCGGATCTTGAGGCCGAGCTTCAGGTACTGGGGGATCACCTCGGACTCGAGGCGCTTGAAGGGCGAGACGGCGGCCGCCAGGAAGAGGCCGGGCGCGCGCGTGGCGCCATCGGGGCCCGCCTCGCCGGCGAGCCCGCGGTAGAGGGCGATGAGGCCGACCGAATCGAGGTCGAAGACCGGCTGCGAGAGGCCCGTCCCCTCGGCCGGGTGGTCCCCGGAGACGGCCAGGACGTTGCGGATCCCCCGGCTCTCGAGCTCCCAGCCGAGGGAGCGCAGGGCGTTGCGGCTGCGGTCGCGGCAGGCGACGTGGACGATCACGTCCTGGCCCCGGGCAAGGAGCTCCTCGGCAATGGGGACCGGGCTGGCCATGGCGTGGCCGCCGGCATTGTCGGTGATCGAGACGGCCGCGATGCGCGGATCGTCGACGAGGGCTCGGGCCGCCTCCAGGCTCTGCCGCGCCGGCCCATCAGGGGCGAGACCGCGGGGCGGGACGACCTCGGTGACGACGACGAACTCGTCGCTCGCCTCGAGGCGCTGGCGCAGGGTCGGCTTGGTCATGCGGGGCGGGCCTCCACCACGGACGGCAGCGGCTCGAACCGGAGGCCGTCCACGAACAGGTCGAAGAAGTCTGGCTCGGCCTCCAGCTCGACGTGCTCGATCCGGCCGACGTAGTCGTCCAGGCGGGCGCGGGCGCCGCGCGAGAGGAGGAGCGCGGCGGCGCCCCTGACCGACGCGTTGCCGTGCTGGACGACGCGGCCCGCCGCGACCGGCGGCAGGAAGCCGATCGCCTGGGCGTTGGCGACGTCGAGGTGGGAGGCGAAGCCGCCGGCGAGGTGGAGGGCGCCGAGGTCGCCGGGAGCCAGGCCCAGCGTCCGCAGGAGGACCCGCATGCCGACCGCGTTGGCGGCCTTCGCCTGCGCCAGGTGGGCGGCGTCCCCGCGCGAGAAGGTGATGCCACGCTCGGGCACGAGCGTCACCTCGCCGCTGCCGGGGAACGCCCCGGCAGCGGTCATGGAGCCGGTCCGGCGCAGCTCGGCCAGGACGTCGACGAGCCCGGATCCGCAGATGCCCTCCGGCTCGACGTCTCCGATGGTACGGACCACCCAACCGCCGTCCTCGCGATGGGCGGCCTCGATCGCGCCCTCGGAGCCGGGCATCCCGAAGCGGATGAGGCCCCCCTCGAAGGCGGGGCCTGCGGGGCACGAGGCGGCCAGGACGCGGCGGCCGTCGGTGAGCACGACCTCGGTGTTGGTGCCGACGTCGACGAGCATCACCGGGCCCGCGACGGCCGCCGCGCTCGCGGCTGGCGCGGGGCCGTCGAGCAGGCCGGCCGCGATGAGGTCCGCGGCGGCGTCGGCCCCCACGTGGCAGGCGATGAGGGGCGCGCCCCAGATCCGCGCCTTCGGGTGGACCAGGATCCCCAGCTCGTGGGCCAGGCGCACGACGCTCGTGGAGGTCGCCCGTCCCGCTCGTCGGGCGGTCTCCGTCACGCTGCGGAACGGCGAGCGCCCGATGGGGGCCACGTCGAGGTCGAAGAAGAGATCGCGCATCGTGGCGTTGCCGACGACGACGACCTCCAGGACGTCGTGGCGGTCGATGCCCCGCTCGTGGTAGATGCGCCCCAGCTCGTGGTTGAGGGCCCGGCGCAGCGCCCGGCGCAGCTCCCCGGGCCGCTCCGCCTCGTAGGAGATGCGGCCGATGACGTCGCTGCCGCCGAATCGCTGGGGGTTCTCGAAGGCGCCCGCCGCGACGGGCTCGCCGTTGCGCAGGTCGAGGAGCTGGAGGACGACGGTCGTGGTCCCCAGGTCCAGCGCGATCCCCAGGTGTCGCTCACGAGCCGCGTCGAGGTCCTCGCCCTGCCAGCACACCCGCCCGTCGCGCTCGGCGATCGCCGGATCGACCTCCAGGGGCGGCCCTGGCGGCGGCATCAGGATCCTCAGCCGGCGGCGGAGGACGACGAACTCCAGGTCGGAGGACGCCGGCTCGCGCTCCACCATGGCGCGGCAGGCAAGGCGATAGCCCGGCCGCAGGAAGGCCTCCTGGTCGTCCGGGGCGCCGAGGGCGTCCCCGCCGCGCAGGATCTCGACCACGCACTCGTGGCAGCGCCCCGACCGACGGCACGAGGTCGGGACGACCATCTCGAGCTCGTCCGCCGCGTCGAAGAGCGTCCTGCCCGGGACGAGCGGGACGCGGCGTCCGCCGTGGACGAGATCGCGGGTCACGCGCGCAGCATAGGTCCGTACCAATCGGGCGTGCTGGGGCAATGGGCCCGCGGCGACGGGCCGAACGGCCCTCGCCCGGCGTCGGTCGGCCCGACCGGCCGCCGCTTCGGAACCGGCACGGCGTGGCTCCCCGACGGGTCGGTGACAGGCCGGCCCGCCGGCAGGCGCGCCGGATCGGCCATGTGGCTCTCATCGAGCACGTGGCCCGCGGGGCTTGACATCCCAGCCTGCCGCCGCCAGATTACGGTTCGTGAACGCTTACCGAGCCGCGATGGATGCACTCGACGCGCTCGGCGACGCCACGCGGCGGGCGATCGTCGAGGGCCTCCGCGACGGCGAGCGGACCGTCGGCGACCTGGCCGCGGACCTCCCGGTGAGCCGGCCGGCGGTCTCCCAGCACCTCGGCGCCCTGAAGGCCGCCGGCCTCGTGCTGGAGCGGCCCAGCGGCACGCGCCGCTTCTACCGCCTGGACCCGACCGGCCTCGTCCGCCTCCAGCACCGCCTCGACGCCATGTGGGGCCTCGACGCTCCTCCGGCTGGGGGAGCGTCGGCTCCGAGCGGCTCGGCCGGGGCGATCCCGGCCGGCGAGGCCGGCGGCGGCGCGCCACCGACGGCGGCGCTCGAGGCAGGCGGCGGCAAGGCGGGGCGCAAGAAGCACAAGAAGAAGGGCGCCCGCAAGTAGCCTCGACCGGGCTCGGAGGGGTCGGCCGAGGCAGGCGACCCGGCCGGGACAGCACCGCGGCCCCGCGCCGGCGGCCCGACGCCGACGGGCTCCGGGCCGGCCCCCCGCCCGCCCGTTCGCCCGACGCGTCGGCGCGTGACGGCCTAGTGCGTGACGACCTTCGGCAGCTTCGCGGCCTGGTCGATCCAGTCGCCGACCGCGGCTTCGTTGGGGATGCGGCGGACGAGGTGGCGCGCCGCGTTTGCCTCGGCCATCGTCGTCGCCAGGTTCGTCGCGTTGCGGTGCGCCAGCTCCGTGCAGGAATCGACCCCGGCCGCCTCGAGCAGGTCGGCGTACTCCGACCCGACGCCCGAGATCCGGTAGAGGTCGGCATGGTTGACCCACCGGAGGAGCTGGTCCGGCCCGACGCCGGTCTTCGCAGAGAGGCCTCGCCGGCCGGCCGCCGGCCCGGCCTCGGTGAGCAGGTCGTCGGTCGTCTGGACGCCCGCCGCCCGGAGCTTGGCCCCGATCACCGGACCGACGCCCTCGAGATCCTCGATCTTCATCGCGGCTGCCTCCACCTGGGGGGTTAGGGGATTGGCAGGCTCATCTTCCCACTCCGCGGAACCCCACCCGGCGCGGGCACGCGCGGCATGAGCCCAGGATCGCCTCCCGACGCGCAGGCGCGCCGCCGGACGCGTCAGGCCGTCAGCTCCCGGGCCACCCAGCGCGCCAGCACCCGAGCACAGGCCACGACCTCGTCGAGGTTGACGTGCTCGTCCGCGGCGTGGGCCACCCGAACGTCGCCGGGGCCGAACAGGACGGTCGGGGTGCCGCCCTCGCGGACCAGGAGGCGCATGTCGGAGCCGTAAGGGACGCCCACGAAGGGCGGGCGCCGTCCGAGGACGGCCGCTGCCGCGGCAGCGAGGCCGACAGGAAGCGGGTGGTCCGGCGGGACCTCGGCGGAGGAGAAGCGGCCGCCGGTGATCTCCACGGTGGCAGGGTGCTCGCGCAGCCACGGGTCGT
This sequence comes from uncultured Chloroflexia bacterium, assembly GCA_963821235.1. Lineage (GTDB taxonomy): Bacteria > Chloroflexota > Limnocylindria > Limnocylindrales > CSP1-4 > CTSoil-043. Next base: position 1,501,575 of record CAWGCS010000001.1, read on the forward strand.
CCGCGCAGGCGCTGGCGACGACGAACCGGAGCTCGTCCGCCGCCTCGACCGCAGCCTGGCCCGCACGCACGCCGTAGCGCCCCTCGGCGACGACGCGGTCGGGCAGGGTGCTCGCCCAGTCGCCGCCGTGGACCGTCCCGAGGATCGTGGCGTAGGGCAGGCCGAGGGCCCGCATCTCGGGTCGCGTCTCGGCGGCGTTGCGGCAGGCCTCGTCGGCGCGAAGGGCCGCGTGGAGGAGCTCGAGCTTCTCGATTGCCGAGACGCCCTCGCGGCGGACGGAGGCGTGGGCCGCCCGGCCGGGGACGGTCAGGCGGAAGGTGATCGCCCCGGCCGCGACGGTGACGATCGCGAGGCCCGTCGGCTCCGCGATGACGGCGGCGTCGCCGACGTGGCCGGCACGGATGGCGGCGAGCATCCCGGCCCCGCCGTCCTCCTCCGAGGGGACGGCGACGAGGGTCGCCTGCCCGGCCAGGTCGCGCGGGTCGAGAGCGGCCCGCACCGCGGCGAGGGCGGCGATGGACGCGACGAGCCCGCCCTTCATGTCGCAGGCGCCCCGCCCGAAGACCTCTCCGGAGCGGATCTCGGGCCGGAACGGGTCCTGCGACCAGGGGGCGCGATCGCCCGGCGGGACGACGTCCGTGTGGCCAACGAGCAGCAGCCGGGGCCCCGGACGGGCGCCGCGGACGATGCCGCCGACCAGGGGCAGCGCGGTCCGGGCGACCTCCGACCCCGGGAAGTCGGGATCCCTGGCGATGGCCGCGGCGTCGGCGTCCCAGGCCCGCGTCTCGAGGCCTGCGAGCGCCATCATGCGACCGACCTCGTCGCGGACGGCACCCTCGTCACCCGTGACCGACGGGATCGCCAGCAGAGCGAGGAGCCCCTCGCGGATTCCGTCCGCGTCGACGGCCGCGGCCGCTCGTGCCGCCGCTTCCGTTGTCCGGGCCTCGCCGCCGGTCGCCTCCGCTCCCGCGACCGCCGCCGGCGGGCGCTGGGACGCCTCGCCGGCGGCGCTCATCCCCGACGCAGGATGGGCCTGGCGAGGCAGGTGGGGCCGCCGGACCCGTTCAGCCCGATCTCGAAGGCCGGGTAGGCGTGGACCTCGCAGCCCGCCACCTCCAGCGCGCGGCGGGTCGCCGGGTTGCCGTCTGCCACGACGCAGACGCCCGGCCGGACGGCCAGGACGTTGCAGCCGAGGGTCGCGAACTCCTCGTCCGGCACCGCCAGGAGGCGGATGCCGAGGTCGCCGAGGAGCTCCCAGAGCCCGACCGGGAGGAGTGGCAGGTAGACGATTGCGAGGTCGTCGGCGACCGGCGAGACGAGGGAGAGCAGGTGGATCAGCTCGGCGTCGCCGCGCCACCAGGGGACGTCGAAGACGCGGACGTCTCCCCCCACGAGCGTCGCGAGCTGGCGTACGCCCGCGCCGTTCGTGCGCAGCGTCCGCCCGATGCAGAAGAGGTCCGGCCGCAGCCAGAGCGTGTCGCCGCCGTCGACCGTGCCGGGGCCTTCGACGCGGCCGACGGTCGGGACGCCGCGGGCGGCGAGCCACCCCTCCATGACCGTCTCCTCGCCGCGCCGCGTCGGCTTGCCCGACCGGAGGGGGATCGCGCCGCGGTCGGTGACGAGGAGCGGATCGAAGGCGTAGACGAGGTCCGGATGCGGCGTCTCCACCGCGCCGAGATCGTGGACCCGGACGCCGAGGCGGCTCAACAGGTCGGCGAAGGCATCGTGCTCGCGCTGGGCCAGCTCGAGGTTCACCGCGTGCACGAAGCCGTGGGCGGGATCCTCGAAGGCGGCCCCAAAGGCCGCCCCAGGACGCTGGAGCAGGACGTCGTGCAGGGGCGCCGTCATGGACTGGGCCCCGAACTCGAAGGCCGGCGCCGGACCGCCGGCGCCCCCGGCGCGCTGTGAGGTCATGGGCGGCAGGATAGCGGGCCGGGCGGCAGGCGACCATGCCCCGCTCGAGCGCATCCGCCGGGTGCGCGCCCCCGAGCCCGCGGAGCCCGCGTTGGCGATCTCAGGCGGTGGCCCGCTCCAGGAGCCGGCCGACCTCGTAGCCGGCGGCGTCGGCATCCGCGGCGAGTCGCAGGGCGAGGGCATGGGCGGCGGCCGTGGCCCGTGCCGGGTCCGGGTCGGCGGGATCGTCGGCGGTCCCAGCGATGGAGACGAGGACCGTCATCCAGCGCAGGGCGGCCTCGAACGACTCGCGGTTGACATAGGCGACGCCCTCGTGGCGATTGACCCCAAGCCAGCGGGCCATCTCGTCGTCGGCGAACCAGGCCCGCACCAGCCGTCCGCCACGCTCCGCTTCCGGTGCCGCGAGCGCGGCCTCACCCGGACGGGCGAGCAGGTGGCGCACGGTCTCCACGGTCCACCAGGCGGCGCCCTCGTCGAGGCCGCGCCAGCGGTAGGCGTCGGCGAAGACGCGACCCAGACGTGCCCGGTCGAACCAGCCGCGGGCGCGGCGGGCGGGCGCGTCGGGCTCGAGGACGCCGGCCATCGCGTCAGCAGCGAGCCATCCGACCAGCGCGCCCCAGGTGGCGGTGTCGGGCGGCAGGGCCGCCGCCACGAACGCCCTGGCCGCGTCCGCCCCGGCATCCGCCGCCGGTGTGGCGAGGGCGACCTCGAGGGCCACCCGCAGCCGTGCCCCGAAGCGATCGGCCAGGCCATCGATCGCCTCGTCGGGCGTCGCCGCGCCGGCCGCCGCGCGGATGGCCCACAGGGCGTCTCCCGCCCGGCCGCGCCATGCCGCGGCGAGCGCGGCGAGGTCGGGCGGCGGCGCCACCGCCGGCGGGGCGCCAGGGGGAGCGACCGGCGGAGCGACGGTCGGGCCAGCCGGCGTGGCCGCCCCGGCCGCCGGTGGACGCGCCGCGGCGGCCCGCGCCGCCGCGGCCAGGTGGGCCGTCACGGCCTCGGTCGCGTCGCGGACGAGGGCGTCGTTCACGAGGATGGCCACCGCGTCGTGGAGCGGCCGGAGGCGTCGCTCCGCGAGGGCGCTCTCGACGCTGGGCACGCCGGCCCCGCCCAGGTCGGCCGCCAGGGCGCGGTACTCGGCCGCCGCCTCGCCGCCGATCTCGCGCCAGTCGAGGAGGACCCGGGCGGCGTACGCGTCGAGCTCCACGCGCAGGCCTCGGTCGCGGAGATCGCCGGTCTCGCGGATGTACTCCAGGCCGTCGAGCGTGTCGCGGAAGAGGACGACCGCGCCCGGGTCGCGGCCCAGGCCGAGCCCGTCGGCCAGGGAGCTCCGCACGAGGTGCTTGGCCCCGGCATCGTCCTTCACGGCGAAGGCGACCGAGTCGTGGATCCGTCCACGCATCGAGCCGAACCGGTTGTGGTACACGACGAGCGAGCGCTCGCCGCCGGATCGATTCGAGTAGGCGAACACATCCTCGTTGACGTGGCCGGCGTCGTCGACGACGTCGTAGAGGCGGTAGTCGCGGACCTCGGCGAAGAGCCGGCGCCGGTGGAGCAGCGGGAAGACCTGCCACTCGTGGCGGGCGACGAGGCCCTCGTTCGGGCGCTCGTCCCAGTAGGCCCGGCGGAACTCCATGCCGTACTTCTCGGCGAACCCCTCGACCTGGCCGTGGCCGAACATCGGGAGCCCGGGCATGGTCGCCATGACGGTGGCGATCCCGAAGTACTTGTCGCCGGTCCCGAACTGCTCGACCGCCGTCCGCTCGTCGGGGTTGTTCATGAAGTTGACGTAGCGCTTGAGGATCTCCGGGTCGAACTCGAGGGTGTTCTTGATCACCAGGCGGTACTCCGCGTTCTTCTCGTCGCGGAGCATGTTCATGAAGGCGCTGTTGTAGACACGGTGCATCCCGAGGGTCCGGACGAAGTAGCCCTCCATGAGCCAGAACGCCTCGGCCAGCAGGAGGGTGTCGGGGACCTCGGCGGCGACCCGGTCGACGACCTCGCGCCAGAACTCGACCGGGATCGCTGCGTCGAAGTCCTCCCTCGACATGGCCGATTCGGCCCGCGACGGGATCGCCCCGCCCTGGCCGGGCTCTGGGTACCAGAGGCGGGCGATGTGCTTCTTGGCGAGGGTCATCGCCGCGTCGAAGCGGATGATCGGGAAGCGCCGGGCGACGGCCAGGATCGTCTGGATGACCGCCTCGCGGACCTCGGGCCGCAGGTAGTCGAGCTGGGCGGTGTCGTTCCACGGCATGCTCGTCCCGTCGTTGCCGTGGTAGACGTAGCGGACGTCGCCGGTCCAGCGGTCCTCGCGGCGGAAGACCACCGCCGCGTCGGTGGAGTCCCAGTAGTGGTCCTCGATCTGGATCCCCACCCGCGGGTCGTCCGATAGGTCCGCCCCGCTGAAGGAATAGGCCGGATAGGGGCTGTCGGGGCGGGCCAGGAACCAGTCGGGATGCTCCATGACCCACCGTGAGTCGATGCCCATGTGGTTGGGGACCATGTCCGAGGCAAGGCGGATCCCGCGTGCCCAGGCCCGCTCGCGCAGGCTGGCCCACGCCGCCTCGCCGCCGAGGTCGTCGGCGATGGCGTAGTCGAGGAGGGAGTAGGCGGAGGCCACCGCGTCGGGGTTGCCCCGCAGCTGCTTGATCCGCTGGCTTGCCCGGCTGCGCTCCCAGAGCCCGATCAGCCAGAGCCCCGTGATGCCCCAGCGGGCGAGGCGATCGAGCTCCTCGTCCGGGACCTGGTCGAGGCGCCGGATGTCGCGGCCGTATCGGCGGCTCAGCTGGTCCAGCCAGACGTAGGAGCTCTTTGCCATGAGGACGACGCGGGGCATCCAGTCGCGGTCCTCGGAGAAGCGCTCGGGCTCGGCGTCGAGGCCGCCGTACGACGGCGCCTGGGTCGCCCCGCCCCCGCCCGGGCCGGGATGGAGGCGCATCCAGAGGGCCCGTTCCTCCTCCGCCGCGACGTCGAGGCCGGTGACCAGCCGATCGAGGAGGGCCCCGAAGCGGTCGCCGAGATAGGCCGCCAGGAAGGCGCCCCAGCGGGCCCGGATCCAGCGCAGCTGACCCCCGAGGGAGGTCGGCTCGGCGACGGCTGGCGCCCGCAGCATCGTCACCAGGTCCTGGCGGTCCGGGCCCAGCGGCGGACGCCCGGCGAAGAAGCGGCCGAGCTCCTCGATGACGGCCCGGTAGGCGGTCGTGGCGGCCAGCCCCCGGTCGTCGAAGAGCTCGCGGTACGGCCCGAATGCCGGGTTTGTGTTCTCCAGCCAGCAGGCCGCCAGCTCCTCGAGCGCGACCTCGCGGTTCGGCGTCCCCGCCGTCTCGCCGGCCAGGTAGGCCTCCGGGGATTGCGAGCCGCGGTGGACCGTGAGGGGCGGGAAGTCGGCGGTGAAGCGGCGGAGGACCGTGTCGACGGCCTCCGCCCCGAGGACCTCGTCGAGGTGGTCGAGGGCGTCGTCCACGCCCTCGGGATCTTCGTGCTCGCGGTAGACGGCCACGACGGCGTGGAGGATCTCGTCGATGAGGCCCATGGCGTTGAGGGCGCCGGGGGCCACGACCGGCCCCCGCTCGCCCGCCGCGCGCCGCGCGCCGGTCATGGCCGCAGCCAGGTCCCGGACCGCCCGCAGATTGGGCAGGATGGCGTTGCCCGACAGGGCGAAGAGCCCCTCGTCCACGCCGTATCGCGCCCGCGCCTCGCGCCGGAGGTGCAGCTCCCGGACCTGGTGGATCACGCCATGCCTCGGGCTCGGCGTGCCGCCCGGGTCATGGGGTCACCGGGATGCCGAAGAGGCGGATCTCGCTGATGGCGACCTCGGTCGTGGGACTGTCCTTGGCGGTCGTCGCGCGGGCGGGGTACACGTCGGCGATAGTGATCCGCAGGCGCGTGGCGTGCACGATCCCGAGCTCCGGCGGGATGTCGACGCGCTGGGCTCCCATCACGTCCTGGAGGGTCAGGGGGACCGGGTCACCGCCATCGAAGGAGACCGTCACGTTCTGGGGGCGGTGGTTGCCGAAGAACAGCGGCTCGCTCTTCTGCCACCCGGTCCAGATCTGGATCCTGGTGATCGCCGCGGGGGCGAAGCGGACCTCCAGCCAGGCGCCGAGGAACTTGCCGGAGGCGCTCTTCCAGGTCGTGGCTGGGCTGCCATCGAAGACGAGCTTGGGCGCCCGCTCTGCCTTCAGCTGGCTGGACGCCTTCGCCCCCGTGATCTTGATGCCGACCGACGGGCCGGGCGGGATCGTGGGGACCACGGTGGGGGCCTCTGTCGGCGACGCGGACGGCGGGGCCTCCGTGGCGGCCGTCGTCGGCTCCGGGGACGGCTCCGCCGATGGCGAGACGTCGCCCGCGGCGCCGGTGGCCGGGGCGCTCGGGAGAGACGAGGCGCGCGGGCCGCCACCGATGCCGCCGCCCAGGACGACGAAGGCGCCTCCGCCGATGAGGGCGAGGGCGACGACCGCGGCGCCGATGAGCGGGAGCCGGGAGCGACCTTCCCGTGCGTCTGCCGGCGGGACGCCGGCCTGGGGCGTCGCGGGCGTCGGGACCGGGGCGGTCGGGAAGTCCCAGGCTGGCCGGGCCGGCGGGGCGGGCGTGGTCGCCGGGGTTGGCGGCTGGGAGGCGCCGCCAACCGGGGTCGAGGGGACGGCCGCAGCGGCGGGGGCACGGCCGGTGGCCGGTCCGCCGGCGGCTCGGCCGACCGAGGGGAGTCGCTCCCCGCACGAGATGCAGAAGGTGCGCCCGGCCGGGTTGGCGCGACCGCAGGCTGGACACGTCGGGCCGCCGGGCGCCGCGGGGGGCGCGGCCGCCGCGGCGGCCGCAGCCGGGACCGTGCCCGTGGCACCTGCCGAGGGCGGCGGAGCCGGAGCCGGGGCGCTCGCCGGCGGGGGCATGGCGGCGGTCCCGGCCAGGGTCTCTGCGCTCGGGACAGCCGGCTCGGACGAACCTGCCGTTGCCGCCTCGGACGGGCCGGCGGGCTCGGCGGCCTCCTCGATCGCGAACTCCAGGAAGGCCCCGCAGTTGCCGCAGAAGGCGTCGCCGGCCGCGTTCTCCGTGCCGCATCTCGGGCAGATCATGCCGGTCGCGCCCTCGTCATCGGGTGGCTCGTCGGGCGCAGCGTAGCCCACCCGGAGGTCACCGGCCACCCGGCCGCCGGTCCGCTCACCGGCGCAGGATGATCGGCCGGCCCAGCGCGTCCAGGAAGACCTGGACCAGGCCGCTGACGGGCGGCTCGCCGGTCCCCACGACGACGCGGAAGGGGGCCGTGGCGGGCTCGGCCGCGCCCGGGCCGCCGGGCGTGGCCCGGACCTGGCGCGCCCCCGGACGATCCCTCGGCAGGACGAGGAGCTGGGCTACGAAGCCGCCCTTGGCGTCGGTGACGACCGGCTCCAGGGAAGCCGGCGTGATCCCCGTCGACCAGCTGAGGGTGATCGGCACGCCCGGGCCGAAGCCGGTCCCGGTGACCACGGTCACGATGCCCGGCGGCCCGATGGCGGGGTCGACCGTGATCCGACCCACCCCGCCCGCCCCCACGAGCACCACCGGCATGGGAGGCGTCGGGGTCGTGGCGGTCGCCCGCAGCTCGGCCGTCCGGGAGCCGGCGCCCAGCGGCAGGAAGAGGATCTGGACGGTGCAGGCATCGCCCGGGTAGAGCACGACGCCCGTGCAGGTGTCGGCCGATGCCAGGAAGTCCGCGGCGTTGGCCCCGGCCAGGGTGAGCCCCGTGACGCGCGCCGGGAGGGCGCCCGTGCTCGTCACGGTCACCGTCCGCGACGCCCCCGGTGGCGCGGCCACCGGCACGGACCCGAAGTCGGTCGGGTTGGCCGTCAGCGTCAGCTCGGCCATCCGCTCGCGGACGAAGACGTCGATCGTCTCGTTGGAGTCGCCGGGGACGAGGTTGGCCGCCGCCGAATGGAAGGCCACGAAGCGCCCGTTGCTCGAGAGGCTCGGTGCGGCGCTCGACGCGTCCGGCTCGCTGGGCCCGGCCCCGACCGAGACGCGGGCAAGCCGGCTGTTGACCAGGTCGAGGGCGAAGACGTCGGTCGGGTTGGCAGCGTCCGTGCCGGGCGGCAGGGGCCCCGTCGTATCGCCGGGCACGAGGGTGTTGGCGCCGGACGAGAAGGCGACGTAGCGACCGTTGCCCGAGACCGCCGGCTCGCCGCTCGATCCGTTGCCCTCGGTGCCGTCGGGCGCGACGGAGGCGCGGCGCAGGCCGGCGCCCTCCCGCCAGACGAAGACGTCGGTCGCGCCGTTCCCGTCGCCCGCCACCAGGGCGGCGGAGGACGACTGGAACGCCACCACCCGGCCGTCGTCGGAGATCGAGGGATCTGAGCTGTCGTCCGCCGCCTCGCGCCCGTCCGGCGTGGCCGAGAGGAGCGTCGTCGTCCCGGCGGCCACGTCGCGCAGCCAGACCTCCTGGACCTTGCCGTCGCTGCCGGGCGACTGGTCGGAGAACGCCACGCGCGTGCCGTCGGCCGAGATCGCGATCGACCCGAAGATCGAGGAGAGGCTCGATCCGACCTGGCGCCCGGCCTGGTCGATGCCGACCACCGAGACGCCCCCGGTCTCGCGGTCGAGGAGGTAGTAGCGCGGTGGGATGCGGGCCGAGAAGGTCGCGGCCCCCACGCCACCGAGGAAGGCGAGGTAGCGGCCGTCCCCGGAGAGGCTCGGGAGGGTGGAGAAGGCCAGCGAGGACGCCTTCGTCCCCGCGAACGGTGCGAAGAGCCCTCGCCCGGCGCCCCACATCCAGATCCGCGTCGTCTGGCCCGACTCGGAGAAGGCGACGAACTGGCCGTCGGCGGAGATCGCCGGCGGCCCGAGGATGCCGATCCCGGGGTCGAGCGGGAAGCCGTCGCTGGCCGTCCCGCGCAGCGGAAAGATCTGGGTCGTCGTGCGCTCCTGCCGGTCGTACAGGCGGATGGCGTAGGCGCTCGTGCTCTTGACGATCGCGATCGTCCGGTAGGCGACCCAGCGGCCGTTGGCGGAGATCGCCGGGTCGAGGCCCTGGGTGGCGGGGAGCTGGTCGCCACCCGGCCCGAGCGAGACGCGCTCGTTGGCGCCGGGCATCTCCAGCGAGACGCCGACCGGAGCGCCGGGGACAGCGGGACGCGGGCTGCCGTCCTGCCGCGCCGCCCCGGGGGGATCCGGCCGCGACGCCGGGGGAGGATCTGCCGACGGCGGCCTCGCCAGGGCGCTGCCGGCGAGCACCGTCGCCAGGACTCCCGCGGCGGCGACGGCGAGTGGCCGGGCGCGCCGGCCGCGATGTGCGGCCACCGCCATCAGGGCTTCGAGAACCCGGAGAAGTAGACGGACGGGTCGCAGGGGCTCGTCGAGCAGGTCACGACGAGGCTGAGCGACTGGCCGGGCTGGACGACGATCGGGGTGACGTAGTGGAAGTCGAGGTCGCGGAAGTTCTCCAGGCGGAGGGTGATCACCACGAAGGCGTCGCGCCGCAGCTGGAGCTTGCCGGCCTTCCCGCTCGGGTTGGCGAACACGAGGTCGGTGAGGTAGTAGGGCTTGTCGAACGTGGCGCTGTTGGGATTCGAGCCGTCGACCGCCAGCCGCCCGTCCCGCGGCACGCCCTCGCCGACGGGAGGCGGCGTGGGCGTCGGAATGGGAGTCGGCGTCGCGGTCGCGACCGGGGTGGGCGTCGCGCCCGGCGGAGGGGTCGGGCCCGGGGTCGCCGTGGCGACCGGCGTCGGCGTGGCGCCCCCACCGCCCCCGCCGCCCTGGGTGGGGAGCGGGGTGATCCCGGCGTCGGCCAGGGCCTGGGTGGCGGCGCTCTTGATGGCAGGCTGGAGCAGGGTGAGCCAGACGACGAGCAGCGCGATGAGGAGGGCCAGCAGCCCGAGCAGCGCGGGGATGAGCCAGCGCGGGAGGAGGGCCTCCTGGAGCAGCGATCCGTCGAGCATGATCGGCGGTCCACCCTCGCCCTCCACCGCGACCTTGAAGGGCCGCGTCTTCGACGCGCCCCGCCAGAAGCGCTGCCTCGGCTTGACGCGGACCTTGGCGAAGGCCGCCGTTCCCGGATCGACGACGAAGCCGGGTGGCTCGACGTCGAAGCCGAGGAGCTGGTCCTGGTCCGCGGCCGTGACCGTCGCGTTGAGGCGGTTGTTCCCGCGGTTGTCGACAGCCAGCTCGTGGGTCGCGCCGCGACTCCCCCGCGAGGTGCGCGGGACGAGCTCGGCGAACGTGTCCTGGAACGCCCCCACCACGAGGACGCCCTCCTCGACCGCCGACCCCGCCCGGTCCTCCTGGGAGCGGGCGCGAACGCCGAACGGCAGCTGGCCGGTGGGGGTCGAGGCCGCGCGCGGCGGCCGGAAGGAGATGGTGGTCGTCCCCTCGGCACCGGGGAACAGCGACAGGGTCGGCGGCTCAGCGGCCGTCCAGGGCGCTGGATCGCCGAGGATGTCGAACGTGAACTGGTCGACGACGGTCCCGGTGTTCTTCACGGTCACCGTGCAGGTCGCGACGGCGCCGGGCGAAACCTCGATGGTCTTCTCGGACAGCGTGACGAGGGCTCCCATGGCTCGCGAGTGTACGGGCCGGGGGGGCCTCCCGCCACTGGGAATCGAGGTCGCGATGGGGTCCGCCCGGGCACGAATCGGAGGGCGTCATCGGGCAGGGCGGCTGCCCGATCGGGCGGCCGTTAGGTGGGCGTTGATTGCCCGTTAAGTCAGGTCCGCGATCCTGCGATCCTCGCGGCCGGCGGGGAGACCGGCCCGCACGAGGGTCTGTCCGATGTCGCCGACCGCCGCCGCCTACGCCCTCCGCGCCCTGCCGCAGGAGCGCCTACCCGTCGTCATCGCCACCGCCGACCCGGTCTCGCGGGCGGGCCTCGCGGCGCAACTCCGGGACCAGCCGGGCATGGAGGTGGTGGACGAGATCGAGGCCGGCGGTCCCGGCGTGGTCGTGGTCGTCGCCGACGAGGTGGACGACGGGACGACGCGGGAGATCCGGTCCATCCGGGGCGCCGGCCAGGAGCGGATCGTCCTCCTGGTGGCGAAGGTCGACGACGCGGGGCTCCTGGCGGCCGTCGAGGCCGGCGTCAGCGGCGTCGTCCGTCGCAGCCAGGCGACCGCGGGGCATCTTGCCGGCGCGATCGGGGCCGCGGCGGCCGGGGAGGGGACGCTGCCGCCAGACCTGCTGGGGCGTCTCCTCTCGCAGGTCGGCCGCCTCCAGCGCCAGGTCCTCCACCCGCGCGGGCTCACCTTCGCCGGCCTCACCGAGCGGGAGGTCGCCGTCCTGCGCCTCCTCGCGGACGGGCTCGACACGTCCGAGGTCGGCCACCGCCTCTACTTCTCCGAGCGCACGGTGAAGAATGTCATCCACGACGTGACGTCGCGGCTCGACCTCCGCAACCGGACGCATGCGGTGGCCTACGCCATCCGCCAGGGCCTCATCTAGGTCTCCCGGCGACCGCGCCGCGGAGGCGCCGCCTAGCCCGCGGGCTCGAGCCCCGCGATGTCGTCCTCCGCTGCGGCGCGCTGGATCGCCAGCGCCTGGACGTCTTCCTCTTCCTCGGCGGGCTCTCCGCTCGGAGTCGCCGGCCCGGCCGCCTGGGCCGCCGGCGCCGTCTCCGTCGCGGGAGCCTGGCCCGTCGCCTGCGCCGCCGGCGCGGCCTCCTGGCTGGCCGACTGGGCCGCGGGCGCCGCCTCGGTCGCGGGCACCTCCTCGGTTTCGTCCTCGTCCCGCCGCTGGATGGCGAGCGCCTGGACGTCGTCCTCCTCCGCCTCCTCGGGCCCGCCCATGCGCTGGACGGCGGCTCCGCCGACCGGCAGGCCTCCGGCGTCGGGCGCGCGGCCGGTCGTGATGACGGCGTCGGCGGTCGCCTCGGCCGCCCGCTCGAAGCGATCGGTCGGGTCGGAGATGGCGATCCCGCCGCTTGCGGGGGTGCCGTCGACGGGCCCGGACCGCTGCTGCACGACGTGGGTGAGCTCATGGGCGAGCGTCCGCTCGTGGTCGGGCGACCCGGGCGCGCCGTCGCCGAGGACGATCTCGTTGCCGACCGTGTACGCATGGGCGTCGACCGCCTGCGCCGACGTCGCCGCGGACCCACCGGCATGCACCCGGACGTCGGAGAAGTCCGTCCCGAAGGAGGCCTCCATGCGCTGGCGCACGGGCGTGTCGAGCGGCTGGCCGCCGCCCCTGCCGATGACCTCGCGGACGGGGGATTCCTGCTCCTGCTCGCCGTCCAGGGCGGCGACGACGCCGGCGTTGCCGGCCGCGCGCTGCAGGCGCATGACGGCGGCCGGGCCGAGCGCCTCCGTGCGCCCCGCCACGGCGGCCCGGGCGGCGAGGTCCGGCGATGCGGCGTCGGCCTCCTCGCGGGCGGCCGGGTGGGCCTTGCCCGCCTCGAGGGCCTCGATCTCGAACGAGCGCATCCGGGCGTCCTCCCCTGGTCGTGCGGTGCGCCGCCCGCGCGCCTGGAGCGCGGGACCGCGTGGGCGCAGCATCGCGCGACGCGCGCGACCCGGCAAGGTCCGATCGGGCAGACTGAGGATGGGCGCCGGTGCAGCTGACGGCGCCGCCGCCCGCCTCGGTCCCGTCGCGCTCGGCGGCCGACGCGGGCGGCCGGTCGGGGCCCTGCCGGACGTCGTCCCGTCAGCCGACGATCGCGAACCAGGGACCGAACTCGGCCTCCACGCACAGGCGCCCCAGCTTGCGGTACTCGCGGGCGGTCTCGCGGACCAGGTCCTCCATCCCCAGCGGCCGGCCAGCGTCGGCCGCCAGGAAGGCCGCCCCGACGGCCACGTTCCGGATGTTGCCGCCGGCCAGGCTGAAGCGGCGGGCGAGGAAGTCGAGGTCGATGTCGTCCGCCTTCGGCGCGTTGGCCGAGAGGTTGCGCTCCCAGAGCCGGCGGCGGTCCTCGACCTCGGGGAGCGGGAAGTCGACGATGGCGTCCAGGCGGCGCAGGAAGGCCTCGTCGACGTTGGCCCGGAGGTTGGTGGTGAGGACGGCCATGCCGTCGAACTGCTCCATCCGCTGGAGGAGGTAGGCGACCTCCACGTTGGCGTAGCGGTCGCGGGCGTCCTTGACCTCGGAGCGCTTCCCGAAGACGGCGTCCGCCTCGTCGAACAGCAGCACCCCGTTCACCCGGTCGGCCTCGGTGAAGACGCGGTCGAGGTTCTTCTCCGTCTCGCCGATGTACTTGTCCACGACCGTGGAGAGGTCGATCACGTAGAGGTCGAGGCCGAGGGCGCCGGCGATGACCTCCGCCGACATCGTCTTGCCCGTCCCGGAGTCGCCGGCGAAGAGCGCCGTCACGCCGCGCCCCTTCAGGGAGGTGCGCGCCATGCCCCACTCGTCGAGGACCAGGTCGCGATGGCGCGCCCGGCCGGTCAGCTCGCGGAGCTGCTGGATGACCGCGGCGGGCAGGACGAGGTCCGCCCAGCCGACGCGCGGCTCCACCCGGCGGGCGAGCCGCTCCAGGCCCGCCGCGTTCTGGGCGCGGGCTCCGGCCGCGACGTCGCGCACCTCCAGCTCGCGGCCGGCCGCCGCCGCGGCCAGGCGACCCGCCTCGGCCGCCCGTGCCACCGCCTCCGGGGCGAGCCGGAACGGCAGCCCGGCGACCGCCGCGCCCACCGCCGGAGCCGCCGCTCCGTCGAGCGCGGCCAGCCAGACCGCCCGGCGCTCGGTCGCGGACGGGAGGTCGGCGTCGAGCAGGAAGGGGACCGTCCGCGACCAGGCCGGATCCCAGCCGCGGGAGCCGTGGAGGACGACGGGGCAGGCCGCCTCCGCCCAGGCCCGGACGGCGCCGGCGCCGCGCTCCGCGATCACGTCGAGGGGTCCCGCCACGAGGCCCGTTCCCCGCAGCCGCGCCTCGCGGACCGCGGCTGCGGCGGCCTCCCGCGGGTCGTCGCCGGGACCGAGGCGCCCGAGGTCGACCACGACGGCCGGCGGGCCCACCCGGCCGAGCGCCCGGGCGGCCACCGTCACCGCCGCCGTCCCGATCCGCTCCCGCACGTACGCCAGGCGCGAGCCGGCCCGCAGGCCTCCCTCGAGAGCGTCGGTGCCGGCGGCGTCGTGGGCGACCGGCACGATCGCCAGGGCCTCCACGGCCGGGTCCGGGCTGTCGTCGCCGAGGAGGTGGGCGGCGACGCGGTCGGGCACCCGCAGGGCGCGGGTCAGGAAGGGGCGGTCGCCGTCCTCCACGACCAGGAGGCCGCCGGCCACGAGCGGCGCCAGCGGGCCCAGCCGGGCCCGCCCGACCCCGGACCCCTCCCCGGCGCCGGAGAGCTCCAGGGCCAGGCCGACGCTGGCGCGGCGGCGGGAGACGTCATCGTGGAGGTAGCCGTAGAGCCGCTCAAAGCGCGGGTCGAGATCGGGTGCCAGGGCGATCAGGAGGAGCTCGAGGTCGAACGGCTGGAGGGCGAAGGTGCGGGCCAGGCGACGCAGGCGGAGGTCGGCGAGGCCGTGCTCGTCGGCGTCGGCGCGGGCCTCGACCTCGGCAAGCCGGGCAGCGACCGCGGGATCGACCTCCGGGACCAGCAGGGGTCCGTGGCCCCCCTCCAGGAGGTGGTCCACCTGCGCGTCGGAGACGTAGAGGCCGCGGAAGCGGTCGTCGGGATCGGGGTCGCCGCTGCGCCGCCGCTCGACGGCGGCGCGCACCCGGTCGGAGACGATGCCCAGGCGACCGGCGAGGTGACGCGCCGAGGCGTCCGTGGGCGCCGCGAGGGCCATGGCCGGCTACGGGCGGGAGTGGCCGCGGACCCGGATGACCCGACCGGGGCTCTTGCCGGTGCCGCCCACGACCGTCTCGTCCTGGACGATCGGCTCGTCCGGGCGGAGGGGCCCGCGGCGCGCCCCATGGGGCCCGCGGCGGTCCCGCAGCCGCGCCACCCGCTCGGCGTCGGAGCCGTCCGCCCGGGCCACGGAGAGTCGCGGCGTCTCGCGGACGGGGGCGCCGGCGGCGACCTCGCGCCGGATCACGAAGGGGGCCGTGACCACGACGTCGAGTGACGGCTTCATCTCGCCGCCCATGGCCGACCAGATGTCGGCGATCGAGCGGTCGGGTCCCAGCGGCAGGGCAACGGTGACGAGGGCCGGGATCGACTGCTCGGCGAGGGCGCCCTCCATGTCGGCGGGGGCCAGGACGTCGAAGCGGATGAGCGTTCCCAGGCAGGCCGAGAGGAGCAGGTGCTCGTCCTCCGGTCGCTGCGTCCAGGCCGTCAGCAGGTAGGAGAGCTTGAAGCGGCGGGGGATCGGGGTGTGGCCCGCGACGTGGCCCTCGTTGGAGAAGACGGGGGCCATGGCCGCGTCGCGGCGCGTCATGTCCTCGCGGATGTCGTAGAGGAAGAGGTTGATGGTCGGGGCATTGCGGCGCGACGACCAGTCGCGGGTGGGCGCGTCGAAGGCGATCTCGACCTGGCTGCCGGGGAGGGCCTCGCGCTTGATCAGCGTGCGCAGCGTCTCGTCGACGTCCTGGATCATCGCCTGCCAGCGTCGGCGCGGGCGCCCTCGCGGGCAAGCCGCCGGAGGGCAGCCGATCGGGCGTGCCCGGCTGCCCGATCGGGCAGCGCGACCGGCCCGTTCGGCTGTCCGGTCGTCCGTTGTGGGCCACGCGGCCGCGGTCCACGCTCGGCCTGCTTCCAGCTGCATAGCCCGGGAGGGCCGATCCGCATGCCGAACTACCTTTCGCCCGGCGTCTACATCGAGGAGGTGCAGGCCGCGTCTCGCCCGATCGAGGGCGCGGGCACGGCCGTGGCGGCGTTCGTCGGGCTGGCCCAGCGAGGGCCCGCCAACACGCCCGTGATGGTCACGAACTGGAGCCAGTTCGTGGCGTCCTTCGGCGACTTCGCGGAGGGGTCCTACCTCGCCCACTCGGTCTACGGCTTCTTCCTCAACGGCGGGACCACGGCGTACATCGTCCGGATCGGCGCCGACGGTGCGGGCGCGCCGAGCGCGCGCCTGGAGCTGCCGAGCTCGACCGACAAGTCGCAGCCCTCCTTCCGCGTGGTGGCCCTCGAGGCCGGCGGGGCCGGCAACGACATCTCCGTGGAGGTCACCGAGGCCTCCGAGCCGGCCGAGGGTGTCTTCAAGCTCGTGGTGACGCGCGGCTCCGACCAGGAGGTCTACGACAACGTCACCGTCAAGAAGGGCAAGCAGAACGTCTTCACGGCGGTGAAGGCGAGCAAGCTCATCCGCCTCGAGGAGGTCGCCAAGGGCGAGGTGGCCCCGGCCGTCGGGACGAAGTCGGCCCTCACCGGAGGCACGGCCAGCGGCCCCGTCCGGGTCACCCCCGACGAGTACGTCGGCAGCTCGGCGGACCGGACCGGCTTCGGCGGCCTGGAGGCCGTCGAGGAGGTCACGATGGTGGCGGCGCCCGACCTGATGGCGCTCTACCAGGCCGGCGTGGTCGACATGGACGGGCTCAAGGCCGTCCAGCTGGCGATGCTCGCCCACTGCGAGCTGATGGGCGACCGCGTCGCCATCCTCGACGCGCCCCCCGACTACAACGCCCAGCAGGTCAAGGAGTGGCGCCAGGACAAGGCCGGCTACGATTCCAAGTACGCCACCCTCTACTGGCCGTGGATCAAGGTCTTCGACCCGGTCGCCGGCCGGGCGGTCTTCGTCCCGCCCTCCGGCCACATGGCCGGCATCTGGTCCCGCAGCGACGGCGAGCGCGGCGTCCACAAGGCGCCGGCCAACGAGATCGTGCGCGGTGCCATCGCCCTCGAGCTCAACCTCACCCGGGCCGAGCACGACCAGCTCAACCCGATCGGGGTCAACTGCATCCGCACCTTCCCCGGCCGCGGGGTGAGGGTCTGGGGTGCCCGTACCCTCTCGTCCGACCCGGCCTGGCGCTACCTCAACGTGCGCCGCCTCTTCAACTACATCGAGGAGTCGATCCTGCTCGGCACGCAGTGGGTCGTCTTCGAGCCCAACGACATGGACCTCTGGGAGCGCGTCAAGCGCACCATCGGGGCCTTCCTCGTCCGCACCTGGCGGGACGGGGCCCTGTTCGGGGCCACGCCCGCGGAGGCCTTCTTCGTCAAGTGCGACGGGGAGAACAACACCGCCGAGACGATCGACGCCGGCCAGCTCATCGTCGACATCGGGATCGCCCCGGTGAAGCCGGCGGAGTTCGTGATCTTCCGCCTCGCCCAGTTCTCCGGCGGCACGTCGCTCAGCGAGTGACGGGCTCGACCGACCCTGCCTGACGACAGACTGGAGGACCAGCCACCATGCCCGCCGGAGTCCCCTCGCTGCCCCTCGACACGCTCGTCGCCCAGCGCTTCCGCCTCGAGGTCGACGGCACCAACATCGCCTCCTTCCAGGAGGTGAGCGGTATCACCTCGGAGATCGACGTCGTCGAGCTCAAGGCCAACGACGCGCTCGGCAAGCCGATCCTCAAGAAGATGATCGGGGCGACCAAGCCGCCCACGATCACCCTCAAGCGGGCCGCCGACTCGTCGATGGACCTCTGGAACTGGCACAAGGCCGCCCTGGAGGGCAACCTCATCGGCGCCCGCAAGAACGGCTCCATCATCCAGCTCGACTTCATCTACGGCGAGGTCGCCCGCTACAACTTCTACGACGCCTGGGTCTCCAAGCTCACGGCGTCGGGGATGAAGGCCGGCGACAACAGCCCGGCGATCGAGGAGGTCACGATCGTCTGCGAGCGGCTCGAGCGGGTGAAGTGACATGGCCCTCGACCTGATCGCGGGGCCGGCGTCCGCAAGCGGCGGCGCGTCCGGCCCCGCCTCGGGGGGCCTGCGGACCGAGTTCCCGTTCGTCCTGCCTCGCGGCTACGTCGACGACGCGGGCGCCCTCCACCGGGAGGGAGCGATGCGGCTGGCGACGGCCCGGGACGAGATCCTGCCGCTCCGCGACCCGCGGGTCCGGGAGAACGAGGCCTACCTCACGGTGATCCTCCTCTCCAGGGTCGTGGTCCGCCTCGGCGGCCTCACGCAGGTCACCCCGCAGGTGATCGAGGGGATGTTCGCCTCGGACCTGGCCTTCCTCCAGGACCTCTACCGCCGGGTCAACCAGGAGGGCACGTCGCAGGCCGCGGTGACCTGCCCGGCGTGCACCCACGAGTTCACCGTCGAGATCGGAGGCGCGGCGCCGGGGGGGTCGTGACGTACGCGGCCGACCGTCTCTTCGAGGAAGTCGCGTACGTCGCCTACCACCTGCACTGGTCCATGGACGCGATCCTCGACCTCGAGCATCCGGACCGCCTGCGGTTCGTCGAGGAGATCGCCCGGATCAACCGGCGCCTGACCGAAGAGGAGTGATCTCGTCGTGCGCTGGCCGTTCTCACTGCTCTTCCGGGGGGACCGGGATGCTCCGGCGGCCGCCGATGCGGCTGCCGGAGAAGGGCGCGCCACGGCCGCGGCCAGCGCTGCGGCCCCCGCCGGGCCGTCCCAGCGCCCGGCTGCCTGGCGAAGCCTGCCGGCGGTGCAGCGGACCGTGGGCGAGGCGCCCGTGACCGCAGCCGGCGGCGCCTTCGTCCGCGGGCTCGCCGGGCGCCGCCAGCCCGACCCGATGCTGCGGCCCCTTGCCCACGATGTTGCCGCCGATGGCCCGGCCGGCCTGGTGAGCGGCGTGGCGACCCCGCTCGCCACGCCGGCGCCGGCCGGCGTGGCACACGCAGAGAGCCCGGACCTGCCTGCCCGCCGGGGCCTCCAGCGGCGATCGAGGCCGTCGCCGACGGCCGCCGGCGGGACCGGGCCGGCGGCCGGTCATCTGCCGCATGGCGGCGACCCAGCAGCGCCGCGCGTGGGGCCGGCGAGCGAGCCGGCGGAGCCGGCCCCCGGCGTCGCGTCCGAGGAGCCGCGTGTCCACGCCCTGTCCGTCGCGCCCGGGGTGCCGCGCGACCTGCCCGTGGTCCCGCCGGCCGCCGTGGCGAGCGCGGCGGCGGCGACGCAGGTCGGACCCGCGAGCGCGCCCGTCGCTGCCCGCGCGGAGGCGCCGGCCGTGGATCTCCAGCGCCACGCGACGACGGCCGCTTCTTCGCCGATCGCCGCCGCGACGGCCGTGCTCCCCGCCTTCCCGATCGCCGCCGCGCCGGTGCCCGGGCCCGTGGCAGCGGGCCCCGGCGGGGACTCCGCCCCCGCCGCCGCGGCCGGGGACGCCGCGACGGTCCAGCGACGTACGCTCGGCGAGTCCCGGCGGCTGGGTCTCGGCGCCCCGCTGGGCTCCCGGCCCAGGATCCAGCGCGTCGCCGCGGAGGTCCCCGAGCTCTCGCTGGCCCGGCCGGGTGGCGGATCCCCGCCCGCCGCCGGCGCCGCGCCGTCATCGCCCATCGCGCCGCCCCCGCCGCCTGCGATGGCCGGCCCGGCCCGGCTGCCCGTCCTCCGCCCGGCGGTCCAGCGGGCGCCGTCATCGCCGATCGCGTCGGAGGGCATGCCGCCGTGGGCAGCCGGCGACGGTGGCTTCCCCGGCGAGGTGCCTCTCGGCCTCCCGCCCGTCGCCGGCGCCGCGGCGGTCGCCCAGGAGCCAGAGCCTGGCAGCCCGGCCGGGACGAGCGTGCGCCCCCTGGTCGGGGATGTCGGTCGCCGCCCGGCGATGCGCGACGCCCTCGACATCGTGGCTGGTGAGCCGGCCGACCTGCGTGGGCCCGGCCCCGTCGCGCCCGGCATGCCGGGATCCCCGGGCGTGGCGTCGGCCGCGGCGGCCGCCCCGGCCGGGCCGGAACCGGCGATGCCGGTCGCTGCGTCGCCGGGCGCGGACGGCGCGGGCCGGGCCATCACCGCAGCCGAGACCATCGGCGCCGGCGCCTCGCCGTCCCCCGCGTCGCCCGTCGCGCCCCGCGCGACGGCCCCGATCGCCGTCGCCCGCACGATGCGTGGGTCGTCGGCTCCCCTGCGGCCGTCGATCGCCGCGATCCCCGCCGCGCCGCCGGCCGTCGTGGCCCGGCCGGCCGTCGCGCCGCCATCAGTCCCGCACGGGCAGGCGGCGTCCGGATCGCCGGCGCCGGCGCTCCCGGGGCCCGCTGGCCGATCGCCGTCGAGCGTCCCCGCCGGGGAGGTCGTCGCCGCCTCGTGGCGGCCGGTCCAGCGCGCCACGGCCCCCGGGCCGGGCCATCTGCCCTCGGGCGCCGACGCGGACCGGGCCGCCTGGCCGCCGTCGACGGCGGAGGTGGGCAGCGCGGCCTCCGCGAGCTGGCCCGACGAGCCCCCGCTGCCCCTGGCGAGGCACGCCTCAGGTCACCCTGATGCGGTCCCGCCCGCCGCGCCGGTGACCGTCGCCCGCCTGTCTGACGCGGCCGCCCCGGCGCCGAGGCCCGGGCCCTTCCTGGGGTGGAGCGCCGGGGCCGGCTTCGCCGTCAACGCGCCCGACGGCCTCGCGGTCCAGCGCACGGTGACGATCGACGAGGTCAGCTCGCAGGTCGAGTCGCCGGCCGTGGGCCGGGGCGGCTCGGAAGGGAGCGCCGGCGGAGCCGGCGGCCAGGACTACGAGGAGATCGCCGATCGCGTCTACGACCGCATCCGCTCCCGCTTCGCGACCGAGCTCCTGCTCGACCGCGAGCGGATGGGCCTCCTGATCGACGGGTGATCCGATGACCGACCGCATCAACTACGGGCTCAGCCTCTGCTTCAAGGTCACCCTGGACGACCAGACCGACCTCGGCTCCTGGACCAAGTGCGAGGGGCTGTCGGTGGAGTACGACGTCCAGGAGGTCAAGGAGGGGGGCAACAACGAGTACGTCCACCGGCTTCCCGGCCGGTCCAAGTACCCGAACCTCAAGTTGACCCGCCCGATCGACAAGGACACCAGGAAGGTGGCCGACTGGCTGGCGTCCGTGGCCAGCGATCCGAAGCGCTCCACCGCTGAGATCGCCATCCTCGACGGGGGCGGCGAGACGGTCGCCAGCTGGCGCCTCCAGGGCATCTACCCGATCCGCTGGTCGGGCCCAACCCTCGACACCGGGTCGAACACAGTGGCCCTCGAGGTCCTCGAGCTGGTCCACAACGGGTTCGAACGCTGATGCTGACCGGCGGCCAGCTCGAGAAGGCCATCCTGCGGGTCGTCGACGGCGACCCGCAGACGCGCGAGCTCCGGTTCATGTACAACCCGGCCGAGCTGACGACCGCCAAGTCGGCCAACTGGAACCGGCCCCAGCAGAAGGGAGCCGGCTCGGCCGGGCGCCCGCAGTTCACCGGCGCCGGCCCGCAGACCGTCCAGATGGAGATCTGGTTCGACGCCTGGGACGCCGCCGACGCCGACGTGACCCGCAGCATCATGACCCTCTTCGAGTGGACCAAGCCGACGCCCACTTCGATCCAGAAGAAGCTGCCCCGCCCGCCGGTGCTGGGCTTCGAATGGGGGAGCAGCCGGATCCTGGCGGACCTCAAGGTCTTCCTCAAGACCGTCAACGCCAAGTACGTCCTCTTCAAGCCCGACGGCACGCCGGTCCGGGCGAGCGCCACCATCAGCCTGGAGGAGGTCCCGGAGGAGCAGCCCAGGCAGAACCCCTCGTCGGGGTCCCGCGAGAGCCGCCGCAGCCACCTCATGAACGCCGGCGACAGCCTGCACTCGGTCGCCTTCCGGGAGTACGGCGACCCGAACCTGTGGCGGGGGATCGCCGCCTTCAACGAGATCGACGACCCGCTGCGCGTCGAGGCCGGGACGCGGATCCTGGTGCCGGCCATCGACGAGGCCCGCCGCCTCTCGACCCGGGAGGGCTGACCGGTGCCCGACGCCGCCCTCGCCAGCGCGATCAAGGTCGAGGTCGATGGCCAAGCCCTCGAGGGCGAGGCGGAGACGGCGCTGCTCCACATCGTCGTGGACGACCACCTCCATCTGCCCGACACGTTCGAGCTGACGTTCCAGGAGACGCCCGACATGGCGATCGCCGAGAAGGCCCACCTGCGCATCGGCTGCGCGGTGAAGGTCTCCACGTCGGCGCTCGGCGACGGGGCGCCCGGCCTGCTCATCAGCGGCGAGGTGACCGCCTGCGAGGGCGTCTATCGCGAGGGACGGGCGCCTCTCTTCGTGGCTCGCGGCTACGACCACGCCCATCGCCTGTCGCGCGGGCGGAAGTCGGCAACGTTTCAGAACGTCAAGTACTCCGACATCGCCCGCACGATCGCCTCCCAGGTCGACCTCCAGGCCGGCACGATCGACGACAGCGGCCGGGTCCACGACCACGTCGGGCAGGCCGGCCAGACCGACTGGGAGTTCCTCAAGGGGCTGGCGCGCGAGGTCGGCTTCGAGGTCGCGGTCGTCGAGGGCAAGCTCGAGTTCCGCCAGCCGCGCGAGGCGGCCGAGGCGCCGGGCAGCGGCGACTTCCAGTCCACGAACCCCCTCCAGCTCGTCTTCGGCCAGGAGCTCCTCGACTTCCGGCCGCGGGTCACCTCGTCGGGCCAGGTGACGCGCGTCGAGGTCCGCGGATGGGACCCGGTGGCCAAGCAGGCGATCGTGGGCACGGCCCAGGCGGGGACGGTCGCGGCCCAGCTGCCCGACGACCCGGCCGGGCTGGCCGGGCGCTTCGGGAGCCCCGTCCTGGTCGTCGAGGGCAGCCACCAGTCGCAGGCGACGGCCGACCGCGCCGCCGCCGCGCTCGCCGAGCAGGTCGGGAGCGCGTTCGCCGAGGCATCGGGCGTGGCCCGCGGCAATCCCGGCCTGCGGGCCGGCGCGGCGGTCAGCGTCTCCCACGTCGCGGCGCCGTTCGCCGGCCGCTACACGATCACCCACACCCGCCACACGTACGACCAGGTCGACGGGTACCGGACCCACTTCATCGTGAGCGGCCGCCAGGACCGCTCCCTGATGGGCCTCGTGGCCGGGGCCGCGGCCGGCGCGTCGTCGAACGGCACCGGCGGCTCCGGCAGCGGCAGCGCCAGCAGCCCGGCCTCGTCAGCCGGCGTCGTCGTCGGCATCGTGACCGACAACAACGACCCCGAGTCGCAGGGCCGGGTGAAGCTCCGCTTCCCGGCCCTCTCGGCCGACTACGAGAGCTTCTGGGCCCGCGTCGCGGCCCCCGGCAACGGCGCCTCGCGGGGGATGGTCTGGATCCCCGAGGTCAACGACGAGGTCCTCGTCGCCTTCGAGAACGGCGATCGCCAGCGGCCGTTCGTCGTCGGCGGGCTGTGGAACGGCAGCGACGCGCCCCCGACGATCGAGGTCGACAACGGCAAGCTCAACGGCCGGAAGCTCGTCAGCCGCGATGGCAACGAGGTCTTCATGTGGGACAAGCCGTCGAACTCCACGCTCGGGATGTCGACCGCTGGCTCGGAGGTGATCCTCCTCCTCAACCGGCTCGAGAAGGAGCTGAGCGGCACCTCGGACGGCAAGATCGTGCTCACGGCGACGAGCGACATCGAGATCAACGCCACCGGCAAGGTGAAGATCAGCGGCGACGGCGGGGTAGAGATCGCCTCGAGCGCCCAGGCCTCGCTCTCCGGCCAGGCCGGTGTGGAGGTGAGCACCAGCGGGGTGGCCAAGGTGCGCGGCAGCCAGGTCACGCTGGGCTAGGCGAGGAGGAGACCGATGGTCAACGACGAGTTCATCGGCGCCGGCTGGGCCTTCCCCCTGCGGACCGACGCGACGGGCGGGATCGCCCTGGTGACCCGCGAGCGCGAGATCGAGGAGAGCATCCGGCTCATCCTCGGGACGTCGTACGGCGAGCGGCCGATGCGACCCGAGTTCGGATGCGGCATCCACGACGAGGTCTTCTCGCCGGCCGACGCCGCGACGTTCGGTCGGATCGCCGCCGACGTCCGGGTCTCCCTGCGGCGCTGGGAGCCGCGGATCACCGTCCGCGAAGTCGACGTGGCGCCCGATCCCGAGGACCCCTCGACCCTCTACATCGACATCCGCTACTCCGTCGGGTCCTCGAACGACCCGCGCAACCTCGTCTTCCCCTTCTACACGATCCCCGCGGAGGAGTGACCGATGGCCCTGCCCGTCCCGAACCTGGACGACCGCCGCTTCCAGGACCTCGTCGACGACGCCAAGCGGCTCGTGCAGCAGCGCTGTCCGGAGTGGACGGACCACAACGTCTCGGACCCCGGGGTCACCCTCATCGAGGCTTTCGCCTGGATGACCGACCAGCTCCTCTACCGCCTCAACCGCGTCCCCGATCGCCACTACGTGAAGTTCCTGGAGCTGATCGGGGTCCGCCTCTTCCCGCCGTCCGCGGCGCGCGGCGAGGTCACGCTCTGGCTCTCGGCGCCGCAGCCGGACGCCGTCCGGATCGCCGGCGGGACCCAGGTCGCCACCGTCCGGACGGAGACCGACGACGCGGTCGTGTTCACGACCCTCGACGACCTCCCGATCGTCCCGGTCACGGTCGTGCACGTGCTGACCTCGATCGACGGCAAGCGGAACGTCGATCGGACCACGGAGGCGGCCAACGGCCGCGACTTCGCCGCCTTCGACGCCCCGCCGAAGCCGGGCGACACGTTCCTGGTCGGCGTCTCCGACGCGGCGCCCTCGAACGCCGTCCGCCTCGACCTCCGCTGCACGATCGAGGGCGTGGGCGTTGACCCGACCTGGCCGCCCCTCGCCTGGGAGGCCTGGACCGGCGAGGGATGGACCCCCTGCGAGCTCGAGCGCGACACGACGGGCGGGCTCAACCGCGACGGCGAGGTCGTCGTCCATGTCCCGAAGGGCCACGTCGTCTCGGTGATCGACAAGCTCCGGGCCGGCTGGCTGCGGGCCTGCGTCACCGAGGCCGAGGAGGGGCAGCCCTTCTACTCCGCCTCGCCGAACATCCGGGGCGTGACCGCCTGCACCGTGGGCGGCACGACCGATGCCGTCCACGCCGACGTCGTCGTGGACGAGATCGTGGGGACCTCCGAGGGGGTGGCCGGCCAGCGCTTCCTCGTCAAGCGCCGCCCGGTGGTCCCTGGCGACCGGCCGACGTCGGTCCGCGTCGCGGACGACGAGGACGGCTGGCAGGAGTGGACCCAGGTGTCCGACTTCGCCGCGTCGGGCCCCGAGGACCGCCACTTCGTCCTCGACGCCGTCGCCGGCGAGATCTCCTTCGGCCCCGCCGTCCGCGAGCCGGACGGGTCGGTCCGCGGCTACGGGGCCGTCCCGCTGAAGGGACGGCGCATCAAGGTCGACGTCTACCTGACCGGCGGGGGGCGCCTGGGCAACCTCGCCTCCCGCTCGATCAGCATCCTGAAGTCCTCGATCCCGTTCGTCAGCCGGGTCGAGAACCGGCGGGCCATGGCCGGCGGCGTCGACGGCGAGGACATCGAGAACGCCAAGCTGCGTGGCCCGATCACCCTGCGCACGCGCGGCCGGGCGGTCACGACCGAGGACTTCGAGCACCTCGCCCGCGAGGTCGCCCCGGAGCTGGCCCGCGTCCGGGCGGTCGCCGCCGGCGAGGGAGCCGACCCGGGTTCCGTGCGCGTGCTCGTCGTGCCGTCGGCGCCGGCCGAGGCCGGGCGCCTCCGCTTCGAGCAGCTCGTCCCGGCGGAGGAGACGCTGGCCCGGGTCGCCGCCCGCCTCGACGAGACGCGGGTCGTCGGGACGCGGGTCATCGTCGAGCCGCCGGTCTACCGGGGGATCACCATCGTCGCCCGCCTCAGGCCACGGCCGCGGGTGACGCCGTCTCGCCTCCAGGACGCTGCCATCACCGCGCTCTACGGCTACTTCAACCCGATCAGCGGGGGCCCGGAGGGCACGGGCTGGCCGTTCGGGCGCCCGGTCCAGGTCGGCGAGGTCTACTCCGTGCTCCAGCGCGTCCGCGGCACGGAGCTCGTCGAGGACGTCCGGCTCTTCGGGGCCGACCCGATCACCGGCCAGCGGGGCCAGGTGACGCAGCGCCTCGACCTCGAGCCCAACGCGCTCGTCTTCAGCTACGAGCACCAGCTGATGGTCGAGGAGGGCTAGGGCGATGCGGGGCACGCTCGACGGGCTCCCCAGCCCGCACCCGATCGGCGACCATCTGCCCGGCCTCTATCGCGACGATGCCTTCACCCAGCGGCTCACCTCGGCCTTCGACGAGGTCCTCGCGGCCGCCGTGCAGGTCCTCGACTGCTTCCCCGCCTACCTCGATCCGGCGCTTGCGCCCGAGGACTTCCTCGAGTGGCTCGGCGGCTGGGTCGGGGCCGCGCCGGACGAGACGTGGCCGCTCGAGCGACGGCGCGCCTTCGTCGCCGCGGCCTCGGAGCTCTTCCGCGCCAGGGGCACGCCGGCCGGTCTCGCCGCCCACGTGGCGGTCTTCACCGGGGGCGAGGTCGAGCTGGCCGAGCCGGGGGCCGCAGCCTGGTCCCGGGAGGCGGGTGCCGCCGTGCCGGCCGGGACTTCCCCCGACCTCTTCATCCGGGTCCGGGTGAAGGACCCCAAGGCGGTCTCCGCCTCGGGCCTGGAGTCGCTGGTGGCAGCGTCGAAGCCCGCCCACCTCGCCCACCGGATCGAGATCGTCAAGGCGTGAGCCTGGCCATGGGGGCGCTGCCATTCGACCGAGCGGCGAGGCCCGGGTTCGCGGCCCCACGCGCTACGATGCGCGCACGCTCGGGGTCGCCATGCGGCCCCGGCGACCACGCCAGCGGCCCAAGAGGAAGCGTCACGTGATCGTCTGCACGAAGTGCGGGTTCCAGAACAGCCCGTCCGACAGCTTCTGCGGCTCGTGCGGGAGCTTCCTCGAGTGGACCGGTGCCAGGACCGAAGAGCCGGCCGAGCCGGCCGCGGAGCCCGCCCCGCAGCCGGCCGCCTCCGAGCCGCCGTCCGTCCCGGAGCAGCCGACCCTCCTGGGTCGCGTCAAGGAGGCCGTCGGCCTCGGAGGGCACCCGGAGGCGGCGCTGACCGACGCGACAGCACCCGCCCCTGCGGAGACGACCCTCTCGCCGGACGAAGATGCGGCCGAGGCCGCTCCGGCGGCGGGGATCGCCGGTGCGGTCGTCCACGCCGTCCCGGTCGCCACCGTCGTCAGCGGCCCCAGGGTCTACCGCGCGGTCGACGACGAGCCCGAGCCGGAGGCCACCCCGGAGCCCACGACGGAACCTGGGTCCGAAGCCGTCGCAGCGCCCCCAGTCGCCGAGGCCCCGCCCCCAGTCGCCGCGGCCCCGCCGCCCGAGCCCGCCCCGCCGCCCGAGCCCGAACCGGTTTCCGTCGCAGCGGCCTCGGTCGCCGAGGCCGAGGCAGAGCCGCCGCCCGAGCCCGCCCCGCCGCCCGAGCCCGAACCGGTTTCCGTCGCAGCGGCCTCGGTCGCCGAGGCCGAGGCAGAGCCGTCGCCCGAGGCCGCCCCGTCGCCCGAGCCCGAACCGGTTGCCGTCGCCGCGGCCCCGCCGCCCGAGGCCGCCCCGTCGCCCGAGCCCGAACCGCCGCCCGAGCCCGAACCGGTTGCCGTCGCAGCGGCCTCGGTCGCCGAGGCCGAGGCAGAGCCGCCGCCCGAGCCCGCGCCCGCGCCCGAGCCCGAGCCGGTTGCCGTCGCCGCGGCCCCGATCGACGAGGCCGAGCCCGCCCCGCCGCCCGAGGCCGCCCCGTCGCCCGAGCCCGAACCGGTTGCCGTCGCCGCGGCCCCGATCGACGAGGCCGAGCCTGCCCCGCCGCCCGAGCCCGCGCCCGCGCCCGAGCCCGAGCCGGTTACCGTCGCCGCACCGGCCGCCGTCGTGGCGGTCGCCCCAGCTGAGCCCGAGGCGACCTCCGAGGCGGTACCGCCGGCGGTACCGACAGCCGAGCCCGCGCCCGAGCCCGCGCCCGCCGAGGCGTCGGCACGAGAAGAAGCCGAGGCGGCCCCAGCGCTCCCCGCGGAGACGGGACCGATCTGCTCGGCCTGCGGGCGGGCGAACCCGGCCGGACGCGTCTTCTGCGTCTCGTGCGGTGAGCGGCTGCCTGCGGTGGGCACGGCCGCCGCCGCTGCGATGCCTCGCCCTCCGACCCCCAGCCCCGCACGGGAGACGCCGCGGATCCGGCCGATGCTGCCCGGCGCGGGGATCACCCCAAAGCCCCGACCCCTCGTGCAGCCGGCCCGACCCCCCGTCGAGCCGGTCGCGCCGCCGACGATCGCGACGCCCATGGCGGGCCACGCCGGAGTCCCATCGACGCCGCCGCAGGCTGCCCCACCTGCCGCAGCGCCGATCCAGCCCGCCGCCACGAGGCCTGCCGCCCCCGTTCAGCCGCCGGCACAGCGGCCTGGTCCGGTCCAGCCGGCCGCGCGCCCTCCGGTGGCGGCAGCTCCCGCGCTCCCGCCCCCGCCGGTGGACCAGCCCGCCGCCCGCCGGCCGGAAGCGGTGCGACCCGGTCCCGAGCGCCCGCGGACCGCGATCCGCCCCGCCCACGAGGAGACGCCTCCGCCGAACCCCGGCGACCTCGTCTGCGGCAACTGCGGCATCGGCAACGATCCTGCTCGCAAGTTCTGCCGCCGCTGCGGCCAGAGCCTCGCCGCCGCCGTGGTGGCGGTCGCGCCGCGGCTCCCGTGGTACCGCCGCCTGCTCGGCGGCGGACGACGCAGACGGGTCGCAGCCGCCGGGGAGCGCCCGAAGAGCATGCGCAAGGACGGCAGGACCGGCGGCGGGGTCGGCCTGGGCCGCCTCGTCTCAGCCGGCCTCCAGATCCTCGTCATCGCCGCCGTCGTCGGCGCGGTCGCCGGCTACGCGATCATTCCGAACTGGCGCGACGCCGTGAACGGCTTCATCGGCTCGATCGCCGAGATCGTCATGCCGCCGTCCGACCCGGTCAGCACGGCGGGCAAGGCGAGCGGCCCAGGCGCCCGGGACCACCCGGCCCAGTCGGCGTTCGACGGGACGACGGCATTCTGGGCGGCGCCCTTCGCGGAGGGCAAGCCCCCGAGGATCCAGGCCTCATTCACGCCCGTCGCCGACATCTCGAAGGTGCTCGTGACGGCCGGCGCGCCCGGCCAGGACTTCAAGAGCTTCGCTCGTCCGCGGGCCGTCACCCTCGAGTTCCTGGGCAGCGACGGCTCGGTCATCGTTGCCAGGGACATCGAGCTGAAGGACCAGGTCGAGCCCCAGTCATTCGACGTCGGGGTCAAGGGCGCCGCCACGGTCCGCCTGACGGTGACCTCGATCTACCTGTCCGAGAAGCCGAACGCCCCGGTCGCCGTCGCCGAGGTCGAGTTCTTCGGAAAGCGGCCGGCGCCCAGCCCGACGGCCGCGCCCTGATCCTGGCGTCGGGTCGCCCGAGTCGTCAGCCCCCGTCGACGGGGGCGAGGCCGAGCTCGGCAAGCATCCGCGAGTAGCCGGACCGCGCGCTCGTTGCGGCCGCCGGGTCGCCGGCCCGCTCGCGGGCCTCGACGAGGAGCCGCCACAGCGGATCGTGGTAGGGATCGACGGCGAGCGCCGCGGCGCAGGCCTCGGCCGCGCCGGCCGGGTCCCGCTCCATGAGGAGCTCGGCCAGCCCGCGCGCCGCATCGACCAGCTCCGCCCGCGCCCGATCCCGCCGGCCCGCCGCCCACTCGGCCGGCCCATCCTCCGGCAGGAGGTCGCCGCCGTAGGTCGCGAGGACGGCCCCGTAGGCCTGCACGGCCGCCTCGGTCGCGCCGCGAGCCCGCACCCGGCGCGCCTCGAGGACGGCTTCGTCGAAGCGCTCGAGGTCGATGCGGGCGCCATCGGGGAGAGTGAGACGGTAGGCGTCCCCCTCGCGCACCAGCAGCTCGCAGGCTCCCCGCTCGGCGTCGGGAGCGAGCTCCCGGCGCACCGCCGAGAGCGCCACGTGGAGGCTGCGCGCCCCCGTCTCCCCGTCCACCTCCGGCCAGAACGCCTCCTGCAGGACCTCCCGGTGGACAGGCCGGCCGGCGTTGAGGGCGAGGAACCGCAGGAGTGCCCTGGGCCGTGGCTTGAGGCCCGTCAGGTCGATCGGGCGCCCGGCGACGGCGAGGAAGAAGGAGCCGAAGAGCCGGAGCTCGGCGGGCGGCGCCGGGGAGGCCGCGGGCGGCGCCGGGGAGGCCGCGGGCGACGGCACCGGCCGGGCGGCCGCATCTCCCGACGGCGCGTCGGAGAGCGCGCGATGGCCGACCGCCTCATCGACGCTCTCCGGATCGGGCTTCCGGGGACCCGGCGGGAGCACCAGCCCGGCGTCGGCCAGCAGACCGTCGGCGGCGGTCCCGAGCTCGGCCCAGGCGACGTGGTCCGCCTCGGCGAGGGCCCGATGGGCAACGGCCTGCAGGACCGTCGTGCCGACCGAGCGGGCCACGGCCTCGGCGACCAGGGCCGCGTCCCGGGCGTCCGGGCTGCCGGCCCGCACCTGGGCGACCGCCGCCAGGGCCCGCGCCCAGGCCTCGAGGCTGCCCGCGCCGAGCGCCCGGAACCGGGTGGCGGCCGATTCGAAGGGCTCGACGGCGGCTTCCGGCTCCCCGAGCGCGGACCACCCCTCGGCCAGCGCGGCGAGGCCCTCGCCCCAGCGGTCGTCGTCGTGCGCGGCGGCCTCGCGCACGGCGGCCGCGTCGGAGCGGGCGTATTCCGCCCCGGCGGGGCCGGCGGCGATCGAGAGCGCGGCACGGCCCACCCGCGCCAGCCAGCCTAGGTTGAGGCGCTCCGCGGCGGCGATGGCCCGTTCGGTCTCGACGACGGCTCGAGGGTCGGCCCCCAGCAGGCCGGCGACCCCGGCGGCGACGCCCGCCGTCGCGACGAGGACGGGCCCCTCCGCGTCCTCGTCGGCCGCGCGGCGCAGGATTCGACGCGCCTCGCCTACCCTCCCCGCGAGCAGCGTCGCGAGCCCGGCCGTCAGGCGGGTGCCCGCTTCGCCGTCGACCGCCGGGCGGCGCTGGAGCGGGTCGCGGGCGACCGCGGCGCGAAGGGCGCCCGTCCAGTCGGAGCCGCGTGCGGGCAGGGGATCGAGCCAGGCGGCCGTGGCGATCCGCTCCCGTCGCGACGTCGCACCGGGCTCGCCGGCCCCGAAGAGCGCCTCGGCGCGGCCGTAGGCGTCCACCGCCTGGGCCCAGCGCCCTTCGGCCCGGTGACGTCGGGCCGTGGCGAGGATGAGCCAGGGATCCTGCACGAGGAGGGCCGGTGGCAGGGTGTCCATCCAGGCACCCGATCCGGCCGCGAGGTGCTCGCCGTACCGGTCGAGGAGCCGGTCGACCGCCGCCCAGTCCTCGGCGCGGCTGTAAGCGGCCACCGCTTCGGCGATCGCTCCGTCCGCCTCGAGCAGCTCGCCGCCTCGGTGGGCCCGGGCGCGAGCGGCGCCCTCACCGACGGCCTCCACGAGCATCCCCTCGAGATGGCTGCGGAGGACCTCGTGGTAGCGGTAGGTGCCCTCGTCGTCGAGGGCGACGGTGAAGACGCTGCTCCGCTCCAGCTCGGCCAGCAGGTCGCTGCTGCCTGTCCGCTCCAGGAGGCGGTCGCAGAGGCCTCCCGTCAGGCGGCGAAGGACGCAGGTCCCGACGAGGAACTCGCGGAGCTCGTCGCGCAGCTCGGCCACGACGTTGCGGGCGAGGTACTCGCGCATGAGGCGGGAGCTCGGGCCCAGGCCGGCGAGGAGCCGCCGCCGCTCGTCGCCGGCCTTGCCGCGGGTGGCGAGGTGGAAGAGCTGCAGCCCGGCCGCCCAGCCCTCGGTGCGTCGCGCGAGGCGGGCCAGCTCGTCGGGCGGGAGGGCCTCGCCGTAGAAGTCGCGGAAGAGCCGCTCGACCTCCCACGAGCGGAAGCGCAGGTCGTCGCCGGAGATCTCCAGCAGCTGGCCGGAGACCCGCCGCCGCGACAGGTTGAACGAGGGAAGGACCCGCGACCCGGCCACGATCGCGAGGGCGGGCGGCGCGAACTCGACGAATTGCTCCAGGGCCGTCTCGGCGGGCGTCCCGGTCAGGGTGTGGAGGTCGTCGATGACGAGGAGGAGGCGCGCCTCGGGGCGAGCGTCGAGCGCTGCCGCGGCCTCGTCGACCGAGCGCCAGTTCCCGACCAGATCGGAGAGCACGGCCCCGAAGGCGGCCTGGAGGTGCGCCACCAGCGCCGCCTCGCTGCCGTCCACGCTCTCCGCCCGATACCAGGCGGCGGGCCCATCGCTGGCGGCCGCCCAGCCGGCCAGCAGCGTGGTCTTTCCCGACCCGGCGGGCGCCACGACGAGCGCGAGGCGGTGGATCCAGAGCTGGGGGAGGAGCTGGTCGAGGCGCTCCCGGGGCAGCCACCGGACACGCGGCGCGCGGACCTTGGCCGGGACGATCCCCGGCGGTCCGGCCCCCATTCCCCGGCCGTCCATCCGGCGTGCGCGCGCCGGCTCGATCCGCATCTGGCGCTGCGGGCCCCCCAACTGCCGGTCTGCGATTGCCCCGGCGAGCAGTCATTCTGGTCCTTCAGGGCACCCGCGGTCCAGATGGATATCCACCAATCGGGACCCGACCCGGACCATCGCCCGGTGTCGCCGCGCAGCACCGGCCGACGCGGGGGCCGCTCTGCCGGCCGCGGCCCGGCGACCGGCTCAGCCCGGGTGCGACCGGAGCCCGCGCAGCCGCTCCAGGAGGGCTTCAGGGTGGGCGTCGTGGACGCTGGCGTCCTCGAGGAGGCTGTCGGGACGGTGGGAGACGAAGACGATCTCCCGCTCGAAGGCCGTCCGCTCGGCGGCGGGTCCCAGGATCAGGATCGGCGCCCGCTCGCCCAGCTCGTGCCGGATTCGGCCGAAGAAGGGCTGTGCCCCTGCGCGCCGGGGCCGCCGGCGGACCCGCACGATCTCGTCGCGGCCGTCGGGGCGGGTTCGGGCGACGACCGCCTCCGTGGCCCCGAACAGCACGACCGCGCCGCCCAGCCGGCCGTGGGGGAGCGTGGCCGCGGTGGCACCGGTGGCGCCGGGGCTCGTCGTCCGTGCTCCCGGGCTCGGCGCGTGCTCCACTCCCGGAACCGGGGGCTCTGGGGAGTGCGTCGTTCGGCCGTGCATCAGGACACCTCCACCCCCGATGGTGGCGGCCGCGGGCCCCCGGCTCGACGGCCGTTCGGATCGGATCGCGGCGCCGAAGGTCACCGGAACTGGCCACGGCGGAGTACCGTCTCATGGCCATGACCGGTCGATCCGCCGTTCGGAGCCTACGAGGACTGGGGGTCACCCTGGCGGCGCTGGCCCTCGTGGCCGCTGCCTGCGCGGCGGGAGCGCCGACCTCGCCCGCGTCCCCGTCGGTCGTGCCGACCCCCGCGCCGACCTCGGCGCCGCCGGCCTCGGCGACCCCCGGCGGCAGCCCCACCGGCCAGGCGGAGGCGATCGCGCGGGTCCTGGCCAGCGACCCGCAGTTCGCGGGCATCGGCCCTCTCGACGCGGACCTCATCGGCCAGTCGTCCTGGTACGAGGTCTCCCCGGCCACCGTCGGCTGGCGCGTCGCCATCACCAGGGGCTGGGGCGATTGTCCGTCGGGCTGCATCAGCCGCCACACGTGGGTCTTCGACGTCGACGGCGCGGGCACGGTCACGCTCGTCGAGGAACGCGGCGACCCGCTCGAGGACGGCTCCGGCGGCGGTGAGGGTTCCGGCGGACCGGGCAGTGGTGCGGAGCCGAGCCCTCCGGTCGCGATGCCGACCAGCGGGGGACCCTGGATCGCCGGCAGGGCCAACGCGGGCCCGGCCTGCCCCGTCATCCGGGATCCGCCCGATCCGTCGCGTCTCGACCGCCCGGTGGCCGGCGTGACGCTCGGCTGATCCGCGGGCCGGAGCGCGGGCGCGGTCTCGCCCGACCTCCTGCTACCCTCCCGCGCATGCGCACCACACGAGCCGCCGCCGCGGCGCTCCTCGCCCTGTTCAGCGTCGCCCTCCTGGCGGGCGTCGCGCGCGCCCACTCAGAGCTGGTGTCGTCGACACCGCCCGACGGCGCGGTGCTCGCGGCACCGCCGACGCAGATCACCGGCGACTTCAGCGAGGCCGTCGATCCGGGCCGCAGCACGATGGAGCTGCGCGGCCCGGACGGCGCGCAGATCGCCGTTGGCAAGGTGCCCGACGGTGGCGAGCCGACGCGGATCGTCATCGGCGACCTCCCGGACCTCGTGCCGGGGGCCTACGAGGTCCGCTGGACGACGGTGACGCCGGACGACAACGGCCTCGAGCGCGGCACGTTCGCCTTCACGGTCGCGGCGGCCGCGCCGACGGCGACCGCGCCGGGCCCGACGGCCGCCCCGAGCACCGCGCCGGCGGGCACTCCCTCGGCCGCCCCCGCCTCGTCGGCCGGGCCGACACCCGGGCAGTCGCCGGCCACCGGCGCCCGCGACCTGCTGATCCCGCTGGTCGTCCTGGGGGCGGTGCTCGTCGCGGGGGGCGCCTGGGTCCTCCGCCGCCGATGACGCCGGCGCTCCTGCGACGCCCGGCCGTCGCGCTCGCAGCGGGCGTCCTCGGGGCTGCCCTCGCGCTCGCCGCCTGCGGCGACCCGGGGACGTCCGTGGCGGGGATCGTCATCGCCCTCGACTCGAGCGGCGGCGAGGTGACCGGCTTCACCCTGCGCAGCCAGTCCGGCGAGACGATCACGTTCGTGATCGGGACCCTCGAAGTCGATGGGGCCGCCTTCCCCGCGGCTCACCTGGCGGAGCACGCGGTGACCTCGCAGCCGATCGCCGTGGCCTATCGCGTCGAGAACGGTCGCAACGTCGTCCACCGGATGGTCGACGCGCCGTGGGCGGCCCCGTCGTCGTGAGGAGGCCCCCGGTGCCGCGGCACTGGCAGGCGATCCTCGCCCGGGGCGCCGGCGCCGTCGCGGCCGTCGCGGCCTGCCTGCTCGTCCTGCCGGGAGCGGTCCTCGGCCACCAGCTGGCGGGCGTCTTCGAGTCGCCGATCCCCCTGCCGGTCTACCTGGCCGGGGCGGCCGCGGCCGTCGGGCTTTCCTTCGTCGTGGTCTTCCTGCGCGACATCCCGGGCTTCGGCGCCGACGATGCACCCACCCGGACCGTGCCCGGCTGGCTCCGCCGCTCCCTGCAGGCCGTCGGCCTCGTCGGCGTCGCCTGGCTCGTCGCCCAGGCGGCGGTGGGCGGGAACAGCGACGCGGACGTCTCCGGCCTCTTCCTGTGGACGTACGGGTGGGTCGGCCTGGCCCTCGTCTCCGCGCTGGTGGGCCCGGCCTGGGCGTGGCTCGACCCGTTCACCACGATCCACGAGCTCGGCGCCGCGGTCTTGCGCCGCGGCGGCGTCGGCGGCTGGACGGCGGCACCGTACCCGGCGCGCCTGGGGCGCTGGCCGGCGGTCGGTGGCTTCGCGGTCATCGTCTGGCTCGAGCTCGTGGTCACCGGCGGAGGCGGCGGCCGGACGCTCGTCCTGGCCTTCCTCGCCTACGGCACGGTCACTCTCCTCGGGATGGCCCAGTACGGGCGCGACACCTGGCGGGAGAAGGGCGAGGTCTTCTCCGTCTGGTTCAGCCTGCTCGGGCGTGTCGCGCCGTTTGCCCTCGCCGGCCCTCCCGCCGCGGGTGCGGTCCGCCGCCGGCCGTTCGGTGCGGGCCTCCTCGAGCCGGGATGGTCCGCCGCGGACGTGGCGCTCGCGGCGCTCGGCGTCTCGTCCGTCCTCTACGACGGGCTGTCGCAGACGCAGCTCTGGTTCGACGTCGTCGGCCTGCCCGGGCTGGCCGGCGGGACGGTCACCCTGGCGGCCTTCCTCGGCGCCGCGGTCCTCCTCGCGCTCGGCGTGACGCGCCTCGTCGGGGCGCCGCCGATCTCGCGGGCGACCGGCCTCGCCGCCGTCGGGGCGGGCCTCGTCCCGATCGCCGTCGGCTACATCGCCGGGCACTACCTGACCTCGCTGCTCATCGACGGCCAGCGCATCCTGATCGCGGTCTCCGATCCCTTCCAGCAGGGCTGGGACCTCTTCGGGACGGCCTTCCACAAGCCGGCCTGGACCCTCGGAGCGGGGTCGGTGTGGGCCGTCCAGCTCGCCGTCGTCGTCGGTGGGCACATGCTCGGAGCGTTCGCCGGGCATCTCGCGGCGGTGGCAGGCCGGCCGGCGGCGGCCGCCGATCGCCCGCGGCTTCGGACGCTGCAGGTCCGCCAGCTGCCGCTCGCGATACTGATGGTCGCCCTGACCGTCACCACCCTGTGGTCGCTCGGGCAGGCGATCGTCACGACGGCGCCGCGGGCCTGACGGGACACGCTGGCGCGACCGCCGTGGGCCGTCCCGGACCGGGTGCGGCGGGTCGTTCCGGGGTCGCGAGCCGACCCATCGATCCTGCCGATCCGGGGCGCGGCGTTCCGGGGCGTTCCGGGGGCCGCTAGACTCCCCCACGATGGCTCTCGTCGCGACGCAGGCTCTCTCCTTCCGCTACCCGGGCGCCGGAGGCGGCGTCCTGGCCCTCGACGACCTCACGGTCTCAATCGAGGCCGGGATCGTCGGCCTGGTGGGCGCCAACGGCGCCGGCAAGAGCACGCTCCTCCGGATCCTCCTCGGCCTGCTCGCGCCAACCGCCGGCGCGGCGTCCGTCTTCGGCCTCGACGTGCGGGGCGACGGTCCGCGCATCCGCGAGCGGATCGGCTACATGCCCGAGCACGACGTCCTCCCGCCCGACGTCTCGGCCACGGACCTCGTCACCCACCTCGCCGAGATGTCCGGGCTGCCCCGCTCGCCGGCCCGCGAGCGGACGGCGGAGGTCCTTCGTCACGTCGGGCTCTTCGAGGAGCGCTATCGCCCGATCGGGGGCTACTCGACCGGCATGAAGCAGCGGGTCAAGCTCGCCCAGGCGCTCGTTCACGACCCGCGGCTGCTCCTCCTCGACGAGCCGACGAACGGCCTCGACCCGGCCGGACGCGACGAGATGCTGGACCTTGTCCGGCGGACGGGGGCGGAGTTCGGGATGGCGGTGATCGTCAGCTCCCACCTGCTGGGCGAGATCGAGCGGGTCTGCGACCACGTCGTGGCGATCGACGCCGGTCGGCTCCTCCGCGACGCCCCCCTCGCCAGCTTCACCAAGCGCACCGGGACGCTCGTCGTCGAGCTCGACGAGGGCGCCGCGGAGGTCGCCGCCGACCTCGTCGCGGCCGGGCTGGACGCCCGCGTCGACGGGCCGCGACGGGTGCTGGTCGTGGTGGGCGACGAGCGTCCCTTCGACCTCGTCCGGGACGCGGTGGCGACGCGCGGCCTCGCCCTCACCCGGCTGGAGCCCGCCCGCCACCGGGTGGAGGACCTCTTCCGCGACGCTGTCGCCGCGGACGGGGAAGGAGCCACCGGTGTCGACGCCGCCTGACGTCCTGGCCGGTTCCGCCACCGGCAGCATCTACGACCTCGGCTATCGCCGCTACGACGGCCCGCGGCTCGGCCGCCGCCACGCCATCGAGGCCCTCTTCGTCCACGGCGTGCGAGCGGTCTTCGGGCTCGGCCGCAGCGGGCGGGCCAAGGTCGCCCCGCTCGTCCTCGGCGGGCTCATCGCGCTCCCCGCCGTCGTGAGCGTCGGCTTCGGGGCGCTCGCCGGGAACGCCGCTCGGGAAGGCTTCAACCCGATCACCCTGGAGGGCTACCTGCCGTTCGCCCAGACCCTCCTCGTCTTCTTCGTCGCCGCCCAGGCGCCGGAGCTGCTGGTGCGGGACCAGCGCCACCGCGTCCTGACCCTCTACTTCTCGCGGGCCCTGGAGCGGACCGACTACGTCCTCGCCAAGTACCTCGCCCTCCTGGCAGCGGTCGGCATCGTGCTCGCCCTCCCGCAGGCGATCCTGCTGCTGGGGATGCTCTTCGCGACCCCGGACGTCGGGGCCGGCCTGGGCGAGGTCCTGCCGCGGCTCTGGCCGGTCGTCGGCCGGACGGTCGTGGTGGCCGGGCTCCTTGCCGGGGTCGGCCTCGTGGCCAGCGCGTTCACCGTCCGGCGGGCATTCGCCGCCGGGGCGATCATCGCCGCCTTCCTGGTCCTGAGCGGCGTGGTGACGGTCCTCGTCAACCGGGTCGGCCTGGAGTGGCCGTTCACGCTCATGGCCCTCGCTGACCCCTTCGCCCTGATGGACGGCGTCTCGGCCTTCCTCTTCGGCTTCGAGCCGACCATGCCGGCGATCGTCCGCTCCGACCTGCCGCTCTGGCTCTTCGCGGCCGTCGCGGTGGCCGTCTCCCTGGCCGCCCTGGTCCTCCTCCTCCTGCGCTACCGGAGGATCGCCGCATGAGCGCACCGGCCCCCGCCTCCGTGGAGCTCGCCGATGTCTCCCGCTGGTACGGGAACGTCGTCGCCGTCAACGGCATCAGCTTCTCCGTTGGCCCCGGCGTCACCGGGCTGCTCGGCCCGAACGGGGCGGGCAAGTCGACGCTGCTGCACATGATCGCTGGGCTCCTGCAGCCGTCGGCCGGCGTCGTCACGGTGGACGGCCGTCCCACCTACGGCGACCCGGAGGTCTTCCGGCGGGTGGGCCTCGTCCCGGAGCGGGAGGCGGTCTTCGGCTACCTGACCGGCCGCGAGTTCGTGCGCCTCAACGCCGACCTGCAGGGCGTCCCGGGGCCTGGGGCGGCGGCCGACCGGGCGCTGGCGACCGTCGAGCTGACGGACGCGGCCGACCGACCCATCGCCACCTACTCGAAGGGGATGCGCCAGCGGGCGAAGCTGGCCTCGGCGCTCGTCCACGATCCCGGCGTCCTCGTCCTCGATGAGCCGTTCAACGGGATGGACCCTCGCCAGCGGCTGCACATGATGGACCTCCTCCGCGACATGGCCGCGGCGGGGCGGGCGATCCTCTTCTCCTCCCACATCCTCGAGGAGGTCGAGCGGGTGGCGGAGCGCGTCCTGGTGGTGGTCGGCGGGCGCCTGGCCGCGTCGGGCGACTTCCGCGAGATCCGGCGGCTGATGACCGACCGGCCGCATGCCTTCCGGCTGCGGACGTCCGACGACCGGGCACTGGCCGCGGCGATCGTGGCCCGTCCGACGGTGGCCGGCGTCGAACTCGCCGACGACCGGCTCGTCGTCCATGCCTCCGACTACGCGGCGTTCACCGGGGAGCTCGCCGGGCTCGCCCGAGCCTCGGGGATCTCGATCTACGAGCTGATCCCGGCCGACGAGTCGCTCGAATCGGTCTTCGCCTACCTGGTGCGCGGATGAGCGCGAGCACGGCCGGGCCGCCGGCGGGAGCGCGGCCGCGTCCGCGGGCGTTCGGACCCGTCATCCGCCTCACTGTCCGCGGGCTCCTCGGCCGGCGTCGCTCGCTCGGCGTCGTCGTGCTGGCGGCGGCGCCCGTCCTGCTGTCCCTCGTCCTCGCCATCGGCGGCGGGCTGGGCGATGCGGAGACCATGGCCCAGGAGGTCTTCGCGACGATCACCCTGGGGCTGGTCATCCCGCTCGCCGGCCTGGTCCTCGGCACGGCGGCGATCGGGACCGAGATCGACGACGGCACGGTCGTCTACCTCCTCGTGAAGCCGGTCCCGCGCCGGACCGTGATCCTGGCCAAGATGCTGGTGGCGGCATCGGCGACCGCGGCCCTGACCGTGCCGGCGGCCCTCGTCTCCGGCCTCCTGCTCCTGGGGACCGCCTCGCCCGGCCTCCTGGGCGGCATGGTCCTGGCGACGCTCCTGGCGGCGCTCCTCTACTCGGTCGCCTTCGTCGCCCTCTCGGTCTTCACGGGACGCGCGCTCCTCGCCGGGCTCGGCTATGTCCTCGTCTGGGAGGGCCTGGTCACGACGTTCCTGTCGGGGACCCGCGTCCTCTCGATCCGGGAGTACGCCCTCTCCGTCGTCTCGGTCCTCGGCGGCGAGGGCTCGCCCGTCGAGCGCGGGACGGGCGTGGACCTGCCGGTCGCGCTCCTGCTCTCGGCCGTCATCCTCGTCGGGGCGTTCGTCCTCGGCGCCTGGCGGCTGGCTCGCTTCGAAGTCACGGACACGGGATAGGCGCTCCCGGCAGCGCATCCGCCGCGCGTCGTTGGCGGGGCGCTCGTACAATCCGGCCCAATGCCCGACCCGCGGATCCGACGCATCTACACCCGCGCATCCCGGCACGCGCGCCCGCCGGTCGAGCCGGAACCCGTCCCCGAGCCGGGACCCGTCCCCGAGCCCGAGCCCGAGCCGGAACCCGTCCCCGAGCCCGAGCCCGTCCCCGAGCCCGTCCCCGAGCCGGAGCCCGTCCCCGAGCCGGAGCCGGAGGCCGTCCCCGAGCCCGTCCCCGAGCCGGAGCCGGAGGCCGTCCCCGAGCCCGTCCCCGAGCCGGAGCCGGAGGCCGTCGCTGCCATCCTTCCGCCCGCCGCCGTCCCGCCCGAGGCCGAGGCGTCCGCCGACGACCACCTGGCGGCGGCCGACGCCGAATCCGCCGAGGCCGAAGCCGTCGCCCTCGCGGCGGTCGACGTCGCCGATGACGGGTCGTCCGTCGCGACGCCGGAGGTCGAGGCCGAGGCGGCTGCGCCCGAGGGCGCCGAGGAGGGCTCGGCCCCCGCCGACGCTGTCGGCTGGTTCCGCGAGACCCCGCTCGAGGAAGGTCCCAGCGAGGAGGCAGAGGAGCCGCCGAGCGAGGCCACCGAGCCGGCTGTTGCCGTCCCGGTGGTGGAAGGGGCCGCGGCGGAGGAGGAGCACGCGCCCGATGAGCCCCTCGACGCCGACGACGTCGTCGCGCGCGTCCGTGACCGTCCGATCGTCTACCCATTCGAGGAGCCGGCGCCGCCACCCCGCCGGAGCCGTGCCCGCAGCATCCTGCTGGGTCTGCTTACGATCGTCGCCGTCGCCGTCGTCGGGTTCGTGGCCGGCCTCATGCTGCCCGTGGTCTTCCCGGGGCCGGGCATCGGCACCGCCAGCCCGTCGCCGGGCGCCACCGCCTCGGCCGCGCCGACGACAGCGCCCTCGTCCGGCGTCCCGACGGCGACGCCGGCGGCAACCGCCACGATCGCCGCTTCCGCCGCGCCGACGGCCGCTGTGACGACCCGGCCCACGCCCACCGTCTACGTCGTGAAGGCCGGGGACAACCTGGCGCGCATCGCCCGGCGCTTCGGCGTCACCGTGGAGGCGATCCAGGTTGCCAACAGCATCGCCAACCCGAACCTCATCCACGTCGGCCAGAAGCTGGTCATCCCGCCGCCGGCCGCTTCACCGGCGCCTTCGCCGACGCCCTAGACGCGTCCGCGCGGGGCCCTGGAACCGCGCCGAGACCCGGCCCCGTCGGGCATCGCCCTCGGCCTACGGTCGCTCCAGGCCGTGCGCCTCCAGGAAGACGTCGTCTCGCAGGACCACGGTCGTCGGCCCGTCGCCGACCACCCGCCCGTCGTCCATCACCACGATCCGCGGGAAGACCTCCGCCACCAGGCGCATGTCGTGGGTCGAGACGAGCATCGTCTGGTGGAGCGACCGCAGCAGCGCGATCAGCTCGCGGCGTCCGCGGGGGTCGAGGCCTGCCGACGGCTCGTCGAAGACGAGGACGGAGGGATCCATCGAGAGGACCGTGGCCAGCGCGACGCGCTTGCGCTGGCCCAGGGAAAGGCGGTGGGGGAGGCGGCGCTCGAAGCCGGACATCCCCACGGCGGCCAGGGCTCGCTCGACCCGCTCGTGGATCTCCGCCTCGGGGACTCCCATGTGGAGCGGCCCGAAGGCCACGTCCTCGAAGACAGTCGGGCTGAAGAGCTGGTCGTCGGGGTCCTGGAAGACGAGGCCGACCTCCGCCCGGATCCGCCGGACGCTGCGGCGGTCGACGAGCGTGCCACCGATGCGGACGGACCCGTGGGTCGGCAGGTTGATTCCGTTGAGGTGCAGCATCAGGGTGCTCTTGCCGGCCCCGTTCGGGCCGACGAGAGCGACCTTCTCGCCGCGCGCGATCCGCAGCTGGACCCCGTGCAGGGCCTCGAAGCCGTCCGGGTAGGTGAAGTGGAGGTGCTCCACGTCGATCCACCGGCTGGCCGCCTCCTCGTCGATCGCCGCCTCCGCGGCGACCTCCGCCCGGCCCGTCGACCCGTCGACCGGCTCGACGTGCCGGTCGTCGAGTGCGTGGACGTGGGCGTGGACGTGGGCGTGGGCAGCGGCGTCGCCGTGATCGTGCTCGTGGCTATGGGGATGGGCGTGCGGGTCGGCCGCGTCGGGCGATGGCGTCGTCACCGGCGTCCTCTCGGTCATGGCCGGGGGAGGACGAGGTGGCCGGCAATCGCGAAGGCCAGGATGGCGGTGGCCAGCAGGACGAAGGCCGCCCATTCGGCCGGGTGGACCGGGCGGCCCCGCATGGTCCGGAACTCGCCGTCGAAGCCGCGTGCCTGCATGGCGGCGTAGATGCGCTCGCTGCGTTCGTACGACCGCAGGAAGAGCGTCCCGACCATCCCGCCCACCACCCCGGCCCGCCAGCGGAGCCTTCCACCACCGCGGCCCTCGACCACGGCAGAGCGACTGAGCCGGGCGCGGTTCAGGCGGGTCGCTTCGCCGGACAGGACCGCCAGGTAGCGGTACATGAAGCCGATGATCGCGACGAGGAGGCGCGGCACCCGGAGGCGCCGGAGCGCCTCGACCAGGTCCGGGAAGGGGGTGGTGAACGAGAGCAGGAGGGCGGCCTGGACGCTCACCCAGCTCTTGAGGGCGATCGTTGCAAACTCCTGGAGCCCCTGGCCGCTGGCCGTCAGGGCCAGGGGGCCGACCACGAGCGTCCCCAGCGGGTCGTCGGGTCGCGTGAAGACGAGGGGCAGGGCGGCCAACACGAACGGCAGGGCGAAGAAGGCGGAGCGGGTGAGCCGGAGCGGGCCGAGCCGGGCGAGCGCCGAGAGCAGGGCCAGACCCAGCCAGGCGACGCCGAGGGCGGCGAACGCGCCGGTGGGCAGCAGGCTGATGGCGACGATCAGCCCGACGGTCAGGACGAACTTCGGCCGCGGATCGAGATGATGAACCGGGCTGTCGCGAGCGAGGTAGCGGTCGAGGTCCAGGTCAGGTCGCCCCGTTCTTCCGTCGCCGGGCAAGGAGCCGGCCCAGCAGGAGCACCAGCCCGAAGACGATGGCGATCCCGACGAGGCCCGCCACCACCGTGGCGACCGTCCCTTCCAGGCCCGGGAAGGCGTAGTCGGGGAGCACCTGGAACCCGGGCTTCGCGGCAGCCGTCTGGAAGCCCTCCTGGATCGCCACGGAGTCGAGGCCGTCGGGATCGCTCGAGGCGAAGGCGGCCGCGAGGATGACGATCAGGCCGGCGATCCCCAGCCCGGCGATCCACCAGGCTCGCGACAGGCGCCACGTCCTAGGCGCGGCGGAGCTGCCAACCGGGCCCGGAGCGGGCAGCGGGGTGGAGGAGTGCTCGTCCATCGTGCTCGCCTCCGCTCAGGCCGCCGCCGGACGCGAGCGACGCAGGTCCAGCAGGTCCGGCCGGCTGACCCGCACGAAGGCGAGGGCGGCCATCGTCACGAGGGCCTCGCCGATGCCGATCAGCACGTGCAGCCCGACCATGGCGGCCAGGGCGACCGGCAGCGACGTGGTGCCGGAGAGACCGAGCTCGACGGCCATCGCCGCCGCGCCGGCCACCACGGAGAGCCAGGCGGCGATGCCGGCGGCCGGGATCCGGGCCCGCTCCTCGCCACCGAGCAACCGTGCAAGAGCCCGGTAGGCGGCGTACCCGCCGAGCGTCCCGACGATCCCCATGTTGAAGATGTTGGCCCCCATCGCCACGAGCCCGCCGTCCTGGAAGACGAGGGCCTGCACCGCGATCACGGCGGCCATCACGAGCGTGCCGGCCCAGGGTCCGAGGAGGACGGCCGCGAGGGCCCCGCCCAGGAGATGGCCGGAGGTCCCGCCGACGACCTGGAAGTTGAACATCTGGGCGGCGAAGATGAAGGCGGCCGTGACGCCCATCAGGGGGATCGCCCGCTCGTCGAACGTCTCGTTCGTCTTGCGGACGGCCACCGCGATCGCGGCGATCGTGGCAGCCCACAGGAGGGCCGCGATCGGCACGGAGAGGAACCCGTCCGGAGCGTGCATCTGGAGCGCTCCACGGGCGGCCTCGGCGGCGGCGCTGACGATCGATCCGAGCACGGGTTGACCCCCCTTGGTGACGAGCCGGCCGCCCCGCGGCACCGGCCGGGTCGATTGTACGGGGCCCGCCCATCTTCTGCAACGTGTTGCAATAGCGACCGCGGCGGGCGCCTCCGGCCTATACTCCGTGCCGTGACAGCATCCGGATTGCCACCCGCCCGGCCACCGGCGCCGGTCCGCGACGAGCGGCAGGCCTGGGAGAGCGTGCGACAGCGCCTCCGCGACCGGGGCCTGCGCTGGACGCCCCAGCGGCG
This sequence comes from uncultured Chloroflexia bacterium, assembly GCA_963821235.1. Lineage (GTDB taxonomy): Bacteria > Chloroflexota > Limnocylindria > Limnocylindrales > CSP1-4 > CTSoil-043. The sequence goes on from CAWGCS010000001.1 coordinate 1,545,412, forward strand.
GGCGCTCGTCGCCATCCTGTCGGAGACCCGGGGCCACGTCACGGGCGCGGAGCTGGTGGAGCGCTGCCGGCGGCGGGACCCCTCCACGATCCCCTCGACCGTCTACCGCACCCTCGACGTCCTCGAGGAGCTGGGGATCGTCCGCCACGGCCACGGCCCCGGCGGGCGCGAGGAGTACCACGTCTTCCCGGGCGCCGAGCACGGGCACCTGCACTGCCAGGCCTGCGGCGGGAGCTGGGAGATCAGCTCTGAGGAGGCGTCGTCGATCGTGGCCTCGCTCGACGCGGAGCGAGGGTTCGACGTGGACCTCTCCCACGTCACGATCGTGGGCCGCTGCCGCGCCTGTCGCGGCTGAGCGCGCAAGGCCCGGCGCAGCGCCCGCCGGCCGGCGCCCAAGGCCCGGCGCTCCGTCGCCTCGGCGCGGCCTCCGGGCGGTCAACCCTCCGGGGTCGGGACGCCCAGGATGTTGAAGCCGCCGTCGACGTAGACGACCTCGCCGGTGACCTGCCGCGAAAGGTCGCTGGCCAGCCAGACGGCCGTCCCGGCGACGTCCTCGATCGTGATGTTGGAGCGCAGGGGCGCCACGTCCCGGTACGCGCCGTACATCGTCTTGAAGCCGGCGATCCCCTGGGCCGCCAGCGTCCTGATCGGCCCGGCGGAGATCGCATTGACGCGGACGCCGGACGGCCCGAGGTCGGCGGCCAGGTAGCGGACGCAGGCCTCCAGGGCCGCCTTGGCGACGCCCATCACGTTGTAGTGGGCGACGACCTTCTCGGCGCCGTAGTAGCTCAGGGTGAGGATGCTCGCGCCGGGGCGCAGGTGCGGACGCGCCTCCCGGGCAAGGGCCACCAGCGAGTAGACGGAGACGTCGAGGGCGAGGGCGAAGCCCTCCCGCGACGTGTCGACGAAGGCGCGGTCGAGGTCCTCGCGGTTGGCGAAGGCGAGGGCATGGACGAGGATGTCGAGGCCCCCGACCTCAGCCCCCCAACGGTCGAAGACAACCCGCACCTGCGCGTCGTCGCGGACGTCGCAGGGCTCCACGAAGGCGCTGCCGATGCTCGCCGCGAGCGGTCGCACGCGCTTCTCCAGGAGGCTCTCGACGGAGCTGAAGCCGACCGTCGCCCCCTGCTCGTGCAGGGCCCGGGCGATCCCCCAGGCGATCGAGTGATCATTCGCCACGCCGAAGACCAGCGCGGTCTTCCCGTCGAGCAGCCCCATGCCGATGCCTCCCTCCCGCCTGCCTCTGCGCCGTCGCCCAGCGAATGCTAGCGGCCGCACCGGCCGTCAGCAGCGGTCGAGCCGGCCGGTCGCGGACGTGGGAGACTTCGGTGGACGCCGTCCGAGGGCGATCCACCGATCCGGAGCCCGCATGCCTGTCACCCGCCCGTCGACCGACCCTCGTCGCGGCCTCGGCCGTCGCCGGCTCGGCGCCGTCCTCCTCGCAACCGGGTTCCTGGCGGCGTGCTCCGGCGGCGGCCGCGACCCCTCGCCGGCGCCGAGCGACGGATCGGCCGCCGCCTGCGGGGCCGGCCTCCTTCCCGGGCCGCCGCCGCCATGGACGGCGACCGCGAAGCCCCCCGACCTGGCCTACGCGGTCGGCTCGGCGCAGCAGATCGTGGCCGTTCCCTTCGTGACCCTCCGGGCTCCGTCGAGCGACGGTATCGCCAACAAGGTCCTGTGGGTCTCCCGCGTAGCGCGCCGGGGCGCCGGACTCCGGATCACCGCCCATCCGACGGGCGCCGACGCGCCGGTCGTCATGCTCGAGCTGCCGGCGAGCGCCGGACCCGGCGAGATCTACCCGTCGATCGTGGACGTGCCCATCCCGGGCTGCTGGAGCTTCGAGCTCCGGTGGGGCGCCAACGTGGACACCGTCGTGCTCGCCTTCCTGCCCGGTGGGTGATCGGGCGGCGCGACGCGGGGAGGCCGCGCCCTCGCTCCCTGATGCGTCCGATCCGGGTGGCGCACCGACGCTGGCCGCGCCCGACGATCCGGCGACGTTGGCAGCCGCCCTCGCCGGCGTCCGCGCCCTCGTCCTGGATGCCGATGGCGTCCTCGTGATGCGGGGCCGAGCCCTGCCGGGTGCGCCGGAGGCGCTCGCGGCGCTCCACGCACGTGGCACCCCGTACTGCGTGGCGACGAACCTGTCGGCCGTTCACCGCGACACCATCGCAACACGGTTCGCCGCCGTCGGCCTGCCGGTGCCGCCGGGACGGATCGTCACCGCGCTGAGCGCGACGGTCGATCACGTTCGCGGGACGTATCCCGGTCGCCCGGTCTTCGTCCTGACTCGGCCCGACGGGTTGCGCGAGTTCGGCGACCAGCCGCTCCTCTCCGCGGAGCAGGCCGACGCGGAGGGGGCCAGGGCCGCGGCCGTGATCCTCGGCGACGGTGCGGGCGACCTAAGCTACGCCAACATGGACCGGGCGTTCCGGCTGATCCGGCGGGGCGCCGAGCTCATCGCGATGCACCGCAACCCGTGGTGGTATACAGACCGCGGCGAGACCATCGACACGGGCGCCTTCGTGGCCGCCCTGGAGTACGCCACGGGCCGGCGCTCCACGCTGACCGGCAAGCCCGGTCCCCTGATGTTCCGATCGGCGTTCCTCGCCCTCTCCCGCGAGGTCGCCGCGGCGGGCGGCCGGCGTCTCCTCCGCGACGAGGTGGCCATGGTGGGCGACCATCCCGCCCAGGACATCGCCGGGGCGCGCCGAGCCGGCCTCCGCGGGATCCTCGTGCTGTCCGGCCGGACGACCCCGGAGGAGGTGGCGGGCCTGCGCGGCTCGGCCGTCCCCCACGCGGTGGCGGAGAGCCTGGGCGACGTCGTGGCCGCGCTAGACTGACTGTCGGACACCGAACCGCACCTCTTCGGCGCCGGCGCCGCCCCCCGGCCGCCCGTCGCGCCGCCCGCAGCGAAGCGAGGAGCACCCATGGCCGAGCGGATCAAGATCACGTACGCGACGCTCCGCAACGACAACGAGGAGCTCCACGCCCAGTACGACGCCGGGATCGAGAGGGCGCGGGCCCGCCTGGGCGAGCACCACGCCAACTGGGTGGGCGGGAAGGCGCGCGAGGGCGACGGCTCGTTCGAGCTGCGCTCGCCGATCGACCGCGACGTGCTCGTCGGCACCTTCGCCAGGGGGACCCGCCAGGACGTCCGCGACGCCGTCACCGCCGCGCGGGCCGCCCAGCCGGCCTGGCGCGCCACCCCGTGGCGCGATCGCCTCGCCCTGCTCCGCGCCGCCGCCGAGCGCCTCTCGGCGCGCCAGATGGAGTACGGGGCCATGATGGCGATCGAGGTCGGCAAGAGCCGTCTCGAGGCGCTCGGCGAGGTGGAGGAGGCGGCCGACCTGCTCCGCTACTACTCGGACGTCTACGAGCGCAATGACGGCTACCTGCACCCGATGGACAACCTCGGGGACCCGACCGTCCACACGCGCTCCGTCCTGCGACCCTTCGGCGTCTTCGCCGTCATCAGCCCCTTCAACTTCCCCATGGCCCTCGCCGCGGGCCCGTCCGCGGGCGCCCTCGCCGCTGGCAACACGGTCGTCTTCAAGCCGGCCAGCGCCAGCGCGATGAGCGGCGTCCTGCTCGCCGAGGCCCTCCGCGACGCCGGGCTGCCCGACGGCGTCTTCAACCTCGTCATGGGCCCGGGCGCGACGGTCGGCCAGGAGATGCAGGAGAACCCGGGGATCGACGGCATCGTCTTCACCGGCTCCTACGAGGTCGGGATGGGCCTCTTCCGGACCTTCTCGAAGGGCTGGCCCAAGCCGTGCATCGTCGAGATGGGCGGCAAGAACCCGGCCATCGTGACGGCCCGGGCCGACCTCGAGGAGGCGGCCGAAGGGATCGTGCGCAGCGCCTTCGGCTTCGGCGGCCAGAAGTGCTCCGCCAACAGCCGCGTCTACGTCGACCGCTCCGCCCACGACGAGCTGGTCAAGCTGCTGGTCCGCAAGACGGAGGCAATCACGATCGGCGACCCGCTCGTCCGCACCAACTGGCTCGGGCCGATCATCGACGAGGCCGCCGTGGACCGCTACCTGGTCGCCGTGGCCGACGCGCGACGGGACGGCCGCGTCTTCATTGGTGGGGAGCGACTCTCCGACGGCGACCTCGCCCGGGGAACCTTCGTCGAGCCGGCGGTGGTCGGCAACCTCCCGGCCGGGCATCGCCTCTTCCAGGACGAGCTGTTCGTGCCCTTCACCGCGGTCCACGCCGTCGGCTCGCTCGACGAGGCCCTCCGGCTCGCCAACGACAGCACGTACGGCCTCACGGCGGGCATCTACAGCGAGGATCCGGGCGAGGTGGATCGCTTCCTCGACGAGATCGAAGCCGGCGTCCTGTACGTCAATCGCCGGGCGGGGGCCACGACGGGCGCCTGGCCCGGCGTGCAGCCGTTCGGCGGCTGGAAGGGATCGGGCTCCACCGGCAAGGCCGGCCTCAGCCTCTACTACCCGGCCCAGTTCCTCCGCGAGCAGAGCCACACGATCGTCGACTGACGTCGCGCCGGCGCTGCACGGTCGCGACCGGCGGGATCCCGGGCCTGCGGCCTGCCGAAGGTCATCGGGCGCCCGGGCCTTCCGGCTATACTCGGCTCTATCCACTCTGCATAAACTGTATGCGTTCACCCCGCACGCGCTGCGGCGCGACCAGGCAGGAGGTCTCCGCGTGACGTCGACGCTCCGGGCGCGCACCGTGCCGAACATCGTGACCGCGCTTCCTGGCCCCAAGGCCCGCGCCCACATCGAGTTCGACCACGCCTGGACCAGTCCGAGCCTGCCGCGGGCCTACCCCATCGTGCCGCTGCGGGGCGAGGGCTGCGCGGTCGAGGATGTCGACGGCAACGTCTTCCTCGACTTCGCGGCCGGCATCGCGGTCAACTCCACCGGTCATGCGCACCCGCGGGTCAGCGCGGCGATCGCCAGGCAGGCGGCGGAGCTGATCCATTTCAGCGGCTCCGACTTCTACCTCCCGATCTACGCGCAGGCCGCCGAGCGGCTGGCCCGGATCGCCCCGATGCGCGGCCACAACCGTGTCTTCTTCGGCAACTCGGGGGCCGAGGCGGTCGAGGCCGGCCTCAAGCTGGCCCGCTACCACACAAGGCGTCCCAACGTGATCGCGTTCCTGGGGGCCTTCCACGGCCGCACGATGGGAGCGGTCAGCCTCACCGCCTCCAAGGCCAAGTACCACGCCCACTTCGGCCCGCTCATGCCGGGCGTCTACCACGTGCCGTTCGGGAGCGCCGGGCTGGACGAGCTCGAGGAGCGCGTCTTCAAGCGCCTCATGCCAGCCGACGAGTTTGCGGCCGCCATCGTGGAGCCGATCCAGGGCGAGGGCGGGTACGTCGTCCCCGACGCCGACTTTCTGCCCCGCCTCCGCGAGATCTGCGACCGGCACGGGATCCTCCTCATCGCCGACGAGGTCCAGTCGGGCGCCGGCCGGACCGGCAAGATGTGGGCGATCGAGCACTTCGGAGTGGAGCCCGACATCCTCCTGGCGGCCAAGGGGATCGCCTCCGGGATGCCGATCGGGGCCATGATCGCGCGGGCCGAGCTCATGACCTGGAGCGCCGGCGCCCACGGCTCGACCTACGGCGGCAACCCGGTCGCCCTGGCCGCCCTGATGGAGACCATCGCCCTCCTCGAGGAAGGCCTGATCGCCAACGCCGCGGAACGCGGCGAGCAGGGCCTGCGCGCCCTGCGGCCGCTCGTGGAGCACTTCCCGGACCTCGTCCGCGACGTCCGCGGCAAGGGCCTCATGATCGGCGTCCAGCTCGCATCCGGCGAGATCACCGACGCTGTCCAGATGCAGGCCTTCGACCGGGGCCTGCTCGTCCTCGAGGCCGGCGACGACTGCGTCCGGATGTCGCCGCCGCTCGTCGTGACGGCCGAGGAGATGGCGACCGCGGTCCGCATCTTCGGCGAGTCGGTCGCCCACGTGGCCGGGCACCGGGCGGCGGACGTCCGGGAGGTCGAGACGGCGACCCGGGCGGGCTTCGTGCGCGAGGAGACCGCGGCCTCGGGCTAGCATCGGCGGTGTCCCGGCCGCGAGCCCGCGGCCGGCAGCCAGGCCCCGAACGCAGGGAGGAGCGCAGGGTGAGCTCAAAGGTCGCCACGATGCGCGACGCGATCTCGGAGCTGGTCCGCGACGGCGACACGGTCGCGATCGAGGGGTTCACCCATCTCATCTCGTTCGCGGCCGGCCACGAGATCATCCGCCAGCGCCGGCGCGACCTCGTCCTGGCCCGCATGACGCCGGATCTCATCTACGACCAGATGGTCGCCGCGGGCGTCGCCCGCAAGCTCGTCTTCAGCTGGCTCGGCAACCCGGGGGTCGGCGGCCTCAACGCGATCCGGCGGGTGACCGAAGGCGCGGCACCGACCCTCGAGCTCGAGGAGTACAGCCACTTCGGGATGGTCGCCCGGTACGCGGCGGGGGCCGCGAAGCTCCCCTTCATGCCCCTCCGGTCGTACTTCGAGACGGACCTCCCGGTGGCCAACCCGCTGATCCGGCCGATCGAGAGCCCGTACGGCGACGGCGTCGTCTACGCGGTCCCGCCCCTCCGCCCGGACGTCTCGATCGTCCACGCCCAGCGGGCCGACGCCGACGGCAACACCCAGGTCTGGGGCCTCCTCGGCTGCCAGAAGGAGGCGGCCTTCGCTGCCGAGCGGGTGGTCGTCGTCGTCGAGGAGCTCGTCGACGAGGCGGTGATCCGGGCCGACCCGAACCGGACGATCATCCCGGGGATCATCGTCGACGCCGTCGTCGTCGAGCCATGGGGCGCCCACCCTTCCTACGTCCAGGGCCACTACGACCGCGACAACCGCTTCTACCGCGACTGGGATCCGATCAGCCGTGACCCGGCGGCCACGGCGGCCTGGCTGCGCGAGTGGGTCGAGGACCTCGACGGCCGGGCCGCCTACGCCGAGAAGCTCGGCGCGGAGCGCCTCGCTTCCCTCCGGCCGTCCGGCCCGGCGCCGTCGGGCGTCGTCGACTACGGGGAGTACCGCTGATGACCCTGCCGCTGGGCGCCTCGCCGGCCGGCGAGGCGCCGGCCTTCTCCCGGTCCGAGATGATGATCGTGGCCGCCGCGCGGGAGCTGGCCGGCCAGCGGGTCTGCTTCGTCGGCGTCGGGCTCCCCAACATCGCGGTGAACCTCGCCAAGCGCACGGTGGCGACCGACATGGAGCTGGTCTACGAGGCGGGCGTCTTCGGGGCCCGGCCGGCCCGCCTGCCCCTCTCGATCGGCGATCCGACGATCGTCACCGGGGCGACGGCCGTCGTCAGCATGTGGGAGCTCTTCGCCTACTACCTGCAGGGCGGCCTCATCGACGTCGGCTTCCTGGGGGCGGCCCAGATCGACCGCTTCGGCAACATCAACACGACCGTGATCGGCGACTACCAGCACCCCCGAACCCGGCTGCCGGGCTCCGGGGGCGCCTGCGAGATCGCCATCAACGCCCGCCAGATCTTCGTGATCATGCGGCAGTCGGCGCGCTCGTTCGTCGAGCGGATCGACTTCCGGACCTCACCGGGCAACCTCGGCGGTGCCGAGCGGGCCGATCGGATCCGCCGCGAGCAGGGCTGGCTGGGGCGCGGCCCCTCCGTCGTCGTGACCGACCTCGGGATCTGGCACTTCGACGAGGACGGCGAGATGCGCCTCGACTCCCTGCACCCGGGGGCGACGCTCGAGGACGTCCGGGCCACGATCGGCTGGGAGCCGAAGATCTCGCCGTCGCTGGCCACCACGCCGCCTCCGACGGGGGCCGAGCTGCGCCTCATCCGCGAGGAGCTCGACCCGGAGGGGATGTACACGAAGTAGCCGGCCGACCTCCCGGCCGGCGGGCACGGCCCTCTCCCGGCCGGCTAGCCCGTCGGCTGCGAGGCGAGCGGCCTCGTGGGGCGGACCACCATGACCGGGCACCGCGCATGGCGCACGACGTGGTCGGAGACGCTGCCGAGGAAGAGCCGGCCGACGGCCCCCCGCTCGTGCGTGCCGACGACGATGAGGTCGGCCGACTCCGCCTCGGCCGCCTCGACGATCATCACCCCGGCGTCGCCGTCCCAGGTGAGGCCCGTGGCGTCGGCCCCACCCGCCCGGGCCCGTTGGACGACGCTCTCCACGGCCAGCTGCCGCGTCTCGCGCAGGGACGGCCCGCCGGACACCACCGACAGGACGACGAGGCGGATGCCCAGCCGCGCCGCCAGCTCGATGGCGTGGTCCTCCGCAGCCTGTGACGCGGGCGAGGCGTCGGTGGCGAGAAGGACGGTCTCGATGCGTGCCATGGTGGTGGCCCCGGCGGGCTCCGGCGCCCCGAAGGGGGCCGGCTACCCGATCCCCAGCGCCTTGAGGATCGCGGTGACGTGCTCGGCCTTGGGCACCACGATCAGCGAGGTGACCATGCCGAACATGCCGTCGAGTCCCTCGACGTGGGGGAGGATGTGGCAGTGGAAGGCCCAGACGCCGGGGCGGTCCGCCGTGATCACGGCGTCCCACCGCTCGCCCGGGTTGACACCCAGCGTGTCGCATTCGAAGGAGGCGGACCCGAGCGGCCGGCCGTCGCGGGCGACCACCCGCATCGTGTTCCCGTGGCTGTGCCACGGGTGCGTCATGATTCCCTCGTTCATGAAGCGGATCAGGACCTTCTCGCCGACGGCGGCGAGGACCGGCACGGTGGCCGGGAAGCCGTGGCCGTTGATCGTGAATCCGCCGAGGGTGTCGTTCGAGATCCAGCTGTACTCGCGGTCATAGCCGATCCCGTAGCGCTTCTCATAGGCCTTCCGCGGGTCCGGGTCGTCCTTGGGATCGATGATGAACCCGGCCAGGAGGCCCCGGCCGACCTGGTCGGTGGCGTTGTGGTGGGAGTGGTACATCATCGAGCCGGCCGGGCTGGCGGTGAACTCGTAGGTGAACGACTCGCCCGGCGGGATCGGCTTCTGGGTCACGAATGGGACGCCGTCCATGAAGAAGTCATCGAAGTCGATGCCGTGGAAGTGGACGCCCGTCGTCTCCTTGAGGTTGTTGGTGAAGATCACCCGGACGCGGTCGCCCTCGGTGGCCCGGATCGTCGGCCCCGGCCAGGCCTTGTTGTAACCGAGCCCGGCCACGGGGGCCATCTTCTCGTCGATCCGCTGCTCGATCTCGTCGATCGAGACTTCGAAGACCTTGACCTTGCCGTCGAGCCTGGGCTTGAGGGGCGAGACGATGTCGCTGAGGACGACCTGGGGGACCTGGGCGAAGGCAGGCGCCTGCGAGAGCTCGGGGTAGCTGTCGGCGGCGCCGAGGATGTCGGCCAGCTGGGTGAAGATCGCGTCGCCGTAGATGCCCTGGAGGGCCGGGGCGAGGTTGCCGATGTAGCGCCGGAGGACGTTCCTGGCGTTCACGTCGTGCTCGCTCCAGCCGGCCGGGATGTTGACAGGCGAGGCGGACGGCGTGGCCGACGGCGCCGGGGAAGCCGCCGGTGACGGGCTCATGTTCATCCCGTCGGACGGCGCAGGGGAGGCGGGCGGCGAGCTCGCGGGTACCGTCGAGGCCGGCGGCCGCGACGTGGCGTACGACCAGGTCGGGGCGGCCGCCGGCGCACAGGCCGCCACGGTCGCAGCCACCAGCCCGGTGCCGGCGAGGGCGGCGCCGCGGAGGAATCCGCGGCGGGTGAGGGAGGCATCGAGGACGGCCGGCTCGGGCCGCTCGGCCGCCGCGGGCTGCGAAGTCGGCGGAATGGGATCCTGCATCGTCGACGGTTCCATGGTCCGCGATGGTAAGCGGTCGCGCCGACGCCCGACAGGACAATCGGCCCTCTCCGGGAGGGCCGACCGGCCGGATGTGCGCATCTGCGCATGTGGTCCGGGGGTGCACCGGGTTCCTGCCCCTGCTACCCTCCCGCCGTGATCGCGGCGTCCCGTCCGTCGGCCGACCCGGCGAAGTTGCTCGATGCCCTGGAAGCCCTGGAGTCCTGGGCGGTCGACCCACGCCGGCCCCGGCGGCTCTTCGTCAGCGGGCTGGAGGCCCTCGCCCTCTCCTGCGGCGCCTCCGGAGCCCACCTCGAGGTCGTCGTCGACCCGCCCGTCGCGGTCAGCGCCGGATGGGGCTCGCTGAAGCGACGTCCGGGCCGCTCGCCCCGCGGCGCGATCGTCGCCCGCAGCCTGCGGGCCGTCCCGCGATTCGCGACGCCCGGCTCCGAGCGCGAGGCGGCCGGCACGCTCTGGGTCGACGCCCCGGGCGGCGACGTCGACCTCGCCGCGCGGGTCGCCGAGCTCGCCCTGGAGACGGCGCGCGACCGGGCCGAGATCGACCACGCCAACCGCCGCTTCGCCGCCCTGGACGAGGCGATCCGGACGATGGCCGGGGTGCTGGCGGTCGACCGCGTGCTCCAGGTCATCGTGGATCGCGTGCGGGCCCTCACCGGCGCCCGCTATGCGGCCCTCGGGATCCACGACCAGGCGGGCGTGATCGAGCAGTTCATCACGAGCGGTGTCAGCCGGCCAGAGCGGGCCCGGATCGGCGCCCCGCCGCGGGGTCACGGCCTGCTGGGGCTGATCATCCGGGAGAATCGCACGATCCGCCTGGAGGACCTGATGGCGGACCCGCGGCGCTACGGCTTCCCGCCGAACCACCCGGAGATGCACCCGTTCCTCGGCGTGCCAGTCGCCGTCCGCGGCCGGACCATCGGGAACCTCTACCTGACCGACAAGGAGGGCGGCTTCACCGACGAGGACCAGCGCATCGTCGAGTCCTTCTCCCGCCATGCCGGCATCGCCATGGAGAACGCCCGGCTGCACGAGCAGGTCCAGCGCCTGGCCATCGTCGAGGAGCGGGAGCGGATCGGGAAGGACCTCCACGACAGCGTGATCCAGGCCATCTACGCGGTCGGCCTCTCTCTCGACGACGTCCCCGACATCATGGACGAGGAGCCGGAGGAGGCCCGCCGGCGGGTCGAGCGGGCGATCGACGGCCTCGACCAGACGATCCGCGACATCCGCAACTTCATCTTCGGCCTTCGGCCGGGGCTCCTCGACGACGTCGACGTGGTGGAGGGCCTTGCCGCCCTGGCCGACGAGTTCCGAGTGAACACGATGATCGACGTCGAGCTGCGGGCCGGGCCGACCGTCTCGGCACCCGTGATCGGCGCCGACCGGACGGCCGAGCTCCTCTCGATCGCGCGCGAGGCGCTGAGCAACATCGCCCGTCACGCGCGGGCGACGCGGGCCGAGCTGTGCATCGAGCCGGACCCGGAGATCGCCGGGCTGGAGATCGTGATCGCCGACAACGGCACCGGCTTCGATCCCGCGGCGACCCGCAGCCTGGGCCACCAGGGGCTCCGAAACATGCGCACGCGGGCCGTGGGAATCGGGGCAACCCTTCTCGTGGACAGCCATCCCGGCGCGGGGACGCGTATCATCGTGCGGGTGCCCGGCGCCCGGTCCGACGACGAGGAGTCGGCCGACGACATCGCCGGTGCCTAGGCCGTCCGCCCGTCCCCCGGCCCGCGGACGTACCAGGGAGGGAGCCAGCAGCAGATGACCGAGCAGCCCGAGTCGCGTCCCCTCCGCCTGCTCGTCGTCGACGACCACGAGGTGGTCCGCCAGGGCCTCGTCTCGTTGCTGGAGCGCCGCGAACGCTTCCAGGTCGTCGCGGAGGCCGGCACCGTCGAGGAAGCGCTCGACGCCGCCCGCCGCTACCACCCCGACCTCGTCGTGATGGACGTCCGCCTGCCGGACGGCTCCGGGATCGAGGCCTGCCGCGAGATCCGCTCCGAGCTCCCGGGCACCCGGGTCGTCATGCTGACGAGCTACCCGGACGAGGAGGCCGTCCTCTCGGCCATCATCGCCGGGGCCTCCGGCTATCTCCTGAAGCAGATCCGCTCCCGCGACCTTGTCTCAGCCCTGGAATCGGTTGGGCGCGGCGAGTCGCTCCTCGACCCGGCCGTCACGGAGAAGGTCCTCGAGCGCGTCCGGCGGATCGCCTCCGGCACGTACACGGACGAGCTGGCCCAGCTCACGGCGCAGGAGCAGAAGATCCTGCAGCTCGTGGCCGAGGGGAAGACCAACAAGGAGATCGCCCAGGAGGTCTTCCTCTCCGACAAGACGGTCAAGAACTACGTCAGCTCGATCCTCTCGAAGCTCAACCTGCAGCGTCGGGCGCAGGCGGCCGCCTTCGTCGCCAAGCACCGCCTCCCCGGCGCCGGGACGTAGCCCCGGCCTCAGCGCCGTCGGAAGAGCCCGTGCGGCTCCTCCGGGCGGGCGTCACCGCCGCGCCTTCCGGTCCGCCGCAGGATCGCCTCGATCTCGGCCCGGTACGGTCGCCCGATGGGCATCCGGTCGAGCCACTCCACGTACTCCAGGTCGTGGCGGGCGATCTCGCCGAGCGACCACCCCGCGTAGCGTCCGAAGGTCAGCTCGCTGCCGACGGCTCCCCCCGGTGGCGGACCCGCGGCGGGCTCGGTCGGTCGAGGGGGCCCGGTCGGGGCTGCATGGCGGGCGGCCCGCTGCCGGTCGTAGGCGGCCCGGGCGGCGGGGTCGGCGAGGAGGTCGCGGGCGGCGTTGAGCTCCGCCATCCGACGGGCGGCCTCGGGGTCCCGGGCCACGTCCGGGTGGTAGCGCTGGGCGAGCTTCCGGTAGGCGACCTGGATGATCTCCACGTCGGCCTCGGGGTCCACCTGCAGGAGCTTGTAGGGATCGACCGTCGGCATCGCCGGCCATCGTCGCGGCTGCGCTGCGCCGGCGTCAACCACGGGGGCGTTCCGGCCGGCGCCCCGACCGGGCGTAGCGTCCCGCCCCGCGGCCGTCGCGCCCGCTCGACGCTCAGGCGCGCGGGGCTGTCAGGCCCGCACCTCCTGGCGCAGGAAGACGACGTAGGCCAGCCCGAAGGAGACGACGGTGAGGGCGACGAGGGCCACGACCTGGGGCCAGACGACGAGCAGGCTCTGGTCGAGGGAGAGGATCGTCGTCGGCAGCGCCCCCTGCGCCTGGCTCGCCAGCGCCGAGTCGATGCCGAACCCGCTGACCCGCGGATCCAGGATCGCCCGGGTCGCCTGCAGGTAGAGCGTGCTCGGGCTGAGCCGCTCCAGGGTCTCGCGCAGGCGCAGGTTTCCCACCTGGTCCGCGAGCGAGGCCCCGACAGGGCTGGCCACGTTGGCGACGAGCGTGGCGAGCAGGACGCCGAAGAGCGTCAGCCCGATCCACAGGGCGATGGCCACGAGCGCCGACGATGCCGATCGACGCAGGGCGACCGAGCAGAACGTCGCGAAGGCCAGCCAGAACCCGATGTAGACGACGGTCAGGGCGATCCACAGCAGGAGGCGGGCGACGTCCTCCGCGGACGGCGCGACCCCGATGCGAAGCAGCCCGATCCCGGCCACGAAGGCCACCACGGCCGCCAGGACGAGAGCGATGGCCAGCAGGCCGGCCGTGAACTTCCCGTTCACGACGTCGTCGCGGTAGATCGGCTGGGCGAGGAGGCGGGGCAGGGTTCGATCGGCTCGCTCGCCGTTCACCGCGTCGAATCCGAAGGCGATTCCGAGGAGGGGAGCCAGGAAGCCGACCAGCGTCACGAAGGCGGGCACCGGGTCCGCCGCACCGGTGAAGAGGGTGAGGAAGAGGCTGCGGTAGCCGGTCGCGTCGGGGGCGGCGCCGCGGATGACCTCCGATGTCGAGTAGATCGCCGCGACGCCGGCCGCGGCCAGGACGATGGCCAGGGCGTAGAAGCGGACGCTCCCGACGTGGTCGGCGAGCTCCTTGCCGGCGACGATCCACCAGCCTCGGCTGGGCGGCCGCTCCGGCCGCACCGGGCGTGCCGTCCGGGAGCGGGGCCGGCGCCGGGCGCCGGCGGTCACCGGGCCCCTCCGCCGGCCGGCTCGCCCTCGAGGGCCACGGCGGCCGCGGCGGCCGCGTGGACCAGTCGCCGGTAGATCGCGTCGAGGCGCTCCTCGCGGAGGCGCAGGTGGGTGGCGGCGAAGCCCGCCCCGGCGAGGGCCGTCGCGAGTGTCGCCGCGCCGCCGCGCGGCAGGCGGACCAGGTAGCGTCCAGGCGTCGCCGGATCCACGCTCACCTCCGAGACTCGTGGGGCGTTCCGAAGCCAGGCGGCCGGGTCGCGCGACCCGGCGACGGCGACCTCGACCACGTCGTCGGGCGCTCCGCCGAGCGCCGCCAGCTCGGCGACGGTGCCGTCGGCGATGAGCCGGCCGTCGTAGAAGATGCCGACCCGGTGGCAGACCGCCTGCACCTGGTCGAGGAGGTGGCTCGAGAGGAGGATGGCGATGCCCCGCTCAGCCGCGATCGCTGCGATGAGCGCCAGGAGCTCGGCGACGCCCTCCGGGTCGAGGGAGACCGTCGGCTCGTCGAGGATGAGCACCCGCGGGTCCTTGACCAGCGCGTCGGCGATGCCGAGCCGCTGCCGCATCCCGCGGGAGTACGTCTCCACCCGCCGGTCGGCCACCGCGCCCAGGCCGACCTGCTCGAGCAGGTCGTCGATCCGCTCGGCGGCGACCGGACCGCCGATCCGGTTGAGGCGCGCCGTGTAGGCCAGGTTGGAGCGCCCGGTCAGCCCGTCGTAGAACCCGACGCTGTCGGGCAGGTAGCCCACCCGGCGCTTCACCTCGAGGGGATCGCGGGTCGGGTCGACGCCCACGACCCGCGCCCGGCCGGAGGTCGGCTCGGTCAGGCCCAGCAGCATCAGGACGGTCGTCGTCTTGCCCGCCCCGTTCGGCCCCAGCAGCCCGAAGACTTCGCCGGGCCGCACCTCGAACGTCAGGTCCCGGACGGCCGTCCGGTCGCCGTAGCGCTTCGTGAGACCGAGAGCCTCGATGACGGGTCCGCCGCCCCGGGCAGGCGCCGCGTCGCCCGCTTCTCCGCCCGCCACGGCCGCGGTCGGGATGGCGCTGCCCATCGAGGTCAGCGCCGCCCGTACCGGGAGAAGACCCAGCCGAGGCCGACCAGCACGAGGACGATGAGGGCGATCCCGACGACGGCCCAGCTGAGGGACGTGTTGACCGTGACCCGGATCGTGGTCGAGCTCGAGGCCTCGGTCGCGCTGGCGCTGAAGTCGACGTTGTAGTCGCCGGCCACCGCATCGGTCGCCGGCGTGATGGTGGCCGTGACGGTCATGTCGGTGCCGGGGTCCACGGAGGCGAGCGTGGCCGGGTTGAAGGTCACCGTCCAGCCGCTCGCCGGGGTGGCGGTCAGCCGGAGGTTCGAGAGGGCCCCCGAGCCGGTGTTCCGGACGACCAGCTGGAGCTGCCTGGCCTGGCCGGCCGTCGCGTCGGTCGAGAGGACCTGGTCCGGGGTCGTCAGCGACATCGTGTAGGTGCCAGTGATGACGACCGTGAGGGCGACCTGCGCCGGCGTGCCACCGCCGTCCGCCGTGACCGTGATCGGGTACTCGCCCGCCGCCGTACCCGGCGCGGGCGTCACGGCCACGCTGATGGTCCCGCTCGACCCGCCCGCCACCTTCAGGCTGGTCGCCTGGGAGGACCCGCTGGGGCGGACGTCCACCGTCCAGCCGGCGGGGCCCTCGCCGGAGAGGGCGAACGTCGTCTCGCGCGGCGTGTCGTTGCGCAGGGCGACGTCGAAGGGGAAGGTCGCGCTCGACGGGCCGCGCAGGCTCGGGTAGGTCGCCTCCAGGCTGACGTTGCCCCCGGCCTCGGAGGCGACGCGCACGCTCAGGTCGAGCGCATCGGTGCCGCTCGTCCCCTTCGCCCGGACGGTCAGCCGGGCCGTGCCCCTGGCGTCGGTCGGGACGCTGAGGTCGAGGGTCGCGGTCGCCGGTGCGCCGGGCCCGGCGAGGACGCCGTCGACCGTGAAGCCGCCGCCGGTGAAGCGGGCGGTCCAGCCAGCCGGCAGGCCGGTCAGGTCGAGCGCGACCACCTCCGTCGAGGTCGCCGTGACCGTCAGGGGGAAGGTGACGCTCGCGCCCGGCTCCACCGCCACCAGGGGATAGGTGGTGGTGACCGCCACGCCGCCGGCCGCGAGGGCCGTCGTCGAGGTCAGGACGAGGAGAGCGGCGATGAGCAACGCCCCAAAGGCGGGGCGTGCCGCCCTCGCCGCGATGCTCCGAGGAGCGGGGTGCGTGGCGGGGAGCGCGATCGGTCCCATGCGGCCTCCTGCGGCGCGGTCGACGCGGCGCCCGCACTCGCCGGGGCGCCACGAGCCTGGAATCGGCCGCAGGATAGCGGGCGCCGGATCGCGGTTCGGTCGAACAGGTGATGATGATTCCGACACCTCGCCAGCGAGGCGCCGCTGCGGCGCCCCGCGGAGCCTCCGGGTTCGTGCCCGATGGTGGAAGCATTCGGTCCGGTCGGCACGCCGGGGCGGTCGCGGCGGCTCCCTAGACTGCCGCCATGAAGATCGTCAGCGCCGAAGAAGCCGTCGCCGACATCAGGTCCGGCGACCAGGTCTACGTCCAGTGCGCCGCGGCCGCCCCGTCCGTCCTCCTCGACGCGCTCGTCGCGAGGGCCCCGGAGCTCCACAACGTGAGCATGGTCCACCTCCACACGGAGGGGCCCGGCCCCCACCTCGCCCCCGAGATGGCGGCCCACTTCCGGCACCGCGCCCTCTTCATCGGCCCGAACGCCCGCGCGGCGATCAACGAGGGCCGCGCCGAGTTCATTCCCGTCTTCCTCTCGGACGTCCCGCACCTCTTCTCGGGCGGGCTCCTGCCCCTCGACGCGGTGCTCTGCAACGTCTCACCGCCGGACGCCCACGGGTACTGCTCGCTCGGCACGTCCGTCGAGGGGATGCAGGCGGCGATCCAGGCCGCCGGCCTGGTGATCGCCCAGGTCAACGCCGCGATGCCCCGGACCCTCGGCGAGAGCTTCGTCCATGTCGACGACATCGACTACGGGGTCGAGGTGGAGATCCCGCCGTACGAGCACCGCGACGGGGAGATCGGCGAGGTCGAACGGCGGATCGGCGAGTTCGTGGCCGACCTCATCCCGGACGGGGCGACGCTCCAGATGGGGATCGGGGCGATCCCGAGCGCCGTCACCCTCTTCCTGCGCGACAAGAAGGACCTCGGGATCCACACCGAGATGATGACCGACTGCGTCGTCGACCTCGTCGAGGCCGGCGTGGTGACGGGGATGGCCAAGGAGCGCAACCGGGGCAAGATTCTCTGCACCTTCATGATGGGCACGCAGCGTCTCTATCGCTTCGTCGACGACAACCCGATGGTCGAGATGCGAGCCTGCGACTTCACCAACGACACCCACGTCATCCGCGGCTTCCGGCGGATGACGGCCGTCAACTCGGCGATCTCCATCGACCTCACCGGCCAGGTCTGCGCCGACTCGATCGGCTGGCACATGTACAGCGGCGTCGGCGGCCAGATGGACTTCATCCGCGGCGCCGCCCTCGCGCCGGAGGGCCGGGCGATCATCGCCCTGCCATCCACCGCGGCCGGGGGACGGGTCTCCCGGATCACGCCCTTCCTGGCCGAGGGGTCGGGGGTCGTCACGACCCGGGCCCACGTCCGCACCATCGTCACCGAGTGGGGCGTGGCCGAGCTCCACGGGAAGTCGATCCGCGAGCGGGCCCAGGAGCTGATCGCCATCGCCCACCCGGACTTCCGCGACGAGCTCACGGCCCAGGCGCGCAAGACGCACTACCTCTGAGCCGGCCGGCGCCCGTGCTGGCGCCCGCGAAGGGTCCCGAGATGGCTGGCGAGATCTCGCGTTCCTGAAGGCGGCGGCGGGGCGCCGGACGTGCGCCGGAGGATCGCGCCACGATCAGGCCGCTGCCCGTCCGAAGACGCGTTGTGGTGGACGCCGCGCGTCCCCTGCGACGTCCACCACGGGCCGAAGTGTCCGTCGCGTTCACGACCGGTGGCAGGGCCGAATGGCCCTAGGTTTCGGGACGGAGCGGGGGTCCGGTGCCGGCCCTCGCGGGGGACCCTTGCAGCATGTTCCACCAGCGTCCCGACCCGGTTCGGCGACTCCTCATCGTGAGCGACCACCTGGCCGCGAGCGACGCTCTCGCCGCGCACCTCGGCCGCCACGGGTTCGTCGTCGTCGGCGAGGTCCGCTCGGCCCGCTCCGCAGCCCTCGCGGCGCGCACCTGCGACCCCGACCTCGTCCTCGTCGACGGGGCGCTTCGCGGCGGCTGGCACGCCGTCGCCGAGGCCCTCGACGGGGTGGTCCCCCGCGGCCAGATCGTGGTCCTCGAAGCCTATCTCGGTGCCGACGAGGCCCGCCGCGCGCGCGACGCGGGCATCGGTGCCACCATCCTGAAGCATGTCGAAGGCGGCACCCTTGCCAGTCGCCTTCGGGCGATCGGAGGTCCCGCATGACGTTGCTCACCCCCCCGGAGCGGCCCGCAGCCGACCCGGGCGCCGCCCTCGCTCCCGACCACGCTCCGCGCGGCGCCCAGCGCTTCGCCTGCATGGACG
The DNA here is from genome assembly GCA_963821235.1 of uncultured Chloroflexia bacterium. Lineage (GTDB taxonomy): Bacteria > Chloroflexota > Limnocylindria > Limnocylindrales > CSP1-4 > CTSoil-043. The sequence continues at coordinate 1,563,788 of CAWGCS010000001.1, forward strand.
GGAACGAAGCCGCGGCACGGGTGGCCTATGCCCTCAGCGAGGTCATCTCGATCTTCCCGATCACGCCCGCCTCGCCGATGGCGGAGCACGCCGACGACTGGGCGGCCGCCAGGCGCCCCAACCTGTGGGGAGCGGTCCCCGACGTCATCGAGCTGCAGTCCGAGGGCGGCGCGGCCGGCGCCATGCACGGGGCGCTGCAGAAGGGCGCCCTGGCCACGACCTTCACCGCGTCGCAGGGCCTGCTCCTGATGATCCCGAACATGTTCAAGATCGCGGGGGAGCTGACCCCGGCGGTGATCCACGTCGCGGCCCGCACGATCGCCACCCACGCCCTGTCGATCTACGGGGACCACAGCGACGTCATGCACGCGCGGGCGACCGGCTGGGCCCTCCTTGCCGCCAGCTCCGTGCAGGAGGCCCACGACTTCGCCCTCGTGGCCCATGCCGCGACGATGCGTTGCCGGGTGCCGTTCCTCCACTTCTTCGATGGCTTCCGGACCTCCCACGAGATCAACAAGATCGCCGTCCTCGACGAGGCCGACATTCGGGCGCTCGTCCGCGACGAGGACGTCCTCGCCTTCCGCGCCCGGGGCATGACGCCTGACGCGCCGGTGGTGCGCGGCACGGCCCAGAACCCGGATGCCTTCTTCCAGGCCCGCGAGGCCGCCAATCCCTTCTACGACGCCGTGCCGGGCACTGTCGCCGAGGTCATGGACGAGCTGGCGGCGACGACCGGCCGCCGGTACGGGCTGGTCGACTACCACGGCGCGCCCGACGCGGACCGCGTGATCGTCCTCATGGGCTCGGCCACCGGCGCCGCCCTGGAGACGGTCGACGCGCTGAACGCCGGCGGGGCGAAGACGGGCGCGATGATCGTCCGCCTGTTCCAGCCGTTCCCCATCGACGCGTTCGTGGCGGCTCTTCCGCGGACCGTCAGGAAGATCGCCGTCCTCGACCGGACCAAGGAGCCCGGCGCGGTCGGCGAGCCGCTCTACCAGTCGGTCCTGGCCGCGCTCAGCGAGCGGATGGACAGCGACCAGCCGCCGCTCGCCGCGATGCCGCGGATCATCGGCGGGCGCTACGGCCTGTCCTCGAAGGAGGTCACGCCGGGCATGATCCGGCCGGTCTTCGACGAGCTCGACGCCGCCCGTCCGCGCCGCCACTTCACGATCGGCATCTACGACGACGTCACCCATCTCAGCCTGCCGATCGACACCGACTTCCGGAGCCCGCGCCCGAAGGGCGAGGTGCAGGGGCTCTTCTTCGGCCTCGGCTCGGACGGCACGGTCGGCGCGAGCAAGGCGTCGATCAAGATCATCGGGGAGGGGACCGACCTCCATGCCCAGGGCTTCTTCTTCTACGACTCCAAGAAGTCGGGTGGCCTGACCGTCTCCCACCTCCGGTTCGGGCCCGAGCCGATCAAGTCGTCGTACCTCATCGAGCAGGCCGACTTCATCGCCTGCCACCAGTTCGGCCTCCTCGAGAAGACCAAGGTCCTCGAGTTCGCCAAGCCCGGCGCGACGTTCCTGCTCAACTCGCCCTACGGACCGGACGAGGTCTGGGATCACCTGCCGCGGATCGTGCAGCAGCACCTGATCGACAAGGGCATCGAGTTCTGGGTCATCGACGCGTTCGCCGTGGCGACCGAGACGGGGATGGGCAACCGGATCAACACGGTGATGCAGCCGTGCTTCTTCCAGCTCTCCGGCGTCCTGCCCGCCGACGAGGCGGTCGCGCGCATCAAGGAGTTCGTGGAGAAGACGTACGGCAAGCGCGGCCAGGCGGTCGTCGACCGGAACTTCGCTGCGATCGACCGGTCGCTCGCCGGCCTGCGCAGGGTGGCCGTCCCGACGGCCGTCACGGGCTACGAGCTGCCGGCGATCGTGCCCGACGACGCCCCCGACTTCGTGAAGAAGGTCACGGCCGTGCTGATGGCCGGCGACGGCGACCTGCTGCCCGTCTCGGCGTTCCCCGTCGACGGCACCTTCATCTCCGGCACCACCCGCTTCGAGAAGCGCGCCATCGCCCACGAGATCCCGATCTGGGATCCGTCGATCTGCATCGACTGCGGCAAGTGCGCCATGGTCTGCCCGCACGCGGCGATCCGCATGAAGGTCTTCCCGGCGGCGGCCGTCGAGGGTGCGCCGGCCGGCTTCCGACACAAGGAGTTCAAGTCACGCGATCTCATCGACCACCGGCTCACGATCCAGGTGGCGCCCGACGACTGCACGGGCTGCGGCGTGTGCGTGGACGTCTGCCCGGCCCGGAGCAAGACCGAGCTCAAGCACAAGTCGATCAACCTGGAGCCGGCCGCCGAGCATCGCGAGAGCGAGCGACCGAGCTGGGACTTCTTCCAGTCGATCCCGCCGCTCGACCGGCGACTCATCGCCCACGACACGGTCAAGGGCGCCCAGGTCCTCGAGCCACTCTTCGAGTTCTCGCTGGCCTGCAACGGGTGCGGCGAGACGCCGTACCTCAAGCTGGTCTCGCAGCTCTTCGGCGACCGCATGATCGTGGCCAACGCCACGGGCTGCTCCTCGATCTACGGCGCCAACCTGCCGACCACGCCGTGGACGGTCAACGCCCAGGGACGCGGTCCCGCCTGGAACAACTCGCTCTTCGAGGACAACGCCGAGTTCGGCCTCGGGATGCGCCTGGCCCTCGATGCGCAATCCGACCAGGCCCGGCGCCTCCTGGAGCGCCTGGCCCCGGTCGTCGGCGAGGACCTCGTGCGCGGCATCCTCGACGCCAACCAGGAGAGCGAGGGCGGCATCGCCGACCAGCGCGACCGGATCGCCCGGCTCCGGGAGGTCCTCGCCGGGGTCGACGGCGCGCATGCCTCGGACGCCCGCCACCTCCTGGCCCTGGCCAACGACCTCGTCCGCAAGGGCATCTGGATCGTGGGCGGGGACGGCTGGGCCTACGACATCGGCTACGGCGGCCTGGACCACGTCCTCGGCTCCGGGCGCAACGTCAACATCCTGGTCCTCGACACGGAGGTCTACTCGAACACCGGCGGCCAGGCGTCGAAGGCGACGCCGCGGGCGGCCGTGGCGAGGTTCGCGGCGGCCGGCAAGGGCCGCCCGAAGAAGGACCTGGGCGCCGTCGCCCGGGCGTACGGCGACGTCTACGTGGCCCAGGTCTCGATCGGCGGCAACGACGCCCAGACGGCGAAGGCCTTCCTCGAGGCGGACGCCTGGCCGGGGCCGTCGCTCATCATCGCCTACAGCACCTGCATCAACCAGGGAATCGACATGGAGCACTCCATGTCGCACCAGAAGGACGCCGTGAAGAGCGGCTACTGGCCGCTCTACCGGTTCCATCCCAGCGACATCGCCGACGGCCAGCCGTTCAAGCTCGACTCGGCGAAGCCGTCGATGCCGGTCAGCGAGTTCATGCGCGCCGAGACGCGCTTCACGATCCTCGGCCACACTCAGCCGGAGCGCGCCCGCGACCTCGCCGAGCTGGCCCAGGCCGACGTCGACGAGCGCTGGCGCTACTACGAGCAGCTGGCGGCCATGCACCGCAGCGTCCCCCACGTCCACCACGGGCCGGGCGCCATGCCCGAGCCGACGAACGGGACGGGCGACGACGGGAAGGGAGCCGAGGCATGAGCCCCGATCTCCGCACCCGCTACCTCGGCCTCGAGCTCGGGTCGCCGCTCGTCGCCTCCCCCTCGCCGCTGACCGGGGAGGTCGACTCCGCCCTGGCTCTTGTCGAGGCGGGGGTCGGCGCCCTCGTCCTGCCGTCGCTGTTCGAGGAGGAGGTCCTCTCCGAGCAGCTGGCCCTCGACCGCTCGCTCGACCAGAGCTCGGAGCTCACGCCCGAGTGGGCAGACGCCTTCCCCGACTTCCCGTCCTTCGCCTTCGCCGGCGACCGCTACCTCGCCCACCTCGAGCGGCTCAGGGCGGTCTCGTCGGTGCCGGTGATCGCCAGCCTCAATGCGACGAGCCCCGGCGGCTGGGTGTCGTACGCGAAGCGGATCCAGGACGCCGGGGCCGATGCCCTGGAGCTCAACCTCTACCACGTGGCGGTCGACCCGTCCCAGGCCTCGGCCGAGGTCGAGGACCGCGATCTCGAGCTGATCGGGGCCGTCCGCGCCGCGATCACGATCCCCCTTGCCGTGAAGCTCAGCCCCTACTACTCGGCGCTGGCGAGCTTCGTGCGCCGGGCGGTCGCGCGCGGCGCCGACGGGCTGGTGCTCTTCAACCGGTTCTACCAGCCGGACTTCGACCTCGAGACGCTTGATGTCGTGCCACGCCTGGACTTGAGCCAGTCGGCCGAGCTGCGGCTGCCGCTGCGCTGGACCGCGATCCTGCGGCCCCAGCTGGGCCCGGATGTCTCGCTCGCGGCGAGCACCGGGATCCACGCCGGGACCGACGTGGTGAAGGCCCTGATGGTCGGGGCCGACGTGGCGATGACGACGTCCGCCGTCCTGCGCCACGGTCCCGGCCACGCCCGGACGATCGCGGCCGAGCTCGTGGCCTGGATGGAGGAGCACGAGTACGTGTCCGTGGCCCAGCTGCGCGGCAGCGCCAGCCAGGCGGCCGTCGGCGACCCCTCCGCCTTCGAACGGGCGAACTACATGAAGACGCTCCGCTCGTGGGCGACGCCGGGGCGAACCGCGGCCTCGCCGGCCTGAGACGCCCCGCTCGCGCCGCGACAGGCCGGGCGCCGGGCGCCCGGCCTGTCGATTCCTGCATACTCCGAGCCGACCCACGCCCTGCCAGGAGGAGGCCGTTCCGGCCATGCAACCGACCGCGGAGATGACCCGCAGCACCTGGTGGGCGTTCGCCGTGGGGGGCGCCGCCGGCCTCGTCGCGGCGGCGGCCGCCGGGCTCGCCCTGGGGTCGGCCGGCCTCGTCACCGGTGCCTGGCAGCTGGTCGCCGGGATCGCCCTGCTCGTGGCCGCCGCCCGGGCCCCCGGCGGCGTCGGCTCGGCGGTCCCGTTCCTCGGCCTCGCCGCGGCCGGGGTGGTCCTCGGCGCGGTCGGGGTCCTCCTGCCCTCGCTCGACCCGCGGATCGCCCTGATCGCCATCGGCATCTGGGGCGTGCTGGCAGGAGCCGGCTACCTCGCCGTGGCCCGCATCGCCCGGGCCTTCCGGGTGCACGACGGTGGCCTGCTGCGAGTGGCCTGGGTGGCGATCGCCACCGGGATCGCGACCTCGACCCTGCCCACCTTCGGCCTGGGTGCCTCGACGCTGGCGGCCGGGGCGGCCCTCGCCCTGACCGGGGCGATCACGATCGTGGCCTCGCTGCGACTGCGCATCCTGCCGGACGAGGCACCCCCCGTCATCTCCCGTCGCGAGGCGCGCCGGCGCGAGCGCCGCTCGCCGGGCGGCTGAGGCACGGCCATGCCCATCCCGGCGGGGCCGAACGGCCCCGCCGTTCGGGGTCGCCCGCAACTGGCGCACGGAGCACGGCGGGTCGAGGCTAGGGAAGGGACCAGGTGCCTTCCGCACGGGTCGGTCCGCGGGGTGTCGACATGGAGCCGCCGGCTCTCGTCATCCTCGAGCGCGCCGAGCAGGCGGCGCGGGAGCGCCGGCTTGCGGCCGGGGTCGAAGCCGAGCGCTTGCTCGTGGCGGCGCGGGCCGAGGCCGCCCGGATCGAGGAGGCGGCCGAAGGCGCCGCGGCCGAGGCGGCGGAGGCCGCCCGGCGCGCCGGGGCCGCGGCGGCGGACCGCCAGATCGCGGCCCTGGAGGCCGGCGCCAGGGCCGCGATCCGCCCGCTCCCGGAGGCCAGGGCCGCGGCCGTCGCGTTCGTCGTGGCGGCCCTGCTCGGCGAGGACCTGCCGGATGACGCGGGCGGGGGGATCCCCGGCCGAGGAGGGGAGGGCTGAGCCACGCTCGTCCGGATGGTCAGGCTCGACATCCTCGCGCCGCGCCACGCCGGCGAAGCGCTCCTGCGGGCCGTCCACCGGGCAGGCGTGCTCCACCTCGTGGCGTTCGAGGCCCCGCCGGACGCCGGCCCCGCCCTCTTCGGCGTCGAGCCGGCGAGCGTCCCGGTCGGCGAGGCACGGCGCCTCCTCGACCGGCTCGCCGAGCTCCGGGCCATGCTCGGGTCGGTCCCGCCGCGCCCGGGCGTCGTGGCCGAGCTGTACGACCTCGACCTCGTCCATCTCGGACGGCGCGTCGACGCCCTCGATCCGGTGCGGGCGGAGGCCCGCCGGCTCGCCGCCGAGCGAGACCGCGCGACGGCCGAGCGGGCCCGGGTGGGCCGCTGTCGTGCGCTCGTCGCGGGCCTGGAGCGCGTCGCCGGCCGGGTGCCCGTCCTGCCCGGCTACGGCGCCACCGGGATCGTCGTAGGAGCGCGCCATCGGGCCGTGTTCCCGCTCCTCCGCGACGAGCTGGAGACCCTCACCGGCGGCCGCTGCGAGGTCGTCACCGGGGACCTCGATGCCGATCGCGTTGCCGCGCTCCTCGTCTACCCCCTGCGCGATGCCCCAGCCGTCCAGACGCTGATCGGCGGCCGCAACCTCGAGGAGATCGCCCTGCCCGACGAGCTCGCCGGGCCTCCCCTCTCGGAGGTCGGGCCCCGCCTCGCCGACCGCGAGGAACGCCTTGCCCGCGAGATCCGGGCGGCGGACGAGACGCTTCTCGCCCTGGCCGCCCGGGAGGCGCCGCTCGTCGCGGCCCTGGCCGCGCTGGCCGCCGATCGGCTTGCCGAGCTCGAGGTGCTGGCGGGCGCCGGGGTGAGCGACCATCTCGTCTGCCTCAGCGGCTGGGCGCCGGAGGACGCGGCGGCGCCGCTGGCCGAGCGGCTGACCCGCGAGGTGGCCGAGTCGGTGCTCGTCGTCGAGCGCCCGCGGGAGGCCGGCACGCCGCCGGCGGCGCCGGTCGCTCTCCAGAACGGCCGGTTCCTGCGCGCCTTCGAGCCGCTCACGACGTTCGTCGCCGTGCCCCGCTACGGGACGCTCGACCCGACGCCGCTGCTGGCCCTCATGTTCCCGGCGTTCGTCGGGCTCATGATCGGCGACGCCGGCTACGGCCTGGTCCTGGTCGGCCTGCTGGCCCTCGCCCGGTGGCGGCTGGGGGAGCGACCCGCGGTACGGGCGATCTGGCCGATCGGCCTCGCTGCGGGGGTCGCGACGATCGCCTTCGGGATCCTGTTCGGGGAGTGGTTCGGCGATCTCGGCAGCCGGGTGCTGGGGACCCGGCCGCTCTGGTTCTCGCGCGAGGAGGGACTCCTCCCGCTCCTGGCGCTGGCCGTCGGCATCGGCGTTGGCCAGGTCGGCCTGGGCCTCGTCCTCGGGGCGGTCAACGCGGTTCGCCTCCGCGATCGCCGCGCGGCCGTGGGGAGCCTGGCCATGGCGGTCATCCTTGGGACCGGGCTCGTCGGGCTGGGGGCGATCGCCGGGGTCGTCCCCGAGGGCATCGGCACGGCGGCCCTCGTCGGGCTCGGCGGCGCAGCCATCCTCGCCGCCCTGTCGCTCGGGGTGGCCGGGCCGATCGAGGCGATGGGCCTCGTCGGGCGCGTCCTCTCCTACGCGCGGCTCACCGCGATCGGCCTGGCGTCGGTGACGCTTGCCCTGGTCGCCAACCGGCTGGGAAGCCTCGCCGGGAACCTCGTCGTGGGCGCCCTGATCGCCGGCCTGCTCCACGCCCTGAACCTGGGCATCGGGATCTTCGACGCCTCGATCCAGGGGCTGCGACTGCACTACGTCGAGTTTTTCGGCACGTTCGTCGAGTCGGGCGGGACGGCCTATGACCCGTTCCGCTCGGAGCTCGGCGGACTCGCCGGGTCACCGCTCGCCGGATCTCCAGGAGGTGCGTGAGATGGACGAGGGCCTGCGCTACGTGGCGGCGGCGCTCGCGATCGGGCTGGCCGCGCTGGCCACGGGGTGGGCGCAGTCGCGGATCGGCTCGGCCGGCGCCGGCGCGCTGGCCGAGAAGCCGGAGCTGGCCGGGCGGATCATCGTCCTGCTGGCCATCCCGGAGACGACCGTGATCCTGGGGTTCCTGGTGGCCGTCATCATCCTGGTCCAGTGAGCCGGGCGGGCGGGCACCCAGCGGGCCGGGCATGAGCGTCGCCACGCTCGTCGAGGCGATCCAGGCCGAGGCCGAGGCCGAGGCGCGCGCGATCGTCGACCGGGCCGCCGGCGAGGCTGCCGCGATCGTGGAGGCCGCCCGCCTCCGATCCCTCGAGCGCGCCGCCACGGCCCGCGTCGCGGCCGATCAGGCGGCCCGGTCGGAGGCCGCCCGGCGGGTCAACGTGCTCCGGCTCGGGGACCTCGGCGCTCGGGCCGGGCTGCTGGCCGACGCGATGGAGGCCGTGTTCGGGGCGGCCGGGGGCGAGGTGGCCGCGATCGCCGACGGCGGCGACCCGCAGCGCTGGGCGCGAGGCCTGGGGCGGCTCGTCGCGGAGGCATCGGCGCTCGCCGGGCCGGGCGCGACGGCGGCCGTGCGGGACGGCGACGCCCCGGCGGTCAGGGAGGCGGCCGCGGCGCTCGGCGCACGGATGGAGGTGGTCGTGGATCCGACGCAGCCGGCTGGTCTCGTGGCGCGGTCCGTCGACGGGCTCGTGGAGGTGGACGCAACGCTCCCCGTCCGCCTGGCGCGGGCACGGGAGCAGCTCGCCGGCGAGGTCGCCGCCCGCCTCGGCGTCGTCGAGGCGCCGGAGACGGGTGACCGGTGAGCATGCGATGAGCACGGGCTACGACTACGGGAATGCCCGCCTGGCCGGCCTCCGGAGCAGGCTCCCCGACGCCGGTCTCCTCCGGCGCCTCGGGCACGCGGCCGGGCCCGCCGAGCTTCTCGTCCTCCTGATGCAGGAGCCGGACTGGCGCTCGCTCGGCAGGTCGCCCGGCGAGCCCGTGCCCGGCGGGCGCGCCGCCGTCGACGACCTCGTCGATCGCTGGCGCGCGACCCGCCTCGGCGCCCTCCTCGGCTACTACGAGCCGCCGGTCCGCCGGCTCGTGGAGGCCCTCGTGCTGCCCCTCGATGCCGAGCGCCTCGTGGCGCTCCTGCGACGGCGCCGCGCGGGACACCCGGTCGAGGCCATCGCCCGGACGCTGTCGCGGGGCGCGCTGCTGGACGAGGCCACGCTCGCCCGGCTTGCCGGCATGCCGACCGACGCAGCGCTCCTCCGGGCGCTCGGCCCCATCGGCGTCGTCTCCGAGGGTGCGGCGGCAGCCCTGGGGGCGTCGGCCGTGGCGGCCGCCTCGGCCGCCACGCCGGAGGAACGGGCAGCCGCGACGGAGGCTGCCCTGCAAGCGGCGATCGAGCGTTCACGCCGGAACCGGGCGGCCGGTCGCGGCGCCGACGCGGCGGCGGTGCGGGCCCTGCTCGCGGCCGAGGCCGCCGACCGCGACGCCGTGGCCGCCGAGCTGGCGGTGGCGGGTCCCGCCTCGGCCGCGGTCCTGGAGCGGGCCATGTGCCTCTCGCGATGGGCGGCCCTGGACCGACGGGCACACCGGGACCCGCTGGGGATCGGGCCGGTGGCCGCCTACGTGGCGGCGGTGGAGCTGGCCGCGATCCGCCTGCGGGCAGTTGGCGCCCGCATCGCCGGCGCCTGGCGCGAGGAGGATGCCTCCCAATTCCTCGCCGCAGTGGCGGGGGCCTGAGCGATGGCGCGCCTTGTCGTGCTCGCCTCGCCCGGCCTCGCCGACGGGTTCCGGCTGGCGGGCGCGTCGACGTTCGCGGTCGCGGCCGACGGCGCGGCGGCGGGCGTGCGCGGGATCGTCGCCGAGCCCGACGTGGGGATCGTCCTCGTGACGGCCGACCTGTGGGCTGCGCTGGAGGAGCGGACCCGGGACGGCCTCGAGCGGCTCGCTCGCCCGCTCGTCCTGCAGCTGCCGGTCGGGGAGCTGTCGGAGGCGGTCGGACGCCGCGCCGCCATCGAGGAGATGCTGCAGCGGGCGATCGGCTACCGCACCGAGCTCGCGGGCGCGCCCGCGCGTGGCGGCGGTCGATGAGCCCGGCCGCGACCGCGCGGATCGTGGCGGCGGTCGGCGCCGTCGTCCGGGCCGAGGTCCCGCCCACGGTGGCCGTCAACGACGTCATCCGGGTGGGTCCGCAGGGCCTGCTCGGCGAGGTGATCGGCCTCGAGCAGGGGGTCGCCACGATCCAGGTCTACGAGGAGACGGACGGCCTGCAGGTCGGCGACGCTGTCGAGCCGGCCGGGACGCCGCTCCTGGCGCTCCTCGGGCCGGGGCTGCTGGGGTCGACCTACGACGGGCTCCAGCGGCCGCTCGACGCGCTGGCGGCGGCCGGGATCTGGCGCCTCGTCCCGGGGCTCGGCGGGGCGGGCGAGGTTGGCGAGCCTGGGCCTGGCGCCGCGCTCGGGGCGGCTCGGGCAGCCCAGCCGGCCTCGAAGGCCCTGCTCTCGCCCCTGGCGCGGGACCGGCGCTGGGCGTTCACGCCGGAGCGTTCCGTCGGCGAGGTCGTCGGTCCCGGCGACGTGCTCGGCACCGTGCCGGAGGGCCCGCTGCGTCACCGCATCCTCGTTCCGCCCGACGCGCGGCCCGGCCGGCTTCTCGCGCTGGAGGCAGGGACCTTCACCGTCGCCGAGCCGATCGGCCGGATCGCCGGGCCGTCCGGCGAGGTGCCGCTGCGGCTCTCCCACGCCTGGCCGATGCGTCGCCGTCGGCCCGTCGCCGCCCGGCTGGCAGCGGAGCGTCCCTTCGTGACCGGCCAGCGTGTCCTCGACACGCTCTACCCGGTCGCGGTGGGCGGCACGGCCGTCATCCCGGGCGGCTTCGGCACCGGCAAGACGGTCGTCGAGCAGGCCCTGGCCCGCTGGTCGGATGCGGACGTGGTCGTCTACGTCGGCTGCGGGGAGCGGGGCAACGAGATCGCAGAGCTCCTCGCCACGTTCCCGGAGCTGGTCGACCCGCGGACCGGCGGCCCGCTGCTCGCCCGGACGGTGCTCGTCGCGAACACGTCCAACATGCCGGTCGCCGCGCGCGAGGCATCGATCCAGCTGGGGATCACGATCGCCGAGTACTTCCGCGACCAGGGGCTCTCGGTCGCACTCCTCGCCGACTCGACGAGCCGCTGGGCGGAGGCGCTGCGCGAGATCAGCGGGCGGCTCGAGGAGCTGCCCGGCGAGGAGGGCTACCCGGCCTACCTCGCCAGCCGGCTGGCCGCCTTCTACGAGGCGGCGGGCCGGGTCCGCGTGCTCGGATCGCCCGAGCGCGAGGGCGCCGTGACGCTCGTCGGCGCCGTCTCCCCGCCCGGCGGCGACTTCAGCGAGCCGGTGACGCAGGCGAGCCTCCGCCTCGCCGGCACCTTCTGGTCGCTCGACGCCGAGCTCGCCCACGCCCGGCACTTCCCGGCGATCTCCTGGGAGCGCGTCCTACTCCCTCGTGGCCGACGCGCTGGCGCGGCTGGTTTGCCCGACGGGTCGACCCGGCGTGGGCCGACCTGCGGGCCGATCTCCTGGCCCTCCTGGCGCGCGAGCGGAGCATCCTCGACATCGTCCAGCTGGTCGGCACGGACGCGCTGCCGGACGACGACCGCGCCATCCTCGCCGCCGCCCGCCTCGTCCGCGAGGTCTTCCTCCAGCAGCACGCCTACGATCCCCACGACGCGGCCAGGCCGCTCGACGAGCAGGTGGCGCTCCTCCGCGCGGTCCTCGCCGCCCGCGACGCGCTTCTCCGCTGGACAGCGTCGGGGCTCCTACCCGAGGAATCGTCCGCGGACCCGCGCCTGGCCGACCTGCGCGCGGCGAAGGGCTGGAGCGGGCCGGGGACGGCTGAACGCCTGCGCGCACTCGCCCGGCGCTTCGCGTCCGACGACGCCGCGGCGGGGGAGGTGCGATGACCCTCTCGCTGCGCCGGCTCCGCGGCGGGGAGCGCCTCGGCGGGCCTGCTCCTCGTGATCCGGCGTGCGCCCGGGCTCGCCCTCGGGGAGGAGGTCGTGGTCCGGGCCGGCCAGCCCGGCGAGGCCCGCCACGGGCGCATCGTCGAGATCGACGCGGACCGTGCGGTGGTCCAGGTCTACGAGGGCACAGGCGGGCTGAACCTGCAGGCGACGGTCGTCGAGCCGACCGGCGAGCCGTTCCGCCTCGGGGTCTCGGCGGCGATGCTGGGGCGCCGGATGGACGGCCGTGGCAGCCCGATCGACGGCGGTCCACCGATCGTCCCGGTCCGCCTGGTCGACGTCGACGGAGGCGCCATCAACCCGGTGGCGCGCGACAACCCGCGCGACTTCATCGAGACCGGCGTGACAGCGCCATCGACCTCCTTGCCTCCCTGGTCCGCGGCCAGAAGCTGCCGATCTTCACCGGGGCGGGGCTGCCCGGCGAACGACCTGGCGGCGCGGATCGCCATCGGCGCGCGTCTCCTCGGGGACGCCCGCTTCGTGACCGTCTTCGCCGCCATGGGGATCACCCGTCGCGAGGCGGCGTACTTCGAGGACGTCTTCGCCGGCTCGGGCGCCCTCGACCGGATCGCGGCTCTTCCTGAACCTGGCCGACGACCCGGCGATCGAGCGGCTGCTGACGCCACGCTGCGCCCTGACGCTCGCGGAGCACCTGGCCTTCGACCTCGGCCTCGACGTCCTCGTCGTGATGACGGACGTGCTGGCCTATGGCGAGGCGCTCCGTGAGCTGTCCACCGCGCGCGAGGAGATCCCGGGGCGGCGCGGCTACCCCGGCTACCTGTACACCGACCTCGCCACGCTCTTCGAGCGAGCCGGGCGCGTCCGGGGCCGGCCGGGCTCGCTGACCCTCCTGCCGATCGTGACGCTGCCCGGACGACGACGTGACCCACCCGGTCCCGGACCTCACCGGCTACATCACCGAGGGCCAGATCGTCCTCTCGCGCGACCTCTGGGGCCGGGGGATCGACCCGCCCATCGATGTGCTCCCCTGCCTCTCGCGGGTGATGAACGCGGGCATCGGGGAGGGCCGGACGCGCGGCAGAGCACCGCATCGTGGCGGACCAGCTCTACGCGCTCTACGCCCGTGGGCGAGAGCTGCGTCGGCTCGTCGCGGTGATCGGGGAGGCGACCCTCTCGACCTCCGAGCGGGCGATACTCGCCTTCGCCGACGCCTTCGAGGCCCGGCTCGTCGGCCAGGCGGCGGCGCGACGGACCCTCGACGAATCGTTCGAGGTCGCCTGGGGGCTGCTCCTCGACCTGTCCGACGACACCCTCACCCGGCTCCCGGCCGACCTGGTGGCGGCGGCGCGCGCGGCACGGGCGCCGGCATGACGACGGCGGGCGGGCTGCCGCGGACGCGCATGGCGCTCCTGGCGGGGCGCGCCCGCCTCGCCCTGGCCCGCCAGGGGCGCCGGCTCCTGGAGGACAAGCGGGACGCCCTCCTCGAGGAGCTCCACCGGGAGATCCGGACGGCGGTCGCGGCACGGCGGGAGCTGGAGGCGGCGGCGGCGGAGGCCCGGCTGGCGCTCGAGACGGCGCGCGTCCGGCACGGCGCCGCGACCGTCGCGGCAGCGGGCGCCGGCGCCGCGGGTGAGATCGGGGTGGACGTCCTGTTCACGACGGTGATGGGCGTGCCGGTCCCGACGGTCGCCGCCCGCAGCCTCGTCCGCCCGGCGGCGGCGCGGGGGCGGGACCCGCTCGCGACCGGCCCGGCCGTCGAGGCCGCCGCGGAGCGGTTCGAGGAGGAGCTGACGATCGCCCTGCGCGTCGCGACGATGGAGGCCCGCGTCCTCCGGCTGGCCCGCGAGATCCGCCGGACGAGCAGCCGAGTGAACGCCCTCCGGACGCTGGTGATCCCGGCGCTCGACGCCGAGACGGCGGCGATCGAGCTGAGCCTGGAGCAGCGGGAGCGCGAGGACCGCTTCCGCCTCAAGCTCGTGAAGCGCCGCCGCGGCCACGACGCCCGCGGCGGGCGCCTCGGCGTCGGCCCTGCCTGACGGCTCAGATCGGGACGGTCACCCGGTCCGGGCGGGGCCGGCCGCGAGCGCCCACGCGGTGCCCCACGTCGAAGGCTGCCAGGTCGGCGGCGAGCACCTCCGGTCGCCGCGCCCCGACCGAGTCCCGGATCGCGGTGCGGACGGAGGCCGGCCGCACGAGCTGGAGGTAGCCGACGAGCGCCCCGAGGGCGACGACGCTGACGAGGGAGTCGTCCCCCGCGTCCCTGGCCAGGCGCGTGCAGGGGATCCGCAGCTCGGTGATGTCGGTCCGGTCGCAGACCTCGCCGACCAGCGTCTCGTTGGTCACCAGCAGGCCGCCAGGGGCGACGTGCGAGGCGAACCTGGCGTGGGACGGCGGGTTCAGGACCACGGCCGCGTCAGCCTCGTCGACGATCGGCGAGCCGATCGGCTCGTCGCCGACGATGACCGTGCACGAGGCAGTCCCGCCACGCATCTCCGGGCCGTACGACGGGATCCAGAGGACCTCACGGTCCTCCGACATCGCCGCGCGGGCGAGGACCTTGCCGGCGAAGAGGATTCCCTGGCCGCCGAAGCCGGCGAAGATGATGGAGCGCTCCATCGTCATCGCTCCGCCGCTTCGCCGGCGGCGGGGTCGCCGCCCGTCGGGCGGGCCGGCACGGCCTCCGCCGTCGCCGTCGTCCGGTCGACGATGATGCCGGGCCGGTACTCGAGGGCCACGACGTCCCGCAGGCGCTCGATCGACTCCCGTGGGGTCATCCCCCAGCCGACCGGGCAGTTGCTGAGGACCTCGACGATGGCGAAGCCCCGGCCCTCCAGCTGGACCTCGCAGGCACGCCGCAGGTAGCGCTTGGTGCGCCCGATGGCGACCGAGTCCGCCACCGACCCGCGCGCCGCGTAGGCGACGCCGGGCAGCACGGCGAGCATCTCCGTCATCGGGACGGGGTAGCCGTGGAGGGCAGCCTCCCGGCCGCCCGGCGATGAGGTCGTCCGCTGGCCGAGGAGCGTCGTGGGGGCCATCTGGCCGCCCGTCATGCCGTAGATCCCGTTGTTCACGAAGACCGCGGTCAGGAGCTCCCCGCGGGCGGCCGCATGGACGATCTCGCCGGTGCCGATGGCGGCCAGGTCGCCGTCGCCCTGGTAGGTGAGGACGAAGGCGTCCGGGCGGACCCGCCGGATCCCGGTGGCGACCGCGGGCGCGCGCCCGTGGGGGGCCTCGACGAAGTCGAGGCCCAGGTAGTCGTAGGCGAAGACGGCGCAGCCGACCGGCGCGACGGCGATCGTGCGCGGCCCGAGGCCGAGCTCGCCCAGCACCTCCGCGATGAGGCGGTGGACGACGCCGTGCCCGCAGCCGGGGCAGTAGCTGCTGGTCCGGTCGACCAGGAGCTCGGGCCGGCCGAAGATGACCCGGGCCCCCTCGGGGATCGTGACGCTCATCGCACCGCCTCCCCGAGGGGCACGGCCGTCGCCGCCGCGAGACGGCGCAGGGCGGCGTGCACCTCGCCCGGCGTCGGGACGATGCCGCCGGTGCGGCCTTCGAAGGCGACCGGCGCCCGACCTTCGACGGCCAGGCGGACGTCCTCCACCATCTGGCCCGCTGAGAGCTCGACGACGAGCAGGCCGCGGACGCGGGCGGCCAGGTCGTGGAGCGACTCGCTGGGGAAGGGCCAGAGGGTGACCGGCCGCAAGAGCCCAGCCCGGAGCCCCTCGGCGCGTGCCCGCGCGATCGCGGTCCGGGCGACCCGGGCCGCCGTGCCGTAGGCCACGACCACGAGGTCGGCGTCCGCGAGGCCCTCGCCGTCGTGGCGCACCTCGCGCTCGACGATCGCGGCGAACTTCGCCTGCAGGTGGCGGTTGTGGACCTCCAGGTCCTCGGGCTTCAGGTGGAGGGAGCGGACCACGCGGGGCGGCCGTCCGGCCGCGCCGCCGAGCGCCCAGTCGGCGTCGAGGCGGGGCGGCTCGCGGAAGGCCAGCTCGACCGGCTCCATCGCCTGGCCGAGGATGCCGTCGGTCAGGATCATGACCGGGGTCCGGTAGCGCTCGGCGAGCTCGAAGGCATCGGCCGTGAGCGCCATCGCCTCGCTGATGGAAGCGGGGGCGAGGACCGGCACCCGGTAGTCGCCGTGGCCGTGACCCTTGGTGGCTTGGAAGTAGTCGGACTGGCTCGGGCCGATGCTCCCCAGGCCCGGGCCACCGCGCATCACGTTGACGAGGACGACCGGGACCTCCGAGCCGGCCATGTAGCTCATCGCCTCGGCCATCAGGCTGATCCCGGGCGAGGAGGAGCTCACCAGGACCCGGGCGCCGGTGGCCGCCGCGCCGAGGGCCATGTTGATCGCGCCCAGCTCCGACTCGGCTTGGACGAAGGGCCGGCCCTCCTCCGGCATGCGCCGGGCCATCCACTCCAGCAGCTCCGCCTGGGGGGTGATCGGGTAGCCGAAATAGGCATCGCAGCCGGCGCGGATGGCGGCCTCGGCGATCGCCTCGTTGCCCTTCATGAGAACGCGCTTGCGGTGGCGGTGGGGAAGGGGGCGGATGGTCGTCTCCGGCAGCGGCCCAGCCGGCGCCTGGGAGGCGATCATGCAGACACCGCCCGGTCCGGCCGGGGGCGGGCGAGGATCGTGAGGACGCAGTCCGGGCAGACGCGCGCGCAGTGGGCATCGGAGGTGCAGGCGTCCGGGTTCGTGATCCGGACAGGGTGATAGCCCTGGACGTTCACCCGGCTCTCGTCGAGCGCGAGGATCCCCTTGGGGCAGGCGGCGACGCAGAGCGCGCAGCCCTTGCAGCGGTCGATGTCGATGAGGACGGGCTGGAATGGCGCGGGTACGGCCCGGCCTGCCCCGGCCGGGTCCGCCGCGCCGCCTAACGACAGGGTGTCGAGCGCGGCATCCGCGACGGCGATCATGAAGCTCGGTTCCTCCTGGGATCGCTGGTTGGGGCGAGCGTCCATCCGCGGGGGAGGGCGGGGGAGTGCCGAAGGGTTGCGATTCGGTGTCGGAACGGCCCGTTGACGGGCGTCGGATCGACGGGCTCCGGGCCGTCCCGACCCGGTCCGATCCTCAGGCCCGGATGCCCGCGTTGGCGGGCATCTGTCGATCGGGGGTGGCGCCAGTGAGCTCGCGCAGGCGGGCTCGCAGCTGGCGCTCGGTGAGGTGCTCCGCAGGCGCCTCGTCGACCGGGCGGTCCCGCCGGTGGCGCAGGTCGTCGGCCCGGAGCTCGGCGGCCAGGCGTCCATGGACCGGCCCTGGACCCAGCACCACGACACGGTCTTCCGGCGGCACCAGCGCGGCGACGGCCCGGAGGTAGGCGGCCAGGATGCGCTCGCGGCGCCGTTCGGCCAGGTCGTCCGGATCGGCGCCGCCGCCCGAGCGCACCCGCGGGTCGTGGTGGGCGCGGCCGGTCGCGCGCCGGTGGGGCGGCACCTCCGACCGCAGCCGATGGGTGTCTGGCGCGCCGGCGGCGGCGGCCGGGACGCCGCCCCGCAGCAGGATCGCCTCGTCGGCGTCGAGCCAGACGAGGGTGACGGGCCGATGCTGGTGCTCGCGCTGGAGCCTCATCGGAACGCCTCCGGGTGTGACGGCGCGTGCCGAGCGGCCCGCGCTCGTGCGACGATCGTGCGCCCGCACGGGCGCAGGGGCCAGAGTCCACCGTCACGAACGGGCGGCGGGACGCCCATCGACGGGCCATTCGGCCCATCCGGGAGGCGGGCCCGACCGGGCAACCTATTCGCATGGCTGCATCCGTGGAGCCGGGCGTGCGCGTCCCCGCCGCCGGAGTCGGGGAGGCGCGGGCAGCCCGTCGCATCGTCGTCGAGGGCGTCGTCCAGGGCGTCGGCTTCCGGCCGTTCGTCTGGCGCCTGGCGACCGAGCTCGGGCTGGCCGGGCGCGTCCGCAACGCCGCCGGGCGGGTCGAGGTGGAGGCGGCCGGCGACTCGGCGGCGCTCGACCGGTTCGCCCGGCGCCTCCGCTCCGACGCGCCGCCGCGCGCCCGCGTCGACCGCGTCACCGTCCAGGCGCTCGGCCTCGCCGCGGCGGCCGAGCCCCTCCCGAGCCCCTTCGAGATCGACGAGAGCGTGGCCGCGGACGCCGTCGAGCGCCTCTTCCCGCCCGACATCGCGACCTGCGACGACTGCCTCCACGAGGTCCTCGACCCGGCCGACCGGCGCCACGGGTACCCGTTCACGAACTGCACGAACTGCGGACCGCGGGCAACCATCATCGACGAGCTTCCCTACGACCGGGCGCAGACGACCATGCGGGCGTTCCCCCTCTGCCCGGACTGCGCCGCGGAGTACGCCGATCCGGCCAACCGCCGGTTCCACGCCGAGCCCGTCGCCTGCCCCACGTGCGGGCCCCGTCTCGCCTATCGCCCGACCGCCGCGGCCGCGCCCACGGCGGGCGAGGAGGCGGCCCTCGCCGCCGCCGTGGCCGACATCCGGGCCGGTCGCATCGTGGCGGTCAAGGGCCTGGGCGGCTATCACCTGGCCTGCGACGCGACCGACGACGCGGCGGTCCGCCGGCTGCGCGATCGCAAGCGGCGCTGGGCCAAGCCGTTCGCGGTGATGGTCGCCGACGTCGCCGCCGCGGAGGGGCTTGCCCGGATCGGGGCCAGGGAGCGGGCGCTCCTCACCGGCGCGGCCCGCCCGATCGTGCTCGTCGTGGCGCGCCGTCGTGGCGAGCCGGCCCTCGCCCCCTCGGTCGCCGCCGGGAACCGGCGCCTGGGGCTCTTCCTGCCCTACACGCCCCTCCACCACCTGCTGATCGCGGCCGTCGGCAGGCCGATCGTCCTGACGTCGGGCAACCTCTCCGACGAGCCGCTGGCGACTGACGACGCCGACGCCGCCGAGCGCCTGGCCGGCCTCGCCGATTCCTTCCTGGTCCACGATCGCGAGATCCGGGCCCGCTACGACGATTCGGTCACCCGGGTCGTCGCCGGGCGCGAGTCGATGGTCCGGCGCGCCCGTGGCTACGCGCCCGACGCCCTCGGCCTGCCGATCCCGGCCGGGCGTCCCCTCCTGGCCGTCGGCGCGGAGCTGAAGCACACCTTCACCCTCGCCCGCGGCCGCCGGGCCCACGTCGCGCCGCACAACGGCGACCTCGAGGACCTGCCGACGCACCGGGCCTTCACCGACGGGCTGGCGCACCTCGCCCGCCTGCTCGCCCTGGAGCCGGAGGTCGTGGTCCACGACCTCCACCCGGAGTACCTCTCCACGAAGTACGCCGTGGCCATGTTCCCGCCCGATCGGCGGATCGCGGTCCAGCACCATCACGCGCACGTCGCCTCGTGCGCCGCCGAGCACGCCATCGTCGAGCCCTTCATCGGGGTGGCCTACGACGGCCTGGGCATGGGCGACGACGGGACGCTGTGGGGCGGCGAGATCCTGGCCGCCGACCTGACCGGCTACCGACGGCTGGCGCGTTTCGGCCGGGCACCCCTCCCGGGGGGCGCGCTGGCCGTGAAGCGGCCCTACCGGATGGCCCTCGGCTACCTGCTCGCCGCGGAGTCACTCGCCGGCGAAAGTGCTGCCGGACCCGACCCCGGGCTGGCGGCCGGGTTCGTCGCCCGCCTCGACCCGCGGGAGGTCGCCGTCATCCGGACCCAGGTCGCGCGCCGCCTCAACGCGCCGCTCGCCTCGTCGGCCGGACGTCTCTTCGACGCCGCGGCCTCGATCATCGGCCTGCGGGACGTGGCGGAGTACGAGGCCCAGGCGGCCATCGACCTCGAGATCGCCGCCGGCGAGCGTCGGGCCGCGGCCCTGCCGGCGCGCCTCGTCCGCGCGGACGGGCTCCTCGTCTACGATCCGCGGCCAACCCTCGCTGCGCTTCTCGAGGGAGTGGCCGCCGGGCGCCCGACGGGCGTCCTCGCCGCCGCCTTCCATGAGACGATCGCGGAGGTCACCCGCGAGCTCGTTGACCACGCCCGCGCGGAGACCGGGCGGCGGACTGTCTGCCTCTCGGGCGGCGTCTTCCAGAACCGCCGCCTGGCCTCGACCATGCTCCGGCGCCTGCGCCGGGACGGGTTCGACGTGTTCATCAATCGCCAGGTCCCCGTCAACGACGGCGGAATCAGCTACGGTCAGGCGGCCATCGCCGCCGCGAGGATGGCGGCTGCAGGGGCCGGGGGGATCGCCCACCCGGAACCCGGCGCCTGAGGAGGAATCGCGCCATGTGCCTTGGCATCCCCGGCCGGGTGATCGAGATCCGCGACGACGCCGGCCTCCCGATGGGGAAGGTCGACTTCGGCGGCGTCCGCAAGGAAGCCTGCCTCGCCTACCTCCCCGAGGTCCAGCTCGGCGACTACGTGATCGTCCACGTCGGGTTCGCGATCAGCCGAGTCGACGAGGAGGAGGCCCTCAAGACACTCGAGATCCTCGGCACGATGGGCGACCTGGTGCGCCAGGAGCTGGCCACGATGGGGCCGGGGATGGACGCCCCGGCGGTGCTCTCCGACGACGGGACGCCAGGCACCGGCGCGTTCGGCGGGGCGCCGGAGGCACCCGGGACCGGCGCCGCCCCAGGGACGCGGCCATGAGATACCTCGACGAGTACCGCGACCCCGTGCTCGCCAGGAAGCTCGTGGCCGAGATCCACCGGGTGACCACCCGCCCGTGGACGCTCATGGAGGTCTGCGGCGGCCAGACCCACACGATCGTCAAGCAGGGTATCGACGAGGCTCTCCCTGCCGGCGTCCGGATGATCCACGGCCCGGGCTGCCCGGTCTGCGTGACGCCGCTCGAACAGGTCGACAAGGCGCTGGCGATCGCTGCCCGCCCGGACGTGGTCTTCACGAGCTATGGCGACATGCTCCGCGTTCCCGGCTCGACGACGGACCTCCTGGCCCTCAAGGCGCGCGGCGCCGACGTCCGGATCGTCTACTCGCCGCTCGACGCGCTCAAGATCGCCCTCGCCAACCCCGACCGCCAGGTCGTCTTCTTCGCCGTCGGCTTCGAGACGACCGCGCCGGCCAACGCCATGGCCGTCGCCGAGGCGGCCCGGCGGGGGATCGACAACTTCAGCGTCCTCGTCTCGCACGTGCTGGTGCCGCCCGCGATGACCGCGCTCCTCGATTCACCCAACAACCAGGTCCAGGCCTTCCTCGCCGCCGGCCACGTCTGCGCCGTCATGGGCTGGACGGAGTACGAGCCGATCGCCGCGAAGTACCGCGTGCCGATCGTCGTCACCGGCTTCGAGCCGCTCGACCTCCTGGAGGGGATCCTCATGGCGATCCGCCAGCTGGAGGAGGGCAGGGCGGAGGTCGAGAACCAGTACGTGCGCGCCGTGCGCCGGGAGGGCGTGCCGCTGGCCCAGCAGCAGATCTTCGAGGTCTTCGAGGTCGGCGAGCGCAAGTGGCGCGGCGTCGGGGCGATCCCGGAGTCCGGGTACCGCCTCCGCGCGCCGTACGCTCGCTTCGACGCGGAGCGCAAGTTCGATGTCGGCGAGATCCGCACGAACGAGCATCCGGCGTGCATCGCCGGGGCTATCCTGACCGGCGAGAAGCTGCCGCTCGACTGCACGGCCTACGGGACGCTGTGCACGCCACAGAAGCCGCTGGGGGCCCCGATGGTCAGCTCCGAGGGGACCTGTGCGGCGTTCTTCTCCGCCGGCCGAGGGCTGGGCGCGACGCGGTCGCCGCTGCCCGTCGCGCCGCTCGTCCAGGTGGCGCCCCTCCCCGGCTCGCAGGCCTCCCGATGAGCGAGAGCCGCGATCCGTTCGCCGCCACCGACGGTGCGCCTGGGCCGACCATCGACCCGGTGGGCGTCGCCTGCCCGGCCCCGATCGCCGAGGGCGAGCGGGTCATCCTCGGCCATGGCTCCGGCGGCCAGCTGTCGAACGCCCTGCTGCGGGACGTGCTGGGGCCGGCCCTTGCCGCCGCATCGCCCGGCGGGCCGCTCAACGACGCCGCCGTCGTCGACGTGGCAGGCCGGCGGGTCGCCTTCACGACGGACTCGTTCGTGGTGAGCCCGATCCGGTTCCCCGGCGGCGACATCGGGGAGCTGGCGGTCAACGGCACCATCAACGACCTGGCGATGATGGGCGCCCAGCCCCTGGCGATCTCCCTGGCCTACATCATCGAGGAGGGCCTTCCCCTCGACGAGCTGGCCGCGATCACGGCTTCGGCGGCCCGCGCGGCCGCGGCGGCCGGCGCCCCGATCGTGACGGGCGACACGAAGGTCGTGGGACGCGGCGCCGCCGACCGGCTCTTCGTCAACACGGCGGGGATCGGCCTCGTCCCCGACGGCGTCGCGCCGTCCGCCGAGCGGGCCCGCCCGGGCGACTCGGTGATCCTCTCCGGCCCCATCGGGCTCCACGGCGTCGCGATCATGAGCGTCCGGGAGGGTCTCGAGTTCGAGGTCGAGATCGCCTCAGACACCCGGGCCCTCAATCGCCTGGTGGCCGACATCGTCGCGGTCGAGCCGGACGTCCACGTGCTGCGCGACCCGACGCGTGGCGGCCTCGCCTCGGCGCTCAACGAGATCGCCGGGACGTCGGGCGTCGGCATGATCCTCGACGAGGCCACCATCCCGATCCCGGGCCCCGTGCGCGCCGCCTGCGAGATGCTGGGCCTCGATCCCTTCCACGTGGCCAACGAGGGCAAGCTCGTGGCGATCGTGCCCGCCCCGTCGGCCGATGCCGTCGTCGCCGCGATGCGCGCCCGTCCGGAAGGCTCCGACGCGGCCCGGATCGGGGAGGTCGTCGCCGATCACCCCGGCATGGTCACCATCCGGACCATCGTCGGCAGCGAGCGGATCGTGGACGTGCTCGTCGGGGAGCAGCTGCCCCGCATCTGCTGACGGGCCATCGTGGCGCCGGGTCGCCGGGTCGCGTGTCCGCAGGGCGCCGGGTCGCGGGTCGGGCGGCGCCGATGCGTCGCGCCCGTCTCCGGCCCCGCACCCGCAACATGCTTCCCTGCAGGCGCGACATTCCCATCCCGAATCCGGTTCGCCATTCGCGGTCGCGAACCGTTGCCGTTCGGGCGTCTCACGCCCGCGCTGACCGCGGTTCGGGTCGGCGTCGGACCCGGGGGACGCTCTCATGAGGGGAATCGTCGTCAGAACGGGCGCGGCGTGCCCGACGCGGCGGTGTCGCGGCTGGTCGAGGCCCACGTAAGCCCCCGTTGAGGCGCGTCGTGCAGGCTAGCCTCATGGGGAGCAGGGAACGAGCCATCGACCGCGGACGACGGCGGGGCCGGTACCTCCGGATCGAGCTCGGGCGCGAGCTGCGCGAGAGCCGGATCGCCGCCGGGCTCAGCCAGGCGGCCGTGGCCCGTGCCGCCGGCGTCGACCCCGGCACGGTCGGGAAGATCGAGCGGGCCGATGTCGTCGGCGTCTCGGTGCAAAGGCTCGCCGAGCTGTTCGCCGCCGTCGGCCACGAGCTGGGCGCTCGCGCCTACCCGTTCGGCCCGCCGCTCCGCGACGCGGCTCACGTCGCCCTGCTCCAGCGCGCAGGGCGACGGATCGGCGACGACTGGCGCTGGCGCGTCGAGGTCCCGGTCGGCCAGCCCGGCGATCCGCGGGCCTGGGACGCCGTGCTCGAGAGTCGGGCCGCGCGCGTCGCGCTCGAGGCCGAGACCCGCCTCAGGGATGTCTAGGCACTCATGCGCCGGATCGAAGCGAAGCGCCGGGACTCGGGTCTGCCGCGCGTGATCCTGCTCGTCGCCGACACGCGCGGCAACCGGGCCGCGGTTCGCGCTGCGGAGGCCGTCCTTGCCACCGCGTTCACCGTCTCTCCGACCGCCGCATGGGCCGCCCTCCGCCTCGGCCGCGATCCAGGGGGCAACGCGCTCGTGTTCGCCTGAGCCGCGGCCGTCGACCGCACACGACGCTACCTCGCTGGATCATCGGGGCTGCACACGCGTCGCGAGGTGCCGGCAGGCACGGCTCAGGAGCGCCCTGCCGACCTCGATTCCAGGCGCGACACTCCCATTCCAGCGACGATTCCGGGGCCGGGCCGGCGAACCGTCGCCGTCCGCGCGTGCCACGCCCACGCTGACCACGGTTCAAGTCGCTGCGGGCTTCCCGTGCGCTCCTTCAACGGGAACCGTCGCCGGGTCAGGCGCGTGGCGCCCTGGCCTGCGGGCCCGTGGCGTGCGGGCACACCCGCGCCTGGCCCGTAGTGGATGGCCTGGAGGCACACCCGCGCGGCGCCGAGCACCGTCGCCGGTCAGGCGCGTGGCGCCCTGGCCTGCGGGCGCGTGGCCTGGGAGCACACCCACGCCCGCAACCGCCCGCGCCCGTCTCAGGCCCCGCACCCGCCTGCAGTCGCCAGGCCCCCGCCCCGCCCGGGCCTTCAAGGAGACCCCTGCCGAACGGCCCTCCACCCCCCTGCCGGCTGGGCCCGCGAACGGTCCATCCGGCAATGATGCGCAAGTGCGCATGTGTCCACAATGCCCGCATGGACCCCATCTGGAGCCTGCAGTCGGAAGTGATGAAGATTCTCGCGAGCCCGCGCCGGCTCGAGATCCTGCACCTGCTGGCCGGCGAGCCGAAGGAAGTCGGCCGCCTGGCGGAGGAGATGGGGATCTCGCAGCCGAACGTCTCCCAGCACCTCGCCGTGATGCGGGCTGCCGGGATCGTCGAGGCGCAGCGTGACGGCCGGGAGGTCAGGTACCACCTGACGGACCCTGAGGTCATCGACGCCTGCAACCTCATGCGCGGAGTCCTGATGCGCCGCCTCGCCCGCCTCGGCGAGCTGTCTGATCGCCCGACCCCGTCCGACGAGCGGCCGATGGCTGTCGCCTCGCCCGCCGGCGCCGGCTGAGGAGATCGCGTGAACGACGAACCCCTCAACATCGTCCTGTTCTCGGGCACCGAGGACCGCCTCCAGGCAGCCGCGGTGATGACCAGCGGCGCCGCCGCCCTCGGCCGCAGGGTCAACATCTTCCTCCAGTACTGGGGTCTCGAGGCCTTCCGCAAGGACAGGATCTCGACCGCCCTGGGGCTCGCCCCCGAAGCCGGCGCGCGCGGCGCGGCCCTCGTCGCCGAGGCCGCCCGGGCCGGGCAGCAGCCCTGGCACGCGACCCTTCGCGTCGCCAAGGAGCTCGGCGAGGTCGACATCCAGGCGTGCTCGCTGTCGATGGACGTCCTCAAGATCGAGGAGGAGGACCTGGACCCCCTCGTCGACGGCGTGGAGGGCGTGACCGCCTTCTACCTGAACGCCGGCGACGGCCACATCCTCTTCATCTGACCGACGACCGAAAGGAACACCACCGATGTCGACCGAGCAGATCGCCCAGATCGTCGATGCCAAGGGGCTCTCCTGCCCGATGCCGATCGTCAAGACGGCGCAGGCAGTCAAGAGCCTCGCCTCCGGCCAGCTTCTCGAGGTCCTCGCGACCGACCCCGGGTCCGTCAAGGACTTCACGGCCTGGGCCAAGGCCACCGGCAACGAGCTCGTGGAGCAGTCCGTCGAGAGCGGCGTCTACCGCTTCGTCCTGCGCAAGAAGTGAGTGATCCCCGATGACCGTCGTCGCCGAACCCCCCCTCCCCGCCGTCGAGCCCGCGCCCGCGCCGCAACCCGCCGGAGAGGTGAAGCCTCGCGACATCCTGATCATCTGCTACAGCGGTGAGCTGGAGAAGACCTGGGCCACCATGATCCTCGCCACCACCGGCGCGGCGATGGGTGCCAAGGTCCGCGTCTTCCTCACCTTCTGGGGCCTCCAGACGTTCGTCAAGGACCAGAAGCGCATCACCGGCGACAACGCGATGCAGAAGATGATGTCCTTCATGCAGCGGCCGGGCATCTCGCACCGCAAGCTCTCGAAGATGAACTTCCTGGGCATGGGGCCCTGGATGATGCGCAAGCTCGCCAAGCAGTACAGCGTCGCCAGCCCCAAGGAGCTCCTCGAGATCGCCCAGGCGATGGGCGTCGAGTTCATGCCCTGCCAGATGACCATGGACATGTTCGGCCTCAAGAAGGAAGACATGATCGACGGCCTCGGCGATCCGGTAGGAGCCGCCACCGTCATCGCCCTGCTCCAGGAAGGCGACGCACCGCTCTTCATCTGACGATGCCGATGGCACGGCGGGCCGCCCGACCCCCCCGGCGGCCCGCCGGACGCCCCTCGATCCCAACGCGTCCCGACCCCGTCTCGACGCGTCCCGAAGTGGAAGGAACCGCCCCATGACGCCCACCATCTCCCGCACCGTCGACGCCCGCGGCAGCTTCTGCCCGGGGCCGTTGATGGAGCTCATCCGGGCCATCAAGGAGTCCGAGGTCGGCGACACGATCGCCGTCTGGTCCGCCGACAAGGGCAGCAAGATCGACATCCCGAAGTGGGTCGAGAAGGCCGGCCACACGCTCGTGGCCATCGAGGCCCGGGACGGCTACGACGAGATCGTCGTCACGAAGGCCCGGTAGGAGCGACCGATGAAGCGGGTCGTCATCCTGGGCGGGGGCGTCGGCGGGACCCTCACCGCCAATCTCGTCGCCCGCAAGCTCAAGCGCCGGATCGCCAAGGGCGAGGCGAAGGTCACCGTCGTCGACGCCTCCGGGAAGCACACCTACCAGCCCGGCTACATGTACATCGCGATGGGCCACCAGCGACCGGAGAAGCTCATCCGCCCCGAGCGCTCGCTCCTCGACGGGAACGTCGACCTGGTCGTCGACTCGATCGACCGGATCGACGTCGAAGGCTCGCGGGTGGAGCTCGGCTCCGGCGAGGTCCTCGTCTACGACCAGCTCGTGATCGCGACCGGATCGCGGATCGTCCCCGAGGCGATCGAGCACTTCGACCAGGAGGCCCACCACTTCTACACGGCCGAGGCCTCCGCCCGCATGCGCAAGGCGCTCGACGCCTTCACTGGCGGGAAGATCGTGATCGGCATCGCCGGGATCCCCTACAAGTGCCCGCCGGCGCCGCTCGAGGTCGCCTTCCTCGTGGAGTCCGAGCTGCGCGAGCGCGGCCTCCGGGAGAAGACGCAGCTCCAGTTCCTCTCGCCCATCAACCGCGCCTTCACGATCGAGAGCGTGAGCGAGATGGCGACCCCGATCTTCGCGGAGAAGGGGATCGACCTGCAGCTCCTGGCCGGGATCGACTCCATCGACGCGGAGCGCAAGGTCGTCATCACCGACGCGATGGAGGAGTACCCCTACGACCTCCTGATCTGCGTGCCACCCCACAAGGGGTCGCAGGTCGTGATCGACTCCGAGCTCGCCCCGAAGTCGGGCTGGCTGCCCACCGACCGGTACACCCTGCAGGTCAAGAAGATGGCCGCGCCCGGCACCCGGGACGAGGACGTCGAGCGCTACCCGAACGTCTACGCGCTTGGCGACGCGACCGACCTGCCACTCTCCAAGGCCGGCTCGACCGCGCACTTCGAGGCGCCGGTCGTCGCCGAGCGAGTGGCCGCCGCGGTCCTGGGACGGGCGCCCTCCGGGAAGCACGCCCTCTACACGGGCAAGGTGATGTGCTTCTTCGAGGTCGGCGACGGGAAGGGAACGCTCCTCTCCTTCGACTACGACCACCCGCCGAAGCCGCCCAAGCCGAATCAGCTCTGGCACCTCGGCAAGATCGTCTTCAACCGGACCTACTGGCAGACCGTCCCGAAGGGTCGCGTCTAGCCGGACGACGACGGGGACCGCCGCCGCGGCATCAGCGCCCCGTTCGCGGCCGCGGAGCCCCCCGCCGGCCCCCGATCCCTAGAATCACGACATGGACACATCCGCCGGTCGCGTCTTTCCCCGCGTCTTCGGACGCCGCCTGCCCGTCGCCGTCGCCGCCAACGGGACCACCATCTGGGACACCGGCGGTCGCGCCTTCCTCGACGCAGCCGGGGGGGCCATCGTCGTCGGGATCGGGCATGGCCGGGCCGAGGTCGCGGCGGTCATGGCGGCCCAGGCCGGACGGATCGCCTACGCCCACGGGACGGCCTTCACGACCGAGGCGCTGGAGGCGTACGCCGCCGACCTCGCCACGATCCTCCCCCTCGACGCGCCGGCGGTCTACCCCGTCTCGGGCGGGTCCGAGGCGATCGAGACGGCGCTCAAGATGGCGCGTGCGTACCACCTCGCCCGCGGAGAGTCGTCCCGCGACGTCGTCATCGCCCGCTGGGGCAGCTACCACGGCAACTCCCTGGGCGCCCTGGACCTCTCCGGGCGCGAGCCGCTCCGCCGTCCGTATGCGCCGTGGCTGGGCCGCTTCCAGCACGTCTCCGCGCCGTACCCCTACCGTGCCGGCCAGGCGGCCGCCCACGCCCTGGGAGACCCGGCGGCGCTGGCCGCCGAGCTGGAGGTCGCGATCGAGGCCGCCGGCCCGGCTCGGGTTGCCGCCTTCGTGGCGGAGCCGATCGTCGGCGCGACCCTCGGCGCGGTCGTCCCGCCGGACGACTACTGGGCCGCCATCGCCGACGTCTGCCGGCGGCACGGCGTCCTCCTCGTGGCCGACGAGGTGATGACCGGCTTCGGGCGGACGGGACGCTGGTTCGCCAGCGAGCACTGGGGCCTCCGGCCCGACCTCCTCGTGGCGGCGAAGGGCGCGACGTCGGGCTACTGGCCGTTCGGTTTCGCGGCCGCGTCGGGCCCGGTCTACGAGACGATCGCGGGGGGCGGCTTCGTCCACGGGTTCACCTTCAGCCACTCCCCGGTGGGCGCCGCGGTCGCTCGCGAGGTCCTGCGCATCCTGCGCGAGGAGGGCCTGGTGGCGGCATCGGCCGTCAAGGGGGAACGACTGCGGACGCTCCTCGGCGAGCGCCTGGGCGGCCATCCGCACGTCGGGGAGATCCGCGGCCGCGGGCTGATGGTGGGCCTCGAGATCGTCGCCGACCGGGTGACCACGGCGCCGTTCCCGCGGGCCGAGCGGCGCACGGAGGCGATCGTGGCCGCGGCACGCGAGGCTGGCGTCCTCGTGTACTCGGGGACCGGCGCCGCCAACGGCGTGGACGGCGACACGATCCTCCTGGGGCCCCCGTTCGTCGTGACCGAGGACGAGCTGGTGCGGATCGCGGACGGGGTGGCCGGCGCGGTGGCGACGGCGACCGCGGTGCCGGCCGGGCGGTAGCCGCTCGCGGCCGGGGATCGATCCGGGCGCCGGCGCCGCGCTAGCGGAACCCTCGCCGCAGGAACGTCGCGCCGATCAGGACCAGGACGATCGGGACGATGAGGTCGCCCAGGGTCGGGAACCCAGGGATGGCCGCGCCCACGGCGCCCCACCCGCCGAAGACCGCCAGCGCGCCACCGATCCAGGCCTGCCAGCCGATCCCCCCGCCGCGGATCGCGCGCCGGACCGCGATCGCGAGGAGCCCGAGCCCGGCGCCGAGCGTTCCCCAGCCGGCCGCCGGCAGGCTCGCCAGGCCGGCGGCGAGCCGGACAGCCCCGAAGCCGGCCAGCACGGCCCCCGCGTAGAGGGCCCACGTGCCGGCGCGGCCGGTGACGTGCCAGGCGACGAGGACGCCGCCGACGACCGCGAGCACCGCGGAGCCGGCGAGGGCGATGCCGGGGACGATCTCGGCCAGCACGAGGTAGCCGCCGAAGGCGACGAAGGCGAGGCCGATCCAGAGGCCGAGGCGTCCCGCCTGGGCCTGCGACACGCTCCATGAGACGGCGCGGACGCCCGGGCCGGCCGACGGCCCGCTTCGCGGAGCCCCGGAGCCGCCGCCCGTGGGGCCGCGGCTCGACCACGATCGCCGGGGGTCGTCCACCACCTCGCCCTTGAGGGCGCGAAGGCGCTGCTCGACCTCGTCATCGGTCGGCGGCGGCTGGTCGCTCATGGCCTCACTTGTTGAGCAGGCGGGCCAGGAACTTGGCCGTGCTGGGATCCCGGGGCGCGTCGATCACCTGGTCGGGTGGTCCCACCTCGAGGAAGACCCCCTGGTCGATGTAGTAGACGCGGTCGGCGGCCTCCTTGGCGAAGGCCATCTCGTGGGTGACGACGATCATGGTCGCCCCCTCGTGGGCGAGCTCTGCCATGACCTTGAGGACCTCGCCGACCAGCTCCGGGTCGAGGGCCGAGGTCGGCTCGTCGAACAGGAGGACGCGTGGCTCCATCGTCAGTGCCCGGGCGATGGCGACGCGCTGCTTCTGCCCGCCGGAGAGGCGGGCCGGGTACTCGTCGCGCTTCTCGGAGAGGCCCACCTTGGCGAGGTACTTCTCGGCGGTGGCGATGGCCTGGTCCCGCGGGACGCCCTTGACCCGGACCGGCGCCTCGATGAGGTTGTCGATCACCTTCATGTGGGGGAAGAGGTTGAACTCCTGGAAGACCATCTGGGCCCGCATCCGGATCTGGCGGATCTGCTCGCGGTGGTTGGAGCTCCGCGAGTGGAGCGGATCGGCCTCGACACGCAGGCCGTCGATCTCGACCGCGCCGGCCGTCGGCTCCTCCAGGAAGTTGAGGCAGCGCAGGAGGGTGCTCTTCCCGGAGCCCGAACGGCCGATGATGCAGATGGTCTCGCGCGGGTAGACCTCGACGGTGCAGCCACGCAGGACGTAGTTGGAGCCGAAGTACTTCTCGATCTCGAGGGCTCGCACGATGGGCGCGGCACCGGTCGGAGTGAGGGCGCCCGGCGCGGCGAACGGGTCATGGAGGCGCGCGTAGCGATCGGCGCTCCGAGTCGCGGCGGTCTCGGCCATCTCAGATCCGCCGGTCGCTCTCGGCCATGCGCTTCTCCAGGCGATCCTGGACGACCGAGAGCACGATCGTGAGGCCCCAGTAGATGGCCGCCGCGACCATCAGGGTCTCGAGCGTCCGGAAGTTCGACTGTCCGACGCGCTGGGCCCGCCACAGGAGCTCGGGGACGGCGATGACCGAGACGAGCGACGAGTCCTTGATCATCGAGATGAACTCGTTGCCGATGGCCGGGGTGATGATCCGGATCGCCTGGGGCAGGATGATCCGACGCATCCGGGTTCGACCCGGCATGCCCAGGGCCTGGGCGGCCTCCGTCTGGCCGCGGGGGACGGCCTGGATTCCGGCCCGGAACGTCTCCGTCATGTAGGCGCCGTAGTTGAAGGAGAGGGCGAACATGCCGAGGGCGAGCCCGGGGATCTCGGCCACGGCCGGGACGACCTGCGGCAGGGCGAGGTAGATGAAGAGAATCTGGACGAGCAGCGGCGTGCCCCGCACCAGCGAGACATAGAGGGTCGAGATGGCATAGAGGACGGGGTTGGAGCTCAGCCGGCCGAGGGCGCCCAGGACGGCGAAGCAGATGGCGATCGTGATCGAGCAGACGGCCACGAAGATCGTCGTCTGCACGCCGCCGAGGATGTACGGGGTCCACTGGGCCATGAAGGCGAAGTCGATCTTGCCGCCGTACACGAGCGATCCGAGCGCGCCGCCCATGACGACTGCCCAGGTGGCGACGAAGACCAGCCGGAAGCGCCGGGTCTGGCGCCGCCGCTGGCCGGCGATCGCCTCGACGATCGGGTTGAGCGGCGCGCTCGGGGTGGCGCCCCCCGCTGGCGCGATCGCGCCGGTCGATGCGGTCACGATGTCGTCCCTCCGTCCCGCATGCGCGACGGGGGCGCCCGTGCGGACGCCCCCGTCGAGATCAGCGGATCGCCGGCGCTAGGATCCCTGCTCGACCGTCAGGTCGGCGCCGAACCACTTCTCGGAGAAGCCCTTGAGGGTACCGTCGGCGCGCATGTCGTCGAGGATCTGGTTGACCCTGTCGACCATGCCCGCCGGATCGGGACCGCTCTTGTCGAAGGCGACCCCGAGTGGCTCGTAGTAGACCGGGTCGCCGACCTTGATCATCGGCAGCCCGTCCTTGATCGCCTGGTCGACGGTCGTGGACGAGCTGAGCCAGCCCTCGAAGTCCTTCCGGCCGGCCTTCCAGGCCTCCGCACAGAGGCGGTCGGTGCTGAGCGTCGTCGCCTTGCTGCCCTCGGGGGGCTTCGCCGTCGGGGTGTACGTCCCGAGGTCGAGAGCGCCCGTCAGCCAGTCGTAGTAGGTGGTCGCCTCGCCGGCGCAGATCGTCTTGCCGGCCAGCCCGTCGAGGGTCGTGATGCCCGAGGCGGTCGAGGCGGCCATCTGGGCCGGCGTGTAGTAGTAGGGCTTGCTGAAGGCGAGGACCTTCTCGCGCGGCGTCGTGATCGTCATCGAGCCGACGCTGAAGTCCCAGCGCCCGGCCCACGAGCCGGCGGTGATGATGTTCCAGTCGGGCGTGGTGAACTCGATCTTCACCCCGAGGCGCTTGGCGATCTCGGTCCCGACGTCGATGTCGAAGCCCTCGTAGGTCCCGTCGTCCTTGAGCGACGACTGGGGTGGGTACTGCGGGTCCGTGGACATCACGATCTTGCCCGCGGCCAGCACCTTGCCGAGGAGCGAGCTCGGGTCGACGCTCGGCGCCTCGCTCGCGGGCGTGGAAGCGGCCGGCGTCGGGCTCGCCCCGCCCGAGCACGCCGCAAGGGCGAGCCCGAAGACGGCGACGAGCGCCGCGATCCGGCGGGTCGTCTGCATTGAGAGCGTCCTCCTCCTGGGGCGGGGGCTCGTGCCGCCCGCCGCTGCACCCTGCCTGGCCGGCGGCCCATGGCCGCGACGGTCCGGCCGATGATGGCACGATCGGGGACCCGTCACAACGCGCGCGCGCACGGCAGGCCCGGCGTGCCCAGGGCCGGACGGCCCGGCCGGGGTGGCCTCCGGGGGCGGATAATCCGTCCATGGCGCCCTTCGTGCAGACTGTCCTCGGGCGGATCGATCCCGCGGAGCTCGGGTTCACCCTCCCCCACGAGCACACCCAGTGTCGGCTCTGGGCGATCCCCCAGCGCTTCGACTACTGGGAGCTGACGGCGGACGAGGACCTCGTCGCGGCCGAGCTGGCGCGGTTCCGCGAGGCGGGCGGGACCGCCCTCGTCGACGTGACCCTGCCCGGCATCGGCCGTGACCCCGCCTGGCTGCGGACGATCGCCGGGCGGACGGGGCTGCACATCGTGATGGGCACCGGCTGGTATCGCGAGCCCTACTACCCGCCCGACGCGCTGATCGACCGGCGGAGCGTGGCCGAGCTGGCTGACGTGATGATCCGCGAGTTCGAGGAGGGTGTGCCCGGCAGCGAGGACGCCGGAGGGACGCGGGTCGGGCCCGGGATCATCGGCGAGATCGGCGTCCACAAGCCCTGGGTGTCGGCCCAGGAGGAACGCGTCCTGCGGGCCTCCGCCCGCGCCGCGCAGGCGACCGGGATGGCCGTCACGACCCACGCCGTCATGTCGCCCGTCGGGCTCCGCCAGCTCGAGATCCTCGAGGAGGGGGGCGCGGATCCCACCCGGGTCGTCATCGGCCACGCCGACTCGCACCCGGTCCTCGCCCACTGGCTGGCCATCGTCGAGCGTGGCGCCTCCATCGAGTGCGACTTCCTGGGGATGTCGTTCACCCCGATGGAGCGCCGGGGCGAGCCCCGGGTCATCGAGCTCATCCTGCGGATGCTCGAGCGCGGCCGCGCGGACCGGATCCTCCTCTCGCAGGACGTGTGCGACAACTCGCAGCTCGTCTTCTACGGCGGCAACGGCTACGCCTACCTCCAGGGCGTGTTCCTGCCCCGCCTCCGCGAGCGCGGCGTCTCGGATGCCGAGATCCGCCAGATCACGGTGGAGAACCCGCGCCGCGTCCTGACGATCGGGGCGTAGGCCCCGGGCGGCCTGCTGTGGCCGCGCTGGGAGACGCCCGGTCAGGCGTCCAGCATGGCGACGACCGAGAGCTCGACATTGCCCTGGAGCGCTTGCGAGACGGGACAGCCGTCCTTGGCCGCCTCGGCCAGCCGGGCGAATGTCGCCGCGTCGAGTCCAGGCACGACTCCCCGTACCGTGAGCGCCGACGAGACGACCTTCCAGCCGGCCTCGAGCTTGTCGAACGTCACCGCGGCCTTCACCACCAGGGACGCCGGCGGCGTCCCATTGCGCCCCAGGCCGGCGGAGAAGGCCATCGCGAAGCACGAGGCGTGGGCCGAGGCGAGGAGCTCCTCGGGGCTGGTGCGACCGCCGGCGGCCTCGGTCCGTGACGCCCAGGTCACCGGCAGGCGAGTGAACGCGCCGCTGGT
Source organism: uncultured Chloroflexia bacterium (assembly GCA_963821235.1). Taxonomy (GTDB): domain Bacteria; phylum Chloroflexota; class Limnocylindria; order Limnocylindrales; family CSP1-4; genus CTSoil-043. Next base: position 1,597,549 of record CAWGCS010000001.1, read on the forward strand.
GACGTAGTCGATCGAGCCACTGCCCTCGGCGAGCGAGCCGGCCCAGCTGACCTCGGCGGTTCGGGTGGCGGCCATGGAGTCCTCCTGCAGCGCGGTCCTGTCGCGAGGCCGCGGCGCTCCGGCACGGGCCGCGGAAGGGTGATGGTACGCAAGTTCGGCCCCGCGCTCCCGCCGTTCCCGGCGGACCGGCTCATCCTGCGCGGGCGATCGCCCCGGCGAGCGCCCGCGACTTCCGGTCGCGCGGGAACGTGACGCGGGTGGCGCCGTGGAGACCACGGTACGCGTCGAGGGCCTCGGCGAGGGCCGGCACGAACCCGTCCGCCGCGAGCGGGTCGAAGCCCGGCTCCCACCACGTGGCGAGCACCCGGACCGCGCGGTTGGAGCGCTCGAAGCGCGGCTCGATGCGCCCCACGAAGCGGTCGCCGAACAGGAGCGGCAGGACGTAGTAGCCCCAGCGGCGTTTCGCCGCCGGCACGTAGACCTCCCAGAGGTAGTCGAAGGCGAAGAGCGAGCGCAGGAGGTCGCGATCCCAGGCCAGTGGGTCGAGCGGGGCCAGGAGGGAGACGCCGGGCGGGGAGCCGCCGGGCGGGAGGCCGGCCGCCAGCTCGGCCTCCGCCGTGTCCAGGATGGGGAGCTCTGCCGTGACGACGTAGCGGTCGCCCCGCACGCCCTCCACCGTGACGGGCGTAAGGATCCCGTCGGCGACCATCTCGTCGCGGAGCTCGGTCCGCGACGGGCGCTCCCGATGGGCCGGGTCCGGCGCCGCCGGCCCGATGCCGAGCCAGAGCTCGGCCTGCCCGCCGCGCCCCAGCAGGCCGTGGGCGCGGTAGCGGGAGAGGAGCCGGTGAGCGACGGCCTCCCGCTCGGGGCGGCGATCGGCCAGGAGCTCGGCCGGGTAGAGGCGCTCGACGAGGTCGTAGATGCGGCGGTTGCCGTCGCGCCGGGCGATGCCGATGATCCCGGCCTCGGCTAGGGCCTCGAGGATCGCCCGCACCTGGTTCGTGGGCCGCCAGTACCATTCGATCGCGGCCCGCGGCCCGATGTCGGCCGGCGAGGTGGGACCGTCGCGGCGCATCCGCTCCAGCAGCTCCTCCACCAGGGGGGCGTGCTCGTCGAAGGCGCTGCCCTGGTGCCGCAGGTGCGCCCGGTCCCAGGTGACCCGGTACCAGGGCAGCTCTGCCGTGGGCAGCAGGCTCAGGCCCTTGTTGTATGCCTCGAAGAGGAGCCGGCGGTCGTAGAGGAGGGCGTCGGTCACCGCGCGCCGATACCCCGCGACCCGCGCCTGGAGCACGAGGTCGTGGTTGCGCCCGGCCACCTCGAGGGGGTCGAACTGGATCGACCCGAGGCGGGCGAAGACCGCCATGACGCCTTCTTCGCCGGCCGGCAGGGAACGCGGCGGGGCCAGGAAGTGGTGCAGGACGAGGAAGCGCCGCGCTGCGGCGGCGGAGACGGGCCGGCTCGACATCGGGCGATCGTAGCCGGTCGACCAACCGGTCCGGGCCAGCATCCTTCGATCAAGGCGGATTCTTCGCGATTCGGATACCCTTCATGGCAGCCAAACGCTTTGCATGGAGCGAACGACTTGCCGGAGACTCGCGCGCCGTACGAGGAGGGGACGACCACGGAGAAGCCCGCCCGGATCGGTCGCATCGCCGCCAAGTTCGAGGCGCTGATGGGGGAGGTTGGCCGGGCCCACGCCCCCGAGTTCCTCGAGGTCGGCGTCACCATGTCCCAGGCCAAGGTGCTCCACGTCGTCGAAGCCATGCCCGACGTCCGGATGACCGAGCTGGCGGCTCGCCTGGCCGTGTCGCTCTCGACCGTCAGCGGCATCGTGGACCGGCTGGTCGACCAGGACCTGCTGGCCCGCCGCGACGATCCGGCCGATCGTCGGCACGTCCTCCTCCGGATCACCGAGGTCGGCTCGACCCAGCTCGACCTGATGCGGGAGCTCAGCGGCGGCCGCTTCCGCGAGCTGCTCGGCTACATGGGCGAAGCCGACCTCGCCACCGTCGAGCGCGCCCTTGAGATCCTCGCTGCGGCGGCCGGCATCGAGCGTGCCGAGTCCTCGTCGCAGGCCACCCAACATGGAGGAAGGTCCTCGTGAGCCGTCTCACCGAGCTCTCGGTCGCCAAGCGGAGCGTCACCCTCCTCCTGGCGTTCGGGCTCTTCGTCGCCGGGGTCTCCGCGTGGGGAAGCCTCAAGCAGGAGCTGCTTCCCGACATCGACTTCCCGGTCATCACGGTCATCGCGCCCTACCCGGGCGCCGGGGCCGCCGACGTCGCCGCCCAGGTCACGAAGCCGATCGAGCGCGCCATCTCCGGCCAGCCACGCCTCGAGGCACTGTCCTCGTCGTCGGCCAACTCGATCGCCATCGTCGTCGCCCAGTTCCAGTTCGGGACCGACGTCAAGGAGACACGGTCGGCGATCGAGCAGGGCCTCCAGGCGGCAGGCCTGCCGGGCAACGTCTCGCCGCAGGTCGCGGCCCTGAACATCAACGCCTCGCCGGTCATCATCGCGGCGGTCGCGGGCACCAGCCAGGACGGCCTCGACGCCGCCGCACAGGTCGCCCGCACCCAGGTCGTTCCCGCCCTGCAGGGCATCGAGGGCGTGGCCACCGTCGACCTGACCGGGGGGTTGGAGCCGCGCGTCCTCGTCACGCTCGATCCGGCGAAGCTCGCGGCGGCCGGCATCTCGGTCGCCCAGGTCAACGGAATCCTGGCGGCCAACAACCTGACCCTGCCGTCGGGCCAGATCACCACGGGCGGCACCAACACCCCGGTCTCGACGATCGGCTCCCTGGCGTCCATCGCCCAGCTCGAGACGCTCGTGGTCGGGGTGAAGATGCCGGCCGGGGCCGGGGCGGGCACGACCCCGGGCGCCGTCACGGGCTCGACCCCGGGCGCCGGCACGGACACCGGGACAACGCCCGCGGCGCCGGCGCCGATCCTGCTCCGCGACATCGCCACCGTCACGGAGGTCGGCGCGCCAACCACGGGCTATGCCCGTACCGACGGGGTGCCGTCGCTCACCCTGACCGTCACGAAGGCATCGAACGCCAACACGGTCGACGTCGCCGACGCCGTGATCCAGAAGCTGGACGAGATCGGGGCCGCCAACGCCTCGACCGTCAAGGTGACGGTCATCTCCGACCTCTCGATCTTCATCAAGGAGTCTCGCGACGGCCTGCTCCGCGAGGGAGGCCTGGGCGCGCTCTTCGCCATCCTCACGATCTTCCTCTTCCTCTTCAGCATCCGCTCGACGCTCGTCGCCGCCGTCAGCATCCCGCTCTCGGTCCTGACGGCGCTGGTGGTGATGCAGATCACGGGCATCACCATCAACGTCATGACGCTCGGTGGCCTCGCCGTCGCGGTCGGCCGTGTCGTCGACGACGCGATCGTCGTCCTCGAGAACATCTACCGGCACCGCGCCCTCGGGGAGGATCGCCTGTCGTCCGTCCTGCGGGGACCCCGCGAGGTGGCGGGCGCGATCACCGCCGCGACGCTGACGACGGTTGCCGTCTTCCTGCCCCTCGGCCTCGTCGGCGGCATCGTCAGCCAGCTCTTCCTCCCCTTCGCCCTGACGGTCACCTTCGCCCTGCTGGCCTCGCTGGTGGTCGCCCTCACCGTCGTCCCCGTCCTGGCCTACCTGTTCATCGGCCGGGTCAAGCTCAACGTGGACGAGGACGGCGAGCCCCGGAACTCGCTCTGGATCCGGGCCTACACGCCGACGATCAAGCTCGCCCTGCGCAGCCGGGCGACCAAGTGGGCCGTCCTGGTCGTGGCCACCGTCCTCTTCGTCGGCTCCATGGCCATCGCCCCGCTCCTGCCGACCCAGTTCATCAACGCCGGATCGGAGAAGCTCCTCCAGGTCACGGTGGCACCGCCGGCCGGATCGAGCTCGGCCGCCGTCATGGATCGGGCCATCGAGGCCGAGACGATCCTCGAGGCCGACCCGAAGGTGGAGCACGTTCAGACGAGCGTCCCGGGCGAGGGCGACACGAGCTTCGGGACCGTCACCTCGGCGCTCAGCGGGCGCCCGGCCAACAGCGCGACGCTCACCGTCAGGCTGGCCAACGACGTCGACCTCACTGCGTACGCCCAGAAGCTCTCCGCCAGCCTCGCCGCCGTCAAGACCGACGGCTACGACGTGGCGGTCGCCCAGACCGCGGGGTTCACCTCGAACGGCCTGAGCATCGTCATCAGCTCCCCGGACACGGCAGCCGTGGCGTCCGCGACCGACAAGGTGATGGCCGCCCTCTCCGGCAACGGCGACCTCCTGAACCTCAAGTCCGATCTCTCCAGGGGGACCCCGGAGGTGCAGGTCGTCGTCGACCCCAACAAGGCCGTCGGCGCCGGGCTGACGGCCGCGCAGGTCGCGACCGAGGTCCGGTCGGTCCTCGTCGGCCAGGAGGCGACCAAGATGCAGCTCGCGGCCGGCCAGGATCCGGTCGCGATCTTCGTCCGGGTCGACCCGGCCATGGTCACCAGCGTGGACACCCTCCGCCAGCTGCCCGTCGGGACGGCGGTCACGGTCCCCCTCGGGACGATCGCGGCCGTTGATCAGGTGGCCGCCCAGGGCAGCATCACGAGGGTCGACGGGGCGCCCGCCTCCACGATCTCGGCCGAGATCGCCGGCCCGGACACGGGCGCCGTCTCGAAGGCCGTCCAGCAGGAGATCAACGGCCTCGAGGCCAGCGGCGCGATCCCGGCCGGGGTCACGGTGAGGCTGGCCGGCGTCACGGAGCAGCAGAACGAGGCGTTCGGCAACCTGTTCCTCTCGATGGGAGTCGCCATCCTCCTCGTCTACGTGATGATGGTCCTCGCCTTCAACTCGCTCATCACGCCGTTCATCATCCTGTTCAGCCTCCCCCTCGCCACGATCGGCGCCTTCCCGGCCCTCCTGCTGACGGGGCGCCCGATCGGCGTCAGCGCCCTCATCGGGTTCCTGATGCTCATCGGCATCGTCGTGACCAACGCCATCGTCCTGCTCGACCTGGTCGAGCGGCTGCGCCGGGACGGGATCTCCACGACGGAGGCCCTCATCGAGGGCGGCAGGACGCGGGTTCGGCCGATCCTCATGACCGCGATCGCGACGATCCTGGCCCTGCTCCCGCTCGCGGCCGGGCTCAGCGAGGGCTCGATCATCGCGGCCGAGCTGGGAACGGTCGTGATCGGCGGCCTCTTCAGCTCGACCTTCCTGACCCTCATGGTCATCCCGGTCCTCTACTCGCTCGTCGACGGCGGGAAGTCGGGTGCGGCACGCCGCTTCCGGCGCGGGGAGGAGGAGTCGGGGCCGGCGGTGGCGGCGGAGGCGAGCGCGTCCTGAGATCTCCGGGCGGCGAGGCGCTCCGCGGCCGGCGGAGCGGCCGTCGGGAGGCCACGGAGCGCGCGCCGGGTTCGGGCGCGGCTGCCACGCGGCGGGTTCGGGCGCTCCGGCACTGGCCTGCCGCGGCAGCGCGTTCCACGCTCGTCGTCACAGCCTGGAGGTGGAACCATGAGCTTCCTGGACGAGCACGACATCAGCGAGCGCGGCCGCGACGCCCGCGATTGGCTCCTGCACGATGAGCGCGGGCGGGTCGTCGGCCTGGTCCTGGTCTCCCTGCTGATCTCCATCGCCATGACCCTGCTCGTCACGTGGATGGTCGGCGTGGTCGGCCGGCGCCGCGCCGTGCCAGCCGTCGGGCCGACGGAGGAACCGAGGCCGGAGCCGGCGGATGCCTCCGAATCGGCGGCTGCCGAGGATGACATCGCCGGCATCGAGGATGCCGACGTGGTTGAGGCGGGCGCCTGATCGTCCGGCTACGGGCCGGCCGTCGCGACCTGGCTGATCGCCTTGAGGCCCGCGGCCGCGGCCGAGGCGACGAAGTTGTAGTTGAGGCCCTGCTCGATCGGGAACGTCGCCACCTGGACTTCCTGGCCGTCGAGGAGGCCGGCCTCGATCGAAGGCGCCACGTTCAGCTGCCCGGCCGGATCGTCCTTGTCCCAGAACTGGAGGAAGGGCGTCGACCCGTCGGGGATCGTGAAGACCACCTGCATGAGCCCGCCGCCGATCGGGTTGGCGTAGAGGAGGTCGACGGCGGCTGCCTGGAGCGGTGGCAGCGTCGGCGGCGGCGTGACCGATGACGGCCAGATCCCGATGATCCCGCCCGGGCACCAAACCGGTCGCGGATCGGCGACGCAGGCCGCGAAGACAGGGCTGAACACGACACCGCCCTTGAAGATGTCGCCCCATTTCGGGAGCCACCAGTCGGGCGGGATGACCGGCGTGTCGTCGCCCGACGGCGGCGGCGCCAGCGACGGCGCCGACGAGGGGAGGACGACCGGCGTCGGGGACGGCGTCGGCGTGGCACCGGGCTCCAGGGTGGCGCTCGGCGTCGGAGCAGGCGTCGGCGTGGCACCCGGCGCCAGGGACGGGGACGGGAACGCGCTCGGCGGGAGGGCCGGCGGGTGCGCGGGCGTCGCCCCGCCGGGGAAGGCCCAGGCGGTGTATGCGGCGCCGCCGCCGAAGTCGAGCGCGGCGGCCTCGACCACGTCGGCCGGCCACCACGAGCCCTTGTATCCCGACCACGTGGGGCCCAGCGGATCGATGACGTAGTAGCCGGCAGGCCCGTCCGTCCCGGCGGGCCGGAAGCCGTCGAGGTAGATCGCGTGGCCCCCGGTGAAGTCGGCCTGCAGGCGCAGGGAGGCCGGAATGCTGCCGTAGGCCACCTGGACGACCGCGCCGGCGCCGGCGTAGAGGAGCGCCCGCAGCTGGATCGGCGAGATGGCCCCCTGGCTGAACGAGACGCCCCACCGGCCGATCGCCACCTGGAGGTCGGCCAGCGAGGTCCCTCCCTCCTGGTCCGGCTGGAGCGCCCGCAGCTGCGAGCCGGTCGTCACGATCCCGTAGCCCAGCCTGGCCAGCATGGCCCCGGAGGCCATCGTGCAGTTGGCGCTGCCGAGCGGACCGCCGTCGAACTGGCTGATCGGGGGCACCCGGGGGTAGCCCGTCGGCAGCAGCCAGGCCGGCCGGGTGTCGCTTCCGAGCGACGGCTCGCCCTCCACGAACGCGACCAGCTGGATCGTCTTGTCGTCTGGCAGCGCCTGGAGGGTGATCGGCGTCTCGTCGGGGACGCTGGTGAGGCCGAAGGGGACGACCTGGTCGCCGGTGTCGGCGGTGAGCTGGAAGCTGGACGAGGCCGGCAGGAGGTTCGAGGCCGGTGGCGCGGTGACCGCGGCCACGCCCAGCGACCCGCCGAGGCCGATAGCCCCTGCGAGGACGAAGCGGGTGATGAGGGCGAGGATCGGCATCGAGGTCAGCCTGGGCTCTGGCAGGAATACACGCTGAGCTGCGTCTTCCCGGTGAAGCTCTCGGTGGTCCCCCCGAAGATGTCGGTGCTGGTCGCCGAGTAGGTGAGCGAGTAGAGCGTCGCCTGCCAGTCGCCGGTGACCGGGAACGAGGCGACGAAGTAGTTGCCCTTCTGGAAGTCGGCCAGCACCCGTCCCCTCACGGTCCTCCCCGTCCGCAGGTTCGTCGCCTGCCAGGCCACCACGACCCGCAGGCGGCTGCTGTCGCGGTCGCCCACGGAGGCGTTGTCGCGGTCCGATGCGTAGACCTGGATCGTCACGGTGGTCGGCCCGTCGCAGGCCGGGTCGTTGTAGACGGGGTTCGTCACGCTCCCGAAGTCGAAGCTGGCCGGCGTGTCGCAGCGCGTCACCTGGATGGTGGCGGGCGGCGACTTCGTCGTGGCGCCCTTGCCGTCGGTGGCGACGGCATACCAGCTGATCGATCCGTCGCTCGCGATATCGTCGACCGAGCCGACGGTGTTGATGAAGCTGTACCAGGTGTCGCCGTCGCGGCTGAAGTCGCGGGCCGTGTAGGACGCGTCGCCGGGCTTCCGGAAGTAGAGGACGACGCTCTTCACGCCGTCGACGTCGGTGGCGACGGCGCGGAGCTCCGAGAGGGTGGATCCGGGGCAGCCCGCCTGGAGCGGGTCGGCGACGATGGTGGTCGGGGATGCCTCGAGCGTCGCGAAGGTCGGGCCGCTGTTCGCGCAGACCTTGACGGCCACGACCTGGGTGCCCGAGGTCGGCGACCGGCTCGTCTTGGGACTGCGATTGGCGTCCTTGGCGACGACGTAGTAGCGCAGCGTGCCGGCCTTGGTGATCCCGTCCGCCTTGGTGTCCAGCGTCGCCGTGTACCTGCCGCCGGCGAGCGTCATCGGGCGCTGGCTGTACGAGGCCGCGCCGGGCTTCCGCCAGAGGAGGGTGACGGTGGCGAGCCCGTCGGCATCGGTCACGCCCACCGAGATGGTCACCGCCTTGCGGGCGGTCGCGCAGTAGCTGCCCTGGTCGAAGTAGACCGTCGCGGTCGAGGCCTTGAGCCCGCTGACCTGCGGCGCCGCGTTCGGCTTCGGGGTCGGGCTGGGCGACGGGGTCGGACCGGCCGTTGGCTTGGCGGTGGGAGCGGCGGTGGGAGCGGCGGTGGGAGCGGCGGTGGGAGCGGCCGTCGGGGTCGCGGCCGGCGTGGCCGCGGCGACCGGCGTCGCGGTCGGCTCGACGGTGGGCCGTGCGGTCGGGGCCGGCGGGGCGTCGCAGGCCGCGACCGGGAGGGAGGCGGCGTCGCCCCGGAGCTGCAGCGGGCCGGCCTTCGTCCAGGCACGCTCGATCCCCGGGATCGGCCAGTACAGCTGGAGCCAGCCGCCGTCGGCGGAGCGCGCCGTCACCAGGACCTGCTGATCGCGCGGGATGCTGCCGATCACCGGGCCCCGGTCGGGGCAGGCGACGAGCTCGAGGCCCGCGCCGCGGGCGCCGGATGAGGCTGGGCCCGCCTTGCCGCCGAACTGGACCGTCCCGCTGGCGACGAGCGCGGAGCCGCCGACGACCCCGGCGAGCAGGCCGGCGCCGAGCACGGCGAGGCTCTTCCCGGCGAACAGCCCACCCGAGCCCGGAGCCCCCAGCCCTGCCATTGCCCCTCCGTGCGCGGCCGACGCCCAGCGGCCGTGACCGGCGCGAGTCTAGCCTCAACCAGGGTCCCAGGGAAGGGGCCGTTCGGGCAGAAGCGGTGCCGCCGGGCGACCTCGCGCCCAGGCCCGCCGCGTGCTTGACGCGCAGCCCTCGATATCCGACAATGCAACTCGGAATTCGGCCGGGTCCGGGCGTCCTCACCTGGGGCCTCCAACCCCCCGGGCGTTCCCATCCGGCAGCGTCCCACCGGCCGAACTCCGCTCGCCCGACGCGGCCGCGGCGCCGTCCCCGACGCCGCCGCCAGCCCGCCAGAGGAACCGCGATGACCGCACCCGCCCGCGGGGAGATCGTCTCCCAGGAATACAAGTACGGGTTCCACGACGAGGTCACCTACCTCGCCGAGACCAAGCGCGGGCTGACGCGGTCCACGGTGGAGGAGATCAGCGCGCTCAAGGACGAGCCCGCTTGGATGCTCCAGTTCCGGCTGCGGGCCTACGACCACTTCATGAAGCGGTCGATGCCGACCTGGGTCCCCGAGAGCGTCCAGCGAATCGACTTCTCCAAGATCGTCTACTACCGCAAGCCCTCGGAGCGGGAGGAGAAGTCCTGGGACGACGTCCCGGAGCAGATCAAGCAGACCTTCGAGAAGCTGGGGATCCCGGAGGCCGAGCGCAAGTTCCTGGCCGGCGTGGGAGCCCAGTACGACTCGGAGGTCGTCTACCACTCGGTCCGCGAGGAGCTCTCCAAGATCGGCGTCGTCTTCATGGGGATGGACCAAGGCCTGCGCGAGCACCCGGACCTCGTCAAGAAGTACTTCGCGACCGTCGTCCCCCCCGAGGACAACAAGTTCGCCGCGCTCAACAGCGCCGTCTGGTCCGGCGGCTCCTTCGTCTACGTGCCGAAGGGCGTCGAAGTCCCGCTGCCCCTGCAGGCCTACTTCCGAATCAACGGCGAGAACACCGGCCAGTTCGAGCGGACCCTCATCATCGCCGACGAGGGCTCGAAGGTGCACTACATCGAGGGCTGCACCGCCCCGATCTACACGACTGACGCGCTCCACGCCGCCGTCGTCGAGGTGATCGCCCTCCCCGGCGCCCAGATCCGCTACACGACGATCCAGAACTGGAGCCGCGACGTCTACAACCTCGTGACCAAGCGGGCCCACGCCCACGCTCACTCCACCGTGGAGTGGGTCGACGCGAACACCGGCTCCCGCGCGACGGTCAAGTACCCGGCGATCTACCTGCGCGGCGAGGGGGCAACGGCCGAGGTGATCAGCGTCGCCTTCGCCGGCCACGGCCAGCACCAGGACACCGGCGCGAAGGCGGTCCACCTCGCCCCGAACACCCGGAGCCGGATCGTCTCCAAGTCGGTCAGCAAGGACGGCGGGCGGGGCACCTATCGCGGCACCCTCAAGGTCGCCCCGGGGGCGACCGGCGTCGTGGCCAGCGTCCGCTGCGATGCGCTCCTCCTCGACGAGGAGAGCCGCTCCGACACGTACCCGTACATCGACGTCCAGGAGGACGACACGACGATGACCCACGAGGCCACCGTCGGCAAGGTGTCGGCCGACCAGATCTTCTACCTGATGAGCCGCGGCCTGACCGAGAACGAGGCCACCAACCTGGTCGTGCAGGGCTTCCTGGAGGTCTTCACCAAGGAGCTGCCGATGGAGTACGCCATCGAGTTCAACCGCCTGGTGAAGCTGGAGATGGAGGGGTCGCTCGGATGACGACCCCCGCGGAGGCCGCTCCCGACTCGGCCCCAGGCGGCCCGGGCTCGACGGCCCTGGCCGCCGCCCCGGCAGCCCGGGCGCGCCGGTCGCCGGCCGACCTCCCCTTCTCGTTCGCCGACGCGGCCCTGGCGGTCGCCCTGGGCAGCGAGCGCGACGAGCCGGCCTGGCTGCGCGAGGACCGCCTGGCGGCGGCGGCCGAGTTCGCCCGGTTGCCGGTGGAATCGAACGAGCTCTACACCACCTACGTCGACTTCCGGGGGGCCGACCTCGCCGGCGCGCGCCCTCACCTCCGCACGGCGACCGCGCCCGCGACGCCCGGGGAGATCCCCCCCGGGGCGGACGGCATCATCGAGCTCCGCGAGGACGCGGTCCTCCGTCTCGCCCTGGCGCCCGGCCTCGCCGAGCGGGGCGTGGTCCTGGAGACCCTCGGGGCCGCCCTCGCCCGCGAGGCGGCCGGCGTCCGCGAGGCGATGCTGGGCACGGCGCTCCCCGCCGACGAGAAGCTGGCCTGGCTCTCGCGCGGCTTCTGGAGTCAGGGGATCCACCTCCACGTCCCCGCCGGCGTCCGCCTGGAGCGGCCGATCATCATGCGCTGGGCCGCCGCCGCGCCGCAGCGTGCGCTCCTGACACGGACCCTCATCCGCCTCGACGAGGGCGCCGAGGTCGCCCTGGTGGAGGAGCTCGTGGCCGCCGGCCCCGACATCGCCTGCGCCGCGGGCGAGCCCGTGCCGCAGGCGCTCTTCGGCGGCACGACCGAGATCGACCTCGCCAAGGGGGCGATCCTCCGCTTCGCCTCGATCCAGGATCTCGCCGGGGGCACCACGGCGATCCAGCAACGGACCTCCCGCATCGGCGAGGGGGCCATCCTTCGCTTCGCCATCGCCCAGCTCGGCGGCCGCGTCGTCCGCTCCCGGATCGACAACCGGCTGGAGGGTGACGGCGGCGAGGTCGAGCAGGTCGAGATCGTCTTCGGCGGGCGGCAGCAGCTCTTCGACCTGACCGCCTACACCCGCCACATCGGGCGGGACACGACCGGGAACCTCCTCTCCAAGGCGGTCCTCCAGCACGGCTCGCGGGCCTACATCAAGGGCCTCATCTCGATCGAGAAGACGGCCCGCGGGACGGACAGCTTCCTCGGCGAGTTCGGGATGATCCTCGACAAGCGGAGCCGGTCGGTGACGATCCCGAGCCTGGAGATCGACCAGCCGGACTGCCGGCGGGCGGCCCACGCCTCGTCGGTCGGCCCGATCGACCCGGCCCAGCTCTTCTACCTGGAGAGCCGCGGGATCACCCCCGACGAGGCCCGCAAGTTCATCACCCTCGGCTTCCTCGAGCCGGTCGTCGCGCGCGTCCCCCTGGCGGCCGAGCAGGAGCGCCTGTGGGGGATCCTCGAGGCGAAGTGGGCCGACTCCCTCGACGCCGCGGCGCCGGCCGCCTGATCGGGTGAGCCGCCGCGTCGACTGCGGCCCCGTCGCCGACCTCGCCGAGGGGACGATGCAGATGGCCTGGGTCGACGGCACGGAGCCGCTCCTGGTCGTCAATGTCGGCGGCACGGTCCGGGCGGTCCAGGGGATCTGCAGCCACGAGTACTTCGAGCTCGACCGCGGGTTCCTGACCGGCGGCAGCCTGACCTGCGCCCTCCACCTCTCCCGCTTCGACCTGTCCTCCGGCGAGGCCCTCGACCCGCCCGCCGACGAGCCGCTCGCGGTCTACCCGGTGACGATCGAGGGCGGCCGGATCATCGTGGAGTACCCCGGCTAGAGCCGCCTCCGTCAGAACAGGTCCCAGGCCTCGGCCGTCGCGTCCGAGGTGAGGTGCGGCCCTCGCTGGGGCGCTCGCGGAGCGATTCGGAAGCGGGACTCGCCGGGGCCGTCCTGGGCACCCTCCGCGAGGCCGTCCATGCGGCCCAGCAGGTACTCCCCGATCCGCGGGCCGTGCTTGAACCCGTGGCCGGAGCCGCCCCCGGCGATCCAGGCGTTCTCCCAGGCCGGGTGGCGGCCGATGAGGAAGTGGCGGTCCGGCGTGGTCTCGTACTGGCAGACCCGGCTCTCGAGGACCGGCCGGGAGGCAAGGTCCGGGAAGCGCCGGGCCAGGAAGGCGCGGGCCAGGCGGAGGTCGTCGGGATCGGGCAGGCGCTCGCCATTCGAGGGGTCGAAGCGGGGCCCGACGCGGTCGATGCCGACCTTGAAGCCGCGGTCGTCCGCGGCCGGGATGCCGTAGCAGCCGCCGGCGTCGTCGGACCAGGCGGGGAGGGCCTCGGCCCGGAACCGCTGGTCGCCCTCCGCGGCGCCGAGGTAGAAGACGGGCTGGCGGGTCACGGTCACGAGCTCGCCGCAGACGTCGGGGAGCAGCTTGGGCAGCCAGGGTCCGGCGGCGAAGACGAAGGTCTCCGCGCCCCAGCGGTGGCCGGCTTGGTCGACGACGTCGACGAGGCGCCCCCCGGCGGATCGCCCCGCCCGGACGCCGGCCAGCGCGTACGACCCGCCCGCCCGCTGGAAGGCCGCGACGGCGGCCTGGACCCCACGGCGGGCCCACAGGAAGCCGGCCTCGGGCTCGAAGAGGCCGAAGGCGACGCCAGAGGGGTCGACGCCGGGCCAGCGCCGGGCGATCTCGTCGGGGGCCAGGCGCTCGGTCGGGATCCCCAGGCCGCGGAGCGCCCGCTCCGAGTCGGCCTCCCAGCCCTCCGCGGCGGCGGCGAACCAGAGGACCCCGGAGGGCTCGAAGAGGGGGATCTCCCACTCCTCCTCGAAGCGGAGCCAGTGAGCCAGGGCGCGGCGCGACCAGCGGGCGTAGAAGGCATCCTCGCCGTGGGCGCTGCGGATGATGCGGTGCTCGTCCGACGAGGTGGCCCGGAGGTGGCCGGCGCCCCACGCGTCGAGCAGCGTCACGCTCCGGTCGCCGCCGAGGTCGGCGTCGGGGCCGGCACCGCCGGCGCGGGCCCAGTACGCCGTCCAGGCGCCCATGACACCTGCCCCCACCACGAGCAGGTCGCTGCTCCGCGGTGCCTCGGCCGCGTCGCGCGGCGTCGGGAGGGGCGTTCGCAGCGGCCCGCCGGCGGCGGGGATGCTCACGGCTCCAGGACGAGGCGCGTGGCGAGCGCCTTCTCGACGGCCTGGCGCGTGAACGGCAGGGGCACGGTGCGGCCGGCGATCCAGTCGTCGATCAGGTCGCCATCGTGGCGACCGCCGGGATTTCCGCCCTGGCCGGTGCTGATCACGATCCGGGCCTCGTCGAGCGTCGGGAGCGCCACCTCGATCGTCAGCCGGTACGAGGGGTGGTTGGTCATCGTGAAGGCATCCCGGAGCGTGCCCGGCACCGCTCCCGGCACGTCGGGGTCGGGGTACCAGGCCCCCAGGTCGGTGTTGCCGTTGTTGACCGCGTCGCTCGTGCCGGGCACGCCGTAGGGGCCGGCGTCGAAGTAGGCCTCCAGGGGCCCGATCCCGCTCTTGCCCAGGGTCTGCTCGCGGAAGGTCGTGGTGTGGACGCGGGCCCAGGCCCAGCGGGCGGGGTCGCCGATCGCGCGCCGGAGCTCCGCGCCGGCGTCGTCGAGCGCGGCCGAGAGGCGCCCCTCGCGAGTCTCGACGGCCGCCGTCGCCGGGTCGTCCCAGAAGGGCGAGGCGGGGTCGGCCAGGGCCGCCCGCAGGGCGAGCCGCGACGGCTCGGAGCCGGCGTACGTCCGCATGAGCGTCCCAAGCCAGGGGTCGAAGACGGCCCGCATGAGGCGCCACTCGGTGACCTCGTAGGCGGAGCAGCCCCGGCTGTCGAGGTCGCAGCGCCGGTCCCAGGAACGGATCAGCCGCTGCACCTCGCGACCGTCCTTCGTGGCGGGCTCGGCCGCGACGAGCGCCGGGATGACCGCGTCGGCCCGAAGCAGGCGGGCGTCGACCTGGATCCGCGCCAGGTCGTCCTGGGTGACGCCGCCGGCGGCGACCGCCGCGTCGAGCATCTCGCGGATCCGGGTCGCCCGCCAGCCGGAGTCCCACTCCGTCCCGAGGTGATACGGGTACGACGCGTCGACCGGGTCGTTGTTGGCAGTGATGATCAGGCCGTCCGGTGGGTTGTAGAGGGCGGGCAGCTCGGCGTACGGGATGTAGCCGGTCCAGTCGTGATCGCCGGTCGAGCCGTCGACCGGGCGGGTCCCGTCGTCCGTGCCGGGGCGGATGGGGATGCGGCCGGGGATCTGGAGCCCGATGTTGCCGTCGACGTCGGCGTAGACGAAGTTCTGGGCCGGCGCGACGTAGGCGCGGAGGGCCGCCCGGAACTCGTCGAAGGTGGAGGCCACGTCCAGCTTGAGGAAGGCCCCCATCAGGCCGTCCGTCTCGGCCAGGGCGGTCCAGCGGAAGGCGTAGAGCGAGGGAGCGTCGGCCAGGTCGCTCACCACGTCGTTGAGGATGGGGCCGTGGATCGTCTCGCGGACCGTGATCGTCACCGGATCGCCGCCGGCGACCTTGATCGTCTCCTGGCGGGTCTGGAACGGCACCGAGGCGCCCTTGTAGCGGTAGCTGGCCGGGTCGGCGGGATCGACCGTCTCGACGAAGAGGTCCTGGACGTCGGGGCCGGTGTTCGTGGCACCCCAGGCGATCCGGGCGTTGTGCCCGAGGATGACGCCCGGGGCGCTGGGGAAGGAGACGCCCGCCACGTCGTAGGGGCAGGCCGCCGAGACCGTCCGGCAGTGGAGCCCGTTCATGTACCAGATGCTGGGCATCTGGACGCCCAGGTGGGGGTCGTTGGCCAGGAGGGCGTGCCCGCTGGCGCTCTTCGACGGCGCCACGACCCAGTTGTTCGAGCCGACCCCGGGGTGGCCGAGGCCGAGGCCCCCGTCGTCGAATCCAGTCAGGGCGCCGATCCCGTCGGCGATCCCCGCCAGCCGGGCGAGCCCGGCGGACACGCGCGCGGCGGCCGTTCCGGGCGTCGCGGCACGCGGGGCGGTCGCGGAGGCCGGCGCGGGGGTGGCAGGCGCGCCGACCGCCGCGCTCCCGGTGGCGAGGGCGTTCACGGGCGCGGCGACGAGGTCGGGGCCGTGCGTGATCGTCGGCGCGGCGGCCGGGTAGGCGGGGATCAGGAGATCGGTGAGGGCCGGGTCGCCGAGCCGCCGGTCGGCCAGGAGGCGGAAGAGCTCGGCATCGAGGTTGCCGCCCAGCGACCAGGCCTGCAGCTTGCCGAAGGTGACGGTGTCGAGCGGCGTCCACGGCTCCGGGTCGTACCCGTCGAGGCCGCCGCCCAGGCCGGACTGCAGGCCGGCCACGATGAAGGCCAGGCCGCGGCGTCCGCGACTCTGCTCCAGCCAGGCGTTCACCCCGGCCGCGTACCGCTCCAGGACATGGACGGTCGCCGGGTCCAGGGCGGCGAGGTCTCGTTCCGCGGCGCGACGCCAGCCGAGCGTCCGGACGAAGCGGTCCGTGTCGAGGCCCGTCGTCCCGAAGAGCTCGCTGAGGCGGCCCGCTCCGATGTGGCGGAAGACCTCCATCTGCCACATCCGCTCGGAAGCGTGGAGGAAGCCCTGGGCGAAGAAGAGGTCGTCGGGCGTGTCGGCGTAGACCTGGGCGATCCCATTCTCGTCGCGGACGATCTCGACGGAGGCGCCAAGTCCCGGGACCTGGAGCGTCCCCGCCACCAGGGGCTGGGAGCGGGCGCTGACCCAGGCCAGCAGGCCGCCGGCCACGGCGGTCCCCAGGAGGACGACGACCAGGGCGGCGACCAGGAGGACCGCCAGGAGACGGCCGACGATGCGCACGGGCTCCCCCTTCTCATCCTCCTGCGGCGCGCGACGCGCCGACCCGCGCAGTGTGCCCAACGCGGGGCGGGACCGCACGCCCGGCGCGCGGGCCGGATCGGGCGGCCGGGTCAGGCCGGCAGGATCGTCCCGACGCCCCGGGCCAGGGCCTCGGCGAGGATCGCCTCGGCGAAGACGAGGTCGGCCAGGCCGACCCCGAGATGGGTCACCAGCACCCGCCCGCTGGCCGGCCGCGGCGTCTGGTCGCGGATCGCCGCCCCCAGCACGCCGGCGGGATCCGGGTAGCCGTCGAAGAGCCCGGCCTCCCGATTGGCCCGGAACTGGCCCTCTTCGTCGACGAGGAAGAGGCTCGCCCCGGCGGCGACCTCCGCGGCCACCGAGGTGGCGTAGTCCACGGCGACGACGAGCGCGTCGTGGGCGAACCAGGCGTTGGTCATGACCTGCCGCAGGGGGCCGAAGGAGACGCAGGTGACCACCACGTCGGCACCCGCCACGGCCTCCAACGCGTCATCGGCGGCCCGTGCCGCGGCGATGCCCGGCGTCGTCGTCGCGGCGTCGGCGAGGGCGGCCGCCCTCGCCGCGTCGCGGTCGTGGATCGCCACCTCGACCCCGGGCAGGAGGTGCCCCAGGATCGGGAGGTGGGCGCGGCCCTGGACGCCGGCGCCCACCACCGCGGCGCGCGGGGCGCGGCCGGGGGTCGGGGGGGCCCAGCGCGCGACGGCCGTGCCGGAGACGGCCGCCGTCCGGGCGGCGGTGATCGGCCCGCCGTCCAGGATCGCCAGGGGCGCGCCGGTGCGAGGGTCGTTGACGACGACCAGCCCGTGGAGGGCGGGGAGGCCGAGGTCGATGTTGCCGGGGACACCCGCGATCCACTTCATCCCCACGAGGTCAGCCGAGCCGTCGGCGGCGGCGCCCGGCAGGTAGGCGGGCATGGCGTGGACGAAGGAGCCAGCCGGTCGCGGATGGATCGCGATCTTGGCCGGCAGCTCGGCACCTTCCACCAGGCCGACGAGGGTCCGCTCCGCGAGCCTGAGCCGGGCCGGCAGGGCGGGCATGCAGGCGACGACGTCGGCCGACGAGAGGAAGCGGAGGGGCGATCGCGCTGGGGCGGGCATGGCGCCATGATCGCGCCGCACCGCAAGCGCCTGCCTCCGCAGGGTACCCTGTAGCGGTGACCACATCGACCACCCCTCCCCCGGCTGCGATCTCGCCGTCGCACCTCCGGGAGAGCCTCGACGGGCTGCGGCTCGAGCGCGAGGCCATCCACCTCTACGACGGGCTCGCCGCGATCGAGAAGGTCGCCGCTCGCGCCGAGGCCTTTCGCTCCATCGCGGCCGACGAGCGCCGCCACGCGGGCGTGTGGGAGCGTCGCCTCCGCGAGTCCGGGGCCACGGTCCCGAGCGGCGCCCCGATCCGCCTTCGCGTGCGCTTCGTGCTCCTGATCGCCCGGATCATGGGGACCCGCGCGGTGGCCGACCTCGTCCGGGCCCTCGAGGGCGACGACGAGCGCCGCTATGCCCGTGGTGCGCCCACGGCCGCGACCGGGGCGATGGGTGCCGCCCTCGCGGCCATGGCGGCGGACGAGCGGCGCCACGCGGAGACCTGGCAGCTCCTCAAGGGGCCGCCCACCGGCGACGAAGCCGCCGCGGTGGCCAACGATGCCGAGCGGCGCGGCCGGGTGGCGGCGAACCTCGCCGAGATCACGAAGGCGGAGAGCTGGCATCGGGGCGGTGCCGGCACGCTCCGCGCCATCGTCTTTGGCGCATCCGACGGCCTGGTGAGCAACCTCTCGCTCGTGATGGGCGTCGCCGGGGCGACGCCGGAGCCGTCGTTCATCCTCCTCTCTGGGATCGCCGGCCTGCTGGCCGGGGCCTTCTCGATGGCGGCCGGTGAGTACATCTCCGTCCGCTCGCAGGTCGAGGTGCTCGAGCGCCAGATCGCCCTCGAGCGAGCCGAGCTTGAGGCGATCCCGGAGGAGGAGCTCGAGGAGCTGGTCGCGATCTACCGCTCCAAGGGACTCCCAGAGGCCGATGCGCGCCGTTTCGCCGAGCACATCTTCCAGGACAAGGAGGTTGCCCTTCAGACCATGGTCCGCGAGGAGCTCGGGCTGGACCAGAACGGCATGAGCTCGCCGTGGGCCGCGGCCGGCGGTTCCTTCCTCGCCTTCACCATCGGGGCGGTCATCCCGGTCATCCCGTTCCTCTTCGGCGGCGGAGACGTCGTGCTGATCATCAGCTTCGGGATCAGCCTGGTCGCCCTCTTCGGCCTCGGGGCGCTGGTGAGCTTGCTGACCGGCCGCAGCCTCCTCTTCTCGGGCGCGCGCCAGGTGGGGATCGGGGCGGCCGCCGCGATCGTCACGTTCATCGTCGGCCGCCTCATCGGCGTCAGCATGGGCGGCTGAGGGACGGGGTTGGTGGGCCAGGTCGAGCTCGCGGCGCGGCTCCGCGAGGAGGGCCTCGACCCGGGCTCCTGGGGCAACGGTCCGGGCGACAGGTACGCGGCCCACGCCCACGGCTACGACAAGGTCCTCGTCTGCGCGGCGGGCGGGATCATGTTCGGGCTGCCCGACCGTGGCGAGCGGGTCGAGCTGGCGGTCGGGGACCGCCTCGACCTGCCGGCCGGCACGGAGCACGATGCCGTGGTCGGGCCCCACGGCGTGACGTGCCTGGAGGCCCACCTGCCTGCGGGACGCATCGGGCCCGCGCCTCTGCACCGGCCGGCGGGGCGCTGGTAGCCGGGAATCGTCGAGGCCCCCGGCGTCGGGGGCCTCGGGTCGCTAGGCTATGCCGACCGGCGGGCCCGGACGACGGTCCGGATCGCGCCGGCGGGGCGGTCGGCCACGGGTCAACGCAGGCCGAAGCGGGCCCAAACGGGAAGCTGGTCTCGTGGATCGGCCTCGGGAAGCTCGTCGTCGCCGCTCAGCAGGATGCTGACGAAGGAGAAGAGCGCGAGGAGGCCGAGCACGGTTGCGATGATCATCGTGCGGTCCTCCGATATGCAGTCACTTGCAGCCCACGGTTCTGTGGGTCAATGATGATGATAGCCTAACGAATAGTGGTCGTCAACAGATCTAGCCTAACGTACTGGTACCACATGGCCGGCGAACCAAAGATCGACCCAACCGACGCCCGGATCCTCGACATCCTCCAGCGCGAGGGGCGGCGCTCCTACGCCGAGATCGGCGCCGATGTCGGGATGAGCGGGCCCTCGGCGCACGAGCGGGTGAAGAAGCTCGAGGCGCGCGGAATCGTGCGCGGCTACATGGCCCAGGTCGACCCGGCCGCCGTGGACCTCGGCGTCCTCGCCTTCATGTGGGTGACGCAGGCGCCGGGCAGCATCGCCGACGACATCACGGACGCCTTCGCCGCGATCCAGGAGGTCGAGGCCTGCCACCGGATCGCGGGGGAGGGCGACTACCTCCTCAAGGTCCGGGCGCGCGACACTGCCGACCTCGAGCGCGTCGTGCGCCGCGTGCAGACGACGCGTCATGTCTACCGCACCGAGACCGACGTCGTCTTCTCGACCCCCTTCGAGCGCCGCCCGCTGCCGATCCTGCGGGAGGTTGACGGCGACGCCAAAACCGGTGGCCGTCCGGAGCCGTAACGATGACCGAGGGAAGGGCTTCGCCACCTCCCGAAGATGCGGCCCTGGTGGCGGCCGTCGTCGGCGGGTCCGAGGACGCCCTCGCCGCGCTCTACGATCGCCACGCCGCCGTGATCCACGCGTCGGCCCTCCGTCTCACGGGAGACCGCCAGGTCGCCGAGGACATCGTGCAAGAGGTCTTCCTGACTCTCTGGAACCGCGCCGAGCGCTTCGACCCGCTGGCCGGGTCGCTGACAGCGTGGCTCGGCACCATCGCCCGCCATCGG
The DNA here is from genome assembly GCA_963821235.1 of uncultured Chloroflexia bacterium. Classification (GTDB taxonomy): domain Bacteria; phylum Chloroflexota; class Limnocylindria; order Limnocylindrales; family CSP1-4; genus CTSoil-043. The sequence continues at coordinate 1,617,832 of CAWGCS010000001.1, forward strand.
GCGGTCGACCGTCTGCGGGCGGCCGGCCGCCGGCCGCGCCTCGTCTCCGTGGGCGGAGGCCCCGACGAGTCGCCGGGCGAGGCGCTCGAGCGAGCCGCCCGGGCCCGATCCGGCGCCTTCGCGCAGGACGACCGCGACGACCCGGCGGCCGCCGTGGCCGCCGGCGAGCTGCGCACCGCCATCGGGCGGGCCCTGGCCGCGATGCCGGAGCAGGAGCGGGACGTGATCCTCCTGGCCTATCGCGACGAGCTCTCCCAGAGCGAGATCGCCGCTCGCCTGGAGTGGCCGCTCGGCACCGTCAAGACGCGCACCCGGCGGGCCCTCGCCCGCTTGCGGATCGCCCTCGCGGACCTGTACGGTCCGTCGCTGGCGCCCGTCCCGCTCCGCGACGCGGACGGGTCGCCGATCGTCTTCCCCGGTCCGCGGGGGGTGGGAGGAGATCGGTGAACGAGCACCGCGACGCTCGAGAGGCGCTGGAGCTGGCGGCCGCCGAGCCGGGCGGCCTCGACCGCCTCGAGGCCGGCGACACGGCCGAGGCGATCGCCGTCGCCGGGCACCTGGCCGGCTGCCCGGACTGCCTCGAGGAGCTGGCTCGCCTCCGCCGGGCAGAGACGCTGTTGCGCCCGGTCATCGCTTCGGAGCCCGATCCGGCGCTGCGGGAGCGGACGCTGGCGCTCATCCGCGAGGTCGGGGTCCAGCGCGGCGCGCCGACCCCCGCCCGCCCCGCCGCCACGCGGGCGGTGGCTGCCGCGGGAGCCATCGGCGCCGAGGGACGCGCCGCCGCCCCGGGCCGGCCCCGCCGAGCCATGCCGGCGGCCACCTGGGCCGCGGCGATGGCTGCCACCCTCGTCGTCGGCCTCCTCGGCGGGGTCCTCCTCGCCGGGACTGCCGCGCCCAGGGGCAACGCGGACCCCGCCACCGCCCTGGCGGCGGTCGCCCAGGAGACCGCAGCCCTGCTCGCCACCGGCGACGCCCGCCAGGTGACCCTCCGCGACGCGTCCGGCGCGCCTGCCGGGACGCTGGTCCTCTCGCCTGCCTCCGACCGGATGGTGGTCTCGGCGACCGGGCTCGCGGCCCCCAGGGGCGGATCGGAGTACCGCTGCTGGGTCGAGGTCGGCGGGGAGCGCACCGCGCTCGGCACGATGTGGTGGGCGGGCGGCGTCGCCTGGTGGCGAGGAGGCGTGGACCTCCCGGCGGAGCTGCCGGCGGGTGTGGCCTACGGCGTCTCGCTCGTCGAGGCCGCCTCGTCGGGCCCAGGGACCGTCGTCCTCACGGGCCGGCTCTGAGCCTGCTCGACGCCCGGCGTCGAGGCAGCCGCGCCTGCTACGCCGACGCCCGGGGCGTCGGGCTCCTCCCGGGCCTCGCCGATCTCGGGGATGCGCCCGAGGGCCAGGAAGGCGACCCCGCCGCCCCCGACGAGGACGAGCGCGACGATCCACCAGACGTACTCGGCGTTCATACCGTCGGGAGTATCCCACGCGACCGCGGCGGACCCCGGCCCTTCGGTGGCCGGCTCGGCGCGAGGTTCCCGTAGCCGACGCGCGGCGCCGCGTTCCCGTCACGGGCGCGCGGCCCCGGCTACACTCCCCGGGCCATGATCGACTGGATGCCGGACCCGATCGCGCTCTCCATCGGCCCGGTCACCGTCTACTGGTACGGGATCATGTACGCCATCGGCCTTGCGGCCACGTTTGTCGTCGTGGAGCGCGAGGCGCGGCGGCGCGGCCTCGACACGGGGCTCCTCGTCAACGGCCTCATCCTGATCGCGGTGGCGGCCCTCATCGGCGGCCGCCTCTACCACGTCATCGACCAGTGGGCCCGCTACAAGGACGACCTCCTGGCGATCGTCCTGCCCCCCTACAGCGGCCTCGGGGTCTACGGCGGAATCGCGACCGGCTTCGCGGCCGGGGTCCTCTACGCCCGCTGGAAGCGGCAGCCGATCCTCGTCTGGGCCGACGTGGCCGCCCCCGGGATCCTGACGATGCAGGCGATCGCCCGCTGGGGCAACTTCTTCAACCAGGAGCTCTACGGGCCGCCCACGAACCTCCCCTGGGGAATCGCCATCGGGTGCGCCAACCGGACCGCGACGTGGGCCTGCCCGCCGGCGGGGACGACCGCGATCGACGCCCACTTCCACCCGCTCTTCCTGTACGAGTCCCTCTCCGGCCTGCTGGGCGCCGCGGTGCTGCTGCTCCTGGCCCGGCGCGCCCGTCACCTCCGGCCTGGCGACGTCGTCCTGCTCTTCTTCGCCTGGTACGGCACGACACGCTTCCTCCTGGAGCCGCTGCGGACGAACAACTGGACCTTCTTCGGGATCCCGACGGCCTCGATCATCAGCGCGACCTTCGTGATCGCAGCCCTCCTCGTCCTCGCCTGGCGGCACCGTCCGGGCGCCGGCACGGCCGCGACGGCGCCCGGCTCCGACGAGCCGCCGGGGGCCGGCCCGCCGGAGGCGGCTCCCGGCGACCTCGACCCGACGCCGCCGGGATGATTCCGCGGCGGCGGCGCGCCGCCGCCAACATCCGGCCCGAGGAGCTGCGTCGCACGCGTCCCGACGCGCGCGAGGGCCTCGAATGGCTGGGCCGGGCGCCTGAGATCCGGGCGGGGGTCGTCTACCGGGTGGCCCGCGGCCTCGCCCGCGCCGCCCTGCTGGGCATCTGTGGCCTCCATGTCGACGCGCGAGGCTGGGAGCACCTTCCGGCCGGCGGCGGCTACCTCCTCCTGGCCGCCGTCCACCGGGGCTGGATGGACCCCTTCCTCGTCCTCCACGCGGTCCCGGCCGAGCCGCGGGTGTGGACCCTCGGCAGCGGGCCGTCCGCCTTCGACCGGTGGTGGAAGGAGCGCCTCCTCCGCCTGGTGGGCGGGGTCCTGCCGGTCTGGCGTGGCGGCCTGGGCATCGACGTCCACGTCGCCGCCGCTCGCGCGGTCCTGGAGCGCGGCGGGGTCTTCTCGACGTTCGTCGAGGGGACCATCGGCGGCCCGCCCGACCGGCCGACGCCCTTCCGCAGCGGGGCCTTCGTCATCGCCCTCCGGACCGGCGCCCCGGTCGTGCCCCTGGCGGTGGCCGGGACCGACGTCCTCTACCGCGGCAAGCGGCTCGCCACCCGGATCCTCCCGCCGGTGACGATGGCCGAGCTGATCGGCGAGGCCTGGGCCGGCGTCCCCGAGCCCGGCTCCCGCGAGGAGCTGGCAGTGGCCCGCCAGGCCGCCGCCGCCCTCGAGGCCATCCTCGCGCCGGTCATCGCCGAGATCTACCCGTCGACCGTGGATCCGCCAGGCCGCCGCCGCTGGCCCTGGCTGACGGCCCTCCTGCTCGGCCGACCGCGCACCTGATCCACCTATACTCGCGACCCATGCACTACGCGGAGTCCATCCTCGACCTCGTCGGGCGCACGCCCCTCGTCCGCATCAGCCGCGTCACCCGGGGCATCGGGCCGCTGGAACGCCAGCCGCTCGTCCTGGCCAAGCTCGAGGCAATGAACCCCGGCGGCTCGGTCAAGGATCGGATCGGCCTGCCGATGATCGAGGCGGCCGAGCGGGACGGGCTCCTGCGGCCGGGCGGCACGATCATCGAGCCGACCTCCGGCAACACCGGGCACGGCCTCGCCATCGCCGCGGCCCTCAAGGGCTACCGCTGCATCTTCGTGATGGCCGACAAGCAGTCGGCGGAGAAGCAGGCGATCCTGCGTGCCTACGGCGCGGAGGTCGTCCTCTGCCCGACGAACGTGGCCCCGGAGTCCGCGGAGAGCTACTACTCCGTCGCCGCCCGGCTGGCCCGCGACATCCCGGGCGCCTTCAAGCCCGACCAGTACTGGAACCAGGAGAACCCGCGGGCGCACGAGGCGACGACCGGCCCGGAGATCTGGGAGCAGACGGCGGGCCGGATCACCCACCTCGTGGCGAGCGCTGGGACCGGCGGCACGATCACCGGCGCCGCCCGCCACCTGAAGGCCCGCAACGCGGGCGTCGTGGTCGTCGGCGCCGACCCGGAGGGGAGCGTGCTGTCGGGCGACACCGCCCGGCCATACCTGACCGAAGGAGTGGGGGAGGACTTCCTCCCCGGCACGTTCGACCCGGCGATCGTGGACCGCTGGGTCCGCGTCGCCGACCACGACGCGTTCGCGATGGCCCGCCGCATCACCCGCGAGGAGGGGATCCTGGCCGGCGAATCGTGCGGCACCGCGATGGTCGCCACGCTGGAGGTGGCCCACGAGCTGACCCTCGCCGGGACCTCCCACGCGGTCCTCGTCGTGATCCTGCCCGACAGCGGGCGGAACTACCTGTCCAAGCTCTACAACGACGAGTGGATGCGGGCCAACGGGCTCCTCCCGACGCCGGGAGGCGTGGTCACCCTGCGGGACATCCTCGACGACCACCACCACGGCAGTCAGCTCCCGGACGTGGTCGTCGCCCGCACGACCGAGACGATCGGCACGGCCATCGGCCGCCTCCAGGAATACGGGATCAGCCAGATGCCGGTCTCGGAGGACCGCGAGGGCGCCGCCCTGGAGAGCCTCGTCGGCTCGATCAGCGAGACGGGCCTCCTCGCGAGGGCCTATCGCGACCCGGCGATCGTGGAGCGGACCGTCGGCGAGGTGATGGACGCGCCGCTCCCCCAGGTCCGCGAGAGCGCCACGCTCGACGAGGCCTTCGGCCTCCTGGCCGGCGGCTCGCCCGCCGTCCTCGCGACGCGCGGAGAGCGGCCGGCCGGAGTGGTCACCAAGCTCGACCTGCTCGAGTACCTGAGCCACCACCCCCGCCTCGGCTCCTGAGCGATGATCCGGCCATGAGCGACGCCGAGCCCGCCGACGCCTTCGCCACCCGCGCCGTCCATGCCGGCGCCGAGCCCGACGCCCTGGCCGGCGCGGTCAGCCCGCCGATCTACCAGACCTCGACCTTCGCCCAGGACGGGGTCGGACGGCCCCGAGCCGGCTACGAGTACGCGCGGACCCAGAATCCGACCCGCGAGCGTCTCGAGCGTGCGGTCGCCGAGCTCGAAGGCGGGGGGCACGGGATCGCGTTCGCCTCCGGGTCCGCGGCGACGGCCACCCTCGCCGAGCTCGTGGCTCCGGGCGAGGAGATCGTCGTCGGCGACGACGTCTACGGGGGCACCTACCGGTTCCTCGAGCGGGTGGCCCGGCCGCGTGGCGTCGAGGCCCGCTACGTCGACCTGGCCGGCGACCCGGCGGCGCTGGCGGGGGCGCTCTCCCCGAAGACCCGTCTGGTCTGGTTCGAGACGCCGTCGAATCCCCTCCTGAAGGTGACCGGCCTCGCGGCCGTCGCCGCCGCCACGGCCCGCCACGTGGGGGCCAGGGGCGAGCGGCCGCTCGTCGTCGTCGACAGCACCTTCGGCTCGCCGGCCCTGCAGCGGCCACTCGAGCACGGCATCGACATCGTCTTCCACTCGTCGACGAAGTACCTCGGCGGCCACAGCGACACCGTCAACGGCATCGTCGTGACCTCCGACGCCGGCGTGGCGGAGCGGCTCCGCTTCCTGCAGAACGCGATCGGGGCGGTGCCGGGGCCGCAGGACTGCTTCCTGGTCCTGCGCGGCCTGCGGACGCTGGCCCTGCGCGTCGAGCGGCACAGCGCCAACGCGCTGGCGGTCGCCCGCGCCCTGGCGACCCGCGAGGACGTCGCCTGGCTGCGCTACCCGGGGCTCGTCGATGGCCCGCACGCCCACCCGCAGGCCGCGACGGCGGCCGCCCAGATGCGCCTGGGTGGGGCCGACGGACCGGCGGCCTTCGGGGGAATGGTCAGCTTCGTGCCCGCCGGCGGCGGGCGGTTCGGTCGTTCCGCACGTGACCGGGCCGTCGCCGTGGCCGAGGGCACGCGGCTCTGGACGCTGGCGGAGAGCCTCGGGGGCGTCGAGTCGCTCATCGAGCTGCCGGCGGTGATGACCCACGCCTCGGTCGCCACGTCGCCGCTGGAGGTGCCCGAGGCGCTGGTCCGCCTCTCGGTGGGGATCGAGGACGCCGCCGACCTGGTCGCGGACCTGCTGCGAGCTCTCGACCAGGCGTAGAAGGGGGAGCGGGGGGCGACCGCCGATCTCGTCGCATCGGCCGGAACTCCCCCGCAACCTTCTTGCGGCAACCCGGGTATGATCCGCGGCCTACGGACTGCGGAAGCCGACTCCGCCGGCCGCCGAGGACGCCGCCGCGATGGCGCCACAGGGGCCCGGCGCACGCGCGGCCGGTCTGCCGGGCACGAGGGGTGCCCATCGAGCAAGACCGTGCGTCGAGGAGCCCGCATGTCCATCACCCGGACCTCCGCCCTGGCGACCCTCCCCATCGGCCGGAGCGTGCGCGCCAACCTCTCGCCGGCGGAGCTGTACGAGCACGCCATCCGCGCGGGAGAGGGGATCGTCGCGGCCGAGGGCCCGCTCGTCGTCCGGACCGGCAGGCACACCGGCCGCTCGCCGAAGGACAAGTTCGTCGTCGTCGAGCCGTCGAGCGAGGCGAAGATCTGGTGGGGCACCGTCAACCAGCCGATCAGCGAGGCGCACTACGACCGGCTTCGCGCCCGCCTCATCGAGCACGTCGCGACGAAGGACCTCTACGCCCAGGACGCCTTCATCGGCGCCCACGCCGCCCACCGCCGCTCGCTCCGCGTCTACACCGAGACCGCCTGGGCCAGCATCTTCGCCGAGAACCTCTTCCGCCGGCCCTCGGCCCAGGAGCTGGCGGCCTTCGTCCCCAGCTTCACGATCCTCGACGTGCCCTCGTTCCGGGCCGACCCGGCCACCGAGGGAACGCGCAGCGAGACGGCGATCCTCGTCCACATGGGCCGGATGGAGGTGATCATCGTCGGCACCGAGTACGCCGGCGAGATCAAGAAGTCGGCCTTCACGGTCATGAACTACCTCATGCCCGACGAGGGCGTCCTGCCCATGCACTCCTCGGTCAACGTGGGCAGGGACGGCAGCTCCGTCGTCTTCTTCGGCCTCTCCGGAACCGGCAAGACGACCCTCTCGGCCGACCCGCTGCGCGCCCTCATCGGCGACGACGAGCACGGCTGGGGCACCGACTACGTCTTCAACTTCGAGGGCGGCTGCTACGCCAAGACGATCCGCCTCTCCCCGATGTACGAGCCCGACATCTTCGCCACCACGCGGAGGTTCGGGACGATCCTGGAGAACGTCGACCTCGACCCCGCGACCCGGGCGATCGACCTCGACTCGGAGCGGATCACCGAGAACACCCGCGGCGCCTACCCCCTCCACTTCATCGGCAACGCCGACCCGACGGGGATCGCCGGGACGCCGCGCAACGTCGTCTTCCTCACCGCCGACGCGTTCGGCGTCCTGCCGCCCATCAGCCGGCTCACCCGAGAGCAGGCGGCCTACCACTTCATCAGCGGCTACACGGCCAAGCTCGCCGGCACCGAGGTGGGCGTGGTGGAGCCGACCGCCACCTTCTCGGCCGGCTTCGGGGCGCCCTTCCTCCCGCGCCACCCCGGCGAGTACGCCCGGATGCTCGTGGAGCGTCTGGAGCGCTGGGACGTGCCGGTCTGGCTGGTGAACACCGGCTGGACGGGCGGCCCCTACGGGACCGGCCATCGGATGAACATCAACCACACCCGGCAGATGGTCCGGGCGGCCCTTGACGGCCTCCTCGACGATATCCCGACCCGCGTGGATCCGACCTTCCGCGTGGCGGTCCCGGAGGCGGTCCCGGACATCCCGGCCGAGATCCTCGACCCGCGCGGCACCTGGGCCGACCCGGCTGCCTACGACCGCCAGGCCGCGACGCTGGCCCGGATGTTCGTGGCCAACTTCGCCGCCTACGCCGACGGCGTCTCGAACGGGACCCGCGAGGCGGGCCCGGTGACGTCCTGAAGATGCCCTTCACTACAATCGCCCGCAACCAGCCGAGCCCCGACTCGCAACCCGGAGGAGCCTCCATGCATCACGTTCCGCGCCGCAGGGTGACCGTCATCGGGGCCGGCAACGTCGGCTCCACGACGGCCCAGCGGATCATCGAGACCGGCCTCGCCGACGTCGTGCTCGTCGACATCGTCGAGGGGATGCCGCAGGGCAAGGCCCTCGATCTCGCCGAGGCCGCGCCCGTCGTCGGCTACGACGTCAAGGTCACGGGCACCAACGACTATGCCGACACGGCCGGCAGCAAGATCATCGTCGTGACCTCAGGCCTCGCTCGCCAGCCGGGGATGAGCCGCGACGACCTGGTGGCCAAGAACGCGGCGATCGTCAGCTCCGTGGTCCGCCAGGCCGTGGCGGTGAGCCCCGAGGCGATCATCATCGTCGTGACCAACCCGCTGGACGCGATGTGCCACGTGGCGATGCAGGCGTCGGGCTTCCCCCGGGAGCGGGTCATCGGCATGGCCGGCGTGCTGGACTCCGCCCGGTTCCGCCATTTCATCGCCGACGAGCTCAATGTCTCCGTCCGCGACGTCCGCGCCTTCGTCCTCGGCGGCCACGGCGACACGATGGTTCCGCTTCCTCGGCACTCGACGGTCGGCGGCGTGCCGGTCACCGAGCTCCTGCCCGCCGAGCGGGTCGCCCAGATCATCGAGCGGACGCGGAACGGCGGGGCGGAGGTCGTCGCCCTCCTCAAGACCGGCAGCGCGTTCTACGCCCCGGCGGCCGCGATCGTCGAGATGGTCGAGGCGATCCTCCTCGACCGCCGACGAATCCTGCCCTGCGCCGCCTACCTGGAGGGCGAGTACGGGATCGACGGCCTCTTCGTCGGCGTCCCGGTCATCCTCGGCAACGCCGGCATGGAGAAGGTGATCGAGATCTCGCTCACCGACGAGGAGAAGGGCCAGCTCGCCCGTTCGGCGGCGGCGGTCCGCGAGCTCGTGGAGAAGCTGCCGGCCTGACGGCCGCGGTGCATCCCCGCACCGCGACGACGGCGTGGCACGCCGCGCCTGACCCGTTCGTACTAGGCTTCCCGCGAAGGCGCCCGCCGTCGCGACGGCGGCGCCGACGAGAGTCCCGACCCGTGGTCGGGGATCACCGGGGGCGCCTGGGCCGGAGCCCAGATCCAGCAATGGAGGGTGGTCCATGAAGACCACGAGGCGCGTTGGCGCCGCGCTGGCGGTCGCCATGCTCGTCGCGTCGGTGCCGACGGCCATGGCCGGCAACCCGTTCGCGAAGGCGACGACGACGGCGGGCGGGTACCACACCTGGGACTCGGACATGGTGAACGTCGAGAAGGTCTCCCAGACCGGCGCCGGCGTCTACGTGGCGGTCCTCGACACCGGGCTCGTGCCCTACTGGAAGGACTACTTCCCGGACGAGCGCGTCGCCCAGGAGCTGGGCGCCGGGTTCTACCAGAACGTGACCTTCAAGTCCCACAGCGCCGACAAGTGCGAGCTGGACACCGAGGTCGGCCCGCTCCGCCAGGCGTCGTACATCGGGTCGCGCGGCTCGTCGCACGGGACCCACGTGGCGAGCACGATCATCGGCTACTCGTACTACGCCAACGCCGATGCGGCGTCGGGCTTCGTGCTCCCGCCGATCCAGGTCCGCGGGATCGCTCCCGACGCGACGATCATCCCGGTCAAGGTCCTGGCCGACTACCAGATCCCGGCCTTCCCGCAGTGCGCCGATGCCACGGCCAGCCAGAACGTGGTCTTCGGGACCAGCGAGATGGTCGCCGCCGGCATCGACTACGTGACCTCCCTCAAGCAGGGCGTCCTGAGCGGTCACCCGGTCGTCATCAACATGAGCCTCGGCGGTGACCCGGACGTGCCGGTCAGCGACGTCGAGAAGGCGGCCATCGATCGGGCGATCGCGGCCGGCGTCATCGTCGTGGCCGCCGCCAGCAACGACGGCGAGCTCGGGATGAGCGCGCCGGGCTCCTACGGCCCGGTGATCTCCGCCGGCGCCGTCGGCTGGACCGGCGAGTGGCTCGACGACGGCGCCTCCGGCAACGCCCCGGCCAACGGCGTCCGCTACCGGATGTGGTGGCTCCAGAACGTCAGCGGGCCCGGCGAGGGCACGCCCGGCACGCTGGCCGCCCTGAACGCCGGCTCGGGCGACGTCGTCGAGGGCGCCGCCGTGGCGGCCGACACGTACGTCACCGACTTCTCGAGCCGCGCCCTGGCCCCCACGCAGCTGGGCGCCCTCGACGTCCTCGCCCCCGGATCCTGGGTGCGCGGGCCGTTCGCCGGCGATCCGGGCTACAACCACCTGCCGTGGTACAGCCACGGGATCGCCGACCTCATCGGCCACAACACGGGCAACTTCTACTACGTCGGCGGGACCTCGATGGCGACGCCGCACGTAGCCAGCGTCGCCGCCCTCGTGCTCCAGAAGAGCCCGACCCTCGCCCAGGCGCAGGTCGAGTCGATCCTTCGCGGGAGCGCGCTCTCGCTGTCCGCCTCGGGCACCCGGCAGGTCTGGGACCCCTTCAACGGGGGCGGGCCAGGCTTCTACCCCATGCCGTGGGACACCGACTGCGGCGGCGTCGTCTGCGACGCGGTCGGAGCCGGCCTCCTCCAGGCTGACGCCGCCATCGCCGCGACCCCCTAGGGCTCGCAGCGTCGCCCATCCATCACCTGGCGCAGCGAGGCCTCGGCTCCGGCCGGGGCCTCGCCACGTCCACCGCGCCCGCTAGACTCCGGGCGGGATGACCCACCACTACACCGTCCTCCACGGCGGCACCGTCCTAACGTTCGACGGTGCCCGCCCCTCCGATGCGGCCTCCCGCGCGGCCGGGGTCGCCGATGCGGCGGGGCGCCGGGCGACGGCCCTCTGCTATGCCCACGATCGCGTCCTGGCCGTGGGACGGGATGCCGAGATCCTCTCCCTCGCAGGCCCCAATTCGCTCGTGGTCGACCTCCGCGGGCGGGCCGTCCTGCCCGGGTTCGTCGAGGCGCACGCCCACCCGTACTGGGAGGGGATCGCGGCCGGCATGGCCCTGCTCGGCGGGAGGGAGCGCCGGGCCGCGATGCGCGCCGTCCCGGGCGCCGGGGAGCACCTGGAGCCCGATGCCTGGCTCGTCGCCCGCTACGACCCGACCGGCTGGGACCGACCCGACGATCCCACGCGCGACGACCTGGACCGCCTGGTGCCCGATCGGCCCGTCCTGCTGGCCCACGTCTCGGGGCACGCCGTCGCCGCCAACAGCCTGGCCCTCGCCATCGCCGGGCTCGAGGGGGCCGCCGCGGACGTTCCCGGGCGGCTGGCCATCGAGCGCGACGCGGCCGGCGAGCCGACCGGGGTTCTCCGCGGCCCGGACGCCTGGGACCGCGTCGCGGCGGCCATGCCGCCGCCGTCGACGGCCGACGGCCGGGCGGCCCTGGCCCGGGCCGCCGCTCGCCTCGCCGCGGACGGGGTCACGAGCGTCGCCGACGCCGACGTCGGGTCCACGGCGGGGGTGGCGGCCGAGCTGGCGGCGTGGGGCGACGCCGTGGCGTCCGGGTCGATGCCGCTGGCGGTGGCGCTCATGCCCGGCCTCGTCCGCCTCGCCGCGGAACCCGGCGACGACGTCCCGGCCCCGGCGGACGTCGCCTCGGCGCTCCCGGCGGCGGTGCGCGACCGGGTCCGGCTCACCCACGTCAAGGTCAAGGCCGACGGGGCCCTGACGACGCGGACTGCCTGGCTGCGCGCCCCCTATGCGGACGCGCTCCACCAGGGCGGGCCCGTCCACGATCCGCTGGCCCTCGCGGAGCGCTTCGGCCGGGCCACCGCGAGCGGCTGGGGAGTGGCGACGCACGCCATCGGCGACGCGGGGATCGTGGCGACGCTCGCTGCCTGCGCGGCGGCGCCGGCCGCGTCCCGTTTCCATCGCATCGAGCACGCGATGCTCGTCGACGCGGCGCTCGTGGCCCGGCTCGCTGCCTCCGGGATCACGGCCGTCGTCCAGCCCGAGTTCCTCGCCTGGGCCGGGCCAACGTACCGGGCACGCCTCGGCGAGGAGCGCGCGGCCCGCCTCCTGCCGTTCGCGGCCCTGCTCGCGGCGGGCATCCCGATGGCCTTCTCGAGCGACCGGCCGGTCGTCCCCGGAGCCCCCCTCGACGGCGTGCGCGCCGCGGTCCGCCACGACGCCGGCCTGTCGGCCGCCGAGGCGCTCCATGCCTGGACGGCGGCGGGCGCCGCGGCCGTCGGCGACGAGGAGGCCGGGCGGATCGAGACGGGCCGCCGCAGCGACCTGGTGATCCTGTCGGCCGATCCGACGGCCGTGCCCGCCGGCGCGTGGGCCCGCGGCGAGGACGGCATCCGGGTCGAGGCCACGATCGCCGCCGGCCAGGTGCTCCACGGGACGCTGGGGCCCCCATGACGCCGGTCGCCCTGGCCGCGATCGCCTTCGACTTCGACCCGTACCTCCGGCTGGGCGATCGCGCCGTCCGCCTGGAGACCCTCGCGGTCGCCCTGGCCGTCTTCGCCGGGCTCGCCGCGGCCGCCCTCCTGGCGGGCCGCATGCCGGCCGACGACGCTCCGATCGGGGAGGACGTTCCGAAGCCGGCCGAGCGGGACGGACGCTGGCACCTGCGCCGCGACGACCTCCTCTTCATCGCCCTGGGCGCGGTCCTGGGCGCCGTCGTCGGTGCCCGTGCCGGCTACGGGCTCCTTCACGCCGGCTACTTCGCGACCGAGTGGCGGGCGCTCCTCGACCCGGCGCAGGGCAGCCTGGAGCTGACCCTGGGAGTGGCCGGCGGCACGCTCACCGGGATCTACGTGGCGGCACTCCTCGACGCCCCGGTCAGCCGCTGGCTGCACGTGGCGATCGGGCCGCTCCTCCTGACCCTGGGGCTCGGCAAGCTCGCCCAGGCGCTGGGTGGCTCCGGTCAGGGGGCTCCCGCCGACGTCGCCTGGGCCACCGCCTACCTGCCGCCGGGGCCATGGGGCAGCGCCGGGGCGGAGATCGCGGCCCACCCGGCCCAGCTCTACGAAGCGGCGATGACGCTCGTCGTCGGCATCGTCGTCGTGGTCCTCGGCCGGGCCACGCCGCTGCGGCGGGCGGACGGCCGGATCTACGCGGTCGGCATCGGACTGTGGGCCCTCGGCCGCGGCCTGGTCGCCTCCACCTGGCGCGACCCGGCCGCCCTCGGGTCGCTCAACGCGGAGCAGCTGATCTGCCTCGCGGTGGCGGCCGCGGCCCTGGGCGCCGCCGGCGCGGCCACGATCGCCCGGCGCCGCCGGGCCGGCGTTCCCGCCGCCACGCCCTGAGGCGAGTCCGCCCGCGCCGCGCGGGCGCGGTCAGGCGAGGCGCGCGAAGTCGGACGGGTCGCGGCGCACGAACCGGCCGTGCCCGGCCGGCCCGACCCAGGCCTCGTCGCGGACGACGACGGTCCCGCGGCTCATCACCACGTCGGCCGCGCCCTGGATCTCGCGCCCCTCGAAGATCGAGTAGTCGACATCCATGTGGTGGGTCGCGGCGCTGATGACGTGGCGGCGATTCGGGTCGTAGACCACGATGTCGGCGTCGGAGCCGGGGGCGATCGCTCCCTTTCGCGGGTACATCCCGAACATCCTGGCTGGGGCCGTCGACACGATCTCGACCCAGCGCTCCCGCGAGATCCGGCCGCCGACGACGCCGCCGTCGTGGAGGAGGTTCACCCGGTCCTCGACGGCCGGCAGGCCGTTGGGGATCTTCCGGAAGTCGCCCCGTCCAAGCTCCTTCTGGCCGTGGAAGTCGAAGGGACAGTGGTCGGTCGCGACGAGCTGGAGGTCGTCCTTGAGGAGGCCCCGCCAGAGGTCGTCCTGGTGGTCCCTGGGGCGGAGCGGCGGGCTGCACACGAACTTGGCGCCCTCGAAGCCGTTGCCCATGTCGTCGAGCGACAGGAAGAGGTACTGCGGGCAGGTCTCGGCGAAGGCCATCGCCCCCCGGTCGCGGGCGGCGGTCACCGCCTCGAGGGCGTCGCGCGCCGACAGGTGGACGATGTAGACGGGGACGCCTGCGACCTCCGCGAGGCGGATGACCCGGTTGGTCGCCTCGCCCTCCAGGATGGGGTGGCGGGCCAGGCCGTGGCCGATGGGGTCGGTCGTGCCGGCCGCGACCAGGTCCGCGGCGAGGACGTCGATGACCGGCCCGTTCTCGGCGTGCATCATGATGAGCCCGCCGTTCTCCCGGGTCCGCTGCATCGCCCGGAAGATGTGGTCGTCCGGGCTGAGGAAGACGCCAGGGTAGGCGGTGAAGAGCTTGAAGTCGGGGACGCCCTCCGCGACCAGCTGGTCCATCTCCGCCAGGCTCTGGTCGTTGACGTCGGACATGATCATGTGCATGCCGTAGTCGATGACGGCGTGCCCCTCGGCCTTGGCCAGCCAGGTGTCGAGGCCCTCGCGGAGCGCCTTCCCCCTCGCCTGCACGGCGAAGTCGATGACCGAGGTCGTGGCCCCGAAGGCGGCTGCCTTCGTCCCCGTCTCGAAGGTGTCCTTGGCGTAGGTGCCCCCGAAGGGAAGCTCGAAGTGGGTGTGGACGTCGATCCCGCCGGGCATCACGTACCTGCCGGTCGCGTCGATCGTCGCGTCCACGGCCACTCCGCGGTCGTCGAGGCCAGATCCGACGAGGGCGATCGTCTCGCCGTCGACGAGGACGTCCGCCGGGTACGAGCCGTCTGCCGTGACGACCAGGCCGTTGGCGATCAGCGTGCGCATCGATTCCTCCTCAGGCCTTCGCCGCGGGGACGTCGCGGAGGGCCGGGATGACCTCCCGGCCGTAGATCTCGAGCTGCTCTTCCTCGTTGCCGTTCATCAGGTAGAGGTTGAACTGGTCGACGCCGGCCGCGGACAGCTCGCGGAGCTTGGCGACGTGGGCGGTGGCTTCGCCGACGATGCCGAAGCGGTCGACGATGTCGTCGGTCACGAACTCGGCGTTGGCGCTGCCGACCTCGGCATGATGGAGGTAGTCGTAGCCCTGCCGGCCGCGGATGTAGTGGGTCAGCGCGACCGGGAGGTCCCCCTGGTACTTGTTCACGAGGTCGACGACGTGGTTGCCGACGAGCGCCGGGAACCAGCGGACGCGGTCACGGCCGTCGGCCAGGTCGCCGACGTGGGCCGGGGCCGCGGCCATGATCCGCACCGCGCCAGGATCGCGTCCCGCCTCGCGGGCCGAGTCGCGGACCTGCGAGACGAACCAGCGGATCAGGTCCGGGTCGGCGATCTGGAGCATCGCCCCGTCGGCCACGCGGCCGGTCATCTTGAGGGCCACCGGGCCGTAGCCGGCGATCCAGACGGGGAGGGGATGGCCGCCAGACCAGGTCAGCTGGAGCGTCGCCCCCTCGTACTCGATGGGGCGGCCTTCGGCGAGGGCCCGGATCACGTGGACCGCCTCCTCGAGGCTGGCGATCGTCGTCGGACCCTTGCCGAGGACGCGGCGGGCGGAGTCGCCGCGCCCGATCCCGAGGTCGAACCGGCCACCCGAGAGCTCCTGGAGGACGGCCAGCGTGGAGGCCGTCACGGATGGCTCGCGGGTCGCCGGGTTCGTGACGCAGGTGCCCAGCCGCAGCGTCGTCGTGGCCTGGGCGATGAGGGTCAGGAGCGGGTACGGGTCGCGCCACAGGACGTGGCTGTCGAAGAGCCAGCCGTAGGCGAAGCCGGCCGCCTCCGCCTGGCGGGCGAGGGCGATCGTCCGCTGGATCGAGTGATCCGGCTTGAGGGTGAAGCCGAACTCCATCGTGGGCCTCCGTCGCGGCCGGCGGTCAGGGCCGGACGAGGTCGTCGTAGGCCTCCGGCCGGCGATCCCGGTAGAACTGCCAGGTCTGGCGGACCTGGGTCACGAGGTCGAGGTCCAGGTCGCGGACCACGAGCTCCTCGTCGTACGGGCTGGCCACGCCGCCGACCACCTGGCCCCGCGGATCGCAGAAGTAGCTCTGCCCGTAGAAGTCGTCGTCGCCGATCTCCTTCTCGATCCCGACCCGGTTGATCGTGCCGACGAAGTAGCCGTTGGCGACGGCATGGGACGGCTGCTCGATCCGCCAGAGGTACTCCGACAGGCCGCGGCTGGTCGCGCTGGGGATGAGGACGATCTCGGCGCCGTTGAGGCCCAGGGCCCGGGCGCCTTCCGGGAAGTGGCGGTCGTAGCAGATGTAGACCCCGACCTTGCCGACGGCGGTGTCGAAGACCGGGTAGCCCAGGTTGCCGGGCCGGAAGTAGAACTTCTCCCAGAAGCCCTTGACGTGGGGGATGTGCGTCTTGCGGTACTTGCCGAGGTACTTCCCGTCGGCGTCGATCACGGCCGCCGTGTTGTAGTAGATGCCCGACGCGGTGGCGTCCTCCTCGTACATCGGGACGACCAGGACCATGCCCGTCTGCCTGGCCAGGTCCTGCATCCGTTTGGTCGTCGGACCGTCCGGGATCAGCTCCGTGTAGGCGTAGTAGGCGGGGTCCTGGACCTGGCAGAAGTACGGCCCGTAGAAGAGCTCCTGGAAGAGCATGAGCTGGGCGCCCTGGCCCGCCGCCTCGTGGGCCCGGCCCTCGTGCTTCTGGATCATCGACTCCTTGTCGCCGGTCCAGCCAGCCTGCAGGAGCGCGCCTCGGACGATTCGCGGCATGGGGTCACCTCCGGGGACGGATCGCGTCGGCGACGGGGCCGCCCACCGTGCGGTCCCGCCGAGATGGGCCGGAATGCTACACCCGGTGGAGGGCCGCGCGAATGCCTCGGGCGGCCCGCCGGGCCGGGCACGGAACGCGGCGTCCCCTGCCCGGAGCGCTGTGGTGTAATGCCGCCACGTTGTTCGCACGGACGGCCTGCACGAGGTGAGCGATGAGCGTCGGTACGGCTCCCGGGATGACGAGCGAGGAGGTCGTCCGCCTCGCCCGCGCCCACACGTTCTT
The DNA here is from genome assembly GCA_963821235.1 of uncultured Chloroflexia bacterium. Taxonomy (GTDB): domain Bacteria; phylum Chloroflexota; class Limnocylindria; order Limnocylindrales; family CSP1-4; genus CTSoil-043. The sequence continues at coordinate 1,634,576 of CAWGCS010000001.1, forward strand.
CAGCTGGTCCGTCCAGGGCGCCGTGGACCCCGTGGCGATCGACCGCGCGGAGGGCGTCTACCTGTACACGCCCGAGGGGCGCCGGATCCTCGACTTCAACAGCCAGCTCATGTCGGTCAACATCGGCCACGGCGACCGCCGCGTCATCGACGCCATCGGCGCCCAGGCGGCGAAGCTCCAGTACGTCCAGCCGGCCTTCGTGACCGAGGTCCGGGCCCGCCTCGGCGCGAAGCTGGCGGAGATCCTGCCCGGCGACCTGGACAAGGTCTTCTTCACGCTCGGCGGCGCGGAGGCGATCGAGAACGCCATCAAGCTCGCCCGCCACTTCACCGGCCGGACGAAGGTCCTGGCCCGCTACCGCAGCTACCACGGTGCGACGCTCGGGGCCAACACCCTGACCGGCGACCCGCGGCGCTGGGCCAACGAGCCCGCGATCTACGGCGTGATCCGCTACCCCGACACGCACCGCTGGGGGGAGCGGGACCCGCGGCCGGTGGCCGAGTGCCTGCAGGGCCTCGAGGACGTCATCCAGTACGAGGGGCCGCACACGATCGCGGCCGTCTTCCTGGAGACGATCGTCGGCACGAACGGGATCCTGATCCCGCCCGACGGCTACCTGCAGGGCGTGCGCGAGATCTGCGACCGGCACGGGATCCTCATGGTCGCCGACGAGGTCATGGCCGGCTTCGGGCGGACCGGCCGCTGGTTCGCCGTCGATCACTGGGGCGTCGTGCCCGACCTGCTGACGATGGCCAAGGGGCTCACCTCCAGCTACCTCCCGCTCGGCGCGGTGGCCATGCGCCACCACATCGCCGAGGCCTTCGACACGAAGATGTTCTACGGCGGGCTGACCTACAGCAGCCATCCGGTGAGCCTGGCGGCCGCGCTGGCCACGATCGGGGTCTACGAGGAGGACGGGCTCATCGAGCGCGCCGCCCGCCTGGGCGACGTCATGCGCCACCACCACGAGGCCCTCGCGGCGAAGCACCCGAGCGTCGGGGACCCACCGCAACCTCGGCCTCTTCGGCATCATCGACCTCGCCCGGAGCCGCGACCCGTACCGGCCGATGACAGCCTTCAACGGGACCTCCGACGAGATGAAGGCCGTCGCGAAGCACCTCCGCGAGCACGACCTCTACACGATGGTCGTCAACAACTCGATCCACACCAACCCGCCGCTCTGCGATCACCGAGGACCAGCTCGCCGAGGGCTTCGCGATCATCGACGACGCCCTCGACCTGGCCGACGAGGCCGTCCACTAGGCCACGACGACCGTCCCGTGCAGCGTCCCCCGTCCGCCGCGGACGAGCCGCGGCTCGATCCCGGCGCGCAGCCGGCGATCGACGACATCCCCGGCGACCGGGTCCCCGACCCGGCCCTGGTCGAGGCCGAGGTCGCGCTCCAACGCGACCTGGAGGGCTTCCAGCCGCCGACGCCGCGCCGGGCCCGGGCGGGTCGCCGGGCCTGGGTCCGGCCGCTCCTCGGCTTCGTGGGGATCGTCGCCGCGATCGTCGTCCTCTGGGAGGGCGCCAAGTGGGTCGCCGGCGACCCGTGGGACGTCTCGGCGATCCTGGGCATCCCGGTCTCCATCGTCCACGTCCCGCCCGCCCACTGGACGCCGGTCAACGACATCAACCTGCCCCACGTCTGGAGGATCGTCGAAGCCTTCGCCGAGACCGACGCGAACGGCGAGACGCTGGTCCAGGGGCTCCTGGCGGCGGCCCTCTTCACCTTCCGCGGGGCGGCCGTCGGCTTCGCCCTGGGCGCCTCCGTCGGACTCCTCCTGGCCGTCCTCCTGGTCCACGTCCGCCTCCTGGAGCGGGCCCTCCTGCCGCTCCTCGTGGCCAGCCAGACGGTCCCGATCGTGGCCATCGCCCCGGTCATCGTCGTGGGCCTCAAGGCGGGCTGGTTCTCGATCGCCATCGTGGCCAGCTACCTGACCTTCTTCCCCGTCACGGTCGCCGCGATCCGCGGGATGCGCTCCGCGGACCCGCGTGCCTACGAGCTGATGCGCTCCTACGCCGCGCGGGACCGGACCGTCCTGTGGCGGCTGCGCCTGCCGGCGTCGACGCCGTACCTCTTCACCGCCTTCAAGATCGCGGCCACGGCCTCCGTCGTCGGCGCGATCGTCGGCGAGCTGCCGTCGGGCATCCGCGACGGGCTGGGCGGGACGCTCCTCACGGCGATGCAGTACTACTCGATCCAGCCGGAGCGCCTGTGGGCCGCCATCGCGGCGGCCGCGGCCCTCGGCATCGTCTGCTTCGTGCTCGTCGTCGTCGTCGAGCGCTGGGCCCTCCGCAACTACCGACCGACCGAACCGGGAGCCGCCGCATGACCGATCGTCCGGGCGAGGCCGCCCCGCCGCCCGCCGCGCCTTCGCCCGCCGCGCCTTCGCCCGCCCCGTCGCCGGCCGGATCCGACGTCGTCGACCTGCGGGGCGTCTCCAAGGTCTTCGGGGCCGCTCGCGATCGTGGCGCCCGGCCCGTCGAGGCCCTGTCCGGCATCGACCTGGCGATCCGGCGCGGCGAGTTCGTCTCGCTCATCGGGCCCTCGGGGTGCGGCAAGTCGACCCTCCTGCGGCTCATCGGCGACCTCACCTCGCCGTCGGCCGGGACGGTGACCGTCAACGGCAAGCCGGCCGCCGCGGGCCCGGCGCGACCGCGACTACGGGATGGTCTTCCAGGCGCCGGTCCTCTTCGACTGGCGCACGGTCCAGAAGAACGTCGAGCTGCCGCTCGAGGTCATCGGCCGCTCGCGGGCGGAGCGGGAGGCGAAGGCCCGGGAGATGCTGGCCCTCGTCGAGCTGGCCGACTTCACCGGACATCACCCCTGGCAGCTCTCCGGCGGGATGCAGCAGCGGGTGGCCATCGCCCGGGCCCTGGCCCTCGACCCGGCGATCCTGCTCATGGACGAGCCGTTCGGCGCGCTCGACGAGATGACCAGGGAGCGGATGAACCTCGAGCTCCTCCGGATCTGGGAGCGGACCGGCACGACCGTCGTCTTCGTCACCCACTCGATCCCGGAGGCGGTCTTCCTCTCGACGCGGGTCGTCGTGATGTCGGCCCGGCCGGGACGCATCACCGACCTCGTCACCATCGACCTGCCCCGCCAGCGCGGCGTCGAGACCCGCGAGCTGGAGCGCTACTTCGAGCTGGTCACCCGCGTCCGCGAAGGGCTCCGGGAGAGCGAGAAAGGGGCGGGGGCGTCCGCCGCGGCGCGGGTGCGGGCGGAGGGCATCTCGGCGTGACCGCCGGCGTCGCCGTCGCACGCGCCGCCGCCGGGCCGGGCCCGGCCGAGCGGCTGCGCGAGTGGGCGCCAGCCGTCGCCGTCTTCGCGGGGGCGCTCGTCGCCTGGGAGCTCCTGGTCCGAGTCCTCGGCCTCCAGCAGTTCATCCTGCCGGCACCCGTGGCCATCGGCCAGGCCGTCGTCGACCATTTCGCCGAGCTGTGGGCGGCGGCCTCCTACACCCTCGTGGAGGTCCTCGTCGGCCTGGCGATCGGGACCCTGGCCGGCCTCGTCGCGGGCCTCGTTACCGCCCGGTTCGGGGGCTTCCGGGAGGCGGTCCTGCCGTTCGCGATCGCCGCCAACTCGGTGCCGATCATCGCCTTCGCCCCGATCTTCAACAACTGGTTCGGCATCGACAAGCAGCTCTCCAAGTCGATGATCGCGGCCGTCATCTGCTTCTTCCCGGTGATGATCAACACCGTCCGCGGGCTCACCAGCGCGTCGCCCGCCGCCCTCGAGCTCATGGAGTCCTACGCGGCGAGCCCCACCCAGGTCTTCCGCAAGGTCCGCATCCCGGCCGCGATGCCCTTCATCTTCATCGCCCTCCGGGTGGCCACGACCCTGGCCACCATCGGGGCGATCATCGGCGAGTACTTCGGGGCGCCGAAGGTGAGCCTCGGCCAGTACATCGTCACGTACTCCTCGTACCTCAACTTCGAGCGCTCGTGGGCCGCCCTCGTCTTCGCCTGCGCGATCGGCATCGGGCTCTACGTGGCGGTCGTCCTGGTCGAGCGCGCGGTCGCGCCGTGGACGCAGGAGCGAGGCTCGGGCGCGGGCTGAGGGCCGGCCGGCAGTCGGGCCGCGGGCCGGCGTCGGGGCGGGGCGGTCGGGCCACCCGGCGCGACAGGCCAGAAACGCGGTTCCCCACTTGCGGCCGCGTCGCTAGACTGCAGCGATCTCGCCGGGCCCGGCACGGCCGCGACGGCGGATCCGGGTGGGTGAGCCGGCGGTGGGGCCGGCGGATCGTTGGACAGCGCGGCCGCCATGCGGCCGGGAGGGAGGAGACAGGATGAGGTTCACCCGCAGGCTGGCGGCCCTCGGGGCCGCGGTCGCGATCGTCGCCGCGGCGTGCTCGTCGAGCGGCGGCGGCGCCCTGACGAAGGTCCGGCTGCAGCTCCAGTGGTTCCCCCAGGCGCAGTTCGCGGGCTACTACGCCGCGCTCGACCAGGGGTACTACAAGGCCGAGGGGCTCGACGTCTCGATCCTCCCCGGCGGGGTCGACATCGTCCCGGCCACCGTGGTCGCGGGCGGCAACGCCGAGTTCGGCATCTCTTGGGTGCCGAAGATGCTCGCCTCCCGCGAGTCGGGCGCCGACGTCCAGGTCATCGGGCAGGTCTTCCAGCGGTCCGGCACCCTCCAGATCTCCTGGAAGGACGCCAACATCACCAAGCCCGAGGACTGGCGGGGCAAGAAGGTCGGCACCTGGGGCTTCGGTAACGAGGCCGAGCTGTACGCGGCCATGCAGAAGGTCGGCATCGACCCGGCCAACGCCGGCGACGTCACCATCGTCCCCCAGGACTTCACGATGACGGCCTTCCTGAACGGCGAGATCGACGCCGCACAGGCCATGATCTACAACGAGTACGCCCAGGTCCTGGAGGCGAAGAACCCCACGACGGGCGCCCTGTACCAGCCGGACGACATCAACATCGTGTCCATGGAGTCGGCCGGCACGGCCATGCTCCAGGACGCGATCTTCGCCTCCCAGGCGTGGCTCGCCAAGTCCGGCAACGAGGACGTCGCCGTCAAGTTCCTGCGCGCCTCGTTCAAGGGCTGGCAGTACTGCCGCGACAACGCGGCCTCCTGCGTGGACATCGTCCTGAAGTCCGACGCGAAGCTGCCCAAGGGCCACCAGACCTGGATGCTCAACGAGATCAACGGCCTCATCTGGCCGTCGCCGGCGGGGATCGGGATCATGGACCAGGCCGCCTACGACCGGACCGTCCAGATCGCGCTCGACGGGAAGATCCTCACCAAGCAGCCGACCGACGGCTTCCGCAACGACCTCGCCGAGAAGGCCCTCAAGGATCTCGGCGGCGACACGAAGGGCGAGTCGTGGCAGAAGGCCACGGTCACCCTCACCGAGGGCGGGAAGTAGCCCCCTCCGTCGCATCTGAATCGCGAAGCCGGCCCCCGCGGGGGCCGGCTTCCTCTCTTCTGGGGGCTGGATCAGAAGCCCGCGCGATCCATCACCATCGTCTTGCCGCCGAGCTGGAACGGCAGGCCGCTCGGCGCCGGGAGGATGCGGGCCTGGCCCAGCACCGCTGCCGCGATCAGCACGGCCACGACCAGGATGCCCGACCACCCGACCTCACGGGGGAAGGTGCGCTGCGCGGGCATGGAGTGCATCGCCATCGGCTGGCCTCCTTCGATGCCCGGTGGGTCGGGACGAGGCCCCGAGTCCATGCGCGGGTGGCCCGCCGGTCTGGATCGGCTGTTCGGGGCGAGCGTCGGCCCGGGCGCCGCGCGGCACAAGGGCCGTCCTGCACCTCCAGCGCGCCGAACGGCCGGTGGATCGACCCCCCGGGACGCGGCCGGCGCTACCATGGGCCGCCCCTCGACCGACGCGCACCTCCTTCGACGGGAGTCCGGCCGCGAGAATCGGAGGACGCAGGAGGTGCCCGTGAACGGCTCCGCACTCGACACGTACCTGGCCGGCGTCGACCCCGCCGCGACGCCGCTCGTGGTCGCCCTGGACGAGGCGATCCGGGAGGCCCATCCGGGCTTCGACGTGGCCATCAAGTACAAGATCCTGATGTACGCGCTGCGCGGCGACTGGCGAACCTGGGTCTGCGCCATCGACGCGACGAAGAAGGGCGTCGGCCTGCGCTTCCTGTACGGCGTGCTCCTCGACGACCCGCGGGGGGTCCTGCGGTCCGGCAGCTCCGTCCTGGAGACCTGGGACTTCGGCCTCGGCGACGTCGTCGACCCGGCGGCCGTCGGCGCCTACGTCGCGGAGGCGGTCGCGCGGTACGAGCAGTACAAGGCCACCTCGGGCGAGGTCCTCGAAGCGAGCCGCGCCGCCGGCCGGGCAGGCCGCCGACGGAAGGCGAGCGGCTGACCGGCATCGCGGGGGAGCGGCGGGCGCGGAGAGCGCAGCCTCATCTGCGGGACGACGATCTGCCGCCCGGATCGGCGCGAACGGCCCTCTCGGGATTCCCCCGCTGTCAGGGGCGTTCTGTCAGGGAATCGGTCAAGCGGTCGATCGCCCGCTGAACCTTGACCAGCTCAGATGAGCTTCCGGGACCTCCCTCCTGCTCAAGGCGGGTGGCCACCAGCCGAAGTCCGGGCAACGCCGACACGATGCGGTGTTCGTGGATCAGTACGAGGGCGTCGAAGCGAAGGCCCGCATCGTCACTAACGAGCCACGCTGTGATCTCGGCATCGACCGCGGGCCGCTGCTCGTCAGACAGGCGACGATACTCGCGTGACATCCAGGAAAGAGCTTCCTGAGAGGCCTTCATCGCGACGGCCTCCGCATCGAACTGATCGCGGAGTCCCCGCCACACCTGGCGTGTCTCCTGGCTCATCGGATCACCGAGATGGGCTGGCGCAAGGGCGGCAAGGCGATCGAAGGGAGGTTCCCCTCCGGCGTCCTGTGGCTCCTACCCCACGAAGGCGCGAAACACCGCCCACTCGGGGGCGTTGTGCGCCATCACCTGGACGACGTGGTGCGGGATTGCGGCTTGGAGCTGCAGATCGAACCCGGCGATCCAATCACCCGACCCGGTGTCCCGGACGAACTCGCGCATCCCGTTGGTGGTGATGACACCCACGAGGACCGCCCGGCCAGCGGCAAGCCGATGATCGTCTCCTCGACCTCGGCGAGCTGGGCGGCTTCCCCCTCGTTCGGGAAGCCATCGTCGCGGGGTGCCTGAAAGGGGACGGCGATGCCAATCTGGATCCCGTGGCTCCGGCTTCCGACGAGCGCTGTCGCGCCCCGGTTGAAACGGGCGATGATGGGCCGGCCGTCGTGGACTCCCTGGGACACCTCCCAGGCATCCTCGAGATCGGTCGCGCCGCGTCGCCTGAAGATCACCGCGTCCCCTTTGGCGTGCAGTGAAGGTCAGTCCCGGCGGCCCGTCCCGAACTGGCGGTCGCCGGCGTCGCCGAGGCCGGGCAGGATGTAGCCCTTCCCGTTGAGGCCCCGGTCCAGGGCCGCGCAGTGGATCGTCACGTCAGGGTGGGCGGCGCTCACCGCCGCCACGCCCTCCGGCGCCGCGATCAGGTTGATGAGCTTGATCCGGCTGGCGCCCCAGCGCTTGAGGACGTCGATGGCGGCCGTCGCCGAGCCGCCGGTGGCGAGCATCGGGTCGAGGATGAGGCACAGGTCGACCGTCGCGGAGTCGGGGAGCTTGTTGTAGTACTCGACCGGGCGGAGCGTCCGCTCGTCGCGGAAGAGGCCGAGGTGCCAGACCTCGGCCGTCGGCATCAGCTCGAGCATGGCGTCGACCATGCCCAGGCCCGCCCGCAGGATCGGCACGAGGCCGATCCGATCGCCAAGCTCGTGGGCGTCGGTCTCCTCGAGGGGCGTCCGCACGCGGAGCGGCCGCAGGCGGGCGTCGGCCAGGGCCTCATAGCCGAGGAGCCAGGAGAGCTCCCGGACGACCTCGCGGAACTTCTTCGGCTCCGTCGTCTGGTCGCGGAGGATCGCCAGCTTGTGGAGGACGGCGGGATGCCGCGAGACATGGAGGTTCGGGGGGACCGGACTGCCGGTGTCGGGCACGGACGCGCACCTCTGGAGCGGACGGGTCGTTCGGCGCGGCCGGCCACCCGGACGGGGTTCCGACCGGACCGATCCTAGCACCGGGCGGGCCGCGCGGCGGGTCGTCCGCGACAGCCGCGCCGCGCTATCCTCGGCCCACCATGCCGCCGACCGCCCGTCCCGCGCGCCGACCAGTCACCGCCTCCCCGCCGGCCGCTCGTGGCCCTCGCAAGGCACCTCCCGTGCTCGCCCGCCAGGTTCGCGGCGGCATCGTGGAGAGCGTGCACCGGGGTCACGTCGTGCGGGTCGACCAGGCCGGCCGCGTCACCCACGTGGCCGGCGACCCGGAGACCGTGGTCACGCTGCGGTCCTGCGCCAAGCCGTTCAGCCTCGTCGCCCTGGTCGAGGCCGGCGGCGTCCGCGACTTCGACCTCTCCTCGGCGGAGCTTGCCCTGATGGCCAGCTCGCACTCCGGCGAGGACCTCCACGTCCGCACCCTGCAGGGGGTCTTCCGTCGCTCCGGGCTCACCCAGGCGCTCCTGGCCTGCGGGGCGGAGGGGGCGCCCCTCGACGAGCTCACGTCGGCACGCCTTGCCCGCGACGGCGAGAAGGCCGGGCCGATCCGCCACATGTGCTCCGGCCAGCACTCCGCGATGCTCCTCCTCGCCCGCCTGGCCGACTGGGACCTCGACGGGTACTGGCGGGCGGACCATCCGGTCCAGGCGGCCGTGCGGAGCGCGGTGGCGCGGGCCTTCGGGACGACGCCGGAGCGCCTGACCACGGCGGTCGACGGCTGCGGGATCGAGACCTACGCTTTCCCCCTCGCCGCCGTCGCCCGCGCCTACGGGCTGCTGGCCGACCCGGAGGCGGCGACCGCCGCGAACGACTCCCGTCGCACGCTCGCCACGGCCCTCCGGGCGATCCGCGACGCGATGGCGGCCAACCCGGAGATGGTGGCCGGGACGCGCGACCGGCTCGACACCTCGCTTATGAAGGTCGTCCCTCGGCGGCTCGTGTCCAAGGGCGGCATGGAGGCGCTCCGCGGGATCGCGGTCCTGCCCGACCCGGGGACCGGCGGGCAGGCCTCCGCCTTCGCGATCAAGGTCGAGGACGGCGGCGGGTTCGATCGGTCGACCTGGTCCGTGACGGTGGAGGCGCTCCGGGTGGCAGGCGTCCTCGATGCGCAGGCCCTCCGCGTCCTCGGCCGCTACCATCGTCCCGTCGAGCTCGACCCCCACGGCCGGATCGCCGCCGAGACGATCGCCGGCTTCGAGCTCGCCCCGGTGGGCGAGCTCCTGGGCTGAGGCCTGCGGTCGAGCCCGCCGGCTCGCGCCGCGTGGGGGGCGCGGCCACGCGGAGGCCGGCCGGCGCCTGGGGCGCCCCGGCGAGGGCCCGAACGGCAGGTGACAGCGAGCGGCGCGGACCCCTACCGGATCCTCGGCGTCGCGCGCGACGCGACGGAGGAGGAGATCAAGCGCGCCTACCGGACGCTGGCGAAGCGGCATCACCCGGATGCCGACCACGGCTCCATCTCGCGCTTCCTCGAGATCCAAGCCGCCTACGAGACGCTCCTCGGGAGCCCGAGACCGAGCCTGGGAGCCGAGTGGGCCCGGCGTCCCCGCGGGGGCGGCGCGCGGCGGGAGGGCGCCGGGAGCGGCAATCGTCCCACGGGCGGCGGCCCCGGCCGCGCGTCGGGCAGCCGCCCTGCGGGAAGCCGGCCGGCCGGAACCCCGCCCGGCCCGGCGGCGGGGGACGCATCCTCGGCGCGCCAGCGGACCGCCGACCCGGCGCGGGGCCGCAAGGGGCCCGGCCGCCGGCGCGCGACCCTCGGCTCGACGTCCTACGACGACGCGGAGTGGACCTTCGAGCCGGACTGGGGCGGGGCGAGCTGGTACGGCCCGACGTCCGGCACCTACTGGACCCTGAACCCGAAGGAGTACGCGGACCCCCGCAAGCACGGGCCGGAGTACCAGGCTCGCGCCGCGCGACGAACGGCGAGCGGGCGCCCGCCGAGCACCGAGCGCGCGCACGAGACGCGTCCCCCCGACGACGCCAGCGGGCCCGACGACGCGCGTCCCCCCGACGCCGCCCGCCCCACGGCGTCCACGACGTGGGCAGACCGACCCCCGTCCCGGCCCGCCGCCGACAGGACCGCCCGCCCCACCGCCGCTCGCCCGTTGGCCGCCCGGCCCGTCGTCGCCGCCCCACTGCCCGTCGAGGACGCGCCCGGCGTCGTTCCACGCGTCCTGCTCGCGATCGCCGGCTGGCTGCCCGTCGGCTTCGCCCTGGCGGCCACCGCGGGGCTCCCAGGCGGCCTCGTGGCCACCCTCCCGCTCCAGGCCCTGGGCCTGGCCGTGCTTGCCTTCCTGCCCCGGGCGGCATGGGTCGCGACCGGCGGCGGCCTCGCGGTCGTCTTCGGCGCGATCCCCATCGTCGCGGCGGTGACCGCGCTGGGCGGCGGCTTCGCGCCGGGCGGCCCCGCGCCGCTCGCCGCGATCGTGCTGGCCGGCGTCGCCTGGCTCGTCGGCGCGTCGCTGGCCGCGTCGGGCCGGGTCGTCGCCTATCCCTGGCGGCGCGGGACGTGAGCCGGCTCCCGGGCCGCGCGGCGCAGGGTAGGATCAGGGCGTGACCCGCCGCGCTCCGTCCGACCTCTCCAGCGCAGCCCAGGAGTACCTCCTCGCCCTGCGCGTCGCCGAGGGCGACGACTGTCGGGTCACGACCGCCCACATCGCCCGCCAGGTCGGCGTCACCACGCAGGCCGCCAGCGAGATGGTCCGGCGCCTCGGGGCTGACGGGCTGGTCGCCGTGGGGGAGGGTCGGGAGCTGCTCCTCACGCCGGCCGGCCGCGCCGCGGCCGACTCCATCTTCCGTCGCCACGCGCTCCTGGAGTGGCTCCTCACGACCGTCGTCGGCCTCGGCTGGGCCGAGTCGGACGTCGAGGCCGCCCGCCTCCAGGGCGCCATCTCGCCGCGGGTGGAGGCGCGACTCGACGAGCTGCTCGGCCACCCGGAGACGTGCCCCCACGGCAACCCCATCGACGTCGCGGCGGCCGAGCGGCGGCCGACCGGGGTCCCCCTCGCCGAGCTCGAGGCCGGCGAGCGGGCGACCATCTTCCGGATCACCGAGCGGGCCGAGGACGACCCGGCCCTCCTCTCCTACCTCGAGGCCCGGGCCCTGACCCCCGGCGCCCACGTCACGATCCTGGCCCGCTCGGAGTCGCTCGACGCGGTGACCCTCGACGGCCCGATCGGCCGGGCGACGCTCGGCCTCCGCCCGGCCGCGCTGGTCCGCGTCGTCCGGGGCGAGGCCGATCCGGCCCTCTTCCACCACGTCCCCGACGGGGTCCGCCGCGCCTGACGCCGGTCCGGCCGGCGGGTCGCCCGTACAATCGGGGCATGCCCGACGCTCGCGTCCGAATCGCCCCCAGTCCGACCGGTCCGCTCCACATCGGGACCGCCCGGACGGCGCTCTTCAACTTCCTCTACGCCCGCCACGTGGGCGGGACGTTCATCCTCCGCCTCGAGGACACCGACCAGGCCCGCTCGACCGGGAGCTTCGAGCGGGACATCCTCGAGCACCTCCACTGGCTGGGCCTCGAGTGGGACGAGGGTCCTGCGGCCGGCGGCCTCGAGGAGCGCGGGCCGCACGGCCCGTACCGCCAGATGGCCCGCCTGCCGGCCTACGCGGAGGCCGCCTCGCGCCTCCTGGCCCAGGATCGGGCCTATCCCTGCTACTGCACGCCCGAGGAGCTCGACGCCGACCGGAGGGCCCAGGAGGCCGCCCGGCAGCCGCCCCGCTACGTCGGGCGCTGCGCGGCCCTGACGCCGGGCGAGCGGGCCGCGCGCGAAGCGGAAGGCCGTCGCCCGGCGATCCGCTTCCGGATCGAGCCCGGCGTCGTCGCCTTCGACGACCTCGTGCGCGGCCGCGTGGAGATCGACGCCGCCGCCCTCGGCGGGGACCTGGTGATCGTCCGCGGCGACGGGACGCCGCTCTATCACTTCACGGTGGTCGTGGATGACGCGGCGATGGGGATCACCCACGTGATCCGCGGCGAGGACCACCTCTCGAACACGCCGAAGCACATCCTCCTCTTCCGGGCCCTCGGCCATCCCGAGCCCGCCTTCGCCCACCTGCCGCTCATCCTGAACGCCGATCGCACGAAGATGAGCAAGCGCAAGAGCCAGACGGCGGTCAAGGACTACGTCGCCGAGGGCTTCGTCCGGGAGGCGCTCGTCAACTACCTCGCCTACCTCGGCTGGTCGCCGGGGACGGAGGAGGACGTCCTCTCCATGGACCAGATCGTGGAGCGCTTCGACCTGGACGGGGTCCAGAAGGGCGGGGCAATCTTCGATCGGGTCCGCCTGGAGTGGCTCAACGGGCAGTGGATCCGCCGGCTCGACGACGACGACCTGCTCGACCGCCTGGCGCCCTTCCTGGAGGCCGACTGGGCGGCCGGCCGCATCGAGCGCAACCCGGACCGCGAGGAGGTCCGGGCACTGCTGCCCTTCATCCGGGATCGTATCCCGGTCCTCGGGGCGATCGGCGACCTCGTCGGCTTCCTGTTCACGGACGCCATCGAGCACGACCCGTCGCTGCTGGTCCCCAAGCGCTGGAACCGTGGCACGGCCCGGGCCGGCCTCGCCGCCGCCAGCCGGGCGATCGACGCCGCCGGCGCCTCCGGCTTCGAGGTCGCCGACCTCGAGGCGTCCCTGCGGGCGGTCGCGGAGGCCAACGGCTGGAAGGCGGGCGACCTGTTCATGGCGATCCGGGTGGCCCTGACCGGGCGGACGGCGACGCCGCCGCTCTTCGAGTCGATGGTCGCCCTGGGGCGCGAGCGGACCCTCGCCCGCCTCGACCGGGCGGCGCGGGCGCTGGAGGCGGAGTCGCCCGCCTGACCGGGGGGCCGGCGGCATCCGGCCCGATCCGGGCGATGGGGGAGGAAGATGACCCACGACGACGTCCAGGCGTGGCTCGACCGGTACGTGGCCGCCTGGGAGACCTATGACCCGGTCGCGATCGGCGACCTCTTCAGCGACGAGGCCGAGTACCGCTACCACCCGTCGGACGAGCCGGTCGTCGGGCGGGCCGCCATCGTCGCCGACTGGCTGACCCCGGAGGGCCAGGCGAGCTCGCGCGACGAGCCGGGCACCTACGCGGCGAGCTACCGCCCCTATGCCGTCGAGGGATCGCGGGCGGTCGCGGTGGGCTGGTCGCGCTACTGGACGGACGCCTCCCGGACCGAAGAGCGGCAGGTCTACGACAACTGCTACCTCCTCGAGTTCGACGAGGGCGGCCGCTGCCGCTCGTTCACCGAGCTCTTCGTCAAGCGGCGCTGACGATCCGACCCTATCCTGTGGCCAGATGGCCCGCACGATCCTCGTCGTCGACGATGAGCCGACCCTCCGCGAGACCGTCGCGGAGGCGCTCGAGGCCGACGGATTCCGCGTCGTCACCGCCGCCGACGGCCGCCAGGCGCTGACCACCTTCCGCGAGCACCACCCCGACCTGGTGATCCTCGACTTGATGCTCCCCGAGCTGTCGGGCACCGAGGTCTGCCGGATCATCCGCCGGGAGTCGGGCGTCCCGATCCTCATGCTGACGGCCAAGAGCTCGGAGATCGACAAGGTGCTCGGCCTCGAGCTGGGCGCGGACGACTACGTCACGAAGCCATTCAGCCTGCGCGAGCTGGGCGCCCGGATCCGGGCGCTCCTCCGACGGACGGAGGTGTCCGGCGAGGACGCGCCCGCGACGATCGCGCTCGGCGACCTGACCGTCGACCTGGCCGGCCACCGCCTCCTGCGCGACGGGGAGGCGGTCCCGACCAAGCCGAAAGTGTTCGAGCTCCTCGCCTTCCTCCTGCGCCACGCCGGCCAGGTCTTCAGCCGGGAGCAGCTCCTCGAGCAGGTCTGGGGCTACGACTATGCCGGCGAGACGCGGACGGTCGACGTCCACGTCCACTGGCTGCGGTCCGCGATCGAGGCGGACCCGGCGGCGCCGGCCATCGTGCAGACGGTGCGCGGCGTCGGCTACGTCCTCCGCCGCCCGACCTGACCGCGCCGCGACCTTCCGCCTCGCTCCGGCCCGGCCCCCGTCGGCGCCTCCGCGCCGGACCACCCCCGGGGGCGTGCCCGCTACTGGTGCTTGGCGGCGATCCGCTCGATGACCTCGGCCGCGTCCTCGGCCGCGTCGATCGTCTCCTCGAGGACCTTGTAGAGGTCCCGGAGCTTGATCACCTCGACCGCGTCGAGCCCGTTCCGGAAGAGGCGGCCGATGGCCGCCCGCGAGAGGCCGTCGGCCTCGTTCTCCAGGTCGTGGATCTCCCTGAGGTGCGACCCGGCCGCCTCCAGGTGGTCGAGCTTGCGGAGCGCCTCGAGAAGCTGCTCGCCCTGGGCCGCGATGATCCCGGCCAGGCGGCGGGCCTCGTCGGTGGGCGCCGTGATGCCGTAGATGACGACGGTCTCGGCCGCTTCCTGGATTCCGTCGACGACGTCGTCGAGGCGGGTGTAGAGCTCGTGGATGTCCTCCCGGTCGAAGGGGGTGATGAACGACCGCTCCAGGCGGGCGGCGATGTCGAGGTCGATCTCGTCGCCGGCATGCTCGAGCGCCTGGATCGCGGCGACCCGCTCGTCGAGGCGGTCGAACACGGTGAACATGTCGTTGAGGGCGCGGGCGGCCTCCAGGAGGTTCTGGCCGTCGGTGACGAAGATGTCCTGGAAGGCCTCGTCGCGGGGGATCAGGCGGACCATGGGGAACCTCCGAGGGCCGGCATCAGCGGATGCCGAGGGCGTTGAGCAGGATCCATGAGACGGCGCCGACCGCGGCGGCGGCCGGGATGGTGACGATCCAGGCCACCAGGATGCTGCGGGCGACGCCCCAGCGCACGCCGTGCGCGCCCTTGCTGGTCCCGACGCCCATGATCGCGCTGGAGATGACGTGGGTCGTCGAGACCGGCATCCCGAAGTGGGCGGTCGTGAAGAGGACTGTGGCCGCCGTCGTCTCGGCCGCGAAGCCGTGGATCGGCTCGAGCTCCACGACCCGGTGGCCCATCGTGGCCATGATCCGCCAGCCGCCGATGGCCGTTCCCAGCGAGATGGCGGTCGCCGAGACGACGATGACCCAGGCGGGCACGTCGACGGTCGGGATCAGCCCGGCGGAGAAGAGGGCGAGGGTGATGATCCCCATCGTCTTCTGGGCGTCGTTGGAGCCGTGGCTGAAGGCCATGAACCCGGCGGAGAGGACCTGGAGCCGCCGGAAGCGCCGCGCCAGCGGTCGCCGATCGGCCCGCCGGAAGACCCAGAACAGGATCACCATGAGGGTGAATGCCCCGACGAAGCCGATGACCGGCGAGCTGACGAGCGGGACGATGACCTTGTCCACGAGGCCGCCGACCTTGATCGAACCGGTCCCGGCGGCGACGATCGTGGCTCCCATGAGCCCGCCGATGAGGGCGTGGCTGCTCGACGAGGGGATCCCCCAGCGCCAGGTGACGAGGTTCCAGGCGTTCGCCCCGACGAGGGCCGAGATGACCACGACCTGCGAGGTGGTCGTCTCGTCGACGAGGCCGCCCCCGATCGTCTTGGCCACGGCCGTCCCGGCGAAGGCGCCGATGAAGTTGAAGCTGGCCGCCATGGCGATGGCGTACTGCGGGCGCAGGGCCCGGGTCGCGACGGACGTGGCGATGGCGTTGGCCGTGTCGTGGAAGCCGTTGATGTAGTCGAAGGCGACCGCGAGGACCAGGACCGTGAGCAGCAGGATGGTCATCCCGGCCTCCCACGCGGACGGCGGGGACGGCTGTGCATCGCGCCAGTATGTCCGCCGCTCGGTCGCCGCGCCGGGCCCGCTCGCATGGTGCGCCTGGACGCACGGACGGCGCCGGAGCGGGCCATCTGGCCGGGGTCCTGATGCCGCGGCCGCTCGATCGCGGGGCCATGTGGCCGTGGCGCCCGGCCTCGGCAATGGGCACGATCGGACCGTGACGGATCATCTGGAGACCCTGCGCGCCATGCGCGCGCGGGCGGTTGCGGGAGGTGGCGCCGACCGCATCGCCCAGCAGCATGCCCGCGGCAAGCTCACCGCCCGCGAACGGCTGGCCCTCCTCCTCGACGACGGCTCGTTCCAGGAGATGGGAGCCCTCGCCACCCACGACGAGACGGAGTTCGGTCTCGCCGAACAGCGCTACCCCGGTGACGGGGTGGTGGCCGGTTTCGCCAAGATCAACGGCCGCCGGGTGGCCGTGTTCGCCCAGGACTTCACCGTCCTCGGTGGGTCGTTCTCGCGGGTCCAATCGAACAAGATCAGCCGCATCCAGGACCTTGCCCTCGAGAGCGGCGTGCCCCTCATCGGCCTCAACGACTCCGGCGGCGCGCGCATCCAGGAGGGGGTCGCCAGCCTGGCCGCCTACGGCGAGGTCTTCGTCCGCAACGTGCTCGCGTCCGGGGTGATCCCCCAGATCTCGCTCATCCTGGGGCCTTGCGCCGGCGGCGCCGTCTACTCGCCCGCGCTGACCGACTTCGTGGTCATGGCCCGCGGCACGAGCTCCATGTTCCTCACCGGGCCGGACGTCGTCGAGGCGGTCACCGGCGAGCAGGTCAGCATCGAGGAGCTCGGCGGCCCGGACGTCCACGACGCCCGCAGCGGTGTGGCCCACCTCGTCGCCGACAGCGAGCAGCAGGCCCTCGAGGTGGTGAAGCTGCTCCTCGGCTACCTGCCCCAGAACAACAACGAGGACCCGCCGCAGGTCGCCCCGCATGACCCGGCCGACCGCATGGACGACGCCCTGAACGCGATCGTCCCGGACGACGAGGCCGAGGCCTACGACATCCGCGACATCCTGGCGATGGTCTTCGACCGGGACAGCTTCCTGGAGATCCACCCCGCCTACGCCCCGAACGCCGTGGTCGGCTTCGCCCGCCTCGACGGGTACTCCGTGGGGATCGTCGCCAACCAGCCGGCGGTGATGGCGGGCGTCCTCGACATCGACGCGAGCGACAAGATCGCCCGCTTCATCCGGATCTGCGACGTCTACAACATCCCGGTCGTCACCTTCGTGGACTGCCCGGGCTTCCTGCCGGGGATGGACCAGGAGTATCGCGGCGTCATCCGCCACGGCGCCAAGATCATCTACGCCTACTGCGAGGCGACCGTGCCGAAGATCTCCATCGTCACCCGGCGGGCGATGGGCGGAGCCTACGTGGCGATGAGCTCCCGCCAGATGCGCACCGACGTCGCGTTCGCCTGGCCCGGGGCGCAGATCGCGGTGATGGGCGCGGAGGCCGCCGTGCGAGTCCTCTACCGCCGCGAGGTCCGGGCGGCCGAGGACCCGGCCGCCGCGGAGGCGGCGTACGTGGCCCGCTACCGGGAGGCCTTCTTCAACCCCTACCGGGCGGCCGACGTGGGCCAGATCGACGAGGTGATCGAGCCTCGCGAGACGCGCCCCCGGCTGATCCGTGCCCTCGAGCTGCTGCGGACGAAGGTCCAGCAGAACCCGCCCAAGAAGCACGGCCTCTTCCCGGCCTAGGCGATGGAGAACCTCGGCTTCGGCCTGGAGATCACGGTCGTGGGGATGGGCATCGTCTTCGGCCTGTTGGCCGTGCTCTGGCTGCTCCTCACGATCGCGGTGCGGCTCGAGGGGCGGGCGAGGCGGGAGGCCGAGCCTGCCGGCGAGTCGCCGGCGCCAGGGTCCGGATCGTCGGCCGGTGGTCCGCCGCCCGCCGGTCAGGTTCACCTCATCGGGCCCCCCGACGACGTCGACCCTCGCCTCCTGGCCGCCGTCACGGTCGCCGTCCTGCGGCACGCCGACGCGCGGCGTCGCCAGGCCGCCCCGGCCATGCGCAGCTACTGGCCGGGAAGCCTCCTCTTCGCCAGCCGCTGGGTGGCGGCGGGCCGCATGCGCCAGGGCCAGAGCTGGCGCCGGCGACCGAGGTAGACGATGCGCCGCTACACCGTTGCGATCGACGACCAGTCGTACACGATCGACGTCCTGGAGACCGCCGCGGACCGCTTCGAGGTCTCGGTCGGCGACAGGACCTTCGAGGCGACCCTGGAGGGCGAGGCCGACCTGCCGGGGGCCGTCATCTCGCCGCAGCTCGCCGTGACCGAGGAGGCCCGCCCGACGCCGGTGCCGCGCGTCCCCGCCCAGCCGGCGCCCGTCCCGGCCGCGCCACCGCGCCCTGCCGGCGCCCCGACGGGCGGAGAGACCCTGGCCGCCCCGATGCCGGGCGTCGTCCTGGAGGTCCTCGTGGTGCCGGGCGCGGCGCTCCGCCGCGGCGATCCGATCCTCGTCCTCGAGGCGATGAAGATGCGGAACACGATCCGCTCGCCGCGCGACGCCGTCGTGCTGGACGTCCTCGTGGAGGCCGGCCGCCCCGTCGGGCCGGGCGAGCCGCTCGTCCGCCTCGGCGCAGCCGGGGGATGAGCCCGGCCACCGTCGACCAGCTCCTGGCGGGGGTCACCAACGTCAGCTGGCAGTCCCTCGTCATGTTCGCCGTCGCCGGCGTCCTCCTCTACTTCGCGATCGTCCGCGAGTACGAGCCGCTCCTGCTCCTGCCGATCGCGGCGGGGGCCATCCTGGCCAACCTGCCCCTCTCGCCGGTGATCGGGGAGAACGGCCTGCTGACGATCCTCTACGAGGCCGGCGTCGCCAACGAGCTGTTCCCGCTCCTCATCTTCATCGGGATCGGGGCCCTCACCGACTTCGGGCCCCTGCTGGAGAGCCCGCGGATGATCCTCCTGGGGGCTGCCGGCCAGTTCGGGATCTTCGGCGTCCTCATCCTCGCCCTCCTGCTGGGGTTCAGCCGCGAGGAGGCGGCCTCGATCGGGATCATCGGGGCCATCGACGGGCCGACCTCGATCTACGTCAGCGGCATCCTGGCGCCGCACCTGCTGGGGCCGATCACCGTCGCCGCCTACAGCTACATGGCCCTCGTGCCGGTCATCATGCCGCCCGTGATGCGGGCGCTCACGACCCCGGCGGAGCGGAGGATCCGGATGCCCTACGGCGGCCGGTCGGTAAGCCGCCGGACACGGATCCTCTTCCCGCTGGGGGTGACGCTCCTCGTCGGGACGCTGGTGCCGTTCGCCACGCCGCTCGTCGGCTCGCTCATGCTCGGCAACCTCATGCGCGAGTCCGGCGTCGTGGAGCGCCTGACGAAGGCCTCCTCGAACGAGCTGGCCAACGTCGTGACCCTCTTCCTGGGCCTCGCCATCGGGTCGACGATGGTCGGCACGACCTTCCTGCAGCCCAGCACGCTGGCGATCCTGGGCCTGGGGATCCTGGCCTTCGGCCTCGACACGGCGGCCGGGCTGCTCTTCGCCAAGGGCCTCAACGCGATCGCCGGCGGCACGTTCAACCCTCTCATCGGGGCGGCCGGCATCAGCGCCTTCCCGATGGCGGCGCGGGTGGTCCAGCGGGTCGCCCAGGAGGAGGACTTCGAGAGCTACCCGCTGATGCACGCGATGGGCGCCAACGCCGCCGGCCAGGTTGCGAGCGTCGTCGCCGGCGGGGTGCTGCTGGCCCTCATGTCGGCCGCCTGACGAGGGCCCTGCGGGCGAGGGGCCCGCGCCCCGAGGCGGTTGCGCCAGGCCTTAGGTTCCCATTCGGGCGACGGCTCCGCGTCCACGCCCCCCGGGCACGGAGACTCGTGGCCGAACTGGCGCGGCACGCCCTGTCCGGCGACGGTTCCCGGCCGGAAGGCCCCGGACGGGTGCATGGTTGAGAGAACCGTGGTCGGCATGGGCGCGAGGCGCTCGGTTGTCAAGCCACCCGGCACGCGGCGCGGGGCACCAGGCCCGCGGCGCCCGGACGAGAAGACGGCGGCCCCACGCTCGGCGCGCGTCGTGGCGCATGGCGCGCCGGTATCCTTCGGGCATGCGATTGAGCCATCTCTTCTTCACGACCCTCCGCGACGACCCTGCCGACGCGGAGATGCCCAGCCATCGGCTGCTGGTCCGGGCCGGCTACGTCCGTCAGCTGGGGGCCGGCATCTACTCCCTGCTCCCGCTCGGCTTCCGGGTGGCCAAGCGGGTCGAGCAGGTGATCCGCGAGGAGATGGACCGGATCGGCTGCCAGGAGATGGAGATGCCGGTCGTCCACCCGGCGGACCTCTGGAAGGAGACCGGGCGCTGGTACCAGATCGGCCCGGAGATGGCTCGCTTCAAGGACCGCGGCGGGCGGGACATGGTCCTGGCGATGACCCACGAGGAGGTCGTGGCCGACCTCCTCCGCGACCTCGTCCGCAGCTACCGCCAGCTGCCCATGATGGTCTACCACTTCCAGACGAAGTTCCGCGACGAGCCGCGCTCCCGCGGCGGCCTGATCCGAGTTCGCGAGTTCGTGATGAAGGACTCGTACACCTGCGACCTCGACGAGGCCGGCCTCGACGTCGCCTACGAGAAGCACTACGAGGCCTACACGCGAATCTTCGAGCGCCTGGGCGTGCGGGCGATCGCGGTCGCCTCCGACGTCGGGATGATGGGCGGCACCGGCGCCCACGAGTTCATGGTCCTCAACGAGTTCGGCGAGGACGTCCTCGTCCTCTGCGAGACGTGCGGATTCTCGGCCAACCGCCAGGTCGCCAGGGTCCGCTTCTCGGAGCCTCCCGCGACGCCCCCCCTTCGACTGGAGGAGGTGGCCACGCCGGGGACGGCGACCATCGCCGACCTGGCCGCCTTCCTGGGCATCAGCGCCGAGGAGACCGCCAAGGCGACCTTCTTCGTCGACGGGGACGGACGCCTCATCACGGCCATCGTCCGCGGCGACATGGAGGTCAACGAGACCAAGCTGGCCAACGCGACGGGAGCGCGGACGCTGCGGCCGGCCCAGGCGGAGGAGATCAAGGCCGCCGGCATGGAGCCCGGCTACGGCTCGCCGATCGGCGCGCACGGCACCTTCGTCCTCGTCGACGAGCTGGTCGCCCGCTCCGCGAACCTCGTTGCCGGGGCGAACCGGGAGGGCTATCACTACCGCAACGTGAACGTCGGGCGCGACTACGTCCCGGACCTCGTCGCCGACGTCGCCAATGCCCGCCAAGGCGACGGCTGCCCCACCTGCGGGTCGCCCGTGATCCTGCGCAACGGGATCGAGGTCGGCAACATCTTCAAGCTGGGCACGAAGTACACGAGCGCCCTCGGGGCGACCTATCTCGGCGAGGACGGGATGGCCCACCCGATCGTGATGGGCTCGTACGGGATCGGGGTCGGCCGGGCGCTGGCCTGCGTCGTCGAGGCTCATCACGACGCCAAGGGGATCGCCTGGCCGGCCGAGGTCGCCCCGTACGCGGCGCACCTGGTGACGGTGTCGGCGGCGAAGGACCCGCGGGTGACGGAGATCGCGGAGCAGCTCCACGACCGCGCCCTCGCGGCTGGCCGAGAGGTCCTCTGGGACGACCGCGACGAATCGCCGGGCGTCAAGTTCACCGACGCGGAGCTCATGGGGATGCCCCTCATCGTCACGATCAGCCCGCGCTCGCTGGCGGCGGGCGGGGCGGAGGTGACCGTGCGGGCGACCGGCGAGCGGTCGATCGAGCCGCTCGAGGCGGTCGAAGCCCGCCTGACCACCCGGGCCTGACCGGGCGAGGCGGACGATGGGCGCGTTCCTCGAGATCGCCGCCCTCGTCGCGCTCGGGGCCGCCGCCGCATTGCTGCTGGCCGGACTGCTGCAGCGACGCGGTGCCGCCGATGCTGCCGGGCCACCCGGCCGCGCCGGCTCGGGGCCCGATCCCGCCGTGGCGGCCGCCGAAGCCCGGGCTGACACCGCACTGCGCGACGCCGTCGCGCTCGTCGACCTGGCCGGGCTCGGCGTCGTCCGGGTCGCGCCCGACCTGACGGTCGCGGCGGCCAACGAGGCGGCCCACCGCCTCCTCGGCCGTC
The DNA here is from genome assembly GCA_963821235.1 of uncultured Chloroflexia bacterium. GTDB lineage: Bacteria > Chloroflexota > Limnocylindria > Limnocylindrales > CSP1-4 > CTSoil-043. The sequence goes on from CAWGCS010000001.1 coordinate 1,656,433, forward strand.
GGGCGGGCGCAATGCCGGGCAAGGGTGCCCTGGAGGCCTTCACGGACCACCGGCTCGAGGACCTCGTGCGGACTGCCCTCGCCACGGGCGCAGCGTCCGGCGAGCTCATCATCCGGACGACGGAGGCCCCGACCATCCTGGCCCGGGCGCGCCGCGTCCCGTCCGGCGACGCCTGGCTCGTCCTGGAGGACGTGTCGGAGCTGCGCCGCCTCCAGCGGATCCGGACGGAGTTCATCGACAACCTCGGCCACGAGCTGCGGACGCCGCTGACGACGGTCAGCCTCCTGGCGGAGACGCTCGCCGCCGACGCCGCGTCGCTGCCGCCGAAGGCCGCCGACCGGATCGCCAAGATCGAGGTCGAGACCGGCCATCTCGTCCAGATGGTCAACGAGATGCTCGACCTCACCCGGATCGAGTCGGGCACCGGCGCCCTGGCCCTCGGCGACCTCGCCCTGGCCCGCCTTGCGGCCTCGACGGCGGAGCGGATCCGGCTCTTCGCGGACCGCCAGGGCGTGACCCTCGACGTGGTCGCGCCGCCGGACATCCCGCTCGTGCGGGGCGACGCCGAGCGGATGGGCCAGGCCCTGCTCAACCTCCTCCACAACGCCGTCAAGTTCAGCCGGGCCGGCACCACCGTCACCGTCCGCGTGTCGCGGGCCGGTGCGGAGGTCGTCGTCGCGGTCGAGGACCACGGCCCGGGCATCCCGCGCGCCGCGCTGCCCCGGATCTTCGAGCGCTTCTACAAGGTCGACCGGGCCCGCACGCGAGGCGTGGGCGGGACGGGCCTCGGGCTCTCGATCGCGCGCCACGTCGTGGAGGCCCACGGCGGCCGGATCTGGGCCGAATCCGAGGAGGGCGTCGGGTCGACGTTCACCTTCGCCATCCCGATCGTGACCCCGGAGGCCGGGGTGACGACGGAGCCCTGAGCCTCCGCCTCCTCGCCCACCGCGGCGACTGCCGGCGGGCTCCCGGGAACACACTCCGCGCCTCGGCCGTCCGGTGCGGGGAACGGCCGCCCGCGTGCTGGCCGCGAGCGGCCGTTCAGAGCGTGCGGCGCATCGCGATCGCGCTGGTCGGGCAGGCCGAGGCGAACTCCACCGACGCCGCGATGGCCGGCGGGGCCTCGGCGCGGTCGGCGGGGGCCCAGCCCAGCCCGGCGAAGAAGGCCTCCGCCGACTCGGTCAGCAGCCATGCCTCGCGCGCCCCGGCCCGGCGGGCGTCGTCGAGCGCTCGCTCGACGAGGGCCCGGCCCAGACCGTGCCTGCGCACCGGGGCGTGCACCGCGACCGACCGGAGGAGGGCGAAGTCGCCGTACCGCTCCGTGGCGGCGACGCCCAGGAGGCAGCCGTCGTGCTCGCGGCAGAGCACCGCCGTCCCACCCGCTACGCAGGCGTCAAGGCCCGCCAGGGTCAGCCCGCCGGCAGCCACGAGGGCGGCAACGTCGGCGAGGTCGGGGGGCGCGGCCGCCGCGAGGGGCGGCACAGGAGGCTCGGAGCTGATCCCGCCGGCCGAGCGTCCACCTCCGGGACCTCCCGTCGCGCCGGCGCTCACCCGCAGCAGCCCGTCGCGGCCGCGCCGGTTGGCCCAGGCCCCAGGGCGATGAGCCCGTCCGCCGGGAGCGCCCGGGCCGCCGCGAGACCGGTCGCGGCCGCCCGCGCCGCGTCGGCGGGCGAGGCGGCTGCGGAGGCGTCGGACGGACGAACGGCCCGGACGATGGCGTTGTACATGCCGTCCACTGCGCCGTGGGTCGGCAGGATGTCGATGCCGGCAAGGCCGGCAGCGGCGAGGCCGGTGGCGTACTCGCCGAAGGAGAGCGCGCCCGCGACGCACCCGGCGAAGTCTCCACGCGCGGCACGCTCGGCCGACGAGAGCGCATCGTCGGCGACGACGTCGCTGACGCTCACCCGCCCGCCGGGGCGGAGGACCCGGGCGATCTCGGCGAAGACCCGCGCCTTGTCGGTGGAGAGGTTGATGACGCAGTTGCTGATGACGACGTCGACGGAGGCGTCGGGGAGCGGGATCGCCTCGATCTCGCCCTTGAGGAAGCGGACGTTCTGGGCCCCGGCGGCAGCCGCGTTGCGATTCGCGAGGGCGAGCATCTCGTCGGTCATGTCGAGGCCGTAGGCCAGGCCCGTCGGCCCCACCCGGCGGGCCGAGAGGAGGACGTCGATGCCGCCGCCGGACCCGAGGTCCAGGACGGTTTCGCCCGGCGCCAGGTCGGCGAGGGCCGTGGGGTTGCCGCAGCCGAGGCTGGCGGCCACCGCGTCGGCGGGGAGCGGAGCCAGCTCGTCGGGCGCGTAGAGCCCGGGCCCGAAGACCGGGTCGGCGACGGCAGTTCCGCCGCAGCAGCCGGAGCCGTCGAGGACCGCCAGCGCGGCCCGGGCGTAGTGATCGCGGACCTCGGCGCGGAGGGTGTCGGACATCGTGATCTCCCGGGGGGTGGGCGGCGGGACGCCGCGGTGGTCCTAGCAGGTGACGCGCTGGCCGCCGGGCAGGCCGACGGCGGCGCGAAGGCGACTGACGAGGCCGGTGCAGCACCGGAGCGCCTCGGCGAGGTGGACCATCCGCCGGTGCTCCTGGCGGGCGGGGGTCGCTTCGAGCGCCCGCTCGCGTCGGATGACGTCGGAGAGGATCTGAGCGTGGAGCATGACGGTGGTCCCTCGGCTGGTGGAGCGATCGACGGGTGGATCGTGGCACATTGTTTGATACTTGTCAATATAGAAGATGGTCGATAACATGGCGCCATGCCGCGATCCTCCGATCCCGACGTCCGGCTCCTCGCCGCGCTGGCCGACCCGGCGCGCCTGGCCATCGTCCGCCAGCTCGCCTCGGATGGGACGGTCTGCGCCTGCGACTTCGGTTGCTGCGCCGACCTCTCGCAACCGACGGTGTCGCACCACCTCAAGGTTCTGCGCGAGGCCGGGCTCGTGCACGGGGAGCGGCGCGGGACGTGGATCTGGTACCGCCTGGATCCGTCGGTGGCGGCCCGCCTCGAGGTCATGGCGGGCGAGCTCGCGCCAGGCGAGCCACGGACGGTCGCCACGCTTCGAGCTTCCGACAGGCCGACCGGGCGTCGCCTGCCGGTCCTCGCGGCCGAGCTGCCCACAGGGTCAGGGAAGGGCGCATGAGCAGGTCGCGGGCGTGATCCGCCTCCGGGTTGCGACCCTCAACATCCTCAACCTGGCCGATCGCTGGGAGGAACGGCTGCCGCTCCTGCTCGCCGACACGGCCGCCCTGCGACCCGACTTGCTCGGCCTCCAGGAGGTCGTCTATCCGATGCAGCAGGACCGGCTGCTGGCCGCGGGCACCCCCGACGAGTACGGCGTCCACCGCGGCTGGGCAGGTCGCCCGGAGTACGGCAACAGCCTCCTCGTGCGTGCCCCGCTCGCGGCCGGCGCGGTCGGCCGCCTCGACCTCGGGATGCAGCGGGCCGCCCACCGGGCCGTCGTCGGCCTTGCCGACGACGCCTCGCTCCTCGTGGCGGTAACCCATCTCCACCATGTCGTCCCCGCCGCCGACGTGCGGGACGAGCAGGCGGCGGCCCTGATCGCCTGGCTCGACGCCACGCCGGCGAGCTCGGGCGCGATCCTGATGGGCGACTTCAACGCCGACCCGAGAGAGCCGGCCTACGCCCGGCTCCTCGCTGCGGGCTTCCGCTCGGCCTACGCGGAGGCGAACGGGGCGGAGCCGGCCGTCACCTGGCCGTCCGGGCTCCAGGCCCCGGCCATGGACACCGACGGCGAGCCCGCCTGCCTCGACTACGTCTGGCTTCGCGGGGCCGTGCGCTCGGTCCACGCCCGGCTGTGGGCGGACCGGCCATCCGTCGACGACCCGACGCTCTACCCGTCCGACCACCTGGGGGTCGTGGCCACCGTCGAGGTGGGGTAGGGCAGGAGAGCCGCGGCGCCCGCGCGCACGGCCGGCGGTCGGCGGCGTCGACTGCCGGGCGTGCCTAGTCGCGCAGCAGGTCGGGCGGGACGAGCCAGCGAAGCTCCCCGCCGCCGGCCGCCAGCGGGCGTTCCACGTCGACCCGGGCGAGCGCCCCCTTGCGCATCGGGATCGGCGCTCCGGCGAGCTCGGAGAGGAGCTCCGAGAAATCGGGATCGTGGCCGATGAGCAGCGGCCGCCGCGGATCGCCGGCGTCGGCGAGGATGCGCTCGAGGATGACGAGGTCGAGCGTCTCGCCAAGCCGGGGCTCGACCCGCACCGCCGTCCCGAGGAGGCCGGTCACGATCTCGGCCGTCTCGCGGGCGCGGGCGAGCGGCGAGGTGAGCACCGCGTCCGGCGCGAACCCGGCCGCAGCCAGGAAGCGGCCGAGCCGCTCCGCCTGGCGGCGCCCCTTCTCCGTGAGCGGGCGCTCCTCGTCCGGGCGATCCCACGTGTCGCGATCGCCCGCCTGGGCGTGGCGGAGGAGGTGGAGCCCGGTGAGGCCGCCCTCGTCGCGGGCCATCGGTCGGGGTCCTTCAGCGCCCGCCGCCGTCGGGCACGGCCCGCCGGCCGTGGGCGCGCCGGGCGACCTCCACGAAGGGCTTGATCCGGACGCTGATCTCGCCCATGACGCGTCGGAAGACTGCCAGCCGCTGCTCCTCCGTTCCCTGCGCGAGGGCCGGATCGTCGAAGCCCCAGTGGATCGACTCGTGGGCGCCGGGGAAGACCGGGCACGCCTCGCGCGCCTGGTCGCAGACGGTGATCACGTAGTCGAAGGACCGATCGAGGAAGTCGGTGACGGACTTGGAGCGGGCCACGGACCAGTTGATCCCGATCTCGGCCAGGGCGCGGACGGTCAGCGGGTTGACCACCCCGGGATGGGTGCCGGCCGAGGAGACCTCGAAGTCGGCCCCGCCGAGGCGTCCCAGGATCGCCTCGGCGAACTGGCTGCGGGCGGAGTTGCCGGTGCAGACGAAGAGGACGCGGATTGGGGCAGGGGCATCGATCACGGATTGAGGTCCTCGTGGTGGCCCGAGGACAGGAAGACGACGTCCTCGGCGATGTTGGTGATGTGGTCGCCGACCCGCTCCATGTAGCGGGCCGCGATCAGGAGGCGCATGGCGCGCTCGACGTTGTCCGGATCGGCCTTGCCGAGCGCCACGAGCCGTTCGGCGGCGCGGTGGTAGAGGACGTCGATCTCGTCGTCGTGGACGGCGACCTCGCGAGCCGCGGCCGCGTCGGCGTCGACGAGGGCCCGGATCGTGTCGGCCAGGAACTGCGCGGCCAGCCGCCCCATCTCCGGGATGCCGACCTGTCCGTCGAGGGGCGCCTCCGGGGCCAGCTCGCGGGCGCGCTTGGCGACGTTGGCGACGGAATCGCCGATCCGCTCCAGCTCGTGGCCGATGCGGTCGAGCGTGAGCAGGTAGCGCAGGTCGCGGGCGACCGGTGCCTGGGTGGCGATCGTGAGGACGACATGGTCCATCGCCTCCACGTGGAGGGCGTTGATCTCCTCGTCGCCGCGGATCACGAAGAGGGCCTTCTCGGCATCGTGCGTCTCGAGCGCCTCGACGGTCAGGCGGATCCGCTCCTCGATGAGGCTGCCCATCCGCAGCAGGATCTCCTTGATTGCGCTCTCCCCGAGGTCGAGGTGCTTGCGGGGAACGGTGCGCATCGGCTCCGGGATGTCGCCCTCGACGCGGGCCAGGATGTCCTGGGTCCCACGGTCGATGGCGAGGTCGGAGCGGCGGGTCGGTTCGTCCATGGCTGCCTCTGCCTCCTGCTCAGCCGAACCGGCCGGAGACGTAGTCCTCGGTCAGCCGCTCGCGGGGATTTGTGAAGATCTGGGTGGTGCGGTCCATCTCGACGAGGTAGCCGGCGCGCTCCTCGCCCATCGAGAAGAACGCGGTGACGTCGCTGACCCGGGACGCCTGCTGCATGTTGTGGGTCACGATGACGATCGTGTAGCGGCCGCGGAGCTCCAGCATCAGCTCCTCGATGCGCAGGGTGGCGATCGGGTCCAGGGCGGAGGCCGGCTCGTCCATGAGGATGACCTCGGGGTCCACCGCCAGGGCCCTGGCGATGCAGAGCCGCTGCTGCTGGCCGCCGGACAGCGACGTGCCCCCCTGGCGCAGCTTGTCCTTGACCTCGTCCCACAGCCCGGCGGCGACGAGGCAGCGCTCCACGATCTCGTCGTGGGCGCCCCTGGTCTCCCGGCCGCCGAGCCTGACGCCGGCGAGGACGTTGTCGTAGATGGACATCGTGGGGAACGGGTTCGGGCGCTGGAAGACCATGCCGACGAACCGGCGCAGGTCGACGGCGTCGACGTCCGGGCCGTAGATGTCGGTTCCGTCGAGCAGGATCTCGCCCTTCACGGTCGCGTTCCGGGCCAGCTCGTGCATCCGGTTGATCGAGCGCAGGAAGGTCGACTTGCCGCAGCCGGACGGCCCGATGATGGCGGTGATCTGGCCGGCGGCGATGTCCATGGTCACGTCCCGGACCGCCCGAAAGCTCCCGTAGTAGAGGCTGAGGTCGCGGATCGCCAGCTTCGTCGGGGGGCCGGCCGGCGGCGCGGGCTCTCCCGGCCGAGTGGCGGCGAGGATCGGGCCCGGATCGGTCCGCGGCGGAAGGTCGGTGCCCGCGGCCCGCTGGGGTGTCACGGTGTCGAGAGCCATCGACCGTGGATCCTCCTTCACGCCCGGGTCCCGCCCATCGAGCGGAAGCGGACGAAGACGTTGACGCCCAGCACGAGGAGCAGCAGGAGCAGCGCGGCGCCCCAGGCCTGCTCGTTGAGGGCGGTGATCGGCGAGCGAGCGCCGTTGTAGATGAACAAGGTCAGCGAGTCCATCGGCTGGCCGAAGCTGCCGACGTTGACGAGCCGGGACCCCAGCGCCGTGAAGAGCAAGGGTGCCGTCTCGCCGGCGGCCCGGGCCACCCCCAGCATGACGCCGGTGAGCACGCCGGCCCGGGCCGTGGGGAGGACGACGGAGAGCGTCGTCCGCCAGGTCGGCACGCCCAGGGCGAGCGCGCCCTCCCGCAGCTCCCGGGGCACCAGCTGGAGGACCTCCTCGGTGGTCCGCTGGATGACGGGGATCATGATCACGGCCAGGCCGACGGCACCCGCGAAGGCGTTGAACTGCTTGAACGGGAGCACGAGGAGCGCGTAGACGAACACGCCGACCAGGATGGACGGGATGCCGACCATGACGTCCGAGGCGAAGCGGACCGCCCGGGCTGCCCGGTTGCCGGCGAACTCGCTGACGAAGATCCCGGCCAGCACGCCGACGGGCACGGCGAAGACCGTGGCGAGCCCCACCATCTGGAGCGTGCCGAGCCAGGACTGGAGGGCGCCGCCACCGGTCCCGAGGGCCTTGGCGGGCTTCGTCAGGAGGTCCAGGTTGAGCGCCGCCGCGCCGCGCACGACCACGTAGAGAAGGACGGCCGCGAGCGGGACGATGCAGGCAATCGTGGCCGCCAGGGCGATCCCGCGGGCCACCCGGTCCACGACCCGGCGGCGGGAGCCTCGGGCCGCGGCCAGCCGGTCAGCGAACGTCCCCTCGCGGGCCAGCCCCGCGCTTGCCGTCATCGCCCCGGCCCCCCGGCGGTGCGGGCCACGAGGACGCGGGCCGCGACGTTCAGGAGGAGGGTCATCGCCAGCAGGATGACCCCGATGGCGATGAGCGAGTCCGACTGGAGGCCCGTCGACTCGTTGAAGGTCACGGCGATCTTCGAGGCGATCGACTGCCCCTGGGCGAATACCGAGCCGGGGACCTCGTCCTTGTTGCCGATGACCATCGTCACGGCCATCGTCTCGCCGAGGGCCCGCCCCAGGCCGAGGATCACCGCCCCGATGACGCCGGAGCGGGCGTAGGGGAGGACCACCTTGGTGGCCACCTCCCAGCGCGTGGCCCCCAGGCCGTACATGGCCTCGCGCTGTGCGTCGGGCACCGAGCGCAGGACCTCCCGCCCGATGGAGACCATCGTGGGCAGGATCATGATGGCCAGGATGACCCCGGCCGTGCTGATGCTGAAGCCGTAGCTCGGCCCGGCGAAGAGGGGGAGCCAGCCCAGCATCGCGATGAGGAACGCGTCGACCGTGTCGCGGAGGAGGGGGGCCAGGACGAAGACGCCCCACAGGCCGAGGACGACCGAGGGGATCGCCGCCAGCAGCTCGATCGTGAAGGTGAGCGGGGTGGCGAGGCGGCGGTCGGCGAACTCCGAGAGGAAGAGCGCCGTGAGCACGCCGACCGGCGTTGCCAGGATCAGCGCGATGAGCGAGGTCTCGAGCGTCCCGACGACGAACGGGATCGCCCCGTAGAGCTCGCGGATGGGGTCCCACTTGGTCCCCGTGATGAGGGAGAGCCCGAAGGTGCGCCAGGCGGGCACGGAGTCGATGACCAGGACGGCGGCGATGCCGGCGAGGATGGCGACGATGGCGAAGGCGACCCAGCGCGAGCTAAGGACGAAGGCGCGGTCGCCGCGGCGGGGCCGTCGTCGCGTCGTGAGGCTGGCCGGGCGCGGAAGGCTGGTCATGGTGTCGTGGCGGGCTCCGGGCTCTGGACGCCAGGGATCTGAGCGGTCAGGGTACGACCGCCGAGCCGCCTGGTGAAGAGCGGCGAGGCGATCCCGCTCCGAGAGAGCAGCAGGATCGCCTCGCCGGGAGGAGGAGGACGGTCAGACGACCGGCTACGGCCAGATCGGCGCCCCGCCGAAGGTGATCGTGTGGAGCGTCTCGAGCGCCTTCTGCTGGACCGCCGCCGGGAGCGGGGCGTACCCGAGGTCGTTCTCCAGCGCCTGCCCGTCGGTGAGGGCCCAGTAGGTGAAGGCGACGAGCGCCTGGCCCTTGGCCTGGTCCTCCTGGCCGACGTAGACGAGGAGGTAGGTGTACGACGCGATCGGGTACGTGTTGGGCCCGGCGCCGTTGATGATCGGCGCCTGCCGGCTGTCCGACGGCCAGCTGCTGGCCCCGGCGTCAGCCGCCGCGGTGACCCCGTCGGTGGAGCCCTGGACGAAGTTGCCGTCGGCGTTCTTCAGGGAGGCCGACGTGAGGCCGCTCTGGGCGGCGTACTGGAGCTCGACGTAGCCGACCGCGCCCTTCGTCTGCTTGGTGGCGCCGGCCACGCCGTCGTTGCCCTTGGCCCCGATGCCGGTCGGCCACTGGACGTCCTTGCCGGCGCCCGGGCCGTTCTTCCACTCGTCGCTGACCGCGGCCAGGTAACTGGTGAAGGCGTTGGTCGTGCCGGACCCGTCCGAGCGATGGACGACCACGATCTCCTGGTCCGGCAGCGTGGTCCCGCTGTTGAGGGCCGCGATCGCCGGGTCGTTCCACTTGGTGATCTTGCCGAGGAAGATGCCGGCCGTCGTAGGCCCATCGAGCTTGAGGTCCGTCACGCCGTCGAGGTTGAAGATGACCACGACCGCGCCGAGGGCCGTCGGGATGTGGACGATCTGCGTCCCCGCCGGGAGTGCCGCGATCTCCTCGTCCTTCATGGCCGCGTCGGAGGCCCCGAAGTCCACCGTCTGCTCGGTGATGTTCTTGATGCCGCCGCCAGAGCCGATCGCCTGGTAGTCGATCTTGACGTTCGGGTGGTCGGCCCCGTACTGCTCGAACCAGACCTGGTAGAGAGGTGCCGGGAACGTGGCCCCGGCCCCGGTCAGGTTGACGTCGGCGGTCGGGATCGTGGGCCCGGCGCCGGCCGCCTCGGACGAGGCGGGGGTCGAGGCAGGCTGGCTGGCGGCCGGGCTGGCTGGCGGCGTCGGGCTGGCGGCGCCGCCACAGGCCGCGACCGCGAACGCGGCCGTCAGGGCGAGGGCGCCGATCCGCTTGGGAGACGTGATCGTCACAGGGTTCCTTCCTCTTGGTGCCGTCGGGCGCGCAGTGACGCCGGCGGCGAGACTCCACGGTTGCGGGTCCAGCGTCGGCCCGGTCGATGAACCCGGCGTTTGCGGATCGTTAAGTCGCTGTTAACGCCGTGGGGGTGGCAGACTGTCGGGGCACGTCCGATGAACGCGAGCAAGGGCACTGGGAGGAAGGCGACACCATGGCGAAGGGTGCGGGCAAGAAGGCCAGGAAGCGGAAGGGCGCCGCGCGCGGCGGCGACAGCCGCGCGGCGCGGCTGGAGCGGGCCCTGGCCGCCGGCCTCAAGCGCGAGGCGAAGGCGGCCTCCCGGCTGGAGGCGGCCCGCCTGGAGGTGGCCGTCCTGCGAATCGCGCTGGCCGAGGTCCTCGGCGACGAGGTGGGGCCGCCCGAATCGTCGGCCCTGCCGGCCGCCGCCTCGGCCGCGCCGGCCGCCGCCACGCGGAAGGCGGCCGCCGCGGAGCCGAAGGCGGCCGGCGCCAGGCCGAGGGCCGCCGCCACGCGGAAGGCGGCCGCCGCGAAGCCGAAGGCGCCGGCAAGCACGACCGCCGCCCCGGAGCCGCAGGCGGGGCCCGCGGGACGCCGCCGCCGGGCTCCCCGTCCGGCACCACCGGAGGGTTGACGGCCCGCCTCAGAGCGCGGCGACCGCCCTCCCGAGCAGTCGGCGGAACGTCGGGCCGCTCACCCCGCGCCACGGCACGCCCATCGTCCGCCGGAGGCGGGCGAGCTCACGCTCCTCGAGGGCGAGGTAGGCGGCGATCGCCTGGGTGCCCCCACGGGAGAGCGTCCCGGCGTTCGAGACGAGGAACTGGCGGGTCAGGGCGATCGTGACGTCGGCGTCGTGGAGGAGGCCGAGGTGGTCCTGGAGGGCCACCACCCGCGGGATCAGCAGGTCGGCCTCCGGGCCCAGGGCCTCGCGGAAGAACTCCAGCGTGTAGCGCAGCCACTTGGCCGCGATCCGGAGCTGGTGGACGGTCTCGATGTCGGCCCAGCGGAGCACGGCTTCGTAGGCTCGGACCTGCTCGTAGGCGAGCCAGATGCGGGATCCCGCCGTATCCCGCACGCGATGGGGCGCGACGGGGCTGGCGGGGGCGAGGGTGGCGGCTCCCTCGGTCGCGACGAAGACCCGGTAGTCCTCGACGAGGCGCACGTAGGCCTCGCCGTCCAGCTCACGGAGGAGGACGAGGCGAGCGACCTGCCGCTCCTCGCGCCAGGCGGCGACGAGGGGCTCGAAGGCAGCCGCCTCGCGTGTCCCCAGGGTGGCCTGGTGAGCCAGCGCCGCCTCGATGAGGACGTCGAGGTCGCGGACCGCGCCGAGGCGCCCGGCGAGGACCCGGAGGCGGGCGCGGAGCCTCCTCGTCCGGCTTGCCCGGAAGCCGTCCCCGAAGACTCGCCAGGCGGCCCGCATCCGGCGCGTCGCCACCCGCATGCCGTGGAGGTCCTCGATCTCCGTGCCGGACCGCGTCCCCGCCTCCCTGGCGAGCATCCGGGCGAAGTGGAAGCGGAGCACCTTCCGCCCGGCCTCGGCCAGGACGTCGTCGGCGGTCACCCCGGGCGTCTTCCCGACGACGAGGCGCACGGGCGCCAAGCCGGCGGGCACTGCCTCCACGAGCGGGCCGGCGTCGACCGTCAGCGCAGCCGGCGACCCGCCGGCCGCGGCTTCGGAGGGCGCATCGACGGGCACGGCAGCGGCGCCCTCCGCGCCTCGGCCGTCCGCATCGCCGCCGGATGTCGCCTCGGTCGCGCCGTCGCCCTGGCGCCCGTGCCGGCGGGGACGCGACCCGCCGGCCGCCGCCAGCGCTCGCTCCAGCTTCGAGGCCGTCTCGGGCGCCAGGTCGGCGTCGGCGGCCAGCACTGCAGCGAGCGCGTCGAGCGCCGTGGCCGGCCCGCGGCGCAGCTCCACCTCCAGCTCGAGAAAGCGATCAACGACGCGACCGCCCGTCACGACGGCCACCTCGTCGAGGGAGAGCTCCACCTCGCTCGACTCGTCGGCGAGCGTCCGCGTGCGCCGCAGCTGGCGGACGGTGACCAGCTCCATCAGGGGCGCCTCGCCGGCATGCTCGAGGACGAGGCTCCTGGCCGCCGACGGCGGCCAGGAGTGCGGGTCGAGCGAGAGGCCGGCCGGTCCCTCGAGCTCCTCGCGGCGATGGAGGGCGGTCGCGGCGGGGGTGGTCGACTTCACGGAGATGACGGTCATCGACGGCCCGCGCCGGAGCCGGACGGCGTAGCCGGCGTGTCCGAGCGCCAGGTCCGCCGTGTCGAGGTAGCGGTCCTCCACCTGCACCTGCCGGGCCCGTCCCACGGCCCGGAAGGCGCCCAGCGAGCGGATCGCGGCCAGACGAGCGGCGGCTGCCGGGTCGGCGATCCGGTACTTGAGCTCCAGCTCGACGTGCTCGATCGCCATGCCGGTCCCTATGCCCGCGGATCGAGCGAGCCGCTGGGCGGACCGGGATGGGGCGCCTCGACCGCCGCCGCGGCCGCCGCCAGGGCGCGCTCCTTGAGCATGGCGAACGTGTCGACGCCCCCAGGCGCGCCCAGGATCTCCTCGGTCCGGCGCCAGCACGCGTCGGCGCCCAGCTGCCAGGAGCGGCGGTCGTCGGCCAGCATGACCTCGATGATCTCCTCGATCCGGGCCTGGGCGCCGAGGTCCTCGATCGGGAAGATGACCTCGATGCGGCGGTCGAGGTTGCGCTCCATGAGGTCGGCCGATCCCGTGTACCACTCCTGGCGGCCGCCGTTGGCGAAGCCGAAGATCCGGCTGTGCTCCAGGAACTCGCCGATGATCGAGCGGACGGTGATCCGCTCGGAGCGCCCCGGCAGCCCGGGATGGAGGCTGCAGGCGCCCCGGATGATGCAGTCGATCGTCACGCCCGCCGCATCTGCGTCGTAGAGGAGCTCGATCATCTCCGGGTCCACGAGGGCGTTGACCTTGGCCACGATGCGGGCCGGGCGCCCCGCCCGCGCGTGGTCGGCCTCGCGCAGGATGAGGTCCCGGATCCGGGGCCGCAGGGTGTTCGGGGCGACGAGGAGGCGGCGGAACCCCTGCTGCCGGGAGAGCCCCGTCAGATAGTTGAAGAGGTCCGTGGCGTCCGCGCCGAGCTCCGGCTGACAGGTGAGGAGCCCGAGGTCCGTGTACACGCGGGCCGTCTTCGGGTTGTAGTTCCCAGTCCCCAGGTGGAGGTAGCGGCGCAGCCCCGAACCCTCGCGCCGGACGACGAGGGCGACCTTGCTGTGGGTCTTGAGCCCCACCAGGCCGTAGACGACGTGCGCGCCGGCCTGCTCCAGCTTGCGGGCCCAGACGATGTTGGCCTCCTCGTCGAAGCGGGCCTTGATCTCGACCAGGACGACGACCTGCTTGCCCTGGTCGGCGGCCCGGATCAGGTCCCGCACGATCGGCGAGTCTCCGGAGGTCCGGTACAGCGTCTGCTTGATGGAGAGGACGTCCGGGTCGTCGGCGGCCTGGGTGATGAAGCGACCGACCGAGGCGGCGAACGACTCGTACGGGTGATGGACGAGCAGGTCTCCCTGGCGCATCACGGCGAAGACGTCGACCTGGTCGCCCTCGTCGGCCGGCACGAGGCGCGGCGGGACGACCGGCGTCCACGGCGGGTCGCGGAGCTCCGGCAGCTCGAGGGTCGCGATCTGCCACAGGCACGTCAGGTCGAGCATGTCGGGGACGCCGTACAGGTCGGCCGCTCCGAGGCCGATCCCCGAGAGGAGGAACTCGCGCATCTGCTCGGGCATCCCCTCGTCCACCTCGAGGCGGACGGTCGAGCCGAACCGCCGGCGACGGAGCTCCTGCTCGATGGCCGAGAGGAGGTCGCCGGCCTCGTCCTCCTCGACGTCGAAGTCGGCGTCGCGAGTGACCCGGAACATGTGCGTCTCGACGACCTGGACGCCGGGGAAGAGCGCGTCGAGGTTCGCCGCGATCACCTGCTCGAGGGGGACGTAGACCTGGCGGGCGACCTCGACGAGGCGAGGCAGGATGGGCGGCACCTTGACCCGGGCGAAGCGCTGCTCGCCCGTCACCGGGTCGGCCACCGTGATCGCCAGGGAGAGGCTGAGCGTGCTGATGTAGGGGAACGGGTGCCCGGAGGCGACCGCGAGCGGGGTCAGGACCGGGAAGATCTCCTCGAGGTAGCGCTCCCGGAGTCGGGCGTGGTGCTCCGGGATGTCGGCGTGGTCGACGATGGAAACCCCGTGGGCCGCGAGGCCCGCCCGCACCTCGCCGTACAGCCGGCTCTGCTCGTTCACCAGGCCCTGGACGCGCTCGCGGACCACCACCAGCTGCTCGGCGGCGGTCCGTCCGTCGGAGGAGCGCTTGATGTTGCCTGCCGCCACCTGCTCCATGAGGCCGGAGACGCGGACCTGGAAGAACTCGTCGAGGTTGGAGGCGAAGATCGCCAGGAACTTCGCCCGCTCGAGGAGCGGGTTGCGCTCGTCGCGGGCCTCGTTGAGGACGCGCGCGTTGAAGTCGAGCCAGGAGAGCTCGCGATTGAGGTAGGGGACGCTCACGTGGCGGCGGCGTCCGCCGGTGCGATGGGGGCGCGCGCGGAGCGTGGTCATGCTGGCGGACGATGTCCTCGTGGGCGTGCGGACGACCGGCGGCGGCCCGCGGCCCGGCCGACGATCGTAGCACGCGACCGTGCGCGCTCCGGACTGCGTCCCCCGGCCCGCGGCTGCGCCATCAATCCTCGGCCCGGTAGCGCCGCTCCCCCCGGACCGGGTCGAGCCAGACGCGCATGCGGCGGCGGCTCGTGGGATCCACGAAGACCTCGTCCGTGGGCTGGAACCGCGGCTCGAGCGGGGAGCCAGGCGCCTCGCCGCCGCCCGGGCCCGGCGGCGCCGACGTCCGCTCCGCGTGCTCGCTCCGGTAGCGGGTCCGCTCGAAGACGACCGCCAGGAGGACGACCGAGCCCGTCACGATGAGCCAGATGCCGGAGGCGACGCCGTCGGTGCCCCCGGCGAGCACGAGAAGGAGCCCGCCGACGAGGGCCAACCCGCCGAGGGCGAGCATGATGCCCCGCAGGATGCCCAGGCCGCCCATCGGGCTACTCGACTGCCTGGGCGGCCGTTGCGTCCGGCTCGACGACGACGGCCGTCCCGTAGGCCACGATCTCCGACATCGTGCCGGCCAGCTCGGAGCTGTCGAAGCGCATGGAGATGACCGCGTTGGCCCCCGCGAGGGTCGCGTTGGCCACCAGCCGGTCGATGGCCTGCCGCCGGGCGTCCTCGAGCAGCTCGGTGTACTCGTGGATCTCGCCGCCGCCGAGGGAGCGGAGGCCGGCCATGATGTTGCCGCCCAGGCCGCGGCTGCGGACGACGAGCCCGAAGACCATCCCCTTCGTCTCGACCACCCGATGCCCCGCCACGTAGGGGGTCGTGTTCACGATCATTCGTGTCCTCCATGGGTCTCGACGCCGCCGGCCGCGGTGCGGGCGGCGGCGCAGGACGGGCACGGGCAGTGCGCCCGCAGCGCCGTGTAGGCGTAGAAGCCGGTGTGATGGCCGTCGCCCCACGTCGGGGCGATGGCGTAGCCGCCGACCGGCTCGATCGAGACGAGCCGCGTCTGCTCGGCGGTCAGGGTCGGATTCGAATCGAGCCAGCCCGGCTGGCCCGCCTCGCCCCGGCAGTAGGCGCAGGGACAGAGCCAGCGGAAGAGCTCGAAGTCGAACGTCGAGACGTGCCCGTCGGTCCACTCGATGCGGACCGACCGCGCCTCGCGGTCGGCGTGGATGCGGACGGGCGCGGTGAGGTCGTCGCCCCGGAGATAGCTGGAGGTCATGGCCCATTCTAGGCCGGCGGGCGCTCCCGGCCCGCGGCGCCCGGCCCAGGGTGGCACCCCCGCTTCTGCGGCGTGGGGACGCGCGTCCCCACGGGCGATCGCGTCGTGCGCCAGACTGCGACCGTGCGCGGCAGTGATCCCGTCTCCGTCTTCGCCCGCAACGCCCGGCTGGTCGCCGGGCGCGAGTACCGCGTGCGCGTGCGAAGCCGGGCCTTCGCGATCTCGACCCTCGTCCTGGCGATCGTGGCGGCGGCGGCCGCCCTCGCCCCGCTCGCCATCCGCGCCCTGGAGCGCGAGGCGGTCGTCCGGATCGCGGCCAGCGCGCCCGACGCGCGCTCGGCCGAGCTGACCCTCCGCTCCCTGGAGCTCGTCCTCAACGCGAACGCCAGCATCGACCCGGCGGCGTCGCCCGACTACCGCTTCAGCCTCGTCGAGCCGGGCGCGGTGGCGGCCGCACGGGCCGACGTCGCGGCGGGAACGCTCGACGGCCTCCTCATCCTCACCGACGGGCCGCAGGCGCGCCTCGACTTCGAGTACGTCACCGCCAACCCCGCCTCCCGGCAGGCCATCCTCTTCCGGCTCGTCGCCGTGGCCGTCGCGGCCAGCATCCGCGCCGACGAGGCCAAGGGCCTCATCGGCGACTTCACCGTGACGGACGCCATCCCAGGCGACGCGCCGGCCGACACGGAGGTCGACGCCGCGGGTCGCCAGATCCTCTCGACGATCCTCGTGATCCTGATGCTCGTGACGTCGGTCACCTACGGGATGTGGGTCGCCACGAGCGTCGCGGAGGAGAAGTCGAGCCGGGTCATGGAGGTGATGCTGAACGCCGCCACGCCCGGGGAGATGCTGGCCGGGAAGGTCGTCGGTGTCGGCGGCGCGGGCCTGACTCAGCTGGCGGCGATCGTCTTCCCGGCGGCGATCGTCGTGGCACTGCAGGGGGAGCTGGCCCGCCTCGTCCTCGGCGAGGGCGCCGACGGGCTGCCGCTGGCCGGGCTGACCCCGGGCATCCTCGCCGCGTTCGCCGCCTTCTTCCTCCTCGGCTTCCTGCTGACCGCCCTCGTCTATGCCGCCGCCGGCTCGCTCGTCAGCCGCCAGGAGGATGTCCAGCAGGTGGCCCTGCCGATGCTGATGCTCTCCTTCGTCGCCTACTTCAGCGCGTTCTTCGCGTCGACGTCGCCGGAGGCCGCCTGGGTGGCCCCCCTCTCGTGGGTGCCGGTCTTCAGCCCGTACCTGATGATGACCCGGCTGGTGGTCGGCTCCGTCGCCCCCTGGGAGCTCGCCCTCGCGATGGGCCTCCTGGCGGCGGCGATCCTGGTCGCCCTGGTCGCGGCGGCGCGGATCTACGCCGCGGGCGTCCTCCTCTACGGGCAGCAGCCCAGCTTCGGCGGCGTCATCAGGGCGGCGCGCGGCCGCTGACGAACGCCCAGGCGGCGGGCAGGCGAGGCCGGTCGTCCGCGCCGTCAGTGGCCCTCGTGCGGGCGCTTGACGACGAGCACGGAGCAGGAGGCGTGGGTCAGGACCGAGTGGGCCACGCTGCCCATCACGAGCCGGGTGATCCCCACGTGCCCCCGCGAGCCGATGACGATGAGGTCGCCGGCGGGGTCGGTCGCGGCTCGGCGGAGCTGGTCCGACGGATCGCCCTCGCGAAGCTCGCCGTCCGCCTGGCGGCCGGCGGCCCGGAGGTGGGCCTCCGTCGCCGCGACGATCTCGCGGTGGGTGTTCCGGGCATTGGCCAGCATCTCCGTGTAGACGTCCATGGCCGCCGCGAACATGGTCGGGGCGATCCCCGACCGCCACGGCGCGGCCACGTCGACGACCCCGACCACGAGGACGGGGATCGAGGCGAAGGCCGGCCAGCCGGCCACGACGTCGCGCGCCGCGATCCCCGCCGGGGAGCCGTCCTCGGCGAGGATCACGCGGGTCGTGCGGTCGCCGCGCGCGACGAGGACGGGGCAGGCGGCGTGGTCGACGATCGCCGCCGAGACGGAGCCCAGCAGGGCCGTCTCCACCGGCCCGTGCCCCCGGCTGCCGACGACGATGAGGTCCGGCTGCCAGATCCGGGCGTCGTCCACGATGGCGACCGAGGGCTGGCCGCGGAGGAGCTCTGGCTGCACGGCCAGGCCAGCCGCCTCGAGCGGCGGGGCAGCCTCCTGGAGGACGCGGGTCAGGTCGGCGACCGCCTCGTCCTCGAGCAGGTCCGCGTCGGCGGGGACGGCCGGGATCCAGGGGCCGCCCCACAGCGCCGGCGCGACGTCGAGCGCGGCGACGATCCGGACGACCGTCCCCGGCGGCCAGGCGAGCGAGGTGACCAGCGCCCGGGCGCGATCCGCGGATGGGGAGCCGTCGAGGGCGAGCAGGATGCGCATCGCGAGCACCTCCGGGCGGTCCGATCGGCCGGGCGGCCGGTTCCTCCCACATCATGGCGCCGCCGCCCGCCGATGGCCACGGCGGAACGGCCCGTCGGCCCGGGCGGACGGTCGTACACTCGCGGCCATGCTTCGACCACCGACTCCCGAGGACCTCTACCGGTTCCGGATCCCCACCGACCCCCAGCTCTCCCCAGACGGCGCGCTCGTCGCCATGACCGTCCAGGTCGTGGCGCCCGGGCGGGACGGCTATCGCCACGCCGTCTGGCTCGTCCCCGCCGACGGGAGCGCCGACCCCCGCCAGGTGACCATCGGCTCCCGCCACGACACGCGGGCCCGCTTCTCGCCCGACGGCCGCCGCCTGGCCTTCCTGTCCGACCGGAGGCCGATCGTCGAGGAGGAGCCCGACGCCCCGAAGGACCGCGAGGACGCCACGCAGGTCCACCTCCTGCCGCTCGACGGCGGCGAGGCGCGCCGGCTGACCGACCTCCCGCGCGGGGTCGACGCGTTCGAGTGGTCTCCCGACGGCCGCTCGCTCGTGGTCCGGACGACCTCCTTCGGCGCCACGCGGGAGGAGGATCGCAAGGCTCGCCGCAAGGCTCCGCCGCCCAAGCCGGGCGGGACGCCCCGCTCCGACTACCGCTACTTCGACCGTCTCCAGGGCATGCTCAACGGGCCCGGCTTCATCGACGACAAGGTCGGCCACCTCTGGCTCGTCGACGCCGAGAGCGGGGCAGCCCGGCGACTGACGGACGGCCCGACCAGCGACGAGAGCCCGGCCTGGTCGCCCGACGGCACCCGCATCGCGTTCGTCGCCTCGCGAGGCCGGGACCACGACCTCGACTACCAGTACGACGTCTTCGTCGCCGAGGTCGCCAGCGGGCGGGTGACGCGGATCACGGACGGCACCCACTGCACGTTCGGCTCCCCGACCTGGCTGCCCGACGGCACGGCCCTGGCCCTGGTCGGCAACCGCCTGCCCCGCGGCGGCGGCTCCCGGAACGACATCTGGCTCTTCCCGGCCGACGGCTCGGGCGCTCGCCCCGGCGGCGGCCGCAACCTTTCCGGCGCCACCGACCTGATGGTCGGCGCGACGATGGGGAGCGACGTCACGCCCGGCGAGCCTCTCCGCCTTCGCCCGGCGCCCGACGGGCAGCATCTCCTCTTCACGGCGCCCGTCCGCGGCTCGTACGAGCTGTGGCGGGTCGGACTGGCGGACGGCCGGGCCGAGCGCCTGACCGACGACAGCCACTACCTCTCCGGCTGGGAGGTGGTCCCCACGCCGCGCGGCGCCCGGGTGGCGGCGATCCGCTCCGCGCCGACGGCGCTCCCCGACGTGCACGTCCTCGACCTGCGGCCCGACGGCCGCGTCGTCGCCCGCGGCGGGCTGCGCCGGATCACGGCCTTCAACGACGGGCCGCTTGCCGAGCTCGAGCTCCGCGATGCGGAGGAGCGATGGGTGACGAGCGACGGGCGCGAGATCCAGGGATGGCTGATCCGCGCCGCGGCCGCCGCGCAGGGCGAGCCCGCCCCGCTGGTCCTCGAGATCCACGGTGGCCCGCACACGCTCTACGGCTGGGCGCCGGTCTGGGAGTTCCAGGTCCTGGCGGGGGCCGGGATGAGCGTCCTCTTCACGAACCCGCGCGGGTCGGAGGGCTACGGCGAGGAGTTCAACAGCGCCAACCTGCCCGACTGGGGCGAGGGGCCGATGCGGGACGTCATGGCCCACGTCGAGGAGATGGTCGCGGCCGGGGTCGCCGATCAGGATCGCCTCGGGGTGACCGGTGGTTCCTACGGCGGCTACCTCACCAACTGGATCGTCGGCCACAGCGACCGCTTCGCGGCGGCGGTGACCTGCCGCAGCGTCACCGACCTCACGAGCCTCATGCTCACCGGCGACCTGGCCGGCGGCATCTTCGGGATCCTCGAGTTCGGGGCCCAGCCATGGGAGAAGCCCGACCTCTACCGGGAGCTGTCGCCGATCACCTACGCCGAGCGGATCCGGACGCCCCTCCTCATCCAGCACGCGGAGAACGACCTTCGCTGCCCGATCGGCCAGGCCGAGGCCCTCTTCGCCGTCCTGCGGACGCTCAAGCGGCCGGTCCGCCTCATGCGGGTGCCGAGCGAGTCGCACGAGCTGACCCGCTCCGGGACGCCGTTCCGGCGCGCCGAGAACCTGGTCCAGGTGCGGCGCTGGTTCGACCACTACCTGGTGCAGGGCAAGAAGCGGCTGCCGCCCCTGCCGGTCGACCGGGCGGGCATCTAGGGTGCCCATGGGAGGTCGCATCCCCATCCTGCGCGTCGCCGGGAGCCACCGCGAGGTCGGGCGGGCGATCGGCGCGGCCGCGGCGCCCGCGATCCGGGCGGCGGTGGCCTTCGATGCCGAGCTTCCCGAGGGCCGCTCGCGCGACGAGCAGCTGGCGCTGGCGGCGCGCCACCGGGCCGTCACCGCGGCGGCCACGGGATGGCTGGTGGAGGAGATCGACGGGGCCGCCGAGGGAGCCGGCGTCGACCCGCTGGCCCTCTTCGCCGCCTCGATCGAGGAGATCTGGGCGGTGCGGCCTTCGCAGGTCGGCACGCCCGTGCCGGTCCCCGGCCGCTGCTCGGACCTCGTCGTCGGGCCGCCGCACACCGCCGACGGGCACCTCTGGGTGGCCCACAACAACGACCTCGGGGAGGCGAGCGAGGCCGACATCCTCGCCGTCGAGTGGCGGGTCCCCGGCGAGCCCGTCGTCTTCTCGCTCGGGATCGGGCCCTGGATCAGCGTCGGCTGGAACAGCGCCGGGCTCTCCCTGACGGGCAACGAGCTCTCCCCGAACGACGAGCGGGTGGGAGTGCCCCGCCTCCTCATGGTCCGCCAGCAGCTCACGGCCGGGACAATCGACCAGGCCGTCGCGTTGGCCCTCCGGCCCGATCGGGCCAGCAGCTACAACACCGTCCTCGCTCATCGCAACGGTCGGGTCATCAACGTGGAGGGGAGCGCGACCGGCGCCGTCGTCCGCGAGATCGATCCCGGCGGGACGTTCGCCCACACGAACCACTTTGTCGAGGCGGGGATGCTGCGGTTCGAGGGCGACCCCGCCTACGCGGTGCGCTCCGGGGTCCGCCACGCCCGGGCCTGCGCCCTCCTCGCCGCGGCGGAGCGGGCACCGGCCGAGTCGGTGACGCCGGCCGTCCTCCGCTCGTGGCTCTCGGACCACGAGGGAGCGCCGGACTCGATCTGCCGGCATCCGGCCGCCGACGCGGACGGGCCGGTCAAGACCGTCTTCTGGACCCTCGCCGACGTGACGGCCGGGGAGGTTGCCTACGGCCGCGGCAACCCGTGCGCGGGGGCCGAGCCGGATCGTCATGCCTACGCCTGACGGCTCGAGGCCCGGCCGCGGAGGTCGGAACACGGGGCTGCGATAATCGCGCCATGGCAGCCGGGCGCGCCATCCCGCCGCTCCCACCCGACGCCGTCGAGCGCCGGCTGTTCGTCGACGCCACGCCGGCGACGGTCTGGCTGGCGCTCCACGATTCCGCGCGGGCGGCCTCCGTGGACGCCATCCTGGCCCTGGATCCGGCCGGTCCGGACTGGCCCGCGGCGGGCGCCCGGCGGACGGGCCACCTTCGCCTGGGGCCGGTCCCGCTGGGCGCTGAGCTGGAGAGCCTCGAGGCGCGCCCCGAGCGTCGGTTCCGGGTGGGGATCGCCGGCCCCGCGATCGTCGGCGAACGGCGCTGGGAGCTGGCCCCCGCGGCCGGCGGGACGCGCCTCGCCTGCGCCGTGCACCTCGAGGGTCGGTCGCGGCTCGGCAAGGCTGTCCTGCGCCTCGAGCGCCGCGCCATCGGGCCCCGCCTGGAGGCCGAGATGGCCGCCCTGAAGCGTCGCGCCGAGGATCGCCCGGATCACCGATCATGACCGAGCCGTGGGCCCGGCGAGGCGTCGTCGTGGCCGCCGACGGCATCGCCCGCTGCGCCTGGGGCATCGGGAGCGATCCCCTCTACACGGCCTACCACGACGTGGAGTGGGGCCGCCCGTCACGCGACGAGCGGCACCTCTTCGAGATGCTGATCCTCGAGGGAGCCCAGGCGGGCCTCTCGTGGTCGACCATCCTGCGCAAGCGCGACGGCTACCGCCGGGCCCTCGCCGGGTTCGACGCGGAGAGCGTGGCCCGCTTCGGCGAGGACGACGTGGCCCGCCTGATGGCCGACCCGGGGATCGTCCGCAATCGCCTCAAGGTGGAGAGCGCCATCGCCAACGCCCGCGCCGTGCTGGCCCTTCGCGCGGCGGGCGACTCGCTCGCCGATCTTCTCTGGGGCTCCGTGAACGGCGTTGCCCTCGATCAACGCCCACTGACCCTCGGCGACGTCCCAGCCGAGACAGCGGAGTCGAGGGCGATGAGCCGCGACCTCAAGCGGCGCGGCTTCCGCTTCGTGGGCCCGACGGTCTGCTACGCGTTCATGCAGGCAACCGGGCTGGTCAACGATCACGTGATCGGCTGTGCAGCGGGCGAGGCGATCCGGCGCTGAGCTGAAGGTGACCGGGGCCTCCGGGCGCCACCCGATGTCGAAAGCGGTGCATCCCGTGTCAACCGTGGATGTACCCTGCTTGCGGGGGACATACGGAGGTCACGCACATGCTCACGTGGCACTGGGACGGCCTGCGCCGGAGGAGCCTCCGGTCGGGCGGGGCGTCGCTCGCAGTCGCGGTCGCGCTCCTGCTCGCGTTCGCGCCGCTAGCTACCGACGCCGCCACCGTGACGAGCGCCTGGAAGGCGAAGATCGGCAGCGCCGGTGCCAACGGCACGGCCACGGTCCAGGGCTACGCGACCGGCACGGGGTCGATCGCCCTGAAGCTGGCCAAGCTGCGGGCCTCGTCCCTCCTTCCGGTGACGATCAACAAGGGGACCTGCACCAGGGTCGGCACGGTTCTCGTGAAGGTCGCCGCCATCAAGACGACCCGGACCGGGACGGCCGCCCGGACCACGAGCCTGACGGCATCCCAGGTGCGCGCCATCGCGGCCGCCACCAGCGGCACGGGCACGGTCGTGGTCCGCGTCGGCAGCGGATCGACGATCAAGTGCGGCCTCTTCGCGGTGCAGTCCATCACGCCCGTCGTCGCGGCCAGGATCACCGTCGGGGCGATGCCCGCGAGCGTGGCGATCGCCCCGTCGGGCGTGTGGGTCACCAACTGGCTCGACAACACGCTGTCGCGGATCGACCCGCTGACCAACAAGGTCCTCCAGACCGTGCCCCTGACCATCGCTGGTCTTGGCGGCCCGGAGGCGATCGCCTACGGCGAGGGCTCGCTCTGGGTGACGGCGACGGAGTTCGATGACAACGGCGATGCCGTCGCCGGCTCGCTCCTGCGGCTCGATGCCGCCACGGGCCAGCAGGTCGCGACGATCCCCATCGGCAAGGGCGCCTATGACGTCGAGGTCTTCGCCGGGGCCGTCTGGGTGCCCGACTCGGACGACGACCAGGTCCTGCGGATCGACCCGGCCACCAACGCGGTGACCGCGACGATCGCCGTGCCGGGCGGCCCGCTGGGCGTGGCGTCTGGGCTGGGTTCGCTCTGGGTCTCGACCTTCGACGGGCACCTCGCTCGAGTTGACCCGGCCACGAACCAGCCGATCGCCACCATCCCGACCCAGGACACGGGCGGCTATGTTGCGGTGGGGGGCAACGCCGTCTGGATGACGAACCGCGGGCAGTCGGGCGCTGCCGACGGGATGGTGACGCGCGTCGATCCGACCACGAACACCGTGGCGGCCAGCGTGACGGTGGGCTCACATCCGCTCGAGATCGCCTACGCCGGCGGGAGCCTCTGGGTCGGGCTCTACGACGCCCCGACGGTCGTTCGGCTCAGCGCGACGACGAACGCCATCCTCACCCGGGTGACGGTGAGCCACCCGGTCTACGCCATCACCGCGACCGACCACGCCGTGTGGGCGCTCCACTTCCTGGACGCACCCGACGACGCCTCCGACGTCCCTCCAGGGATCGTGACCCGCATCGCCTACTAGGCGATCGTCCGGAGCCGGCCCCTCCGACGTCGAGGGGCCGGCTCCGCGCTGTCAGCCGCGGCGGTTGACCACCCAGACGCCGGCCACGATGAGGGCGGCGCCGGCCAGGAACAGCGCGTCGACCGACTCCCGGAGCACGACGACCCCCAGGATCACGGCGACGACCGGCAGCAGGTACGCGACCAGGCTGGCCCGCGTGGGGCCCCAGCCGGTCAGCAGCCGGAAGAAGACGACGTAGGCGAAGCCGGTCCCGACCGACCCCAGCCAGATGACCGAGAGGGCCGCCTCCGGCACGGCCGGCACGACGATGCGCCCGTCGACGAGGATCGCCAGGATCCCGACGATGAGGGTGGCGGAGCCGACCTGGCCGGCCGCGAGGACGAGCGGACGGGTGTTCCGCAGGGTCCGACGGGCATAGGTGTTGCCGATCGCGTAGAAGAGCGAGGCGCCCACGACGGCCAGCTCGGCCGCCAGCCGCTCGGCCCCGAGCGCGCTCCCGATGTCGGCGAGATTCTCCACCGAGAGCAGGAGGATGCCGACGAATCCCAGGGCGATCCCCGCCAGGCGACCGCGGGTGATCCGCTCGTCGTGGATGAACGATGAGGCGAGGATGAGCGTGAAGAACGGTGCCGTCGACTGGAGGATGCCGGCCAGGCCCGAGTCGATGTGCTGCTCCGCCCAGCCGATGAGCCAGAACGGGGCGGCGATGTTGACCGTGCCGAGGACCGCCAGGTGGAAGAGCGTCCGCGGGTCGCGCGGGAGCGGCGTCCGGGTGGCCGCGACGACGACGAGCAGGATCACGAGGCCGACGAGGACGCGCAGGAAGACGAGGCTCAACGGCGGCAGCGTCTCGACGCCGATCTTGATGAAGAGGTAGCTGCTGCCCCACATGAGGGCGAGGGCGCCGAGCATGACGGCGTAGCCTGCGGCGGGGCTGGACCGGAGGGGCTGGGGGGTCACCGGCGGAGTCTGCCATGGACGCCCCGTCCGCCGCCCGGCCGGCCGATCCACGTACCATGGCAGGCGCATGCGTGCCCTCCGCGCCGTGTTCCTGCTCAACGGAGCTGCTCTCGGCGTCTTCTACCCCTTCATCGCGGTGATCCTCGCCGACCGGGGCGTCCCGCCTGCCGGGATCGGCCTCGTCACCGCCGCCTCATCGGCGGCCTTCTCGCTGGCCGTGCCGGCCTGGGGTCATGTCGCCGACGTCGTCCTCGGGCGGCGGCGGGCGCTGGCCGTCGCCGCGGTCGGAGGGGGGATCTTCGTGCTCGTCGCCGGCGCCCCCCTTCCCCTGATCCTCGTCACGCTCGGCTTCGTTGGCTTCAGCACGTTCGAGAGCGCCTGGGGGCCGCTCGGGGACGCCCTCGCGGTGAACGCCATCCACGATCACGGCCGCGAGTACGGCCGCATCCGGCTCCTCTCCTCGATCGGGTTCGCCGTGGTCGCCGCGCTGGCGGGCTTCCTGTACGACCGGACGGGCTACGGGCCGGCGTTCGTCCTGTGCGCCGGGCTGGCCGTGCTGCTGGCGGCGGCCGCGCTGTTCGCCCCCGACGTCGCGCGGGCTGACCTCGCGGCGGTCGGCCACGGCTCCGGCCGCGGCGGCTCGTTCGTGGTCGCCCTGCGGATCCAGCCTCGCCTGCGGCCCGTCCTGGCGTCGCTCCTCCTCCTCCACATCGGGATCATCGCCGGCTTCACCTACCTGCCCCTCCGCCTCGTCGAGCTGGGGGGCGGGCCGTCCGACGTCGCCCTGAACGCCTCCGTCTCGGCCTTCGCGGAGATCCCGGCCATGCTGGTGGCGGGGGCGATCGCGACGCGGATCGGGATCCGCGGCCTGATCGGGGGGAGCGCCCTCCTCTACGCCGCGTGCTTCGCCTCGTGGGTCGTGCTGGACAGCCCGCTCCTCATCGTGGCCACGCGGGTGCTGACCGGCTTCGCCTTCGCCGGCATCTGGGTCGGCAGCGTCCTGACCATGGCGGTCCTGCTGCCGCCGCGCCTCCAGGCCACCGGGCAGGGCCTCTACCAGCTGACCGGGTTCGGGATCGCGGCGGTGATCGCGAACGTCGGTGGCGGCGCGCTGTACGGCGCATCCGGGTCGGCCATCGTCTTCGCCGTGGCGACGGTGGTGGCGGTCGCTGCCGGCCTCCTCGCCCTGTTCGTCTTCCCGCGACAGGGCGAGCGCGTGGCCCGCGAGGAGGACGGGGCGGTGCCGGTACCATTCCCGGCGACACCAGCCTGACCGCCGGCCGGACAACAGCCGGCGACCCGGGCGCGACGGAGGCACGCATGCGGCTCTGGGGCGGACGCTTCGAAGGCTCGACGAACGCACGCGTGGCCGACTACACGCGCTCGATCGACGTCGACCGGGCGCTGGCGCTCGACGACCTCGCCGGCTCCGTCGCCCACGTGCGCGGGCTCGGGCGGGCGGGGCTGCTCGACCCCGACGAGGTGGCGGTCCTGGTTGCCGGCCTCGACGCCCTGCGGGCCGAGGTGGTCGCCGGCACCCTGGCCTGGGACCCGGCCCTCGAGGACGTCCACATGAACCTCGAGGAGGCGCTGGCGGCGCGGATCGGCCCGCTGGCCGGCAAGCTCCACACCGGCCGCTCGCGCAACGACCAGGTCGCCACCGACCTGCGCCTCTGGGCTCGCCGCGCCGTCGACGCCCTCGACGCGGCGGTCCTGGGGATGGAGCGCGCCCTCGTCGACCTCGCCGAGCGGGAGGGCGACGCAGTGCTGCCCGGCACGACCCACATCCAGCCGGCGCAGCCCGTCCTCCTCGCCCATCACCTTCTGGCCTACGTTGAGATGCTGGAGCGGGATCGTGGCCGCCTCGCGGACTGCCGGCGGCGCTCCAACGTGAGCCCGCTCGGCTCGGCAGCCCTCGCCGGGGCCGGCTTCCCGCTCGATCGGGAGGCGACGGCGCGCGAGCTCGGCTTCGACGGGGTCACCGCCAACTCCCTCGACGCCGTCTCCGACCGCGACTTCGCGGCGGAGCTCCTCTTCGACGTCGCCCTGGCCATGGTCCACCTCTCGCGCCTGGCCGAGGAGGTCACCTGGTGGTCGAACCCGCGGTTCGGGTTCGTCCGCGTCGCCGACGCCTTCTCCACTGGCTCGTCGATGATGCCGAACAAGAAGAACCCCGACCCGGCGGAGCTCGTGCGGGGGCGGGCGTCCCGGGTCGTCGGGTCGCTGGCCGGGTTCCTGGCCCTCCTCAAGGGGCTTCCGCTGGCCTACCAGCGCGACCTCCAGGAGGACAAGCCGCCGCTCTTCGAGGCCTGCGCCACGCTGGAGGCGTCGCTCGACGTCATGGCCGGCCTGGTGGCGACCCTGGCCGTCGACCGGACGGCCATGCGACGGGCGGCCGAGGAGGGCTTCATCACGGCCACCGCGGTGGCCGACGCGCTGGTCCGCCGCGGCGTCCCGTTCCGCGCCGCCCACCACGTCGTGGGGCGGCTGGTGGCGGAGGCGGAACGGACCGGCCAGGCCCTGGCGACCTTGCCCGACGCCACGATCGCGGCCGCCCTGGCAGAGGCGCGCGACACGACGGCGCTCGGCCTGGCAGCCGACGAAACGCTGCCGGGGGGGCTGCGGGCGGCGGCGACGATCGAGGCGGCGCTGGCCTCGTGCGACGTGGTCGGGGGCACGGCGCCCGGCCGGGTGGCCGCGGCGCTGGCGGTGGCCCGTGCGCGGCTGGGAGCGGGCGGGGGCAGCTAGCGGGCCGGTCCGGCGCCGAGGTCCAGGCCGGCGATCGTGGCCTTGAGCGTGTCCGCCGACCGGCCGAGCCCCGATGCCTCCTCCGCCGAGAGGGCCAGGCGGAGGGTCCGCTCCACGCCGCCGCGACCGACGACGGCCGGCACTGACAGGTAGACGTCGTCGATGCCGTAGTAGTCGCTGATCAGGGAGCTGACCGAGAGGACGGTCGACTGGTCGCGGAGGATCGCCTCGACCATCCGCATGAGGCCGGCCGCCACCGCGTAGTAGGTGGCTCCCTTGCGCTCGATGATCTGGTAGGCCGCGTCGCGGGTCGCCTCGAAGATCCCGCGCAGGCTGGCCGGGTCGTGGCCCAGGCCGTTGGCCGTGGCGAAGTCGGCGAGCGGCATCCCGGCGATGTTGGCCAGCGACCAGAGCGGCACCTCCGTGTCGCCGTGCTCTCCGGCGACGAAGGCGTGGACGGAGCGCGGGTCGACCCCGTAGTGCTCGGCCAGGAGGGCCCGGAAGCGGGCCGTGTCGAGGATCGTTCCGGAGCCGATGACCCTGGCCGCGGGCAGCCCTGAGATGCGGTAGGCGAGGTAGGCCAGGACGTCGACCGGGTTGGTGGCGACGATGATGATCCCGTCGGGGTTCGCCCTGGCGATCGCCGGGATGATCTCCCGGAAGATCGCGGCATTCTTCCTGACGAGCTCGAGGCGGGTCTCGCCGGGCTTCTGGGCGGCGCCGGCCGAGACGACGGTGATCGCTGCGCCACGGCAGTCCTCGATCGTGCCGGCCCAGATCCGCGTTGTGCGCGCGAAGGGGACGGCGTGGGCCAGGTCCATCGCCTCGCCCTCCGCCTTCCGGGCGTTGGCGTCCACGAGGACGATCTCCGCGGCGTGGCCGCCCAGGAGGAGGCTGAAGGCGAAGGTCGAGCCGACGGCGCCGGTCCCCACGACCGCGACGCGAGTCGGGTGAGGCTCGGCGTCGACGGCTGGCGCGCCCGCGCCGGGGAGGGTCCGGAGATCGCTCATGGCGCCATTGTGACCCACCTGCCAACCGTCCCGATTCGCAACCCGCACGACACCCAGCCGCCCATCGGCCGTGGGCCGGGCGACGCACTGGCGGCCCTACTGTGCGGCCAGCGGCTGGGAGAGGGTGCCCGGCGGCGACGAGGGAGGAGCGCACCGTGGTGAACACCGGCGACACCGCCTGGATCCTGGTCTCGACCGCGCTGGTCATGCTCATGACGCCGGGCCTGGCGTTCTTCTATGGCGGCCTCGTCCGCACGAAGAACGTCCTCTCGACGATCATGCACAGCTGGTTCATCCTGGCCCTCGTCAGCGTCACCTGGGTCGTCTTCGGGTACACGCTCGCCTTCGGCCCCAGCCAGGGCGGCCTCATCGGCGGGCTCGACCACCTCTTCCTCCGCGGCGTGGGCACCGAGCCCGGGTCGTACGCCACGACGATCCCGTCGCTGCTCTTCGTCGTCTACCAGATGATGTTCGCGATCATCACGCCGGCCCTCATCACGGGGGCCTTCGCCGAGCGCAAGAGCTTCACCGCCTTCGTTGTCTTCGCCTTCCTCTGGTCGACCCTCGTCTACCTGCCCCTTTGCCACTGGGTCTGGAACGTCGACGGCTGGCTCTTCAAGCTGGGCGTGCTGGACTTCGCCGGTGGCACGGTGGTCCACATCAGCTCGGGCGTCGCGGCCCTCGTGGCTGCGCTCTACCTGGGCCGCCGGATCCGGGCAGAATCGGAGCGCTTCGAGCCCCACAACGTGACCTACGTGGTCCTCGGCGGCGCGCTCCTCTGGTTCGGTTGGTTCGGCTTCAACGGAGGCTCGGCCTGGGCGGCCAACGGCATCGCCGTCAACGCCTTCCTGGTGACCAACACCGCCGCCGCGATGGCCTCGCTCACCTGGCTCTTCGTCGGCTGGATCCACAAGGGCGCCCCGTCGATCGTCGGCGCCGTCTCCGGGGCGGTCGCGGGCCTCGTCGCGATCACGCCGGCGTCGGGCTACGTCGACGTGAGCGGAGCGCTCGTGATCGGCCTCGCCGCCGGCTCGATCTGCTACGGCGCGATCCTCCTCCGCGAGCGACTCCAGGTCGACGACGCCCTCGACGTCTGGGCGGTCCACGGCGTCGGCGGGACGCTCGGAGCGCTGCTCACGGGCGTCTTCGCCTCCACGGCAGTCAACCCCGTCGTCAACGGCGGCGGCCTCCTGGAGAGCGGGAACCCCACGCTGCTCATCAACCAGCTGATCGCCGTCGTCGCGACGTGGGTCTTCAGCGGCACGATGACGCTCGCGATCCTCAAGGTCGTGGACCTCGCCTTCGGGGTCCGGGTCCGCGAGGAGGTGGAGCTGGCCGGCCTCGACCGGGCCGTCCACCGGGAGGCGGCCTACAGCCAGGCCTGAGTCCCGACCTGGCCCGACGCGCCGGTCCGGCGCCCACGACCTCCGGGTCCGGGCGCCGGACGCGCGCCCGGCCGGGCAGCCGGGACCGTCACCGGGGGCTGCCCCCGTCCCAGGCCGCTCGCCCGGCCCTATGCACCGGGCTCGTCCGAGCCCTCCACCCGCAGGGCGTAGCCGCGCGATCGAACGTTCCGCAGGCCGGGGTGGCCCGCCTCGATGAGCTTCGCATTCAGACGGGCGAGGTGGGTGCGCAGCGTCTCCACGTCGACGCCGACCGGGTCCGGCCAGGCCGCCCGCACCAGGAGCCGATGGTCGACGACACCGCCCCGGCGAGCGGCCATCGCGGCCAGCAGGTCGAGCTCGATCGGGGTGAGGGCGACGGTCCGCCCGGCCACGCTGGCGGCGCGCCGCCCAAGGTCGACCCGGAGCCCGTCGGGGAGGGCCGTGGGGTCGACAGCCCCGCCCCGGCTGCGGCGCACCGCGGAGGCCACGCGGGCCAGCAGCTCCAGTGGCCGGATCGGGCGCCCGATCACGTCGACCGCCCCGGCGTCGAGCGCGGCGACCACCACGGCCTCGTCCACGATGTCGGCGAGGACGAGGAGCGGGCTGTCCGTGTAGCCGCCGAGCCGGGCGACCAGGTCGGCCGGGGCGCCCTCGCCGATCGCCGGGTCGACGATCACCACGTCGGGGCGATCCTCGACGAGGCGGGCGATCGACGCCTCGACCCGGTAGGCCGTCGCCACCTCGTGGCCGGCCTCTCCGAGGACGCTGGCGACGGCCCCCACGTCGGCAGGCGACGGCGCCGCGACGAGGACGCGGAGGCGGAGCGGCGGCCGGCTCGTCATGGCGATCGATGGTACGGCCGGGGTCGACCTCGCCGGAACAACCGGCCCGGCTCTTGGGCGGGCCTGTGCGGGATCGTCCTCAACGGAAACCCTGCCGCCACCCGATCCGCACCCGGCCGTGCCGTTGCGACACTGAAGCGGGCCGGCGGCGCGGGTACGGTCGGACTCCCGCGATGCGGGTGTGGCCCGGGACCCCATGGAGGCCGCCTCGATGGACCGACCGCGACGCTTCGGATCCGCCGCCGCGACGGCGATCCCCGACGCCCCCCTGTACGACCCGCGCTTCGAGCACGATGCCTGCGGGGTGGGGTTCGTCGCCGAGACGGCCCGGGCCGGGCGCCGCTCCGGTCGCGTCGTCCCCCTGGCGCTCGATGCCCTCGCCGCGCTGACGCACCGGGGCGCGATCGCCGCCGATGCCCGGACGGGCGACGGAGCCGGCCTGGCGATCCCCGTCGTGCCCGGCGTCGCGGCCGCCCTCGCGCGCGATGCCGGGGTGGCGAGCGCCGACCCCTCGCGGCTGGCCATCGGGACGGTCTTCCTTCCGGCCGACGGGCCTGCCGGCAACGAGGGACGGCGGATCGTGGCCCAGGCCCTCGAATCCGAGGGGCTCGCCGCTCTCGGCTGGCGCCGCGTGCCGGTCGATCCGTCCGTCCTCGGGCCGGAGGCAGCGGCCTCGGCGCCGGACATCCGCCAGGTCGTCGTCGCCCGCCCGGCGGCAATGGGCGCGGCCCGCTTCGAGCGGGCGCTCCTCGTCGCCCGTCGCACGGCCGAGGCCGCGGCCGGCGCGACGGACGGCCTCGACGCGTTCCATGTCGCCTCCCTGACGCGGCGGACGCTGGTCTACAAGGGGCTCTTCGTCGGTGGCGAGCTGGGCCGCTTCTACGGCGACCTGGGCGCCGGTGGCCTGCGCGTTCCGTACGCCGTCTTCCACCAGCGCTACTCGACGAACACGCACCCCGCGTGGGCGCTCGCGCAGCCCTTCCGGCTGGTCGCCCACAACGGCGAGATCAACACCTTGCGGGGCAACCGGGAGGCCATGCGCGGGCGTGCCGCCCGCCTCGGGGGCGGCAGGCTGGGCCGGAGGCTCGGCGAGCTCGCGGCAGGGGGACGGCCGCTGCTCGACCCACGGGGCTCCGACTCGGCCTCGCTCGACGAGGCCCTCGAGCTCCTGCTGGTGGCCGGCTGGCGGATCGACGCCGCCGTGATGGCCCTGATGCCCGAGGCGCTGGAGCTGCGGGACGACGCGGTGCCCGGCCTGGCGGCATGGCAGGCGGCCGCCGTCGCGCGCGTGGAGCCGTGGGACGGTCCCGCCGCGCTGGTCTTCTCCGACGGGCGTCGCGTCGGCTGCGTCCTCGATCGCAACGGCCTGCGGCCGGCCGCCTTCGAGGTCCGGCGCGACGGCCTCGTGGTCTGCGGATCGGAGGCGGGGATGCTCCCCGACGCGCCCGGCGAGATCGTCCGCCGCGGGCGGCTCGGGCCGGGCGAGCTGCTGCTCGTCGACACCGTCGCGGGCAGGATCCTCGAGGACGGGGAGGCGAAGCGGGCCGCCATCGGCGCCGCCCCCGCGGGATCGCCGCCGCCGCTGCTGGAGGCCGCGACGGCCGGCCGGCCCGCGGGCGAGGGCCCGGCCCGCCGCTCCCTCGACGCCGACGCCGTCCGTCGCCGTCAGCTCCTCTTCGGGCTCGACGCGGAGCAGCTCCGGATGACCATCCGGACGATGACCACGACCGGCCGCGAGCCCACCTGGAGCATGGGCGACGACACCCCGCTGGCCGTCATGGCCCGGCGGCCGCGCGCCGTCGCCGGCTACCTCCGGCAGGCGTTCGCCCAGGTGACGAACCCGCCGATCGATCCGGAGCGCGAGCGGATCGTGATGAGCCTGGAGGTCCCGGTCGGCCCGCGGCCCCGGCTCCTCGATCCGGCCCGGCGCAGCGCGCCGCGCTGCCGCCGCCTCCCCGGCCCGATCCTCGCGACGGCCGGCCGGGAGGCCATCCTCGGCCTCGGACGGCGGGGCGCGGAGGGCGCAGGCCCCTGGCGCATCGTGACCCTGGAAGCCACGTGGCCGGCGATCGGCGGCCCGTCCGGCCTGGAGGTCGCCCTGGGCCGCCTGGTGGCCGAGGCAGAGCGTGCCCGCGACGGCGGCGCCGACCTCATCGTCGTGGGCGACCGCGAAGCCGGCCCGGGACGGGTTCCCATCCCCAGCCTGCTCGCCGTCGGCGCCATCAACGCCGCCTTCGTCGACGCCGGCCGCCGTGACGCGTGCGACCTGCTCGTCGACGCCGGCGACGCCTTCGACGTCCACGTCGTGGCGATGCTCCTCGCTGCCGGCGCCGACGCCGTCCACCCCTGGCACGCCATCGCCCTCGCCCGCGAGATCGCCGGATCGCGCGGCAACGAGGAGCTGACGCCCGACGAGGCGGAGGCTCGCCTGCTCGAGGCGCTCGAGCACGCCCTCCGGAAGGTCCTGGCCCGGATGGGGATCAGCACGCTCGCCTCGT
The DNA here is from genome assembly GCA_963821235.1 of uncultured Chloroflexia bacterium. GTDB lineage: Bacteria > Chloroflexota > Limnocylindria > Limnocylindrales > CSP1-4 > CTSoil-043. Next base: position 1,689,816 of record CAWGCS010000001.1, read on the forward strand.
ATCGGGGCGGCCAGCTCTTCGACGTGATCGGCCTCGCCGACGAGGTCGCCGAGCGCTGCTTCCCGGCCGCCCCGCGGATCGCCGGCAGCGCCACGTTCGCGCGGCTCGGTGGCGAGTCCCTCGCCCGCCACGCGGTCGCCTACCTCGATGCCCCGGCCCCGGCCGCGGCGCCGCCGCTCGCCGACCCCGGCTTGGCACGCTTCCGCGCCGACGGGGAGCACCACGCCTTCGCCCCGGCGGTGGTCAGGGCCACCCAGGCGCTGGCGGCCGGCCATCCGACGGGCGTCGGCCCCGGTGCCGCCCTGGCGCCTGCGGCGGAGGTCGACGCGGTCGAGGAGCAGCTGGCGACCTATCGCGCGGCGATCGCCCGCGACGAGCCGGCCACCGTGCGCGATCTCCTGGTCCTGAAGCGCGCCCGGCCCGTGCCCGTGGCCGCGGTGGAGGCCGCGTCGGAGATCGTCAGGCGCTTCGTCTCCTCGGCGATGAGCCTCGGCGCCCTCTCGCCGGAGGCGCACCGGGCGCTGGCGATCGGGATGCGCCGCCTGGGGGCGACGTCCAACTCCGGGGAAGGCGGCGAGGACCCGGCCTCGTACGAGCCCGACGAGCACGGCGAGCTCGCCGAATCGGCCATCAAGCAGGTGGCCTCGGCCCGCTTCGGCGTCACCGCCCGCTACCTGGCGCGGGCCGAGCAGCTCGAGATCAAGATGGCCCAGGGGAGCAAGCCCGGCGAGGGCGGCCAGCTGCCCGCCAAGAAGGCGACCCCCCTCATCGCCGCCCTCCGACGGGGACAGGTGGGCATGACCTACATCAGCCCGCCCCCGCACCACGACATCTACTCGATCGAGGATCTCGCCCAGCTCATCGCCGACCTGCGTGCGGTCAACCCCCGCGCCAGGGTGGGCGTGAAGCTCGTCGCCTCGGCGGGCGTCGGCACGGTCGCCGCGGGCGTCGCCAAGGCCCATGCCGACTACGTCCTCATCTCGGGCCACGCTGGCGGAACCGGCGCGAGCCCCCTCTCCTCCATCAAGTCCGTCGGGGCCCCGTGGGAGCTCGGCCTCGCCGAGGCCCACCAGGTCCTCGTCCGGCAGGGCCTCCGCGACCGCGTCGTCCTGCGCACGGACGGCGGGCTCCAGAGCGGGCGCGACATCGTCGTCGCCGCCCTGCTCGGCGCGGAGGAGTTCGGCTTCGGCACGGCCGCCCTCGTCGCGATCGGCTGCGACATGGCCCGCCAGTGCCACCTCGACACGTGCCCGACGGGGATCGCGACGCAGCGCGACGATCTGCGAGCCAAGTTCAGCGGGACGCCCGACCAGGTCGTCGCCTTCTTCACGGCCCTCGCCGAGGACGTCCGGCGCGAGCTGGCGGCGCTCGGCTTCCGGTCGCTGGCGGAGGCGATCGGGCGGACCGATCGCCTCGAGGTGGGCGAGGGCGCCAGCCTCGACCTCGAACCCCTCGTCGGAGCCCCGGCCTGGCGGCTCCCCGCAGCGCGCCGGTCGGTGGCCCCGAAGGCGCTCGGCCGGATCGTCGAAGCGCCGGCCGCCAGCCCCCTCGACGAGCGCCTCGTGGCGGCGCTCGCACCGGCGATGACGAACCTCGCCGGGCGCCCGGACCCTGCCCCGGTGGTCCTCTCGGCCGACCTGACGACTGCTGAGCGCACCGTCGGCGCGGGACTCTCCGGTGAGCTCGAGCGGGCCCGCGATCGCGCCCCGCGTTCGAAGGGCCCGGCGGCAGCTGACCCGCGCCCCACGGTCATCGACGTGCGGGCCACCGGCGCGGCGGGCCAGAGCCTCGGCGCGTTCGTGACCGACGGCCTCCGGATCGCGGTGAGCGGCGTCGCCAACGACTACGTGGCGAAGGGGCTCTCCGGCGGCACGGTCGTGGTCCGCCCCCCGACGACCGCCGGCTTCCGGGCCGAGCTCGAGGCGATCGCCGGCAACGCCTGCCTCTACGGTGCGACCGGCGGGCGCCTCCATCTCGTCGGGCGGGCCGGCATGCGCTTCGCCGTCCGCAACTCCGGGGCCAGCGCGGTGGTCGAGGGGACCGGCGCCCACGGCTGCGAGTACATGACCGGCGGCGTCGTCGTCGTCCTCGGGCCGACCGGGCGCAACTTCGGGGCGGGGATGACCGGTGGCCGGGCCTACCTCTACGACCCGGACCGGCGGGCATCCCTGCGCGTCAACGCCGGGAGCGTCCGGGCGACCCCGCTGGACGCCCTGGCCCGCGGCGACGAGCCGCGGCACGACGCCGCCGAGCGCGAGGACGAGCTGCGGGGACTGGTCGCCGCCCACGCCGCCGAGGGGAGTGGCCTGGCGGCCACGCTCCTGGCCGGCTGGTCCGCGGCCCGCGGCTCGTTCTGGCTGGTAGAGCCGGCTCCGGCGGGCCAGGGGAGCGGCGTGCCCGTGGCCGCAGGCGGCGGATGATCGTCATGAGATTTCGTATCAGTATCTGAGCGTGAATCGTCGCGGTTTCGGGCCGCTCGGCTCTGTCCGGACGGCGTCGGAGGGCCCACGATCGCGGCGCGTCCTCCCGCCGCAGCCCGAGGCCACCAATGCACACGCTGGCCGACACGATCCACGAGCATCACGATCAGCTCTTCCCGCGCGTCGACGATCTCCTCGAGACGGCACGCCTGGTCGGCAGCGCCTCATGCGAGGAGCTTCGACCCCGCGTGCTGGCCCTCCGGTCGTTCCTGGCCGGCACGCTGCTCCCGCACATGGAAGCGAGCGAGCGCGCGGTCTATCCCCGCCTCGAGATGCTGCTCTCCGACAGCGGCGCACTGGCACCGCTCCGGCGCGAGCACAAGGAGGTCCGCCTCCTGGCCGACCAGCTCGACCGCCTCTGTGCCGCCCACGGCGATGGACCGTACCGCCGCGGCGAGGCGCTCGCCCTTCGCCGCCTCCTCTACCGGCTCCACGCCATCGTGCGGGTCCACCTCGAGGAGGAGGAGATGATGAGCGGGCTCCTGGCCCGGGCCGTGGAGCCGGACGAGGCCGAGGCGATCGGACGCGACCTGGCCCACGCCGCCGCGATCCCGCTCTGATCCAACCTCGTCCCAGCCCGCGGCGGCGGGACGACCGCGGCCAGCGCCACGGGCGGCCCGGCCCTTGACGGCGACGCCCGTCGCGTTGCACGGTCGCCCCGTGACCGCCAGTGCGTTCCTCGACGCCATCGCCCGCGGCCGCGTCGCCGCCGACGGGGCGATGGGCACGGCGCTCATCGCCGCCGGGCTGCCGGCGGGGATGGCACCGGAGCCATGGCTGCTCACCGACGCCGGGGCCGCGGCCGTCGGAGCCGTCCATGCGGCCCATGTCGCGGCGGGGGCCCGGATCGTCCTCGCCTGCACGTTCGGGTCGAATCCTCTCCGGCTCGCGGGGGGGCCCGCCGCGGGCCGGACCGGGGACGTCGTCCGGGCGGCCGTCGCGATCGCCCGGGAGGTGGTCGGGGCGGAGGTGGTGGTGGCGGGGTCGATGGGGCCCACCGGCGCCCTGCTCGCCCCGTACGGCGACCTCGAGCCGGCCGCCGCCCGCGACGCCTTCGCCGCGCAGGCCGCCGCCCTGGCCGCGGCCGGCGTCGACGCCCTCTGGATCGAGACGATGGCCGACCTCGCCGAGGCCCGCGCCGCGGTCGAGGGGGCCCGGGAGGCCGCGCCCGGCCTGCCGATCGTGGCCACCCTCACGTTCGAGCGAGGGCGGACGCTGTTCGGGGATCGGCCGGAGGAGGCCGCGGCTGCGCTCGCGGAGCTCGGCGTGGCGGCCGTGGGGGCCAACTGCGGGGCCGGCTTGGAGGCGGTGCTGGACGTCGTTCCCGGGCTGGCCGCCGGCGCGCCGGGCGTGCCCGTGGTGGCAAAGGCGAACGCCGGCCGGCCGCTCGTCGCGCCGGACGGCTCGGTGTCCTACCCGGCGACGATCGCCGACGCGGCGGCGTATGCGCGGCGGGCGCTGGACCTGGGGGCCGCGATCGTCGGTGGCTGCTGCGGCACGAAGGCGGCCCATGTCGCCGCGATCGCCGGGGAGCTCGCCGGGCGCGGCCGAGACGGGGCCGACGACGGGGCCGGGCCGGCCTACTCTCCAGGCGCCTCGAGGCGGTAGCCGACCCCGCGCACGCTCGTCGGCAGCGGCGCACCCGCCTCCTCGAGCTTGGCCCGGAGACGGGCGAGGTGCGGCTTCAGCCACTGCGGATCGGGGTCCGGGTCGTTCGGCCAGCCGGCCGCGAGGAGCCGGTCGTGGGGGACCACCCGGCCGCGCGCGGCGGCCAGCGAGGCGAGGAGGGCGAACTCGGTGCGGGTGAGGGCCAGCACGGTGCCCTCGACCGACGCCTCGTAGCGACCCGTGTCGAGGGTGAGCGACCCGACGCGCACGCCGCCTGGTGTCGCGTCGCCGCCCTCCAGGCGGCGCATCACGGCCCGGATCCGGGCGAGGAGCTCCTGCTTGCCGAAGGGCTTCGTGACGTAGTCGTCGGCGCCGGCGTCGAGCGCCTCGACCTTCGCCAGCTCGTCGGCCTCGCCTGTCAGCACGATGATCGGTGTGCGGCTGGTCCGCCGGATCTCGCGGCAGACGTCGACGCCGTCGCGGCCGGGCATCGCGAGGTCGAGAAGGACGAGGTCGGGCGCTTCCTCCTCGAAGCGCCGAATGGCCGTGTCGCCGTCGTACGAGGTGATCACCTGGTGGCCGGCCGTGCCCACGAGGGCGGTGATCGCCCCGACCATGGCCGGCTCGTCGTCCACCACGAGGATTCGCAGGCCGGCCAGCGCCGGGGGCATCGTCATCGCGCTCGCTCCTCTGCTGGGTCCGTCAGGGTCTGACCGTTGGCGGGCAGGGCCACGACGAACCGGCTTCCCCCGTACCCGTTTCCCTCGATCCAGACGCGGCCGCCCATCGCCCCCGTCAGCCGGCGGGCGGCGTAGAGGCCGATCCCGGAGCCGCGGCCCCGCCGGCGCGCCTTCCGGACGAAGGCCTCGAAGACCGTCTCCCACTCCTCGATCGGGACGCCAGGGCCGTCGTCGGTCACGTAGACGCGGATCTCGCCCGCCTGGCGCCAGGCCCCGACCGAGACGCCGTGGCCGCGCGGGGCGTACTTCGCCTCGTTCTCCAGCATGAGCTCCATCACCTGCCGGAAGCGCGGCTCGTCGCCGAGGCCGACGAGGGGAACCTCCGGGTATTCCCAGCGGAGGCTGTGGTTCCGCAGGAGCGGCCGCAGGACCTCGATCGTCTCGGCGACGGCGACGCCCACGTCGAACGGCGTCCGCGAGAGGGCCGCCAGCCCTTCCCCGTGGACTGAGACGAGGATCGAGTCCACCAGCCGGTCGAGCCGGGTGATCTGGTCGATCGCCGCGTTGCGCCAGTCGTCCGCGCTCGCCCGGGCGGGCGCGTCGCTGATGCCCCCGGCGGCGTCGGCGAGGAGGTCGACGTAGGCGCGGACGACGGAGAGGGGCGTCCGCAGCTCGTGGGTGACGAGCGAGAGCAGCTCGGCGCGGGCCTCGTCGAGGTGCTGGAGCTGCTCGAGCTGGCGCTCCTGCTCGACCTGCAGGCGGCCCTTCTCGACGATCCCGGCCAGGAGCGCCGCGATCGTGACGAGGAAGTTGACCTCGCGCGGCGTGAAGCGCCGGGTGGCCACGGTCTGGACGTTGAGGACGCCGACGACGAGGTCGTTCCAGGTGAGCGGCACCGACAGCATGGACGTGAGGCCGGCCAGGTCGAAGCCGCGGAGGTACTTGAAGCGCGGGTCGAGGCGCACGTCGGGCACCTCGATCGGGCGCAGCGCCGAGGCCGCCGCACCGGTGACCCCCTCCCCCATGGCGAGACTGACCTTGCCCACGTGCTCCTGGTCGAGCCCGTTCGTCGCGGCGAGGGTGAGCCGGTCGGTCGCATGGTCCAGGAGGTAGAACGAGCAGACCTCGACGTGGAGGGCCTCGCGGGTCCGGTCCACGAGCGTGCGCATGAGCTCGTCCCAGTCCCGGGCGTGGGTCGCCAGCTGGGCGAACTCGTGAAGGAGCGAGAGCTCGCGCAGGGTGCGCAGCGTGTCGGTCTCGGGCGTGAGCATCTCGGCCTCGGCCGCCAGCCTCGCGGCGCGGTTCTCGGCGGTGATGGGCTTGGCCGGCGGGCGGACGACCGCCGAGCGGGGCGTTTGGATGCGACGCGGCTCCGACATCGCCGTCGATTGTCGCGCGATCCGGCGCGATGCGTCCGCGGGAGGGGCCGGGTGCCGCCCCGGGCCGGGGGCGCGAGGCCCGCTCAGGAGGCCGATCCGGCCGGCTCCGGGTCGGTGACCGTCGAAGGAAGGTCGGGCAGGAGCGGGTCGGTCCACGTCCAGGCCGCCCCGTAGTGGGCGCCCACCGCGCCGTGCCGGGCGGCCTCGACGCGGAGCGGGAGCCCGAAGATCTCGATGAAGCCGACGGCGCTGGCATGGTCGAAGGCGTCGCCCTCGTCGTAGGTGGCCAGGTTCCTGTCGTAGAGCGAGAGCGGCGAGCGGCGCCCGTTGGCGGTCACGGAGCCGTGGTCGAGGCGGACCCGGACATCGCCCGACACGGTCCGCTCGGAGCTGGCGACGTAGCCGCGGAGGTCGCGGTGGAGGGCGCTGAACCAGAGCCCGTCGTAGGTCAGCTGGGCGATCTCCTGGGCGACGACGCGGTTGAAGCGGAGGGTGTCCTTGGAGAGGACCAGGCCCTCCAGCGCCCCGTGCGCGGCAAGGAGGATCGTGGCCGCCGGGGCCTCGTAGATCTCGCGGCTCTTGATGCCCACGAGGCGGTCCTCGACGTGGTCGATCCGCCCGACGCCGTGGGCGCCTCCGAGGCCGTTGAGGCGCTCGACGAGGGCCACCGGGCCGAGCCGATCGCCGTCGATGGAGACGGGGATGCCACCCTCGAAGCCGATCACCACCTCCACGGCGGCCGGCGCGGAGGCCGGGTCGACGGTCCAGGCGAAGGCGTCGGCTGGCGGGGCGACCCAGGGGTCCTCGAGGACCCCCGTCTCGCACGAGCGGCCCCACATGTTGACGTCGATGGAGTACGGCGAGGCCTTCGTGATCGGGATCTCGATCCCGCGGGCGTTGGCGTAGTCGATCGACTGCTCGCGGGTGAGGCCCATCCCGACGCGCATCGGGGCGATCACCTGGAGGCCGGGATCCAGGGCGTGGACCGCGATGTCGAAGCGGACCTGGTCGTTGCCCTTGCCGGTGCAGCCATGGGCGACGGCCTCGGCGCCCTCCTTCTGGGCGACCTCCACGAGCAGCTGGGCGATGAGCGGTCGGGCGAGGGCTGTCGCCAGCGGGTACGCGCCCTGGTAGAGGGCGTTGGCCTGGAGGGCCGGCCAGCAGAAGTCGCGGACGAAGGTCTCCTTGGCGTCGACGACGTAGGCCCGGCTCGCGCCGGCCGACATCGCCCGGCGCTCGACGCCCCCGCGCAGCGAGGTCCCGCCGACGTCCACGGTGAGGGTCACGACCTCCGCGTCGTACTGCTCGCGCAGCCAGGCGACGGCGACTGACGTGTCGAGGCCGCCCGAGTAGGCGAGGACGACTCTCTTCTTCATGGCTGGCGATGCCTCCGGGTGCGGGGTCTAGGGGTAGGTGCTGGTGAGGTCGGACCCAGGGAGACCGGCCGCCGCCTGGGCTGCGACGGCGGAGAAGCGCGCCCGCCAGCGCTCGAGGGCGGGCTCGTCGGCGAAGAGGACGAGGAGGGTGTTGTCGCCCGCGAGCGTCCCGACCTCGTCGTCGAGCGGCGACTCGTCGATGGCCTGGCCGATCGCCGACGCCGAGCCGGGCCTGCTCACGAGGACGAGGGTCAGCCCGCTGCGGGCGATCGTCACGGGGTAGTCGGCGAGGATCCGCAGCAGGCGTGCGTCAGCCGCCTGCGGGTGGCCCGCTGCTGCGGCGGCCGGGCCGCCAGGCTCGTGCACCGCGCCGGCCTCGCCCGTCAGGGTCCGCGGGGTCACGTAGGCGTGGCGGTCGCCGCGGGCGGCCTTGACCAGCCCAAGCTCGGCGATGTCGCGGCTCACGGTGGCCTGGGTGACGGCGAAGCCGCGGGCCCGGAGGAGGCCGGCCAGCTCCTCCTGGCTGCCGATCGCCCGCGCCGCCACCAGGTCGAGGATCGCCCGCCGCCGGGCGGCGCGGGCGGGCCCGCCGGTTCGGGGCGGGGCGGCGGGCGTCGCGACGGTGGTGGTCATCGGGCCGTGCCTCAGGCGGCCCCGACGGCCGCGCCCTCGGCCGCCGTGATCCGCGTCCCGAACGACGGGTCGGCAAGCGCCCGCGCCAGCGCCTCCGGGGCGGCCGCGTCGCAGATGACCGCCTCCGCCCCCGGCGCGGCGATCCCGGCCAGGGCGGCGCGGACCTTCGGCACCATCCCGCCGGAGATCGTGCCGTCGGCGATGAGCGCATCGGCCTGGGCCACGCCCAGCGTCGCGATCTTCGTCCCGCCGGCGTCGCGGATGCCGTCGACGTCGGTCATGAGCACCAGCTGGCGGGCTCCCAGCCCGGCCGCCAGCCCGGCCGCCGCGTCGTCGGCGTTGACGTTGCAGACGATGCCGCCCTCGTCGCGGGCGAGCGGGGCGACCACGGGGACCTGGCCGGCGACGAGGATCGCGTCGAGCAGGTCGCGCTTGATGCCGACCACGTGGGCGACCAGGCCCATCCCGGGCACACGTTCCGCCACGAGCAGGCCGCCGTCGACCCCGGAGAGGCCGACGGCGTCGACGCTGAGGTCGCGCAGCGCCGCCACGAGCTCGCTGTTGACGACGCCCCGTAGGACGGCCGCGGCCACCTCGAGGGCCTGGGCGTCGGTCACCCGCAGGCCGCCCTCGAAGCGAGTGGGGACGCCCAGCCGGTCGAGCCACTCGGTCATCCGCTTGCCGCCGCCGTGGACGATCGCGACCGGCCGACGCCGGGCCACGGCGGCGACCTCGGCCAGCACCTGCTGCTGGTCGGCGAGGGTCGTCCCGCCGAGCTTCAGGACGAGGATCTCGCTCACGTCGTGTACTCCGCGTTCTCGATCACGTACTGCTCGGTGAGGTCGCAGCCGAAGGCCTCGCCCGACCCTCCGCCGAGGCCGAGGTCGAGGCGGACGAGGATCTCGGGCGCGTCCATCGCCGCCCGCGCCGAGGGGCGGTCGAAGGCGATCGGGCCGCCGGTCGGGCCGTCGTAGACGAGGTGGCCGGCGATCGCGATCCGGAGGGCGTCGGGATCGAGCGCCACCGGCGCGCCGGCCCGCGCGCAGGCGGCGGCGTGCCCGAGGCCGGCGTCCTCGAGGAGCCGGGCCTCGCCCAGCCGCGCGTTGCCGGCCGCCCCGGCGACCCTTCCCCAGTTCGGGTCGCGGCCGTGCGCCGCCGCCTTCACCAGGCTGCTCAAGATGACCGCCCGGGCGACGGCCCGGGCGTCGACGTCGTCCCGGGCGCCGGAGACCTGGCAGGTGAGGAGGGTCGTGGCGCCCTCCCCATCGGCCGCCTGCTGGCGGGCGAGGTCGCGGGCGACGGCCTCCACGGCACCGGCAAGGATGGTCATCGCCGGCGTCCCCGGCTCCACCGGCGCCGCGCCGGCCGCCCCGGAGGCGAGGAGGAAGACCGTGTCGTTGGTGCTCGTGTCGCCGTCGACGGAGAGCTGGCTCCACGTCCGGACGTTGGCCGCCCGCAGGATCGCGTGGAGCGTGGCGGGTGTCGCCGCAGCGTCGGTCATGAGGACGGCGAGCATCGTCGCCATCCGCGGGTGGATCATCCCGACGCCCTTCGCGATGCCGGTCACGGTCACCGTCAACGGGCTCCCGTCGGGGCCCGGCAGGCTGGCGGCCGCGGTCGCCGCCTTGGCCGTCAGGTCGGTCGTGCGGAGCGCCTCCGCGGCCGCCCGCAGGCCGTCGTCGGTCGACGTGACCCCGCCCGCCGCGAGGGCCGCGAGCCCGGCGACCACCTTCGACACGGGGAGCCGGGTCCCGATGACGCCGGTCGAGAGGCAGAGCACGGCCAGGGGATCGAGGCCGAAGCGCGCGGCGACCGCCTGGGCGATCGCCACCTGGTCCGTCAGGCCGCGGAGGCCGGTCGCCGCGTTGGCGCTGCCGCTCGTGGCCACGATCGCCTCGGCGCGCCCGAAAGCGTCGCGCTCGCGCCCCGCGCCAGCGGGCCGCGTCGTCGCCAGGTTCGCCCGCGAGACCTGCACCGGCGCCGCCGCCAGCTGGTTCGTGGTGAAGATGGCGGCGGCCGGGACCGGGCCGGCGGTCGTCCGGATCAGGGCCAGGTCGGGGCGTCCGCTCGCCTTGATGCCCGCCGTCGCGGCGCCGGCGGCGAATCCCGCCGGGAGGCGCGCCATGCGCTCCACCGGCGGCAGGGTCGCGGGCAGGGCCGCCGTGACGTCGGTTGAGGTGGGGGCCAGGGGTTCGGTCGTCATCGTCCGCAGGCTCTACGGCGCCAGCGGCAGCTGCTCGAGGCCGGAGGTCTCGGGCAGGCCGTGGATGGCGTTGAAGGCCTGGATCGCCTGGCCCGCGGCGCCCTTGACGAGGTTGTCGATGACGCCGATGGCGAGGACCCGCCCCGTGCGCTCGTCGAGGCGGACGTGGACGCGGCAGGCGTTGCTGCCGAGGACGTGCTTCGTCGCCGGGGGCCCGCCGACGACGTGGACGAACGCCTCGTCGGCATAGGCCTCGGCGTAGAGGGCGTCGAGCTCGCGCTGCGTCAGCGGGGCCGACGGCCGGACGTGGCACGCGGAGAGGATCCCGCGCGTCATCGGGACGAGGTGGGGCAGGAAGTCCACCGCCCGCGCGCCGGGGTTGGCGGCCGGGCCGTGGGCGGCTCCCAGCGCCAGGAGCTCCTGCTCCATCTCGGCGACATGGCGGTGGCCGCCGATCCCGTAGGCCTTCACGCTTTCGTTGACCTCACCGAACATGAGGTCCTGCTTCGGCTCACGGCCGGCCCCGGAGACCCCGGACTTGGCGTCGACGACGAGGTCGCCGATCAGACCCGCCCGGGCGAGCGGCGCGAGGGCCAGGAGGGTCGCGGTGGGGTAGCAGCCGGGCGCCCCGACGATCGCCGTCCGCTCGTCGCGCAGCGCGCGCAGGTCGTCGCGGTGGAGCTCCGGCAGGCCGTACACGGCTGCCGCGAGGAGGTCCGGCACGGGATGCTCGAAGCCGTACCAGCGGGGGTAGTCCGCCGCGTCGCGGAGGCGGAAGTCGGGCCCCAGGTCCACGACCGCTGCGCCGGTGGCGACGAGGTCGGGCACGATCTGGGCCGCGGCGCCGTGGGGCAGCGCCAGGAAGACGGCGTCCGCGTCGGGGACGCTGGCATCCACGTGGAGGCCCGTCTGATCGAGGTGGATGTGGGTCCCGCCGATCGGCTCGTGGCTTCGCCCCCGCCCGACGAGCCCCACGATCTCCACGTTCGGATGGCGGCTCAGCAGCCGCACCAGCTCGGCCCCCACGTAGCCCGTGGCGCCGACGATCGCGACCCGGATCCGGTCGCCGGGCGTGCCCGCCCGCGCGCCGCGCGGGAGCGGCACCGTCCGGCCCTTCGGCGCGACCGGGACGGCCACTTCCTGCGTCGCGCTCACTGGCGGGCGGGCGCCGCCGCCGAGGCGGGGCGCGCCGGGCCGCTCGCGGGCGGCCGCGCGGAGGAGAGATGGTCGCGCCGGCCGGGCCGGAGCGCCGGGGTCCTGCTCATGGTGCGCATGACTATACACCGTCTGCGCATAGTCATGCAGAGTGATCGCGCAGGGCGGCTGCGTCGCGGGGCGCAGCTTCCTCCGAGGCTACGGCCTTGTCGGGCGGGAGCTCCTGGCCGGAGCCTGTCACCAGCGCCTCGCCCGCGACCGGCGTCGCGCCGGGCGGGGAGACCACGACGTACCGGTGGTGCAGCTCGGCGTAGCCGCTGGCGGTGCCACTCGGCCCGACGCCGTGCTGCGCTTCGTGCGAGACGAATCGGCCGAAGGCCGGTTTCGACAATTCCCGGAGCACGGACTGCGGCCGTGTGCCAGGCGGGGTGGCACGAGGGCCGGTCTGGAACACCACGCTGCGACTGGGCGTCACGTCCGCGGGGATGTGCCACCCTGCGTGGCGGGCAGCTTCGTGCCGCCCAGGGCCGACGTCCCGGTCAGCGCCGACATCCCATCCAGCATGGCGCCCGCCTCGGCACGGCCGGCCTCAGCCCCCGACAGCGCCGTCGCCCGCCCCGAGCGTTGACGCACCGGCCGTGGCCGGCGCCTCGAACTGCTCGTGGTAGAGGCGGGCGTAGAGCCCATCGGCGGCCAGGAGCTGGTCGTGCGTGCCGCGCTCGACGATCCGCCCCCGCTCGTAGACCAGGATCAGGTCGGCCCGCAGGATCGTGGAGAGGCGGTGGGCGATCGCGATCGTCGTGCGGCCCTCCATGACCCGCTCCAGCGCCGCCTGGATCAGGCGCTCGGAGACCGTGTCGAGGGCCGAGGTCGCCTCGTCGAGGATGAGGATCCGGGGGTCCTTGAGGAGGACCCGGGCGATCGCGATCCGCTGCTTCTCGCCGCCGGAGAGCTTGTAGCCGCGCTCGCCCACGATCGTCTCGTAGCCCTCGGGGAGTTCGAGGATCCGCTCGTGGATGGCCGCGGCCCGGGCGGCCGCCTCCAGCTCCTCCTCGGTCGCCTCCGGGCGCGCGTAGAGGAGGTTGTCGCGGATCGAGGCGTGGAAGAGGTACGTCTCCTGGGTGACGACCCCGATCGCCCGTCCCAGCGAGACCAGGGCGATCCGCCGGACGTCGGTGCCGTCGATCTCCACGGCGCCGGCGTCCACGTCGTAGAGGCGGGGGATCAAGTAGGTGGTCGTCGTCTTGCCGGAGCCGGACGGGCCGACGAGGGCGACCAGCTGGCCCGGCTTCGCCTCGAAGTCGATCTCCTCGAGGGCGAAGGGCACCGCCGGGAGGGCCACGGCCGCCGCGTCCTCGCCGGCCTGGCCACCTCCGCTCCCGCCGTCGGCCGGCCCCGAGAGGCCGGCCTCGAGGGCCTCCTCCGCGATCGGCTCGACCACCGCGTCGGCCACCGCCTCGTCGGGCGCCGTCGTGGCGTGGGCGTGGCCGCCCGCTGCGACGGCCTCCAGGGCGCGCTCCGACGGCACCGCCGCGGACGGGTAGCGGAACCAGGCCCGGTGGAGGCGGACCCGGCCGCGGACCGAGCCGGGGTCGAGGGTCACCGCGTCGGGCGCGTCGACGATCTCCGGATCGAGGTCCAGGTACTCGAAGATCCGGTCGAAGAGGGCGAGCGAGCCGGTGATCTCGACCTGGATGTTGAGGAGCTGGCCCATGGGGAAGAAGAGCCGGCTCTGGAGGGTCGTGAAGGCGACGATCGAGCCGGCCGTCGGGGCCGACGCGTCGCCGTTCATCGCGAGCACCGCCGCCAGCCAGTACACGAAGGCCGGGATGATGCTGAAGATCGTGCCGATGATCATGAAGAACCAGCGGCCCACCATCGCCTGGCGGATCTGGAGGCCGGCCAGGTGCCGGTTGAGCGTCCGGAAACGATCGGTCGCCGCCGCCTGCTGGCCGAACGTCTTGGTCAGCAGGACGCCGGAGACGGAGAGCGTCTCCTCGGTGACTGCCGTCATGTCGGCGAGCGCCCGCTGGGTCTCCGTCGAGACCTCTCGCCGGACCCGCCCGACGCGCTGCGTGAGGTAGAGGAAGAACGGCAGCATCCCGAGCGACAGGAGGGTCAGCCGCCAGTCGATGACGAGCATGGCGATGATGGTCGAGAGGACGACCGCGACGTTGGCGGCGACGCTGGTCGCCGTGTCGGTGACCACCGCCTGGACGCCCCCCACGTCGTTGGCGAGCCGGCTCTGGATCTCGCCGGTGCGCGTCTCGGTGAAGAAGCGCAGGGGCAGCCGCTGGAGATGGGCGTAGAGCGCGTTGCGGAGGTCCTGCACCACGCTCTGGCCGATGATGTTGTTGAGGTAGCTCTGGCCGACGCCGATCAGCCCCGACACGATCGGGATGGCGATCATCAGGCCGATGTAGAGGCCCAGGTGGTCGTAGACGCGACCGATGATCACCTCGTCGGTCAGGAGCTTGAGGAGGATCGGGTTGACGAGGCCGAGGAGGCTCGTCGCCAGGATGGCCACGACGACGACCGCCACCCGCCGCCGGTAGGGCAGGAAGAAGGCCACGATCCGGGAGACCGTCCGTCGCCTCCTCTCCGGCGGGATCGGCGTAGGGAGCTCGCCGCGGGAGAACTGGCCGCCGCCCAGCCGGCCAACGCCTGCCATCCCGCGTCCCGCTCCGCCCATGCCGCGGCCGCTGCCGCGTCCCGTCACCCCGCCGCCTCCGGGATCCGGGCCTGCACGACGAGGGTGGACCGCCGCGACGGCGTGGCGCGCGCCAGGAGGTCGCCCGTCACGCCGAGCACGAAGGTGGGCAGACGCCGGCTCCACGCCCGGGCGAGGTGGCCGACGGCCTCCACGCGGACGACCTCGAAGCCGGAGGCGGCGAGGGCGTGTCGCAGCGCGGCGGGGTCGTTGCAGGCCCCGACGAGCGGGTGGGCGTCCCCGGCGGTCTCCTTGACGACCGGCTGGACCCGGCGGCGAAGGCCCTCGGGCAGGGCAAGGTAGGCGGCAACGAACGGATGGCGGCGGTTGACGGTCGTCAGGACGAGCGTCCCTCCGGGACGCAGCCAGCGGGCCAGGTTGGCGAAGGCCGCGGCCGGGTCGCCGAAGTGCTCCACGGCGAAGGAGCAGAGCACGACGTCGAAGGTCGCCGGCGGGAAGGCGTCCGGGCTCGCGCAGAGGTCCGCCGCGACGAACTGGTCGAGGTAGGGGAGCGCGCCCTCCACCGGCGGGTGGACGTCGACGCCGACGAACCGGCCGATCCGGCCCCGGTACGGCGCGAGCGGCGAATGCCGGCCGCAGCCGGCGTCGAGGGCGACCACCACCGCGGCGCCGTCGGGGCTCGCCGGGTCGAGACGCGCCGCGCGGGAGGCCTCGGCGTGGCCGACGGCATCATCGAGGGCGGTGCGGAGGACCTCGGCGAGACTCGGCGCGAGGCCCAGCCGCCGGAGCGTCGCCTCGCGGCGGCGCCCGCCCGCCTCGTGGCCGGGGCGACGGCTCACCACGCGGACGCGGTGACGGCCTCGACGATCCCGTGCTCCTCGAGCCAGCGCTCGGCGTCGATCGCCGCGCGGCAGCCGTCGCCGGCCGCCGTGACCGCCTGGCGGTAGCGATGATCGTGCACGTCGCCGGCGATGAAGACCCCCTCGATCCGGGAGTGGGTCTCGTGCTCGACCACGAGGTAGCCCTTCTCGTCCTTCTCCAGCCAGCCGTCGAAGGGGGCGGTGTTCGGCCGGTAGCCGATGGCCACGAAGAGGCCTGAGACGGGGAGCGAGGTCCGCCCTCCGGTCCCCACGTCCCGCAGGGCCAGGCCCGTGACTGCGCCGCCGCCGAGCACCTCCTCCACGACCGTGTTGCGGTGGATGCGGACCTTGGGATGGCTCTCCAGGCGCGCCTGCATGATCTTGCTGGCCCGGAACTCGTCGCGGCGATGGATCACGTGGACGGTGGTCGCGAAGCGGGTGAGGTAGAGGGCCTCCTCGATCGCCGTGTCGCCGCCCCCGACGACCGCGATCTCCCTGTCGCGGAAGAAGAAGCCGTCGCAGGTCGCGCAGGCGGAGACGCCCTTGCCCCGCAGGCGCTCCTCGGACTCCAGGCCGAGCCAGAGGGCCGACGCCCCGGTCGCGACGATCACGGCCTGGGCGCGGTACTCGACGCCCCCGGCCCACGCCCGGAAGGGCCGGCTGGAGAAGTCCACCCGGTCGGCCTCGACGTCGTGGACCCGCGTCCCGAAGCGCTCGGCCTGCTGGCGGAATCGGAGCATGAGCTCGGGTCCCTGGATCCCGTCCGGGAACCCGGGGTAGTTCTCGACCTCGGTCGTGATCGTCAGCTGGCCCCCCGGCTGGAAGCCGGCGAGGACGATCGGCTCGAGGTCTGCCCTGGCCGCGTAGATGGCCGCCGTGAGGCCGGCCGGGCCGGAGCCCAGGACCAGGAGGTTCGTCTCGTGCGGTCCGCCGGCGACGGAGACGGCCGACGCGTCCGGGCGGGCGGCGTCGCCGCCTCCGAAGTCGATCGCGAAGCCGCCGAAGGGGGTGGTTGGCTCGGTCATCGGGAGGTCAGGTCTCGTGCGGATCGGCCGCGGGCAGGCGCGGCTCAGATCCCTATGCTAGCATGACCTCCATACCCCCTGGGAGTATCCGGTCGGCGTCCGGGGAGGATCAGGCGACCTCGACGAGGACGCCGGACGACGACGGATCCGGGTGGGCGACCTTGACCTCCCCGACGAGGCGACCCAGGCGCTCGCGGGTGGCCTCGAGCGTGCCGCCGGTCGCGGTCGAGACGAGCAGCCGCGGCGCGACGGCCGGCCCGTCGCCGCCGAACGCGGCGGAGAAGGTCGCCGGCCAGGCCCGCCGGAGGGTGTCGACGTCGTCCACGAAGCCCGGCCGGCCGGGGGCGCCGATCACCAGGAACTCATCGCCTCCGTCGCGGATCGCCCGGGCGTTCCGCAGGCCGCCCAGTGCCCCGGCGAAGACCCGCAGCACCTCGTCCCCCAGCTGCTGGCCCTTCGCGTTGTTGAACTCCTTGAAGCCGGCGAGGTCGCAGAAGAGGACCGGCATGGCCGACGAGCGGAGGTCGGGGATGCCGCCAAGTACGCGGGCCATGTCGGAGAAGTAGGTGTAGGTCGGGATCCGCGTCTTGCGGTCGCGGTCCCACTTCTGGACGGCGGGCCAGGCGAACCGCTCGTGGAAGGGCCGTCCCGCCCGCTCGAGCCAGCCGAGGACGGCCGACGTCAGCCAGGGGACCTCGGGGTCGAGGGCCCGCCACCAACCGGCCTTCTCCTGGAGCCGGGAGAGGTACGTGGCGGTCGGCCCGGCGTCGAATCCGGGCACCAGGCGGCTCATCACCTCGGCTGCGGCGAGCGTGGTCAGGACGTCGGACGGCTGGCCCGGGTCGGCCCAGCTGCCGGTGGCCTGCCGCTGCGTCTCCACGAAGTCGACGATGCCGGGCATGAGCGACGGGTAGAGGCCAAGCGTCCACAGCCCCAGGGCGAGGTGAGCGCTCGCCGACACGAGGCGCACGCCGGCGAACGGGCCCTCGTTGCCGCACAGCACGCCCCCCGTCCTGCTCGCCTGGGTGGCGTAGCGGGCGGCCGTGGCCACGAGGAGGGCGTGGACGAGCGGGGCGGCGTGCGGCCGGTCGGTCGCGACCCAGAGGCCGAAGGTGTCGCGCCACGGGTCGGCCCCCAGGATCCACCAGGCGATCTCTGTCTCGATTGCGGGCATGGCCCGGCGGCGGACGAGGCCGGCGGCCTCCGCGACGGGGGCGTCGGCATTGGTCTCGAGCAGCGACAGGAGCTCCAGGGTGTCCACGATCGCCAGCGGGTCGCGCAGCCGCTCGAGGTAGCCCCAGGGGTCGCCGGCGAAGAGGGTGGCCTCGCCCGGCCGCCAGGAGATGCGGGGCCGCCGCCCGGCCCGCGCGTAGCCGGGAGATCCCGCGGGATCGCGGTGCCAGCCGAAGGGCCCCGCCGTCGGCGAGGGCTCGTCCATCCGCCGCCGGAGATCGATCAGGGCGGCTGTGGAGCTCGGCCCGCGAAGGCGGTCGGGGTTGGCCAGGAGGATGCTGGCGACGAGCCCGTCGTCGAGCGGCAGGTCGTCCGCGAGGCGCTCCAGGGCGGCACGCCCGCGCTCGATCGCGACGGCCGGATCGGCCTGCCCCTCCGCGTACGCAAGGGGGTCGACGGCGAAGGGCACCCGGTCGTCGGGCACGCTGGAGGTGGCGCCCGTCCGCCGCCGCCCCGACCGCTCGCTGCGCGAGCCGGCCGCCCCATCGGGGGCGTGGGCGTCCCAGGGCGGTCGTGCGGCGAAGCCCTTCAGCATGGGCGAAGCGTGCGCCGGATGCCTCCCTCCTGCGAGAGGGTCGGTCGTACGGGGTGGGTCCGGGCAACAGGATCTGCGGCGGGACCCATGCGCAGGGCGAAAACGGGCGATACGGACCTCATCTCGCGCGTGGACGGATGCATACTCTCGTCACTCACCTCGTTCCGGGGGCGGACGGAGACCGAGGAGACCGGCGTGACCAAGGGCCCACAGTTGCCGGGCGCGGGGGCTCCCTGATGGCTGGGCAGACGTTCACGGCGCTCGTCCAGAACGCCGCCCTGCTGCTGGCGATGGCGCTCGTCTACGACGTGGCCCTGGAGTCGCACCGCGTCGCCACCGCCCGGACGGGGCAGGTGCTCTTCGGGGCGCTGATCGGGGCCGTCGGCGTCGTGATCATGTTGACGCCGTTCCAGTACGCGACGGGGATCGTCTTCGACACCCGCTCGGTGCTGCTCGGCGTCGCCGGCCTCTTCTTCGGCGCCATCCCGACGGCGGTGGCGATGGTCGTCACGTCGACGCTGCGCCTCTTCCAGGGCGGGGCGGCGGCCTGGACGGGCGTGGCGGTCATCGCCGCCTCCGGTTGCCTCGGGATCGCCTGGCGTCGCCTCCGCCGGCGCGGGCTCGAGGACCTCTCCCTTCAGGAGTCGTACCTCTTCGGGATCGTCGTCCACGTCGTCATGCTGGCCCTGATGTTCACCTTGCCGTACGAAGTCGCCGTCGACGTGGTCGCCGCGATCGGCCTGCCGGTCATCGTGGTCTACCCCGTGGCGACGACCGTGCTCGCGGCGCTGATGGCCAACCGGTTGCGTCGCGAGCGGGTCCGGGCCGCCCTCCGCGACAGCGAGGGCCGCTACCGGGCGCTCATCGCCCAGTCTCCGGTGGCCATCTTCGTGAACCGGGACGACCGCCTGATCCTGGCCAACGACGCCTGCCTCCGGCTCTTCGGCGCGCAGCGCGAGGACGAGCTGGTGGGCAGGTCGCCGTTGGAGCTCTTCCATCCCGACGAGCACCCCGCAATCCGCGAGCGCCTCCGCCGGCTGCGCTCGAGCCAGGAGCCCGTGGAGCTCGCCGAAGAGCGCATCGTCCGCCTCGACGGCCGGGTCGTCGATGTCGAGGTCACCGCCTCGTCGTTCCAGGACGGCGACAGCCGGCCGATTCACGTCGTGCTGGCCGACATCACGGAGCGCAAGCGTGCCGAGGCCGAGATCCGCCAGCTGAACGAGCAGCTCGAGCAGCGGGTCATGGAGCGGACGGCGGAGCTCGAGGCGGCGAACAAGGAGCTCGAGTCGTTCTCGTACTCGGTCTCCCACGACCTGCGAGCCCCGCTCCGCGCGATCGCCGGCTTCGCCGGGATCCTCCAGCGTCGCCACGGGGAGATGCTCGACGAGAAGGGGCGCCACTTCGTGGACAACATCGTGACCGCCGGCGAGAGCATGGGCGTCCTGATCGAGGACCTGCTCGGCTACTCGAGGCTGGGTCGCGGCGTCGTCCGCGCGGCGCCCGTGCCGCTCGCCACCATCGTCGAGCGACTCGGCGTCACCTTCGAGACGAGGATCGCGGCCGCCGGTGCGACCTGGGAGGTCGCCGAGCCGCTGGCGACCCCCCTGGGCGATCCCACCCTCCTCGAGCAGATCCTCACCAACCTGATGGCCAACGCCCTCACCTACCAGCGTCCGGGCGTCGCCCCCCGCGTGCGGCTGGCGACGACATGCCGGGATCATCGCGTCACTCTGGCCGTGACGGACAATGGCATCGGCATCCCGCCGGAGTACCGGGAGAGGATCTTCGAGGTGTTCGCCCGGCTGCACACCGACGAGGAGTACCCGGGCACGGGCGTCGGCCTGGCGGTCGTTCGCAAGGCCGCCCGCCTCATGGGCGGCGAGGTGACCGTGGAGTCGACCGTCGGGGTCGGCAGCACCTTCAGCGTCGAGCTGCCAGCAGCAGGAGAAGGGAGCAATCCAGGGTGACGAATCCGGCCCCCGCGACCCACATGGCCCGCATCCTGCTCGTTGACGACAACGCCATGGACGTCGAGCTTGCCCTCGACGCCTTCGAGGAGGTCCACCTCGCCAACGAGATCGAGGTGGCCCGCTCCGGTCAGGAGGCCGTCGACCGCCTCTTCGGGCTGGGCCCGTGGGCCGATCGCGGGCGCCTTCCCGCGCCCGACCTGATCCTGCTCGACCTCAAGATGCCGGGCGTCGACGGGTTCGAGGTCCTGCGCCGGCTCAAGGCCGCGCCCATCCTGCGCCGCATCCCGGTCGTCATCCTCACTTCGTCGCGCGAGGAGGGCGATCGGGCGATGTCGTACGACACCGGGGCCAACTCGTACGTGGTGAAGCCGGTCTCCTTCGAGAGCTTCCTGGAGGTCGTCAAGAAGATCGAGGCCTACTGGCTGACCCTCAACGTCGGGCCGCCGCTGCCGGACGACGCCGGCTCGGACCGGCCCTGAGGTCACCGATCGAGATGCCTCCGTCCGCGGTCGGGAGATGGCCGCCATGACCAAGCCATTGCGGGTCCTCATCGTCGAGGATCGCCGCAGCGACGCCGAGCTGATGGTCCTGCACCTCGAGGAGGAGGGCTTCAGCCCCGAGTGGGTGCGGGTGCAGACCGGGCCGGACTACGTCGCGGCCCTCGATGCCTCGCTTCAGGTGATCCTCTCGGATTGGAGCCTGCCGAAGTTCAGCGGCCTGCAGGCGCTCCACCTGCTGCAGGACAGCGGCCTCGACATCCCGTTCATCATCGTGTCGGGCAGCGTCGGCGAGGAGCTGGCCATCGACGCCGTGCACCAGGGCGCCTCCGACTACGTGCTCAAGGACCGCCTCGCCCGGCTGGGCCCGGCCGTCCAGCGTGCCCTGGAGGCCAAGGAGCTCCGCGACGAACGGCGCCGCGCCGATTCCCAGCTGCGCCTGGCTGCGGCCGTGTTCGAGAGCAGCGCGGAGGGCGTCGTCCTGACCGACCTCGAGGGCTCGATCGTCGCCGTCAACCGGGCCTTCGTCGAGATCACCGGCTACTCCGTCGACGAGGTGCTCGGCCGGAACCCGCGCCTCCTCCGGTCAGGACGCCAGGACGAGAGTTTCTACCGTGACCTGTGGGCCTCCCTGACGGCGACTGGACGGTGGCGAGGCGAGATCTGGAATCGGCGCAAGAACGGCGAGGTCTACCCGGAGTGGATCACGATCAGCGTCATCCGGGACGAGCAGGGCCGGGCGACCCACTACGTCGGGGTCTTCAGCGACACCGGCGACGTCAAGGAGGCACAGCAGCAACTGGACTTCCTCGTTCACCATGACGCGCTCACCGGCTTGCCGAATCGGGCCCTGCTCAACGATCGTCTCGAGCAGGCGCTTCGCCGTGCCCAGGACGGCTCGAAGACCGTGGCTGTCCTCCTCCTCGACATCGACCGCTTCGGCAAGGTCAACGACGGCCTCGGCCACCTCGTCGGCGACGGACTGCTCCGGGCAACGGCGGATCGGCTCACCGACGAGGTGATGGTCGGCGACACGGTCGCGCGCTACGTCGGCGACAAGTTCGTGATCGTCATCGGGGACGCTCAGAGCGCCGCCCACGTCGCCTACCTGGCGCGCAACTACCAGGAAGCGGTCGCCAAGCCCGTTGACATCGCCGGCCACGAGATCCTCGTCACCTGCTGCGTGGGGATCAGCCTCTTCCCCGCCGACGGCACCGACGCGTCGGCGCTGCTGCACCGGGCGGATGCCGCGATGCGGCAGGCCCGGGCGATGGGTGGCGGCACGATCGCCTTCCACGAGGCGGGCGTCGCCGAAGAGCTCGAGGAGCGCCTGCAGATGGAGCGCCTCCTCCGTGGCGCCGTCGCCCGGGACGAGCTCGTCCTGCACTACCAGCCGCAGGTCGACCTGGCCGACGGTTCGCTGGTCGGCGTGGAGGCGCTGGTCCGCTGGCAGCTCCCCGGGCGTGGTCTGGTTGCCCCCGGCGAGTTCATCCCGCTGGCCGAGGAGATCGGGGTCATCGGGACGATCGGCGAGTGGGTCCTGGGCGAGGCGTGCCGGCAGGTTGCGGCGTGGCAGGTCGGCGGCCTCCTGGTCCCCCGCATGGCGGTGAACCTGTCGGCCCAACAGCTGGAGCGTGACAACCTGGCGAGCGTCGTGCGGGCCGCCCTCGAAGCAGCTGACATCGGCCCGGAGCGGCTGGAGCTCGAAGTGACGGAGTCGACGATCGTGCGCCAGTCGGAGGCGGCCTCCGCGGTCCTGGGGGACCTGCAGGCGCTCGGCGTCGAGCTGGCCCTCGACGACTTCGGCACTGGCCACTCCTCGCTCGTGCGCCTCAGGAGGCTGCCCCTGCGCAGGCTGAAGATCGACATCTCCTTCGTGCGCGACATCGGCAGGGACCCGGCGGCCGAGACCATCATCAAGGCCGTCATCGCCATGGCCTCCAGCCTCGGGCTCCAGTCGGTCGCCGAGGGCGTCGAGCGAGAGGACCAGGAGCGATTCCTGCGCAATGCCGGCTGCGACATCGGCCAGGGCTACCTGTACGGGCGGCCCGTCCCGGCGGACGCCCTGCTCGAGGCCTGGCGATAGTCGGTCGCGGCGATCGGCGATCCGCGAGGACGACCGCCTACGTCGTGGCGACCCCGTGGGTGAGCTCGACGAGGCGCGCCGCCAGCGCCGCGACGCCCGGCTGCTCGACGTTCTGGATCGAGACGATGACGTGCTGGGCGCCGGCCTCGGCCAGGGCCGCGAAGCGCCCGGCCGCCGCGTCGGGCGTCTCCGTGCCCGCGCCACCCCGGGCCGAGAGCCGCGTGCTCTGGAGATTCGACCGCTCGATCTCCTCGTACCGCCGTCCGACGCGCTCGCAGTGCTCGCGGAGGATGGCGTACTTGCGGCGCACCGTGTCGGGGCCGCCGAAGACGTTGCTGGCGTCGGCGTACTGGGCCACGAGGCGCAGCGTCTTCTGCTCGCCGCCGCCGCCGATCATGATCGGGACCCGCGGCCGGCTGAGCGACTGGGGCGCGTTGAGGAGCCGTCCGGCCGTGTAGTGGGCGCCCGCGAAGCGCTCCTCCGTGCCCCGCTCGCCGGTCCACATGGCGCGGGCGATCTGGAGCGTCTCCTCGAGCAGCTCGAAGCGGGTCGCCAGGGGCGGCATGGGAAAGCCGAGGGCGTCGCTCTCCTCCTGGTTCCAGGCCGCCCCGATGCCCAGCCAGGCGCGCCCCCCCGAGAGCACGTCGAGCGTCGTGGCGGCCTTCACCCAGAGCCCGGGGTGGCGGTAGTGGACGCCGCCGACCATTAGCCCCAGGCGGGCCCGGCGGGTCAGGGCGGCGAAGAACCCCAGGGTGGTCCAGCCCTCCAGCATCGGGTCCTCCGCCGGGCCGATGCCGCGGATCTGGAAGAAGTGGTCCATGACCCAGAGCGAGTCGAAGCCGGCGAGATCGGCCTCCTGGACGACGCGGGCAAGGGTGGGCCCGATCGCCGACGTCCCGCCGGAGTAGTCGAAGCGATTGAGCTGGAGGCCGATCTTCACGGTCTGGTGGCTCCTGGATGCGGGCGAGCGAACGGGAGCCGAGGGTACACCGCCCAGCCGCGACGGGCCGTCAGCGGAAGAGGTCCATCTCCGCCGGCATGAGGACGTCGGAGCGGACGCTCCCGTCGCCCGGGGGCGGCGCCGCGCCGCGGACGAGGGCCGCCGGGCGACGGGCCGACTTGCCGAGGACGAGCTCCGCCGCGGAGGCGATCTCGTCGGCGACCGCCCGCACCGTGGCGGCCATCCGGCGGCCGTCGGCGTCGGGGGTGCCCCGCAGGTCCTCCAGGGGACGGAAGCCGGCCGAGCCGATGGCCAGGTCGGTGATCCCGAAGCGCCAGGGCCGCCCCAGGCTGTCGGAGACGACGACCCCCGGACCGATCCCGAAGCGAGCCTCCAGGGCCGCCCGGATCCGGCGCGCCGATGCGTCGGGGTCGTCGGGCAGGAGGAGGACGACGTGCCCGCTCGACGGGCCGACGTTGCTGGCGTCGACCCCGGCGTTCGCCAGCACGAAGCCGTGGCGGGTCTCGGCGATGATCACCCCGTTGTCCATGCGGACGACGCGCACCGCCTGGCGAAGGACGACCTCGACCTGGCGGGGATCGCGCCCCCAGCCGGCGGCGAAGGCCACAGCCTCCGGGCGCGGCTCGATCGCCCGCAGGTCTACGATCGCGCCCTCGGCCTTGGAGACGACCTTCTGGGTCACCACCAGGACGTCGTCCCGTCGGAGGGGGAGCGCCCCGGGGGTCGCGGCCAGGGCGTCGCCCAGCAGGCCGGCGAGGTCGTCGCCGGGGCGCACTTCGGGAAGGGACTGCAGGGGGAGGACGACGAGCGTCTCGCCGGGCGTGGTGGGCTCGGCCGGGGTCGCCGGCGTGGCGTCGCTCGCCGGCCCCTCGGCCTTCGCCCGCTCGACGCTCACGAGAGCTCGACCCGCAGCGCGCCCAGCCCGGCCTCCTCGGCAGCCAGGAGGTCGTCGGGGGTGTCGAGGTCGAGCGAGAGCGGCCCCCCGAGCTCGAGGTAGGTCGCGCCGGCCGCAAGGGCGGCGGCGGCGTGCGCCGCCCGCGAGCCATCCCCGAACAGGAAGGGGATCGCCGCCGGCGGAGCGACGAGGAGGAGGTTCGTCCCGGTCCCCGCACGGTCGGGCACGAGCGCCACCACGGCGCGGGCAGCCACCTGTGCTCCGCCGGGAGCCGCCTCGGCCACCCCCTCGAGCGGCGCCTCCGTCGCGCCCACGGACCGCGCTGCGGCGACGACGCGCGCCAGCTCGCCGTCGCTCACCGCGGGCAGGTCGCCGGGGATGACGAGGATCGCGTCGGGCGCGGCCGTATGCGCCCACGCGAGCGCCTCGAGGAGGCCCTCGTTGAGGCCCTCGCCGCCCTGCGGGATGCCGTGCGCACCGAGCTCGGCGGCCAGGCGGAGGACCTCGGGATCGGGCGAGACGACCGCCACCGCCTCCACCCCCGGCGTCACCCTGGCGGCGGCCACCGTGCGAGCGAGGAGGTGCTCGACGAGCGCGCGCCGTTCCTCCGCGTCGAGCACCTCGCCGAGGCGCGCCTTGGCGTCCTCCAGCCCGCGCACGGGAACGAGGGCCACGATGCGGCTGAAGGACGGCGGACGGCTGGTCACGGGGCGATCGTAGACGAGGCGGCGGCGCGGCAGGAGCTCAGGGCGCCCGCTCGAGGGCGGCCGCGATCGCCGCAGCCGCCAGGGCCGCCCGGGAGGCGTCGTCGGTCATGACCGTCGGGAGCACGACGGGTTCGACGCCGAGGGCGGCGATCGCCGGGGCCTCCGCCGCGTCCGCGTCGTCGACGAGGAGCGTGTCGACGAGCCCGGCGTAGTGGTGGGCGATGCCCGTGGCGCTCGCCTCGCCACCCAGGGTGACCGCCATCCGGTCCGCCGGCCCGCGCAGCGCCCGTCCCCCGACGAGGGGCGAGACGGCCGCGATCCGGACGCCCCGGCCGCGGGCCGCCTCCAGGAGGTCCCGCATCCCGGGCACGGCGAGGATCGGGGCCACGGAGACGAACGGGTTCGACGGGCAGATGACGATCGCCCGGGCGCCCGCGATGGCGGCGGCGACTTCCGGCGTCGGCCGGGCCTCCTCGATTCCGTCGAAGGCGACCTCGAGGACGTCCGGGGCCTGGTGGAGCCGGACGAAGTACTCCTGGAAGGGCAGCCAGCCGTCCGGCGTCCGGACGCGGGTCCGCACCGGCTCGTCCGCCATGGGGAGGATCGGCGTGGCGACGCCGAAGGCGCGCCGGACGTCGAGGCTGACGGTGGTCAGGCGCACCCCTTCCCGGAGGCGACGGGTCCGGTGGACGTGGAGGGCCAGGTCGCGGTCGCCGAGGGCGAACCAGGTCGGCTCGCCCAGGCGGCCCAGCACCGCGGCCGCCGCCCAGGTCTCGCCGGCGAGGCCCCAGCCGCGCTCGCGGTCGGCAAGCCCGGCCAGCGTGTACAGGACGGTGTCATGGTCCGGGCAGACGAGGAGGCCGTGGAACTCCTGGTCGTCGGCCGTGTTGACGACGACCGACAGCTCGCCGGGCGGCAGGACGGCCACCAGCCCGTGGGCGAGCTTCGCTCCGCCGGTCCCGCCGGCAAGGGCAACGACCTGTGGCATCCGGGCCTCAGCCGCCCAGCGCGGGCCGGAGCTCGCCGAGGCGGGCGATCGTCTCGTGGTCATACGGCGCGGGGAAGCGGAAGATGAAGGTGCGAAAGCCGAGGTCGAGATACGGCCGGAGCGCCTCCGCGACCTGCCCGGGCGGGCCGAGCAGGGTCGGGACCGCACCCGCGTCGGGCGTCCCGTTGTGCTCGCAGAGGGCCCGGAAGGCGCGGGCGGCGTCGGCCGGGTCGTCGCGGATGACGACGGGGAAGCTGACCGTGCGCTCGATGGTGGCCGGATCCCGTCCGACGGCCGCGCAGTGCTCTCGCAGGATCGCGTCCCGCCCGGCGACCTCCTCGACCGTCCCGTTCGTGTTCCAGGCGTCGGCCCGCAGGGCGACCGTCCGCAGCGTCTTGCGGGGCCCGCTGCCCCCGACGAGGATCGGCAGATGGGCCTGGATGGGCCGAGGCCGGACCTGGGCGTCCTCGAGCCGGTAGAAGCGGCCGGCGTGGCTGAACCGCTCGCCGTCGAGCAGCCGCCGGATGACCTCCACGGCTTCGTCGAGCCGATCGAGGCGCTCGCCCACGCTGGCCCCGTAGTCGATCCCGAAGGCCTCGTGCTCGCGGGCGAACCAGGCCCCCCCGAGGCCCAGGACGGCCCGCCCGCCGCTCAGGTGGTCGAGCGTCGCGGCGAGCTTGGCCGTGTGGCCGGGATTGCGGAAGGTGTTGGCGCCGACCATCAGGCCGACGCGAACCCGCGACGTCCGGGCGGCGACGGCGGCCAGGGCCAGCCAGCCCTCGAAGATGGGCTGCTCCCACGGCCCGAAGATGGCCTCCAGGTGATCCCAGGTCCAGACGGAGTCCCACCCGGCCTCCTCCGCGGCGATCGCGGCGCCGAGGAAGCCCGGCCAGTCGGTCGCCTGGCTCCAGAGCTGGGCCCCGAACCGGATCGTGGCGCCCGACGTCGGGCCTGCGAGCTCCACCGTCAGTCCTCCAGGTGATCGTGGACGGTGGCGATCTCGATCCGGAAGGTGACCCGTTGCTGCGTCCGGAAGCCGGCGATCTTCGCCTCGGCCTCCGCGGGGTCGTCGACGTGGTAGCGGCGGGCGAGGTCGGCAATGTCCGCCTGGGCGACGGCCTGGTCGTCGATCACCTCCACCACGCGACCGACGAGGGCCACGAAGGCGTAGCCGTCGGCCGGATCGGCGATGGCCAGCGCGCATCGCGGGTCCCGGCGCAGGTTGGCCGGCCAGCGGCGGCCGTCGCGGCTGTTGATGGTGAGGCGGCCGTCCGGATCGAGCCGGTACCAGATCACGGCCTGGCGGGGCGACCCGTCCGGGTGGATCGTGGCGAGGGTGGCGAACTGGAACGGCGCGGCCAGGAAGCCGCGGATGCGGTCGGTGAGGATCGTTGCGGTGGGCATGGCCGAATCGTACGGCACGAGCCGGCCATCCGGCGCGGGCGTATCCTCGGACGACCGGCGCAGGGGCCGGCCTGGACGGAGGTTTCGATGGAGCTCGACGGACTGCGCGTGGCCGTCCTCGCCGGCGAGGGCGTGGAGGATCTCGAGTACTGGGTCACCGTCATGCGCCTGCGGGAGGAGGGGGCTCGGGTCACCTCGGCGGGGCTGAAGCGGGAGACGGTCCACGGCAAGAACGGGCTGGCGATCCCGGTGGAGGTCGAGGTCGGCAGCCTCGCCCCAGCGGACTTCGACGCGCTCGTCGTCCCCGGCGGCCACATGCCGGACAAGCTGCGCCGCTACCCGGCGGTCACGGACTTCGTCGCCGCGATCCATGCGGCCGGGAAGCCGATCGGGATCATCTGCCACGGCGGGCTCATCGCCATCTCCGCCCGCATCGTGGCCGGCCGCCGCGCGACGGGCTCGCTGGGGATCCGCGACGACCTCGTCAACGCCGGGGCGACGTGGGTCGACGAGCCGGCCTTCCGCGAAGGGAACATGGTCTGGGGCCGGGTGGTCGAGGACATCCCGCCCTTCTGCCGCGAGCTCGTGGCCGCCTTCGCGGATCACCGGGCCGCCAATCGGGCCTGATCCGGGCCCTTCCCTCGGCCCGTCGCTCGGCCCGGGCGTGGCTCAGCGGCGGCCGGTTCCTGCACCGCGCACCGGTCTGCGCCCGGGGGGCGGCTCCGGCTCGGCGTGGGCCTCCGGGGAACCGGGCCCGAGGATGCCCCGCCGTCGGCGAGGCTCGACGGGTTCCGCGGTCTCGCGACCGAGCAGATAGCCCTGGCCGAGGTCGACGCCCGCGGCCACGAGGACCGCCAGGTCCGCCCGCCGCTCGATGCCCTCGGCGACCAGGCGCGCCTCGATCCGCCGGGCGAAGCCGACGAAGGCCTCGATGAGAGCCCGCTTGGCGACGTCCCGGGCGCTGCCCTGCACGATCTGGCGATCGATCTTGATGGCCGTCGGCCGGAGGGCCGCGATGAGGGCGAACGAGGCATAGCCCGCTCCCGCGTCGTCCACGGCGACCCCGAAGCCGAGGCGACGGAGGGCGCGGACGACGCGCTTGAGCGGGACCACGTCGGGGATCGCCTGCTGCTCTGTGCACTCCAGGGTGATCAGGCGGGGCAGCAGCCCGGCGGAGCGCACCCGCCGGGCGAGCGCGCGCGGCTCGAAGCGCGGGTCGAGGAGGCTGGCCGGGGTCAGGTTGATGGCGAGCTGCAGCGGTGGCCGGGCGGGGTTTGCGGCGACGATCTCCGCGGCGCGATCAAGGATCCGATCGACGATGAAGAGATCCAGGTCGACCGAGCGCCCCGTCGCGATGGCGGCCTCGACGATCGCGCCGATCGACTGGGGCAGCATCGGCATCTCCGGGCGGAAGAGGCACTCCCACTCGGCCGTCTGGCCCGTCCGCAGGTCGACGAGCGGCTGGAAGGCAACCCGATGGCGACTGCGGAGGGTGAAGAAGTAGTCGAGGAGCTTGGCCGCGGCGACGACCGGCGACTGGTCCATGCCGATCCTGTCGGCGATCCCGGACGCCTGCACGGCCGCCGTCAGGGCGTGGAGGTATCGATCGGGGTCCGCCAGGGACGGGTCCACCGCCACCAGCCCGTGGGGACGCCCGTCGGCCAGGCGCGCGACCACGATGTCCGTGAGGGTCTCGGCAGGCCCGATGACGCACCACCCGACGTCGAGGTCGAGGACGCGAGCGCCCGGTGATGCGCTGGCGACGCGGCGCGCGAAGCGATCGTCCCGCGACCAGAAGAGGCGCTCCGTCGCGGAGCGTCGATTCCAGAACGGCATCCGTCTCTCGAGCGGATCCGAAGACCCGCGACGCGCATGCGTCGAGACGGGCCCCCGGCGCCCGAGGGCATGATGCGCCGCGTGGCGCGCGACCCCGCCGTGCCGTGAGTCCCGGCTTCCCCTGCCGGAAGTACCGGACCCTGGTCAAGCATCTGCCCCCGCAAGAAGGAGTGGCCGAGGATGAGGCAGGCGACCACCGTGGGCAGGGCAACCGCATGGCCCTGCCGGGTCAGGCTGGTCGCGTCGTCGTTCGTGGACGGCGGGACCATGGGATCGTGCCGGGCGCGGAGGAGGCCCGCGGCGCCGTACACTCGCCCCGCAGATCCGTACCGAGGGACCCGCCGATGCCGCAGCTGCACCTCCGCGCCGAGCCGGGAGACTACGCCCCGATCGTGCTGCTCCCCGGCGATCCCAACCGGGCGACGGCGATCGCCGCGCTCTTCGACGGCGGCCTCCAGGCGGCCCGGCGCGTCAACGAGCATCGCCTGATGTACGGGTACACGGGGACCTGCCGCGGCGTTCCCATCAGCGTCCAGACGACGGGCATGGGCGCGCCGTCCGCGGCGATCGTGGTGGAGGAGCTCCTGCGCCTCGGGGTGCGGCGCCTCATCCGCGTCGGGACCTGCGGCGGGATCGCGACGGGGATCCGGACCGGCGAGATCGTGATCGCCTCGGCGGCGTCGCCCTTCGACGGGACCACCGCCACCTACCTGCACGGCGAGCGGTACGCGCCGGCCGCCGACTTCGAGCTGACACGCGCCCTCGTGGACGCGGCGGCGGCCGCGGGGGCGGCCTTCCACGTCGGCCCGATCTGCACGGTGGACGTCTTCTACAACCCGGACGCCGACTACTTCAGCCGGTGGGCTGCCCGCGGCGTGCTGGCCTTCGAGATGGAGAGCTCGGCCGTCTTCCTCCTGGCGGCCCGGGCGCGGGCGGCGGGCGCCGACGTGCGGGCGGCGACGATCCTGACCGTCAGCGACGTCCTGGGCGAGGGCGTCACCTCCGAGGATTCCTACCTCCCGCTCGACGAGCTGGAGCGCCGGACGGCAACCACGCTGCAGGTCGCCCTCGCGGCGGCGACCTCGCCGGCCGTCACGGCGGGGCTCTGAGCGGCGGGCCGGGGACGCCGGCGGCGTTCCCGGTCTTCGTCAACCTGCGGGGGATCGGCGTCTCCTTCGCGTGGTGGCGCGAGCAGTCCCTCCGCCTCGAGGCGGCCGGCTACGCGGGGATCGCGGTATGGGACCACTTCGTCAGCCGTGGCGTCCGCTCCGACCCGGTCCTCGAGGCGTGGACGACGCTGGCCGCGGTCGGCGGGGCCACCACGCGGATCGGCCTCATGACCTTCGTGGCGAACGTCATGAACCGTCACCCGGCCGTCCTGGCCCGGATGGTGGCCACCCTCCAGGAGGCCACCGGCGGGCGGCTGACGCTCGGCATCGGGATCGGCGGCCACCCTGCCGAGCACCACGCGTATGGCATCCCGTTTCCCGAGCCGGCGGAGCGGGTCATCCGGCTTGAGGAGGCGATCGCGGTCCTGCGCGCCCTCTGGACCGGCGGGCCGGTCACCCGTCCCAGCCCGTTCTACCCGCTCGACGGCGCGCATGCGTTCCCGGTCCCCGCTCCTCCGCCGCCGATCATCGTGGGGTCGCAGTC
The DNA here is from genome assembly GCA_963821235.1 of uncultured Chloroflexia bacterium. Lineage (GTDB taxonomy): Bacteria > Chloroflexota > Limnocylindria > Limnocylindrales > CSP1-4 > CTSoil-043. The sequence goes on from CAWGCS010000001.1 coordinate 1,720,651, forward strand.
GCCGGCCGGGATCGCCCTCGCCGGGCGGACCGGCGATGGCTGGACGACGCCGGCGGCGGACCTCGAGGAGCTCCTGCCGGCGTATCTCGACGCCCTCGCCGAGGCGGGGCGGGACCGCGCGGCGCAGCGCATCGTCGTCGCCTTCGACCTCCGCAAAGGTGAATCGCTCGCCGGCAGCCCGTGGGTGGAGGAGCCCACGGCTGCCGCCGAGCGGTGGCGAGCGTCGGGGGCCGACGGGGCGGTCGTCGGCGCGAGAGCGACCGCCGACGTCGACCTGCTCGTGGAGGCGGCCGGCCGGCGCTGATCGCCGCCTCGTCGTGCGGGCCGTCACCGCCTCGATGGGCCGCGCCGGGGGCGATGGGCCGCGCCCGGGGAGCACCGGCCGGTCGCGGTGATGAACCCTGCTGCGCGCCGATCGCAGCGTCGTGGGAAGATGCCGCCCGACCGTGAGCCTGACGACGTCCCCTCGCCGAACCCCATCCGCCGTGGACGAGCCGACCCACCGCTGCGTCCGCTGCGGGGCGGTCGTCCCCGCCGATGACGCCCTCTGTCGCTCATGCAACCCGGCCGGCCTCCGGCAGCCCGCCGCTTCGCAGGCGCACGGGACGGTCTTCCTGGGGATCGCCCTCGCGGTCGTCGGCATGGCGGCCGCCGCCACCTACCTCCTGGGCGGCGTCGGGCCGTTCACGGCCACGATCCGGGCCGCCGTGCCCGACGGGGAGGGGATCGTCCTGACGCTGGACGTGAAGAACGGGGGGAGCCACGCCGGCCGGGCGAGCTGCCGCGTCTGGGACCCGACCCACCTGGCCAACCCGCCCGTCGAGACGTACGTCCGGACGCCGGAGATCGCGGCGGGCGCCTCGCGCACCTTCGACCAGCGGGTGACCGGCCTCGGGGCGGCCGAGCGGCCGCTCGCCGTCGACTGCTCGAAGTGAGCCCTGCCGGCGCCTGGTCGGCCGAGCTGGCCACGGCCGAGGAGATCGTCGCCCGGGCGGGCCGCCTCCTCGTCGAGCGCCTCGACGACTCCGGGCGTGTCGCCTACAAGGGCGTCCGCGACATCGTGACCGAGGTCGACCACGCCGCGGAGGCGCTGATCCGGGCCGCCCTCGCCGAGCGATTCCCGGGTGACGGCTTCTTCGGCGAGGAGTCCGGGCACGCGACCGCCGCCGCCCGCCGCACCTGGGTCTGCGACCCGATCGACGGGACGATCAACTACGCGAACGGGATCCCTTTCTTCTGTGTCTCGCTGGCCCTCGTGGACGGCGGCCGCCCCGTTGCCGGGGTGGTCCACGACCCGCTGCGGGCAGAGACGTTCGCAGCGACGGCGGACGGCCCCGCCACGCTCGACGGCCGCCCCGTGGCCGCGTCGACCAAGGAGCGGCTCATCGACCTCGTGGTCGCGCTCGACGTCGGCGGCCGCTCCCCGGCGGCGCGGACGCGCCGGGTCCGGCGTGCCATCCGGATCCCCCGCCAGATGGGCTCGGCAGCCCTCTCCCTGGCCTACGTCGCCAATGGCCAATTCGACGCCTTCTCGCAGACGACCGACCTCTCGCCGTGGGACGTCGCCGCGGCGGGGCTCATCGCCGAGCGGGCCGGCGCCGTCGTGACGGACCTCGCCGGCGGCTCGTGGTTCGACCTCGCCGCGCCGACGAAGGCGATGGGCGTCCTCGCCGCCTCGCCGGCCCACCACCCCAGCCTCCTCGAGCTGCTCCGGGAGGGCTGAGCCACGTCGCCCGGCCGGGTCCCCGTCGCGACCTGATTGCGCTCGCGCTGCCGCTCTACACTAGCCCGGAATGCGGGCGCCGACCGCGGACGCGCCCGGGCGATCGCGGAGGACCGGGCGTGAGCGAGGAATTCTTCACGGACGTCAAGGAGCCGATCCGCTTCGGCGGGCTCGACTCGACCGACCCCCTCACGTTCAAGGTCTACCAGCCCGACCGGATGGTGCTCGGCAAGCGGATGGAAGACCACCTCCGGATCGGCGTCTGCTTCTGGCACTCGTTTGCCTGGGATGGCCGGGACATGTTCGGGATCGGCACCCTCGACCGGCCGTGGCTGGAGGCGTCGGCGGACCCGATGACCGCCGCCCGGGCGAAGATGGTGGCCGCGTTCGAGTTCTTCACGAAGCTCGGCGTGCCGTGGTACTGCTTCCATGACCGCGACGTCGCGCCGGAGGGCGACTCGTTCGCCGAGTTCTCCGCCAATCTCGACGCCCTCGCCGACGACGCGCTCGGCTACCAGGAGCGGACCGGCGTGCGGCTCCTGTGGGGGACCGCGAACCTCTTCAGCCACCCGCGCTACCAGGCCGGCGCCTCCACCAACCCCGACCCCGAGGCGTTCGCCTACGCCGCGGCGCAGGTGAAGCACATGCTGGAGATCACCCAGCGCCTGGGCGGCGTCAACTACGTCCTGTGGGGCGGCCGCGAGGGCTACGACACGCTCCTCAACACCGACCTTCGCCGCGAGGGCGCCCAGCTCGCCCGCTTCCTGCACCTCGTCGCCGAGCACAAGCACAAGATCGGCTTCAAGGGCACGCTCCTGATCGAGCCCAAGCCGATGGAGCCGACGAAGCACCAGTACGACTACGACAGCGCGACGGTCCACGGCTTCCTGGCCCGCAACGGCCTCGACGGGGAGTACCGCCTCAACATCGAGGCGAACCACGCCACGCTCGCCGGCCACAGCTTCCACCACGAGGTCGCCTACGCGATCGCGAACGGCGTCTTCGGCAGCATCGACGCGAACCGGGGCGACCCGCAGAACGGCTGGGACACCGACCAGTTCCCGAACTCGGTCGACGACCTCGCGATGCCGCTCTACGAGATCCTGAAGGCCGGCGGCTTCACGACCGGCGGCTTCAACTTCGACGCCAAGCTGCGGCGCCAGAGCATCGACCGGACCGACCTCTTCCACGCCCACGTGGGCGGCATCGACACCCTCGCCCGGGCGCTCGTCGTGGCGGCCGACCTGCTGCAGGACGGCGCCCTGGCGCGCATGGTCGAGGAGCGCTACGCCGGCTGGAGCGGCCCGCTCGGAGCCGGCATCCTCGACGGCTCGATGAGCCTGGCCGACCTCGAGGCGAGGGTCCGCTCCGGCGAGATCGACCCGCGGCCAGTCTCCGGGCACCAGGAGCTCTATGAGAGCGTCGTCAACCGGCATGTCTGGGCGGCCGACCGCGGCGCCGGCCGCTGATCCCGGCGTCGGCCGCAGGAGGCACCCACACCGAACGCGGGCCGAGGGCCGCGCGACGCACCGCGAGGGGATCACGATGAGCCACGTCCTGGGCATCGACGCCTCGACGACGGCAGCCAAGGCGATCCTGGTCGACGGGTCCGGCGCCGTCCGCGGCGTGGGCACGGCGGCCTACGAGCTGAGCGTCCCTCACCCGCTCTGGAGCGAGCAGGAGCCGCGCCTGTGGTGGGACGGCACGCTGGCGGCGATCCGGGCGGTGCTCGCCGAGACGGGCACCCCCGGCGACGACGTCGCCGCCGTGGGCCTGACCGGGCAGATGCACGGGGCGGTCCTGCTCGACGCGGCGGACGAGGTGCTCCGGCCGGCGATCCTCTGGAACGACCAGCGGACCGGCGCGGAGTGCGACCTGATCCGGGAGGTCGTCGGGCGCGAGCGCCTCGTCTCGATCACCGGCAACGACGCCCTCACCGGCTTCACGGCGCCGAAGCTCGTCTGGGTCCGTGACCACGAGCCGGACGTCTGGCGGCGCGTCGCCCACTTCCTGCTGCCGAAGGACTATGTCCGGCTTCGCCTGACAGGCCGCCACGCGATGGACAAGGCCGACGGCTCTGGGACGATGCTCTTCGACCTCGCCGCGCGCGATTGGTCGGCGGAGGTCCTCGCGGCCCTCGCCATCGACCCGGCCTGGATGCCGCGGACGCACGAGGGCCCGGCCGTCACCGGCACCGTCACCGCCGCGGCGGCCGCGGCCACCGGGCTCCGGGAGGGCACGCCGGTCGTCGCCGGCGGCGGGGACCAGGCGGCGAACGCCGTCGGGGTGGGGGCCGTCGAGCCTGGCGTCGTCGCCCTCTCGCTGGGGACATCCGGGGTGGTCTTCGCGACCACGGACCGGCCGATCTTCGAGGCCCGCGGCCGGGTCCACGCCTTCTGCCACGCTGTCCCCGGCCGCTGGCACATGATGTCGGTGATGCTGTCGGCGGCGGGCAGCCTGCGCTGGTTCCGGGACGCGGTCGTCCCCGGGATGGCCTACGACGACCTCGTCGCCATGGCGGGCGAGGCGCCGGCGGGCTGTGAGGGCCTCCTCTTCCTTCCCTACCTCACCGGTGAGCGCTCGCCGCATCCCGACCCGCTCGCCCGCGGCGCGTTCGTCGGCCTGACCCTGGCCCACGATCGGCGTCACCTCGCGCGGGCGGTCCTCGAAGGCGTCGCGTTCGGCCTTCGCGACGGGCTCGACCTGATGATCGAAGCCGGGATGCCCGCGCCCTCCGTCATCCGGGCCTCCGGCGGCGGCACGACCAGCGGGCTCTGGCGCCAGATCCTGGCGGACGTCCTGGGGGCCGAGATCGCCACGGTCGACACGGCGGAGGGCGCCGCGTATGGCGCCGCGCTCCTGGCGGCCGTCGGGGCGGGCTGGTTCGAGAGCGTCGAGGCGGCCGCGGCGGCGCTCGTGACGGCCACGCCCGCGGCGGCCCCGGGTCCGGACGCCCCGCGCTACGCGGACGTGCACGCGACGTATCGCGGCCTCTACCCGGCTCTCGCGGCCTCCTTCCGGGCGCTGTCGGCGTAGCGGCGGAGCGACGCGCCGCCCGCGCGGTCCCCGGCGCGGCCGCGGGCGGGCCGCGTCCCGTACGGGCGCGCGGCGCGCCGGGCGCCGCTCAGCTGTGGAGCTCGGCCAGATCCCGTTGCGTGACCTCGCCCGGCTTCTTGCCCATGATGATCATGGCCAGGACCTCGTCCTTGGTCACGGCCTCCTTGTCGACCGTCCCGACGAGCTTTCCCTGGAGCATGACCACGATCCGGTCCGCGAGGTCGAAGACGTCGTGGATGTCGTGGCTGATCAGGAAGATCCCGAGGCCCTCGGATTTCAGCTGGGCGGTCAGCTCGCGGACCTGGGTGGTCTCCGCAGGGCCCAAGGCCGCAGTGGGCTCGTCCATGATCAGGATGCGGGCGTTGAAGTGGATCGCGCGGGCGATGGCGACCGACTGGCGCTGGCCGCCCGACAGCGACTTGACCGCCGTCTTGAAGTTCTGGAACCGCGGGTTGAGCCGGCCCATCACCTTCCGGGTCGCGGATTCCATGGCCGCGTCGTCGAGGGAGCCGAGGCGCGACCGGAGCTCGCGACCCAGGAACACGTTCGCCGCGGCGTCGACGTTGTCGGCGAGGGCCAGCGTCTGGTAGATCGTCTCGATACCGAGCGCCTTGGCGTCCCGCGGGTTGCCGATCGTCACCGGCTGGCCCTCGATGAGGATCGCGCCGGAATCGGCCGGGTGGGCGCCCGAAAGCACGCGCATGAGCGTCGACTTGCCGGCCCCGTTGCCGCCGACGAGGCCGACGACCTCGCCGGCGTTGAGGTCGATGCTGACACCGTCGACGGCGTGGACGCCGCCGTATGCGACGCGGACGTCCCGCATCTCGACGAGCGGGACCCGCGGCTCGACGGTCGTCTGGGCGGGCGCGGTCGTGGTGACGGTCATCGGTTAGCCTCCCGCTCGCTCAGCTCGCCCGCCGGCGCAGGTAGGCGTCGAAGCCGACCGCGGCGACGAGCACGATGCCGACGACGATGTCCTGGGTCGGCGAGTCGACATTCAGCAGAAGCATGCCCGAGCGCAGCGACTGCATGACGACGGCCCCCAGGATCGCCCCAGGGATCGTGCCGATGCCGCCGGAGAACGAGGTGCCGCCGATGACGGCGGCGGAGATCACATCGAGCTCGTTCTGGGTGCCCAGGTTCGTCACGGCCGCGTTGAGGCGCGCCGTCTGGACCGCCGCGCTGACGGCGCAGAGGATGCCCATGAGCACGAACGTGAGGGTGATCGTCCGGCGGACGTTGATGCCGCCGAGCTCGGCCGCCTCGGGATTGCCGCCGATCGCGTACACGTAGCGGCCGAAGCGGCGCCGGGTCGCCAGGTAGGTGACGATGAGCGCGACGCCCAGCATGATCACGACCGGGAAGGCGATCCCGGTCGGGATGCCGCCCTCCGGCACGGTATTGCCGGTCTGCGCGGCCCACTGCTGGGCAAGCGCAGGCGGCCAGGGGTAGCTGTTGGCAACCCACACGGCGCCCACGATGAAGATGATGCCGACGGCTCCGACGACGGCCTCCGCCCAGATCGGGCGAACGGGGAAGTCGTAGCGCCGCCGCCGGCGCCGTCCGGCCCACAGCGTGAAGACGATCCCGGCGATCGCCACGGCCCCCAGGAGCCAGCTCAGCTGGTCCCCCAGGGCGCCCTTCGGGCCACCCCCGAGCATCTGGAAGATGCCATCGAGCGGGGCGACGGTCTGACCCTGCTCGTAGCGGAAGATGAGACCGCGCCAGACGAGCAGCCCGCCCAGGGTGACGATGAACGACGGCACGCCGCCGTACGCCACCAGGAACCCCTGCAGGCCGCCGATGAGGGCGCCCAGGACGATCCCGACGCCGAGGGCGATGAGCCACGTGTAGGGCTGGTCGAACCCGAGGCCGAGGGTCTTGGGGATCCACTCGGCCTGCACCATCGCCATCGTGTAGCCGACGAAGGCGAGGACCGCGCCGACCGAGAGGTCGATGTTGCGCGAGACGATGATCAGGACCATGCCCGTGGCCATGATCGCGATCGAGGCGCTCTGGACGGACAGGTTCCACAGGTTTCGAGCCGTGATGAAGTTGCCGCCCGACCAGAAGTGGAACGTGATCCAGATCACCGCCAGGGCCACGAGCATGCCCAGAAGACGGGTGTCGAGCTCCATCGCCAGGAGCAGCGACCGCGGGGACCGGCTGGAGGGCTCGGGGGCAGCGGAGCGAGTGGTGGTTGCCTCGGTCATCGCAACGCCTCGCTGAGACGCTCGGGAGTGGGGAGCGCCCTGCGCCCCGGTGGGACCGGGGCGCAGGGCGCAGCTGCCATGAGGGGTCGGGGACCCGCTACTTGCAGGCAGGGACGGTCGAGGTGTCCGTCACGCCCTTGCAGAGCGCGTCCTTGGCGATCCACCCGGCGTCGACGACGACGTTCAGGTTGTCCTTCTTGATCGGGATCGGGGTCAGCAGGATCGACGTCATGTCGTTGCCGCCCGGGCTCTTGAAGATGATGGTGTTCTTGACCTTGGTGATGTCGGGATCGCCGCAGAGCTGGACGGCAGCCTCGCCGGCAGCCTTACCGAGCTCGCGGGCATCCTTCCAGACCGACACGGTCTGCGTGCCGAGGGCGACCCGGTTCAGGGCGGACTGATCGCCGTCCTGGCCGGACACGGGGACCTTCCCCGCCAGGCCCTGGGCCGCGAGCGCCGCGACGACGCCGCCGGCCGTGCCGTCGTTCGACGCGACGACCGCGTCGACCTTGTTGTTGTTGGCCGTCAGGAACTGCTCCATGTTCGTCTGGGCGACCGCGGGATCCCAGTTGTCGGTGTAGGACTCGCCGACGTTCTTGATGTCACCGGCGTCCATGGCCGCCTGGAGGATCTCCTGCTGGCCGCCGCGCAGGAAGTCCGCGTTTGCGTCAGCCTGGTTGCCCTTGATGAAGACGTAGTTGCCCTTCGGCATGGCCTCGAGGATCGCCCGCGCCTGCATCCGCCCGACCTCGACGTTGTCGAACGTGATGTACAGGGCCTTCGGGTCCTCGATGAGGCGGTCGTAGGCGATGACCGGGACGCCCTCGGCGATGGCCGCGGCGACGGCCGGCTTGATCGCGGTGCCGTCCTGCGCGAGGACGACGACGACCTTGGCGCCATTCGTGATCAGGTTCTCGACGTTCGAGGCCTGCTTCTCGGACGACGACGCGGCGTCGTTGGAGATGTACTTGCCGCCGGCGTCCTCGATCGCCTTCTTGAGCGCGGGCTCGTCCCACTTCGCCCAGCGCTCTTCCTGGTAGTTGTTCCACGACACGCCGATGGTGCAGCCCGCGGCCGAGCCGCTCGAGGCAGCCGGCGAGGCGGTCGCAGCTCCGCCGCAGGCGGCGAAGACGACGACGGCAGCCCCGACAAGGGCCGCCAGCTTGCGATTGGCCATAGTTGTCACTCCTCCTTGCACGCCACGTGAAGACACTCGCTTGGCCGTGGGTACCGCGCTAGGCTAACACCCTCCTCCAGCCCCTCGCGGAGTGCCGGAGACCGGTCGGCGGGGCGTCCGGCCGGTCCGTGCGGGTCAATTGCCTCACGCGCTCACCTCCACGGGGAGCGTGTCCCGCTGGCCGACCCGGGTCGCGGGATCGGAGAGCAGCGGCTCGAGCGCGAGCTCGGCCGCGCCGAGCAGTGGCGCGTCCACGCCGAGGCGAGCCGGCGCAACCCGGACCAGGGCCCGGGGCGCCGCCAGCGCGCGACGGTCGAGCTCGCGCTGCACGGTCTCGTGGACGAACGGGTGGATCCGGCCGAACAGGCCGCCCAGGATGATGAGCCGCGGATCGAGGATGTTGACGAATCCGGCGAGCCCGATGCCGAGCCAGCGGCCGACGTGGTCGAGGGCCTCGAGCGCCCGCGGGGAGCCCGCGGCCGCCTCCCGCAGGACGGCGGCCACCGCCGCCCGGCCGCCGTCGGCCGGATGCCCGGCGAGGCGCAGCAGGGCACGCTCGCCGACGACGGTCTCCCAGCAGCCCACGGACCCGCATTGGCACGAAGCACCCGCCGGGTCGAACGGGACGTGACCCACCTCGCCGCCGTACCCGGCGGCGCCCGTGAGCGGCCGCCCGTCCACGATCAGCCCGCCGCCGACGCCAACCTCGCCCGAGATGTACAGCACGTCGTCGACGCCGACGGCCTCGCCCCGCCGATGCTCCGCGAGCACGCCCAGGTCGGCCTCGTTGGCGATGGAGATGGGCACGGAGGCGTCGAAGGCCGCGGCCAGCCGATCCCCGAGGGGGACGTCGGTCCAGCCGAGGTTCGGCGCCATCGAGACACGGCCGTCGGCACGCCGTACTACACCCACGACGGCCACGCCCACCCCGATGACCGGCTCGCGTTCCGGCCTCCGGGCCTCGATCCGGTCCACGAGCCGGCGGAGGGCGACCACGACCTCGTCGACGGAGGAGCGGCCGCGCGGGCGGTCGACCCGCACGAGCTCCAGCACGGTGCCGCCGAGCCCGACGTGGGCGGCCGCGATGGAGTCGACGGCAATCTCGAGCGCCAGGACCACGGAACCCTGGGGATCGAGGCGGACGAGCGGCGACGGGCGGCCCGGCGTGCCGAGGCGGAGGTGGCCGTCCTCGACCGCGAGCCCTGCGGCCTCCAGCTCGCCGATCAGGCCGCGGATCGCGCTGCGGGTCAGGCCGGTCCGCGCGACGAGCTCCGATCGCGACAGCGGGCCGGCCTCGTGGAGGACACGGACGATCGCGCTCAGGTTCGCCCGGCGAACCGTCTCGCTGCGCAACCCGATCTCGTCGCAGCCGAAGGTCACGGGTTTGTGTTCCTCTCTTCCAAACCCCCGCGCAAGGCTCGTACACTTGCCGTGCCCGTGTCAAGCCCCATGCCCACACCGGAGCTTCGGCCGGGAGATCGCGGGGGGCCACGGAGGAGGACCGATGGAGCGACTCGAGGGCCGCGTGGCGATGGTGACGGGGGCCAGCCGCGGGATCGGGGCCGCGGTGGCCCGGGAGCTCGATCGCGCGGGCGTGCGGCTGGGCCTCGCCTCGCGGAGCGGCTCGGACCTCGGGATCCCGGGGGCGGTCGCGATGCCGTGCGACGTCCGCGAGCCGGGGCAGCTCGAGGCGCTCGCCGCCGCCACGGTCAAGCGGCACGGCCGGCTCGATATCCTGGTGGTGAACGCTGGCGTCGGCGCCTACGGCCCGTTCCTGGAGCTGCCGCCCGACCAGCTGGACGAGATGATCGACGTCAACGTGAAGGGTGCGCTGTACACCGTGCGAGCCGCCCTGCCGCACCTCCTGCGCAGCGACGCCGCGGACATCGTCACCGTCGCCAGCGAGGCCGGCCGGCGGGGCCTGCCGTACGAGGCCACCTACTGCGCCTCGAAGTTCGCCCAGGTCGGGCTGACCCGGGCCCTCGACCACGAGCTCCGCGAGCACGGGATCCGGTGCACGAACGTCTGCCCGGGCGGCGTCGCGACCGACTTCGCAATGGGCCGCGGCCGGACGCCGGAGATGCCGGCGCTCGCCGGGATGATGGCGCCCGAGGACGTGGCCGAGGTCGTCCTGTTCGTCCTGACGCGGCCGCGCGGGCACCGCATCCTCGAGGTCGTCCTCCGTCCGGTCGCCGAGACCTCCTGGGGGTAGGCCGATGCCCTCGCTCCGATGGGGGATCCTGTCCACGGCGCGGATCGCCACGGAGAAGGTGATCCCCGGGATCCTCCGGGCGCCCCGCTGCGACGTCGTGGCGATCGCGTCGCGGGACCAGGGGCGCGCCCGGGCCGTCGCCACGCGGCACGGGATCCCCCGCGTCCACGGCTCGTACGAGGCGCTCCTCGCCGACCCGGAGGTGGACGCCGTCTACATCCCGTTGCCCAACCACCTCCATGCCGAGTGGACGCTGGCCGCCGCACGGGCCGGCAAGCACGTCCTCTGCGAGAAGCCGCTCGCCATGACCGCGGCCGAGGCGGAGCGGATGGTCGAGGGCTGCCACGCTGCCGGCGTGGTCCTCATGGAGGCGTTCATGTATCGCCTCCACCCGTCCTGGCTCGCCGTTCGGCAGCTCGTCAGCGGCGGGCGCATCGGGCGCCTGACCGCCGTCGACAGCTGGTTCTCCTACTTCAACGACGACCCGGCCGACATCCGGAACGTGCGCGCGTACGGGGGCGGGGCCCTTTACGACATTGGCTGCTACTCGGTCAACCTCTCGCGCATGCTCTTCGGCGGCGAGCCGACGCGCGTCGAGGCCTCGATCGTCCGCGATCCGGCGAGCGGGGTGGATGTCCTGACGAGCGGGATCCTCGCCTTCGAGGGCGGCATCGCCACCTTCACCTGCTCGACCCGCGCCGAGCCGGACCAGCGCGTCGACGTCTACGGCACCGAGGGCCGGATCCGGGTCCGGATTCCGTTCAACATCCCGCCCGACCAGCCCACCGAGATCGGCCTGACGGCCGGGGGCGACCCACCCGTCGCACCGGCGACCGAGACACTGAGGTTCGCACCCGCCGACGCGTATGCCGTGGAGGCGGGCCGCTTCGCGGACGCGGTCCTCGACGGCGGCCCGCCACCGACGCCGCCCCAGGACGCAATCGCTAATCTCCGGGTGATCGAGCGGCTGTTCGCGGCGGCCGAGCGAAGCTGAGGCGCTGCCAGGGGGAGAATGATGGACATGGATCGGCGGACCACGCCCGAGGCGAGCCCGGCGCCCGCCCCGGCCCGGCGCTCGCGGCGCCCGCTCGCGATCGCGGCGGTCGCCGTCCTCGCGGTCGTGCTCGTCGCAGGGGGCGTCCTCCTTGCCACCCGGCCGGCGACGACGGCGGTCGCCTGCCCGCCGATGCAGGATCACCCGGAGTGGTCGGTCGCGCGGCGCTGGGACGAGGCCCTGCTCGACGCGATCCGGCGGGCGCTCCCGAACCCGCCCCTCCACGCCCGCAACCTCTTCCACCTGTCGGTCGCGATGTGGGACGCCTGGGCCGCCTACGACCCGTCGGCGTCGGGCTACCTCGTGAAGGAGAGGCAGACCGCGCGGGACGTCGCGGCGGCCCGTGAGGAGGCGATCAGCTACGCGGCCTACCGCGTCCTCACGGAGCGGTACATCAAGGCCGTCGGCGGAAGCGACTCCCTCTCCGAGTTCGACAACCTGATGGACAGCCTCTGCCACCCCCTCGACGTGACGACGACGGAGGGCGACTCCCCGGCTGCGGTCGGGAACCGGATCGCCGCCGCGGTCATCGCCTACGGGAAGACCGACGGCTCGAACGAGGCCGGCGGCTACGGGGACACGGCCTACGAGCCCGTCAATCCGCCGCTCGTCGTCAACCAGCCGGGCGCCACCCTGGTCGACCCGAACCGCTGGCAGCCCCTCCAGATCGAGCATATGATCTCCCAGAACGGGATCCCCGTGACGAACGGCGTCCAGCAGGCCGTGGGAACGCACTGGGGCCACGTCACCCCCTTCGCCATCCCTGCCGGCGGCGCCGCCGGCGTGCCGATCGACCCCGGGCCCCAGCCGCGACTCGGCGACCCGGCGACCGACGCCGAGTTCAAGTCCCAGGCGGTCGAGGTGATCCGCGACAGCAGCCTGCTCGACCCGACCGAGGGGCTGACGATCGACATCTCGCCCGGGGCCCGCGGGGCCAACGAACTCGGGACGAACGACGGCCAGGGCCACCCGGTCAACCCGGCCACCGGCCAGCCGTATCCGTCAGACGTGGTCAACCTGGCCGACTTCGGGCGGGTGATGGCGGAGTTCTGGGCCGACGGTCCGAAGTCGGAGACGCCGCCCGGCCACTGGAACGTCCTCGCCAACCTCGTCTCGGACGAGCTCGACCCCGACCTGCGGATCGGCGGCAGCGGCGAGGCGGTCGACCGCCTGCAATGGGACGTCAAGCTCTACTTCACCCTCAACGGGGCGGTCCACGACGCGGCGATCGCCGCCTGGGGGCTCAAGGGACACTACGACGGCGTGCGGCCCATCTCCATGATCCGCTACATGGGTGGGCTCGGGCAGTCGAGCGACCCGAGCCTCCCCTCCTACGACAAGGAGGGGCTGCCGCTCGTGCCCGGGCTCATCGAGGTCGTCACGAAGGAGACCGCGGCGCCGGGCGGGCGCCACGCGGCTCTCAAGGGCCACGAGGGCGAGATCGCGATCCGGGCCTGGGCCGGCAACCCCGCCGATCCCAAGGCCGAGATCGGCGGCGTCCGCTGGATCCTCGCCACGACGTTCGTGCCCTACCAGCTGCCGACGTTCGTGACGCCGGCCTTCCCGGGCTACGCCTCGGGGCACAGCTCGTTCAGCCGGGCGGGCGCCGAGGTGCTCACCGCCTTCACTGGCAGCGAGTACTTCCCGGGAGGCGTCAGCGGCTACACGATCAAGGCGGGGTCCCTCAAGTTCGAGAAGGGCCCCACGACCGATATCCGCCTCGAGTGGGCGACCTACTACGACGCCTCCGACCAGGCCGGCCAGTCGCGGCTCTGGGGCGGCATCCACGTCCAGGCCGACGACTTCATCGGGCGGCGGATCGGGTCAGCCTGCGGCACGGCCGCGTGGGCGCTGGCCCAGCGCTACTTCGATGGCAAGGTGGGCTCGTGAGGGTCACGCACGGCCCGCGGCCGCGGCAGCTCTCCGGCCGGGGGCGACGGGCGCGGTGAGGCGACGGGCGGCGATCGGCCTCGGCGCCGCGATCGTCGTGCTCGCGGGCGCTGCGGTCGGCGGCTACGTCCTGGTCTCCGGGGGCGGAGTGACCCCGACCGCCGCGCTCGGCCCGCCCCGCTTCGTGGAGGAGACGGCGACGGCCGGCCTCGACCACACCTACGGCGGCGGCGTCACCTTCGACACCGGCGGCGGCGTCGCCGTCCTCGACTGCGATGCCGACGGGCGCCCCGACGTCTTCGTCGCCGGCGGCAGACACCCGGCGGCCCTCTTCCGAAACGACGGACCGACCGGAGGCGCGCTCCGCTTCACGCGCCTCGCGGACCCCGCGACCGACCTCTCCGACGTCACTGCCGCCTACCCGCTCGACGTCGACGGCGACGGGCTCGTCGACCTCGCGGTCCTCCGGGTCGGGGAGAACGTCCTCCTCCGCGGCCGCGGCGACTGCCGCTTCGAGCGGGCGAACGAGGCCTGGGGCTTCAGCGGGGGGGGCGCCTGGTCGACCGCGTTCTCCGCCCGATGGGACGGCGCCGCCCGCCTCCCGACGCTCGCCGTCGGCAACTACCTGTCCGTCGACGCGACCGGCGCGCCGACCTTCGACTGCGCTCCCAACGAGCTCTTCGTGCCGGGCCCGGGCGCGACCGCCTACGGCCCGCCCGCGGCCCTCGCCCCCGGCTACTGCACCCTGTCGATCCTCTTCAGCGACTGGGACCGCTCGGGACGCCGCGACCTCCGCGTGACGAACGACCGCCACTACTACGTCGACGGCTCCGACCAGCTCTGGCGGATCGACGGGAGCGTGCCGCCACGCGCCTACACCGCCGACGACGGCTGGGTCTCGATGCAGATCTGGGGGATGGGGATCGCCGGCCAGGACCTGACCGGCGACGGCTACCCCGAGTACTACCTCACCAGCCAGGGCGACAACAAGCTCCAGACGCTGACCGTGGGGCCGGAGAAGCCGACCTTCCGGGACATCGCCCTGCGGCGCGGCGTCAACGCCGCGCAGCCATTCGCCGGCGGCGACGTGCTCCCGTCCACGGCCTGGCATCCGGAGTTCGCCGACGTCAACAACGACGGGTTCCCGGACCTCTTCGTCTCGAAGGGCAACGTGAGCGCAGAGCCCGACCACGCGGCGAAGGACCCCAGCAACCTGCTCCTCGGCCGGGCCGACGGGACGTTCGGGGAGGCGGCCGACGCCGCGGGGACCCTCAGCTTCGAACGCGGACGCGGGGCGGCGCTCGCCGACTTCAACCTGGACGGGCTCCTCGACCTCGTCGAGGTGAACGTGGACGCGCCGGTGCGGCTCTGGCGCAACGTCGGCGCCGGGAGCGCGGAAGCGCCGCTTGCCATGGGACGCTGGGTCGCGCTGCGGCCGCGCCAGGCAGGCCCCAACGGCGACGCCGTCGGAGCGTGGCTGGAGGTCCGCGTCGGGGAGGCCGTCATCCGGCGCGAGCTGACGGTCGGCGGCGGCCACGGCGGCGGCCAGGACGGCTGGATCCACGTGGGCCTCGGTCCGTCGGACCGGGCCGACGTTCGCGTGCAGTGGCCCGACGGCACGTGGGGCCCGTGGGTCCGGCTGGCGGCGGACCGGTTCTGGGTCCTGGAGCGCGACGCTACTGCGGCGACGCCGTGGACCCCACCGCGGTAGCCGGGGGCGGGCGGCGACGTCCAGCCGGTCTGTCAGGCGTCCCGCCAGCGGTGCGGACGACCCCGCAGCACGGCCAGGCCCCAGCGCTCGCAGAAGTCGAGCCAGGCGGCGCGGTCGGCGCCGCGCCAGCGGAGGTCGTCCGCCGCCCGCTCGGCGAGGGGCGCGTCGAGGCGGAGCGTCGCCAGGTCGCGGAAGAGGAGCGCGTCGGCCCAGCGCTCGCGGAGCGTCGCCGCCAGCCGGGGCGCCCCTCGGACGCCCGCCGGCCACGAAGCGGCGGGCGCGTCCCGCACGCCTTCCAGCGAGCCGAAGGTGACGAGCACTGCCGCGGCCGTCACCGCCCCGAAGCCGGGGATCCCGGGGAACCCGTCGGCGGCGTCGCCGACGAGAGCCAGCCAGTCGGGGATCGCGATCGGCGGGACGCCCCACTTGGCCCGCACGCCCGCCTCCCCGTAGGTCAGGCCCCGCCGCCGGTCGCGGAGCACGACCCGCTCGTCGCGGACCACCTGGGCGAGGTCCTTGTCGGGCGTGCACACCAGCACCTGGACCACGTCGGTCCCGGCCGCGAAGCGCGCCGCCGCAGTGGCGAGCGCGTCGTCGGCCTCAAGCTCGACCATCGCCCACAGCGGGATCCCGAGCGCCTCGATGGCCTCCTCGGCGACAGGGAACTGGGCGAGCAGGTCGGCGGGGACGCCGACCTCGGACTTGTAGCCCGCCCACAGGTCGTTGCGGAACGACCGGATGACGCGGTCGTGGGCGCACGCGACATGCGTCGCGCCCTCGTCCCGCAGGAGGGCGAGGAGCGTCCCGACCAGCCCGGCGACGGCGCCCAGGGCCATGCCGTCCCGGCCGCGGACGGGCGGTCGCGGAGCGTGGTAGGCGCGGAAGAGCTCGTACGTCGCGTCGACGAGGTGGACGCGCACGATGGGCCCGGGGACGGGGCTCAGCCGGCGTCCGCGCCGCCGCCGGCGACGGCCTCAGCGTGCTGCGACTCGACGATCTCGCGGAGGCGCTCCAGGTCGGACTGGAAGATGGCGCCCATGACGGGCTTCTGGAGGAGCTGGCCGAGGTCGGGGAAGAAGGGCGGCACCAGGCGCTCGTCCCAGCGGACGAGGGTGCGTCCGCCGTCGATCGCCTCGAGCGTGAAGCGTCCCTCTCCCCGGTAGGTCCCGACGTGCCGGATCCCGAAACGGACGGGCGGCTCGTGCACGTCGACCTCAACGGGGTCGACGATGCCGATGAGGAAGATCCGGACGTCGGCTTCGGCCAGGGTGCCGACTCCCACCGGGCCGGGCGAGCGGAGGCGGACGGCCTTCATCTCGTCCATCCAGAGAGGCTGGCGCTCGATGTCGGAGACGAGGTCCCAGACCTCCCGGATCGGGGCGTCGATGGTGATCACCATCTTCATCACCGGATCGGGTCCCTCGCCCCGGGCGACGAGGCTGCCGATCCAGCGGTCGGCCAGGAAGGCGCCGCCGAGCCCCGCCAGACCGAGGCCGGCGATGGTCCGCAGGCGCATCAGGTCCCCCGTTCGGTCGCCGCGGCCTCGATCGGTCGCAGCACGAGCATCGCCCCCGCGGCCGACATCGCCGCGAGGGCCCGCTCACCGTCGCCCGGAGCGACCTCCACGGCGCGGACCGCGTCCACCAGGACGTGCGTCTCGTAGCCGAGGGCGATCGCGTCGAGGACGGTGGCCTTGACGCAGTAGTCGGTGGCGAGGCCGCCGATCACGACCCGCCGGATGCCCCGGCTGCGGAGGAGCCCGTCGAGCTCGGTCGGGACCGTGGCGCCGGAGCGCGGATCGCGCATCGTGAAGCCGGAGTACCCGTCCTCGCCGTTGGTCCCCTTGCGGACCGAGGGCCCCGCGTCGGCCACCAGGCCCTGGTGGAGCTCCGCTCCCCACGTCCCGCCCACGCAGTGGACCGGCCACGTGCCGCCGTCCTTGGCGAAGTGCGGCGTGGCCGGAGGATGCCAGTCCTGCGTGTAGGCCACGAACGATCCGGCGGCCCGCGCGGCCGCGATCTCGGCGTTGAGGACCGGCATGATCGCCTCGGCACCGGCGACAGCCAGCCCGCCCGCCGGATCGGCGAAGTCGTTCTGGACGTCGACCGCCAGGAGGGCGGTGGCGGCGTCGTACTCCTCGTGCATGGGGCGACTCTACCGCAGCCCCCTCGCCACCGCAGCCTCCTCCGCCGCGTTCAGCGGACGGATCGGCTACGCTCGGACCGGCGACCCGCCAGCCGGGTTCCCGACCCGGCTGGCTGGCCCGGTCACCCGGATCGACCCGATCGCCTCGACCGCCACGCGCACGCCGCGACCCCAGGAGCCCCGATGTACAGCGACGAGTTCAAGCAGCAGCTCCCGGACGTCGACCCGACCGAGACGCAGGACTGGATCGACTCCTTCGACCAGATCGTCGACCAGGAGGGCCCGGACCGGGCCCGCTTCGTCGCCTACAAGCTCCTGAAGCGCGCCCGCCAGCGCCAGGTCGGGCTGCCACCGCTGACCCAGACGCGCTACATCAACACGATCAGCCCGGAGCAGGAGCCGTACTTCCCCGGCGACGAGGAGATCGAGCGCCGGATCCGCCGCCTGGTCCGCTGGAACGCCGTGGCCATGGTCCTGCGCGCCAACAACGAGTTCCCCGGGATCGGCGGCCACCTCTCGACGTACGCCAGCTCGGCGAGCCTCTACGAGGTCGGCTTCAACTGGTTCTTCCGGGGCAAGGACGAGGGAGCCGGCGACCAGGTCTTCTACCAGGGGCACGCCGCGCCCGGCATGTACGCCCGGGCCTTCCTCGAGGGTCGCCTGAGCGCGAGCCAGCTCGACCACTTCCGGCGCGAGGTCGTGCCCGGCCAGGGGCTCAGCTCGTACCCGCACCCCCGCCTGATGCCGGACTTCTGGGAGTTCCCGACGGTCAGCATGGGCCTGGGTCCGATCTCCGCGATCTACCAGGCCCGCTTCAACCGCTACCTCCTCCATCGCGGCCTCGCCGACACCAGCGGCTCTCGCGTGTGGGCCTTCCTCGGCGACGGGGAGATGGACGAGCCGGAGTCGCTCGGGGCGCTGTGGGTGGCCGGGCGCGAGCGCCTCGACAACCTCACCTTCGTCGTCAACTGCAACCTCCAGCGCCTCGACGGCCCGGTCCGCGGCAACGGCAAGATCGTGCAGGAGCTGGAGGGGATCTTCCGCGGCGCCGGCTGGAACGTCATCAAGGTGATCTGGGGCCGCGAGTGGGACGAGCTTCTCGCCCGCGACCGGGACGGCGCCCTCGTCAACAAGATGAACGAGACCCTCGACGGCGAGTTCCAGAAGTACTCGGTCGCCGGCGGCGCCTACATCCGGGAGCACTTCTTCGGGCCGGACCCGCGCCTGCAGCGGCTCGTCGAGCACCTCTCCGACGACGATCTCACCCGCCTGCGCCGAGGCGGGCACGACTACCGCAAGCTCTACGCGGCCTACCTGGCCGCGACCGAGCACCGTGGCGCCCCGACGGTGATCCTCGCCAAGACGATCAAGGGCTGGACCCTGGGGCCCGGCGTCGAGGGCCGCAACATCACCCACCAGGCCAAGAAGCTCTCCGAGGCCGAGCTGCGGATCTTCCGCGATCGCCTGGAGCTGCCGATCCCCGACGACGAGCTGAAGGACGCGCCGTACTTCCACCCTGGGCCCGACTCGCCGGAGGTGCGCTACCTCCTGGAGCGGCGGCGGGCGCTCGGCGGCTCCCTGCCGCGGCGGATCGTGCGCTCGCGCCCCCTGCCCGAGCCGGCGGACGCCACCGACGCCGAGTTCGCCCAGGGCTCCACCGCTGCCGTCAGCACGACGATGGTCTTCGCCAAGCTGCTGCGCAACCTGATGCGCGACCCCGACCTGGGGCGGCAGGTCGTCCCGATCATCCCCGACGAAGCACGCACCTTCGGCATGGATCCCCTCTTCAAGGAGGTCGGGATCTACGCCAGCCAGGGCCAGCGCTACGAGCCGGTGGACTCCGACCTCCTCCTCTCCTACCGGGAGGCGAAGGACGGGCAGGTCCTGGAGGAGGGCATCACCGAGGCGGGCTCGATGGCCTCGTTCCAGGCCGCCGCGACCTCGTATGCGACGCACGGCGAGCCGATGATCCCGTTCTACATCCTCTACTCCATGTTCGGCTTCCAGCGGACGGGCGACCAGGCGTGGGCCTTCGGAGACGCCCGCGGCCGCGGGTTCATGCTCGGCGCGACGGCCGGCCGGACGACGCTCAACGGGGAGGGCCTCCAGCACGAGGACGGCCACAGCCATCTCCTGGCTTCGACCATTCCCCCGCTGCGCGCCTACGACCCGGCCTTCGCCTACGAGCTGGCGACGATCGTGCGCGACGGCATCCGGCGGATGCACGGGCAGGGCGACGACATCCTCTGCTACATCACCCTCTACAACGAGAACTACCCCATGCCGCCGAAGCCCGACGGGGTCGACGAGGGGATCGTCCGCGGCCTCTACCGCTTCCTGCCGGCCCCCGGGATCGAGAGTGGCGCGAAGGGTCGGGTCCGGCTGGTCGGTTCGGGGACGATCCTCCAGCAGGCGCTGGCGGCGCGGGACCTTCTCGCCGATCGCTTCGGCGTCGCCGCCGAGGTCTACAGCGCGACGTCCTGGCAGCTCCTCCGCCGCGACGCGCTGGAGGTGGAGCGCTGGAACAGGCTCCACCCCGCGGAGGCTCCGCGGGTGCCCTACGTGACGGAGGTGCTGGGGCCGGACGGCGGGCCTGTCGTCCTCGTCTCGGACTGGGTCAAGGCGCTGCCGGACCTCCTGGGCCGCTGGCTGCCGGCCGGGTACGTGACGCTGGGGACGGAGGGGTTCGGGCGCAGCGACACCCGCGAGGCGCTGCGGGCGCTCTTCGAGATCGACGCGTCACACGTCGCCGTCGCCGCCCTCGACGGGTTGCGGCGGGCCGGCGAGCTCCCGGCGGCGACGGTCGCCGCTGCGATCGCCGAGCTGGGCATCGACCCCGACAAGGCCGATCCGCTGGCGCTCTAGGCGACCCGGCGAGCCGGGAACCGGCGCGTCTCAAGCCGCGTCTCGGGCCTGATCGGTCCAGCGAGACGAGCCGCAGCCCGCGGCGCGGTCGCCCCGCCCGCTCTTCAGGGAGTCGCAGCCATGTCGGCATCTCGATTCGCCCCGCCCGCCGCGTCGCGGCCCGGCTGGCTCGCCGTGGGCGTGCTCGCGGGTCTCGCCCTCGCCGTCGTCCTTGGTCCGGCGCTGGCGCCCCGCGCCGCGCGCGCCGTCGACGACGCCGAGCCGGACCGCACCATCAGCGTCGGCGGCACCGGCACCGTCACGCTCGTCCCTGACGTCGCCGACCTCCACGTCGGCGTCGTCGTCCAGAAGCCGAAGGTCCGCGAGGCCCAGGCCGCCGCGGCGACCGCGATGGAGGGCGTCGTGAAGGCGCTCCGCGCGGCGGGCATCGCCGAGCGCGACATCCAGACCACGACCCTCTCCCTCCAGCCGGTCTACGTCTACCCGACGAACGCCTCCCCGCGGATCACCGGCTACGAGCTCCGCAACGGCGTGGTGGCGACGGTCCGCGACCTCACCCGCCTGGCGGACGCGGTCGACGGCGCGCTCGCCGGCGGCGGGACCACGCTGGACGGCCTCGCCTTCCGGGTCGACGATCCGACGGCCGCGGAGGCCCAGGCCCGCACGCAGGCCATGAAGGCCGCCCGGGCCAAGGCCGACGCCCTCGCGGCCGCGGCCGGGGTCTCGATCGTCGGCGTCGCCTCGATCAGCGAGGAATCGTCGCCGGCTCCCTGGCCGGTGCCCTACGCCGGAGCCCGCGCGGCCGACGAGGCCGCCACGCCGATCCTGCCAGGAACCTCGGAGATCACGGTCTCCGTCAGCGTCGTCTATCTGCTCGGCTGAGCCCGGCCCGGCCGGCCCTCGGCGCCCGAGTCAGGGGGCGGACGTCACCCGGTAGAGGCGCCCGCCGGCGAGGTCCACGACGTACACCTCGCCGGCCTCGTCCTGCCCGAAGGAGGCGACCGCGAGGCCCGACTCCAGAAGGACGCGCGGCGCGGGGCGCCCGCCCGCGGCGTCGAGGCCCCAGATCGTTCCGCTGCAGTAGTCGGCATACAGGTAGGTCCCCACGAGCGCGGGGATCGCCGTTCCCCGGTAGACGTAGCCGCCTGTCACGGCGCAGCCCAGGTCGTGGCCGTAGGTTGCGACAGGCAGGACGAGGCCCATCCGGGAGCAGCCTTCGGCCGGGTCGTAGCAGGCGTCGCCTTCCATGATCCGCCAGCCGAAGTCGGGGCCGGCCGGCGATCCGGCCGGCAGGCGGTCGATCTCCTCGATCGCGCTCTGTCCCACGTCGCCGATCCACAGGTCGCCGCTGCTCCGATCGAACGAGAAGCGCCACGGGTTGCGGAGACCGAAGGCCCAGATCTCGCCGCGCGCGTCCGCGCGCCCGACGAAGGGGTTGGCGGGCGGGATCGCGTACGGGGTGCCGTCACCGGGGGAAGGATCGATCCGCAGCAGCTTGCCGAGAAGGGTGTCGAGCCGCTGTCCGTTGTCGTGCGGGTCGCCGCCCGAGCCGCCGTCCCCGGTGGCGATCCAGAGGAGCCCCTCCCGGTCGATCGCCAGCGCCCCGCCATTGTGATTGGCGTAGGGCTGATCGATCTGCAGGAGGACCCGCTCGGAGCCGGGATCGGCCCGGTCAGCCGCCGGATCGGCGGCCCGGAGCTCGCTGACGACCGTGTCGCCGTTGGCGTCGGTGTAGTCGAGGTAGAAGAGGCCGTCGTCGGCGAAGGCGGGCGAGAAGGCGAGGCCGAGGAGGCCGCGCTCGCCCCCGGAGGCGACCCGGGCGCTGATGTCGAGGTATGGCCGCTCGACGAGCCGGCCGTCCCGGATCACGCGGACGCGGCCGGCCTGCTCCAGGACGAAGAGCCGGCCGCTCCCGTCCCCAGGGTCGGCCACGAAGAGCGGGCTCTCCAGGCCGTCGGCGACGAGCTCGAGGCCGATCGCCCCGGCCGGCTTGACGGTCGGCGTGGCCGGGACCGGGCTGCGCGCGACCGTGGCAGCCGGGCCGGCCGTGGGGCCCGGGCTGAAGGCCGGGGCCATCCATGCGGCGGGGGTCGGGCCGGTGGCGCAGCCGGCCGCGACGAGGCCGAGCACCCCGAGGAGGGTAGCCAGGAGCGGGCGTCGGCGCCGGCCGCGGATCGTCATGGCGGCCATTCTGGCCCAATCGCCGCGGCGGGACCCGCGGCGTCAGAGGGCGATGCGGGATCCCGTGCGGTTGGCCTCGTGGACGGCGTCGGTGAAGGCCATGTAGCGGACGCCGCTGGCGAAGTCGGTGAGGCGGACCCGCTCCTCGCCGCGGATCGCCCCGACGAACTCCGCCTCCACCCGCCAGGTCCATCGCTCTTCGTCCGGGATCTCGACCGGGCCGAAGCCCGTGGCACCGGCAGGCGCGATCTCCAGGCGCGACCCGGCGAGGTCGACCCGCAGGACCCCCGCCGTCCCGGTGAGGGTGACCCCGTTCAGCGGGTCGGGCCGCCCGTAGGCGGCGATCTCGAAGGTGGCGAGCACCCCGCCCGGGAAGCCCGCCACGACGACAGCGGCGTCCGGCACGTCGGCCGGGATCGCCGTCCCGTCGGGCCCCGCCTGGGTCGGGGCGAAGGTGCGCAGCGTCGCCGCGACGTCGCCGGCGTGGCCCAGCCAGCGAGCCACCGTCTCGTAGAGGATCCCCAGGGTCATCACGTTGTTGCCCGAGAATCGCCGCTCGCGGCGCCACTGGTCGCGGCCCGTCGGGGCGATCCCGCCCGACCACGAGATGCGGGCGGTTCGCAGGTCGCCGATCGCGCCGCCCGCCAGCAGGCGGCGGATCGTGGCGTCGGCGAAGCCGAACGGCGCCGGGACGACCATCGCCACGCGGTCCGGGTGCGCCTCGGCAGCGGCCAGCATCGCCCGGGCCTCCGCCGCGTCCATCGCCATCCGGCCCTCGACGAGGACGTGCTTGCCGGCTGCGAGCGCGGCGATCGTCACCGGCGCATGGAGGTAGGGCCACGTCGCGATGACGACGGCGTCGACGTCGGGGTCCGTCAGGAGCGCCCGCCAGTCGCCGTAGGTGCGGGAGATCGCCAGCTCGGCCGCCGCGGCCGCCGATGACGCCGGGGTCCGGTTGGCGAGGCCCACCAGGTCGACCCCGGCCAGCGCCCGGAAGCCGGGCACGTGGCGCGCCCGGGCGATCCCTCCGGCGCCGACGATCCCGACTCCGATCCGCTCCGTCATCCCGTGCCTCCCGTGCCCGTCGGCGCGAAGCGCGCCAGGCGCATCGCGAGCGCGGTCGCGTAGCCCGGCGTCACGCCGTGCTCATCGTGCCGGAAGAAGACGTACGCGTCACGCCCGTCCACCAGGAACGGCTCCAGTCGCGCCGCCCAGGCGTCGAGGTCGGCCGTCCCGTACAGCGTCCGCCGCAGGCGCAGGTAGAGGAACGGACCCGTCACCGTGACGGGCGGCTCCGGCTCGTCGTCGGTCTCGGTCACGACGAGCGTGGCTCCGGCAGCTCGGAGGCGTTCGTGCGTCTCGTCCACGTGCCACGAGGGATCCGGGGCCTCCACGGCGAGCGGGACGGCCGGCGGCCAGGTGGCAAGGAGGCAATCGAGCCGTGCGTCGTCGCGGGCACGGTCAGCGGGAATCCGGAAGAGGGCACATCCGAGCCGCTCGCCGAGACCTGCCAGGGGGGCCGCGAGCCACGGCACGGTCGTCGCCGGATCCGTCGCGTAGGCGCGCAGGCTGCCGCTGCGGAGCAGCTTGACGGTGAAGCGGAAGGCCGGCGGGACCCGCGCCGCCCAGGCGCGGGCCTGGGCATGGGTGAGGTGGCGGTAGTAGGTCCCGCTCAGCTCCACGGCGTGCAGGCGGGCGGCGTAGGCCGGCAGGAGGTCCCGGGACGGCGTCCCGGCCGGGTAGAAGGCCGGGACCCAGGAGGGATAGCCGAATCCGCTCGTCCCCGTCCGCAGGGTGCCGGCCACGCGGGTCAGGGCTCGAGCGCCTCGCCGATCGCTTCGCAGGCGGGCACGCTCGGGGCGCCAGGGGTCCGGAGGCGCCGGACGACTGCCTCCAGGGCGCGGACCAGCCCCTCGCGGTCCTCCTCGGCGATCGCCGCCAGGAAGTGCGTGTCCACACCGCGGAGGTGGATCGGGGCGGCCTCCCGAAGCCGGTCGAGGCCGGCCGGGGTCAGCTGGGCCCACGCCCCGCGGGCGTCCGTCGGGCAGGTGCGCCGCTCCACGAGGCCGTCGGCCACGAGACGGTCCACCAGGCGCGAGACGCCGCTCCGCGAGAGGACGACGCGCTCCGCGAGCTCGCCCATCCGCAGTTGCCGCTCCCCGGCGAGCGCGAGCTGCACGAGCGCGTCGTAGTCGGCGATGGAGAGGCCCCGCTCCGCCTGAAGCTCGGCCTCGAGGCGGCGCGTCACGGCGGCATGCGCCTGCAGGAAGGCGACCCAGGCGCGGAGGCGCGGATCATCGGGGCTGGGCGCGCCGACGTCGCGGTCGGCGCGGGGACGCGCGGTGGTCTCGGTCATCTCTCCTGGTCCTCGGGGCTCGGGCAACCCGGATGATAGCCGGTCTGCGAAGCGGTAGTTGCACATGCAACTATGATGGGATATAGTTGCGCAGTCAACTACATGCGCGTCGGCGGAATCGCCGCCGGGCGCAGACGAGACAGGAGCAGGGACAACCGATGAGCACCTGGCAGCTGGACACCGCCCACACCGTCGTGAGCTTCAGCGCGAAGCACATGATGATCACGAAGGTGCGCGGCATCTTCAAGGGCGTGACGGGCACGATCGACCTCGATGAGGCAGACCTCGCGAAGTCCAGCGTGAAGGTCGAGATCCCGGCCGGCACGATCGAGACGGGCATGGAGCCGCGCGACAACCACCTCCGCTCGGCCGACTTCCTCGACGCGGAGACGTACCCCACGCTGACCTTCGCCAGCACGTCCATCGCCCCCAGAGGCGACCGCTGGGCGATCACCGGCGACCTGACCATCCGCGGCGTGACCCGCCCGGTCGTCCTCGATGCCGAGGCGCTCGGCATCGTCAAGGGGATGGACGGCCGCCGGCACGCGGGCTTCGAGGCGAGCACCCGGATCAAGCGCGCCGACTGGGGCCTGACCTGGAACGTCGGCCTGGAGGCCGGTGGCTGGCTCGTCGGTGACGAGATCACCATTGACCTCGAGGTGGCCGCCGACGAGCTCGCCGCCGTGCCTGCGAGCGAGCCGGTCCTCGCCGCGTCCGCGTAGCTGCCCCTGTTCGTCGGCCAGCGCGCCGCCTCCGGGCGGCGCGCTGCCTCCCGATTCCCGTCCCCTCGCCGCCTACTGGGCCGCGAAGCCGGTGTCGATGCACTCCGCCACGGTGACGGGCCTCGCCACCGGCGAGTCGGGCAGGCTGCTCATGAAGGCGATGGAGCGCTCCCAGTCCGCGGGGTCGACCGCCCCGAGTCCGTGGGCCAGGGTGTAGGGGCTCTGCCAGGCGTCGACGGTCGCCTTCATGACGGCCAGCTGGGCCTCCCGGTCGGAGGCCAGCTCGGGGATGCGGGCGATGGCCGCCGCGAGCCCCTTCTCGGGGTCGACGGCGATCTCGTCCATCGCCTTCCGGGTGGCCGCGATGAAGCGGCGGACGGCGTCCGCCTTGGGACCGTCGAGCGTCTTCTGCCCCACGATGAGCCCGTTGCCGGGGAGCTGGGCGTCGGCCGGGAGGGCCAGCACGACGGTCGGCGTCCCGGCCAATTCCATACGCAGGGGCTCATTGTTGACGAACCCGGTCGCCGCGTCGACCACGCCCTGCTCGAGGGCGGCCATCTGGCCGTAGTCGGGGAAGGGGATGACGTCGATGTCGGCCGACGTGAGACCGACCCCGGCGAGGAGCGCCTGGAGCTGGATCCACGACGAGCCGTACTTGCCGGGGATGCCCACCTTCCGGCCGGCCAGGTCGGCAGCCGTCTTGATGCCCGACGAGGCCTTGGCGAAGACGATGCTCGGGAAGTCGCCGTAGACCGTGAAGACGAAGCGGATCGGGATCCCCTGGCTGACCGCCGGGATCACGCTCGTGCCGTCGGCGATCCCCACGTCTACGGCGCCCTGGCCGACGAGGGTGACCAACTCCGGGTCGACCTTGTTCTCGAAGGTGACCTCGAGGCCGGCGTCGCGGTAGTACCCGGCCTCGTCGGCCAGGTAGAACTGGGCGAACTGCACGTTCGGGATGTAGCCAAGGCCCACCGTCAGCTGGACGGGCGCCAGGGTGGGGGAGGGCGCGGGCGTCATGGCGGCCGGGGACTCGCCGCCCGGCGTCCCGCCGACCGGAGACGTCGGCGACGGCGTCCCGCCGCCGGAGCAGGCCGCGGCGACGACCGCCAGCGCGGCCGCGAGGATGCCGACCGTGCGGTCCGGGTGCCGTCGGGGCGTGGTCCAGAGTGTCACGTGCGCCTCCCGTGGTCCGTTCGCGGCCCCGGGGCGCCACGGCCGCCCAGCCCGCGCGGGCACACGGCGGCCGCCTTCTTCCATCCGGACTCTCACCGTCGGCCCCGCTGGCGCGACCGGGAGCCGGTCGCGGTCGGGTCTGCGACGACGCCGTCTCGACGGCGCCGCGCTCGTGGGCTCGTCCCGCATCGCGGGGCGCTACCACCGGTCGGGAATTGCACCCTGCCCCGAAGGCGGCCGCATCGTAGCACCGCAGCCACCGGGGCGGCTCCGGAGGCCGTCAGAAGCGGGCCGCGACCCGGCGCTCGACGACCATCACCGCACCGTAGAGGACGATCCCGACGAGGGCGATGAGGGTCAGGGTGGAGAACAGGAGGGGGATGTCGAAGAGGCTCCCCCGGGCCAGGTTGATGAGGACCCCGAGGCCCACCTCCCCGCCCGTCCACTCGGCGACGATCGCGCCCACGACGGCCAGGGTAATCCCGATCCGCAGCCCGCCGACGATCCCTGGCAGGGCGGCCGGGATCTCGATCAGCACGATCCGCTGGCGGCGGGTCACCCGGTAGCTGCGGGCCATCTCGAGGAGGCGCCGGTCGACCCCTCGCACGGCGACCATGGCGCTGATGGCGACGGGGAAGAAGACGACGAGCGCGACGATGATCGAGCGGGCAAGGAGCCCGGTCCCGAACCAGAGGGCGATGAGCGGCGCCAGGGCAAGGATCGGCACCGCCTGGGCGGCCACCAGGTAGGGCGAGAGGACCCGGTTGGCGAGGCGCGACCGGGCCAGCAGGTAGCCCGTCGGCAGGGCGGCAGCGGCGCCCGCCGCGAACCCGGCGAGGATCTCCTCCAGGGTGGCGGCGAGGTGGGGCCAGAACGTCCCGTCGGAGCCCGCCTCGACGAACCGGCCGGCCACGACGAGAGGCCCCGGAAGGATGAAGGGCGGGTAGTCGCCCAGCCAGACGAGTCCCTGCCAGGTGGCCAGGAAGCCGGCGAAGGCGACGAGTGGCGGGAGGATCCGCTGGCGACGATCGCTCATTCCGGCTCGTCCTCCGGCGGCTGGTGGCGGCCGGTCTCGCCGGTGGTGACCGCGAAGGCGTCGTCCGTGGCGCCCCCGAGCCGCGCCCTGATCTCGGCCGCGGTGCGGCTCACGACCGCTGCGTCGAGGTCGGCGAGGCGCCGAGGCCGCGGCATGTCGACCGCCACGTCGGCGGCGACCCCGGCGGGCCGCGGCGACAGGACGACGACCCGGTCGGCCAGGAAGACCGCCTCGGGGATGCTGTGAGTGACCAGGACGATCGTCGAGCCGATCCGCTCCCAGAGGCGGAGGAGCTCGACGTTGAAGCGCTCCCGCGTGAGGGCGTCGAGGGCGCTGAACGGCTCGTCGAGGAGAAGGACCGACGGCTGCAGGGCGAGCGCGCGGGCGATCGCCAGCCGCTGGCGCATCCCCCCGGAGAGCTCCACCGGCCGGGCCCCGGCCCAGTCCGCCAGCCCGACGAGGCGCAGCAGGTCGCGAGCGCGCGATTCCCGCGGCTCGCGCGCCTCGCCGGCAACCTCCAGGGGGAAGGCGACGTTGGCGAGGGCGCTCCGCCAGGGAAGCAGGCGAGGCTCCTGGAAGACGAGGCCTACCCGGGGGTCGGGTCCGGCCACCGGCCGGCCCTCCACCTCCACGGCGCCGCCGGCAGGCGCCAGGAGGCCCGCGATGACGCGGAGGAGCGTGCTCTTGCCGCAGCCGTTCGGCCCCACGAGGGCGATGATCGACCGGCGTTCGACGTCGAGGTCGACGCCGCCGAGCACGTCGACCCGCCGCCCGCCCACGGCGAAGTCGAAGCGCAGGCCGGAGAGGTGGATCGCGGGCGCGGCGGGCTGCGGCGCGACGGACACGGGCTCCTCGGCGGCGGGATCGGGCGCGCCGAGCGGCGCGCGGGCACGTCGCGCCGAGTCTACATCCGGGAAGGGCCGGGCCGGCCGCCGCCGGACACGAAAGCGCCCGAAAGGACCGCCGATCCGGTCGCTGCGCCCCCCTTGCGGGGGACTCGCCATCCCTTGCGGGCGGCTGTGCGCTCCTTGCGGAGCACCTCCCACTCTTGCGAGCGGGCCCGATGCCTTGCGGCACCGGTGCGACCGTCGTTCCGCGTCGCCTCCCTTGCGGAAGGGCCAGCCCCCCTTGCGGAGGGCCCGACTCCCCTTGCGAGGAGCCCGGCCGCCTTGCGGCGGCACCGCGGTCCGTTCATCACGGCCCCTTCGGGCTGACCAGATGATGGCGCCCGAACCCATCCCCGGGCAAGGGGTTCTATCCACGAGAATCCGGCGGCTCGGCCGGGTTATCCACGGCCGGTCCACGAGATGACAGGGCGCGGCGGTGGTCCGGGCACGGCCCGCGACCCGCGGCGCCCCCTGGCCGCTCAGGCTCGCGCCGCGAGGTGACCGCCCTCGGGGGGCCCAAGCAGCAGCGGCGGGGTCTCAGGAGAGGCGGCGCTGGAAGCCGCAGATGGGACAGACGGCGGTGCCGCTCGTCGGGTCGACGCGCAGGGACGTCGGGCAGCCGTTGGTGCCGCAGAAGAGCCGCGGGTCGACGAGCTGGCGGCGCCGGCGGCGCCGCGCGTCGGAGCCGTGCGCGGCAAGACGGAGGGGCGCGGCGGGTCGCCGCGCATGGGTGAGTGTGGACATGACGTCCGATGAGCCTTTCCTGGCCGGCCCCACCGGATGGGCGGGTTCCCGGCAATGCTGGGGTCGCGGCCCGACGAGTGCTGAGGTCGGGGCGACCGGGTGGCGGCGCGGACGCGGGGAGCGTGGCGTTGGTGCTCGAACCCTGGGCGGGCGCGTCGCCTTGACAGGGGAAGCATGACCGGTCGTGCTGCGCCCGTCAAACGGGTGGTCGGGATCGGCCCGGGCACCCGAGCGGAACGCCTCTGCTACGCTCTGCCACCGTGAGCGACGAGCTGTCCCCGTACCCCCGCGAGGGCCGCCCCGCCGGCGTGGCTCGCCGCCGGTACGTGCCGGCCCTGCTCACCGCCATCGTCCCCGGCCTGGGCCACCTCGTCGTCGGCCGGACGCGCCTCGCCGCCGTGTTCGGGCTCCCCCTGGTCCTCCTCGCCGGGCTCCTCGCCGGTCTCCTCGTCGCCCTCAGCGGCGACCGGCTGGTCGGCCTCGTCGTCGACGATCGCACCCTGCTCGCCCTTCTCGTCCTCCAGGCGGGGCTTCTCGCATGGCGGCTGGTTGCCCTCGGCTCGTCGCTCGTCGATCCGCGCCTCCCGCGGCCCGGGGCGCGCGACCTCCTGCCCATCGCCGTCCTGGTCTTCTTCGTGGCCGCGCCGCAGGTCTACGCCGGCTACGTGACCCAGGTCGTGCGCGACAGCGCCGACACGGTCTTCGTCGGCGGGCCCGGCAGCGGCGGGGCCTGGCAGCCGGGAGCGACGCCGGCGCCGAGCGCGAGCGGCGGAGCCGGCGGAACGGCCGCGCCGTCACCCACGGCCGTCCCCAGCCCGACGCCGGTCGCGGGCCGGATCAACGTGCTGCTCCTCGGCGTCGACGCGGGCGTCGGTCGCCGCACCTTCCTGACCGACACGATGATCGTCGCCTCGCTCGACCCGGTGGCCGGCACCGTATCGCTCCTCTCGTTCCCCCGCGACCTCGTCGACGTCCCCCTGCCGGGGGGCCGGCACTTCTCCGGCAAGGTCAACTCGCTCCTCTCGTACGCCCGGCGCAACCCTGCCGAGTTCCCGGGCTCCAGCGGCGACGGGCACGACGTCCTCATGGCCGCGCTCAGCGAGATGACCGGCCTCCGGATCGACTACTACGCGCAGGTGAACCTCGGCGGGTTCGTGGCCGTCGTCAACGCGCTGGGCGGCATCGAGGTCAACGTGGCCAGGTCCTTCTGCGACCCGTCCTATGACGAGTACGGGTTCACCAATGGCTTCGCCATCACCGCGGGCCGGCACTTCCTGAACGGCAACCAGGCCCTCGCCTACGCCCGCGTGCGCAAGGCGGCGGGCGAGTCGGACCTCACCCGGCAGGCCCGCCAGCAGGAGGTCCTGTCGGGGATCCGCGATCGCGTCGTCAAAGGCGGCTTCCTCAACGACCCGGTGGGCTTCCTGCAGGCCATGGGCCAGACCGTGGAGACGAACATTCCCCGCGACCTCGTGGCGACCCTCCTCGGGTACGCCTCCAAGGTGGACCGCTCGAGCACGTACCGCTCGGTGGTGACCGGCGCCGCGCTCATCCACTCCGGGTACGACGCGCGCGGGTACATCTTCATCGGCGACTTCGATGCCATCCGGGCCCGCGCGGCGGAGCTGTTCCCGGCTCCCGGGACGCTGCCGAACGACAAGTACCTCGCCCCGGCCCCGGTCGCCGGCCGCTCGTCCGGGAGCGGCGTCTCATCGTGCCGGCCGGCGGCGACACCCAGGCCGACCCCCTCCGCGACGCCCCGACCGACGGCCAGCCCGAGCGTGGAGCCGACCGGCGCACCGAGCGGCCAGCCCACGGGCGCGCCGCCGACCGAGGCTCCGCCCACTGAGGTCCCCACGCCGGAGCCGGAGCCCACGGCGGCGCCGACGCCCGGTCCGTAGCTCTGCGGGCTGCACGGGTCGGCTCCGCGCGACCCCGGGGCCATGGCCGAGCCATCCGCCCACCCCGCTGGCGCGGGTCAGTGGGGCCGAAGCGTCATCAGGACGTCAGGCTCGGAAGGGCCGGAGGGCCCGTCCACGTCGTCCACCTCCCAGGTGAGGTGGGATTCCACGCCGACGATCCCGCCCAGGTCGCGGGTCACCTCGACGATCGTCTCGGCCAGGGAGCGCCGCTCGACGCGGCCGCCCAGGTGGACGACGCCGTCCATCACGGCGATCTCGAAGGTCTCCGGCTCGAGGTCGAACGCGGTCGTGGACAGGACCTCCTCGCGCACGAGGCGCTCCAGCTCGCGGTCGGGCCGCACGAAGGCCCGGACGACGTCCGCCCGGGTCACGATCCCGACCAGGATGCCGTCCTCGACCACGGGGAGGCGGTTGATCCTCCGGCTGGCCATCTGCTCCGCGGCCCAGCGCAGGGAATCGGAGGCCGCGACCGTGACGGCCGGGCTCGTCATCGCCTCGCCCGCGGTCGTCGCCTCGATCTTGGCCAGCTCCAGGCGGGTCTGGTGCGACTCGCCGAAGACGCGCGCCAGGAGACGGTGGTGGATCCCCTCGGTGCCGCGCTCCTTGATCACGAAGTCGGCCTCGGAGACGACGCCGACGACGGCGCCGGCGGCGTCCACGACCGGCAGGCCGCTGATCCCCTTGTCGACGAGCAGCGACGCAACGTCCCTGAGCGGCGTCTCCGGGCTCGCCGCGACGACGTTGCGAGTCATCACGTCGGCGACCTTCATGGCGTCTCTCCTTGCTCGATCTGGCCGGCGCGACGCCGGCGTCCGGGGTCCGGCCGCGGGCCCGCGGCCGGACGATCCTGCCACGCGGCGCCGCGGCGGGGTAGGGGTGAACCGCACCCCGAACCTGGGACGTCCGGCCCGCGGCCGGGTCAGGCGATCCGGCAGGTGAGGGCCAGGGCGAGGGGGACGTCGAGTGCGACGTGGGCGGCGACGGGCAGCAGGAGCGACTGCGTCCGATCGGCGACGAGCCCGGCCGCGAGGCCGGCGGCGACCATCCCGAGCCACAGGAGCGGCGCGCCGGCGGCGACGTCGGCGCCGAGGTGGGCGGACCCGAAGACGAGGGCCTGGGCGACGATCGCGCCCCGGCGGCCGAGCGCCGGCGCGCCCCAGCGCTGGATGGCGCCTCGGTAGGCCGCCTCCTCCATCGCCCCGTTGGCGAGGGCGATGATCGCCGCCGGGAGGAGGGCGGCAACGGACGGGGGTCCCAGGCGGACCTCCCCGAAGAAGGGGCCGGCGAGCAGGGGCCCGATGACGAGGCCGGCCGGGACCAGGGCCGGGCAGAGCGCCGCGACGAGGGTCACCCGCCGTTCGGGCGGGAGCCCCACTCCCAGCGCTCGCCAGCCGCCGAGACGGCCGGCGAGCAGGGCCACGGTCCCGAGGACGAGGACCGCCTGCAGGACCCGTCGGACGACCGGCGGGGCGAGGAGGTCGTCGCACGATGCCGGCTGCGGGACCCGCGGATCCGGCAGGAGCCCCACGGCGAGGGAGACGGCCACCGGGAGGACCGCCAGCCAGGCCACGCCAGGACCGCCGGGTCGCCGGCCGCGCGAGCGGGCGAGGACGGCCGCGGCCGCGCTCCCGACGACGGCGAGTGTCGGCAGTCGTAGAGCGGGCACGAGGGCGGCGGCGACGATGAGGCCGATGGGCAGCCAGCCTGCGAGGCGGCCGAGGTCGTGACGAGCGACGCGGCCGGCGGCCATGGCGGGCCCGGCGCCCCGCTGCCGGCCCGGGCCTACGACCCTGGCGTGGCGGCCGCGACCGCGGCCACGAGGGCCGCCGCGCGCTGCCGGACGATCGCCGGATCGCCGCCGCCGGTCAACCAGCCGCCGACGCCGAGGGCGACGGCACCGGCGCCCAGGAACGAGCCCGCGTTGTCGGCCGTGATCCCGCCCGTCGGCACCGGCGGGATCTCGCCCAGCGGGCCCCGCACCTCGCGCACGAACGAAGCGCCGAGGGTCCCCGCCGGGAAGACCTTCACGGCGGCCGCGCCGGACCGCCACGCGGCGAGGATCTCGGTGGGAGTCATCGCCCCCGGGAACGACGGCACGCCGCGAGCGGCTGCCCAGGCCACCAGGTCCGGGTCGGTATGGGGCATCACGAGGAAGCGGGCCCCGGCGCCGATGGCCGCCGCCGCCTGCTCGCGGGTGAGCACCGTGCCGGCCCCGACGAGGAGCCCGTCGGCGCCCCGGGCCGCCTCTGCGGCGGCCACGGCGGCGATCCCGTCGAGCGCGTCTGGCGCGTTGAGGGTGACCTCGAAGGCCTGCACGCCGCCTTCGCGCAGGGCCGCCGCGAGCGCTGGCAGGGCGCCCGCCGGGAGCCGGCGCGCGATCGCGATGAGGCGCCCTGCCAGGATCGGCCCGGGGATGGCCGGCCGATCGGCACCCCCCGCCACCTCGGTCATGCAACGCACCTCGCTCGACGCCGGTGCGGGCCGGTCGGCCCGCGACGATCGGAGCGTACCGCCGTGGCGGGCCGCGACGTGTGCCGGCCGGACAGCCTGGCCCACCCGTGCCGTTCTTCCTTGACGCAGTCCGATGCCGATGCATACCATTCGGCGGCATTGGTCCGGTTGATCCGGACGTTTGTGCTCCCCGACGAGGCGGTCGAGACCGCCCGCCAGAGCCGCTCCTCGTGCTCGGCGACGACTGCGGAGGAGGACGCGAGGCGTCCGAGCGAGCGAGCAGGCGGGAGAGCCGGCCATGGCAACCCTCCCGGGAGGCCCAGTCCACCCGGGCCGAGACTTGCGAGGCATCGCGACCGGAGCTGCCGGCCGCGCACTCGTGTGGAGGAGAACCGAATGCACAAGCCGAAGCTGATGATCTTCGGCACGCTCGTGGCCGCTGTCGCGGTCGCCTGCGGCGGCGGGGCCACGGCGTCCCCGTCGACGGCGCCCTCGACGGCGCCGGCCACCGAAGCTCCCAGCGCAGAGCCGTCGACGGCGGGCAAGCCGCTCTTCGTGGCGATCTACAAGTCCGCGGACCAGGGCTACTTCATCGATCAGGCGGCCGGCTTCAAGGCCAAGATCGAGGAGCTGGGCGGCGAGGCCAAGACGTTCGACACCAAGCTCGATCCGAACCTCGCGATCACCCTGATCAACGACGCCATCTCCGCCGGGGCCAAGGGCATCGGCATCACCGTCCCCGACCAGACGATGGGCCCGGCGGTCGCCAAGCTCGCGGCCGACGCCAAGATCCCGCTCATCGCCACCGACGACAACATCTCCGACGAGAGCGGCAAGGCTGTCCCGTTCGCCGGCTTCAACGGCAAGGACATGGGCGCCAAGGTCGGCGCCGCCGCCGCCGATCTCCTCGCCAAGAGCGGCTGGGACAAGACGGCCGTCGGCGTTCTCTCGGTCGAGGTCCAGACCCTTTCCGTCTGCAATGACCGGACGGACAACCAGAAGCAGGCCATGCTCGACGCCGGCGTGCCGGCGGCGAACATCATCCCCGTCCCATACACCGGCGAAGTGCAGTCGGCCCAGGACGCCGCGGGCCCGCTCATCACAGCCAACCCGAGCTTCAAGCAGTGGGTCATCTTCGGCTGCAACGACCAGGGCGTCCAGGGCACGATCAACGCGCTCGAGACGGCCGGGTTCAAGCCCGCCGACATGATCGGCGTCGGCCTCGGCACCGACCTCGCCTGCAAGCCGTGGGCGAAGAACGCCGAGTCCGGCTTCAAGGCCAGCCTCTTCCTCTACGGCGGCGACGTCGGCGCGGCGGCAGCCGAGGCCCTCTGGAACGCGGCGATGAACAGCACGCCGCTCCCGGAGGCGACGGTCGCCAAGACGACGATCGTCGACCCGACGAACTACAAGGACATCGTCCCCCAGGCGTTCGCGGACGCCTGCGGCCAGTAGGCTCCTCCTGCACTCGTGGGGTCCGGGTTCGCCCGGACCCCACGTTTCATGATCGGTAGGATTGACGGGTGACCATCGCCGCGCCTCCCGAGGCTGCCGCGCCTCCTCCGCCGGACGAGCGGAGCGCTCCCGGGACCCTCGAGATTCGCGGGGTCAGCAAGTCCTTCCCCAACGTCCAGGCGCTCTCGGACGTCTCGCTCGACATCCGGCCCGGCGAGATCCTCGCCTTCATGGGCGAGAACGGCGCCGGCAAGTCGACTCTCCTCAAGATCCTCAACGGCGACTACTCGCCCGACGCCGGCACGCTGACGCTCGACGGGGAGCGGCTCCAGCTCTCCGGCCCGCGCGACTCCCACCGGGCCGGCATCCGGGTCATCTACCAGGAGCCCGAGATCGTCCCCGGCGTCGGCGTCGCCGAGAACATCTGGGTCGGCGAGCTGCCCCAGCGGGCGGGATTCGTCGACCGCCGCAGGCTCAACGAGCTCGTCCGGGCCGACCTGGCCCGCTACGGCTTCGAGCACGCCCTGCCGACGCGCCTCATGGGCGACGAGCTGTCCCCCGCCCAGCGCCAGCTGGTCGAGATCCTGCGGGCCCTCAAGAGCAACGTCCGCGTCCTCGCCCTCGACGAGCCCACCTCGTCGCTGACCGACGAAGAGGTGGACCGCCTCTTCACTCTCGTCCGCCGGCTGCGCGACGAGGGTGTCGCGATCATCTACGTCTCCCACCGCATCCGCGAGATCCTCCGCCTCGCCGACCGCGTCGCGATCCTGCGCGACGGCCGCCTCGTCGCCGTCCGCCCGGCAGCCGAGCTGACCGACCGCGAGATCGTCCGCCTGATGGTCGGGCGGGAGCTGCAGGACGTCTTCAAGCGACGCCGATCGGCCACGGACCGGCCGGTCCTCGAAGTCCGCGACGTGCAGAGCGCCTGGCACCGCGGCGTCTCCCTGACCGTGAACGCGGGCGAGATCGTGGGGTTGGCCGGGCTCGTCGGGGCCGGCCGGACCGAGCTCGCCAAGGTGATCTTCGGGGAGTTCCCCCGCGACGGGGGGACGGTCGCGATCGACGGGCGGCAGGTGACGATCCGGCGCCCGGGTGACGCCATCGGGCGGGGGATCGGCTTCGCTCCCGAGGATCGCAAGCGCGAGGGGCTGGTGCTCGTGCGCAGCGTCCTGGAGAACGCCTCGCTGGCGATCCTGCGGCGCCTGAGCCGCTTCGGCTTCGTGCGGGCCCGCCTGGAGCGGCGCGTCGCCGGCGAGTTCGTGGAGCGCCTCCGCGTCCGGACGCCGTCGCTCGAGCAGGAGGTCGGCAAGCTGTCCGGCGGCAACCAGCAGAAGGTCGTCCTGGCCCGCTGGCTGGCCGCCCGGCCCAAGGTCCTGATCCTCGACGAGCCGACGCGCGGCATCGACGTGGGAGCCAAGGCGGAGATCTACCACCTCATGGATGACCTCGCCAACGAGGGGATCGGGATCCTCTTCATCTCATCCGAGCTCCCCGAGATCCTGGGGATGTCGGATCGCATCTACGTCATGCAGAACGGACGGGTCACGGGCGAGCTACCCGGCATCGGTGCCACCGAGGAGGACGTCCTCGCCCTCGCCATGGCCGAGCACCTGTCGGTCGCCGATGGCGCCGCGGAGGCGCCCGCAGTCGAGGGAACGGTCGAATGAGCGAGATCCCCGCCGGCGCCGTCCGCGCGGCTGAGCCGCGGACGAGCGTGCTCCGACGCGCGGTCAACGTCGTCGGCGTCGACAACCTCTCGCTCGTCTTCATCATCGCCGCCCTCGCCATGGTGATCATCACCCAGACCGACAAGTTCCTCGGCTGGCAGAACCTCCTCAACAGCCTCGCCCAGAGCGCCGCGATCGTGGGCCTCCTGGCCGTGGGCGAGACCGTCGTCATCATTGCCGCCGGGCTCGACATCTCGGTCGGCTCGGTCGCCTCGGTCGCCTCGGTCGCCTCGGCCATGGCCGTGGGAGGACTGATCGGCTTCCTCCCCGGCGGGTCGATGCAGCTGGCCCTCGTCACGGGCATCGCGGCCGGCCTCCTGTGCGGGATCGGCAACGGCCTGATCGTGACGCTCCTGCGGGTCAACCCGATCATCGCCACCCTCGGAACCCTGGCCGCCTACGGCGGGCTGGCCTTCCTGATCGCCCCCGGCGGCAAGCCCGTCGGCGTGGTCGCCCAGCCGGAATTCTCCTGGCTGGCGACCGGCCGCACCCTGGAGAGCCTGCCGGTCGGCAAGCTCGGCGCGTCGGACTGGACCGGGATCCCGGTCCTCTTCCTGATCTTCCTGTCGGTGACGATCGTGGTCCACGTGCTGATGAAGTACATGGACTTCGGCCGGGCGATCTACGCCATCGGCGGCAACCCCACCGCGGCCCGCCTGGCCGGCATCTCCGTCAACCGGGTCAAGGTCGGCATGTACGCCCTGTCGGGCGGGATCGCGGGGCTGGCCGGCGTCCTCATGACGGCCCGGACGGCCGCCGGCAACCCGAACAACGGGACCGGCTTCGAGCTGCAGGCGATCACCGCCGTCTTCCTCGGCGGGGCCGCCACGGCCGGCGGCAAGGGGACCATCATCGGGACGTTCCTGGCCGTCGTGCTCGTCGGCGTCCTGAACAACGGGATGAACCTGCTGGGCTGGAACACCTTCTACCAGCGGGTCGCCCTCGGCGTCCTCCTGATCGTCGCCGTGGCGGTCGCCCAGTGGCGCCAGGCGCGGGCCGAGAGGACGCGCACCCGAACGGCCGCGCAGGTCTGACCGTGCCGCGCCGGATGCCGGGGGCCGTCGCGTGATCCGCCAGGGCCCCCCGTTCGGCCCGTTCGAGACCCTCGAGCTCGACTCGGGACGCGTACGGGTCCTCGTCTGCCCGTCCCTCGGCGCCCGGGTCCTCAGCCTCGTCGACCAGTGGACCGGCCGCGAATGGCTGGTGGCCGGCGACCCGCCGGCCGTCGACGAGCGCGGCGAGCCGGCCGGCTGGAGCGCGCCGGACGCCACCTTCTCGGGCGCCGCGGCCTACGGCTGGGACGAGTGCCTCCCGACGGTCGCCCCGTGCCCCGACCCGGCGGATCCCGGCGGGCCACCGCTGCGGGACCACGGGGAGCAGTGGGGCCGGCCGGCGGAGGTCGCCGGCGATGGCGCAGCGCTCACGGCCACCTGGCCGGGCCTGCGCCGCCGGTATGTCTTCCGGCGGCGCCTGCGCCTCGACGGGCCGCGGGTCGTGGCCGAGTACGAGCTGGAGAACCGCGACAGCAGGGAGCTCCCCGTGCTCTGGT
Organism: uncultured Chloroflexia bacterium; assembly: GCA_963821235.1. GTDB lineage: Bacteria > Chloroflexota > Limnocylindria > Limnocylindrales > CSP1-4 > CTSoil-043. The sequence continues at coordinate 1,758,904 of CAWGCS010000001.1, forward strand.
CGATGCACCCCCTCCTGGCTCTCGAGGCGGGGGGTCGTCTCGAGGTCGAGGGCCTCGTCTCGGTGCGCGTCACCCACGCTGCGGGCCTCCCGCTTGCCCCCGTGCCCGGGCGCGCGGAGTGGCCGGAGACGCCGGGCACCGACGGACGGCCGGTCGCCCTCGACGTCGTGCGCGGACCCGGGGCAGGGACGGCCCTCAAGCTCTACGGCGGCTGGGAGCTCTACGGCAGCTGGGACAGCGCCAGCGGGGAGGGCCTGCCGGGCGTCGCCGCGGCGGTCCAGCCCGACGGCGCGCGCCTGGAGCTCACCTGGTACGCGCCGATCGCCCCGAACCTCGGCATCTGGCTCGACGACGGCGGCTGGCCGGCGCCGCCGGGTGCGCCGCGCGACCAGCACGCCCTGGAGCCGACGACCTCGCCCGACGACGACCTGGCCTCGGCGATCGCCGCCGACCGGGCTCTCGTCCTGGCGCCCGCCGAACGGGTCGCCTGGTCGGCGAGCTTCCGCGTCCGGGCGCCGGGGGAGCCCCGGGGCGGGTAGGGGAAGCCTTCCTACGCGGGCCGCCCGAGCAGCAGGTCGCGACCGGCCACCAGCGCCCGCAGCTTCGCCACCGTCGCCCAGCGGGCCGTCTGGCTGAAGCCGCAGTCGGGGACGAGTACGAGGCGGCTCTCGGGCACCCCGGCCCCCAGGACCAGCTCTGCCCGCTCGGCCACGTCGTCGGGCGTCTCGAGGTAGTAGCTCTTCACGTCGACGACCCCGATGGCGAGGTCGAAGCCCGCCTCCACGAGGCCCGGCAGGACGTCGAGCTCGGTCATCTCGCGGTTGGCGAACTCCAGCACCAGCTCGGCGACCCGAAACCGCGCCAGCTGGTCCAGGACCGGCCGGTAGGTCCGCTTCGCCAGCGGCCGGCCCAGGTAGTTGCCGAAGCAGAGGTGAGCGGCCAGGCGGACCCCGGTAACGTCCAGGGCCGGGGCGACGGCCGCATTGAGGAGGCCGGCGAAGTCGGCCGGCGCGTCGGGGTGGATCGCCGGCGAGGGCTCGTCGACCTGGACGAGGGTGGCACCGGCCGCCACGAGGCCGGCGATCTCGGCGGCGAGGATGGGGACGAACGCCTCGGCGGCCGCGACGCGTGACGGGTAGACGGCCCCCGGGCCGGTGGCCAGGCGGCCGGCCAGGGTGAACGGGCCCGGCAGGGTCACCCGCAGGGGCCGCGCCGTGCGCGACCGGGCATAGCGGAACTCGTCCACGACGCCGAGTCCATCCGGCGCTGCGATGGGCTCCAGGACCTCGAAGCGGTGCTGCTGGTCATGACCGCCGGCGCCCAGCCGGCGCGCCGGAGGCGCGTCGCGGACGCCGCTGAGGTGGCGGTAGAACTCGGCCGTGAAGAAGCCGGCCCGCCGCATCTCGCCGTCGGAGACGATGTCGACCCCGGCCTCCTCCTGGTCGCGCAGGGCGGTGTCGACCGCGTCGTCGAGCGTCTCCCGCAGGTCGGCCGGGCCGAGCTCGCCCCGGGCGGCGGCAGCCATGGTGGCCACCAGCCAGGATGGATGGGCGTGGGAGCCGACGACGCTGGTGAGGATGGCGGGCGCGGTCACGGGCAGGGCTCCGGGCGGGGCTGGGCCGACGGTCGACACATCATGCGCGGGGCTCAGCCGGCCGTCGGGGCGAAGGCGTAGGCGCGGGCGGGATTGGCGACGAAGAGGCAGGCCTGCTCGGCCGGCCCGATCCCCCGGGCGGCCATCGCCGCGGCGAAGTCGCCCAGGAGCCAGGCCATGCCCGGGGAGCCGCCGTGGACGGCCCAGTAGCCCTGCCGGGCGGCGTCCATCCCCAGCACGACGCGGTCGCCGAAGCCGTCCTCGAGGGCCCACTCCAGGAGGGTCAGCGTCCCGTTCTCCTGCCCTGCCTTCCAGCGGAAGCCCTGGTCGTACTCGACCATCGCCCCGCTGGCGAAGATCTCGCGCTGGTACCCCCGGTCGACGACCTTGTCGACGTGGGACAGGACGACGTGGCCCGGGTCCACGCCCCGGTCGGCCAGGAAGCGGGCCTGCAGGGGAGCCGCCGTCCCCCCCTCGCAATGGGTGAGGATCGGGACGCCGGTCCGGACGTGGGCCGCGGCGGCCGCCGCGAAGATCTTCTCCTCGATGGGCGTCAGCCCGTCGGCGTCGCCGGCGATCTTGATGACGCCCGCCCGGTACGGCGTCCGACGGACGACCGGCCCGCCGTAGTCGTTGACGTCGATCCCCTCGACGACGTCGGCACCGAAGAGGGCGGAGATCTCGTCGAGGGCGAGGAGGGCGCTCCAGTGGCGGTCGTGGTAGTAGCGCTCGTGGTGGAGGCCGGTGGGGGCGATCACGTGGATGCCGCTCCGCCGGCTGATCTCGGCCAGCTTCGCCGCGCTGCGACCGCAGTCGGCGGGCATCGCGTCGACGACCGCGCGCAGGCCGAGGGCCTGCGCCGGAGCCAGCTCGTCGACGGCTGCCTCGACCGAATCGAGGCGGAAGTCCGGGAAGAGCTGGACCGGCCGCCCGCCGTCGATCACCAGGTGCTCGTGGGAGTAGGTCACGCCCAGCTCTGCGGCGTCGACGTCGCCGAGGACGGTGCGGACGAAGGGCATCCCGTCAGCCCCCGAGCTCGGAGAGGACGAGCGCCGCAGCCCCGAGGACGCCGGCGTGGGCCTCGTCCCGGGCCCGCCGCAGCTCGACGACACGGCCCTTCGGGAAGATGAAGGCGTAGCGATCGACGTAGGCCTGGACGTCCGCAAGGAAGAGGTCGGCCGCCGCGAGCGGGCCGCCGGCGAGCACCACGACGGTCGGGTTGTAGGCGTGGATCGCGGTCACGATCGTGGCACCCAGGTCCCGTACGAACTCGTCGAGGATCTCCCGGCAGACCCGGTCCCCGGCCCGGACGCCCTCGACGAGGGACTGGAAGGTCACGGAGGCGGCGTCGGCGCGGAACTGGTCCGCCAGGACCGAGGGGACCTTGCGGGTCAGGGCGTCGCGCAGCTTGCCGGCGACGGCCGCCGCCGAGACGAGCGTCTCCGCGCAGCCCCGGTTGCCGCACAGGCACAGCTTGCCGCCGGTGTGGATCGTGAAGTGGCCGACCGAGATGCCGTTGCCCAGGTTGGCCGTCTCCAGCGGGCGGCCGTTCATGACCACCCCGGACCCGACGCCCGTCCCCAGGGTGAGGCCGACGACGTTGTCGATCCCCCGCGCCACGCCGAAGCGCCACTCGGCGAGCGTGGCCGCCTCGCCGTCGTTGACGCAGCGGACCGGAATCCCGAGCTCGACCTCGAGCGTCTCGCGCAGGGCGAAGCCCTCGATGCCCAGCACCTTGCCGGGCAGGTAGCGCACGCCGAAGCTGCGCTCGACGATCCCTGGCAGGGCGATCCCGATGCCCAGGCAGCCAGGGCCCCGGGCGGCGAGGTGGCTGCGCACGTGGGCCCGGACGAGGGGCAGGATCTCGGCGAAGGAGGCCCGGGCGGTGTCGTCGATCGTCTCGCCGGAGACGTGCCCGTCGAGGTCGACGATGCCCGTCTTGGTCCGCGTGCCGCCGATGTCGACCCCGACGACGTACCCGTCCACCGACCGATCCTACGCCACGCCCCCGACCGGCCGCGCCACGGCCGGCTCGAGGATCGCCCCGTCCAGGCGAAGCCGGTCGCGGAGCCGGTCGGGGGCAAGGTCGCGGGGGTCCAGCCCGTGCACCACGGCCAGCGCGGCCGCGGTCCCCGCCGCCTGGCCCATCGCCATGCACTGGGCCATGGAGCGGACGGCGGCATGGGCGTCGTGGGTGGCCGAGAAGCAGCGCCCGGCGACGAGGACGTTGGCCGCATCGCGGACGAGGAGCGTCCGGTAGGGGATCCCCACCGCCTGGCCGGCGGGAAGGTACTGCCAGCGGGTGTCCGCCCCGCCGTGGTGGTCCTCGATCGGCGCGCCGCACAGGCCGACCTGGTCGTCGAACTGGCGGGCGGCCAGGACGTCCTCCCCGGTGAGCCGGTAGTCGCCCTGGACGCGCCGCGTCTCGCGGACGCCGACCTGGGCGGAGAGCGAGGCGAGCGCGGCCCGCTCGTAGCCCGGGACCCGCTCGACGAGGAAGCGGACGTACTCCAGGGCCTGGCGGCGCCCCTCGATCTCGCGGCGCGAGAGGAGCTCCGGGTCCGCGGCGTTCACGATCCGGCCGTCGCGCTCCTCGAAGGAGGCGAGTCGGGTCATGACCGTGGCGGTCATCCCCTCGACGGGCGTCACGTGATCCGACCCCTCGCGGCGCGGCAGGTCGTACTCGCCGGAAGCGGCTGCCTCGGCCATCCGGCGGTGGAGATCCTCCTTCGACAGGCGGCCGCGCCGGACGAGGTCGACGTTCGCGAGGCGGAACGTCGTGGTCAGAGTCTGGGCGGGCGCCAGCTCCCCGGCCTGCTCGTAGCCGAAGCCTGCGAAGACGCACAGGTCGGCGTCTCCGGAGGCGTCGACGAAGACCCGCCCGGCGATCCGGACGAGGCCGGCCTTCGTCGCCACGACGACCTCCTCCACCCGCCCGTCGCGGACGACGGCGCCCTGGACGAAGGCGTGGAGGAGGACCCGCACGCCCGACTCGGCCGCCAGCTGCTCCCAGACCACCTTGAGGTGCTCGGGGTGGTAGGTGATCCCGGTGCCGGCGCCGTGCGTGTTGGGGCGCTCCACGACGGGACCCAGCAGGCGCAGGCCGACGACGACGTCGTCGGAGATGCCGCCGACCACCTTCCAGGGCGCCTCGCCCGGCGTGTAGAAGCCGTAGAAGGTGTCGAGGACGGCGGTGCTGGTGCCGCCCAGGAAGGCCTGCTTCTCGATCAGGACGACCGATGCGCCGGCCCGGGCGGCGGCGATCGCGGCGGGCGACCCGGCCGACCCGGAGCCGACGACGACGATGTCGGCGGAGGCCAGCAGGGGGAGGCGGTCGAGGTGCGGCATCAGGGCTCCGGGGCGGCCTGGGTCACCGACCAGCCGCCGTCGATCGCCAGGATCTGGCCGGTCACGTGGCGCGACTCGTCGGCCAACAGGTAGACCGCCGCCAGGGCGACCTCGTCCGGGTCCAGGAAGCCACCGGCAAGCGGCTGCTTGCGGCGAGCGAAGGCGCTCGTTGCCGGGTCGGCGGCCGCCCGCGCCGACATCGGGGTGGCGACGAGCGCCGGAGCCAGGGCGTTGACGCGGATGCCGTGCGATGCGTAGGCGGCGGCCAGCGTCCTGGCCAGGGTCGCGATCGCGCCCTTCGCCGCCGCGTAGGCGTGGGTCGCGAAGAGCTCGGGCGCGGGGTGGAAGGCCAGGATGCTCGACATCAGCAGGATCGAGCCGCGGCTCCCGGCGGGCGTCGGCGCCTGGGCGAGCATCCGCCGCAGGACGGCCCGTACCACGAGGACCTGGGTCGTGACGTTGAGGGCCATGGTCTGCTCCCAGCCCGCCAGGGTCAGCTCGTGGATCGGCCCGTCGCCGAAGCGCCGTCCCGAGCCGCCGGCCACGGCGAAGAGGCCGTCGAGGCGGCCGAAGCGGGCGACCGCCGCCGCCACGGCGGCCTCGACCTGCCCCTCGTCGGTCAGGTCCGCCGGCAGGAAGCCGGCTTCGGCACCGGACGCGGCGAGCTCGGCCGCCAGGGCGGCGCAGTGCTCCGGCGTCCGCGAGGCCACGAAGACCCGGGCGTCCTCCCCGGCGAAGCGGCGGGCGGCCGCCGCGGCGATCCCGGTCGACCCGGTGACGAGCAGCGCCCGTCCGGCGAGGCGGCCCATGGCCCCCGGCTCCGCCGAGCTCAACGCCAGTCGGCGGGGACGGGGATGGCCCCCTCGCCGTCGTAGGCCGGGCGGATGCGCCGGAAGTACTCGTCGTAGACCCGCTCCAGCTGCTCCTCGCCGGCCGTGCTCCCCACGAAGTGCGGCGAGGTGAGGACCACCGGCACGACGCCCCGCTCGACCAGCATCTCGGCCGTCAGGACCTTGATCGTGTCGACGACGGCGATCGCCCCGATCGAGGAGGACGGGCCGACGCGGAAGGGGACGCCCGGGATCTCCACCACGGCGTCGCCGGCCGGCGAGCAGTTGTCGATCGTGACATCGGCGATCTCCATGAGCTTCCGGCCCGAGGGATGGCGCGAGGCCGTGGCCCGTCCGTGGTCGACCGACGTCACGGCGACGACCGGCAGGCCCATCTTCTTCGCGTAGAGGGCGACCTCGATGACGACGCCGTTGATCCCGGTGCTGCTGAAGATCAGGAAGGCGTCCCCCGGGTGGACCTTGAACTGCTGGAGGATGACCCGCCCGAAGCCGTCGACCTTCTCGAGGAACATCGCCTGGCGGAGGCCGTTGGGGCCCACCACGCCGACGTGGTTGGAGATCGCCAGCTCGGCGATCGGATGGAACCCGGGGAAGCTGCCGATCCGGGGGAACATCTCCTCGGTGTTCATCCGGGAGTGGCCGGAGCCGAAGACGTGGACCAGGTGGTCGGCGGCGATCGACTGGGCGAAGATCGCGGCGGCCTGCTGGCAGGCCTCGAGCTGCGTGCTCCGGATCCTCTCGATCGTCTCGGCGGCCACGGCGAGCCAGCGCTCCCCGGCGTTCGGCACGGCGGTTCTCCTTGCAGCGGTCAGGTGGCGGGGGCCGCGCGGCGCCGCCCCCGGGCCCGCGTCGGTCGGAGCGGCCGCGCCGCGGGGGTCGTGGGACGGAGGGCGGCGACGGACGGGGCGGACGGGGCGGACGGGATCGCCGCCCCCACGTCCACGGGGTGGAGCTCGTGGACGCGCCGCTGGAGGAGGAAGCGGGTCCGATCGCCGCGGAGGATGGCCTGGGTGTGCTCGACGTGGAGCCCGGTCGAATCGGTCGTGACGCGCCGGATCATGAGGGCGGGCGCGTTGCGCGGGACGCCCAGGAGGTGGGACTCGCGCGGGGTGAGGATCACCGGCTCGAGGGTCTCGACGGCCGTCTCGACCTCGCAGCCGAAGTCCTCGTGGAGGACCTGGTAGAGCGAGCGGCTGGCCAGATCGCGCGTCTCGAGGCCCGGGAAGCGAGCTGCCGGCAGGTTCGTCGTCTCGAGGATCAGCGCCTCGGCCTCGACGGCCCGTACCCGCTCGAGGCGGACGACCGGGTCGCCGGGCAGGATCCCGAGCTCGGCGGCGATCGCGCGGCCGGCCTCGGTGACGCTCAGGGCGAGGACCCGGGCGCCCAGCGTCATGCCCCGCGCCCGCAGGGCCTCGCCGTAGCTGAAGAAGCCGGCCAGGTCGGCCTGGACCCGCGGCCTGGTCACGAACGTGCCGCGGCCCTGGTGGCGCGAGACGAGGCCTCGCTCCTCCAGCTCGGCGAGCGCCTGGCGGAGCGTGGCCCGGCTCACCTTCAGGTCGCGGCACAGCTCGCGCTCCGGGGGGAGCCGATCGCCGGGTGCCCACTCGCCGTCGTGGATGCGCGCCTCGGCGCGACTGGCGATGATCGCGTACAGCGGCTCGCGCACGGCGTGTGGATCTCCCTCGGCAGCCTGCCGGATGGGCGGCCCGGCGCGTCCATGGTAGCCGAATGCACCGATTGGTACATACCAAATCAGCCTCGCGGCCGATCGGGCGCGCCAGATCAAGCGATCGGTGGACGGGAGTGCGGTCCGACCGCGGCGCGCGGCCAGCGCGGTTCAGCGGCCGGGCGCGCGCAAGTCGAGGGGAGCCGGCCGGGGAGCCCGGGCGGCGACCGGGAGGGCCGACGCGACCCGCCGCGCCTCCACGGAGATGACGACCCGGTAGGCCGTGAGGAAGACGACGAGGGCGCTCGCGGCGACGTAGCTCCACCAGGCCCAGGCGGTCCCGGTGTCGGTGCCGGAGAGGATGCCGTGGGCCGTTGCGCCCAGGAAGGACAGGAACGTCAGGTAGTGGATCAGGCGCCAGGCCCGCTGCCCGATCTGCCGCCGGAGGTGGAAGCTGGCGTAGACGATCGCGGTGAGGTAGAGGCCGACCTGCCCGACGCCGACCCACAGGGGCCGGTAGGGCGCCGCGAAGGGGACCACGATCTCGGCGAGCGAGAACGGCACGCTCCCGTCGAGGGCGAGGAGGAAGGCGTGGACGCCAGCCAGCCCGAGCCCGATCGCGGAGAGGTCCTGGTGGAGGGCAAAGCTGACCGGCCGGTGGGCGATGGCGTCGAGGATCTTCGTCGACAGGAGCAGGCCGTAGACGACCGAGCCGGCGATCGCGAAGTACGACAGGAAGCCGATCAGGCGCGTGGCAACCCATGGCAGCCGGCTCGGCGCGACCTGGGTCAGCCGGAGCAGCGCGTCCGCGGCGGCGGGCAGGGTCGCCGCCAGGATGATGGCGACGGCGACACCGAAGAGGGCCCAGCGGACGGGCCGGGTCCGGGGGTCGAGGCCGCGGTAGGTCATGCCAGGAAGGCCGTCGTCCGCGGGAGCGCCAGGACGCGCCCGTCGGCAAGGAGGAGGATTGCGCCGGCGACCCCGGCCCGGTCGAGGAAGTCCAGGCCGGCCACGGCCCCCAGGACGACGGCGCTCTTGGCATACGCCTCGGCGGCGGCGGCGGACCAGGCGATGACGGTGGCCTGGACAACGTCCGTGGCGGCGGGCCGGCGCGTCCGCGGGTCGATGAGGTGATGGGCCTCGGGCCCGAAGCGGTGGACGCTGGTCCCAGAGGTGGCGACGCCCCACGTCCGGCGGGCGACCGACGATGAGCCCGGTGCGTCGCCGAGAGCGATGACGGCCAGCAGGTCGCCGGCGGCCCGCGGGTCCGCGACGCCGATCTCCCAGCGGTCGCCCGGCGCGACGCGGACGGCGACGTCGCCGTCCGCGTCGACCGCGGCTCCCGGATGGCCGGCCAGGAGGCGGAGGGCCCGGTCCGCGAGCCAGCCCTTGGCGACGCCGTCGAGGTCGAAGCGGGTTCCCGGCGCGCGATCCACGGCGTTCCGCCGATGGCCGATGGGGCGGATTCGCCAGGCGCGGTCAAGCGCATCTGCGTCCGCCGCGGCGCCCGGGCCGGTCTCGGCCGCGAGGCGCTCGGGCAGCAGGGTGACGTCGACCAGGCCGCCGGTCATGCGCGCCGCCTCCTTTGCCCAGGCGAGGGCCGCCGCCAGTGTAGGCCGGACGGGGACCGAGCGGCGAGGGTCGTCATTGAGGACCATCAGCGGGGAGGCGGGGTCATGGCGGGTCAGGAGCGCTGACCAGGCGTTGACGCGCCGAGCGACGCCTCGGGCGTCGCCCTCGCCGGACCGCTCGGCCGCCGCCGGCACCGCGAGGTGGATCGCCAGGCGGCCGCCCATGGCCCGCGAGGCGTGCGTGGTGTGGGCGAGGGTCGGCTGGGCCCGCACGGGCGCGGGCCGGCCGCGAGTGATCCCGCGCTCGCCGTCCCCGATCGCCCGGGTGGGCGCGCGCGTCGCTTCGGCGATCACCTATGGCCTGCCGGACTGGCTGGTCACGACGGCCGGGCGCGGGCGCGGCGCCGGCGTCGCCACGGGCACGGCGAGGGTGGACGGCGGCGTGGTCGTGACGCCCGTCGGCGGCAGCTGGCCGGGCGGGAGGACCACGTAGCGGGTGACGTGGCGGACCGGCGTGACGTCGGCCGCGCCGCCCGACGCTGCCGCGACGGCGGTCGCCGAGGGCGTCGCCGCGCCGGCCGGCGTCGCCGAGCTGGCGATCAGGGCGACGAGCGCGGAGATGGTCGCCGCCCCCCCGGCGGCGAAGGCCAGCCGCATCGGTCGGGGATCGGGTCGGCGACGGGGGGAGGAGCCGCGGTCGGGGGGCGGCGGCAGCGGCCGGCCGGGGCGCGGGGCGGGGGCGCTCATCTCAGTCGTCGCCTCCGTTGCCCTCGTGACCCTCGTGGCTCTCGCCGCCCTCGTGCTCGCCCTCTTGCTCGCCGTCTTGGCGACCGGTCCAGGTGGGCTGGGCCGCTGGCGCCGGCGTCAGGACGTAGACGGTGTCGACGACGACCCGCTCACCGGTCGCCGGATCGGTGGTCGCGGCAGTCGTGGGCACTGCCGCGGCGGCGTCCGTGACCGGAGCGGTGGGGAGACCCGCGACCAGCACCGCGGCGGCGAAGGTGCCGGCTGCGGCGAGGGTGGCGACGGCGAGGCCGAGGCGGCTGGCGGCGGTCGGACGGCGCGGTCCGGGGGTGGGTTCCATGGTGTGCTCCAGTGCTGCGGGCCGCGCGCCCGCGGGGGTTCGTGACGACGGAAGCATCGGGTCCGGGGATGAGCACGGCCTGTGCCCGGGATGTGCGTTCTCACAGGAAGGCCCTCCGGCCGTTGACGGGCCGACCTCACGCGGCGAGGATGGCCGGCGATGCGGATCCTCGTCGTCGAAGATGAGCCCCGGATGGGCGAGCTGATCCGGCGCGTCCTCGTCGCGGAGCACCACGCGGTCGACGTCGCGCCGGACGGCGTGAGCGCGCTCGCCCATGCCGCCGGCGGCGAGCCGTACGACGTCCTGGTCTTGGACCGCATGCTGCCCGACCTGGAGGGCCTCGAGCTCCTGCGCCTCCTGCGGGCGCGCGGCGTGGCGACGCCGGCCCTCATGCTGACGGCCCTGGGCGGCGTCGACGAGCGGGTCGCCGGCCTCGACGCCGGGGCGGACGACTACCTCGGCAAGCCCTTCGCGTTCTCCGAGCTCCTCGCCCGCGTGCGGGCCCTCGGACGGCGGCCCGCGGCGAGCGCGCCGGGGCCGCTGGTCGCGGGGGACCTGGAGCTCGACCAGGAGCGCCACGTGGCCCGGGTCGGCGGGCGCTCGGTCGACCTCTCGGCCCGCGAGTTCGCCCTCCTTGCCTATCTCATCCGCCACGAGGGCCGCGTCGTGACCCGCCAGCAGGTCCTCGACGCCGTCTGGGGCGCCGAGCCGGACGTCTACTCCAACGTCGTCGACCTCTACGTGAGCTACGTCCGGCGCAAGCTGGCGGAGCTCGGCCGGGAGCGGCTGCTGCGGACCGTCCGCGGCGTCGGGTACGCCCTGCGGGTCGACCCCGCGTGACGACGGCCGGGCAGGGCGGGCCCAACGCCGCCCTCCTCGCGCGGACCAGGCGTCGTCTGGCCCTGGGGACCCTGGCGGTCATCGGGGCCCTCGTGCTCGTCCTCGGCGCGGCGACCGCGGTCATCGGGACGTCGATCCTGGACGGGGAGGTCGATCGGGCCCTGGAGGCGGCGGCGACGGCCTATCTCGCGCAGCTCGGCGGAGAGGCGCCGTCGGAGGAGCACGAGGCCGGCGAGAGCCACGCCCCCCAGGCGTCCGACACGTTCTTCCTGGTCCTCGACGACGCTGGAGCGCTCCTGGTCAACCCGTCGGGCGTGCCCCTCACCGGGCTTCCCGACCAGGCCTCGGTGCAGGCGGCGCGGGCCTCGCGCCGGGACCTCCGGACGGTCGTGGCCGGGGGGATCACGGTCCGCCTCCTGACCCTGGAGATCGTCGGCGAGCACGACGCGAAGGTCGGCTGGCTGCAGGCCGGGATCGTGATGACCCTCCACGATCGCCAGTCGCAGCGCCTCGTCCTGGCGACGCTCCTCCTGGGGATCCTGGGCATCGCCGGGGCGGCCCTCGCGACACGCTGGATCACCGGCCGCTCGCTCGTCCCGATCCGGGCGGCCTTCGAGACGGAGCGGCAGTTCGTCGCCGACGCGTCGCACGAGCTCCGGACCCCGGCCGCCCTCATCCGAGCCTCGGCCGAGATCCTCCAGCGCGAGGACCTCGTGACGGCCGACGGACGACCACTCGTCGCCGACATCGTGGGCGAGGCGGATCGGCTGGGCCGGCTGACCGAGGACCTGCTCGCCATGGCGGCCTCGGAGCGGGGCTCGCTGGCCCTCGAGACGGGTCCGCTCGACCTCGTCGCCGTCGCCCGCACCGCGGTCCGCCGCGTGTCCCCCCTGGCGGCCGATCGGAACCTGGCCCTCATCGGCCCACCGGATGGGCTGCCGCCGATGACCGTGGAGGGGGACCCCGACCGCCTCCTGCAGGTCCTCCTGGTCCTCCTCGACAACGCCTTCCGGCATTCCCCGCCAGGCGGGACGGTGACCGTCGCCGCCGCGCGGGCGGCGGGCGACCGCTGCCGCCTCGAGGTGCTCGATGAGGGTCCCGGCGTGCCCTCCGCCATGCGCGAGGCGATCTTCGAGCCGTTCGCCCGGATGCCCGCCTCGCGGGCCCGCGCCGACCGCGGCAGCGGTCTCGGGCTGGCGATCGCCCGCCGCCTGGCGGAGCTGCACGGGGGGACGCTGACGGTGGGCGACGCTCCCGGCGGCGGCGCCCGCTTCATCCTGGAGATCCCGGCCGGCTGACAACGCACGCCACACGACCCCCAGGCGGGGCGCTCCACGCGCCCCTGGCGGCGCACCCGACGTATGATGGACAAACCGACCGGCCGGTCGGTTTTCGGGGCGGCCGCGCCCGACGGACGACCAGCGGCCCGAGCGGGGAGGAGGCGGCGACCTGGTGGCGACGGAGAAACGGCCCTCCGCCCAGGCGGAGAAGAGCCGGACGCGGCGCGAGCAGATCCTCGACGCGGCGTTCAACACGTTCGCCCGGCGCGGCTACCGCGACACCGCCGTCGACGACATCGCGACCGCGGCCGACACCTCCAAGGGCGGCGTCTACTTCCACTTCGCCACCAAGGAGGCCCTCTTCCGCGAGCTGATGCGGACGACCGCCGACCGCCTGGCGGCGAAGGTCGAGCGGTCGGTCGCCACGGAGACGGACCCGATCGCGAAGGCGGATGCCGCGCTGCACACCGTGCTGGCGACCTTCGCCGGGCACCGGACGATGGCGCGGCTCCTCTTCGTCGACGCGCTCGGCGCCGGACGCGCCTTCAACGCGGAGACGAACGAGCTCCACGATCGCTTCGCCCGCCTCATCGCGGGCTACCTTGACGAGGCGGTGCGCGACGGCTCCATCCCGCCGATCGACACGGCGATCACGGGGGTCGCCTGGTTCGGGGCCCTCAACGAGGTCGTCGCCCGCTGGCTCCTGGCCGACGACCCGGGCCATCTCGAGGACTCCTACCCGACGCTGCGTGCGCTCCTCCTGCGCAGCGTGGGCGTGCCGGAGGAGCGCATCGCCTCCGGATCGGCCACCGGGGGCTCCACGCGATGACCGTGGCGGATCGGACGGGCGTCGACGCGGCGGCGGCCCGCCTGGACGATGCGCTGGACGCCGTCGGCCGGGAAGATGCCCTCCGCGTGGCCACCATCCCGGCCGAGGACATCGATCCGATCGCGCTCTTCGAGGCCGCCCGGGAGGTCGACCTGGAGGCAGCGCTCTGGCTCCAGGTGGCCGACGGGTTCGCCCTCGTGGGCGTCGGGCGGGCCTGGTCGGTCGACCCGGCCGGACCGGATCGCTTCGCCGTCGCCTCCGAGGCGTGGCGCGCGCTGCTGGCCGGCGCCGAGCTCGGGGCGGCCGGGGCGACCGGCGATGGCGGCCCGGCGGGCCTGCCGCGCGGAACGGGCCCTGTCCTCCTCGGCGGCCTGGGGTTCACCGGCCGGACGCCAGGCGACGACACCGCCTGGGCGCCGTTCGGCGCGGCGTCGCTCGTCCTCCCCGCGCTCGCCTACGCCCGGACGCCCGAGGGTGCCTACGTCACGGCCTCCATCGTGCCCGGGGACGGCGTCGCGCCGTCCCGCCTGCTCGCCCGGCGCTGGGAGGCGCTCGCCGCCCGGGCGCGCGAGCTCGCGCCGGCGCCCGGCGCCCTCGTCGCCCGCCCTGCGGGCGCCCCGCTCGAGGTCGCCGGCGAGCAGCCCGGGCGGGCCGCCTGGGATCGCGTGGTCGGGCTCTTCGCGGGGGCGGTCGGCCGCGGCCGGCTCGACAAGGTCGTCCTCGCCCGGCGGGTCGGCCTCCGCTCGCCCCTGGAGCTGGACCCGCTCAACGCCCTTCGGCGCCTCGCCGCGGCCGGACCCGAGAGCACGACCTTCGCCTTCGTCCGCGGCGGCGTGACCTTCCTGGGAGCGACGCCGGAGCGTCTCGCCACGACCCGCGGCCGAGCCTTCCGGACCGTCGCCATCGCCGGCACCGCGCCTCGCGGCACCGATGCCGCCGAGGACTCCCGACTGGCCGCCGCCCTCCTGGCGAGCGACAAGGACCGCGAGGAGCATGCCGTCGTCGTGGCCATGCTGCGCGACCACCTCGGGCCCCTCGTGGAGCGCCTGGAGGTCGCCCCGGAGCCGGTGATCCTCGCCCTGCGCGACGTGCAGCACCTGCTGACGCCGATCGAGGGGACGCTGCGCGAGCGGACCGGCCTCCTTGCCCTCGGCGCTCGCCTCCACCCGACCCCGGCCGTCGCCGGCCAGCCGCGGGAGGCCGCCCTGGAGCTGATCGCCGAGCACGAGGGCTTCGAGCGCGGCTGGTACGCCGGCCCGGTCGGCTGGCTCGGCGCGGACGACGACGGCGAACTGATGGTCGCCCTGCGCTGCGGCCTGGTCGCTGGGCAGCAGGCGACGCTCTTCGCCGGGTGCGGGATCGTTGCCGACTCGGACCCGTCCCGGGAGTGGGAGGAGTCCCGCATCAAGCTGCGCCCGGTCGTCTCGGCCCTGGGGCGCCTCCGCGAGGACGGGCGATGACCGACCTGCTCGCCCTCCGCGGCTTCGTCGACGAGCTCGTGCGCGGCGGCGTCCGCGAGGCGGTCGTCTGCCCCGGCTCCCGGTCCGCGCCGCTCGCGCTCGCCCTCCGGGCGCACCCGGGCGTCCGGGTGCGGGTCCTCCTCGACGAGCGGAGCGCCGGCTTCTTCGCCCTGGGCATGGCGAAGGCGTCGCGGCGGCCGGTCGCGGTCGTCGTGACCTCCGGTACGGCCGCGGCCAACCTCCTCCCTGCCGTCGTCGAGGCGTCGCTGGGGCGGGTGCCCCTCGTGATCCTGACCGCCGACCGGCCGCCCGAGCTGCGGGACCGGGGGGCGGCCCAGGCCATCGACCAGGTCGAGCTCTTCGGGCGCCATGCGAGGTGGTTCGCGGAGGTCCCGCTCCTCGACGGCGCCGACGTCACCCGGCGCCACGTCCGGGCCCTTGCCGGGCGAGCGGTCGCCATGGCGCTGGGGAGCCCGGCGGGGCCGGTGCATCTCGACGTGCCGTTCCGCGAGCCCCTCGTCCCCGACGGGCCCCTGGGGCCGCTCGACGGCGGGCTGGGCAACGACTCGCCCTTCGTGGAGGTCGTGGCCGGCCGGCGGCTGGCGGGGGCCGAGGACGTCGAGGCGCTGGCCCGCCGGCTGTGCCGCGTGGAGCGCGGCCTCCTCGTCGCCGGGGCGCAGGATGACGCGGCACTCCCGGCGGCCCTCGCGCGGCTCGCCGCCGCCCTCGACTGGCCGATCGTGGCGGACCCCCTCTCCATGGTCCGCTGCGGCCCGCACGACCGCTCGCGCGTCCTCGCGCGGGGCGACCTGCTGCTCCGCCCGGGACCCTGGCGCGACGCCCACGCCCCCCAGACCGTCGTCCGCGTCGGCGCGCCGCCCACCTCCAGGCCGCTCCTGGCGCTCCTGGAGGAGCGTCGACCGGCGCAGGTCGTGATCGACGGCGACGGCGGCTGGCGGGAGCCCGCGATCATCCCCACGACGGTCGTCCACGCCGACGCCACGGCGACCGCGCACGCCCTCGCCGATGCCCTCGGGGCGGGGGAGCGCCGGACGGGCGGGAGCCGCCTGCGCCCGCCGCCGGCACGGGCCGCGACCTGGTGCGACGGCTGGCTGGCGGCCGATCGGGCTGCCGACCACGCGCTCCGCGGCTGGCTGGCGGGCCTCGTGGAGGCCGGCGAGCTGTTCGAAGGGGCGCCGTTCGCCCTCCTGGGCGATTTGCTTGCCGACGGCGGGATCCTGTGGGCGAGCAGCTCGATGCCGGTCCGCGACATGGACGCCTGGCTGCCGGCCGGGCCGCGGGCCATCCGCCCGCTCGCCAACCGCGGCGCCAACGGCATCGACGGGGTCGTCTCGTCGGCCCTCGGCGCGGCCGCGACCGGGGTCCCGGTGGCCCTCGTCGTGGGCGACCTCGCCCTCCTCCACGACCTGACCGGGCTGGTGGCGGCCCGGCTCCAGGGCCTCTCGGCGACGATCGTGGTCGTCCACAACGACGGGGGCGGCATCTTCTCCTTCCTCCCCCAGGCCACGGCCGACGTCCCCAGCGCGGGTCTCCCGGAGCACTACGAGGAGCTCTTCGGCACGCCCCACGGGATCGACCTCACGGCGGCGGTCGTGGCCCTCGGGGCGGAGCACCGCCTCCTGGACGCCGCCGGCCTGCGCGATGCGCTGGCGGCCTCCCTCGAGGCGCCCGGCGTCCGCGTGCTGGAGCTGCGCAGCGACCGCGCCCGGAACGCGGCGCTCCACGACGAGGCGGCGGCCGTCGTCCAGGCCGCCCTCGGGGTGCTCGTCGGAGCGGACCAGGAGGCGCCCCGATGAGCGAGCGCCTCCGGATGCAGGTCGGTGGGATGCCCTGGACCGTCCGCGTCGCCGGCCGCGGGCAGCCGGTCCTCTTCCTGCACGGGTTCAGCGGCAGCGGCCTCTCCTGGGCCGGGCTCGCCGGGCTGGGGAACCGGGTCCGGGCCATCGTCCCCGACCTGCCCGGCCACGGCGGCAGCGGCTGGAACGTGCCCACGGGCGGCGAGCCGGCGGACCCCGATCCGCGGCCCCGGGCGTCGGTGGAGCGGACGGCGGACGACCTGGCGGCGATCGTCGTGCGCCTCGGCGCGCCGCGCGTCGACCTCATCGGCTACTCGATGGGGGCGCGAATCGCCATGCGCCTGGCCGTCGCCCATCCCGACGTCGTTCACCGCCTCGTCGTCGAGGCGCCGTCGGCCGGGATCGCCGACCCTGTCGCCCGCGCCGCGCGGGCGGCCGCGGACGCGGATCGCGCCCGTCAGCTGGCGACCGAGGGGATCGAGGCCTTCGCCGCCCGCTGGGAGGCGGAGCCGGTGATGGCCGGCGAGGCCGCCCTGCCGGACGCGGATCGCGCCCGCCAGCAGGCGATCCGCCGCGCCAACGACCCGCTCTGCCTGGCCGCCTCGCTGGTCCACGGCGGGCAGGGCGCGATGGAGCCGCTCCACGACCGCCTCGCCGGGATCGCCGCGCCGACGCTCGTGGTGATCGGCGCCGACGACCCCGCCCGCGAGCGTGCCGAGGAGGTCGCGGCCCGGATCCCCGCGGCCCGGCTGGTCGCCATCGCCGGCGCGGGCCACGCGCCCCACCTCGAGCGCCCCGATCGCTTCCACGCCGTCGTCCTCGACTTCCTCCTGGAGGCAGCCCCATGACCACGCCCGCGACGCCGGTCGCCTGGACCCCCGCCGGCGAGTACCGCGACATCCGCTACGAGCACTCCGGCACGGGCATCGCCAGGGTGACGATCAACCGGCCGGAGGTGCGCAATGCCTTCAGGCCGGAGACGGTGCGGGAGCTCATCGACGCGTTCGCCCGGATCCGCGACGACCCGTCCGTCGGCTGCGTCCTCCTGACCGGGGAGGGCGACAAGGCCTTCTGCTCCGGCGGCGACCAGCGCCACAAGAGCCACGCCGGCGGGTACGTCGGGGAGGACGGCATCGCCCGCCTCAACGTCCTGGACCTGCAGCGCCAGATCCGCTCCCTGCCCATCCCGGTCATCGCCCTGGTCAACGGCTATGCGATCGGCGGGGGGCAGGTCCTCCACGTCGTCTGCGACCTCTCGATCGCCAGCCAGAACGCCGTCTTCGGCCAGGTGGGGCCGCGGGTCGGAAGCTTCGACGGCGGCTTCGGGATCGGGCTCCTGGCCCGCCTCGTCGGCGACAAGAAGGCCAAGGAGATCTGGTTCCTGTGCCGCCAGTACACGGCCGACGAGGCACTCGCGATGGGCCTCGTCAACCGGGTCGTGCCGCTCGCCGACCTGGAGGCGGAGGGCATCGCCTGGGCCGACGAGATCCTGCGGATGAGCCCGACGGCGATCCGCTTCCTGAAGTCCGCCTTCCTGGTCGCCACCGATGGGCTGGCCGGGCTCCAGGAGTTCGCCGGCAACGCGACGGGCCTCTACTACACCACCGACGAGGCCCACGAGGGCTCTCGGGCCTTCCTCGAGCGGAGGGAGCCCGACTTCTCGAAGTTCCCCCGTCGCCCGTGACGGACGCAGCCGTGCCGGCGGCCGCGACGACCTCGGCGTTCCGGACCTGGCTCCTCGCCATCCGCCCGGCGACCCTGCCGGCGGCCGCCTCCGGGGTCGTCGTCGGCCTGGGCGCGGCCCTCGCCGTCGGGGCTCCGTTCCGACTCGACACGGCGGCGGGATGCCTCGCCGTCGCGCTCCTCCTGCAGGTGCTGGCGAACCTGGCCAACGACCTGTCCGACTTCCGCAGGGGCGCCGACACGCCAGACCGCGTCGGGCCGACCCGGGTCGCCGCGGCGGGGCTCGTCTCGGAGCGCCGGCTGGAGGTCGCCATCGCCCTCGTGATCGGCCTCGCCGGCCTCGTGGGCCTGTGGCTGGTCACCGTCGGGGGGCCGGTCCTCCTCGCCCTGGGAGGGATCGCGATCGTGGCCGCCCTGGCCTACACGGGCGGCCCCTTCCCCTATGGTTACCACGCCCTCGGCGAGGCCTTCGTCTTCCTCTTCTTCGGGCTGCTGGCGGTGGTTGGCACGGCCTACCTCCAGGCCCTGCGCCTGGAGCCGCTCTTCGTGGTCGCGGCGATCCCGGCGGGAGCGCTGATCAGCGCGATCCTCGTGGTCAACAACCTCCGCGACATCCCGACCGACGCCGCGGCCGGCAAACGGACGCTGGCCGTGCTCCTGGGGCGGCGGCGGACGGCCCTGGAGTACGCCATCCTGCTGGGCCTCGCCTACGTGGTCGCCGTGCTGGCGGCGCCGCTGGGCCTGGGCGTCCGCTGGGGCCCCCTGGCGCCCTTCGTCGCCCTGCCGTTGCTCACCCTGCCGATGGCGGTGTCCCTGCTGCGGACCGTGCGGGGCTTCGTCGAGCCCCGGGAGCTCAACGAAGTCCTCAAGGGGACGGCCCGTCTGGCCCTCGCCTTCGCCATCCTCTTCGCCGCCGGCCTGGCCCTGGGTGGGCTCCCCTTCGACGGTCCGGTCCGATGAGCGCCGATCCGGCGGCCCTGCGGGCGCTCCTCGAGGCGCTCCCCGTGCGCGGGCTCTCGGCGCTGCGCGTTCGGGTGCCGTTCCGCCGCCCCTTCGCAACGGCGACCGGCATGTGGCTCCACCGCGAGGCGTGGATCGTCCTCCTGGAGGCGGCCGACGGCCGGACCGGCCTGGGCGAGGCGGTCCTGGAGCCGGACGCGACCGAGGTCGAGGAGACGATCCTGGCCCGGGCGATCCGGGAGGCGGCCGGCGGCGCCCGGGAGGGTGACCTGCCCGACGCTGAGGAGCTGGCTCTGCTCGGCGGGCCGGGCCGCGCCTTTCGGGCAGCCATCGACGCGGCGCGGCTGGACCTCGCCGCGCCCCTCGACGCGACGGCCGTGCCGGTCAATGGCACGATCGGCTTCGGAGCGCCGCGGGCGGGGGCGGAGGCCGCCCTCCAGGCCATCGAGGCGGGCTTCAGGACGCTCAAGCTGAAGGCCGGCGCCGAGCGCGAGACCGAGGACCTCGTGGCCCGCGTCCGGGCGATCCGGCAGGCCGTCGGCCCAGACGTCCGGCTCCGCGTCGACGTGAACGGGGCGTGGGACCTGCCGACGGCGGAGGATCGCCTCGGCGCGATCGCCCGCTTCGACATCGAGTACGTCGAGCAGCCCCTGCCCGCCGACGACCTGGCCGGGGCCGCGGAGCTGCGCCGCCTCGTGGCGATCCCGCTGGCGGCCGACGAGGCCGCGTCCTCCCCGTCTGCGGTGCGCGGGCTCCTGGCCGCCGGCGCCGCCGACGTCCTGGTGGTCAAGCCCGCCCGCGTCGGTGGGCCGGTGGCGGTCGCCGAGATCGCCGCGGCGGCCGCGGAGCGGGGCGTGCCCGTCGTTCTCTCGACCCTCTTCGAGACCGGGATCGGGATCGCGGCGGCGCGGGCCTGTGCGCCCGGGCTCCCGGGTGGGCTCGCCCACGGCCTGGCGACCGGAGGCCTCCTCGAGCACGACCTGCTGGCCGTCCCGCTGGTCGTCGAGGACGGGCGCATGACCGCCCCCGGCGGGCCGGGGGCGGGAGGGCTGGGGATCCGCCTCGACGAGAAGGTCCTGAGGCGCTTCGCCGTCGAGGCCGTGGAGGCCGCCGGGTGAGCTCGGCGCCGAGCCTGCCCCTCGCGATCCGGCGCCACGCGGCCGCCCGGCCGCTTGCGATCGCCGTTCGCGACGGCGAGGGGGACCACTCGTTCGGCGGCCTGGACCGTGCGACGGACGTCGCCGCGGCGGCGCTCCACGCCGCGGGCGTGGGCACCGGCGACCGGGTCGCGCTCCTCGTCGTGCCGTCCGGCGAGGCGGTGGCGCTCGTGGCGGGGATCCTCCGCGCCGGGGCGATCGCGGTGCCGCTCGGGACGCGGCTGACCCGGCGCGAGGTCGGGGAGGCGCTGGCCGAGACGAGGCCATCCTTGCTCGTCCACGACGCCGACCTCGCCGAGCTCGCGGCGGACCACGGAATCCCGGCGCTCGACCCGGCTGCGCTCGCGCTGCGGGCGCGGGGCGTCGAGCGTCGGAGCGTCGAGCTCGCCCCGGCATCCCCGGCCGTTGCCGTCCTCACCTCGGGCACGACGGGGCGCCCGAAGGCGGCGCTCCTCTCGCACGCGGCGCTGGGCGCGAGCGCGGCAGCCTGGTCGGCGGCGCTGCCGCCAGCCACCGGCTGGCTGCTCTGCCTGGCCCTCTCGCACGTGGCCGGCCTCGGCGTGGCCTGGCGTGCCCTCGGCGACGGGGTCCCGCTGTCGATCGCGGCGGGCTTCGACCCGCACGCGGTCCTGCGCGTCCTGCGCGGCCCCGACGCGCCGAGCCACGTCTCGCTGGTGCCCATTCAGCTGGCGCGCCTGCTCGACGCCGAGGGCTCCGCCGGAACGGCCGCCGCGCCGCCACCCTCAGTCCGGGCTGTGCTCCTCGGTGGGGCCCCGATCCCGCCCGACCTCGTCCGCCGCGCCACGGCCGCGGGATGGCCCGTCGTCCCGACGTTTGGGCTGACGGAGGCTGGCTCGGGCGTGACCGCGTTCCCCGCGGGGGAGGCGGCCGCGTTCCCCGACTCCTCCGGACGGCCGCTCCAGGGCGTGGCGGTCCGGATCGCCGAGCCGGGCGCCGACGGCATCGGGGAGATCCAGGTCCTCTCGCCGGCCGCCTTCTCCGCCTATCTCGGGCGCGAGGAGGAGAGCGCGGAGGCGTTCACCGCCGACGGCTGGCTCCGGACCGGCGACCTGGGCCGGCTCGACGCCGAGGCGCGCCTGTTCGTGGCTGGCCGCCTCGACGACCGGCTGGTCTCCGGCGGCGAGAACGTCGACCCGGCCGAGATCGAGGCCGTCCTGGCGGCCCATGCGGCGGTCCGAGAGGCGGGGATCGCCGGCCGTCCCGATCCGGCGTGGGGGACGGTCCCGGTCGCGGGCATCGTCCTGCGCCCAGCGGCCGTCGACCCCGGCGACCCTGCCCTCCGGGCCTGGTGCCGGGAACGCCTGGCGCCCCAGAAGGTGCCTGCCGCCTTCGTGCGCCTGGCGGACCTTCCGCGCACGCCGTCCGGGAAGCTCCGTCGCCGCGACCTGGGCGAGCGCCTCACCCCGCTCGTCGTCTTCCTCCATGCGACCCTCTCCACCGGCCGCCAGCTGGCGCCGCTCCTCGCCGCCGTGGCGGGGCCGGGCGACCTCCGCGTCCTCGCCCCGGATCGCCGCGGGAGCGGCGGGCGACGCCTTGACCCACCGCGGAGCGTGGCGATGGAGGAGCACGTCGCGGACCTGGCCGCCCACCTCGACGCCGCGGGAGCGGAACGGGCCATCCTCGTCGGCCATAGCTTCGGCGGCGTCGTCGCCATCGAGGCGGCCGCGCGGCTGCCCGATCGCGTCAGGGCCGTGGTCGCTTACGAGCCGCCCTACGGTCCACTCGCCGACGCCCGGACGCAGCGGGCATTCGCGCGCGTGGCCCGGGAGGTCGCAGCCGCAGCCGCCGCGGGGGGCCCGCCCGCTGCCGCCGGGGCGTTCATGCGGGGCGTGGCCGGCCCGCGCTCGTGGGCCGCGCTGGCGGAGCGGACGCGGGCCTTCCTCGAGGCGGAGGGTGGGGGGGCGGCGGCCGACGCCGCGATGGCCGGTCTCGACCCCGACGGCCTCGTCCGCATCGCCTGCCCGGTGGCGATCCTCACGGGCTCCGCGTCCGAGCCGTTCTACGCCCCCATCGCCGACGCCCTCGCGGCTCGGATCCCGGGCGCGCGGCGCACCGACCTGGCGGGCCTCCGCCACACGGCGCCGATCACCGACCCGGCCACGGTCGCGGCTGCCGTCCGGGAGGCCATCGCGGCAGCGCTGGCCGCCGGCGATTGGCCCTCCCCGCCGGGACCGCCACGCTCCGAGCCACGCCAGGAGGCTTCCGCATGACGAATCCGCGCCCCGGGCGCGAAGCCGCCCCTTCCGGCCGTGCCACCGAGCGCGGCAATGCCGCGGCGTCCGAGGAGGTCGGCGCCATGTTCGACCGGATCAGCGGCGTCTACGACCCGATGAACCTGGTCATCAGCGCCCTCCAGGAGCCGCGCTGGCGACGGCGCGCGGTCGCCTGGACCGGCCTGCGGCCGGGCGGGCGGGGGATCGACATCGCCACCGGCACGGGCAAGGTCGCGGCCGACCTCCAGCGCCGCGTCGGGCCGGGCGGCGAGGTCCTCGGCGTCGACATCAGCCCCGGCATGATCGGGATCGCCCGTCGGCGATTTGCCGGTCGTCCGGGACTTACGTTCGTCGTCGGTGACGCAATGGCCCTGCCCGCTGAGGACGACACGTTCGACGCCGCCACGATCGCCCACGGCATGCGCAACCTCCCCGACTACGGGCGTGGCTTCGCCGAGATGGCCCGCGTCGTCCGGCCCGGCGGCAGGGTCGTCTGCCTGGAGATCGCCCGCCCCCGCAGCCGCCTTGCCCGCATCCTCCGCTGGTGGTTCGACCGGATCGTCCCGGTCATCGGGAAGGTGGCCGGACAGGGCGGTGCCTACACCTATCTCGTCCGCAGCGTCAGGAGCTACCCGCCGCCCGAACGGATCGCCGACATCATGGCTGAGGCCGGCCTCGTCGACGTCCGCTGGATCGCGATGTCCGGCGGCATCGTGACCCTCCACGTCGGCACCGTTCCGCCGCGTCCCGCGTAGGCCGTCAGGCGGTCGCGGCCGGGAGCGTCGCTCCGGTCAGTACCAGGGCCAGGGGATGGCCGGCCAGTCGGGATGCGGCTGGGGGAAGCGGCCGCTCCGCAGGAGCCCGTCGAGGCGGGCCCTCGTGGCCTCGATCTCGGCACGCTCGAGATGCGGCTGCAGGCTCGACGCCAGCCGCGGGAGGGTCCCGCGTAGAAGGGCCAGCGCCTCGAGCTCGCGCTGGGCGAGCCGAGTCCCGCGCCAGCCCCAGAGGACGGTCCGCAGCTTGGGATCCACGCTGAAGGTGACGCCGTGGTCGACGCCCTGGATGATCCCGTCGTCGCGGACGAGCAGGTGGCCGGCCTTGCGGTCGGCGTTGTTGACGATGGCGTCGAAAAGGGCGATCCGCCGCAGGCGGGGATCCGCGCCCCGGACCAGCTCGACGACGTCGCGATCGTCGCGCACCTCGACCCACAGCTGGACCATCCCGGGACCGACCGGCGCCCGCTCGCGGAAGACCGTGGGCGGGACGACGTCCCAGCCACTGGCCTGCGACACGATGAACGCAGCGACCTCGCGGTGGGCGAGGGTCCCGTCGGGGAAGTCCCACAGCGGCCGCTCTCCCCGGACGGGCTTGTAGACCGCCGCGGCCACCGTGGGGCCGCGCCCCGGGACGTCCCCGTGGACGGCCACGAGGAGCGTCGTGTTCGACGCCTGGACCAGGCGGCCGACGATCTCGATCTCGCCCTCCTCGAGGAAGGGGATCGCGACGGACGGCTCGAGGGCGACGGCAGGCGGCAGCTCGGGGCGGGCGTCGTCGTCGGGACCGGACCGCTCGGACGGCCAGGCCTCGCCGGCCTCGTCGGGCGGATGGCCCTCGCCGGCCTCGTCGGGCCGGCGACGCTCGTCGCTCATGGTCGACGGCGACGAGCCCGCGCGCCGGAGGGCGCCGTCGGGCGGCGGCTCAGTGGACGTACCCGTTGCGGCGCGGGCAGAGATGACCGGTCGGGTCGAGTGGCTGGCCACACAGGGGACAGGGCGGCCGGCCTGCGGCGACGGTCCGCAGGGCGCGCTCGGCGAAGGCGCGGGCCCGCAGCGGCGTCAGGCGGACACGCACGAGGTCCGGCCCGTCAGGGTCGTCGTCGGCGAGCTCGACCTCCGCCTCGTCCTCGTCGTCCTCCTCGTCGTCGGCGACGTCCTCCTCCTCCTCCTCCTCCTCCTCCTCCTCGGCCTCGACCTGGGCGCGGGCCTCGACGACGATCTCGTCGCTCCCGCCGTCCCAGGCGAGGGTCATCGTTCCGACCCGGAACGCCTCGACGAGGGGCTCGTCGAGGGGAGCGGCGTCGTCGTCGCCCGGAGCAAGCGCCTCGGGCACGCGGACGCCGCGGCGAGCGACCTCGGCGAGGAGGAGCGCCATCCGCTCGGCGAGGACCTGGACCTGGACCTTCTCGAGGACGACGGAGACGAGGGACGTGCCTCGCTTCGCCTGCAGGAAGAAGGTCCGGTTGCCGGGCTCGCCGACGGTTCCGGCGATGAAGCGGTCGGGAAGGCCGTAGTCGTAGATGCGGCGGGACATGACCTGACTCTACCGCGCCGCGCGGGCGCCCGCCGCCCGCGACCCGCGGCGGGGGGCCCGCCGGGGCGGGACCAGGCCGGCCACGCTCCCGCCGGTGTCGTTGAGTCGCTCGACGTGCGGCCCGTGCGGCCCGTAGCGCACGACGGCGAGGGCGGCGGGGTCCACGGCGATCCGCTGGAAGCCGTCGAGGTGGAGCCCCAGCGCGTCGGCGACGATCGCCTTGATCACGTCGCCGTGGCTGACGAGGGCCCAGGTCGCATCCGGCCCGAGGGCCGCGTTCCAGGCGCGAACGGCCGCCAGCGCCCGGGCGCTCATCTCGGCCAGGCCCTCGCCGTCGGGGAAGACCGCGGCCGAGGGGCGACCCTGGACGACCGCCCAGAGCGGGTCCCGCCGCAGCGCCTTGAGCTCGCGGCCCGTCCAGGCTCCGTAGCGGACCTCGCCGACGCGCTCGTCGACGTGGAGCGGCGGCGCCGGATCGCGCCCGCCCAGGATCGCCTCGGCCGTTTCCCGGCAGCGCTCCAGCGGCGAGGTCACCAGGGCGGCCAGTGGCACCGGGCGGAGCCGCTCGGCGAGTGCCGCCGCCTGGGCCCGGCCACGCTCGTCGAGGTGGATGCCCGGCGTCCAGCCGGAGAGGACGGGTCCCGTGAGGGGGGTGACCCCGTGGCGGACGAGCAGGACCGTGGTCACGCGGAGGCTCAGGCTGGCGCCAGCTGCGTCTCGGCGACTCCTGCCCCGGCGTCATCGCCCGCCTCGTGGTCGTGGCGGCGCTCCTGCTCGCCGGACCAGGCCGGGATCTCCTCGCCGATCTCGGGAGCGATCACTTGGAGGCCGCCGAAGACCGTGAAGCCGCTGATCTCGAGGCCCGGCGTCCCCGGCATCGGCAGGGGGGCGTCGGTGGCGTTGCTCGTGGCGCCGAAGACCGCCGCGTTGGAGACGCGAACGGGGACGCCGGGAGCGACGACGATCCGCGTGCCGCCGAAGGCGGTCCGGACCTCGAGCCTCGCGCCGGCCGGGTCGAGGACGGCGTTCCGCAGGTCGACGTCGGCGCCGCCGTACCAGCAGATGACGCGGCCGCCGCGGAACGCCGAGGCAGTGCTGGTGAGCTCGCCGCCTCTCATCACCACGGCCAGGTCGATCTCGTCGGAGGCCGGGTTGGGCGGGGGCGGGGCGTTCTCCTTGAACGAGCGGGCGGCGATGGCGCTGGCGACGCCGCCCACGATGGAGATGCCGACGGCCAGGCCGAGGAGCCGGGCGAGGAAGCGGAGCATCGTGACCTCCGGGCTGGTGGGCGCTGGCGTCGATCCTACCCCCCGCCCGCGATCGCGGCCCGCTACGCTGCGGGTGAGTGTCATCGTCTGTTGCGTCTTCCGGCTTGGCTCCTACGCTCCTTGCCCACCCGCAAGGTGTGGCTTCCATGCGTTGTGCCGGCCGGGAGACACGACAGACCGGCCGGCGTGACTTGATAGGAGCGTGGCTGCGCCCCAACTCAGCCGTGTCCGCCGACCGGTCCTCGGTCACCTCACACGAGGAGGAGACGGTGGACATGGTGATCCTCGGTGCCGACCTGCACAAGCGCTGGCACACGGTCGTGGCCGTCAGCGAGACCGGCCGCAAGCTCGGCGAGCTGACGATCCCGGCAACCCCGGACGGGCACCTCGAGCTCCGCCGCTGGGCGGCGCGCTTCCCTGGCCGGCGCTGGGCTCTCGAGGACTGCCGGCACCTGAGCCGCCGGCTCGAGGTCGACCTGCTCCGCTCGGGCGAGGCGGTCGTCCGGGTCCCGCCCAAGCTCATGGCCGGCGTCCGGCGCTCGGTGCGTGAGCCCGGCAAGAGCGACCCGATCGATGCCCTCGCCGTCGCCCAGGCCGCGCTGCGCGAGCCCGGCCTCCCGGTCGCCACGCTCGACGGCCCCGAGCGCGCGCTCCGGCTGCTCGTCGATCACCGCGAGGACCTCGTCGCCGAGCGCACCCGGCACATGCAGCGGTTGCGCTGGCACCTGCTCGACCTCGGCATCGCGGAGCCCGGTCCCCGATCGCTCGACCGGGCGGTCGTCCTGGCGGATCTCGAGGGCCGGCTGGCCGGCCGCACCGAGCCTGCCGCGCGCCTGGCCCGCGACCTCCTCGGCCGGGTGCGCGACCTGACGGCGGCGATCCGGCCGCTCGAGCGCGAGGTCGAGACCTTGGTCGCGGCCCTCGCCCCGACCCTGCTCGCCCTGCCGGGCTGCGGTCCGCTGACCGCGGGCAAGATCGTGGGCGAGACGGCGGGCATGCGCCGCTTCCGCTCCAAGGAGGCCTTCGCCCGCCACAACGGCAGTGCCCCCGTCCCGGTCTGGTCGGGCAACGTCACCCGGTTCCGCCTTTCACGGGGCGGCAACCGACAGCTCAACCTCGCCCTTCACCGGATCGCCATCACCCAGATGCGGATCGACGAGCGCGGCCGGGCCTACCTTGAGCACCGACGGGCCGTCGGCGACACGAAGACCGAGGCCATCCGGGCGCTGCGGAGGAGGATCAGCGACGAGGTGTTCCGGCGCCTGCGAGCCGACGAGGCAGCCCGGGTGACGCCCCTGGCCGTCGCGGCTTGACATAGGAGCAACGCATGGAGCGCCTGGAGCAGGAGGCAGAGCGCCTCGAGGGAGCGATCTGGGGCCACCTCGTCGGCGACGCCCTGGGGGTGCCCTACGAGCTCCGCGACCCGGGGTCGATCGGAGAGGTCGTCTTCGGGGCCACCGGCACGCACGGCCAGCCGCCCGGGACCTGGAGCGACGACGGGGCGCTCATGCTGGCCCTCCTCGACTCGCTCGTCGCCTGGGACGGGGAGGGCAGCCGCGCCTTCGTCCGCTTCGACCTCGCCGACCAGGGTCGCCGGATCCGCGCCTGGTACGACGAGGGCGCCTACACGCCCGACGGCGACGGCCGCTTCGACGTCGGCGGGGCGACGCGCACCGCCATCCACGCCCTCGGCAACGGCGTCCCGGCCGAGGCGGCCGGGAGCGTCGTGAGCGGCGCCCTCGGCAACGGCTCGCTGATGCGGATCCTGCCGGTCGCCCTCGCCGGGCGTGAGTGGGACGACGCGACCCTCGTCCGCTGGGCCGCCGCCGCCTCGGCGGTGACCCACGGCGAGCCTCTGGCGAGGGCGGCCTGCGCGCTCTACGTGCTGCTGGCGAAGGGGCTCCTCGATCGGCCCGACGATCCGGCGGCGGCGATGGCCCGCGCGTCCCGGGCGCTCCGCGACCACACGGTCGGCACGGCCCTCGAGGCGGCCGCCGCGGACCTCCTCGCCTGGGACCGCCGGACGGGCGGCGGGCACGTCGCCGACTCGCTCTGGTCCGCCTGGGGGGCGCTCGAGGGCGGCACCTCGTACGGTGAGACCGTCGTGCGAGCCGTCCGCCACGGCCACGACACGGACACGACCGCGGCCGTCGCCGGCGGCCTGGCCGGCATCCGCTGGGGCATCGGCGGGATCCCCCCGGCCTGGCTGGCGGCGATGCGCGGGCGCGACGTGGCCGGCCCGCTCGTCGACCGGCTCCTCGTCGAGGGCGGCTGGCGCACCTCGACGACGAGCCCGCTGCGGGTCGACTGGGTGTCTCTCGACGACGTCCCCGGCTTCGCCGGCACCGACGGGGCGGTCGGGATGACGCTCCTCCCCGGCAAGAGGCGCCTCGGCTACAGCGGGCCGCACTGGCGCGACCCGGTGGCCGATGCGCGGCGCCTCCGGGCGGTCCACGGCTGCACGACCCTGCTGCTGCTCGTCGAGGACGTCGACCTCGAGATGAGCCGCGCATGGGGCACCGTCCCGGCCCTCGAGGCGGCGGGCATCCGCGTCGTCCGGCACCCGATTCCCGACAGGGGCATCCCGCCGGACCCGCTGGCGTTCCGGGCGACCCTCGACGACGTCATCGGCCGGATTCGGGCCGGGGAGCGGGTCGTGGTCGCCTGCCGGGGCGGCCTGGGACGGACCGGGACCGCCGTCGCGGCGCTCCTCGTGGACGGCGGGGTGGCCCCCGACGGGGCGATCGCCCGCGTCCGGGCGGCCCGGCCGGGCACGATCGAGCAGCAGGTCCAGCAGCGATTCGTCCGCGACTGGGCCCGCGGAGGGTGACGGCATGACCCGCGGTCGGGTGATCGTGGTCGGGTCGGTCAACGTCGATCTCGTCGTCGTCGCCCCGCGGCTGCCGGCCCCGGGCGAGACCGTGACGGGCGGCGACGTCGCCCGCCACCACGGCGGGAAGGGGGGCAACCAGGCGGTGGCGGCGGCCCGAATGGGGGCGGACGTCTCCTTCGTGGGCGCCGTGGGGAGGGACGACTTCGGGGCGGCGGCCCGCGCGGCCCTGGCGGCGGAGGGGGTAGACACCGCCCACCTGGGGGCGGCGGAGCGGCCGACTGGGGTGGCCCTGATTATCGTGGACCACGCTGCGGAGAACCTGATCGCGGTCGCGCCGGGCGCCAACGAGACCGTCGAGCCGACGGCCGTGGAGGAGGCCCTCGCGGCGCTGGCGATCGGGCCGGCGGACGTCGTTCTCGCCTGCCGGGAGATCCCTCCCCCAGCCGTCCGGGCGGCCCTGGCTGCGGCACGGGCGGCCGGCGCCACGGCGATCCTCAACCCCGCCCCGGCGGACGGCCTCACCGTCGTCGACGCGACGATGGCCGGCGTGCTGACCCCCAACGAGCGCGAGCTGGAGCTCCTGGCGGCCTCGACCGGGCTGGCGATCGCGGCGGGAGCTTCGGTGGCGGCGGGCCGGGCCGAGGTGGTGGCGGGCGGGGCGGAGTCGGCCGCGCGACACCTGCTCGCGACCGGCCGACCCGGCCGGTCCGTCGTCGTCACCCTCGGCGCCGCCGGCGCCCTCGTCGTTCCCGACGGGGGACCAGCCTTCGCGGTGCCCGCCGTCCGGGTGGCACCCGTCGACACGACCGGCGCCGGCGACACGTTCAACGGCGCCCTCGCGGCCGGCCTGGCCGCCGGGCTCCCGCTCGCGGACGCCGCTCGCCGCGCGGTCGCCGCGGCCGGGCTCTCGACCACGCGCCCGGGAGCCCGGGGCGGGATGCCCTCGGCGGCCGAGGTCGACGCGTTCCTCGCCGGAGCTCGACCCGGGGATCGCCCGACCCGGCGGATCGGCGGGCCCGCCACCTGACCGGCGCGCCGCCGCGCCCCTCGGGGGCCGGTCGGCCGCCCGGCCAGCGCGCCTCAGCGGCCTCACGCGGGATCGCTGACGCCCGACGTCCCGTCTGCCCCGGCGCGTCGGCCCGCGATCCACTCGCGCCCGGCGAAGGCGAAGAGCAGGACCCCGGCGGCCGGCGCCGCGCCCAGGATGAGGATCCGCCCGAACCCGTCGGCAGCCGGGTCCCCCATGGCCACGAGGACCAGGTACCCGAGGTAGGCGACGTAGAACCCGAGGAGGAGCGCCGCCTCGCGGCGGTCTACGCGAGCCCCCGTGTAGAGGATGGGGAGGCAGGCGACCGCCGCCGCCACCATGAGCGGCAGGTCGACGGCGAGCAAGGACGGCGAGACGGCCAGCGGGGCGGGCGAGACGACGGCAGTCGCGCCGAGGACCATGAGGATGTTGAAGATGCAGCTGCCGACGACGTTGCCGACGGCGATGTCGCGGTGGCCGCGCAGGCCGGCCAGAACCGAGGTGGCGATCTCCGGCAGCGACGTCCCGACGGCGACGATCGTCAGGCCCACCACGATCTCCGGGATGCCGAGCGTGGTCGCCACCGCCACCGCACCGTCGACGATCCAGCGCGCCCCCAGCAGGAGCATCGCGAGCCCGATCGCGACGAGGGCCAGGTTGGCGGCCGCCGCTCGCGCGCCCCGTCCGGCGCCGACGCCGAACTCGGCGGCGAACTCGGCCCTGACGATCGCCGCCTCGCGGCGGCTCGAGCGGACGAGGAAGGCGGTGTAGGCGACGATCCCGCCGACGAGCAGGATCCCCTCCAGCCGGTCGATCTGGTGGCCCAGGGCCATGAGCCACAGGAGGGCCGAGGCCGCGATCATCAACGGCACCTCGCGGCGGACGATGCGCATCCCGGTCACAACCGGAGCCAGGAGCGCTGCCAGCGCGAGGACCAGGAGGACGTTGGCGATGTTGCTGCCGACGACGTTGCCGAGGGCGATGTCGGCCTGGCCGGCTACCGCCGAGGAGATCCCGACGGCGAGCTCCGGCGCGCTCGTCCCGAAGGCGACGACCGTCAGCCCGACGACGAGCGGGCTGACCCCGAGGGTGGTGGCGAGCCGGCTCGCCCCGCGGACCAGGACCTCGGCGCCACCGACGAGGGCTGCCAGCCCGACGACGAAGAGCAGGAGCGTGATCGGGTCCACGCCCTGATCCTACCCGGACCACCGGGCCGCCAGCGCAGCGTGGCCGGTGATTCGGCGTCATCGCCCTGTCACGCGATCCCGGCGACAATGGGGTATGACCGAGCTGCCAGTCCCCATCGCGAAGGCCGCCGCCGCCGGCGTCGCCGCGGGCGGGGCCGCCATCGCCGCCGCCGAGCTGGCGGCGGGCCTGCTGCCGGGCGCTCCCTCGCTCGTCGTCGCGATGGGCGACCTGCTCGTCGCGCTCCAGCCGCCCGGCGCGAAGGACCTCGTCATCGGCCTCTTCGGAACGAACGACAAGGTGGCGGTGAACCTGCTCGTGCTCGGCGTGGCGCTCGCGCTCGGAGGGTTGTTCGGCGTCGTCGCTCGGCGGTCCTGGCCCGCGGCGGTCGCCGGCTTCTCCGTGGTGGGCGCCGTGCTGGTGGCCGCATCGCTCCGGGAGCCGCTGGTGACGATGGCGCTCGCGATCCTCGTCCCGGTGGCGGCGGTCGCGATCGCGGTCCAGCTGCTGGCGATGCTGCTGCGTCTCGCGGCGCCGGTCGCCGATTCGCAGGCGTTCGGGTCGACCGCCGAGGGGTCGCTCGCGACGATGCCCGATTGGCATCGCCGTCGCTTCCTCCTCTCGAGCGCGGGGATCGCCCTGGCTTCGCTCGCGGCCGGGCTCGCCGGCCGGCGGCTGCTCGATGCCACCGAAGCCGTGCCGGGCTCCGCCGGCGGTGGAGGGGACGACTCGGCGGGCAGCGTGCTCCCCGCCCCGGCTGAGCCGGCGCCGCCCATCACGGCCGAGTCGACGCTCGACGTCGCGGGCCTGACGCCGCTCGTCGTCCCCAACGGGGACTTCTATCGGATCGACACCGCGCTCGTGTTCCCCCGGATCGACGTCGCCTCGTGGAGGCTCACCGTGAAGGGGATGGTCGATCGTGAGGTCGAGCTGGGCTACGGCGACCTGCTCGACCTCCCCAGCTTCGAGCAGTACGTCACCATCGCCTGCGTCTCCAACGAGGTCGGCGGCAACCTCGTCGGGAACGCGAAGTGGCAGGGCGTCCACCTTCGCGAGGTGCTCGCGATGGCGGGCGTGAAGCCCGGGGCGACGCAGATCGTCGGCCGGTCCGTCGACGGCTTCACGGTCGGCTTCCCGACCGCCTGGGCGATGGATCCGGCCCGCGACCCGATGATCGCCATCGGCATGAACGGCGTGCCCCTGCCCGTCGCCCACGGCTACCCCGCGCGCCTCATCGTCCCCGGTCTCTACGGGTACGTGAGCGCCACCAAGTGGCTCGAGGAGATCGAGCTCACGACGCTGGAGGCCTTCGACGCCTACTGGGTGCCGCTCGGCTGGGCCAAGGAGGCGCCGATCCTGACGCAGTCGCGGATCGACGTCCCGCGGCAGGGCGCCCGGGTGCCGCTCGGGCGTGTCGCGGTCGGCGGCGTCGCCTGGGCTCCCGACCGGGGCGTGGCAGCGGTCGAGGTTCGGGTCCAGGGCGGCGACTGGCAGCGGGCGACCATCTCGACGCCGCTCTCGAACGCCACCTGGGTGCAGTGGCGGTTCGACTGGGACCCGCCGGCGCCCGGGATCTACGAGCTGGCGGTGCGGGCGATCGACGGGACGGGCGCCGTCCAGGAGGAGCGGTCCACGCGGCCGGCGCCCGACGGGGCCCGCGGCTACCACTGGCTGACCGTCCAGGTCGCCTGACCCGCTCCTTGGTTGAGAACCGATTGGCGGCCGCCGACGTAGCGGGGGTTGGAGGACCCATCGATGATCGTCGTGCGCCAGATCCGTTCAGCCACGCTCCGGCTGCCTCTCGGACGCCTGATCCTGCTGCTGCCGCTGCTGGTGACCATCCTCGCGGCGTGTGGTCCGGGCCGTGGCGGAGGCCCCGCCTACTGACCGCGGGATCACGCGTGCCCGGCGGGCACTTCCGGGGGCGTCATACGACCCTGGTCACACCTCGAGGCCGCTGGTGACGGTGATGGCGGCAACCCCACCGAGCACGAGCCGCCCCGCCCACGCCGGGGGCGATGTCGCACGGGCGGCGCACCGGAGTGCGACCACGAGCCCGACAGCCATGGGGCGATCGCCAGGCCGTAGCCGGCCACGGCGATCAGCCACGGAACGGTCACGGAGCCGGATCCGTCGCGTGCCAGGCAGCGAGCGGGAGCGGGCGGCAGCTGGCTATGCGCCCAGCGCGCGCCTCGCCTGGTCGAACTCCTCCCGCGTGATCTCACCCCGTGCCAGGCGTTGCTGGAGCGCCTCGAGCCCGAGCTCGGCCTCGAGGCGACGCCGCGGGCCGAAGGCCGCCCGGGTGAGCCGGGTGATCACGACGTAGAGCACCGCGACGGCGGCGGCGAAGGCCGCCACGCCGAGGACGATCGGCCCGAGGTCCATCGTCGTCTCCTTCGCCCATCAGGGCAGGTGCTGCTCGAACATCGACCCGGGCTCGGGTTGCCGTTCGCGCGGGCGTGGCCGTCCGCGCGGAACGCCTCGGCGAGCTGATCAGGGGAGCGTCTCCGGGGGTGCTCACGCATCGCGTCGCTCCCACACGAGACTTCAACGGAGACGCCCAGGGGAGCGCTTCACGCTGGCGCGGGACGCGGGTGATCGGCAGGGAGTTGGCTGGCGAGGAAGGATTCGAACCTTCAATCCCCTGATCCAGAGTCAGGTGCCTTACCGTTAGGCCACTCGCCAGCGGTGGGCCCGTCAGCGTGCGCACGGGCCGCGATCTCGACCGAGATCGGCGCGGGGAGCCGATCGGGGCTGCCGCGCCGGCCGGATTGTACCCCAATCGCCGCGCGCCGCTCAGCGGGCACGGTCGGTCAGCCGTCGTGGCGGCCCTGCGCCTGGAGCTTGGCCCAGGTGTCCTTGAGCGTGAGGGTGCGGTTGAAGACGAGGCGGTCGGGCGCGGAGTCGAGGTCGGGGGCGAAGTAGCCCAACCGCTCGAACTGGACGGTCTGGCCGACGCGCGTCTCGCCGAGCATCGGCTCCACGAGGCAGCCGCGGACCACCCTCTCGGATCCGGGGTTCAGGTCCGCGAAGAGATCGCCGCCCGCCCCGGGATCGGGCCGGGCGAAGAGGTGGTCGTAGAGCCGCACCTCGGCCGGGATCGCGTGGTCGGCGGAGACCCAGTGGAGGGTCGCCTTGGGCCGGCGGCCGTCGGGCGCGTCGCCGCCACGGGTCGTGGGGTCGTACGTGCAGCGCAGCTCGACGATCTCGCCGGCCGCGTCCTTCACGACCTGGCGACAAGTCACGAAGTAGGCGGACCGCAGTCGCACCTCGCGGCCCGGGGCCAGGCGAAAGAACTTCGCCGGCGGCTCCTCCATGAAGTCGTCGCGCTCGATCCACAGCTCGCGCGTGAAGGGCACCTTGCGAGTCCCGGCCGAGGGGTCCTCCGGGTTGTTGACGACGTCCACCTCCTCGACCTGCCCCGCGGGGTAGTTCTCGATGACCACCTTGAGGGGGTCGAGGACCGCGAAGCGGCGGGGAGACGTCCGGTTGAGGACGCCGCGCACGGCATGCTCGAGCATCCCCATCTCGACGATGCTGTCGGCCTTGGCCACCCCGATCATCGCCGCGAACTCGCGGATCCCCTCCGCCGGGAACCCGCGGCGGCGGAGGCCCGAGATGGTGGGCATCCGGGGGTCGTCCCAGCCGCGCACGTGGCCCTCGTTGACGAGGCGCAGGAGGACGCGCTTGGAGAGGACGGTGTAGGTGAGGTTCAGCCGCGCGAACTCGTACTGCCGCGGGCGCGACGGCACGGGGAGGTTCTCGATGAGCCAGTCGTAGAGCGGCCGGTGGTCCTCGAACTCGAGCGTGCAGATCGAGTGGGTGATGCCCTCGATGGCGTCGGACTGGCCGTGGGCGAAGTCGTAGGTCGGGTACACGCACCAGGCGTCACCCGTGCGCGGATGCGCGGCGTGCACGATCCGGTAGAGCACGGGGTCGCGGAGGTTGATGTTCGGGGAGGCCATGTCGATCCTGGCGCGCAGCACCCGCGCCCCGTTGGGGAACTCGCCTCGCCGCATCCGCTCGAAGAGGTCGAGGCTCTCCTCGACCGGCCGGTCCCGCCACGGGCTGTTCCGGCCGGGCTCGGTGAGCGTGCCACGGTGCTCGCGGATCTCGTCCGCCGAGAGGTCGTCCACGTAGGCGTTGCCGGTGCGGACGAGGTGGACGGCCCACTCGTAGAGCTGCTCGAAGTAGTCGGAGGCGTGGTAGAGATGCTCGCCCCAGTCGAACCCGAGCCAGCGCACGTCCGCCTCGATGGCGTCGATGTACTCCTGCTCCTCCTTGGTGGGGTTCGTGTCGTCGAAGCGCAGGTGGCAGCGCCCGCCGAACTCGCCCGCGATGCCGAAGTTGAGGCAGATCGACTTGGCGTGGCCGATGTGGAGGTAGCCGTTCGGCTCCGGGGGGAAGCGGGTGACGATCGTCGTGTGCCGGCCGTCCCGCAGGTCGGCGGCCACGATCTCGCGGATGAAGTCGCCTCGCTCTGGCGACGTCGGTGACTGGATGCTCACGTGGCGGCGACTCCCCGCTCGTCGCTCACCGAGACGCGGCTCGCGCGACGAACAGCTCTAGCGCGGCACTCAGGCCATGGCGGACGCGTCGATGGTGCCGGTCGCAGGGATCGTTCCGAAGGACGTTGGAACGACAGCATCTTAGCGGTTCGCCCGCGGCGGATCGCCGACCGGGCGAGCGCACGCGAAGGCTAGCGCCGGCTGCGGTGGTAGCGCTCCATCAGGTCGACGACCGCCGCGCGCGCCTCGGCCCACTCCGGCTGGTCGCCCAGGACCGTCGCGCCACTGCCCCAGCGGGCGAGCTGCGTCATCGCCGTCACGATCGCGTCGTGACGTGAGGCCCGCGTCCGCCCGGCCTCCACGACGCCGGTCACGAGGTAGCGGCGGACGAGGTCGAAGGGTGCCCGCCAGCGTCCGATCCGGACCCGGTCGCCCTCCCGCAGCGACTCGAGCCACTCGTCGTCCCCGACCGGCGCGCGATCGTGCTCGGCGAGGTGGAGGACGAGCGAGACCCGGCGGCCCGACATGAGCGGCGACGGCATCAGGCCGTCGGGGTCCGCCTCGCGGTAGCAGAGCGGGCAGACCGGGAGCTCCGCGTCCTCGCGGGGCCGGGTCCCGAACGGCAGGCCACAGCGCCCGCAGACGGCGGCGCCCGGTCGACGGGCGACGGTCCCGCACTGGAGGCAGGCGGGGAGGGGACCGATGGCCACGGCTGGGCTAGAAGACGGGGTGCCCGAAGGGCGGGCGGGCGTGGAGGAAGGCGTGGTCGGCCCCGGCGCCGAGGTCCTCCACGGCAATGGTTCGAGCCGCGTGGACCCCGGGGCAGCCGTCGGCGACGTCAGCCGAAGGCGCGGTCACGAGGCGCCCACGGAAGGCTCCCCAGCGCATGCCGCGGCGTGCCGGCAGGATCGCGGAGGTCCGGCGGGTTCTCTGGGTCACCGGGCTATGCTCGCCGGAGGCGGTGCACCGGCGCAATGGCCCGGGGGTCCGGGGGGACGATCGTCATGGTCCGCCCGCCGCGCTGCGACGCTCCCGACCCGGGCGTCCGGCGGATGCCTCACCATGGGTGGGCCGCCGATCGCTGCGAGGACCCAGATGCCGACCTTCGACCCCACCGTGCTCCGCGCCACGTTCCCCGCCCTCGCCGCGGAGCAGGGCGGCCGTCCGATCGTCTTCCTCGACGGGCCGGGCGGCACGCAGGTCCCCCGGTCGGTCATCGACGCCGTTGCCACCTACTACCGGGAGACGAACGCCAACCACGGCGGCGCCTTCGCGACGAGCATCCGCTCCGACGCGATCCTCGAGGAGGCCCACGCGGCGGTGGCCGACCTTCTCGGCGCGGCATCGCCCGACGAGGTGAAGTTCGGACAGAACATGACCTCGCTCACCTTCGCCCTCTCGCGGTCCATCGCCCGCGTCCTGCGGCCCGGGGACGAGGTGGTCATCAGCCGCCTGGATCACGAGGCCAACCGGGGGCCCTGGATCGCGGCCGCCGCCGACGCCGGGGCGACGGTCCGCGAGATCGCCTTCGACGCGGCGACCTGCACCCTGGACCTGGCGTCCCTCGACGCGGCCCTCTCCGAGCGGACGCGACTGGTGGCCGTCGGCTATGCGTCGAACGCGGTGGGGACGGTGAACCCGGTGGCGGAGATCGTTCGCCGCTCCCACGCGGCCGGGGCGTGGACCTTCGTCGACGCCGTCCACTACGCGCCCCACGGGTCGATCGACGTGACGGCGCTCGGCGCCGACTTCCTGGCCTGCTCCGCCTACAAGTTCTTCGGGCCGCACCTCGGCGTCCTCTACGGACGCGCCGAGCTGCTCGATTCGCTTCCCGCCTACAAGGTCCGGCCGGCCGTCGACCGCTGGGAGACCGGGACCCAGAACCACGAGGCGATCGCGGGCACGCTGGCCGCCGTCGAGTACCTGGCGGGCGTCGGGGACCGCTTCGGCGAGCCCGCCCCGGGGGCGACGCGCAGGGAGCGCCTGGTGGCCGGGATGCGGGCCGATCGAGGCGTACGAGCGCGGGCTGTCGGAGCGGCTCCTGGCCGGTCTCGGAGCGATTCCCGCGGTCGCGGTCCACGGCCTGGCCGACCCGGCGCGGGCCGCCGAGCGGACGCCCACCGTGGCCGTCACGCTCGCCGGCTGGACGCCTCGCGGCGTGGCGGAGGCGCTGGCGGCCGACGGCATCTACGCCTGGGACGGCGACTTCTACGCGACGACGCTGGTCGAGGACCTGGGCCTGGCCGCCTCAGGCGGCGTCGTCCGCCTCGGCCTGGTCCACTACTCGACGGCGGCCGAGATCGACCGGCTGCTGCTGGCGCTGGCGGACCTGGCGGGGCGCGGCCCCGGCGGCTGACCGGCCTCCGCCCGCCCGGCGCCGCGTGCCCGTCAGGCGGTCGGTCGCGGCTCCGGCCGTGGCGGCGCGGTGCTCTCGCGGACGACGAGCTCGGTGGTGAGCTCCACCCGCGTCTGCGCCGGATGCTCGCCCCGCGCCAGCGCCAGGACCAGGCGAGCCGCCGTGACGGCCATCTGCACGAGGGGCTGCCGGATGGTGGTCAGGGGTGGCCCGACCCACCTCGCGACGGACAGGTCGTCGAAGCCGACGACGCTCAGGTCCTCGGGGATGTGGAGGCGTGCCTCGCGGGCGGCCTGGTAGACCCCGAACGCCTGGAGGTCGTTGCCGGCGAAGATCGCCGTCGGGCGATCGGGCATCCGCAGCAGGGCCCGGCCCTCGGCGATCCCCTCCTTGATGTGGAACGCTCCGCAGCGGAGGAGGCGAGGGTCGACCGGCACGCCGGCCTCGTCCATCGCCGCCCGGTAGCCGTCGAGGCGAGCCCGGCTGCAGAGGATCTGCTCCGGCCCGCTGATCACGCCGATGCGTCGATGCCCGAGGCCCAGCAGGTGCCGCGTCGCCGCCAGGCCTCCGTTCCAGTTGGTGGCGCCGATGGAGGGGATGTCGTGGAGGGGCTCGCCGGTCGGATCGACGACCACCAGCGGGATGCCCCGCGTCCGGAGCTGCGCTCCGCGCGGACTCGTCGAGGTCCGAGAAGACCGCGATCACGCCGCTCGGGCCGACGGGCGAGGACGCCCTCGATCCAGCCGCGTCCCGGCGTGTGGCGACCCTGCATCTCGGACAGGACGACCGCCAGGTCGTGCTCCCGGGCAACCTGCTCGACGCCGACGAGGATCTCCAGGGCCCACGCGCTCTCGAGCTCGTGGAAGAGCACCTCGATGAGCGTTGGCGCGGTGGATCGAGCCGGTCGGATCGCTGGTAGCCACGATCCCGGATCGCCGCCTCGACGCGCCGCCGCGTCTCGGGGGCGACGTCGGACCGGCCGTTGATCACCTTGGAGACCGTCGGCACCGAGACGCCCGCCTGCTGGGCGATCGTCGCGATCGTGACCCGCCGGCCGGCGCTTGCGAGGACGTGCTCGTGACCATGGCGGAGAGTATATCGAAAGTTTCGATGCGATCGTTCGGAGGAGTGTCGATCCGGATTCGGCCGAGTATTGACGCGTGACCCCGTGGCACGTAGAGTGACCCCGTCGAAAGCGGTCGATAGGAGGACCGAAAGTTTCGACGCGGAGGAGGCGCTGATGCGGGCGGCTGGGACG
The DNA here is from genome assembly GCA_963821235.1 of uncultured Chloroflexia bacterium. Classification (GTDB taxonomy): domain Bacteria; phylum Chloroflexota; class Limnocylindria; order Limnocylindrales; family CSP1-4; genus CTSoil-043. The sequence continues at coordinate 1,798,023 of CAWGCS010000001.1, forward strand.
GCGCCGCGCACGCTTGCGCAACCCGGATCGCACGGCCCTCAGGGGGCGCGCCGACCGAGCGTGGTCCTGGCGCGCCATCACCCCCGATCTCCCAGCTCGTGATCGAGGGCCCACACGCAGTCCACACGGGAGGAGCATCACGAACCGACGCCGGAAATCGAGCAACGCTTGGATGACCCTGGACGAGGAGGCTATTTGATGCGATTCCATCGACGCGCCGCGACCCTCCTGGGCATCGTGGCGATCGTGGCTGGCGCCTGCACGAGCGGCAGCAGCCCCACACCCAGTCCCGCGACGGCGCCGCCCGAGAGCGCCGCGCCAACTGCCACCGCCGCCCCGTCGGCCACTCCGGCCGCGGTGGAGATCACCTGGTACCACATCCAGAACAACGATCCGGGCCTCAGCCTGTGGAAGGCCCTCGCCGACGAGTACATGGCGGCGCACCAGAACGTCAAGGTCAACATCCAGGTCCTCGAGAACGAGGCGTTCAAGACCAAGCTGACGACCCTGCTCCAGCAGGGCGACGTGCCCGACCTGTTCCAGACGTGGGGCGGTGGCGGCCTTCGCCAGCAGGTCGAAGCCGGCCTGGTCAAGGACATCAGCGCCGACATCGCGCCCTGGAAGGACACGATCAACGCGGGCGCCCTCAGCATGTACCAGGTCGACGGCAAGAACTACGGGGTCCCGTTCGACCTCGGCCTCGTCGGCTTCTGGTACAACACGAAGTCGTTCGCGGACGCCGGCATCACCAAGCTGCCCGCGACGTGGGATGAGTTCCTCACGACCGTCAAGACGCTGAAGGCCAAGGGCATCACCCCGATCGCCCTGGCCGGCAAGGACACCTGGACCGGCGCCTTCTACTGGGCATACCTCGCCGTCCGCTCGTGCGGCAAGGCCGGGATGGAGAAGGCGGTCGTCAGCGGGGACTGGACCGATCCCGTGCTTCGTCAAGGCCGGCGAGCTGTTCAAGCAGCTCATCGATCTCGAGCCCTTCCAGGAAGGCTTCCTGGCAGCTCCATGGGACGGCGCCGGCAGCGGCGCGGCCGCGATGGCGACCTACAACGGCGCCATCCAGCTGATGGGCCAGTGGCTCCCGGGCACGGTCAACGCCAACTCGGGCGGCAGCCGGGCGATGGGCGAGGGCCTTGGCTGGTTCCCGTTCCCGGCGGTGGAAGGCGGCGCCGGCGATCCGTTCGACGGCCTCGGCGGCGGCAACGGCTTCGCCGTCGGCAAGGACGCGCCGCCGGAGACGGTCGACTTCCTGCACTACCTGGTCAGCCTCGACGCCGCGAATCGGTGGGGCGCCCTCAACTCGGGCATCCTCCCGACGACCAACGGCTCCGAGGCGTCGACGACCGACCCGATGCTGTCGCTGGTGCTGGAGGGCCGCGCCAAGGCGAAGTTCGTCCAGCTGTACCTCGATCAGGCAACGACGCCGGAGCTCGGCGGGGCGATCAACGAAGCGGTCGCCACCCTGTACGCTGGGACCGGCACACCGCAATCGGTGGCCGAGGCCATCAACGCCGCCGCCGCCGGCCAGTAGTCCAACCTGGACCCAGCAGTGAATGGGCCGGCCCGGACGCCGGCCCATTCACGTGACTGAGTGATCAACGTGGCGACTGCCGTCGGCTCCCGTTCCCGCACCGGCCGGAACCGGCGCGCGTGGAGCGTCGCCGGGCTGTTCATGCTCCCGGCGCTGGCGCTGTACGCCCTGTTCGTCCTGTTCCCGATCGTCCAGGCCGCGCGTTTCAGCCTGTACGACTGGAACGGGCTCGAGGCGCTCGACCAGTTCATCGGGCTCGCCAACTTCCAGCGTGCGCTGGCCGACCCGGTCTTCCTCGGCGCGGTCAGTCACAACGCCTTCATCGTCATCCTGTCGCTGGTCGTCCAGATCCCGTTCGCGCTCGGCCTCGCGCTGATGCTGAACCGCCGGTTCCGGGGCCGGGCCGTCCTGCGCCTGATCTTCTTCGCCCCGTACGTCATCGCCGAGGTCATCACCGCGATCGTCTGGAACCTGCTCCTCCAGCCCAACGGGCTGGCCGAGCACCTCCTGACCGCGATCGGCCTGGGGGACGCCTACCACCCCTGGCTGGCCGACCCTCACACCGTCCTCATCGCCCTCTTCTTCGTCATCACGTGGAAGTACTTCGGCTTCCACATGATCCTGCTGCTGGCCGGCCTCCAGGGGATCCCGCGCGAGGTGGAGGAGGCGGCCGCCATCGACGGCGCGTCGCGCTGGCAGGGGATCCGCTACGTGACCCTGCCCCTGCTCGGCCCGACCATCCGGGTATCGGTGTTCCTGTCGATCGTCGGGTCGCTCCAGCTGTTCGACCTCGTGTGGGTGACGACCCGCGGTGGCCCGGTGAACGCCTCCAACACGATGGCGGTCTACATGTTCGACCGGGGCTTCGTGCGCTTCCAGTTCGGCTACGGGAGCGCCGTCGCCGTGATCCTGTTCCTCATCTGCTTCGTCCTGGCGCTCGCCTACCAGCGCTGGGTCCTGCGGCGCGACACGGAGGGGGCCACCACCTATGGCTGATCCGACGACCGTGCGCGAGTCGGCCGCCGTCGGGGACCGTCGCGCCGGCCCCGCCGCGCTGCGTCCGAGTCCGCCGGATCGCGGGCACCGCCCTGCGCTACACGGTGCTGCTCGCGGTCACCGCTGTCATCGTCGTCCCGGTCGTGTACGCGGTGCTCAGCGGCTTCCGCGACGCCCCGCAGCTGGCGGCCAACCCGGTCGGCCTGCCGGACCCGTGGGTGTGGACCAACTACACCGACTCGCTCACCGAGCCCACCTTCTGGGTCCAGCTCCGCAACAGCGCCGTCGTCGCCGGCCTCTCGACGATCGTCGTCGTCCTCTTCGCGGCCCTCGCGGCGTTCGTCATCGCCCGACGCGAGTTCCCGGGCCGCGAGGTTGCCTACACGCTGTTCACGCTGGGCCTGCTGTTCCCGGTCACGGTCGCGATCCTGCCGCTGCTCATCCTCGTCCGCGACCTCGGGTTGCTCGACAACCCGCTCGGCCTGGCGCTGCCGGAGGCGGCCTTCGGCCTGCCGCTGACGATCATCATCCTGCGGCCGTTCTTCCGGAGCATCCCGATGGAGCTCGAGGACGCCGCCGCGATCGACGGCTGCGGCCCGCTCGGCTTCTTCTTCCGGGTCCTGCTGCCGCTGTCGCGGCCGGCGCTGGTCACCGTCGCGGTGCTGGCGATCGTGTCCAGCTGGAACCAGTTCCTGCTGCCCCTGGTGATGCTCTCGAGCGAGTCGAACTGGACGCTCCCCCTGGGCGTCACCAACTTCAGCACGCAGTACACCACCGACACCGCGCGCATCCTCGCCTACACCTCGCTGGCGCTCATCCCGGCGCTCGCGTTCTACCTGGTCGCCGAACGCCAGCTCGTCGGCGGGCTGACGTCGGGCGCGGTCAAGGGGTGAGGTGATGGCTTCGCCCGTGCCCGGGTCCTGCCCGGACGCCTGAGATGAACCAGCAGGAGAAGGGACCCATGCGGACCGCCCAGCCCTACCTCGATCACGCAGCGCCCGTGGACGTCCGCGTCGCCGATCTCCTGGCCCGGATGACCCCGGTCGAGAAGGTCGCCCAGCTGGGCTCCACCTGGGCCTTCGAGCTGGTGCCCGACGGCCAGGTGGACCGGGGGCGCCTGGCCGAGCTCGTCGGCAACGGCGTGGGGGAGATCACCCGGCTCGCCGGCTCGACCAACCTCCGGGCCACGGACGTCGCCCGGGCTGGCAACGAGATCCAGCGCTTCCTGGTGGAGGAGACGCGCCTCGGGATTCCGACCATCTTCCACGAGGAGACGCTCCACGGGCTCGTGGCCCGCGACGCGCCGTGCTTCCAGCAGGCGATCGGGGCGGCGGCGAGCTGGGACCCCGATGTCGTCACGGCGATGGCGGGCACCATCGGGCGGCGGATGCGGGCGACTGGGGCGCGCCACGCCCTGGCCCCCGTCCTGGACATCACGAGCGATCCGCGCTGGGGCCGGATCGAGGAGACGTACGGGGAGGACCCGTACCTGGCGGCGGCCATGGGCATGGCCTACATCCGGGGCATCCAGGGCAGCGGCGCCGACGGGGGCGTGATCGCCACCGGCAAGCACCTGGTGGGCCACGGCCTCGCCGAGGGTGGCCGGAACCAGAACCCGGCCCACGTCGGGGCCCGCGAGCTGCGGGACGAGCAGCTGTTCCCCTTCGAGGCCGCGGTTCGGGAGGCCGGCCTGGCGTCCGTCATGCCGGCCTATGGCGAGGTCGACGGCGTGCCCTGCCATGCCTCCCGCGAGCTCTTCACGGAGATCCTGCGCGACGAGTGGGGCTTCGACGGGCTGGTCGCCTCCGACTATCACGGGATCGAGATGATCTCCAGCCAGCACCATCTCACCCCGCTGCTCGTCAGGGCCGGGGCCATGGCCCTGGCGGCCGGCGTGGACCTGGAGCTGCCGGGAACGGCGGCCTACGGCGACCGGCTCCTCGAGGCGATCGACGCAGGGCTGGTCGACGAGGCGCTGCTCGACGCGGCCGTGGCCCGCGTGCTGCGCGCCAAGTTCCGCCTCGGGCTCTTCGAGAATCCGTACGTCGTGGCGCCCTCACGAGGCGGAGATGGCCGCCCTCGAGGCCGAGGAGCTGGCGGTCGCCCAGGAGCTCGCGCGGCGCTCGCTCGTGCTGGTCGAGAACGACGGCATCCTGCCGCTCGCCGCGAGCATCCGTCGCCTCGCCGTCATCGGAGGCGAGCGCGTCCAGCGCCCGCGAGCTGCTCGGCGACTACAGCCACCTCGTCCACCTGGCCACGCTCCGCGAGATGCGGGCGAGCGGGAACGCGTTCGGGGTTGACGGTCCACGACGACGAGGTCGTGGTCGTGGACGAGCTCACCGGGCGGCGGACGATCCTCGACGCGCTTCGCGAGCGCCTGGCGCACGTCGACGTGCGGCACGCCCGGGGAGCCGGCGTCCGCGACGGCTCCGACGACGACCTCGCCGAGGCGGTCGCGGCCGCTCGCGGGGCCGACGTCGCCGTCGTCGTCCTGGGCGAGCGCTCGGGGCTGACCGACGACGCCACGACGGGCGAAGCCCGGGACCGCCGCGAGCTCGGCTTCTTCGGCCGCCAGCAGGAGCTGCTCGAGGCCGTCGTGGCGACGGGTACGCCCGTGGTCCTGGTGGTCGTGAGCGGACGCCCCCTGGCCATCGAGTGGGCGGCCAGCCATTGCGCTGCGATCGTGCTGGCATGGGTGCCCGGCGATTCGGGCCCGGAGGCGATCGCGGACGCGCTCGTCGGCGCGTACAGCCCCGGCGGCAAGCTGCCGGTCACGGTGCCGCGCCACGTCGGACAGGTGCCGCTCTCGTACCGCCACCACCCGTCGGGCGGCCAGTCACAGTGGAAGGTGGACTACGTCGACGGCGCGTCCTCGCCGCTCTGGCCCTTCGGCTTCGGCCGCTCCTACACCTCGTTCGAGCTCTGCGACCTGCGCCTGGAGAGCGCGCTCGGCGGCGCCCGGCTGGCGACCGAGGGCGGCGAGCTGGTGGTCCGCGTCGACGTGGCGAACGTCGGCGAGCGTCACGGGGACGAGGTCGTCCAGCTCTATGTTCGGGACGAGGAGGCGAGCGTCGGGCGGCCGATGCTGGAGCTGCTGGCGTTCCGGCGCGTCGGCCTCGCGCCGGGCGAGCGGGCGACCGTCGCCTTCCGCATCCGGTCCGAGCAGCTCGCCTACACCGGCATCGACCTCCGCCGGGTCGTCGAGCCAGGCTTCGTCAGCCTGCACCTGGGCACCTCCTCGGCGGACCTCCCCCTGTCGGCGCGCGTGGAGCTCGTCGGGCCCGTGGTCGGGGCGGCGCAGCGCGAGCACTACCTGACCGAGTCCTCGCTGGCCTGACCCGGCATTCGGGTCGGCTCCTACAGGTCTCCCGCCGCCTGGGCGAGGCCCCGGCCGAGGGCGGCGTGGACCGGCTCCGTCGGCCAGCCGAGGTAGCGGGCGGCCTCGTCGACGAGCGGATGCGGGGCATGGCCGTGCGGGAGGTGGCCCGCCGCGCGCAGCTCGGGCCACGTCCGCCGGGCGGTCTCGGCCAGGTATGCCACTTCGCCGAGCTGGGCCTCCACGAAGTCCCGGTCGATCGGCTCGCCGTGGCCGGGCACGACCACCCCGTCGGCCAGGTCGAGGAGCATCCCCAGGGTGCCGGGCCAGTCGAGGGGGAAGGAGTCCTCGAAGCCGGGCGGCGCGCCGTGCTCCACGAGGTCGCCCGCGAAGACGGTCCCCGCATCCGGCACCCGGACCACGATGTCGTGGTCCGTGTGACCCCGCCCGAGGTGGCGCAGCTCGACCGTGCGCCCGCCGAGATCGAGGTCGGCCGCCCCCTCGAACGTCCGGTCCGGCGGGTCGATCGGCGTCGCGGTCAGCTCGTGGGTCAGGTCGGGAACCCAGCGCACGACGTTCTCGCGCTGGGCCGGCCCGTGCTCCCGGAGCGCCTCGGCGCAGCCCGCGTGCGCCCAGATCTCGCACGGCCGGAAGGCGGCGTTGCCGAAGGCGTGGTCGAAGTGGGCGTGGGTGTTGACGACCACCCACGGCAGCCGCGTGAGGCGCCGGAGGTCCTGTCGCAGCTCGTGCGCCTGGACGAGCGTCGAGCGCGTGTCGACGAGGAGGACGCGATCGCGGCCGACGATCGCCCCGATGGTCTGGTCGAGGAAGGCATAGCGGCGGACGAAGACGCCGGCACCGACCTCACGCCAGGTGTGCACGGGAACCGCGGTCAGCCCGCGTGGATGGAGCTCAGCCCCTCGAGCGCCTTCCGGGCCGCCTCGACATCGCTGACCACGAAGCTGAACTGGGCCTGGTCACCCCAGCGCCCGATGAACAGGTGCCCGTAGATGTTGACGCCCGCCTCCGCCAGCCGGCGGGCCACCCGGGCCATCCCGCCGGGCCGGTCGTCGACCTCCACGAGGAGCGACTCGCCCTCGATGAACTCGTAGCCGCCGCGCTCGAGGATCGCTCGCGTCGCGTCGTCGTCGGCGGTCTTGAAGATCACGTGGCCGCTGTCGCCGATGCCGCCGCCACCGATGGCGCGCAGGTCGACCTGGGCCGCGGCGAGCTCCTCTGCGAGATCGGCGAGCGAGCCGGGCACGTTCGGCAGCTGGACGACGAACTGGTTGGCCATGGGCGGCTTCCCTCCTCTGGCGCCGGTGCGGCCGCGGCCGGGGCAGAGTCGATTGTACGCAGCGCACCGACCGGGCGACGCGACAGGATCGCGCCGGCGCGAGACCGCGCGGTCGCGCGCGGCGCGCCTGGATCCCCGCCCGGAGGCGGGCCGGCGCACAATGCGGGCCACGAGCGACACACGAAGACGGGAGGAGCTCCGCCGTGACCCACGCCCTGGAGCAGGTCGAGACGTACCAGCAGTTCATCGGCGGCGAGTTCGTCGACAGCGCGGACGGGAAGACGCTCGACGTCCTCAATCCGGCCCGCGACGAGCTGATCGCGCGGGTCCCTGCGAGCGGCCAGGAGGACGTCAACCGCGCCGCCGACGCCGCCGCCAGGGCCTTCGAGACGTGGCAGAACACCACGCCCCAGGAGCGGAGCCTCCTCCTGCTGCGGATCGCCGACGCGCTCGAGGCGCGGGCCGAGGGGCTCGGCCGCCTGGAGAGCCTGAACGCCGGCAAGCCGGTCGCCTACGCCATCGACGAGATGGCGGTCTGCGTCGACCTCTTCCGCTTCTTCGCCGGCGCCTGCCGCCAGCTCGAGGGCAAGGCGGTCACCGAGTACCTGGCCGGGCACACGTCGCTGTTCCGCCGCGACCCGGTCGGCGTGGTGGCCTCCATCGCCCCATGGAACTACCCGATGTACATGGCCGCCTGGAAGCTGGGGCCCGCCCTCGCGACCGGCAACACGGTCGTCCTCAAGCCGTCCGCCCGGACGCCGCTGACGGCCCTCACCTTCGCCAGGATCGCCGCCGAGTTCCTGCCGCCCGGCGTCCTCAACGTCCTCTCGGGGAGCGGGGCGGAGATGGGCGACTTCCTGGTCACCCATCCGAAGGTCAGGATGATCTCCATCACCGGCGACACGGCGACCGGCAAGCGGGTCGCGCGGCTCGCCGCGGACGGCGTCAAGCGGCTCCACCTCGAGCTCGGCGGCAAGGCGCCCGTCGTCGTCTTCGACGATGCCGACCTGGACCTCGCGGCAGAGACGGTCAAGTCGGCCGGCTACTGGAACTCCGGCCAGGACTGCACGGCGGCCTGCCGGGTCATCGCCGGCCCGAAGGTGCACGACGCCTTCCTCGACCGGCTGGCCGACCAGGTCCGCTCGATCGCCTGGGGCGACCCGGCCGACGGCGGCGAGATCGACATGGGCTCCCTCATCGCCCAGGCCCAGGCCGACAAGGTCGAGGGGATGGTCGGTCGCGCCATCGAGGCGCCCGGCGTCCGGCTCGTCGTGGGGGGCAAGCGACCGGTCCGCGCCGGGGCCTACTTCGAGCCGACGCTGATCGCCGGCCCGGACCAGCGCTCCGAGATCATCCAGGACGAGGTCTTCGGGCCGGTCGTCACGGTCCAGCGCTTCGCCGACGAGGACGAGGCGGTGCGCTGGGCGAACGACGTGAAGTTCGGGCTCGCCTCGTCCGTCTTCACCGGGAGCATCGGCCGGGCGATGCGCATGGCCAAGGCCCTCCAGTTCGGGACCGTCTGGATCAACGAGCACTTCACCCTGACCTCGGAGACGCCGCACGGCGGCATGAAGGAGTCAGGATGGGGCAAGGACGGCTCGATGTACGCCCTGGAGGACTACACGGTCGTCAAGAACGTGATGATCAACACCGCCGTCTAGCGAGCAGGCCCGGTCCGTGGCGGACGCCCGGATCCCGATCGACGATCGCACCCGCGTCCTGGTCCTGACCGGGGCCGGCATCTCCGCGGAGAGCGGCCTCGCCACGTTCCGGGGCGGCGGCGGGCTGTGGGCCGGCCACCCGGTCGAGCGGGTCGCCTCGCCGGCCGGCTTCAGCGCCGACCCGGAGCTCGTGTGGCGCTTCTACTCGATGCGCCGGCGCGACGCGGCGGCGGCGGAGCCGAACGCGGCCCACAGGGCGCTCGTCGCCCTGGAGGAGCGCCTGGGCGACCGCTTCCTCCTTGCCACCCAGAACGTCGACGGGCTCCATCAGCGGGCGGGCAGCGTCCGCGTGGTGGAGGTCCACGGCTCGCTCTGGCGGACGCGCTGCAGCCGGTGCCTCCGCCCGCCCTTCGACGACGCGCGGTTCCCGATCGAGCCGCCCCTCCCGCGTTGCGCGTGCGGCGCCCTGCTGCGGCCGGACATCGTCTGGTTCGGAGAGCTCCTGGACCGCTCGACCACGAGCCGCGTGGATCGCTTCATGCGCGAGGCGGACCGCGCCCGCGATCCCTTCGTCTTCCTGGCCGTCGGGACGTCCGGCAACGTCTATCCGGCCGCGGGATACGTCGACGCGGCACGCTGGCACGGTGCCGAGTCGTGGCTCGCCAACCTCGATCCGGCTGAGAACCGGGGCGCCTTCGACCACGTCGTGCAGGGCCCGGCGGGAACGACCCTGCCGGGGCTCCTGGGTGTCGCCGGGTAGTCGGCGACCGCGCCCGCAGCCAGGCCGCGCGCCCGCAGCCAGGCCGCGCGTGTCGCCGGCCCGCGACCGCGCGCGCCGGTCACACGCGGGCCGGCCGGTTCGTCGTACGCTGAAGGTGCGCACGGACCGGGCGGAGGGCCCGGGCCCGCACTCGCCTCGAGCGGCCGCACCGGAGGTGGACCAGATGCGCCGGCGTCTCGCGATCACGCTGGTCATGGCGGGCCTCGTCGCCGGATGCGGCGGAGGGGCGACCCCGACCCCGGCCCCGACGGAGCCGGCGACCCCGGCCCCGACCGACATCTTCGTCGAATCGCCGGAGCCGACCGTGGAGCCCTCGAACGAGCCGGGAGCGACCCCCGTCGCCGGCCAGGAGTACACGGTCAAGAAGGGCGATACGATGTGGGCGATCGCCCAGGAGTTCGGGATCTCGCTGGCTGACCTCAAGGCCGCCAACCCCGACGTCGATCCCCTGAAGCTGCGGATCGGCTCGAAGCTCATCATCCCCGGGCAATAGGGCCGCACCACGTCGTTGCGCGGCGTCGCTCCGCGCGGCATCCCAGCCCCTCGCGCCCCAGGGCGACCGCCACGGCGCCGCATCGTCGGCGGCTGAGGGCTGGCCGTATCCTTCCGGCGTGACCGCGCCCGCCGCCCGATCCCCGATCCCGTCCCCCCGGCCGGCGCGTGGCGACCTGGGCGGGATCCGTCGCGCCGTGCTGGACTGGTTCGAGCGGAACGGTCGCGAGATCGCCTTCCGTGGCGCCGGGGCACGGGATCCATGGGCGGTCCTGGTCTCGGAGGTGATGGCCCAGCAGACCCAGGTCGCCCGCGTGGACGAGCGCTTGCCGGCCTTCCTGGGGGAGTTCCCCACGCCCGCCGCCATGGCCGCGGCCTCGCAGGCGGAGGTCGTCCGCGCGTGGCGTGGGCTGGGCTACAACCGTCGCGCCGTCGGCCTGCATCGGGCGGCCGTCGCGATCATGGCGGGCGGAGGCGCCGTCCCGGACGACGTCGAGGCTCTCCGCCAGCTCCCCGGCGTCGGGCCCTACACGGCGCAGGCGGTGGCCGCCCTCGCGTTCGGCCGGCCCGTCGGCGCTGTCGACGTGAACGTCCACCGGGTCGTCGGGCGCCTGGTGGCCGGGGATCCGGACGCCCTCTCGCCTGCGGCGCTCCAGGCGTGGGCCAACGCCCTGGTCGACCCGCGGCACCCCGGTCGCTGGACGCACGCGGTCATGGACCTGGGGGCGACCGTCTGCCGGCCGGCCCGGCCCGACTGCGGGGCCTGTCCCGCCCGTCCCTGGTGCGCGGCCGCCCAAGCCGGGAGCGCCTCGAGGGATCCCGCCGGGCGGGCGCGTGCAGCCGGGCGCCCGGTGGCGGTCCCCTTCGAGCGGACGACGCGCTGGCTCCGCGGCAGGATCGTCGACCGGCTGCGCGACGCTCACCCAGGCGCGGCGGTCGAGCTGGAGGGGCCGCTCGGCGATCACAGCCCGGAGGCCGTCGCCGCCGCCCTGGCGGCGCTCGCCCGCGACGGGATCGTCGAGCTGGACGGGCACGGCCGGGCACGCCTTGCCGGAGCGACGACCCTGGCCGACGTGCCGACGGGGCATGGGTCGTGACCCGCCCTGCACCGCCCAATCCCGCCATCCGCGGCGAGCCCCGGTCCGTCGGGTCGGCCCGCGCCCGCGACCCGCTCAGCCGCGAGGTGCGGCTCCTCGGCGCCCTGCTCGGGCAGGTGATCGCGGAGCAGGAGGGCCCGGCCGCCCTGCTGCTCGTGGAGCGCGTCCGCGGCCTGGCGATCGCCCTCCGCCGCCGCGAGGAGGCCGACGACCGCCGGATCCTCGACGCGGAGCTGGCGGCGCTGGACGTCGGGCAGCTCGCGGTGCTCGCCCACGCCTTCAGTGCCTTCTTCCAGCTCATCAACCTGGCCGAGGAGAAGGAGCGCGTCCGCGCTCTCCGGCGCCGCGAGCGAGCCGCCGGGCGGGCCCCCGTGGACGGGTCGGTCGCCGCGGCCGTGGGCCAGCTGGCCGCCGCCGGCCATGACCGGACGGCCATCGCGGCGCGCATCGGCGCGCTGGCGATCTCGCCGGTCCTGACCGCCCACCCGACCGAGGCCCGCCGGCGGACGGTGCTCGTCGCCCTGCGGCGGATCTACGGCCTCCTCGACGGCCTGGACGACGCGCGCCTCACGCCGGCCGGCGACGCCGAGATCCGGCGCCGGCTGCGCGAGGAGATCACCGTCCTGTGGCGGACGGCCGACCATCGACTGGCCCGGCCGACGCCCCTCGACGAGGTCCGCTCGGCGATGGTCTTCTTCGACGCGACCCTGTTCGCGGCGTCGCCGCGCCTCTACCGCGCCCTCGACGCCGCCCTCGACCGGCTCGGCCCGGGCCCGGCGCCGGACGCCGCGGCGGCGGACGCGGGCCGCACGGGGACGCGGCCGCCGAGCGTGCCGGCCCTCCTGCACTGGGGGTCGTGGATCGGCGGGGATCGGGACGGCCACCCCCACGTGAGCGCCGAGACGACCCTCGACGCGCTGCGGATCCAGGCCGATCACGTCCTCCACGGGTACGCGGAGGCCGCGTCGCGGCTGATGGTCGACCTGGCCGCCCGGCCCCGGGGCGGGGTCACCCCGGCCGCCATCTCGCGCCGGCTCCTGGCAGACGGTGACGACGTTGCCGAGGCGATGCGCGAGCTCGAGCAGCGGTTCCCGCGGGAGCCCTACCGGCGGCGCCTGGGGGCCATCGCCGAGCGGCTGCGCCGGACGCGGGCCCACCTGGCCGGCCTGCCGGGGCCACAGGGCGGGCGCTACGGGATTCCCGAGGACCTCCTCATCGAGCTCGACGAGCTTCGCGATGCCCTCGTCGCGGACGGGCTGGGCCGGGTTGCCCACGGCGCCCTCCAGGACTTCCGCTGGCAGGTCCAGACCTTTGGGTTCCACCTCGCGTCGATGGAAGTCCGCCAGCACGCTGCCGTTCACCGGACAGCCCTGGCCGCGCTGGCGAGCCCGACGCCCGGCCCCGGCCTCGAGGTCGCCCCGGGCGTGACGGCCGGCGAGGTCCTGGCCACCTTCCGGGCGATCGCCGTCGCCCAGCGCCGGCTCGGCGAGGCGGCCTGCCGTCGCTACGTCGTCAGCTTCACCGAGCGGGCGGCAGACGTTACCGACGTCCTGGCGCTGGCCGCCCGGGCGGCCGACCCGGGCCTGCCCGCCGCGCTGACGGCCGGCATCGGCCCGGGGACGCCGGCCCTCGACGTGGTGCCGCTCCTTCGAGTCGGCGAGCGCGCTGGAGGGCGGCCGGTCGATCCTGGCCGAGCTCTTCGCCGATCCCCGCTACCGGGCCCACCTGCGGGGACGGGGCGATCGCCAGGAGGTGATGCTGGGCTACTCCGACTCGAACAAGGAGTCCGGGTACGTGGCGGCTCACTGGCTGCTCTACCGAGCCCAGGAGCAGCTGGTCGCCGCCGCCCGGGAGGCGGAGATCGAGCTGACGATCTTCCACGGACGCGGCGGGGCGCTCGGGCGGGGCGGCGGGCCGACCCACCGCGGCATCCTCGCTTCGCCGGCCGGCTCGATCTCCGGCCGCCTCAAGCTGACGGAGCAGGGCGAGGTGATCGCGACGCGCTACGCGAACCCCCCGCTGGCGCTGCGGGCCCTCGAGCAGACGGTCTCGGCCACGCTGCTGGCGTCCACCCCCGAGCATGAACGCGCCGTGGCGCTCGCGGCTGCCGAAGGCGGCGACGCGATGGACGAGCTGGCCGCCACCGCCCGGGATGCCTACCGGACCCTCGTCTGGGACGACCCCGCCTTCGAGGCCGTGTTCGCGGCGGCGACGCCGATCGAGCAGATCGCCGGGCTGCGCCTGGGCTCGCGGCCCGCCGCCCGCGGCCGTGCCAGCGCGGGCGCCCCGCCCGCGCTGGCCGCGTTGCGGGCGATCCCGTGGGTCTTCGCCTGGACGCAGGTGCGGGCGAACGTCCCGGCCTGGTACGGGCTCGGGTCGGCCCTCGATGCGTACGCGGCGCGCCACGGCGAGCCCGGGACGGCGCGCTTGCAGCGCCTCCACGTGGGGTGGCCGTTCTTCCGCGACCTGCTCCAGAACGCCGAAGTTGCGCTCGCCCGCACCGACCCGCGGGTCTTCGCCCGACACTTGGCCCTGGCCGGGCCGGCCGGCGAGCGGCTCGCCGCGACGCTGGCCGACGAGCACGCCCGCTCCGTGCACGCCCTCCTCTCCGTCACCGGGCGGGCGGCCCTCCTGGACGCCGTTCCGGCCCTCCAGCGGTCCCTGGCGCTGCGGGCGCCCTATCTCGACCCGCTGAGCGAGCTGCAGGTGCAGGCCCTGGGCAGGCTTCGTGCCGGCGTCGCCTCGGAGGCCGAGCAGGCGGCGCTCGAGGGACTCGTCGGCCTCACGATCAGCGGGATCGCCGCCGGGGTCCAGGGAACCGGGTGACGGCCGGGCGAGGGCCCGCCCGACGCGCTACCCTTCGGTCCCGCCGATGACGACCCCCGACCGTCCCGTCCTGCCCTCCCGCGCCCCGGGCGCAGCTGTCCCCCTCCCGGCCGACGACCCGCTGCTCTTCGACCTCGATCTGGCGGCGCTCGCCGCCCGCTGGTCCGAGGCGATGGCCCGTCCCCCGATGACGGCGGCGGAGATGACGGGCGCCGACGTGCGGGCCCAGCGGCTCGGCGTTCCCGGCATCCGCCTCATGGAGCACGCCGGGACCGCGGTCGCCGCTGCCGCCCGGGCCCTGGCCGTCCGGACCGACCGCTGGGGGAGCGGGCCAATCCTCGTCCTGTGCGGTCCCGGCAACAACGGCGGGGACGGGTTCGTGGCGGCGCGTCGACTGGCCGCCCACGGCGCCCGCGTGGCGGTGGCCTTCGTCGCCTCGGAGGCGCGGCCGGGCACCCGCGACGCGGCCCGCAACTGGGATCGCCTGGCTCGCCTCGAAGGCGTGGAGCGGATCCACGTCGCGGTGGCGCGCGACGTCGGCACGCTGGGCCACGGCGTCGAGCGGGCTGCCCTCGTGATCGACGCGCTCCTCGGCACCGGCGTCCACGGCCTTCTCCGCGAGCCCGTGCGGTCGGCGGTCGAGCTCGCCAACCGCGCCCGGGCTGCCGGCGTCCCCGTCCTGGCGGTCGACTGCCCGACCGCGGTCGACCTCACCTCCGGCGAGCTCTCCGACCCCGTCGTGCGGGCCGACGTCACCGTCACCTTCCATCGCCCCAAGGCCGGGCTGCGCGCCCGCCACGGCGCGGCGGTGGCCGGCCGGATCATCGTGGCCCCGATCGGGATCCCGCCCGAGGCCGACCGTGCCTGACGTCGCCGGCCCGCCGGCGACGGGCGGCGCACCGACCAGGCCGCCGGGCTGGCGCGAGGTGCTCATGGTGGCCGGCCTTGTCCTTGCCGCCGTCTTCGGGGTGGAGGTCCTGAGCGCCCTCGTGCCGCCGCTGGGCGACCTCTTCCGGAGCTTCCCGACGACGATCGTCATCCTCGTCACCGGGACCGTCGGCCTGCTCGTGCTCATCGCGATCCGCCGGCCGCACTCGTAGCGATCGCGGGATCGGCCGGCGCCGAATCAGGCGGCCCGGGCGTTGCCGCCCGGGCCGTCCGTCATGCGGGAAGGGGCTACGCGCCGCCGCCCTTGAGGGCTGCCAGGCGGGCCTCCACCTCGAGGTCGTCGGCCGCGTCGTCGAGGCTGGCGAACTGGGCGTCGAGCGAGCTCGAGGCGACCTCGGCCATGCCGCGCGCCTTGGCCTCCTCGTGGCGGACCTTCTCCTCGAAGCGGGAGACCTCGGAGGTCGGGTCCATCACGTTGACGCTCTTCATGGTCTCCGTGACCTGCGCCTGGGCGCGGGCCATCTTCGACCGCGCGATCAGCTCGTCCTTCTTCTGGACCAGCTCCTCGCGCTTGGCGCGCATCCCGTTGAGGCCGTCCTTGAGCTTGTCGACGAGGACCGACTGCGTCGCGATCTGCTCGTCGAAGGTCTTGGTCTGCTCCTCGAATGTGATCTGGCGCTTGAGGGCGATCTTGGCGAGGCTGTCGAACCGGTCGGCGTCGGCCGCGTTGCCGGCGGTGCGGAACTCGTCGGCCTTGCGCGACGCGGCCAGAGCCTTGGCGCCCCACTCCGACGACGCCTCCTTGGCCTCCTTCGCGTCGTCCTCGAGGAGGCGCAGGTTGCCGATCGTCTGGGCGACGGCCTCCTCCGCCTCGCGGATGTTGTTGGTGTAGTCGAGGACCATCTGGTTGAGCATCTTCTCGGGATCCTCGGCGGAGTCGAGGAGCGCGTTGATGTTCGCCCGAACCAGCTGGCCCATGCGGCCGAGGATCGAGGTCTGCGCCATGAAGTCGCCTCCGTGCTCGTCGCGGCGCCGGTCTCGACGCCGCATCGCGTGGATCGCCTGTGCCGGTCGGCGGGGCCGCTGCCGCGCCGCCGGCGCTCATCGTACCGCTGCGCTCACCAGCGGCCGCCCCCGGACGAGCGCCCACCGCCTCCGCCGCCGAAGCCTCCGCCCCCGCCGCTCCGGCCCCCGCCGCCCCAGCCGCCGCCGAAGCCGCCGCCGGGGAAGCCCCCGCCGCCGCGGCCACCGCCGCTCAGCATCGCCCCGATGAGGCCGCCGATGATGGCCCCGGCGATGTCGCCGCCGGCGCCTCCGCCCCCGCCGCCGCGGCCGCCGCGCCAGGGGTCGTCCGAGCCGTCGTAGTCGCGCTGGGCGAGGGCAAGGGCCTCGTTGGAGAGTCGCGTGGCGGTCTCCGCCTCCCGGATGGCGGCCGCGGGATCGGAGGGTCCCACCGCGACGGCCTGGTCGAGGTGGCGCTCGGCCTCGGCCAGCCGGGTGCGCGCCTCGCCGCCCACGCCGCGGCGGTGGTTGGTCACGTAGTCCCGGGCGCGGGTCAGAGTGGCCTGGGCGCCCCGGACCGAGGTGTCGAGGCGCGCCGTCGCCGCGGCCCGCTGCTCGGCGGCGGAGCGGATGCTGGCCAGGACCGCGTCGGCGGTCTCGTTCGCCCGCCGGGCGCGATCGTAGGCGGAGGCGACGTCGGGCTTCGGGTGGGCGATGTCCTCGTGGGCGGCCGCGAGGAGCGCGTCGGCTTCCGCCAGGCGGCTGGCGATGTCGGGATCGGGCGGGACGGCGCCGGCCGCGGCCCGGGCCCGGGCGAGGTCGGCCTGGGCCTCGGCGATCTCGGCGGTCAGGCGATCGCGGGCCTGGTCGAGGGTCGTGGCCAGCCGCTCGATCGCGTCCAGGAAGGTGCCGGCCTGGCCGAGCGCCTCCTGCCCGACCCGGGCTGAGGCGGCCAGGCGCGGGCCGTCCGAGGCGGCCGCGGCCGCCTGTCCCTCGGTCACCGCCGCACGAACGGCGGCGATGCGCGCGCGGGCCTCGTCGAGGTTGGTCGCGACCGCCTGCCACGAGGCGTCGGCGTACTCCCGGAGGTGGCTCATCGTCGCCTCGACGGCCGGCAGGCGTGCCTCGGCCGCGTCGGCGCCGGCGGGCAGCCCGGCCAGGATCGCCGGCGCCTCGCGCTCGAAGGCGCGCAGCTTCTCGAAGCGGTCCTTCTCGGCGTCCAGGCGCGCATCGACCTGGCGGCAGCGCGTGACGATGTCCGTGAGCATCCGGCGACGCGTCGGCTCGTCCTCCGGCTTCTCGTCGTCGAGCTGCTGCCGAATGGCGAACGCGGCCCGCAGGTCCTCCTTCGAGGCGGCGACGGCGGCCTGGAACGGCGCTGCCTCCGTCTCGCCGAACTGGGCCTCTGCGAAGCCCAGCTCCTGCTCCGAATCGCGGACTGCGTCATCCGTGTCGAGGAGCAGCCGGTTGGCCTCGGCGTTGAGGTCCTTGTCGGACATCGCGGCCAGCTCGTCGGCGGGTCCCGCCGGACCGGTGGCCCTGGGCCGGCGCCGCAGGAAGAGATACCAGCCACCGAGGGCGACGAGTCCGACGATGACGAGGATCATGATCGCGGTGCCCATCCCCGATCCGCCGCCACCGTCGGAGGGGGCCGGCGTCGGCGCGGCCGTCGGGGCTGCCGTCGGGCCGGGCGCCTCCGTGACCGCGGGCGAGCCGAGCGCGGCACCCAAGGCTCCCGCCAGCTCCACGATCGCCCCGGCGTTGTCGCCGGCCCGCAGCCTCGGCTCCAGGCGGTCGGACAGGAGCAGCTCCAGCTCGGCGTCCGAGAGGGGAAACGCCTGCGGTCGCGAGTAGCCGTAGGCCCCATCGTCCATGGCAAGGACCAGGAGGAGGTCGGTGCCGCCGAGCGAGCTCCGGACGGCCGTCTGGGCGGCGAATTCGGGCGCCGTCAGGCTCCCCGTCGTGTCCGTGAACCAGACCCACAGCTGGGTGCCCGTCTCCCGGAGGAGCTGGTCGAGCGCCGCCTTGACCTGCGCGCCGCCGGAGCCCGAGAGCGCGCTGGCATCGTCGGTGAGCTGAGCCTGCAGGTTGGCGGGCTGCGCCGCCGCGGCGGGCGGCGCCAGGGTCGCGAGGGCGGGGAAGGAGACGAGCGCGGTGAGCGCCAGGGCGGCGACGAGGACCCGCGCGGCGGGCAGGCTTCGGTGGCGAGCGGCGATCATCCGGTTCCCCTCGCCCGCATGGTGGCTTGGACGCGGGCGGCCGGTCCATTCTCGCGCGAACGTGGAAGGGCTGCGCGGCGCCCGGGCGCTACCATGGGTGGACGCCCCTCCCCAACCTCGTACCCGTGGAGATCTCAACCGATGGCCGTCGGCTCGTCCAACTCGTTCGACCTGGTGATCCTGGGCGCCGGCACCGGCGGCTACTCGGCCGCGTTCCGGGCCGCCCAGCTGGGGATGAAGGTCGCGCTCGTCGACGAGGACAAGATCGGCGGGACCTGCCTCCATCGGGGTTGCATCCCGACCAAGGCGCTCCTCGAGTCGGCCGACTTCTACCACCGGGTGACCACCAAGAGCCGCGAGCTTGGCGTGCTCGTGGCCGGCGAGGTGGCGGTCGACTATGCGGCGGTGGCGGCCCGCCGGGACCAGGTCGTGCGGCGGATGTGGACGGGCGTGAAGAGCCTCGTCGGCAAGAACAAGGTGGAGTGGGTCGCCGGGCGGGGTCGCCTCGACGGCCCGGGCAAGGTGCGCGTCGCCCTCCACGGCGAGGACGGGACGCCGGGCACCGGCGGCGAGCGGATCCTCGAGGCAACGGACGTCATCCTGGCCACGGGCAGCCGCGTCAAGAGCCTGCCGGGGCTCACTCCGGACGGCGCGCGCGTGCTCACTTCGGACGACGTCCTGAAGATGAGCGCCCTCCCGTCCAGCATCGTCATCGTGGGAGCCGGCGCGGTGGGCAGCGAGTTCGCCTCGATGTTCAACGACCTCGGCGTGAAGACGACCCTCCTGGAGTACCTGCCGGCGATCGTGCCGCTCGAGGACCGCGACGTCTCGAAGGAGCTCGAGAAGAGCTTCCGGCGGCGTGGCATCGAGGTCGTGACGAAGGCCCGCTTCGACCCCGCCTCGCTCGTGGTCGGGGAGGACGGGATCCGGCTGACGGTCGGCCCGGAAGGCGGGGAGGCGAAGGAGATCGCCGCGGACTGCCTGCTCGTGGCGGCCGGGCGGGCGGCCAACGTCGAGGGGATCGGCCTCGAGACGACCCGCATCGCGGTGGAGAAGGGGATCATCCCGGTCGACGGCCACATGCAAACCGCCGAGCCGCACGTCTGGGCCATCGGCGACATCGTCGGCGGGCTCTGGCTGGCCCACACGGCGGCCCACGAGGGGATCACGGCGGTCCACACGATCGCCGCCGATCCGGACGTCCACGCCATGGACTACGACGCCCAGCCACGCGCCACCTACTGCCGGCCGGAGATCGCCTCGGTCGGTCTCACGGAGCAGGAGTGCGAGAAGCGGGGCCTCCCGGTCAAGGTCGGCCGGGTCCCGTTCCAGGCCATCGCCAAGGCGATCATCGGCGGTGAGCACGAGGGCTTCGCGAAGGTCATCGGCCACGCCGAGACGGGCGCCACGCTGGGCGTCCACATCATCGGCCCGCATGCCACCGACCTGATCGCGGAGGCGTCCCTGGGCTTCACGCTCGAGGCCCAGCCATGGGAGATCGGAGCCACGACCCACCCCCATCCCACCCTCTCCGAGGTCGTCGGCGAGGCGGCGATGGCGGTCGACGGCCGGTCCATCAACTTCTGAGCCGGCCGACCGGCGGGCCGCCCGGACGCCGCCGCTCGCTCAGGCGCCGGCGGGCACTCCCGCGTGGCGCATCGCCGCGGCGATGTCCTCGGCGATCATCCGGCGCTTCTGCTTCTCGATGTAGAACGCCGGGCCGGCCTGGAGGTAGGACGGGAAGACGCGGGCGCCGCGGAAGCGGTAGTCGCCGCCGCGGAGCCGATACGTCGCGCCGGCGGGGATCACCCGCGGTTCCCGCGCCCCCCGGGCGACCTCGTTGAGCGCCCGGACCGCCACGTCGCCCATCAGGAGGATGGCCTTCACCCCGGGGAAGAGCGCCAGCTCCCGGGCGAGGAGGACGGCGCAGGCGCGGATCGTCGCCGGATCGATCGCGTAGGCGGTCTTGGCGCACTTGACGGCCGTCGTCAGGTGGATGCCCAGGCCGGCGAGGTCGGCGACGGATCGGACGTCGAGCCCCGCGTCCCGGAAGGCCTCGACGGTCGTCCGGGCGAACAGTGGCTCGCCGGCGGCGTCGTAGCCGTCGCCAGGGTCCGCCGGCACGGCCTCGGAGACGAGGAAGACGGAGACGGCCGAGGGATCCTCCTCCACGGCGGGCACGTGGTGAGCCGCGGAACGGACGTCCCGGCAGGGGAACCCGTCGCAGCGGACGTGGTCGCAGACGCGCATGACGCCCTCCGTGCAGCCGCCGGGACGCACCCGCCAGCGTAGCGCGGCGCCCCGAGCCTGCTCCTGCCGTCCGTCACGATCGGGCGCCCGCCACGATCGCGCGGCGGCGCTGCTGGGCGGCGGCGAGCGGGGTTCCACGGGAGCAGGCACGCCTGTACGATCCGGCCGTGACCACCGCCGGATCCCCGAGCGCCCAGGATCCCGTCGCCCGGTCCGGCCTGCCGCCGGAGCGCCTCGTGGCGCTCTACCGGCTGATCTCGCTCGCACGCGCGCTCGACGAGCGAGCCTGGATCCTCAACCGTTCGGGACGGACCCACTTCGTCATCTCCGGGCAGGGCCACGAGGGCGCCGAAGCCGGCGTCACGGCCGCGCTCACCCCCGGACGCGACTGGCTGCTGCCGTACTACCGCTCGCTGACGGGCGTGATGGCGATGGGCATGACGCCGCGCGAGGTGATGCTCCACCAGTTCGGGAAGGCTGCCGATCCGTCATCGGGCGGGCGCCAGATGCCGAGCCACTACGGGCACGCCGGCCACCGCATCTTCACCTCGTCCTCGCCGGTCGGGACCCAGATCCTCCACGCGGCGGGGATCGCCCTGGCGGCCAAGCTGCGCGGCGCCCGGGAGGTCGCCCTGGTGGCGATGGGCGAGGGCTCGTCGAACCAGGGCGACGTCCACGAGGCCCTCAACTTCGCGGGCGTCCACCGACTGCCGATGATCCTCCTGGTCGAGAACAACGGGTACGCGATCTCGGTGCCGGCCGAGCGCGAGACGGCGGTCCGCGACCTCGCCGTCCGGGCTGCCGGCTACGGCATGCCGGGGATGGTCGTGGACGGCGGCGACGTCGTCGGCTGCTTCCTGGCGGCGCGCGACGCGGTGGAGCGGGCCCTCGCGGGCGAGGGGGCGACCTTCATCGAGGCCAAGGTGACGCGGCTGACCGGCCACAGCTCGGACGACCAGCAGACGAAGTACCGCTCCGCCGAGGAGCTGGCCTCGCAGCGGGCGCAGGATCCCCTGCCGCGATTCCGGGACGAGCTGCGGGCGGCCGGCGTGCTGGACGCCGCGATGGAGGACGCCCTGCAGGACGAGGTGACGGCCGCCGTCGACGACGCGACCGCCTTCGCCGAATCCTCGCCTGACCCGGACCCGGCGACCCTCCTGCGGCACGTCTACGCGGAACCCGCAGAGGCAGCCGGCGGAGGTCCCGCCTGATGCCGGTGCGGACCTTCATCGAGGCGATCCGCGAGGGCCTGCGCGACGAGATGCGGCGCGACGAGCGGGTGCTCGTCCTGGGCGAGGACGTCGGCCGCAAGGGAGGCGTCTTCTTCGCGACCGACGGGCTATGGGCGGAGTTCGGCGACGACCGGGTGCTCGACACGCCCCTCACCGAATCGATGATCGCCGGCGTCTCCATCGGCGCTGCCGCCAACGGCCTGCTGCCGGTCGCCGAGATCCAGTTCGCCGACTTCATCTTCCCGGCCATGAACCAGCTCATCCAGGAGGCGGCTCGGATCCGCTACCGGAGCAACGGCGCCTTCGGCTGCCCGATCACCGTCCGCGCCCCGTATGGCGCCGGCGTCCACGGCGCCCTCTACCACAGCCAGTCGGTGGAGGCCTTCTTCGCCCACGTGCCGGGCCTCAAGGTGGTGATCCCGGCCACGCCCTACGACGCCAAGGGCCTCCTGCGCTCGGCGATCCGCGACCCTGATCCGGTCATCTTCCTGGAGCACAAGAAGATGTACCGAAGCGTTCGGGGCGAGGTCCCCGACGGCGAGTACACGGTGCCCTTCGGGCGGGCGGCCATCCCCCGGACGGGTCACCGCCTCACGATCGTGGCCTACGGGCTGATGGTCCACTACGCGCTCGAGGCGGCCGCCCGCGTCGCGGAGGAGGGGATCGAGGCGGAGGTGCTCGATCTTCGGACCATCCGCCCCCTCGACGCGGAGACGATCCTCGCCTCGGTCCGGCGGACGGGCAAGTGCCTCGTCGTCCACGAGGACAGCCGGTTCGGCGGCTTCGGGGCCGAGGTGGCTGCGCTCGTCGCCGAGGAGGCCTTCGACTACCTCGACGGGCCCGTGACGCGGCTCGCCGGACCCGACTCGCCGGCATCGCCGAACGCCGCCGGGCTGGAGGAGGCGTACATGGTCTCGCCGGCCCGGATCGCCGAGGCGATCCGGAAGCTCGCCGCCTACTGAGCGTGCCCGGCGCCTCGGGCGCGCGCGTGCCGTCGCGGGCAGGATGGGCCACACTAGCGGCCATGGGGGAGCCGCTGAACCGTCGGGGCCCCTGCCTGCGTACGAGTGTGTGACGCGGGATCCCGGTCCCGCGCAGGAGGAGCTCGGTGGCGAAGGTCACGATGCCGCAGCTCGGCGAGAGCGTCGCCGAGGGGACGATCGGGCGCTGGCTCAAGAAGCCCGGCGACCGCGTCGAGAAGTACGAGCCGCTCGTCGAGGTGATCACCGACAAGGTGAATGCCGAGGTCCCGTCCCCGGTTGCCGGCACGCTGACCGCCATCCTCGTCGAGGAGGGAGCCACCGTCCCCAACGAGACCCCCATCGCGGAGATCGAGCCGGCTGCCGTCGATGCGACGGCCGCCGCTGGTGCCGCTCCGCCCGCGACGAGGCCGGCGGAGGCAGCCGCGACCGGGTCCGCCGGACCCGCCGCGGCGGCAATCGTCGAGCTCCAGGCCCCGCTCGCCGCGGCCGCCGCCGCGGCGCCCGCGGTCGCCGACGCCGACGCGCGCATGACGCCGGCCGTCCGTCGCCTCCTCCGCGAGCACGGGCTCGCGCCCGACCAGGTCCGCGGCTCGGGTGGCGGTGGCCGGATCACCCGCGAGAACGTCCTGGCCGTCGTGGAGGCGATTCGCACCGCCGGCGCGCCCGCCGCGCCCGGATCCCCGGCCGCGCAGCCGGCAGCCGGAGGGGGCCCGGCTCCGGCCGGCCGCGCCGCGGCCTCCCTGCCGCCGCTGGGCCGCCCCGCCCCCGCCGCGCCCGCCGGTCCTGCCGTGGCCTTCCCGCCCGGCGCCGACGAGGTCGTCGTCCCGATGACCCAGATGCGGAAGGGGATCGCCGCGCAGATGACGAGGGCCTTGCAGGTCCCCCACGCGTACGTCCACGTCGAGGTGGACGCCACGAACCTCGTCCGCCTCCGCGAGTCGCTCAAGCGCGACTACCAGGTCCGCGAGGGGATCTCGCTCAGCTTCGTGCCCTTCGTCGTGAAGGCGTCCGTGGAGGCCCTGAAGCGACACCCCACCTTCAACGCGACCTGGACCGAGCAGGGGCTCGTCGCCAGGCGGCGGGTCAATGTCGGCGTCGCCGTGGCCCTCGACGATGGCCTGATCGTGCCCGTGGTGCGCGACGTCGACCAGCTGTCGATCAACGGCATCAACCGGGCCATCGCCGACGTTGCCGCCCGGGCGCGAGCTCGCAAGCTGCGCGTCGACGATTTCGGCGGTGGCACCTTCACGGTCGACAACACCGGCTGGTTCGGGAGCATCCTGACCATGCCCATCATCAACGTCCCGGAGGTCGCGATCCTCACGATGGAGGCCATCACCAAGCGCCCCGTCGTCCTCGAGACGGACCGCGGCGACGTGATCGCGATCCGGCCGGTGATGAACATGGTCATCGGGATCGACCATCGCGCCAACGACGGAGCGCAGGCGGGTGCCTTCCTGCGCGACGTCAAGGCCTGGCTCGAAGGCGTCGGGCCCGAGACGGCGGTCTTCTAGGAGGAGACGTGGCGGCGGACGCAGAGACCACGAGCTCTCCCGTCCCGCCGACGGGCGACCGCGATCGCCCGTCCATCGCCGAGCGGGCGGCTCGCCGCGACGAGTTGAAGGCGCCCGGTCGGGACCGCTACGCCGCGCTCCTGCGGAGCCTGCAGGCCGGCCGCGAGCTCCCCCTGCACCGGGGCGGCCGGCGGGTGGCGATCGACTGGCACCCGGTCTTGTGGACGCTTGTGCGGGTGGCGATCGTCCTGATCGTGGCCTACGCGGCGATCCGCCTCGGGACCCAGTGGTGGCGCGAGAACCACGTCGACACGTGGAGTGGGCCGGACGCGGCGGTCCAGTCGGGCGTGCGCCTCGAAGGGTGCGCGATCGTCGACGCGATCCGGGTGGAGGACTTCCCCTCGTGGGTCCGCTGGCAGGGAGCCATCTACCGCTACACAGGCTGGAAGCGCCCGTACCTGGGGCCCGACACACCGGGCTTCACCCAGACGGCCTACTCGAACGGGACGATGCACCTCGTCCGCATCGACAACACGGAGGACGGCCAGGCCCTCGACACGATCCTGGTCTGGCTCAAGGGGGCGGCGGCGGGGGTGGAGTACTCCCGGACCCCCGAATGCGCTCCCGGCTAGACTGCGGCCATGGGTCGTGAGCTCCCCGTCATCGGCGCCGGCAGCGCCGGCCCCCGTCCCCACGCCGCCGTGTCGCCGTCGATCGCCATGGCCGGCAGCCTGCAGCCTCCGGGCGAGCCGCCAGCGGGGGCGCCGCGGACCCGCCGCCATCCCGACTGGCTGAAGGCGACGATCCCTGCCGGTGAGGCGGTCCGCGACCTTCGCCAGCTCCTCCGGGGGCTGAACCTCAACACGGTCTGCGAGGAGGCCCGCTGCCCGAACCTCGGGGAGTGCTGGGACCAGCGCACGGCGACGGTCATGATCCTCGGCGACGTCTGCACCCGGGCCTGCGGCTTCTGCGCCATCAAGACGGGCCGGCCGACGTGGTTCGATCCGGACGAGCCGCGCCGCGTCGCCGAGGCCGTCGCCGCGATGGGCCTCGAACACGTCGTCGTGACCTCGGTCGCCCGCGACGATCTGCCCGACGGCGGCGCGTCCGTCTTCGCGGCGACGATCCGCGAGCTGCGCGCGCGCTGCCCGGGGATGGGAGTGGAGGTCCTGATCCCCGACTTCAACGGCGAGGAGGCTCCCCTGCGCGCCGTGATGGAGGCCGGCCCCGACATCCTCAATCACAACGTCGAGACAGTCGAGCGGCTCCAGAAGCCGGTCCGCAAGCGGGCCCGCTACGACCGCAGCCTGGGCGTCCTCGAGCGCGCCAAGGCCCGGGCCGGCGAGCTGGGGCGCGAGGTCCACACCAAGAGTTCGATCATGGTCGGCCTCGGCGAGGAGCGCCACGAGCTGCTCCAGACCTTCCACGACCTCCGCGCCGTGGACTGCGACATCCTCACCGTCGGCCAGTACCTGCGGCCGACGTTGGACCACCTGCCGCTTGTCCGCTACTACCATCCCGACGAGTTCGCCGACCTGCGCCGCGAGGCTCTGGCGATGGGCTTCCGCCACGTCGAGTCGGGCCCCCTCGTCCGCTCGTCGTACCACGCCCGCGACCAGGTGCCGCGCGCAGAGCTGCGGGCCCTCCGGCGGCGGGCGACGGTCCGGGCCGACGGGCGGGTGCTGCCCGGCGCGTAAGGCTCCGGGTGCCGTCGGCCGGCGGCCGCTCCCACCCGGGGCAGGGACTCGACCGCGGCGCGGACGCGCGGCCACAGCCGCTGCGGCCCGAACCGGAACGGGTCCTCGCAGGGGAGACCCGTCTCCGTCTCCGTCGCGGCGATGGCGCGCCGCGCCTCGTCCGGGTCAGGGATGAGGGACGTGTTCAGGGCGACCGCCACCACCTTCGAGGGGGCGACCAGCCCGGCCACCACCTCGTGGGCCCGGATGAGCCCGGCAGCGGGGCCAGGGGGAAGGTCCCGTGGTCGCGATATCCTGCGGCCATGACCCACCAGCTCTCCCGCAAGGTTCCCCTGGCCGAGCTCCACTGCCACCTCGGCGGCGCCGTCACGCCGGCGATCATGTGGGGGATCGCCCACTCGCAGGGGATCCGGCTCCCCACCAAGGACTACTGGGAGTTCCGTGACGTCATCACCGTCTCCCACGGCCACGGGCACTCCTTCGAGGGGTACCTGGAGCTCTTCCACTGGACGGAGCTGATCCAGTCGAGCCCGCTAGCCGTGGAGCGCTCCGTCTACGAGGTCGTGGGCGGCGCGTACCGCAAGAACAACGTCACGACGATGGAGCTCCGCTTCAACCCCATGAAGCGGAACCGGGGTGGCGAGCAGGACCTCGACCACATCATCGCGGCCGCCGTGCGAGGCATGGACCGGGCGACCCTCGAGTATCCCGTGAAGCCCGGCCTCATCCTCTGCCTCGACCGGGCCTTCCCGTTCCACCTCAACGAGATCATCGCCGAGAAGGCGATCGCCTGGCGCGATCGGGGGGTGGTCGGGGTGGACATCGCCGGGCCGGAGTCCAACGGCTTCCGGGTCCGCGAGTACCGGCGGCTCTTCCAGCGGGCTCGTCGCCACCACCTGGGGATCACGGTCCACACCGGCGAGTCCGGACCGGTCGAGGAGATCGCCGAGGTGATCGAGCAGCTGGAGCCCGACCGCATCGGCCACGGCGTCAAGGCCGCCTACGATCCGCGGACCCTGGGCATGATCCGCGAGCGGGGGATCGTCCTGGAGGTCTGCCCGACCTCCAACCTGAACACCCGGGTCGTCTCCGACTGGGACGAGTTCCGCTGGATCTTCGACACGTTCCGGCGAAACGAGATCCGCTTCACGATCAACACCGACGGCCCGGAGATGCTCAAGACCTACATCCGCGACGAGCTGGCCACCCTGGGCCGCCTGGGCATCCTGACGGTCGATGAGCAGGTCGAGGTGGCGCGCACGGCCATGCAGGCGTCATTCGTCCCGAACGTCAGCGACGTCCCCCCGCCGCGCCTGGAGCCGGCCCGCCGCGAGGAGGTCGAGCGCGAGGAGGCGTGACGCCGGTCGGTGGGGAGCGCCCACGGGTCGCCCCGCGAGGGTCAGGCCTCGAGCGGCTCGATCCGGTAGGTGCAGCAGCGATCGCCCGACGCGATGTGGGTCGTCCGGACGACGCGGGCCTCGAGGACCTCCTCGAAGAGCTGCAGCTCGGCGCGGCAGGCGGCGGGGTGCCCGGCCGCGGCGCCCAGGATCGCGCAGTTGTGCTCGCGGAGCTCGATCGCACCCCCGTTGGAGAACGGCATCTCCGCCCGGCACAGGTAGCCGGACTCGTCCTGGACCACGGCCAGCTCGCGGACCTTCTCGGCCAGCGTCGGCCGTGGCCCGAGATGCTCCGCGAATCGCGACCGGATCCGGTCGCGGAGGAGGCGGCGACGGGCCTGGAAGACCTCCTCGACGAGGTCGTCGCCACCCACCTCCACGATGGACTCCAGGAGGGTCGTGGCCAGGCCGTCGTAGTTGGCCGGCAGGCTGCGCTGGGCGGCCGACGTGACGTCGTAGAGGTGGCGTGGTCGCCCGACGCCGTGGCGGACCGCCTGGCGGACGACGAAGCCGGCCGCCTCGAGCTCGCGCAGGCGCTGGAGGGTGCCCGTCCGGCTCATCCCCAGGTGGGCGGCGATGGCGTCGGGCCCGGCGGCGCCGCCCTCGCGGAGGGCGAGGAGGATGGCCCGCCCGTGGGCGTCGTCCGGCGAGTGGCCGTTGCCGTGGCCGCGCTCCCGCTCGCCGCCGTGGCCGTTCCCGTGGTCGGCCGGCGACTCCGCGGGGGCCGCGGCCGGGCGAGGCTCTGGGTGGGAGGCGGGTTCGCTCACGGGACCAAGGCTAGCATTCGTCGCGCTCATCCGCCGACGGCGGCCCTCTCCAGCGCGGCGCGCAGCGCCTTCTCGAAGCCGGCGGCCCACGGACCCGGCCCGGCGAAGACGTAAGGAGATGCGTCGACCGAGGCGTAGGAGGTGGGGTCGGTCACGTAGGCGCGGGCGCAGAGGTCGACGGTCGGCCGCAGCTCGTCGAAGACGTCCGCGTTCCTGAAGGCATAGAGGTAGACCCGGGTCGGCCGGTCCTGGTCGAGGCCGGAGGCGTCGAACGAGATGGCGGTCCGCGCCAGGCGCTGGTCGTCGCAGCCGGAGTCCCCCGAGACGACGTGGTCCACGGCGACCCCGGCCACGGCCAGCTCGGCGACCACGCCCGCGAAGTCGGTCGGGGTGGGCTTGGGGCTCTGGGGCGTGAACGCGGAGCACCCGCCGAGGAGGACGGCCGCGAAGAGAGGGGCGAGGGCGGCGAGGGCGCCACGACGCGGGCGACGGCGCGACATCGCCCGAGCCTAGCACGGAGCCCGCGCCGTAGCCTCCCGCGCCGACTGGCGCCGCCCGGACGGCCCTCCGTTGAACGCGGCGATCAGCGGCGGGCGCGGCGCTTGGCGTCGCGCAGGCGGGCGAGCGTGTCGGCCGGCTCGTTGGCGGTCGCCGTGGATGGCGCCGCCGGCGGCGCCGATGGAGCCGCCGCTCGCCCGG
Source organism: uncultured Chloroflexia bacterium (assembly GCA_963821235.1). GTDB lineage: Bacteria > Chloroflexota > Limnocylindria > Limnocylindrales > CSP1-4 > CTSoil-043. The sequence continues at coordinate 1,826,680 of CAWGCS010000001.1, forward strand.
TGGTGGCGGCCGGGCCCGCAGCCGGTGGTGCCTGCTCGCGGGCCGCCGGTCCGCCGGGCGCTCCCGGCCCGGCGGCCGGGCCCGCCTCGCGCCGGATGGCGGCCCGGGTCGTCTCCCCCGAGGCGCGCTCGCGGGCTGCCAGCATCCCCTCGACCGGCGCCGGCCGCGCGGCGATGCGACCCCGGCGGGCGGGGATGCCGCGCACCCAGGCGCCCGCCGCGGCGAGGTCGCGCCGCGTCAGCTGCACCCGACGCAGGAAGACGTCGAGCGGCCAGAGGAGCACGGCCAGGACGAGCAGCCACGGCCAGAGCGGCGTCTCGCGCGCAGTGGTACCCAGGTCGTGCCGCCAGACCGAGCGTGCCGAGTCCACGACGCGCCCACCCGTCGCGTCCCGGATCGCGGCCAGGAGTGGCTCGTTCGTGCCGAGGAGGCGATACTCGGCCGGCGTGGGCGCCACGAGGCCGAGCGTCCGGCCCACCGCCGAGGCTCCCGCCCGTGTCTGGGTCACGCGCAGGGCGTAGGCGCCGGCCGTCAGCTGGCCGATCGGGGCCTCGTAGACCCCCGGCGCCACCTGGGCGAGGTCGACCCGCCGCTGCTCGAGGGCCGGGTCGACCATCACCACGCTCGTGGCGTAGAAGTCGCGTGGCGACCCGTCCGGCCCCACGCTCTCGACGCGGAGCGTCGTCCCGTCGGGGCCGCTCACGAAGCGGGCCTCGATGCCGCCGGATTCCTCGCCCGGCAGGGTCCAGGAGACCAGCTGGCCGAAGAAGCGCGTGAAGCCGTCCCAGCCGACCCAGTTCCTGGCCCAGCGGCCGCTCGCGTCCGACGTCCAGGCCACCGCTCGCCCCAGGCCGTACTGCCACTGGGCGAGGACCGGGTCGGACCGCCCAGAGACGAGGACCGACGTGGCGGCCGCCTTGACGGTCGTCCCGTTGTAGCCGAGGAGCGACGGGAAGCCGGCGTCGAGGCCACGGATGATCGGCGAGGAGGCGGCGACGGCGGGGAAGAAGCGCTCCTCCACGATCTGCTGGCCGGATACCTGCTCCGTCTCCTTGAGGAAGATGTCGGGGATGGCCGACGGGTTCTCGGCGGCGTAGAAGCGCCCGCCGCCGCGCTGGGCGAGCTCCTCGAGGAAGGGGTTGGCCCCGCCGCCGGCGCCCACCGTCGAGAGGGTGATCCCGGCCGCCTTCATGCGGGCGAGGATCGCGTCGTACTGGCCGCTGCTCGACCAGCCGTCGGTCAGGAGGATCAGGTGGCGGCGCGTCGCGGTCGCTCCCTCGAGGGCCTTGACCCCCTCGTCGAGGCCGGCGTAGATGTTCGTCTGGCCGTCCGCGTTGATTGACCCGAGGCTGCCCTGGAGGTCGGTGATCGAGCCCAGGGGGGCCCGCCTGACCACCCAGTTCGCCCGCTCGTTGAAGGCGACCACGCCCAGCTCGTCGGTCGCCTGGAGGGCGGCCGCCGCCCGGAGGATCGCCTCCTTGCCGATGTCCACCTTGCGCACGCCGGAGAGCTGGACGGCCTGGCTGCGATCGAAGGTGTTGCAGTGGCAGGCGGCCATCGAGCCGGACTCATCGATCACGACGACGAGGGCGACGTCCGGCCGCCGCTCGCGGTTGCGGACGCCCATCTCGACCGGCAGAGCGGCCTCGAGCGGCGTGTCGCGATACCCGCCGGCGCCGTAGCTGTGAGGGCCGCCGACCATCACGAGGCCCTTCCCGAAGTCGCGCGTGGCGGAGCGCAGCGCCTCGAGCTGCCGCGTCGTGAAGCGGATCCGGGGCACGTCCACGATGACCACGCTGTCGAAGCCCGACAGGGTCGCCGGGTCGTCGGGGACGAGCTCGGGAAGCATCGTCACGACGTCGCCCTCGCGGGTCCTGAGGGCGGCGACGAGGTCGCGGGCCACCGCCTCGTCGCCGGGGACGACCAGGATCCGCGGCGGCCCCGAGACGAGCGTCGAGGCGTCGGCCCGGTCGTTCTGGGGGAAGGTGTCCCCGGCGGCCTCGACGACCGCCCGGAAGACGTGGAAGCCCGGCGTCTTGGGGGTCACGTTGAAAACGACCGGGGTCGTGCCGGCGACCAGGGAGGTGCGCCGGGTCTCGACGAGGGCGCCGTCGGCGTAGAGGCGGATCGCGGCCGGCTGAGCGACGGTGGAGCGGATCTCGACCGTGACCTCGAGCTGCTCGCCGAGGCGCGAGGTGGTGGGCACGCCGACCCGCTCGACGAGCACCTCGTCGGCCGCGCCGAGGCCGATCGTCCGGGTCGTCACCTGGATCCCCCGGGCGCCCGCCCGGGCGGCCTCCACCTGGCCCGTCCCGGTCGTGTCGTTGCCGTCCGAGAGGAGCACGATCCGCTGCTGCGCCGCGTCCGGGAAGAGCGCGCCCGCGAGGCGCAGGGCGGCCCCGATGTCGGTGGCGCCGCGGACCGGCGTCGAGGCGAGGCGGTCCAGGTCGGTCAACTCGTCGGGGAGCCGCTCCACGAGGGCGTCCTGGCCGAAGGCGACGACCCCCGCCACGTCGCCCTCGGGGCGCTCGGCCAGCGCCTCGCGGACGAAGGCCAATGCCTCGACGCGCCCGGCGTTGCCGACCGAATTGGAGAGATCAACGACGAAGACGGTCGCCAGCCGGTCCGCTGGCAGCACGACCGCGACGCCGGCGAGCGCCATCGCCAGGGCCGAGACGAGAAGCACCCGGATGAGGAGGGCGAGCCGCGCCCGCGTGTCGCCGAGCCCGCGCCGGGCCAGGAGCTGGAGGGCAACGAGGAGCCCTCCCCCCACCGGGATGACGAGGAGCAGAAGCGGCGCGGTCGCTGTCGCCCCCATCAGGCGGGCCTTCCCGGGCCGGCCGAGGCGACGCTCGGCCGGCCCGCCGGGCCGCGACCCCGGCGGCGGGCGAGCCAGCGCCGCACCCGGACCAGGGCGTCCCGCTGGAAGACGGCCGCCTCGAGGACGAGGAGCGCGATCGCGATCGCGGCGAGCGGGATCCACAGGTCGTCGCGGGCCGGTGGCCGATCGCCGGCCGCTTGGCCCGCGGCCGCCGACCCCAGCTTCTCGAGCGCCGCCGCGGAGCCGGGCGCGATCGTCGATTCGCCCACGTCGAAGAGGTCGACCGCGAACTGGACGGGCGCGTTGGGATCGACGAGGACCGCGGCGGCCGAGGACGAGGCGACGGCGGTCGGCGAGGTGGCCGGAGTCGGCGACGCCGTACCACCCGACGCGGCCGCCGGGTCCGGGCTGGGCCCCGCCATTCCGAGCGGGGCGACCGTGTAGACGCCGACCTGCTCGGTCGAGGCGAAGGTCGCCGTCGCCCCGCCGGTGACGGCCGGGGCCAGGTCCAGCGCGGTCCCGTCCGGTCGGGTGACCCGGACCCCCGTCGCCCCGGCCGGGACGGCCAGGCTGACCAGCGTGCCGGGCGCCACTGCCGTGGTCGGCGCGCGCGACGCGCCGACCAGCTCGCCGACCAGGTTGCTGACGAGGATCGGGAAGGCGACCTGCAGCGGCAGGTCGGAGCGGCGCGGCTCGAAGGCGAGGACGCCGGTGGCCACGCCGTCGCGGGAGCCGGTGTAGAGGAGGGGATCGCCGGCAGCCGTCGGGAGGACGGTCCGCGCCCAGTCGGGCAGGGTCAGGCGCGTGGCCTGGGCGATGTGGACGGTCGTGAGGTCGACGTAGCGCAGGAGCGGCTCGTCGGGCGCCGGGCGGCCCAGCGCCGGGTCCCTGATCGTCCCGCTGAACGTGCCCAGGGCGCTCGAGCCGGGCGGCGCGATGGCCAGGGTCGGCACCCGGGGCAGGATCGCCGGGAGCGCCGCGTCGAAGATGACGAGGTCGAAGAGCTCGGGCCTGGTCCCCGGGCCGTAGTCGGCGGGCTTCACGCCGTAGAGCTCGGCGTTGGGCAGGTAGCTGAGGGCCGTCTCCAGGTACGGATCGCCCTCGGTCACGAGGAGGATGCGCAGGAGCCGGTCCGGCGGCACGACGGCCCAGGCCCGGTCGTCGAGGGCCAGCTGATCTTCGCCGGCCAGGCGCACCTCGACGACCCGCACGTCAAGCGGGACGTCGTCGATCCCGACGTCGGCCCGGCTGACGGGATCGATGAAGAGGTCGCGCGCCTCGAGGAGCCGGCCATCGCCCCACAGCTCCACCCGCTCTGTGGCCGGCTCGAGGTCGAGATTGGCGATCGAGATGAAGACCGAGCGGGTGACGGCGGTCGGGGATCCGCGGACCGCCAGGGCCACGATGGCCTGGTTCTTGCGCTCACGGCCGACCTGCAGGACCCTGACCGGGGCCGCCACCCGCAGGTCGGCGGGCGGCGTGAAGGCGGCGTCGGTGGTCACCAGGACCTGGGCGTCTCCCGCCCGCGCGGCGAGCGCGGAGGCGAGGGCGAGAGCTTCACCCATGTCCGCGGTGGCCGGCGTGGGGACGATCGCGGCCAGGGCCGCCCGCACCCGTCCCATGTCCGTCGTCGCGTTGGCCACCACGCGGGGCGTCGGCCCGGCCGCCACCACGCTGACCCGGCCGCCCGACGGCAGGTCCCGCAGCGCGTCGAGGGCGAGCGCCTTGGCGGCCTCGAGACGCGAGGGCACGACGTCCGTCGCGGCCATGCTGGCCGAGGCGTCGACCACCAGCACGAGGTCGCGGGCCAGCGTCGCCGGGCGCTCGGCGAACGGCTGCGCGGCGACGAGGGCGAGGAGGATGACGAGGAGGAGCTGGAGGAGGAGCAGGAACGAGCGGCGCAAGCGCTGCCACGGCGCGTTGGCCTGGAGGTCCTCGCCGAAGCGCTGCCAGAGGAGGGTGGAGCTCACGGTCCGCTCGGTCCGGCGCAGCTTGAGCATCCAGAAGGCGACCACCAGTGGCAGGAAGGCGAGGCCGAGGAGGGCGAGAGGGGCGGCGAGCGGCATCGCGGGCCCTCCCTAGCCGACGACCCGCCGGCGCCGCAGCTCGGCGAAGACGAGGTCGGCGAGGGGCACGTCGCTGGTCAGCGGGACGTAGGCGATCCGGCGTTTCGCCGCCAGCGCGGCGATCTCCGTCCGCCAGGCCTCGACCCGGGCGGCGTAGCGCTCGCGCGCGGCGAGGTCGAGGGTGACGTCCACCGTCGCCCCGGTCTCCGCGTCGACGAGGCGAAGGTCCCCCTCCAGCGTGGGGTTCAGCTCGTCGGGGGCCAGGACGTGGAGGACGATCACGTCGGAGCCGGTTCCGGCGAGGTCGCGGATGGCCCGCTCGGCACCGGGGTCGAGGAGGTCGGAGACGAGCACGAGCACGCCGCGGCCGCTCATCTGGGCGAGGGCGTGCCGGCAGGCGGCGACCAGGTCGGTGGCGCCCGCCGCGGGCGCGATCGCGGACAGCTCCGCCAGGAGCCGGAAGGCCCGGCCGGAGCCGCGGAGCGCCGCTCGCCGGCGGGCGGTGCGGCCGCCCAGCGAGGCCAGCACGACGCGGTCCTCCGCGGCCAGGGCGATGTAGCCGAGGGCGGCCGCCGCGCGCTTGGCGAAGACGAGCTTGTCGGGGCTTCCGTGGGCCATCGAGGCGGAGCCGTCGACGAGGAGGCCGACCGTCAGGTCCTCCTCCTCGATGAAGAGCTTCACGAGCAGCTTCTCGAGCCGCGCGTAGACGTTCCAGTCGAGCTGGCGGAGGTCGTCGCCCAGGCTGTAGTCGCGGTAGTCGGCGAACTCGACGGACTGGCCCCGCTTCACGCTCCGCCGGCCGCCCTTGAGGCCGCCCCGGACGGGCCGCCGGATCAGGACGGAGAGGCGCTCCAGGCGGCGCAGGAACTCCTCGTCGAAGACGGTGGGATCGACGTCGGACGGCAGGAACGCCGGGTGGCCGGCGCCGGGGCGCGCCCTCCCGGCCGATCCAGCGGCCTCGGTCGTCGAGCGCTCCATCGGCGCGGTCGGGCCGGCCTACTCGACGGCCGGCGGGGCGACGCTGTCGAGGACGGTGCGGACGATGGCGTCGGGAGTGATCCCCTCGGCCTCGCCCTCGAAGTTGAGGATGACCCGGTGGCGGAGGGCCGGCATGGCCACGGCGCGCAGGTCGTCCGTGGAGACGTTGTAGCGCCCGTCGAGGAGCGCCCGGACCTTGGCCCCCGCCACCAGCGCCTGGGCCCCGCGCGGCGAGCCGCCGTAGCGCACGTACTCCCGGACGAGCTCGGGCGCGCGCGGCTGGTCGGGGTGCGTGGCGGCCAGGAGGGCGACGGCGTGGGCGGTGACGTGCGGGGCGATCGGCACGGCCCGGGCGAGCGCCTGCATGGCCAGGACGTCGCCCGCGGCCGCGGCCATCGATGCGGCGGGCCGGTCGGAGCCCGTCGTCCGCTCCAGGATCAGGGCCAGGTCGGCCTCCGTCGGGAAGGGGACGTGGACCTTGAACATGAAACGGTCGAGCTGGGCCTCGGGGAGCGGATACGTGCCCTCCATCTCGAGGGGGTTCTGGGTGGCCAGGACGAAGAACGGCTCGTCGAGGCGGTAGCGCGCCCGGGCGACCGAGACCTGGTGCTCCTGCATGGCCTCGAGCAGGGCCGACTGGGTCTTCGGGGTGGCCCGGTTGATCTCGTCGGCGAGGACGAGGTTGGCGAAGACCGGTCCCTGCTGGAAGCGGAAGACGCGGCTGCCGCCCTCCTCCACGAGGATGTTCGTGCCGATGATGTCGGCCGGCATCAGGTCGGGCGTGAACTGGATCCGGTTGAACGAGCAGGCGACGACGTCGGCGAGCGTCCGCACCAGCATCGTCTTGCCGAGGCCCGGCACGCCCTCCAGCAGAGCGTGGCCGCCCGCGAGGAGGCAGATCAGCGTCTGCCGCACGAGGTCCGCCTGGCCGACGATGACGCGACCCACCTCGGCCTCGATGCCACGGGCGAGCTCCACGAAGCGGTCGGCGTCGAGCGGCGCGGCGTCCTCGCCCGGGACGGGGAGGGTGGGGGACTGGTCCATCACTTCGTCTCCTGGCCGGTGGGATCGAGGGCGCTGAAGTAGTCCCGGACGAAGTCCTTCACCGCCAGCGGCACGTAGCTGCGGTCGAGGGTCGTCTGGGCGTAGCGGTAGAAGTCGGAGAAGACGTCCGAGTAGGGGACGATGGCCGGGTTGTTCGTGCCGGTTCCGGTCCCCGTGCCGGGCTGGACCTGGCCGCCGTCGCCGCCGGTCCCGGCCACGTACGTCGGGTCGCCGGGGCGGCCGAGGCGATCGAAGGGTGCGTAGACGGAGGCCTGGTCGGCGGGCTCGCCGGCGGGACGGTTGCCGCTCACGGGCCCCCGGGCCGTTCCCGAGCCGATGCCGCTGCCGAGGTACCGGGCGTTCGAACCGCCGCCCCCGATCGAGCCTTGGCCCTGGCCTTGCCCTTGCCCCTGACCCTGGCCTTGGCCCTGGCCTTGCCCTTGCCCCTGACCCTGGCCTTGCCCTTGCCCTTGCCCCTGACCTTGCCCCTGCCCCTGCCCCTGGCCGGGGTTGCCGGAGCTGCCGGGGTTCCCGGAGCCGGCGGGTCCGCCCGATCCGCCGGGGTTGCCGGAGCTCCCGGGGCCCGCCTGGCCCTGCTGGCCCTGGGTGCCGGCGGTCTGGCCCCCGGGGCGACCCGCCTCGGCGAGCCGGCTGCGGGCGTCCTGGAGCTGCGAGGCGGCTCCGGAGAGATCGCGGTTGGTGGCTACTCGCTCCTGCGCGCCCCGGAGGGCGTCGCCGAGCCGTCCGAGGGCCTCCGCGGCGGCCGCCCGGTCGCCCCGGGCGAGCGCGCTGGTCGCGTCGCGCAGCGCCGCGTCCGCGCCCGACCCGGCCTGGGCGGCGGCTCCCTGCAGCGTGGCCAGCTCCTGGCCCAACCGGCCGAGCTCGTCGGCGGCCGTGTCGTCGAGACGCCCGGCGAGCTCGTCGAGATCCGCGTTCGCCTGGTTGGGATCGCCGGCTGGGTTGGCCGTCGCGTCACCGGTGGCGGTCCGGGAGAGGCCGCGACTCAGGGCGGCCAGGGCGGCTGCTCGCTCCTCGTTGGAGGGGTCGAGCTGCTCGCGGACCGAGGCCTCGACGCCACCGAGGCGGGCCAAGTTCCGGTCGAGGGCGCCCGGATCCTGGCGCAGGCTCGCGGCGAGATCGCGCAGGTCGCGCGCCAGCTGGGTGCGCGGGTCCTGCGCGGAGCGGCCCTCGCGCTCCAGCCGCTCGGCCACCCGGTCGATCCGCTCGGCCGTCTGGATGGCTTCCTCGCGGACGGCGCGATCCCGGGCGATCTGCAGGTCCATCCCATTGGGGACCAGCACGAGGGGGAGGACGAGTAGGGCGGCGATGGCAGCCACGGCCGCCGGCCGCCTCGACAGCCGGGGCCGGAAGGTCCGGGCCGGGGCGATCGCCAGGGCGGCCAGGGCATCCTGCCGCTGGCGGCTGACGAAGGCGGCATGGGCCGCGGCGTCGGGGCCATCCGGCAGCGGTGTATCCGCGGCGAAGGCCAGCGCGCTGCCGACGCGATCGGCGAGGCCCGCCTCGGCATCGACGGCGAGGGCCGTTTGGCCGAGCGTCGGTCGGGCGGCCACGCTCGCGCCCACGAGACCTGCCAGGACGACCATGGGAACGGCGACCGCGAGCTGCGGCGCAGTCTCGAGCGGGACGACCCGCGCGAGGGCCAGGAGGGCGACCTCGACGACCAGGCAGGTGGCGAGGGCCCCCCAGCCGCGCCGGACGATGCGTCGCAGCCAGAGGCGATCCCGCTGCCGGCGCAGCCCGGACCGGAGGGCTCGCAGCTCGACATCCGCGGGGGATGGATCGGGCGGCGCGATCGGGCGCTCCGGGCGGGGCCGGGCAGGCGGGCGGCGCAGCAGGTTGCTCATGGCCGGCCCTCGCCCCGTGCTCGCCGCCGGAGGAAGCGCCAGCGGCGGGTCGGGCTCACCAGCTGGCCGGCGAGGAGCACGAGCACGACGGAGGTCACCAGCCAGGCCAGCGCCGCCCGGGGCCAGAACGAATCGCGGGTGGTGGTCGAGGAGAAGGGATCCTCGGCCGTGACCGCCGCGTCGCCGACGATCCCCCAGCCGTTCGCGCCGACGGTCACGGTCACGTCGGGAGGGACGACGCCTCCGAAGTCGACGCCCGACTTCACCGGGAACGGCACGACGTTCCCGCCGCCCGGGATCGTCCCGGTGACGCTGCCGATGAGCTGGCAGGCGCTGGAGTAGGGATCGACATCCGCCCCGCACATCACGTCTGCGGCCGCCACGACCGGGTTCAGCCAGAGGAGGAGCTCGGGCGGCCGCGGCAGCGCCGCCGCGGGGGTCGGGGTGGGCGCCACGTCGGCCGCGACGCCGTCGACGCCCGCGGCCGGCAGCTCGACGGGCCCGTCGCGCTGGACCCCGACGGGCACGCCCGTGGTCGTCCGTTGCCCGGCCATCTGATCCCAGAAGAACCAGGTGAAGCCGGTGCCCACGGTGAGCACGAGGACCGCCAGGTAGGTCAGGACCGTCGCGCTCTGGGTCCGCCGGGTCATGCTCGAGAGGAGGATCCCGACCGACCCGAATCCCAGGGCGGTGACGAGCAGGACCACGTAGCCGCGCAGGATGTCCTCCGGGGCCACCCCGCCGAAGACGAAGACCACGGCGGTGAGGGGGATGGAGGCGAGGATCAGGACGACCACGAAGGCGAGCGCCGAGGCGAGCTTCCCGAGCACGATGGCGAGGGTGCTGACCGGTGTCGCGGTGAGGAGGTCGAGGGTCTGCTTCTCCCGCTCCAGGCTGATCGCGCCGGAGGTCGCCGCCGGGGCGAGGAAGACGACGAGGAGCACCTGCAGGAAGAGGAGCGTCATGAAGACGGCCTGGCCGATCTGGGCGGAGACGTAGGGGTTGCCCCCGCCGAATGCGGCCTGCGAGGCCGCCGCCTGCCGCTGGAGCAGGTAGATCATGACGGTGAACCCGGCCAGGAGGGCAAGGTAGAAGGTGAGGGCGATGAAGGCCCGCGGTCCGCGCATCCGGCCGCGGAGCTCCTTCGAGCCGACAGCGATGATGCCCGAGGCGAGAGCCGCAAGGCGCAGGCGCATCACGCCACCGCCGCCGGCGTGTCGCCGGTGACCTGCAGGAAGAGCTCTTCGAGGTCGCTGGCCGCGCGGGCGAACGAGACGACCCGGACGCCAGCAGCCACGGCACCGGCGAGGAGTCGTGCCGCGCCCTCGTCGTCGCCGGTGAAGCCGACCTCGACCAGCCCCTCGCCGACGACCTCCGCCGCCGCGACCGCGGGATCGCCGGCCAGGTGGTCGCGGGCGGCGGCGACGTCGTCCGCGTCGCCGAGGACACGGACGCGAAGGACCGAGCCGATCCGCAGGCGAGCCTCGATCTCGGCCAGGCTGCCCTGGGCCAGGACCCGGCCTCCGTCGATGATGGCCAGGCTGGTGCACAGCTCCTCCAGCTCGGGGAGGATGTGGCTGCTGATGAGGATCGTCTTGCCCAGCGTCCGGAGCTCGCGGAGCAGCTCGCGCAGCTCGACGCGTGCCCGCGGGTCGAGGCCGGAGGCCGGCTCGTCGAGGACCAGGACCGAGGGATCGTGGACCAGGGCGTGGGCCAGGCAGAGGCGCTGCTGCATGCCGCGCGAGAGCGTGGCGACGTAGGAGTCCCGCTTCGAGCCAAGGTCGACGAGCTCCAGGAGGTCCCCGATCATCCGCCGCCTGCGGTCGGCGGGCAGCCCATGGCAGCGGCCGAAGAAGTCCAGGTACTCCCAGACCTTCATGTCGTCGTAGACGCCGAAGGTGTCGGGCATGTAGCCGAGGACGCGCCGCACGGCGTCGGGGTTCCGCCGAACGGACGCCCCGGCGATCTCCGCGTCCCCGGCAGTCGGCACCAGGAGCGTGGCCAGGATCCGGAGGGTCGTCGTCTTGCCGGCCCCGTTGGGCCCCACGAGCCCGAAGATCTCGCCGGCGCCGATGTCGAGGTCCAGGCCGCCGAGGGCCAGCGTCCCGTCGTAGCGCTTCACGAGGCCACGGGCGGTGACGAGGGCGCTCATCGCATCTCCCCCTCGAGCTGTACGGCGAGCTGCAGGCCGAACGCGTCCTGGCGCTCGTTGGTCAGGCGGAGGAGGACCGTCCCCGAGGCCGGGTCGACGAAGCGCCCCGGATCGCGGATCTCGACGACCGCCCCGGAGACGACGTCGGGCACGGTCTTCCATGTGCCCGCCTCCCGGTCGAAGAGCTCGATCGCGGGCAGGCCGAGGTCGCCGCCGGGCGCCGGCACGGGCGCCACCGGGTCGGTGCTCGGCGGGATCGGCTCGCTGTCGGTTCCCCCGCCCCGGATGGGACCGACCTGGCCGAGGTTGATGCCGAGGGCGAGGCGGGTCGCGACGAACGTCCCGGAGATGGGGATGGGCCGGTAGGCCAGGGTGGCCGAGCCGCCGCCGATCGTCAGGTTGAAGGGGTCCTTGTTGAAGAACTGGGCCTTGGCCTCGACGAGCGACGATCGCATCAGGTCCGGCGTGAAGGTGACCTTGCCGGACGCGCTCAGCGCGAGCGGCAGGTAGTAGAGCGTCTCGCCCGCCGTGCGCGGCTGCGTGCCGGCCACCAGCACCGGGAAGAGGCTCGGGGCGCCCCAGGCGAGGAGGACCGGCCCGTCGGCCGGGAGCGTTCCGTTGGACCCGAAGAACGGGTCGTAGGTGAGGGCGTCGACGAGCTGCCGGCGGACCTGGTCGCGGAGGTAGTCGCCGGTCAGGCGCCCGTCGGGCGTGAACTGCTGGGTGCCGAAGATCCGCTCGGAGAGCTGCCGGCCGAGCGAATCCGGGGCCGACGCGAGATCGACCGTCGCCGACGCCCCCGGCGCGAGGTCCGCCAGGACGACGACGCCGGTGCCAAGGACGACCGTTGGCCTGACCAGCGTGGAGTCGGAGGCGTTGCGGATCGTGCCCACGACGTGCCCGCCCTCCAGGCGCAGGTCGGCCTCGATCCGCGGCGCGGCCACGGGAGCCTCGGCGCGCACCGCGCGCAGCGTCCCGTAGCCGACCGCCAGGGCGCGGACCCGGGCCGGATCGCCCTGCACCACGTCGAGGCCCTGCCCGTCGGCCTGCCCGAAGCCCTCACCGCTGTACGGCGCCGAGAGGAGGGCGCCGCCCGGGATGCTGACGTCGTACGAGCCCCGTGTCGGGGAGAAGACGCCGAGGTAGACCTGGGCCTGCGCCGCCTCCGTGCCCGGCGCCGCTCGCACGAGCGCGACCTGGTTGACGATGACGTCGGTGCCGCGGAGGGCTGCCCCGATCCCGAAGGCGGCGACGGTGAAGCCGACCACGAGGAGGGGCATCGTGACCCAGGCCCATTCGCGCCGGTCGAGTCGCCGCAGGACCAGGTAGTTGAGAGGCCCGATGAGGAGGATGTAGCCGAAGATCAGGATGAGCAGCCCCTCCACCGGGGGGAGGGCCAGGGCCGGCATGGTCCCCAGCAGGGAGACCAGGATGCTGTCGTCGCCGACGATCAGCGGCGCCCTGGACGTCCCGCGGGCGGCGACGATCGTGGCCCACAGCACGTCGACGGAGGTGCTCTCGGCGAGCCAGGACGTGGCCGGGTCGAAGCCGGCCAGGGTGACCGCCCCGCTGCCGAAGGGCCGGTCGGCGACGATCGCGCGGTCGCCCGAGGTTGCCAGGGCGCGGCCGCCGGCCATGAGGGTGCCGGCCAGGGCGGGGAGAGGCTCGGCCGCGCGCGGGAGCGTCCCCCCGAGGAGGCCCCGGATCACCTGCGGATCGACATCGATCGTGGCGGTCGGGCGGAACGGCAGCAGCTCGTCCGGAAAGCCCGCCAGGAGGCCGAGCCCGCCGCTGCCGCCGAGCACGGTCAGCCGGCCGCCGCCGGCGAGCCACGTCCGCAGGCCGGCCAGCTGCTCCAGCGAGAGCTGTCCCGCGTCGACGTCCTGCCAGACGATGCGGTCGAGGACCGACCATGCCTCGGGGCGGTCCGGGAGGTCCTCCGGGCCGAGCTGGACGACGGCCGGCTGCGGCCCCGACGGGTCGCGGAGGCGGCCGAGCGCGGCGATGAGCGGGCCCGGGCGCTCGGCGACGACGCCGACGACGAGCTGCCCGGCGTCGTGCAGGGCGAAGGCGACCGTGCGACGCGTCACGACCTTCTCGTCCGCCACGAGCGCCACCTCGAGCGTCCCGCCGAAGGCGGGGGCCTGGGCGTGGAGGGTGTAGGCCTTGCGCGAGGTCGTGGGGAGGTCAACCGGGATGGCGAAGCGCGTCCGCCCCTGGGTGCCACCGATCAGGCGCAGCTCGCCGGCGAAGGCAGGTCCGTCGTTGGCGAGGTCCACCCGGATCGCCATCCACGATCCCGTGCGGGCATGGCCCTGGACGAGGGCGCGGGCGTTCATCGTCATGCCGGCGGGGGTGGCCGGGGTCGGCGACGGGCTGGCGGCGCGGACGACCCATGGGACGGCCGCGACGACCACGAGGGTGGCGGCGATCGATGCGGCGATGCGACGGCCACGCGAGGCCCGGGCGTGGTGCACGACACCCCTCTCTCGACCCACCCCGGCGGGCGGTCTGCCATCCAGACGCGGGGCCTGCCCCGAAAGTTGCGCCACCGAAGGCGATCCGCCGCCTCGCCGCGCTACACTCTGCCCGATCCCGCCGCGCGTCGCGCGGCGAAGGCTCCCCGGACCCATCCCGGTGCCCTGGAGGTCGCGTGCCCGAGATCCGCCCGTTCCGTGCGCTCCGTTACAGCCCCGACGCGGTCCCCGACCTCTCCCGCGTCGTCGCCCCGCCGTATGACGTGATCTCGCCGGCACGGCGCGCCGAGCTCGCAGCGCGCGACCCTCGCAACATCGTCGCCATCGACCTGCCGGTTGACGCCGGCGCCGCGGACCCCGACGAGAAGTACCGCCAGGCCGCCCGCCTTTTCACCGCCTGGCGCTCCGACGGCACGCTCCGCAAGGATCGCCAGCCATCCCTCTACGTCTACGAGGAGGAGTACGCGGTCCCCGGCACGTCGACGCGGCGAGCCCAGCGGGGCTTCTACGGGCGCCTCCGGCTGGAGCCCTTCGGGCCGGGGGCGGGCGTCCTGCCCCACGAGCGGACCCTTGCCGGCCCCAAGGAGGACCGCTACAAGCTGATGCGGGCCACCGGCGCCAACGTCTCGGGGGTGATGGTCCTCTACGCCGATCCCACGGGTGCCGTCGCCCGCCTCCTGGCGGCCGCGACCGAGTCGCCGGCCGTGGCCGACGCGACCGACGACGAGGGCGTCCGCCACCGCCTCTGGACGCTCCCCGACGACGGGCCGACGGCGCCGGACGTCGCCGCGCTGCGCGAGGCCGCGGGCCATGGGCCGGTCACCATCGCGGACGGGCATCATCGCTACGAGACCGCGCTTCGCTACCGCGACGAGCGGCGGATGACACGCTCGTGCGAGGATGACCCGGCCTTCGACTACCTCCTCGCCCTCTTCATGGAGACGTCGTCGGAGCCGCTCCTGGTCCTGCCCACCCACCGCGTGGCCCGCGCCGTGAGCGCCGCCGACGGCCTCATCGCCGCAGCCGCCGCGACGGGGCTCTTCGACGTGGAGCCGGCCGACCGCGCGACCCTCGGCGAAGCATTCGGGCCCGGCTCGCCGGCGCCGGGCGGCCGTGGCCGCCTGGGTCTCTGGACGCGATCGGGCGGGGCCGTGCTGACAGCCCGCCGGGCTGCCTTCGAGCCGTTCCTCCCGGCCGGCGGGCAGACGCTGCGGCGCCTCGACGTGACGCTGCTGGCGGTCGCCCTCGAGCGGCTCTGCGGGATCGACCGTGCGGGGACGACGACGGGTGGCCGGGTCGCCTTCACGAAGGACGTCGGCGAGGCCGTCGGGTGGGTCGACAGCCGGACCGACGCCGCCGACGCCGCGTTCCTCCTCCAGGGCACGCCGGTGGCGGACATCGAGGCGGTCGCGCGCGAGGGCGACCTGATGCCCCAGAAGAGCACCTACTTCTTCCCGAAGCCGGTCACGGGCTTCGTCCTGAACCCACTCGAGTGGTGAGATGAACGACGACCCGCTCGACCGCGAGTGGTCCCGCCTGCCGACCCCGCCGCCCGGGACGGTGCCCGGCGGCCGTCCCGTCCGCAAGGACGAGATCGAGCTCGATGAGCGCGGCTGCTACATCGAGAGCTGGCTGCCGGAGCGGCGTTCCCGGCGACGGCCCCTCTTCTACGTCCACGGGGAGCTCGCCGGCTCGTGGCTGTGGGAGCGCTGGCTCCGTCACCTCGCCGGGCGCGGCTGGGAGGGTCACGCCCTCAACCTCCGGAACCACTACTGGAGCAGGACGGCCGACCCGCTGACCCTCTCCTTCGAGACCTATCTCGACGATGTCGTGGCCGGACTGGAGCGGGTCGGCCCGAGCGTGGTGGCAGTCGGCCACGGGATGGGCGGGCTGCTGGTGCTCAAGGCGGCCGCCGAGCGCAGCCGCGTCGCCGGGCTCGTCCTCCTCGACGCCGAGGCGCCGACCGCGACACGGCCCCCGGTGAAGCCGCACGTGATCCGCGACGTCCCCGCGGTCTACGGCCGGGCCGTGATCGGCTGGGAGACCCTGGCGGAGAAGCTGCAGCGGGAGAACCGCGACCTCACTCTCGAGGACGTGTTGCGGATCCAGCACCTCCTGGGGCAGAAGCCCCGCGAATCCGGGCGGGCCCGGGCGGCGATGCTGGCCGGCGTGCCAGTCCAGCCGCGGCTCCTGGACGGCGTGCCGATCCTCGTCGTGGGGTCGGGCGTCGACGGCGCGCCCGCGGCGATCGCCGCCGAGCGCCTCGCGGCATGGCTGGGAGCCGAGCACGAGCAGTTCGGGGCGGCCTCGCACTACGGCCTGGTGCTCTCGGAGGAGGGACATCGCCAGGTGGCGGAGCGCGTGCGGGCCTTCCTCGAGACGCACCGCCTCTAGGGTCGCCGCGGTTGCGGCGCTCGGCGAGCCTCTGCTATCCTCGCCACGGTCGAGGGTCAGGCCCGCGATCCGTGCCGCATTCGTCTAGAGGCCCAGGACACCGCCCTCTCAAGGCGGAGACCACCGGTTCGAATCCGGTATGCGGTACCAGCTCGAATCACCCGACGCCCCCGGTCCGCGCCCCGGGGGCGTTCCCTTTCGGGAACGCGGCCGGCGACGTGCGCCGGCCGGCGCACGGCAGTCGATCGGAGGCGACATGCGACCCCAGGCGCCACGGCGACTGGTGATCCTGACCGAGGGCCAGTTCGGCCCGCACTCGGGCAAGACCGCCTTCGGGGTGATCCGCTACGGGCGCGACGAGGTCGTCGCCGTCCTCGACTCGACGCTCGCCGGGCGCAACGTCAGGGAGTGGATCCCGGACCGCGACGTCCCGATCGTGGCCACCCTCGACGAGGCCCTCGCGATCCCCGGCCGCCCCCGTCCCGACGCCCTCGTCATCGGCATCGCGCCGACCGGCGGGCGGCTTCCGGACGCCTGGCACGCTGTCCTCCACGCCGCCATCGACGCCGGCCTGGAGCTCCACTCCGGGCTCCACACCTTCCTCGGCGACGACCCGGAGCTGTCGGCCGCCGCCGCAATCGCCGGCGTCCGGATCGTCGACTACCGCCGCCCGCCAGAGCGCTTCGAGACGTCGGTCGGGCGTCGCCACGTCCCCGGGAAGCGGGTCATCCTGACCGTCGGGACCGACTGCGCGATCGGCAAGATGTCGGTCGCCCTCGAGCTCCGCAACGCCGCGCGCGCGGCGGGCCACGCGGTCTCCTTCGTCCCGACCGGCCAGACCGGCATGATGATCGACGGCTGGGGCGTCTCCGTGGACCGGGTCGTCAGCGACTTCCTCAACGGGACCGTGGAGTGGCTGGTCGAGGAGGGCGAGCGGCTCGGCGACTGGGTGATCGTCGAGGGCCAGGGCTCGCTCGACCACCCCGCCTACAGCGCGGTGACCATGGGGCTCATCCACGGGGCGACGCCCCATGCCATGGTCCTCGTCCACCGGGCCGGCCTGGCCGCCCACGATTTCGACCACCTACCGGAGCGCTCGTTCCCGATCGCGCCGCTGCCGCCGTTCATCGAGCTGCACGAACGCGTCGCCGCGCTCGTGGCGCCCTCGAAGGTCGTCGGGGTGGCCGTCAACACGTCGCTCTTCCCCGACGAGGGCGAGGCCCGCCGGGCCGTGGACGCCGTCGCGGCCGAGACCGGCCTGCCGGCGGCCGACCCCGTCCGCTTCGGGGCGGCCGGCTTCTGGGCCGACGTCGCGACCGCGGTCGACGGGCTGCCCTGGGTGGCATCGCGATGAGCGGCGGGTGGGACCTCCGCTCGCGGATCCTCCGGATTCCGTATCGCGACCCCTTCCGGATCGCCCGCTCCTCGCACGGCGTCGGGGCCACGATGACGACCGTGATCGTCGAGCTGCGCTCCGAGGCCCTGCCCGGGCTCGTGGGGATCGGCGAGGGCTACCCGGACGCCTACTACGGAGAGACGACAGAGACGATGCACGTCGTCATGGCCGCGCTCCTCGGGGCTGTCGAGCCGGGATCGCTCGACACTTCGACGCCGGCTGCGGCGGGCGCTTCGCTGGCGGCGATCGGCTCGGCCTTCGACAGCACGATCCGGGGTCACGGGGCAGCCAAATGCGCCCTCGACATCGCCCTCCACGACCTGGCCGGCAAGGCCACCGGGATGCCCGTCCACGCCCTGCTGGGCCTCGCCCCGGCGATTCCCCCGACGGACTTCACGCTGGGGCTCGACGAGCCGGCCGTCGTCGCCGAGCGGGCACGTCGCGCGGCGCGGTTCCCGGCCCTCAAGATCAAGGTCGGCGGGCCCGCCGACCTGGCCACGCTCGAGGCGGTCCGAGGCGTCTACGGCGGACCCCTGCGCGTCGATGCCAACACCGGCTGGGACCCGTCCACTGCGGCGTCGCTCATCCCGGAGCTGGTGCGGCTCGGCGTCGAGCTGATCGAGCAACCGTTCCCGCCCCGCCGCTACGACTGGCTGCGGGCCCTCCAGGCGTCCTCGCCGCTCCCGATCGTGGCCGACGAGAGCGCGGTCCTCCTCGAGGACCTCGACGGCCTCGTCGGCGTCGTCGACGGGGTGAACGTGAAGCTGGCGAAGTGTGGCGGTGTCGGCCCGGCGGCGCGCATGCTGGCGCGGGCACGGGAGCTCGGCTTCCGGACGTTCCTCGGCTGCATGGAGGAGACGAGCGTCGGGATCGCCGCCTCGGCTGCGGTGGCCTCCCTCGCCGAGTGGGTCGACCTGGACGGCTGCCTCCTCCTGGCCGACGACCCCTTCGACGGCCTCGAGCTCGGCGACGACTGCCGCTGGCGCCTGACCGGTGCGCCCGGCCTCGGGGTGGCCGCGAGGTCGTAGGCGGCCAGCACCCGGGGCGGGCCGGCGGGCTGTCCACTGACCTTCGACCGGGCCCCCGGCCCGTCCACCAAACGCCCGTTCCTGTGGACAAATCCGTGGGCGGGTTGGTGGACAAGGCCCTTCCGGAGGGGCCGCCGGACCGGCTAGGATTCGGTGGTCGCCGGCGCGGACGAGCGCCGGGAGACGAGCCGGGGAGCCGTGATCGAGCCCCGGCATCTGCGGCCAGACCGCCCGAACCCGCGGGGGACCGCAGGCCCCAGACCCGTCATCGGTTCGTGCCGCGCTGCGCGCGGGGAGGAGAGGACATCGATGGAGCCGCGCGCCCACGCGCTCGACGAAGCCGACCCCGAGGCCGTGGAGTTCGTCCGGTTCTGCCGGGCGCGCCGGCGCGTCGGATGGCCGGAGCTCTACGACGAGATGTGGGCGGTGGCCGCCAGGGGCCTCTTCCGCGGCTACAGCTTCACCGAGCTCGAGGAGCGCGGGATCGGATTCTCGCTGTTCGGCACGCCTCGCCTGGCGGCGATGGCGGCGGCCGTCATCGAGGAGGAGCGAGGCGCCCGTCCGCCGGCGGGCAGCGTGCGCACCCGCGGCCGTCTCGCGGCGTACGCCGCGGGCTGACGCCGGGGCCTTCCCGGCCGGGAGGGGCCGCGAGCCTAGGCCCGGATCCGACGGCGGGCCATCTCGCCCTCGATCTGGCGCTCGGCCTCGACGTAGGTGTCGATCCGCTCGCGCAGCTCGTTCGCCTGGGGCGTGTAGAGATGAACCTGCTGCTGGAGGATGTAGCTCAGCCGGCGGCTCGTCATCCGGACGTGGTCGAGGTTCTTCATCAGGACGAGGGGGTCCATCGCCGCGAGGTCGTCCGGGTGGTACATCGGCTTCATGGACCCGGAGTGTAGCGGAGCGAGATGGCCCGGCGACCCCCGCTGGCCGGTGCGGACCTTCGCGGGCGGCGAGCGCCACCCGGGCGACGGCAGGCCCGTCAGCGGTGCGGCGGCCAGCTCCAGTCGATCGGCAGGGCGGCTGCCTCGACGGCGCGTCGCCGGCCCGCCTCGGAGACGGCAAGGACCAGGATCCGCTCCACCTTCGTCGCCTGCCCGGCCTTGTCGCCCCAGAGCTTCGTCATCTTGCGCCGCGCGGCGATCTCGTCGCGGGCGACCCCGGCCACGAGGTAGCCCTCGGGCTGCGCCGCGCCTTCCCAAGCCTCGTCGGCCAGCCCGATCGCCGCGCCGGTCCGCGGCGAGCGGCCGCGCTCGGCCTCGACGTCGCCGAGGACGAGGGCGACCACCGCGTCGTCGGCGAGCGCTGGCCGCAGCCCGGCCAGCGCCTCTCGCAGGAAGACGACGTACGGCTCGCGACGATGGGCGTCGTCGAGCGCGGCGTCGATCTCGGCGGCCGAGAAGCCCAGGAACCACGCGCGCAGCCAGTTGTAGTAGCCGTACTTGAGGACGCGGACGTACGGCGGGGAGGTCAGCACCAGGCGCGCCCGCTCGGGGAGCGCCCGCGCCCTCAGTGCCGCGCGGGCCCGCACGCCTGCGTCGCGGGCGTCGCCCAGCAGGGCGATCCCCGGGCCGGCGGGGCGTCCGTCGCGAGCCAGGCGCCGGAGCTTCGCCGCCAGGAGCCCGAAGAGGTCGCGCTCGGGCGAGGAGAAGCGGGTCCGTTCCGCGAAGTCGCGGACGTAGCGGGGGGCCATGCTGAAGGTGTTGGGCATCACCTCGGAGAGATAGCCGGCTCGCTTCCCGTGGAGGATTCCCGCCAGGGCAGCCGCGAAGAAGCGATCGGCGCGATCGTCGAGGTCGAGGCGGCTGCGGACGAAGAGGAGCTGGCCGAGCGTGCCAGGGTGGAAGGCGAGGGCAACCTCGGCCGGGACTGGCTCCGCGCCCGCGGCCGCGGCGGCGCCCGAGCCGGCCGCGGGGACTCCGGTCGGGATGCCGGCCGCGACGTCGGCGGCCAGCTCCAGCCACGCCCCCGACTCGAGAGACCAGGCGATCCGCAGCTCCGCGAGGCGGGCGGCCGTCTCGCGGCCGGTCGGCGGGTCCAGCTTGGCGGCGGTGAGGACGAAGGCCAGCGGGTTGAGGTCGTTGCCGACGCCGATCCGGCCCTCGGCGCACGCCTGGAGGGCCGTCGTCCCACGCCCGGAGAAGGGGTCGAGGACCACGTCGCCGGGCCGCGTGTAGCGGGCCACGAACGCGTGGGCGAGGGCGGCCGGGAAGCTCGCCAGGTACGAGCACATGGGATGGTAGGCGTGGCCCCACAGGCGGGGCCGGTCCTTCCAGTCGGCCTCGATCGGGAGGGCGGGGAGGGCCGGGAAGGGGAGCGGCAGCTGGCCGGCGGCTGCGGGCAGGGGCGGGCGAGCTCGCCGGGAGCTCCCGCTGACGCCGACGACGAGGATCGGCGGCGGATCGCCCGGCCGGCCGGGCCGGGGGATGCGCCGCTGGGCAGCGTCCGCGGCCGGCGCCGGCCGGCGGACGGTGGTCTCGGCCCGATCCGCCACGCGGTGTCGCCTCCGTCGCGCTCGGCGCGGCGCTCCGGCCGCACGGGCGCGGAGCATAGCACCGCGCCACCGCCGATCGTGAGACCTGCCGGATCCCGATCCTCCGCGTCGTGGACGCTAGACTCCGGGTGGGGCCCCCGTAGCTCAGGGGACAGAGCGAGGGATTTCTAATCCCGAGGTCGCAGGTTCGAATCCTGCCGGGGGCGCCAGCCGGTCCTCGTCCTGGCTGGGGACGCTGCCGCGCATCGGTATGCTGGCGCCGTGCTTCGCGTGGGATCGATCGTCATCCGCGTCGACGACCTCGCCCGCCAGACGGCGTTCTGGGCGGCTGCGCTCGACTACCTCCCGCGCGACGACCTGGCCGACGACTTCGTCCTCCTGCGGTCACGCGACGGGCGCGGGCCGAACCTCTCCCTGGATCGCGTCCGCTCGGCCGTCCATCTGCCGCCGCGGATCCACTTCGATCTCTACGCCGACGACCAGGCGGCCGAGGTCGAGCGGCTCGTCGGGCTGGGTGCGTCACGCGTGGAGTGGAGAGGACGTCCCCCCGACGCCGACTACGTGATCCTCGAGGACCCCGAGGGCAACCGGTTCTGCGTCGTCGACGCCTCCGGGCGCCCCGCGCCCGCGCCTGGCACGGTGACCCCGCCCGGCACATAGGGGTGCCGGCGCCACGGGTCCGCAGCCGGTCGACCGCCCTGTCCACGGTGCCGTCACGCACCGGACCTCCGGTGCCCGGACCCCATCCCCAATGTACGGCTTGGCCCAGGCCGCCTCGGACCCCTAGCCTCCGCCCGTCAGCCACTCGAACCGCACACGCGTCAACCCAACATCCCCGGCGACCCCGGGACCGAACAGGCGAGGTACCCGCATGGCCGTCAGCGATCTCGGTCCGCTGCTTACCGCGAGCGAGGTGGCCGAGATGCTCCACCTCCACGTCAACACCGTGAAGCGACTCGGCGACCGCGGCGAGCTGCCGTTCTTCCGGGTCTGCTCGCGCGGGGACCGTCGCTTCCGGCTCGAGGACGTGATGACCTTCCTGACGAGGAACGCCCGCAAGGCCTCCTGAGCCGCCGTAGCGCGACCGCCGGGCGAGGCGCGCCCGGCCCGTCAGATCCCGGCCGTGCCGCCGTCGACCGGGAGGCTCCGCAGGACGCGTCGGAAGATGGCGAGCGCTTCGGCGATCTCCTCGCTCGTGACGTCGAGCGGCGGGATCCAGCGGATCACGTTGTGCTCGACCCCGCAGGAGAGGACGAGCAGCCCCTCGTCGGCGCAGCCCTGGATCACCGTCTCGCAGGTCGCGCCGTCCGGCTCGCGGGTCTCGCGGTCCTTGACGAACTCGAGGCCGATCATCAGGCCCGGGCCGCGGACGTCGCCGATCCGTGCGTCGCCAGCCATGATCTCGCGCAGCCCGTCCGACAGCTCCGCCCCGCGGGCCGCCGCGTTGGCGACGAGGGCGCGCTCGCGGATCTCCTCGAGGACGGCCAGGCCGGCCGCGCAGCTCACCGGGTTCCCGCCGTAGGTCGTGCCGTGGGCGCTCTTGCCCCAGCGCTCCTGGAGCGCCCTCGAGCTGGCGAGCGCAGAGAGCGGCAGGCCATTGGCGATCGCCTTGGCCATGCAGACGACGTCGGGCACGATCCCGGCGTGCTCGAACGACCACATCCTGCCCGTCCGTCCGAAGCCCGCCTGAACCTCGTCGGCGACCAGCAGGATGCCGTGCCGGTCGCAGACCCGCCGAAGGATCTGGAGGAAGGCCGGCGGGGCGGGGATGTAGCCGCCCTCGCCCTGCACGGGCTCGATGACGATCGCCGCCACCTCCTCCGGCGGGATCGTCGAGTGGAGGAGGTCGCGGAGGTGGCGGAAGGCGACCTCGACGGCCAGCTCCTCGTCGCCCCCGAAGTCGCGGTAGACGGAGGGGAACGGCGAGAGGTAGACGCCGGGCAGGAGGGGCTCGTAGCCTCGCCGGTAGTTGATGTTGGAGCTGGTGATGGACGCCGCGCCCAGGGTCCGGCCGTGGAAGCCGCCGCGGAAGGCGATGATCCCGGGGCGGCCGGTCACCCGGCGGGCCAGCTTCAGGGCCGCCTCGATCGCCTCCGACCCCGAGTTCATGAAGAAGATCGAGTCGAGCGGCTCGGGGAGGGTGGCCGCCAGCTCGCGCGCGAGGCGGACCGTGGGCTCGGCGTAGCCCATCGCCGCCATGGGGGCGATGAGGCGGTCCACCTGGGCGTGGATGGCCGCGCTGATCCGCGGGTTGCGGTGGCCCAGGACGCTGACCGCGATCCCGTTGCCGAAGTCGAGGTAGGCCCGGCCGTCGGTGTCGTAGAGGCGGTGGCCGTCGCCGTGGCTCCAGGAGCGCTCGAAGTAGCGCCCGAGGACCGGCGTCAGGTTGTCTGCGGCGAGCGCGGCGAGGTCGAGGCCGCTGGCCGCGGGCAGGGCTGCGGCGGGATTGGTCAGCGTGTCCATGGGGGCGCCCTCGGGTACGTCGCCGGCCGGGCCGGACTGCGGCGGGCTGCGGCGGACCTGGGGCGAGTATAGGGGGGCGGAGCGGTTCGTCGGACGGTCCCTCCGGATGGGCTGTCAAGCACGACGCCTACAATGCCGGCGCCCCACCTCCAGCCGCCACGAGGAGCACCGGCTCGTGATCGACCTCAGCCTCAGCGAGGAGAACCGCCTCGTCCGCCAGTCCGTCCGCGAGTTCGTGGAGGCGGAGATCCTCCCCAACATCCGCGAATGGGACGAGAGGGGCGAGGCGCACCCGGAAGTCTTCGCCAGGATGGGCGAGCTCGGCTACCTCGGCGCGCCCATCCCGCAGGCATGGGGCGGCGCCGGCCTCGACTACGTCAGCTTCGCCATCCTCTGCGAGGAGCTGGAGCGTGCCGACACGGCCTTCCGGGTGGTGATGAGCGTCCACGCCGGACTCAACTCGCTGGCCCTCCTCCAGTGGGCGACCGACGAGCAGAAGCGACGCTGGCTGCTTCCCCAGGCCCAGGGGCGCAAGCTGGCGACCTTCGGCCTGACGGAGCCGGGGGTCGGCACGGACGCCGGCGCCCTCGCGAGCACCGCCCGCCGGGAGGGCGACGTCTATGTCCTCAACGGCTCGAAGATCTGGATCAGCCTGGCCGACCTGGCCGACCACTTCCTCGTCTTCGCCTCGGTCGATCGCGCCCGCAAGCACCGGGGCGTCACCGCCTTCATCGTCGAGCGGGGGATGAAGGGCCTCAGCACCGGGACGCTCCACGGCAAGATGGGGATCCGGGCCGGGAACACGGGGCTCGTGACGATGGACCGCGTCGAGGTGCCGGTCGAGAACCGGATCGGCGAGGAAGGCGAGGGGTTCCTCGTCGCCATGAGCGCGATCGACCAGGGCCGCTACACGGTCGCCGCCGGCGCGGTCGGGCTCGCCCAGGCCTGCCTCGACGCGAGCGTGAGGTACGCCCACGAGCGGGAGACCTTCGGCCAGGAGATCGGGCGGCACCAGCTCGTCAAGCAGATGATCGCCGGCATGACGAAGGGGACCGAGATCGGGCGCCTCCTCGTCTGGCGGGCCGGCTGGCTGAAGAACCACGGGGTGCGGACGACGCGTGAGACCTCCCTGGCCAAGTGGCATGCCACGGAGCACAGCGTCCAGGCTGCCCTCGACGCGGTCCAGGTCCACGGCGCGAACGGCTACTCCAGCGAGTTCCCCGTGGAGCGCTACCTGCGGAACTCCAAGGCCGCCGTCATCTACGAGGGGACGAGCCAGCTCCACACCCTCATCCAGGCCGACTACGCCCTCGGCTACCGGGAGGACCGGCCGATCCGCTGCGAGCCGCTCCCGGCGCAGGGCTTCGAGCGCTGGCCGGCGCTGGGGCGGCACGGTTGAGCCGCCCGCGGAGCGTCCGATGCCCGTGATCGACACCCTCCTGCGCGATTCCCGTGGGCGCATCGGCGGGGCCTGGGCGCTCGGCGGATCGCGCCTGCGGGTCGCGCTGGCCCTCGCCGGCGTGCTCGCGGCGGCACTCCTCGGCGCCCTGCTCTTCGGGCTCTGGCACGTCCTCTTCGGCGGCTTCGTGAAGGGCAACTGGCGGGCGGGCGGCTTCGGGATCGCGCTCGCCGGCGTGGCCGCCGTCCTCCTCTGGATCGAGGCCTCGATCGGGCGCCGCCTGCTGCCGCCCGCGCGACGGCCCTGACCCGCGCCCTAGGTGATCGGCTCGAAGCGGGCCTGGAAGAAGCGCAGGTACTTCGGCTCGTAGACCAAGCGCAAGCCGCGCGCGGCGTCGCGGGCGTCGAAGCAGGCCTTGACCGACTCGGCCACGACGTCCATGTGGGCCTGGGTGTACACGCGGCGCGGGATGGTGAGGCGGGTCAGCTCCAGCTTCGGTCGCTTGTGGTCGCCGGTCACCGCGTCGCGTCCCGCCGAGACGATGCCGCGCTCCATCGAGCGGATCCCGGAGTCGAGGTAGAGCTCCGCCGCCAGCGTCTGCGCCGGGAAGAGGTCCTGGGCCAGGTGCGGGTAGAAGCGCCTCGCGTCGACGAAGATGGCGTGGCCGCCGACCGGCCGGACGATCGGGATCTCCCACTGCTCCAGGAGCTCGCCGAGGTAGCGGACCTGGCCCACCCGGCTCCGGACGTGCTCGTCCTGGACAGCCTCCTCGATCCCGATCGCGAGCGCCTCCATGTCCCGGCCGGCCATCCCGCCGTACGTGTGAAGGCCCTCGTAGACGACGACGAGGTTGCGCAGCTCCTCGAAGGTGTCCCCGTCGTTGACGGCCAGCCAGCCGCCGATGTTGACCAGGTGATCCTTCTTCGAGCTCATCCACGCGCCGTCGGTGAAGGAGCAGAACTCGAGCAGGATCTCGGCGATCGAGCGGTCAGCGTAGCCGGCCTCGCGCTCCTGGATGAAGAGGGCGTTCTCGACCATCCGCGTGGCGTCGAGGAGGACCTTGATCCCGCGCGGCTCGCACCACGCCCGCAGCTCGCGGACGTTGGCCATGCTCACCGGCTGGCCGCCGGCCATGTTGACCGTGCCGGCCAGGGAGACGTAGGGGACCTTCTCCGCGCCGACGTCGGCGACGAGGCGCTCCAGCTTGGCCAGGTCTACGTTGCCCTTGAACGGGTGGGCCGACTCCGGGTCGTGAGCCTCGTCGAGGATCACGTCGTGGAAGGTCGCCCCGGCCAGCTCCTGGTGGAGCCGCGTCGTCGTGAAGTACATGTTGCCGGGGATGTGGTCGCCGGGCTTGATGAGCGCCTGGCTGATGAGGTGCTCCGCGCCGCGACCCTGATGGGTCGGGACGAGGTAGCGGTACCCGTAGAAGCGCTGGACGGCCGTCTCGAGGTGGTAGAAGTTGCGGCTCCCCGCGTAGGCCTCGTCGCCCAGCATCATCCCGGCCCACTGGCGGTCGCTCATGGCGGAGGTGCCCGAGTCGGTGAGGAGGTCGATGTAGACGTCCTCGCTGCGGAGGAGGAACGTGTTGTACCCGGCCTCGGCGAGGGCGACCCTGCGCTGCGCCGGCGTGGTGACGGTCAGGGGCTCGACCATCTTGATCTTCCACGGCTCGGCCCAGCTGCGGCGGCCGCGCTGCTGGCCCATCGTGTGGAGCGGTTCGTGCGCCATCGGATGTGATCCTCCGCAGAGTTCGGGGTCCCGTCCCGACGTCGGGTTGAGCCGGGTCAGGCGGGAGCGGGGCTGGACGAGAGCGGCAGCGCCGTCGTGCGCTTCACCTCGCGCAGCACGAGGCTCGTCTGGATGCGGGCGATCCCGGGGATGGGGGAGAGGCGCTCGATCGCGAAGCGCTCCAGGTCGCGGCGGTTGTGGAGCACCACCCGCAGCAGGTAGTCGTACTCACCCGTCACGTGGTGGCACTCCAGGACCTCCGGCATCGCGGCGACCGCCTCGCGGAAGCGCTCGACCTCGGCGCGGTGATGCGCCCTGAGCCCCACGCTGACGAAGCAGAGGAGGTCGTAGCCGGCCGCCTCGGCGTCGAGGATGGCGACGTAGCGGGCGATGACCCCGCCGCGCTCCAGCCGCCGGACGCGAGCGTGCGTCGCCGGCGGCGAGAGGCCGATCCGGCGGGCGAGGTCGGCGTTCGAGAGCCGTCCGTCGGCCTGCAGCTGGCGAAGGATCTCGAGGTCGAGCTCATCGAGATCGGTGTGTACCATCGCGTCTCCCGCTCAGCAAGGGTTCTTCGACGAGACGATACGAGAACGGAATGGTCGACGCAGGAGCGGGCTCCTCACCGAAGGATCTTCCGTAGCGGGTTCGGCACGACGAGCCCGAGGCTCAGACCGGCTCGACCACCTCCGCCGCCGCGGTGCGCCGCGATTCGCCGCCCCGGGCCCGCACGATGACAGCGACCGCCACGAGGATGATCGCCCCGGCCAGCAGCGTGCGCGGCTGCAGCGGCTCGGCGAGGACGAGCCAGCCAAGGAAGACGGCGATGACCGGATTGACGTAGGCGTAGGTGGCGACGAGCGAGATGGGGGCTACCCGGAGGAGCCAGACGTAGGCCGTGTAGCCGACCAGCGACCCGACCAGGACCAGGTAGACGAGGGCGGCGAGCGAGGCCGGGGTGATCTCGGCGAGGCGCACCCGGGCGACGTCGCCGGTGACCAACGCCAGGACCCCCAGGACGGCGCTCCCGGCCAGCATCTGCATGGCGGTGCCGACGAGGGGACGACGGGGCACGGCGGCGGTCCGGCTGTAGAGGGAGCCCGTCGCCCAGAAGACGGGCGACAGGAGGAGGACGACGACGCCGAACGGATCGAGGCTCCCCGTGCCGCCGGCCGGCCAGACGAGGACGGCGACGCCGACGAAGCCGAGGACGATCCCACCGACGATCGTCCGGGTCAGGACGATCCCGAACGCGAAGCGGCCGATCAGAGCCACCCAGACCGGGAGGCTGGCAATGACCAGGGCGGCGATGCCCGAGGCGACGGTCTGCTCGCCCACCGACACGAGCCCATTGCCGCCGGCCAGGAGGAGGCCGCCGATGATCGCGGCATCCCGCCATTCGCGACGCCCCGGTCGGTCGGCGGCCGCGTCGCCGCTGCGGATCGTCGTGGCGAAGAGGAGGCCGCCCGCGATCAGGAACCGGACGGCGGCCAAGGTGAACGGCGGGATCGTCTGCACGCCGATCCGGATCGCCAGGTAGGTGGAGCCCCAGACGACGTAGAGGGCCCCGAGGGCGAGGGCGATGCGGATCGGCGAGGCGGGCCCGTCGGCTGGCACCTTCGGCGCGGACATGGGCGGGAGGATCGCATCTGCGGGTCGTCGGCGCTGGCGCGTTCCGGACGTCCTGCCGCTGCCGGCCGTGCGACAATCCGGCGACGATGACCCTCGACGACCGCTTCGACGACCTGGTCACGAGCCTGGGAGGCTTCTATCGCTCCTGGGTGATCCAGCTCGGCCTGGAGCTTGGGCTGTTCGGGGCCCTGCGGCGGGCCGGCCCCGGCGGCTTGACGCCGGGCGAGCTGGCCGCGCAGACCCGCACCGCGGCCGACCCGATCGCCGCCTGGTGCCGCGCTGCCTTCGCCAACGACATCGTGGACGACGACGGGGAGCGGGTCCGCCTCGACGAGGTGACCGCCGCGATCCTCCTCGACGTCGATCGCCCGGAGTACCTCGGCGGCCAGTTCGTCTACAGCGTGACGGCCAGCCTCGATTACGACGCGCTGATCGAGCACCTGCGGAGCGGACGAGTCGTGGTCGCGCGGCCGCCGCGCTACTACCGGGCCATCGAGCAGCTGACGCGCCAGGACATCGCCGTCTTCTTCGAGGAGGCCCTGGCGGCCATCCCCGACCTCGTCATCGAGCTCGCCCGCGGCTGCGATGCGATCGACCTGCACTGCGGCGGCGGACGCTGGCTCGTCGCGGTCGCCCGGCGCTTCCCGGCGGCGCGCCTCACCGGTGTCGAGTCGGAGCCCGATTCGACGGCCCGTGCGATCCGCCTGGTGCAGGAGGCGGGGCTCGAAGGCCGGATCCGCATCGAGGCCCGCGACGTGGCGACGATCACCCACCAGGCCGCCTTCGACCTGGCCTACTTCCAGCACGCCCTCCACGAGCTCCCCGACCCGGTCGCCGCGCTCGCGGCGGCGTGGCGGGCGCTCCGCCCCGGCGGGCGTCTCCTGGTCCTGGGCTGGTGCCTGCCGTCGACGAGGGAGGAGCTGGCTACGCTCCACGGCCAGCTCACCACGGGGGTCGCCCTCGACGAGGCGATCCACGGCGGCCGCCTGCGGACCGTCGAGGAGCACGCCGCCCTCTTCTCGTCGGCGGGCCTCCCCGCGCCCGACGCGATCGCCCTCCCGTCCGACGCGACGCTGCTCGTGGCCCGGCGGCCGGCCTGACGGGTCGCTAGGGCTGCACCACCACCGTCCCGGTCATCGAGGGGTGGATCCCGCAGGCGTAGGCGAATGTCCCCGGCGTGTCGAACGTCCGGGAGTACGAGGCGCCGGTGGCGAGCGAGTCGCTGCCGGCCGTGCCGTCGTTCCAGGCGACGGAGTGGTTCGTCGAGTCCGCGTTCGTCCAGGTGACGGTCGCGCCCGCACTGACGGTGAGGGTCGCCGGGTGGAAGGCGAAGCCGGCGATCGACACCGCGTCGCCGGCACCGGCCGGGGACGCGGTGTCGGGTGGGGTGGAGGCGGCGGGCGGCCCGCTCGTCGCGGCGGGGCTGGCGGTGGCACCTCCGCCGCAGGCGGACAGGACGAGGGCGGCGACGAGGCCGAGGGCAGGCAGGTGACGACGCATGGGTCTCCTCCGATCGGGGGTCCGGTGATCATCGATACGCCGGGAGGCGACGGACCGGTTTCGCACCGCGCGTCGCGCCCCTGATGGGTGGACTCCTTCTCTCCTGGCGCACGGCCGAGCCGGCCCGGGTCCGACGTCTCCTCCGCTCGGTCGGGTTCCGGGCCGGGCGGGGCGGCCGTCTCGAGGTGATGGGCCTCGCCGTTCGGGTCGTCGGAGGCGCGCCGGACGATCGCCTCGACGCGCTGGACGGGCTCACCCGGCCCGGAGGCGGCGCGCCGCAGGCGCCGGCGGCGCCGTCCACGGCCCGGCTCGTGGCGGTGGGGGTGGCGACCGTCGACCTGGAGCGGGCCGCCGGCGCCAACGGCGGCCCGACGCGGCCGCTGCCGGCCGACGACCTCCTCGGGGCGCGCGTCCTCGAGACGTCGGATCGCGTCCTCGTCCTGCTGGAGCCGGCGACCGAAGGGCGCCTGGCGGCCACCCTCGCCCGCCGTGGCGAGGGGCCGGCCGCGATCTACGTCGCCGTGGCCGGCCCCCGGCTCGCCGAGGTCGCGGCCGCCCTCCGCGCGTCGGGCGAGCGGCCCCGCGAGGTGTCCGGCCCCTTCGGCAGGCAGATCCTCGCCGCGGCGGGGCCGCCATCGGGGCCGCACCTCCTCATCGTCGCTGCCGGCGCGGCCGGTCCGCTGCCCGCCGGCGCCCCGTGGGCTACCATCCGACCCATGATCGAGACGGACGCCGCACTCACCTTCCGCGACGCGGAGCCGGCCGACGCGGACTGGATCGCCGGGCTGCTCTCGGACGAGGGGTATCCGGCCGGCGGCAGCGACGTCGTGCGGCGCCTGGAGCGGTTCGCCGAGATCGGGTCGCTGGTCCGGATCGCCGAGCGCGGGGGCGAGCGCCTGGGCTTCGTGGCCGTCCACCTCGTGCCCCGCTTCGAGCATGACGATCGGCTGGCCCGCGTCATCGCCCTCGTCGTCGACCAGGCGGTCCGCTCGCGGGGCATCGGACACGCGCTGCTCGACGAGGTCGATCGCGTCGCGGCCGAGGCCGGGGCCGCCTTCGTCGAGGTGACGGCCGGCCACCATCGGCAGGACGCCCGCCGCCTCTTCGAGGCCGCCGGCTTCGACGCGTCGCTGACGACCTACCTGCGGAAGCGTCGCTGAGCGACTCCGCCTTCCCCCGACTCCGCCTGCGGGATCCGTCCGAGGCGCTCCTCGCGCTCCCGTGGCAGCGGCCGCTCGCCGAATGGCGGGCCGACCAGGTCGTCCTTCGGGACCTGCCCGTCGGCCCCTCCCGGCACCTCGTCCGGTTCGTGGTCATGGGCGGCACGCTCTATGCGCTCAAGGAGGAGCCGCTGGAGGTCGCACGCCACGAGTACGGGGCGCTGCTCCACATGGAGCACGCCGGCCTGCCGGCCGTCCGGCCGATCGGCATCGCCGAGCACCTCGACCTCGACAGCGGCGTCCTGGTGACGGAGTACCTCCGCCACTCCCTCCAGTACCGGCGTCTCCTCATGCGCGTGCCCCTGGCGCCGGGCGGGTATCGCGACCGCCTCCTCGACGCGATGGCGGGCCTCCTCGTCGACCTCCACCGGGCGGGGGTCTATTGGGGCGACTGCTCACTCGCCAACACGCTCTTCCGGCGCGACGGCGACACGTTCGCCGCGTACCTCGTCGACGCCGAGACGAGCGAGGTCCACGCGGAGCTGTCGGACGGACAGCGGGCCTATGACCTCGACGTGCTCGTGGAGAACGTCGCCTTCGGCCTGGCCGACCTCGCGGCGTTCCAAGGACATCCCGAGACGATGGACGAGCAGATCGATGCTGCGGAGGCGGTTCGCGGGCGGTACACGCTCCTCTGGCGGGAGCTCTTCCGCCAGGTCGAGATCCAGCCGGGCGACCGCTTCGCCATCCAGGCCCACATCCGGCGCCTCAACGAGCTGGGCTTCGCGGTCGGCGAGATCGAGCTGGAGCCGCGGGCCGATGGGCGGGTCCGGCTGCGGGCCGCGGTGACCCGCCGCGACTTCCACGCCCGCGAGCTGGAGCGGCGGACCGGCCTCGTCGCCCTGGAGGGCCAGGCCCGCATCCTCCTCAACGACCTCCGCGAGTACCGGGCATGGCTGGAGTACTACGAGGGACGCCGGGTGCTCTCGGCGGAGGCCGCCCATCGCTGGCTCGGCGAGGTCCTGGGCCCGGCCCTGGAGCGCCTCGCCCCGGCGATCGGCCCGACCCGCGATCCGCTCCAGGCCTACTGCGACCTGCTCGAGCACAAGTGGCTGCTCTCGGAGGTGCGACGCCGAGACGTGGGCCTGGAGGCGGCCTTCACGTCCTACCTGGCCGCGGGGGCTCCGGCACCCGAGGCCCACGGCGCGGGCGAGCTGCTCGACCTGGACCCGGAGCCCGAGATCGAGGTCCCCCCGACCCCCGTCGCCCCCGACTGACGGGGTGGCGCCGCGCCGGGACTCACCTCGGGCTGCCCGGGACCCGCGTCCGGCTGCTAGGATCGCCCGACGTCCGATCCTCAGAGGTGACCCGATGGCGGCCCCCACCGCATCCGACCTCGTCGTCCACGTCGCCGACCTGCGCAAGCGCTACGGCGACATCGAAGCGGTGGCGGGGATCAGCTTCGAAGTCCGCCGCGGCGAGGTCTTCGGGCTCCTCGGCCCGAACGGGGCGGGCAAGTCGACCACGATCGAGATCCTCGAGGGACTGCGCACCCAGGACGGCGGCGAGGCGACGGTGCTCGGGCTCGACGTGCGCCGCGATTCTGGGCCCCTCAAGGCCCGCATCGGCGTCCAGCTCCAGTCCGCGGCCCTCTACCCGCGCCTCACCGTGACGGAGCTGCTCGACCTCTTCGCCAGCTTCTACCCGCGCCACGTCCCGACGGCCGACCTGGTCCGCGAGCTCGACCTCGAGGAACGCCGCCACGCCCAGTCGCGCCAGCTCTCCGGCGGCCAGCGGCAACGGCTTTCGGTCGCCCTCGCCCTCGTCAACGACCCGGAGCTGGTCTTCCTCGACGAGCCGACGACGGGGATGGACCCGGCGGCCCGGCGCAGCCTGTGGGACCTTATCCGTGGCCTCCGCGACCGCGGCCGGACGGTCGTCCTCACCACGCACTACATGGAGGAGGCGGAGGTCCTCTGCGATCGGCTGGCAATCCTGGACCACGGCAAGATCCTCGAGATGGGGACCGTCGCCGAGCTGGTGAGCCGGCGCTTCCACGAGCGCGCCGTGCGCTTCGAGCACCTTGATGGTGTCGACGACGACACGCTGAGCCGCCTGCCGGGCGTCCGGCGGGTCGTCCACGAGGAGGACATGGCGACCTTCCTCTACACCTCGGACGTGGCCGCCACGATCGGGGCCCTCCTGGCCCTCGCCGAGGAGCGCGGCGTGGAGCCAAGCGGGCTCGGCATCCGCAGCCCCTCGCTCGAGGACGTCTTCCTCGCCCTGACCGGCCGCGCGATTCGCGACTGACGAGCCGGAGGACCCCAGCAGCGATGCGCACCTTCGTCCGCCTCACCAGCGCGAACCTCAAGAGCTTCGTCCGCGACCGGGCCGGCCTCTTCTGGACGATCGCCTTCCCGGTGACCTTCATGCTGCTCTTCGGGGCGATCTTCTCCGGCGGCGACACGAGGTACAAGGTCGGCTGGGTGGACCTGGACCACTCACCGGCCTCGGAGGCGCTTGCCGCAGACAGCTCGATCGGGGCGGTCCTCGACCTCGCCACGCATGACACCGAGGAGGCGGCCGTCGCCGCCATGAAGGACGGCAGCGTGCGGGCGGTGATCGTCATCCCCGCCGGCTTCGGTGCCGCGGTCAGCGGGAGCGGCGGCGGCACCCTGCCGGTCCGGCTCTACACCGACCCGTCGAACGCCCAGACCTCGGCGACGATCACCGGGATCGTCGCCAACCTCATCGGCGCCTTCAACCAGGCTGCCAGCGGCCGCCCGCCGATCCTCTCCCTGCAGCCCGCGTCGGTCCAGCGCGAGTCGATCACGGCGATCTCCTACTTCGTCCCGAGCATCCTGGCCATGGCCCTCATGCAGCTCGGCCTCTTCGCCGCCATCCCGATCGTGGAGCAGCGCCAGAACCTGATCCTGAAGCGGATCTCCGCGACCCCGATCCGGCGGCGGACGTTCATCGCCAGCAACGTCGCGACGCGGCTCCTGATCGCCCTCCTGCAGGCTGTCGTCATCCTCGTCCTGGCCCAGGTCGTCTTCGGGGTCACGATGCTCGGCAGCCCGATCGTCTTCGTCGGCTTCGTCGTCCTGGGCGCCCTGGCCTTCATCGCCCTCGGCTACGTGGTGGCCTCGTTCGCGACCACCGAGGACTCCGCGGGCCAGCTGGTGAGCATCCTCCAGTTCCCCCTGATGTTCCTCTCGGGCATCTTCTTCTCGCTCGAGGCGATGCCCGGCTTCCTGCGGGGCGTGGCCGCGTTCATGCCGCTGACCTACCTGGGCGACGCGCTTCGCCAGGTGATGGTCGGCGGCTCACCGTTCGCGCCCCTGCCCGTCGACGCGCTCGTCCTCGGCGGGTGGCTGCTGGCCTCGTTCCTGGCCTCGGCGCGCTTCTTCCGCTGGCAGTAGCCGGTGAGCTACCAGCGCTCCTCGTGCGCGATCTCGGCCAGGACCTTGCGGCCGCCGGCGCGCTTGGGGGCCGTGAGGACGGACTCGTCGGCGGGGTAGCCGAACGACAGGACGTACTCGCAGTGCCAGTCCGCCGGGTAGCCCAGCAGCTCGCGGGCGCGGTCGTGCTCGTACACCGTGGCCGGCGCGCTGCCGACGCCGAGCTCCCAGGCCGCGAGGACCATGCTCTGGGCGGCCCGGCCGAGATCCCACGTCACCGAGAGCGGGGCGTCCTGGGTGCGCGGATCGGGCGTCACCAGGGCGATCGCGACGGCCGCGCCGGCGAGGTGCCCGGCCCAGGGGCCCAGCGCTGCCAGCTCGCCGAGGTGCTCGCGGTCGCGGCAGACGATGAAGGCCCAGCGCTGGAGGTTCTTGGAGCTGCCGGTCCTGCGGCCGGCGTCGAGGATCCGCTCGACGACCCACGGCTCCAGCGCCCGGCTGGAGAAGCGCCGGACGACGCGCAGCGAATTCGATCGCCTCCCACGTGCCGAGCGCCGGCTGCAGCGGGATGTCGACCGGCCCACGGTCGTCGGGTCCGCCCATGGCACTCACCTCAGAGCTGATGATGGCGCCGCGCCGACCGCGACGAGGGGGACCTTCCGGAGGCGGCGCCGGAGCCCTCGGGCGGGCATGGCCGAAGCGTAGCGCCTAGGATGGGAGGATGGTCCGGCGCGATCCCCACATCGTCCTCGGCATCGCCCCGGGGGCCAGCCAGGCGACGATCAAGGCCTCCTGGCGCCGCCTCGCCCGCGAGCACCACCCCGACCTCGCCGCCGGCGCCGTCGAGCGGCGGGCCGCCACCCGGCGGATGGCCGAGATCAACGCGGCCTACGCGGAGCTCCGCGGCGCGGCAACGACCGGATCGCGTCGCCCCGGCGCCGGCGCAGCCGCGCACGAGGCCGGCGCCGGGACGACGGCGCGGGCCGGCGCAGCCGGGCCGGCGCAGCCGGGCGGACCGCCGCCCCCACCGCCGACGCGCCCGGTGACCGCTCGATTCGACACGAGCGACCTCCTGCATCCGCGCAACGCGACGACGACGCCCCGCGGCAACGGCTATCGCCATCACCCGCGGGGATCCCGTCCGCCGCGCGCCCGCGCAGAGGCGGCCGAGCCGCCCCGGGCATCCGACCCGACCGGGCCGCTTGAGCGGCTCCGCGGCCGCCGGGGCCGGCGGCGCGCGCTCCCCGCGTACGAGGCGGCACAGGCCCTGACCGTGACCTTCGGGAAGTTCCACGGGCTGACGCTGGGCGAGATCGCGGCCGTCGAGCCGTCCTACGTCGCCTGGCTCGCCCGCGCCATCACCCGCGATCCGGACCTGCTGGATGCCGCCCGCGTCGTCTCGGCCGCCGTAGCGGCCGAGAGCGCCGCAGCCGAGGGCCCAGCGGCCGAGGCCGCGGACTGAGTCGGTCCGGACATGCCACGGGGCGCCCGCGCCGGGCGCCCCGCTTGGAGGTCGATGGTCCGGTCCGGGGTAAGAGCTCCGCGGGCCGATGAGTCCGCAACCGCCGCCACGTCCGGGCCTGCTGGCCGATCGCCCGTGGTTACTCGGCTCGTGACCGCCACCGTCGGGCCGCACCCCTCGACGCCGTTGCCGACGTCCTCGAACTTCGTGCCGCCCCCGATCGCGGACCGTGGCCGACGCCCCAGGTTGTTCCCGGTTGTCGCGTCGACGGCTACACGCGAACCGTACGACCAGCGGGGGTCCGGGACAATGGGAGGCATGTCCCGGTCGGCCGGGGTCGATGGTCGATGGCATTCCGGCACCACCCCGGACGGACGTACCGGTGCGCGACGCGCCGCCGCGCGGCGGCGGGGCGACGCCGTTCCCGGTAGGCTGAACCCATGGCAGCCCGTTCGCGCCGCGCCGGCGTCCCGTCGCCGGGATCCGCCGTCGCGGCCATCCTCCTCCTGGCCAGCGGGCTCGCGGTCAGCGCCTGCGCGCCCACGGCCGCCGCGTCATTCGATCCGGCGACGCCGTGCGGGGGGGTCGCCCAGCAGCAGATGCCGGGTGCCTACCCGGCCCTCGAGGCCCGAATCCCCCAGGCAATCGACGGGCAGGCGGCCGCCAGCCGCGAGTCCGGCCGCTTCTGCACCCGGGAGACGCTCGGCTCGCTCTTCGACGCGGGGGTCACCGAGGAGCGGTTCGGCGGGGCTATCTGGGAGGTCGGCGACCGCGGCGGGCTCCAGCTCACCGTCTTCGAGGGCGCGGGCCTGACCCCCGCGCTCGTGGCCGAGGAATACCGCCGCTCGGCCGACGCCTCCCGCGGCACCGAGGCGGTCCGTCCGACGACGCTCGAGGTGGACGGGCGACCGGCCTGGCGGATCGACGTCGTCAACGGCAACTCGCGGCAGGCGGTCGTGGTCTGGGGATCGACCGATGGCGCCGTCGTCCAGGTCGTGGTCGCCGCCGACATCGAGGAGGCCCAGCTGCAGGCGGCGATCGCGGCGTTCCGCTGAGCCGCTCCGCGGGCCGGTCGGGGCCGCGCGCCCGCGGCCCCGTCGCTCCGCGCGACCGCCTCGCCCTCGCTCGCGACCGGGCGGGGATCGCTACCATCCGGTCATGTACTTCGACGCCCTCTCCTTCCTCGAGGACGAGCGCGACGCGTGGCGTCCCTTCGAGGCCCTCCTCGATGTCCCGGCCCCCCGCTTCGAGCAGCCCGTCGCCGGCGCCCACGGCTGGTCCGCCCGGGAGCTGCTCGGCCATCTCGTCGCCTACCAGGCCCACGCCCTGGACGTCGCTCGCGAGCTCGCGGTGGGCGAGCGCAGCCCGGCCTACGAGGCGATGGAGGCCGCCTGGAAGGACCGGGGCGACGCGGTCAACGACGAGCTCTCAGCCGCCTGGGGAACGCTTCCCGCCGACGAGGTGCGCCGCCGCGGGCGGGAGGTGCCGGGCGAGCTGCGCGGCTACCTCACCGTCGTCCCCGAGGCGCGGTGGGTCAAGCACCCGGTCTTCGGCCGCTTCTTCGAGGATGAGCTCCTCGATCACTACGCCGACCACGAGGCCGACCTGCGGGCCATCCTGGCGGCCGGAGGATGACCGGGGCGACGCTCGAGGCGCTCCTCGTCGAGCTCGCGGCCGGCCTTGAGGGCGCCACCCTCCGCGAAGGGCCGGCGGGCCTCGAGGTCGTCGTCGCCCCCGCGGTCGTGGCCGTGCTGGAGCCGGGCGCCCTGATGGTCCGCCTCCGTCCCGCCGTGGCGGTCGCGGCCCTGGGGACTCCCGACGTGGAGCCGTCGGCCCGCGGCCGCGGCTGGGTCCGGTTCGCGCCACCCGCGCTCGACGAGTACGCGCTCGACCGGGCCTCGGCGTGGCTGGCGAGCGCCGTGCGGCTGGCGGCGGAGGGCGACGCGGCCGGCTGACCGGGTCCGGCGCCCCCTCAGGTGAGGAGGAGGACGGCGTAGGCGGCCAGCCAGTGCTCGACCATGTAGTCGTCGCCGACCACGCGGCCGAGGGCGGCGTCGGCGTGGGTCCGTGCCGCGACCTCCGCGACGGCGACGCGCGGGTCGGCCGGATCGAGCGCGGCGGCGATGCGCCGCCAGGCCCAGGCCCGGCTCAGGTTGAGCCCGTGGAGGTGGGCGAGGTGCCCATCCGACGAGTCGGACACGACCGCCGGGGTCAGGAGGGCGGTGGGCCGGCCGTCGGCGAGCTCGGGCAGGAATCGCGACAGCCAGGCCGGGAACCCTCCTGGCGGGCCGAGGCGGCTCATCAGCTCCGCCTCGACGAGGGCCGGCGAGAGGAAGTCGAAGCCCGAAGGCTCCCAGGCGCCGGGGTAGTCCTCGTCGCCGTCGAACCAGCGGTGCGCCGCAGCCGCGATGGCATCGGCCAGGCGTCGGTCGCCGCCACGACCGCTCTCCTCGGCGAACGGGAGGGCCAGGCCCAGCCCGAAGGCGCTGTTGGAGTGGACGCCGTAGCGGACCGGATAGGTCGCCTTCGGCAGCCAGCCCAGGAAGTTGTCCGTCGCGGCCCGGGCCAGGCGCGTCGCCGCGGCGGCCCAGCGCCGGCCGTCCGGGTCGCCCCACGCCTCCAGCTCGTGGGCCAGCGCGAGGACCCAGCCCCAGCCGTACGGGCGTTCGCGGTTGCGATTGTCGGGATGGGCGATGAAGGCGGCCTCGGCGGCGAGCGGCCCCGGGCGGAGCTGGCGGTCGAGCGCCCCCCGGACGTCGGCCTCCGGGATCGCCTCGGGCACCCTGCGCAGGAGGCGCACCAGGAGCCAGTGCATCTCGACGCACGAGTGCCAGTCGAAGCTGCCCCAGAAGACCGGCGTCCGCTCGCGCGACCGCGGCCGGGGATCGTCGGAGCCGTGGAGGACCTGCCAGACGTCGGAGGGGAACTCCCGCTCGATGTTGACGAGGGCGACGCGAGCGTAGGAGCCCGCGTTGGAGCGCAGGTCGGCGTCCCAGGCGCGCAGCTCGGTCACGGGGACCCTCCGCGATGCATGCCCGGCAGCATGCCCGGTCATTGTGCGGCCCCGGACGGCGAACCGCCCCGCCCGGTCGAGCCGGGCGGGGCGGTTCCAGGTGCGAGGCGGGACGGTGGAGGAGAGACCGCCCCGTGCGCCCCCCTAGTTGGCAGGCTTGGCGTACTGGGCCAGGCTGAACCGGCTTTCGAGCTGGTCGGCCGGCTGGAACCCCATCACGCCCACGGGCTGCTTTCCCTCGCCGGGGAAGAAGGCGATCGTGGGGATGCTCATGATGTTGAAGGCGCGCTGCAGGCCGGGGTTGGCGTCGACATCGACCTTCACCACGTCCACGGCTCCGTCGTACTTCTCGGCGAGCTTCTCCAGCTCGGGAGCGACCAGGCGACAGGGTCCGCACCAGGCAGCCCAGAAGTCGACGATGACGGGGCGCTCCGCGTGGAGGACCATCTCTTCGAAGGTCGTGTCGGTCGCATGCTTGATCTCGGCCATGTGCGGCGAGAGTCCTTTCTCCCGTGTGCGGGCCTGTGGCTCGTCCCTAGCGGGCCAGAGCCTGGATGAGTCGGTAGGCTTCGAGGACCTCGGGTCCCGCGAGCCGGTAGTAGACGGTGCTGCCGTCCCTTCGAGTCGTGACCAGCCCGGCCGAGCGGAGCACGGCAAGGTGCTGGGACATGTTGGGTACCTGGCATCCCACGCAGACCGAGAGCTCGGAGACCGAGGCCTCGCCGGCGGCCAGCGTCTCGAGCACGCAGAGCCGCTTGGGATCGGCGAGCGCGCGCCCGATGAGGGCGGCCCGCTGCCGGTCGACGCCCGGGGCAGGTGCCGTGGTATCCACGGGCGGAGTATCTCATCACTTGCGCAAGAACGCAAGTATCTCCGCGGAACGCGGGCCGTGGCCGCCACCTGCCTCCGTCGTGAGCGATACTCCGCCGATGACCACGCACCCCGCCGGCTCCTCGCCCGGCTCACCGGCAGATGAGCTCAGCCTCGCCCGGATCGAGGAGGCCGGGACCTTCCTCGCCGGTCGCGTCGAGCGGACGCCGATCCTTTCCTCGACGACGGCCGCCCGGGTCAGGCAGGCCGCGGACGGCATCGGAATCGGTGACGGGCGCCTGTATGCCAAGGCCGAGCACCTCCAGCGGACCGGCTCCTACAAGGTCCGCGGCGCCACGATGCGCATCGCCCGGCTCACGCCGGCGGAGCGCGCCGCGGGCGTGATCGCGGTCTCGGCGGGCAACCACGCCGCGGCCGTAGCCGTGGCGGCCGGCCTCCTGGGGGTCGACGCGGTGGTCGTGATGCCGGCCACCGCCGTCCGCTCCAAGGTCGAGGCCTGCCGGGGGTACGGCGCGGAGGTCGTCCTCGAGGGCGAGGACACGGCCGAGGCGTGGGCCGCCATGGAACGGATCAGGGACGCCCGCGGGCTCACCTTCGTCCATCCCTTCGACCACGTCGACACCATCACGGGCCAGGGAACCGTCGGCCTCGAGATCGTCGAGGACCTGCCCGAGGTGGACGTCGTCGTCGCCGGCGTGGGGGGCGGCGGGCTCGCCTGCGGCATCGCCGCCGCGGTCAAGGGACGCCGGCCCTCCGCCCGCGTCTACGGCGTGGAGCCGGTGACGTCGAACGCCCTGGCCCTCGGGATCGCCGCCGGGAGGCCGGTCCCCATCCGCCCGCTGAGCGTGGCCGACGGGCTCAACGCGCCCTTCGCCAGCGACACGACCATCGCCCTCGCGCGGCGCCTCCTCGACGACGTGATCCTGCTCGAGGACCGGGAGATCCTGGCCGGCCTCCGCTTCGCCGCCGAGCGGATGAAGCAGGTCCTGGAGCCAGCGGGGGCGAGCGCCCTCGCGGCCGTCCTGCACGGCAAGGTGCCCCTCCACAACGGCGAGCGGGTCTGCGTCGTCTTCTCCGGCGGCAACGTGGACCTCACCGGCTTCGGCGACCTGATCGCCGGCGCCGGCCCGCTTCCCGGCGCCTGACCCCGGGCGGGCGCTCCGCCCGGGACGCTGACGTCAGTCGACGCCCAGCTCCCCCAGCCGGTCGTCGTCGATGCCGAGGTGGTGGGCCAGCTCGTGGATCACCGTGACTCGGACCTCGCCCTCGAGGTCGAGCGGCTCGGGGAAGTCCTCCTCCAGCGGCAGGCGGAAGATCGTGATCGTGTTGGGGAAGGGGACCTCGTCCGCGCCCCAGGCGGTCCGCGGCGTGCCGTCGTAGAGGCCGTAGAGCATCTCGCCCGGGCCGAGGTCGTTCTCGCGTCGCTGGGACGGCGACGGCTCGTCGGCGATCACCACGGCGACCTCGCGGAGGGCCGCCGCGAACGGCATCGGGATCCCGGCCAGGGCCCGCTCCACGAGCCGCTCGAAGCGGACATGGCGCGCCTCGCGGCGCCGGCGACGGGCGGCAAGCTCGGCGGCGGGGATCCCGCGGCGGCGCTTCGACATGGCGGCGGTATCGTACGGCGCGATGGATGCCCTCACCGGCCCCGGGCTGGCGCCGCTCTCCCTCGCGCGGGCGCCGTCTCCCGACTGGGAGGCTGAGCCGGGAGGATTCGTCGTCGTGATGGACGACGCGGTGCGGATCCACTTCCTCGACTGGGACGGCGGAGCCGGCGCGGCCGGGAGCGGGACCGACGCCCCGCCCGCGGACCGGCCGATCGGTCGGGAGCCGTCCCGCCCGCCGGACGCGCCGGGAATCCTCCTCGTGCACGGCCTGGCCGAGACGGCCTGGACCTGGGCGCCGGTCGCGCGTCGCCTGCGCCGCGTCGCCCGAGTGGTGGCCATGGACCTCCGCGGCCACGGGCTGTCCGACGCGCCCACGGCCGGCTACGACCCCGAGCGGCTGGCCGGCGAGGCGATCGCCGTCGCCGAGGGCGCGGGCCTCCTCGCGCTGCCGGGCGAGGAGGCCGGCCGGCCGTTCGTCGTCGCCGGCCTGGGCTACGGCGCGATCGTCGCGGCCTGGACGGCCCACGCCCTCGGCGAGCGCTGCCGCGGCCTCGTCCTCGTCGACGGCGGCTGGGAGGACCTCGCCGAAGCCACAGGGGCGACGGCGGAGGAGTGGCAAGCGGCCATCGAGGAGCCGCCGGAGGTGCTCGCCTCGCTGCCCGCCTGGCTCGCCGATCGGGCGGCCTTCGACCGGCCGTCCTGGGACGCCGACCAGGAGCGCGCGGCGCGGGCCCAGGTGGTCGAGACGGCCGCGGGTCGGGTCAAGCTCGCGGTCCGCCCCCACGCGATGGCTGCCTCGGTGCGGGCGATGTGGTCCTACGATCCCGCGGCCATCCTGGCCACCGTGGCGGCGGAGGTCGCCGCGCTGGTGGCCGGAG
This sequence comes from uncultured Chloroflexia bacterium, assembly GCA_963821235.1. GTDB lineage: Bacteria > Chloroflexota > Limnocylindria > Limnocylindrales > CSP1-4 > CTSoil-043. The sequence continues at coordinate 1,868,466 of CAWGCS010000001.1, forward strand.
ACGACGACGCCGGGACGCGGCGGTCGGCCCTCGGCGAGGCCGCCCGACGCCGGGCCGCTGGCGGCCGGAGCCCGATCCGCGCCGCCTCGGCCCCGGGGCGAGGCCACAACCTCGTGCGCTACGAGCCGGCGGCGGTCGCCGCCGCCATCCTCGACGTCGGCGCTGACCGCGGGACGCCCCGCCCAGCCGGCGCGGTCCCCGGCGGCGGGCAGCCGTCCGTCACACGGCGGGCTACGATGCGGCGATGACCGGCCAGCCGCTGCCAGAGCACGTCCGCACCATCGTCGAGGAGATCGAGACGGAGATCGGGGACGCCGGCGCGCCGGATCCCGCCAGCCTCGCCTCGGCCGCCGTCATCGAGGGCGGCGCGCCGCTCCACGGCGACGACGCGAACGGGCGGGTCGAGGCGGCGGTCCGCGAGATCCTCCGCGAGATCGGGGAGGACCCCGACCGCCAGGGCCTGCTCGGGACGCCCGGACGGGTCCACCGCATGTACGCCGAGCTGACGGCCGGCTACCACGTCGACCCGGCCAGGCTGATCAACGGGGCGATCTTCGACGTCGACTACTCGGAGATGGTCGTCGTCAAGGAGATCCCGTTCTACAGCCTGTGCGAGCACCATCTCCTGCCGTTCTTCGGCAATGCCGCGGTCGCCTACATCCCGAACGGCCGGGTCGTCGGCCTCTCCAAGATCCCCCGCATCGTCGAGATGTACGCGCGCCGCCTGCAGGTCCAGGAGCGGCTGACCCTCCAGGTCGCCGAGTTCCTCATGGAGCATCTCCGGCCGCAGGGCGTCGGCGTGGTGATGGAGGCGACCCACCTCTGCGCGGTGATGCGGGGGGTCCGCAAGCCCGGCACGGTGATGACGACGAGCCACGTCCTCGGCATCTTCCGGGCGAACGACAAGACCCGCGGCGAGTTCCTGGCGCACCTCCAGCGGCCGGCGCCGGGCGCCTGACCCGCCGCGCCCCAGGCGACGCGGCGCCACCGGCTCAGCTCTCGCCGACCTCGAGCGAGCGAACCCCGCCCTCGATCTCGATCTCCCAGCGCTCGGCGGCCTTGCCCGCGCCGGGCGTCTCGATGCGCAGCTGCCCATGGACCTGGCGCAGCCGCTCGCCCCCGAAGCGGGCGTCGTGGATGCCGCCGCTGACCGCCAGCCGCACCGCGCTGCCGGGCGGATGTCGGATCGTGACGGTCGCGGCGCCGCCGGCAAGTGAGAAGCGGCTGGTCCCGTCCGGCACCGGGAGGCGGACGTCCACCCGGTCCGCGCCGCCGCGGATGGCGACGCTTCGCAGCCGGACGGTCCCCAGCTGGGCCGTCAGCGCCGAGAGGCCGCCGCTGATCTCGACCGCCCAGGGGACGGCGGGGGAGAGCCCGATCTCCGCGCTCCGGCGGCGCCAGTCGATGCGCCGGCGGTAGCGCACCGTCACGACGCCGTCCCGGGTGCGCACATCGGGCATGGGGCCCGTGAACGTGCCTCGGGCCAGCTCCTCCGTGACCGTCGAATCGCGGAGTGCCAGCGAGGTGTGGGCGAGCTCGGCCACCATCCGCGCCTCCGCGTCGGGGCCCAGCGGCGCCGCCCGGAGGGCCAGCCGCGGTGCCCCGGAGTGGAAGACGAGCCGCCCCACGGTGACGTCGCTGCGCGGCGAGGTGAACATCTCGCCGATCACGCCGCCCCGGCTGCGGGCCCGCAGACGGGCGGTCTGGTCCTCGAAGACCGCGATCGCCTGCTCGATGAAGGCGCCGATCGCAGAGCGCTCCGGCGGCTCGTAGCGGTCCAGGACGCGGGCCATGGCCTCGTCGAGCGGCTCGTAGACCGCGTCGATCTCGGCCATCCGGTCAAGGAGGGGACGAACCAGGATCCGGCGTCGGTCGGCAGGATCCGCCTCCCGCCTGGCGAGCCTCGCCCGCTCGAGGCGGTCCAGCACGCCGGTGATGGCGCCGCTGCTGAGCCCGGAGAGCTCGGCCAGGCGGCTGGCCGTCATGCCTGGCTCCGCGGCGGCGAGGGCGAGGCAGCGGAGGTCGGTCGGGTTGAGGCCGAGGCGCTCCGCCGCGGCCTCCTGGAAGAGGGCCGCCCGCTCGGTGAGACGGGCGATGTCGTCGGGCTTGACAGGGGTTGCTTCGTCGTTCATGCTGCGAATATCTCATCTACTGAGAGATTTAGCAAGGCCGAACACCAGGGCAGCGTAGCACAGGCACCTGCCGGACGAAAGGGAATCGCGATGCTGAGCATGATCGAGACCCGCGACCTGCGGCACACGTTCAAGGGCCACCGCGGCACCGTCGAGGCCGTCCGCGGGGTCGACCTGGACGTGCCGGCGGGAGCCATCTTCGGCTTCCTGGGGCCTAACGGGGCGGGGAAGACCACCAGCCTGCGGATGCTCGCCACGCTGCTTCCCATCACTGGCGGTCAGGCCACGGTCGCGGGCGTCGACCTGCGCCGCGACCCGGCCGAGGTTCGCCGGCGGATCGGCTACGTCCCTCAGGGCGGCTCGACGGACGCGGGAATGAGCGGGCGCGGTGAGCTCGTCCTGCAGGGCCGGCTCTACGGGATGGACCGGCGGGCCGCCGAGGCGCGGGCGCGCGAGGTGCTGGCGGCGCTCGACCTCGAGGATGCCGCCGACCGCGCCATCTCCACCTACTCCGGCGGGATGAAGCGGCGCCTCGACGTGGGGCTGGGCATCGTCCACCGGCCCGCCGTGCTCTTCCTCGACGAGCCGACGACCGGCCTGGACCCGCAGGCCCGGGCCCGGATGTGGGAGGAGATCCGCGGCCTTCGCGGTCAGGGGACGACCGTCTTCCTGACGACGCACTACCTCGACGAGGCGGACGCCCTGGCGGATCGCCTGGCCATCATCGACCACGGGCAGGTGGTGGCTCGTGGCACGTCGGAGGAGCTCAAGCGCCAGATCGCGGGCGACGTCGTGACGATCGGCGTCGACGGGCACGCCGAGCAGGTCGTCGATCTCCTGGGGGCCCAGCCGTTCGTGCGCGAGGCAGGCCTCGTCGACGGCATCGTGCGCCTCTACGTCGACGACGGCGAGAGCAGCCTCCCGCTCGTCCTCCGCCTCCTCGACGGGCAGGGCATGGCGCCGCAGACCCTGGCCCTCCACCGCCCCAGCCTCGACGACGTCTTCCTCCGGCAGACCGGCCGGTCCCTGCGCGAGGCCGCCGCCTGAGCGGCCCTGTGTCCCCGACAGCAGAAAGGATCCTTGCCGTGCGCATCTTCGGTGACACCTGGCTCATCTTCCGCCGCTCGATGGGCCTCAGCGTCCGCAACCCGGCCTGGCTCATCGCCGGCGTGATGCAGCCGTTCGTCTACCTCCTCCTCTTCGGCCCGCTCCTCAACAGCCTGACCTCGATGCCCGGCTTCCCCCAGGGCGGGGCGTTCAACACGTTCGTCCCGGGCCTGCTGGTGATGACGGCCCTCTTCGGCTCGACCTTCGTCGGCTTCGGCTTCATCGCCGAGATGCGGGCCGGCGTCGTCGAGCGCATGCGCGTCACGCCCATGAGCCGGACGGCCATGGTCCTGGGCCGGACGCTCCGCGACGTCGTGATCTTCCTGGTCCAGGGGATGATCCTCATCGTCGTCGCGGTCCCGTTCGGGCTGACGATCGACCCGCTGGGGCTCCTGGTCGCCCTCTCCCTGCTGGCCCTGATCGGGCTCCTGCTCGGACCCCTCTCGTACGCCATCGCCCTCGAGGTGAAGAGCGAGGACGCCCTCGCCCCGCTGACGCAGGCGATCGCCCTGCCGCTCCTCCTCCTGTCGGGGGTCATGCTCCCCATGACATTCGCTCCCGACTGGCTGCGGACGATCGCCTCGTTCAACCCGCTCTACCACGCGGTGCTCGCGATCCGGGCGCTCTTCAACGCCCACTTCGCCGACGCTGACGTCGTCACCGGCATCGGCATGACGGGGATCCTCGTGGTGGTCGCCGTCTGGATCGCCTCGCGCTCGTTCAACCGGGCGACCGCCTGACGTCTCGCGGCGCGGCTATGATCCCGCCATGAGCCACCGGCCGATCAAAGTCCTCATCGCCAAGCCGGGCCTCGACGGCCACGACCGTGGGGCCAAGGTCCTCTCCCGTGGCCTCCGCGACGAAGGCTTCGAGGTCGTCTACACCGGCCTGCGCCAGACGCCGGAGATGGTCGTGACGGCTGCCCTGCAGGAGGACGTGGACGTCGTCGGCCTCTCCATCCTCTCCGGCGCCCACATGACCCTGGTGCCCCGCATCTGCGGCCTCCTCCGCGAGCGGGGCCTGCGGGACGTGCTCGTCACGGCCGGCGGGATCATCCCGGACGACGACGTCCCCGCCCTTCGGGAGGCCGGGGTCTCCGCCGTCTTCGGCCCGGGCACGACGATCGGCGAGGTCGCCGCCTTCATCCGGGCCAACGTCCGGGCTCTCGACTGAGCCGGCCGGTGGCCGAGTCGCCGGCCCGGCGAGGGGTGGCCCTGGCCGAGGCCGCGCTCGCCGGCGATCGGCGGGCGCTGGCCCGACTCCTGACCGCCGTCGAGAACCGCACGCCGGTCGCGGAATTGGCCCTCCGGCGCCTCCACCCGATGGCCGGGCGGGCACATCTCGTGGGCGTGACCGGGGCGCCGGGGGCGGGCAAGAGCACCCTCGTGGCCGCCCTCATCGGGGAGCTGCGGCGCGCCGACCGCACGGTCGCGGTGGTGGCCGTCGACCCGTCGTCTCCGATCACCGGCGGCGCGCTGCTGGGCGACCGCGTGCGGATGCAGGCGTACGCCGCGGACGACGGGGTCTTCATCCGCAGCATGGCCTCGCGGGGGCACGCCGGCGGCCTGGCGGCGACCTCCGTGGCGGCGACCACGGTCCTCGACGCGGCCGGCTTCGAGCTGATCCTCCTGGAGACCGTCGGGACCGGGCAGAGCGAGGTGGAGGTCGCGGCCGCGGCCGACACCACGGTCGTGCTCGAAGCGCCCGAGATGGGCGACGAGGTCCAGGCCATCAAGGCGGGCCTCCTCGAGGTGGCCGACATCGTCGTCGTCAACAAGGGTGATCGCCCGGGTGCCCAGCGGACGGCCGGCGAGCTCCGGGCGATGCTGTCGGCGACGGCCGGCCCTCGCCTGACCGGGGTGGACCCGACGACCTCTTCCGCTGCGCCCGGCACCGAGCGGCCACACCCCAAGCGGCCCGAGGTGCTCGTCACGACGGCGATGACCGGCGAGGGGGTGCCGGAGCTGCTCGCGGCGATCGAGCGACACCGCCAGGCGCCGGGCGGCGCCGGCGACGGGACCAGGGTCCGGCGCGACCGGGCCGCGGCGCTCGTCTGGGCGCTCCTCGGGGACCGCGTCCGGGCCTGTCTCGAGGACCCGGACCTCGCCGCGTCCACCGCCGAGACCCTGGCGGCCGTCGCCCGCCACGAGCTTGACCCGTACGCCGCCGCGGACCGACTCCTCGCGAAGCTCAGGATGCGCCAAGGGCAGCACGGCGGGCGCTGACGGGCCGAGTGGGCTTGATCGGGCGGCGGCCAGCGGATCGTTCGAGATGACCCTCGACGTCAGCCGGACCAACGACCCGGCCAGCTCGGTCGAGAAGCCCGCCATCGTCGGCGGCCGATCCCTCGCGCGGCCGGTCCTCGCGCGGCGGGGCTACCATGCCCGGATGACGATCCGACACTGCCTCGTCGCCGGCGCCGGCCTCATGGGGCACGGCATCGCCCAGGTCCTCGCGACGGCCGGCCGGACCGTCGTCCTCTACGAGCCGGAGCTCGCGCGGGCGGCGGCCGGGCGGGCCCGGATCGCCGCCAATCTCGAGCGCGGGGTGGCCCGGGGTCGCCTCGAGCCGGCGGTCGGCCAGGAGATCCTGGCCCGCATCGGCGCGAGCGACCGACCGGAAGCGGTCGCCGAGGCAGACCTCGTCGTCGAGGCCGTCGTCGAGGACGAGGCCGCCAAGCGCGCCCTCCTGGCGGAGCTCGACGGGCTGGCCCCCGGCCGGGCGATCTTCGCCTCCAACACGAGCTCCATCTCCATCGACCGCCTCGCGGCGGCGCTGGCGCCGGCCCGACGACCGGCGTTCTGCGGGATGCACTTCTTCAGCCCGGTGCCGGTCATGCCGCTCGTCGAGCTCGTCCGCGGCAGCGCCACGGACGAGGCGACCGCAGAGGCAATCCGGGCGCTCGCGGCGGAGCTCGGCAAGCAGGTCATCGTCTCCGCCGACCGGCCCGGCTTCATCGTGAACCGCATGCTGATGCCCCTCCTGGCCGAGGCGATGCGCGCCCTGGAGGAGGGGATCGGGACGGCCGAGGACATCGACACGGGCGCCCGGGTCGGCCTCAACCACCCGATGGGCCCCCTCGCCCTGGCGGACTTCATCGGCCTCGACGTGGTCCTGGGGATCATGCGGGTCCTCCACGCCGATCTCGCCGACGACCGCTTCCGGCCACCCCGGGTCCTCGAGGCCCTGGTCGTGGCCGGGAAGCTCGGCCAGAAGAGCGGCGACGGCTTCTTCACCTACCCGCGCGCCTGAGGGTCCGGGCGTGCTGTTGGACCCGTTCGCCGGCCTCGACGGCGAGACGCGCCTGCTCGGGGAGACGGTGCGGGCGTTCGCCCGCGAGGTCGTCGCCCCCGGGGCCGTCGAGCGCGACGAGGCGGAGCGCTTCGACCGGGGGCTCATCGACCGGATGGCCGGGCTGGGGCTGCTGGCTGGCCCGTTCCCGGAGGCCGTCGGCGGCGCCGGCCTCTCGTCGGTCGCCTGGACCGTCGTCGTTGAGGAGATCGCGGCGACGGAGATGGCGCTCGCGGTCTCCCTCTGCGTCCACGTGCTCCACCAGAACCCGGTGGTCCGCTGGGGGACCGACGAGCAGCGGGCCCGCTGGCTGCCGCCGCTGCAGTCCGGCGCAGCCCTCGGTGCGTTCGCCCTCACCGAGCCGGATGCCGGCTCCGACGCCGCGGCCATCCGGACCCGGGCGGAGCCGGTGGGGCCGGCCGGCGCGCCCGAGGCGTACCGCCTGACCGGGACGAAGGTCTGGATCTCCAACGCTCCCGACGCGGAGCGATACCTCGTCTTCGCCACGCTCGATCCCGCTCGCGGCCCGGCAGGCATCACGGCCTTCGTCGTCGAGAAGGGGACGCCCGGGTTCCGCTTCGGGGCCCACGAGCGGAAGATGGGGATCCGCAGCTGCCCGGCCGCCGAGCTCGTCTTCGAGGGAGCGCTCGTGCCGGCGGCGAACCGCCTCGGCGGCGAGGGCGACGGGTACCGGGTTGCGCTGTCCGCGCTCGGCGATGGGCGGATCGGGATCGCCGCCGCGTGCACGGGCCTGGCTCGCTCGGCCCTCGAGCAGGCGGCCGCGTACCTCGGGGAGCGCAAGGCGTTCGGGGCCCCGATCGCGGAGCTCCAGGGCCTGCGCTTCATGGTGGCCGAGATGGCACGGGACGTCGCCGCGGCACGGGCGCTGACGCGAGGGGCGGCTGCGGCCCGCGACCGGGGCGCCCCGGCGGCCGAGGTCGCCGCCGCTGCGTCGCTGGCCAAGTGGACCGCGTCGGACGCGGCGATGCGGGTGACGACGGACGCCGTCCAGCTGTTCGGTGGTGCCGGCTACTCGCGGGAGACGGGCGTGGAGCGCCTGATGCGCGACGCGAAGGGCGCCCAGATCTACGAGGGCACGAACCAGGTGCACCGCGGCATCGTCGCCGACGCGGTCCTGGGCCGGGCGCGCGGGTAGACTCGCCCGATGCGCGATCCGGCCCCCAACGGCGCTGCCTACGTCGTCTCCGCGGCCCGCACGCCGATCGGGCGGCTCGGCGGCGCCCTGGCGTCGGTGCCCGCCACGGAGCTGGGCGGGGTGGCCATCCGGGCGGCCGTGGAGCGGGCCGGCCTGGACCCGGCGACGGGGGCGATCGACGAGGTCCTCATGGGCCAGGTCCTCCAGGCGGGCGCGGGACAGGCGCCGGCGCGCCAGGCCGCCCTCGCCGGCGGGCTCCGCGACCAGACCCCAGCGACTGCCATCAACCGGGTCTGCGGGTCGGGCCTCAAGGCGATCATGCTGGCGGCCGCGGAGATCCGGGCGGGCGACGCCGAGCTCGTCGTGGCCGGCGGGATGGAGAGCATGAGCCGGGCGCCGTACCTGCTCCCGGGCGCCCGCTTCGGCTATCGCCTGGGGAACGCCAGCCTGGTCGACGCCACCGTCCACGACGGCCTCTGGTGCGGCTTCGAGGACTGTCACATGGGCACCCACGCGGAGCGCGTCGCCATCCGCGAGCAGGTGAGCCGGGCCGACCAGGACGCCTTCGCCCTCGAGAGCCACCGCCGCGCGGTGGCGGCCCAGGACGGCGGACGGTTCGCCGACGAGATGGCAGCGATCACCGTCCGCGACCCCCGGGGCCGGGAGACGGTGGTGGACGCCGACGAGGGCCCCCGTCGCGACACGACCGCCGAGGCGCTGGCGCGCCTGAAGCCGGCCTTCCCGCTGCCGGCCGGAGACGATCGCGGCGCGGCGACCGAGGGGACCGTCACCGCGGGCAACGCGCCGGGCATCACCGACGGCGCGGCCGCGACGGTGGTCGCCAGCGAGCGGGCCGTGGAGGACCTCGGCCTCACGCCGCTGGCGCGGATCGCCGGCTACACCCAGGCCGAGGTGGCCCCGCGGTGGCTCTTCATGGCCCCCGTGGCGGGCGTCCGGCGGCTCGAGGAACGGACCGGGATCCCGATCGAGGCCTTCGACCTCGTCGAGATCAACGAGGCCTTCGCCGCCCAGGTCCTGGCCGACGGGCGCGCCCTCGGCTTCGACTGGTCGAAGGTCAACGTCAACGGCGGCGCGATCGCCCTGGGACACCCCATCGGGGCGAGCGGGGCCCGCATCGTGGCCACGCTCCTCCACGAGCTGCGTCGTCGCAAGGGCCGCTACGGGCTGGCCACGCTCTGCCTCGGCGGCGGCGGCTCGGTCGCCATGGCCTTCGAGCGCGCTTGAGGAGGACGCCCATGACCGAGGTCGCGGCGGCGGTCGCCGGCCGCCTCTTCATCGCCGGCGAGTGGGTCGGCTCCGTGTCCGGCCGGACCTTCGAGAGCCGCAACCCGGCCGACCGCGACGACCTCGTGGGCGTCTTCCAGGCGGGGACGGCGGCGGACGTGGCGATGGCCGTCCGGGCCGCGGAGGCGGCCTTCCCGGCGTGGAGCCGGACGCCGGCCCCCAGGCGCGGCGAGATCCTCCTGCGCTTCGCCCAGCTCCTGCGACGCGACAAGGAGCGGCTCGCACGAGCCCTCACCCGCGAGATGGGCAAGGTCCTGGCGGAGGCGCGCGGGGACGTCCAGGAGGCGATCGACATCGCCGAGCTGATGGCCGGCGAGGGCCGTCGCATGTTCGGCGACACGGTCCCCTCGGAGCTGCCCGACAAGTGGGCCATGAGCATCCGCCAGCCGATCGGCGTGGCCGGGATCATCACGCCCTGGAACTTCCCGATGGCGATCCCGGCCTGGAAGACGATGCCGGCCCTGGTCGCCGGAAACACGGTCGTCCTCAAGCCCGCTTCCGACACGCCTTGGTGCGCGACGCTCCTCGTCGAGCTCCTCGCCGAAGCGGGGATCCCGCCCGGCGTCGTCAACCTGGTGACCGGCTCGGGAGCGGACGTCGGCGCCGCGATCGTCGACTCGCCGGACGTCCCGGTCGTCTCGTTCACCGGCTCGTCGGCGACGGGCAAGGGGATCGCCGCGCGGGCGGGGCGACGGCTGAAGCGGCTCGCCCTGGAGCTGGGCGGCAAGAACGCGATCGTCGTGCTCGCCGACGCGGACCTCGACCTCGCCGTCGAGGGGATCGCCTGGTCGGCCTTCGGGACGACCGGCCAGCGCTGCACGGCCTGCAGCCGGGTGGTGGTCGAGGCGCAGGTCGCCGAGCGCCTGACGGCGAAGCTCGAGGCCCGCGTCCGGTCGCTGCGCCTGGGCGACGGCCTGGATCCGGCGACCGACGTCGGGCCGCTCATCAACGAGGCCGCAGCCTCGAAGGTCGAGGAGTACGTGGCGATCGGGCGGGGCGAGGGCGAGCTCGTCTGCGGCGGCCGGCGGGCCACCGGCGACGGCCTGGACCGCGGCGCCTTCTTCGAGCCGACGGTCTTCGCCGAGGCCGCCCCGATGGCTCGCATCGCCCAGGAGGAGATCTTCGGGCCCGTCCTGTCGGTGATCCCGGTCGCCGACTACGAGGCGGCGGTCACGGCCGTCAACCAGACCCGCTACGGGCTCTCGTCATCCGTCTACACGCGCGACGTGAACGTCGCCTTCCGGGCCATGCGCGACCTGGCGACCGGGATCGTCTACGTCAACGCCGGCACGATCGGCGCCGAGACGCACCTCCCCTTCGGCGGCTGGAAGGAGACCGGCAACGGCCACCGCGAGGCGGGCCACGCCGCCCTCGACACGTACACCGAGTGGAAGTCGATCTACGTCGACTTCAGCGGCCGGCTGCAGCGGGCCCAGATCGACAACCAGCCGGCCTGAGCGGAGGTCCGCGCTCGGGCGCCGGGCGGCCCGGCCCTGGGTCGCGCGGTGCGCGTCCCGTCCCAGGAGCGGAGCGCCCGATGCGGAGCCGGGGCGGAGGTCCAGGCTACACGCCGCCGGTTCCCGGCACCGGGATCTCTTCTGCCCACCCACCGCCCCCGGCCGGGGTGCCCCCCGACACGCCGCCTTCGGGGCCACCGCCGCCTGCGGGGCCTCCGCCGCTGACGTTGACGATCCCGCCGGAGACGTTGACGATGCCGGCGACGAGGTTGACGACACCGGCCGCGGCCGGTCCGGCCTCGCCACCGCCGGGTGGATACTCCTGGCGCTGGACGGTCAGGCCCGCCAGGAGGCGCGATGTGGCGGCATTGCCGGCCGTCCGCTGCATGAAGAGGAGCGGGTGTTCCGGGGCGGGTGCGCGGCGCGTCGGACCATGGGGGCTGACAGCCTCGACCTCATGGCGAACCCGCTCGTGCATGGGTGCATGGTCGTGGCCGGGCCGGGCCGACGCGAGGGCCATCAGCACTCTGCCGAGGGCGACCCGGGGCAGACCCGGGTGCTCGAAAGGGCAGCCCGGTGAGAGCTGCGCTCCCAGCCGCCGTCGAGGTCCCGCCCGGGGTGCAACATCTGCGCCGCGAGACGTGCCCGAGTGGTTGGCTGCGCCGCGTCATCGAGCTCGGCCCGCTCGCGGGCAGGGTTGACGATGTCGAGGGCGCCGGAACCATGGAGCCCGTGGACGATGAGGCGGGCGCAGCGCGTCCCCAAGGACGAGGCTGTAGAATGCGCCCGGCCCGGACGGGCTGGCACCGTTGGCACCTCCGCAGCACTGTCGACCTGACGGCGACAGTCACACGGCGTGCCACCGGCGAGCACAAGTCCGCTCGGACCGTCGGGAGTAGTCATCCGGCGTGCCGGAGCACGAAACCGAGCGCAGGATCGTGGGCCCGTAGCTCAACGGTAGAGCGGGGGACTCTTAATCCCTAGGTTCAGAGTTCGAATCTCTGCGGGCTCACCACTCACTCGTGCTGCCACTCGGGTCCAGCGCGCCCCCGCAGGGGCCGCCAGAGTGCCGATCTGAGCAGGAGAAGTCGTCTCAGTCGGGCGTGATCGCCGAGGATCGCGGCGGCTGAGGCCAGGACGCGAGCGTTCACCACCCCTCCCCCTCCCGGGCCGCGCCAAAGCGGGTCCCTCTCGCCTGGAGGACCCGACCCGTCGTGATGTCGACGATGACGGCAAGGCCGACCCCTGCCGCATTGGCGATGAAGTCGGTCGGGTCGTTGACGTTCTCCATGACACCGAATCCGTTCGTGGCCTCGAAGATCTCCACGGCGAGAAGCGTGAGTGACGCGGCGATCAGCCGCGGCCGTCCGTACCTCGCGGTCGCGTTGACGGCAGCGAAGTACAGGGCGAACGAGACTGCGACGTTGCCCGCGTAGGCATGGATGACGTCCTGGAACGGGCCGTGGTAGGCGGACTTCAGCACGAGTACGGCGGCCCCGAGCACGGCCAGCGCCACGTTGCGGGCGATGGTGGCCCGCCTCAGACCGGAGCCTGGTTCTGCGGTTCCCGCCAACCCCGCAGCCGAGCGTTTCACCCCAAGAGCCTCCAACTGCGGGGATCGTAGGCCGCAGCGAGGATGCTGGCGAGAGGCGAACCGCCCCTGGGGGATCGGCCTGTTCGGTGCGATCACGGCGACGATGGCGAGCTACCTGGTGGCCACCCAGAAGGATGAGGTCGACGGGCCTCTCGACCACCTGCGTGACCTGGTCCGCCTGCGTGATGCCGGCGTCGTCACGGCTGAGGAGTTCCAGGCGAAGTCGCTCGACTTGGTCCGGCGCCTCCAGCGCGCCTCTGGGCAGGCCCGAGGAATCGCGGTGTTCCGACGAGCATCACGCGAAGCTGTGTTCGCCTCGGCGCTGTGAGCCCACGGCAACGGCCCCCGGTCGCCGGGTGCGTCCCATCCCGCCGATGCGGGGCGGAGCGCCTGGTGCGCTGCCGGTGCCCGTTGGGTTCTGGCGCTCGGCGCTTGCCGCTGACTCATCGCCCGCGGGCGTCCATCAGGCTCGCGACCGGCTGGCTGCCCTGGGCTCCAGGGTTCGCCGCAGCATCGCCGAGCTCCCCGACGCCGCAGGACGGTCGACCCCGCGGGGCCCGATGCCCGACAATGGGCACGCGCCGCCCGCGTCCACCCAGACCGTGCCGTTCCCGGAGGAGCCCCCGTGCCGGACCTCGAGCCCGTCGTGCTGGAACCCGAGTCCGGAGCGCCGGGCTCCGCGCCCATCGAGGTGACCTGGGACGAGCTGGACCGCCTCGTGGGGGTCCTCGCCGAGCGGGTCGGGCGCGAGTTCGACCTCGTCCTGGCGATCACCCGGGGCGGGCTCGTGCCGGCCGGCATCCTCGCCTACCGCCTCGACCTGCGCGAGATCCTCGTCGCGGGCGTCGAGTTCTACACCACAGGCGGCGCGACCCACGAGGCACCCCGCTTCGGCCACTTCCCGGACGCGGAGCTCCTGCGCGACAAGCGCATCCTCGTCGTCGACGAGGTCTGGGAGACCGGCGAGACGATGGCGGCGGTGCTGGCCCGGACCCGGGCGGCCGGCGGCAACCCGGTGAGCGCGGTGATCCACTACAAGCCCGGGCGGTCCCGCGTCGCGATCGAGCCCGACGTGCACGCGGCCCTGGCCCACGGCTGGGTGACCTACCCCTACAAGGCGGGCGACTGACAGCCCGAGCCCGAAGGACGACACTGCCATGCCCCCGCGCGAGCAGCCCCGCCGCCCCCAGATGGCCCGGCCGCTCTCGGGGTCGGCGTCGGACCGGAGCGGTCGCGGTGCCGGCTCCTGGCGCGGCGGCGACGGGCGCGGCGGCGGCCGCCCGCCGCGCGGCTCCGGACGCGGCCGGCCGCCCGGCAGCTCCACGATCCTCGTCGGGATCCTCGCCGTAGTCGGGGTGGGCCTGCTCGTCGGGGCGGCCATCTTCGCCAGCGGGTCGCCCGGCTCGTCGCCGGCTCCGTCGCCGTCGCCGGATGCCTCCGGCGGGCCTGCCACCGGCGGGCCGTCGCCGGCCGGCACGCCAACGCCGCCCGGCTCGCCGGGAGCGAGCGCGGTGCCGTCCACATCGCCCGGCGGGGCCGTGGCGGCGCCCCTCTCCCTGGTCGCGGACGTCCGCGACCTCCGCCAGGGGATCTCCGCGGCGACCCTGACGAAGGAGATCGCGGCCGGGCGGGTCGCGCTCCCGTGCGGCCTGACGGGCCTCACCGTTGCCGGCGACGAGGTGGCCCTCACCGGGTCCGCCTGTCTCACCCCGGCGGGCGTGACCACGGCGGTGCGCAGCGGCACGCCGCGCCTCGGGCTCCTGCCCCCGGCGCTGGTCACCGCGCGGGTCAAGGTCCTCCGCGTCGCTGGCGCCGACCTCTTCGGGTCGCCGTCGATCCGCGCCCTCGACTACCCGGTCGTCGGCCGCGTGCGTGCGATGCCGGCGTCATGGGCGGGCTTCGACGTCGCCGAGGTCCGCACCCTCATCTCCACCGGCGACACGTGTCCCGATCGCGGCGTCAGCCACCAGACCAACACCCTCAAGAAGGGCTGGGACTGGGCTCTCGACGGCGGCACCGCCAGGTACACCGGGACCCACGTCGACCGACGCTTCGACGGCCCGGACGGCAACGGCTGGCCGGTGGTGGACGCGGTCCGCTCGGGGAACGAGGGCGCGGTCCGCACGCTCATCTCGGACGCGGAGATCACGATCAACGACTTCGAGTGCCCGATGACCTCGTCGTTCCGCCAGCACGACACGGGGACCGTCTTCTCGATCGACCCCAGGGTCGCGCCCCTCCTGGCCCGGGCCGGGGTCGACGTCGTGACCCTCGCCTCCAACCACATGACCGACCAGGGCGTCGATGCCCTGCGGGAGACGCTGAGCCTGTTCGACGCCAACGGCATCCTCCGCTTCGGCGCCGGGATGAACCTTGCGGAGGCGCTCGCGCCGGCCGTGATCGATGTCCGGGGTGTCAGGTTCGCCTTCGTCGGCTTCAACGAGATCCCCGGCTCGGCCAAGGCGAGCGCCGCGAATCCCGGCGTGGCCTACCTCGACGAGGTGAACGTGCGCCGGGGGATCGCCGCGGCGCGCAAGGTGGCCGACGTCGTGATCGTCGTCCCGCAGTGGGGCTGGCCCGAGTACCACGCCGACTTCACCGCCCGCCAGGAGGCCCAGATGAAGCTCTTCTGGGACGCCGGCGCGGACCAGGTGATCGGCCACGGGACGCACTGGGCGGCGGCCGTCTCGATCACCAAGGGCGAGCGTGGCTCGCGCTTCGCAATCTCCAGCCACGGCAACTTCCTGTTCGGCCAGGACTGGAGCCGCCAGACGCAGGAGTCGGTCATCGTCGAGCTGACCTTCGTGGGGACGAAGCTGGCCCAGGCCCGCCTCCACCCCTTCATCGTGCTCGACCAGGCGCAGCCGAACCTGACCGACCCGACCACCGACGGGAAGCACGTCCTGGAGCAGGTCTGGGAGGTCAGCGACCTTCGCTGACCGCGATGGCGACGGAGCCGGCACCCGTCCGACGGCCACGTGCGTGCTACCCTTCCGCCATCCTTTGCGGCCGGTCCCGTGAGGCCGGCGTACGGTCCCGTGAGGCCGGAGGGGAGGCAACCGCGTGTGCACGCTGACGACCGTCCACCGCGCCCGTCGGGCCGGTGGCGTTTTCGTGTCCGGGCCGGTATGACCATCGGCGATCCCGCGCCCGGCGGCCGGCCCGTGCCGCCGTTGCCGGACCCGGGCCTGATCGTCGACCCGCGCGTGGGCGCTCGCGGGCCGGCCCTCCTCGCCCTCGAGGACGGGACGGTCTATCCGGGGATCGCCTTCGGGGCGGACGCCGCCGCGGGCGGCGACCTCGTCGTGAACACCAGCCAGACCGGCTACCAGGAGGTCTGCACGGATCCCTCGTACGCCGGCCAGGTCGTCGTGATGACCTACCCGCTCATCGGCAACTACGGCCGCATCGACGCCGACGACCAGTCCGAGCGTCCCTGGCTGCGGGCCCTCGTGGTCGCCAGCGCCACGGCCGCGGTGGCCGAGCAGGCGGGCCAGCTGGCGGCCCTCCTCCGCGACGAAGGCATCCCGGCCATCGCGGGCATCGACACGCGGGCCCTCGCCCGCCACCTGCGAGCCCACGGCAGCCTGCGGGCGATCGTCACCGCCCCGGGCGAGGTGGACCAGGCCGCCGCCGTCGAGCGAGCGCGCGCGATCCCGCGCTGGGAAGACGTGGACTTCGTGGGGGCCGTCTCGCCGGCCGTCCCGGTCGACGTGGGCGACCCGCTGGAGGAGCCTGCGGCGCCGCTGGTCGCCATCGTCGACTTCGGGCTCAAGGCCAGCATCGTTCGCAGCCTCCGTCGTCGGGGCGTGCGGGTCCGGGTGCTCCCCCACACGGCCGGCCCGGCGGACGTCCTCGCCCCGGAGATCGCGGGCGTCGTGCTCTCGCCCGGCCCGGGCGATCCAGCGCGCCTCGCCGGCCCGGTCGCCCTGGCCCGAGCGGTGATCGACGACGGCCGCCCGCTGCTGGGGATCTGCCTGGGGCACCAGCTCGTCGGCCTCGCGGCGGGGGCGGAGACGCGCCGCCTGCGCTTCGGCCACCACGGGGCGAACCACCCCGTCAGGGACGCCGGCAGCGGCCTGGTCCAGGTCACGGCCCAGAACCACGAGGTCACCGTCGACGGGGCGACCGTGCCCGCGGCGAGCGGCTTCGAGGTCAGCCAGGTCAACCTCAACGACGGATCGGTCGAGGGACTGCGGCACCGGACGCTGCCGATCGAGACGGTCCAGTACCACCCCGAGGGGGCGCCCGGCCCGCTGGACGCCCTTGCCGTCTTCGACCGCTTCGTGGCCGCGGCGCGGGCCTGGGCGGACCGCCCGTGAGGGATGCCCCGCCGGCCCCGGCCTGCGCCGCGCCGGCGCGGCCGTCGCGGCCCACGTCGGTCCTCATCATCGGCTCCGGGCCGGTCGTGATCGGCCAGGCCGCGGAGTTCGACTACGCCGGCACCCAGGCCTGCCGGGCCCTTCGCGCCGAGGGCGTCCGGACGATCCTCGTCAACTCCAACCCGGCCACGATCATGACGGACCCGGCCGTGGCGGACGCCGTCTACCTCGAGCCGCTGACGGTGCCGGCGATCGAGGCGGTAATCGCCCGCGAGAAGCCGGACGGGCTGCTGGCCGGGCTGGGCGGCCAGACCGCCCTCAACCTGGCGATGGCCCTCGCCCAGGCCGGCGTCCTGGAGCGGCACGGCGTCCGCCTCCTTGGCACGCCCCTCCGGGCGATCGAGATGGCCGAGGATCGCCAGGGATTCCGCGACCTCCTCGACCGGCTCGGCCAGCCGTACGCGCCGTCGGCGATCGTCGACGGCGCCTCGGAGGCCGACCGCATGGCCAGCGCCACCGCCGCCCTCGCCGCGATCGGGCTGCCGGCGATCGTCCGGCCGGCGTTCACCCTGGGCGGGACCGGGGGCGGCATCGTGGAGACGGCGGCCGACTACCGCGAGCGGGTCCGCGCCGGCCTCCGCGCCAGCCCCATCGGCCAGGTCATGGTGGAGAAGGTCCTCGTCGGCTGGCAGGAGATCGAATACGAGGTGATGCGCGACGCCGACGACACCTGCATCGCCGTCTGCTCGATGGAGAACGTCGACCCGCTGGGGGTCCACACCGGCGACTCCATCGTCGTGGCGCCCGTCCAGACGCTCCCCGACGCGGTTCACCAGCGCCTCCGCAGCGCCGCACTGGCGATCATCAGGGGCCTCGGCGTCGAGGGCGGCTGCAACGTCCAGTTCGCGCTCTCGCCCGACTCCCGCGAGTACGCCGTCATCGAGGTGAACCCGCGGGTGAGCCGCAGCTCTGCGCTGGCCAGCAAGGCCACCGGATACCCCATCGCCAGGGTGGCGGCCCAGATCGCGGTCGGCAGGCGGCTGGCGGAGATCCCCAACGTGGTGACGGGCACCACGGTGGCCGCCTTCGAGCCCGCCCTCGACTACCTCGTCGTCAAGCTGCCGCGCTTCCCGTTCGACAAGTTCCCTCGCGCCGACCGAACCCTGGGCAGCCAGATGAAGGCGACCGGCGAGGTGATGGCGATCGACCGGACCTTCGGGTCGGCGCTCAACAAGGCGCTCCGAGGCCTGGAGCAGGCCGGCGCGGGGCCGCTGGCCGAGGACCCGGCCTGGATGCCCACGCTCGACTACTTGGCTGCGGCGCTGGCGGGCGATCCCGACGAGGAGGACGCCGTCATCCGCTGGATTGGCGAGGACGGCGAGGCCTGCGAGAGCACCCGGCTGGCCCAGCGGAGCGCCACCCCGATCGTCCTGCGGCGGTTCCTGGCGCCCTCGGACAACCGCCTCTGGCGGGTCATGGCCCTCCTGCGGCGCGGCGTCGCCGAGACGGCCGTCGTCGAGGCGACGGGGATCAACCCGTGGTTCGTGGCCGAGCTCGGGCGATCGGTGGGCCTGGAGGCGCGGATCCGGGCGGCCGGGCCCGCCATCGCGGACCCGGCGGACGCGGCGGCCGCGTCCCTCCTCGCGACCGCCAAGCGGTCGGCCCTGGGGGACCGGGAGATCGCCGCCCTGGCCGGGGTGGGGGAGGGGGACGTGGCCTCCGCCCGGGCCGCCCTCGGCCTAGCGCCGGGCTACGCCATGGTCGACACCTGCGCCGCCGAGTTCGCCGCCGAGACGCCCTACTTCTACAGCACCTACGCGGCGGCCGGCTCGCCGCCGGAGGCGGCGCCGGTGGCCCGGCCGGCGGCCCTCGTCATCGGCTCCGGCCCGGTCCGGATCGGGCAGGGAATCGAGTTCGACTACTGCGCCGTCCGGGCGGCCGAGAGCCTGCGAAGCCTCGGCTGGGAGGCGGTCCTCGCCAACTCCAACCCGGAGACCGTCTCGACCGATTTCGACGCCTCCTCCCGCCTCTACTTCGAGCCGCTCGACGCGGAGAGCGTCCGGGAGATCGTCGCCGCGGAGACGGCGCCGGGGGCGGATCCGCTGCCGGCCTTCGTCCAGTTCGGCGGCCAGACGCCCCTGAACCTGGCCGGCCCCCTGGCGGCCGCCGGCGTCCCCCTCCTCGGGGCGTCGCTGGAGACGATCGACCAGGCGGAGGACCGGGTCCGCTTCAGCGCTCTGGTCGAGCGGCTGGGGATCCCCCAGCCGGAGGGCGGGATGGCCCGCTCGATCGACGAGGCGGAGGCGCTCGCCGAGCGGATCGGCTACCCGGTCATCGTCCGGCCGTCGTTCGTCATCGGCGGCCTGGCGATCGACTTCGCCTACTCCCGCGAGGACCTCGTGACCCAGCTGGCGGCGGCGACGGTCGTCGACCCCGACCGGCCCGTCCGGATCGACCGCTACCTCGAGGGGGTGGAGGTCGACGTGGACGCGGTCGCCGACGGGGAGACGGTGCTGATCCCGGGCCTCCTGGAGCAGGTCGAGCGGGCGGGGGTCCACTCCGGCGACTCGGCGGGCATCTTCCCGCCGCGGACGGTGAGCGAGGCGGACCAGGCCCTCATCGTCGCCTCCATGGAGCGGATCGTGCGGGCCCTCGACGTCCACGGCCTCGTCAACGCCCAGTTCATCGTGCGCGAGGACGGGGTCTACCTGATCGAGGTCAACCCCAGGGCGAGCCGGACGGTCCCCTTCATGAGCAAGGTGACCGGTGTCCCGCTCGTCGACCTCGCCGTGCGGATCGCTCTGGGCCAGCGCCTCGCCGACCTCGGCTGGCCCAACGGCCTGCTGCCCGCCCCGGCGTTCACGGCGGTCAAAGCGCCGGCCTTCTCGACCACCAAGCTGCGGGGCGTCGACCCGTCCCTGGGACCCTTCATGCAGTCGACCGGCGAGGTGATCGGCATCCATGCGGACGTGCGGGTGGCCACGGCCAAGGCGCTCGTGGCGGCGTCCCTCGTGCCGCCGCCGGCGGGCGCCGATGGCGCCCTCGCCCTCCTCTCCGTGGCCGACCGCGACAAGGGGCTCCTCGCCCCGCTGGCGACCGCCCTGGCCAAGGCCGGCTACCGCTTCGCCGCGACGCCCGGGACGCGAGCTGGCCTGGCCGCCCTGGGCCACGCCTCGGAGGCCGTGGCCAAGCTGGGCGAAGAGGCAAAGCCGGGCGAGGTGCCGATCCTGGAGCTGATCGCCTCCGGTCGGGTGCGCCTCGTCGTCAACACGCCGACACCCCGCTCCGGGCCCGTCCGCGACGCGGCCGAGATCCGACTCGCGGCGATCGCCGAGGGCGTCCTCTGCCTGACGGCAATGGAGACGGCGGTCGCGGCCGCCGAGGCGATCGACCCGGACCTGGCCGGCCGGCTGGCCGACGTCCGGCCCCTCGGCGAGTGGGTGCCGCAGCCGGGCCTGTCGCCCGTCCCCTCCGGGACGCGCTGAGCGGGCACCTCGCGGCGCCCGCTCGGGTCGGCCGGCTCGGCCCCGCCGGGCGGATGCCGCTCAGCGCGCGTGGAGCGCGGGCCGGCAGGCGGGCTCCGGCTCGATCCCGTGGATCGCCCGGCCGAGCGCCATGACCGCGTGGCCGAAGGCCTGGCGCAGCCCGTGCCGGTGGCCCACGAGCCGCTCGGCCGACGCCTCCGCCTCCAGCCGGCGCATCCGGAAGTCGATCTCGCTGCTCATCGTCGTTCCCTCCCCGAGGTAGATCGTCGTCAAGGCCGGCGGACCGCCGGTCCGCGCCTTCGTCTGCATCTCGTCGCCCCTCCGTTCGATGCTCATCTAACTCGTGCTCGTCTCGATTGCCCGGCCGCGCCCGCTCGCGGCGCTAGCGGGCGTTCCCGCCCAGGTAGCGGGCCAGCTCCAGCCCGGGGTCGTCGAGGCGCTCCCGGCGGAGGCTGTAGTAGGTGAGTCCGCCCGTCTCGCTGACCGTCACCAGCCCGGCGGCGCGGAGCTGGGCGAGATGGTGCTTGACGGTCGGCTTGGAGAGATCCATCCGCTCGGCGATCTCGGTAAGGTAGAGGTCTCCGTCGGCGAGATGGCGCAGGATCCGCATCCGGCTCTCGTCGCCGAGGGCCCGGAAGAGCCGCAAGGTCGCCGAGGGGACACCGCCGGGATCGCCATCGAGGGCGCTCTCCGCCAGCGGGTAGCAGATGAGGTGCCAGGGCCCCTCGCCGAAGATGTAGTTGTAGGGCCGGGCGAAGTAGCTGGGCGTGAAGCGGATCGTGCGCACGCGGCCTTCCGGCACCCAGCGGTATCCGTCGGTGGCCTTCTCGATGAAGTCGACCAGGGGCATCGTGGCGAGCTCCGGCCGGCGCTGCGCGACGTCGCGCTCCTGCATCCGGAGCACCCGCTCCTCGATCTCGGCGAACCGCTCCTGCCAGGCGCGCAGGATTCGCCGGAGGGAGCGCATCTCGCCTTCCGGATCCTTCACCACCCGCGCGATCGCGCCCCGGAGTGCCGGCGGCGCGGCCGTCAGCATCTCCGCCTCGAGGCCCGGCTCACCGGCGAAATGGCGCTCCATGAGCGCCCGCAGCTCGGTGAGGTCGGGGTCGTCCGTGCAGGCTTCGCGGCACAGGTCGCGGACGTCGAGCCGGCTCGCGGCGGCGACGACGTCGGCCGAGCGCTGCACGGCCGTGTCGGGCACGATCAGGGGGATGAGGGCCCAGCCGAGGCCCTTTTCCTCGTCCGAGTGGCCGAAGGCACGGTCGAAGTCGCGGCGCAGGGTATCGCTGAGCGAGGCCATCGCCCCCTCGTGCCAGGCGGCATCCCGGGGGAGGAGCTCGGGCTCGGTGTCGTGCACGAGGCTGATGAGGAAGTCGAGGGCCGGACGCGCCTCCAGGGCCACCTCGGCCGCGGCGCCCGCCGGTGCCGCGGCGCCGGTCATGTCGCGCACCAGCGCCCTGGGGGGGCGGGGGGCTGCGACGGAGCGGGCGGAGCGGGCCATGGTCTACCTCGTGTATGGTCCTCGTGTTAGATGGAAAGCTAACATCGCTTCCGCTGCCGTGTCAAGAGCCGAGGCCACGTCGCCCTGCGGCGGCGGCCCATACAATGCTGCGTCGCAGCCCTCGGGCCGCCAGTGCGACATCCCCACGGCGAGGCACGCATGCCCCTTCCCGACGTCACCTTCACGGACGAGCGGCTCCCCAATGGGCTCCGCCTGATCATCAGCGAGGACCACCTCGTGCCGGTCGTGGCCGTCAACGTCTGGTACGACGTGGGGAGCAAGCACGAGCAGCCGGGCCGGACCGGGTTCGCCCACCTCTTCGAGCACGTGATGTTCCAGGGCAGCCGCCACGTCGCCAAGGCCGAGCACATCGCCCTGGTCCAGGCGGCCGGCGGGACCATGAACGGGACGACCTGGCTCGATCGCACCAACTACTTCGAGACCGTGCCGTCGCACCAGCTCGAGCTTGCCCTCTGGCTGGAGGCGGACCGCCTGGGGACCCTCCTCGACGCGCTGAGCCAGGAGAACCTCGACAACCAGCGGGCGGTCGTCAAGAACGAGAAGCGGCTCAGCTATGACAACCAGCCCTACGGGACCTGGCAGGAGAAGCTCCTCGGCCACATCTACCCGTCCGACCACCCCTACCACCACCCGACGATCGGCTCGATGGAGGACCTCGACGCGGCCTCGCTGGAGGATGTCAGCGCCTTCTTCCGGACCTGGTACGCCCCCAACAACGCTGTCCTCTCCATCGTCGGCGACGTCGACCCTGGGCAGGCCCGGGCCTGGGTCGACAAGTACTACGGGGCGATCCCGCCGAACCCGGCCCTCCCGCCGTTCGCGGCGGCCCCCCTGCCGCTCTCGCTTGGTGGCGAGCGCCGCGAGACGGTCGAGGACCGCGTTCCCTTGCCGCGCATCTATGCCGCCTGGCGGGCGCCGTCGCTCGGCGACGAGCGGCTGTACGCCCTCGAGATCGCCGCCCAGGTCCTGGCCGGCGGCAAGGGCAGCCGGCTCCACCGACGACTCGTCCGGGAAGGACGAATCGCCCAGGACGTCGCCGTCTTCGTCCTCCCGTTCGCCTCCGGGCCGTCGATCCTCATGGGCTGGGCCACCGTCCGGCCGGACGCCACGATCGAGGCCGTCGAGGCGGGCTTCCTCGAGGAGGTCGCCCGGCTCGCCGCGGACGACGTCACCGACGACGAGCTCCTGCGGGCCAAGGCGCTCATCGAGACCGATGAGCTGGGCTCGCTCCAGCGGGTCTCGGAGCGAGCCGACCGGCTGAGCATGTTCGCCACGCTCCTCGACGACCCCGGTGAGATCAATCACCAGCTCGGGCGCTACCTCGCCACCGGCGCGGCCGAGGTGCGCGCCGCCTGCGCGGACGTCATGACCGACGAGAACCGCGTCGTGCTGACGTACGTGCCGGCCGGCGGGACGGCGGAGAGCCTCCCGGAGCCCGGTGACGACGGGGCGGCCGAGGGCGGGGACGGCCCGGTCGGGCCGGTGGCCGACGAGATGGCGGAGGAGCCGGCATGAGCGCCCTCGACCCTCTCGAGGCGGCCCTCGGCTCGCGGCCGGTCCCCGGGACGCCGCGGCCCTTCACCTTCCCGGCCGTCGAGCGCGGCCGCCTCTCCGGCGGCCTGCCGGTGCAGGCCGTCCACCTGCCGGGGCGGCCGCTCGTAACGGCGAACCTGTTGCTGCCGATGGGTGCCGTCGACGAGCCAGCCGCGGTCGGCGGGGCGACGGTCCTGGCCGCCCGAGCGCTCACCGAGGGGACCCGGCGTCACGACGCGGTCGCCCTCGTGGAGGCCGCCGAGCGCCTCGGCGCGTCGCTGCGAGCGGAGGCCGGCTGGGATGCCACGACCGTCGGCGTCGAGGTGCCGGTCGAGCGCCTCGCCGAGGCCCTGGCGCTCCTGGCCGAGGTCGCCCGAGAGCCGTCCTTTCCGCCGCGCGAGGTGGAGCGCCTCCGCGACCAGCGCCTCAACGACCTCCTCCAGGCGAGGGCCGACCCGTCCCGACGGGCGGACGAGGTCTACCTCGCCACGATCTACGACCCGGCGAGCCCGTATGCCCGGCCCTCGGGCGGTCTGCGCGACACGGTGCTCGGCCTCGACGCGGAGGTCGCGGCGGCCGCCCACCGCCGCTGGGCCAGCTTCCGTCGCGCCGCCCTCGTGGTCGGCGGCGACCTGGCCGGGATCGACCTCCCGGCGATCCTGGAGCCCCTGCTGGGCGACTTCGCGCCCGCGGCGGGGGTGGCCCCGCCGGCCAGCCCCGGCGACGCCGGGCGGCTGGAGCGGACGATCGTGCGGATCGTGCATCGCCCGGGATCCGTGCAGTCGGAGCTCCGGGTCGGGCACCCGGGCCTCCGGCGCCAGTCGCCCGACTACCACGCCGTGGCGGTCATGTCGGCGATCCTGGGCGGCCTCTTCAACAGCCGCCTCAACATGAAGCTGCGCGAGGAGAAGGGCTACACGTACGGGGCCGGGGCCGGCTTCGACATGCGGCGCCTGGCAGGACCCTTCGCCGCCCGGGCGGCGGTCAACACCGACGCCACCGCCCCGGCCCTCGCCGACCTCCTCGCCGAGCTGCGCCGGATGCGCGAGGCGGCTCCCATGGACGCGGAGCTGCGGGCCGCACGCGACTACCTCGTGGGGGTCTTCCCGCTCCGCTTCGAGACCCCCGGCCCGGTCGTCGCCGCCATCGGCGGCCTCGTCACCTACGAGCTTCCCGACGACGAGCTGGAGCGCTACCGGCCGGCGATCGAGGCCGTGTCGGCCGACGACGTCCTGGCCGCGGCCCGCGACCATCTCCACCTCGAGCGGCTGGGGATCGTCGTCGTCGGCGACGCCGACGCGATCGCGGCGGACGTCGAGGCGCTGGGGGTCGGCGACCTGGAGGTCGTCCGCGACGAGGAGGAGCCGGCGGCCTAGCGTGGCCGCCGCGGCGGGCTGAAACCTTCGGCCAGGTCCCTGTCTCAATCGGGGTAGCGGGCCGGTCAGATGGACCGGCGGCGCGGAGTCCGGAACGGACCGGCCCGCAGACTTCGACAGGGAGGGACCTCGAACCCATGAACGGCAAGCGGACCAGCATCGCCCGAGGCGCGGCCGCGGCGGCCGTCTCGGTCTTCCTCGTGGCCGGCGCCGCCTTCGCGGCGAATGCGGTCTTCGCGCCGGCCTCGCCGGTGGCGGCTCCCGCGACCGACGATCCGGCGCTCGCCGCCAGCCAGACCGCCGAGCCGACTGCGAGCGCGACGCCCACCGGGACTGCGGAGCCGGCCGAGACGGCGGAAACGGCCGAGAGGGCCGAGCCGTCCGAGAGCCCCGAGCCCCGTGAGACGGCCGAGCCCCGTGAGACGGCCGAGCCCCGTGAGACGGCCGAGCCCCGTGAGACGGCGGAGCCATCCGAGACGCCCGAGGCCCACGACGAGGACGATCGCGGGACCGGCGCGAGCCCCTCTCCGTCGGCGTCCCCCGACGACAACGGCGGCGACGACGGCGGGCACGACGGCGGTGGCCACGGCAGCGACGACTGACCTTCCCGGGCCAGCTCCTGCGGCCCGCCGGGTGAGGACCACCAGATGGCGATGGACCGACGCGCACTCTCCCGTGCGGCGTATCGTCTCCTCCGGGGCCTCGCCCGGCGGGCCGCCCCCCAGCAGGAGTCCGACCGATCGACACCGCGAACGCATCGAGGCTACCCGGCACGGTTCCCCAGGACGATCCCGAGGCCCGCCGTGTCGTGGCGGCCGTCCTTGCCGGTGACGCGGACGCCTTTCGCGTTCTCGTCGAGCGAGAGTCGCGGCCCATCGTCCGAAGCTGCTACCGCATCCTCGGCGACCTTCACGACGCCGAGGATGCGGCCCAGGAGGCATTCGTGACCGCCTATCGGGCGCTGGGGACCTGGCGGGGCGAGGGACCCTTCGGTGCCTGGCTCGCCCGGATCGCCACGCGCATCGCCGTGCGGCGCGCCGGGCGCCGGCGCCCGGTCGCCTGGATCGACCCGCGCCCCGCGGGCGGGGAGGACGGCGAGGCCTCCGGCCGCGCCGCGGTCGGCGACGCCGCTCTGGTCGCCGCCCTCGGCGGCCCTCCCGATCCGGCCCACCTGGCGATCCGCTCGGAGCGCGCAGCGGCGATCCGGACGGCGGTGGCCGCCCTCGACGAGCCCTACCGCGAGGTCGTCGTCCTGCGCTTCTTCTCCGAGCTCTCGCTGGCCGAGATCGCGGCCCAGAGCGACCGCCCCCTCGGCACGGTGAAGACACACCTCCACCGCGGGCTGCAGCGCCTGCGCCGGACCCTCGAGACGCAGGGGGTCGCGTGATGGACGAGCGCTTCGGCCGCTCCGAGCGCTTCCGGCCGGACGAGCTCGGCGACGACGCCACGGCCGGCGAGCAGGCGCAGGCGATGGCCACGGCCCGCGAGCTGGAGTGGCTCGCGGTGACCGACGATGTGGCGCCGGCAACCGGCTTCACGGACCGGGTCATGGTGGCGATCGCCGCCGAGCCCACGCCGCGCCCGGTCACCGCGGCGGCGTCGGCCGCCCGCCGGGGGGCGGTGCTGGGATTCGCCGCGGCTCTCGGCGACCTTTGGCGGGTGGCCTGGACGGGCGGGCGCCCGCTTGCGGCGCGCGCCCCGGCGATGGCCCTCGTCGTGATCCTCCTGGCCGGCACCATTGGCGCCGGTGCCCTTGGCGTGGGCGCCCTGGCCCGGATCCTCGAGGGGCCGCCGGCCCCGTCTCCCACCCAGGTCATCGAGCCGAGCCCCGCGCTCCCCACGCCCGGGCCGACCGCCTCGCCGCTGCCGAGCTCCTCGCCGGGCGAGTCGCCGGAGGCCTCGTCATCGCCCGAGGCGACGGAGAGCCCGGAGCCAAGCGTGGAGGCGACCGAGACGCCGGAGGCGACAGAGCGAGCGACCTCGCGCCCGACGTCCACCCCGCGGGCGACCGAGACGCCGGAGCCGACCCGGACCCCGCGCCCAACGGAGACGCCGGAGCCGAACGAGACGCCCAAGCCGAACGAGACGCCCAAGCCGGGCGAGACACCCCACCCGGAGGGCTGACACCGGCCGCGGGGGTCCTGCTACGCTGCCGGCGTGATCGTCGTCGTCGGCCAGGCCGCCTTCCTTCCCGATCTGGCGGGCGCCGGCCGCGCGGCGGCCCCGGCCCCGGAGATCGCCGCCGCGGCGGCGGCGGCCGGGTCGACCGTCGAGCTGGTGGCCAAGATCGGCGAGGACGGCGTCGGGGAGGAGCTCCTCCTCGCCCTGGCTCGCGCGGGGGTCGGCCACCTCGCCGTCCTGCGCGACCCGGCGGTCGCCACCCCGCTGGCCGCGGCCGACCCGTCCTCTGCGGACGAGGCGTTCGGGGACGCCGAGCGGCCCGTGGCGGCGCTTCTCGCCGACGTCGAGGCGGCGGATCCCCAACCGCCGGCGGAGGCCGCCGCGATCCGCCTCCCCGTGTCTGCCCTCGAGCCCGCCGACGTGTCCCTGGGGCTGCGCTACCTCCGCGACTACCGGGTCCTGGTCGCCGCGGAGCCGCTGGCAGACGGCGTCGCGGCTGCGATCTCCGAGGCAGCCGCCTTCGCCGGCGCAGCGGTCGTCGTCGTCTCCCCGCCCGGCGCCGCGCTCCCGGCCGCGTACGGCGGGGCGACGGTCTTCGAGGCCCCCTGGGAGGATCCCGGCGGCGCGTTCGCCCGCCTCGTGGGGCGCTACGCGTCCGCCCTGGACGGAGGCGCGATCCCGGGCGATGCGTTCCGGGCCGCCACCGCCGAAGGGGGCTGGGAGCCGGCCGCCGGCTGAGCGGAGGGCCGCCTCGACCGAAGGGATAGCCTCAGGCCGGGATCAGCCTCCCGGGTCCCGGGCCGGTCGGCCCCAGCGGCACGACGAGGTCCGGACCTTCGTTGCGGACGTTGTTCACGCGCTTCGAGACGGGGAAGCGCTCCAGCAGGTCGTCGGGGGCGGGCGCGAGGAGGGCCAGCAGCTCGCCCGGCTCGGCGGGGGCTGGACCCAGCCAGGCGGCCCAGGCCGAGGCGGGCAGGATGGCCGGCATGCGGTCGTGGATCGGCTCGAGGGTCCCGTTCGCCGTCGTCGTCACGATCGTGAAGCTTCGCACCGGCTCCGCCTCCGGGTCGGCCGGGTCGCGCCAGATCGACCAGAGCCCGGCGAACGCCATCGGCTCGCCGTCGGCGCGGCGGATGAGGTTCGGCTGGCGGATCTGGGGGGTCATCCGCTCCCACTCGTAGAAGCCGTCGGCCGGCACGATGCAGCGCCGCTTCTGGAACGCCGCCCGGAAGGCCGGTGTCGTGGCCACGCTCTCCGCGCGGGCGTTGATGAGCCGGTTCGCGATCCTCGCGTCCTTCGCCCACGAGGGGATGAGGCCCCAGCGGTAGGGCACGACGGCCCGCCCCAGGTCCTCGCGCTCGACCACCACGAGGCCGAGCTGCTGGGGGGCCAGGTTGTACCGCTCGCCGGGGCTCTCGGCGCGGTCCTCGGCGCCGAAGAGGGCGGCCAGCTCCGCGCTGGGCCGCTGCTGGGTGAAGCGCCCGCACATGGCCGGCAGTCTACCGCCCGGCACCGCGGGCGCCCTTCTGCTACGGTCGGTCCGATGACCGGCCGCCTCGGCACCGACCCGCGCACGCCCGGCCCGCTGGACCGGGCGACGGCCACCGCGCTGCTGGCCCGGGCGGACGAGCTGCTGGCAAGCGGCGAGTATCCGGCCGCCCGCGCGGCGTACACCCGCCTGGTCGGCACGCCGGACGCCGCCATCACCGCGGCGGCCCTCGTGGGAGCCGGCGAGGCGCTCTACCGCCTCGACGACGAGGAGGGCGCCCGCCAGTGCTGGGAGCAGGCGGCGCGGCTGCCGGAGAACCCGTCGACCTACCGGGCGCTCCGCCAGGTGGCGGCCGCCCGGGTTCGGGCGGGCGACCTGCGTGGCGCTCGGGACGCCTACGGCGAGGCGGAGCGGCGCGCGCCCGCCGCCGAGCGGGCGGAGATCGCGTCGCGGCTCGGCTGGCTCAACAAGGAGCTGGGCGACTCGCGGGCCGCCGGCCGCTGGTTCTCCCGGAGCCGGGCCGGCAACCCGACCACCGTGGCCAGCTACACGATCATCGGGGTGACGATCGTCGTCTCCTTCCTCGCCTTGCAGGCCGGCGGCGCGGACCTCTTCGGGATCCTCGCGCTGGACAAGCCACGCCTCGCCGCCGGCGAGTGGTGGCGCCTGGTCAGCCCGGTGCTCGTCCACGGCAGCCTGCTCCACCTGCTCTTCAACATGTACTTCCTGTACCTCGTGGGGCCGCTCGTCGAGCAGCTCTACGGCTCGTTCCGGTTCCTCGTCCTCTACGCGCTCACCGCGGCGGCCGGCTCGGCGGCCAGCTTCCTCTTCGGCGGCCCCTTCCAGAGCGTCGGCGCCTCCGGGGCCATCTTCGGCCTGTGTGGCGTCCTCCTCGCGGTAAGCCTCATCCACCGGCCGGTCCTCGACCGGCGCGGGCGGGCGCTCATGAGCCAGATCGGCGGCCTCGTCGTCCTCAACCTGGTCATCGGCTTCGGCTTCGACGCCCTCGGGGCTCCGATCGACAACGCCGCCCACGTCGGTGGCCTGCTGGCCGGGCTCTGGCTCGGCTTCGTGCTGCCGCCGATCCGGGCGACGCTCTCCAGCTACTGGCAGCGGCCCGCCGGAGCGCCGGGAGCCCCGACCGCGGCGCCCGCCGGGGGAGCGGCGGCGCTGGATCCGAGGCTGGTGGGGCTGGTCCGGCTGGTCGCCGTCCTGGCCGTGGCCGGCGTCGTCGTTGCCGCCGTGCTCCTGGGGGCCGCCACTCGCTGATCCGGCGTTCGGTCGTCCCTGGTTCGTGCGCCCGCACGCGATGTCCGAATCCCGCGAGCATTCGTCGCCTCCGGGTGCCATCCTGCTGGCATGGTTCTCGACCTCGACTTCAGCCAGCGCTATCGGGCCGTTCGCAGCCGGGACGCCCGCTTCGACGGCTGGTTCTTCACGGCCGTCACCTCGACCGGCATCTACTGCCGTCCCAGCTGCCCGGCGACGACGCCCCGCGCGGAGCACGTCCGGTTCTACCCGACCGCGGCTGCGGCCCAGGAGGCCGGCTTCCGGGCCTGCAAGCGCTGCATCCCCGGGGCGGTTCCCGGCTCGCCCGCCTGGGACCTCAAGGGCGACCTGGCCGGCCGGGCGATGCGCCTCATCGCCGACGGCGTCGTCGAGCGCGAGGGCGTCCCCGGGCTGGCCCGACATCTGGGCTACAGCGAGCGCCAGGTCCGGCGGCACCTGCTCGCCGACCTGGGGGCGGGGCCTCTCGCGCTCGCGCGGGCACAGCGGGCGCACGTCGCCCGCCTCCTGCTCGAGACGACCGAGATGCCGATCACCGACGTCGCCTTCGCGGCGGGCTTCGCCTCGCTGCGCCAGTTCAACGCGACGATCCGGGAGGTCTTCGCGGCCGTGCCGACGGCCCTCCGCAGGGCGCGCCGGCCGGGCGAGGCGGCCCCCAACGGGAGGATCGTCCTGCGGCTGGCCCGGCGGTCCCCGTTCGCCTGGAGCGAGCTGCTGGCGTTCCTCGCCGTGCGGGCCGTGCCCGGCGTCGAGGAGGTGGCGGACGGCGCCTACCGGCGCAGCGTCCGCCTGCCCCACGGGCCGGCCGTGGTGGAGCTCGTCGACGACGGCGAGGCGGTCCGCGCGACGCTTGCCCTGGCCGATCCGCGGGATCTCGGCCCCGCCGTCGCCCGCTGCCGCGCCCTGCTCGACCTCGACGCGGACCCGGTCGCGGTCGCCGACACGCTCGGCGAGGATCCATTCCTGGGCGCCCTCGTACGGGCCGTCCCCGGGCGCCGCTCGCCGGGCGCTGCCGACGGCACCGAGCTCGCCGTGCGGGCCGTCCTCGGCCAGGGGATCACGGTCGCCGCGGCGCGCACGCTGGCGGCCCGCCTCGTGGCGGCGCACGGCGCGTCGCTGGCCGTCCCCGTCGGCGGGGTGACCGACCTCTTCCCGACGGCGCCCGTCCTGGCGGCCCTCGACCCCGCCACGCTTCCCGGGCCGGCGCCCCGGCGGGCCGCCCTCAGCGGCGTCGCGACGGCGATCGCGCGAGGGGACCTCAACCTCGACGCCGGCGCCGACCGCGAGGAGGCCGCACGTCGCCTCCTGGAGATCCGGGGCATCGGCCGGTGGACCGCGGCATACATCGCCATGCGTGCCCTCCGCGACCCCGACGCCTTCCTCCCGGGCGACGTCGCCATTCGGGCCGCGATCGTCGGCCTCGGCGGCCCGCCGGACGCCCGGGGGATGGCCGCCATGGCGGAGCGCTGGCGCCCGTGGCGCTCCTACGCCGTCCACCACCTCTGGGCGTCTCTCGGGTCCCCGCCCGGCTCGCGCGCCGGAGGGGTCGCCCCCGTCCCTTCCATTCCGTGACGCCAGCCTGGAGACGACCGATGACTTCGACCCTGTGCTCGACCCATGCCAGCGCGCTCGGCGACCTGCTCCTGCTCGGGGAGCGGGGACCCGACGGCAGGACCATCCTGACGGGCTGCTTCCTGCCCGATCACCGGCGCGGGCCGGCCGCCGATCCGACCTGGGTGCGCGACGACGCGTCGTTCGCCGAGATCGCGGCCGCGGTCGACGCCCGGCTGGCGGGGGATGCCGATGCTCCCGAGGTCCCGATCGCCTTCCGCGGTGGGACCGCCTTCCAGCGTCGGGTCTGGGAGGCGCTGCGCGAGATCCCCCACGGCGAGACGCTCTCCTACGCCGAGCTGGCGGCCCGGGTCGGGCGCCCCGGGGCGGCGCGAGCCGTTGGCGCCGCGGTCGCCCGCAACCCGATCTCGATCGTCGTCCCCTGCCATCGCGTCGTCGGGGCGGACGGCTCCCTGACCGGCTACGCCGGCGGCGTCGAGCGCAAGCGGGCCCTCCTCGGCATCGAGGGCGCCGCGGTCCTGGCCGCGAGCGGCTAGCGCTAGCCGGTCGGCCGGCTCGTGCCGGGTCGTCCCGAAAGGAGGTCGCGGCGCTCCCGGAACCGGTCGAGGACGCGGTAGAAGTTGCGCCTGGAGAGGCGGTCGCGATCGGCCTCCGGGAGGCTCGTCCAGCCGCGATGCTCGTGGCGAACGAGCGGGAGCTCGAGGCGGCGAGCCTCGCGCGGCGTCGCCCCGGGGTCCGTACC
This sequence comes from uncultured Chloroflexia bacterium, assembly GCA_963821235.1. Taxonomy (GTDB): domain Bacteria; phylum Chloroflexota; class Limnocylindria; order Limnocylindrales; family CSP1-4; genus CTSoil-043. The sequence goes on from CAWGCS010000001.1 coordinate 1,899,957, forward strand.
GGCGCGGAGGACCAGGCTCCACCAGATGTCGAGGTTGCGGTAGTAGGCGAACCTCTCGTCGAGGGGGCCGAGCGCGGCGTAGTCGGCTCGCCGGAAGGCCAGCCAGTAGAGCTCGATCGCGTCGACGGCCGGCCCCGGCCCATCCTCGAAGTGGCGGAGGTCGGCCGAGACGAGGCCGAAGCCGCCGGCGACCGCCACGGAGGGCTCGGCGAGGGCCTCCTCGAGGGGGGTGAGCGCGTCCCCCACCGGCTCGATCGAGGTGTCGGCGAGGACGGCGACGGCGCCGCGGGCCCGCCGCAGGCCGACGTTGAGGGCGGCCGCGTGGCCCAGCCGCTCGCTGGTCCAGACGACCTCGGGAGCCGCCCCGGCGACCGGATCGAGGACCGCCGACCCCGGCGCGAGGAGAGCCGCCTGCGTCGGTGAGGGGGCGTTGGCCACCACCACCACCTGCGTCCCCGCCGGGGCGTGCGCCCGCAGGCCGGCGAGCATCCGGGCGAGGTCGGCCGGCCAGTCCTCGCCAAGGACCACCACGCTGAAGCGCGCCGTCGCGGGCTCGTCCAGGGCGGAGGGTACGGCGGACGCCGCGCCGTAGCGGACGACGCCGTCGCCCTCGAGCGTGGGCGGCGCGGCGGGCTCGAGGCTGGAGTCGGTGCCCCGGTCGATCACCTTCCAGCCGGCGGCCTCGATCTCCGCCCGCAAGGCGTCGGCCGTGCCCCAGTCGCGGGCGGCCCTGGCGGCGGAGCGCGCGCGGGCCGCGGCCGCGACCTCGGCGGGCGGCTGGGGTTCGGTTCGGGTCACCCGCCGAGTGTAGCCGGGACGGCGTTCGGCACCGCGCGGGTGCGTCAGCCCGGGCGGCCGCCGAAGACCAGGACGATGGCGATGATCACGATCGCGACGGCGATGATGGCGAGCACCTCGCCGCTCCACAGGCCGGGCCCGTGGTAGCCAGAGCTGGGCTCCGGGAGCGGGCGCCGAGCGTCGCGGCCACGCCGGGCAGCGTCCGAAGCCGGGGGCGGGACGGGAGCGGATGCCGGTCCCGGACGGAGCGCCGTCCGCCCGGCCGGCTTCGGGCCCGTGCCTTCCGTCGCGAAGGCATCCAGCATGGCGGCCGCGTCCGGCCGGCGCGCCGGGTCCGGGTCGAGGCCGCGGTCGATCGCGATCGCGGCTGCCGGAGGCATCCCGGGAGCGAGGTCGGCCACCGGGGCGACCGGTCGCTCCCGCGCCGCCACCAGCTCGGCGATGCTCCCGGCGGGGCGGGGGAGCGTCCCGGTCAGGGTCCGGTAGGCCACCGCCGCCAGCCCGTAGACGTCCGACGCCCTCGACGCGGGGCGCCCATCGAGGAGCTCGGGCGCGAGGTAGCCGAGGGTTCCCACGGCCGTGCCCGTCGCCGCGAGCCCACCGCCCGGCGCCGTCGTACCGACGTCCCCCACGCGGGCGAGGCCCAGGTCGCCGAGCCGCGCCGTGCCGCCGGCGAGCAGGATGTTGCGGGGCGTGACGTCGCGGTGGACCAGCCCGTGGGCATGGATGGCGGCCAGCCCCGCCGCCGCGTCGGCCAGGATCGGGAGGGCGTCGGCGGACGCAAGGGCCGCGCCGCCGGCCAGCCGATCGCCGAGCGAGCCGTCCGGGCAGAGCTCCATCACGATGAACGGCTCGCTTCCCGCGCCACCCTCGACGACGTCGTGAACCCCGACGACGTGCGGATCGCTGAGCGCCGCGAGGGCGCGCGCCTCGCGATCGAACCGCGCGACGAGGGAGGCATCGGCGGCCAGGTTCGGCAGGAGGACCTTGACGGCGACGTCGCGATCGAGGCGCAGGTCGTGGGCCCGCCACACCGTCGCCATGCCGCCGGCGCCGAGGCGGGCGTCGATGCGGTAGCGACCGGCGAGCAGGTCTCCGGCGGAGGGCATGGTTGCAGGGTACGCCCGCGACGGCCTCCCGGAGGGGCGGGCGGAGCCCGATCGACTACGATCGAGCGGTGTTCGCAACCCTTGGCGGCGCCTATCCGTGGCCGGCCGGGCTTCCGCCCGGCGAGGCGCTGGCGTCCGTCGTGGCCGCCCAGGTCGAAGCGGGCCTGGCGCTGATCGCCGACGGTCGGGTCCACCCGGCGCGGACGCCCGCGGCGGACCTGGTCGCGGCGTGGACGGCCACCCGCGACGCGTCGGCCGCGATCATCGCCGCGCTGCCGGTCAAGCTCGCCGTCGAGGGGCCGTTCGCTGCCGCCCGGGGGGACGGCCGGGCGGCCGGGGCCGTCGAGGCGGCGCGGGCAATGCGGGACGGCCTGCTCGCCCTCGCCGAGGCGGGCTGCCCTCTCGTCGAGGTCCACGAGCCGGCCGGATCCCTGCCGGCCGACGAGCCGGGACGGGTGGCGTTCGCGACCGCCCACGCCGCGCTCCTCGACGGCCTCCCGGACGGCCTCCACCCGTCGCTCGCGATCACCGGGGGCGATGGCCTGGCCCTCGGCCCGGGGCGCCTCTTCGCGGCGCCCTACCGAAGCCACCTCCTCGACCTGCTGGACGGCCCGGAGAGCTGGCGCCTGGTGGCGGTGGCGCCGGCGGAGCGGGGGATCGTCGTCGGCGTCGGCGATGCGGGCGGCCTGGGGCGGACCGGCCTGGAGGAGATCGTGTGGGCCGCAGCGTACGCGGCCTCGACCAAGGGCCGGGGGATGGAGCGGGTCGGGATCGCGCCCTCCGGAAGCCTCGCCCACCTCGCGCCGGACCGCGCCCGGGCCGTGATCGAGCTGCTCGGCGAGGCCGCCGCGTTGATCGCGGCAGGTCGGGAGGAGATCCTCGCCCGCCTCGATCCGCGGGCGATCGACGCCCGGGCCGCTGCGCTCGGGGGCGGCCGTCCCGGGCGCGCCACCCGACCTGGCGGCTGACGCGCCGTACGCCCGCGTCTGGCCCGGTCCCCGGTTCTGGGGTGGGTGATCCCGGTCGGGGACACCCCCGGCCAGCGGACCATGCCCCCGACGGCGTCACGGTCGACGGCGACATCCACGCGGACCCGGCGTATCGTGCGGCAATGGCTGCCGTGTACGCGCGTCGGGCGATCGAGACGGCCCTCGCCCGCGCCGGGTGAGGATCGTCCGGCTGACGCCCGGCGAGTGGCTCCCGGAACCCCCGGAGGCCCTCGCCGGGGCCGTGCTCGCCCGCGACCTCGTGGTGGCCGGCGCCCGCTGGTCGAAGGGCCGGCGGCTGAGCGCCGCCGACCTCCGGCTGCTCGCCGCCGGCGACGTCCATCGCAAGGGGCTCTGGGTCGTTCCCGACGAGGAGGGTCCGCCCCGGCCGGTGACGCTCCTCGTCCCCGACGAGGGCGACGTCCACGAGGACGACGCCGCGGCACGCCTGGCGGCCGCGATCGCCGGTCCGGGGCTGGTCTCTCGCGGCCCGAACGAGTCGCGGATCGACCTCGTCTCCGCCCTGGCGGGCGCCGTGCGGGTCCGGGCCGCGCTCGTCGAGCGGATCGATGCCATCGACGGCCTTGCGGTCTTCACCGTCCTCGACGGGCAGCTGGTGGGCGAGGGTGCCCTGGTGGCGAGCGTCAAGACCGGCCCCCACCTCGTGGCGGAGGCGTCCGTGGCGCGGGCCGAGGCGATCGCCGCTCGCGGCGGGCCGCTCGTCGAGATCACGCCGTACGTCGCCCGGCGCGTCGCCGCGGTCGTCAAGGAGGCGCTGGCACCGGCCGCCCGGGTCCGCTTCGAGGCCGCCCTCCGAGCGAAGGTGGAGGGCCTCGGCTCGTCGCTGGTGGAGATCGCCTACGTCGGCGACGACGAGGCGGCCGTGACGGCTCTCCTCCGCCGCCTCACCCAGGGGCCGAAGCGGGTCGATCTCGTCCTCACCGCCGGGGCCGCCTCGACCGACCCGGCCGACGCCGTCTTCACGGGCTTCGCCGCCGTCGGCGGACGCATCACCAGCCACGGCGTGCCCGCCCATCCGGGGAGCATGCTGTGGCTCGGCCGCGCCGGTCGGACCAGCTTCCTGGGCCTCCCTACCTGCGGCGCCTACAGCAAGGCCACCGCGGCCGACCTCCTCGTTCCCTGGCTCCTGGCCGGGGAGCCGCCGGACCGGCGCACCGTCGCCCGCCTGGGCCACGGAGGGATCCTCACCCGCGACATGCGCTTCCGCTTCCCGCCCTACGCCCGGGACCTCGACGCCCCTGAGGGGTAGGGCGGGCTCCCACGCGCTGCCGGTGTACGATCCGGCCCACTCACCGACACCCTCCCGAGCGAGCGAGATGACCGAGCAGAACGGCACCGGCGGCGGGGCGCCGCTCCCCGATGGGCTGGCCACGATCGAGGGCCTCCAGGCCGCCTTCCGCGCCCGCGACTACGTGGCGGACCGCTCGCTGGCGACCTCCGTCTTCCTGGCCCTCGCCCTCAGCCGCCCGCTCCTCCTCGAGGGCGAGGCCGGGGTCGGCAAGACCCAGCTCGCCAAGACCCTCGCCGAGACGCTCGACACCCGCCTCATCCGCCTCCAGTGCTACGAGGGCCTGGACGTCACGACCGCCGTCTACGAGTGGAACTACGCCCGCCAGATGCTGGAGATCCGGCTCCTGGAGGCGCGCGGCGAGATCGAGCGGGCGACCGCCCACGACATCTTCGGCCCGGAGTTCCTCCTCAAGCGGCCGCTCCTGCAGGCCCTCGAGGCGGCCGACGGCAACCCGCCCGTCCTGCTCATCGACGAGATCGACCGGGCCGACGAGGAGTTCGAGGCCTACCTCCTGGAGATCCTCTCCGACTTCCAGGTGACCATCCCCGAGGTCGGGACCGTCCGGGCGGCGACGCCACCGCGCGTGATCCTCACCTCGAACCGCACGCGCGAGGTCCACGACGCCCTCAAGCGGCGCTGCCTCTATCACTGGATCGACTACCCGAGCGCGGCCAAGGAGATCGAGATCGTCCTGGCCCGGGTGCCGGCCACGCCGGAGCGCCTGGCGAGCCAGGTGGTCGGGTTCGTGGGCCGCCTGCGGACGGCCGACCTGACCAAGGTCCCGGGGGTCGCCGAGACGCTCGACTGGGCGGCCGCGCTGCTGGCCCTCGGCGCCCGCGAGCTGGCCCCCGATCTCGTCGACGAGACCCTCGGCGTCCTTCTCAAGTACGAGGAGGACGTGCGCCGGGTGCGGGGCGCCACCGCCGCGTCCTACGTCGACGAGCTGGCCGCGGCCGGCGCCTGACGGAGCGGCCGATCGAGGCGCCCCATGACCGGTCCCCGCGCGTACGTGCCCGATCCGCTCGCCGACTTCGACGGCGCCGTCTTCCTGAAGAACGCCGTCCTCTTCACCCGCGCCGTGCGCTCCGCCGGGGTCCCCACCGACCTCGGCGGCGCCCTCGACTTCGCCCGGGCGCTGACCCTCGTCGACGTCGGCGACCGGACCCAGGTCCACGCGGCGGGCCAGACGATCTTCTGCCGCCGGCGGGCCGACCTCGCCGTCTACGACGCCGTCTTCGACCAGTTCTGGCGCCGCCACGTGGCTCGCATCGCCCCGACAGGCCTGACGAGCGGCCCGCAGACGCCGAAGAAGGAGCGCGAGCAGGGCGCCGTCGCGCCCGAGACGACGTCGGAGCGGCGGGACGGCCGCCGGTCCGGGCGCCCGGAGCAGGCGGAGCCGGCGAGCGAGGGCGAGGACGAGCCGGAGACCGGCGAGGGGCGGGTCGTCTCGCCGCGCGCCTTCTCCACCGCGGAGGCGTTCTCCCATCGCGACTTCGACCGGATGACGGCCGGGGAGCTGCGCGACGCGGAGCGGCTCATCGACCTTCTCCGCCCGCGCCTCGAGATGCGCCTCACGCGGCGTTACGAGCACCACCCGCACGGCCGGCGGCTGGCGCCCCGGGCGATGTTCCGGCGGAACCTCGCCACCGGTGGCGACCTGGTCGACTGGGTCTGGCGGCGACGCGTCCGGCGGCCGCGCACGATCGTCGTCCTGTGCGACGTCTCGGGCTCCATGGAGCGCCACGCCCGGCTCCTCCTCCGCTTCGTCCAGGCCCTCACCCGCGCGTCCGGCGTCCGCACGGAGTCGTTCGTCTTCGGGACGCGGCTCACCCGGATCACCCACGAGCTGCGCGGGCGCGACCCCGACCTCGCGATCCGCCGCGTCAGCGAGACGGTGAGCGACTGGTCGGGCGGGACCCGGATCGGGGAATCGCTGCGGGCCTTCAACCTGCGCTGGGCGCGCCGGGTGTTGCGGACCTCCGGCGTGGTCATCGTCGTCAGCGACGGCTGGGACCGCGGCGACCCGGCCCTCGTCGGTGCCGAGACGGCCCGCCTCCAGCGCAACTGCCACCGCCTGATCTGGCTCAACCCGCTCGCCGGCGCGGACGGCTACGAGCCCCTGGCGGCCGGCATGTCGGCCGCCTACCCGTCAGTCGACGACTTCCTGCCGATCCACAACCTGGCCTCGCTCGAGCGCCTCGGCGAGGTGCTGGGTGGGCTGGGCCTTGGTGCCACGGGGCGGCCGCCGCGGAATGGGATCCCGACGGTCTACCGGGTGGAGGCAGGCGGCAGCGGGCGCCGGTCGATCACGGCGGTCGCCCCGCGCGTCTTCGGGCTGCCGTCGCGGGCGAGCGGCCCGGCCGTCGATCCGGCGGCGGCCCGGCCGCTGGCCGGGTGAGGGGAGGGGAAGCATCGTGAGGGAGCTGCTCGACCAGGTCCGGGCCTGGCAGGCGGAGGGGGCCGAGCTGGGCCGCGCGGTCGTCGTGCGGACCTTCGGCTCGGCGCCGCGCCCGGAGGGGGCGACCCTCGTGGCCACCGCCGACGGACGCCTCGCGGGGTCCGTCTCGGGCGGCTGCGTGGAGGGGGCGGCGTTCGAGGAGATCCAGCGCGCCCGGGCCGACGGAGTGAGCCGGGTCATCCGCTACGGGATCAGCGACGAGCAGGCCTGGGACGTCGGCCTCGCCTGCGGCGGGACGATCGACGTGCTGGTCGAGCCGCTGGTCCGGCCCGAGGTGGTCGGGGCGGCGGCCGGACGGGGGGGCGTGGCGGTGGTGATCGCCCTCCCCGGCGACGCGCCGCCGGCGGCCTTCGGCCCGCACGCGCCCGGGGTTGGCGAGGCCCCGGCGCCCGCGTTCACGATCGCTGAGGACGGGTCGCTGGCCGGCTCGACCGGCTCGCCAGCGGCCGACGCCGCCCTGGCGGGAACGGCCCGCGACCTCCTGGCCCGGGGCGGCTCGGCGACCGTGGAGGCGGCCGGCCGCCAGTGGTTCCTCGAGGGCTTCCCGGCCGCGCCGCGTCTCGTCATCGTGGGCGCCGTCCAGGTGGCGATGCCCCTCTCTCGCATCGCCCGCGAGCTGGGCTATGCGACGGTGGTCGTCGACGGGCGGGCGGCCTTCGCCACGAAGGAGCGCTTCCCCGCCGTCGACGCGCTCGTCGTCGGCTGGCCCGACGAGGTGGCCGAGGAGATCGGCCTGGGGCCTGCGGACGCGGTGGCCGTCCTGACCCACGACGTCAAGTTCGACGAGCCGGCGATCGTCGAGGCGCTGCGCCGCGGCTGCCGCTACGTCGGGGCGGTCGGCTCCAGGAAGACGCAGGCCGACCGCCGGGCCCGCCTGCTTGCGGCGGGCGTGGGGGAGGCCGACCTCGACCGGCTCCGCGGCCCGATCGGGCTCGACCTCGGCGGCCGGGCCCCGGCCGAGACGGCCCTCGCCATCATGGCCGAGATCGTGGCCGAGCGGCACGGAGGATCGGCCGTCCCGATGTGGACGCTGGCGAAGGCGTGAGGGACTGATGTCGAACCCCGGCGAGGAGCGGCCGGCGGGCTGGGACCCGCGGGCCCGCGAAGGCCGAACGGGCGAGCTGCTGCGGGCGACCGCCGAGCGGGCGATCACCTATCGGGCCAGCCTGCGCGAGCGTCGCGTGGGGACGCGCCCCGGCCTGACCGCGGACGAGCTGCGCAGTCGTCTCGGCGGGCCGCTGCCGACGGCGGGCGAGGACCCCCTCACCCTGGTCGAGCGCCTCGTCGCCGACACGGACGACGGCTTCGTCACGATGGGCTCGCCGCGCTTCTTCGGCTTCGTGATCGGGGGCGCCCTGCCGGCCGCGCTGGCCGCCGACTGGCTCGTCTCGACCTGGGACCAGAACGTCGGGCTCTACCTGGAGTCTCCCGCCGCCGCCGTCGTCGAGGAAGTCGCGGCGTCGTGGCTCGTCGACCTCTTCGGCCTGCCGCCGGGGACCTCCGTGGGCTTCACGACCGGGGCCACCATGGCCAACTTCACCGCTCTCGCCGCAGCCCGCCACGCCGTGCTGCGGACGGCGGGATGGGACGTGGAGGAGGACGGGCTCGTCGGCGCGCCGTACGTCCAGGTGATCGTGGGGGAGCACGTCCACGCCTCCATGGTTGTCGCCCTGCGGCTCGTCGGGCTCGGTCGGCGGGGAGCGCACCGGGTCGCCGCCGACGGCCGCGGCGCGATGCGGGCCGGCGAGCTGCGGCGGACGCTCGCCGAGCTGCCGCCGGGACCGACGATCGTCGCGGCCCAGGCCGGGGAGGTGAACACCGGCGCTTCCGATCCCCTCGACGAGATCGCCGATGCCGTGCGGGAGCGCCCCGGAGCCTGGCTTCACGTCGACGGGGCCTTCGGCCTGTGGGCGGCGACCTCGCCGGACCTGCGCGACCAGGTCCGGGGCGTGGAGCGCGCGGATTCGTGGGGCACTGACGCCCACAAGTGGCTCAACGTGCCGTACGACGCCGGCATCGTCATGGTTCGCGACGCCGCCGCCCACCGCGCCGCGATGGGCGTGGCCGCGGCCTACCTCCCCCAGGCCCCCTCGGCGGAGCGCGATCCCTCCGACTACGTGCCGGAGATGAGCCGGCGCGGCCGCGGCTTCGTCGTCTATGCCGCGCTCCGGTCGCTGGGACGGGACGGGATCCGGGCCCTCGTGGAGGCCAATTGCGCGGTCGCCCGGCGGATGGCCGCGCGCCTCGCTCGTCATCCCGGTGTCGCCGTCCTCAACGAGGTGGTCCTCAACCAGGTCCTCGTCCGGTTCGGCGACGCGGACGAGGTCACCGCCGAGGTGATCCGCCGCGTTCAGGACGACGGGACGGCCTGGGCCGGCGGCACGACCTGGGATGGCCGCCTGGCCATGCGGATCTCGGTCTCGAACTGGGCGACGACGCCCGAGGACGGCGATCGAGCGGCGGACGCCATGCTCGCCGTCCTCGATGGCGTCCTCGCCGGCGTGAGGCCATGACGACCGGCGGCGTCGGGGCATGACGACCGCGCCCCCGGTGGCCGCGCTGGTCCTTGCCGCTGGATCGGGCACGAGGTTCGGTGGCGGGAAGGTGCGGGCCCTGCTGGAGGGTCGCCCCGTCGTGGCCCACGTGCTGCGGGCGGCCCGGGCGGCCGGCATCGAGCGGCTGGTGCTGGTCCTCGGCCGCGATGCCGCCGCCGTCCGCTCCTCCCTCTTGGCCTCGGACCCGGAAGCGCTGGGCGGCGTGCTCGTCGCCGTGAACCCGGATCCCGAGCGCGGGCTGGCGACCTCCCTGCGCCTCGGCCTGGCGGCCGCCACGGCCGCGCCGGTCCCCGCCGGGGTCCTGGTCCTCCTGGGCGACCAGCCGCGGGTCCGCCCGGAGGTGATCCGGGCGCTCATGGCTGCCGCCTCGTCGCCGGCCGAGACCCTGGCCGTCGCGCCCGCGTACGCCAAGGACGGCGCCCCGAATCCCGTCCTCCTGCTGGCGCCCGGCTGGTCGCTGGCCGCCGGGCTGTCCGGCGACCGCGGGCTCGGGCCGCTCCTCGCCGCGGCCGGCCGCCGGGTCCTCCGGGTCCCGGTCGGGGGCGCCAACCCGGACGTCGACACGCCTGCCGACCTGGCCGCCCTCGAGGGAGGCCGCCGATGACCGCCGCCGACGCCGCCGCCGACTGGGAAGCGCGGGTGCGGGCACATCACGAGCAGACAGCCCGCGTCCGCGAGACGCCCGAGGGCGGCGACTTCTACGCCCCGGTCAGCCGCCTCTTCATCGCCGACCCGCACCGCACCGACGACGAGGTCCTGGATCACCTCCTGCCGCTCGCCCGGCCCGCCGACCGGTGGCTCGACATCGGCGCCGGCGCCGGCCGCTACGCGCTGCCGCTGGCCCTCCGCGTCCGGGAGGTGGTCGCCCTCGACCCTTCGCCGGGGATGCTCGCCGCGCTCCGGGCGCAGGCGGCGGAGCACGGCATCGTGAACGTGCGGGCGGTCGAGGCGCGCTGGCCGGTCGACCCCGCTGCCGGCCCGGCGCCGACCGCCGACGTGTCGCTCATCGCCAACCTTGGCTACGACGTCGAGGCGATCGGGGCGTTCCTCGACGCCATGGAGGCGTCGGCCGACCGCCTGTGCGTGGCGATCCTCGCGGATCGCCAGCCGTCGTGGCCGGCCCACGCCTTCTGGCCCCCCGTGCACGGGGAGGCGCGGGCGGAGCTGCCGGCCCTCGATCTCTTCCTGGAGCTTCTCCGCAGCCGGGGTCGCGACCCGCGCGACGTGCGCGTCCCGCGCCCGTACCGGGGGTTCCCGACCCGGGACGACCTCCTGCGCTGGCTCCGCTCGCAGCTCTTCCTGGAGCCGGGCAGTGCCAGGGACGCGCTCCTCGTGCGCGAGCTCGAGGCTCGCGTCGCGACGCAGCCGGACGGGAGCGTGGGGCTCCGCGGCGCAGTGCCGACGGCGACCGGCATCGTGACCTGGGAGCCGCGCTGAGCGAGAGGTCGGCCGCGGACCCCGGTCGGCGGCACCGCCAGGCCGGGCACCGCCGCGACGCTCGCAGATGGCGGGCGCGGCAGGCGCATCCGTTGCTCCCTGCGAGACGTATGCACGAATGCGCATCGATGGTTGACCGCGCACCGACCGCCGGCGCATCATCCGGGCCTCTCGCAACGAGCCCATTCGAGGAGCGCAACCCGAATACGACGCCACGGATCGACCGGCACAGCCGCCGCCACCACCTTCGAGCCAGCCCGCATCACCCGGATGGAAGAAGAGGCCCGCGATGATCCCCGCAGCGTTCGAGTACGCCAGGCCAGCCAGCCTCGGGGAGGCGCTTCGGCTGCTCCGCGATCGGGAGGGCGAGGCCAAGATCCTCGCCGGCGGCTACAGCCTGATTCCGCTCCTCCGCTACCGGCTCGCGCAGCCCGGCCTCCTCGTGGACATCGGCAGCCTCGCCGACCTCGCGTACGTCCGCCAGGCCGCCGGGGAGCTGCGCATCGGCGCGCGGACCACCCATCACCAGCTGGAGCAGAGCGAACTCGTCCGGCGCTCCGGCCTCTGGTCGGACGCGGCGGGCGGCATCGGCGATCCCCAGGTCCGCAATTGGGGGACGCTGGGCGGCTCGGTGGCCCACGCGGATCCCTCGTCCGACTGGCCCGCGGTCCTGCTGGCCAGTCGCGCCTCCCTCGTGGTCCGCGACCTGGATCGTGAGCGGGTCATCCCCGCCCGCGAGTTCTTCCTCGACACGTTCGCCACGGCCATCGAGCCGACGGAGATCCTGACCGAGGTTCGCGTCCCGCTGCCGCCGCCGGGCTCGGGCGGCGCCTACGAGAAGACGGAGCGCAAGGCCGGCGACTTCGCCACCGCGGCGGCTGCCGTCCAGCTGACCGTCGCCCCCGATGGGACGATCGCCGCGGCGGGCGTCGCGCTGAGCGCCGTGGCCGAGACGCCGTTCGCCCTGCTGGCCGCGGAAGAGGCGCTCGTCGGCGCCCGCACCTCCCCGGAGCTGGAGGGCGCGGTGCGGCGCGCGGCGACCGAGGGCAGCAACCCGACCAAGGACGGCCACGGGCCGGTCGAGTACAAGCGCGCGATGGCCGGGGAGATGGCCGTTCGGGCGCTCCGCCGCGCCCTGGCTCGCGCCGGCGCCTGACGAGGGGGACGAGACCGATGACCTCCACCATCCACGTCGCCGTCACGGTGAACGGCCGTCCCCACGAGGCCGACGTCGAGCCGCGACGGCTCCTCGTCCACCTCCTTCGCGAGGACCTCGGGCTGACCGGGACCCACGTCGGCTGCGACAGCTCGACCTGCGGAGCGTGCACCGTCCTCGTCGACGGCCGGAGCGCCAAGAGCTGCACGATGCTGGCCGTCCAGGCAGACGGCCGCGAGATCACGACGATCGAGGGCATGGAGCAGGGGGCGAAGCTGCACCCGCTCCAGCAGGCGTTCACGGACCAGCACGGCCTGCAGTGCGGGTTCTGCACGCCCGGCATGATCATGCAGGCGGCCTGGCTCCTCTCCGAGAACCCGGACCCGACCGAGGTGGAGATCCGGCGCGGGATCGCGGGCAACCTCTGCCGCTGCACCGGCTACGTGAACATCGTGAAGGCGATCGACGCCGCAGCCGGCGAGCTGCGCGCCCAGGCCGCGCCCCCGGTCGCGGTCGAGACGGCGTAGGAGGGGGCCATGACGACCTACGAGGCGCAGCCACCTACCACCTCCTTCGAGGTCGGCGGCATGGGCCATGCCGTCAAGCGCCGCGAGGACCCCCGCTTCATCCGGGGCCAGGGTCAGTACATCGAGGACGTCAACCTCCCGAACCAGGTCTGGATGGCGATCGTCCGCAGCCCGTATGCCCACGCCACGATCAAGGGGATCGACGCGGGCGCGGCGCTCGCCCTGCCCGGCGTCCTCGCCGTGATCACCGGGGCCGACCTGGAGAAGGCCGGCCTCCACTGGATGCCGACCCTCATGTCGGACACCCAGATGGTCCTGCCCACCGATCACGTCGTCTACCAGAGCCAGGAAGTCGCAGCGGTCCTCGCCGAGACACGCTACGGCGCGGTCGACGGGGCGAATCTCGTCGAGGTCGACTACGAGCCACTGCCGGCCGTGGTCGATCCGTTCAAGGCCCTGGAGCCGGATGCCCCCCTCGTCCGTCCCGACAAGGAGAAGAAGTCGAACCACGTCTGGCACTGGGAGTCGGGCGACCGGGCCAAGGCCGACGCCGCCCTCGCCGGCGCCGACGTGGTGGTCAGCCAGCGGATGCACATCCCGCGCATCCACGTCGCCTCCATCGAGACGTGCGGCATCGTGGCCGACTGGAACCCGGTCCGGGAGCACCTCGACGTCCACATGACCACCCAGGCGCCCCACGCCATCCGGACCGTCTTCAGCCTGGTGTCGGGGATCCCCGAGCACAAGATCCGGATCAAGACGCACGACATCGGCGGCGGGTTCGGCGGCAAGGTGCCGGTCTACCCGGCCTACGTCCTGGCCGTCGTCGGCTCGCTCACGCTCGGCCGGCCGGTCAAGTACATCGAGACCCGCTCGGAGAACCTGCAGGCCGACTCGTTCGCCCGCGACTACCACATCGACGCGACGCTCGGCGTCCGGAAGGACGGCCGGATCGTCGGGCTCAAGGTCAAGACGCTCGCCGACGACGGGGCCGCCGACGCCGCGGCGAACCCCTCGAAGTTCCCGGCCGGCCTCTTCAACGTGATCACCGGCTCCTACGACTTCGACGCGGCCTTCGTGGAGGTGGACGCGGCCTACACCAACAAGCCGCCCGGCGGCGTCGCCTACCGCTGCTCGTTCCGGGTGACGGAGGCCGTCCACGCCATCGAGCGGATGGCCGACATCGCCGCCCACGAGATCGGGATGGATCCCGCCGACTTCCGCCTCCGGAACTTCATCCAGCCCTCCCAGTTCCCGTATCACACGCCCACCGGCTGGGACTACGACTCTGGCGACTACCCGACCGCCCTACGCAAGGCGATGGACATGATCGGCTACGAAGACCTGCGGAAGGAGCAGCTGGAGAAGCGCGCTCGCGGCGAGCTGATGGGGATCGGCATCAGCTCCTTCACCGAGATCGTGGGGGCCGGGCCCTCGCACACCTTCGACATCCTGGGCATCAAGATGTTCGACTCGTGCGAGATCCGGGTCCACCCTACCGGCTCCGCGATCGCCCGGCTGGGGGTCCAATCGCAGGGCCAGGGCCACGAGACGACCTTCGCCCAGATCATCGCCGAGGAGCTGGGGATCCCCGCCGACAAGATCACGATCGAGGAAGGCGACACCGACACGGCGCCGTACGGCCTGGGGACCTACGCCTCGCGCTCCACGCCGGTGGCCGGGGCGGCCACCGCCATGGCAGCCCGCAAGATCCGCGACAAGGCCCGCAAGATCGCCGCCCACCTCCTGGAGGCGAACGAGGACGACCTGGAGTGGACGAACGGGAAGTTCGCCGTCAGGGGATCCCCGGAGAAGTCCAAGACGATCGCCGAGATCGCCTTCGCGGCCTACACGAACCATCCCCAGGGGATGGAGGCCGGCCTCGAGGCGGTCGACTACTACGACCCGCCGAACCTCACCTTCCCCTTCGGCTCGTACATCTGCGTCGTCGACATCGACCGCGGCACGGGACAGGTGAAGGTCCGCCGCTTCGTGGCCGTCGACGACTGCGGCAACATCATCAACCCGATGATCGTGGAGGGCCAGATCCACGGCGGGCTCACGATGGGCTTGGCGCCCTCGCTGTACGAGGAGATCACGTACGACGAGAACGGCAACAACCTGGCCGGGACCTTCCTGGACTACCTCCTCCCGACGGCGGTGGAGACCCCGGCCTGGGAGACGGGGAAGACCATCACGCCCTCGCCGCACCACCCCATCGGCGCCAAGGGCGTCGGCGAGTCGGCCACCGTCGGCGCCCCGCCGGCCTTCGCCAACGCGGTCGTCGACGCGCTCTGGCATGTCGGCGTCCGCCACGTCGACATCCCGATGACCCCCCAGAAGGTCTGGGCGATCCTCCACGAGAAGGGGCTCACGCCCTGATGGGTGGCCCGACCGGCCAGATCCTGGCCCGGGCGGCCGGCCTCGCCGAGGCCGGCCGCCCCTTCGTCCTGGCGACGGTCGTGGCCGTCGCCAGGCCCACCTCCGCGAAGCCCGGCGCGCGCGGGATCGTCCACCCCGATGGCACGATCGAGGGCTGGGTCGGCGGCAGCTGCGCCCAGCCCACCGTCGTCGCCGAGGCGCTCCGGGCGCTGGCCGACGGCGAGCCTCGGCTGCTGCGGCTCTCGGCCGAGCCGCCGGCCGACTCGCGCCGCGCCGACGGGATCGTCGACCTCGTGATGACCTGCCATTCGGGCGGGACGCTGGAGATCTTCGTCGAGCCGCAGCTGCCCGCTCCCGAGCTCTGGGTGGTCGGCGTCACCCCGATCGCCCGATCGCTCGCGGGGCTTGGCGCGCTGGCCGGCTGGCAGGTGACGGCGATCGACCCGGCGGCGAGCGCCGAGCTCTTCCCCGAGGGCGTCCGACTCCACCCGGCGCGCGACCTCGCCGGGCTCGCGGCGACCGGCTCGCCGTACGTGGTCGTGGCCAGCCAGGGCCAGTGGGACGAGGAGGCCCTCGTGGCCGCGCTCGCCCTGGACGTCGCCTACGTCGGCCTCGTGGCGAGCGCGCGCCGCGCGGCCGCGGTGGGCGAGTACCTGGAGCTGGCCGGCGTGCCGGCCGAGCGGCGGGCGGCCCTTCGAGCGCCCTGTGGCCTCGACCTCGGCGCAGCCGGCGCCGCCGAGGTCGCCGTCTCGATCCTGGCCGAGCTCGTCCAGGTCCGCCGCGGCCGCGCGCCGTTCGTGGCGATGCCCGGACCGGCCACCCTCGTCCGGGACGCTGGCGCGGCGCTGCCGTCCGGCATGCGGGACGGTGCCCCGGCCGCCGGCGAGCCGCAGCCGGCAGGCGAGGGGATCGTCCTCGTCGACCCCGTCTGCGGGATGAGCGTCGACCCTGCAGACGTCCGCCACATCGCCGACCATGAGGGCCGGACGTATGCCTTCTGCTGCGCCGGCTGCCGCACCCGCTTCGCCAAGAACCCGGCCCGCTACCTGGCGCTGGCCTGACCCCTACCCGAGGAGCCACCGGATGAAGCTCGAGGGCCGCGTCGAGATCCACGCCCCCCGCCCCAAGGTCTGGGCGTTCGTCACGGATCCCGACCAGATCGCCAGCTGCGGGCCCGGCGTCCAGTCGGTGGAGAGGCTCGACGCGAACCGCTTCCGGGCCCACGCCAAGGTCGGCATCGGCTTCATCAGCGCGAAGTTCGTGGTCAACGCCGAGTTCACCGAGATGCACGAGCCGGACGATGCGACGGTCCTCGCCCGGGGCCAGGCACCGGGGAGCGCGGTGGACGCCACCGCCAGGATGGTCCTGACCGACGGCCCCGAGGGCTCGACCGTGATGGACTGGACGGCCGACGTCAACATCTCGGGGACGATCGCCAGCGTGGGCGCGCGGCTGATCGACGGGACGGCCAGCAAGATGGCCAGCCAGACCTTCGACTGCATCAAGGCGAAGCTCGAGGCCTGAGCGGCCGGCCGGAGGCGCCCGCGCCACGCTGGGGCGGCGGCTGGCCGCCGGTCGCCGCCGCGCCGAGGGGACCCGTGCCACACTCCGGGCATGGAGCTCGTGACCCGGGCGATCGGCCCCCTCCAGACGAACGTCCACCTGGTCGCCGACGCGCGAACGCGCGAGGCGATCGTCATCGACGGCGCGATCCCCGGCCTGCCCTGGATCAGCGGAGAGCTGGAGCAGCGCGGCTGGCGGCTCGTCCTCATCGTCTCCACGCACGGCCACTGGGACCACGCGGGCGGGAATGCCGCTCTCCAGGCATGGTCGCGCGAGGTGGCGGGCGCCGCCCGCCCGGGCGAAGGCGAGGCGGCGCTCGTCGGCCACGCCGCCGAGCATGGGCTCACGATCGTGTCGCCGGACGGCCGCCAGCGCCGTCCCGACCCGTCGCGCGGCGCCGAGATCGCCGCCCACGTGGCCGACTGGCATCGCCTGACGAACCCGCAGCCGCTCTTCGCCCCGTTCCCGATCCCGCCGTGCGTCCCGGCGGCCGAGCTGGCCGAGGGCGGCGTCGTCCGCCTCGGCGAGGTCCGCCTCGACGTCCTCCACACCCCGGGCCACACGGAAGGGTCCGTCTGCCTCGTCTCGCACGAGGCGGGGATCGTCTTCTCCGGCGACACGCTCTTCCCCGGCGGATGGGGGAGGGTGGACCTGCCCGGCGGCGACGCCGAGGCGATGGTCGCCTCCCTCACCCGCCTGGCCGCCCTCCCGGAGGCGTTCCGCGTCCTGCCCGGGCACGGCCGCCCGACGACGATCGCCGCCGAGCGTCCCTGGCTGGACCTGGTCGCCCGGGAGCGGCGCCTGCCCTCTTAGGCGGCCCGGCCGGCGCAGGCCAGCGGCGGGGGGAGGGACCGGCCGGCGGCGCTAGCGACCCCACTCGCCGCGCTTGGCCCGCGCCCGCGCCGCACCGGCCCTGCCGATGACGGCCCATCGCTTCCGCTCAGCCCGGCGGGCGACGGCGTCCATCTCGGCGGCCCGGTAGCGCTCTTCGCGGGCCAGCTTCCGCCAGCCCGCCAGGCGATCGGCGCCCAGGGTTCCCGCCGCCAAGGCGGCCTCGACGGCGCAGCCGGGCTCGCCCTCGTGCCGGCAATCGGTGAAGCGGCAGGACGCCGCCGCGGCGACCACGTCGGCAAAGGCGAGGTCCAGGCCGGCCCCGTCGTCCCACAGCCCGAGCTCGCGGAGGCCCGGCGTGTCGAGGAGGAGCCCCCGCCCCCCGGGCAGCCGGACCAGCTCGCGCCCGACGGTGGTGTGGCGCCCATGCGCGTCGTCCTCGCGGATGGCGGCGGTGGGGAGGAGCTGCTGGCCGAGGAGGGCGTTCGCCAGGGTGCTCTTCCCGACGCCCGAGGAGCCGACGAGGGCGAGCGTCCGCCCCGCGTCGAGGTAGCCCCGGACGGCGTCCAGGCCCTCGCCGCTGACAGCGCTCGTGGCGACGACCGGCACGCCGACCGCCACCTCCTCCAGCTGGGCCTCGGCGATCGCGACCTCCACCGGGTCGCGGGCGAGGTCGACCTTCGTCAGCACGACGACAGGGCGAGCGCCGGATTCCCACGCCGTGGCGAGATAGCGCTCGATGCGCCGCGGGTTCAGCTCGCGGTTGAGCGAGGTGGCGACGAGGACGAGGTCGACGTTGGCGGCCAGGACCTGGAAGGGCGCCCCGAAGTCGGCCGGGGCGCGTCGGCGCAGCTGGGTCCGGCGGGGCAGCACGACGTGGACCGTCGCGGCCCCCTCCTCCGGTCGGGCGTCGACGGCCACCCAGTCCCCGACGACGGGGAGCTCGGCCGGCCCCGCCTCGTGGCGTAGCCGGCCGGAGACGCGTCCCTCGAGGACGGCGATGCCGTCCCCGGTCATCACCACGCAGGCCCCCCGGTGGGAAGCGACGACCCGGCCGGGCAGGAGGCCCGTCGAAACGTCGACGAGCCGCCCGAAGGCAGCGCCCCAGGCCTCGTCCCAGCCGAGGGCCGCCAGGCCGCTCATCGGGCGGCCGCCGCGGGCTCCGTGAGATCGAGGGGCCTCCGCCACTCGGTCTCCCGGGAGACCTCCCGGAAGCCCATCTTGCGATAGAGCCGCAGCGCGCCCGTCTCGTTCTGGGCGTCCACGCCGAGGGCCGCCTCGGTCATGCCGCGGTCCCGGAGGGCCTGCAGGGCGCGACAGATGAGTGCCGATGCCACCCCGCGCCCGCGCCACGGGGCGCGGGTCGAGATGTTCTCGCACCAGCCCCGCCGGACGTCGAAGCGGGCGTTCTCGTCGTCGTTGATGAAGGGCCGGACCATGCCGGCCACCTCATCGCCCTCCCAGGCCACCTGCCAGAGCGAGAGGTCCATCAGCGGGTCGGCCAGGAACTCCTGCCAGCGCTCCTCGGCGAGGTCGTCGACGCCGGCGCCCCAGTGGCCGCTGAAGGCCTCAACCTCCGCCGCCCAGATGCGGCGCAGCTGGTCCCGGGTCACGGGCCGGACATCGATGCCGGCGGGCGGCGCCATCTCGGGGATGTCCTCCAGGGTGGGACGGCGCATCTCGAAGCCGTATCGGACGGGGAGGAAGCCCCGCGACTCGAGGGCGTCGCGGGCACCCGGGGGCTCGACCACCGTGGAGACGCTGATGCTTCGCGGCCGGTCGATCGGACCCTGCCCAGCCGCCACGGCGGCGTGGCGGGCCAGGATCCAGTCGAGGAGGACCGCGAACGATCCCGCCGGCGCATCGGGGGTCACGAAGAGGGCGGACCCATGGACCCGGTCGCCGCGATTCTCGTCGCGCCACTCGACGCGGACGTAGCCGACGGACCGACCGTCGACCTCGGCCAGCCGGAGGTCGGCGGCGAGGTCGCTGTTGACGAGGTGATCGTAGTAGGAGCGCATCACGTCGGCGCTCATCACGAAGAGGCTGCCGCCGGCGAGGCGGCTCGCGTTGTTGACGTCGACGACGAGCTGGACCTCCTCCGGCCAGCGAACCGGCCGGAGGAGGAGGCCCGGGACGGAGGTCGGGATCGACCCGACCGCGGAGATGGTCATCGTTCTCACCCGACTCGCTTGAGCTTGCCGGTGCGCTTCGCGTATCGCTCGGCGCGCCCGAAGAGCCAGAGCCCGGCGGGGATCAGCACCGCGCCCATGATGGCGAGGGGCCAGATGTCGGGCCAGACGTCGACCAGGGAGGCCCCGTCGAGGAGCCCCCGGCGGACGCCGTCGAGGATGTACGTCGCCGGCGAGAAGGCCGAGGCGACCTGCATCCAGCCCGGCAGCACCGCCACCGAGTAGTAGACGCCGCTGACGACGAGGAGGCAGGACTGGATGACGAACGTCATCTGCGCCCCGCGCTCCACGTAGAGGAGCGGAAGGATCGCCGCCATGACCCCGATCCCGATGACCGAGAAGGATCCGACGGCCATGATCCCGGCGGCGGTCGCCAGGTTCGCCTTCGAGAGGTCGAGCTCGAAGAAGAGGGTCAGGACGACCAGGATCACGGTAGTGTGGATCAGCCCGTAGAGGATCGCGTAGGCGGTCGACCCGAGGAGCTGGGAGGCGCGCCGGACCGGCGCCATCATCGTGTACTCCAGGGTCCCCTCCCAGCGCTCCCAGCTGATCGTCTCGGCGATGAAGGAGAAGACGGTCGACAGGTAGTTCCAGAAGATGGCCCCGATGACGAGGCTGAAGATGAGTCGCTTGTCGGCCTGCTCGGCCCCGATGAACGAGATCGCGAGCGCGCCCGCGATGGCGTACACGAGGAAGGCCAGCTCCCAGCCCCAGTAGCGGCGGCTGAGGTTGAAGTTCCGCTCGATGAAGGCGAACGACGCGCCGAGCTCGCGCGCGGCCGTGCTCATCGGGCGACGAAGCGTGGTCACGGGTTGATCACTCCGAATGGGCTGGGAGGCCGGCCGGCTCCCGCCTCAGCGGAAGCCGGCCGGATGGAGCCGCTCGGCGGCCGGGTCGGCGGCGATGCGCGCGCCGAGGCGGACGATGGAGCGGCCGATCGCACGGCGGATGCGGCGGTCGCCGGCGCGTGCGACAGCACGGACGAGCCGGGCCCGCTGGGCCTCGGCCGCGAACCGGGCGGCGCGGTCCGCGTGGACCGCCTGCTGGATGCGGATGGCGTTCACGTCGCTCACCTCCCTTCGAAGGGCGGGGGGTTGATGGATCGGTCTGGGCCGGGCGCGGCCGGCCGAAGCGCGCGGGTCGAGCCTGGTCATTCGTCGTCCTCCGCGGCCGGCTCCTCGACGTCCTCGTCGAGCGAGCGGCCGGTATAGGTCATGAACACGTTGTCGAGCGTGGGCGCGAGGCCCGTCTCGCGGGCGACGCGGGCCTTGAGGCCGTCCGGGGTGTCCTCCCCGACGAGGCGTCCCTGGTCGAGGATCGCGATCCGGTCACAGAGCCGGTCGGCCTCGGCCATGTCGTGCGTCGTCAGCAGGATCGTCGCGTCGTGCGTGGCCCGGAGCTCTTCGATGAAGGACTGCACCTCGAGCTTCGAACGGGGGTCGAGGCCCGTCGTCGGCTCGTCGAGCAGGAGGAGCGTCGGGGAGGTGAGCAGGGCTCGCGCGATGGCGACCTTCTGCTGCATGCCCCGGCTCATCTGCTCGATGGGGCTCCCCATCCGCTTCTCGGAGATGCCGAGCCGGGCGAGGATCCGGACCGCCTCACGCCGGGCCTCGCCGGCGTGGAGGCCGTAGAGGCGGGCGGCGAAGGCGAGGTTCTCGTAGGGCGAGAGCTTCTTGAAGAAGGCGGCGTCGGCGCTCACCCGGTTGATGAGGCGCTTGACCGCCATCTCGTCCCGCTCCACGTCGTACCCGAAGATCTCTGCTCGACCGCTGTCGAGGGTGAGGAGGGTCGACACGAGGCGGATGAGGGTGCTCTTGCCGCTGCCATTGGCGCCGAGGACCCCGTAGATCTGGCCCCGCTCGACGCGGAGCGAGACGTCCTGGATGGCCCCCACGGGCTTCTTCCTGCGGCCCACGAGGAACGTCTTGGAGACGTGCTGCAGGTGGAGCGCGGGCGGCCCGGCAGGTCGCCGGGGCGTCGGATCGGGAGCCTGGACCGGGACCGGGGCGAGCGTCTCGTCGTGCGCCGAGACGGGCCGCCGGAGCGCGATCTTCTGTTCGGTGAGAGTGCTGCTCACGGGTGTCTCCGTTCGTCTCGGTGGTGGCGATCCCGGTTGGATGGGCCCGGTCGCGGCCGTGTCGTCCGGAGACGAGAAGAGCCGCGGGCCCGACGTCTGTCCTGCGTCGTGGGCCCGCGGCTCCGGGTCGCCGCCCCGCCAATGCGCGGGGCAATGAAAAAGCCGCTGGGCCCTGATCTGGCCCGCGGCTCCGGTTCCTCGCCTGGCGGCGCTACCGCCGCGTGACTAGGCCGAGCTGGGCACAGATCGCCCCCTGAGCGCGCCGACAGGGGCGGCTGCAGGCCGCCTCCGGGGGCTCGTGAGGAAGATCCGGATGCTCATTCGGTGAACACGCTCCTGTGTCGTCGACGCGGAACTGCCGCGCCAGTGGCGGACACTACTCCGGCCGCCGGAGCCGTGTCAAGACGCAAGTTCACGACGTGTCCACGCGTCCGGGTGAATCTGCTGCCCGTGGACGCACAGCCGGTTGACGGTTGATCGCCGGCCCCGTAGGCTCGGCCCCCGTGTCCGAGCGTGCCGCGAGCCCTGCCGCGACCCTTCCCGCCCTCGTCATGGCCGGCCTGCTGGACGCGCCGCTGGCGGCCCTGGCCTGGCTCCTCGTCGAGCGAGGCGTGCCGGTGCTGGTGGCGGGTCCCGAACCGGCTGCGCGGATCGCGCTCCTCGACGCGCTCGCCGCGGCCCTGCCGTCGGCGCGCCGTCCCGACCGCGGCGCCTCGGTCGGCGGGGATCGCCTGGTCCGGGTCGCCGCAACGGTGTCGGCCTCCACCTCGCCGGGCGTCCTGCGGGCGGCCCTGGCCGCCACCAGCGGCCGCAGCGGCCTCGCCGCGGCGGTGGCCGCCGACAGTCTGGCGGGCGTGCTCGACGTGCTCCACCGCCAGGGGCTGACCGACGACGAGGTGACGTTCCTGGGCCTGGTCCTCGTGCTCGGGACGCCCGCCGGGCCCGAGGCCGCCGCCCGCGTCGTCGCGGCCCACTACCTGCGCCCCGTCGTCCGCGACGCCGGCGGCCACCCGCGCCGCCTCGGGCCCGCCGTCCTGGCCACGTGGGACGGGGCGGCACCTGGCTGGGAGGACTTCTCCTGGGGGATCCTCCCGGACCTGGCGGACCGGGTTCGGATGCGCGTCGGCGACTTCGAGGTCGAGCGGGCTCGCCGCGCGGAGGTCCTTGCCGGCCTGGTGGGCCGGGGCGAGACGACCTCCGACGCCTTCGCGACGGCCGTGCGGACGCTGCGGCCGGTCGGCTAGGCTCGACGGGCGTGAGCGCGCCGCCCCGCGCGGCGCCGGCGCCGTCGTTCGTCCGGGAGGCCACCGCGATGCCCGATCCTGCCTCGCCCGTCCGGGCCCTCCCGCTCGGCGAGCCGGCCCTGCGCCCGCTCTCGCCGGAGGGCCTCGCCCGCCTCCACGCCGCCAGCCTCCGGATCCTCGACGAGACCGGCGTGACCGTCGGCTCGCCGGGCGTGCGCAGCCGCCTGGCGGCAGCCGGTGCCCGCGTGGACGGCGATCGGGTCCGGCTCCCAGCGACCCTGCTGGAGGCCGCGCTCGCCGCGGCACCCCACGCCTACACGCTGGCCGCCCGCGAGGCCGCCTGGGACCTCCCCCTCGACGGCGCCCACGGCTACCTCTCGGTCGACGGCAGCGCTGCCGAGATCCTCGACTTCGAATCCGGCGTCCGGCGGCCTTCGAACGAGGCCGACCTGGCGACGGTGACGCGGCTGGCCGACGCCCTGCCGGAGATCTCCTTCCTGTGGCAGGGCGTAGAGGCAGGGGACCGCCCGGTCCCGGTCCGCCCGCTCCACGAGCTGCGGACCCAGCTGGCGAACAGCGGCAAGCACGTCCAGCTCATGACCGCGGTGACTCCGCTCGCCGCCCGGGGGGCCGTGGAGCTGGCGCGAGCCGTCGCCGGCGGGGCGGACGCCCTGCGCGCACGGCCGATCCTCTCTTCGTTCCAGGTGAGCCTGAGCCCCCTCTCCTTCGAGGGCGACGCCCTGGAGGCGACGCTGGTCTACGCCGAGGCGGGCGTCCCAGCGGGCTTCGTGGTGATGGCCATCGGCTGCGCCACCGCGCCGGCGACCCCGGCCGGGGTCCTCGCCCAGAGCAACGCCGAGGTGCTGGCCGGCGTGGCTATCCTCGAGACGATCGCCCCCGGCAGCCCCACCTTCTACGGCGCCTGCTCGACGACGATGGACCTGCGCAGCGGCCTCGTCGCCTGCGGCGGCCCCGAGGACCTCCTCTACCAGGCCGCCTTCGCCCAGCTCGCCCGTCACTACCGGCTGCCGTCGAGCGTGGGGACGTTCGCCCCCGGGGCGAAGTCGGCGGACTGGCAGGCAGGCCTGGAGAACGGCCTGTCGGGCCTGGCCAGCCTCCTCGGCGGTGCCGACATGCTGTCGGGCGCCGGGCTCCTCTACGCGGCCCGGGTCCTCTCCCTCGAGGAGATGGTCCTCGACGCCGAGATCTTCAGCCTCCTGCGCCATCTCGCCGGCGGGATCCGGGTCGACGACGAGGCCCTCGCCGTGGCAGCGATCGGCGAGGTCGGCCCCGGCGGCAACTTCCTGGCCGAGGATCACACGATCGCCCACATGCGCGAGCTCTGGCAGCCGCGCCTGTTCGACCGGGGGACGTGGGAGGACTGGGAGGCGGGCGGTCGCCCATCACCGCGCGACCGCGCGCACGAGCGGGCACGCTCGCTCCTCGCCTCGCACGTGCCGCCGCCGCTCCCGGTCGGCGTCGAGGACGAGCTCGACCGGATCGTCGCGTCCTTCTCGCGGCAGGCGGGGATCGCGTAGCGGCCCGGCCGGGCGACACGCCCGTCCCTTCGGCCCCCTGACGACGGGCCGCCCGGACGGGGGGGCCCGGACGCGGCCGTCGTACCATGAGCACGCCGCGGGTGCCCGGCGCGGCGCGCCGGCCGAGCCGCGGCGCGTCACGAACCGCCACCCGCGCGGCGCGGGCCACCGCCCGCCCGCCCGTCGATGACAGGAGACCCGCGCCCATGGCCACCGTCGCTACCTCCGTCCCCGAGCTGATCGCCCTCCTCGAGGGCACCGCGCGCCTCGAGGCCGATCGCGTCGTCGTCACCGACGAGGCCGCCTTCCGTGCCCGGACGATCGAGGATCTCGCCTGGACCCAGACCTTCTCGGGCGACGACGCCACCGTCGAGGCCGCTCGCTGGATCATCTGGGAGGCGAGCCAGGCCCTTGGCGCTCGGTCGGCCAGCATCCAGGAGCTCTACGCGGCGCGCGCTCGCGGCGAGGTCAGCGGCTTCACCGTGCCCGCCATCAACATCCGGATGGACACCTTCGACATGGCGAAGACGATCTTCACCACGGCGAAGGCCAAGGCGGTCGGCCCGGTCATCCTCGAGCTCGCTCGCTCCGAGCAGACCTACACCTGGCAGCGTGTCTTCGAGTACGCCCCCAACGTCCTCGCCGGCGCCATCGCCGCCGGTTGGGTCGGCCCCGTCTTCATCCAGGGCGACCACTACCAGTTCAACGCCAAGAAGTACGCCGCCGACCCGGAGGCCGTGACGGAGGAGATCCGCAGGGCCTGCCGCGACGCGGTGGCGGCCGGCTACCTGAACATCGACGTCGACAGCTCGACCCTCGTCGACCTCTCCAAGGCGACCGTCGACGATCAGCAGCGCGTCAACTACACGCGGGCTGCGGAGATCACCGCCCTCATCCGCGAGCTCGAGCCGGCCGGCGTCACGATCTCGGTCGGCGGCGAGATCGGCGAGGTTGGCAAGCAGAACTCCAACGAGGCCGAGCTTCGGGCGTACCTCGACGGCTTCCGTCGCGAGCTCGACGCCCGGGCGGCCGGCGCCCTCGGCGTCAGCAAGGTCAGCGTCCAGACCGGCACCAGCCACGGCGGCGTCCCCCTGCCGGACGGCGGCGTGGCCGAGGTCAAGCTCGACTTCGAGGTCCTCCGCGTCCTCGGGCAGGTCGCCCGGACCTACGGCGCGGCGGGCGCCGTCCAGCACGGCGCGAGCACCCTGCCCGATACGCTCTTCCACATCTTCCCGACCGTCGAGACGGCCGAGATCCACCTGGCCACCGGCTTCCAGAACGCCGTCTACGAGCACCCGGCCTTCCCCGCCGCGCTCCACGCCGAGATCGAGGCATGGTGCTTCGCCAACGCGGCGGACGAGCGCAAGGAGGGAATGACCGACACCCAGTTCGTCTACACGACGCGGAAGAAGGCAATCGGCCCCTTCAAGCGCCAGATCTGGAGCCTGATCACGAAGCCGGAGATCCTGGCCAGCCAGGCGGCCAAGCTCGCTTTCCTCTTCGACCAGCTGAGGGCGAGCGGGACAGCCGAGGTCCTGGCCCGCTACGTCCCCAACGGCCCGGAGTGGCACCGCCCCGCGCCGGAGGCGCTGAAGGCGCTCGCGGGCGCCTGACCGACGATGGCGGGGGAGGCACCAGCGTTCGGGGGCGGCTGGAGCGCCGGGCTCCGCCGGGCGGGCGAGGGCGACCTCAACCGCTGGCTCTCCCTCGCCCTGGAGCTCGCCGACGAGGCGGACCGCGTCGCCCTGCGCTGGTATCGCCGGGCGGTCCCGACCACCCGGAAGCCCGATCGGACCTACGTCACGGAGGCCGACCAGGCGATCGAGCGCCTGATTCGGGAGCGGATTCGGGCCGTCTACCCGGACCACGGCTTCGTCGGCGAGGAATACGGTGACGAGGAGGGGTCGGCTGGCGTCCGCTGGTACATCGATCCGATCGACGGCACCCACAACTACATTCGGGGCGTGCCGCTCTTCGGGACCCTCCTGGCCGTCGAGGTGGATGGCGAGCTGCAGGTCGGGGTGATGTCCGCCCCGGCGATGGGCGAGCGCTGGTACGCCGCCCGCGGCGGCGGGGCCTGGAACGTCGGCCGCGACGGCCGGCGGCGGCGGGTCGTGGTCAGCGAGGTTGCCGCCCTGGAGGACGCCCAGCTGATCTACGGCAGCCGGCGCGAGAACCTCGCCTCCGGCCTCATGCCCGGCTTCGACGCCGTCATCGACGCCTGCTGGCGGGAGCGCGGCTTCGGCGACTTCTGGGGCTACGCCCTCGTGGCCGAGGGCGCCGCCGAGGCCATGTTCGAGACGGGCATGCACAGCTGGGACGTCGCCGCGCCCCTCGTCATCATCGAGGAGGCCGGGGGCCGGGTGACCGACGTCAGGGGCGCCCGCGACGTTCACGCGCCGAGCATCGTCGGCTCGAACGGCCACCTCCACGACGAGCTGCTGCGGCAGCTGCGGGCCCCGGGCTGAGCGCGGCCGGCGCCCCGAGGGAGGGGACGGTCAGGCGCCCGCCGCGGTGATCGCCTCGTCCAGGATGCGCAGGGCGAGGTCGGCCTCGTCGGCCGTGGTCACGAGGGGAGGGATGATCCGGGTCACGTTGGCGTAGGCGCCCGCCGAGAGGACGATGAGGTGGCGGGCCAGCGCCTCGGCCAGGACCCGCCGGCAGAGGTCGGGATCGGGGACGCGCCCGTCGCCCTCGGCGGGCCGCACGAACTCCAGGGCGACCATGAGCCCCAGTCCCCGCACGTCGCCGACCGCCGGGTGGCGGGCCCGGATCGCGCGGAGGCCGTCGAGGAGCTGGGCGCCGCGGGCCCGGGCGTTGCCGACGAGGCCCTCGTCCTCCACGACGTCGAGCGTCGCGTTGGCGGCGGCCGCGGCGACGACGTTGCCGCCGAACGTCCCGCCGTGGGCTCCCGGCCGCCAGCGTGCGACCAGCTCCTCCCTGGCGATGATCCCCGAGAGCGGCAGGCCGGAGGCGATCCCCTTGGCGAAGACGAGCACGTCGGGCTCGACGTCCCAGTGGCGGACGGCGAAGAGCTCACCCGTCCGGCCGACCCCCGTCTGGACCTCGTCGACGACGAGGAGGATGCCGTGGCGGGCGGTGATCTCCCGGAGGCGGGGCAGGAAGGCGGGCGAGGGGACGACGTAGCCGCCCTCGCCGAGGACGGGCTCGACGATCACGGCCGCCACCTTCTCCGGGAAGACGAGCGTGTGGAGGAGGAGGTCGAGGCGGGCCTCCCAGTCGCAGGTGCAGGCGGCCGGGTCGTGGGCGCCGCCGGCGGCGCGATAGCAGTACGGATAGTCGGCGATGTAGACGGAGCCGGGCAGCGGCTCGAAGTCGCCGCGGTAGACGTTCTTGGCCGTGGTCAGGGCCATCGCCTGGGCGGTGCGGCCGTGGAAGCCGCCCTGGAAGACCACGATCGCGGGCCGGCCCGTCGCCGCGCGGGCCAGCTTGACGGCCGCCTCCACCGCCTCGGCGCCCGAGTTGGCCAGGAAGGCCTGCCACGGACCGCCCGGCAGGACCGTGCGGAGGCGCTCGTACAGGCGAAGGCCCGGCTCGTGATAGACGATGTTCTGCTGGCCATGGAGGAGCTTGGCGGCCTGGGCCTGGACCGCGGCCACGACGCGCGGATGGGCGTGGCCGGTGTTCGTGACCCCGATCCCTGAGCTGTAGTCGAGGTAGCGATCGCCGTCGGTGGTGATCAGCCACGAGCCCTCCCCGCGATCGACGGTCAGGTTCGTGATCCGGCTCCAGACGGCCGGGACGACGCTCCGGTCGGGGAGCGCCGGGGCGGTGGACGCTGGGGTGGCGGCCGTGTCGACCATGGCTGGCTCCTCCATCAGAAGGTTGGCGGCGTGTTGACCCACAGGATCCGCGTCTCGTCGCGGCCGAGCGCGACGAAGCGGTGGGGGAGGGTGGATGGGAACGTCAGGGCGTCGCCCTCGTCGAGCTCGTGGCAGGCGCGTTCGTCGAGCCAGACGGCCACGCGGCCGGCGAGCACGAACATGAACTCCTCTCCCGCGTGGGTGTAGGCGCCCTGCGACGAGGCCCCCGGGGCGAGGACGAAGAGCTGCGGCTCCAGCTGGGTCGTCAGCGTCGCCAGCTCCTCGATCCGCACGCCGCCCCCGGCCTCCACCGAACGCCGCCGGTCGTGGCGGACGACATGGTCCGCCGGCCCAGCGGCGGCCGGGGCGGCGTCGGCAGCCCCGACCAGCGCCGCGACGGTCGTCCCGTAGGCGCCGGCGAGCCGGACGAGGGTCGCCACGG
The DNA here is from genome assembly GCA_963821235.1 of uncultured Chloroflexia bacterium. GTDB lineage: Bacteria > Chloroflexota > Limnocylindria > Limnocylindrales > CSP1-4 > CTSoil-043. The sequence continues at coordinate 1,928,388 of CAWGCS010000001.1, forward strand.
AGGCGCCGGTCGTGCCCCGCTCGAGGCCCGACACCAGCGAAGCCGAGAGCCCGGTCCGGCCGGAGACCTCGCGGAGCGAGAGCCCGGTCCGGGTCCGGAGCGCTCGCAGGCGCGCGCCGACGACCACCGGCTCGGCCGTCCCGGCCGACAGGGAGGCGGCGCCGGCCCCCGCATGGCCTCCGGGAGGGTCGGTCGGAGCGCCGAGCAGGCGGCGGATCCCGGCCGCGTTCAGCCCTTCGACGGCGCGCATGTGCCGGATCCGGCGGAGGCGCTCCAGCTCGGTCGGGCCGTAGCGCCGCTCGCGGGTGCCAGCCCGACGCGCGGCGACCAGCCCCTGGCGCTCCCAGAGGCGGAGGGAGCTCGGCGACACGCCGACCTCGCGGGCGGCGTCGGCGATCCGGAGCAGGCCGGGAGGGGGGGCCGCGCGCTCGTCGCTCGATCCCATCGCCCAGGCCTCAGGCGGCCCGGTCGCGCCGCTGCAGGATCGTGCTGATGACGACGGCTCCGACCGCGGTCAGGAAGATGATCGTGCCGATGACGTTCACCTGGACCGGCACGCCGATCCGGTAGGCCCCGTAGATGTACATCGGGAAGGTCACCGTCTGGCCGGCCGTGAAGTTGGTGATCACGAAGTCGTCGATGGAGAGGCTGAAGGCGAGCATCGCGGCGGCCATGATCCCCGGGAAGATGAGGGGGAAGGTGACCTTCCAGAAGGTGACCCACTCGGTCGCCCCGAGGTCCATGGCCGCCTCCTCGAGGTGGCGCGGGAAGCCTGTCAGGCGGGCCCGGACCGTCACGACCACGTAGCTGATGTTGAACATGATGTGGGCGATCAGGATCGTCAGCTCGTTCCGCTGCTGGCCGATCGAGACGAACAGGGTCAGCAGGGAGGCGCCCAGGACGATCTCCGGGGTCGCCATCGGCAGGAAGATGAAGAGGTTCGTGGGCCCACGCCCCCGGAAGGTGTAGCGGGTGAGGGCCAGGCCGATGAGCGTTCCCAGGACCGTCGCCACCAGGGTGGAGATGAAGGCGATCCGCAGGCTGGCGGCCACGGCGCTCTCCAGCCCGAGGGCCCCGAACGGGTTGAGCCAGGCATCGAGGCTGAACTGGATCCAGGTGAAGTTCGACTTGCCGACGGGCCGGTTGAAGCTGAACAGGATCATCACCGCGATCGGCAGCATCAGGTAGCCGATGGCCAGGGCGGTGTACACGTAGAGGCCGTAGCGGCCCAGCCAGCGGCCGACCCGGCGGCCGATGCCGGGCCGCGCCGATCGGGCCGCAGGGGCGAGCGTCGAGGTGGCCATCGCTCAGACCGCCCCGCTCGTGAGCTCCTCGGTGCCGAGGAGCCGGGCGTACACCGCCACCGCCAGCAGGATGCCGGCCATCAGGATGAACGAGAGCGCCGCCGCGGTGGGGTAGTCGTTGTTGGTCAGGAAGCGGCTCTGGATGACGTTCCCGATCATCCGCGTCGAGGGCGTCTGCCCCAGCAGCTCGGCGTTGACGTAGTCGCCCATCGCCGGGATGAAGGTCAGGAGGGTCCCCGCGAAGATCCCGGGCAGGGCCAGCGGGAAGGTCACCTTGCGGAAGGTCATGACGGGGCTGGCGTAGAGGTCCTGGCCGGCCTCCAGGAGCCGTCGGTCGATCTTCTCCAGGCTGACGTAGATCGGGAGGGTCATGAAGGGCAGGAAGTTGTAGGCGATCCCGGTCACCACGGCGAGGGGCGTCGCCAGGAGCCGGAAGTCCTCCGGCACCGCCCCGACGTCCTTGAGGGGGCCGAGGAAGAGACCGTCGTCGCCGAGGATCGTCCGCCAGCTGATGACCCGGAGGAGGAAGCTGGTGAAGAACGGGGCGATGACGAGGAAGAGGAGGAGGTTCTTGTAGCGGCCGCCGCGGAAGGCGATCGTGTAGGCGAGGGGAAAGCTGACGAGGAACGTCAGAAGCGTGGCGAGGCCGGCGAAGACGACGGAGCGGATGAACTGCTCCTCGTAGCGCGCGAGGGCATCCGTGTAGTTGGTCCAGTTCGAGAGGGAGAACGTGTAGCCCTGCGAGAGGGAGCCGCTCCAGAACGAGGCGATGAACATCTGGACGGCGGGGTAGACGTAGTAGACGGCGAGCCACAGCAGGCCCGGCGCCAGCAGCAGGTACGGGACCACGAACCGGTAGCGGCGGAGCCGCGCTCCCACGTCGACTTCTCCCTCGGAACCCGGTGACGTGACGCGGGCGAGCGGCGTCGGCCGCCCGCCCGCGGGCAGGCTAGTTCCCGATCACCGTCGAGAACTGGTCGTTGAAGGACGTCTCCTCGGCCTCGCTGAGAGCCTTGAAGATGTGGACCTTGGCCAGCGTGGCGTCGTCGGGGAACATCAGGGGGTTCTGGGCCAGCGCCGCGACCTCCGGGTCGCTGCTCGCCGCGATCGCCTCCTTGGCCCCCTTGACCGGCGACACGTACTGGACGTAGGCGGCGATCTGGGCCGCGACCGTCGGGTCGTAGACCCAGTCGATCATCAGCTCCGCCGTGTACTTGTGCTGGGCCCCCTTCGGGATGAGCATGTTGTCCGTCCAGAGCATCCCGCCCTCGTCCGGGATGGCGAACCGCAGCGAGTCCTTCTCGAGCTGGGCCTGGATGATGTCGCCGGACCAGGCCGTGCCCAGCACGAGGTCGCCCTTGACGAGGCTCTCCTTGTAGTCGTTGCCGAGGAAGCTCCGGACGATCCCGGCGTCGACGGCCCTGGTGATCTCGGCGAAGGCCGTGGTGGCGTCCGCCTCGGTCACGTCCTCCGGCCGCAGGCCGAGCTTGAGGAGCGTCAGGCCCACGGTGTCTCGCATCTCCGACAGCATCCAGACGCGACCCTTCCAGCGCGCGTCGTCGGTCCACAGGCTGGCCAGCGAGGTGAGCGCGCCGGTCACCGACTCGTCGAAGCCGAGGCCGGTCATCCCCGACTGCCACGGCGCTCGCAGGTTCGTGTCGGGGTCCCAGGGGACGCCCTTGTAGACGTCGGCCACGTTGGCCACGAAGGCCGGCGTGTTGGCGGTGTCGATCTTCTCCACCCAGCCGAGCCGGATCACCCGGGAGGCCATCCAGTCCGTCAGGACGATGAGGTCCCAGCCAGAATCCTGGCCGGCCTGGAGCGGCGGCTGGATCGTCCCGAAGAACGACTCGTTGTCGTTGACGGCCTCGACGTAGTTGACCTTCGTGCCGTACTTCGCGGTGAACTGCTCGAGCGTCGGGCTCTTGGGCGGGGTGCTCTCATCCTGGTCGATGTAGAGCGGCCAGTTGGCGAAGTTGAGGACGTCGCTGGGCGTCGGCTGCTCGGTGGGGCCGGCAGGGGTCGCCTCCGCGCCGGCGCTGGCCGACGGCGCGACGCTCGCGGCCGCGCTCGGCGCCGACGACTGGGCCGTCGTGCCGCAGGCGGCCAGGAAGGCGCTCACGCCGGCCAGGGCGCTGCCCTGGAGCATCGTTCGACGGGTGATCCTCCGCCCGAGGATCGAATCGCGCTCGGACATCTCCTCCTCCATGCGCGGCGCCGGGCGCGGCGCCGCATCACTCCTCGCTCGCGCTCCCCGATGCGGACGGCGCGACGGCAAACGTGTGGTCCGGCGACCAGGCGAGGCGAACGTCCTCCCCCGGGCGGTAGAGCGAGCCGTGGATCGTCCGCTCGACGTTCTGCTCGTAGACGGTCAGGTGCCCGCCGCCGCGGGTCTCGACGACGTACTGGGTGCTCACCCCGAGGTACGAGGCGTCCCTGACCGTGCCGGCCAGGATGTTGAAGCCCGCCGGGGCCTCGCGGTCCGACCCGTACATGCGGATCTTCTCCGGCCGCACGCCGACCTCGACGGTCGACGAGCCGTTCACCGCGGCGACCGGGACGCGGACCACCAGGTCGTCGCCGAGGCGGACGGCGGCGTACCCGGAGGCGCGTTCCACGATCGTGCCGCGCAACAGGTTTGAGACGCCGAGGAAGCCGGCCACGAACCGGGTCGCGGGGCGCTCGTAGAGGGTCTCCGGGTCCGCCAGCTGCTCGTAGCGGCCCCGGTTCATGACGGCGATGCGATCCGACATCGTCATCGCCTCTTCCTGGTCGTGGGTGACGTAGACGAAGGTGATCCCGACCTCCTGCTGGATCCGCTTCAGCTCGAGCTGCATCTGCTTGCGCAGCTTCAGGTCGAGCGCGCCAAGCGGCTCGTCGAGGAGGAGGACCGCCGGCCGGTTGATGAGGGCCCGCGCCAGCGCCACCCGCTGGGCCTGGCCGCCCGAGATCTGGGTGGGCTTGCGCTTCTCGAAGCCGGCCAGCTCGACGAGGGCCAGCATCTCCCCGACCCGGTGCCGGATCTCGGCGTCCTTGACGCTCTTGCGGCGGAGGCCGAAGGCGACGTTCTCGTAGATCGTCAGGTGGGGAAAGAGGGCGTAGTTCTGGAAGACGGTGTTGACGTTGCGGCGGTAGGGCGGCAGCCAGGTGACGTCCACGCCGTCGAGCTCGATCAGCCCCGAGGTCGGCTCCTCGAAGCCGCCGATCATGCGCAGCGTCGTGGTCTTGCCGCAGCCGGAGGGGCCCAGCAGGGAGAAGAACTCGCCGTCCCGAACCTCCAGGTCGACATGGTCGACGGCGGCGATCTCCCCGAACTTCTTGACGACATCAACGAGCCGGACTTCGATGTCGGTCGCCACGGGCGTCTGGCTGCTCCTCTGGGCGTTGGGGAAGGGGATCGCATCGGCGTCTCCGCCCGGGGACGGGGCGGAGACAGCTGCGGCCGGTGGGCGCGCCTCCTCCCGCGTGTTCACCGACTCTACTGCGCTGCAGTAGCGCGCGAGATCGTACGGGCGCACGGAAAGCCATGTCAACCGCGAATTCGCCTGCGGGTTTCGTCTGCCGCTGCAGCACGCGATGCGAATTCCGCAGATGCCGCTCGCGCCACTGGATCGGACCGCGCGGGCAGGCCGGACGGCCGCCTCCCGGCGCCGCGGGTGGCCGGGGAGGCCCCGTCGGGCGTCGCCGGGGCCACCGCGCTACGATGCCGATGCCGGGCACCTGTCCCGGCGCCCGCGTCCCGCCCCCGCACCGGAAGGACCCGACCGTTCCATGACCACGCTCACCGAAGGCGCCGTCTTCGACGCCCTCCGCACCGTCCAGGAGCCCGAGCTGGGCCGCGACATCGTGACGCTCAACATGGTCAAGGCGATCGCGATCGAGGGTTCGGACGTGGCCTTCACGATCGAGCTGACGACGCCGGCCTGCCCCCTCAAGGACGAGATCGAGCGCAACGCGCGGGCCGCCCTGGCGGGGATCGGCGCGGCCGGGATCGAGATCACCTGGGGGGCGATGGTCCGCCGGGCCGCACCCGCGGCCGGGCCGCAGCTCCTCGAGGGCGTCAAGAACATCATCGCCGTGGCTTCGGGCAAGGGCGGGGTGGGGAAGAGCACGGTGAGCACGAACCTCGCCGTCGCCCTTGCCCGGGACGGGGCCGCGGTGGGCCTGCTCGACGCCGACATCACCGGTCCCAACATCCCCCTCATGATGGGCATCGAGGGAGCGCCGAAGGCGAGCCCCGACAATAAGATCCTGCCCCTCGAGCGGCACGGGGTGAAGGTGATCTCGATCGCCTTCTTCGTCCCGGACGGCCAGCCCATCGTGTGGCGCGGCCCTCTCGTCGGGGGCGCGATCCAGCAGTTCCTCCGCGACGTCGCCTGGGGCGACCTCGACTACCTCGTGGTCGACCTCCCGCCTGGGACGTCGGATGCGCAGCTGACCTTGGCCCAGGCGGTTCCCATCTCGGGCTCGGTCCTGGTGACGACGCCCCAGGCGGTGGCGCTCTCGGACGTCGAGAAGGCCCTGGCGATGTTCCGCCGGATGAGCGTCCCGGTCATCGGGGTCGTGGAGAACATGAGCGCCTTCGTGTGTCCCCACTGCGGCGAGGCGACCGAGATCTTCGGCCGGGGCGGCGCGGAGCGGTTCGCCCGCGAGCACGACCTGGAGTTCCTCGGCGGGATCCCCCTCGACGTGACCGTCCGCCAGGGTGGGGACGCGGGGATCCCGGTGGTGGCCCAGCGCGAGCCCGGACCCGCCGCCCAGGCGCTCACCGCGATGGCCAGGACGGTCGCCGCCCGGATGAGCGTCCGCGCGGCCCGCCAGCAGCCGGTCCTGACGATCAGCTGAGGTCGCCGCACCCGCGCTCCGCGGGGCGGCAGGCGGGCCGCCACCCTCGGGATCGTGAACGCGGCGCACCGGTCCGTTCGCGGCCTCGCCGGGCGGGTATCATCGACGCGACCGATCACGCGGCCCCGGAGGTGGCACCTGAGCCCGACCGAACCCGGCGGCGATCCACAGCCGATGCCCGCCGGCAGCGACCAGCCCTTCAGCCCCGACCCCGCGCCCGGACCCGCAGTCGGGCCCGAAGCCGGCGCCGCGCCCTCGGCGCCCGGCCTGCGGGAGCAGGTGCGGCGGACGATCCGTGCCGGGCGCCGCCTCGCCGCGGGCCACGTCGACCTCGCCAAGGCGGAGCTCGCGGCGATCCTGGCCGACGCCAAGCGGGCCGCCGCGCTGGGCGGCCTGGCGCTGGCCTTCCTCCTCTCCGTCGGGATCCTCGTGCCCGTCGGCATGGTCCTCTTCCTCGGGGAGTGGCTCTTCGGGTCGATGGGGTGGGGGATCCTCCATGGGACCCTCTTCTTCGTCGGGGCGGCCGTCGTGCTGGTCCTGGCCGCGCTCCGCATCTCGGGCGCCTATCTCGCCCGGGCGTTCGTGGCGGCGGCGCTGATCGGCATCGCGGTCTCCGTCGCCCTCGGGCTCGCCTGGCCCAACGCGGCCTACGTCTCCATCGGCACGTCCGTCGTCCCCGGCGTGGAGGCCGGGGTCCGGCCGCTGGTCGTCGGCGTCGCCATCTGGGCCGCCATCGGGGGCCTCCTCGGCCTGCTCCTCGGCGCTCGTGCCGGCGGGGGCGGCGGCGCCTTCGGGGGCCTGCTTGGCGGCGCGATCCTGGGCGCCCTGGCCGGCGCGTTCACCGCGATCTCGTTCAGCCTCCGGGTCGGGATCGCCGTCGGCATCAGCGTGGCCCTCGTCGCCTGGCCGATCCTGGCCGCCCTCGCCCTGCGCGGCTACGACTGGGAGGAGCTGCGGCGGCGCTTCGTCCCACAGGCCTCGATCGACGCCGCCCGCGAGACGAAGGACTTCATCCAGGCCCGCCTGCCCGGCAAGAAGGAGGGAGCGGCGTGACCGACGACCGAATGACGCCGCCCGCCCCGGCCCGCCGCTCCGGCAACGTCTCGCCGGCGCCGCTGGCGAACGATCCGGTGGCCCTGGCCGCGGCGGAGGAGGTCGCCGCCGCTCGCGCCGCCCTGGCCGACGAGCTGGCGAGCCTGCGGGCGAGCGCCCAGGCCGCCGTCGACGTCAAGGCCATCGTGCGCCGCAGCCCCGCGAAGGCGGCGGCCGCGGCCGGCGGGGCGGCGTTCCTCGCCGTCGGCGGACCACGCAGGATCTTCCGCAAGGTCAGGCGCCGCATCGTCGGCGAGCCCGAGCCGCTCCCGCCGAGCCTCCTGCCCGAGCAGGTCGAGAAGGCCGTCCGAGCCCTCGGCGAGGACGGGGCGAAGGTGCGCGGCGCGCTGGAGCGGGGCTTCGCCGGCTGGCTCGACGCCACGGCCAAGGACCGCAAGTCCGAGGCACGCCAGCGCTCGCTCGTCAACCTGGCCATGAAGATCGGACTCCCGGTGGCCACGAAGGCGGCCCGGCAGGCGGTCTCCCGCGCTCTCCGCGAGACGGAGGCCGCGAGCCGGCCGACGCCTCCAGGGTTCGGTCCGGCCGGGCCGGGCGGGGAGCGTCCCAGCGACTAGACTCCCCTCGGGCGAGTGGCGGAATGGCAGACGCGCCGGCCTTAGGAGCCGGTGCCGCGCGAGCGGCGTGTCGGTTCGACCCCGACCTCGCCCACCACCGCCCGTCGCGGGGCGGTCGCCCGGGACGGCCCCTATACTGCTTCGGCCATGCACGTGACCATAACCCCCTCCGAGAAGAGCACCCTTGTCGTCGAGGTGGAGCTCCCCGTCGATCGCGTCGCGCGCGCCGTCGCTGACGCCACCCGCCGCCTCAGCCAGCGCACCAGGGTCGCCGGCTTCCGCCCCGGCAAGGCCCCCCGGGGGATGCTCGAGCGCGTCCTCGGGCCGGGCGCCGTCTGGGAGGAGGCCGTCGAGACGCTCGTCGACGTGAGCTACCGCGACTGGCTGAAGGGCACCGCGGAGGACTCCTCCATCGCCGTGATCGGCCGCCCCTCCATCGATATCGTGGAGGCGGAGGAGGGCAAGCCGCTCCGCTACAAGGCGACCGTCCCCCTGCGGCCCACCGTCCAGCTGGGCGACTACACCGGCTTCCCGTTCGCGCCCGAGATCGAGGCCGTCGACGAGCCGAAGGTCGACCGGGTCGTCGACGAGCTGCGTGACCAGCAGGCCACCCTGGGACCGGTCGAGGACCGTCCCGCCCGGAAGGGCGACTGGGCGGTGATCGGCTACGTCGGGACGCGCGACGGCGTCGCCTTCGAGGGCGGAAGCGCCGAGCGGATGCCCCTCGTGATCGGCGAGGAGCGCCTCATCCCCGGGTTCGAGGATCACCTCGTCGGCCTCACCCGGGGCGAGACCGTCGAGTTCGACATCACCTTTCCCGATGACTACCAGGAGGAGTCGCTGCGGGGCGCGACGGCCCACTTCGGCGCCGAGCTGAAGGAGCTCCGCGAGAAGGTCATGCCGCCGGCCGACGACGACTTCGCTCGGTCGATGGGCGACTTCGCCGACCTCGCCACGATGCGTGCCGAGGTCCGCCGGCGCCTCGAGCGCAACGCCCTCGACCGGGCTCGCCACGGCTTTGCCGACCGGATCGTCGACTACGCCGTCAAGAACGCGACCGTCGAGATCCCCGACATCCTCGTCGACGAGGAGGTCGAGGTGATGCACGACGAGCTGAAGAGCGCCCTTGCCCGCCAGGGGATCAGCGAGGAGGCCTACCTCTCGGCGACCGGCAAGGCCGCCAAGGAGCTCCACGCCGAGTTCCGGCCGGGCGCCGCGGACCGCGCCAAGACGCTCCTGGTCCTCGGCGAGATCGCCACGCGCGAAGGGGTCGACGTCCCCGACCGCGACATCATCGACGAGATCCTGAAGGCCCGAGCGCGCTACGCGTCGGAGCCGAAGGTGGCCGCCTACTTCGACACGCCGCGAGCACAGGCCGCCATTCGCAGCACGCTGCGCCGGTCGCGCGTCGTGGAGATGCTCATCGACCGCTGGCTGGCGGCCCACCCCGAGCACCCCGCCATCCCGCACGTCGAGGGCGACGAGCCCGCGACGCCCGTCGTCGCCGACGCCGCCGGAGCCGCGCCCGAGCCCTCGCCCGCCACCGAAGCCTCGCCTGCGTGACCCTTCGCGTTCCCGACCCGCACCGCCGTCCGCCGGCCCACGGCCGCGCCGAGGGCACCGCCCCAGGAGGTCCCCAGATGCTCGTCCCGATGGTCATCGAGTCGTCGAGCCGCGGCGAGCGCGCCTACGACATCTACTCGCGCCTGCTGAAGGAGCGGATCATCTTCCTCGGCGACGCGATCGAGGACAACCTCGCCAACCTGGTGATCGCCCAGCTCCTGTTCCTCGACTCCGAGGACCCCGAGAAGGACATCAACCTCTACATCAACTCGCCCGGCGGGGTGATCACCTCGGGCCTCGCCATCTACGACACGATGCAGCTGGTGCGGGCGCCGGTCAGCACCATCTGCGTGGGGATGGCGGCCAGCATGGCCGCGGTCCTGCTCGCGGCGGGCCATCCCGGCAAGCGATACGCCCTGCCGCACAGCCGGATCATGATCCACCAGGGCTCCGGCGGCTTCCGCGGCAACACCCCGGACGTCTTCATCCAGGTCAAGGAGATGGAGACCCTGGTCAACGCGAATCACAGCCTCCTGGCCAGGCACACGGGCCAGGAGATCGAGAAGATCATCAAGGACACCGAGCGGGACTACTTCATGAGTCCCGAGGCGGCCCAGGCGTATGGCATCATCGACGCGATCTACACCCCGCCGACCAAGGTCGGGGCGCCGGCGCCGGGACTTCCGGCCGCCAGCAACCCGGCCAAGGGGGCCCCGCCGACCGTCGACGGCGGCCCGGCCCCGGCCGGCGGATAGCCCGGCGGCGGGCAGGACCGCAGAGGGGGTGAGGAGACCGTGACCACCGGCAAGACGCCCAAGGTCCCGTATCGCTGCTCGTTCTGCGGCAAGAGCCAGGAGCAGGTCCGCAAGCTCATCGCCGGGCAGGGCGTCTACATCTGCGACGAGTGCATCAACCTCTGCCAGGAGATCATCGAAGAGGAGATGCTCGAGCAGCCCCGGCAGAAGCCGGGCGCCGCGACCAAGCTCCCCGCGCCTCGCCAGATCAAGGGCTCGCTCGACGACTACGTGATCAGCCAGGAGAAGCCCAAGAAGGTCCTCTCCGTGGCGGTCTACAACCACTACAAGCGGGTGAACGCCGGCGGGGCCACGGACGACGTCGAGCTCCAGAAGTCGAACGTCCTCCTGGTCGGGCCGACCGGCTCCGGCAAGACGCTCCTGGCCCAGACCCTGGCCCGCGTCCTGGACGTTCCCTTCTGCATCGCCGACGCGACCTCGCTGACCGAGGCCGGCTACGTCGGCGAGGATGTCGAGAACATCCTCCTGCGCCTCATCCAGGCCGCCGACTTCGACGTCGCCCGGGCTCAGCGGGGGATCATCTACATCGACGAGATCGACAAGATCGCCCGCAAGGCCGACAACCCGTCGATCACCCGCGACGTCTCCGGTGAGGGCGTCCAGCAGGCGCTCCTCAAGATCCTGGAGGGGACGGTCGCCAACGTGCCGCCGCAGGGCGGCCGCAAGCACCCCCACCAGGACTTCATCCAGATCGACACCACGAACATCCTCTTCATCTGCGGCGGGGCGTTCGACGGGCTCGAGAAGATCATCGAGGAGCGCGTCGGGAAGCGGTCGCTGGGCTTCGGCCAGGACGGCAAGGGGACCAGGGCGGACCGCCAGAAGGTCTTCGACCGCCTGATGCCGGAGGACCTCCTCAAGTTCGGCCTCATCCCCGAGTTCGTGGGCCGCCTGCCGGTGGTCGTCACCCTGTCGGCGCTCACCGCCGACGACCTCGTCCGGGTCCTCACCGAGCCGAAGAACGCGATCACCCGGCAGTTCCAGCGCTTCCTGGGGCTCGACAAGGTGGACCTCGTCTTCACCGACGGCGCGCTGCGGGCGACGGCCGAGCAGGCCCTCGTCCGCAAGACCGGCGCTCGCGCCCTGCGGACGATCGTGGAAGAGGCGCTCCTCGAGGTGATGTACGACATCCCGGAGCGGACGGAGGTCCGCAAGTGCATCATCACCGAGGAGACGATTCGCGACGGCCGGCCGCCGCTTCTCCTCACCGAGGCCGAGGTCGCCAAGGGCGTCGACGAGACGAACGACGCCGCGATCGTCGCCGCTCGCGGCGAGAGCGCGTAGGCCTGCTTCCCGGCGGTGGCCCGGCCAACCGCCCCGTGATCCGGCCGGACGGGCTCGTTCGCGTGCTACACTCCGGCCCTCACGGCGGTGACCGAGAGGAGTAGCGTCGGCAGGGGCCGAAGCGAGCGCGGGACGGTGCGAGCCGCGCGGCGACCCTGGCGCGAACGTCGCTCGCGAGCCGTGCGGCCGGGCGCCCGATAGCGCGCCGCGAGGGGAATCGGACACCGCACCCGCGATGAGCGGGGAGCGCCGACGCCCGAACCAGCAGGTGGTACCACGACCCCGTTCGTCCGCTGGACGAGCGGGGCGTTTGCGTTTCGACAGGGAGTGGCGCGATGGCGGACGGAGCGGCGGGCGCGTCGGGGGCCGGGCTCGCGAAGGCCTACCGACCGGCCGAGGTCGAGGGGCCCATCTACGAGCGCTGGCTCGCCGCGGACGTCTTCGCCCCGGACGGCGCCGGCTCGCGTGCCGACGCGGCCAAGCCGCCCTTCGTCATCATCCAGCCGCCGCCCAACGTGACGGGCAGCCTTCACCTGGGACACGCCCAGCGGAGCGGGGTCGAGGACCTCATGATCCGGCACGCCCGGATGCTGGGTCGCCCGGCCCTCTTCCTGCCCGGGCTCGATCACGCCAGCATCGCCGCCCAGTTCGTCCTCGACCGCATCATCGCCGCCGACGGCGAGACCCGGGCGAGCCTCGGCCGCGAGCGGTACCTCGAGCGGATGTGGCGCTTCATCGACGAGACGAAGGGCGTGATGCTGGGCCAGCAGCGCCGGCTGGGCGCGTCGATCGACTGGGGCCGCCTGCGCTTCACGATGGACGAGGTCTCCAGCCGGGCTGTCCGGGAGGCCTTCCACCGCCTCTATCGCGACGGGCTCGCCTACCGCCACGAGACCCTCATCAACTGGTGCCCGGGCTGCCGGACGAGCCTGTCCGACCTCGAGGTGATCGCCACCCCGGAGACGGGGACCCTCTGGACCGTCCGCTACCACCTCGTCGACGAGGCCACCGGACAGGACGAGCCGGGCGCCTTCATCGCCGTGGCCACCACCCGCCCGGAGACGATCCTCGGCGACACCGGCGTGGCCGTCCATCCCGACGACCCGCGCTACGCCCACCTGGTCGGACGGCAGGCCCGGATCCCCTTCGTCGACCGGCTCGTGCCGATCATCGCCGACGCGATGGTCGACCCCGCCTTCGGAACGGGGGCCGTGAAGATCACCCCCGCCCACGACCACGACGACTACGCCACCGGCCAGCGCCACGACCTCCCGTTCGTGGACGTCATGCGCGACGACGGCCACATCTCGGAGGCCGGCGGGCACTACGCCGGCCTGGAACGCTATGCCGCCCGGCAGCGGATCCTGGCCGACATCGAGGCTGCCGGCGACCTCGTCGGGAGCAAGCCCCACGAGATGGTCATCGGGCGCTGCCAGCGCAGCCACGACGTCGTGGAGCCGCGCCTCAAGACCCAGTGGTTCGTCCGGACGAAGGCGCTGGCGGAGGCCGCCCTCCAGGCGACGCGCGCCCGGCGAACGGTCATCCTTCCCGAACGCTTCGAGAAGATCTGGGAGCACTGGCTTACCGAGATCCGCGACTGGAACGTGAGCCGGCAGCTCTGGTGGGGCCATCGCATCCCGGCCTGGTACTGCCCAGACGGCCACGTGACGGTGAGCCCGGACAAGGACGGGCCGGGCGCCTGCGAGGCCTGCGGCCGGCCCCGCGCCGAGCTCGTCCAGGACCCCGACATCTTCGATACCTGGTTCAGCTCGGGGCTCTGGCCATTCTCGACCCTCGGCTGGCCGGAGAAGACCGCCGACCTCGCCCGCTTCTACCCCGGCACGGTCATGGAGACTGCCTACGACATCATCTTCTTCTGGGTCGCCCGGATGATGATGCTCGGCATCCACCTCACCGGGGAGGCGCCCTTCGCGGTGGTCTACCTGTCCGGCCTGGTCCGCGACCCGTACGGCCAGAAGATGTCGAAGACGAAGGGCAACGTGGTGGACCCGCTCGAGGCGATCGACGAGTCGGGCGCCGACGCGCTGCGCTTCGCCCTGATCCACGGTGCGGCGCCGGGCAACGACCAGAAGTTCAGTGCCGACAAGCTGGAGAACGCCCGCAACTTCGCCAACAAGCTGTGGAACGCGGCTCGCTTCGTCCTCGGCGCCCGCCCGGGCACGATCGCCGCCGACGCGCCGCGCAGGGCCCCCGACCCCGCCCGTCTGGGGCCCGCCGAGCGCTGGCTCCGCAGTCGCGTGGCCTCCACGGTGGCGGCGGCCGACCGGGCCCTGGCCGACTACGCCTTCGGCCAGCTCACTGGCGTCCTCTACGACGCGATCTGGGGCGACTACTGCGACTGGTCCCTGGAGCTGGCGAAGGTCCGCCTGGCCGACGAGCGCCTGCCGGCGGCGGACCGCGAGGCGACGTGGTGGGCGCTCGTCGAGGCCCTCGACACCTACCTGCGCCTGCTGCACCCGGTGATGCCGTTCGTCACCGAGGCGGTCTGGGGCCAGCTGCCCAAGGCGCCGGGCGATCCCGACCTGCTGATCGTGGCCGACTGGCCGGCGGCGGCCGCGGCGGGCGCCGGCGACGGGGTCGCCGAGGCGCAGACCGGCGCTCTGCTCGACCTCGTCCGCGGCATCCGCAACGCCCGCAGCGAGGCCAAGGTCGACCCCGCCGCCTGGCTGCCCGTGGACGTGGTCGTGGCGCCGCCGCTGGCGGACGCCTTCGACGCCCTCCGGCCGGCCCTCGAGCGGCTGGCCCGGGCCCGCCCGCTGAGCAGGGTCCCCGACGCGGCGGCTCTCCACGGGGCGGGGCCGGCGAGCCTGGGCGTCGTGGTGGGAGACCTGGAGGCACTCGTGCGTCCGGCGGCCGGCGCCGACGCGGGAGCTGCGGCCCGGGACCGGGCCCGCCTGGAGAAGGACCTGGCCGAGGCCGAGGGACTCCTGGCGGGTGCCCGCGCCCGACTCGCTGACGAGCGTTTCATCTCGAAGGCCCCGCCGGCGGTGGTCGATGGCGCCCGGACCCGCGAGGGCGAGCTGGCTGAGCGGGTCGCCAAGCTGCGCGGGCGCCTGGCGTGACATCGGCCGCCGACGTCTGGCGATCCGTGGATGACTCACAGGGCAGGGGAGGAGGCCCGGGCCGGTGACTGATCGAGGCGACGAGACGCTCCCCGGGTGGTGGCGCCGTGCCGTGACCTACCAGGTCTACATCCGCAGCTTCGCGGATTCGGACGGCGACGGGATCGGCGACATCGAGGGCATTCGCGAGCGGCTCCCGTACCTCCGGGACCTCGGCGTCGATGCCCTGTGGATCACCCCATGGTATCGGTCGCCGATGGCCGACGGCGGCTACGACGTCGCCGACTACCGGGAGATCGACCCGACCTTCGGGACGCTGGCGGGTGCGGTGGACCTGGTCCACGCCGCCCATGACCATGGCCTGCGCGTCCTCCTTGACATCGTCCCCAACCACACGTCGGTCGCCCACGCCTGGTTTCGCGAGGCGCTGGCCGCGGGCCCCGGGAGCGCTGCGCGCGATCGGTACCTCTTCCGGGCCGGCAGCGGGCCGGATGGAGCGGCGCCTCCCAACAACTGGCAGAGCGTCTTCGGGGGGCCTGCCTGGACGCGCGTCGCCGACTCGGACGGCCGCCCCGGCGAGTGGTACCTGCACCTGTTCGACCCCGCCCAGCCGGACCTCGACTGGACGAGCCCGGCCGTGCGGGCGGAGTTCGAGTCGATCCTCGACTTCTGGTTCGAGCGCGGCGTCGACGGCCTGCGGATCGACGTCGCGATGGGGCTCGTGAAGGACCCGGCGCTGCCCGACGCCCCCGCGGGCTCCCTCGGCCCCTTGTCGGGTCGCCTGCCCATCGGGCACCCGTTCTTCGACGGTGACGGCGTCCACGCCATCTGGCGGTCGTGGCGGCGAAGGGCCGACCGCCATCAGCCTGCGCGGGTCTTCGTCGGCGAAGTCGCCCTCATCGAGCCGTGGCGCCTGGCGCTCTACGTGCGTCCGGACGAGCTCCACGGCGTCTTCAACTTCGACTTCCTCCGCAGCCCGTGGGAGGCGACGGCCCTGCGGACCGTCATCGATGATCATCGGGCCGCCCTGGGGGCGGTCGGGGCGTCGCCGACGTGGGTCCTCTCGAACCATGACGAGGCGCGCCACCTGAGCCGCTATGGCCGCCCGTCCAGCGGCGTCAGCCATCCCCTCACGGCCGGCCCCGGCCCGACGGACGTCGCGCTCGGGACGCGGCGCGCACGGGCCGCCGCCCTGCTCATGCTGGCCCTCCCCGGCAGCGCCTGCCTCTACCAGGGGGAGGAGCTTGGGCTGTGGGAGGTCGAGGACCTGCCGGACGAGCTTCTCCAGGACCCGACCTGGGAGCGGTCGGGCCACCGAGTCCGGGGGCGCGATGGGTGCCGGGTGCCGGTTCCCTGGTCGGGGGACGGGCCCCCGTTCGGCTTCGGCCCCCCGGGCTCCGTGCCGTGGCTCCCGCAGCCCGAGGCGTGGCGTGGCTTCTCGGTGGATGCCGAGTCGCGGGATGCGGGCTCGATGCTGGCCCTGTACCGGGCGGCCCTGGGCCTGCGGCGGGAGCACGCGGGGTTCGCCGGCGACGACCTGCGCTGGCTGCCGGCCCCGGGGGGGACCCTCGTGTTCGAGCGGGCAAACGGCCTGCGCTGCGCCGTCAACCTGTCCGGGTCGCCGCTCGAGCTCCCCGTGGGGCGGACGACGCTCCTCGCGAGCACGCCGATCGTCGCCGATCGGCTGCCCGTCGACGCGGCGGCGTGGTTCGTCGTCGACGGCGACGCCGTTCCGGAGGCGCCGCCTGGCCCGACGGCCGGGCGCGGACCGGCGGACCGGCCATGAGAGCTCCCGACGCCGCGCCCGGCCCGGCCCCCCGCGCCGGCGCCGCCGCGGTCCTCGCCCTGGACCTCGGCGGCACGCAGGTCCGGGCCGCCGTCGTGGAGCCCGGCGGCACGGTCCTCGTGGCCGCCCGGGGGCGGACGCCGGTCGAGCAGGGCGGCGCGGCGATCGTCCGGGCCTGCATCGACCTGGCCGTCGAGGTGCGGCGGCGCCACGAGGCGCGGCCCGGCGCGATGCCCCTCGCGGCCGTCGGCATCTCCGCTCCCGGCCCGCTGGATCCCCGGGCGGGCGTGATCCTCGATCCCCCGAACCTCGGCCGCAGCTTCCACGACACGCCCCTGGCCGGCCTCGTCGGGGAGGCGGTCGGCCTGCCGGCCTTCCTCGACCGCGATACCCAGGTCGCCGCCCTCGCGGAGGGCCGCTTCGGTGCCGCCGCTGGCTGTGCCGACTTCCTCTACCTGACCGTCTCCACGGGCATCGGGGGGGCCATCGTGGCCGATGGGCGGCTGCTGCGCGGCCCGGACGGGACGGCCGGCGAGCTCGGCCACCTGACCGTCGACCGTCGTGGGGCGCCGTGCGCCTGCGGGATGCCCGGCCACCTCGAGGGGATCGCCTCCGGCAGCGGCATCGCCCGGGCCGCCCGGGCCGCGGCCGCCCGGGGCGAGAGCGGGCCGCTGTCGGAGCTGGTCGCCGCGCGCGGGGAGTCGTTCGGGGCCCGGGACGTGGCCGCCGCGGAGGAGGCCGGCGATCCGGCGGCGGCCGCGATCATGGCCGACGCCCGGGACGCCTTCGCCATCTCCTGCATCTCCCTCGTCAATGTCTTCAACCCGGCCCTCATCGTCGTCGGCGGGGGCCTCGCAGCGGGCCAGGGCGCGCGGCTCCTGGATCCGGCGCGGGCGGCGGTCGCCACCGGCGCGTTCCGGCGACCGTCCTCGCGCGTCCGCATCGTCCCGGCTGCGCTGGGGGACGACGTCGGGCTGGTGGGGGCCGCGGTCCTGGTGGCGGAGCGGCTGGGCTGGATCTCCTGAAGGTCAGGCGGAAGCGGCCCCGGGAGGAGGCTCGGCCAGGTCGACGAGGCCGACGAGGGCGGTCGGATCGGCCGGGAGGCCGGCCCGCAGGTCGCCCAGCAGTCCGCCGAGGGTCACCTCGGCGAGCAGCAGGTCCAGGAGGAGGCCCCGGTCGTCGTCGGCGCTGGGGACGAGGGCCGGCCTGCCGAGCGCGACGAAGTAGGCCGCCACGAGGCCGCCGCCGACGCGCGCCCACCAGGCGCGAGCCCAGCCCTCGGCCCGGCGCGCGTCCTCCGGTCGGAGCGCCCGGCGATCCGGCTCCGAGCCATGGATCGGGCACAGGGCGATCCGTCGAAGCGAGGCGAGGATGGCAGCGACGTCGAGGAGCGGCGAGCGGAGCCTCCGCCGGTCGACCGCGTCGCGGTAGTCGGGCGCGGGAATGCCGATGGCGAACCCACTGCCCGAGCGGACGAGGCGCGACGCCTCGATCGGTCCACCGTAGCTGGCGATGCGGAGCCCGTCGAGGCGGCGGGCGACCACGATGCGGAAGCGCCGATCCAGCGCCGGGCGCGCCCCGATCGCCGCCTCGACCCACGGTGCCGGTGATCGCCGGACGCCCTCGTCGAGGACCGCCGGGGCGTCGCGCAGGGCGGTGACGACCTCGCCGAGCAGCGTCCGTACCGACTGGTAGAGGGCCCGCCGGTCCATCGAGGAGTACGGCTCAGGCGCGGGCTCGACGAGCCGGGCCAGCCCGTCGTGCAGCCGGGCCAGGCACTCCCCGACCTGGCGGGCGGCGACCACGATCTCGGCCAGCCCGCGGGCGACGAAGTCGACGGGCTCGACGGACCCTGCCCCGAGCAGGCTGCTCGGGGCGAAGCGCATCCGGGCGACCACGTCGCCATGGGCGACGGCGGCGTCGAGGAGCCGATCGAGCGACGCCGCGGCCTCGTCGGCGAACGTCGCCCGCCCGCCCCCTCGCTCCTCGACGGCGAGGCCGACGACGGACGGCCGCCCGTCGACGATCGCCTCGAGCGCGCCGGCGATCGGCTCCAGGGGCACCCCGGCGGCGAGGAGCTCGCGAGCCGTCACGACCTCCAGGTGGGGGGTCGGCTCGACCCTGCCGACTGGGCGCAGGACGGGGATCGTCCCCTCGTCGGCGCCCCGTCGCCGTTCGCCCGAGCGCGGACCACGGAGGAGCGGCCGTCCCCGCAGCCCCGCGCCGCGGCCGCCACCCTGCGCATCTGCGACGGCCAGCGATCCGAGCGCCCGGACGACGTCCGGGTCTGCGCTCGAGTCGAGGAGGGCTCCCGCATCCGCAGGCGCCCCACGGTCCCGCAGGCGGGCGATGACGGCGCCCGTGCCGGGGGCGACGTCATCGGCGGCGTCCACGGCCTCGACGACGAGGGGAACCGTGAGTGCATCCCCGGATCGCGTCTCGGCCCGCACGAGGAGGAGCGCTGCCCGCCGCCCGGGGAGCTCGAGGGGGAAGGACTCCGCGACGCGCGTGGACGAGGCGACGGGACCCTGGCGGCGATAGGCCGGGACGCGGGCCAGCCAGCGGGCCAGGGCAGAGGCGAGCGGCGTGCCGCGACCGGCTCCGGCGGCGACGAGGGCGGTGACCGAATCGGCGGCCGGGGCCAGGACCGGCGGCCGGCCCGTCGCCTCCTCGGCCGTGCCGAGGCGGAACCACAGGAAGGAGTGGGGGCCCAGGACCAGCGGGTACGGCTTCGAGGTGACGTGCGGGAACTCCGTGCCCCCGAAGAGCTCCACCACCCGCCGCCCGGCGTCCCGGGCGAGGTCGACGTCGCACCACTGGGCGTAGCGGGAGAGGTTGGCGATCACCAGGATCGTCTCGTCGTCGTGGACGCGGCGGTAGGCGAGGATGTGGCGGTTGGAGGTCGGTATGACCTCAAAGCTGCCGCGAGCCAGGGCCGGGTGGCGGCGCCGCAGCCCGATGACCCGCTTCATCCACCACAGCAGCGACGAGGGGTTCGCCGCCTGGGCGGCGACGTTGACCGCTTCGAAGTGGTACTCGGGATCGACGATGAGGGGCAGGTAGAGGCGCTGGCGGTTCGCCTCGGAGAAGCCGGCGTTGCGGTCGGGGCTCCACTGCATGGGGGTCCGCACGGCGTTGCGGTCGCCCAGGAAGTAGTTGTCGCCCATGCCGATCTCATCGCCGTAGTAGATGACCGGCGTGCCGGGCAGGGAGAAGAGCAGGCCGTTGAGGAGCTCGAGCTGGCGGCGGGTCCCCACCAGGGGCGCCAGCCGCCGCCGGATCCCCAGGTTGATGCGGGCCGCCGGGTCGCTGGCATAGGCCCGGTACATGTAGTCCCGCTCCTCGTCGGTGACCATCTCCAAAGTCAGCTCGTCGTGATTGCGCAGGAAGATCGCCCACTGGGCGGTCTCCGGGATCGGAGGGGTCTGGTCGACGATGTCGAGGATGGGGAAGCGGTCCTCGGTGCGAAGGGCCATGAAGATGCGGGGCATGAGGGGGAAGTGGAAGGCCATGTGGCACTCGTCGCCGGTGCCGGAGCCGAAGTACTCGACGGCGTCCTCCGGCCACTGGTTGGCCTCGGCGAGGAGCATCCGGTCCCCGTAGCGCTGGTCCACGTGGCGCCGCAGCTGGCGCAGGAAGGCGTGGGTCGCCGGCAGGTTCTCGCCGTTCGTGCCGTCCGCCTCGTAGAGGTACGGCACGGCGTCGAGGCGGAGGCCGTCCATCCCCAGGCCGAGCCAGAAGTCGACGACGCGGAGAACCTCCTGGCGGACGCGCGGGTTCTCGTAGTTGAGGTCGGGCTGGTGGGAGTAGAAGCGGTGCCAGTAGTAGGCGCCGGCGACCGGGTCCCAGGCCCAGTTGGAGGTCTCGAAGTCGCGGAAGATGACGCGGGCCTCCGCGTAGCGGTCCGGATTGTCGCTCCAGACGTAGAACTCCCGCCAGGGGCTCCCGCGGGGCGCGCGGCGAGCGCGCTGGAACCAGACGTGCTGGTCCGAGGTGTGGTTCAGGACGACCTCGCCGATCACCCGCAGGTTGCGCCGGTGGGCCTCGGCGATGAACGTCCGGACGTCCGCCAGGGTCCCGTAGTCGGCGTGGACGGCGGTGTAGTCGGCCGTGTCATAGCCGTCGTCGCGGCCGGGCGACGGGAAGAAGGGCAGCAGCCAGAGCGCGGTCACGCCCAGGTCGGCGAGGTAGTCGAGCTTCTCGGTCAGGCCCCGGAAGTCGCCGATCCCGTCGCCGTTGCTGTCGCGGAACGCTCGGACGTGCACCTCGTAGATGACGGCGTCCTTGTACCAGTCGGGTGCGGCGGGCGGCCGTGTGCCCCGGCCGGTCCTGGTTCGTGGCATGGAGGCGGTTCCCTGGCGGAGAGCTCGGCGCCCCGGCCGGTCGATCGTCGTCAGCCCTTGACGGAGCCGCCGACGATGCCGCGCACGAAGTACCGCTGCAGGATAAGGAAGACAGCGAGCGGGAGGGCCATCGAGACGAAGGCCGCCGCAGCGAGGTACTGCCAGCCGCCACCAAGCGAGTTCACGAGATTGGCCACCACGATGGTGAGGGGCGCGTTGTCCGGGTTCTGGGCGCCGATGTAGATGAGGGCGACCAGCAGGTCGTTCCACACGAAGAGGAACTGGAAGATCGCCAGCGCGGCGAGCGCTGGCACGCTCATCGGCAGGGCCAGCCGGAAGAAGGACGTCACGGGGCTCGCCCCGTCGATCGCCGCCGATTCGAAGACCTCGCGGGGCAGCTCGCCCATGAAGTTGCGCAGGAGGTAGACGGCGAAGGGCAGCCCGTAGCCGGTGTGGGCCAGCCAGACCGCGAGGAACGAACCGGCGATGTTGAGGCCCTTGGGGCCGTACAGCTGGAGGATCGGGATCAGGGTGGACTGGAGGGGGACCACCAGCAGCCCGACGACGACGACGAACAGCAGGTCGCGCCCCGGGAACCGCATCCAGGCGAAGGCGTACGCCGCGAAGGCGGCGACGAGGACCGGGATGATCGTGGCCGGGATCGAGATGAAGAGGCTGTTGACGAAGCCGTCGGCGAGGTTGCTCTGGGCCATGACGTGGGCGTAGTTCTCGACCGTCAGCTGGCTCGGGCCGAAGAGGACCGCCCACCAGCCGGACTGGGTGAGCGCCTCGGGCGGGCGGAACGAGTTCACCAGCAGGCCGATCGTCGGGATCAGCCAGATGACCATGAGCAGGAGGATCGTCAGGTGGAGGGGGAGCCGCCGCAGGAAGCCGGCGGTCCGGCCCGGCGACGCGGAGGCCGCCACGGCCCTCGTCGCCCCGGTCATCGGATCGCCTCCTGGACCCGGAAGCGGCGGACGTTCACCGCCATGATCGGGATGATGGCGAGCAGCAGGATGATCGCGATGGCGCTCGCCCGGCCGCTGTTCCCGAAGGTGAACATCTCCTTGACCATCCGGTTGGCGATGACCTCCGTGTCGAAGTTGCCGTTGGTCATGACGTAGACGATGTCGAATGCCTTGAGGGCCGTGATGACCATCGTGGTCGAGACCACGGCCAGGGTGGGAGCGAGCAGCGGCAGGGTGATCCGCCGGAAGACCTGAAGCTCGGTGGCGCCGTCGACGCGCGCCGCCTCGAGGAGCTCCGGGTTGATGCCCTTGAGCGCCGCCGAGATGATGACCATGCAGAAGCCGGTCCACATCCAGGCCATGACGACCACGAGCAGGATCGTGTTGAAGCTGAATTCCGAGGTCTGCAGCCAGGGGACGGGCGCCACGCCGACGGACCCCAGCACGGCGTTCAGCGTGCCCAGCTGGGGCTGGCCCGGCGCCTGGTAGTCGTACATGAACTTCCAGATGACGCCGGCCGCGACCATGCTGATGGCCAGCGGCACGAAGATCACGGTCTTGGCCACGGTCTCGTAGCGGACGCGGTCGACGAGGGTCGCGATCAGGAGGCCCAGGCCCACGGCGAGCGCGGTCAGCACGACCAGCCAGATGACGTTGTTCTTCAGCGCCCCCAGGGTGCTGCCCGTGTTGAAGAACCAGGAGTAGTTGTCGAGCCCGACGAAGGTCGTCCCGGCTGCGTTCTGGAAGCTGCGGACGAAGGTCCCGATCGTCGGGTAGGCCAGGAAGACCGCCAGGAAGGCGAGGGTGGGGAAGAGCCACAGCCAGGGCCGGATCCGGCCCCGCGCCCGCTGGGGCAGGGCGCGCAGGACCTGCTCCGTCAGGACGATGTAGCCGACGAGGACGGCGGGCACGCCGACCACGACGATGATGGCAGTGACCAGTCGGGGGTCCATGGCGGCCTCGATGCTTGGGCGGCCCGGCGGGGACGGCAGGACGCCGTCCCTGCCGGGAGCGCGGGGCTACTGGCTGTAGGCGTCGGCCTGGATCGTGTCGAGGTTGGCCAGGATCGCGTCGAGGTTCCCGGGACTCTTGACGTAGTCCACGATGCCCTTCCAGAAGGCATCGTTCATGGCGCTCGGCATGAGGTCCGAGGCGTCGAAGACGAAGACCTTGGCGTTGGTCAGCAGGTCGGCGGAGCGCTTGCTGATGTCGTCCGGGTAGTCGGTCGCGTTCTTGTTGGCCGAGATGGCGCCGCCGATCTTGACCCAGATGTCCTGGGCGGGGGCGGTCACCAGGTAGGCCATCAGCGAGCGTGCGGCCGGCGTGTCGTGGAACATGCCGAAGAGGTCGCCGGCGCCTTCGACGGCGCCGGTGTACTGGGCGTTGATGTCGGGGAAGGGGAAGAAGTTGTAGTCGGTGCCGGCGGTCGCATCCTTGAACCCGCCGAGGCCGGTGATGAAGCTGGCCTGGTGGAGGAAGAGACAGCCCGGCGGGCTCTTGAAGAGCGGGTCGCCCGCGTTGGCGAAGTTGGTGGCGTTCACCGTGGAGCCGCCGCCGAAGCTGGAGGCGACGACCTGGCCGAACGTCTCGAAGGCGGCCTTGATCGCCGGGTCGGTCCACTTGACCTTGCCCTGCCACCACTGGTTGTAGACGTCGGGGCCGGCCTGGCGAAGGACGAGGTCCTCGATCCAGTCCGTGCCGGGCCAACCGGAGGCCGCGCCGGACTCGATGCCCAGGCACCACGGCGCCTCGGCCTTGCTCTTGTTGTCGGTGATGGCCGTCTGGAGCGCGTCCCAGGTCGTGGGCGGGCTGGCGGAGAGGTCGACGGTCTTGGGGTTGTACCAGATCAGCCCCTTGATGGCGGTCTTGATGAAGACGCCGACGAGCTTGCCGTTGACGGTCCCGAGGTCGACCAGCGGGGCGGCCGTCTCGGACTTGTAGGTGGGCACGTCGAGGACACTGCCGAGATCGACGAGGCTGTCGGCCCACTGCTGCATCTGGCCGGGTCCGGGCAGGCCGGCGAGGTCGGGCAGGACGCCCGACGCCACGCCCGTCGTGAGGACCGTGTTGAGGTCGCGGGTCCCCGTGTACTTCACGGTGGCGCCGGTCTGGTCCTCCCAGGGCTTGACCATCGCCATGAAGGCGTCCTGCTCGCTGCCGCCCCACGTGCCGATGACAGTCACGGTCTGGCCGGCCAGGTCGCCGCCGGCTGCGGTGGGCGAGCTGGCCGGCGTGGCGCTCGCCTCGCTGCCGGGTGTCGCGCTCGCCCCCGTGGTCGGGCTCGCCGTGGCGGCGCCACCACAGGCGGCCACGACGAGGCCCAGGACCGCCACGAGGGCGGTCGCCCGGGCGAACGGACGTCGAGTCGATGCGTGCATCTGCGTCTCCTCCTTGTCAGGTAGCTGCGCTGGCGTGCTGCGTCCCCCTGCGTCGTGCCGTTGCTCCTCCTGTTCTGGGCCGGTAGATGGCCGTGGTCTGGCGGACGATGAGCTCGGTGGCGAGGACCGCTCGCCGGGCGACCTGGCGACCTGCCAGGAGGTCGACGAGGGCCCGCCCGGCGGCCGCCCCGAGGGCGTTGGCCGGGAGGCGGATGGTGGTGAGTGGCGGATCGAAGTGCGCAGCCAGCGGGATGTCGTCGAAGCCGACCACGGAGAGGTCGTCGGGGATGCGACGGCCCGCCTCGCGGGCGGCGCCGAGGGCGCCGAAGGCCACCACGTCGCTGGCCACGAAGACGGCCGTCGGATCGCTCCGGGCGAGGAGGCCGGCCATGGCTTGCTGGCCGCTCGCCGCATCGAAGCGACCCTCGGCCACGAGGCGGTCGTCCGGCGGGATCCCGGCTGCGTCCAGGGCGTCGTGATAGCCGGCCACGCGCTCGGTCGCCGCCGTGTAGGCGAGGGGAGCGTTGGTGATGCAGGCGATCCGTCGGTGGCCGAGCCCCAGCAGGTGCTCCACGGCGATCCGCGCCCCGGCCCGGTTGTCGACGTCGACGCTGGGGACGGCGAGGCTGGGCAGGGAACCCTGGAGGACGACCGGCAGGCCGTCGGCAGCGAGCGCGAAGAGCTCCTCGTCGTCGGCGCGGGGACCCGAGACGATGAGGCCATCGACCTGCTGCGAGATGAGGAGCTCGCTGTAGTGGCCGATCTCCGGGGGGAGTGGCTCCACCAGCACTCGGTAGCCGCTCACCCGGACCTCGGCGGCCACGCCCAGCAGCGTCTCCGCCAGGAGGGCGTCGGCGGCAACCTGCTCGGCCGACTGGCGGAGGACCATGCCAATGGTGTGGCTGGCGCCGCCGGCCAGGGTCCGCGCCGCCCCGTGCGGGAGGTACCCGAGCTCGCGCGCCGCCTCCTCCACGCGTCGCCATGTGTCGGGCGAGATGCGGGTTCCCGGGCGCGCGTTCAGCACGAAGGAGACCGTCGTCCGGGAGACCCCGGCGCGCGCGGCCACATCGGCGCTGGTGACGCGTCGTCGCGAGACGGGTGTCATGAGCTGCGTCCCCCGAAGGCTGGGTGGGTAACGCGCGTTACCACGGCAGGCTAGCCGCGGCCCGGCAGGCTTGTCAAGCGGTTTCTCGGAGGCGACGCCCGGCGCGACCCTCGCCGATCGCCGGGTCCCGCTGCTAGGATTACCGTCGACCGATCCGAGGGAGGTTCCGTGCCGCTCGAGTTCCTGAAGCGCAAGGCCCGCGTCGAGGCCCAGCCCGTCGCCACGCCGGTCGTTCCGGAGGACGCCTCGGCCCAGGAGTACGTCCTCAAGCTCTACTACGCCGGCAAGAGCAGCGAGGGCGTGCGGCTGAAGGCCGGGCCGCGGGCCCTGGCGGAGCTCCCGTCGATGCTCGTCGGGCTGGCCCGCAGCGAGATCGAGGTCGCCGAGCCGCTGCCCATCGAGTTCAGCGAGGCCTCGCCCGCGATCATCCGGCCCTCGGAGGCGATGCAGTGGGTGAACGCCCACCACGGCCACGGCCCGATCACCCGCCACGCGATCTACGTCCTGGAATCGCTCGACGCGATCGACCTCGCCTTCGACACCCTCGCGGTCGCCCTCCTCGACGGCGAGGTGGACACCTCCGGGTACCCCGACTACAGCGCCATCATCGGAGGCGTCGCCTCCCACTGGGACGAGGGGACCGGCGACATGCTGGTGCGTGCCGTCGTCGGCTGGGGCGGCCGGGGCGTCCGCGGGGACACGGACCGGATCGCCGCCCGGATCCTCGGGGGCCTCTTCCAGAACATCCTGGCAAACCAGTACTCGCTGGGCGTCGCGCCGCTGGACCGGCCGGTGCCGGCCGCGGGCCGCGGCGGCCTGGTCTGCGCGCATTGCGGCTTCGCCTCGGCCCACGAGCGGGCCTTCTACTGCCCGAAGTGCGGCATGCGCCTCCTCCGCGGCTGAGCGGGCCGGGACGTTCCGAGTGCCGATCTACGACTACGTCTGCAGCGCCTGTGGCCACCGCTTCGAGGTGTTCCACGGGCTGAACGAGACGGGTCCCCACCAATGCCCCGTCTGCGAAGGCCCGGTCCATCGCGCCTTCGTCCCGCCGACGATCCTCTTCAAGGGGAGCGGCTGGGCCCGGATGGACCGTCGCCAGTCGGGCGCGTCCGCGAAGCGGTCGCGATCGGGCGACACGGCCGGCGAGAAGTCGGGCGAGAAGTCGGGCGACACGGCCGACAAGGCCGGCGAGAAGGCCGGCGACGGATCCTCCGGCTCGACGCCCGCGCCGTCGGCCGGATCGAGCGACTGAGGCACGAAGATGAGTCGTTCCGCCGCGGACTGGATCACCCTCGCAGAGGCGGTCACGATCCTCGGCGGGGCGAACGTCCACCTGCGGCCGGAGACGCTCGGCCGCTGGGCGCGCCTGGGGCGGCTCCAGACCCTCAAGATCGGCGGGCGGCGCTACGTGCGCCGGGCCGAGATCCGGGCGCTCCTGCGGCCACGCCGGCGGGTTGCCGCGGAGGCGCTGCAGCCGGGCTTCTTCGAGGAGCTCTGACCTGGCGGGCCCGGCCCGGCCGGATGGGCCGTCGAGGCCGCCGGTGCCGGAGAAGGAGGAGCCCGGTGCGATCGGGCGGATTGTCGCCGGCGCCGCCGCCCGCCTGGAGCCCACGGTGGCCCGGCTCCTCGGCCTGCCGCGGATCGCTATGGCGCACGCGGTCTATGCCCGCTACGCCACGGCCGGGGGTCCCATCCTGGCCCGCGGCCTCGCCTTCGTGGCCCTCTTCGCGCTCGTGCCGGCACTCCTCGTCGTCGTCTCGATCGCCGGCTACTTCGCGAGGGATGCGACCGTTCGGGACGAGGTCATCGCCCTCGTCTCCGCCCAGCTGCCACCGCTGGCCCCGCTCATCGGCGAGGCGCTGGACGGGGCCGGGAACCTGGCGGCCCCCTCCGGCCTGCTCGGCCTCGCCCTGCTGGTCTGGACGGCCAGCTCCCTCGTCCGGGCGCTCGACGGGGCCTTCCGGCTGGTGTTCGACGATGCCGGCCCGGGCCGGACGCCGCTGCGCGACCTCGTCGCCGCGGCGAGCGTCGCCGGCGGAACGCTCGCGGCCGCCCTGGTGCTCGTCCTGCTGGCCATGCCGACCCCCCTGGGCGACGCCCTCGGCGCGCCGAGCCCGGCCGCCCGCGGCATCCTCTCCGTCGCCGCCGTGGGGGGCATCGTCGCCCTGGCCTACCGCTTCACGCCGCGACCCCGGCCCTCCTGGCGGAGCCTGGGCCTTCCTGCGGCCCTGGTCGGGACGGGCGTCTTCATCCTGACCGCGCTCTTCGCCTTCCTCGGGCCACTCCTGTTCGGGGCGGCCCAGCTCTACGGCGCCTTCGGGGCGCTCTTCGCGGGACTGCTCTGGCTGGGAGCGGTGACCCAGCTGCTCGTGCTGGGAGCGGCCTGGGTGGCGGAGCGCGACCGACGGGCCCGGCGTCGCACGACGTCGGCCGGGGAGGCGCCCGGGTCCTGAGGCGCTGCCGGCCGCCCGGCGGCGCGCTGCGACGAGCCTCGGTGCGCCGGGCGGCTCAGCCCTGGCGGCTCCCGCAGCGACGGCAGAAGCGGGCGGTGGCCGAGAGGGAGAGCCCGCAGCTCACGCACGCCTGGACGGTAGGCCCGGGCCCATGCGCGCCGCTCGGGGCGGCCGCGGCGAGGACCTCCTGGCTGCTGGCTGCCCAGACGCCGCTCACCTCGGGACGCGCGGTCGCGAGGCGCGAAGCCCACGGCGCGGCCGCGGCGCCCGGCACGACGGGCGGGGCGGGAGGGCCGGATGGCCAGGCGGACGTCTCGGGCCACGACGCGGGCGCCTCCCTCTCGATGTCGGGGGCGACGATCTGCCAGACCGGCTGGGCGACGACGTCCCGCGGCGGGGCGGGCGCCTGCGGCGCCGACGGCTCCGCGGAGGGCGCGGCGGCGGCGGGAGCCGCCTGGATGGGCTCGGGCGCGGGCTCGGGGATGGCTGCCTCGGGCTCCGGCTCTGGCATTGTCGGGGTCGCCGCGACCCCTTCCGGCTCGACGGTCGGGAGCGGCTGCGGCTCGGGCGCTGGCGGGGTCGCCGGGGCCGCTGCCATCCTTGCCGCCTCGGGCTCGGTGGCCGCGTGCCTGCCCGGTCGGAACCGGCGCAGCAGGCTGCGGGTCTGGCCCCGCGCGGCCCCGGCGCGGTCGGCCGGCGTGGCGAGCGGCAGGTCGGGCGCCTCCTCGGCCGCCTGCTCGAGCGCGCCGGGGTGGGCGGCGGCGAGCGCGTGCTCGACCTCGGCCAGCTCGTCGGAGGTCAGGTCGTCGGGTTGGGGCGCCTCCTCGGCCGCCTCGGCCACAGCCACCTCGAGCGGCTCCGCCTCGGCAGCTACGGGCTCGGCCGCCGGTGCCAAGGCCCCGGCCGCCTCGGCTGCCGTGGGCTCGGCCGCTCCGGCCGCCTCGGCCACAGCCACCTCGAGTGCCGCCTCGGCAGCCACCGGCTCGGGCGTCACGTCCGCCGGGACTGCCTGCGGCAGCTCGGCGCCGGCAGCTGCGGCGGCGGGAGCGCCCGCTCCCGCGGGCTCTGCCCGGACGAGATCCACGCGCGGCCAGGCCGTGGCCTCGATCAAATCATGGTCGGGGAGCGGAGCAACCTCGCCTGGGCCGCCCATGGGCAGGTCGGGGAAGGCCGCGGGGAGCACCTCGCGGCCGAGGTCCGGGGCGCACGTGAGGCACTCGCCGGCGCCCCCGTTCCAGCAGTTGGAGCAGGTGTACTGGCGGCAGCTCATGCAGAAGTTGAACGTCTTGTGGAACGCGTCCAGCTGCCGCGTGAGGCCGGACCGCTCCTCGTCGTGGCGAGCGGCGGCCATCGCCTCGGCCATCGGCATGCCGTCGTTGGCGACGTAGTTGCGCAGACCGCGGGTCAGGACCCGGACGCGCCCGAATCCGCCGCGGTGCGGCCTCGCGGTCTTTTCGAAGGAGTACCGCGTGCCGCAGCGTTCGCAGAACGATTCGGTGATGGTGTCGGTCATCGGGCCCCTTGGGCGTGCGCACCCACGCTGGGGTCGCGCGGACCCCTCGCGGGTCCGAGAGTATACCGTAGGGTTCCCAGAGCCCCCGGGGAACGAGGTACCCCCGGGGATGCACGATCGTCCTCGCAAGCGTCCATCGATGGCAGAACGGAGTCCTTCCGGCCGATGCGCCCCCTGGCCGCCCTCGAGCGCTTCCTCGAGCGGCTCTTCGAACGACCGACCGCCCGCCTGCTTCGTGCCTCGGTCGAGCCGGTCACGCTTGCCCGCCGGATCGAGCGCGCGATCGACGAGGAGCGGCGGGCCGGGCCGGACGGGATGCTCGCGCCGACGCGCTTCACCGTCGAGGTCGGCCCGGCGGACGCCGCTTCGCTCGCCCGCCTCACGACACTCGAGGAGGACCTCGCCGGGGTAGCCCTGGCCCACGCCCGCCGGCGGGGCTACCGGATCCCCGAGCGGCCGACGGTGGCCGTCGTGGGGTCGCCGTCGCTCGAGCCCGGGGACGTGCGGATCGCGGCCGGCTTCGCCGACCTGCGCCGGGCGCCGATCGAGCCCGGCGCGCCCCCCGAGCAGACGATGGTCCACCGGGTCCCGCCGCCGGTCCCCCCTGGCACGGCGCTCCGGGTGGCGACGCCCGGCCGACCGCCCCGGGACGTCCCGATCGACGGGCGACCGCTGACGATCGGCCGCGCGGCGGACGCGGAGGTCGCGGTCGCCGACCCGCTCGTCTCGCGCCATCACGCACGCCTGGCCGCACGCGCCGGTCGGCTCGTCCTGACCGACCTCGGGAGCAGGAACGGGACGCGGGTCAACGGCGAGGCGATCCGGGAGGCGGTCGTCGGGCCGGGCGACCGGCTGGAGATCGGCGCCACGCGCCTCGCGATCGTCCTGCCGGAGGCGACAGGGGAGGGCGGATGGACGCCGGACTGAACCTCGCCCTGTGGGCCCTGCGCCTCGGCTTCCTGGCCCTCATCTGGCTGGCCCTGGCCTTCATGGCTCGGGCCCTGGTCCGCGACGTCCGTGCCGCGGCCCGCGACCCGGCGGCGACCCTCGGGCGGCTCGTCGTGACAGCCTCCGGCGGACAGCCCCCGCCGGGGACCGTCTTCGCCCTCGACGCCGTCACGACGCTCGGTCGCGACCTCGGCAGCAGCGTCGTCCTCGACGATCCCTACGCCTCGGCGAACCACGCGGTCCTGACGTTCCGGGGACGAGCCTGGTACGTCGAGGACCTGGACAGCACCAACGGCACGTTCGTCAACGAGGCTCCGGTGGCCGGCCTGGCGGTGCTGGCCTTCGGGGACGAGATCGGGGTCGGCGACGTCCGGCTGCGCCTGGAGCGGGGACGCGGATGACGGGGCTGGCCGCCCGCCCCGTCGCCCCGGCCCTGCCGGCGTTCCCCCGCCCGCGAGCCCGCCCGCGCGAGCTGGGGCTGCTTGCCGCGGTGCTCGTCGCGATCACGGTCGGGAGCCTCTCCCTCGGCCTCCTGCGCACCGGTCGCCTGGAGCCGGCGGATCTCCTCGGCCTGGCCCTCTTCGCAGCCGGCCTCCTCGTCGTCCACGTCGCCCTCGTCCTGAGCGGCCGCCGCCTCGACGAGATCCTGCTGCCCGCCGTTGCCCTCCTGGGCGGGATCGGCCTGCTGGTGATGGAGCGGCTGCCGGCCGACCTCGTCGTCCAGGACGTCGGGCCATGGACGCTCGGGCTGGGCGGCCTGCAGCTCCTCTGGCTCGGGATCGCCGCCGCCGTGGCCACGACGATCGCCATCGGGCTGCGCTCCGATCGCTGGCTGCGGCTCTACAAGTACACCTGGGCGGCCGCCGGGCTGGCCCTCCTGGCCCTGACGTTCGTCTTCGGCAGCGAGGTCAACGGCTCGCGCCTGACCCTGGTGATCGGCCCCGTCTCCGGCCAGCCGTCCGAGCTCCTCAAGGTGATCCTCGTCGTCTTCTTCGCCGGGTACCTGGCTGAGAACAGGGTGCTCCTGGCGGACGCCCGGGTGCGCCTGGTGGGACCGATCTCCATCCCCCCGCTGCCGTACCTGGCCCCCATCGGGGCGATGCTGGCCCTGGCCCTGGGGATCGTGGTCGTCCAGCGGGACCTCGGCGCGGCGCTCCTCTTCTACGCCGTCTTCCTGGGGCTCCTCTTCCTGGCCACGGGGCGCCTCACCGACGTGGTCCTGGGCCTCCTCCTGTTCGCCGCCGGCTTCTCCGCCCTGGCCGCCCTCTTTCCCCACGTCCAGGACCGGATCACGACCTGGGTCGATCCGTGGGCCGACCCCCTCGGCGATGGCTACCAGCTGGTCCAGGCCCTCCACGCCTTCGCCCGGGGGGGGCTGCTGGGGACGGGGCTCGGCGCCGGCCTGCCGGAGGTCGCGGGACGGCTGCCGGTCCCGGCCGTCCACACGGACTTCCCGCTGGCCGCCATCGGCGAGGAGCTGGGGATGGCGGGCGTCGCGGCGGTGCTCGCCTGCTACCTCGTGGTCGTGGAGCGCGGCCTGCGGATCGCAGCGGCCTCCGGCGACGACTTCCGGGCGCTCCTCGCGGCCGGCCTTGCCCTCGTCGTCGGCCTCCAGGCGGCGATCATCGCCGGCGGCAACCTCAAGCTGATCCCGCTCACCGGGATCACCCTCCCCTTCGTGAGCTACGGCGGGTCGTCGCTGCTGGCCAACGCCATCGTCGTGGGGATCCTCCTGGCCCTCTCCGACCAGGGACCGGCTCCGCCCGCCCCGCCGCGCCCGCCGCGGCCGGCCCGCTTCCGGCGGGCCGGAGGGTCGTCCACGTGATGGCCCGCGAGCGGCCCCTGGCCGGCCGCATGCCCGGCCTGGCCATCGTGGTCACCCTCGTCTTCGGCGCCCTCGCCGGCGGCGCCGCGTACTGGCAGGTGCTGCGGGCCCCGGAGCTCGTCACCTCGCCCACCGACGCCGCCGTCATCGCGGCGTCGCAGACGGCCCTGCGCGGCCGGATCCTCGACCGGGACGGGCGCGTCCTGGCGACGAGCCGGCGCAAGGACGACGGGACGCCCTACCGCGTCTACGTCGACGACGCGGTGAGCCATCCGATCGGGTACGCCTCGGCGATCTTCGGGGCCGCCGGCCTGGAGCGGGCCTATGCAGCGCAGCTCACCGGCGCGGCAGGCGACGACCAGGTCTCCGGCGTCCTCGCCAAGTTCCTGCCGCCGGCAGATCGCCGGCTCGACCTGCGGACGTCCCTCTCCCTCTCCCTCCAGCGGCTCGCGGTGCGCCTCCTGGGCAGCGACCGGGGCGCCGTCGTGATGCTCGACCCGCGGACCGGCGAGGTCCTGGCGATGGCCGCGACCCCGGTCTTCGACGCCAATGCGGTCGCCGACCCGAGCACGGCGCGGGCGGCGTTCGAGGGGCTCCTCGACGACACGTCCTCGCCGCTCCTCGACCGGGCCATCCAGGGTCGCTACGTGCCCGGGTCCATCTTCAAGATCGTGACCGCGATCGCCGGCCTCGGCAGCGGGGCCGTGACGCCGTCGACGACCTTCGCCCGGCAGCCGGCGGCGGAGAAGAGCGGCCTCCTCGTCTCCGGGTTCCGCGTCCGCGACGGCCACCACCCCTTCACCGACGGCACGGCCCTCGACTTCGAGGCGGCGACGGAGGTCTCCTGCAACATCTGGTACGCCCTGGCCGGCCTCGCCACCGGCGGGGCGAACCTCGACGCCTACGCTCGCCGTCTCGGGTTCGGGAGCCCGATCCCATTCGACCTGGCGACGGCCACGTCCCAGCTGACGAACGGCGGCGGGCCCCTCCCCGGGGGCTTCCTCGACGACGTCGAGCTGGCCAACGCCGCCTACGGCCAGGGGGAGGTGCTCGTGACGCCGCTCCAGATGGCCCTCGTCGCGGCCGCCGTCGCCAACGGCGGGGAGCTGATGCAGCCGCGCCTGGTGACGGCACTCATCGACCGCCAGGGACGGGAGACGGCGCTGGGTCCGCGGTCGCTGGGCCGGGTCCTCGACTCGGCGGCCGACGCCGCGATCGTGGCGGCGATGACGCGCGCGGTCGAGGGCGACCTCGGACGGCTCTTCACCGACGGCGCCAAGGTCCCGGGCGTGCTCACGGCCGGCAAGTCGGGGACGGCCCAGCTCGGCGGCGCCGGCGAGCCGCACTCCTGGTTCATCGGCTTCGCGCCGGCGGATGCGCCGACGGTGGCGATCGCCGTCGTCGTCGAGCAGGGAGGCCGGGGCGGCCAGCGGGCGGCGCCCCTTGCCGGCAGCCTGCTCAAGGCATACCTCGAGGCGCAGCCATGACCGAGGACCGCGACGACTCCTCCCGGGCCCGCCCCGACGAGCGGCGGCGGCCCCTCGTCGAGCGCCTCGGGATGGCCGCCATCGCCGCCGTCATGGCGATCCTCTTCGGCGGCGTGTCGGCCGTCTCGTTCGCGTCCGGGGAGCCGTTCCTGGGCGTCATGGCCGCCGTCGGGACCCTCATGACCGTTTGGGTCGGCCTCCTGACGCTGGTCCGCGGCTGAGCCGGCGCGTCGCCCGTCGCGCCGGGCGGGGCTCGGGGCGGAACGGCCGCTGGAACCGTTCGGCCGCAACCGGCGTACTATCTGCGGACCCCGAGTCCGCCATCACGCACGTCGAGGGGCGCGTCACGGCTCCGGAGCCTCCCGCACGCCGCCCGTCCCGCACCGCGAGGAGCCCGATGACGAAGATCCAGGAGTCCGGCGACCGGGTCGTCGCCAACGTCGAGCGCGTGATCGTGGGCAAGCACCACGAGGTCCAGCTCGCGCTCGTGGCGCTCCTCTGCCGGGGCCACCTCCTCATCGAGGACGTGCCCGGCACCGGCAAGACCGTCCTCGCCAAGGCGATCGCCCGCAGCCTCGGCTGCACGTTCCGGCGCATCCAGTTCACGCCCGACCTCCTCCCGTCGGACGTGACCGGCCTCTCCATCTTCAACCAGAAGACCGTCGAGTTCGAGTTCCGGCCGGGCCCGATCATGAGCCA
Organism: uncultured Chloroflexia bacterium; assembly: GCA_963821235.1. GTDB lineage: Bacteria > Chloroflexota > Limnocylindria > Limnocylindrales > CSP1-4 > CTSoil-043. Next base: position 1,962,454 of record CAWGCS010000001.1, read on the forward strand.
GGTCGTCCTCGCCGACGAGATCAACCGGGCCACCCCCAAGACGCAGTCCGCGTTGCTCGAGTGCATGGAGGAGCGCCAGGCGACGATCGACGGGGTCAGCCACCTGATGCCCGACCCGTTCCTCGTCATCGCCACGCAGAACCCGATCGAGTACGAGGGGACCTTCGCCCTTCCCGAGGCCCAGCTCGACCGGTTCATGCTGCGGCTGCGGATGGGCTACCCCACGCCGACCGAGGAGATCGTCATCCTCGACGAGCAGAAGCGCACCCATCCCCTCGACGACCTGTCCGAGGTCTGCTCCGTGACCGAGCTGCGGGAGATGCAGACCGCGGTCCGCGAGATCTACGTCGACGCCAGCGTCTCCGAGTACATCGTCCGGCTCGTCAACGCCACGCGAACCCATCCCGACGTCTACCTCGGCGCGTCGCCGCGCGGCAGCATCGCCCTCTACCGGTCGGGCCAGGCGCGGGCGGCCCTCCTCGGACGCGATTACGTCATCCCCGACGACGTCAAGATCCTGGCCGCCACGGCCCTGGCCCACCGCCTCATCATCAAGACGAGCTCCTCGATTCGCGAGGTCGATGCCGAGACGGTGGTCCGCGAGCTGCTGGAGACGATCCCGGTCGACGCGCCGGCCCGGCCCGGCGGCCCGCGGCGGATCGACCCCGAGGAGGCTCGGGCCCGGTAGGCCCGGCCCTCGCTCTCGAGCGGTCGGTCGGTGCGCGTCCTCCGGCGCCTGCCCTTCCTGGTCGTCGCCACGGCCCTCGTGCTGGCCGCCTTCAGCACGGGCGCCCCCTTCCTCTTCTTCCTCGTCTACCTCGGCCTCGTGGTCCTCGGCGGAAGCTACCTGGTGACCCGCTTCGGCCTGACCGACCTCGAGGCCGGCTACGCGGTCAACCAGCTCCAGGCGCACGTGGGCGAGGTCCTCCGGGCGACGTACACCCTGCGCAGCACGAGCCGCATCCCGAAGCTCTGGCTGGAGGTCCACAACCCGACGACGCTGCCGGTCCCGCTGCCGGGGCGGGCGATCTCCCTTGGCCCCAACGGCGAGCGGTCGTGGATTGCCAAGGTCCCCCTCAACCGCCGGGGCCACTTCCGGGTGGACCCGCTGCAGATCCGGACGGGCGACCCCTTCGGCTTCTTCGAGGCCAGCGCGACCGTCGGGCACGGGCTGACGCTCGTGGTCTACCCTCGCCTCGAGCCGATCCCGCGCTGGCGCCTCCAGGCCGCCAACCTGGAGGGGAGCCGCTCCAAGCCGGTCCGGACCCAGCAGACGACGCCCCTCGCCACGGGCGTCCGCCCCTACGCGCCCGGCGACGGCTTCAACCGGATCCACTGGCCGTCCACGGCGCGCACGGGCGAGATCCAGGTGAAGGAGTTCGACCTGGAGCAGACGGCCGACGTGTGGCTCGTCCTCGACCTGCAGCGGAGCGCCCAGATCGGCTCCGGCGACGACAGCACGGTGGAGGTCGGCGTGCGCGTCGCGGCGGCGGTCGCCGAGCGGGCGATCGAGGAGAACCGGGCCGTCGCCGTCACCACGACCGGCAGCCGGGTCACGGTGCTCCCGCCCGATCGCGGGCCCCGCCAGCGCCAGAAGGTGCTCCAGCTCCTGGCGGCGGTCGAGGGAGACGGCGAGACGCCGCTCGTCGAGGCGCTCGTCGCAGCGCTCCCGCTGCTGCGGCGGGGGATGTCCGTCATCGTCATCACGGCGTCGACGGAGCCCGGCTGGGTCCGCCCGCTTGCCACCCTGCGGCCGCGGGGGATCGGCTGCCAGATCATCTGGCTCGACCCGGCGGCATTCACGCGGCGGAACGCCGAGCACGAGGGCAGGATCGGCGAGGCGCCCACGATGGAGGCCATCGCCGCGGCCGACCAGGCATCGCGCAATGCCCGCCACCGGGTCGCCGAGTTCGACCTGCGGACGCACCCGGTCCCGCCGGGGGTGCCCCTCGGGGAGGTCCTGGTCGGATGAGCGCGGCCCGCACGCCGTTCGACCTGGGCGCCAGCTACACGGCCTCGCGGCTCGACGCCCGACGCGTCTCCCTGTCGCCTGCGGAGGGCTGGTCCAGCGTCCTCCTCCTGGTCCTGATGGCCGCCCTCATCGGCTGGGCCATCGACGACTCCCGCTGGGTCCTGGGCCCGCCGACGCTCACCGACTTCCTGCCCTGGGCGGGCGCCCTGGGCGTGGTCTGGGGGTTCGCCGCGGCCAAGCTGGGGCGCGGCCGGATCGTCGCCCACGGCGTCGGGGCGATCCTGGCGACCGTCTTCCTGGTCTACGCGGTTGGGAGCCAGCTCGTGCCCGGGGAGGACCTGGGCGGGATGTACCGCGGCGTGGGGGAGATGGTCGTCTCCGCCTACCAGGACCTCGTCGTCCTCGGAAGGGCCACGACGGTGGAGGTCGCCCACTTCCTCCTCGTCCTGGGCGCGTTCATCTGGGCGACCGGCCAGTTCGCCGGCTACACGGCCTACGCCCACCGGCGGCCCCTCGCCGCGGTCGTCCTGATGGGCACGGTCCTGATCGCCAACGTGGCGATCACGATCCGCGACCAGTTCGCCCTGCTGGTGCTGTTCGCCCTCGCGGCGCTCCTCTTCCTGGTCCGCCTTCACGTCGCCGACGAGGAGCGGACGTGGGCCCGCCACCGGATCGCGGACGCGGGCAACGCGGTCGGGCTCTCGCTGCGATCCGGCCTTACCTTCGTCGCGATCGCCCTGCTGGGGAGCCTGACCCTGACCTCGGTGGCTTCCTCGGCTCCGCTGGCGGGCGCCTGGCAGGGGCTCGACCAGCGCCTCATCGACCTCGGCACCGAGCTCGCCCGGCTCTTCCCCGCAGGCGGCCCGGGGACGCGCTTCGCGGGCGCCGTCTTCGGCGAGACGGTGACCGTGAAGGGGGAGTGGTTCTCCGACAACACGTCCATCCTGTCGATCTCGAGCGCGCCCGACGCGCCGCGCCTCAAGTGGCGGGCTGCCACCTACGACCGCCTCGTCGGCAACCAGTGGAGCCGCAGCTCGACGGAGGTCGTGGACGTCCCGGCGACGGGCGACCTGCTCGCCGGCACGAGCGACGCGACCCCGGAGGGCGTCGCCTACGCGGATGTCTCCTACGTCGTTCGGGCGTTCTCGGGCTCGCCGCGGACCCTCGTCGCGCCCGGTGTTGCCCTGCGGCTCGACCGTGACGCAAGGGTGACCCTCGTGATGGGCGGCTCGGAGTCCTGGTTCGGGGGTGCCACGGTCGAGGGCGGGCCCTCGTACGGGGCCACCGCCCGGATTCCCGTCACCGACGACACGGTGGAAGGGGCCCTGACGGAGAACCGCCTGCGCGCCGCGGGGACCGACTACTCGGCCGAGCTCATCGCGACCTACACGGGCCTCGAGCCCGGGACGGCCGGCCAGGACGTCCGGGCCCTCCTGTCCACGATCCTCGACGCCGCCAAGCCGCGGAACCCCTACGACACCGCGCGGGCCATCGAGTCGTACCTCCGCGACCCCAGGAACTTCACCTATGACACGAGCGTCCTCGACGTCGACTGCGGCGGGCGCGGCATCGCCGACTGCTTCGCCGTCAGCCGGCGCGGCTACTGCGAGCACTTCGCGACGACGATGGTCGTCATGCTGCGCCTGCAGGGGATCCCGGCTCGCCTGGTCGAGGGCTACCTGCCGGGCGAGCCGGGAGCCACCCCCGGCGAGCAGGTCATCCGCAAGTCGGCCGCCCACGCCTGGGTCGAGGCCTGGTTCCCGGGCTTCGGCTGGGTCGACTTCGACCCGACCGGCGGCGTCGGCCAGCCGCAGGCGCTCCCCGCGGGACCGCCCGTGGCGACGCCGACGCCTGGCCCCAGCGGCGCGACCGGCGCCTCGCCGCGACCGACGTCCCGCCGCGGCCTCGACGAGCCGGCCGGCCCGACCGGCTCTGGGTCGACCCCGCGGACGCCCGGCATCGGCCCGATCATCGTGCTCCTCGTCCCGCTGGCCATCGCCATCCTCGCCCTCGTCGCGGTCTGGGTCCGGCGACGCCTCGGACGCCCGGTCCAGCCGGAGATCGTGTACCGCAGCGTGGTCGCCATGGCCGGCCGCCTCGGACACCCGCGCCGGCCGACCCAGACGGTCTACGAGTACCTGGGCACCCTCGGCGACGCGGTCCCGTCGGCGCGCCCGGAGCTCCAGCTGGTCGCCCGCTCCACGGTCGAGACGGCCTACGGGCGGCGGCGCCTCTCGCCCGACCGGCTGGCCGCCCTCGGGGCGGCCCAGCGGCGCCTGCGGCTGGCCCTCCTGCGCCTGCTCGTCCGGCGCGGCGGGAAGCGGTAGGCCCCCGGGATCTCGAACGGGCGACCTACAGCGCGCCGGTCCGCGCCCGTTCGGCTGCGGCGTCCTCCTCGGCACGGGTCGCCTCGGAGGCCTCGAGCTCGAGGGGGGCGAGGTGCTCGGTCCGGTTCCAGGCGCGGAGAATCGTCCGGCCGTTGCGGATGTCGAGGACGGCGATCCCGGTGGTGGCCTGGGTGAAGGTCCAGAAGCGGTCGAGAGGCAGGCCGAGGAGGGCCAGGAGGGCGACCTTGAAGGCCCCGTCGTGGCCGACGAGGATGCTCCACGGCCCGCGGTGGGGGTCGTAGTACGACGGCGTGCCGGCAGGCCCCGGGCCACCCGCCGCGGCGAGCTCGTCCAGCACCCGGTCGAGCGCCGCCCGGACCCGCCGGTCGACCTCGGGGAGCGGCTCGCCGCCCGGGGCGTGGACGCCGACCGGATCCCGTCGCCAGCCGGCGATCTCCGCCCCATAGCGGGCCTCCACTTCGTGCTGGAAGAGGCCCTCCCAGGCACCCTGGGCGATCTCTGCGAGCCCGGGATCCGGGCGGAGCGGCGGCACGGCGCGGCCGGCCGCCGCGAATGCCGCCGCCACCGCCTCGGCGGTCTGCCGGGTGCGCGCCAGGGGCGAGTGGACGAGCGCGACCGGCTCGCCGTCCGGGACGGGCAGGCGCGGCGGAGCGTCAGGGGCGGCCAGACGCCCACCCGCGAGGGCGGCCTGCCTGCGGCCCAACGGCGAGAGCGGCGTGTCGCCCTGGCCCTGGAAGCGGCCCTCCGCGAGCCACTCCGACTGGCCGTGGCGGAGGAGGACGAGCGTGGCGGCGAGGCTCGCCGGGACGGCCAGCGGTGCGGGCGCGGCCGCGCCGCTGCCGGACGGCCGGTCGCCGCCCGGCGCGAGCCCCGCGGGCTCTGTCACCCGGCCGGCTCCAGGTCGATGACCCACTGGTCGAGGACGCCGTCGACCGCCCGGATCGCCGCCTCCGTCTCGGCCGGGACCGGGTCGTCGAGGGCCAGGAACATCACCGCGTCGCTGCGCGGCGCCGAGCGGCCCAGGTGCATCGCGCTGATGTTCACGTCGGCCGATCCGAGGAGGCTGCCGACCCGCCCGATCATCCCGGGCCTGTCCGTGTGGGTCGAGATGAGCATCCACGGCGCGGGGGCCACGTCCAGCCAGTAGCCGTCGAGCCGGACGAAGCGCGGCTCGCCGTTGGCCAGCGTCCCGGCGACCGTGCGCAGCGTGCCGTCCACCGTCTCGCCGGAGATCGTGACGAGGGTCGCGAAGGCGCCCGCGTCGGGGGTCTTGCGCTCGACGACGGTGATCCCTCGGCTCTTGGCGAGGGTGGCCGCGTTGACGAGGTTGACCCGCTCGTTCGTCGCGTCGCGGAGGAGGCCCCGCAGGACGGCGGCCTGGAGCGGCGAGACGTCGTGGACGGCCAGCTCGCCGGCGACCTCCAGGGTCACCGTCCGGGCGCCGCCCCGTGAGTACTGCACGAAGAAGCGACCCAGCATCTCGGCGAGGGGCAGGTACGGTGCGATCGCGCGGGCGGTCTCGGGGGTGAGCAGCGGGGCGTTCACGGCGTAGCGTGCCGGGCGGCCGTCCAGGATGTCGAGGACCTGCTGCGAGGCCTCCTCGGCGACGGCCACCTGGGCCTCGGCCGTCGAGGCGCCCAGGTGCGGCGTCAGGACGGTGTGCGGCGCGCCCAGGAGCGGGTTGTCGGCGGCCGGGGGTTCGCTGGAGTAGACGTCGATCCCGGCGCCCGCGATCGTGCCCGCCCGGAGGGCCTCGGCCAGGGCGGCCTCGTCGACGACGCCGCCGCGGGCGACGTTGAGGAGGAACGCAGTCGGCTTCATGCGGGCCAGCTGGGCGGCTCCGATCATGCCCGCCGTCGCCTTCGTCTTGGGGACGTGAAGGGTGACGACGTCGCTCCGCTCGAGGAGCTCGTCGAACGAGACGAGCTCGATGCCGTGATTGGCGGCGGCCTCGACCGTCACGTACGGGTCGCTGCCGAGGACCGCCATCTCCATGGCCCGAGCGCGGTCGGCGATCGCACCGCCGATCTTGCCGATGCCGACGATGCCGAGGGTCTTGCCACGCAGCTCGACGCCGGTGAAGGCGCTCCGCTTCCACTCGCCGCGCCGGATCGAGGCGTCGGCGGCCGCGATCCGGCGGGCGAGGGCGAAGAGGAGGGCGATCGTGTGCTCGGCGGCCGCGATCGTGTTGCCGGTCGGCGCGTTGACGACCGTGATGCCGGCATGGGTGGCGGCGTCGAGGTCGACGTTGTCGACGCCGACGCCGGCCCGCCCGATGACCGAGAGGCGCGTCCCGGCCGCGATCATGGCGGCGTCGACCTTGACCTGGCTGCGGACGAGGAGGGCGTCGTACTCGGGCAGGATCGCCCGGTACTCCTCCGGGCTCAGCCCGATCCGCTCGTCGACGTCGTGGTGCTGGCGGAGGAGCTCGACCCCGGACGGGGCGAGCGGTTCGGCGACCAGGATCTTCATGCCCGGGCCCCGGCCGCGACCGCGGCCTCGTCCGCCAGGGGAGTGCCGAGGGCGACGAGGGCCGCCCGCTGGGCGGCCGCGACGGCCGCTCCCGGCGCCACCGCTCGTCCGACGCGCAGCGATGCCTCCTCCATGGCGGCGACGGCCCCGATCACGTCCTCGACCTCGACCGAGCCGAGGTGCCCGACCCGGAAGATCCTGCCCTTCAGCTTGCCCTGGCCGCCGGCGAGGACCAGGCCCCGCTTCTTGAGCTCGCCGTTGAAGGCCTTCCAGTCGAGGTCGGCGGGCACCCAGGCGGCGGTCACCGTCTGGGAGGCATAGGCCGGGTCCGCCAGGAGCTCGAAGCCCAGGGCGGTGAGGCCGGCCCGCACCGCGGCGGCGCAGGCGGCGTGGCGGGCGAAGACGCCGGCCGGCGTCTCCTCCTCCATGAGGCGGAGGCCCTCGTCCACCTGGTACATCACGGCGACGGCGGGCGTCCACGGCGTCTGGCCCGTCGCCGCGCTCTCGCGGGCCCGTCGCAGGTCGAAGTAGAAGCGCGGCATCCGCGCCGTCTCCATCGCCGCCCAGGCGCGCTCGGCGACGGCGGCGAAGGTCATGCCGGGCGCCGCCATCCAGGCCTTCTGCGAGCCGGTCACGACGAGATCGAGGCCCCAGGCGTCCATCTCGAAGGGGACGGCGCCGAGGGCGCTGATGGCGTCGACGACGATGAGGGCGTCGGGGGCGACCTCCCGGATCGCGGCGGCCAGCTCCGGGACCGGGTTGGTGACCCCGGTGGAGGTCTCGTTGTGGGTCAGGAGGACGGCCATGACACCGCGCTCCTCCAGGAGGGCGGCGCGGACAGCCGCCGGCGTCGCCGCCTGCCCCCATTCGACCTCGAGGCGCCGGACGTCGGCGCCGTAGACCTCGGCGACCTTGGCGAAGCGGTCGCCGAAGGCGCCCACGGTGACGGCCAGCACCCGATCGCCGGGGGAGAGGACGTTGACGACGGCCGCCTCCAGGGCGCCGGTCCCGGCTGCGGTGATGAGGAGGAGCTCGCCCTCCGTGCCGAAGAACGGACGCATCCGGCGGACGATCCGCTCCATCATCGCCGCGAACTCGGGACCGCGGTGGTTGACCATCTGGCGACCACCGGCGGCCATGACGGTCGGAGGGAGGGCCGTCGGGCCCGGGATGCGGAGGTTCTGCTCGAAGCGGGGCACGGGTTCGGCCTCCTGGTGCGTCGCTCGGATCGTGCATCGCCTGGCGCGTCCGGGAGCGGGCGCGTCGGGAAGGGGAGCGTAGGGGAGGGACCGCCATCCGTCCAGCGTGGTATATATGTCGGCATATGACCACCCTCAAGCGGACGACCATCCTGGCCGACCCGGACCTGCTCGACCGCCTCGACCGGCACGCTCGCCAGGCCCGCATGACGAAGACTGCGGTGATCGCGGCGGCCCTGGAGGCCTACCTCGAAGCCCACGGCGGCCCGCCGGTCCTGCCCTTCGTGGGGATCGGCCGCAGCGCCCACGGCCGCCTCTCCCTCGACGCCCGACGCATCGCCAGCCGCGAGCTTGGGACCCGCCGCCGGCCGGCGGGCGAGGGCTAGGGAGGGACGGCGTGGCGGTCCTCCTCGACGCGTCGGCGATCCTCGCCGCTGCCGACGCCGCGGACCTCAACCACGAGCCCGCCCGGGCCTGGTTCGGGCGGGTGGACGAGCCGCTCCTCATCGGCGCACTGACGCTCGCCGAGGCCGACCACGTCCTCCAGCGCGAGCTGGGGCCGGCCGCAGCGCTGGCCCTGCTCGCCTCGGTCACCTCGGGGGCCGTGCGGGTGGTCGCCCCGACGGCGGCGGACATGGAACGGGCGGCCGCCCTGATGGCCGCCGCTGCTGAGCACGCGCCCAGCCTGGCGGATGCCCTCCTGATCGCGGCGGCCGAGCGGCTGGGCGTCCGCCGGGTCGCGACCTTCGACCGCCGCCCGCTGGCCGTCCTCATCCCGCGTGGGCCGCGCGGCGAGCGGCTGCTCGACCTGGAGCCGTAGCCGGCGCGTACCATGCGGGCGTGCCCGCTCGACGCCCGGCCGGCCGGGCCCCCGACCCGCTGTTCACGCCGCCGCCCGAGCTGACCCCGCTTGCCGCCCGGATGCGCCCACGCACGATCGACGAGGTCGTGGGACAGGCACACCTGATCGGGCCGGCCGCGCCGCTGCGCCGTCTCGTGGAGGGGCGCCGCCTGCCGTCCATGATCCTCTGGGGGCCGCCGGGGTCGGGCAAGACGACGATCGGACGGCTCCTCGCCGAGGCGGTGGGAGCCCGCTTCGAGCAGCTCAACACGACCATGGACGGTGTGGCGGCCTTGCGCGACGTCGTGGCCGAGGCCCGCACGGAGGCCGCCTTCCGGGGAGCCACGACCGTGGTCCTCCTCGACGAGCTGCACCGCTACTCGAAAGCCCAGCAGGACGCCCTCCTCCCGCACGTGGAGGCGGGCACGATCGTCCTCGTCGGGGCCACCACGGAGCCACCCTTCGGCGGCGGGATCACCCGGCCGCTGCTCTCCCGCCTGCGGGTCTTCCGGCTGGAGCCGCTGGGCGAGGCGGAGCTTCGCGAGATCGCCGACCGGGCCCTGCGCGACCCCGAGCGGGGCCTCGGCGGCAGCGTCGAGCTCGACGAGGTGGGCCTGCGCCAGCTGATCGGCTACGCCTCAGGCGACGCGCGACGGCTGCTGGGGATCCTGGAGACGGCCGTGTCGCTGGCCGCGGCCGACGGTCGGTCGGCCCTCGACCCGTCCGACGTCGCCCGGGCCGCTCAGTCGGCCACCCTTGACTATGATCGCTCCGGCGTGATCAGCGCCTTCATCAAGAGCATCCGGGGAAGCCACCCCGACGCCGCCCTCTACTGGCTGGCCACCGCCCTGGAGGCCGGCGAGGATCCCCGCTACCTCGCCAGGCGCCTGGTGGTCAGCGCCAGCGAGGACGTCGGCACCGCCGAGCCGCGCGGCCTGCCCCTCGCCATCGCCGCCCTGGAGGCGGTCGAGAAGATCGGCGCCGAGACGAACGACGAGGGCCTCTACGCGCTCGCCCAGGCGACCGTCTTCCTGGCCGAGGCGCCCAAGGACGCCGCCGCGGGGCGGGCCTTCTTCGCCGCCCGCGACGCGGTCCGGGGAGAGGGGAGCCGCCCCGTCCCGTCGCACCTCCGCCCCGCCGCTCGGACTTATCGCAACCCGCACGACGACCCGGCCGGGGCCGGCGATCAGGCCTACCTGCCGCGGGGCCTGGAGGGGCGACGCTTCCTGCCCAGGCGCGCCGGAGGAGCCGGCGAGCGCAGCGAGTGAGACTCGGGAGGGCAGTGGAGTTCGCTGGGCGGGGCCTGGCGAGGCTAGAGGGTGACGAGCCCGCTCACTCCGATGACCAGCCAGCTGACCAGGAGGATGCCGAAGATCCCGGCGAAGACGACGGCGATCCGACGCAGGTCGCGGACGACGTAGCGGTACTCGTCCTCGGCCACGGCCGTCAGGGAGCCGACCGGGCGAGGCCGGGCGGTGGAGGCTGCCCCGGGCCGACGGCGATCGCGGCCGCGCGACATCGATTCGGTCGCCGTCCGCTCCTCGGCCACGATCTGCGCCTCGAGCTCGGCGGCTCGCTCCAGCTCGTCGCTGCTCAGGCTCGCGGCCGGGCGAGCCGGGGCGGCCGGCCTGCTGGCCGGGGTGGGTGCCGCCGGGCGGCTGCCGCGCTGGAGGGGGGCGCGCTGGCCGGGTCGCGCGCCGCCGCGCTGCCGCTTCGCCATGGGTCTCGTGGTCTCCTCGTCGTGGGCCGGACGTGATCGCCGCCGCGCGGAAGGATACGCCAGATGCCGGGCGCGGGTCGGGGTCGGCGGGCCTCGGCGGGCGTGCGGGCCGGCGTGCCGGGACCGCGCCGCCCGAAGTCCGGGGTGATCGGCCCCTGCTAGACTCGGACCATCCAGCGGAGGACCAGTGAGCGACCTCGATGCGCTCGTGACCGAGCGCGCAGCCCTCATCGTCGGCGCCCTTGCCCTCGTCGCCCTCGCCCTGGCGATCGGCCTGCTCGTCACCCTCCGGCGTGTCCGCCGCCTCGCCGATCGCCTCGACGCGCTGACCCGGGGGGAGGACGGACGCAGCCTGGCCGGGGTGCTCGACGCCCACCTGGAGCAGGTCCACCAGGTCAGCCGCCGCCAGGAGGCGCTCGACGGGCACGCGGCCTCCCTCGACGCGCAGGCGGCGCGCTCCGTCCAGGGCGTCGGTCTCGTCCGCTTCAACACGTTTGAGGATACCGGCGGGAACCAGAGCTTCACCCTCGCCCTGGTCGATCCCACCGGCGACGGGGTCATCGTGAACAGCCTCCATGCCCGCAGCCAGTCCCGCCTCTACGCCCGGGCGGTCCACCGCGGAGCCGCCGAGGGCACCCTCTCCGCCCAGGAGGCCGAGGCTCTCCAGCTCGCCAGCGCCCGCGCCCGCGGGCGCTGACCGGGGCCGGCCGGCGTGACGGGGAGCGCCAGGGGTCGCCCGTCCCACGCCAGGGCCCGGCCGGGCCGACGCGGCGAGCCCCCGCCCCTGGAGCAGATCCCGGTCTGGCGCGAGCATGTCGCGACACCCGGCGAGCCGGAGGGGACGGCCGTCCCGACCGGCATCGCCGCCCTCCTGGCGGGCCTCAACGCGGACCAGCGGCAGGCCGTGACTCACGGCGACGGCCCCCTCCTCGTCGTCGCCGGGGCCGGCACCGGCAAGACCCAGGTCGTCACCCGTCGCATCGCCTGGCTCATCGCCTCGAAGCGGGCCAGGCCGTCCGAGATCCTGGCCCTCACCTTCACCGACAAGGCGGCCGAGGAGATGCAGGTCCGCGTCGACCAGCTCGTCCCCTACGGCTACACCGACACGCTCATCTCGACCTTCCACGCCTTCGGCGACCGGGTGATCCGGGAGCACGCCCTGGAGCTCGGCCTGCCGTCCGAGCCGCGCGTCCTGTCGCGCCCGGAAGCGGTGATCTTCCTCCAGGAGCGCCTCTTCCGGCTGGACCTCGACGAGTACCGACCGCTCGGCAATCCGACCCGCTTCCTCGACGCCATGGCGGCCCTCTTCTCCCGCCTCAAGGACGAGGACGTCACGCCAGCGGCCTACGCCGCGCATGCCGCCCGGCTGGCGGCGGAGGCGGAGGCCGAGACGACGGCGGACGACGCCCGCGACGCCCTTCGCGAGACGGCCCGCCGCCAGGCGGAGCTGGCCGGGGCGTACACCCGCTACCAGGAGCTGCTGGGCGAGGCGGGGGCCATCGACTTCGGCGACCAGGTCGCCCTGGCCCTCCGCCTCCTGCGCGAGCACCCGGCGGCCCGGGCCGAGCTGCAGGCGCGCTTCCGCTACGTCCTCGTCGACGAGTTCCAGGACGTGAACCGGGCCCAGGCGGAGCTCGTCGCGCTCCTGGCCGGGCCGCGCCGCAACGTGGCGGTCGTCGGCGACGACGACCAGTCGATCTACCGCTTCCGGGGTGCCGCGACCGGCGCCATCGTGGACTTCCTCGACCGCTTCCGCGGGGCGCGGATGATCGTCCTCCGCCGCAACTACCGCTCGCGGGGGCCGATCCTCGACGCGGCCTACCGGCTGATCCGCTTCAATGACCCGGACCGCCTGGAGGTCCAGCAGCGGATCGCCAAGCGGCTCATCGCCGCGCGACGCGGTGGCCCGCCGGCGCCGCCCGTCCGCCACCTCGCCTTCGGGACGGGATCGGAGGAGGCCGACTGGGTGGCCGCCGACATCGCGGCTCGCATCGCGGCCGGGGCCGCGCCCCGCGATCACGCGGTCCTCGTCCGGGCCAACGCGGACGCGGATCCGGTCCTGCGCAGCCTCAACCTCGCCGCCGTGCCCTGGCGCTTCTCGGGCACGTCGGGGCTGTACTCGCGACCCGAGATTCGGGTCCTGCTCTCGTTCCTGCGGGCGGTCGGCGACCCGGGCAGCTCGGTCGACGTCTACGGGCTGGCCGCGTCCGACGCATACGGCCTCGGCGGCGACGACCTCGCCGCCCTGGCGAGCCGCGCGCGGCGCACGAATCGATCCCTCTGGGAGACGCTCGTCGAGGCCGACGGCCAGCCGGGCCTCCTCCGCCTTCGTCCCGAAACCCGGACGTCGCTGACCCGGCTCGTCGCCGACCTGCGTCGCTTCATCGAGCTCGGCCACCGGCGCCCGGCTGGCGAAGTCCTATACGACTTCCTGCGGTCCTCGGGTTCACTTCGACGGCTCATGGCGGCCGCCACGCCGGCGGCCGACGAGGCCCTCTCCAACACGGCCCGCTTCTTCGAGATCGTGCGGGCCCAGTCGGATCTCCTTGCCGACGATCGGGCGGTCTTCCTGGCTCCACACCTCCAGACGCTCATCGACGCGGGCGACGATCCGGCCACGGCCGACCTCGACCCCGACGCCGACGCGGTGGCGGTCGTGACGGTCCACAAGGCGAAGGGCCTGGAGTGGCCCGTCGTCTACCTCGTCGGCCTCGTCGACGGCCGCTTCCCGGCCCGCGGGCGGCGCGAGCAGCTGGCCGTCCCCGACGCGCTCCTGCGGGGGGTCTTCCCGACGGGCGACGCCCACGTCCAGGAGGAGCGGCGGCTCTTCTACGTCGGGATGACGCGGGCCCGCGACGAGCTGCTGCTGGCCCACGCCCTCGACTATGGGGGCCGGCGCACGCGAAGGATCTCGCCGTTCGTCCTCGAGGCGCTCGACCTGCCGGCCGGGACGACGCCGGCCATGCAGTCGCCGAGCCCGGCGGAGCGGCTGGCGGCGCTGGAGGCGACACCGGCAGAGGCCCCGCCCGCGCGGCCGGGCGGGAGCCAGCCGGCCGAGCCGCTCGTCCTCAGCTTCTACCAGGTCGACGACTACCTGACCTGCCCCCTCAAGTACCGGTACGTCCACGTCATGCGGGTGCCGATCGCTCCCCACCACGCGATCGTCTACGGAGCCGCCCTCCACATTGCCGTCCAGGAGTTTCACCGCCGGCATTCCCGCGGCGAGGTGATGAGCGAGGAGGCGCTGGTCGCCGCCTTCGAGGCCGCCTGGCGCAACGAGGGCTTCGTGAGCCGTGAGCACGAAGAGGCACGTCTGGCGGCCGGCCGGCAGGCCCTCCGCCGCTTCCGCGACGAGCAGCTTGCCCCCGGCGCGGTGATCCCGGCCTACGTCGAGCATGAGTTCACCTTCACCCTCGACGGCGACCGGGTCCGGGGGCGCATGGACCGGGTGGACGTGATCCCGCTGCCGGCGGCCGCGGGGGCGGCTCGCGGCCCGGCCCTCCCGGCCGTGATCGGGGCAACGCCGATCCCTGTGGAGGGAACGCCCATCGCGGCCGAGGCCAGGCCGATCCCGGTTGGGGCCGAGATCCGCGGCGCGGACGTCGTGGAGCCGTTCCTCCCGCTCCTCCGCGAGCGCGTCGTCATCACCGACTACAAGAGCTCCGACGTGCGCGACCCGGCCCGGGCCCGCGAGCGGGCGAAGGAGTCGCTCCAGCTGACGATCTACGCGATGGCCTGGCAGGCCCAGACGGGCCGCCTGCCGGATGCGGTTGCCCTCCAGTTCCTCGAGTCCGGCGTCGTCGGCCAGGCGGAGGTGGACGAGCGCCGGATCGAGCAGGGCATCGCCGACATCCGGTCCGCGGCGGCCGGCATCCGGAGCGGCGCCTTCGAGCCGACGCCCTCGTACATGGCCTGCTCCTGGTGCGCGTTCCGAGACGTCTGCCCGGCCAGCGTGGCCCGGTGAGCGCGGCCGGGTGAACGGCGGCCGGGCGCGGCACCGCCTCGCCGCGATCACCTTCGACTTCGGGAACACGCTCGTCCCGGTCGACCGGGACGGCCTCGAGGCGGTCGTCGAGGCCCTGGCGGGGCTCGCGGCGTCGGCGTTCGGAGTGACTCGTCCGGCTTTCCTGGCCGCCTGGAGCCAGGAGCGCAGCCGCCAGTTCCGCGAGGAGGTGCCGCGGTTTCGCGAGGTCGACCTGGCGGTCCGCCTGCGACGCGTCCTGGCCCGCTGCCGGGGGACCGCGCCGCCGCCCCCGGACGTCCCCTGGGACGACGCTGCGGCCGCGGAGCGGTCGACCGCCGAGGAGATCGCCGTGGGACTCGACGCCTACAGCCGCGCCTTCCTGGCCGGCGTCCCACCCGACCCCGCCGCGGGCCCGCTGCTGGCGCGCCTGGCGGGACGCTACCGGCTGGGCATCCTCTCCAACTGGCCTCTTGCCGCGACGATCGACCGCTACGTCGATGCCGCGGGCTGGGCCCCGCATCTTGCCGCCATCGTCGTCTCCGAGCGGGTCGGCGTGATCAAGCCGCACCCGGCGATCTTCCGGGCCGCGGAGGAAGCCCTCGCCGACCCTGGCGGGATGCTGCCGGCGCCCGGGTGGATCCTCCACGTCGGGGACGACTGGGCCGCCGACGTGGTCGGAGCGACGCGGGCCGGCTGGCGGGCGGCCTACCTGCGGTCCCGTCCCGCCGACTCGCCGCTGCCGGGAAGCGATCCCGACGACGGGTCGGAGCCGGACTTCGTGCTCGACCGCCTGTCCGACCTGGAGGGGGCGCTCGCCGAGCCGCGTTGACGGGACGACCCGTCACGTCGGTCGGCCGGCTCGCGGCGGCGGGCCGCCGTCGGCGCGCGCGGCTATCCTCGACGGGTGGAGACGCGCGACCGCCTCGCCAACCTCGGGATCCTCGGCGCCGCCGCGCTCGCCTGGGCAGTCGTCGCCCTGCTGGTCCTCAACCGTGACCCGCGGGAGGATCCGGTCGCCGGCCTCCTGGGGGCCGTCGCCATGGGGACCGCGGTGGGGCTCTCGGCCACGCCCCTCTTCTGGCTGGGCATCTTCGCCCGCCACGGGCGGATCGCCTACCACGGCGACTGGCTGCGCGCGGGAAGGCGCGGCCTGTGGGCCGGCCTCGTCGTGGGCCTCTTCGTCGAGCTGCGCGTCCTTGCTGTCTTCAGCATCCCGATCGCCATCTTCATCGTCGTCCTGGTCCTGTTCGCCGAGCTCACGCTCTCGATCGAGCGCTGACCCCGGCCGCCCGGAGGTTCGCCATGCCCGCCGCACCGGAGCTCAAGGCCCGCGCCGCCGCCGCCGTCCAGGCCGCCCGGCCGGAGATCCTCGAGCTGTCCGCCCGCATCCACGCCAACCCGGAGCCGGCCTTCGAGGAGCATCTCGCCGCCGCCTGGTGCGCGGAGGCGATCGCCCGCCACGGGTTCGTCGTGGAGCGGCCGGCGGGCCGGCTGGCGACGGCCGTGCGGGGGGTCCTGGCCGGGGGCCGGGGATCGACCGGTCCGCGGATCGGCGTGCTGGCCGAGTACGACGCGCTTCCCGGTCTCGGCCACGGCTGCGGCCACAACACGATGGCCGCCTCCGGCGTGGGCGCCGCGATCGCCCTGGCCGCGCTCCGCGACGATCTCGCCGGGGAGATCGTCTTCCTGGGCACGCCCGCCGAGGAGCGGGGGAGCGGCAAGCAGTTCATGCTCGACGACGGGCTCCTCGACGGGCTGGACGCGGCGCTCCTCTTCCACCCGGGCGACCGCGACATGGTCGGCTGCATGCTCCTTGCCAGCGAGGACGTCGACGTCACCTTCACCGGCAAGGCCGCCCATGCCGCGGGCGAGCCGTGGGAGGGCCGCAACGCCCTCGACGCCGTCGTCCTGCTCCTCCAGGCGATCGGGCTGTGGCGCCAGCAGCTCCCCCAGCACGCCCGGGTCCATGGAATCGTGCTCGAGGGCGGCACTGCGGCCAACATCATCCCGGACCGGGCGACCGCCCGGTTCATGATCCGGAGCACGGACCGGGCCTACTTCGCGAAGATGCGGGAGCGCTTCCGGGCGCTCGTCGACGGCGCGGCCATGATGGCCGACGTTGCTGGCGAGGCCGTCTTCTCCGGGGGCTCCACGACGATGAAGGACAACCGGCTCCTGGGCGGCCTCTGGCGCGCCAACCTGGAGGCGGCCGGGAGGGTCGACGAGGGCGTGGACGCGGAGCACATCGGCAGCTCGGATATGGGCAACGTCTCCTACGTCCTGCCCACGATCCACCCCACCCTGGCGATCTGCGACCACGGGGTCCCCTGGCACTCCATCGAGTCGCGCGAGGCGGCGGCCACGCCGCGGGCCGACGAGACGACGCTCCTCGCGGCGACGCTCGTCGCCCAGACGGCGCTCGACCTGCTCGCCGACCCGTCGCTCGTCGAGGCCGCCTGGCGGGAGTTCCGCGGGGAAGGCTAGGGGCTGGCTTCCGGAGCGTCGCGCGCTATCATCCGCGGGCGCCCCGCCGGACGGCGGACTCGAACCGGCGGCGCCCGCACCGGCGGCCGACACGCCCCGCGACCTCGACGGGCGAGGCCCGTCCCGTCGCCCGGCCGCCAGGAGGTACCGCGTGACCGACCGGCACGGCCACGATCCCGCCGCAGGGGGATCCGCGACGCCCGACGGGCCCGACTTCGGCCATCTCCATGGCTGGGACCGCGACTTCGAGGCCTTCTCCGACTTCGACCTGCCGACCTACGTCGGCCCGTCCACCTTCTCCAAGCTCCCCTGGGTCAGCGATCCGGCCGAGCTCCGCCGGCGGGGGGTCGACGTCGCGATCATCGGCGCGCCCTTCGACGACGCGGTCAGCCACCGGCCGGGCGCCCGCTTCGGGCCGCGGGCCATCCGCGAGGCGAACTACTCGACCGGCTCGCTCAACTCGCTCCAGCTCGGCCACGTCGAGCCGTTCGAGGTGCTGACCGTCGTCGACGCCGGCGACGCCAACATCGTCCCGGCCTGGATCGAGCGCGGCCACGCCTTCATCTACCGGAAGGTCCGCGAGGTCGCCGAGACCGGGGCGATCCCGATCGTGCTGGGGGGCGACCACTCGATCACCTGGCCGTCGGCCACCGCGATCGCCGAGGTCCGCCGTCCGGGGAGCATCGGGATCGTCCATTTCGACGCCCATGCCGACACCGCCCCGGAGGACTGGGGGGTGCTCGCCGGGCACGGCACGCCGATGCGGCGGCTCATCGAGAGTGGGGCCGTTGCCGGGCGCAACTTCGTGCAGGTCGGCCTCCGCGGCTACTGGCCCCCGGTCGACGTCTTCGAGTGGATGCATGACCAGGGGATGCGCTGGCACCTCATGGGCGAGATCGAGGAGCGCGGCGCCGAAGCGGTCGTCGACGACGCCATCGCCGAGGCCCTCGACGGCCCCGACGCGGTCTACCTCTCGATCGACATCGACGTCATCGACCCCGGCCTGGCGCCCGGCACCGGGACGCCGGAGCCCGGTGGGATGCTCACCCGCGAGGTCCTCCGGGCGATCCGCCGGATCGTCGGGGCGGTGGAGCTGGCCGGGATGGACATCGTCGAGGTCTCGCCCCCCTACGACCACGCCGAGGTGACCGCGGCGGCCGCCAACCGCTGCGCCCTGGAGGCGATCTCTGCGCTGGCCGTCCGCAAGGCGGCCGGCCACGAGGTGCGCTTCCGCGCCCGGTAGCAGGAGCGGCGCGCCGCGGCGGGCGCCATGCCCTGCCGCCGGCGGGATCGGGCCACGGCCGCCCCGCGGGCGATCCCGGCTCGCCGGGGCGGCGCCCGGCGTAGCATCTGGCCATGAGCGCCACGAACGGCCACGAGACCCCGGCGGAGGCGCTCGCCCGCCTCTACGACCTCGACCTCCACGACGATCCCGGCGACCTCGAGATGTGGACGGCCGTCGCCGCGGAGGCCGGCGGGCCCGTGCTCGAGCTGATGGCCGGGAGCGGCCGCCTGGCCGTCCCCCTGGCCGAGGAGGGCCACGAGGTCACGGCCGTGGACCTGGACCCGGCGATGCTGGCCCGTGCCAGCCGCCGGGCGGCCGCCGCCGGACCGGAGGTCGAGGGGCGCGTCCACCTCGTCGTGGCGGACGTCGTGGGCCTGGCCCTCGAAACGGCCCGGGCCTTCCGCCTGGCATTCGTCGCCCTGAACTCCATCCTCCTCCTGCCCAGCCGGGCGGCCCAGCAGGCGGCCTGGGTCGCGCTCGCCGCGCATCTCGGCCCGGGCGGCGTCGCCGCGGTCGACACGTGGCTGCCCGACGCTCACGACCTGTCCCGCTACGACGGCCGCCTCCACCTCGAGTACCACCGCCCGGATCCCGAGACGGGGCGCTGGGTCACCAAGACGGCGGCCGCGCAGCACGACGCCGCCACCCAGACCATCGCCCTGACCACGATCTACGAGGACGGCGACCCGGGCGAGCCGGCCAGCCGCTGGATCCGCCGCGACGTCGTCCGCCTGGCGACCGCGGACGAGCTGCGGGCGATGGCCGAGGCGGCCGGCCTGGAGGTCGAGCTTGTGGCCGGCGGCTACGACCTGGAACCCCTCGGACCCCATGACGATCGGGCGATCGTGATCGCCCGAATGCCGGGCTCCGGGGGGGCCGGATGAGCGTGGTATCGTCGGTCGCGATGGCCGCCCCGACCACTCCCCTCCGCCTGCTCCTCGTCGAGGACGTGCCGCAGGTCGCCCAGTACGTGCGCGGCCTGCTGAACGCCCAGAGCCAGATCAAGCTCGTCGACGTGGTCAGCGACGGCGGCCGCGCGGTGGCCCAGGCGCGCCAGCTCCGCCCCGACGTGGTCATCGTCGACTGGCTCCTCCAGGGCCGGACGAAGGGCGACAAGGTCATCGCCCAGCTGCGCGACGCGGGACTCGGGATCCCCGTCGTCGCCCTGACGGTGCCCCAGAACCCGGTGGCCAAGGACCCAGCGGCCGGCATCGACGCCGTCCTGGGGATGCCGTTCTCCGGCTTCGAGCTGATGAACGTCGTCGTCTCCATCCACCAGGCGAACGTCGCCGCCAGCGACGCCGTCCGCTCCAGGGTCTTCGTCGTGTACGCCCCGAAGGGCGGCGTCGGGAAGACGACGATCGCCTTCAACCTGGCCGTCGCCCTCGGCCAGGCCGGGACGCGGACCGCCCTCGTCGACGGGAGCCTCCAGTTCGGCGACCTGCGGTCCCTCCTGCGCGTGCCGGCCGACGCGCCATCCATCCTGGACCTGCCGACCGACCGGATCGGCGAGTCCGACCTCCAGGACGTCCTCTGGCGCGACCCCTCGGGGATCGACATCCTCCTGGCCCCGCCGCGGGTCGAGATGGCCGAGATGGTGAGCGTGCGGGACATGGAGAAGGCGCTCTCGCTCCTGCGCCGCATCTACGACGCCGTCGTCGTCGACATGCCGTCGACCCTCGGCGACATCCCCCTCGCCCTCCTGGACGCCGCGGACACCATCGTCGAGATCGTGACCTACGACTCCACGACGATCCGCAACACGCTGGCGATCGGGGACGCGTTCCGGGCGATCGGCTACCCGCCGACGAAGGTCCGCTACGTCGTCAACCGGGCCAATTCGACCGGGGGGATCGCAGCCGAGGATCTGGCCCGCGCGCTCGGCCGGGTTCCCGAGCATACGATCGTGTCCGACGGCCGCCTCGTCGTGGAGAGCAACAACCAGGGGGTGCCCTTCGTGCTGGCCAGCCCGGACGCCCAGATCAGCCGCGACGTCGCGGCGCTGGCCGCGGCCCTTGTCGCGCCGGCACCGGTCGTGGCCGGACGGCGCTGACGCGGTGGCCGACCCTCGTCCGATCGGCGTCTTCGACTCCGGCGTGGGCGGTCTGACCGTCCTTCGCGAGATCCTCCGCCGGCTGCCCGGCGAGTCGACGGTCTACCTGGGCGACAATGCCCGGGCACCGTACGGCACGCGGAGCGACGAGGAGGTCCGGCGCTTCAGCACCGAGGCGCTCGATCGCCTCGTGCGGGAGGACGTGAAGGCGCTCGTGGTCGCCTGCAACACGTCCACCGCGGTAGCCCTCGGCGACTACCGCCGCCGCTACGACACGCCGGTGCTGGGGGTGATCCGGCCGGGCGCCCAGGCGGCCTCGCTGGCGACCCGGACGCGGCGCGTCGGTGTGATCGCGACCCCCGCGACCATCCGCTCCCACGCCTACTTCGACGCGATCAAGGAGGAGAACCCGGCGGTCGAGGTCTACGAGCATGCCACGCCGACGCTCGTGCCGCTCGTGGAGGCGGGCTCGCTCTCTGGTGGGCTCGTCCCCGACACCGTCGCCGAGGCCCTGGCCCCGCTCCTCGGCCGGCGCGACGAGAACGGCGAGTTCATCCACCCGCTGCCGCCGTCGGCGCGCATCGACACCCTGCTGCTCGGCTGCACCCACTATCCGCTCCTCCGTGGCGCGCTCCAGGCGGCCGTGGGAGAGGGGGTGGCGATCGTGGACTCGGCGACCGCCACGGCCGGCGCGCTTGCGGAGCTCCTCTCCGTCAACGGTCTCGAGGCGCCGGGCTCGACCCGCGGGACCGCCGCCGACGCCGGCCGCGAAGGGCACGAGCCGCCGGCCGCGCGGGCTGCGCCGGCTGTCCACCGGGTCATGACGACGGGCGACCCAGGCGCCTTCGCGGGGATCGCCCGGCGCATGTTCGGTGACGCGTTCCCGACGGTCGAGGCCGTCGAGCTGGAGCCGGTGGCCCGATGAGGTCTCGGGCGGCGGCTCCGCGCGCGGGCGGCCGATGAGCGATCTGCGCCGGCGAAGCCGGCCCATCTCGGCGACGACGTGGCAGGCCGGCTTCGTCATCGGCGCGGCGCTGGGCGTCGCCGTCACCGTCCTCGGCCGACGGGCCGAGGACGAGGCGCGGCAGGGGCTCGTGGACTGGCAGACGGTCGAGCGGATCGCGGAGGGCCGTCTGCGGAACGCGGCGGGACGGCTGGACCCCGCCGAGGTCACGGCGGCGGGGCCCGCCTACGAGGCGGCGATGCGGCGCGTGGTGCCAGCCCTGGAGGCCGTCCTCGAGACGCCCCTTCCTGGGATCGTCGAGCGCGTCGCGGTCGTCGGGCGGGCCGGCTGGGTCAGGGCCAACCTCGTCACCTTCTCGGGGCTCTTCGGACGCCTCGAGGGCGAGCTCCTCGACCAGGTCGTGCCGCCCGGCGCGGGGCTCGGCAAGGCCTCGCTGGCGCTCGCCAACCGCTGGATCACGACCCGCCAGTTCGGCTTCCTGCTCGGCTTCATGGGCCAGCGCGTGCTGGGCCAGTACGACCTCGCCCTCCTCTCTGCAGAGGCGGAGCCGGGCCAGCTCCTCTTCGTCGAGGAGAACATCCGTCACACCGCCGGCACCCTCGGCGTCCCGCTCGACCCGTTCCGGACCTGGATCGCCCTCCACGAGACGACCCACGCCTTCGAGTTCGAGGCGCATCCCTGGCTGCGCCCGTATCTCGCCGAGCGCCTGGAGGGCCAGCTGGCCAGCCTCTCGCGCAACGCGGCCGACCTCCCCCGCGACGCGTCGCGAGCGCTGGGCCGGGCGCTGCGCGGCGGCGACGGCCACTGGCTGGAGCGGCTCATGTCCGACGAGCAGCGACGCCTCTTCCGGGAGACGCAGGCCGTGATGAGCCTGCTCGAGGGGTTCAGCGACCACGTCATGGACGGCGTGGGGCGGGACCTCGTGCCGGGCGTCGCCACGATCAGCGCCCGCTTCCATGCCAGGCGGGCGACCCGCTCGCCGATGGAGCGGGCGATCCTGCGCATCACCGGCCTCGACCTGAAGATGGAGCAGTATGCCCGCGGCGAGCGCTTCGTCGCGGCGGTCGATCAGGCGGCGGGGCCGGCCGGCCTGCGCCGCCTCTGGGAGGGCCCGGAGACGCTGCCCCGCGAGGGCGAGCTGGAGCGCCCCGAGCGCTGGGTCCGGCGGGTCGTCGGAGCTGGGCCGTGAGCAGTCCCGCCGACGCCCCCGGCCTGCGGTCGGGCGGACCGCCGCGAGCGATCGCCCTCTCGCCGATCCTCTCGGCCCGCTACCGGCCCCAGGACTTGGCCGCGATCCGGGCGGCCGCGCCGGGATCGCGGATCGTCACGGTCTCCCGCGAGGGGCTCGCCGACGGCCCTCTGGAGGACGTGGAGGTGCTCCTCCACGGCTGGCTTGCGCCCGATGCGTACGACCGGCTGCTGGCCCGGACGCCGGACCTGCGCTGGGTCCATTCCGCCGCGGCTGGAGTGGAGCGGCTGCTGACGCCAGCCGCCCGCGCCCGGGGCCTGGCGATCACGAACGCCCGGGGCGTCTTCAGCCGCCCCATCGCCGAGTACGTCCTCATGATGCTGCTCGCCGTCAACCGCCGCCTGCCGCAGCTCCTGGAGCTGGCGGCGGAGCGCACCTGGCAGCCGCTGGAAGGGCGCGAGCTGCGCGACACGACGATCGGCATCGTCGGCTTCGGGAGCATCGGGCGGGCGATCGCCGAGCTCGCCGCACCGTTCGGTCCGCGGATCCTCGCCACGCGCCGCTCGACCGCTGCCCGGCCCGACGACCCGCCGCTCCCGCCGCGCGTGGAGGTCGGCGGGCCAGGGTCCTTCGGCGACGTGATCTCGGCGGCCGACTTCGTCGTCCTCGCCCTGCCGCTCACGCCGGAGACCGAGGACCTCATCGACGACCGCGTCCTGGCCCTCATGAGGCGGACGGCCTGGCTCATCAACGTGGCCCGCGGCCGCCTGATCGTCGAGCGGGCCCTCCTGCGGGCCCTTCGCGAGGGGACCATCGGCGGCGCGGTCCTCGACGCCTTCCGCGAGGAGCCGCTGCAGCCGGATTCGCCCTTCTACGGGCTGCCGAACGTCATCGTGACCCCGCACACGGCGTGGTCCAGCGGGCGGGCCGTGGACCTGACCGTCGAGCTGTTCGCCGAGAACCTCCGTCGCTATGCGGCGGGGGAGCCCCTGCTCAACACGGTGGACCCGGGCGCCGGATACTGACGGCATGCAGATCGCGATCGTCGGGCTTGCCGGGGCCGGCAAGACGACCGTCTTCAACACGCTCACCCGCGGCGACGCCCAGACCGGCGGGTTCGGCGGGATGGAGCTGCACGTCGGGGTCGTCAAAGTCCCCGACGCCCGTCTCGACCGCCTGGCCGAGATCTTCCATCCCCGCAAGATCATCCACGCAGACGTCACCTACATCGACCTTCCAGCTCCACCCGCGTCGTCGGAGGGGCGGGTGGGGACCGAGGAGCTGCCGGCCGAGCACCTGGCCCGGCTCCGCGACGCTGAGGCCCTCCTCCACGTCGTCCGGGCATGGGACGACCCGCATCACCCCCATCCGGCGGGCTCCGTGGACGCCTGGCGCGATCTCGAGCAGCTGGACCTGGAGTTCACCCTGGCCGACCTGGCAGTCGTGGACCGTCGCCTGGAGCGCCTGCAGGGCTCCGGCCGCCACGGCAGCCCGGCCGAGCGCGAGTCGAACGAGCGCGAGGCGGTCATCCTGGGGCGGATCCGGGGCGGGCTCGTCGACGGCCGCCCGATCCGCGACGCGGGCCTCGACCCGGACGAGGAGAAGGCGCTTCGCGGCTTCCGCTTCCTGACTCAGAAGCCGGTCCTGGTCCTTCTCAACGTCGGCGAGGGCGACCTCCCCCGCGCGCCGGAGCTCGTCGCGGAGATCGCGGGGCGCTACGACCACCGACACGTCCTGGTCGACGCCCTCTCGGCGCGGATCGAGATGGAGCTGGGCCAGCTCGAACCCGATGAGGCCGCAGTCTTCGCCGAGGAGCTCGGGATCACCGAGAGCAGCCTCGACCGGGTCATCGCCCTCTCGTACCGGCTCCTCGGCCTGGTCAGCTTCCTGACCGCCGGGCCGGACGAGGTCCGCGCCTGGCCGATCCCCGATGGGTCGACGGCGGTGGATGCCGCGGCGGCCATCCACACGGATCTCGCCCGGGGCTTCATCCGGGCCGAGACCGTGCCGTACGAGGACCTCATGGCGCTGCGGACGATGGCCGAGGCCCGCAAGCACGGCAAGCTCCGCTCAGAGGGCCGGACCTACCGCGTCCGCGACGGCGACGTCGTGGAGATCCTCTTCTCGAAGTAGGGAGCGGGGAAGTAGGGAGCGGGGAGGTCCCGCCCCGGCCGCGGGGCGGGATCAGTTCAGGCCGACGTCGTCCTCGTCGCCGGCGTACTCGACGAAGACGCCGCGATAGTCGGACCCGGTCCGCAGCGTCTTCGAGCTCGTCGTCGGTCGTGGCGATGAGGAAGTTCTCGTCCTCGACCGCGGAGACGTTGACCGCCGCGGTCAGCTGGTCGTCCGAGATGTAGGCGAACCCGTGGTTGCGCTCCAGCTCGACGGCGATCGCCTCGATCAGGGTATCTTCCTCGAACTCGTCCCCGACCCGCCGACGGACCGCCTGGACGAGGTCGAAGAAGTCCTCCGGCGCGATCTCGTCCTCGCGTGCCAGGAGCACGTCCGAGTAGAGCTCGTCGTCGCCCTCGTGGAGCTCGTAGTAGTACACGTGGTCTCCTCGCCTGCGGAGCCGGTTCGTCCAGTATACGAACCGGGCGACGGTCCCCCGGCCGGCAGCCTTCGGCTGTGCGCGCGCGGCGCCGGCGAAGGGGCCCCCGGGCCGGACGAATTCGATCCCCGGCACGGGCAGCGCCGCGGGCCCGGGCGGTGCGGCGACCGCCGTCGCGGAGCTCGCGGTCGCCCGGCCGGAGCGCGCCGACGACGACCGCCAGGTCCCGACCGTCGTGGTCGTGGGCTCGGCCTCGCGCGACCTCGACGACCGCGACCCGCGCGGCTGGCGCCTCGGCGGCGGCGCCTCGTACGGCGCGCTGACCCTGGCCCGGCTCGGCCTCAGCGTGGGCGTCGTGCTCGGCGTCGACGCGGAGGCCGCCGCGGCGGCAGAGCTCGACCTCCTGCGCGGCGCCGGCGCGGAGCTCCACCTGGTGCGGCTGCCCCGCGGCCCGGTCTTCCGGGTGGGGGCGGCGCCGACGGGACGACTGCTCCGGTGCGAGGAGGCCGGCGGCCCGCTGCCGGTCGCCGCGCTGCCGCCCGCCTGGCGGGCCGCGCGGGCCTGGTACCTCGCCCCGATCGCCGACGAGCTGCCCGACGGCTGGGCGGCGATCGCGCCCGGCGCCATCGTGGCGCTGGGCTGGCAGGGCCTCCTGCGACAGCTCGAGCGGGGATCGCAGGTCCGGCCCCGGCCGGCCGGTCCGCGGGCCATCGTCCGACGGGCCGACCTCGTCTCCGCGAGCATCGAGGACCTGGAGCCGGGCACCGACCTGCGGGCCCTCCTGCGCCTCCTCCGGACAGGGACCCTCTGCACGCTCACTCGCGGCGAGCGCGGTGGCCTGGCGATCGCCGCGCGGCCCGGCGCGCCGCGCATCCGCCGGTACCCGGCACTCCCGGCGTCGGCGGTCGTCGACGCGACGGGAGCGGGTGACGCCTTCCTGGCGGGCCTTCTCGCCGCGCGCATCGTCCCCGAGCTGGCCGGCGGCACCGTCCAGCTGGCCGGTGCCCTCCGCTTCGCGGCGGCGGTCGGAGCGGCGCACGTCGCAGGAGCCGGCCTGGCCAGCGTCCCCACGCTCGCGGCCGTCCGCGACGTGCTCAGGCGGTCGACCTCGCGCTGAGGCGGGCGGCGCGGCGGCGAAGGCGAAGGAGCCGCGCCGCGAGGGCGACCTCGAAGGCCGGATCGCCGCGCCACCGGAGGCGCGTGCGCTCGCTCGCCCGCGCGGCGGCCTCGGCCGCGGCCAAAGCACCCGCGGCGTCGCGAAGGGCGTGCTCGCGGACCTTGGCCACCTCGACCCAGGCGCGCGCGGCGGCCGGCCCGCCGGCACCGGCCAGCGCCTCCCAGGCGGCCAGCGCCTCGTCCGTCCTGCCGAGGCGGCGAAGCACGCGGGCGCGCTCCGCCCGGATCCCGTCGCCGCTGACTGCGGCCGCGACGGGCGTCGGGGCGCCGAACGGCCACGCCGCGGAGCCCAGCGCTGGCGGGCGCCATCCCGCGTCGGCGTCATCGAGGCAGCCCAGGGCATCCGCGTGGCGGCGCTCGCGGGTGAACGCCCGGGCGAGCGCCACGAGGTCGCCGGTGGGCGCCAGGGAGCGCCGGTCGGGATCCGCGTAGCGGGCGTCGAGGTGGGCCAGGAGCCGGGCGAGCGAGGCAACGTCCTCGGCGTTGTGGACGAGGACGGGTGCCAGCGGGGCGGCGGGCCCGCCGCGCACGAAGTCGAGGTAGCGGCCGGGGATCTCCCAGCCGCCGACGTCCCGGTAGCGGTGGACGCCCAGCAGCTCCCGCTCCACAGTGGCCAGTCGGGCGTCGGCGAGGCGATGGCGGAAGAGGCGCCGGACGCCCGGCAGGAGGTCCAGCATCCCCGCGTGGGCCGGCGCCGCCCGGCGGTGCAGCCGGTAGCGGGTCACGAGGAGCGGCCAATCGAAGCCCAGCCCGTTGTAGGTCACCAGCCAGGCGTCGGGCGGGATCGCCCGCTCAAGCTCGGCGAGGAGGGCCGGCTCCTCGCCGTGGTCCGGGCAGACGAGCTGGAGGCGGCGGAACCGGTCGCCTTCCCACCAGCCGAGCCCCACCAGGAAGGCGAGCGTGCCGGCCGCCGTCCCGAGGCCGGTCGTCTCCGTGTCGAGGCAGACGAGGCGCGCCGCGGGACCCGGCTGGCCCGGCAGGACCGCCAGACGCTCCCGGACGAGGGGGACCGCCAGCGACCGCGGCTCCACGCGCACGACGAGGCCCGAGCCACCGCGGACGACCTCCCCGTCGAGGGCCTCCGCGAGCCGGGCGGCGCGCCCGACCCCGTCATGCGCTCGCGGCGCCGCGGCAGCCGGGCGCGCGGTGACGGCGCGGGCGGCCCGGAAGCGGGCGAGCCGTCGCTCCAGCGTTGGGGCGTCGCTCACCCGGCGCTTCCCCCCGCAGGCCGTCGCGCCGGCGCCGCCGGCGCGGTCCGGGCCCCCAGCCCATCCAGGAGGCGCAGGGCGAGCCCGCGGGCATCCAGCTGGAGCTCGCCGCCGGCGGGCCGGGGACCGGTGCACGACGGGCAGCCGCCGTCGCAGTCGCACGAGGCGACGAGGTCGGCCGCCCCGTCGACGACCTCGGCGTGGCGCTGCCAGAGGCGCTCGGCGAGTCCCACCCCGCCCGGGACGGCCTCGTAGAGGTAGATCGTGGGGGCGCCGTCGTGCGGCGAACGGACCTGCGTGACGAGGCCGAGGTCGCGGGGGTCGACCATCAGCAGAACGCTCGCCACGGCCTGCACCGCCCGACCCGCGCCGGCCAGGGCGACGTCCAGCTCGGCCCGCCGCCAGCCGGCTGCGGCCTCGCCGGCCGTGAGCCAGTAGGCGGTCGTCTGGAGCTCGATCTCGGGGAGGTGGATCGGACCCCAGCCGAGGTTCTCGTTCGTCACGAGCTTCAGCTTCTTGAAGAGGGTCGCCCGGCTGGCGACCATCACCTCGCCGTGGCGGCGCCAGCCTCCCGGAGCGGCCGCCGCCCCGAAGACGTCGAGCTGCTTGAGGGTCACCGCCCGGTCCGCCTGGGTGTAGTGATCGACGTCGACCCGCCGGACGTAGGCCTTGCGCTCGTCCCAGTCGAGGCGGTCGACGTGGAACATCGCCGACTCGTGGAGGTAGATGGCATCCTCGTGAACCAGCGTCTGGGCCGAGAAGATGTCCAGCTCGCCGATCACCTTCGGCCGGTCGGGGGTCGTGTCGATGATCACGACGTTCTCCTCGGCCGCCGTTCGCAGCGAGATCGCCGAGGCGGGGAAGTTCTCCGACGACCAGTACCAGCGGCCGTCGTCGCCCTGGTGGACGTGGCCGTCCTCGGCCAGGAAGGCCAGCAGGTCGTCGGCGGCCCCCGGCCCGAAGACCTCGCCGGGCGCGAACGGCAGCTCGAACGCGGCGGCCTTGAGGTGGGCGAGGAGGACGTGGAGGTTGTCGGGATCGATCCGGGCCTCCTCGGCCGGCTGGTCGAGGACGAACGCCGGGTGGTGGACCACGTACTGGTCGACCGGGGCCGCCGTGGCCACCAGCACCCCCACGCTCGTGCCGGTCCGCCGCCCCGCCCGCCCGACCTGCTGGCGCGTCGCGGCGACGGAGCCCGGGTAGCCGGCCAGGATGGCCGCGTCGAGGCGGCCGATGTCCACGCCGAGCTCGAGGGCGTTCGTGGACACCACGCCGAGCACCTCGCCGTCGCGGAGGCCCTCCTCGATCGAGCGTCGCTCCGTCGGCAGGTAGCCGCCCCGGTATCCGCGCACCCGCGAGCGGGGACCGCCGTGCTCGCGGAGCGTCTCCCGCAGGCCGGTGAGGATGAGCTCCACGGCCGTCCGCGAGCGGCCGAAGACGATCGTCTGGCGGCCGGCCCGGAGGAACGGGAGCGCCCACCGCTGGGCGAGGGTGAGCGCCGAGCCGCGGGCCCCGGAGGCGGCGTCGATCAGCGGGGGATCGACGAAGAGCAGGTGGCGCTCCCCCGAGGGGGCGCCGCTGCGGTCGACCACGAGGGGTGCACGACCGGTCAGGAGCGTCGCCAGCTCGCCGGGGTTGGCGATCGTCGCCGAGCAGGTCACGATCACCGGGCGCGACCCGTAGTGGGCGCACAGGCGGAGGAGGCGCCGCAGCACGTTGGCGACGTGGCTGCCGAAGAGCCCCCGGTACGTGTGCAGCTCGTCGATGACGATCACCTGCAGCTGCTCGAAGAGCTGGAACCACTTGGTGTGGTGGGGGAGGATCGCCGCGTGCAGCATGTCCGGGTTCGTCACGACGACCTGGCCGGCGGCCCGGATCGTGGAGCGGATCGGCGCGGGCGTGTCCCCGTCGTACGTGGAGGTCGAGACGGGCATCCCGGCCGCGGTCGCGAGCTCGCGGAACGCGGCAACCTGATCCTGCCCGAGTGCCTTGGTCGGGAAGAGCCAGAGGGCGCGCGCGGACGGGTCGTCCGCCAGCGCCTGCAGGACCGGCAGCTCGTAGCAGAGGCTCTTCCCGGAGGCCGTCGGCGTGACGACGCAGACGTCGCGCCCCGCGCGCACGGCGTCGAGCGCCTCGGCCTGGTGCAGGTAGAGGGCGGCGATGCCCCGCGCTTCGAGCGCGCCGCGGATTCGCGGGTCGAGCCAGGCAGGGAAGGGCGCCGTCACGGCCCGGCGGGCCGGCTCGACGGCGTGGTGCACGACACCGCGGGCGAGCGACGGCTCGTCGAGGATCCTGGCGAGGACGGCCTCGACTTCGGCGGGAGCATAGGTGCGCATGGCCCGGCCTCCGCGACGAGAACGCGTGTTCGAATTGGCGGCGAGTGTAGCACCCGGCGAGGGAGCAGTCGGGAGCACGATTGAGCCGCTCCGTGCCAGCTTGTCCGGCACGCTGGATCGGTTTGACACTCGGTCAGTGCGCAGTTACCCTTCGGCCATGCCGCGCAACCAGCGCCCCGCCCGCCCCGCGCCGGCCGACCCCGGCGGTGCGCCCGACGAGCGCTCGGCGGACGCCGCCGGCGCTCCGTCGCCGGGCACCTCGATCCCCGGGCGGGCCGGTGAGGGGATGCCCGCGGGCTCCCCGTCGCTGGCGACGCTCGGCATCGCCGGCGTCTCCCGCCGGAGGTTGGCCTGGGTCGGGCTGGCCGCGGCGGCGGCCTGGATCGTGTTCGGGTTCGCCGGGCAGGCCGCCGACGCCGCCAGGGCCACCACCCGCGTCGCCGAGGAGCAGGTGCGCAACGTCGAGGTGGCAGCCGAGACCACCGCGTTGCGGCAGGAGCTCGACCTCGTCGCACAGGAGCGGTGGATCCTCCAGCAGGCCCGCGCCTACCAGCTGGGGACGCGCAAGGAGCGCCCCTTCGCCCTGGCGCCGGACGCACCGCCCCTGGCGCCGGACGCGCCGGGCTCTGCGGCGCGCCGGCTGGGGGCGGACACGCCCGCGCCGTCGCCGCTCGAGGCCTGGCTCGAGGTGCTCTTCGGCCCCCAGCGCTGACCGGCGATCGTCCGCAGACGTGAGTCCCGCTCCGCCCGCGATCGACGCGCCCGAGGAGGCGCCGCCTCCGCGCCGGTCGCGCCCGGCCGGTGCGGCGTCGCCTCGCATGGCGGCCTTCCTCCTCGTCGCCCTGGCCGTGGTCTGGGGCGTCCATTGGGTCGTGGCCAAGAAGGGCCTCGACTACATGCCCCCCTTCACCTACGCCGCGCTCCGCGTGGCGGCCGGCCTTGCCACCGTCCTCGTCATCGTCGGTGCGCGCGGCCGGCTCGCCCGGCCACCGCGCCACGACCTGCCGATCCTCCTCAGCGTCGCCCTCGGCCAGGTGGCGGCGGGAACGGTCCTCATGAACGTGGCCCTCCAGGTCGTGCCCGCCGGCCGCTCGGCGATCCTCGTCTACACGATGCCGATCTGGGTCGTCGTCCTGCAGGCGCTCGCCTTCCGCGTCCGCCCTCCGGGGCTGGAGCTGGCCGGCCTGGTCCTGGGGCTGGTCGGGATCGTCGTCCTCGTGGACCCCGTCGGCGTCGACTGGGGCGCGCCCGGCGAGGCTGCCGGCGCGGCCCTGCTCCTCCTCAGCGCCGTGATCTGGGGCGCCACCTCGATCCACGTGCGGCGCCACCGCTGGACCTCGTCGCCGCTCGCGCTCCAGCCCTGGCAGCTCCTGGTGGCCGTCGTCCCGCTGGCCGCCCTGGCCCTCCTGATGGAGCCCGGGGCCAAGGTCCGCTGGGAACCGACGACGATCCTCGTTCTCCTCTACAGCGGCCCCCTGGCGACGGCCTTCGCCTTCTGGGCCAGCCAGTCGATCACCCGCTCCCTCGGCCCCCTGGCGGCGACCATCGGCTTCCTCGGCGTGCCGGTGGTCGGCCTCGCCTCCGGGGCGATCCTCCTCGGCGAGCAGCTGACGCTCCTGGACCTGGGTGGCTTCGTCCTCGTCGCGGCCGGGATCCTCCTCGTCACGCGGCCCGTCCCGGCGGCTCGCGCCCCGGCGGCGCCCGCCCCGGCGGCAACCCCGGGCCCGCCCGATCGAGCCCGGGACGTCGTGCGCTAGAATGGCGCCACGGCTGGGTAGCTCAGTTGGCAGAGCAAGCGGCTCATAATCGCTAGGTCACAGGTTCGAGTCCTGTCCCAGCTACCAGGCGATTCCCATCGGCCCGCGGCGGCATCCCCGCCCGGGCCGATCGCGTTTCCCGCCCTGACGGGCCGTCGACAGGGCTGCCGGGGTACCGCGGCTATACTCGGGGTCGACGCCTGCGGAACGCCGCCGGCGCGGGTGACCCGGAGGCAAGGTTGAACGGCAAGTTCCTGCGCAACGGCATCGTGATGCTCGTCCTCGTGGTGGGCACGGTGGCGCTGCTGTACACGTTCCTCATCTCGTCGCCGACCGACCAGTCGGTGGCCTACTCGCAGTTCCTCTCGGAGGTCCAGAAGGGCAACGTCAAGGACGTCCAGCAGCAGGATCTCCGCCTTGCCGTCACCGACAAGGACGGCAAGGAGTACGTGGTCGTGGTGCCCGGCGTCGGCTTCACCGACGTCTACGGTGACGTCCAGAAGGCGGCCCAGGCCGGCGGGGTCGAGCCGAGCTCGATCACCTTCTCCGGCAAGGAGGCGTCGCAGACCGGCCAGTGGGTTAGCCTGCTGATCGGCGCCCTGCTCCCGGTCCTCCTGATCGGCGGCTTCCTCTTCTTCATGATGCGGCAGGCCCAGGGCACGAACAACCAGGCCATGAGCTTCGGCAAGAGCCGGGCCCGCATGTTCCTTGGCAACAAGACGGTCGTCACCTTCTCCGACGTGGCGGGCGTGGACGAGGCCAAGATGGAGCTCCAGGAGGTCGTGGAGTTCCTCAAGTACCCCGAGAAGTTCAACTCGCTGGGCGCCCGCATCCCGCGCGGCGTGCTCCTCGTGGGCCCGCCGGGAACCGGCAAGACCCTCATGGCCCGCGCCGTGGCCGGCGAGGCCGGGGTGCCCTTCTTCAGCATCTCCGGCTCCGAGTTCGTGGAGATGTTCGTCGGCGTCGGCGCCAGCCGCGTCCGCGACCTCTTCGACCAGGCCAAGCGGAACTCGCCCTGCATCGTCTTCGTGGACGAGATCGACGCGGTCGGTCGCCAGCGCGGCGCCGGCCTCGGCGGCAGCCACGACGAGCGGGAGCAGACCCTCAACCAGATCCTCGTCGAGATGGACGGCTTCGACACGAACACGAACGTGATCGTGATCGCGGCCACGAACCGGCCCGACGTCCTGGACCCGGCCCTCCTGCGGCCCGGTCGCTTCGACCGCCAGGTCATCCTCGACCGCCCCGACATGAAGGGCCGCGTCGAGATCCTCAAGGTCCACACCAAGGGCAAGCCGCTCGACAAGGCCATCTCCGTCGAGGAGATCGCGAAGCAGTCGCCGGGCTTCTCCGGCGCCGACCTCGCCAACCTCGTCAACGAGGCCGCGATCCTGGCCGCCCGTCGCAACAAGAAGCTCGTCGGGATGCCCGACTTCCAGGAGGCCCTGGAGCGGATCGTGGCCGGGCCGGAGCGCAAGTCGCGCGTCATCTCCGATGCCGAGAAGCTGATCATCGCCTACCACGAGGGCGGCCACGCCGTCGTCCAGCGGATCCTGCCCAAGTGCGACGCGGTCAGCAAGGTCACGATCATCAGCCGCGGCATGGCCCTCGGCTACACGATGGCGCTCCCCTCCGAGGACCGCTACCTCCAGAGCAAGACCGAGTTCGAGGACAAGATCGCCGGGATGCTCGGCGGCAACGCGGCCGAGCGGCTCATCTTCGGCGACACCACCACCGGGGCCTCGAACGACATCGAGAAGGCGACCGACCTGGCCCGCCGGATGGTCACCGAGTTCGGGATGAGCGATCGCCTCGGGCCGCGCGCCTTCGGGAAGCGGGACGAGCTCGTCTTCCTCGGCCGGGAGATCGGGGAGCAGCGCAACTACTCGGACGACGTCGCCCGCCAGATCGACGAGGAGGTCCGCAGCATCATCGAGCAGGCCTACAACCGGGCCACGGACGTCCTGACCCGGCACCGGGCCAAGCTCGAGAAGCTCGCCGAGGAGCTCGTCGAGAAGGAGACCCTCGACGGCGACGCCTTCGAGGCGCTCTTCAGCGACCTTCCGCCCAAGCAGCCGATCCACGGGGTCGTGCCCAAGCTCGCCCAGCTGCCCGCCGAGCCCTCGGCCCAGCCGGCCTGAGCTGCGCTTCCCCCGGCGGCGGCCGCCTCAGGGGATCGGGGCGCTGATCGGCTCCTGGTCGGGGGCCGCCCGGAAGGTCGTCTCGGAGACCGAGGTCCCGCTCGCGGCCCGCGAGGTGTAGGTCGCCCGGAGCGAGCCATCGGGCGGCAGCACCAGCACGACCGCGACCGGGTCGTCGCCAGCCAGCCCGAGCGCTCGCGCCGGGTACGTCGCGCGCACTCGCAGCCCGTCGCCGTCGTCGGCCAGCACCTCCACCGCCTGCGGATCGCGCAGGGCGTCGAGGGGATCGCCGTCCGGCGCGTCGGCGTCGAGCTCTGCCCACGCCGCGCCCTCGAGCCGGGCCCATGCCTTCGGAGGCACGGCCCGGTAGGTGACGGTCGTGCTCGCGGCGTCGACGACCATCTCGCTGGCGCGGCCGAGGACGCGACCAGTGACGGTCGTGGCGACTGCGCCGCCCACGGTGACCGTGGACTCGAAGCGGTACCCGGGCGCCAGGGCGGCGAGGCTCGCCTGGAGCCGCGCCGCGGCATCGCCCGGCGCGAGCGTGGCCCCCGCCGCCGGCGATCCGCCGGACGACGGCGAGGCCGTGGGCGATCCGGGGGAGACCGGCGAGCCGCCGGGCCCGCCGCAGGCGGCGATGGCCAGGCCCAGGAGCAGGAGCGCGACGGACAGGGCGCCGGACGGCCGGACGGCCCGCCGTGAGGCGGGCCGTCCATCGTCGGTCGGGCCAGGCCCGCCGCCCGTCGCGGCGGGGTGCACGGCCAGCTCCGTCAGCTGCCGTTGTGGCGGCCGGAGCCGCCGAATCCCTGGCCCCGGGCGCGGTCGCCGTCGCCGCCACGGTCCCGGAAGGCGTCGGTGGTCGCGGAGCGGTCGGCCTTCTGGGTGCCCTTCGGCTCCACGCGGTCGTGGCAGCTCCCGGAGCTCCCCTGGGCGAGGAGCGCATATGCGCCGCCGTCCCGCTTGACGACGAGCACGGCGAGCCCGACGCGGGTCTTGTCGAAGCGGACGACGAGCCCGTCGACGACGCTGCCGCGGACCTTGGAGACCTTGTCACCGCCGACGTCGAACCAGCCGTGATGCCAGCCCTTGCCGCCCGGCCAGTCCTTCACCGTGAACGGATGCCCGGTCGCGGAGTCGAAGACGACGGCGCCGTCGGCCGTGACGTGGTAGGCGACCGCGACGGCCGTGCCGTCGCACAGGTGCGCCGACCACGTCCGAGAGCCGGCGAGCTCCGCCAGGGTGCCTTCCAGGCGCTGGCGATCCTTGCCGCTCAGGGTGATGGCGAGGGAGGCGCTCGAGTCGGCGAGCTTGACCGTCACGGCGATGGCGAGGTGCTTCACGAAGCCGTTCCGGGCGAAGGTGACGCCGCCCCAGGCCGTGGACCACTTCTTGGCGGTCTTCGTCTGGGGGGCGTCCACCGTGGCGGTGATGCCGGCACCGGCGTTGATGGCCCCGATGGCCAGGGTCGGCTTGCCGCTCCCGTCGTCGCCGATGGTGTAGGCGACCGTGGAGGGGGACCCGGCCCCGAAGACGTCGGCCTTCCACGTTCCGTTGCCGACGAGGCTGGCGAGCGTCTTCGCCTTCGCCCCGACGGACAGGCTGGGGCCGGCGGCACGGACCTTGAGGGTCGCGCTGCTGTCCGCGTTGCTGAACTTGACGAGGGTGGCGCTGCTCGACGTCTGCGACAGGGTGCCCGTCGGCGTGAGCGTCACGCCGGAGATGTCGCCCGTCGGCCCGAGGCTGACGCCCACCGTCAGCGAGGTGCCGAGCAGGGGAAGGGTGGTCTCCATGCCCCCCGTCTGGGCGATCGGCTCGTTGGTCTGCGCCGCCGCGGCGGCGGGGAACGAGATGAGCCCGAGCACGAGAGCTCCACTCAGAAGGACCGCGTGGCGTCCTTTCATGGGCCTCCTTTCCGGTCCCACCGGGCCAGCTCGGGCCGGGCGGATCCGATCGGTGCTTGGGGCCCGCGGGGAGGCGGGCCCGGGATGGCGCGGTACGGGCACCTTACCCAGTTCGTCCCCATCTGGCCAGCCCGCGGCCGGCCGGCGGTCTTGCAGGAACGTGGCCAACGGTGCCCGGCGACACCACGCACGGTGCTGCCGCCGGGCGCCGCGCGCGCCCGCCGCGCGTGCCAGAATCGGGCCATGAGCCAGCCGACCGCCGCCACGGATCCCCTCGAGACCTACCTCGCCGCCACCGCCGGGCGTCGGCTGGAGCGCTATCTCGACTTCCTCCGCATCCCCAGCATAAGCGGCATCCCCGAGCACGGCGCCGACTGCCGGCGCGCGGCCGAGCGCCTGGCCGCCGACCTGCGCGCGGCGGGCCTCGAGCCCGTGGAGATCTCAGAGACGGGCGGGCACCCGATCGTCTACGCCGAGTGGCTGGGCGCCCCCGGCGCGCCGACCGCCCTCCTCTATGGCCACTACGACGTCCAGCCCGTTGACCCGCTCGACGAGTGGGAGGCGGCTCCCTTCGAGCCCATCGTCCGCGACGGCCGCGTCCTGGCCCGGGGCGCCTCGGACGACAAGTCCAACATCTCGATCGCCCTGGCGGCGGTGGAGGCGCTCCTCGCCACCCGCGGCGCCCTGCCCGTCAACCTCAAGCTCGTCTTCGAGGGGGAGGAGGAGTCGAGCTCCATCCACCTCGATTCCTGGCTCACGGCCAACGCCGCCCGGCTGGCTGCCGACGTCGCCCTCGTCGCCGATTCGGGCTTCTTCGAGGGCAACCTCCCGGCGATCACGGTCGGGCTGCGGGGCATCTGCGCGGCCGAGATCCACGTCCGGGGCCCCTTCCAGGACGTCCATTCGGGGACCTTCGGCGGGACGATCGAGAACCCGGTCAACGCGCTGGCCGCGATCATCGCGGCCCTCAAGGGTCCGGGCGGCCGGATCCAGGTCCCGGGCTTCTACGACGACGTGGTCGGCCTCTCCGCGGCCGACCGGGCGGCCTTCGCCGCCATGCCCTTCGACGACGAGGCCTACCGTGCGGCCCTGGCCGTCCCGGCCCTCGTGGGCGAGGCCGGCTACACCACGCTCGAGCGCCGCGGCGCGCGCCCGACGCTGGACGTCAACGGGATCTGGGGCGGCTTCCAGGGCGAGGGCAGCAAGACGATCATCCCGGGGCGGGCCCAGGCCAAGGTCACCTGCCGCCTCGTCGCCGACCAGGACCCGGACCGCATCTTCGGCCTCCTGCGGGACCACGTCCTGCGGATCGCCCCCCCCGGGGTGAGCGTCGAGGTCGTGTCCCTCGGCGGCGGGCGGCCGACGCTGACGCGCCTGGACGATCCCGCCACCCGCGCCTTTGCCCGGGCCCTGGAGTCGACCTTCGGCCGGCCGCCGGTCTACATGCGCGAGGGCGGCTCGGTGCCCGTGGCGGCCAGCTTCGCCTCGATCGTGGGGCTGCCGGTGACGGTCGTCGGCTTCATGCCGCCGAACGGCAACTTCCACGCCCCCAACGAGTGGATGGACCTGGCCAACTTCGAGGGCGGGATCCGGACGCTGGTGCGGTTCTTCGAGGAGCTCGCCGCCGGAGCCTGACGCCCCGCGGTCCCCGGGCCGCGGCAGTACTCCGGTAGGGTGTCCACGCCGGGGGTGGGTGCTACGATGCCGGGACCGGGGCTGGCCCCGCCGTCCACCACGCCAGGGGAGCGAGTGCACGCGTGAGCACCGAGATCGAACAGCCCGCCGTGCGCGGGCCGAAGGCGCAGTGGCGCCTCGACGCCGACACCGGGAGCCTGGTCCCCCGGTCGGCGCTCGACGTCCTCGTCGACCTCAACGACCGGATCATCTCCGGCAACCTCGCCGACTACCAGCCGATCCCGCTTGGATTCACTCCGCTCGACAAGACGATCGGTGCCGGCCTCCGTCCCGGGGAGCTCTTCCTGATCGGCGGCGCCCAGGGCACCGGCAAGACGACCATGGCCCTCCAGATGGCCCGCAACGTGGCCTCCGGCGGCCAGGCCAACGTCCTCTACATCTGCTTCGAGCACGAGGAGCACTACCTGCTCAACCGGCTCATCGCGATGGAGTCGGCGCTGGCCCACCTGCCCCACAAGACGGGTGCCATCAAGATCCAGGACGTCCGTCGCGAGATCCTGGGGTCCTGGGTCGCGGAGGGCCAGGCCTCCGCCGCCCAGCTGGCCGCCAACCCGCGCCTCCGGCCCAGCCTGGACCGGATCGGGCGCTATGGCCAGAACCTCTTCCTCATGCGCGGCACCCAGACCGCCAGCACCGTCGACAACATCCGGAAGCTCGTCCAGGGCCACAAGGAGCTCTCCGGCGGCCGCCAGCTCCTCGTGATCGTCGACTACCTCCAGAAGGTCCCCATGTTCCCGGAGCCGAACACGGAGTCGGAGAAGGTCACGGTCGTGGTGAACGGCCTCAAGGACATCGCCCTTGCCGAGCAGGTCGGGATGATCGCCATCGTGGCCGCCGACAAGGAGGGCCTCAAGGCGGCCCGCCTGCGCAACCATCACCTGCGCGGCTCGTCGGCCATCAACTACGAGGCCGACATCATCGTCATCCTCAACGAGAAGTACCACATCGTGGCCAAGGTCAACATCGAGTTCAACCCGTACCAGGCGCAGCGGTTCCGCGACTGGGCGGTGATCTCGGTGGAGAAGAACCGGGGCGGCCAGGACAACGTCGACCTGGAATACGAGAAGCACTTCGAGTTCTCCTGCTTCGACCCGAACGGCCGGACGGTCCAGGAGAAGCTGATCGAGGAGCGCCTCTACAACGACTGACCGGCGCCCGGGCGCCCGGATGCCACGGCGAGGGCGGTGCCGTATCGTGCGCGCATGAGCGACCACGCCGCCGCCTTCCCGGAGATCGTCGAGATCGTCGTCGAGATCCCCCGTGGCAGCCGCAACAAGTACGAGTTCGACGAGAAGGCGGGCGTCTTCCGCCTCGACCGGATCCTCTCGTCGGCCGTCTACTACAACTTCGACTACGGCTTCATCGAGGGCACCCGGGCCGACGACGGCGACCACACCGACGCCCTGCTCATCGTCGACGAGCCGACCTTCACCGGCTGCCACGTCTGGGCCCGGCCGATCGGCGGCCTGGAGATGAGCGACGAGCACGGCTTCGACTTCAAGGTCCTCTGCGTCGCGATCGGCGATCCGCACCAGGGCCACATCGAGCGCCTCGCCCAGGTGCGGCCGCACCGCCTGGTCGAGATCGAGCACTTCTTCCAGACCTACAAGCTGCTGGAGAACAAGGCGACCGAGGTCGTCGGCTGGCGGGAGCGGGACCGGGCCCACGAGATCCTGCGCAACGACCGGGGGGCCTGGGAGCGGGAGCAGGCTCACGGACGCTGACGATCCGCGCAATCGCGATCCGGGTGGGCAGACGGGCGACCGGGGCTCCCGCGGCGGCCGCTTCCGCTATCCCGAGGGAGATCCGGGCGACCTGCGGGTCTTCGTGGCCGCGCCGCTCGGCGAGGCGGCACGGGCGGCGGTCCGGGCCCTGGTGGAAGCGGTGGCCGGCGATCCACGTGCCGGCGCCGCCGGCCGGCTCCGCTGGGCGGTGGGCGACAACCTCCACCTGACGATCCGCTTCCTCGGTGCGACCGCGCCGGGACGCGTGCCCGACGTGGCGGCGGCGGCCGCGGCCGCGGCGCGCGGTGCGCAGCCCTTCGAGGTCCGCCTGGCTGGCGCCGGGGCGTTCCCGGCGGCTGCCCGACCGCGCGTCGTCTGGCTCGGCCTCGGCTCCGGCGTCCCGGAGCTGACCGCGCTGGCGGGGCGGCTCGCCGACGAGCTCAGGAGGCGGGGCTGGCCGCCCGAGGATCGCCCGTTCCGGGCCCACCTCACGCTCGCCCGGGCGGACGGCATCGCGGGCGCGGGCAGGGCGGTCGAGGCGCTCGCGGCGGCCGCGGCGAGCCTCGATGCCGCCTGGACCGTCGACCGCCTCGTGGTCTACCAGAGCGTGCTCGGCCGCGGGCCGGCGCAGTACCGGCCACTGGCCGTCGCGCCCCTCGGCGATGAGCCCTTGCCGCACGTGGCGCCGCTGGGGTAGCCTCGCGTCGGCGCGAACCCGTCCCGGCGGCCCGCCGCCTCGAGCCCCTACCCGTTCGACGAGCCCTCGACCAGCCCACCCAGGAGGCCAGCGTGACCAGCGACCGGACGAAGTACGTGCTCGACGAGGACCGCATCCCCCGGGCCTGGTACAACATCGTCGCGGACCTGCCCGTGCCGCCGGCCCCCGTGCTCCATCCCGGGACCGGCCAGCCGATCGGCCCGGCCGACCTCGCGCCGCTCTTCCCGATGGCCGTCATCGCCCAGGAGGTGAGCGGCGAGCGCGAGATCGAGATCCCGGGGCCGGTCCGCGAGGCCTATCGCCTCTACCGCCCGAGCCCTCTCTACCGCGCCCGCCGCCTCGAACGGGCCCTCCAGACGCCCGCCCACATCTACTACAAGTACGAAGGCGTCAGCCCCGGCGGCAGCCACAAGCCCAACACCGCGATCGCCCAGGCCTTCTACAACAAGGAAGAGGGCGTCAAGCGCCTGGCGACCGAGACGGGCGCCGGCCAGTGGGGCACGAGCCTGGCCATTGCCGGGGCGCTCTTCGGCCTCGAGGTCAAGGTCTACATGGTCCGCGCGAGCTACGACCAGAAGCCGTACCGCCGGATGCTCATGGAGGCGTACGGGGCGTCGGTGGTCGCGAGCCCGTCGCCGACGACGGAGTACGGCCGTAGGATGCTCGCGGAGTGGCCCGACAACCCGGGCTCGCTCGGCCTTGCCATCAGCGAGGCGGTCGAGGACGCGGCCACGCGCGACGACACGAAGTACTCCCTGGGCTCGGTGCTCAACCACGTCCTCCTCCACCAGACCGTGGTCGGGATCGAGGCGCTCGAGCAGTTCGGCCTGGCCGGCGAGGAGCCCGACATCCTGATCGCCTGCACCGGCGGCGGCTCCAACTTCGGGGGGTTCACGTTCCCCTTCGTGGGCCGCAATCTGCGCGGAGAATCGAACGTCCGCGTCATCGCCGCCGAGCCTCAGGCGGCGCCCTCGCTCACCCGTGGCGTCTATGCCTACGACTTCGGCGACACGGCCAAGCTCACGCCGATGGTCAAGATGCACACCCTCGGCCACGGCTTCATCCCCGAGCCGATCCACGCCGGGGGCCTCCGCTACCACGGCATGGCTCCGTTGGTGAGCCTGCTCAAGGACCGCGGCCTGATCGAGGCGCGGGCCATCCACCAAAATCCCAGCTTCGCGGCCGGGGTCCAGTTCGCCCGCACCGAGGGGATTCTCCCGGCACCCGAGTCGAACCACGCCATCCGGGTCGCCATCGACGAGGCGATCCGCTGCCGCGAGGAGGGCGTCTCGCGGGTCATCGGCTTCAACCTCTCGGGACACGGGCACTTCGACCTGTCGGCCTACGACCGCTACCTGGCCGGCGCCCTCGACGACTTCGAGTACTCGGCCGAGAAGGTCGCGGAGGCCCTTGCGGAGCTGCCCGTCGTCGGCTGATGGGCGGGGCCGGGAGCGCCCGCGGGCGTCCCGGCGGGTGCCGGGGCTCCGCCGGGAGGCCGTCCGCCCCGCTAGGATGGCGATCATGCCGCGCCTCGCCTGCTGGAACTGCGGTCGCCAGATCTACGCGACCTCGCCGCTCGACTCGCTGTTCGTCGACGAGCGGCGGTGTCCGCGCTGCGGGGCCCAGATGAACCTCGAGCGGCGGGGGTTCGAGCGGCGCGAGCGGATCCGCCGCCAGAACCCGCCCGACGACCCGGGACCCCCGGAGGGCACCGGCGAGCGCCGCGTCGAGGAGCGGCGCCGCGGCCCCCGCCGACGACCCCGCTGAGCTGCCCGTGCGCGTCGCCCTCCTCGGCCTCGGCCTCATCGGCGGCTCCATCGCCCGCGCCGTGCGCCCGGCGGGCTGGCACGTCGCGGCCTGGACGCCGTCGGGGGACGGGCCGCGCGAGGCACGGCGGGCGGGCGTCGTCGACGTGGCGGCGCCCCGCATGGGGGACGCGATCGCGGGCGCCGACCTGGTCGTCCTCGCGGCGCCCCCGTCGGCCTGCCTGGAGCTCCTCGACGAGCTGGCCGGGCCGTCGCGCGCGGCGCTGGGGCCGGCGGCCGTGGTGACCGACGTGGCCAGCACGAAGGCGCTCCTGGTGGCCAGCGCCGCCGCCCTCGGCCTGCCGTTCGTGGGCGGCCATCCCATGGCCGGCCGGGAGACGAGCGGGTTCGGGGCCGCCGACCCGGAGCTGTTCCGCGGCCGCCCGTGGGTGATCGTCCCGCCGGCGATGGAGCCGCCGCCCGCGGCCGCGGCGGCCGTGGCGCTGGTCGAGGCCCTGGTGGCGGCCTGCGGCGCGCGACCGGTCCGCATGACGGCCGCCGACCACGACGCCGCCGTGGCGGCGATCAGCCATGCCCCGCTGGTCGTGGCCGCGGCGCTCGTCGAGGCCGTCGCCGGGGGTCCGGACGAGCCCGAGGCACCGGGATGGCCGCTCGCCGCGGCCCTCGCCGCGAGCGGCTGGGCGGGGGCGACCCGCCTGGCCCTGGGCGACCCGACGATGGGGGCGGGGATCGCCCGGACGAACGCCGCGTCGCTGGCCGCGGCGCTCCGCGACGTCCGCGACCGGCTCGACGAGTGGATCGCCCTCCTCGGGGCGGCCGGCGCGGACGGCCTCCCCGACGAGGCACGGCTCCGCGATCGGCTGGAGGCCGCGCGCGCCCGCCTCGAGGGCGGCGGGTGACCGGGGAGCGGGTCCTCGTCGTGCCCCGCGAGCGAGTCATGGACGAGCGCGGCTGGCGGGGGATCCTGCCCCCCCACGCCGCCCCGGACCCGGCCGGCCTCGTCGCGGCCGGCCGCTTCGCGGCACGGGCTGCCATGGAGGACGACCCCCGCTTCAAGCAGCTCATCCCGTACCTCGTGCTCCGCGACCGGGGCCGCTACTTCCTCATGCGGCGCACGCGGGCCGGCGGCGACCCGCGACTGCACGATCGTTTCTCGATCGGCGTGGGCGGCCACCTCAACCCGGGGGACGTCGACCTCGCCGGCGGGCTGGCCCGCGAGTGGTCCGAGGAGCTGGTCGCCGACTTCCTCCCCGACTTCCGCCTGGTCGGGCTCCTCAACGACGACGAGACCGACGTCGGACGCGTCCACCTCGGCGTGGTCTACCTGGCCGAGGCGGCCGGGAGATCCGTCGCCGTCCGCGAGACGAACAAGCTGGAAGGGCGGTTCGTGGCCCCGGCGACCGTCCGCTCCGTCTACGACCGCATGGAGACGTGGAGCCAGCTCGTCTTCGACTTCGTGTGCCGGTCGCGGTCCTGACGCCCGGCACTTCCGGTGGCCCCCGCCCGGGGTGCGATACTTGCCGCGGAGACAACCCATGCGCCGTCTCGTCGCGTTCGCCCGGCTCCTCCCGCTCGTGCCCCTCGGGCTCGGGACGATCGGCCTCGTGCTCGGCGCGGTCTCGCCGGTCCGGGCCCAGGACGGCGCCCGCGAAGCGTGGATCCTGCCGACGACCGGCGTCGTCGACGGCGTCATGGCGGGCTACCTCGCCGATGGCGTCGCGAAGGCGGCCCGCGAGGGTGCCGAGGTGGTGGTCGTCAAGCTGAACACCCCCGGCGGGAGCCTCGACGCGACCCAGAGGATCACCGGGGCGTTCCTCGAGGCGTCCGTCCCCGTCATCGTCTGGGTGGCGCCGGCCGGCGGGCGGGCGGCCAGCGCGGGCACCTTCATCACCCTCTCCGCGAACCTGTCGTGGATGGCCCCCGGCACCAACATCGGAGCGGCCAGCCCGATCTCGAGCACGGGCGAGGACATCGGCGGGACGCTGGGCGAGAAGGTCAAGAACGACGCCATCGCCAACATCTCGGCGATCGCCCAGGCGCGCGGCCGACCGGTCGCCTGGGCCGCGTCGACCGTCTCCGACGCCAAGAGCTACTCGGCCGCGGAGGCGGTCGCGGCCGGCGCCGTCGACGGGATGGCCTCCACGGTCGAGGAGGTCCTCGCCGCGGCCGACGGACGGACCGTGACGGTGGCCGGCGGCCGGTCGGTCACCCTGGCGACCGCGGCGGCGGCGCCGGTGGAGCTTCCGATGAACCCGCTGCAGGCGCTCCTCCACCTCCTCTCCGACGCCAACGTCGCCTTCGTCCTGTTCACGATCGGCTTCTACGGCCTCATCTTCGAGGTGCAGAACCCGAACTTCGCCACCGGGATCATCGGGGCCATCGCGATCCTCCTCGCCTTCATCGGGTTCGGCAGCCTGCCGCTCAACGTCGCCGGGCTCCTCCTCGTCGCCCTGGG
Organism: uncultured Chloroflexia bacterium; assembly: GCA_963821235.1. Lineage (GTDB taxonomy): Bacteria > Chloroflexota > Limnocylindria > Limnocylindrales > CSP1-4 > CTSoil-043. The sequence goes on from CAWGCS010000001.1 coordinate 2,006,373, forward strand.
CCTCGTCCTGGTGGTCCTCGAGACGCAGATCACGAGCCACGGGCTGCTCTCGGTCGGGGCCGTCATCTGCGTTGCCCTCGGCGCGGCCGCCCTCTACACCGAGCCCGGCTCGCCGACGGCCCCCGACGTGTCCGTGGCCCTGCCGGTCATCCTCGTCGTCGTGGGGATGACGGCGGCCTTCGCGGTGCTGATCACGACGGTCGCCTTCCGGGCGCGCCATGCCCGGCTCAGCCCGATCCTCGTCGGCTCGCTGCGCGTGGTCGGCGAGGGCGGCAAGGTCGCCCGTCCGATCGATCCCGTCGGCTCGGTCCTCGCCGTCGGCGAGGAGTGGAGCGCGCGCAGCGTCGACGGCCATCCCATCGCCCGCGGCGTCCCCGTCCGGGTCATCCGCCAGGACGGCCTCACCCTCTACGTCGAGCCGGCCGACGCCGCGCCGGCATCCTGACCAGCTGGTCGGTCGCAGGACTCGAAAGGAGCCCGCTCGTGGAGATCGGCGTCACCATCGCCGTCGTCGTGGCGATCCTCGTCCTTGTCCTGGTCTTCCTGTACCTCTCGGTGCGGGTGGTCCAGCAGTACGAGAAGATGGTCGTCTTCCGGCTGGGCCAGACGAACGAGAGCCTCGTTCGCGATCCGGGCCTGCGCTTCCTGATCCCGATCATCGACCGGCCGGTGAAGGTGGACGTGCGCGAGCAATTCATCGAGGTCCCCAGCCAGACGACGATCACCAAGGACAACGCCCCGATCAACGTCGACTTCCTCATCTACTGGCGGATCGTCGACCCCCTCAAGAGCATCGTGAACGTGGCCTACTTCGCCGGCGCCCTCCAGGGCGTGGCCACCACGACCCTCCGCGCGGTCATCGGCGACATCCTCCTCGACGAGGTCCTCTCCCGGCGCGAGCAGATCAACGAGGTGCTCCGCACCAAGCTCGACGAGGTCACCGAGCGCTGGGGCGGCAAGGTGACGACGGTCGAGATCCGGGAGATCACGCCACCGCGCGACGTCCAGGACGCCATGAATCGCCAGCTCTCCGCGGAGCGGACGCGGCGCGCCGTCATCACCGAGTCCGAGGGCCGCCGGCAGTCCGAGATCAACATCGCCGAGGGCGCCAAGCAGGCGGCGATCCTCACCGCCGAGGGCGAGCGGCAGTCGAACATCCTGCGGGCCGAGGGCACCCGGCAGTCGCAGATCCTCAACGCCGAGGGCTTCAGCCAGGCCCTGGAGCGGATCTACGCCGCCGCGGCGACGATCGACCAGAAGACGATGCTCCTGCAGTACCTCGAGGCGCTCAAGGCGCTCGGCGCCAGCCCCTCGACGAAGTTCGTCATCCCGACCGAGTTCACCCAGCTCCTCGGGCCCCTCGCCGCGGGCCTCGGCATCGGGATGGCGGCCGGGGCGTCCACCGTCCGGGCGGGCGAGGTCGGCCCGGGTCAGCCCGGCGGCGCGTGAGCCGCCAACCGGTACCTCCGGGCGGGGGTCGACCGGGACCCTCGTCCGGTATTATTCCGGGCGGTCCGGGGGCGTGACGCGGCCCCGGCGGAGCGAGTGAGGTCCGGATGGCCGCCAAGATCCTCGTCGTCGACGACGACCCGAACGTCCAGCGCCTGCTGAGCTACACGCTCAAGCAGGAGGGCTACGAGGTGGTCGCGGCGACGGACGGCGCCGAGGGCTTCAAAGTCTGGTCGCAGGACCCGCCCGCCCTGATCCTCCTCGACGTCATGCTCCCCAAGCTCGACGGCTACCAGGTCGCGGCGAAGATCCGGGCGGAGGAGGGGGGCGCCTCGCACGTCCCGATCATCATGCTGACCGCGGAGGCGGAGGTCGAGCAGAAGATCCGCGGCCTCCGCGCCGGGGCGGACGACTACCTCGTCAAGCCCTTCCACCCGGCCGAGCTGCTGGCTCGCATCAAGAGCCTCCTGGCGCGGTTCGCGCCCAAGGACCTCCTCGTGGGCAGGCCGCCCCTCGGCCGCGTCCTCGCCTTCTACGGGGCGAAGGGCGGGGTTGGGACCACGACGATCTCCATCAACGTGGCCATCGCCCTCCAGCGCGAGCTGGGCCGGCGGGTCTGCCTCGTCGACGGCAACCTCCAGTTCGGCGACCACCGCGTCTTCATGGACCTCGGCCTCGACCGCAAGAGCATCGTCGACGTCGTGAGCGCGACCTCGATCGACGCCGACATCGTCCGCAGCGCCCTCGTCGAGCACGACTCGAAGATCGACCTCCTGCTCGCGCCGCCCTCGCCGGAGACGGCGGAGCTGGTCACGAAGGAGCACTTCGCCCAGATCATCGACGTCCTGCGGGGGATCTACGACTACGTCGTCATCGACGTCGACAAGCGCCTCGACGACCTGAACCTGGGCGTCTTCGACGCGGCGGACTACCTCTTCGTGGTCCTGACGGCCGACCTCTCCTGCCTCAAGAACGTCCGCCTCGTGCTCGAGACCCTTGGCCACATCGGCTACGAGGGCGACCGCATCAAGCTCGTGCTCAACCGCTCCAACGCCTTCACCGGGATCAACGCCAAGACCGCCGAGGGCGCCCTCAAGCGCCCGATCGACCTGCTCGTCCTCAATGAGTATCGGGGCGCGATCAGCGCCCTCAACTCCGGGGCGCCGGTCATGCTCACGAAGGCAGATTCGCCGCTCGGGCGCTCGTTCCACGACGTCGCCCGCGCGATCGACAAGGCGGCCAGCGCCGCGCCGGCTACGGCGGCCGCCACAGGGCGCTGACGGAAGGTCGGCTGGCCCGGACCGGGGCCTGGGAGCGACCGGGTACGTCGCCGATAAGCGAGCGTTGACCGGCGGGTGAGCGCGCGCCGCTACCGTGCCGGCCATGCTCGCAAGCGTCCTCGCCGCCACGCTCCATGGCCTCGAGGGTCGGCCCGTGCGGGTCGAGGTCGACGTGGCCCCCGGGCTGCCGGGCTTCACGATCGTGGGCCTCGCCGACGCCGCGCTCCGGGAGGCCCGGGAGCGGGTCCGGGGCGCCTTGCGAAACAGCGGGTTCGTCCACCCGCCCCGCCGGATCACCGTCAACCTGGCCCCCGCCGACGTCCCCAAGGCCGGCTCCGCCCTCGACCTCGGGATCGCCCTCGCCGTCCTCGTCGGCTCGGAGCAGGTGACCCCGCGCGGCCGCTGGGCGCTCCTCGGCGAGCTCGGCCTGGGGGGCGAGGTCCGGCCGGTCCCGGGGCTCCTCCCGATGGTCGCGGCCCTCGCCCGGCGCGGCGCCGGGAGGGTTGTCGTGCCCGCGGACGCGATCGACGAGGCGCGCCTCGTCCAGGGGATCGATGTCGTCGGGGCCGGAACGCTGGCGGAGGCCGCTGACATCCTGCGCGGGCGACGGGTGGCCGGCCGCTCGCCGGCGCACCGGGCGGAGCTCGTGCCCGCCGAGCGCTCGCCCGCGGCCCCGCCCGGCTTCGCGGGGGCGGACGGCGAGACGCCCGACCTGGCGGACGTGCGCGGCCTCCTCGAGGCGCGCCGGGCCCTCGAGATCGCACTGGCCGGAGGCCACGGGCTCGTGCTGATCGGGCCTCCCGGCTCGGGCAAGACGATGCTGGCGAGCACGATCCGGGGGATCCTGCCGCCGCTCGACGACGACGAGGCCCGGGAGGCCACGGTCGTCGCCTCCGTCGCCGGCGCCGGACCGGTGCATGGCCTCGTCCGACAGCGGCCCTTCCGTGCACCCCACCACACGGCGTCGTACGCGGCCCTCGTCGGCGGCGGCCCGCGGATGGCGCCCGGGGAGGTGACCCTCGCCCATCACGGCATCCTCTTCCTGGACGAGCTGCCGGAGTTCGACCGGGCGTCGCTCGAGGCGCTCAGGCAGCCGCTCGAGGAGGGCCGGGTGTGCGTGGCCCGCGTTGGCCGGGCGGTGATCTTCCCGGCTCGCTTCCAGCTCGTCGCGGCGATGAACCCGTGCCCTTGCGGCTGGGACGGCGACCCGGCCGGTCGCTGCCGCTGTACGGTCGGCGTCCCGGAGCGCTACCGGGGCCGGATCTCGGGGCCGCTGCGGGACCGGATCGACCTGTGGGTGCCGGTCCCGCGGCTGGCCCCGCGCGAGCTGCTTCGGGCGGCCGAGCCCGAGTCGTCGGCGATGGTCGCGGCCCGTGTCGCCGCGGGCAGGACCCGCCAGGTCGAGAGGCGAGGGCGCCTCAACGGGCGCCTCAGCGGGCGGGCCCTGAGGGCGGCAGCAAGCCTCGACCGGTCCGCCGAGCGGCGGGCCATCGCGCTCGCGGAGCGGGCCGGGATGACGGCGCGGGCGACGGAGCGCCTCGTCCGGGTGGCCCGCACGATCGCCGATCTCGCCGTTGCTGACCGCGTCGGGGTGGAGCATCTCGAGGAGGCGGCCCGCTACCGGCCGCCCGCCGCCGATCGGCCCACGGCCGCATACGGGGCGACCTGACGTGCTCGGAGTCGGACGCGGCGGGCCGCTCGGGCCGTTCGGCGCGCCGTCGCCGGAGGCGACCGCGACCGGGTCGGCCACGGTGGGCACGGCGCGGGCGGGGCCACCTCCCCACGACGGGCCGAGGCACGCGGGCGGGCTGGCCGCCGAGCCCCGGCTGTCGGAGCGGGAGGCGTGGGTCGTGCTGGCCTCGGTCGAGGGGCTCGGACCGGTGACCTTCGGGGCCCTCTTGCGGGCCTTCGGCAGCGCCCGCCGCGTGCTGGACGTTGCGGCTCGCCCGGCCGGCGCCGCCAGGCTGGTGGCCGGGGCCGCCGGGGAGGAGCTCCGCCTGGGACCCGAGGTCGCATCCGCGGTCGGACGGGCCGGGGACGCGTCGCGGGCGCTGCTCGGCCGCCTCGCGGCGACCGGCGTGGCGGCGATCACCGCCGAGGATGCCGCGTACCCGTCCAGGCTGCGCCAGATCGAGCTGCCGCCCCCGGTCCTCTTCGTGGTCGGCAACACTGAGGCCCTTGGCGCGGACCGGGCCGTCGCGATCGTCGGCACGCGGCGCCCGACGGACGACGGGCGGGCGACCGCATCGCGGATCGCCGGCGCCCTCGCGGCCGTCGGCGCGACGGTCGTCTCCGGGCTCGCGGTCGGCATCGACGGCGCGGCCCACGCCGGGTCACTCCTCGCCGGGGGCACGACGGTGGCCGTTCTTGGGAGCGGTCACGCCCGCCTCTACCCGCCGGCCCACGCGCACCTGGCCGACGAGATCGTCCGCGGCGGCGGCGCGGTGGTCGCCGAGGTCCCTCCGGACGCAGAGCCTCGGGCGGCGACCTTCCCTCGCCGCAACCGGATCATCGCCGCCCTGGCGGACGCGACGGTGGTGGTCGAGGCAGGGGAGCGGAGCGGCGCCCTCATCACCGCGAGCTGGGCCCTCGAGCAGGGGAGGGCGGTCTTCGCGGTCCCGGGACCCCTCAGCCGGCCCCAGGCCACCGGCTGCAACCGCCTCCTGCGGACCCATCCCGGGGAGGTCCGCATCGTGGCCGGGACGGACGAGCTCATCGAGGATCTCGGGTACGCCGCCGCCCTTCCGGTCCGCCGCCGGCGGCCCGGGCGCAGCGAGGCCGCGCCGCCGGACGCCGGCGCGATCGTCGCCCGCCTCGGGCCTGCAGAGGCCGCGGTCGTCCGGCGCCTCCTCGACGGGCCGGCCACGGCGGACGCGCTCGCCGACGCCGCCGACCTCGCCGGGGCGACGGTCCTGGCCGTGCTCACGAGGCTCGAGGAGGAAGGGCTGGTGGCCGGCACGTTCGGGCGCTACCACGCCAGCGGTCCACTGGCCGGCGCCCGGATCGTCCCCCTGTCGCGGCCGCGCCGCGCCGTCGCGGGCGGGGGCCACCCGTGACCATCGTCCCGTGGCGGCTCGCCCGCCCTGCTGCTAGCGTCACCGACCGTGATCCGCGACGCCGTCCTCCACCTCCTGAACGAGCAGCCGCTCGTGGCCGACCTCCATGCGCCGCCGGCGCCGGGCGACCTCGTCCTCATCTGCACGAACCTGCGGACGCTCAACCGCAAGCGCCCGATCTTCGCCGACGACAGCGCCTCGACCTTCGTCATTCCCTACGCCCAGCTGCGCTTCGTCGAGATCCCCTCGGAGCCCGGCCCGGCGGTCGAGGCGGCCCCCCTGGCGGTTACGGCGGGCGAGCCCGAGGACCTCGTCCTCGACGAGGACTTCCTGCGCCGCGTCCGCGAGCTCTGATCCCGCCGGGGGCGCAGAGCATCCACGGGACGACGCCGAGCATCCACGGGACGACGACGTTCGCCCGCGAGCGCGCGACCGGGGGCGCGGCGGCGGAGCCGCCAGAGCCCGAACGGCCGGATTCGGGTGCTAGACTCCGGCGCCATGGGTCGAAACCTGGTGATCGTCGAGTCGCCCGCCAAGGCGAAGACGATCGAGCGCTACCTCGGGCCCGGCTACGCCGTGCTCGCCTCGTACGGGCACGTCCGGGACCTCCCGGAGAACCCCGGCAAGGGCAAGCTCGGCGTCGACGTCGACCACGGGTTCGCGCCGGAGTACGTCATCCCCGACGAGCGGACCCGGCGACACGTCGGCGCGATCGAGCGGGCCGCCCGGGGCGCGGACCGGATCTTCCTCGCCACCGACCTCGACCGCGAGGGCGAGGCGATCGCCTGGCACGTCGCCGAGGCCGCGTCGCTGCCCCCGGAGAAGCTCGCCCGGGTCACCTTCAGCGAGATCACGGAGCCGGCCATCCGGGAAGCGTTCGCCCGGCCGCGGGAGATCAACCGGGACCTCGTCGATGCCCAGCAGGCCCGGCGGATCGTGGACCGCCTCGTCGGATACACCCTCAGCCCGCTCATCTCGCGCAAGGTGCGCTCCGGCCTCTCTGCCGGCCGGGTCCAATCGGTCGCCGTCCGCCTCGTGGTCGAGCGCGAGCGGGAGATCCGGGCGTTCGCCGCCCGGGAGTACTGGACCATCGTGGCAACCCTCCTCGCCCCGGACGGCACGCCCTTCGAGGCCGAGCTGGTGCGCCTCGACGGCGCCAAGCCCGAGATCGGGGACGCGGCGACCGCAGACGAGCACGCCAGGGCGATCGCCGGGTCCCGTCCGCTGGTCGGCGAGGTTGGCACGAGGAAGAGCCGCCGGAGCCCGGCCCCTCCGTTCACGACGTCAACCATGCAGCAGGAGGCCAGCCGGAAGCTCGGCTTCAGCCCGAAGAGGACGATGGGCGTCGCCCAGCGCCTCTACGAGGGCGTCTCCACGCCGGACGGTCACGTCGGCCTCATCACCTACATGCGGACCGACTCGGTGGCGATGGCCGGCCAGGCCCTGGGCCAGGCCCGCGAGGTGATCGGGGCGCGCTTCGGGACCGCCTACACGATGCCGAAGGGCCGCGTCTACCGGACGAAGTCGAAGAGCGCCCAGGAGGCCCACGAGGCGATCCGCCCGACCTCGTTCGCCCGCGATCCCGAGGCGATGGCGGCCTTCCTCAAGCCGGAGGAGGCTCGCCTCTACCGCCTCGTCTGGCAGCGGGCGCTGGCCAGCCAGATGAAGGAGAAGGAGCTCGAGACCACGACCGTCGACCTGGCGGCCGGCCCGTACGGGCTGCGGGCCACCGCCACCAGGACCCTCTTCGACGGCTTCGCCGCCGTCTACACCGAGGGGCGGGACGACGCCGAGGACGAATCGGAGCGCACCCTGCCGGCCCTGCGCAGTGGCGACGTGACGACCGTGGCCGGGGTCGCCCCGACCCAGCACTTCACCGAGCCGCCGCCGCGCTACACGGAGGCCAGCCTCGTCAAGGCGCTCGAGGAGAACGGGATCGGCCGCCCCTCGACGTACGCCGCGACGCTCTCGACGATCATGGATCGGGGCTACGTCGTCGTCCGCGAGCGGCGCCTCCATCCGGAGCTGGTCGCCGAGATCGTGACCGACCTCCTGGTGGATCATTTCGGGGAGTACGTCGACCTGGAGTTCACCGCTCGCATGGAGGAGGGTCTCGACGAGGTGGCTCGCGGCGAGCGCGCCTGGGTGCCGCTCCTCGAGCAGTTCTACGAGCCGCTCCGGGCCCGCGTGGAGACGAAGCGGCGCGAGCTGAGGCGGGCCGACTTCACGACGGAGGCGACCGACGAGGTCTGCTCCCTGGGCCATCCGATGGTGATCCGCCTGGGGCGGAACGGCCGCTTCCTCGCCTGCTCGCTCTTCCCGGAGCACCGCGAGTCGCGGCCGCTCCCCGGCGAGGAGATGGAGGTCCCGGCCCTGCCCGGCGTCGGCGAGCCGTGCCCGACCTGTGGAGCGAGCGATGGCGGCGTGCTCGTGGCGAAGCGCGGCCGCTTCGGCCCCTTCGTCGGTTGCGACCGCTATCCGGCGTGCGACTACATCAAGAAGGACGGCCCGCCGCCGCCGGCGCAGCTGCCGTTCGAGGTGATCTGCCCCACCTGCCACAAGGGGCGCCTCGTGGCCCGCCGGGCACGCCGCACCGCCTCGGTCTTCTGGGGATGCTCGCGCTACCCCTCCTGCCGGTTCACCACCTCGCGCGAGCCGATCGGCCCGCTCCACGACCCTGACGGCGGGCCGCTCGTACGGGTCGACGATGGGACGGCGCTCTGCCTCGGCTGCGGGGCGACGGTCCCGCTGGCCGGCGAGTCGCTCGAGCCCCGCCGACGGATCGCCGGCGGGGAGCCGAACCCGGCGGCCCTGGAACGCCCGGCGGGACGCCGGGGCGGACGCGGGAGCGCCGCCGGCGCCTCGCGGAGCCGCAGGTCGACGGCCTCCCGGCCGCGGGCGGTGCGCAAGGCGTGAACGGCGAGGACGCGCTCGAGCGGTTCCTGGCGAGCCTCGCCGCCCGCGACGCGTCCCCCCACACCTACCGGGCCTACGCCACCGCCCTGGCCTCGTACCTGGAGTGGCTGGAAGCAGCCGGCCACGACTGGCGCGCCCCGGACCGCACCGCCTTGCGGGCCTACCTGGCCGACCTGACCGACGGGCACGCGCGGACCACGGTCGCCCAGCGCCTTGCGGCCATCCGGTCGTTCTACCGCTGGGGACGACGAATGGGCCTCGTTGCGGCCGACCCGTGGGCCGTCATGGCCACGCCGCGCCGCCCGCGGCGCCTCCCGGCCGTGCTCGCCGTCACCGAGATCGAGCGCCTCCTTGCGTCGGCCGCCGACGAGGGCACGCACCGGGCCGCCGCGACGGCCGCCACGTCCGCCACCGACCGACTCCCGGCGGCCCGGGCCGGGCCCCTCCGCCACGCGCTGGCACTGCGCGACGTGGCGATCGTCGAGACGGCCTATGCCGCCGGGCTCCGGATCTCGGAGCTCGCCGGCGCCCGGCTCGGCTCCATCGACCTCGGCCGCGGCGAGATCCGGGTCGCCGGCAAGGGTCGCAAGGAGCGGGTCAGCCTCCTCGGCCGTCCCGCCCGCGCCGCCCTCGCCGCCTACCTCGCGGCGGGTCGGCCGACCCTGGTGGCCCGTGGGGCGGGCCCTCCGCGCCTCCCCGACGCCCTGTTCGTGAACCATCGTGGCGGCCCGCTCGGGGCGCGCGGCATCCGCTACCGCCTCCGGCTCGCCATCGACCGGGCCGGGCTGCCGGCGGAGGCAAGCCCCCACACCCTCCGCCACTCGTTCGCCACCCACCTCCTCGACGGCGGCGCCGACCTCCGGGTCGTCCAGGAGCTGCTGGGCCACGCCGACCTCGCCACCACGCAGGTCTACACCCACGTCGCGCCCGCCCGCCTGCGGAGCGTCTACCGGCGTGCCCATCCCCGCGCGGGCGGGACGGAGCCAAGGTGAGCGGCGCCGGCCGCGACCTCGCCCGGGCGGGCCTGGTCGTCACGGCGGCGCTCTTCGCCTCTCGGATCCTCGGCTGGATCCGCGTGGCGGTGATCGCCGCCAGCCTGGGGATCGGGCGGGACCTCGACGTCTACATCGCCGCCTTCCGGATTCCTGACTTCCTGTTCCAGCTCGTCGCCGCCGGGGCGCTCGCCTCGGCGGTGATCCCGACGATCGCGGCCCTCGTGGCGACCGGCGAGCGGGCGCGGGCCTGGCGCGTCGTCTCCACGATCGCCAACCTCCTCCTGCTCCTGCTCGCCGCGCTCGCGGCGGTGACCTTCGTGGCCGCCCCGGCGATCGCGCCCCTCATCGCCCCCGGGTTCGGACCCGCCGAGACGGATCGCCTGGTGGAGCTCACCCGCATCCTCCTCCTGAGCCCCATCTTCCTGGCCCTCTCGGCGGTCGCCACGAGCGTCCTCAACTCGGCCGGGCGCTTCGCCGCGTCGGTTCTCGCGCCGATCGCCTACAACCTCGTGATCATCGCCGCGGCGGTCTTCCTGGTCCCCCCGTTCGGGCTGGCCGGCCTGGCCTGGGGGACCGTCGCGGGCGCGGCCGCCAACCTCCTCGTCCAGCTCGTGCCCCTCTTCCGCCATGCCGGCTTCCGCTATGCGCCGCGGATCGACCTCCGCGACGCGGAGGCCCGCCGGACGCTGATCCTCCTGGGCCCGCGGGCGATCGGCCTCGCCGGCAGCCAGCTGACCCTGCTCCTCCTGACGACCCTCGGCTCCACGCTCGCGGCCGGCGCCATCGGCGCCTTCGCCCTCGCCTTCACGATCTTCCAGATCCCCCTCGGGACGATGGCGTACCCTCTCGGCATCGTCGCCCTCCCGGAGCTCGCCCAGCGGGTCGCGAAGGGGGAGATCGACGAGTACGTGGCGCTGGTGACCCGCGCCCTGCGGCTCCTCGGCTTCGCGATGATCCCGGTCGCCTGCATCGCGACCGGCGTGGCCCTCCAGGTCGTCGACCTGGTCATCCACTTCGGCCGCGTCGAGGACGCCGGGGTCGCGCTCACGGGGGCCGCCTTCGCGGGATTCCTTGCCGCCCTGCCGACGGAGGCCATGATCATCGTCCTCTCCCGCGCCTTCTTCGCCGCCCGGAACACGTGGATCCCGGTCGCCGCGGCACTCGCCTCGGTCGTCGTCGCCGTGGGGACCGCGGTCGTCCTCGTGGGGCCGCTCGGCATCCTGGGGCTCGCCCTCGGCGTGACCCTGGCCTCCTGGGTGGAGGCGCTCCTCCTCCTGCTGGCGTTCCGGGTCCGCCACGTCGGCTTCGGCCTCCTCGGCCTCGGCCGCGCCCATGCCTGGTACGTGGCGGCCGGCGTGCTCGCCGCGCTCGTGGCCACCCGGGTCTACGAGATCGCCGGCGCGTCCCTGCCGCCCGATCCGGGCATCGTGCCGGCCGCCCTGGCGCTGGCGGTGGCGGGCATCGCCGGCCTGGCGGTCTACGTGGCCCTGGCCGCGCTGCTGCGGGTGCCGGAGCTCGGGACGGTGCTCCGCCTCGCGCAGGCCGTCCTGCCGCGGAGGGCCGCGTGACCGGCCAGGCGCCGCCCCCTGACCTGCGCCGCGACGCCGACGCCTGGGACGCGTTCGTGGAGGGGACGGAGCACGGGTCGTACCTTCAGCTCGCCGGGTGGGCCAGGGTGAAGGCTCCCAACGGGTGGACGGCCCGCCGCCTCGTCGCCGGCGCACCCGGCGCCCGGATCGGGCTGCAGCTGCTCCTGCGGCGGCCCCGACCGCTCCCCTGGGCGTTCGCCTATGCGCCGCGCGGCCCGGTCGCGGAGGCCTGGACGACCGACGCGATCCGCTCCCTGACCGCCGAGGTGCGCCACGCCGGCCCGGCGCTCGGGCGCGTCTCGCACGTCCGGATCGACCCCGAGGTCGAGGCGGATGGCCCGCACGACCCGGGCGGGACGCTGCAGGCGGCCCTCGCCGGCTCCGGCTGGCGGCCCGCGCCGTCGGTCCAGCCGCCGACCAGCCGCGTCATCGACCTGCGCGGCGACGAGGCCGCCCTCTGGTCCGACCTCCGCAAGAAGTGGCGCCAGTACGCGAACAAGGCCCGGGCGAACGGGGTGACCGTGGTGGAGCTCATGGGCGACCCGATTCCGCCCTTCTACGGGATCTACCGCGAGACGGCCCGGCGGGCCGGCTTCCTGATCCGGGTCGAGCAGGCCTATCGCGACGTGTGGGACGCCTTCGCGCCGGCCGGCCGGGCACGAATGCTCTTCGCCGTGGGTCCCGACGGCACCCCGCTGGCCAGCCTCTTCCTCGTCCGCTGCGGCAGCCGGGTCGTGGAGCCGTACGGGGGCATGACGCTCGCCGGCGCCGAGCTGCGAGCCAACTACCTGCTGAAGTGGGAGGCCATCCGCCGCTCGCGCGAGGCGGGTGCCGCGGCCTACGACCTGTGGGGCCTGGCGCACCCCGGCATCGCCCACTTCAAGGCCGGCTTCGGCGGGCGCGAGGTCCGCTACATCGGGGGCTGGGACCTCGTGCTCGATCCGCTCGGGCGCCGCTTCTACGACACCGCCCAGCGGGCCCGCGTGCGCTGGGCGCGCTCCCGGGCCGGGCTCGGGCGGGGGTCGGCGGCGGGGGGGTCGGGCGAACCCCCGGGTGGCGCCGCCGGCGACCGGGACGAGGGATGAGGGCCGAGGTGCCGGCAGCAGGGCCGGGCGCGGGGGGCGTCGTGCCGCAGCTTCGCGTCGTCCGTGAGGCGGCACCCGACGAGCTGCCCGGCTGGGACGCCCGCACGGTGGACGTGGCGGGCGGCAACGTCCAGCAGTCGCGGGCCTGGGGAGCCCACCGGGCGCGGACGGGGTGGCTCCCGCACCACCTCATCCTCGACGACGGTTCCGCAGTCCTGGTCCTGGGCCGCCCGGGTCGCCTCATCGGCGGGGGACGGCTCTACGTCCCCAAGGGACCCGTGGGCGGGGGCGCCCCGGTGGGCGTGGTCGCCGGGCGCCTCGCCGCCGCCGCCGACTGGGGCCGTGCCGCCGGCTACGACGTCGTCCTCGCCGATGCGGAGATTCCGGCGGCCACCGGCTACCCGGGGCTGGTCGCCTCCCTCGGCTTCCGGCCGGCCGAGGAGGTGAGCCCGTCGCGCCATCGGGTCGGCGCTCCGATCCCGGCCGGCGCCGACGACGACCTGCTGGCCGCCTCGGTCGTGAAGAAGACGCGCCAGCGTTTCCTCGCCGCGGAGCGCAAGGGGACGAGGGTCGTGCGCTACGACCGCGGCGGCCCACCCGCGCTGGCGGGCGTCGAGGCGCCGCCGCCCGAGCGCCTGCTGGTCGAGGCGGAGGAGGCCTTCGGACGGTTCCACGGGCTTCTCGTCGAGACCGGATCGCGGCGCGGCTTCGGGATGGGACGACGAGCCACGGCCCTCGCCTGGTGGCGGGCGGCCCTCGAGGCGGGCCACCTCGTCCTCCTCGAGGCCCGGGCGACCGACGACGCGTATCTCGGCGCGGCGGCCTTCTACCGCCACGGCGAGCGGCTCACCTATGCCCACTCGGGCGACGTCGTGGAGCTGCGTCACGTGCACACCGGCACCGTCCATCTGCTCCTGTGGCGGGCCTTCCAGCTGGCCGCCCGGGAGGGTCGCAGCGAGCTCGACCTCGGCGGCGTCGACGTCCCCGGCGCTCGCGACGAGCCCCGCCCCGGCGACCAGATGTACGGCCTGATGGAGTTCAAGCGGGCGTTCGGCGGGCGGTGGATCGAGCTCTCCGGGGCCCAGGAGCGGGTGCTCCGGCCATGGCGTCACGGCCTCTCCGGCGGGACCCGGCGCGTCGCCTCCGCCGCCCGGGCGCTGCCCCGCGCGATCCGTCGGCGGGAAGCCTCGTCCCGGCCGGGCGCGACGGAGGGCGACGAGCGATGAGCGAGCCCACGGACCGCGCCCTCGCGGTGGCTCTGGCGGCCGCGGAGCCGCGGGGGACGCGACCCCTCTCGACCCTCGTCGCCCGCCTGGGAGCCGCGGGCCGTCTCGTCGGGGTTCAGCCTGGGGGCGGCACCGCCCCGTGGACAGGGATCGAGCCGCGCTGGATCACGGCGCCGCCGGCGGCCACCGCGCCGGAGCGCGGCGTGACCGGCATCGCCTACGACTCGCGCCGGGTGGTCCCGGGCGGCGTCTTCGTGGCCGTGCCGGGGGCCCACGCCGACGGCCACGCGTTCGTCGGCGCGGCGGTCGCCGGCGGCGCGGTCGCGGTGGTCGTGGAGCACGCGGTCGCCGACGCGGGCCCGGCCGCTCAGCTCGTCGTGGACCGCAGCCAGCGGGCGCTCGCGGTCGTGGCGGCCTGGTGGTACGGCGACCCGGGGCGGCAGCTGGGCGTCGTGGGGGTGACCGGCACCGACGGCAAGACGACGACGGCGGCGATGTCGGTCGCCGTCCTGGAGGCGGCCGGCGTCAGGACGGGCCTCGTCAGCACGGCCGAGCAGAAGGTCGGCAGCCTCCGGGCGGAGACGCCGGCGCACGTGACGACCCCCGAGGCCCCGGAGCTCCAGCGGGCCCTCGCGGCGATGGCCGCCGCGGGGGACGTCGCAGCGGTCGTCGAGTCCACCTCGCACGGCCTGGCCCTCGAGCGGGTGGGGGAGATCCCCTATGACGTCGCGATCTTCACCAACCTGAGCCACGAGCACCTCGAGCTCCACGGCACCTTCGAGGCCTACCGCGCCGCCAAGCGCTCGCTGTTCGAGCGCCTCGGTCGCCCAGTCTCGGGGGCGGCGAAGCCGGCGTCGCTCCCCGGGGGGCGGTCGTGGCCGCGGGGCGGCATCGTCAACCTCGACGACCCGGAGGCCGCCACGTTCGCGGCTGCGACCCGGCAGGCCGACGCCACGCTGCTGACCTATGGCACCGGCCCGGACGCCGACGTCCGGGCGGGCCGGGTCGAGGAGTCCGCGGCCGGCCTGCGCGCCGCGGTCACGACGCCCCGCGGCGCCCTCGCCCTGGAGCTGCCCCTGGTCGGCCGCTTCAACGTCCACAACGCCCTGGCCGCCGTCGCGCTCGGCGAGCTGCTCGGCCTCGACGGGCGGGCGGTCGTCGCCGGCCTGGCCGCCTTCCGGGGCGTGCGGGGCCGGATGGAACGGCTGGACCGGGGACAGCCGTTCGCCGTCGTCGTCGACTACGCCCACACCCCCGCCTCGCTGGCGACGGCCCTCGACGTCCTCGCCCCGCTCGCCGCCGGCGGCGGGCTCATTGCCGTCTTCGGCTCGGCCGGCGAGCGCGACGTCGCCAAGCGTGCCCTCCAGGGCCGGGTGGCCGGCGAGCGTTGCCGGCTGGTGGTCGCCACCGATGAGGATCCGCGGGGCGAGGAGCCGGCCGCGATCCTCGAGCAGATCGCCGAGGGCGCCGAAGCGGCCGGCAGGCGGCGCGGCGCCGACCTCCTCCTGATCGCCGACCGCGAGGAGGCCATCCGCGCCGCGTTCGCCCGGGCCCGGCCGGGTGACGTCGTCCTCCTGGCCGGCAAGGGCCACGAGCGGAGCATCCTCTACGCCGACGGAGAGCTTCCCTGGGACGAGCGAGCGGTGGCCGAGCGGCTCCTCGGCGAGCTGGGCTTCGGCGGACGCTGACGTCCCGCGGCCGCTGGCGGAGGTCGCTGCGTGCGGGCCGCCGCGACGGCCCTGCTATCCTCGGAAGGACCGATGTCCGTCGAACAGCTCCCCGCCGCCACCACCGCCCCGGCCGCCCCGCCGGCGGCCCGGCCGCGTCGCGCGCCCGCGAGCCGGCGAGGGCGGGCCGACGATCGCCCCCTCCCGGTCCTCCGCCGAGAGCTGCTGGCCGCCGTCGCCACCCACTCGCCCGGCGCCGACCTCGCGGATGTCGGCAGGGCCCTCGACTTCGCCGTCAAGGCCCACGAGGGCCAGCTGCGGGCGACCGGCGAGCCGTACGTCACCCACCCGATCGCCGCCGCCCTGACCCTCGCCGAGCTGGGCCTCGACACCTCGGCCATCGAGGCCGGGCTCCTCCACGACGTGCCGGAGGACACCGAGTTCGGCCTCGCCGAGGTCGAGGAGGCCTTCGGCCCTGAGGTGGCCCAGCTCGTGGACGGCGTGACCAAGCTGTCCAAGTTCTCGACCCACAGCCACGAGGAGCAGCAGGCCGAGAACATCCGGAAGATGCTCCTGGCGATGGCCCAGGACATCCGGGTCGTCCTCATCAAGCTGGCCGACCGGCTCCACAACATGCGGACCCTCGGCGGCCTGCCCGTCGAGAAGCAGCAGCGGATCGCGCGCCAGACGATGGAGATCTACGCCCCCCTCGCCGAGCGGCTGGGGATCTGGCAGGTCAAGTGGGAGCTCGAGGACCTCTCCTTCAAGGCCCTCGACCCGGAGCGCTACCGCGAGCTGGCGGCCAGCCTCGACACCCGGCGGCGGCACCGCGAGACGTACATCGAGCGTGCCATGGCGATCCTGACCCCGGAGCTCGCGAAGGCCGGGATCGTGGCCGACCTCAACGGCCGGCCCAAGCACCTCTACAGCATCTGGAAGAAGATGCAGCGCAAGGCGGCGGCCTTCGGCGAGATCTACGACGTCTACGCCATCCGCCTCCTCGTCGACGAGGTGCGCGACTGCTACGCCGCCCTCGGCGTCGTCCACAGCCTCTGGAAGCCGATCCCGAACCAGTTCGACGACTACATCGCCGTCCCCAAGCCGAACGGCTACCAGAGCCTCCACACCGCGGTCATCGCCCTCGACGGCAAGCCCCTCGAGATCCAGATCCGGACCCACGCGATGCACGCCGTCAGCGAGGTGGGGATCGCCGCCCACTGGCGCTACAAGGAGGGCTCGCGGGCCGAGCGCGACTACGACGCCAAGCTGGCCTGGCTGCGCCAGCTCATGGACTGGCAGCGCGAGGTCTCCGACGCCCGCGAGTTCGTCGAGGGGATCAAGCTCGACATCTTCCAGGACCAGGTCTTCGTCTTCACCCCGAAGGGCGACATCAAGGACCTGCCCGCCGGCGCGACGCCGCTCGACTTCGCCTACCGGATCCACACGGACGTCGGCCACCGGACGATCGGCTCGAAGGTGAACAACCGCCTCGTGCCCCTCGACTACCGCCTCCGCAACGGGGACATCGTCGAGATCGTGACGACCAAGGCGGAGCACGGCCCGTCGCGCGACTGGCTCTCGATCGTCCGGACCTCCCATGCCCGGGAGAAGATCCGCCAATGGTTCAAGAAGAAGGACCGCGACGAGAACATCGTCCACGGCAAGGAGTCGCTGGAGCGCGAGCTGAAGCGCCTGGCCCGCACGACGATCGCCGCGATCGGCCACGAGCGCCTCCTCGAGACGGCGCGGCTCTACGGGCAGGAGTCCCTCGACGACTTCTATGCCGCCATCGGCTACGGGGCCGTCTCCGCCCAGTCGGTGGTGATGCGCCTCGGCGTCGCCGACGACGGGCAGCTCGCCCTGCCGGCGACCGCGCCGACGCCCGCCCGCACCGGCGGCGTCCGGGTCAAGGGGGTCGGTGACCTGCTGGTCCGCTTCGGCAAGTGCTGCCACCCGATCCCGGGCGACCCGATCGTGGGCTTCATCACCCGCGGCAAGGGCGTCACGGTCCACCTCAACCGCTGTCCTACGGTCGTCAACGAGCGCGAGGTGGCACGCCTCATCGACGTCGAGTGGGAGGCCGCCCCGGCGGCCACCTATCCGATCGCCATCCGGGTCGAGGCCCACGATCGCCAGGGCCTCCTCAACGACATCGCCGGGGCGGTCGCCGAGAGCAAGGTCAACATCCTGGCCGCCAACGTCTCGGTCACCCAGGACCACGCCGCGATCGTGGTGGCCACGCTGCAGGTCGCGTCGGTGACCCAGCTGGCCCGGGTCATGGGACGCATCGAGCAGGTGAAGGACGTCGTCACGGTCCAGCGCGACCTGGGCTAGGGCGCGCGGGATCGGGGAGGGGAGCAGCGAATGGTCGGCTTCATCGAGCGGCTGCGGGCGCTGGTCGCCGGCGGCCGCGACCAGGAGGACGACGGCGAGCAGGCAGCTGCCGATGAGGCCGTCCGCGAGGAGATCGCGATCGAGGACGTCGAGGCGACCCGCGAGGCCGCCCAGGTCGACGCGTTCTACGCCATCTCGGACACGCCAGGCTCGTCGGAGGGTTCCTCCGGCTGACGTCGCGGCCGGGCCGACCGACCCCGGGCCGCACCGCCGGGACCGATCGCCCGGTTGGGAGCGGCGTCGGCCGGTAGACTTGCCGCCGATGCCCACCTTCCGCGCCCCGCGGGGCACCCGCGACCTGCTGCCGGCCGAGCGTGCCGCGTTCGCGCGTCTCGAGCGCATCGCCCACGACCTCTCCGCCCGGTACGGGTACCGCGAGGTCGAGGTCCCGCTCTTCGAGCAGGGCGCCGTCTTCGAGCGGGGGATCGGCGAGGTCACCGACGTCGTGGAGAAGGAGCTCTTCCGTGTCTCGCCGACGCGCGGCGAGGAGCGCGAGCGGTGGGCGCTGCGGCCGGAGGCGACGGCCGGCATCTGCCGGGCCTACGTGGAGCACGGCATGCAGACCTGGCCGCAGCCGGTGAAGCTCACCCTGACCGGGCCGATGTTCCGCTACGACCGGCCGCAGGCGGGTCGCTACCGCCAGTTCTGGCAGTGGAACGTCGAGGCGATCGGGGACCCGGGGCCGGCGATCGACGCGGAGCTGGTCGAGCTCGGGTCGCGCTACTATCGTGACGCCGGCCTCGACGACGTGGAGGTCTTCCTCAACTCGATCGGCGATCCCGCCTGCCGGCCGGCCTACGTGGCCGAGCTCGCGGCGTACTTCGGGCGCCACGTGGCTGCCCTCCCGGAGCTCGAGCGACAGCGCCTCGAGACGAACCCGCTGCGCCTCCTCGACTCGAAGGAGCCCGCGATGGCCGCGCTCATCGCCGCGGCGCCCCGGAGCATCGACGCCCTGTGCGGCGCCTGCGCCGCCCACTTCGCGGCCGTCCGGGCCCACCTCGACGCCATCGGGATCGCCTACCGCGTCGAGCCGGCCCTCGTCCGCGGCCTCGACTACTACACCCGCACGACCTTCGAGTACTACCGTCGCGGGGCGGAGGGCCAGCAGCAGGCCCTGGGCGGCGGCGGACGCTACGACGGCCTGGTCGAGCTGCTGGGCGGGAAGCCCACCCCGGGGATCGGCTTCGCCCTCGGGCTCGACCGGGTCGTCCTGGCCCTCGACGCGGCCGGCAGGGAGCCCGCCGCCGCGCCGGCGCCGATCGCCGTCGTCGTGGGCGCGAACCCGGCGGACACGGCGGGCCGACTGGCCGTCGCGACGCGCCTGCGCGACGCGGGCCTCGCCGTCCGGGCCGACCTCTCGGGCCGCAAGCTCGGCCGCCAGCTGGAAGGGGCCGTGCGCGACGGCGCGCAATTCGCGGTCATCCTCGGCGACGAGCTGTTGGACGGCGCGGTCCAGCTCCGCGACCTCGACGCGGCCTCGCAGAAGCTGGTGGCGGTCGACGACCTGGCGGCGCTCCTGCGACGCAAGGCGGGCGACGCCTGACCGACTTGGGAGGGGGGATCGATGACGGACGGCACCCGGCGGATCGCGGTGGGCCTCGAGATGGTCGACCGGAAAGCGTTCGCCTCCGCGCTCGAGTGGCCCGGCTGGTGCCGCGCCGGGCGCGACGAGGCGGCGGCCCTGGCGGCGCTGCGCGGGGCCCGCGAGCGGTTCGCGGCGGTGGCGTCGGCGGCCGGCCTGGCGCTCCCAGCGGACGGCGACCTCGAGGTCGTGGAACGAGCGCCGGGCACCGCGACGACCGCCTTCGGTGCCCCCGACGTGGCCTTCGGACTGGACCGGCGTCCCGTCGACGTGGCCGAGGCAGGGCGCCTCGCGGCGCTCGTCGAGGCAGCCTGGCGGACCCTCGCCGACGTGGTGGCCGCCGCACCGGCGGAGCTCCGCAAGGGGCCCCGCGGCGGCGGCCGCGACCGCGACGCGGTGGTCGGCCACGTCATCGCCGCCGACCACGGCTACGCCCGCCAGGTCGGCCTTCGGCATCCGGCGCCGGACCCGGGCGACGACGCGGCCGTCGAGGCCCTGCGCGCCGCCATGCTCGACCTCCTCCGCTCGCCGTCCGACGGCTCGCCCCTGGCGGGCCGCCGCTGGCCGCAGCGGTACGCCGCTCGCCGCATCGCCTGGCATGCCCTCGACCATGCCTGGGAGATCGAGGATCGCTCGGGGCCGGGCTGACCGGGCGGCGGTGCCGGGACCCGGATCGGCGGGAGCAGTTGACGACGGCCCGACAATCGAACGATCCCGGGTCGCCTCCCATCCGCCCGGGACGACGAGGAACGAGATGAACGTCCCCAGCCCGTTCCCGGCGAGCGTCATCCGGGCGCCGTCTCCCACCGCCGAGTGCACCTGCGAGCACTGGGCGCATTGCGACCACGCCTGCCACGGGCGGCACTGCGACCCGGTCGACAACACGTGCGACGTCGCCTTCCTCCCGGACGAGGGTGGCCTGACCCGCTGGGGCTGCGCCGACTGCACCCCCGGCGAGGGTGCGCCGCACTACCTCGGCTGCGAGCTCATCGGCTGGCACGTGCCGGCCCGACCGCAGCCCGCGGGCTGACGCGGGGCGCGACCGCCGGCGAGGCCATCGCGCGAGCAGCTCGCGGCGCGCCACGCCGCCGGGGCAGAGGCGGCCCCGCTACGATACGGCGCGATGACGAACCAGACCGCGCCGCTCGCCACCCCGTACCGGACCCACACCTGCGGGGCCCTGCGCGCCGCCGACGCCGGGAAGCAGGCTCGCCTGGCGGGCTGGGTGCACCGCCGCCGCGACCACGGCCAGCTCGTCTTCCTCGACCTCCGCGATCGCCACGGGATCACCCAGGTCGTCATCGATGCGGCCGACGCGCCGGAGGCCCACGCGGTTGCCGTCCGCTGCCGCACCGAGTACGTCGTCTCGGTCGCCGGCGTCGTGGCCGGCCGCCTTCCGGGCATGGAGAACGACCGGCTCGCCACCGGCGCGATCGAGGTCCAGGCCGCCAAGCTGGCGATCCTCTCCGAGGCGAAGACGCCGCCCTTCTACATCAACGAGCCGGACGCCCCGGTCGACGAGTCGGTCCGCCTCCAGTACCGCTACCTGGACATCCGGCGCGAGCCGATGCTGCGGCCGCCTCCTCCTGCGCAGCAAGCTGGTCGAGGAGATCCGGCGCGTCCACCACGAGCACGGCTTCGTGGAGGTCGAGACGCCGATCCTGATCAAGAGCACGCCGGAGGGCGCCCGCGACTTCATCGTCCCCAGCCGCCTCCAGCCGGGGACGGTCTACGCCCTGCCGCAGAGCCCTCAGCAGCTCAAGCAGCTCCTCATGGTGGCCGGGCTGGACCGCTACTTCCAGATCGCCCGCTGCTTCCGGGACGAGGACCTGCGGGGCGACCGCCAGCCGGAGTTCACCCAGCTCGACCTCGAGATGAGCTTCGTCGCCGAGGAGACGGTGATGGACTTCGTGGAGACGATGGCGATCGCCGTCTCCCGCGCGGTCACCCCCGAGCGGCCGCTCCAGGACGTCCCGTTCCCGCGGTTCACCTACGACGAGGCGCTCGAACGCTTCGGCTCCGACAAGCCCGACCTCCGCTTCGGGATGGAGCTGGTCGACCTCGCCCCGGCCCTCCGCGACGAGGCCGGGGGCCCGGCCTCCGGCTTCCGGGTCTTCGACGAGACGCTCGCCGCCGGTGGGCGGGTGAAGGGCATCGTCGCGCCCGGGCTCGCCGGCGCGAGCCGAAGCCAGGTCGACGAGCTGACGGAGACGACGAAGCGCTTCGGCGCCCGGGGCCTCGTCCACCTGGCGCTGGCAGCGGACGGCATCCACGGCCCGACGGTGAAGTTCCTGGGGGAGGAGCGGGCCCGGGCGATGGCGGCGCTGGCCGGGGCGCAGGAGGGCGACCTCCTCCTCGTCGTCGCCGACCGGCCGGCGGTCGTCGCCGACGTCCTCGGTCGCCTGCGCGCGGAGCTGGGCGCCCGCCTCGGCCTTGCCGACCCCGACGTCCTCGCCTACTGCTGGGTCCACCGCTTCCCGATGTACGAGTGGGACGAGGAGCGCGACGGCTGGCACGCCACCCACAACCCGTTCTCCGGCGTCGTGCCCGAAGATGAGCCGCTCCTCGTGACCGCCTCCGGCGATCCGTACCGGCCGTCGCACGCCGATCCTGCCGGCCGGGCCCGGGCGATGCAGTACGACCTCGCCCTCAACGGCTGGGAGCTCGGCGGCGGGTCCGTCCGCATCCACCGGCGCGACCTCCTGGAGCGCAGCCTTGCCCTCCAGGGCCATGGCCGCGAGGCGATGCACGAGAAGTTCGGCGGGATGCTCGAGGCGTTCGACTACGGGGCGCCGCCCCACGGCGGGATCGCCCTCGGGATCGACCGCTGGGCCGCCCTCCTGGCACTCCAGGCGAACATCCGCGAGGTGATGGCCTTCCCCAAGACGTCCTCGGGGGTCGACCTCATGCTCGATGCACCGTCGGTGCCGGAGCCGGCGCAGTACGCGGAGCTCGGCCTGCGATTCGTGGGGCTCCCGGAGAAGGCCTGACCCGGGGTTCCGTCCCCGACGGCGGGTTTGCGCCACCGCGCCACAATGGGGCCAGGACGCCGTCCGTGCCGCGTCCCGCAGCGGAGGCCAGGGCCATGGCATCCCAGTTCGTCGTCCAGCTGGCCAACGTGCCCGGCTCGCTCGCCGGCCTCACCCGCGCCCTGGCCACCCGCGGCATCGACATCCGCGACATCTCCGGCGGCGGCGCGGGCGAGCAGGCCTACGCCGTCCTCACCACCAGCGACGACGCGGCGACGCGCGCCGTCCTGCGTGCCGGCGGCTACCCCTACGTGGAGGGCGAGACGCTCATCGTGGAGGTCGAGGACCGGCCGGGCGGCCTCGCTGCCGTGGCCGAGAAGCTGGCCGTCGCCGGCGTCGACATCCGAGGCGTCCTCTTCGTCGGGCGGAGCGCCGGCCTGGTCGAGACGGCCTTCTCGGTCGACGACCTCAGCCGGGCCCGGAAGGCCCTCGGCCTGGACTGAGCCCCTCAGCGAGCCCGTCGCGGAGGCGTCGGCGCCTCGTCCCCGCCGGCGGCGGCCGGCGAGCCCCACTCGTGGCGGTGGGCCGCACCCTGCTCCGGCGGCCCCTCGAACGGCGGCAGGCGCTGGCGCGGCACGTCGAGGTCGTGGGTCGTCCCGGGATCGCCCAGCTCGACCACCAGCGAGCGGGCGCCGGCCGCGGCGAGGTCGTCGAGCAGCTCCGCCGGCACGCGGTCCGCCGCGAGGGCGCGGAGGAGCTCGACGTGCAGCGCCGGGACGAGCGCCGGCCAGCCGGCCTGTCCCCGGTAGGCGGGCCGGAGGACCGCCGCGCGATCAATGCCATGCGCCTCGATGAGCGAAGTGACCGTCTCGGCGTCGACCCAGCCCATGCGCGCCGGCCACACGAGCGCCGCATCCGTGCCGCTCACCTCGGCCCGGGCGACGTCGATGCCGCGGCAGATCTGGCCGACCGGGCCGCTCTCCGGCGGGGCGGGCGCGGCCAGGATGGCCGGGGATCCGGCAAGAGCGGTGGCGACGTCGCCGTCCGGATCGGACGAGACCACGACGACCGGCAGGGCCCCGCCGGCCCAGGCTGTGTCCGCCAGCCGCCGGGCGTTCGCCACTCCCTCCACCTCGCGGAGGGCCGTCCCGTGCTGGGCGGCCAGGATGACGGCGGCGACGGTCATGGCCGCGATCCTAGCAGGGCACGATCGGGGCGGCCGGCCCGGGCGCCGGCCCGGGGCGCGCCGCGGCTCGATGTGCGACGATCCGCCCGCCCATGACGAACGAGGAGCCCCGCCCCGCCGTGCCCACCGCCACCCGAGCCGCCGCCGCGCCCGCGGCCGCAACCGCGCCCGCCAGCGCTGCCTCGGCCGTGCGGGCCGACCTCCGCAACGTCGCCATCGTGGCCCACGTCGATCACGGCAAGACGACGCTGGTTGACGGGATCCTGCGCCAGACGGGCGCCTTCCGGGCGAACCAGGCCGTCGTCGAGCGGGTGATGGACTCCGGCGACCTCGAGCGCGAGAAAGGCATCACGATCCTGGCCAAGCAGACGACGGTGGAGTACGGCGGGGTCCGCATCAACATCGTCGACACGCCGGGGCACGCCGACTTCGGCGGCGAGGTCGAGCGCAGCCTCAACCTCGTGGACGCCGTCCTCCTCCTCGTCGACGCCGCCGAGGGGCCCCTCCCGCAGACGCGCTACGTCCTCCAGAAGGCGATGGCCCGTCGCCTGCCGGTCATCGTGGCCCTCAACAAGATCGACCGCGGCGACGCCCGCCCCGCGGAGGTCCTCGACGCCGTCTACGAGCTCTTCATGGACCTGGGCGCGGACGCCCACCAGATCGAGTTCCCCATCGTCTACACGAACGCCAAGGCCGCCACCGCGACCCGTGACCTGGCAGCGGCCGGGACCGACCTGCGCCCCCTCCTCGACCTCCTCGTCGCGGTCACCCCGCCGCCGGCCTACAGCCCCGGCCACCCGCTCCAGCTCCTGGTCACGAACCTCTCGGCCAACGACTACGTCGGGCGGATGGCGGTCGGGCGGGTCGTCAACGGGAGCATCCGCGTCGGCCAGCGGATCGTCGTGGTCCGCGAGGAGCCGGACGACGCCTCGGGCGCCGTCGAGCCCGGGCGCACCGTGACCCTCTCGGGCACGGTCACCAGCCTCCAGACGGCGCGCGGCATCGAGCGCGTCGACATCGAGGAGGCCGGTCCCGGCGACATCGTGTCGGTGGCCGGGCTCCCCGAGGTCACCATCGGGGACACGCTGACCGAGCCGGCCGACCCCCGGCCGCTGCCCCGGATCGAGGTCGACGAGCCGACCCTGCGGATGACGTTCGGGGTCAACACCTCGCCCCTCTCCGGTCGCGAGGGGAAGTACCTGACCAGCCGCCACCTGCGCAGCCGCCTCGAGCGCGAGGTCCTCGGCAACGTCGCCATCCAGTTCTTCGCGACCGAGACGGGCGACACGTACGAGGTCCGGGGCAGGGGCGAGCTCCAGCTCGCGGTCCTCGTCGAGCAGATGCGCCGCGAGGGCTACGAGCTCCAGGTCAGCCGGCCCGAGGTCATCCTCCACACCGTCGGCGGCGACGTCCAGGAGCCGTACGAGCGGATCACGATCGACATCCCGCCCCAGTACATCGGCGAGGTCCAGACCGCCATCGCCGGGCGCAAGGGCCGCCTGGAGCAGATCTCGACCGACGCCGACGGGCGGGTGCGGATGGAGTTCGTGCTGCCGGTCCGGGGCCTGATCGGGTACCGCGGCCAGCTCCTCACCGAGACGCGGGGCACGGCCCTCCTCCACCAGATCGGCGAGGGCTACGGCCCGTGGGCCGGCGAGGTGACCCACCGCACGAACGGCGTGCTCGTGGCGGACCGGGCGGGGACCTCCAACGCCTACGCCCTCTTCGGCCTCCAGGAACGGTCGGAGATGTTCATCGGGGCCGGCGTCGAGGTCTACGAGGGGATGGTCGTCGGCGAGAACGCGCGCTCGGGCGACATGGACGTGAACGTGACGAGGGAGAAGAAGCTCACGAACATCCGGACCCACGCCCACGACGAGGCGCTCCGCCTGACGCCGCCGCGCCCGATGACCCTGGAGTCGGCGATCGAGTTCATCGGCGAGGACGAGCTGGTCGAGGTCACCCCGGCCTCGATCCGCCTCCGCAAGCGACTGCTGTCCGCCCATGATCGCCACCGCCAGGTGGGCCAGCGCGAGGAGGCGCGGCGCGCCGCCGAACGGTAGGCGGCCAGCGGGCCGTCGCGGGATCGCGGCCCGGTGCCGCTCAGACCGGCAGGTCGCCTTCGTCGGGGCCCTCGAAGGGGTCCAGGGTCTCGGTGAAGAGGCGGCCGTAGAAGTTGGTGAAATGGGCGCCCCGGGCGCGCAGGATGGCCCGCACGATCCGCCGCCGGCCCGGGTCCCTCTCCTTCACCGCGACCACCGGGTGCCCGCGGCGGGCCTCGCGCTCGTAGCGCCGGAAGTCGGGCGCCTGGTCCATCTGGGTGAACTGGACCAGGCGGTAGAGGCGGGCGACGATCCCGTGGTGCGTGCCGCGCCCGTCGATGCGCAGGGCCGCCTCTTCCCCGACGAGGACCCGGATGTCGTCGGGAGCGATGCCGGCGCCCTCCAGCTCGGCGGTCGCGGCGTCGGCGGCGGCGGGGGAGGGGAGGACACCCATCAGGTGGTCCGTGGGGTAGCCGAGGAGCCAGCCCCTGGGTCTGGCGCGGACCTCCGGGGACGCGGCGGGACGGACGTCGCGGCGGGCGGCGGTGGGACGGTCGTCGGTCACGAGGCAAGAGGATAGCGGCGGCGGGCCCTCGCGACCGGCGGCCGTACAATCGGCGCCTGATGGCGATCTACCTCGACCACGCGGCCACGACGCCGCTGCGCCCCGAGGCCCTTGAGGCGATGCTCCCGTACCTGGGCGGCGCCTTCGGCAACCCCTCCTCGGCGCACTCCTTCGGCCGGGCTGCCCGCAACGCCCTCGACGAAGCGCGGGAGCGGCTGGCGGCCGACCTGGGCGGGACGGCCCGCGAGGTCGTCCTCACGTCGGGCGGGACGGAGGCCAACAACCTGGCGGTGAAGGGCGCGGCCTGGGCCGGCAAGGCACGCGGCAACCGGCTCGTCGTGAGCGCCGTCGAGCACCACGCCGTGGGCCACGCGGCCGAGCACCTCTCGAAGTGGGGCTTCGAGGTCGCCTGGGCGCCGGTCGACGGGGCCGGGCGAGCGGACCCGGACGCGCTCGAGGCGCTCCTCGACGAGCGGACGGTGCTGGTGGCGGTGATGCTCGCCAACAACGAGGTGGGCACCATCCAGCCGATCCGCGAGATCGCCGCGCGGGTCCGGGCGCGAAAGGGGATCCACCTCCACGTGGACGCGGTCCAGGCCGCCCCGTACGTCGACCTCGACGTGGCCGCCCTGGGCGCCGACACCGTCGCCATCTCGGCCCACAAGTTCGAGGGGCCCAAGGGCGCCGGCGCGCTCTGGGTCCACCGCGGCACGCCGCTCCTCGCCCAGCTCCACGGCGGCAGCCAGGAGCGCCACCGCCGGGCCGGCACGGAGGACGTCGCGGGTGCCGTGGGCATGGCGACCGCCTACGCCCTCGCCTGCCGGGCCAAGCGCGAGACGTGGGCACGCCTCCTTCACCTCCGTCATCGCCTCCAGGCGGCCTGCCTGGCGGTCGAGGGCGTCGAGCTGACGGGCCACCCGACGGAGCGCCTGCCGGGGCTCCTCTCCCTCCTCGTCCGGCGCGCCGACGGGGTGGCCGCCTCGGTCGCCCTCGACCTCGAGGGGATCGCCTGCTCGACGGGCTCGGCCTGCGCCACGGGCTCGCCGGAGCCGTCGCACGTCCTGCTGGCCATGGGGATCCCCGACGCCGACGCGATGGGTGCCCTGCGGCTGTCGCTGGGCCGGGCGACCACCGCCGCGGAGGTCGAGGCCGCCGTGGCGATCGTCCCCCGCGTCCTGGCGGAGATCCGCGACGGCTCGGCCGCCCTCGCCGCCGACCCCCTCGGCAGCCGGATCGCCTGAGGGGCTCGCCGTGCGCGTCCTCGTCGCGATGTCCGGGGGCGTCGATTCGTCGGTCGCGGCCGCCCTCCTCGCCGACGCCGGCCACGACGTCGTCGGTGTCTGGATGCGCGTCCACGACGGGGCGGACGCCTACTCCGAGGTCAAGAAGAGCTGCTGCAGCGCCGACGCCGCGGAGGACGCCCGGCGCGTCGCCGCCCAGCTGGGGATCCCGTTCTACGTCCTCAACCTCGAGCGCGAGTTCGACGCCGGCGTCATCCGGCCGTTCCTGGCCGCCTACCTCGGCGGCGAGACGCCGAGCCCCTGCGTGGACTGCAACAGCTACGTGAAGTTCGGGGCGCTGCTGGGTCGGGCCCGCCACCTCTACGACTGCGACGCGGTGGCGACGGGGCACTACGCGCGCACCGACGTCGTGGAGCGGGCCGGCGGGCCGGTCCACCGCCTGCTGCGCGGCGTCGACCGGGCCAAGGACCAGGCCTACTTCCTCTTCGGCCTGCGCCAGGACCAGCTGGCGCGGGCCATCTTCCCGCTCGGCGGCCTCCACAAGGACGAGGTTCGGGCGATCGCCCGGGCGAAGGGCCTCGCGACCGCCGACAAGGCCGAGAGCATGGAGATCTGCTTCATCCCCGACGGCGACGTCCGGGCCGCCCTCCAGCGCCGGGCGGGCTGGTCCCCGGTCCCCGGCCCGGCCGTGGACGCCGAGGACGGCCGGATCATGGGCGAGCACCGGGGCGCGGCGGCCTTCACCGTCGGGCAGCGGCGGGGCCTCGGGGTGGCGATCGGCGAGCCGCGCTACGTGAGCCGGATCGATCCTGTCTCCAACACGATCGTCCTCGCCCGGCGGGCGGACCTCGAGACGCGGTCGTTCCGGCTCGAGGACGCCACCTTCGTCGGCGGCTCGGCGCCCGGCGACGCCTTCCGGGCGCTTGCCCAGGTGCGCCATCGTGCCGTCCCCGCGGCCGCCACCGTCCATCGCGGCTCCGCCGGCGACCGCGGACCCTGGACGGTGGCCACCGACGAGCCGGTCTGGGCCGCGGCCCCCGGCCAGGCCTGCGTCCTCTTCGACCCGGACGAGCCGGACGTCGTCCTGGGCGGCGGGCGGATCGCCCGGCCGGAGGCCTGAGCCGTGCCGCTCATCGGCCCGGCGGTGGTGCTTGCGCTCCTCGTCGGCGCGTTCTGGACGTCGTTCGCGGTGCTGGTGACCGGCGTCGCCGGGGCGCGCCTGCCGTTCGTGCTCCTGCTGGCGATCCTCGGAGCGTGGGCGGGCGACGCGCTCGGCGGCCGCCTGGGCGTTGACCTGCTGCGGATCGGCGACTTCCGCCTCGTCGCGGCGTCGCTCGGGGCGTGGGCGGGGATCGGGCTGGTTGTCCTCGTCTCCATCCTCGGCCCGTCGCGGAATCCGGGGGCGGGGAGCTCGACCGGGGGCGGGCGATGAGCAGCAGGCCGCGCCGCACGCCGCGCGAGGACCGCCTGGCGGTCTTCCTGCGCGGCCTCGTCGTGGGCGCCTTCGTGGGCGCCATCATGGCCGGGTCGGCGGCGCTGCGGCGGATCACCCGCGGCTGAGGGCGATCGCCCTCCGGCGCCACCGCCGTGCGGCGCCTCCCGTTCGCTACCATAGGCCGGATGTCGACCCCAGACCGTGCCATGGCGCCGCTGCCGGCCGCCGCGATCCGCCGCCGCTTCCTCGACTTCTTCGCCGCGCGCGGCCATGCCGTCGTGCCCAGCGCCAGCCTGATCCCGGCGGGGGACCAGACCCTCCTCTTCACGAACTCCGGGATGGTCCAGTTCAAGGAGGTCTTCACCGGCGCCGAGACGCGCAGCTACACCCGCGCCGTGGACGTGCAGCGCTGCCTACGGGTGGCCGGGAAGCACAACGACTTCGAGGAGGTCGGGCGGACGCCGCGCCACCACACCCTCTTCGAGATGATGGGGAACTGGAGCTTCGGCGACTACTTCAAGCGCGAGGCGATCCATTGGGCCTGGGAGTTCCTGACGAAGGAGCTGGGGATCGGGTCGGAGCGCCTGGCCGCCACGACGTACTCCGGCGACGAGGTCGCCTGGGCCATCTGGCGCGACGAGATCGGCCTCCCGCCGGAGCGGATGGCCCGCTGGGGCGACGTCGAGCGTGGCGACGACAAGAACTTCTGGCGGATGGCCGAGACCGGGCCATGCGGGCCCTGCAGCGAGATCCACTACGACCGGGGCGCCCACCTCTCCGAGGGCCCGGAGTGCGTGCCCGACCACTCCGAGCAGTGCCCGCGCTGGCTGGAGATCTGGAACCTGGTCTTCATGGAGTTCGACCAGCGGCCCGACGGCCCCCGCGTCCCGCTGCCGTTTCCCAGCGTGGACACCGGCCTCGGCCTGGAGCGCCTCGCCAGCGTCCTCCAGGGGGTGCTCTCCAACTACGACACGGACCTCTTCACGCCCATCCACGAGACGCTGCGGCGGCTCCTCGGCCACGACCCGGAGGCCTTCGAGGCCGAGCGCTTCAGCTACCAGGTCATCGCCGACCACAGCCGGGCGGCCACGTTCCTCGTCGCCGACGGCGTCCTGCCCTCCAACGAGGGCCGCGGCTACGTCCTGCGCCGGATCGTCCGGCGCGCCGTCCGCCACGGCCGGCTCCTGGGGCGCCGCGAGCCGTTCCTGGCCGAGACGGCCGGCACCGTCATCGACATCATGGGCGACGCCTACCCGTTCCTCGGCGAGGGACGCGAGCGGATCCTGGTGACCGTCGCCCGGGAGGAGGCCCAGTTCGCCCGGACCCTCGACGCCGGCACGGCCCAGCTCGATGACGCCCTGCTCCGCCTGAAGCAGGCACTGGCTCCGATCCCGGGCATGGCGGTGGTGGCGCCGATCCACGACCGGGTCGTCGGCCGGCGGCCCGAGGAGGTCGCGGCCGATGCGCCGGTGCTGCCGGGCGACGTCGCCTTCCGCCTCCACGACACCTTCGGCTTCCCGATCGACCTGACGATCGAGCTGGCGGCGGAGCACGGCGTCCGGGTGGACCGGGCAGGCTTCGACGCGGCGCTCGCGGAGCAGCGCCAGCGGAGCCGCGGCGGCCGCAAGGCCGAGCTGGCCCGCCACGCCGAGCTCGTCGCCCTCCACGAGTCGATCCTGCGCCGGGTCGGCGACACGATCTTCCTCGGCTACGAGACGACGGAGACGGAGGGCACGGTCGTCGCGATCCTCCGCGACGGCGTCGCCTACGACGAGCTGACCGGACACGGCGAGGCGGAGGTCGTCCTCGACCGGACGCCGTTCTATGCCGAGGGGGGCGGCCAGGTCGGCGACCGGGGCGAGCTGACCGAGCCCGGCGGCGGATCGCCGCTCTTCACCGTGACCGACACCCAGAAGCCCTCGGGCGGGCTCGTCGTCCACCGGGGGACGCTCCACGGCCGGCTGCGGGTGGGGGAGCGGGTGAGCGCCGTCGTCGACGGGGAGCGGCGCGCCCGGACGATGCGCAACCACACCGCCACCCATCTCCTCCACCGCGCCCTGCGCAACGTCGCCGGCCCGTCGGCGAGGCAGGCCGGCTCCCTCGTCTCACCCGACTACCTCCGCTTCGACTACCCCTTCGATCGCGCCCTCACCGGCGAGGAGCGGCAGCGGATCGAGGACGAGGTCCGCCGCCTCGTCCGCGAGGATCGCCCCGTCTCCATCGCCTTCCTGTCCATGGGCGAGGCCATCGAGGCCGGCGCCGACGCCTTCTTCGACGAGAAGTACGGCGAGACCGTGCGCACGGTGCGGGTCCAGGACTACAGCTTCGAGCTCTGCGGGGGCACCCATTGCCGGGCGTCCGGGCAGGTTGGCGGCTTCGTCATCACCGCCGACCGGAGCATCGGGTCGGGGATGCGCCGCATCGAGGCACTCACGGGAGACGGCGCCGACGCCTACCTGCGAGAGCGGACGCGCCTGCTCGAGGCGGCCGCGGATCGGCTCGGCGCCCAGTCCGTGGACGGCGTGCTGGAGCGGCTCGGAGCCCTCGAGGCGGAGCTGCGGGAGACGCGGCGCCGGCTTCGCCTGGGCGGCGGCGGGGTCCCCCGGCCGGCCGAGCTCGCCGCCGGCGCGGAGGAGGTGGCCGCCGGCGTCCGCCTCGTGGCCACCGCCGGACCGTGGGAGTCCATCGATGCCCTGAAGGCCGCCGCCAAGGAGGTCCGGGCGATCCTCGGCTCCGGCGTCGTGGCCCTCGTCCTCGACGCCGACGAGCCGCAGCTCTTCGCGACGGTCTCGGACGACCTGCTCGGCCGCGGGGTCGCCGCGGGCGCCCTGGTGCGGGCGGCGATGGCACCGCTCGACGGCAAGGGCGGCGGGCGGCCGGAGATGGCCCAGGGCAAGGGCTCCCGTCGCGAGGGGATCCCGGCCGCCCTGGCCTCCATCCGGGCGGCCCTGGCCAGCGTCGGCGCGGCGGAAGGGTAGGGCAGCGGAGCCGCCATGGCCTTCCTGCGGCGCTTCTGGCAGCGCGACGGCGGCGACCAGCTGGCGGCGTGCACGGCCCTCGACGTGGGGACCGAGTTCGCGAAGGCGCTCGTCTTCGAGATCGACGGCCAGAACCACGGCACCGTTCGCGGCGTGGGGCGAAAGCGCCAGGGCCTCGCCCACATGCAGTCGGGGACGGTCGCCGACATCGGGGCGGTCGTCGACAACTGCGCGGTGGCGCTCCAGGAGGCCGAGGAGATGGCCGGCTTCCGCCCCGAGCAGGTCGTCATCGGAATCGCCGGCGAGCTGGTGAAGGGCTTCACCACGGCGCACTCGCAGGAGCGCCGGAAGCCCGACGTGCCCATCACCGACGGCGAGCTGCAGAAGCTGATCGACGGCGTCCAGCGCGAAGCCCTCGAGGAAGCCGAGCGCTCGATCACTTGGGAGACGGGCCTCCCCAACGTCGACGTCCGCCTGGTCCACGCGGCGGTGACCTCGGCCAGCATCGACGGCTACGCGGTGACGAACCCGGTCGGCTTCCAGGGCCGCCACGTCACGATCGGGATCTTCAACGCCTTCGCCCCGCTGGTGCACCTGGGGGCGCTGGAGAGCGTCGCCGCGGAGCTCGACCTCGAGCTGCTGGAGATCGTGGCCGAGCCGTACGCAGTGGCCCGGGTCATGGGGGCCGAGCAGGTCCGCCAGGCCGGCGCCCTCTTCGTCGACATCGGCGGCGGGACCACCGACGTCGCCCTCGTCCGCTCCGGCGGCATCGAGGGCACCCGCATGTTCGCCCTCGCCGGCCGGGCGTTCACGAAGTCGCTCGCCGACCGGCTCGACCTGCCCTTCCCGCGGGCGGAGGCGCTCAAGGTGGACTACGCTCGCGGCCTGGACGTCGAGCGCCGCGACGAGATCGCCGGCATCGTCGCGGACGACGTGGCGGTCTGGGCGGCCGGGATGGAGCTGGTCCTCGACGAGCTGGGCGGCGGCGACCTGCTGCCGTCGCGGATCTACCTGTGCGGCGGGGGGTCGCGCCTCCCAGAGACGGCCGCCGCCCTGCGGGCCGAGTCGTTCTGGCGGCGGCTCCCCTTCAGCCGCCCGCCGGAGGTCACGGTCATGGCCCCCGAGATGGTCGAGACGATGGAAGACGCGACGAAGCTCCTCGTCGACCAGCAGGACGTCACGCCGCTGGGGCTGGCCAACCAGGCGATCGCCCTGCAGGCGGAGCACGACCCGCTCGACGTCGCCCTCCGGCGCGTCCTGCGGGCGATGAAGCTGTAGGCCGCCGATGGCGATCGTCTACCTCGACGTCGACGACGAGATCACCTCGGCCGCGGCACGCATCCGCTGGACCGAGGACCTCGAGCTGGCGATCGTGCTGCCGGCCGGCTCGCGGATCGCGACGAGCCGGATCAACTTCCGGCTCCTGGCCCGCGAGGCCTCCGACCGCAGCCGCCGGCTGGCCATCGTCGCCCCCGAGGCGTCGACCCGGGCCCTCGCCGCGTCCGCGGGCCTGCCGGTCTTCGCCACGGTCATGGAGTACGAGGAGTCCCGGCGCGAGGCGGAGGACGAGGAGGCCGCGGCGGAGGCGCCGGCGGCGCCGGAGCGACCCACGGGCGCCCGACCCCCGGGCGCGACGCCGACGCCCGCGGGGGCTCAGGCGACACCCGCGGGCGTCAAGCCGGCGGGCAAGGGCGCCGCCAGGGGATCCGGACGGGGGGCGTCCGCACCGGGCGTCCCTGGCCGGGCCGCTGCCCCTGCGTCCACTGCGCCCCTCTGGCCGGACGAGCCCGCGCCCGGCACGACGGCGGCGCCCGGTGGGCGGGCGGGCGCGGGCGACCGCACCGCGGGCGGGGAACGCCGGCCGCCGGCGCGTGAGGAAGGGCGGACCCGCGGCGCCATCGGCCCGTCCACCGGCCTGGGCATGGGAGCCGCGGCCGCGGGTCGCGGCCGGCGGCGCTGGCCGCTCGTCGTGGCGGCCCTCCTGGTGGTCGCGATCCTGGGCGGCGCCGGGGCCGCCGTCGGCTACGTCCTGCTGCCGACGGCGACGGTGACCCTCAGGCTCGCCGCGGAGCCGGTCGGCCCGATCACGTTCACCGCGACCGCCGATCCCAACGCCCTCGCGGTGGACCCGGCGACGGCCACCATCCCTGCCGTGCGGATCGCCATCCCCCTCTCGGCCGGCGGGACGTTCAAGGCCACCGGCAAGCGCGTGGAGGAGGCCGCCGCGACCGGCACGGTCCGCTGGGACAACTGCGATCCCAGCCGCGCCTACACGATCCCGAGCGGGACCGTCGTCCGCACGGCGGCCGGCGTCGCCTTCGCCACGCGCGAGGCGATCCTCGTCCCGGTGGCCATCCTGACCGGGACGCCGCCCGAGGTCTCGGTGAAGTGCCAGTCGCGACAGGTCGACGTGACGGCGACCCGGCCCGGCCCGGACGGCAACGTGGAGGCCGGGGCGATCCGGGTGGTCCCCGGCGACTACGACCCGAACCTGGTGCGGGTCCGCAACCCGGCGGCCACGGGCGGCGGCAAGCACGAGGAGTTTCCCCTGGTCGCCAAGAAGGACGTGGACGGCGCGGTCACGGCCCTCACGAAGCAGCTCGATGCCCAGCTGGCCGAGCTCGCCGTCGCCCCGCCCGGGGCGCCGGCCGGAGCGACGGTCTTCCCGGAGACGGCCCGGCGCGGCGAGCCGACGCCGTCGGAGCCGACTGCCGACATCGTCGGCCGCGAGGCGAAGACGTTCGACCTGTCCCTCGCCGCGGACGCCACCGTCGTGGCCGCCGATCCCTCGGCTCTCGAGACGCTCGCCGCGGATCGAATCGGCGCCCGCGTCCCCGAGGGACGGACCCTGCGCGAGGGCTCGACGCGGGTCACGGTCGGCGCCGGGTCGGTCGCCGGCGAGACGGTCGTCTACACCGTCACGGCCAGCGCGGAGGCCGTCCGCGACGTCTCCGTCGATGAGGTCCGGGCCCTGGTCAAGGGTCGCACCGCGGCCGCGGCCGAGGGGCTGCTGGCGCCGTACGGGAGCGCCGAGATCGTCTTGTGGCCAGACTGGGCGTCGTCCGTGACCTCCCTCGACATGCGCCTCACGGTGACCGTCGAGGGCGTCCCGCCGGCGGAGCCCACGCCTCCTCCGACGGCGTCGCCGACGCCCCCGCCGGCAGCCTCCCCGAGCGACTCGTCGGGTGTCTCCCCGGCCGCGACCGCGGCCCCGTGACGAGACTCCTCGGCATCGACCTCGGCACCCGCCGGGTGGGGCTCGCGATCGCGGAGGAGGGTGAGCTGCGGGCGCGGCCGCTGGCGACGGTGCCGCGCCGGCGGACCGTGGACGCCGACGCCGAGGCGCTCGGCCGCATCGCGGCGTCCAACGGCGTCGGCGAGCTGATCGTCGGGCTGCCGCTCGACATGCGGGGCTCGGAAGGCGCGATGGCCGCGGAGGCGCGAGAATGGGCCCTCGCCATCGCGTCGCGGACGGGCCTGCCGGTCCGCCTCCGCGACGAGCGGCTCTCGAGCCACGTGGCGGAGTCCCGCCTGGGCCGACCCTCTCGTGGGCGGGCCGGCGGCCCGCCGGGCCCGGTCCGACGGGCGGCCCACCGGGCGCGGGTCGATCGCGAGGCGGCGACGGTGATCCTCGAGGACGAGCTCGAGGCCCGGCGGGCCGGCGCACCGGGCGAGCGCGTCGAGCCGGCCGCTCGCGACGAGGCCCCACACGAGGAGGGTGCATGACGATCCGCGGCGGGGGAGGCCCGCGCGACGACCGGCCGGCCGGGCAGGAGCGCCGGCCCATGGCGCGCCGCCTGGACGGTGGTGCCGGCCAGCCGGCCCGTGGGTCGACCCGCGAGCGCCGCGCCGGGACCGTCACCGCGTACGAGATCGCCCGCCAGCGCCCCCGCGCCGGCGTGGGTGGACTGCTCCGCTTCGCGGTCTTCCTCGCCGTGGGGGCGGTGCTCGTGCTGCTCCTGCTGGGCACCGTCCTGCGACCCCTCACCCGGTCCCTCGTCGTGGGATTCGCCGACGCCAATCCGGGGGCCCTTTCCCTGCCGTTCGTCGCCGACTTCGTCCGCGAGGACCTCGGCGACGCCCTGACCGCACCGGCCAGCGCCGACACGACCGAGGTGGACTTCACGATCGCCTCGGGCGAGACCGCGTCGGGGATCGCGGCCCGCCTGGAGGACGAGGGGCTCCTGCGCGACCGGCGGGCCTTCCTCCTCATCGCCATCGAGAAGAGCCTGGCCGGCACCCTGGACGCGGGGACGTTCCTGCTGCGCAGGAACCTCACGCCCGACCAGCTCGTGGCGACCCTCCTCGAGGCCAAGGACCCCTCGATCACCATCCAATTCCGGACCGGCCTCCGGCTGGAGCAGATGACCGCCTACCTCGAGGCGCACCCGCCCGAGATCGCCTCGCTCCAGCTGAAGGC
This sequence comes from uncultured Chloroflexia bacterium, assembly GCA_963821235.1. Classification (GTDB taxonomy): domain Bacteria; phylum Chloroflexota; class Limnocylindria; order Limnocylindrales; family CSP1-4; genus CTSoil-043. The sequence continues at coordinate 2,042,448 of CAWGCS010000001.1, forward strand.
GGCCGACTTCCTCGCCCTCGCGCGCAAGCCGCCGGCCTCGCTGCTGGCGGACTACCCGTGGCTGGACCTGCCGAAGGGCGCCACCCTGGAGGGATACCTCGCCGGCGGCTCGTACCGGGTCCTCCCCGACACGACCCCGGAGGAGCTCGTCCGGAAGATGCTGGACCGCTTCGGGGAGGACCTCGGCACGGCCCGCATCCAGGAGGCCCGGGACCTCGGCCTCTCCCTCCCCGACGTGGTCACCCTCGCCTCGCTCGTCGAGCGCGAGACCCCCGTCGACGCGGAGCGGCCGCTGGTGGCCGGCGTCTACCGCAACCGCGTCGAGCGGGACATGCTGCTGCAGGCGGACCCGACCGTCATCTGGGGCGTCGACCTCCTGGCGCTGGCAAGGCTGGACCTGACCCGCTGGCCCGACTACTCCTTCTGGAACGTCCCGGAGCAGCCGATGGCGGCCGTGGAGTTCCCCGACTCGATCGCCGGCTTCCAGACCTACCGGGTGAAGGGGATGATCCCCGGCCCGATCTGCACCCCGACCATCACCTCGATCGACGCCGCCCTGGCTCCGGACACGAAGGACGGCTACCTCTTCTTCGTGGCGATCCCCGATGGGAACGGCCGGCATGACTTCTCGAAGACGTACGACGAGCACCTCAGCAAGCTCCGCAAGTACGGCTACATCAAGTGAGGCGCACCGTGAGCGGCCGCCTCCGGCGTGGGCTGCCGGTCCCCGCCGACTTCGCCCGGCCGCCCGGGGCGGCCCGCCTGCGAGGCTGGCACGAGGCCGACCGCGCCGCCCGCCCGGCCCGCCTCGCCCGGCTGCGGGCCCACCTCGCGGCTGCGGGCGTGGACGCCTACTTCGGCATCCGGCGCGAGGAGATCCGCTACCTGGCGGGGGTTGCCCTCGGCGAGGGGGAGGAGAAGGTCGCCGGGCATTCCGGGCGCTTCCTCGTCTCCGCCCACGAGGTCGTCGTCCTCGCCGACTCGCGCTACACCCTGCAGTGCCGTCGCGAATCGCCGGGCTCGCGCGTCGAGGACGTGACCTACGACCTGGCCGCACGCTGGCCGGCTCTCGTCGCCTCGATCGGGGCCCGCCGGGTCGCCGTGCCCGCGTCCGACGTCCCGCACGGGCTCTGGGACGCGCTGGCCGCGGCGGCGCCGGGCGTCGAGCTCGTCGCGGCCGGGACCTGGGTCGACGAGGACCGCGCCGTCAAGGAGCCGGCCGAGGTGGAGCGGATCGCCGCCGCGGCGGCCGTCGCCGATCGCGCCCTCGCCGCCCTGCTGCCGGTGATCCGGCCCGGGGTCAGCGAGGCCGAGCTGGCCTGGCGCCTCGAGGTCCTCCTCCGTGAGGGTGGCGCCGAGGCGCTCGCCTTCGACGTGGCCGCCCTCGCGGGACCGGGGGCCGCCCTCCCGCACGGCTCCCCGGGCGTCCGGCGCGTCCGTGCCGGGCAGGTGCTCCTCTTCGACTTCGGGGCCCAGGTGGCGGGCTACCGGAGCGACATGACCCGGACGCTCTTCGTCGGGGAGCCGGGCGCCCGCGAGCTGGCGATCTTCGAGCTGGTCGCGCGAGCGCAGCGGACCGCGATCGAGCTGCTGGAGCGGGGCGCGGCCGAGGGCAGCGTGCCGTCGGGGCGGGCCGTCGATGCCGCCGCCCGCGACGTGATCGAGGCGGCCGGTCACGGCGCCCACTTCGGCCACGGGACGGGCCACGGCATCGGGCTGGCCACGCACGAGCGGCCCAGCCTCTCCCGCGTCGCACCGGATGAGCCACTCCCGAGCCCGACCGTCTTCTCCGTCGAGCCGGGCGTCTACCTGGGGGGCCGGACCGGGGTCCGGATCGAGGACCTCGTCCTGCTCGACCTCGCGGCGCGCCGCGTGGAGCTGCTGACCCGCTTCCCGCGCCACGCCCTGGTCCTGCCCGCATGACCGCACCGTCCGCCTCCCGGCGGTCGCGTTGCGGCGGCTTGCCGGGCGGTGGTACGGTTGGGGACGGTCAGCCCCAGCTGATTGGCCTCGCCCTGCGCGAGCGCCCGGGAGCCGCCCAGGAGCCCCGTTGCTCGTTCGCCGCGCGCTAGCCGCCGTCCTCGCCGTCCCCGTCCTCGCCGCCGTCTACCTGGCGGTGGCGCTTCGTCGCGGCCCGGCCACGAGGATCGCCCTGGCGCTGGGAGTCGGCGGCATGGTCGTCGGCGCCGCGGTCGCGATCCCCTCCGGCACGGTCGGCGCCCCGCCGGCGACCCAGGCGCCCCTGGCGGCGAACGCGCTGGGGCCGGCCGTCGCCACCGGGCGCGGGCTCGCGGCGGCCCTGCTCGTCGATTTCGACGCTCCCATGGATGCAGCCTCGGTTGCCTCCGCCCTCACCGTCGAGCCGGCGGCGGAGGTCAGCCTGGGCTGGTCCGAGGACGGCCGGCAGCTGGCCGTGGAACCGGTCGGCCGCTGGCGGCCGGCCACCTACTACACCGTGACGGTCGGGACGACCGCCCGCGACCGCGACGGGCGCGCGCTGGCCAGCCCGCTGCGAGCAGGCTTCCTGACGCGCGAGGCGACCCGGGCGACGATCTCGGCCGTGGATCGCCTCCCCTCCGGGGTGGCCCTCGACAGCCCGATCGTCATCTCCTTCGACCGGCCGGTGCCCATCGCGGGGGTGCTCGACGCCTTCCGCATCGCCCCGACGGTTCCCGGCCAGCTCCTCGTCGCCGCCGACGGCCCCGAGGGCAGCGACCCGAGCCTGGCCGACAACTTCGTGTGGCAGCCGGACGCCTCCTTCGCCGCCCACGCGGAGCACACCGTCACCCTGGCCGACGGCCTCCTCGACGCCGACGGCGGGGCCGTGACGCTCGACGGCCCGCTCGTCTTCACCACCTCGACCGCTCCCAGCGTCGTCCGCTTCCGCCCGCGATCGGGGACGGAGGACGTCGCCCGGGACGCGCCGCTCTCGGTCCGCTTCACTGCGCCGATGGAGCGGGCCTCCACGGCGAAGGCGTTCAGCGTCGAGGTCGACGGCAAGACGGTGACCGGCAGCGTCGACTTCGCCGAGGACGACACGGTCCTCGTCTTCGACCCGAAGAGCGACCTGCCGTACGGCGCCTCGGTCGTCATGCACGTGGGGGGCAGCGCGCTCGCCGCCGACGGGACCCCGCTGGACCGACCGCGTGCGGTCGGCTTCACCGTCGTGGCCAAGCCAGAGCCGACCCCGGCGCCGACCCCTGGCAGCGGCGGGTCGTCGGGCGGCGGCAGCGGCGCCCGGCCGACGCCGGCCCCGACCCCCGTGCCGCGCCCGGCCTCGAGCTCCTGGGTCGCCGCCGAGAAGTACCTCCTGACGCTGCTCAACTGCACGCGCGGCGGCGGCTGGGTCCTCTCCGACGGCTCCTGCTCCAGCCCAGGGGGCAGCGGCGTCGCGGCCCTCAGGTACGACGCCGGGATCAGCGGCGAGGTCTCGCGGCCGTACGCCAGGAAGCTCGCCCTCTCCGGCGTCTGCTCGCACTTCTCCGGCGGCGACCCCGGCGACCGCCTGCGGGCCGCGGGCTACACCGGCTACCACTGGGCCGAGAACATCGGCTGCCGCTACTTCCGGGACCCGATGGATGCCGCGGTGAGCCTGGTCCAGTTCTTCCAGAGCGAGAAGACCTGGAGCCCCGTGGGCGGCCACTACGTCAACATGATGAACCCCGAGTACGATCGGGCAGGGATCGGCCTCTGGGTGTCCGGGGGCAACCTCCGCTTCGTCATCAACTTCTACCGCCCGTGAGCCCCGCGGGCCCCAAGCCGCGCACGGTCGTCGTCGATGGGCGGACCTTCGAGCGGATCCCGGTGCGGACACGGGTCCTCATGCCGGGCGACGACATCGCCGCGGCGATCCGGGAGCATGCCGGCGACCAGCTCCGCGAGGGCGACGCCGTCCTGCTCTCAGAGTCGGCGGTCGCCATCATGCAGGGCCGGGCGCGCGACTGGCGGACCATCCACCCGGGCCGGCTGGCGCGCTGGCTCTCGTCGCGGGTCGTCCGCACGAGCTGGGGGACCGGGCTTCGCAGCCCGTACGCCATGCAGTACGCCATCGAGCTCTCCGGGGCCTGGCGAATCCTGCTGGCCGGCGGCGCCCACCTCGCCGGCCGGCTCCTCGGCCGGAGGGGCTGGTTCTACCTCGTCGCCGGCCTCAACGCCCGGATGATGGATGCCGAGCACACCATGGGCGTCGTCGAGTTCCACGAATGCGTCATCCCGGCCCCGGCCGATCCGCCGGGCACGGTCCGAGCCGTCAAGGCGGCCCTGGGACACGACGTGGCGATCGCCGACATCAACGACATCGCCCCGGCCTGGGTCGTCGCCTCCACCCTGCCCAGGGACCGCGAGCGGCTGCTGGCCCGCTCCTTCGACGACAACCCGCTCGGCCAGACGGACGAGAAGACGCCGATCGGCATCTGGCGCGAGGTGGGCGGCGAGGCGCCGGCCGGCTGACGACGCCGGCGCTCGATGCCGCGCCGGCAACGCCGGCCCTGGCCGGGCGGCGCCGGCACGCCGCCCTGCGACGCCGGCTGGGGCCTGGCGGCGCCGGCCGACCCGCACCGCCCGTCTGCTACGATCCCGGCGACATCCCGATCCCCTCGTCGGCGGAACCGCGACCGCCGCCCCGCACGGAGCAACCGACGGCATGATCTCCACCGGTGAGCTGCGCAAGGGGGTCGTCATCGAGCTCGACGGCGACCTCTGGCAGATCCTCGACTACCACCACATCAAGATGGGCCGCGGCTCGGCCCAGGTGCGGATCAAGCTGCGCAACGTCAAGAAGGGGAGCACGGTCGAGAAGAGCTTCCAGGCCGGCGAGAAGTGGCCGCGGGCCCAGCTGGACCGCCGACCCATCCAGTTCCTCTACCGCGACGGCGACGACTTCCACTTCATGGAGATGGAGTCGTACGAGCAGTTCCACCTCACCGCCGCCCAGCTCGAGGAGGTCGTCCCGTACCTCAAGGACGGCATGACCCTCGACCGGATCAGCTACGAGTCCGAGACGCTGGGGGTCGAGCTGCCGATCACGGTCGACCTCGTCGTGGCGGAGACCGAGCCCGGCTACGCCGGCGACACGGCGACCGGCGCCCGCAAGGCGGCGACGATGGAGACCGGCCTCGTGGTGCAGGTGCCGCTCTTCGTGACGGAGGGCGACACGCTCCGGATCGACACCCGCACCGGCGACTACCAGACCCGGCTCTGAGCCCGCGTCCCGCCGGCGAGGACGGTCTCCCGATGGGTGACCGCGAGCCGCCCGACTGGGCGCTCCCGGCCTGGGACGCCATCGACCCGCTGCCGCGGCGCCGCGAGCCGGCGCCCGCCGGGCCCGGCGCTGGATCGCCGCCGGGCGCCTACGGCCTTCGCGTGCTCGGCGTCAGCGAGGTCACGCGGGCGGTCCGCGAGGCCCTGCGGGGCGATCCCCGGCTCGCCGACGTCTGGGTGGAGGGCGAGGTGGGGCGGGTCACGATCAGCTCCGCCGGCCACGCCTACTTCACCCTCAAGGACGAGCGCAGCCAGCTCGCCTGCGTCTGGTTCCGCGACGACCGCCTGGCCAGCGCCTTCGAGGCCCGGGCCGGGCTGCGCGTCGTCGTGCACGGCCGGGTGGACGTCTTCGACGCACAGGGTGTCTACCAGTGCTACGTCGCGGCCGTGCAGCCGGCGGGCCTCGGCGACCTCGCCCTCCGCTTCGAGGAGACGAAGGCCCGTCTCGCCGCGGAGGGGCTCTTCGACGTCCGCCGGAAGCGCCCCCTTCCGCCGCGTCCCGCCACGATCGGCGTCGTCACCAGCCTCTCCGGGGCCGTCCTTCACGATGTCCGTCGGATCCTGGAACGGCGCTGGCCGCTCGCCCGGGTCCTCGTGTCCGCCTGCCGGGTGCAGGGCGAGGGGGCGGCCGAGACGATCGTGGCAGCTCTCGCCCGGCTGGCCCGCTACGACGAGCGCTGCCGGGCGGAGGGCCGGGTCGTCGACGCTCCGGCGGTGGTGATCCTGGCCCGCGGCGGTGGCTCCCTGGAGGACCTCTGGGCGTTCAATGACGAGCGAGTGGTGCGGGCGGTGGTCGGCCACCCGGTGCCGGTCGTCTCGGGGGTCGGACACGAGACGGACGTCACCCTCGCCGACTTCGCGGCCGACGTCCGGGCCCCCACGCCGTCGGCGGCGGCGGAGGTCGTCGTGCCCGACCGGACCGAGGTCATGGCCGGGCTGCGGGCGCGGCGGGACCGCCTCGACGGGGCCGTCGCGGCGGAGCTGGGCGGCTTCGCGGGGCGCGTCGCCGCGGAGCGGCGGGCGCTCGACGGGCTGCGACCGCAAGCGCGCCTCGCGGCGGCCCGCGAGCGGGCCGGCTACCTGCTCGACCGGGCGACTGCGGCGGTCGTCGCCCGCTTCGGCGCGGAGCGGCGGACGGTGGAGCGTTCCGCCGCCCGGCTGGCGCCCGTGGCCGTCGGGCGACTCACGGCGGCGCGAGCACGGCTCGAGTCGACCCGCGGGTCGCTCGTCGCCCTCGACCCGGAGGCCACCCTCGCCCGCGGCTACGCGATCGTGCGTCGCGCGGCCGACGGGACGATCGTGCGCGCGCCGGTGGAGGCCCCGGCCGGCACCGCCCTCCGCCTGCGGGTGGCGCGCGGCGAGATCGCCGCCCGCGTCGAGGACGGAGCCTGAGATGGGGCTCCCGCCGGCGCTGGCGTTCGGCGTCCTGGTTGTCGTCGTCGCGGCCCTCGGATTCGCCCTCGGCCTCGTCCTCGCGCCGCGCATGATGGCCTGGGACGACCGTCGCGCCCGTCGGGAGGCTCCCGAAGGCGAAGGCCAGCCCGCCGCCGGCGAGGCCGGCGAGCCGGACGACGACGGTGGCGCGTCCGCCGCGGGCCAGCCCCGCGGCGGAGCGGTGGACGAGATCCCCCCGAGCGAAGGAGGTGGCGGCGGTGACTGACGAGGCGCCGGTCGCGATCGAGGGCCTCGCCTTCGACGCGGCCCTGGCGGAGCTGGAGCGGACGGTGGCCGAGCTCGAGGCGGGCGGCCTTCCCCTGGAGCGGACGCTCGCTCTCTACGAGCGGGGCGTCGCCCTCCAGCAGCGCTGCGAGCGGCTGCTGGCCGACGCGGAGCTGCGCGTCCGCCGCCTGGTGGAAGGCGCCCGCGGCGCCCTCGCGGAGGCCGAGATCCGGGACGAGGAGGGGGGCTGACCTCGCTCCGACGCTGGACGACGGCACCGCCTCCGGGCGCCTGGAGGGCCGCCGGCCGGCGCGGCGGCGGCGGGGTAGACTCCGCCCTGCCGCGGCCGTTTCCCGGCCGCGGCCGACCGTCCACCAGCAGCCGTAGGAGCAGCCTTGGCCATCCTACCGAGCCTCCGGGGTCCCGGCGACATCCGCGGCCTCTCAGAGCGCGACCTGCTCGCGCTCGGAGAGGAGATCCGGGCCACGATCATCGCCACGGTCGCCAGGACGGGCGGCCACCTGGGATCCTCGCTCGGCGTGGTCGAGATCACCCTGGCCCTCCACCGGCTCCTCGAATCACCGCGCGAGCCGATCGTCTGGGACACGGGCCACCAGGCCTATCCCCACAAGCTCGTGACGGGGCGCTACGAGCGCTTCGACACCCTCCGCCAGCTGGGAGGCGTCAGCGGCTTCCCCCGCCGCTCGGAGAGCGAGCACGACGTCTTCGACGGCGGGCACGCCGGCACCGGGCTCTCGATCGCGGCGGGCCTCGCCACCGCGCGAGACATCCGCCACGGGATGGAGCGGATCGCCGTGGTCGTGGGCGACGCGGCCCTCATGAGCGGCCTCTCCCTCGAGGCCCTCAACGACATCGGCCATCGCCAGACCCAGCTCCTCATCGTCCTCAACGACAACGAGATGTCGATCAGCAAGTCGGTGGGGGCGCTCTCCAAGTACCTCTCCGAGATCAAGCTGTCCAACGCCTGGAAGCAGTCGCGGACGGCCTACGACCGGACCGTCGAGCGGGTCCCCGTGGTTGGCCCGACCGCCCTCGAGCTGTCCCGACGGGTGCGCAAGTCCTTCGTCAGCTTCGCCCAGCCGGGGCAGCTCTTCGAGGACCTCGGCATCACCTACATCGGGGTGGTGCCGGGCCACGACCTGCGGGCCCTGGTCCACACGTTCCGCGGCGCGCTCGACCAGGGCGGCCCGGTCCTCGTCCACGTCCGGACCCAGAAAGGGCGCGGCTACCACCCGGCGGAGAAGGACCAGGTCGCCTTCCACGGGGCGGCCCTGCCGCCCATGGCCGACACGTACCAGGCCCGCCGGGGGGCGGCGGCCAGCCCCCTCGGGGCGGGCGAGATCTCGGCGACCGCGACCGGAACGGCGACCGCGGAGGGCAACGGCGTCGTCGCCCCCGCCGCCGACACCGCGCCCCGGACGCCGAACTACACGCACTTCTTCGCCCAGGAGGTCGTGGACGCCGCCCGCGACGACCACCGCATCGTGGCCATCACGGCTGGGATGCCGACCGGCACCGGCCTGAGCCGCTTCCAGGCGGAGTTCCCCGACCGCTTCATCGACGTCGGCATCGCCGAGCAGCATGCCGTCGCCCTGGCCACCGGGATCGCCATCGGCGGCGGCCGGCCCGTGGTCGCCATCTACGCGACGTTCCTGCAGCGCGCCTTCGACCAGATCGTCCACGACGCCTGCCAGAACGACCAGCCGGTCCTCATCGGCGTCGACCGGGCCGGGCTCGTCGGCGAGGACGGCACGAGCCACCAGGGGATGTTCTCGTTCAGCGCCCACCGCCAGATCCCGCACCTCGTCATCGCGGCGCCCAAGGACGAGCAGGAGCTCCGCTCCATGGTCCGGACGGCGCTCGCCCAGGACCATCCCTTCACCCTCAACTACCCCCGCGACGCCGGCTTCGGCGTCCCCGAGCGCGAGCCGGAGCTGCTCCCGGTCGGGCGCGGCGAGGTCCTCCGCGAGGGGACGGACGTGCTGCTCGTCGGCTTCGGCCCGATCGTGCAGCGGGCCATGCAGGCGGCCGACGCGCTTGCCGCCGACGGCTGGTCGGTCGGCGTCATCAACGCCCGCTTCGCCAAGCCGCTCGATCGCCAGCTCATCCTCGACCAGGCGCGCGGCCGGCGGCTGGTCGTCACGATGGAGGAGAGCACCGTCGTCGGTGGATTCGGCGCGGGCGTCCTCGAGGCGCTGGAGGAGGCGCGGCTGGCCGACCCTGCCTTTCGCGACGTCGCCCTCCGGATCGTCGGCATCCCGGGCGACCGGTTCGTCGACCACGGCTCGGTGGCCGACCTGCGGCGGCTGGTCCGCCTCGACACGCCGGGCCTGGTGGAGCAGGTGCGAGAGACCCTGGCGCTGCTCGGAGCTCGGCCGGGGCGTCCTCACCGGCTGGCGTCGGAGCGGGCCAGCGCCTGACGCTCGGGCCGGCCCCGGCTGTCGTGGACCACACCCGCGGTGAGCCGCGGTGCAGCGGCCCGTGGCATGATCGCGCGGTGACCCGCACGGCCGCTCCGCCCCGCGTCGCCCGTGTCCGCCTCGACCAGCTGCTGGTCGAGCGCGGCCTCGCCGACTCGCGGACGCGAGCCCAGGCGCTCCTGCTGGCCGGCCGTGTCAAGGTGGGGACCGGCGACGGGGCCCGTACGGACCGCAAGGCGGGCGACCTCGTCGACCCCGGGCTGGACGTCTCCGTGGCGGCGCCCCTGCCGTACGTCTCGCGGGGCGGGGAGAAGCTGGCCGGTGCGCTGGCGGCCTTCGCCATCGACCCCGCGGGGCTCGTCTGCCTCGACGTGGGCGCTTCGACGGGCGGCTTCACCGACGCCCTCCTGCAGCGCGGGGCGCGACGCGTCCACGCCGTCGACGTCGGGCGAGGCCAGCTCGCCGAGGTCCTCCGCCGCGACCCTCGGGTGGTCTCCCGCGAGCGGACCAACGCCCGCGACCTGGCGCCCGCCCTCCTCGGTGAGGCCGTCTCCCTGGCCGTGATCGACGTCAGCTTCATCTCCCTCCGTCTCGTGCTGCCGGCCGTGGTCGCCTGCCTGGCGCCGGGCGGCAGGGTCGTTGCCCTCGTGAAGCCCCAGTTCGAGGCCGGGCGCGGGCGCGCGCCCCGCGGCGTCGTGCGGGACGCCGCCGTCCACCGCGACGTCCTGAGCGGCGCGCTCGTGCACGCCCGCGCGGCCGGGCTGGTGCCGCTCGGCCTGGCCGCCTCACCGCTGGTCGGGCCGGCCGGCAACCGCGAGTTCTTCCTCCACGCGGGGAACGATCCCGCCCTCGTCGAGCCGGCCGCGTGGGAGCCGCTGATCGCGGCGCTGGCGGCGTCGTGAGCGGCGTGCGGCGGATCGGGTTCGCCTACAACCCGACGAAGGAGGACGCCCTGGAGCTCTCGGCCCGGGCGACCGGCTGGTGCGCCGTGCGGGGGATCGAGAGCTGGGCGATCGCCTCCGGGGACACCTCGGCGCTCGTGTCGGCCCTGGCGGGGGTCGACGCCCTCGTCGTCCTCGGCGGCGACGGGACGTTCCTGCGGGCGGCGCGGGCCGTGGCGGAGGCGCCCGTCCCGATCGTCGGGGTCAACCTCGGCAAGGTCGGCTTCCTCTCGAAGGCCGCGGCCGGCGAGCTGGAGGGGCTCCTCCAGAAGATCGACGAGGGCCGCTACCGGCTCGAGGATCGCCTGGCCCTCCGCGGCGCGATCCACGGCATCGAAGGCGGGGAGGCGCGACGGACCTTCATCGCCCTCAACGACGTCGTCGTTGCCCGCGGATCGCTGGCCCGCGTGGTCCGCCTCGACGTGGAGATCGGGCCATCCCACCTGGCGACCTTCGTGGCCGACGGGCTCATCGTCGCCAGCCCGACCGGCTCCACCGGCTACAGCTTCTCGGCCGGCGGCCCGATCCTCGACCCCCTCAGCAGGAACCTGATCGTTACGCCGATCGCGGCTTACCTGTCGGCGCTCGGCTCGGTGGTGGTCAGCCCCGACCACGTCGTCCGCTGCCGCGTCCTGGAGGCCCACGAGGCGCTCGTCTCGATCGACGGCCACGAGGACTTCCAGCTGGCAGTGGGCGACGCCGTCACCGTCGCGGCGCTCGAGCACCCGTTGCGCTTCCTGGAGCCCGAGGGCGCCGTGCCGTTCTGGGACCTCCTCCGCCAGAAGGCGCAGCTCCTTCCCTCGTGACCCGACGATGACCGACGATGAGGTCCCGGGGCCGGTCGCCGGCCGGCTCCTCGAGCTGGGGGTCTCCGACCTCGCCCTCCTCGAGCGGGTGCGGATCTCGTTCGCGGCCGGCTTCAACGTGGTCACCGGCGAGACCGGGGCCGGCAAGAGCCTCCTCATCGACGCCCTCGGGCTCGCCCTGGGGAGCCGGGCGGACCCCGGGCTGGTGCGCCACGGCGCCGAGGCCGCCCGGGTCGAGGCCCTCTTCGATCGCCTGCCGGAGCCGCTCGTCTGCGTCCGCGAGGTGGCGGCTTCCGGTCGCTCCACCGCCCGCCTGGACGACGAGACGGTGACCGCGGCACGGCTGGCCGCGACCGCCGGCCCGCTGGTGGAGATCCACGGCCAGCACGAGCAGGCGCGCCTCCTCGACGAGCGGTGGCAGCGCGACCTGCTCGACGCCTACGGCGGGCACGCGGACGCGCGGGCGGCGATGGCGGCGACCGTGGCGGCCTGGCGCGAGAACGAGGCGGCCCTGGCCGCCCTGGCCATCGACCCGCGCGAGCTGGAGCGCCGGATCGCCCTCGTGGAGCACGAGGCCGCGGAGATCGCGGGGGCCCGCCTCCGTCCGGGCGAGATCGCGGAGATCCAGGCGCGCCTCGCCGCGTCGCGCCACCTCGAGGCCATCGCCCGGGGCGTGGAGGCCATCACGGCGTTCCTGGCGGGCGACGATTCCGAGGTCGGACCGGCCGGGGCACGCGACCAGGCCGGGCGGGCTGGCGCGGAGGCGGCCGCCCTGGGGCGCCTGGACCCCCGGTTCGCGGCCCTGGCGGACCGCCTGGCGGGGCTCGCCGCCGAGCTCGACGACGCGGCCGCCGACGCGCGAGCCCTGGCGGAGGGAGTGGACCACGACCCGGGCGCCCTCCTGGCCCTGGAGGAGCGCCTCTCCTTCCTCTTCACCATGGAGCGCAAGTACGGCGAGGACGTGGCGGAGCTGCTGGTCCGCGCCGACCGCGCGGGCGCGGAGGTCGAGCGGTTGCGCGCGCTCGGGACGGAGCGGGCGCGCCGCGCCGGAGAGGCGGCGCGCCTCCTCGGGGAGGTGGCCGGAGCCGCCCAGCTCCTCTCCGATCGCCGCCGGGCCGCGGCCGCGGCGCTGGCGGCCGACGTGGAGGCCGCCCTCGGCGACCTTGGCCTGGCCGGGACCACGGTGGAGGTGGCGGTCGGTCGCCGGCCGGCGGGCCGCGACGAGCCGGCCGTGGAGCTGGGCGGCGACGCCGTGGCCTTCGACGCCTCGGGTGTCGACGTGGTCGTCTTCCGGATCGCCCCGAACCCCGGGGAGCCGGCCCGCCCCCTCGCCCGGATCGCCTCGGGCGGGGAGCTGTCGCGGATCTCGCTCGCCATCGAGGAGGTCCTCGCCGACGCCGACGCGACCCCGACCCTCGTCTTCGACGAGATCGACGCGGGGATCGGCGGCCGGAGCGCCGACCCGGTGGGGCGGACGCTGTGGATGCTCGCCCGGCGGCACCAGGTCCTCTGCGTGACCCACCTCCCCCAGATCGCGGCCCACGCGGACGCCCACTTCGCGATCCACAAGGTCGTCCGCGCCGGGCGCACGGTGACCGAGGTCCGCCGGCTCGACGACGACGGGCGCATCGCGGAGCTTGCCGCCATGATCGGCGGACCGGCCGGCGGCCCGGCGGCCGTGGCCTCCGCCGACGAGCTCCTGGAGCGGGCCGCGCGGTTCCGGGTCGCCCGCGGCGGGGCGGACGGCGCTGCGACCGGCAGGACGGCGGCGCGCGGGTGATCCCGCCCGGGCCGTCACGGGGCCGCCGACGCGGGAGCACCGCCGCCGTGATCCCCGACGACCTCGCCGCCGCGGTCGGCGCCTTCCTCCAGCACCTCCGCGTCGAGCGGGGGCTGTCGCCGGCGACGATCTCAGGCTACGGCGCCGACCTCGCCGACTTCGGTCGCTCCCCGGAGGCCCGGACCGGATGGGCGGCCGCCCCGGACGCCGCGCTCGACTACCTCGGGCGGCTCGCCGGCGGCGGGGGGCCGGCTGGGCGGACGTTGCGGCCGACGAGCCTTCGCCGGCGCACCGCCGCCATGCGAGCCTTCTATCGCTTCGCCCTCGCTGACGACCTGGTCGCGGTGGACGTCGCGAGCCACCTGGACCTTCCCCGCGAGCCGCGGATCCTGCCGGACCCGCTCTCCGTCGCCGACGTCGAGCGGCTCCTGGCCGCCGTCGACCCCGACGCGGTGACGGCCGGCGTCGAGCCCGGCGGCCGGCCGGCGGCGGCGACCCGCCTCGCGGCGGCGACCCTGGCGGCGCTTCGCGACCGGGCGCTCCTCGAGCTCCTCTACGCCGCCGGGCTGCGGATCAGCGAGGCGCTCAGGCTCGATCGCGACGACCTCGACCTCGAAGGAGGAAGCGTCCGCGTCATCGGGAAGGGCGACCGTGAGCGGGTCGTCCCGGTCGGCGACGTCGCGGTCGCCTGGCTCGAGCGCTACCTGGACGCCGGCCGGCCGGCCCTGCTCGCCGCGGACCGCTCGCGGCAGGGTCGCGGCGGCCCGGTCTTCCTCTCCGACCGTGGCCGCCGCCTCGGCCGCAACCGGGCCTGGTCCTCCGTCAAGCGCGCCGCGGCCGCCGCCGGCCTGAGCCAGCGGGTCTCCCCGCACACCCTCCGCCACTCGTACGCCACCCACCTCCTGGAGGGCGGCGCCGACCTGCGGGTCGTCCAGGAGTTGCTCGGGCATGCGAGTATCTCCACGACGCAGATCTACACCCACCTGACGGGCGAGCGGATCCGCGAGGTCTATGCCCGGGCGCACCCCCGCGCCTGACGGACCAGACGAAGGAGAGGATCCCCATGGGCTACGCGGACTCGCTCCTCACGGAGGGCGAGCACGTCGTCTACCGGACCAGGCAGCACCCGCTGGGACGACTGTTCGCGTCGAGGTGGGGGATCGTGCTGGCGGGCATCGGGGTCGCCGGCATCGTGATCCTCCTCTTCTTCGGGATCGGGCAGGGCACCCTGCGCGACATCCTGGGGTGGGCGACCCTCATCGCCCTGGTGGTGGGCCTTGCCCTGATCGGGTGGAACTACCTGGCCTGGTACCAGGAGGACTACATGATCACCAACCGCCGGGTGATGAAGGTCGGCGGGATCCTCAACAAGAAGTCGATGGACAGCTCGCTGGAGAAGATTAACGACGCCATCCTCGAGCAGTCGCTCTGGGGGCGGATGTTCGACTGGGGGAACCTGCGGATCCTGACGGCGGCGGAGGAGATCGCCGACGACTTCGTCATGCTCCACCATGCCCCCGAGTTCAAGAAGGTCATGCTGACCACGAAGCACGACCTCGAGGAGGGGTCCGACATCCGGCGGACCCGCTACGTGGACACGCCGGCGGCCGTCCCGGCCCCCGAGCCTGTCCCGGTCCCGATCCCGCCCCCGGCCCCCGCGCCCGTGGCGCCGCCTGCCCCGGTCGCGCCGCCGCGCCCGCCCGAGCCGACCTCCGAGGAGAAGCTGCGCAGCCTGGCCAAGCTTCGTGACGACGGGATCATCACCCCCGAGGACTACGAGGCGAAGAAGGCCCAGCTGCTCGAGGACATGTAGCCGCGGCCTCTCCGGCCCATCCCCGGCTCGTCGCCGCCTGGTCACCACTAGAGGCCGCACCGCGCCGAGCCCGGCGAGGCCGGCGAGGCCGGCGAGGTACCATACGCGGGTCCCACCCCGGATCCGGAGCCCTGCCCCAGCGTGTCCCTCGACGAGCGCACCATCTACGCCCTGGCGGCGGTCGCGATCTTCCTGGTGATCGGCTTCCCCGTGCACGAGTTCGCCCATGCCCTGGCGGCCTACCGGCTCGGCGACAGCACGGCGAAGCTCTTCGGGCGGCTCACCCTCAACCCGGTCGTCCACCTCGACCCCCTGGGCGCAGTCATCCTGGTTCTCTCGGCCACCATGGGCGGGTTCTTCATCGGCTGGGCCAAGCCGACCCCGGTCAACCCATCGATGCTGCGCGGAGGCCGCCGGAGCGAGGCGATCGTCGCCGCCGCGGGGCCCGTCTCCAACCTGCTCATGGCCGCGGTGGCGGGCGGCCTGTTTCGGATCCTGGTCGCGGTGGTCGACGTTCCGTCCGACCCCGTCGTCTTCGTCGCCGAGGTTGTGTACTACTTCGTCCTCATCAACGTGGCTCTGTTCATCTTCAACCTCGTGCCGATCCCGCCGCTCGACGGCTCGAAGGTGATGTTCGCCTTCATGAATCCCCGGACCGTGTGGAGGATCCGGCCGACGCTGGAGCAATGGGGCTTCGTGATCCTGATCGTGGTGATGATCGTTCCCATTGGCAACGCCTCCCTGGGTGGGCGGGTCATCGGCCCGCTGCTGAATGAGATCACCCGCCTCCTGGTGGGCGCGTAAGGCCGGCCAGCTCGGCCGGCACCTCGCGGCCCGGGTCCTCCCCGTGGAGCGAGCGGCCCTGGCCGAGTGGCTGACCGCCGCCCAGCTCGCCCTCTTCGACGGCATGCCCGTCGCCGATCGCCGCCACGGCCTCGACGTCGTCGCCGCGCTGGCGGCCGCGGGAGTCGACGATCGCGACGTCCGGCTGGCGGGCCTCTTCCACGATGCCGGCAAGGGCCGCTCGATCCGCGTCTGGCATCGGATCGCCTGGTCCCTCGGCGAGCTGCTCGGGCCGTGGGTCCACCGGCTCGCCGGGCGCGTCCCGGGCGGGTCCGAGGCGATGTCCCGCCTGCGGGACCACGCGGAGCGCTCCGCCGAGCTCGCCGTGGCCGTCGGCTGCCCTCCGCGCACGGGTGCCCTGATCCGCGGCGCCGTCGAGCCGTCCGACACGGGGGCCCTGGCCGCGCTCCAGGCCGCCGACGAGGCGAGCTGATGGCCCACGACGCCGCCGGCCTCCCGGCAACGGCCACCCCGGAGGTCGCGATCTCGGGGCGCCGCCGGCCCGAGGACGCGACCCACGTCCGCCTGGAAGGCTGGGAGGGACCCCTGGGCCTCCTCCTGGCCCTCGTGGAGGCGCGCCGGCTCGACGTGATGACCGTCCCCCTGGGAGCGCTCGCCGAGGCGTACCTCGACGCGCTCGCCGGCGTGGAGGACGACCGGCTGGGCAACCTGTCGGCCTTCGTGAGCGTGGCCAGCCAGCTGATCCTCATCAAGAGCCGGGGACTCCTGCCGCGGCCGCCGGACCCGGCCATCGCCCTCGACGACGAGCCCGATCCGGAGGCCGCCCTCCGCGCCCGGCTGCTGGCCTACCGCGCCTACCGCGATGCGGCGGCCGCCCTCCAGGCGCGGGCCCTGGCCGGGGGCCAGCTCGTCCGCCGCGAGCCGGCCGTGGCCCAAGCCGCCGGCCGGGCCGGAGCGATCGAGCCGCTGCCGCCTCGCCTCGACCCGGCGATCCTCGTGCGCGTTCTCGATCGCCTGGCGGCGGTCGCCCTGCCGCCCGTGGCACCTCCGGAGGCGATCCGGCGGGCCATCACCCTGGGGGAGCGGGCGGCCCTCATCCGGGCAGCCCTCGGCGAGGCCGGCCCGATCGTCCTGCAGGACCTCCTGGCCGGCGTGAGTGACCGGGTCGTCGTGGTCGTGACCTTCCTGGCGATGCTCGAGCTGGTGAAGCGCCGGGAGGTCGTCGTCGAGCAGGACGCGCCGTGGGGCCCCATCATCGTGCGGGCGGTCCCGCGCCCGGCACCCGGCGGAGTCCCGGGCGCCGGAGCCGATGCCGCCGGCAGGGAGGACGCGTGATCGACGACGGTCCAGACGCCGCGGGAGGGCCCGGAGGGGCTCCCGGGGGGCCGGCCGACGGGCTCCCCGGCGACGGGCTGCCCGGCGACAGGCCGCCCGAGGCCGGGCTGCCGGGCGACGATCTGACCGAGGCGCAGCTCGAGGCGCTGCTCTTCGTCGCCGAGCGCCCCCTCGGCCGGCGCGAGCTGGCCACCCTCACCGGCGCTTCGCCGGAGGTCGTGGACGAGCGCCTCGGGGACCTCGAGGTCACCCTCGCCGGCCGCGGCATCCGGCTCATCGTCGATGGCGACCGGGTCGCCCTCGCCACGGCCCCGGAGGCCGGCCTCCTGGTCGGCCGGTACGTCGGCCGCGAGCCGACGCGCCTGTCGCCGGCGACGCTGGAGACGCTGGCCATCGTGGCCTACCGCCAGCCCGTCACGAAGGCGGGGATCGAGCGGATCCGCGGCGTGGACGCCGAGTACGCCATCCGGAGCCTCCTCCACCGCCGCCTCGTGGTCGAGCTCGGCCGCGCCGAAGCTCCCGGCCGGCCGATCCTCTACGGCACCTCGGTCGACTTCCTCGAGCGCTTCGGGCTCTTCTCGCTCGACGACCTCCCCGTGCTCGACTCCTCCGTCGCGGAGCGGCTGGCCGCACCGGCGCCGGATGGGGACGACGCGGCAGTCGCGGCCGGGGGCGGGCCTCCCTGATGCCGGCCGAGCGGCTCGGCAAGGTCCTCGCGGCCGCCGGGGTCGCCAGCCGCCGCGCAGCCGATGCGATGGTCGCCGACGGCCGGGTGACGGTGGACGGCCGGGTCGGGCACCTCGGCGAGCGCGTCGACCCGGCGACCCAGGTGCTCGCCGTCGACGGGCATCCGATTGGGGCCGTCGCCGCGACCGCCGTGCACGTCGCCGTCCACAAGCCGGCCGGCGTGACCTCGACCGCCGCCGACCGGCACGCCGCGCGCACCGTCCTGGAGCTCGTCCCGCCCGGGCTCGTCCCGCCGGGGACGCGGCTCTACCCCGTCGGGCGGCTCGACCGCGACTCGGAGGGCCTCATCCTGCTGACCAACGACGGGGCGTGGACGGACCGCATCCTCCACCCCCGGCACGGCGTCGAGCGCGAGTACGCCGTGGCCCTCGCCGCGCCGCTCGATGGCGGGCAGCGCGCGGCGCTCGCGGCCGGGATCCCGATGGAGGAGGGGATCGCCCGCCTCGTCTCGCTCCGACCGGCGACCAGGACGGAGACGACGCATCTCGCCGGGCTCCTGGCGCCGCCGCCCGGGCGCGGCCTCGCCTGGTACCGGGTGACCCTCGCCCACGGCTGGAAGCGCCAGGTCCGCCGCATGCTGGCGGCCGTCGGGATGCCCGTCGTCCGCTTGGTCCGCGTGCGGGTCGGCACCCTGCGCCTGGACCTGCCGTCGGGCCAGGCCCGCCTCCTGACCCAGGCCGAGGCGCGACGGCTCGGCGTGCCGCCTCCGCCGGAGCGACCGCCCGTAGCATCGGCGCCGCGGCGGCGGGAAGGAGGGACGCGGTGACGAGGGCGAGGGACGCGACCGGCCGGCCCGCCGACCTCCTCTTCGTCAACGGCGCGCTCCGGACGATGGTGCCGGCCCGGCCGATCGCCACGGCGCTCGCCGTCCGCGACGGCCGCATCGCGGCGGTCGGGCTCGACCGCGACCTGCGACCCCTGGCCGGACCATCGACGCGGGTCCTCGACCTCGAGGGCCGCTCGCTCCTGCCGGGCTTCCACGACGCCCACGTGCACCCGACGATCGGCGGCTGGGCCATGCTGACATGCGAGCTGCACGACCTGCCGTGGGAGCGCGGTGCGTACCTGGAGCGGATCGCCGCCTACGTCGCCGGCCACCCCGGCGAGCCGTGGATCGTGGGGGGCGGCTGGGCGATGCCGGCCTTCCCGGGCGGAACCCCCTCGCGTCGCGACCTCGACGCGATCGTGCCCGGTCGCCCGGCCTTCCTGGAGAACCGTGACGGCCACGGCGCCTGGGTCAACAGCCGGGCCCTGGAGATGGCGGGCGTGACCGCCGCCACGGCGGACCCGGCGGACGGGCGGATCGAGCGAGAGCCCGACGGCTCGCCCCAGGGCACGCTCCACGAGGGCGCGGCGCGGCTGGTCCGGGACCTCCTGCCGGCGTGGACGACCGCTCGCTGGGAGGAGGCGATCCTGGCCGCCCAGGCCTACCTCCACGGCTTCGGCATCACCTCGATCACCGACGCCTGGGTGACCCCGGAGCACCTGCCCGCCTACCGCGCCCTCGCCGGGCGCGGCGCGCTGACCCTCCGCACGAGCCTCGCCCTCTGGTGGGAGCGGGGAGCGGGCCTGGAGCAGCTGGCCGCCTTCGAGGAGGCCCGTCGAGCCGCGGCGGTCGGACGCCTCCGGGCGGCGACCGTCAAGCTGATGCTCGACGGCGTCCTCGAGAACTTCACGGGCGCCCTCCTCGAGCCGTACCTCGCCGCCGACGGTGGGATCACCGCGAACCGGGGCATTCCCTTCATCGATCCCGACGCGCTGGCCCGGGAGATCGCGCCGGCCCTCGACGCGGCCGGCTTCCAGCTCCACTTCCACGCTATCGGCGACCGGGCGGTGCGGGCCGGCCTCGACGCCGTGGACGCTGCGCGGCGGGCGAACGGGCCGAGCGACCGGCGGCCGCACATCGCCCACCTCCAGGTCCTGGACCCGGCGGACGTGCCGCGCTTCGGGCAGCTCGGGGTGGGCGCCACGATGCAGCCGATCTGGGCCGTCTACGAGGCCCAGATGCGCGACCTCACGATTCCCTTCCTCGGTCCCGAGCGGAGCGCCCGGCAGTACCCGTTCCGGAGCCTCCGGCGAGCCGGTGCCCGCCTCGTCGGCGGCAGCGACTGGTCCGTCTCGACGCCGAACGTGATGGAGGAGGTGGAGGTGGCCGTGAACCGCGTCGCCCGCGCGAGCCGGGGGATCGAGCCGCCGTTCCTCCCCGGGGAGCGCCTCGACCTCGAGGCTGCCCTGGAGGCGTACACGGTCGGGGGCGCGTGGGCCCATGGCACGGAGCGGGAGACGGGGACCCTGGAGGCCGGCAAGCTGGCCGATCTCGTCCTGCTCGACCGCGACGTCTTCGATCGTGGCGCCGGCGAGATCGGCGACGCCCGCGTCCTCCTCACGCTCTCCGAGGGGGTCGCCGTCCACGTCGACCCCGGGCTCGCCTGGTGAGGGATCCGGCGGGCGGCCGCCCGGGCCCCGTGGTTGCGCTCGACGGACCGGGCTCGTCCGGCAAGAGCAGCGTCGGGATGGCGGTCGCGGCGGCGCTCGGGCTCCGGTTCCTCGACACGGGCCTGCTCTACCGGGCCCTCACCTGGCTGGCCCTCGAGCGGGGCGTCGACCCCGACGACGGCCCCGCCATCGCCGCCCTCGCGGGCGCGATCGACCTGGGGGCCGACGAGGCCGGGCGCCTCACCCGCGTCCTGGTGGGCGGCCGGGACGTGGCCGCCGAGGTCCGGACGCCGCGGGTGGATCGGTCCGTCTCGGCGGTCTCCCGCCAGCCGGAGGTCCGGGCCGCGCTCCTGGGTCGCCAGCGGTCGATCGCCGCCGGCGGGGGGATCGTCGTCGCCGGCCGGGACATCGGCCGGGTCGTGCTCCCCGACGCGGACGTGAAGGTCTGGCTCGATGCCTCGCCCGAGGAGCGGGCCACCCGCCGGGCTCGCGAGCGGGGGATCGATCCGGATTCCCCCGCTGGCCGGGCGATCCTCGAGGACCTCCGCCGTCGAGATGCCGTGGACGGCTCCCGGACCCACTCGCCGGCGGGCCCCGCTGGCGACGCGGTCCACGTCCGGACGGACGGCAACTCCTTCGAGGAGACGGTGGCCGCGGTGCTCGAGGTCATCGCGACGGCCGGGCCGAGCGAGACCGCGACGCCCGGGACGGGCGCCTCATCCCCGGAGGCGCGCTCGTGAGCGGCGGGCCCCGCCGCCGGTCGGGGCAGGCGGCCTCGGCCTTCGCCCTCCCGGCCGCCCGGCGACCGTGGTTCCTGCGTGCGAGCGAGCTCGTCGGCCGGACGCTGATCCGCGTCTCCACCCGCGTCACGGTCGAGGGCCTGGAGCACGTCCCGGCGAACGGGCCGCTCATCCTGGCCGCCAACCACATCAGCAACGCGGATCCGCCGCTCGTCGCCTGCTGGCTGACGCCTGCGCTGGATCGCCCGGTGCACTGGATGGCCAAGGCGGAGGCCCTCGAGTGGCCGGTCGCCGGCTGGTTCATGCGCCAGAACGGGGCCTTCGGGATCCATCGCGGCGCGGCCGACACCGAGGCGTTCCGGCTCGCGCGGTCCGTCCTCGACGACGGTCGCGTGCTGGGCACCTTCCCGGAGGGCACGAGGAGCCCCACGGGCGCCCTCCAGGTGGCGAAGGACGGCGTGACCCTGCTGGCCCTGCGCACCGGCGCGCCGATCCTCCCGATCGGCGTCGCGGGCACGGACCGCTTCTGGCCGCGGGGGCGGACGCTGTGGCGCATCGGGGGGCGGATCTCCCTGCGCGTGGGCGAGCCGTTCGTCCTGGAGCGGGGAACCGGCCCCGACGGGCGCCGCGAGTCGCTCGAGGACGTCACCACCCGCCTGATGCTCCGCATCGCGGAGCTCCTGCCCGAGCGCCACCGTGGCGTCTACGGGCCGCTGCTGTCGGGCCTCCCCGACGGAGGTCCCGGGGTTTCGGCAGGGAAGGTGCGATAATCCAGCCATGGGAATGGTCCACGACGTGCGCATCGCCAAGCGGACCGGCTTCTGCTACGGCGTTCGCGAGGCGGTCGACCGGGCCAAGGAGGCGGCCGACGCCGGCAAGATGACGCACACGCTCGGCCAGGTCGTCCACAACGAGGGGGTCGTCGCCAGCCTCAACGCGCGCGGCGTCGTCCCCATCCGCGACCTCGAGGAGGCCCGGTCCGGGTCGACGGTCGTGATCCGCGCCCACGGCGTCACGCCGTCGGTCCGCGAGTCGGCGTCCTCCCGCGGCCTGGACGTCATCGACGGGACCTGCTCGTGGGTCATCGCCGAGCAGCGCGAGCTCCAGAAGCTCGTCGAGGACGGCTACACGATCGTCCTCCTCGGGACCCCCAACCACCCCGAGGTCATCGGCCTCCTCGGCTTCGCCCCCGACGCGATCGTCGTCGACGACGAGGAGGACTGGGACCGCATCCCGCGGCGGAAGCGGATGGCCCTCATCACCCAGTCGACCCAGCCGCCCTGGAAGTTCGAGCGGCTGGCGGCCCGGATGATCCATCTCGCCCACGAGCTGAAGATCGTCAACACCGTCTGCCCGGTCACGATCCGCCGCCAGGAGGACACCGTGGAGACGGCCCGCGAGGTCGACTTCATGGTCGTCGTCGGCGGGCGCAGCAGCGCCAACACGAAGGAGCTGACGCGCCTCTGCGAGATCGTCGGCACGCCGGTCATGCAGATCGAGCACGCCCGCGACCTCACCGACGCGGCCGCCTTCGGGGAGGCCCGCCTCGTCGGCGTCACCGGCGGGACCTCCACGCCCATCGAGGACCTGGAGCTGGTGGCGGAGCGGATCCTGGAGCTGGCCGGCACGGCCGAGGCCCGGGCGCGCGCCGCCGAGCTGGCGGCCGACGCGCTCCTTGCGGCGGCGACGCCCGCCGGCCGCACGACGTCCCTCCCGCCGATCCCGGCCGAGCTCGCTCCCACGACCGCGACGGCCGCCCGTTGACCGGGCCCGCCTCGCTGCCCGTCATTGCCATCGTCGGGCGCCCGAACGTCGGCAAGAGCACCCTCTTCAACCGCGTCGTCGGCGACAGCCGGGCCGCCATCGTGGAGGACCGGGCGCGGACCACCCGCGATCGCATCTACGCCGAGGGCGACTGGAACGGGCGCAGCTTCCTCGTCGTCGACACCGGGGGCCTGGAGGCTGCGCCGGGCGATGCCATCGAGGCCAAGGTCCAGGAGCAGGCCCGCCTCGCGATCGCCGAGGCCGACGTGATCGTCTTCGTCGTCGACGCGACCACCGGCCTGACCCCCGCCGACCAGGAGGCGGCCGAGGTCCTGCGGCGCGCCACCGCGCCCGTCCTGGTCGCCGTCAACAAGGCCGACAACGCGAAGCGAGAGCTCGACGCGGCCGAGTTCTGGGCGCTCGGCTGGGACCAGACGTGGCCGATCAGCGCCGCCCACGGCCGTGGGGTCGCAGACCTCCTCGACGAGATCGTGCTGGCGCTCCCACCCGAGAGCCCGGTCGAGCTGGCCCGCAAGGCCCGCGAGGCCGCCACCGACCGGGAGGCCGCCCTCATCGCCGACGAGCTGGCGGAGGGCCTCGATCCCGGCGAGGCGGACTTCGACGACGGTGCGCTGCCCGGCCCGGTCACGATCGCCCTCGTCGGCCGCCCGAACGTCGGCAAGTCGAGCCTCCTCAACGCCCTCCTGGGCGAGGAGCGGGCGATCGTCTCGGAGATCCCGGGCACGACCCGCGACGCCTTCGACACTCGCCTCGCCTACGGGCAGGGCGAGGTCGTCCTCGTCGACACGGCGGGCATCCGCCGTCGCGGCAAGGTTGCCGCCGGACCGGCGGCGGAGCGGTACTCCACCCTGCGCGCCCTCAAGGCGATCGACCGGGCCGACATCACGGTGCTCGTCATCGACGCGGTGGAGGGCCTCACGGCCCAGGACGCGCACGTCGCGGGCTACACGATCGACGCCGGCAAGGGCCTCGTCATCGCGGTCAACAAGTGGGACCTCGTGGAGAGCAAGACCGACCGGACCTTCGACCAGTACGTAGCCTGGATCCGCCGCGAGGTCCCGTTCCTCGACTTCGCCCCGATCGTCTCCATCAGCGCCCGGACCGGGCAGCGGGTGGACCGTGTGCTGGAGATGGCGGTCGACGTGTGGGGCGAGCGGCGCAAGCGGATCGGGACCGGGGAGCTGAACCGGCTCCTCGCCGAGGCGACGGCCCGCCAGGTGCCGCCAGTGGCGAAGAACCGCCGTCCGAAGCTCTTCTACGCGACCCAGGCCGGCATCGAGCCGCCAACGTTCATCTTCTTCGCCAACGACGCGGAGCTGATCCACTTCAGCTACCGGCGCTACCTGGAGAACCGCATTCGCGACGTCCTCGGCTTCCACGGGGCGCCGATCAAGCTCGTCTTCCGCAATCGCGGGGCGGAGCGGCCCCGCCGGCGCAGGGCCGCCACGCGGAGCGGGCCGGCGCGGGCGGGAGGCGGCCCTCGCCGCTGAGGCCGGAGCGTCGCGGCCCGGCGGACGCGGGCGGGCCAGCGTGGGCGGGCGCCGGCGGTGCCGGGACGCCTCGAAGGCCCGGCCGCGGGCCGGGCCTTCGATTCTGGAGGTCGGAGGCGTCGCTCGAGCGTCCTCAGACGTCCCGCTCCAGGAGGATCGGCAGCGGGATCGACGGCTGCGCGGCCGGCGAGTACGACGGGTGGTGGGTCAGGTCGGCGCTGGCCACGCGCCAGTTCTGCTTGCCCAGCTCGGTCAGCCGCTCCAGCAGCTCGGAGAGGTGCGCCTCCGGGTGCTCCTGGAACGGCATCCGCTCGATCCGGAACTCGACCCGGCGGGTGGAGGTCGCGTCCTTCTCCAGCAGGACCGGCAGCGGGATCGACGGCTGTGCGGCCGGCGAGTACGAAGGGTGGTGGGTCAGGTCGGCGCTGGCCACGCGCCAGCCCTGCTTGCCCAGCTCGTTGAGCCGATCGAGGAGCTCCGAGAGGTGAGCCTCCGGGTGCTCCTGGAACGGCATCCGCTCGATCCGATACTCGACCCGGCGGGTCGAGACGTTCACCTGCTCCGTGACGACCATGGTGCTTCCAAGCCTTTCACCGCCCGGACCGCCATCCCGGGCGATCGCGGCGGCACGTCGATGGTGCGCCGCGGCCCGCCGCGGGTCGGTGACCCCGGTGCTCGGCGCGCGTGACCGCGGTCACGCGCCGAATGGCGCCGGCCGGCACTTGGCCACGGGGGGTCGGGCGGCGTATCGTCGGGGCAGGCCGGCTGAGGGCTCGACCCGCGGCCGAGACATGCACCGATCGATCAGCGCGCTCGACGAGCTCACCCGCGAGGGGCTGCGGGGCGGGTTCCTCTCCGCCCTCCCGCCGGAGGCCGCCGAGCGCCTCATCACGGAAGCGATCCGCATCAACGTCCCGGCGGGCGCCCTCGTCTATCGCGACGACGAGAGCCCGCGCGTGCTGGTCGTGGTCACGGGGCTGCTGCGCATCTACCTCTCCTCGCCCGACGGCCGGCAGGTGACCGTCCGCTACGCGCGCAGCGGGGACGTGGCCGGCCTCGCCCTCGTCATCGGCGGGCCGGCGCCGATGAGCATCCAGGCCGTGACCAGCTCGCTCGTGGTGGCGCTCCGGGTGGATGCTCTCCGGGCGCTGCTGGCGACGGATCCCGCGGTCGCGCGCGCCTGTGCCGAGGAGCTGACGCGCCAGCTGTGGCGGCTGCTCGACGACATCTCCGAGCAGGCCTTCCTGACGGTCCGCCAGCGACTCATCCACCAGCTGCTCCTGCTGGCCTCGCCCGGAGCGGGACGCGACCTCGTCGTGCACGCCGGGCAGCAGGAGCTCGCCGATGCGATCGGCTCGGTGCGCGAGGTCGTGACCCGCAACCTCCACCAGCTCCACGAGGAAGGCCTCGTCGACGTCTCGCGCGACGAGGTCGTGCTCCTCGACCCGGTGGCGCTCGCGGGGGTGGCGGGGGAGCCCGCGCGGGCTCGCAGCTCGCGGGATTGACCGGGGGCCCGTCGGGGGTCGCCCGGACGGTGGCGGCCGGCCGGCCCGCCCGCACCGCCGTCACGCGCGAGGGACCGCTGCCGTCGAGGGATCGCGTTGGCTGCTCTGGTATCCTTCGCGGGTCGGGGTGTGGCGCAGCTTGGTAGCGCACCTGAATGGGGTTCAGGAGGTCCCGCGTTCGAATCGCGGCACCCCGACCAACGACCTGGACGCGAACTGGCCCCCGGGACTCCCGGGGGCCTCCTGGTTTCCGCGGCGACTACGTCAGGAGGTCGTCCATCAGGTGGGCGGTCGGGGGATGGACCGCGAAGACCTCGTCCTCGGCGGCCTGCTCGGCGGCGTCCCGGTCCGGAGCGTCGCCCTCGGCCAGGAGATGGCCCGTCGGGCTCGCGATCCGCCAGTGCCACGTGTGGCCGCCTTCGCAGACGGAGACGACGACGTCGCGCCCGTGGATGTGCGCCGCGAAGGCCATGCGCGTGCCGGCGGGGCAGGGGATCGGGTGCCAGCTCGCGATCAGCACGCCACGAGCATCGTGCCGTGCCGGCCTCGATCACAAGAGCCGGAGCGCCCGACAGGGCGGGCTCAGGGCGCACCGCGGGCCCGAGGACGCGCGGCGGAGGCCCTAGACTTGGGCCATGGAGCCCGAGGCGGACCCGTTCGAGGCGCTCGACGAGGCGCAGCTCGGGCGCGGGGACATGGACCCCGCCCGCTTCCGGGCCGCCGGCCACGCCGTGGTGGACGCGATGGCCGATTACCTGGCCGGCGTCGAGACACGCGCCGTCCTCCCGGCGATCGAGCCGGGCTCGATCCGCCCGCTGCTCCCGGAATTCGCGCCCGAGGACCCCGAGCCGCTGGCGACGATCCTCGCCGACGTCGACCGGCTCGTCGTCCCCAACGCGACCCACTGGCAGCACCCCGGCTTCCTGGCCTACTTCGCCACCACGG
Source organism: uncultured Chloroflexia bacterium (assembly GCA_963821235.1). Taxonomy (GTDB): domain Bacteria; phylum Chloroflexota; class Limnocylindria; order Limnocylindrales; family CSP1-4; genus CTSoil-043. The sequence continues at coordinate 2,068,934 of CAWGCS010000001.1, forward strand.
CGTCCTCGGCCGGGATCCTCGGCGAGATGTGGACCGCGGTGCTGGGCCAGAACCCCATGCTCTGGCGGACCTCGCCGATCGGGACCGAGCTCGAGCAGGTCGTCGTCGGCTGGCTGCGCCGGGCGCTGGGCCTCCCGGCCGCCTTCGACGGCCTCCTGACCGACACGGCCTCGACCTCCACCCTCATCGCCCTCGCCGCCGCACGCGAGGCGGCCGGGCTGCGGGCCGCGGCCGAGGGCCTGGCGGCGCGCGTCGTCGAGGGCCGGCCCGTGGTCTACACCTCGGCGGAAGGCCACAGCAGCATCGAGAAGGCCTGCATGACCCTGGGCCTGGGCCGCGCGGCGCTCCGGCGGCTGCCCGTGGACGACGCGTACCGGATGCGCCCAGACCTCCTCGCCGAGGCGATCGCCGCGGATCGCGCGGCCGGGGGCATCCCGGTGGCGATCGTGGCCACGATCGGGACGACCTCCTCGACCTCCGTCGATCCGATCGCCCCGATCGCCGACATCGCGGCCCGCGAGGGCATCTGGCTGCACGTCGATGCCGCCTACGCCGGGGCGGTGGCCATCGTCCCCTCGCGGCGAGGCCCCTTCGAGGGATGGGAGCGCGCCGACTCGATCGTCGTCAACCCCCACAAGTGGCTCTTCACACCGCTCGACGCGTCGCTCTTCCTGAGCCGCCGGATGGACGGCGTCCGGGCCGCCTTCAGCCTCGTCCCGGAGTACCTGCGGACCCTCGACCAGGAGCGGCCCGTCCACGACTTCGCGGAGTACCAGCCTCAGCTCGGGCGCCGGATGCGCGCCCTGAAGCTCTGGATGCAGCTGCGCTACTTCGGCCTGGCGGGGATGCGCCGCCGGATCGATGCCCACTGCCGGCTCGCCGAGGAGCTGGCGGCGGCCGTGGACGCCGAGCCGGACTTCGAGCGGCTGGCGCCGGTGCCGTTCTCCACGGTCTGCCTCCGCTGGCGCCCGTCCGCGCTGGCCGGGCGCGGGGACGAGCCGGCGGTCCGGGTCCGGCTCGACGCCGCGAACGAGCGGCTGATGGCCGCCGTGAACGCCACCGGCGAGGTCTTCCTCTCGCACACGCGGCTGCACGACCGTTTCGCCATCCGGGTCGCGATCGGCAACCTGCGCACGGAGGGCCGCCACGTCGAGCGGGCCTGGGAGCTGCTCCGTCGCGAGGCGCGGGCGCTGGAGGCCTGAGCCGGCGGGGCCGTGCTAGGCTCGACCGCCGACGATCCCCGTCTTCGCACGCAGCGCCCGGCCGGGCGCCCAGGAGGGTTCCATCGATGGTCGCCGAGGCCGTCCGCGACTTCCCGATGTTCATCGACGGCGGCCCCGCGGAGGCCGCCTCGGGCGCCTGGATCGAGGTCCGCAGCCCGGCCACGCGGGCCCTGGTGGGACGGGTGCCCGCCGGCACGGAGGCGGACGTCGACCGGGCCGTGCGGGCCGCCCGGATCGCCTTCGAGGACGGCCGCTGGAGCCGCCGCTACCTGCCGGAGCGGGTGGCGATCCTGGGCCGCCTGGCCGACCTCATCGAGGAGCACGCCGACGAGCTGGCCCGGCTGGAGACCTCCCAGACCGGCTCCGCCTACAAGCTCCGCCGCGACTCCGACCTCCCCTTCACGGTCGACAACCTGCGCTTCTTCGCCGGCGCCGTCCGCCACCTCGAGGGCCGGGCCGCCTACGAGTACTCCGGCAGCCACACGAGCTTCGTCCGCCGCGAGCCGCTCGGGGTCGTCGGGCAGGTCAGCCCCTGGAACTACCCGCTCTGGATGGCCATCTGGAAGATCGGGCCGGCGCTCGCCGCCGGCAACTCCGTCGTCCTCAAGCCGGCGAGCGCGACGCCGCTGACGACGATCCGCCTGGCCGAGCTGGCAGCCGAGGCCGGGGTCCCGGCTGGCGTCCTGAACGTGGTGACGGGACCCGGGGACGTCGTCGGGGCGGCCCTGGCGGCCCACCGTGACGTGGATCTCGTCTCCCTCACAGGCGACTCCGAGACGGGCCGGCGGATCATGACCCTCGCCTCTGGGAACCTCAAGCGGGTCCACCTGGAGCTGGGGGGCAAGGCCCCCTTCATCGTCCACGCAGACGCCGACCTGGAGGCGGCCGCCCGCGGGGCAACCGCCGGGGCGCTCATCAACGGCGGCCAGGACTGCACGGCGGCGACGCGCGTCTACGTCCACCGCTCGGTCGCGGACGCCTTCACCGCCCGCCTCGTGGAGCTGTTCCGCTCCGTCCGCGTCGGCGACCCGATGGCCCCCGAGACCGACCTTGGCACGCTCATCAGCACAGCCCAGGTCGCCCGCGTCGACGGCTTCGTCCGGCGGGCGGTCGCTGCCGGTGCCCGCGTCCTCGTCGGCGGCAGCCGAGCTGACGTCCCCGGCCTTCCCGACGGCGCGTTCTACCTGCCGACCGTGGTCGTCGAGGCGGCCCAGGACAGCGAGATCGTCCAGCAGGAGGTCTTCGGCCCGGTCCTCGTCGTCCTCCCCTTCGACACCGAAGCGGAGGCGCTGGCCATGGCGAACGACACGCCGTACGGCCTCGCCAGCTCCGTCTGGACGAGCGACCTGCGGGTGGCGATGCGGGCGACGCAGGCCCTCAACTTCGGCCACGTGCTCGTCAACGACCACCTCATGGTCACCAGCGAGATGCCCCACGGCGGCTTCAAGCAGTCCGGCTTCGGCAAGGACATGTCGATGTACTCGTTCGAGGAGTACACGCGGGTGAAGCACGTGATGATCGAGCTCACCGGCGAGGCCGAGAAGACCTGGCACTACACGATCTTCGGCGACCAGAAGGCGTAGCCGGGCGGCCGCGCAGCCCACCGATCGCCGCGCCCTGGCCGCCCGGCGCGGCGTGGGCGGCAGCGGCGCGCCGGACCGTACAATGGCGGCCGCCAGCACCCAGGAGGAGCCCGCGACCGTGCCGCCGATCACCGAGCTGACGAGGATCGAGCCGATCCACCTCGAGCGCCTCAGGCACCAGGGCGTCTTCACGACGGGCCTGCTGCTGGAGGTCTCCGAGACGGCGACCCGGCGCCAGACGCTGGCCGACCAGGTGACCGCCACGCCCAACGACGTCCTCGCCTGGCGCGACGAGGCGCTGCTGCTGAACCTCGCCGGCTTCGGGGCCGACGAGCACGAGCTCCTCCGCTTCGCCGGCTTCGAGGGCCTGGGGGCGCTGCTCGCCGTCGACCTCGACACGTTTCGCGGGGCGGTCCGGCGGGCGGCGCAGCGGCTGCAGGTCGAAGCGCCCGCCGACCTCATGATCGAGACCTGGTGGGAGCAGGCCCGGACGCTCGAGGACGAGTGAGCTCCCACGCCGGCGCGGGCGGTGGAGGGGCGGGCCGCCTCGTCGCGGGGGTTGCCGTGGGGGTCGCGACCGCGCTCGTCATCGCCGGCCTGACGATCGCCCTCTTCTTCAACCCCGTCTGGGTGTCGTTCGAGCAGGCGCGGTCCGACGCCGCGGCCTGGACGGGGTGGACGCCGGCGGAGGTGGACGCCGTGACCCGCGACCTCGTCGCGGAGGTGTGGGCGGGGCCCGGCACGTTCGACCAGCAGGTCGCCGGCGTGCCCGTCTTCGAGGAGCGGGAGCGATCGCACATGGTCGACGTGCGGCGCGTCCTCCTGTCGTTCTACGCGGTCGTCGTGCTCGGTGCCGTGACCCTGCTGGCCGCAGGGGTGGCCTCTCGCGGCTCGCCCTGGTTCTGGCGCGCGGTGGCCCGGGGCGCGGCCGGCCTCGCGATCGGAGCCGCGGTCGTCGGAGCCGCGTTCTTCGTCTTCTTCGACACCGCCTTCACCCTCTTCCACGAGATCTTCTTCGCGGCGGGGACGTGGAGCTTCGACCCGGCCACGGACCGCCTCGTGCAACTCTTCCCATACCAGTTCTGGACGGAGACGTCGGTGGCGATCGCGGTCGTCGGCCTCGGGCTGACGCTCGGCGTGTGGGTCGTGGCGCGGCGGCTGGAGCGGCCGCGTGGTGGGCCGCCGGCGCCGGCGGGGGCGATGGCCTCCGGCGGAGAGGCGAGCTGATGGCGACCGGTCTCCTGTCCGTCGAGGAAGCCCGCGGCCGCGTCCTGGGCGCGATCGACGGCCCACTGCCCGTGGAGGAGCTTCCCGTGGTCGCGGCCCTCGGCCGGGTCGTCGCGGCCGGGGTCCGGGCGGCGACCGACCTGCCGCCGTGGGACAACAGCGCCATGGACGGCTACGCGATCCTGGCGGCCGACGTCGGCGCGGCGACGGAGGCCGGGCCGACCCGCCTGGCGCTGGCCGGCGAGGTGGCAGCGGGCGCCCCCCCGGAGGTCGCGGTTATCGCCGGGACGGCGGTCCGGATCGCCACCGGAGCGCCCCTCCCTCCGGGCGCCGACGCGGTCGTCCCGGTCGAGCTGACGACGCCGGTGGATGCCGCGGGGAGGGCCGGACCGCGCGGGCGCGACGCCGCCGGCCCCCTCGCCCATGCCGTCCTCGTCCACGTCCCGGTGGAGCGGGGAGCCAACATCCGGCGGCGCGGCGACGACCTGCGAGCGGGCGCGGAGGTGCTGGCCGCCGGCAGCGCGATCGGTTCGGCGGAGGTGGCCCTGGCCAGCGGGGCGGGCGTCCCGGTGGTCGCCGTCCACCGGCGGGCCCGGGTGGCGATCATCTCGACCGGCGACGAGCTGCGAGCGGCGGGGACGAGCCTGGGACCGGCCGGCATCCCCGACGCCAACGGCCCCGCCCTCGTCGCGCTCGCCGCCGCGGCCGGCGCCGACGCCCGCCACGTCGGGATCGCTCCCGACGACCTGGCGACGATGACCCGCCTGCTCGGCGAGGCCGTCGCCACGGCCGACCTCGTTGTCGTCAGCGGCGGCGTCTCGGTGGGTCCGTACGACGTGGTGAGGCCGGCCTTCGAGGCCGTCGGCTCTGTCGGCCTCTGGCGGGTCGCCGTGCAGCCCGGCAAGCCCTTCGCCTTCGGCGTCGCGCCCCGGCCGGCCGGCGGCGACACGGCGGCGCCCGTCCTCCTCTTCGGCCTGCCCGGGAACCCGGTCTCCACCTTCGTCACGTTCGAGCTCTTCGTGCGGCCTGCCCTCCGGCGGCTGGCCGGCAGGCCCCCGGCCGACCTGCTGCGGCGCCCCGACCTCGGGGTGCTCGAGGAGCCGGTCTCGAAGGCGGCGGGCCGGCGGGCCTTCCTGCGGGTGGTCGCCCGCCGCGACCGGGTGGACGGCCGGGTCCTGCGCGACGGGTCCGGACGCGCGCGCGTGGCGCTCGCGGGGGGGCAGGGGAGCCACGTGCTCTCCGCCCTCGCCCTCGCCGACGCGCTGGCGGTCGTGCCAGAATCCGTCGACGCGCTGCCCGCCGGGGCGCCCGTCGAGCTATGGTGGCTCGACCGACCCTGACGAAGCTCGGACCGCCGCGCCGGGGAGCCCGGGAGGAGCCATGGACGACCGCTCGCAGCCACGCGCGGAGCGCCGCCGCCTGACCCACGTCGACCGTCGCGGCCGCCCCCGCATGGTGGACGTCTCCGAGAAGGCGCCCACCGCGCGCCGCGCCGTCGCGGAGGGGGAGGTCGCCTGCTCCCAGGAGACCCTGACCCTCGTCATCGACGGCGGAGGTCCGAAGGGCGACGTCCTGACCGTCGCCGAGCTGGCCGGCGTCATGGGGGCCAAGCGAACCTCCGAGCTGATCCCGCTCTGCCATCCCCTGCCGCTGACCGACGTCGTCGTGCGAGTCACGCCCGACCGTACCGCGTCGGCCTTCCGGATCCACGCCGAGGCGGCCACGACCGGGCCGACCGGCGTCGAGATGGAGGCCCTCACCGCGGTGAGCGTCGCCGCCCTGACCATCTACGACATGGTCAAGGGGGTGGAGAAGGGCGTCGAGATCCGGGGGATCCGCCTCGTCGCCAAGTCCGGCGGCACGTCCGGCGACTGGAGTCGCGCGGCCGGACCCGTCGAGACGGTGGGCCCCCGGGCCGCGCGGCCGCGCGCCGTCCGGGGCCCGGCCCGGGCCGGCGGGATCCGCCGCTCCTCCAGGCGCCCGGGGTCCTGACCCGGTGGTCGGCCGCACGGCCCTCGTCCTCACCGTCTCCGATCGCGCCGCGGCCGGGCGACGCGACGACGCCTCCGGCGACGGCGTGGCGGCCCGCCTGGCGGCGCTCGGGTTCGCGGTCGAGCGGGCGGTCGTGCCCGACGAGCGTGAGCGGATCGAGGCGGCGCTCGTGGACGCGGCGGCGCGCCTCGCCCTGGTCGTGACGACCGGCGGGACCGGGCTGACGCCGCGTGACGTGACGCCCCAGGCGACCCTGGCCGTGATCGACTTCGAGGTCCCCGGATTCGCCGAGGCGATGCGGGCCGACGGCCGGGCGAAGACGCCGCTGGCGATCCTCTCCCGTGCGGTGGTCGGGATCCGCGGCCGGGCCCTCATCGTGAACCTGCCCGGCAGCCCCCGCGGCGCCCTGGAGTCGCTGGCCTCGCTGGAGCCGGTCCTCGACCATGCCCTCGAGACGCTCGGCGGGCCCTTCGACCACGCCGACTGGCCCGACCGACCGCCTGACCCGTGACCGAGTCGATCGGGCGCGTCCCCTGGTACCCGCTCGTCTTCCCGCTCTTCTACGGCGCGCTCGCCGTCTTCGGGCTGCTCATGGCCCGCCACCTCCGCGTCTTCGCCGCCGCCCGCCCCGCCCGGCCCTTCGCCGACGTGCCGCGGCGGACCCGGGCCCTGGCCCGCTACGCGCTGCTCCAGACGCGGATGTTCCGCGAGGCCCCGGTGGGGGCCATGCACTACGCGATCTTCGCCGCCTTCGTCGTCCTCTCCGTGGGCACGGCCAGCGCGGTCACCGACGGCCTGGTCGAGAGGATCCTCTCGGCGCCCCTGGACGGCGCCCCGTGGGCAGCGGTCCTGCTGCTGCGCAACGTCGCGGCGGCCCTCGCCCTGGCGGCCCTCGCCTACGCCCTCGTCCGCCGCCTCGTCGTGCGTCCCGCCCGCCTCACCCTGAGCCGATCGGGGATCGCGATTCTCCTCCTCATCGGCGGGATCGTCGGAGCCGAGCTCGGCGCGCTCTCCTACGAGGCCGCCCGCTACGGGCCGTTGCCCGGAGCCGTCGTGACCAACGCCCTGGGGGCCAGCCTCGCCGGCGTGGACCCGTCCGTCCTGGAGGCCCTCTTCGCCGTGCACTGGTGGGCCCACCTCGTCTTCGTGGCGGCGTTCCTCGTCTGGCTCCCGACGACGAAGCACCTCCACGTGGTGACGAGCTTCTTCAACGTCTACCTCCGCAAGCTGGAGCCGCGCGGCGCCCTGCCGGCCATGGACCTCGAGGCCGAGGACGCGACGTACGGGCTGCGGACGCTCGCCGACCTGGCCTGGAAGGACGTCCTCGACGGCTTCACCTGCACCGAGTGCGGCCGCTGCCGCGACGCCTGCCCGGCCAACCTGACTGGCAAGCCCCTGGACCCGAAGGCCCTGGTGATGGGGATCCGGCGCCTCGCCGACGAGGCCGAGCGTGGGCTCCACGTCATCCCCAACTCGCCCCTCGTCCGTGACTCGGGTGCCGACCTGGACGACCGGCTCCGGCCGGAGGCGATGGCCCTCCCGCTCGTGCCCGGCGCCATCAGCGAGGATGCCGTCTGGGACTGCGTGACCTGCGGCGCCTGCGTGGAGGCCTGCCCGGTCCTCATCGAGCACGTCGACAAGATCGTGGGGATCCGGCGCAACCTCGTCCTCGAAGAGAGCCGCTTCCCGCCCGAGCTGGCGCCCGCCTTTCGGGCCATGGAATCGGCCCAGAACCCGTGGGGCCAGCCCAGGAGCGCCCGCCTCGACTGGACGAAGGGGCTGCCCTTCGAGGTCCCGACCGCGGCGTCACTCGCGGCGGCCGGTGACCTCGCCACGCTGGAGGTGCTCTACTGGGTGGGCTGCGCCGCGGCCTTCGACGAGCGCAACCGACGGGTGGCCCGCGCCTTCGCCACCTGCCTCCATGCGGCCGGAGTCCGCTTCGCCGTCCTGGGCCAGGAGGAGGCCTGCACCGGCGACCCGGCCCGCCGCATGGGCAACGAGTACGTCTTCCAGCTCCTCGCCGCCCAGAACGTCGAGACGCTCCGCCGCTACGGGCCACCGACGATCGTGACGGCCTGCCCCCACTGCTTCAACACGCTGGCCAACGAGTACTCCCAGATGGGTGGCACCTACCGGGTGGTCCACCACTCGGCCTTCCTGGCCGGCCTGCTCGCGGACGGCCGCCTCGCCACCATGGTCGGCCCGGACGGGCCAGCGGCGAAGCGCGTGACCTACCACGACGCCTGCTATCTGGCCCGCTACAACGGCTTGGTCGACGCGCCGCGGGACGTGCTGGCCGCCGTGCCCGGCCTGGAGGTGGCCGAGATGGAGCGGAGCGGCCGGCAGTCGTTCTGCTGCGGCGCCGGCGGGGGGCGGATGTGGATGGAGGAGACGCGCGGCTCGCGGATCAACGCCGAGCGCGCCCGGCAGGCCCTTGCGACCGGCGCGGAGGCCGTGGCCGTCGGCTGCCCCTTCTGCATGACGATGCTGGGCGACGGGCTCGCCGCGGAGGCCGTCAACGGGGCGGGGGTGACGACGCTCGACCTGGCGGAGATCCTGGCGCCGGTGGCCGCGCCCGGCCCTGCTGCGTCGCGCCCGGGACGGGCCCTGCCCGTCCTCCAGTAGCCCCGGCGCCGCCCGGGTGGAGCGGCTACCAGGACCGGTTCTGGGCGTCCGGGAGCCGCCGGTGACAGGCGACGCAGAAGGTCTCGGTCCAGAGGTTCTCGGTCGCGCACGAAGGGCAGAGCTTGACACCCTCCGAGGACATGGCGATGGGGCTCTCCCGACCCGCCTCGTCGCGCTCGCGCCGCTGCCGCCGCACCACGAGGAGGATGGCCAGGAGGCCGATGACGGCCGCTCCCAGGAGCGCCGCGAGGAGGAGCTGCTGGTCCATCTCGACTCCCCGGTGCCCGGCCGGCTCGCCGGCCGTCGGGCGGATCCCCCGCGGCCCCGCCGTTGCCAGCCTACACCCGGCGCCGAGCCCCGGGCGGTCGGGCCGCCTCCCACGCGGATCTGGTGTGTACACTCGGCAACGGTGAGCGGGGGATGGCTCCCGCCCGGCCACAGGGAGGCGGGTCGCCCGTGCGCATCGTCGTGCTCGTCAAGCCGGTCCCCGACGCGACGGGCCAGGAGCGGCTGGGGCCGGACGGCCGGCTCGACCGCAGCGCGGCGCCGCCGGTGATGAACGGCAACGACGAGTACACGCTGGAGGCGGCCCTCCGCCTCCTCGATGCCGGCGGCGGCGAGATCACCCTCCTGGCCATGGCGCCGGCCGGGTCGGAGGAGGCCCTGCGCAAGGGGCTGGCGATGGGGGCGACGCGGGCCGTGCTCGTCACCGACGAGGCCCTGGCCGGGTCGTGCGCCCTCTCCACGATGCGCGTCCTCGCCGCGGCCCTCGCCACGATCGAATTCGACCTCGTGCTCGCCGGCGCCGACAGCGCGGACGGCGGCGGCGGGGTGGTCGGCGCCGGGATCGCCACCCTCCTGGGCCTGCCGCTGGTGACCGGCGCGGCGGCCATCGAGACCGATGGTGCGGGCACCGTGACGGTCCGGCGCCTCGTGGCAGCCGGCGAGGAGACCGTGGAGGCCCCGCTGCCGACCCTCGTCGTTGGAACGCAGCTCCTCGGGGAGCCCCGCTACCCGACCCTCAAGGGGATCATGGGGGCGCGCTCCAAGGAGATGGCCGTCCGCTCGCTCGCCGAGCTCGGCCTCGCCGACGGCTCCGTCGGCGGCGAGGCGGCCACGACGGTGGTGGTCGCCCAGCGACCGCCGGCGCAGCGCGGGGCGACGCGCGTCGTCCGGGAGGCCCCCGCCGTGGCCGCCGCCGAGATCGTCGGCCTCCTCGCCGCCCGGGGGGCGATCTGATGGCCGTCGCCTGGGCGATCGCCGAGCTGGGGTCCGACGGCCTGCCGTCGCGCGTCGCGCTCGAGGCGGCCACGGCGGCGCGGACGCTCGCGGCTGCGGGAGGATGGACGGCCGCGGGCATCGTGGTCGGCGAGGAGCCCGATGCCGCGGCCGCCGAGCTCGCCAGGTACGTGCCGCGAGTGCTGGCCGTCCGCCTCTCCGACGCCGGCGCCGGCTCGGCCCGCGCGGCGGCGGAGGCGCTCGCGACCCTCGCCGCGGCGGAGGACCCGGACCTGCTTCTCCTGGGGGCGACGCCCGAGGGGCGCACGGCCGCCGGCATCCTCGCCGCCCGCCTGGGGCGGGGCGTGCTCGGCAATGCCACCGGGCTCGCCTGGGCCTCCGGGGAGGACGGGGCGCCGGCCGGGGTCCGGGTGGAGATGAGCGTCCTGGGCGGCCGGGCCGTCACCACGTCGGCCTTTCGCGACGGGCGGGGCATCGTGACCCTGCGGCCAGGTGCCGTGGCCGCCACGCCCGAGGATGCGGCCGGGGTCGTCGAGCACGTCGCGCCGCCGCCGGTGCCGTCCCCGCCCCCGCCGCCGGTGCGCCTCGTTGCCCGGGCCGACGCCCGGGCGCGAACGGCCAGCATCGAGGAGGCCGCGATCGTGGTCGCCGGCGGCCGCGGCCTCGGCGGGCCCGATGGCGTCGTTCTCCTGGCAGAGCTGGCGGACGTCCTCGGCGGCGCCGTGGCCGGGACGAGGGCGGCCGTGGACGCCGGGTGGCTGCCCTACGCGGTCCAGGTGGGCCAGACGGGCAAGACGATCCGCCCCGACGTCTACGTCGCGCTGGGAGTGTCGGGGGCGATCCAGCACCGGGTCGGCATGCAGGATGCCGCGACGATCATCGCCATCAACCGCGATCCCGACGCGCCGCTCGTGGAGCACGCCGACCTGTACGTCGTGGGCGACCTCTTCGCCGTCGTTCCGGCCCTCGTCTCCGCGCTCCGGGCGCGGACGGCCTGACGACCGCGTCATGGGAGAGCTCCTCCTCGCCCTCTCGCTGGTCCTCTTCTTCGCCCTCGTCGCCGCGTTCCTCTACGTCCTGCGGCGGGCGGCCGGCCTGGTGGCCGCCACCCGCGAGGACGAGGGGTTCCGGGCGGCCTCCGCCGGGCTGACGGACCGGGCGGCGACGCTGATGGGCGAGACCGCCCAGCGGATCGACCGGGTGCGGCGACGCCAGGACGCGCCGGCTGCCCTCGACGAGGTGCTGCCCGCCACCCTCGACGCGCTGGCGGGGCTGCGCGCCGAGGTCGACGCCCTCGCCGCCCCGGGGTCCCTGGCGCCCCTCGCCACCCGCCTCGGCGAGGAGCTGGACCGGGCGACGCGAGCCATCGACGTCGTCCAGCACGGCTGCGCGCTGATGGGGGTGACCGCCGGGCGCCCCCGCGAGATGGAGGGCGAGACCTCGATCAAGCGCGGCTACCTCAACTTCCTCCACGCGCGGGAGGCGATCTCGACGCTCGGGGTGGACCTGCGCGCCGGCCACCTGGACGCCGCCCGCTGGTTCAGCAGCCGGCCACGCGCCCGCTGATCCGGGGAGCGCCCGCGTGGGACACCGTATGTCGTGGTATCTTCGCGCCGTACCACTAGATGTTGTGGTCCCGAGGCGCTGGAGGTCCGGATGCGCTGTCCGACGTGCGACGAGCGCGATACCCGCGTCATCGACTCGCGCGACCTCGACGAGGCGGCCACCATCCGCCGCCGCCGCGAGTGCGTCGCCTGCGGGGCGCGCTTCACCACCTACGAGCGGATCGAGGCGGCCCGCCTCGTCGTCGTGAAGCGCGACGGGCAACGCCAGGAGTTCGACCGGGACAAGCTCGCGGCGGGGATCCGCAAGGCCCTCACTCGCCGGCCGGTCCCCGACGGGGCGGCGGAGCGGGCCGCCGACGAGATCGAGGCCGCCCTGCGCTCGGCCGGGACGACGGAGGTCGACTCGTCGCGCATCGGCGAGCTGGCGATGGAGCGCCTCCGGGGGCTCGACCAGATCGCCTTCATCCGCTTCGCCAGCGTCTACCAGTCGTTCGAGGACCTGGCGACGCTCAAGCGGGAGGTCGATTCTCTGTTCGCCGAGCGCGAGCCCGCCGGGCCCCACCGCTCGTGAGCGTCCTCGCCGATCGCGACATCCGGGCGGAGCTCGAGGCCGGGCGGATCCGGATCGCGCCCTACGACCCGGTCGACCTGCAGCCGTCGTCGGTCGATCTCCACCTCGACCGGAGCTTCCGGGTCTTCCGCAACAACCGCTACGCCTTCATCGACCCTCGCGAGGCCCAGCCGGACCTGACCGAGCTCCTGGAGATCCGCGACGAGGAGCCCTTCATCCTCCATCCCGGCGAGTTCGTCCTGGGCCAGACGCTGGAGTGGGTGGAGCTGCCCACCGACCTCGTCGCCCGGCTGGAGGGCAAGAGCAGCCTCGGCCGCCTCGGCCTCCTCATCCATTCCACGGCCGGCTACGTCGATCCCGGCTGGAAGGGGACCCTCACCCTCGAGCTCAGCAACGTGGCGAACCTGCCGATCGCCCTCTACGCCGGCATGCGGATCGGCCAGATCAGCTTCTTCCGCATGTCGAGCCCCGTGGAGCGCCCGTATGGCAGCTCCGAGCTGGGCTCGAAGTACCAGGGCCAGCGCCAGCCGACCGCCTCGGCCTTCCACCGCGACTTCGACGCGCGGCGGAAGCTGCCCGGGCCGCGCTGACGCCGCGACGCGGTCGATGGGCCTCAATGACGCCGTCCACTGGTCGGCCGAGCTGGGCGGCGGCACCCGCGTCGCCCTCGTCCAGGCGGGCACGTTTCGATCCGACGCGGGCGCCATCTTCGGGCCGGCGCCGCGGGTCCTGTGGGGCAAGCTCGTGGTGGACGAGCTCGACGAGCAGCACCGCCTCCTCCAGGCGCTCAACTGCCTGCTGGTGGAGACGCCGGCCGGGCGGGTCCTCGTGGAGACGGGCATCGGCGAGCGCCTCGACGAGCGCGGCCGGGCCTGGCGCGGCCTCGCCGGGGAGCCGATCGTGCCGACGCTGGAGCGGGCCGGCTTCGCCCCGGCCTGCGTCGACGTGGTGGCGCTGAGCCACCTCCACTACGACCACGCGGGCGGCCTCCTCCGTGCCGGCGGGACGCGCGCCTTCCCCCGCGCGCGGATCGTCGCCCAGCGGGCGGAGTGGGAGATCGCCCTCTCCGAGAACCCCCGCGTCGCCGCCTCCTACGACCAGCCCGAGCTGCGCCTCGTCCGGGCCTGGGGCGACGAGGGCGCCGCCGACGGCGAGGTGGAGCTGTTGCCCGGCGTCTCGGCCGTGCCGACCGGCGGCCACACGGCGGGCCACCAGGCGATCCTGGTCCGGGCATCGGGCAGGACGCTGGCGTTCTTCGGGGACATCGCGATGCGGCCGTGGTCGGCGAACCCGCGCTGGATCCCGGCCTTCGACGACTTCCCGCTCGACTCGGTGGCCCGCAAGGCGACCCTCTTCGCCCGGGCGGCCGAGGAGCGCTGGACCGTCGTCCTGTCCCACGAGCTGCGACACCCCGTGGGCCGCCTGGCGGTGGATCGCGACCGCTTCGCCTGGGAGCCCCTCGCCTAGGGAGCGCTGGAAGGAGCCGTGCCGCGCAGCCGGTTCCCGCGCGGTCGATCGCGAGTCCAGGCCCCCGCTCGCCCATGGGTCGCCCAGCCGCCCGCCGCTCGTCCCTCCCGCCCGCCGCTCGTCCCTCCCGCCCCAATTCGATCAAATGCTCGCATGGCAGGCCGTATGCTTCCTCGCGGAGCTCGGAGCCGATCAGATGCACCTCTGGGGACGCACATGAGAGGTTGGAGGGCGGGAGAGGCGCGAGCCAGCCAGCGGCAGCGCGACACAGCAGTTCGTACGGTTCCGCTGGCGAGCATTTGCCAGGATCGGCGGGTGACCGGAGGCTCCACGCGCGCCCACGCGCGCCAATGCACGCCTGCGCCCGAACCCATCCGCGCCCACGCCCCTACGGGTTGCTGCTCGGCGAGCCTGTCGGCGCGACCAGCCCCACGAGGGCCAGGCTCGCGGCCGCGCTCTCGAGGGTGACCGGCCCCTGGACGATGGCCCGGATGATGCCGTCGCCGTCGATGAAGTACTGGGTCGGGAGGCCGAAGACGCGGTAGCGGCGGAAGACGTCGCCGGAGAGGTCGGCCGCCACCGTGTAGGCGAGGCCGTAGGTCTGCGCGTAGCTCCGGACGTCGTCCTCGGTCGCCTCCTGGACGCTGATGCCGACGACTGCCAGGCCCTGCGGCGCGTACGCGGCGGCGAGGTCGCGGATCGTCGGCGTCTCGGCCTGGCAGGGCGGGCACCAGCTGGCCCAGAAGTTGACCCAGACGGGCCGGCCGCGGAGGTCGGCGAGGCGCACGGGCTGGCCCGACAGGTCGCGGAGCGGGGCGGGTGACCCGTCCGGGCCGGCGATCTCCAGCTCCGGCGCCCGGTCGCCGACCCGCAGCCCCTCCTCGGCCGGGCCGATGACGTACTGCGTCGCCCGGGGGTCGGCGGCGGAGGGCGAGGCCGCGGGCCCGACGAGCGGCTGGGTGGCGATCGCGAGGACGATCGCGGCGCCCGTCACGACGGCGAGGGCGGCGACCAGCTGGCGGGCGGTGAACGGGCCGACCACCCCGCGGCGCGGCTCCGGGGGATCGTGCTGGGTCAGGGTCACCGGGGCCTCAGATGCCGGGCGCCAGGCGGGCGAGCCAGCTCAGCCAGTCCAAGACCATGAAGACGCCGATGACGGCGACGAGGATCCCGCCCACGAGGCTCACCGCGCGCCCGTGGCGCACGAGGGGGCGCACGAGCGCCGGGGCCCGGTCGTAGATCGCGCCGAGGAGGACGAACGGGACGCCGAGGCCCAGGGTGTACGCGGCCAGCAGGAGGCCGCCCTGGAGGGTCGTACCGGACGAGGCGGCGACGGTCAGGATGCTGCCCAGGATGATCCCGATGCAGGGGGTCCACCCGACGGCGAAGACGACGCCGAGGCCGAAGGAGGCGAGGACGCCTCCACGCCCGCCGACGAGGCGGCCACCGAGGCGCTGGCCGAGGCCGGGGCCGCTCTCCACGCCCGCGGCCGCGAAGGCCACCGTGCCGGTCCGCTGGGCCATCGCCCCCGCCGCCCCCGCCTCCAGCGGCCGCCAGGTCCGGTCGAGGGCGGGAATGGGCAGGAAGCCGGCGAGGTTGAGGCCGAGGACGACGAGGAGCAGGCCACCCACGGTGCGCAGGACGGGCAGGTAGTCGGCCAGCGGTCCGCCGACGAACGTGGCGGTGACCCCCAGGAGCGTGAAGACGGCCCCGAAGCCCAGCACGTAGGCGATCGCGTGGCGCACCGCGAGCCAACGCGACGGCGAGCGGTCGCTGCCGCCCACGACGGCGACGACGGTGAGCTGGCCGAGGTAGGCCGGCACCAGGGGCAGGACGCAGGGCGAGAGGAAGCTGAGGAGGCCGGCCCCGAAGGCCACCAAGAGCGTCAGCTCGGACGCGGCCATCAGCGCGCCGCCCGCATCATGGCCCGGGCTCCGCTGGAGAAGCGCCGTACGCCTCGTCGAGGAAGGCCCGGATCGGGCCCGGCCGGATCGCCAGGGGCAGGCGGCGGCCGTCGACCTCGAGGACGGGGATCTGCTCGAAGAGGGCGCGTTCGACGGCCGGGTCCTCCGCGATCCGGCGGGCGACGAGGCGCGGGATCCGGCGCCCGCCGGCTGCACGCTCCTCGAAGATCGCCGCCAGCAGCGCCTGGGTGTCCTCGCAGAGGTGGCAGCGATCCGAGCGCCACAGCACGAGGTCGGGGAGGGGAGTGCCGGGCGCGTCCATCGGCGGGGATTGTACGGCGGCCCGCCCGCGGGCCCCTTCCCGGCGGCGTCCCTCGCCGCACGTGGAGTACGATCGATCCCCGCGCCCCCGTAGCTCAGTGGATAGAGCGAGGCCGTCCTAAGGCCTGCGTCGGCGGTTCGAGTCCGTCCGGGGGCGCCAGAATGACTCCACGATGACTGAGCTCAGCCGGTCCGAGCTCCGGGCGGTCACCGGCTTCGCGGTGGCGTGCGCGCGGCCCGCATTGGCGATCTTCGAACGTGGACGCCCGGACGATCCGCGCCCACGAGCCGCGATCGACGCTGCGCAGGCGTTCGCGGATGGAGCCGAGCGGACCAAGGCGCTACGTGACAACGCCTGGGCGGCACACCGGGCGGCTCAGGAGGCCCGCGAGGCAGGACAGGCTGCGGCGAGCGACGCTGCGCGCGCTGCCGGCAACGCGGTCGGTGCGGCGTTCCTCCACCCCCTGGCGAAAGCGACGCAGGTCCGGCACATCCTCGGATCGGCCGCTCATGCCGCACGAGCGTTCGAACGCTCCGCCGGAGACGATCCCACCGTCGGAGCCGACCACATCGCGCAGTCGCGGATCCTCGTGCCTCCCGTCGTGGTGGACGTCCTGAAGCGCTACCCGGCCGCCCCGCGTGGCGGTGGGAGGGTCGGAGAGCTGATCCGTCAGTTGGACGCGTCGCTCCGGCGATCCCCGACGGTGTGCTGATGGGCGAGTGCCGCCCCATCTCCGTGAGCTGACGGCAGTCGGTGGGGGGCGCGAATCCAGACCAGACGCGTTTGCCCCAGTACGCGTGGTGGCTAAGACCAGCGAGCGCTTGCCGGAACCCGAGATCGAGGTGAAGACTGTCAGCCGGCGCTTCGGGATCTCGACACTCACGCTCCTGAGGTTGTCCTCGCGGGCGCCGTGCACCCGGACAAGGTCGTGGCCGTCGGCTCGGGTCCTGCGGGGACGCTCCGTTGTGGTCGGGTGGCGACTGGCGGGGCCGCAACTCGGTCAGGTTTCGAGAAGCCGCCTCCGCGGCGGATGGCTAGCATCCATTGTCGTCCCGAGCCGATTGAGGAGTACCAAGCCATGGCGCAGAAGAACGCGAGATCCGATGTCTGGACTGCGGAAGAGCGGGCCGCGATGAAGGAGGCCGCCGCAGAGGCGAAGCGGGCCGCGAAGCGCGGAGCCGACGATGCGGCCGGCGAGGCGGACCTCCTCGCGAAGATCGCCGAGATGCCGGAGCCGGACCGGTCCCTGGCCGCCCGCATCCACGAGATCGTCAAGGCCGCCGCGCCGGCCCTGGCGTCGAAGACCTGGTACGGGATGCCGGCGTACGCGAAGGACGGCAAGACGATCTGCTTCTTCCAGGCGGCGTCGAAGTTCAAGGTGCGGTACGCGACCTTCGGGTTCCAGCCGGACGCGCGACTCGATGACGGCGCGATGTGGGCGAACGCGTTCGCCGTGCTCGAGCTGACGCCGGAGGTGGAGGAGCGGATTGCCGCGCTGGTGAAGAAGGCGGCGAGCTGAGCACTCCGGTGGACTGGCCGGCGGGCCGTTCCCGCCGGCCGTCTTCGTCTCGGGCGAGCGTCGGCTGTTGACGCCGATCCCTTCAGCCACCCCCTTCCCCCGCCGACCATCGGTATGTCTCAGGTCCGGCCTCGCCGCGGGCAGCGGCTCACGTGTCAGCCCTTCGGCTGGTTGATCCGGATCAGGTTCCCGGCCGGATCGCGGAAGGCGCAGTCGCGGACGCCGTAGGGCTGGTCCATCGGCTCCTGGACCACCTCGGCACCGGTCGCCTGCACATGGTCGAAGACCCCGTCGACGTCCGCGGTCGTGAGCACCAGCCGTCCCAGCAGGCCCTTGGCGAGGAGGTCGCCGAGCGCTTCCCGGTCCGACGACGAGATGCCGGGATCGGCCGCCGGCGGCTCCAGCACGACGCTGACGTCAGGCTGCGAAGGCGACCCGAGGGTCACCCAGCGCATGCCGTAGGCGCTGACGTCGCCGCGCACCTCGAAGCCCAGTGCGTCGCGATAGAAGGCGATCGCCTTCTCGTGATCGTCCACCGACAAGAAGCAGTTGTTCAGCTTCACGTCCATGGGTTGCTCCTATTCGCCTCCGCCCGCGGCCGCTTCCCAATTCCTGACTGGCCGCAGCGCCGCCCGCACCAGGCAGGCGGGCAGCGCCCCCGTCCACGAGTGGTCCCGAGCCCGGTAGGCGCTCGGAGTCTCCCCGACGAGCTCCGTGAAGCGGGTGCTGAAGGTCCCCAGCGACGAGCAGCCGACCTCGAAGCAGACCTCGGTCACGGAGAGGTCGCCGCGCCGCAACAAGGTCATGGCCCGCTCGATGCGCCGGGTCATCAGGTAGCTGTACGGGGTCTCGCCGAAGGCGGCGCGGAAGCTCCGTGAGAAGTGGCCGGACGACATGCAGGCGGTGCGCGCGAGCGCCTCCACATCGAGCGGGCGCGCGTACTCACGATCCACCTGATCTCGAGCGCGCCGCAGTCGTACCAGGTCGCCGCGATCCATGGCGTCGACCATAGCATCGCCGCCGGATGGGCGAGCTCCACGTGAGGCTGCCAGCCTCCTTCAGTCCGACTCCGGCCCGCGGAGGCTGAGGGCCGAGTAGATCGACCCGAGGAACCGGCTCGGGACCGAGGCGAGCCGCCGCGTGTCGCGGAAGCCGGCCTCCGCCGCGACGGCGGCCCAGGAACGGAACGACAGCGGGAAGGGGACCCATGGGTTGCCGTGGTCGGTGTCGTACTCGACGATGACGAGGCGACCGGCCGGCCGAAGGTACCCGGCGACGAGGCGGAGCACGGCCAGCTTGTCGCGCTCGAAGTGCAGCGAGTTCGCCATGACGATCCCGTCGAGCGGCGGCAGCTCCAGCGGCAGCGTGAAGTCGCCAACGAGCGGCGTCACGCTCACGTTCGGGAATGCATCCCGGAACGCCCGTTCCTGAACCTGGAGTGCGCGGTTGTCCCGATCGACCGTGTGGATCGAGCCGGTCGGGCCGAGAAGGTCAGCGAGGGCGAGCGTGAACGCTCCCTCACCCGACCCGAGGTCGGCCCAGGTCTTCCCGCCACCCTCGACGCCTTCCCGGAGGAGCCGGACATGATCGCGATGGTCCATGCCGTCGATTCTGGCGCCGGTGAGCGCGGTGGAGGCTACTTCCAGTACGCGCCGAGCGCCTTGGAGACGCTGACGCCCATGGTCGAGCTGCCCGGCCACTGGACGCGGATGTTGACCGCGGCAGCGGAGGCCGACTTCATGGAGAAGGTCACGATGCCGTTGGCATCGGCCCACGCGGACTTGAGGTACACGGGGCCGCCCCAGGCGCCGTTGATCTTCTTGGCGATCAGGACGTTCACCCGCTGGCCGGCGAGGGCCGTGCCGCCGGTGAACTTCCAGGTCACGTACTTGCCCTTGACCTGGGTCTTGGGGGTCTTGGTGGTGTAGCCGCTCGTCGGGTTGAGGCCGAGCGCGCTCCCGACGCTGAAGGGCAGCTTCGGGAGGGGCGCCGGCGGGGGAGGCTCGGCCGGCGGGCCGGTGCCGGGACGTACGGTGACCATGGCGGTGCCCTGGATCCCGCGTGCTGTCGCGGCGACCGTCGCCGTGCCGGCCTCCGCCGCCGAGTACTGGCCGGCGGCGCTGATCGCGCCGGGCCCGCCCACCGCCCACGTCACCTCGCCGTCGGCGAGCTCCACCGCGTTGTACGCGGCGTCCTGCCCCTTGGCCACGAAGTCGGTTGTCTCGCCCTGCCAGATGGCGGCCGTCCCGGGCAGGACGTCGACGATGGCGAGCGGGCCGGTCGGCGCGGAGCTGAAGACGATGAGGCTGTTGGCGACCGCGCGCTCGGAGCCGTCGGATGGGCGGTTCACGACGGACACCTCGGGATCGCCGGGGAGGCGGACGGCCATCGTCGTCGAGCCGCCGCCGTCCATGTTCAGCGCCTGGACCACTCCGCGCGACAGCATCAGCTCGGCCAGCTCCTCGAGGTCGACGCCGGTGCTGTACCCCGCCTGACGCCCGTCAACGGTGGCCATGACCAGGTCGCCGCCGGCGGTGATCCCCAGGGCGGTCCGAGGATGCAGCTGGTCCGCCAGCGCGGGACGTGGGGAGATCGACGTTGCGCCGTCGCGCACGATGATCTCGCGCCCGCCGACGGCTTCGCGGACGTTCTCCCAGCCGGGCGTGATCGAGAGCGCGAGCGGCAGCACGCTTCCCGGCTGCAGCGTGTCGAGCTGCGACCCGGCGGGGCCGTTGAGGATGACGGTGTCCGGCGCGATCGGGATGCCTCCGGTCGCGGGACGAACCTCGAGCACGACCGCCTGGTGCACGCCTGTCGGCGTGAGCGGGAGGGCGACGCCGGCCAGCACGACATCGGTGCCGTCGACGTCTCCCGGTGTTGCCGGGCCGAAGCGGGGCGTGTAGAGCACGAGCTGCTGGTTCGACTTCCCCTGGTTGACGCGGTCGATCGTCCCGACCGTCCCGTCGGGCCAGGTGAAGGACGCGCTCACGAGGACGTTGCCGATGAGCGGGCTTCCCGAGGCGTCGATGCCGAACGTCGGCCGGGCCAGCCGCCCGGCGCTCACCAGCTCCCCGGCCTGGATGTGGATCCCGTTGGGCGCGAACTGGGTCGGGCTGTCATAGCCCGCCCACGCGTCGGCGTTGAGCGCGGCGACGGCGCGGTGACCCTCGCGCGACGCGCGGAGCGCCTGGCGCCTCGTCGTCTCGAGGCTGGTGATCCGATCACCCGCGATCGACGCTTCGAGGCTGATCTCGGGCGTTCCCACGTCGACCTCGACGAGGTGGACCGCCTGGGGTCCCGAACGGGTCGTCTGGATGGTTCCCCAGTCGTGCTGCACGCCGGGCGCGACCGGTGCGCGACCCTCCGAGACGTAACCGGACGAGATGGCCGCGAGGACGGTCGCCGGCCGCGGAGCGCCCGGCAGGACGGGGATCGGGGAGGCGGCGCCGGAGAAGGCGAGAAGGGCGGCCAGCGCCGCGACGGCCGTCGCGCGGGCGAAGCCGGGGGCGGACCGGAGCCGAGACACCATCGCCGTCCATGGTATCGCCGGCGCGGACCGTCGCGCCATCGCTCGATGCCGGGCGCCGACGCCCGCCCGACGCAAGCGGGTTGCGACCGGGCTACGGGGTCGTCGGAGGCTCGGTGCCCTCCAGCAGTGCTCGCGCGGCCGTCCCGTCCGTCACGATCGACGTGATGTACCGACCGGCCAGGACTGCCCGGATTGCGGCGGCCTTCGTCGGCCCGCCGGCGACGGCGATCACCTCGGGGACCCGGCGGAGCTGCTCTGCCGTGATAGCGATGGATCGCTCCATCAGGTCGTCGGCCACGGCATGGCCCTCGTCGTCGATCAACGTCGCGCAGATCTCCGCTCTGACGCCGAGCGCGCGCAGCGCTTCCCGCTCGGCGGCCGACATCGCGTCCCGAAGCTGCGAGTTGGGAGGATCCCAGGACCCGACGGCCACGACCGCCTTGGTGAGCCGGTCGAAGTTGCCCATCGCCTCGGCGACTTGCGGCTGTCGCCGGATGGCCGCCGCTGTCTCCGCGGTGTCGACGATGAGCGGAGCGTAGATCGGGAACGCAGGCCCGCCGGAGATGCTTGCAACCCGCCGGACGATCTCCACGGAGTTCTCCGTGACGTCCACGGCGCCGGCCGCCCCGGTCAGCTGGACGACGGTGCAGAGGGCCAGCCTGCCCAGGGAGGCGGTCATCGCATTGAGCGTTCGGCCCCAGCTGATCCCCAGGACGTCGCCCTCCTCCACAAGCTCGCTGAGAAGATCCGCGGCGATCTCGCCGAGATGCGCGCGGAGGACCTTCTCCGGCTCGTGGGGCGTGTTCACGACGATCGCGTGTCGGAGCGAGTACGCCGCCCGGAGCCGATCAGAGAGCTCCCCATCGATCGACGCCGGCAGGTCGATCTCGATCCGAACGAGGCCGTTGGCGCGCGCGCGATCGAGAATCCGGGACACCTTGAAGCGCGAGATGCCGAACTCCTCGGCGATCTCCTTCTTCGACCTGTCCTCGAGGAAGTAGCGGCGCGCAATCGCCGCAGCCTCCACGAGCTGGAGCGGCTTCAGACCCGACACCCCCACAATCAAGGCCTCCAGACAGGACACAAGGCGATCATGCGCTCATTTGAGCACACCGACCGCTCATTGCGCAAGCCAATCTTGACACGACCGGCGGAACGATGATGTAATAGTGCTCATCTGGGCGTGTGCTGCGCTCAAATGAGCGAGGATGGCCGTGACCGAGATGGACGAGGCCAGGATCGTGGAGATCGGCCGAGCGCGGGTTCGGGCCGAGGTGGCCGCCCTCTCGACCGTCGAAGCGCAGATCGATGAGCGCCTCCCCGCGGCCGCCAGGATCCTGCTGGAGGCCACGGGCAAGGTGATCCCGGTCGGCGTCGGCACGTCGGGCGTGACGGCCCGCCGGCTTGCCCACCTGCTGTCCGTGACCGGGACTCCGGCCCTCTTCCTCCATCCGGCCGATGGGCTCCACGGAAGCCTTGGCGCGATCGAGCCGGGGGACGTCGTGATCGCGATCTCGAAGGGCGGCCAGTCGGCCGAGCTGAACGAGTTCGCCCGCCGCGCGAAGACGCGGGGGGCCAAGGTCATCGTGCTCACGAGCCGCGACGGCTCTGAGCTCGCCGCTCTTGGTGACGTGACCGTCGCCCTACCGACGCCGGACGGGGCCGATCCGGGCGGGGTCATCGCCATGGGCTCGACGCTCATCGCCTCTGCGTGGGGAGATGCGCTGGCGGTCGCGCTCATGGACGCCCGCGGGTACGCGTGGGCGGAGGTGCTGTACACGCACCCCGGGGGCGCGGTCGGCCAGCTCGCCGCGAGCGATGTCCAGCTCGAAGGGCAGCTCGTCTCGCCGTCGGTTGCGCCGGAGGACGACTGACCGTGCCCCTCGTCGCCGGTGTCGACACCTCGACCCAGTCGTGCACGGTCGTCCTCCGCGATGCGGACGACGGCCGCGTCGTTGGGACTGCCTCCGCCCCGCACCCGCCGACGACGCCGCCGATCAGTGAGCAGGATCCGCATTCCTGGTGGGCGGCGCTTCGACTGGCCCTCGGCAGGCTCGACGTCCGGGACGTGCGGGCGCTGAGCGTCGACGGGCAGGGGCACGGCCTCGTCGCCCTCGATGCTGCCAATCAGGTCGTCCGCCCGGCCAAGCTGTGGAACGACACGACGTCTGCTCCCGAGGCTCGGGAGCTCGTGGAGCGTCTTGGCCCCGCGGTGTGGGCGAGCCGGGTTGGGACGGTCCCTACCGCAGCCTTCACGATCACCAAGCTCCTCTGGGTCGCCCGCCACGAGCCGGGCAACTTCGCCCGCATCGCCACCCTGCTGTTGCCCGGCGACTGGGTGATGTTCCGCCTGATGGGGTCGTTCCGGACGGACCGCTCGGCCGCCTCCGGCACGGGATACTACGCGGCCCGCGAGAACGCCTGGCTGCCGGACATCCTCGCCCTCGCCGGTGGCGAGGGCTGGCTCCCGACCCTCCCGATCGTGGTCGGCCCCGACGATGCCGCGGGCACCGTCACGGCCGAGGCGAGCGAGGAGACGGGCCTGCAGGCCGGCACCCTCGTCGGCCCCGGCTGCAACGATCAGCCGCCGAGTGCCCTCGCGTTCGGGATCCGCGACGGCGACGTCATCATCTCGATCGGCACTTCCGGCACGGTCTACACACGCAGCGAGGTGCAGACCGCGGACCCGTCGGGCGCCGTCACCGGGGTCGCCGACGCCTCGGGAGCGTTCCTGCCGCTCGTCTGCACCTTGAATGCGGCGAAGGTGACGGACGCGTTCGCGCGGATCCTCGGCGTCGACCACGGTGAGCTCGCGCGGCTGGCCCTGGCCGCACCACATGCGGCCGATCGACCGATCGTCGTGCCGTACCTGGACGGCGAGCGGACCCCGAACCGGCCCAATTCGCATGGCCTCGTCGCGGGGATGCGCTCGGACGTGACCCGGGAGCAGGTCGCGCGGGCGGCCTTCGAAGGCGTCGTCTGCGGCCTCCTCGACGGCCTCGACGCGCTCAACCGCGCAGGGGCCAGGACGGATGGCCGGCTGATCGTCACCGGCGGCGGGGCAAGGTCCCCGGCCTATCGCCAGTTCCTGGCTGATCTGAGCGGTCGCCTCGTGCACAGCGCCGACATCGCCGAGTCAGCCGCCGCGGGCGCCGCCGTCCAGGCCGCCGCGATCCTGCAGGGACGCCGCGTGATCGATGTCGCTGCGGCCTGGGCACCCCCGCTTCCCGTTGTCGCCGAACCGCGCTCCGGTCAAGCGGATGGCGAGCTCCGGGAACGCTACCGGCGCGCTGCCGGCTTGGAGGAACTCGATGGCTAGAGCCCAGCTCAAGCTGCCCGCAGAGACAGGCATCTTCCTCGTCCTCCTCGTCGTCGCCGGGGCGATGACCCTGATGTCGCCGACCTTCGGGACGGTCTCCAACGGGCTCGGCCTTCTCCTCAACGGCGCGGTCATCGGCTTCCTCGCCATCGGCCAGACGTTCGTTCTGCTGACCGGTGGGATCGACCTGTCGACGGCGGCCAACATGGCCCTGACCGGCGTCCTCGGGACGCTGTTCATGCGATGGGGCATGCCGTGGCAGGGAGCCGTCGCGTTCGCCCTGTGCGCCGCAGTGCTCATCGGGGTGACGAACGGGATCCTCGTTCACTACGTCCGTATCCCGGCCTTCATCGCGACGTTCGGCATCCAGGGCGTCGCGGCCTCGCTCGCGCAGGTCATCACCGGTGGCGTCTCGATCACCGCCGAGGACACAAACTTCTCGTGGCTCGGCCAGGGCAAGATCGAGGGCATCCCGGTGCCCGTGCTCCTCCTGCTGACCGCGGCGATCGTCGTCGGCGCCGGGCTGAAATGGACCAGGTTGGGCGTCCACATCTACGCCCTTGGGGGCAACCCCCGGGCGGCCCGGCTGGCGGGCGTGAACACCGCCAGGACCACGATCTTCGTGTACGCCGCGAGCGCCCTGTTCGCCGGCGTCGGCGGCCTGATCACCGCCTCGCGACTGATGGTCGGCTTCCCCTACGTCGGCAGCGGCAACGAGCTCTTCTACTCCATCGCGTCTGCGGTCGTGGGCGGGGTGAGCCTGTTCGGTGGGATCGGCACGATCGGTGGCGTCATGATCGGCGCCGTCCTCATCGCGACCGTTGCCAACGGCATGAACGTCATGAACGTCAGCAGCTACTGGCAGCCGTTCGTGATCGGCGTGATCATCCTCGTGGGAGTCGCCTTCGACACGTACCGTCGGACACGAAGCGGGCGAGGCCCGCGAGGCCCGCGGCTCGGCGGCGTTCCAATCGGCCGACCCGCGGCGACCGCGTCCGGCGCGAAGCCTGCTCCCGAGGTGACGCCTGCGTCCCCGCCTCCCTCATCCATGCCACCGCCCGATCCGGGCGATCACCCCTAGGTATCCCATGCAGCAGAAGGCGGTCGTGGGAGTCGCGAACAGCTGGGAGGAGCGAATGGGATGACGGTTTCCCTGTCCACGCATGGTCCAGTCACCAGGAGGTTGCTCACAGTGCGATCCAGATCCGCAGGTCGCGTTCTGGGCGTGGCGATCGTCGCGGCCGTGCTCGTGTCGGCCTGCTCGAGCGGCGCGACGACGGCTCCGTCGCAGGCACCCGCGAGCGCCGCGCCCAGCACGGCGGCCGGGCACGAGCTCCCGGACAGCTGCAAGGTCGACAAGCCGGTCATCGGCGCGATGCTCCCGAACACCGTCAACCCGTACTACGTCGCCATGAAGGCGAGCATCGAGAAGGTCGCGGCCGACAATGGCTTCGACATCAAGGTCGCGATCGCCGAGGACAGCAACGAGCGTCAGCTCTCGCAGGCCCAGGCGTTCATCGAGCAGAAGATCTGCGCGGCCTACCTGAACGGCGTTGACTCCGCGCCCGCGGCAGCCGTCGTGAAGCTCTTCAACGACGCCGGCATCCCGGTCTTCACGGTCAACGTCATCGTGTCCCAGCCGGATCTCGAGAAGCAGGGCGCCCACATCATCCAGTACATCGGCGCCGACCAGGTGTCTGGCGGCACGATCATGGCCCAGGAGGCGCTCAAGGACCTCGGCGCTACCGCCACGATCAGCTACGGGATCGTCGGCGACCCGGAGCAGATCCCGACCGAGCTGCGCGACAGCGGCTGGGACGAGGTCATGAAGACCAACCCGAACGCGACGTTCGTCGCCAAGGTGAACAGCAAGGTCGACCCGGCCGTCAGCCTGAAGGTCACGAGTGACCTGCTCACCGGCCACCCGGAGATCAACCTTCTCTGGGCGGACACTGGCCCCGGCACGGTCGGCGCCCTTCAGGCCATCAAGGCCGTCGGGAGGCAGGACACCGTCAAGCTGTACGGCTTCTGCGCCGCCGACGTGGAGATGACCGGTCCGTATGTGGCATGCGCCGCCCAGGAGCCGGCCAAGTACGGTCAGATGGTGATCGAGAACATCAAGAGTTACGTCAAGGACGGCAAGGACGTGCCTGCCGAGATCCTTGTCCCGGTCAAGCTCGACAAGGGCGGATTCCCCCCGCCCGGCGATCTCGGCTGAACCAGCTCCTCCTCCTCCGCCGTGTTGGTGGCCTCGCTTGGGGCCACCAACACGGTTCCACCAACCACCCAATGAGCAGCCGCCGGGAGCGCGCCGTGACCGCGACACACCAGGCCCTCGAGGCGCACGAGGTCAGCAAGCGGTACGGTCATACGCAGGCGCTCGATGCGGTCAGCCTGACGATCACGGCCGGCGAGATCCACGGGCTCGTCGGGCACAACGGGGCAGGCAAGTCGACCCTGCTCCGGCTCCTGTCCGGCGCCGAGCGTCCGGACTCGGGAGCGCTCAGCATCGACAGCCGGCACCTCGAGCTCGGGTCTCCACGCGAGGCGAACCTCCACGGGATCTCGTCGGTGTACCAGGAGCTCTCCCTCATCGAGGAGCTGACGGTCGCCCAGAATCTCTTTCTGGGCCGCGAGCTCAGACGCGCCGGCCGTCTCCAGCTCGGCGTGATGGACCGCCAGACCGCGACGTTTCTCGGTGAGTACGGGCTGGACGTGGATCCGACCACGAAGGTGCGGGCGCTCACCGTCGCTCAGCGCCAGCTCATCGAGGTGATCGCCGCCCTCCACCGAAACGCGAGCTTCCTCCTCCTCGACGAGCCGACCACGGCGCTCGAGGCGAGCCAGGTGGATGAGCTCCTGGCCACGATCCGCCGCGTGGCCGACGAGCGCGGCGTGGGCGTCCTGCTTGTCGACCACAAGCTCGACGAGATCTACTCCGTGGCCAACCGGGTCACCGCGCTCAGGAACGGGCGGATCGTCCTCTCCGGGCCCACCGCCACGGTCGGTCGCGCGGACGTGATCGGAGTCATCGTCGGGAGCGAGGCGGACTTGGAGCCCGACACTGTGGTCCGCCAGGCTGCCCTCCGCGGGGCAGCGTTGCCCGCGTTCCCCCTCGAAGGAGCGGCCGCGACCCGCGCACGCCGCGCTGCCCCAGAGATCGCACTCGAGGTCAGCAACCTCACGTCACCGAACCTGCGCGGCGTCTCCGTCACGGCGCGGAGCGGCCGCGTTCTCGGGATCTACGGCTTGGTCGGCTCCGGGCGGACCAACCTCCTCCGAACCCTGTACGGCGTAGAGGAGCAGACCGGGGGCCAGATCTCGCTCTTCGGGCGGCCCTACAGGCCGGCCGGCTGCGCCGCCGCCATCGACGCCGGCATCGCGTACCTGGCGGAGGAGCGAAAGGCCGACGGGTTCGTGCCGAAGTTCAGCCCGATCGGGAACACGACGCTGCCCGTCCTCCCGCGCTACAGCCGCCTCGGCGTCCTCTCGCTCGGGCGTGCCGCGGCCGATGCCCGGCTCTCGCTCGCCGCGGTCGATGTCCGCGGCGACCTCGATGCTCCCATGGAGGAGCTCTCCGGCGGCAACCAGCAGAAGGTCCTGTTCGGGCGCGTCATGCTCCAGCATCCCCGCCTGCTCCTGCTCGACGAGCCGACGAAAGGCGTCGACATCGGCGCAAAGCGGGAGATCCAGGACATGATTCGCGCGATGGTCGCGCAATCGGAGATCGCGGCGATCGTCGTCTCGAGCGAAGAGGAGGAGATCCTTGGGGTGTCCGACGACATCGCCGTCTTCCTCCGTGGGACGTGCGACGGCACGATCTACGCGCCGGCCGACCTCCAGCCCGGCGATCTGAGGCGCCTGGCCTGGACCGCCCCCGCACCATGAGTCCGGGCGCTGGGACCGACGGGAGCCGGCCGGCGGGCCGGGTCCGGCTGTTCGCCTCGCTCACCTCGCTCGGATCGCTCGCGCTCGGCGCGGACGCTCGTCGGTTGGTCGCTGCCGGGGTCGACGGGCTCCACGTGGACATCGCCGATGGGCACTTCGCACCGTTCCTCTGCTTCCCGCCGGCCGTCGCCTGGTCGCTGCGGGACGAGCTCGGAGTGCACGTCGAAGCCCACCTGATGGTCGCCGACCCGGAGACCTACCTACGGCCGCTCGCGGAACGTGGCGTTCGCCGGATCGCCTTCCACGTGGAGAGCACCCGCTACCCGTGGCGGGTCGCGTCTCTAGCGCGGAGCCTCCTCGTGGAGATCGGCGCCGCCTTCAACCCGGTCACGTCGCTCGAGGTGCTCGAGCGGCTCGGCGACGCGGTCGACTACGTGAACGTGCTCGGAGCCGACCACGACTTCGCCGGTGACCGTCTCCTCGCGGCCACCCCGGATCGAGTCCGCACCGCGCGGGGTCTCGTCGCCGCTGGTGTCCGGGTTCAGGTGGACGGTGCCGTTGACGCCACGAACGCCCCGAGCCTCGTTCGCGCCGGTGGCGATGATCTGGTTGTCGGCCGCGCGGTCTGCGACGCGGCGGACTGGAGCGCAGCCGTGGCCGAACTCCGCGCGGAGATCGCGAGCGCCTGACTCGCCAGGTCGCCGGAGCAGGTCGTCGCGCCGGTCGCGCACTTCGACGCCGCCAGCGAGGAGAGGTCTCGCGAGAACGACACCGCCGGGGGACGATGCCATGTCGCGAGACCTCTCGCAACGACAACGAATGACCGCGACCGCCGTTAGGTGGACGATCCGTGGGGAGTCGCTCCAGTCCGCCGTCCTCCCAGTCCTCTCGTCGGTTGCCTCGTCGGGGCCGGCGACGCGCACGTGCGAGCCGACCGCTGCCACCACTCGGCTCTCGTGACCTTCGTCCGAGCGAGAGCGATCCGACGCCGACCCGGGGCCGGGTCTTGGCGGCGAAGATGCCCGCGCTGCAAGGTGTCTTCCGCTGGGGAGGATGCCGATGGTCGATGATGCCGCTCTCTCCGCTGACGGTATCGCCGTGCGAGACGAGCAGGACGGTGCAGGGCGGAGAACCCTGGTCTTCCTCCATCGCTGGTCGTGTGAGCGAGTGACGGCTGGCCCGGCTCTCGGTCCGGCGCCCGACGCAGGCAGCTATCCTCCCGAACGATGGAGGTCAGCATGACGACGCCGCGCACGATAGCGGGCCAGGCCGCGCTCTCAGGGATGCGCCCCCACGTGAAGCGCGCGCTCGGGCAGACCATCCTTGCCATCGAAGCCGAGGCGATCGCACCGTGCCTGGAGGCCCTGCGGGATGCCGACCGCGTGCTCGAAGCCATCGCCGCCATGGATCCGACCCCGAGCTGGGATTCCGGCTCGAGGATCGACGTCGTCACACGGGCTGAGGCCGCGCATCGACTGCTGGCGCCGCTGCTCGGGCGGCCCGCCCGGGAGGACGAGGAATGAGGACGCTCACCGACCTGCTGCCGCTGGGGATCGGCGTCGCGATCGTCGGGATCGTGACCTGGTTCCTGCTGGACCGGAGCTGGTCCATCGGACCGTGGCTGCTGGGGCTCCTGCTGTTCGCGCACGGCTGGGTGCACCTGCTGTTCGTCTTCCCGAAGCCAGAGCCGGCGGCCGCGACCGCTGACGGTCCCGCGTGGCCGTTCGACATGGCGCGTTCCTGGCTCATCACCGGCGCCGGGCTCGACGTGGGGCTCGTGAGGACGCTCGGCGTGGCGCTGATGGCGATCGTGTTCGTGGCCTTCCTCCTTGCCGCGCTCTCCACCGTGAACGTGCTGGTGTCCGTCGGCTGGTGGCCGGGCCTCGTCATCGGCTCCGCGATCGGCTCGGCGCTGCTGCTCGCCGCCTTCTTCTCGCCCACGCTGCTGCTCGGCTTCGGCGTCGACGCCGCGCTGCTCTGGCTCGTCCTCGCCTCGGTATGGAGCCCGACCGCCGGCGGCATCCCGGGGTGAGGCGTGGGCCGACCGGGCGGAAGGTCTCCTGGCTGCGCGCCGCGCTGGTCCGGCTCTGGAGCGCGACCGGCTCGCCGGTGGTAGATCGCGACGTTCGACCCTTGTGACGGACGTCGCCCCCGCCAGAATGGACGTGGAGGTGATCCTGATGGCGCGATGGGCGTGGCATCCATGGGTCGCCGCCGGGCTCGCTGCCGTTTGGCGGTGGCGTCGCCGCCACCCGGGCGACGCCGTCGCGCTGGACCTCAGCCCGATGGTCACCCGGCCGGCGGAGCTCGTCGGCGATTCATCGCGGCGTGGCCCGGGCTGGCCCCGTGGCGTCCAGGAGGACGACGACGTCCGCTGGCAGTGGGACCGGCCGCAGGCAGCGCCCGGATCGGGCGCTCACCCAGGCTGAGGCGCGCCGCGCTCGAAGCGCTCGTTCACACCGCTGCGGGCGAGCCAACGCGGCGGCTGTCGTAGCATCGGCCGGATGGCCGCCTCGACCCGCGCCTTCGTGCTCCGCCACACCAGCCTTCGACCGGTCCCCGGGCTCGAGGAGGTGCGGCTCCACCTGGCCGACGAGGTGCTGCCGCTTTGGCGTGCCGTCCAGGTCGAGACCGGCGACCCGGACGCCGCGCTGCCGTACTGGGCGTTCGCCTGGGCCGGAGGGCTGGCCATCGGGCGCTACCTGCGGGAGCACCCCGAGGTCGTCGCGGGTCGCCGCGTGTTCGACCTCGCGTCGGGCTCCGGGCTGTGCGCGATCGCCGCCTTGCACGCCGGCGCGTCCACCGTGTCCGGCGCGGACATCGATCGCTTCGCGGCGGCCGCGATCGCGATCAACGCGCGGGCCAACCGCCGCCGGGTGGGGGTCGTCCGTCGCGACGTGCTGGACGAGGAGGCGCCCGAGGTCGACGTCATCCTGGCCGGCGACTGCTGGTACGACGCACGCCTCGCCGAGCGGGTCCTGCCCTGGCTGCGGCAGGCGCGGGAGCGCGGGATCGACGTCCTGGTGGGCGACCCTGGCCGCCGCCACCTGCCGACGGGCGAGCTGGTCGAGCTCGCCTCGTACGAGGTCCGCACCACGACAGAGCTCGAGGACCTCGACAGGAAGCAAGCCTCGGTCTATGCCCTGCGGCCGGCCACCGAGCTGGCCGAGCCGTCGTGATCGGGCGGGCTTGCGCGCTCGGCCGGGGCGCGACCCCGGTCATGCTGCCGGCCCCGACTCAGCGCCCTGCTGGACCGGCGGCTGCGTCGGGGCCGAGCCCTTCCTGGCGGTAGACCTCCCGGGTGAAGTCGTCGAGCAGGGTACGTCCGCGGGCGAGGGCCTCCTCGGCGCCCGCTCGACCCGCCGCGCCGAAGAAGTCGCGCTCGGTCAGGCGGGCGAACCAGCGCTGGAGCTTCTCCCAGTCCGTCTCGCTCTCCTCGAGCTCGGCGAAGCGGAAGCGCTTCTTCCGCGTCTCGCGACGGATCTCATCCTCGAAGCGCTCCACGCTGTCGAGGATCTCGTCGTACTCGGCGTCGCGGGCCGCGTTGAAGCGGGCCACCAGCTCGTCCTCCCAGGTGCCGTCCGGCGAGGAGGTCTCGAGGAGCGAGGCCTCGCCGCCGGCGCCCCGGATCCGCTGGCCGAGCCGGTCGAGCTCGACCCGGAGCTCGGGCCGATCGGGCACGACGGCGGCGGCCTGCTGGAGGTAGACGGCGCCGAGCTGGCGCAGCTGCCTCCAGACGTACGTCCGGCGGCCTGAGGACTCGGCCTTGACCCGGTAGATCAGGAGCAGCCAGCGCCTCGCGGCCGGCCGATCCGTCATGGCTGCACCTCCGTCATCCGCCCACGTCCCGGCGGGCCATCCCCCAGGCTCCGACGGCGATCCCGAGGACCGCCAGGACGATGCAGGCGGCCATCCCGCCCATATCCCACCGGCCGACCATCGGCTCGCCGAGGTGCGCCGTCAACGCGAGCTGCCCGACCCAGTCTGGCAGCCGCAGGATCGGCGCGAGGAGGTCGAGGAGGAACGTCCCGATCGACATCGCGAGGACCGCGGGCATCGCGAACGAGGCTCGCCACAGCCCGGCGACGGCCACGCCGACGCCGGCGAGCGCGGCGCCGTACACCGCAAGCACGATCGTCCCCATCGCCGCCGTGACAGGATCCTGGCCGACCGAGGCCACGCCGAGGGCGATAGCGGCGGCCAGGAGCCCGGTGACGAGGACGATCGCCAGCCCGACGGCCAGCCCGCTCGCAACCGCCCAGCGCGCGCGGGTGAGCGGTGTCGCCAGCTGGAGCTCGAGCCGGCCCGCTGTCTCGTCCGACGACCGCGCCGCGATGAACGTCACCGTCGCCAGGCCGATGAGCACGAAGCCGATGTCGGCGAAGGCCAGCTGGAGGAACCCCGCGGCGGTCGTGACGTCGATCCCCGGGATGATGTTGCGGAAGATCTCGGCCATCGCAGGTGACGCACTGAGCTCTTCGAGCAGGGACCGCGACGCGGCGGCCATCAGGACGCCGTAGATGCCGAGGCCGAGGCCCCACGCCAGCGCGGTCGGCAGCAGGTCGCCGAAGGACCGGGAGAGCGGCCCGTGGACACCCAGGAGCGCTCGCGGAAGCCGGGGAGTCGGCACCGAGATCGTCACGCCCACGTCCCGTCGCGCGAACCCCTCGATGCCGATCGCAAGGAGGACCGCGCAGACGACGACGGTCAGGGCGATCCCCGGCCAGTCCGACTGCCCGGCCAGGGGAACGTGGTCGGCGGTCCACGAGAACCAGCTGGCGCCGGCAAGGGTGTCGAACGCCGGCACGACGGTCCGGTAGCTGTGGATGACGTAGCCGCCGAGCATCAGCGCGCCTGCGATCCCGGCGGCCGCGCCGCGCCCGAGGAACGGCGCCAGCGCGAATGCGACGGATCCGACGATCAGGGCCTTGATCCCGAGCCCGATCGCGAAGGAGATCGCCGCGAATGGCGAGATGGGATCGTCGGGCAAAGAGGCGCCCAGGACGCCGGTGGCCCAGGCGATGACCGCCACGGCGGCCATGGCGATGCCGATCGCCGTCGCATGCCCGGCGACCTTCTCGAAGGCGATCGAACGCCTCGATCGGGGCGTCGCGACGGCGAAGTCCAGGCTGCCCCGCCGCGCCTCGCCGGCGAGGATGGACGACAGGGCGAGGATGGACCACAGCCCGGCAAGGAGCGCGAAGTACGGGCCGTAGTGCCACGAGACGAACCCGCCGAGCGTGTCGACGTTGATGGGATCGCCGTACATGCCGCGCATCAGCGGCGGCATGTCTCCCGACATCGCCGCCAGCTCGAGCCTCGCCTCGGGCGTGCCGTACGTCGACGACATGGTGATGCCGCCGGCGAGGGTCATGACGCCGAGGAGGGCAGCGATGACGAGGACGCCGAGGCGGGCGTCGCGAAGCGTCTTCCCGAACACGCTTCCCAGCCCGTAGAGCCGGCTGGCGAGGGGGACGTGGGGGGCGGACGCCGAGACCGGCAGGCCCCGGATCTCAACGGCCATGATCCGCCGCCTCGACCGCGTCGCGGCCGTACTGGGCGAGGAACGTCTGCTCGAGGCTCGGCTCCCGGGTCTCGAACTCGAGGAGGCCGCGGCCGGCAGCTGCCTCGACGACGGGCGCCATGGAGCCGATCACGCGCATCTGCAGGCCGCCCTCGATCGTTACCACGTCGCTCACGCCGGGGAGCGACGCGAACGCCGACGCGGGAACGGGCGCCGCGAACCGGAGCTCGACCTCGTGGTGCGCCAGGCCGCGGAGCGCCTCGACGCGATCGACGGTGACGAGGCGGCCTTCGCGGACGATCGCCACCCGGTCGCACGTCTTCTCGACCTCGCCGAGGATGTGCGACGAGAGGAAGGCGGTGCGGCCTTCGGCCACCGTCTCGCGCAGGAGCTCGAAGAACGTCTGCTGGACGAGCGGATCGAGCCCCGACGTCGGCTCGTCGAGGACCAGCAGGGAGGGCCGATGCTGGAGGGCGATGACCAGGCCGACCTTCTGCTTGTTGCCCTTGGAGTACTCCTTGTAGCGGCGCGACGGGTCGAGGTCGAAGCGGGCGATCAGGTCGGCCTGGTAGAGCCGGTCGACGCCGCCGCGAAGGTTGGCGAAGTAGTCGATCGTCTGGCCGCCGGTCAGCCGGTCGAAGAGGGCGAACTCGCCGGGCAGGTAGCCGACCTGCCGGTGGATGGCCACCGGGTCGACCGTCGTCTCGGTCCCCAGCACGATGGCGCGACCGGACGTCGGGCGGATGAGGTCGAGCAGGAGCCGGATGGTCGTGGTCTTGCCCGCGCCGTTTGGACCCAGGAAGCCGTAGATCTCGCCCTGCTCCACCGCGAGGTCCACGTCGACGATCCCGCGGTGCGGTCCGTAGAACTTGGTGAGCCGTTCGGTCTCGATGACGGGCATCGCAGTGCCTCTCCCTCGGTGGCCCGCGGATCCGCGGAACGAGCCTCCTCGCAGGCGCCGAGCGTCCCTGGCTCGCTCTCTGGTCCAGCCCAGTAGACGGTGCCCGGCCGGGTGGGGGACAGAGGCGCACGGACCGCGAGCGTGTGACATACGTCACATGAGATCGGTGTCACATGAAGCGCCCGCTGCTGCGAACGGGGTCGTGCCGTTCGGCTCTTGCTCGCTCCGCTGGCGGACGCGAGCGTTGCCCGCAGCGGGGGGCGATGATGCGCGGCTCACACTCCGGTCGCCCGAGCCGCGTGGAGCCACTGGCGAGACCGACCCGCGAGACGCGTCCCTGAGAGGGATCGGAGCCATGCGCAGTGGGCTCCTGCCGGGCGGGTTGCGGCCCGGGCAGGTCCTGAGAAGGGTCGTCGCCGTCGCCGTCGCGAGCGTGCTCGTGGGCGGCGCGATGCAGCTGGGAGCCGGCGACGCCTCCGGCGCCACCGTGGTGCAGGCGTGGCAGACCCGCGTCGGGACCCGCCTGACGGACACCTCGACGCTGAGCGTCTACAGCACGGGGAGCGGGATCCTGCGCGTCCGGGCGAGCAAGCTCCGCGCGGGATCGTCCTTCGCGGTGACCGTCTACAAGGGGCATTGCGGCTGGCTCGTCTCGGCCCTCGGGCCGGCGCTCTTCTCGCTCCCGTCGGTCACGTCGAGCTCGACCGGCGCGATCACGCGGAACCTCACCGTCAGCTCCACGCGGGTCAAGCAGGTCCGGGGAGCCTGGAACGCGGGTTCTGGCGTCGCCCTCGTCCTCCGCCGGGGATCGAGCCGCTGGTGCGGCGACTTCGCGGCCCTGGGCCGCCGCGGCCAGACGGTCCGGCTGGAGAACATGCAGTACCAGGTGGTCTCGCGAGCAGAGCGGTGGCCGGGCACGGGAGCGGGCACCCCTGAGGCGGGCTCCGTCTACGTCACGGCCTACGTGCGGATCAAGGCGATCCGGAGCACGTCGTACAACGATCAGTCGTTCACGTTCCGGGATTCCACCGGCACCGACTGGACGCAGCCGATCCTGCTCTGGGATGAGCGCGAGCCGGTGCTCGGGACCGGCGACCTCGCCGCGGGCCAGTCGGTCGAGGGGTGGGTGACCTCGATCGTGCCCGAGGACGAGCTCGACTCGCTGACGCTCGTCTACTGGATGCACTCGTCCGGGTTCATCATGTCGCACGAGAGCCCCACGCTCCTCGTGCCCCTCGGGACGCTCCCGGAGCCGACCCCTTCCCCGACTCCGACGCCGGGTCCCGGCGAGACGCCCGGCCTGGAGCCGACACCCACGCCCGGCGTCTGACCCGTCCCGGCCGGGCGCGGCCGGGACCTCCGCGATCGGAGCCGCTGGTCGAGCCTCCGAAAGGCTGCCATGCTCTGGGACCATGGGAGCATTGCGGCGCGGTCCGCTGGGGCCGACGCTCGACCGTAGGCCGGGGAACGCCCGCGCCCGCGACACCCGATCGAGGAGCATGCACGCGTGACAGCGAAGCGAGCCGGCCAGCCGTCCCAGGCGGGGAGCCACCGGGGGATCGCCGTCCCCGGTCGTGCGACGAGGCGCCTCGTCGTCGTCGCCCTCATGGCGCTCCTCGCTTCCGGCACGTTCGGGCTGGCGGTCACGCCGCCCGAGGTCCACGCGTCGGATGCCGCGGCCCCGGGGGGTCGCCTCGTCGTGATCTGGCGGGACGCCTACGCTGACGGTTCCGCCTCCCCGCGGACGGCATCCTCGCCGCGCCGGACGGTGGTGATCGCCCCGCCCGGAACCGCCGCCAGCGTGGCCGCCAGCCTGCGAGCCAACCCCGACGTCGCCGCGGTCGTCCCGGACGCCGTGGTCACGGCCACCGACTGGCCTGCCAGCGGTGCCCCCAACGACACCTACTACGCCTCCAACCAGCGCGACCTGCCCCTGATCGGGGTTCCCCAGGCGTGGCAGACGACCATCGGCTCGGCGAGCACGGTCGTGGCTGTCCTCGACACCGGCTACACGGCGAGCCACCCCGACCTCGCCGGCGTCGCCGTGGTCGCGCCCTTCAACGAGATCCTGGGCACCACCGTCGTCACCGACGTCGCGGGCCATGGGACGCACGTCGCCGGCACGATCGTGGCGCGCACGAACAACGGCATCGGCGTTGCCGGGATCGCCCCCGGCGCCTCGATCATGCCGGTCAAGGTCCTCGGCGACACCGGCACCGGGTACTTCTCAGACGTGCTCGACGGGATCGACTACTCGGTGGCGAACGGCGCCTCGGTCATCAGCATGAGCCTGGGCGCGAGCCTGTCCGCCGCCAGCGTCGCCGCCTTCCAGCCGACCTTCGACGCCGCGGCCGCGGCCGGGGTCGTCCTCGTCGCGGCGGCCGGCAACAGCGGCGACGGCTCGATCTCGTATCCGGCGGCCTTCGACCACGTCATCTCGGTCGCCGCCATCGACAACAGCAGCGCCATCGCCTCGTTCAGCACCCGCAACGCCTTCGTCGACGTGGCCGCTCCGGGGGTCGGCATCGCCTCGACCGTGAAGTCGGGCGGCTACGGCCTGATGAGCGGGACGAGCATGGCCACGCCGCACGTCGCCGCAGTCGCCGCGCTCGTGCGCTCCGCCCACCCGGGCTGGTCCCCCGCCCAGGTCGAGAGCGCCATCGAGCAGACGGCCGACGACCTCGGCGCCGCCGGCCGGGACGACCTCTTCGGCTACGGCCGGATCGACGCAGCTGCCGCTGTCGCGGGCGCCCTCCCGACGCCGACCCCGTCCCCGTCACCGACGCCGACGCAGACACCCACCCCGACCCCGACGGCGTCGCCCACGCCGACGCCCACGCCGACGGCGACGCCCAGCCCGACCGCGGTCCCCACGCCGACGCCCACGCCGACCGCGACGCCCAGCCCGACCCCGCGTCCCACGCCGACCCCGACGCCGACGCCGCGCCCGCGGCGGGGCAACCCGACGCCGACCCCGGCGCCCACGCCCGTCCCGACGCCGACGCCCACGCCGAGTCCGACTGCCACGGCCTCGCCCACGCCGACCCCGACCCCGACCTCCTCGCCGACCCCGACGCCGACGCCGACCGCGACCCCGACGGCCTCGCCGACCCCCACCGCGGTCCCGAACGTCCCGCCGACGATCAGCGCCATCGTCCCGAGCGTGACCGAGGTGTGGACGAACCCTCGCGGGCTCAGCATCCCGCCCGACCTGCCGACGACCCTCACCATCCGGGTGGACGCCAGCGACGCCAGCGGGATCGACAGCAGCCCAACCTCCAATGCGGTGCAGCTGACCTTCAGCGGCCCCGGCATCCGGGGCTCGACGACCCGCCGCATGATCGGCAGCGGCGGCTCGTGGCTCGCGACCGTGGACCCGACCGCCGACGGCATCACCTCGAGCGGCCTGATCTCCTGGTACGTCACCGTCCGTGACGTCACCGGCCTGTCGACCCGAACGGGAACCTTCACGACGACGGTGACGCTCTACCTCGGGACGTCGAGCCCTCGCACACTGACCCCGGCGGCCGACACGAGCGCGTCCCTGGCCGGGCGCTGGGGGGTCGTCACCGCGATCTGAGCGGCCGGGCGCTCCGCCAGGCGCCGAACGCGCTGACGGCGCGCCCGCCCCGCCAGGTGCCCCCTGCGGGCGCCACCCAGATGCCGGAGGGCTCCCCGCCAGGGGGTCCTGTGGCCCGTCCGCCCGGGTCGAGGGCTCATGCATAGTCAGGCGGCGTACCAGCGGCCGCCGTCGCCATGCAGCGACCGGTCGCAGCCGATGTGGCCTCCAGCCCGAGAGAGACGTCCCCGATGACATGGCTCGACGACGGCCTCCATGCCGCGATGGTGCGGCGGGGCATGTCTCGCCGCTCCTTCCTTCGGTTCTCGGTGGCCATGGCAGGCGTCCTCGCCCTGCCGACGACGTACGCGCCCCGGATCGCGGCCGCGGTGAGCGCCGCGCCTCGCATCCCGGTCATCTGGCTGCGCGGCCAAGCCTGCGCGGGCAACAGCGAGGCCTTATTCCAGGCGACGAAGCCGACGGTCCCGGAGCTGGTCCTCGACCTCCTCTCGGTCGACTACCACGAGGCGATCATGGCCGCCTCCGGCGCGGCCGCCGAGCTGTCCCGGACGGCCGCCATGGAGGCCCAGCCGAACGGCTACATCGCCGTCGTCGAGGGCGGGATCCCGATCGGCGAGGACGGGGCGTGGTGCACGATCGGAGGACGAGCCTTCCGGGATGTCGTCCGCGAGGTCTGCGACGGCGCGCTGCTCACCATCGCGGTGGGCACTTGCGCCTTCGACGGCGGCCTCCCGGCGGCGGCGGGCGGGCCGACCGGCGCGGTCGGCGTCGACGAGGTCGTCCCCGACGCGCCCCTGGTCAGCCTGCCGGGCTGTCCGCTGAACGTCGAGAACCTGACCGCGACGATCGTCCACTACCTGACGTTCAAGGAGCTGCCGCCGGCCGATCAGCGCGGCCGGCCTCTCTTCGCCTACGGCGGCCTGATCCACAACCAGTGCGAGCGACGGGCGTCCTTCGAGTTCGGGCAGTTCGTCACGGCCTGGGGCGACGAGGCATCCCAGAAGGGCTGGTGCCTCTACAAGATGGGCTGCAAAGGCCCCGAGACCTACGCCAACTGCCCGACGACCAGGTACGCCGACGGGACGAGCTGGCCGGTCAAGGCCGGGCACGGCTGCATCGGCTGCACGATGCCGCGCTTCTGGGACGCGATGGGCGACGCATACCGGCGGCTGCCGGCGCCGCTGCCCTTCGTGCCGGAGCTGACGGCCGACCACGTCGGCCAGGCCCTCGTGGGGGGCGTGGCGGCCCTCACGGTGGTTCACGGCACGGCGAGCTACGTGCGGGCGCGCCGGTCTCGCCCGGCCGGGCGGGGGAAGGCGACGGCCGCGCCGCAGCAGGCGATCGACACGCCGACGATCGAGGCGGCTCCTGGAGAGGACGCTGTCGTGGCGATCGAGGCGGCCTTCGTGGCCGAGTCGGCCCCTGCGATCGGGACGGCCCGGGCGTCGGAGGCGATCCCCACGCTCGAGGTCACGACGGTCCCCATCGAGCCCACGACGGCCGAGGTGGAAGCTCCCGCGCCGGATGTCGCTCCGGCGGCCGACCGCGCTACGCCGCCCCGCGCCTCCCCCGAGCCTCCCGCCCCGGAGGTGGGCTGAGATGCCTCGCCTCGTGATCGACCCCGTCACCCGCGTCGGCGGCCCGCTCCGTGTCGAGGCCGAGATCGGCGGCGGGGCGGTCGAGGATGCCTGGACCGCGGCCACGATGTTCCGGGGGATCGAGACGATCCTCGAGGGCCGCGACCCGCGCCAGGCCTGGCTCGTCGCCCAGCGCGCCTGCGGCACGTGCAGCGGCGTCCACGCCCTGGCCTCGGTGCGCGCGGTGGAGAACGCCCTCGGCCTGGCAGCGCCGCGGAACGCGCGACTCATCCGCAACCTGGTCGCCGGCTCGCAGGCCGTCCAGGACCACGTCGCAGGCTTCTACCAGCGCCAGGCGCTCGACTGGGTCGACGTGCCCTCCGCCATCGTCGCGGACCCCGCGGCGACGTCCGCCCTCGCCCGGACCATCAGCGACTGGCCGCTCTCGAGCGCTGCCTACTTCGGCGAGGTCCGGGAGAAGGTGGCCGCCCTCGTCCGGTCGGCCCAGCCGGGACCCTTCGGCAACGGGCACTGGGGCCATCCCGCGTACCGTCTCTCGCCCGAGGCCAACCTCGTGCTGCTGGCCCACTACCTCGAGGCGCTGGAGTGGCGGCGCGCCTTCGCGCGGGCGCTCACCCTCCTGGGCGGCAAGAGCCCGCACCCGCAGACGTTCCTCGTCGGCGGCATGGCCCTGGCCCCGGAGTGGGGCGGTCCGGACCGGCCGCTGCCCGGCGAGCATCCACGGCTCCTCGATCGGAAGTCCCCGACGGCCCTCGGCGAGCGCGGCCTCGCCGACCTCGCGAGCCTCCTTGGCGATGCGAAGGCGTTCGTGGAGCAGGTCTACGTGCCCGACGTCCTGGCCCTTGCGGAGCCCTATCGCGAGTGGGCGGCCATCGGGACCGGCATCGGCAACTACCTCGCCGCCGGCGAGTTCCCCGAGGACGAGTCGGACGATCCGGCCCTCGCCCTGCCACGGGGACGGCTGATGGGTCGTGATGTCACGGGGCTCCTGCCAGTCGAGCACGGCGCGATCAGCGAGACCGTCGCCAGCTCGCACTACCGCGACGACGGCGGCGACGCGGCACTTCGGCACCCGTGGGTGGCACGGGCCGTGCCGCGCTACGGCGGCCCCCCGCTGCCCTACGCGACCCTCGAGGGGTCGAGCAAGTACAGCTGGCTCAAGACCGCGCGCTACGAGGGCGAGCCGATGGAGGTCGGCCCCCTCGCCCGGATGCTCGTCGCCTATGCCGCGAACCGGGGCGACGTCCGGGCGGCCGTCGACCGGGCCGTCACGGCCCTCGGCGACCCCGCGGGCGGGCTCCAGGGCACGCTCGGCCGCATCGTCGCCCGGGCGGTCGAGGCGGAGGTGATCGCGGGCCGGCTCGCCGGCTGGCACCGTGAGCTGGTCGAGAACCTGGCCACGGGCGACCTCGCCCTCGCCGACATCACGTCCTGGGATCCGGCGTCGTGGCCGGCAGAGGCGCAGGGCTGGTCGCTGGGCGAGGCGCCCCGCGGCGCCCTCGGCCACTGGGTCACGATCCGCGACCGCCGGGTCGCCCGCTACCAGGTCGTCGACGCCACCACCTGGAACGGGTCACCGCGGGATTCCCTCGGGCGCCGCGGACCCTGCGAAGAAGCGCTGGTCGGGACGCCCGTGGCCGAGCCCACCCGGCCGCTGGAGCTGCTGCGCGTGGTCCACTCGTTCGATCCCTGCCCGGCGTGCGGAGTGCATTGATGAGCCTGCCGCTCGAGACGTCCAGCGTGGCGCCGGTCGGCGCCGCAGCGACCGTGCCCCATCCGGACCGTCGCCAGCGCCTCTACGTCTGGCAGGTCCCGGTCCGGGTCACCCACTGGGTCACGGCCGGCTGCATCGTCGTGCTGAGCGTGACCGGTGGCTACATCGCCGACCCGTTCCTGATCCCGCCCGGCGGCGCGGTCATGACGACCGTCCGCCTGGTCCACATGCTGGCCGCCTTCACGTTCCTCGCCTCGGGCCTCCTGCGGACCTGGTGGCTCCTCGCCGGCAATCGGTTCTCCCGCTGGTCCGCCTTCATCCCGACCTCCCGCGTCCAGGCCACCGAGCTGTTCCGCCAGGCCGGCTTCTACGCCTTCCTGCGCAAGGAGATCCCCAAGGTCCTGGGCCACAACCAGCTGGCGGCCACGGCGTACCTCGCCCTCTTCGCCCTCCTCCTCGTCGAAACCGTGACCGGGTTCGCCCTCGACGGCCTCCTGGGGGCCGAGCCGGGGGCCACGATGTTCGGCTGGCTCCGGGAGCTCCTGGGGCCGCAGGCGATCCGCCTCATCCACCACCTCTCGATGTGGGCGATCCTCGCCATCGCCCTCTTCCACGTCTACAGCTGCATCCTCGTCGACCACATCGAGAAGAACGGGCTGCTCTCGAGCATCTTCAGTGGCTACAAGTTCCCGACCCGGGAGGAGATCCTCGAGTCGCGCGACGGCGGAGCCAGCCTCCTGGAGGGCGACGAATGAAGCGAACGCTCGACCGCTCGATCACGATCCTGGTCGTCCTCAACCTGCTGGTGGTGGGCGTCCTGGCGAGCGTGCTCCTCCTCGACCTGCTGCGCTCGTCGCCGCCCGGCCATCCGGCCCAGGCCGAACCGGGCGCCTCGGCCTCGCCCGACCTCATGCCGATGGGCCTGGCCCACATCCCGACGAGCAACAGCTGCCTGCTCTGCCACGAGACCGGCGGCGAGGCCGGCCTCAAGCCCGTCCCCGCCATCGGGCACCCGCTCGACGGCTGGACGCGCTGTGCCGTCTGCCACACCGACGAGCGTCTGGGCAGGACGGCGCCCGGCCACACCGGGATCGCGGAGGCGGAGTGCCGCAACTGCCACAAGGTCGCCCCGGAGGGGCCGGCCATCACCCAGCCCCACTCTCGCCTGCAGGACCAGCAGTGCCTCGACTGCCACGGCAACGTCGCGCACCTGCCCACGAGCATGGTCGGCCGGCGCCAGGACGAATGCTGGCTCTGCCACAAGCCGACGACCCTTCCGCCGCCGGAGTACCCGCACCCCGACAACACCCGCATCGGCTGCCGGAGCTGCCACCAGTCGCGCGACGTCGGCGGGCTGCCGATCGACCACGCCCTCCGCGACGACTCGACCTGCCTGCTCTGCCACGAGATCCGTCGGACAGCCGGCGGGGTCCCCGCGGTGCCGATCACGCGGAGCCCCACCCCGAGCGACTGACGATCCGGCCGGCGGGTCAGCCGCCGGCGTGATCCGCCAGGCGATGCCAGACGGCGTCCTGGCGCAGCCAGGCCCGGGCGCGGGCGAGGAGGGCCTGCTGGTCCTGCCAGCGGACCCGGGCGCGTTCCGCGGTCTCTGCCGCGAACCGCACGGTGTCGCCGGGACGGAGCTGGCCGAGCCGCGGCAGGTCGGCGCGGGGGACGACGCCGATCACGGGGTAGCCGCCGATCGTCGGGCCGTCGACGAGAGCGACGATCGGCCGGCCACCCGGCGGGAGCTGGACCGCACCGGGCATGAGCGGGTGGGACACGATCTCGGAGCCTGGCTCGAGGGCGGGTCCCGCGAGGCGGATCCCCATCCGGTCGCTCGCCGGCTCCACCGTCCACGCCATGGCGGCCAGGGCGACGAGGGTCCCGGGCGGCACCGCCTCGAGGTCCGGGCCGGGGACGATCCCGAGCGGCCCGCCGGCGGTCGCCGGATGCGGCGCCAGGACGGAGGGCCACGTGTGCCCGACGGCGCCGAGGTCGCCGCGGCGACCGGGGACGAGGCGATCGCCGGCGCGGAGGGGGCGGCCGCCAGCGAAGCCGAGGCGCCCCGGGCCGTACGTGGAGGCGGATCCCAGCTCGCGCGCGGCGGCGATCCCGCCGGCGAGGGCGACATAGGCGCGGAGGCCGTGGACGGCGCCCCGGAAGCGGACGCGCGTTCCCGGGCGCAGGTGGTGCACCGCGTCCGCGACCAGCGGGCGACCGTCGTCGAACTCGGCGCCCAGGTCCGCGCCGCCCAGGGCGACCGCGCAGGTCTCGACGGCCAGCAGCTCGGCGCCGCCCAGCGTCAGCTCGAGGGCGGCCGCCCCTGGCGAGACCCCAGCCAGCAGGTTGGCGACGGCGAGGCCGAACGCGTCGGCGGCGCCCGAGGCCGGGACCCCAAGGTGGCCGTAGCCGGCACGCCCTCCGTCCTGGATC
Organism: uncultured Chloroflexia bacterium; assembly: GCA_963821235.1. Taxonomy (GTDB): domain Bacteria; phylum Chloroflexota; class Limnocylindria; order Limnocylindrales; family CSP1-4; genus CTSoil-043. The sequence continues at coordinate 2,112,660 of CAWGCS010000001.1, forward strand.
GTGGCGAGGGCGCCCGGGTCGACGAGCTCAAGCACGGCTCAGGCTGCCTCGAAGCGGACGCTCGTGCCGGGGGCGAGGAGCGCCGGCGGCTCGCGACGCGGGTTCCAGAGCTCGACGTCGGTCCGCCCGATGAGGTGCCAGCCGCCCGGCGTGGCGGCGGGGTAGATGCCTGTCTGGCGGCCGGCGATGGCGACGCTGCCGGCCGGGACGCGGGTGCGGGGCGTCGCCCGGCGGGGGAGGACGAGCTCGTCGGGGAGCGTCCCGAGGTAGGGAAAGCCGGGCACGAAGCCGACTACGAAGACGCGGTAGACGGTGCCAGCATGGAGGCGCACGACGTCGGCCTCGGTGCGGCCGAGCCGCGCGGCGACCTCGGCGAGGTCCGGCCCGTCGGCGCCGCCGTAGCGGACGGGGATCGTGACCGACGAGCGGGACTCGGCGGGCGAGAGCCCCTCGCCAGCGGCGAGGGCCGCGTGGATCACCGCCCTGACGTCGTCCTCGCCGATCGCGAGCGGGTCGAAGGGGACGAGGACGCTGGCGTAGCCGGGGACCGGCGCCCCGATGCCGGGCGAGGCGAGGCGCCGGGTCCGCACGGCGGCAGCAAGCCGATGGACGTCGTCGTTGAGCGCGCCATCGATCCGATCGCCCAGGACGACCAGGAGACCCGCCTCGCCCAGGCGCTCGATGCGGACGCCGGCCGTCGGGCCGCCGTCAGGCATCCGGCCGTCGGACCTCGACGCCCGCCGCGGCGAGGGCGACGCGGACGGCGCGGGCGATCTCCGCGGCGCCCGGCGTGTCGCCGTGGACGCACAGGGTCGCGGCGCGAATCGAGAGGACGGAGCCGTCGAAGGCGGTCACCGCCCCGTCGCGGGCGATGGCGACCGCCTGGGCCGCCGCCGCGGCCGGGTCGAGGTGCAGGGCACCCGGCAGGCGGCGCGAGCGGAGCGAGCCGTCGGCCTCGTAGGCGCGATCGGCGAAGGCCTCCTCGAGCCACGGCAGGCCGGCGTCACGGGCGGCGGAGACGAGCGCGGAGCCGGCGGGGCCGACGAGGCGGAGGGCGGCGTCGAGGCTGGCGACGGCCCGGGCGATGGGCTCGGCGACCGTCGCCGTGACGCTTGCCCGGTTGTAGAGGGCGCCGTGAGGCTTGACGTGGGCAAGGCGCCCTCCCTCGGCGTGGACGATCCCGGCCAGGGCGGCGACCTGGTAGAGGACGGCGGCCTCCAGCTCGTCGGGAGCGAGGTCCATGTCGCGCCGCCCGAAGCCGGCCAGGTCGGGGTAGCCCGGGTGCGCCCCGACGGCCGCTCCGGCGTCGAGGGCCAGGCGGACGGCCCGCCGGATCGTGAGCGGGTCGCCGGCGTGGAATCCGCAGGCGACGTTGACCGAGGTGACGAGCGGGATGAGCGCCGCGTCGGCGCCCATCGGCCAGGGCCCGAGGCTCTCGCCCACGTCGGCGTTCAGGTCGATGCGGGTCGCCATGCCGTCATGCTACGCCGCGCGCTGGCGACAGGGCCGGTCGTCAAGCGGCGCCGGGGATGCCGGCGCGCTGGCGACGCGGCCGATCGTCGGGTGGCGTCGGGGAGACCCTCCGGCGGCTGCTCGGCCTCGATATGCTGGACGCATGGGCGCTCGCGAGACTCTGCCGACGAGCTCCGATCCCGCCCCCGCGTCGGTCTACGAGGCCGTCGGCGGGCTGGCCTTCTTCGAGGCCCTCGTGGCCCGCTTCTACGCCGGGATCGCCGACGACCCGCTCATCCGCCCGATGTACCCGGAGGGCGACCTCGGCCCGGCGACACGGCGCCTCACCCTCTTCCTGGCCCAGTACTGGGGCGGGCCGACGACGTACTCGAGGGAGCGGGGCCATCCCCGGCTTCGAGCTCGCCACGCGTTCTTCCCGATCGACGAGGCGGCCCGCGACCGCTGGCTGGTCCACATGCGGGCGGCGGTCGCCGAGTCCGGAGCTCCGCCGGAGGCGGCCGCGGAGCTCCTGCGCTACTTCGAGTCCGCAGCGGACGCGATGCGCAACCAGCCCTGACGTGCCCTCGGGAGTCGTCCGGGCGCTACGATCAGCCCGTGGAATCCACGGCGGCCGGCTACGAGCTCCTCGACGCCGGCGACGGACGGCGCCTGGAGCGCTTCGGCACCATCGTGCTCGACCGGCCGGCGCCGGCGACGTCGGGCAGCGCCCGCCGTGACCCGTCCGCATGGGACGGGGCGACCGCTCGCTTCGAACGGCCGCAGGGAGGCCCCGGGCGGTGGGAGCCGGCCGGGGCGCCGCCCGAGCGGTGGACGGTCGCGATCGACGGCATGGCCTTCGAGCTCCGCCCGACGCCCGCCGGCCACGTCGGGCTCTTTCCCGAGCACCTGTCGGTCGCCAGCTGGGGCGCCGCGCGGGCGCAGGCCCTCGCGACGGCTGCCGGCCGCCCCGCCGCGGTCCTGAACCTCTTCGCCTACACGGGCCTCGCGACGCTCGTCCTGGCCCGCACGGGTGCTCGGGTGGCCCACGTCGACGCCTCCCGGCCCGCCGTGGCCTGGGCCCGCCGCAACGCCGACCTCTCCGGCCTCGCCGACCGACCGATCCGCTGGCTCGTGGAGGACGCGGCTCGCTACGTTGACCGGGAGGCTCGGCGGGGACGCCGGTACGACGGCGTCCTGCTGGACCCGCCGACCTACGGGCACGGCCCGGACGGCACCGCCTGGGGCCTCGCCAGCGACCTCGTCCCGCTCCTGGTGGCCGTCCGTGCCGTGCTGGAGGCCCGCTGGTTCGTGGCCTGCACGGCCCATGCGTCGGGCCTGCCGCTCGGCGCGCTCGAGGGGCTCGTCCGCGACGGCCTCGGCGTCGGGCCGGGCTCCACCGTCGGGCGCGTCCTCTCGCCAGTCGCCCGCAGCGGCGCGCGGCTCCCGGCCGGCCTCGCGGTGATGGCCGAATGGGGCCCTCGCGGAGGGCGCGGATGACCTCGCCGGCCGATCCATCCGGGACGATCACGAGTCCCGCCAACCCGCGCGTCCGGGCTGCCCTGGCCCTGCGCGACCGGCGAGGCCGGGAGGTCGCCGGGCGGCTGCTGGTCGACGGGGCCCGCGAGGTCGCCCGGGCGCTCGACGGGGGTCATCGCGTCGAGCTCGCCTTCGTCGACGCGGAGGCGGAGCCATCCGACGAGGCGGCGGCGACCCTCGCGCGCCTGGCGGCGCACGGGACGGAGCTGGTTGCCGTCGGCGGGGCGGCCCTGGCGCGCCTGGCCTACGGCGACCGGGAGAGCGGGATCATCGCCGTCGTCGTCGCCCCCGACACGTCGCTCGAAGGCCTGGCCGGCCGGTTGGCCCGCACCCCGGATCCCCTCCTCATCGTCGTCGAGGACGCCGAGAAGCCGGGCAACCTGGGGGCCATCGTGCGGAGTGCCGACGGCGCCGGGGCGACCGGGGTCGTCGCCGCGACCGACCGCGGCCCGGCCGCCGATCCCTGGAACCCGAATGCCGTGCGGGCCAGCCTGGGCACCGTCTTCACGGTGCCGCTCGCGGTCGCCCCGACCGGCGACGTGCTGGGCCGGCTCCGGGCGGAGGGCCTGGCCATCGTCGCGGCCCGCGTCCAGGCGGCGACCCCGGTCCAGGCCGTCGACCTCACCGGGCCCGTGGCGCTCGCCGTGGGCAACGAGGCCCGCGGCCTTGGGCCCGCCTGGCTTGCCCCCGACGTGGTCGGCGTCCGCCTGCCGATGCTCGGCGCGGCCGACTCCCTCAACGTGGCGGCCACCGCGGCGATCCTCCTCTATGAAGTCCGCCGCCAGCGCGACGCGGCCGACCGGGTGAAGCGCCCCTGAGGCGACCCTAACGAAACGGCGGGCCGCTCGTTCTGTGGTCAGAGGCCTTTCGCGGACAGCATCGTTCCCCCGGCGGTGTCATCAGGCGAAGGCCTCATTTCCTTTCCCGGACTCGGCCCTCTGACCACCCGTGGCGTGGTCCCCCGCCTGTCCCGGGCGGAGCGCGGCCCGACCTATACTCCGGGCCATGATCCCCCTCGCGCCCGCGCGCGCCGTGACTCGCCGCCCGTTGCGGGCGGCCCTCGTCGCGGCAGTGGCGCTGGTCCTGCTGGCGACCTCCGCCATGGCGCTCGCCCCGCGCGCGGCCGGTGCTCGCGCGGCCCGGGTCTTCATGGGCGAGCCGGCCACCCTGGACCCGGCGGCCGCCGGCGACGCGGCGAGCGCGGCCGTCATCGCCCAGGTCTTCGAGGGACTGACCGCCATCGATCCCTCCCAGACGCCGCGGCCCGCGCTGGCGGAGCGGTGGGAGCTCCGCGACGACGGCCGGACGATCGTCTTCACGCTGCGTGACGGCCTGACGTTCTCCGACGGAACGGCCCTCACCGCGGCCGACGTCCGCCGTAGCTGGCTGCGGGTCATCGATCCCGCGGCGCCGTCGCCCCTGGCGTCGCTTCTCTACGACGTCGTGGGGGCTCGCGACTACGCGGCGGGGCGGGCGAGCGCCGATGCCGTGGCGATCCGCGCCGACGGCCGCACCGTCACGGTGACCCTCGCCCGGCCGGCCGGGGACTTCGCGGCGATCGCGGCCAGCCCGACGCTGGCCGTCGTCCCACCGGGCGTGGGACGGGGCGGCGCGGCGCTCGAGGCGGGCGACGCGTTCGTCGGCTCGGGCGGCTACCTCCTGGCGGCGACCGCCAGCGACGGCCTCCGGCTTCGGGCGAACCCGCGCTACTGGGCCGGCGAGCCGGCGATCGCCGACGTCACCCTGGTGACGGACATCGGCGGCCGCAGCTCGGTCGACGTTTTCGCCGCCGGGGAGCTCGACTGGGCGCCGGTCGCGGAGTATGACGCCTCGTGGCTGGCCTTCGACCCCGACCTCGGCCCGAGCCTGCGCCAGTGGGCCGACCTCTCGGTCAACTACTACGGCTTCGAGACGCGGCGTCCGCCGTTCGACGATGCCAGGGTCCGGCGAGCCTTCGCCGCCGCCGTCGACTGGACGCGGCTGGTGGCCCTCTCCGACGGGGACGCGTCCCTGGCCGCGACGTCGATGGTGCCGCCGGGGATCCCGGGGCGCAGCGACGAGCGGTTCCTGCCCGCCTACGACCCGGCGGCGGCGCGGCAGCTCCTGGCGGACGCGGGCTACGCCGACCCGGCGACCTTCCCGGTGGTGACCCTGGTGACCGGGGGCACCACCTACGACGAGGCGATCCTGGCCCAGCTGAAGGCGAACCTGGGGGTGACGGTCCGCTTCGAGGCCCTCGACTTCGCGACCCTCTTCGGCCGCCTCGGGACAGACGATTCGCCGGACTTCTGGGCGCTCTCGTGGATCGCCGACTACCCGTCCCCGAACGACTTCCTGGGCATCCTGCTGGGCTCGGGAGAGCCGAACAACTACGGTGGCTGGTCGAACGCGACGTTCGACGCGGCCATCGCCCGGGCCGTCGGGACCACCGATGCCGCCGACGCGCGGGCCGGCTACGACGCCGCGGAGCAGACGCTGGCCGCCGAGGTGCCGGTGATCCCGGTGAGCTACGGAAAGTCCGCCGCGCTCGCCCGGGAGGGGCTCCTGGGGGCGACCACCAACGGCCAGGGCATCCTCCGCCTCGCCGGCCTGGCCTGGTCGGGGCAATGAGCGGACGAATCTGGCGGGCCGCTCGTGCGGCAGCCGCAGGCCTCCTCCTCGCCGCCGCCGCCGGCCTCCCGACCGCGGCCGCGACGGCGCCGACGTTCGAGGCGCCGACCGCGGTCTCCACGTTCGGCAAGGGGATCGTCTTCGCCGACGTGTTCACGAGCCCGGTGCCCCTGGCCAGGGTGGAGCTCCTCCTCGATTTCCCCGACAGCATCGGCCCGTACGTGATCCAGGTCGCCGGCGCGACGGCGGCCGGACGCAGGGAGGTGACGAGGACCTGGTCGCCGACCGCCGACGGGCACCTCGTCCCCAACACGACGCTGACCGCGCGCTGGCGCGTCGTGCCGGCGGACCGGAGCATCGCCGCGACGGAGGGACCGCCGGTCACGTTGGTCTACGCCGACACGCGGTTCCAGTGGCAAACCCTGACCGGCGACCTGGTGCGCCTGCACTGGTACGAGGGTGGGCCGTCCTTCGGGACGCGCGCCCTCGAGATCGGCGAGCGGGCCGTCCGCGACGCGGCGACCTTCCTCGGGGTCACCGAGAGCGAGCCGATCGACTTCTACGTCTACGCGGACCAGGCTGCCTTCTACGACGCCCTGGGGCCCGGCACGCGCGAGAACGTGGGCGGCGAGGCCCATGCCGACATCCGCACGATGTTCGCCCTCATCGGGCCGGCCGACCTCGCGGACAGCTGGGTCGGGATCGTCATCCCCCACGAGCTGACCCATCTCGTCTTCGACACCGCCGTCCGCAACCCCTACCACTTCCCGCCGCGCTGGCTCAACGAGGGCCTGGCGGTCTACCTCTCCCAGGGGTACGACGCGTCCGATCGATCCTCCGTCGAGGATGCCGTGCGCGCCGAGCGCCTGATGCCGCTCGACGCCCTGGGCGGGCAGTTCCCGACGAGCCTGGACCGCTTCTCCCTCGCCTACGCGGAGAGCGTGTCCGCGGTCGACTTCCTCGTCCGCACGGAGGGCACCGCCGCGCTCGTCTCCCTGATCCGCAGCTACGCCGATGGCGTCACCGACGACGAGGCCTTCCAGGCGGCGATCGGCCGCGACCTGGCCGGCTTCGAGGCGGCCTGGCTGGACGATCTGGGTGCGGCTCCGCCGACGCGCTACGGCCCGCAGCCGGCCCCCGCTGGGCCCCTCCCGCCCGGCTGGACCGAGGCATCGTCCTCGGCTGCTCCCGACGTCTTGCCGAGCCCGCTCGGCTCGCCGGCGCCCAGCGGCGTGCCGGCCACGGGCAATGGAGGCGGGGACGCCTCCTCCTTCAGCCAGGGGTGGGTCCTGGCGCTCGCCGCGGGCGCCGGCCTCCTCGTCGGCGGCGCGATCGCCCTGGTCCGCAGGCGCCGGCATGGCGGGGACGGCGGGCCTGCGGCGTGAGCGGGCTGGCCACGCGGATCCGCTCCGTGCCGACGTGGCAGGTGACCCTCTTCGGGGCCCTCGTCGCGCTGGGGTTCCTCATCGCCGCCCAGGCGAAGAGCGAGGCGCCCCGCGTGCGCTACACGACCCAGGAGCGGGCGCCGCTCGTCGAGACCGTCCTCGCCCTCCAGGCGCAGCAGGACGCCCTCAAGGCCCAGATCCTCGACCTTCGCTCGCGCATCACGGGCGCCGAGGCGGGCGCGGCCGGCAGCGACCAGCTCGTGCGGCAGCTCAACGCCGCCCTGGGCGCGGCGCGGATCGCCGCCGGGATCGTCGCCCTCGAGGGTCCCGGGATCGTCCTCCAGCTGGAGGACTCGCAGGAGCCGGTGCCGCCCGGTGAGTCCGCGGCCGACTACCGCGTGTCCGCCCGCGACATCCGCACGCTCGTCGAGGAGCTCTGGCTGGCGGGGGCCGAGGCGGTGGCCGTCAACGGGGAGCGGGTGACGCCGACGACGGCGATCGTCGACATCGGCGGCTCGGTCCTCGTCAACTCGGCCTACCTCGCCCCGCCGTACCAGGTCGCCGCCATCGGGCCAGCCGATCTCTACGACCAGCTGGCCGCTTCGCCCGGCTTCGTCGAGCTCGTGCAGGCCCGGGCCGACCGGTTCGGGATCCGCATCTCCTTCGGCCAGCCGGCGGCGGTCACGGTGCCCGCCTACGCGGGCTCGGTGACCCTCCGCTACGCTCGCCCGACGGCGAGCCCGACGCCGGCGCCCTGACCATGCGCCAGCCGCGGAGCCAGCTCGCCATCGCCGCCGTCGCCCTCCTGCTCGGCCTGCTCATCGTGATCCAGCTGCGGGCCCAGCAGGCCGGCACCGGCCTGGCGACCCAGTCCTCGCAGGACCTGACCCTCCTCGTCGCCAACCTCAGCACCCGCAACGACCAGCTCCGCGGCGAGGCCGCCGACCTCCAGCGCCAGCTGGACGCCATCACGGCCGCGACCGCGCGCGGCGAGACGTCGGTGGGCCAGCTGCGGGGCGACCTGGAGCGCATCCGGACGTGGGCCGGCCTGGAGCCGGCGACGGGTCCCGGGGTCCGCGTGGCGGTCTACGGCGGCGTCCCGGCCAGCGCGATCTCCGACCTCCTCAACGAGCTCCGCAACGCCGGCGCGGAGGCGATCTCCATCGGTGGCGTGCGGGTCGTCGCGGGTACGGTCGTCGGTGGGCCCGACGGGTCGCTCTCCGTCGAGAACACTGCCCTGGGACCGCGGGTCGAGGTGCTGGCCATCGGCAACCCCGCCGCCCTGACCGGGGCGCTGACGCGGGCAGGCGGCCTCGTGGCGCAGCTCCAGGCGACCTACGAGGAGGTGGCCGTCGAGGTGACGCCGCTCGACGCGGTCACCGTCCCGGCCACCGAGCGGACCCTCGTCCCGGTCGCCGGGAAGCCGCGACCCTGATCGCCGGCGACCCCGCCGTCGGTCGCCGGGTGCTACCCTCGGCGCCGATGCAGCCGCCACTCGTCGCATGACCGAGCCCATCCCCTTCCGCCTGGGCGATCGCCTCGAGCTCCGACGCCCGCACCCCTGCGGCGGCCGCGCCTGGGACGTCGATCGCCTGGGAGCGGACCTCGGCCTTCGCTGCGTCGCCTGCGGCCGGCGGGTCCTCGTCGAGCGCCGCACGGTGGAGCGCCGCCTGGCCGGGTTCGTGCACCGCGGTCCCGAGGTCGGTCCCGCGTGAGCCTCGCCACCGCGGCGCAGGCGCCTGAAGGCAGCGCGCTCGCGGTCTTCCGCAACCGCCCGTTCCTGCTCCTGTGGCTCTCCCAGCTGGCCACCCAGGTCGGCGGCAACATGGTGCTCTACGGCCTGACCGTGCTGGTCTACGGCGAGACCGAGTCGAACAGCGCCGTCTCCCTCCTGATCCTGACCTTCCTCACCCCGGCCGTGATCTTCAGCGCCCTGGCCGGCGTCTACGTCGATCGCTTCGACCGGCGCCTGGTGCTGGTGGTCACGAACCTCCTGCGCGCCGGCCTCTTCGTCGCCCTGGCCGTCCTGGACACCAACATCGTCGTCGTCTTCCTCCTCAACGCGCTCGTCTCGATCGTCACCACCTTCTTCGCCCCGGCCGAGCTCTCCATGATCCCCCTGGTGGTGCCGCGGGCCCAGCTGACGGCCGCCAACGGGATCTTCACCCTGACCCTCAACGCTGCGTTCGCGGTCGGCTTCACCGTCCTTGGACCGCTCCTGGTGACGATCGCCAACCCGACGATCCTCGTCGTCATCGTCGCCGGGTGCTACTTCGTCGCCGCGATCCTCTGCTGGACCCTCCCGCCGGCCCCGCCCGGGACGATGCCGCACGACGCTGCCCTGCGCGAGGCGGAGGAGGCGGTCGGCTCGTTCGTCCAGCAGTTCCGGGAGGGGATCGCCTATGTCCGCGCCCACCCGGTGGTCAGCTGGGCCCTGCTCTACCTGGGGATCGCGGCCTCGATCGTCGGCGTGCTCGGTGTCCTCGGGCCCGGGTTCGCGGAGGACGTCCTCGGCCTGCGGCCGAAGGACTTCGTGGTGATCGTGCTTCCCCTGGGGGTGGGCGTGGTGACGGGCGCCCTCGGCGTCAACGCCGTGCAGGCCATCGTGTCGCGGCGACGCCTGATCGAGATCGGCCTGCTCGTCCTCGGCGTCTGCCTGGCCCTGATCTCCATCGCCGGTCCGATCGCCCAGTTCCTGCGCGACGTGGACGACGCCGTCCCGGGGCCCGACCTGTCGGCCTTCGTCAGCATCCTGACCGTGGTCGTCGTCATCGCCTTCCTCGCCGGCGTCGGCTACGCCTCGATCGCCATCCCGTCCCAGACCGAGCTGCAGTCGGAGATCCCGCAGGCCGTCCGCGGTCGCGTCTTCGGGATCCTCAACATGCTCGTCTCCGTCGGCAGCTTCCTGCCCATCATCGTGGTGGGGCCGATCTCGGACGTGGTGGGCACGATGCCGGTCGTCCTGTTCGCCGCCTCGTCGATCGTCGTCGTCGGGGTCGCCTCGCTCATCCGCCGCCGCGACGGGACCCGCGTGGCCACGTCCCCGGAAGCCGTCGAGCCCGCGACGCCGCCGGCTGACGCGGCGCCTGCGGCCGAGGCCGCCGCGGCGCCCTTCGGCAGGCCGGTCGTCCCTGCGGCGCCCGTCGCCGGGTTCGGCGCGGCACCCGTCGTCGGGTCGGCGGCGACGCCCCCCGACGGGGCCCCGCCGGGCCCCTCGCCGGACGAGCCGTGAGCCGGCGACCGGCGGTGGCCGTCATCTTCACCGGCGGCACGATCAGCATGACCGTGGACCCGGTGGCGGGCGGCGCCGTCCCGACGCTCACCGGGGCGGAGCTCCTCGCGGCGGTGCCCGGCCTGGCGGGGCGGGTCGACGTCGTACCGATCGACCTGGGACGCACACCGGCCAGCCACTTCTCCTTCGCCGACGTGCTGCGCATCCGGGCGGAGATCGACTCGGCCCTCGGCGACCCCCGCCTCGCCGGTGTGGTGGTGGTGCAGGGCACTGACACCCTGGAGGAGACGGCGTTCGCCTGGGACCTCTGCCACGCCGACGCCCGGCCGGTCGTCGTGACCGGCGCCATGCGTAACGCCAGCGAGCCGGGCTGGGACGGCCCGGCCAACCTGCTGGGCGCCGTCCGGGTCGCGGCGTCTCCGTCGGCGCGCGGGGCGGGTGTCGTCGTCTGCCTGGACGGCACGGTCCATGCTGCGGATCGTGTCGCCAAGCGCCACGCCTCAGCGGTCGACGCCTTCGCGACCCGCGAGGGGCGCCCGCTGGGCAGGGTGGGGGAGCGCGACGTCCGGCTGCGGGCACGGGGCGCCCGGCGCACCCTGGCCGCATCTCCCGCCGCCGCCGTCCTGCCCGTCCCGATCGTCGTCGCGGCGCTGGAGACCGACGGATCTCTGCTCGACGCGATGGTGCGCGACGGCGCCCGAGGGGTCGTCGTCGCCGCGACCGGTTCGGGCAACACGCACCCCGACCTCCTTCGCGCGGCGGTCGCCGCCGGCGATGCCGGCGTGCCGGTGGCCCTCGCCACGCGGACCGGGGCCGGGTCCGTCGGCCCGCTGTACGCGTTCCCCGGCGGAGGGGCCACCTGGGCGCGGGCCGGGATCGCCCTCGCGGGCGACCTGACACCGGTGCAGGCCCGGGTCGCCCTGGCGCTCGGCCTGGGGGCGGGTCTTGCCGGCGACGAGCTCCGCCGCTTCCTGGTCGGGCCGTCCAGGGACTGATTGGCGCCCGGGGCGATCCGCGCCCCGTGCCGGCAGGTATCCTTGCCGCTGCCGTCTCACCCTCGGAGGTTCGCGTCGATGTCGATGTCGGAGCAGGCCCGCAAGCAAGATCTCAACAAGCGGCTGGAGACCGTCGGCTGGGGCCTCTTCCTGATCATGCTGGGTGGCTTCGCCCTCGTGAGGACCGTGCCGGAGGGGACCTGGCTCATCGGGGCTGGCCTGATCATGCTGGGCCTGAACGTCGTGCGGCTCCTCCTCGGGATCCGGGCAAGCTGGTTCACCCTGATCCTGGGCACCGTCGCCCTGCTCTCCGGCATCGGCAGCGTCTATGGCGTCGACATCCCGGTCGGAGCCCTGCTCATCATCCTCATCGGCCTGGCCATCATCGTGCGAGCCCTGCAGCCGCGCTGGTAGGGCAGGGGGCCGCGCGCGCGTCGGTGCCTGCCGCGGGCTGCCGGGCGGCCCGACCCGAGAGACCCCGCGCTGGCCGCGGTCTCCCCGGCAGCCTGTCCGGGCATCACCGGGCGACGCCCGGTCCGTTCGATCACCCCCACCGGGACCATCGAGTCATGCCGGTCGCGGCCCGGTCGGCCTAGGGTCGTCTGCATGTCGATGCGCTCGACGCTCCGGGGGCCTCTTCGGCTGTTCCTGCGGATGTCGCCGGGACCGACGCCCGACGACCAGCAGCCCGATCCGCCGCCCGTCCCCGTCGTCGGGCTGACCGTGTACACCGGCGATTCCCTCGCCTTCGGCTACCTCCCGCTCTCGGCCCGGCGGGTGACCGATCTCCTCAACGAGCACGAGGAGTTCGAGTTCGTGGACACGCACCTGGAGAGCCTCGAGGACGGCCACGGGCTCTCGGTGCGGTCGGTGGTCATCGCCCGCGACGAGATCTACGTCGTCGCCGTGGCCGGCCCTCGGGGCGACCCGAACCGCCGCACGCGGACTCGCCCGATCCCGGTCGAGCTGCAGCTCGGGCCCTACGACGTCCTGGGGAACATCCACGTCGTCCCCGGCGCGGACCCGTTGGGCAGCTTCCGGCGGCGGACCATGGTCCCGATCACCGAGGCCACGATCGAGTGGGAGACGCCGGGCGGGAGGCGTATCGCCCGGTGGGGAACCGTGGTCGTGAACAGGCTCCTGACCGAGTGGATCGCGCCCGCGAGGCGCGAGGTCCGACCTCCCGATCTGCAGCTCGTCCCGGAGGCCGACGGCGGGCTCGCGAAGGACTTCACTGCGCCGCTCCTCACGCGCCGAGGCCTGTGACGCGCTGAGGCCTGCGGCGCGCTGAGGCCTGCAGTGGCCGCGTCCCCGCCGAGCGGCGCGCGTCAGGCCGGGTGACATACCCGTCCGACTGTCACACCGAGTGGAACGGGGTGGGCCGAACCTGCGCTCGTGCCACTCCGCCTGGCACAGCGGCGCGGTTCACGCTCACGGAATTGTCGAAACCGCCGCTTCCATGACTTCCCACGCTCGGATCGACGGTATCTGTCAGGCCGAGTGGAATCGACCCCGCCCCCAGGGTCGCCGGGCGCGACCCAGCAGGCTTCGACGTGGCGGGGTGGGGAAGGCGCGATGGCGGTGACGAACGGAACGGACGCGAGGACGAGCACGGCGACCGCGGTCACGACGAGCGGCCTGCGCGCGTCGGAGACACTCCCAAGGCGGGGCCGGTCCCGCCGGCGGCTCCGCGCGGATGCGGCGGCCGAGCATGGACCGCGTGTCCGCGCTTCCCGCCGCTCGTCACCGGCGGGGGCGGTCGCGCATCTGCCGAGACCCGGACGGCCCCCGGTCGCCCGGCGTTTGGAGCCGGGCTGGCGGGCATCCGGGGGGCGCCATGTCGTGAGGAAGCGCCCCGATCGTCGGGTGCCGTAGAATGGGCCGCGCTGGCGGGGCCCGGCCCGGATCGTCGTTCAGCTCGTGCGCGTGGATTCTGAAGGTCACCAGCACGCGGGAGCGACGATGAGGGCCAGCCCGGCCAGCGGTACGGCATCGGGCGGTTAGCTCAGTTGGTTAGAGCGCATGCTTGACATGCGTCCGGCCCCTCAGCGGTGCTGGCCCGACCCCCTACGCACGATCCGCCCGAGCGAAGGGCGCCCGGTTATCGTGGTGTTCGGGAGCACGACTATCTCACGGTACGAGCATTGCGCGGTCGGCGACCGTCAGCCGCTCCGCCCGCTTTGCCAGCGCGCACGGCGTCACGGAGACGCACCAGCTCCTCAGGCGGGATCTCGGCCGCGAACGTCAGGGCGGCGAGGTAGGCATCCTCGTTGTCATCCGCGTCTCGCTCGCGTCGGCGGCGGTCGGGATCGCGCGCCTCGCTGAGCGTCGCCAGGAACTCGTGCTCGGTCCGCTCGGGCGCGTGATCGTCGACGATGATTCGGACGGCGCGGACGGCGCGAGGTCCGCCGAGGCTGTAGATCATCCACCAGCCGTCGGGAGTGTCCGGGCCTCGACGCCAAAAGGGGTCGTCATCCCACCAGAAGATCTGGTCGGGGTGCATCCGGACTGCCCCGGGCGCGACCTGGAAGGGTGCGGTTCCTTCGGCCATCTCTGGCCCTCCCAACGAAACGCCCCCCGGCCGGTGTAGTAGCACCGAGCGGAGGGCCTTCGAAGTCTATGCGAGCGGCCGGCATCGCTGCCGATCGCCCTTGTGCCCGTCTACTACCGAGCGGGACCAGTGTAGACGGCCGCGCAAGGGCGATCCCGAGCCGCAGCGTGGCGCCACGGGCCGCTCAGGCCGTCCCTAGGCGGGCCTAGGCGCGGTTGACCGGCGGACTAGCATCGATGGACCGGCGTAGACAAGGCCGGGGAGAGGCAGGCGACCGTGACTGCACGGGGGCTGATCGGGACGCTCCTCATGGCGGCCATCGTCGCCGGATGCGCCGAGGTAGGGCCGAGCGTGACACCTGGGCCGACGCCCACCCTCGCAGGGCCGCCTCACTTCACGCAACCGCCCCCTGGCTCCGCTACGTTCCCGCCACCGATCCCAACCCCGACACCCGGCCCGAAGGCCAGGTACCCATCGGCATGGCGGAAGGAATCCTGCCGCGCCATCGCGGCCCTCACCCTCGGCGTGGGCCATCTCGCCAGCATGCGGGAGTACGTCTACGCCGGCGACTGGGGCAACGTCCGGTTCCAAGCGGCGGCCGCGCGGAGCGAGGGCTATCGCGTCCTCGAGCATCTCCTCGGGACTTGGAAGCCGGGGGCGACATTCTCCGACCGCGCCACGACCGCGGCTGCCCGGATCGTGATCGCGGCCGATGACTGGGACCTCGCCGCGACCTTCGGGACGCTCGGGGCAGCGACCGACGCGGCAGCGTCGGGACTTGACGCCTCAAAGGCCGCGAATGTCGCCCTCGACCGTTTCATGGCCCTGTCGAGGAAGTACCACTTCGACTGCTCAGACATCACCTACCCGTGACGGGCGGCCGCGGGGCTCTTGGGCCTGTGCTGGGCCGTCCTGGAGGGCCTCAGCGGCGCGGAGCGGCCGCGTGCGAGGCGATCTCGCGATCCGTGAGGGCACGGCCGTAGACGGCGATCTCGGCGAGGTAGCCGGCCATCGCGTAGCTGCCCGATCCGCCCTGCCCGATCCGGAAGGCCGCCGGCGTGGATGGCCAGTTGTAGTGGTGGTTGTAGGTTTCGTTGGAGTAGGTCGCCGCCTCGACGCCATCCACGAAGACATCGAAGTCGGTCAGGCTGTAGGCGCCGGGCGTGCCTTCGATCCGCCCCACCACGTGGTGCCAGAGGCCATCGTTGACGGCCTGGTTCTGTGCCCCGCGGCCGTCGGCGATATCGCCACCGTCTTGCTCGAATGTGAGGTTGTAGACCGTGCCGCCGCCCACGATGCAGGGGCCGGTCATGAAGACGGTCCCGGTGCCGCGGTCGCCGTAGATCGCGTGACGGGCGCCGTCGGTGGTGGTCATCCGCAGCCACGTCTCGACGGTCAATCGGGAGTAGGCGGCGATCACTGAGGGCGCGAGTAGGTAGCCGCCACCGAAGAGGAAGGAACCGCCGCCGGCGAGCGGCCCCGACTGCCCGACGGTGACGGTGCCGCTGGCGCTGAGGGTCCGGATGCCGAGCTGATCCGCGGCCGCCGTGCCCGTCTTCTCATTGAGTCGCCAGTAGCCGACGAGGCCAGGCGTGCCGAGCACGAGCTGCGAATAGGGGATCGCCGCGCTGCGCGGGATGCCGTAGACGGCGGGCTGTACGGTCGGCATCTAGTAGTCCCCACCGACGAGGATGGCGACGGTGACTGTCTTGTCGGCCGTGACTGCGGCGACGGCGTTGCACTTCAGGACGGCGCTAGCGGCGAGGGCCAGGTAGCCGGTCACGGGGGCAAGCGTCGAGATCGCATCCACCCGGGCCACCGTCGTGTAGCCGGCGCCGATCGGGACGGCGACGTTCCCGATGTGGTAGTCCGTCCCGCCCACGGTCACGTAGAAGGCGAGGTTGACGGCGGCCGTGTCGTTCGAGCTGACGGCGATCGAGTCGTACCGCGCCCCGGCGGCACCCGCGGTGGCGATCGTCTTCTTGTCCGTACTGTCCGCGTTGACGACCGTGACGACCGCGCTGGACGGGGTGAGGACGAAGATCGGTTTGGCGTTCGCGGCCATGGCGGCCTCCTATCGGAACGTGCTGTAGCTGTAGACGTTGGCGGCGGCCTCTGCCGCCTCGGGTCGCGCCTCGATGCCACCCGCGCCGTCGGGAGCGAGCACAAGAGAGGTGTCGGTCACGTCAGTCGTGAGGTCGTGGGCCTCGGTCCAGGCGTTCCTGGAGACCTTCCCGTCGCCGGAATCGGAGCCCGCCGGCTTCGTGTGGTGGACGATCGAGACGGCCATGTCAGCTCCTTACTGGATCGGATCCGACGGACGCGGGATGTCCAGTTGCAGCGTGCCCTCCGGCCAGCCTCCGCCCGGGTAGATGAGCATCCCGGCGAACCGCCAGAAGCCGCGATCGAGCTGCATGACGGGTCGCCGCGCCCAGATCCCCACACCCGTCGGGACCGTCATCTCCTCAAGATCCCCGATGTCCTTGCAGAGGAACGCGATCGCCGGAGGTTC
This sequence comes from uncultured Chloroflexia bacterium, assembly GCA_963821235.1. Taxonomy (GTDB): domain Bacteria; phylum Chloroflexota; class Limnocylindria; order Limnocylindrales; family CSP1-4; genus CTSoil-043. Next base: position 2,128,933 of record CAWGCS010000001.1, read on the forward strand.
GCCCGGCACGATCCCGGCCCAGTTGAACGCCCGAAGCCGGAGACACTCGTCGGCCGTGATCTCGTTCTGCTCTCTCAGCCGAGCGCACATACCGGGCCCGGTCCCGGCGCGCTCGTGCAGCTCGGGCGTGGTCATCTGCAAGAGAGCGAGGTCATCCTCGCCGCTGAGGGCTTTCAGGAAGCGCTCCAGGGCCTCCAGGGCGGCCGCTAGGTCGCGTTCGTCCATGTCATGTCCTCCTGCGCCACGCCAGCCGCTTATCGACGAGGTCGGTCACCTTCTCGCCGTCCATCTCGATCGTCAGGCGATCGATGTGCAAGACGCCCCGATCAGCCATACCACCACCGGAGGCGACCGCGGCGAGCGCCTGCACGGGCGAGCGATTCAGGTCCATGAGGGCCCTGACGGCTGGGTTGCTCAGGACGAACTCAAAGCCCTTTTCACCGCCCCTGAACAGTGCCGGCCCGCGGGTGCCAATCGGCCCGCCTGCGGCCCGTCCACCCTCGATCGGGGTTCTTCCCTCATCTCCGGGTGGGATTCGCCAGTGCGCCGGACCTGCGGGGCCCAGGGGCACCCATACGGCATTCGGCGATGGCTTGGCCGGCCGTTCCGCGGTCTTCGGTTTGTTCGTCAGGCCGAGGAAGTCCTCGATCGGTGAGAACGATCCCGGTTCGTTCATGTTCGCGATCGACAATCCAAGGGCGGCGAGGACCGCCGAGAGATTGCCCGTGGACGCGCCGAAGAGGATCAGGGACAGCTCGATGATCCCGAGGTTCTCCCTGACGAACTGGACCAGCGGCCCGAAGAGGCCCCCCAGCAAACCGGTGACCTCAGAGATCGTCCCGGCCAGGTCGTCGAGATGCGCCTTCACGTCGTCGGCGAACTTGATGCCCGCGAGACGCGCTGTCTCGAACGCGGACGGGGCCTCGGTGGCGAGCGAACCGTCCTCGCCGTAGATGCGGCTGTAGCCGGCCTTGATCTCGGCCAGCCGCGTCTTCGTGGCGGCGGCGTTGATCTCCTCAGCCTCGGCGACCTCGCGCAGCCGCTTGAGCTCCGCCCGGATGTCGGCCTCGCGCGGTGCGTTCACGTACGCGGAGGTGGACCGGACAGCGGACGCGTAGTCCTGTAGCCGCTGCTTCTTGGCCTCCAGCTCGGCCGCGTCGGCATCGCTCCGGAGGCGGGCGTTCACCTGTTCGATGCCGGTCTGGACGGCCTGGAGCTCGGCGGTGAGCGTCGCGATGGCCTCGGCGTCCTTGCGCTCCTGCGCGACCGCGAGCGCCTCTTCCAGCGCCGTCTTCTTGCGGCCGAGCGTCTTGGCGACGGCCTTCCGGTTCTCGCGTCCTCGACGAGCTTGGTGACGTTGTCGATGTACGCCTGGGCGTTGGTCAGGCTCTTGCGCTGGGCGGCGACCTCCTGCTGACGGGCGAGATCGGCCTGCTGTCGCTGGATGTCCGCCACCTCCGCCATGGCCGACGAGACGGCCTCGGCGTTGACGGAACCGTTCGTCCCGGCCTGCGCCTGGGCGAGGGCGATCTGCGCTTCGTTGAGCCGTTCGTTGAGGTCACGCTGGCGGTCGGCGAGCTCCCGGGCAGCCTCGGCCGCGTCGAGTTGCGCCAGCCGCTCGTCGATCAGGGACCGGATCGACCGGAGGCGCGCCTGGTAGACGCGATCCTGCGCCTTGACCAGCCGGTCAAGGGCCTCCCGTTCCTTGTCCACGGCCTTGATCTGCCCCTGGATCGCGTCGGTCGCGGCCTTCGTTCCGCCGGCCGCCTTGCGATCCTTCTCCTCAAGATCGGCCAGCTCGTCCTCGAGGGCAGCGATCGAAAGCGGCGTGGAGTCCGACGCACCGCCGATGGCGCCCAGCGAGCCGGTGAGCGTGGCCGTAGCGCCGGACCAGCCGGCGAGTCCCGAGATCATGCCGAAGATGAACGACAGGGCCGAGCCGATGGCCTGTTCGATCTGCTTGGCGTTGTCGGTGATCACCCGGGCGACGTTCGAGAAGAACTGGATGATCTGTGGCCCGACGATCGTCATCAGCGTCGCGCCGAGGCCGGTGAGGATGCCCTGGATGTTGTTGGACTGGCGTTCGATGTTCTCGCCGATCCGGACCTGCTCTCGGGAGAGGATCTGCCCCGTCTCCTGAAAGTGCTCCGTGAGGATGGCCATCTGGCGGTCGGTGAGTTGGAAGTACTCAGCGAACTTGCCGATCGCTCCGCGCCCGCCGAGGAGTTCGATCACCTGGCTCATCTTCGCCCACCCGTCGGTCGTATTGGCGAGCGTCGAGCGGATGTTGTTGAGGATCGCGACCGCATCGAGCATCTGGCCGTTGACGTCACGGGTGGTGATCCCGAGGGCATTCAGCTTGCCTCTTCAGCGTCCGGCAGGTTCCGGGCGAGCTGGCTGAAGATGACGCTGATGTTGCCGGTCGTCTCGCCGAGGAAGCCAAGGGTGGCAACGAGCGTCGACGAAGCCTCGGCCGAGGCGCCCGTCGCGTCGCTGATCTTGTCGACGGTCCGGGCATACTCCTGCCCACGGCCGATCAGGTTCGGGATGACGTGGACGAGGTCCGACACGATCCTCGTCAGGTCCTGGAAGGCGGCGATGCCCGTGCCGATCAGGAGGCCCTTGAACACCTCCCCCGCGGCCGTCTTCAGGCTCCCGAGGACCGACTTCAGGCCGTTGAGCCCGGTGTGGAGCGCCTTCACGGAGAGCGATGCGAGTTCCTTCTTCAGGCTCGACGCGGCGTCCCGGAGGATCAGCGTCTTGCTCCGGCCGAGTTCGAGATCCTGCTTCAGCCCGCCGAGCCAGCCGGCCGCCGGCGCCTTGCCGATGGCGTCGCGGAATGCCTGCCCCAGGTCTTCGCCGCGGCGTTGCCTTCGGTCTCGGCGGTGGTCAGCGATTCGCGGTAGCCCTTCAGGTCGCCGAGGAACTCGAACCGCAGGCGGGCGATCGTGGCGCCGCCGGCGCTCATCTAGCGGACCCTCTCTCAGCGCTGCGCCGCGCCCCGCGATGGGCCGGACCCAGTGCAGGAGATCCACTCGGGTGCGACCCATCGCTGGGGGCGGGGAGACGCGCGTCGTCAGTTCGTGAACCCAAAGTCGCCAGGCGGGCCCGGAACAGCTCCGCCTTGAAGCCGGCCCGGGCCGTCGCGGCGCGCCCGGACGCCTCGCTCATCACCTCGTCGAGGGTGCCGATGCGGTCGACCATGCCGGCCGCCAGGGCTTCGCGCGGCATGAGCATCCGGCCCTCGCCGAAGCCCGAGGCGACGCGCGAGGGTGCCAGGCGGCGGCCCATCGCGACATCGTCGACGAACATCGCCAGGTAGTGGTCGACCTCCTGCTGCATGTCGCCCTTGGCCTCGGCCGTGAGCGGCGCGTAGGGGGCGCGCTCGACCTTGTACCTCCCGGCGTAGACCATCGTCACCTTGACGCCGAGCTTGTCGAGGGCGGCTGTCAGGTCGCTGTGGACGCTGTAGACGCCCAGCGAGCCGACGGAGCCCGACGGCGTGACGACGAACTCCGATGCCTGGCTCCCGATCCAGAGCGCGGCCGAGGCGGCCATCGTGTCCGCGATCGCGACCACGGGCTTTCGCGAGCGGGCGGCGCGGATGGCGGCGGCAAGCTCCGTGATGCCGTCCACCTCGCCTCCCGGGCTGTCAACATCGAGGACGATCGTCCCGATCTCGGAATCCGCCGCGAGGGCTCGGACCCTCTGGCGGAGGTCGGCCGTCGACGTGCCGAGCCCGAACAGCTCCGCCAGGAAGCCCAGCCGATGCTCGAGCATCCCGTAGACCTGCAGGACGGCCACGCCGGGCCGGGCGCGCATGGTGGGCCGGGGCGGTTCCTGGCGGACGGCGGCGATCCTGTCCGCGGCCAGGTCACGGAGGATCGCGTCGAGGACCTCCCTGCGGAGTGCCAGCGGGCGGGCGGCGAGGCTGGCGATGGTGCTCATCTCTCGGCCACCCTGGGCCCAGGCCGACGGTCCCGCTCGGCCTCCGCGGCGAGGGCGGCCGGGAGGGCGCGCAGGCGGGCGACGCGAGCCAGCGCGGCGCGCCTCCGCTCGTCTGCGATGTTCAGCTCGGTGGTCGCTCGCCGATCGATGAGGACAGTGCCGACCATGTCGACGACCATGCCGGAACTTCCCGGCCTCTTGTCGGCGATCCGCTGTGCCTTCCGTTCACGAGCAAGGACCGCGGACTGCTGCACCCGGAAGCCGAGATCAGCCTCGGCGAACGCGGCCTCGGCGGCGGCGAGCTGGTCACGCCAGCCGGGGGCGATCTCATCGGCCAACGCGCGAGCCTCGGCGCGTTCGGCCGCCTGTTCGAGCTGCCGCATGCGCGTCGCGACCTCGCTGAGTCGCTGCGGCGCGCGGATGACGGCTTCCAGTTGAGCCTGCTCGGACCGAAGGGCGGCAACCTCGGCCGTGATCTCGTCGGGTGTCATGGTCGCGTCTCCTGCTAGGGCTTCGTGGTGGAGAGGTAGGTGCGCCGGGCGGCCCGGAAGGCTTCGCCGGCCTCGATGGCCCGCTCGGCGGCGGCGTCGTCCGTGAGCACGGTCAGGGGGATGCGCGGCGGGATACGCAGCTCCGGCGGGCCGTCGTACTGCCAGAACGCCGCGGGGACCTCGCCGCGGGGGCACATCCGCAGCAACTCGACCCGGTTGACGTTCCACGCCGCATGACGGTCGGCCGGCGATCGGAAGGCGGAGGGGGCGCCGGTCAGGAGGTCCAATCGCTCGGATTCGGTGAGGCCGCGACGGGTGCGGGCGGTGCGACGGCGAACTCGGATGGTCATCGTGTCTCCTCTCAGGGCCGCCAGCGCGTCGGCGGAGGGGGCGCCGTAGGGTCGCTGAGATCGAGGCCGAGCTCGCGCAGGGCCCGGACCTTGCGGATAGCCGACGCGTTCTGGACAGCGAGCGCGGGATGCGCCCGGGGCCCCCAGCGGCCGGGGACGAACGCGCCATCGCGGGCGATCGCCTCGCGCGCCTCGGCCTCGCGGTCGGCGGCCTCGGCGGCCGTCTGCAGGATCGCTAGGTGGTGCCCGCTGCTCAGGTCGAACTCTTTGAGCACGTCAGCCCACAGGCGCCGGCCAGGGGTCTGCAGGTGACTCGGAGCGGCGGGACGGCGAGGCGCGGTCATCGGGCGTACCGCTCGAGCCGACGCCAGCCGCGCAAAGGGCTAGTGACCTTTGCGGTACTGGTGCCGCCACGAGCTGGAGGAATTCGACCCCCCATCCCCTACGGCCAGGGGGGTCGCGTGCGGGGTCACGCCGCGGTCGCCTCGGGGATAGGGGGGTCGCGTTCCCTCAGCTTCGGGCGGCCCAGATACCGTGCTGGCAGACGCGTTTGCGCGCTGACGAGTTTCGCGAAACGCGTCAGCCTTCATGCTGCCGTCTCCGGGGGCGACCCATGCGCCCCTGCATCCCGTCGGTCGTACTCCCGCGCGGCGGCCGGGTCGGCCAGGGAGATGAGGTCCCCGCGGGTTGTGGCGCGTCGGAAGCACCAGCCGTAGGCCGTGCCCTCGACGGCGACGGTCGGGCGATGGACGAACCGCGGCACGCCGCTCCGAGGCTGGACGCGGATGGCCTCGCCGGGCTCGAAGGGTGCGGCGGCAGGTGAAGCAGACGACGATCATTGGGCATCCCTCCGGGGGTCGGTGAGCGCGACACAGGCAGGGCAGCGGGCGCGGATGGGCCATGCGTCGCGCTCGCGGATGACCGGCGCGCCGCACGGCGTCGTGTTGCCGGGTCGCCCGGACGGGTGGGCGTGGGCGATGCCATCGGTCGCGGCGAGCCAGCGGGGCGGGCGCTTCATTGCAGCCCTCGCTCGCGGAGGCGGCCGTCGACCACGATCACACGCGCCAGGAGCGCATCGATGAACGCGTTCGCCTCGGGGTCGCCTGCCTGTTCGCGGAGGAGCATGGCGGCCAGGGTCAACCCGACGGGCAGATGGAGCCCGACGCGGACGGTGTTCTCCGCCATCTGCCCGAGGTCGCGGCGGGTCGCGGGGCGTTGGCTCATGCGACCGCCTCCGAGGTTCCCAGCCGTCGGGCCATCGCCTTGACCACGGCCGCGTCATAGTCGGTCGGCGGCAGCCTCGCCGGGTCCACCGAAGGCTCACCCTCGGTACGTACACCGTCGTACGGGGTACGAACCGTTGTTATGTCCTGTCCTGTCCTGTCCTGTGAGGGGGGTGCGGGGGGAGTCTTGTGGGTGAGGCGCCACGTCCGAACTCGGTTCGCCTCCCACGCGCTCTTGATCGCCTTGCTCGCGGCGTACTGCCACTGGTCCCAGTCGTGGATAGCGATCCGCCCGTCCCCGAGATCGTCGAGCCAGCGGCGCTCTAGCAGCTCGACGATCGTCTCGGGGTCGCGCCCGTGGAGGCGCAGCTCGTCGGCCAGGGCGTCGCGGCTCGGCCAGGTCGCCTCCGTCTCCGTGTCGCCGGCGAGCGCCCACAGGTAGATGAGCGCGAGCTGCGCCGGATCGGACAGGGCGCGGAACTTGGGGAGGCGCACCAGCCGGCACTGGACGGCGTACCAGACACGGCCGCTCACGCTCGCACCCCTTCTCGGGGCGACAGCGAGGCGCTACGCTGCGGTCGGACGTTCGCCGCGGTCATGGCGGCGGACCTCCAGGGCCGTCCCGGGCGAATCTCCAGCCGGGGCGGCCCTCCTCTTGCGCGAGGCGGCTGACTTGGCCGCGAGAGTGAGCATGTGGGCGCGGCGAGCGCGGTCGGCACGGGTCGTCCGCTCCGCCTCGGAGAGCGTGCGATCGGGGTCGACGAGGTTCTCAAACCGGCGCCGGAACCCTGCATGCGCAGGCCCGACCATCGTCTCGGGGGGCAACAGTGCCCAGGCGGTCAATCCGCCGATCCGTCCCCAGGTGCGCCGCGTGCCACCGTCCATCGAGGACGATGGTGCCGTGGCCTTCAGCGCGTGACTATTCCGACACTTCGTGGTGCGGTCGGACCGGTCGCGGTGGCGTCGGTACTTTCGACTCCTTCAGCCATCGCCCGACCACACGCGAGTCCGTTGCCCTGTCCCGTTCATCGCTCAGCCGAATTGAGATCTGAGCTGTGGAGAGCCCCTGAGCCTTCAGCTCGGCGGCCCGGGCGATCCATCGCCGGGATCTCTCCTGTCGCTTGCGGGTGGCCTCGGCTGTTCCTGCCCGGCGTCTGCCCTCCGACTCCTCAATCAGTCGGCGGGCCTCGGCGATCACCTCGAATGCTTCGTGCATCTTCACGTCGTAGAGGCGCACGCGATCCCAGAGAACCGCTAGCAGGACTTCGTCAGGGATCTCGACTCCACGGAGTGACGCAAGCCATGCGAGATCATCGGCAGTCGCTGCGTCGCCCTCGGCTCGCCAGCCATGCAACAGCTTCATTACCGCTGTCAGGAGCCCGAGATTGCGTTCTGCATCGCTCATCGCTTCGGCTCCTCGAGCCGGTCGACCGGGGAGAGGGCGCGGGCGGCCTTCAGGGCGCGTTCCTGGCGGGTCGACGCGGCATAGCGGGTGAGCATGTCCCGCGACCGCCAGCCGGCGATCGCCATGAGGTCGGACTCCTGCATTCCGCTCGCCAGCATCGCGTGGGCGTAGCTGTGGCGGAAGGAATGGGGCGTGACCCGGCCCCGCACGCCGGCCTCCGTGGCACGGTCGCGGATGAGCTCGGCCAGGCCCGTCTCGCGGAGCTGCCCCTTGCGTCCTAGCCAGAGCCAGGGGCTCGCAACGTCGGGGCGCTTGGCGCGCGCGCGGACGTACCGGTCGACGGCCCGGACCGTCATGGCGCCGATGGCCACCATGCGCGTCCGGCTGCCCTTGCCGGTCACCCGGAGGATGCCGGTGTCGAGGTCGACGTCCTCGCGGCGCAGGCCGAGGACCTCCGCCCGCCGGGCGCCGGTGTCCATGAGGACGCGCAGGATCGCCTCGTCGCGGCGGCCCGTGTAGGTCCGGTCGCGCTCGCAGGCGGCGAGGATGGCCCGGAGGTCGGCGTCCCGCAGGACGGGCGGGGGAGCCTCCGGCAGCCGAGGTGGCCGCATGTGCGACCATCGGGCTCTCGCGGATCTCGCCCTCTTCGATGCACCAGCACGAAGAACGCCTGGACGCCGCGGAAGCGGTTGTGGGCGGTCGCCGGGCGCTCGCCGGGCCAGGAGGTCGGTGACGAACGCCTCGACGTGCTCGCGGCGGATGGCACCCACGGCGGTCGGCATCCCGGCCGCGGCGAGGAAGCGCGGCGAGCTGGTCGACGCTCGTGGCGTAGGTGGCGATCGTGCGCGGGCTGGCGCGACGGGCGGCCAGGGAGCGGCGCCACGACGCGACGAGCGCGCCTAGCTCGTCGGTTGCCGTAGAATGGGCCGCGCTGGCGGGGCTGGTCGGCATTGCCACGGTGCCTCTGCGAGTGGGTTCTCAAGGTCACCAGCATGCGGTATTCGAGCGGTGTAGGTCAAGCGTCGCCAGCGATATTCAGGAGGCATGCGGTCTTCCTGAGCACAGACATCGGGCGGTTAGCTCAGTTGGTTAGAGCGCATGCTTGACATGCATGAGGTCAGAGGTTCAAGTCCTCTACCGCCCACCAGAGTGCGAACGCGTCGACCGGGACACGCCCCGCCGGCAGCGGAGCCCCAGAGAGCGGCAGGCAGAGGCTGAGACCCGCCGCGGCCCCGACGGCCTGGCACCACCCGCGAGCGGCCGGCGAACCGGCCCGGGATCCGCCCGTTAGCGCGGCCACGAGTGCGCCACCCGGCGGTCGCCGGGAGGCGAAGGCGGGTGGAACCGCGGGAGGCATCGGCCCCTCGTCCTGCGTGGACGAGGGGTTTCGTGCGTCCGGGCAGAGGAGGCGACGACGATGGCCGACGAGCAGGCGGTTCAGCTCCCCGAGGAGGCCCTGGAGGCGCCCGAGCGAGGCTCGGCGGAGGAGCTCCTCGACGCGGGGGCCCACTCCCCGATCGACGCGATGCGCCACTCGACTGCCCACGTGATGGCGGAGGCCGTCCTGGAGCTCTTCCCGGGGGCCAGGCTGGGGATCGGGCCGGCGATCGAGGACGGCTTCTACTACGACTTCGACCTGCCTCGGCCGCTCTCGCCCGACGACCTCGCCGCGATCGAGACCCGGATGCGGGAGAGCGTCGCCGCCGGCCACCGGTTCGTGCGCCGCGAGATGCCGTTCGCCGACGCGCGGGCGATGTCCGTGCAGCAGGGCCAGCCGTACAAGGTCGAGATCCTCGACGACCTCGCGGCCAGGGCCGCCGGGGATGGCGAGCCGCTCCCCGTGACGAGCTACTACGAGCACGGCCCCTTCATGGACCTGTGCAAGGGTCCCCACCTCGCCACCACCGCCGACATCGGCCCGTTCAAGCTGCTCTCCGTCGCCGGCGCCTACTGGCGCGGCGACGAGAAGCGGCCGATGCTCCAGCGCATCTACGGGACGGTCTGGGAGACCCAGGAAGCACTCGACCAGTTCCTCTGGCGACGGGAGGAGGCGAAGAAGCGCGACCACCGCAAGCTGGGTGTGCGGCTCGACCTCTTCAGCTTCCACGACGTGAGCCCCGGGGCCGCCTTCTGGCACCCCAAGGGCTGGCGGCTCTACCGGACCCTCCGCGATGCGATGCGCGAGCTCCAGGACCGGCGCGGGTACGACGAGGTCTACACCCCGCCGCTCGTCCACCAGAGGCTGTGGGAGCAGTCGGGCCACTGGGAGCACTACCGGGACAACATGTTCCTCGTCGAGGCGGAGGGGCAGACCTTCAGCCTCAAGCCGATGAACTGCCCCGAGTCGTCCTTCATCTACCGCAGCCGATTGCGCTCCTACCGGGACCTGCCACTGCGCCTGGCGGAATACGGCGTGCTCCACCGCAACGAGCTCTCCGGGGTCCTGTCGGGGCTGACCCGGGTCCGCCACTTCGTCACCGACGACGCCCACATCTTCGTCCGCCCCGACCAGATCGGGGCCGAGATCGAGGGACTGATGGGGGAGATCCGGGAGGCCTACGCGTGGTTCGGCCTGACTCCGACACTCACCTTCGGGACGCGCCCCGACAAAGCCCTCGGCGACCCCGCCGTCTGGGAGGAGACCGAGGCCATCATGCGAGCCGAGCTCGACCGCTCCGGCCTCGACTACCGGGTGAAGCCGAAGGATGGAGCCTTCTATGCCCCCAAGATCGATATCCAGATCACGGACGCGCTGGGGCGGGAGTGGCAGACAGCGACGATCCAGGTCGACCGGGTCATGCTCCCCGAGCGGTTCGACCTCTGGTACATCGATGAGGCGGGCCGGCAGCAGCGCCCGGTGGCGATCCACCGGGCCATCTACGGCTCGCTGGAGCGATTCATCGGCGTCCTGACGGAGCACTTCGCCGGCGCGTTCCCGCTGTGGTGCGCCCCCGTGCAGGCCGTTGTGATCCCCATCGCCGACCGCCACCTCGAGCCGGCCCGCGAGCTGGCCGGGGTCCTCCGCTCGCGGGGGCTGCAGGTCGAAGTCGACGACTCCGACGGGCGGATGCAGAACAAGATCCGGGTCGCCCAGGAGCAGAAGGTGCCTTACATGCTGGTCCTCGGCGACCGCGAGGTCGAGGCGCGGACCGCCGCGCCCCGCACGCGGGCGGGCGCCCAACTGCCGGGCGAGGCGTGGGAGGCGCTCGCCGACCGGCTCGCCGCCGACGTGGCCGCGCGACGCCTGGACTGACCGCCCGCCGCGCCCCCCGCAGTGTCCATGTGCTATCCTCCGCCGGCGAACCGCGCCCGGATCGCGTGCTGTTGCACGCCGTTCACGGGCGCTCGAGTGATCTCAGTAGCGCGAAGGGGTCGACGATAAGCCGAGAGCTGCGTGTCAATCAGATGATCCGGATACCCTCGGTCCGGGTGATCGACGAGGAGGGAAACCAGCTGGGCGTCATGCCGACGCTGGAGGCCCTCCGCATGGCACAGGAGCGCGGCTACGACCTCGTCGAGGTGGCTCCGACGGCCTCGCCGCCCGTGACCCGTCTTCTCGACTACGGCCAGTACAAGTACGAGCTGGCCAAGCGAGACAAGGAGGCGAAGCGGAAGTCCCGGTCCGTGGAGTTCAAGGAGATTCGCCTGAAGCCGAAGATCGGCCAGGGCGACTTCGACACGAAGGTCCGCCGGGCGATCGAGTTCCTCGAGGAGGGTGACCGGATCAAGGTCGCCGTCCAGTTCCGCGGTCGCGAGCTGACCCACCCGCACCTCGGGCGGGAGTTGCTGAGCAAGTTCGCGGACCAGGTCCAGGACCACGGGGTCCTCGAGCGGGCACCACTGCTCGAGGGCAAGTCGATGCACATCACGATCGCGTCCAGCCACAAGCCGAAGGCACGCGAGGCCGCGCCGGGGGAGAAGCCCCCGGCCGCCAAGGCCGAGCCGGCGGCGGCCGCCGGGGCCGCTCCGGCGGCGACGATCGACGAGGCGGGCCCGGCGCCCGCGAGCACGGGAGAGTGAGGCCGGCGTGCCGAAGCTGAAGAGTCACAAGGGCAGCCAGAAGCGGATCGGGGTGACCGGGAGCGGCAAGCCGATCCGCGTCAAGTCCTGGCGGGGCCACCACCTGGAGCTGAAGTCGTCGCGGCGCACGCGGCGCTACGACGGCAAGGCCCTCATCGGGAGCGAGCACGCCTCCCAGGTGGCGCGGCTCCTGCCGTACCTGAAGAAGGGCTGACCCGATGGCACGCGTCAAGCGAGGCGTCACCGCCCATCGCCGCCACAAGCGGCTCCTCAACGACGCAGAGGGTCGCAAGGGAACCCGCAGCCGGCTCGTCAAGCCGGCGCGCGAGGCCCTCCTCCACGCCCTCGCCTACGCCACCCGGGATCGCAAGGTCCGCAAGCGCGAGCTTCGCGAGCTGTGGATCGTGCGCATCAACGCCGCCGCCCGCCTGCACGGGGCGACCTACCGCGACCTGATCAGCGGCCTCAAGCGGGCCGAGGTCGCCCTGGACCGCAAGATCCTGGCGGACATCGCGGTTCGCGACGACGGGACGTTCGGACGGATCGTCGAGGTTGCCCGCGGCGCCTGACGGCGCGACCGGGAGCCGGCCCGGCCTACGACCACCGCAGCGGGACCCTCGCGCGCGCCGGCGCCGCGGGGGTCCGCGATTCCGGGCCCTGGAGATGGAGGAGCGCTCGTCACCGTGGACCTCGCGACCCTGACCGCCCACCTGCGCCAGCTGCGCGACGAGGCGATCCCGCGGATCGCCGCCGCGCCGGACCTCGCCGCCCTCGAGGAGCTCGACGTCGAGTACCTGGGGCGCAAGGGGGGCACGCTGTCCGGGCTGATGCGCGGGATCCGGGAGCTGCCCGAGGAGGACCGGCCCCGCGTCGGCGTCGTGGTCAACGAAGTCCGGGTTGCCGTCGAAGGCGCCCTGGCGGAGGCGCGGGCGCGGGCGGGGAGCGCCGCCCTGGCCGCCCGCCTGGAGGCCGAGGCCGTCGACGTCACCGCCCCGGCTCGCGAGATGCCGCGCGGCGCCCTCCACCCGATCGTCGAGACGATCGAGCGGATCACCGACGTCTTCGGCCAGTTCGGGTTCGTGACCTACGAGGGACCCGAGGTCGAGACCGACGTCACCAACTTCCAGATGCTCAACATCCCGCCCGACCATCCCGCGCGCGACCTGTGGGACACGATGTACCTCGACGTCGAGGGAGCCCTCCTGCGGACGCATACCTCGCCGGGCCAGATCCGGGTGATGCAGGCCGAGCGACCGCCGATCCGGGCCCTCCTGCCCGGCCGCTGCTTCCGCTACGAGGCGACCGACGCCTCCCACGCCTCGGAGTTCTTCCAGGTCGAGGGGCTCATGGTTGACGAGGGGACCAGCCTGGCGGACCTGAAGGGCCAGCTCGTCGAGTTCGCTCACGCGCTGTTCGGGGAGGGGACCACGACGCGTTTCCGGCCCGGCTACTACCCGTTCACGGAGCCCTCGGTCGCCTTCGACATCGGCTGCCTCGTCTGCGGCGGCCCGGGCTGCCCCGCCTGCGGGCGGACCGGCTGGATGACGATCCTGGGCGCCGGCATGGTCCACCCGGTCGTCCTGCAGTACGGCGGCATCGACCCCGAGCGGTACCAGGGCTTTGCCTTCGGAATGGGCGTCGAGCGGATCGCCATGCTGCGCCACGGGATCAGCGACATCAGGGTCTTCCTCGACGACGACCTGCGCTTCCTGGAGCAGTTCCGATGAGGGTCCCGCTCTCGTGGCTCCGCGACTACGTCGACGTCCAGCTCTCGCCGGAGCAGCTGGCCGAGCGGCTGACCCTCCTGGGGATGGAGGTCAAGGAGATCGAGCGGTGGGGCGCCGACTGGCGGAACGTCGTCACCGGAGAGCTGCTCGAGGTCGCCCGCCATCCCCGCGCCGACCGCCTCAGCCTCACCAGGGTCCGCGTCGGCGATGAGGTCCTCGAGATCGTCTGCGGGGCCACCAACATCGCCGCCGGGCAGCGGGTCCCGGTCGCCCTGCCGGGCGCCATCCTGCCCGGCAACCGGGCGATCGAGCGCACCGAGAAGATGGGCGTCGTCAGCAACGGGATGCTCTGCTCCGGCGACGAGCTGCGCCTGACCGGCGACGGCGAGGGGATCCTCATCCTGCCGCCCGGGACGCCCCTGGGCGTGCCCCTGGCCGACCTCTTCGGCGACGTCGTCCTCGACGTCGACGTCAAGCCGAACCGGGGCGACGCCCTCTGCCTCGTCGGCCTGGCCCGCGAGGTTGCCGCCCTCACCGGGGCGCCCGTCCGCTTCCCGGACGTTGGCCTGCGGGAAGGGAGCGACCCCTCGACGGGGGATCGCCTGGCGGTGACGGTCGAGGATCCGGGCCTCTGCAGCCGCTTCGTCGGCCGCTGGGTGGGCGGTGTGACCGTCGGCCCCTCGCCGGACCGCGTCCAGATGCGCCTCCTGGCTGCCGGCATGCGCCCGGTGAGCAACGTCGTCGACGCCACCAACCACGTGATGCTGGAGCTGGGCAAGCCGACCCATGCCTTCGACGCGGCGGCCATCGCCCGCGACGGATCGGGTCGGGCGGGCGTCCTCGTCCGACTCGCCCGGGCGGGCGAGCGCCTCGAGACCCTCGACCATGCCGACCGCGAGCTCACCCCCGACACGCTCCTCATCGCCGACGCGCGGGGCCCCCTGGCGATCGCCGGGGTCATGGGCGGGGCCGCCTCCGAGGTGTCCGACGCCACGGCCGAGGTGATCATCGAGTCGGCCATCTTCGACCCCGTCAGCATCCGCCGGACGGCCTTCCGCTACGCCCTGCGCTCGGAGGCGAGCCTGCGGTTCGAGAAGGGCCAGGAGGCCCGCCTCGCCCGGATCGGTGCCGATCGCGTGGCAGGGCTCATCGTGGCCTGGTCCGGCGGGAGCGCCGCGCCCGGTCGCGTCGACACGGAGCCCGCCGAGCCCGGTCCCGGCCGTGTCGCCTTCCGGCCCGCCCGCGCCAACCGCCTCCTCGGCACGGCCTTCGGCGCCGACGAGCAGGCCGCCCTGCTGGCCCGGGTCGGGATCGACGTCGAGGTCGCCTCGTCGGCCACCAGCGTGCCCGTCGCGGCGGGCGAGAGGCCGCTGGCGGCGACCGTCGGGGCCGGCGACGCCCTGGTCGCCGTCGTGCCGACCTGGCGCCACGACCTCCGCGTCGAGGCCGACGTGGTGGAGGAGATCGCCCGCGTCCGCGGCTACGATGCGGTTCCGACGAAGACCCCGGACACGTCGATGCCGCGCTTCCGGCCGGACCCGCTGGAGCGGCGCGACGCGGTGCGGCGCGCCCTGGCGGGCGCCGGCCTCACGGAGGTCGTCACGCCGGCCCTGGTGCCGGCCGCGCAGGCGTCCCGGATCGGCTGGCCGGTCTCCGCCGCCGACGGCGTCCCCGGCGAGGAGGCGACGATCGGCGCCCCGGTGCGGGTCCGCAACCCCCTCTCGGAACGGCATGCCGTCCTCCGCTCCGGCCTCGTCGGAAGCCTCCTCGAGGTGCTCGCCCTCAACGAGCGCCACGGGCGGCTCGACGTCGCGATCTTCGAGATCGGCAAGGGCTATGCCGCGGCCCCGGGCGGGGGGCCGGCGGAGTGGTGGCGGCTGGGCGTTCTCCTCACCGGGGCGGCTGTCCCGGCGACCTGGAGCCTGGCCGGCCGGCCCTGGGATCTCGAGGACGCCAAGGCGATCGTCGCCCTCGCCGCCCGGGCGGCCGGCCTGCCCGAGCCGTCGTTCCTGCCCTACATGGCGGGCCTCCCGCTGCACCCCGGCCGGGCGGCTCGCGCGGACTCCGCTGCGTCGACCGCCGGCCTGGTCGGCGAGCTCCACCCGGAGACGATCGCAGCGTGGGACCTCCGGTCGGAGCGGGTCCTCATAGCGGAGGTCGCCGTCGCCGGCCTCGCCGCGGGCCAGCTGCCCCCGGTCCGCGTCGCTCCACCTGGGCGCCACGCCGGCGTGGAGCGCGACCTGGCGATCGTCGTCGACGAGGGGATCCCGGCGGGTGCCGTAGCGGCGACCCTGCGGGCGGCCGGCGGGGCGCTCGTCCGGCGCCTGACGCTCTTCGACGTCTACCGCGGCGCGCCGCTCGGCGCCCGCGAGAAGAGCCTCGCCTGGCGGCTGGCGATCCGGGCCGACGATCGACCGCTCGACGACGGCGAGGTCGACGCGCTGGTCGGGACGCTCGTTGCGGCCGCGGCCGAGGCGCACGGGGCCCGCGTCCGGGCCTGATCCTGAGGCCGTGGCGGTGCCGCGGTGCGCCGCGAACCTTGCGGCACCCGGATGGCGGTCGTACAGTGTCGAACGGCCGCCGGGGGTTGCGGCGAGACGGATGAGCGGGCGCGGCGGACGGTCGCGCCCAGAGCCGGAGGCTGCGTGGACGTCGTCGGGTTCATCGAGGGCCTCAACTTCTTCGACATCCTCGCTGCGTTCTTCGTCGCCGGCTTCTTCGTCGTCGGCTACATCCAGGGCACCCTCCGGAGGGCGCTGGGCCTGGCGATCGTCCTGCTGTCGCTCCTGCTGGCGATCAACCTGCGCGATCCGCTGGGGGCGTGGCTGGCGCAGTACTGGGTCCACCTGCCGAAGCAGTACGTCTACATGCTGGCCTTCGGCGGCAGCTTCCTGACCATCTACGTGGCCGGTTCGATCGCCGTCCAGACCTTCTACCGGAAGACCCAGCTCTTCACCAAGGCGACCGTGCTCGACGAGCTCGTCGGCGGGATCCTGGGCGCCCTCCAGGCGCTCATCCTGATCGGGGCGATGATCCTGATCCTCGATTCGTACTACGCCCTGCCGGGGATCCCCGCGGATCCCGGCGAGATCGGCATCCTGCGCAGCCTCTTCGGCTTCTACGACCCGTCGCAGTTCGCCGGCCTCTTCCGCTCCTCGCTGATCCCCCTCTTCTTCGCGCTGTTCGGCTGGATCACGCCCGCCGATCTCCGCGCCTACTACAGCTGAGCGCCGCCGGTCGCCTCGTCGACCTGCTCGCCGGGCCCGTCGCTGAGGCGGCGCGGGGCATGATCGGCGTCCTCCTCGTCCGCGATGGGTCCGGCGGGGCGCGCGTCGCCCGCATCGTCGAGGTCGAGGCCTACGACGGGCCCCAGGACCGCGCCTCCCACGCCCGCTTCGGCCGGACCGCCCGGAACGCGTCGATGTTCGGCGCGGCGGGCCACGCCTACGTGTACGGTGTCTACGGCATGCACACCTGCCTCAACGTCGTCTGTGGTCCCCCGGGCCGCCCGGCCGCCATCCTCGTGCGGGCGGCCGAGCCGCTCGCCGGCCTGGACGCCATGCGCGCCGCGCGCCTGGCCCGGGCGCTCGCCACCCGCCGCGCCGACCGCGCCGATCCGGCGACGGCCGCCAGTCGGATCGCGGCCATCCCCGCCGGCCGCCTCGCCCACGGCCCGGCGAACCTGGCCGCGGCGTTCGACATCGACCTCGCCGACGACGGGCTGGACCTCCTGGACCCGGCGAGCATGCTGCGCCTGGAGGAGGGCCGTCCCCGGGGGGAGCCCCCGGCGGTCGTTGCAGGCCCGCGGGTCGGCGTCGCCTATGCCGGGCCGGGCTGGGCCGACCTTCCGTGGCGCTTCGTGGAGGTTCGCCCGCCGCGGCCCGGAGGGCCGCGCTGATGGACGCCAAGTCGATCGGGCTCCTGGAGTTCCCGCTGGTCCGGGAGCGGCTCGCGGCGGCCACGGGCTTCCCGCCGGGCCGGCGTCTCGCCGAGGCACTCTCTCCGTGGGCAGACCCGGTCCTCGTGGAGATGGGCCTGGAGGAGACCACCCAGGTCCGGGCCCTCCTCGCGGAACGGCCGAGCGCCGGGATCGGGGGCGCCCACGACATCGGCCCGGCCGTCGAGCGGGCCGTCCGCGGGGGGCGCCTCGACGCGAGCCAGTTCGCCGCCATCGCCCAGACCATCGAGGCGGCGGCGCGACTGCGCGACGTCCTGGCCGCCGATCGTCGCCCGCTGCTCCACGAGCTCGCCCGCAGCCTGCACTCGCTGCCCGGCCTGCGCTCCACGCTGGAGCGCAGCTTCGACCCGACGGGGGAGCTGCTCGACACCGCGTCGCCGCGCCTGGGCGGGCTGCGGCGCGCCACCCGGATGGCGTACGAGCGGCTCCGTTCGCGGCTGGAGCAGCTCGTCCACTCGACCGACGTGGGCGCCGCGCTCCAGGACCCCATCGTCACGCTCCGCAACGGCAGGTACGTCATCCCCGTCCGGGCCGACGCCCGGAGCCGGGTGCGGGGGATCGTTCACGATGCTTCCGGCAGCGGCCAGACCCTGTTCGTGGAGCCCCTCGTGGCGGTGGAGCTCGGCAACGCCTGGCGGGAGTGCCAGCTGGCCGAGGCCGCCGAGGTCGAGCGGATCCTCGACGAGCTCTCGGCGCTCGTCGGCAGCCAGGCGGAGCCACTCCGTGAGCTGCTCGACGCCCTCGCCCGATTCGACCTGTGGAGCGCCAAGGCCCGCCTCGCGGAGGAGATGGACGCGGTCCGGGCGGAGACGGCATCCCGCCCCGAGATCAGCCTCAAGGGTGCCCGCCACCCGGGCCTGGCCGGCCGCGTCGTGCCGATCGACGTGGAGCTCGGCGCCGACTTCCGGGCGCTGGTCGTGACCGGCCCCAACACGGGCGGCAAGACGGTCACCCTGCGGACGATCGGCCTCCTCGTCCTCATGCACCAGGCCGGCCTCCACGTGCCGGCCGACCCGGGCAGCCGGCTGCCGGTCCTGCGGGACGTCTTCGCCGACATCGGGGACGAGCAGTCGGTGGCCCAGTCGCTCTCGACCTTCTCCGGCCATCTCCGCTCCATCGTCCGGATCGCCGGTGCGGCGGGGCCCTCCACCCTGGTCCTCCTCGACGAGCTGGGCGCCGGCACCGACCCGACCGAGGGCTCCGCGCTGGCCCAGGCCCTCCTCGACCACTTCCTCCGTTCAGGGGCCCTCGTCGCGGCGACGACCCACTACGCGGAGCTGAAGGTCTACGCCCATACCACCCCCGGCGCCCGGAACGCGTCGGTCGAGTTCGATCTCGGGACGCTCTCGCCGACCTACCACCTGCGGATCGGGCTCCCGGGCGGGAGCCAGGCCTTCGCCATCGCCGAGCACCTGGGTCTTCCCCAGGAGATCGTGGCAGCGGCCCGGTCCCGCCTGACGGAGGGCCAGCAGGCGTTCGAGGAGACCCTGGCCTCCATCCGGGCGGCCGACCTCGCGACCCGGGTGGCCCTCGACCGGGCCCGGGCCGCCGAGCTGCGGGCGGCCGAGTCCCAACGCGTCGCCGACGAGGAGCGCCGCCGGGCGCGGCGGGAGCGTGACGAGGCCGTCGCCAGCGCGCGCGCCGACGCGGAGCGGCTCGTCGAGGACCTCCGCGCGGAGATCCGGGGCGCCCGCCATCGCCTGGAGCGTGAGACGGTCACCGGGCCCGCCCTCGACGAGCTGATGGGGCGCGCGGAGGAGCGGCTGGGGCGCCTCCCGGCCCCCGCCCCGGCACCCGTCCCCGTGGTCGCAGAGCCCATCGCCTGGCGCGTCGGGGCCCGCGCCCGCAGCCGCGCCGGGGGCTGGGAGGGACGCATCGTCGCCCTCGAGCGGGGCGGCAGGCGGGCCACCCTGGAGGTCGGGGGGATGCGCGTCTCGGCGGCGACGGCGGAGCTGGAGCCGTCCCTCGCGGCCGCGGAGGAGCAGCGGCCCGGGCGCGCGCGCCCGGAGGCGGACGAGGCTGCCTCGGGGATCAGCCGCCTTCGCCTCGACCGGGCCCGGACGATCGCCTCGTCCCTCGACGTGCGCGGCGCCCGCGTCGACGAGGCCCTGGAGGTCGTGGGCCGCTACCTGGAGGACGCCTCGCTGGCCGGGCTGGAGCGGGCGACGATCATCCACGGCCTGGGCACGGGAGCGCTGCGCGACGCGGTCCGCACGGCCGCGGCCGCCCATCCCCTCGTGCGGGCCGTCCGGCCGGGGGAGCGGGGCGAGGGGGGCGACGGCGCGACGGTCGTCAGCCTCTAGGACGACCTTCCGTCAGCCGCCGTGGCCGGGCGGCACGCCGCCGGGCGGCCCGTTGCCGCCACCGTTGCCGGGTGGCGCGCTCGTGTCCCCGGGCGATGGCGACGGGCTGAAGAGGTCGGACGGGAACGGCGTCGGCGTAGGCTCGGGGATCTGGCAGGTCTCAGTGGGCGCGAACGGGGCCCCCCACGTCTGGCCGAACGGGTTCCAGACACCGGTCTCGTAGAAGAACGTGGTGCGAGTCTTCTCCGGCCCGCCGGAGACGCCGGAGCCGCGCATCGCCCGGGCGATCCAGCCGCTGTTGAAGGGCCCCCAGGCCGGGAACTCGGCCTCGACCCCGGAGAGGTCCAGGAAGCCCTGGACCTCCATCGGGCCGGTGCAGCCCTCCTGCCAGAGGTTGCCGGTCGCCGTATCGATCTCCAGCCCGACCTTGGTGTTGTCCACCTCGCGCGGAACGGTGTCCTCGATGAACCACTCCTTGACCGTCTTGGCCGTGAAGGGTCCCGGCTTCATGCCGCTGTTCGCGTCGATGGTCGCCTGGACGACGCCCGGGGGCCGGGAGAAGGTCGCGATCGGCGTGCCCTCGCTGGCCTGGGTCAGGAACGACTGCCAGAGGGAGGCCGCCGACTCGAGGGCGACGACGCCGTTGGGCGGGGCCGAGTTGTCGCTGTTGCCCATCCAGGCCCCGACGACGAGGGCCGGCGCCTTGGCGTCCTCGGGTGGCGCCAGGTAGCCGACGGCCGTCAGGTCGATGGTCGCGTCGGTCGTGCCCGTCTTGAGGGCGGCCGGCCGGCGGGTATTCCCATCGCGGATCGCCCGCTTGCTCCAGAAGGGGTTCTGGGCGGGGTCGGTGTTGGAGGAGAGGATGTCGGTCATGATGAATGCGGCCTGGGCGGTCACGACCCGCTTGCCGGTCGTCTTGGCGCCGTCGAGCGGCCAGATCTTCTCGCCCTTCGGGTCGTAGACGGCGAGGATCGTCGTCCGCGGCATGAGCACGCCGCCGTTGGCGATCGCGCCGTAGGCGCTGATCAGGTCGATCATGTGGACCTCGACCGTGCCGATGGCGATCGCCGCGCCGGCCGGGTTCGTGGCGTTCTGGAAGCGGATGCCGAAGTCCTTCGCCCGGGCGAAGACGCGGTCGGGCCCGATCCGGATCGCCGCCTTGATGGCGGGGATGTTGAGCGAGACCTGGATCGCCTGGCGCAGGCGCAGGGGCCCCCGCTCCAGGCGGTCGGCGTCGACCGGGGTCCAGCCGCCGCCGAAATCCGTCACCACGTCCATGAAGAGCGAGGCGGCGGTCAGCGTGCGGTCCTCGAGCCCGACGATGTAGTTGATCGGCTTGAAGGCGGATCCGGGCTGCCGCCAGCCGTCCTCGAGGACGTCGAACTGGGGCTGGAACTTCTTGTTGCCCTTGAGGTAGAAGCCGGCGCTCCCGACGTAGGCGTAGACCTGGCCCGTCCGGTAGTCGACGGCGGCGAGGGCGCCGTTGTTGACGCCCTTGCCTCGCATGTTCTTGATCCACTGCTCGTACGGGATCCCGAGGCGCTTGAGGTAGGCCGCCGTGTCCTTCGAGTTCGGCGCCCGGGAGCCGGCCTCGGTCCACTTCTCGGCCATGCGCTGGAGGCGGTAGTCGAGGGTCGTGACGACCTTGAAGCCGCCGGTGTCGATGAGGGGGCAGCTGGCCGCGGCGTCGGGCCCGCAGAGGATCGAGCCCAGCTCGCTGCGGACCTGGAGCACGAACTGGGGGGCCAGCATCCGCTTGTTGGAGGGCGGCGTGAGGACCACCGGCTCCTCCATCGCCTTGTCATAGTCCTCGGCCGTGTGCTTGCCGGCCGTCAGGACGGCGCGCGTCTTCATCAGCTCGAGGATCCGGTTGCGGCGCTGGACGATCGGCGTGTCGGAGGGGACGACGAGCTGGCTCGTCCCGTCGGGGAGCTCCTCGCTGACCGCGTTGCGGACCAGGTCGAAGGTGGTGGGAGACTGGGGGATGGCGGCCAGGATGGCGGCCTGGGCAAGGGTGAGCTTGCTCATGTCGGTGATGCCCCAGTAGCCGCGCGCGGCGGCCGCCACGCCGTAGCTGTTGTTGCCGTAGAAGTTGTCGTTGAGGTAGGCGGTGATGATCTGCCGCTTGCCTTCCTCGCCGGGATACGCCTGGGTCAGGCGGATCGACTGGATGATCTCCCGGATCTTCCGCTCGTAGGTGGTCGTGAAGGCCGACTGCGGGAGGAGCCGGTTGCGGACCAGCTGCTGGGTGATCGTCGAGGCGCCGCGGGCGTTGCCGGAGATCGTGTCGACCGCGGCCGAGATGATGCCGGCGGGGTCGAAGCCGGCGTTCTCCCAGAAGGTCTTGTCCTCGATGGAGGTCGTCGCGTCGATGACCTCGCCGGGGATCTCGTCGAAGGTGACCACGTCGCGCCGCTCGCGGGCGAAGGTCGCCAGCTGGACCTTCCCGGCCCGGTCGTAGATGCGCGTCTCCTGGGCGAAGTCGAGGTTGTCGAAGACCTCGCGGGGATCGGGCAGGCCCTGGCTGTAGTAGGAGAAGGCGGTCACCACCCCGGCGAAGCCGACGAGGCCGGCCACGATGAAGGATCCGAAGAGGAAGAGCGGGAGGGCGATCGCGACGCCGGCGACGGCACGCCCGCCGCTGGATGGCCGCCGGCCGGCACCGTTCCGCCGACGGCGCTGCCGTCGCGCGAGGCTGGTCTGCATGGCGCCGGTCACGATAGCATAGAGGTCATGGATCCCCGCTCTGTGCCCCAGGTTCGCTGCGACGTGGGCGCGACGCCGGGTGTGACGCCGTGAGCGCGGTCCACCTGTCCGGCCTGCTGGCCGACCTGCGCTGGCGCGGCCTCGTCCACGACCTGACCGAAGGCCTCGAGGCGCGCCTGGCGACCGACCGGCCGATCCGCGCCTACAACGGCTTCGACCCGACCTTCCGCTCCCTCCACGTGGGCCACCTGGTCCCCATCTACGGGCTGCTGCGGCTCCAGCGGGCCGGTGGCCAGCCGGTCGTGCTCGTGGGCGGGGCGACCGGCCTGATCGGCGATCCGAGCGGCCGCTCGGCCGAGCGGCCGCTCCTCGACCGCTCGGCGGTGCAGGCCAACGTGCACGCCATCCGCGACCAGCTGGCGCGTTTCGTCGACTTCGCCCCGGGCTCGACCCAGGCTCTCGTCGTCAACAACCTGGACTGGCTCGGCGAGACCCGCCTGCTCGACTTCCTGCGCGACGTCGGCAAGCACTTCACCGTGCCCTACATGCTGGACAAGGACTCCGTCCAGGCACGGATGGCCAAGGGCCTCTCCTTCACCGAGTTCAGCTACATGCTCCTCCAGGCGGCCGACTTCGCCCACCTCCAGCGCTCGTACGGGGTCGAGCTCCAGTGCGGCGGGGCAGACCAGTGGGGCAACATCACCGCCGGCCTGGAGCTCATCCGGCGGACGGCGCGACCGGCCGGGGGCAACCGGGAGGCGGCCCACGGGCTGGCCTATCCGCTGCTCCTGTCGCCCTCGGGCGCCAAGTTCGGGAAGAGCGAGGAGGGGGACTCGATCTGGCTCGACGCGTCGCTGACGTCGCCGTACCGCTACTACCAGTACTGGCTCGACGCCGACGACCGGGACGTGGGGGTCTACCTGCGCTGGTTCACTCTCTTCGACCGGGGCCGGATCGACGAGATCGAGGCCGAGCACGCCGCCGCCCCGGAGCGGCGGGTGGCGCAGCGGGCGCTGGCCCGCGAGGTGACCGAGCAGACCCACGGCCGGGGGGCCGCCGAGCGGGTGGCCCGGGTCAGCGAGATCCTCTTCGGCGGCGATCCCACCGCCGCCGACGCGCAGACGCTGGCCGACCTGGCCGCCGAGATCCCCGCCGCGGCCTGGCCCGAGGACGGCGAGCCGGTCGACATCGTCTCGCTCCTCGTGGCGACGGGCTCCTCGTCGTCCCGCTCCGACGCCCGGCGGGTCGTCGAGCAGGGAGGCGTCCACGTCAACGGCAGGCCCGTCCGCGACGCGGCGGCGACCTTCGGCCCCGGCGACCTGCTGGCGGGCCGCTACCTCCTCCTGCGGCGGGGCAAGCGGGACCAGCGGGTCCTCGTGCGCGGCCAGGGGAGGGCATGAAGATGGCGACGCGCGGCCACGTCGAGGTGATCTCCGGCTGCATGTTCAGCGGCAAGACCGACGAGCTGCTGCGCCTGCTGCGGCGCGCCGAGATCGCCCGACGGCGGATCCTGCTGGTCCGTCCCGTCCTCGACGACCGGACGGAGCTCGAGGTCGTCCGCAGCCGCTCCGGCGCGGCGTTCCAGTCGAAGGCCGTCGCCGACCCGGCGGAGATCGAGACGCTGGCCAAGGACGCCTGGGCCGACGTCATCGCCATCGACGAGGCCCAGTTCTTCGCGGACGGCCTCGTCGAGGTGGTCGAGCGGCTGGCGGGCGCCGGGCGGACGGTGATCTGCTGCGGCCTCAACACCGACTTCCGGGGGCGACCGTTCGGCCCGATGCCGGAGCTGCTGGCCATCGCCGACGGGATCACTTCGCTGACCGCCATCTGCACGGTCTGCGGCGAGGAGGCGACTCGCTCGCTGCGCCTCATCGACGGCCGGCCGGCCGGCGCCGACGAGCCGGTGGTGGTGGTGGGCGGCCTGGCCGTCGACACCCCGACACCCCAGCGGGAGACGTACGAGGCGCGCTGCAGGGCGCATCACGAGCTGCCGTAGGACGGCCGGCAGGGTCCCGCAAGGGGCCCGCATTGCCGCGGGCTCGGGGGGAGCAGCCACCCGCACGCCGAGCCGCGCCACAGCGCGGAATGTCAGCCGGCGTGACGCTCGCGCAGGCGGGCGATGACCGCCTCCGGGGGGAGGCCGCGCTCGGCCAGGAGCACGAGGGCGTGATACACGAGGTCCGCGGCCTCGCCGGCCAGGGCGTCCCTGGTCGCCGTCCGCTCGCCACCGGCGGCCTCGGCCGCGGCGTCGTCCTTGGCGGCCATGAGGACCTCCGTCGCTTCCTCGGCGACCTTGCGAGCCGGTCCGTCGACGCCGGCAGCCAGCAGCCGCGCCGTGTACGAGCCGGCCGGCCGGGTGGCGGCCCGGTCGGCGATCGTGGCCCACAGCGTCTCCAGCCAGGCGAACCCCTGGCCGGGGAGCGGCGGGGATGCCGTGCCGACAGGGGCTGAGCCCGGCGAGCGTCCCTCGCCGGCGATCGTTGCTCCGTCGTCGGCCGTGCCGCCGACCGCGTCGCCCGCCGCCGCGAGGCCGTCGGCGTCGAAGCAGCTCCGCTCGCCGCGATGGCAGGCAGGGCCGGCCGGCGCCACCCGGGCCAGGACGGCGTCCCCGTCGCAGTCGAGGGCAAGATCCACGAGCCGCAGGACGTTGCCGCTCGTCTCGCCCTTGCGCCAGAGGCGGCCGCGCGACCGCGAGTGGAAGTGGACCTCGCCCGAGGCGAGCGTCGCCGCGAGGGCCTCGACGTTCGCCCAGGCGAGCATGAGGACACGTCCGTCGCCGGCGTCCTGGACGATCACGGGGACGAGCCCGGCGGCGTCGTAGCGGACGGCGCCCGGGTCGCGCAGCGGCCCGGCGGGGGAGGGGAGCCCGCCGCCGACGCCCACGCCCCCTCGGCCGCCCACGCCCCCGGCGCGGCTCACGCGATCGGCTCCGGCACGGCGCGCACGGGGATCCCCGCGGCCGCCATGGCCGCCTTCACCGCGGCGATGGAGTGCTGGCGGCGATGGAAGATGGACGCTGCCAGGACGGCGGACGCGCCGCCCTCGCGGACGGCCGCCACGAAGTCGGCCGGGCCGGCGGCGCCGCCGGAGGCCACGACGGGCACGGGCACGCGATCGGAGATCGCCCGAAGGAGCGCCGTGTCGTAGCCCGACTGGGTCCCGTCGCGGTCGATCGAGGTCACCAGCAGCTCGCCGGCGCCCAGGTCGACGACCCGCTCCGCCCAGTCGATCGCGTCGAGGCCGGTGCCCTCGCGACCGCCCTTCACCACGACCTCCCAGGCCGGCGGTGCCCCACCCGCCGCCGGACGCCGGCGGGCGTCGATGGCGACGACCACCGCCTGGACCCCGAAGCGCCGCGAGCAGCGCCGCACGAGGTCGGGCCCCGCCACGGCGGCGGTGTTGAGGGAGACCTTGTCGGCGCCGGCTCGCAGCACGTCCCGCATCTCCAGGACCGTCCGCACGCCTCCGCCGACGGTGAGCGGGATGAAGGCCCGGCGGGCCGTCCGCTCCACGATGGAAAGGAGCGTGCCGCGCCCCTCGGGCGCGGCCGTGATGTCGAGGAAGACCAGCTCGTCAGCGCCCTCGCGGGCGTAGCGCTCGGCCAGCTCCGGGGGGTCGCCCTCGTCGACGAGGTCGACGAAGCGGGTGCCCTTGACGACGCGCCCGTTCGCCACGTCGAGGCACGGGACCACCCGGACGGCCAGCATCAGGCCGCTCCGCGGCCGGCGGTCGCGGCGACGGCCGCCGACGGGCGACGTGCCCGGGCGAAGCCCGCCGCGCCCGCCAGCTCCACGAAGTTGGCCAGCAGCCGCAGGCCGTCGGCGCCGCTCCGCTCGGGATGGAACTGGACGCCGGCCAGGGCGTCGCGGGCGACGGCGCTGACGAAGGTGCCCCCGTGGTCGGTGACCGCCAGCGTGGTGGCGGCCGCCCCGGGGCCGACCGGGCGGGGCGCGAACGAGTGGACGAAGTAGAAGGGGGCGTCGGCCGGGATGCCCGCGAACAGCGGGTGCTCCCGCGTCCGGCGGACGGCGTTCCAGCCGATGTGGGGGAGGCGCGGCGCGTCCGGCAGGCGCTCCGTCCGGCCGGCCAGCACGCCCAGGGTGGCCGCGCCGTCCTCGTCGCTGGTCTCGAAGAGGAGCTGCATCCCGAGGCAGATGCCGAGGAACGGGCGCCGGCCCGTCGCCCAGGCCCGGATCGGCGCCACGAGGCCCCGCCGGGCGAGGCGGGCCATCGCCGGGGCGGCGGCGCCCACGCCGGGCACGATGAGCCCGGCTGCGCCGTCCAGGTCGGCTGCCCGGCGGGCGACGACGACTTCGGCGCCCGCGGCACGGAGCGCCTGGTCGATGCTCACCAGGTTGCCGGCGCCGTAGTCGACGACGGCGATCCGGGTCACCCTAGGCTCCCCTTGGTCGACGCCGCGCCGGCCCGCCGCGGGTCGGCGGCGACGGCCGCCCGAAGGGCCCGGGCGAGGGCCTTGAACGCGGCCTCCGCCACGTGGTGGTCGTTGCGCCCGCTGGCGCGGAGATGGAGCGTGACGCCGGCCGCCCGGGCGAATGCCTCGAGGGCATGCTCGACGAGCTGCGTGGGGAGCGTGCCGACGCGCTCGCCGCGGAACGAGAGGTCGAGGACCGCGTACGGCCGGCCGCCGACGTCGACGACCGCGCTGGCCAGCGCCTCGTCCATCGGGACGGTCGCCTCGCCGAAGCGGGCGATGCCCGCGCGATCGCCGAGCGCCGCCCCGACGGCAGCCCCGAGCACGAGGGCCACGTCCTCGACGGTGTGGTGCTCGTCGACCTGGAGGTCGCCACTCGCCCGGACCTCGAGGTCGAAGAGGCCGTGGACGGCGAGGGACGACAGGAGGTGGTCGTAGAAGCCGACCCCGGTGGCGACCGCCGCCGTCCCCGAGCCGTCGAGGTCGAGGGTGATCGTCACCTCGGTCTCGCGGGTCTGCCGCGTCACCGAGACGCGGCGGCCTTCGCGAGCGGTCACGACGAGAGCGCCGAGGGGAGTGGTCATGGGGCAGGCTCCGGGGTCGAAGGGGCGGGCTGGGTGGTGGCCGCAGTCCCATGGAACGCCGGCGCGAGGTCGGCGAAGGCGGCGATGAGGCGATCGTCCTGGGGCTCGTCGCGGACGGTGAAGCGGAGGTGGCCGGCGAGGGGATGGTCGGCGCCGAAGGTCCGGGGCACGAGGCCGCGGCGGAGGAGGCCCTCGGCCATGGCGTGGGCGCGCGCCGGGCCCCCGATGTCGACGAGGAGGAAGTTGGTGAGCGACGGGTGTGCCGGCAGCCCGGCCGCCCCGAAGGCGGAGGCAAGCCTGGCCCGCTCGGTTGCCACGCGGGCCACGTTGCCGGCCGGGAGGCCCGGATCGCGGAGGGCCGCGGCGACGACGGCGACCGAGGGGATGGCGACCGATCCGGGCGGCCGGTACGGCTCCACCTGGACCAGCACCTCGGGACGGGCGATGGCGAAGCCGACGCGCAGGCCGGCGAGGGCGTAGGCCTTCGACGCGGTCCGCACGACCACCAGCCGCGGGTAGGCGGCGCGCAGACCGAGGAGGGACCCTCCCGCGAACTCCGCGTAGGCCTCGTCGAGGACGACGACGGGCGACGGGCGGCCGTCGGCGGCCGCGTCGGCGGCCAGGCCAGCCAGGAGGTCGGCCACCGCGCCCGGCGGCTCGGGCAGCCCGGTCGGGTTGTTGGGGCTGCAGAGCCAGACGAGCGCCGCCCCGCGAGCCGCCATCCGCAGGGCGGCGACGTCGATCGCGAAGCCCGCGGCCGCGCTCCGGCGCGGCACGGCGACCGGACGCGCCCGCCGCTGCTCCGTCAGGACGCGGTACATCGCGTAGGTCGGCGTCGGAACGACCGCCACCGAGCCGGGGGCGAGGAAGGCCTTGGCCAGGAGGTCCAGCACCTCGTCGGCGCCGGCGCCGACGAGGATCTCCTCGCGTCCCACCCCGTAGCGTTCAGAAGCGGCCGCCACGAGGTCCCGGTAGTCCGAGGGCGGGTACTCGGAGATCGCGCGCCCATACTCGCCGCCTCGCAGGAGGCGGACGGCGAGGTCGGGCGGGGCGGGCGAGGTGTTGAGGTCGAAGCGGAGGATCGCCTCGATCGGCAGGCCGTAGCGCTCGGCGACCTGCTCGTCGGTCGCCTCCCAGGCGTAGGCCGTCGGTTGGCTGGGGATCGCCATCGTGGCGGGGGTGGGGCTCATGCCACGAGCTTCTCGATGGGCAGGACGAGGATGCCCGACGCACCGGCGGCCTTGAGGCGAGGCAGGAGGTCCCAGACGTCGTCGACCCCCACGACCGCGTGGATCGCGATCATCCCGGGATGCGCCAGGGGGATGACGGAGGGGCTCTCCAGCCCGGGGAGGAGCGCCTCGAGCGCCGCCAGGCGCTCGGCCGGGGCGTTCATCATCACGTACTTCCGGCGCCGACCCTCCAGCACCGCCCCCAGCATCGTCACCAGCCGGTAGACGTCGGCCGCCCGCTCGACGAGGGCCGCCGGGTTGCCCACCAGGATCGCCTCCGAGGCGAGGATCTCGCCGATCGGGCGCAGCCCGTTGGTGGAGAGCGTCGTCCCGGTGGAGACCAGGTCCACGATCGCCTCGGCCAGGCCCAGGCGCGGCGCGACCTCGACGGCGCCGGAGAGCGCGATCACCTCGACCGGGATCGCCTGCGCCGCGAACCAGCGGCGCGTGGCGCGGGGATGGGCGGTCGCGACGCGCAGGCCGGCCAGCTCCGCGACCTGCTGCTGCGGGGCCTCCTCGGGGACGGCCGCGGCGAGCCGGCAGCGCCCGTAGCCGAGCGACCGGACGACCGGCAGGACGGCTTCGGCGTCGGCCTCCGCCATCAGGTCGCCGCCGGTGATGCCGAGATCGGCGACCGCATCGCGGACGAACTCGATGACGTCGTTCGTGCGCACGAAGAGGATGTCGAGGTCGACGTTCTCCACGGCGCTCACCAGGCTCCGGTCGCGCTCCTCGAAGACGAGGCCCGCATCGTGGAGCAGGGCGAGGGTGGGCTCGACCAGCCGTCCCTTGTTCGGCACGGCCAGGGTCATCCGCCGCCTCATGGCCGTCGAGCGGGCTGGTGGGCCGGCGCCTCCGGGTAGACGGTGCCGCGTGCTCGCGCCTTCGCCAGCGCGGCCCGGTAGCCGCCCTCGCCGTGGTTCAGCCAGGACGCGATGCGGGTGATCGTGGCCGTGCTGGCGCCCGTCCGCCGCGAGATCTCGGAGTAGTGGAGGCCCTCGTCGAGGAGGCGGACCACCGCCCAGCGCTGGGCGAGGTCGCGCAGCTCGCCGATGGTGCAGAGGTCGCGCAGGAAGGCGGCCGCCTCGTCGGGATCCTCCAGCGCGAGGAAGGCATCGAGGAGGGCGTCAGCGTCCGGATTGCGCCAGTCATCGGGGCGTGGCTGCATGGGTCGGGTGCCTCGTGTGACATCTGCTAGCGTAGTAGCACGGTAATACGGTATCATGTCGGCATGAGAGTGCGCAAGCCCGATCCGCCAGCCTTCGCTCTCCTGCCCGCGATCGACCTGCGCGGCGGCCGCGTCGTGCGGCTCGTCCGCGGCGACTTCGGTCGCGAGACCGTCTACGGCGAGGACCCGCTCGCGGTCGCCGAGCGCTTCGTGGCGGACGGCGCCCGGTGGCTGCATGTCGTCGACCTCGACGGCGCACGGGAGCCGGCGGCACGCCAGCTGGCGGTGGTGGCGGCCGTGGTCGCCGGGGTGGGGAAGCAGACCCGGCTGGAGGTCGCCGGCGGCCTCCGCGACGAGCGGTCGGTGGAGGAGGTGCTCCGCGCCGGCGCTGCACGCGCGGTCATCGGTACGGCCGCGCTGGCCGATCCTGCCTTCGCCGGCCGGCTCGTGGCGGCCCACGGGGCGGAGCGAATCGCGGTCGCCCTCGACGTGCGCGACGGCCTGGCGGTCGGCCATGGCTGGCGCCCCGGAGCCGGTGGGGTGCCGGTGAAGGACGCCGTGCGGCGCCTGGCCGACGCCGGCGTCTCGACCTTCGAGGTGACCGCGATCGACCGGGATGGCACGCTCGAAGGACCGGACGCGACGCTCCTCGCGGGGCTGGTGGCACTCCAGCGCGGCGCGATCGTCGCCTCGGCCGGGATCGCGACCCTCGAGGACCTGGCGAGCGTCCGTGACCTCGGCTGCTCGGGCGCGATCGTCGGGCGGGCGCTCTACGACGGCCGGCTCAGCCTGGCCGACGCGCTCGCCGCAACGGGCTCCTGAGACCGACTCGCGGGTGAGCCAGGCTCGCGGGCTCCTCCGGACGAGCCGGACCGAGCGGCCGCCCGGTCAGTGGCCGGCCGCCTCGGTCTCCTTCTTGTGGGCCTCGATGACCTTCTCGGCGAGGTGGGCCGGGACGTCCTCGTAGTGGTCCAGCGTGGACGAGAACGTGCCGCGCCCCCCGGTGAGGGAGCGGAGCTCGGTGGCGTAGCTGAAGAGCTCGGCCTGGGGGACCTGGGCGATGATGACCTGCATCCCGTCGCCGGTGACGTCCATCCCCATGACCCGGCCGCGCCGCCCGTTGAGGTCGCGGTTGACGTCGCCCATGAACCGTTCGGGAACGCGGATCGCCACGTTCATGATCGGCTCCTGGAGGACCGGCCGGCAGTCCATGACGCCCTTCCTGAGGGCCATCGACGCCGCCAGCTGGAACGACAGGTCGTTGGAGTCGACCGTGTGGAAGGATCCGTCGTAGAGGGTCGCCTTGAAGTCGACGAGCGGATAGCCGGCCAGGATCCCGTCCGCCGCCGCGGAGCGGACGCCCTTCTCCACGCCGGGGAAGAAGTTCCTGGGCACCACGCCGCCCACCACCTTCTCGGCGAAGGCGACCCCGCCCTCGGGGTTGGGCTCGATCTCCAGCCAGACGTGGCCGAACATGCCGTGGCCGCCCGTCTGCTTCTTGTACTTGCCCTCGACCTGGGTCCTGCCCCGGATCGTCTCCCGGTAGGGGACCTTCGGGGTGTGGGTCGCGATGGCCGAGCCGAACTTGCGCTTCAGGCGCTCGGTGATCACGGCGACGTGCGTCTCGCCCATCGTCACGAGGAGCTGCTCCCCCGTGGCGCTGCGTTCCACGCGGACGGTCGGCTCCTCCTCCAGCATGCGCTGGAGGGCCGGGCCCATCTTGTCGAGGTCGGCCTTCGTCTGCGGCTCGATCGCCACCAGGAGGGTCGGGCTGGGGTAGACGGGGCGGTCGAGGACGAAGGGCCGCTCCTTGGTCGAGATGGTGTCCCCGGTCGCGGTGGCCGACAGCTTGGCGACCGCGCCGATCTCGCCGGCCTTCAGCTCGCCGACCGGCTCCTGCTCCTTGCCGTGGAGGCGGAGGAGCTGGCCGATCCGCTCGTCCTCGCCCTTCTCCGCGTTCCAGGCGTGGGCCTGGCTGCGGAGCGTGCCGGAGAGGACCCGCAGGTAGGTGAGGCGGCCGACGAACGGGTCGGCGGTGGTCTTGAAGACGCGGACGAGGAGCGGGCCGTCGGCGTCGGGTGCGACCTCGAGGGGGTCGCCCGACTTCGGCTCGCGGGCGACCGTCGGCGGCTCCTCGGCCGGCGTCGGCAGGTAGCGCACGATCGCGTCGAGGAGGCCGCGAAGGCCGATCCCCTTCGTGGCGCTGGCGACGAGGACGGGTGCCAGGAGCGAGTCGCGGACGCCGCGATGGAGGCACGCGTCGAGCTCGGCGTCGGTGATCTCCTCGCCCTCGAGGTACTTGGAGAGGACGTCGTCGTCGGCCTCCGAGGCGGCCTCCAGGAGCTGGTCGCGGCGCGTCGCGACTTCGGCCTCCATCTCGGCCGGAATCGGGATCTCGACCTCCTGCTTGCCGTCCCAGCGGAAGGCGCGGCGGTGGACGAGGTCGACGTAGCCGCCGAACGAGTCGGCCTTGCCGATGGCCAGCTGGAGCGGGGCGATCTTGGTGCCGAACGCTTCGCGGAGCGCGTCGAGCACGCCCGACGGCTCGGCGTTCTCCCGATCGCACTTGTTGACGACGAAGAGGGCCGCGGTCCGGTTGGCCCGCCCCAGGGCGACCGCGTTCTCCGTGCCGGCCTCGACGCCGCCCGTGGCATCGACGCAGATGAGGGCCGCGTCGACGGCCTGGAACCCCGAGACGACCTCCGCCACGAAGTCCGGGTAGCCGGGCGTGTCGACGAGGGTCACGAGATTGCCGTCGTCGTCGAGCGAGGCGACCGCCAGCGAGAGCGACATGTGCCGCTTCTGCTCCTCCGGCTCGAAGTCGAGGCTGGCGGTCCCGTCCTCGACGCGACCCTGCCGGTTGATCGACCCGGTCCGGTAGAGGAGCGCCTCGGCGAGCGTCGTCTTCCCGGCACCGGCGTGGCCGGCGAGGACGACGCTGCGGAGGTGGGGGGTGTCGACGCTCTTGGTCATCGGTGCGCTGAGACCTCGTAGGGCGGGCTGGGGGCTCGCGGCAGGGACGTCGTCGGGCGGACCCTGGGCATCTCGGGCGGGGCCGCGGCGGGCGTTCTGAGCATGATAGTCCGCTATACTCCGGCCCGATGTCCGGTCACTCCAAATGGTCCCAGATCAAACGCCAGAAAGGCGCCAACGACGTCAAGCGGGGCGCCATCTTCACCAAGATGGGCCGCGAGATCGCGGTGGCGGCCCGGGCCGGCGGGGGCGATCCGGACGGCAACTTCCGCCTTCGCCTGGCCATCGAGAAGGCCCGCTCGGTGAACATGCCGGCGGACACGATCAAGCGGGCCATCGAGAAGGCCACCGGGGGCGGCGAGGCCGAGCAGTTCGAGGAGATCGTATACGAGGGCTACGGGCCGGGCGGCGTCGGCGTCCTCGTCGAGGTGGCGACCGACAACCGGAACCGGACCGCGGCGGAGGTGCGCTCCATCTTCAGCAAGGCCGGCGGGCAGCTGGCCGGCTCCGGCGCCGTCGCCTGGCAGTTCGAGCAGCGGGGCGTGATCTCGGTCCCCCGCGCGGCCTCCGACCCCGACGAGGTGGCCCTCCTCGCCATCGACGCCGGCGCGAGCGACGTGGAGACGACCACCGATCCCCTCGAGATCTACACCGAGCCCGCCGACCTCGAGCAGGTGCAGCTCGCCCTCCAGAAGGCGGGCGTGGCGAT
Organism: uncultured Chloroflexia bacterium; assembly: GCA_963821235.1. Taxonomy (GTDB): domain Bacteria; phylum Chloroflexota; class Limnocylindria; order Limnocylindrales; family CSP1-4; genus CTSoil-043. The sequence continues at coordinate 2,162,159 of CAWGCS010000001.1, forward strand.
CGAGTCGGGCGACGTGGCCATGATCGCCAAGCAGACGATCGCCGTCGACGCCGGCAGGGCGCGCCAGAACCTGCGCCTGGTGGAGCACCTCGAGGACCTCGAGGACGTCCAGCGGGTCACCAGCAACCTCGAGCTGACCGACGAGATCCTGGCCGAGGTCGCCGGGTGATCGTCCTCGGGATCGACCCGGGGACCGCCTCGCTGGGCTACGGGCTCGTCGACCGGACGGGCAGCCACCTCCGGGCGATCGACTTCGGGGCCTTCCACACCGAGGCGGACCTGCCGCTCCCGGACCGCCTCCTGGCGATCCACGTCTTCCTGCAGGACCTCATCGAGCTGCACGCGCCGGCCCTCCTCGGCGTCGAGCGCATCTTCCACTCGCGGAACGTCCAGACGGCGCTGGCGGTCGGCCATGCGCGGGGCGTCGTCCTGCTCGCCGCCGCCGCCCACGGGCTGGCGGTGCGCGAGGCGACTCCGTCGGAGGTCAAGAGCGCGGTCACGGGCTACGGCTCGGCCGACAAGGGCCAGGTCGGCCGGATGGTCCAGGCGATCCTCGACCTGCCGGAGCCGCCCCAGCCCGACGACGCCGCCGACGCGCTGGCGATCGCCATCTGGACCGCCAACCGGGAGCGGGCCGGAGAGCGGATCAACGCCGGGATCCTCGACCGGGCGGCCGTCGCGCCGCGCCGGGCGGACGAGACGCCCTACGAGCGCGCGGTCCGCGACGCCCTCGCCCGCGAGCAGCGGATGCTCGAGACCTGGGACGGGACCGCCCCGCGGGGCGGGACGACCCGCTCGGCCCGGCCGGCGATGCGGCGGCCGCGGGCGACCGCCCGTCCGGATCGGGCGGGATGATCGCGTCCCTGGAGGGCGTCGTCGGGGCGGTCGCCGCCGACAGCCTCGTCCTCGAGGTCGGCGGGATCGGCTACCGCGTCTATGCCGCGCCCGCGATCCTCGCCGCCGCGGAGCCGGGCAAGCGCCTGAAGCTCCACACCCATCACCTGGTGCGCGAGGACCTCCAGGCCCTGTACGGCTTCCGCTCGGCCGACGAGCTGGGGTTCTTCGGGCTCCTCATGACGGTCACCGGCGTCGGACCGAAGGTCGCCCTCGGCATCGTCGGCAGCCGGCCCGTCACGGAGCTGCAGCTGGCCATCCTCGCCGACGACCAGGCGGTCCTCACCGCGATCGGCGGGGTGGGGAAGCGGCTGGCCGCCCGGATCGTCCTGGAGCTCAAGGAGAAGGTGGCCGCGGCGGGCACGGCCGCGGCGGCGATCGCCGGCGGCCCGAAGGGGGGCGGCGGAGGCCCCACGGAGGGCGAGGTCGTGGCCGCCATGCAGGCCCTCGGCTACACGCTCGCCGAGGCCCGCGACGCCGCCCGGGCCGGCGCGGCGGGGGCTCCGGCCGGCGGGACCCTCGAGGACCGCGTCAAGGCCGCCCTGCGGGCGATCTCGGGCGGCCCGCGCTAGGCCCGATCGGGTGACGCGCGGCCCGGCGGACGGATCGAACATCCGTGCGAAACGGGTCCGCGCATGCTAGACTCCGCGCGATGACCGACGCCCCGGGCAGCTTCCTCGCCGCCGATCTCGTCGACGAGACCGAGGTCGCCGTGGAGCGCTCGCTGCGGCCGCGCAGCCTCGACGAGTACCTCGGCCAGCGCGAGGTGAAGGCCGGCCTCTCCGTGCTCCTGACCGCCGCGCGGCGGCGAGGGGAGGCATCCGATCACGTCCTCCTGCACGGCCCGCCCGGCCTGGGCAAGACGACCCTGGCCACGATCATCGCCCGCGAGCTCGGGGTCAACATCCGCTACACGTCGGGCCCGGCCATCGAGCGGGCCGGGGACCTGGCTGCCATCCTGACTTCGCTCGACGAGCGCGACGTCCTCTTCATCGACGAGATCCACCGCCTCAACCGCGCCGTCGAGGAGATCCTCTACCCGGCCATGGAGGACTTCGCCCTCGACGTGATGATCGGCAAGGGGCCCTCCGCCCGCTCCCTGCGGCTGACCCTGCGGCCCTTCACGATCGTCGGCGCCACCACCCGGGCCGGCCGCATCAGCGGCCCCCTGCGCGACCGCTTCGGCGCGACCTACCGCCTCGACTTCTACGCCGAGGAGGACCTCGTGGCGATCGTCCACCGCTCGGCCAGCATCCTCGGCATCGAGATCACCGACGCGGCCGCCGTGGCGATCGCGTCGCGCGGGCGGGCCACGCCGCGGATCGTCAACCGCCTCCTGCGGCGCGTCCGCGACCATGCCGAGGTCCACGGCGACGGCCGCGTCGACGGCGCCGCGGTCGCCGAGGCGATGGGCGTCCTCGAGATCGACGCCGAGGGCCTCGACGCCACCGACCGCCGCCTCCTCGCCGCGATCGTCCAGAAGTTCGGCGGCGGGCCGGTCGGGGTCGCCGCGCTCGCCGCGATCCTTGCCGAGGAGATCGAGACCGTCGAGGACGTCTACGAGCCGTACCTCCTCCGGATCGGGTTCCTGGACCGGACCCCCCAGGGGCGCGTCGCGACCGACCGTGCCCGGGCCCACCTGGCCGCCCTCGGCTACGAGGTCCCGCCCCGCCGCGCCGATCGCGAGCCGACCATCTGGGAGGCGCCCCTCGGCGACGACGCCGCGGCCTCTGACGCCCCCACCCTCGGCCTGCCGGAGGCCTGAGCCGGATCGTGCCGGGCGCCGCCCGCTTCGAGGTCCTCGTCCCGCCGCCCGCCGACGGCTCCACCCGGGCGCGGGTCGGACGCCTCCACCTCTCCCACGGGACGGTGGAGACGCCGATCTTCATGCCGGTCGGCACGAACGCCACGGTGAAGGCGCTCCATCCGGACGACCTCGAGGACGTCGGCGCCCAGATCATCCTGGCCAACACCTACCACCTCTACCTGCGGCCGGGGCACGAGCGGATCGCCCGCCTCGGCGGGCTGCACGCGTTCATGGGCTGGGACCGGCCCATCCTGACCGACTCGGGCGGCTTCCAGGTGGTCTCCCTCGACGACCTCAACCTGATCGACGACGGCGGCGTCACCTTCCGCAGCCACCACGACGGGTCGTCGCACCGCTTCACGCCGGAGTCCTCCATGGCGATCCAGGAGGCGCTGGGCGCCGACGTGGCGGTCGCCTTCGACCAGCCCGTGCCGCCGGCCTCGACGGACCCCCGCGACGTGGCGATCGCGACCGAGCGCACCCACCGCTGGGCGGAGCGCTCCCTGGCCGCCCATCACCGTCCCGACCAGGCCCTCTTCGGGGTCATCCAGGGCGGCCTCGACCCCGACCTGCGGCGGCGCTCGACCTCGATCATCGGCGGCCTTCCCTTCGACGGGCTCAACATCGGGGGCTTGGCCGGCGACGAGACGGCGGCCCAGCGCGAGGCGGTCCTCGACGTCGTCGTGCCGGCCCTCGACGGCGACCCGCGAGTCCGCTACCTCATGGGCCTCGGCTCGCCGCTCGACCTCCTGGAGGCCGTCCACCGTGGCGTGGACCTCTTCGACTCCGTGCTCCCCGCCCGCGTCGCCCGGAACGCCCAGGCCTGGGTTCCGGGCGGCCGCCTCAACCTCCGCAACGAGCGCTTCCGGGACGACCCGGGGCCGATCCAGGAAGGCTGCCGCTGTCTCGCCTGTCGCCGCTTCTCGCGGGCCTACCTGGCCCACCTGTTCCGGGCCGGCGAGCTCCTCGCCTATCGGCTCGCGACTTGTCACAACCTCACCTTCACCCTAGACTTCATGGCCGAGATCCGGGCCGCCTTGCGCGCCGGGACCTTCCCAGAGCGACTTCCGGAGCTGCGCTCGCTGGCGAGCCGGCGACGCCGCGATGAAGCGGCGGTGCAGCCCGCATGAAGGACCAGGCGCTACCCTCGAAACCCGCGGAGGCGTTCGACGATGGGATCCCGAGACCGACCTCACCGCGAAGGCAAGAAGAAGGCCAAGGCCGCGGAGCCGAAGCCGAAGCTCTCGCCGTTCCTCGAACCCCCGCAGAGCGTCGAGATCATCAAGCCGAAGCGGAAGCCACGGACCGTCGTCGAGGACGAAGGCGAGGGCTGACACCAGGGGCGGGCGGGGAAACGTCCGCTCCGCCGGGGCCGTGGGCACGGACAGGAGCGTGACGAGATGGCGTTGACGAGCGACCGGCGGGTCGAGCAGGCGACCGAGAAGCCGGCGAGCGAGCGGGGGAAGGCGGTCGAGGCCGCGATCCTGGCGATCGAGAAGCAGTTCGGGCGCGGCTCGATCATGCGCCTCGGGTCGGCCGAGCGGCAGCAGGTCGACTTCATCCCGTCGGGCTCGATCGCCCTCGACCTCGCCCTCGGCGTCGGCGGCATCCCCCGCGGCCGGATCACCGAGATCTTCGGCCCGGAGTCCTCCGGCAAGACCACCGTCTGCCAGCACATCATCGCCGAGGCCCAGCGCCGCGGCGGGGTGGCCGCCTTCATCGACGTCGAGCACGCCCTCGATCCGGGCTACGCCCGGGCCTGCGGCGTCAACGTCGACGAGTTGCTCGTCAGCCAGCCCGATACCGGCGAGCAGGCGCTCGAGATCACCGAGACGCTCATCCGCTCGGGCGGCATCGACGTCGTCGTGGTGGACTCGGTGGCGGCCCTCGTGCCGCGCGCGGAGATCGAGGGCGAGATGGGGGACTCGTTCGTCGGCATCCAGGCCCGCCTCATGAGCCAGGCCCTGCGCAAGCTGACGGGCGCCGTCAGCCGCTCCAACACGTCGCTCGTCTTCACCAACCAGCTGCGCGAGAAGATCGGGGTCATGTTCGGCAATCCCGAGGTGACGCCCGGGGGGCGGGCCCTCAAGTTCTACGCCTCGGTGCGCCTCGAGATCCGGCGCGTGGAGACGATCAAGACCGGCACCGAGTCCGTCGGCAACCGGGTGCGGGTGAAGGTCGTCAAGAACAAGGTCGCCCCGCCGTTCCGGGTCGCCGAGTTCGACGTCATGTACGGCGAGGGGATCAGCCGCGAGGGCGGCCTCCTCGACGTCGGGGTGGCCATGAACGTCGTGACCAAGACCGGGGCCTGGTTCACCTTCGGCGAGACGCGGCTCGGCCAGGGCCGCGAGGCGGCCAAGGTCTTCCTCCGCGAGAACCCCGCCATCGCCACGGAGATCGAGAGCCGGGTCCGCTCCGGCATGTCGAGCGCGGAGATCCCGGTCGAGGGCATCGAAGAGGCGGAGTAGCGGCGAGCCGCGGACCTCGACCGTGCGCCGCCCGCCGAAGGAGACGCGCGCCGAAGCCCGGGCGCGCCGCGGCGCGGTCGACGACCCGGCCACCGTCCTGGACGCCGCGGCTCGCTTCCTCGAGGTCCGACCGCGCTCCACCGAGGAGGTGCGCCGGCGCCTCCGCGAGGCCGGCTACCGGGCGGACCTCGTGGAGGGCGCCATCGTGCGGCTCGCGGCCCTCGGCTACCTCGACGACGCGGCCTTCGCCCGCGCCTGGGTGGAGTCGCGCGATCGCGCCCGGCCGCGGGGCGCGCGGGCCCTGCGCGACGAGCTGCGCCGCAAGGGCGTGCCGACCGACGATGCAGAAGCCGCCCTCGCCGCCCGCGAGGCCACCACGACCGGCGCCGACCCCGACGACCCGTCGCTGGCCCTGCTGGCCGGGGAGCGAGCCGCCGCGGGCTCCGCCGACCGCGAGGCGGCCGAGCGCCTTCTCGCTCGCCGCGGGGACGCCCTCCTCCGCGACCCGGATCCTCGCCGTCGCCGGTCCAAGGCGTACGCACTCCTTGCCCGGAGCGGGTTCGACCCCGACACCTGCCGCGAGGCCGTCGCCGCCTGGACCGGGCGCCACGGGAACCCCGTTTGACCCCCTCGACGCCCGGCCGTACCCTGTGGGCAACCCGGTCGTAGCCCGACCGGTCGCTACGTACCTTCCAATCCCGGCGAGCCCACGCCGGGGCTCGTTCCGCCCCGTCCCGAGAGAGCGCGGCGGCCGGCCCGACGTTCGCCGATTCCGCGACATACTCGCCGGCCACGCCACGGCCGGCCGGGAGGCGAGCACACCATGGACAACCCCATCGTCGTGGCGGTGGCCTTGCTGGCGGCCGTCGCCGGCGGCCTGGCCGTCGGCTTCCTCGCGCGCGGCCGATGGGCCAGCCAGTCGATGCGGACGGCCCAGGAGAAGGCCGCCCGGATCGTCGCCGAGGCGCGGACCCAGCAGAAGGAGCTGATCCTCGAGGCCAAGGACGAGAAGCTGCGCCTCCAGCGGGAGGCCGAGGACGAGGCCCGGGCCAAGCGGACGGAGCTCTCCTCCCTGGAGCGCCGCCTCCTCACCCGCGACGAGCAGCTCGACCAGCGGACGGACATGCTGGAGCAGCGCGACCGCAAGCTCCTCGAGAAGGAGCGGGAGCTCGAGAAAGGCCGCGAGGAGCTGGCCGAGGCGCGGTCGGAGCAGGTGGCGACCCTCGAGCGCATCTCCGGGATGACTGCCGACGAGGCCAAGGCCCAGCTCCTGGAGGCGGTCCGCGCCGACGCCGAGAACGACGCCGTCCGGCTGGCCCGGTCCATCGAGCGCAAGGCCCGCGACGAGGCCCAGGAGAAGGCCCGCGAGATCATCGTCACGGCCATCCAGCGGGTCGCCGCCGACCACACCGCGGAGCACACCGTCTCCGTCGTGCACCTGCCGTCGGACGAGATGAAGGGCCGCATCATCGGCCGCGAGGGACGCAACATCCGGGCCCTCGAGCAGGCGACCGGCGTCGACCTCATCATCGACGACACCCCCGAGACGGTCGTCCTCTCGGGCTTCGACCCGGTCCGCCGGGAGGTCGCCCGCCTCGCCCTCACCAAGCTCATGGCCGACGGGCGCATCCATCCCGGCCGGATCGAGGAGGTCGTGGCCAAGGCCCGCGCCGAGGTCGAGCTGGTGATCCGCCAGGCCGGCGAGACGGCGGCCTACGACTCCGGCGTGCCGGGTCTCCCGACCGAGATGCTGCGCCTCCTGGGCCGCCTCAAGTACCGCACGAGCTACGGCCAGAACGTCCTCAACCACGTCGTCGAGACGAGCCGGCTGGCGGCCGTGATCGCGGCCGAGCTGGGGGCGGACGTCCAGGCGGCCAAGACCGGCGGCCTGCTGCACGACCTGGGCAAGGCGGTCGACCACGAGGTCGAGGGCGGCCACGCCTCGATCGGGGCCCAGATCGCCCAGCGCCACAACCTCTCGTTCAAGGTGGTCAACGCCATCGCCGCCCACCACCAGGAGGTCGAGTACGCCTGCCTCGAGGCGCCCATCGTCCAGGTCGCCGACGCCATCAGCGCCTCGCGCCCCGGCGCCCGCGGGGAGTCGGTCGAGATGTACGTCAAGCGCCTCGAGGATCTCCAGGCGATCGCCGGGAGCTTCGCCGGGGTGGAGCGGACGTTCGCCGTGCAGGCCGGCCGCGAGGTCCGCATCCTCGTCCGCCCGGAGGAGATCGACGACCTGTCGGCGATGCGCCTGGCCCGCGACATCGTCCGCAAGATCGAGGAGTCGATGACCTACCCGGGCCAGATCAAGGTCACCGTCATCCGCGAGACGCGGGCCGTCGAGTACGCCAAGTAGGGAGCGTCAGGGGGCGGCGGGCCGCTCCAGCTCCGCGGCGATCGCCCGCGCCCAGGCCCGGATCGCCCCCCAGGCCCGGAAGTCGCCGGTGCGCTGGGTGGCCAGGATCGCCTCGTCGATGCCGGGCGTGCCGGGCAGGAGCCGCCCGCCGAAGGTCCGGTGGCCACGGGCGCCGATGGCCGCCGTCTGGGCCGCGACGTGGGCGGTCATGGGGATCTCCGACCATTCGGCCGAGTGGTCCAGCGGCCCGCTGCTGAAGAGCCAGACCGGGCGGCTGCGGAGTGCCGCGCGGTGGACCCGCAGGAAGCGGTTGGCCTCGCGGAGCCAGGTCGCGGAGTAGAGGCCGCTGCCGAGGACCACGGCGTCGAAGGCGCCCACCTGGCGGGCCTCGGCCGCCCTCGTCACCACGACGGCCAGGCCGGCCTCGCGCAGCGTCGCCCCGATCGCCTCCGCGATCTCCGCCGTGGAGCCGTGCTTCGAGGCGTAGGCCACCAGGACGCGGCGGGGCGACGCCGTTCGGGCGACGTCGGGTCCGGCGGCCGCGTTCACGGGCGGAGTGTAGCGGGGGCGCCGCCGCGGGCCCATGGCGACGTCGCCGGGCCGGGCCGGGGCGAAGGGCGGCCGCGGCGGCGCCCCAGCGGAGATGCGGCCGCGGATGATAGCCTCGGGCCCGTGGAGACCAGGCAGTGACCGAACCCCGCACCGCGCGCCCGTGCCGGATCCTGATGATCGGCGACGTCATCGGCAAGCCGGGCCGCGAGACCATCGAGCGCATCCTGCCCGACCTCCGGGCCGAGGCCGGGATCGACTTCGTGACCGCCAACGGCGAGAACCTGGCCGGCGGCATGGGGCTCACCGCCTCCACCGCCGCCGCGCTCCTGCGGGCCGGTGTCGACGTCATCACCTCGGGCAATCACATCTGGGACAAGCGGGAGATCTACCCGGCTCTCGAGACCGACGAGCGCATCCTGCGCCCCCACAACTACGGCAGCGACGGCGTCCCCGGGCGCGGCTGGGGCGTCTTCGAGGCCGCCGACGGGACCGACGTGGCCGTCCTCAACCTCCAGGGCCGGACCTACATGATCCCGATCGAGAACCCCTTCACCGACGTCGACCGGCTGCTCGACGAGGGCGCCGACACCCTGCCGCCGGTCCGCCTCGTCGACTTCCACTGCGAGGTCACCAGCGAGAAGAACGCCTTCGGTCTGCACCTCGACGGGCGGGTCAGCGCCGTGGCCGGGACGCACACCCACGTGGCCACGGCCGACGAGCGGATCCTGCCCCGGGGGACGGCCTACCAGAGCGACCTCGGGATGACCGGACCGCTCCACTCGGTGATCGGCTTCGACCCCTCGACCGTGCTGCCCCGCTTCCTCAACGGGCTGCCGACCCGCTTCGAGGTCGGTGGCTGGCCGGTCGTCTTCAACGCCCTCCGCATCGACGTCGACCCGGCCACCGGGCGGGCCCTCGCCGTCGAGCGGCTCTGCCGGGTCGTGGAGCACGCCTGATGCCCCGCGGCCGGCGCGCCCCGACCACCGGCCGGCTCGTGCCGCCGGCCCCGTCGCAGGCCGACTTCCACGCCCACACCGCCCGCTCGGACGGGCTCCTGGCGCCGGCCGAGCTCCTCGCCGCGGCCGCCGCGGCCGGCGTGCGCATCCTGGCCGTGACCGACCACGACACCCTCGCCGGCTACCGCGAGGTCGTGGCGCCCGGCGCGCCGCCCCTCCCGGCCGGCCTGGCCGTCATCGCCGGGGTCGAGATCAACGCGACGGCTCGGGACATCCCCGACCTGCCGGATGGCGAGCTGCACGTCGTCGGCCTGGGGATCGATCCGGCGGACGAGGCGTTCGAGGCGCTCCTCGACGCCCAGCGTGGGGCTCGCCGCCGTCGCTTCGAGCGGATGGTGGCCCGCCTCCGCGAGATCGGGGCGCCGGTGGACGCCCAGCTGGCGGACCTCGACCGCGACGACGAGGAGGCGCTGGGGCGCCCCACGATCGCCCGGGCTCTCGTGGCGGCCGGCTTCGCCGCCGACGTGCCGGACGCCTTCGCCCGCCTGGTGGGCTCGGGCAGGCCCGGCTACGTGCGGCGGGAGGGGATGGGCCCGCGGGAGGCCCTGGCGGCGATCCGGGCGGCCGGCGGCCTGCCCGTCCTGGCCCACTTCGCCCTCGCCCCGGAGCGGGCGGCCCTCGTCCGCGACCTCATCGAGGCGGGGCTGGGCGGGATCGAGACGCACCATCGCAGCTTCGATGCGGCGACCGTGGCCGCCATGGAGGCCGTGGCGTCCCTCCACCGACTGGTGCCCTCGGGCGGCACGGACTTCCACGGCGACGAGGGGAGCTATGCCGACGCGATCGGCGAGACCTGGATCCCGGACGAGGTGACCGCCGCCGTCCTGGCCGCGCTCCGCGCCGAGGCACCGACGGGGGCCGGGACCCCGACGGAGGCCGGGGCCCCGACGGGCTCGCCGGCATGACGGCGCGGGAGCTGCCGGTCCTCGAGCTCCCGCCCGCGGCGCTCGCCACGGCGGCGCCACGCGGGCCGGCCACCGCGGCCGACGGCCGCGTCGCGGAGTACCGGCCGGAGGCGATGGCCCTGCCCCGCTTCTGGGTCTGGACCCTCGGCTGCCAGATGAACCGCAGCGACTCCGAGGAGATGGCGGGACGCCTGCTCGCCGCGGGCTGCGCCGAGGCGCCGTCGATGGAATCGGCCGACCTCGTCGTCATCAACACCTGCGCGATCCGCGAAGCCGCCGAGGCCAAGGTCGTGGGCCGCCAGGGCGTCCTGCGCGCCCTCAAGGCCGAGCGGCCCGGGCTGCGCGTCGTCCTGACTGGGTGCGCCGTCCGCGAGCGGGATCGCGCCGGCCTGGCCCGCAAGTTCCCGGCCGTCGACCTCTTCCTGCGGCCCGACGAGGAGCCGGAGCTGGTGGAGCGGCTGGGCCTCGCCTCCGCCCAGGCACCCGTGGGGCTGGCCGGGGCGACGGCCGCCACGACGATCGTCAAGGGCGTCCCGGTGTCGGCCGCCGATCACCTCGCGGGCTCCCGTGCCCTCGCGGTCGAGCACGGCGCCGTGCGCCGGGAGTCGGCGGCGGCGGCCTGGCTGCCGATCATCTATGGCTGCGACAAGACGTGCACCTACTGCATCGTCCCCTTCAGCCGCGGGCCGGAGCGGAGCCGCCCCTTCGACGAGATCGTGGCCGAGGCCCGCGCCCTCGGCGCCGCCGGCTACCGGGAGGTGACGCTCCTCGGCCAGAACGTCAACAGCTACGGCCACGACCTCGCCCCGGAGGCGCGCTTCGCGGGCGCCGCCGAGGCGCGCTGGGCGGGCCGGCGCCTCGACCGGAGCGGACGGCCCGATCTGGCGGAGCTGATCCGGGCGATCGACGCCCTCCGCGACGCGGCGGGCGGGCCGGCGATCCCGCGCCTGCGGTTCGTGACCTCCCACCCCTGGGACCTCTCCGACCGGCTGATCGAGGCGATGGCCTCCTGCCCGTCGGTCTGCGCCGCCCTCCACCTCCCGGTCCAGTCGGGCGACGACGCCGTGCTGCGGCGGATGGGGCGCCAGTACTCGATCGCCCACTATCGCGAGCGGCTGGAGCGGATCCGGGAGGCGGTGCCTGGCATCGCCGTCAGCACGGACGTCATCGTCGGCTTCTGCGGCGAGACCGAGGCCCAGTTCGAGGCCACGCTGGAGCTGCTGCGCGGGGTCCGCTACGAGCAGGTCTTCGCCGCCGCATACTCACCCCGGCCGGGCACGCCGGCCATGCGGCTCCCGGACGACGTCCCGGCGGCCGTCAAGCGGGAGCGCCTCAACCGGCTCCTCGCCGTCCAGGAGGTGATCGGCTTCGCCCGCAACCGCGAGCGGCTGGGCAGCACCGCCTCGGTCCTCGTGGACGCGATCGCCCGGCCCCGCGCCCACGACCACGACCACGAGGACGGGGATGAGGCGCCGGAGGGACGCGTGGCCGGCCCGCTCACGCTGGCGGGGGAGGACCCCTTCGCGGCGCCGCTGCGAGCCGGCTGGGTCCGCCTGTCGGGACGATCGCGGGAGAACAAGCTCGTCCACCTGCCCGGCCCCCCGGAGCTCGTCGGCCGGATCGTCGACGCACGGGTCGTCGGGGCGGGCCCCTACAGCCTCCGCGGCGTCCTCGCGTAGGCGGGGGAGGGGAGCCCGACGACCGGATCGCTCCCGCCGCTCGTCGTGATCGGCGGCCCCACCGCCACGGGCAAGACGGCCCTCGGCATCGAGGTCGCCCTCGCCATCGGCGGCGGCGGCCGGCCGGCCGCCGTGATCTCCGCCGACTCCCGCCAGGTCTACCGCGGGATGGACGTCGGGACGGCCAAGCCGACGATCCCCGAGCGGCGCGGCGTGCCCCACTTCGGCCTGGACCTCGTCGAGCCGGACGCGCCCTTCTCCGTGGCCGACTTCGTCGCCCATGCGGCGAGCGTCCTCGCGGACCTCGGGCGGGCCCGAGGGGTTGCCCTCCTGGTGGGCGGCACCGGCTTCTGGATCCGGGCCGTGGCCGGCGGCCTGGCCCTCGACGGCCTGCCCTGGGATCCCCCGACCCGCGCCGCCCTGGAGGCCGACCTCGCGCGGGACGGCCTTCCCGCGCTCGCCGAGCGCCTCCGCGCGCTCGCCCCCGGGCTCGCCGGGCGGACCGACCCGCGCAACCCGCGACGGGTCGTGCGCGCCCTCGAGATCGCCGCCGTCGCCGGCGACGCGCCGCTGCCGGAGCCCCGCGGGTACCCGGGCGCGCTCCTGCGGATCGGGCTCGACGTGGCCGACCGCACGCTCCACCGGGAGTGGATCGCCCGCCGCGCGGCCGCGCAGCTCGACGGCGGCATCCTCGAGGAGGCCGCCGCCCTGCGGGCACGCTTCGATCCTGGCCTGCCCGCGTTCTCGGCGATCGGCTACCGCGAGGCGTGGGATCTGCTCGACGGCCGCCTCGACCGGCCGGGCTACCTCGAGGTCAACCTCCGGCGCAACGTGGCCTTCGCGCGGCGCCAGCGGACGTGGTTCCGCCGTGAGCCCGTCGACCTCGTTCTCGACGCCGCCGACCCGGGCGCGACGCCCGCCGCCGTCGTCGCCGCGCTCGCTGCCGTCTCCTGACCTTCGCGTCCCGCAGCCGGGGCCGACGGGCGCGCCCGCGCGGTGCCAGAATCGCGGGGCTGCCCGGCAGCCCGGGCCCCGTCCCCGGCTGCGGCCACCTGCCCGGCGCCGACACCCCGAGGAGGTGCGCACCATGTCCCCATTCGAGATCCAGGAGCGGGCCGCCCGACCGGCCCTGGCGATCCGGCTCCACACGCAGGTCAGCGAGATCCCCAAGGCGCTCGCCGTGGCGCTGCCCGAGGTCTGGCAGGCGGCCCAGGCCATCGGCCTCGCGCCGGATGGGCCGCCCTTCACCCGCTACTTCAGCGAGCCCGCCGGCGGCGACCTCGACTACGAGGCCGGCGTCGGGCTGCCCAGGCCCGCGGCCGCGGGTCACGGCCGGGCGGTGCCGATCGAGCTGCCCGGCGGCTCGGTCGCCGTTGCCTGGCACATCGGCCCGTACGAGACGCTCGACCAGACGTACGGCGCCCTGATGGGCTGGATCGCCGAGCAGGGCCGCTCGGTGGCCGGCCCGATGTGGGAGGTCTACTGGAGCGATCCGGGGGCCGAGCCCGACCCGACCCGCTGGCGGACGGAGGTGATCGTCCCGGTCGCCTGAGGCTGCGGGGGACGGGGCCGGCCGCCGCGACGCCGGCCAGAGCCGCGGGCGACTGCCGGCCGCGAGCCGGGCGGCTATCCTGCCCGCATGCCCAGGTCCTCCACGATCGATCTCGCGCCACCCATCGAGAAGGCCTTCCTCGTCGCCGTCGATACCGGCGACGACCCTGGCTGGAACGCCCAGGACAGCCTCGCCGAGCTCGCCTCGCTGGCCGAGACCGCGGGCGCCGAGGTGGTGGGCGGGGAGTGGCAGAACCGCCGCCACGTGGATCCCAACTGGTACGTGGGCAAGGGCAAGGCGGAGGAGCTGGTCGCCGCCCGGGGCGAGACGGGCTTCACGGTCCTCGTCGCCGACGACGAGCTCTCGCCCGGCCAGCAGCGCGCCCTCGAGGAGCTGCTGAAGGTCAAGGTCATCGACCGCAGCCGCCTCATCCTCGACATCTTCGCCCTCCACGCCCGGACCCACGAGGGTCGCCTCCAGGTGGAGCTGGCCCAGCTGGAGTACCAGCTGCCGCGCCTCACCCGGATGTGGACCCACCTCTCGCGGACCGGCGGCGGCATCGGGACCCGGGGCCCGGGCGAGACGCAGCTCGAGACGGACCGCCGCCTGATCCGGGAGCGGATCAAGAAGATGAAGGAGCGCGTCGAGGACGTCCGCCAGCAGCGGGCGACCGCCGCGCGCGGGCGCGACCGGCGCCTGATGCCCACCGTCTCAATCGTCGGCTACACCAACGCCGGCAAGTCGACCCTCCTCAACGCCCTCGTCGGCAGCGAGGTCGCCCTGGCCGAGGACCGGCTCTTCGCGACCCTCGATCCCACCAGCCGCCAGGTGAAGCTCGGCGACGGTCAGACCGCGGTCGTGACCGACACCGTCGGCTTCATCCACAAGCTCCCGCACCAGCTCGTCGACGCCTTCCGGGCGACCCTCGAGGAGGTCACCCGGGCCGACGTCCTCGTCGAGATCGTGGACGCCTCCGACCGCCACTTCGCCGAGCACCGGGCGACCGTCCAGACGGTCCTCGACGAGCTCGGCGCCGGGGAGAAGCCGCGCCTCGTCGCCTTCAACAAGGCCGACCTGCTGGGCGCCGAGGGCGGGGACGGCGTCCACGCGCCGATCGTGGCCGGCAGCGTCCTCGTCTCGGCCCTCACCGGCTTCGGCCTCGACGCGCTGCGGGTGGAGCTGGGCGCGCTCCTCGCCTCGCTCTGGGAGGACGTCGACCTGGCCGTCCCCTACGCCGCCGGCGAGCTCCTCGCCCGGGTCCGCGAGCGCGGCGCGGTCGACCTGGAGTACGGCCAGCGCGAGGTCCGGGTCAAGGGCCGGGTCGCGCCCGCCCTGGCCGGAGAGCTTCGGGCGGCCGCGGCCCGCTGGGCGGACACCCTGCGCGAGGCAGCGGCCACGTGAGCTGCCGGCCGGAGCTGCTCCGCCCCGACCTGCCGGGGCCGTTCCGCGCGCTGCCCGAGGTCCGGCGCGTCGTGGTGGCCAAGCGCAAGCACGGCGACCGGACCGACCGCTGGCGCTGGGACGGCGACCTCGTGGGGACGGCCGGCCCGGGCTGGCGGATCGTTCGCCACCTGCGGGGCCGCGACCTGCGCGTCCTCAGCGAGGCCGGCGACCCGGAGCCGGAGTCCACGATCACCTTCCGCTGGCTGGGGACCCGGGCCCCCGCCACGATCCTCGTGAAGCTCGACGAGGGAGGCTCGATCATCGAGGTGAAGGTCGACGCCGCGCTGCCGGTCCGCCTGCGGCGCGGCCGCTTCATCTACGTCGACCTCGACGTGGACGTCGTGCGCGACGCGGCCGGGGCGGTCGTCGTCCGCGACTGGGACGTCTTCGAGGAGCGGCTGCCCCTGCTCGGCTACACCGATGCCTCCCGGGCGGTGGCGGCGGCCGGCGAGGACTTCGGCCTCCGCCTCCTGGCCGCCTGGGAGCCGACCCTCCCCACGGACGTGGCGGCCATCCTGGCCGCGACGCGGACGCCCGTCGGGGAGGTCGGCGGGCGGTGACGGGTGGCCCGCGGCGACCCTGGCTTCGCCGCGCCGGCCGGCTCGAGGTGGGGGACGGCCAGGTCGTCCTCTGGTCGGTCGCGGAGGGCCGCCGGGGGCGCCGCTGGCGGTCGATCCGCCGCGACGCGGCCGGGCGCCTCGTCTCCGACCTCCTCCTCGAGCTCGATCCCGCGGGTCGCTGGGCGCGCCTGGAGCTGGCTACCGCCGGCGGGATGCTGACGCTCCACCCGGAGGCCGACGACATGGCGGCCCACGGCAACGTCGTCACCGCGGGCGGCGTCGTGCCCCTCGCCTTCGCCTGGTCGCCCGGTCACCGCCTCGCCATCGCGGGGGAGCCCGTCGCGGCGGCGGCGCTGGGAGGTCTGCCCGACCCGGGAGCGGCTCCGGGGCCGGGCCTCGTCGTCGGCCCGGACCTCACCGTGACGGCTGTCCCCGCTCTCGAGTCACCGCCTGCGCCGCCCGGCGGGCTCCCCGGTCCGTCGTGGCCGCTGGAGGTAGGGGAGGGGACGGCCCGGACCTGACGCCCCTGTAGTCGCTCACACCAGTGGCCGTTCGCCGCTCGCGCCGCGACCGCCGACCTCGCCTCTACGGACGGCGCATTGTAGTATGCTACAATCACTCACGAACAGACCACCACGCGACGAGGGGGAGCCCATGAGCCTGACCGTCCCCGAGGCGGCCCGCCGCACCGGGCGCAACCCGGAGACGATCCGGCGCTGGATCCGCGAGGGGAAGCTGCGCGCCCACAAGGTCGGGACGCAGCACCTCATCGAGGAAGGCGACCTGGACGCCGTCGCCACGCCGGGGGCAGAGTCGCTGCCGCTGCCGCGCGCGTGGCGGATGACGTTCTGGGGTGACCCGATGCCGGACGTCGTCGCCGCCATCCGCCGATCGCGCCACGGCCACTGACGGATGCGGGTCGTCGTCGATGCGAGCGTCCTCGTCGAGGTCGCGCTCGCCGGCGGTCATCTCGGACCCCTGACGGAGCATGACCTCGTGGCACCACCGCTCGCGGTGTCCGAAGCGACCTCGAGCATCAGCGAGATGGCGTGGCGCGGCGAGCTGCCTCGTGATCGCGTGCTCGCCTCGCTGGCCTACCTCGGAGCGATCCCCCTGGAGATCATCAGGACGGATGACCTATCGGAGCGCGCGTGGCGCGTCGCCTCGTCGCTGGGATGGGCCAAGACGTACGACGCCGAGTATGTCGCGCTGGCACAGCTGCTCGACGCGCCGCTCGTCACGCTCGACGCCCGACTCGCCCGCGGGGCGGGGCACCTCATCACGGTCCTCGGCCCGGCCGACCTCGGCCTCTAGGGATCGCCGGCCTCCCGAGCTATCATCGCGCCATGCGACGCGTGATCGGCCGGCACCTCCACGAGGTGGACGTCGGCTAACTCCTCGAGCTGGCGGCCCGCCACGAGCGGACGATCGTCGACCTGGGCACGGGCGACGGCGGTGCCGTCGTGCGGGTCGCGCGGGCGCACCCCCGGGCGCTGGTCGTGGGCATCGACGCCGACGCCGCCGCCATGCGCGAGCGCTCCGCCGCCGCGGCCCGCCCGGCCGATCGGGGAGGGCTGCCGAACGCCCTGCTCCTCGCCGCCGGTGCCGAGCAGCTGCCGGCCGAGCTCGCAGCAATCGCCGACGACCTGCACGTCACGCTGCCCTGGGGCTCGCTGCTGCGCGGGGCGATCCTGCCTGAGCCGTGGTTCGTCGAGCTCGTGGTGCGCCTCCTGCGGCCCGGCGGCTGGGCGCGCCTGATCCTGTCCACGGGGCCCAGGGAGGTCGCCACGG
This sequence comes from uncultured Chloroflexia bacterium, assembly GCA_963821235.1. Classification (GTDB taxonomy): domain Bacteria; phylum Chloroflexota; class Limnocylindria; order Limnocylindrales; family CSP1-4; genus CTSoil-043. The sequence goes on from CAWGCS010000001.1 coordinate 2,179,182, forward strand.
GCCTGGCGGCCCTCGACGCCGCCGGGGCGAGCGCCCTTGCCGACGCCTACGCATGCGCCGGCCTGCGACCGATCTGCGCCCGCCCTGTCACCGCCGCCGACGTCAGCGAGTTGGGCTCATCCTGGGCCAAGCGCCTGCGCATTCCGGCCCGCAGGGCTGCGTGGCGCCTCGATCTCCGCGCACCAGGCGGGCGGGGACTCGAGCCGCGGCCTCAGGCGGCCGGAGACCCCGTCTGAGGCCCGTCCAACTACTTCCGATAATGCAAGTTATGTTGGTTACAGCCTTGAACCATCAACCTTGCGCACGAAACGCTCATACGAGGCGCTCCTGGCCCTGGGTGCGCGCGCGATGCCGAGGTCGAGCACGGCTTGCGCAACACGCGGGGAGTGGAACTCGCAATAGCCTGGCGGGCGGGAAGACTTGACTGCTCGGCGATAGCGTTCCTTCGCGTTGTCGAGCTGCCCAACGTCCCTGCCAACATAGTCGGTCGGCTGTCGCCAGTGAGCGACTACGCGGGTCGCTGCTTCGGGCCATTGGAACCACCACGCCTCCGTCTCCCATGAAGGGACGACGGCATTGCCGTTGATCCCCACGGCGAGGAGTGCAGCCTCAATCCGGGATGCGAGTGCGACGTCTTGCGGCTCGTAGTCGTCGCAGTCCTGATGGACGAATACGGCGGCAATGCGGTTCCTGACCTCGGCAGCGCGGGCGAGAGTCGCGGCTTTCTGGGCGAGGGTCCGAGCGCGGCGCGGCTCGTGGTTCCGGGCCAACACCATTGGATTGACACGCCGCGCAAACCCGCCTCGGTATCGCGGCCTCAGCGCCCGGATGAGGGCCTCGACGGCCTCCGCGTCGTATTGGTCCTCACCCAGGATGAGGACCACTGACGGTCGAGCGATGGCCGCCGGCACGGCGCGATGCGAGCTGCTCAACCGGGGACACCGCCTAGCTGGCCACTGAACCAGAGTTCGCCAAGCCGCAACTCGCCACCACTTCCCTCCTCCATCGCTCGGACGTCCTCGGGCTTGATCGCGGGAATACGGGAACCTCCGGTCACGAAGTCTCGCTCACAGACGATCAGCTCCTCGGGCCGCAGGCGGTTGACGAGTGCGGGTGAGTGCGTTGCGAGAAGAAGCTGCGTCCTCTCCGAGGCATCACGAAGCAGCTCTGCCATCCGGTCAAACACGTAGGGGTGAAGGCCGTGATCCAACTCCTCGATCACGGTGATCGGGGCGGGTTCAGGATCGTGCAGAACAGCAAGCAGCGCGAGGATTCGGATTGTCCCGAACGATGCTTCGGCAAGCCGAGTTGCCCCCGACAGCCCCTTCTCCAAGAGTTCAACCGTCACGCCCTCGCTCGGGCCAACACCGGATCGGAAGGTGACATCGCTCAATCCTGGGACGAGGGCCCGTGCGTCTTCCATAAGGGAGGCAAACACATCTTCGTGGGAGCGGCTCAGCGCCCACAGGTAGGCTGAAAGGTTGGACGCATCCGCCTGAATCGAGGTCCCGTCCGAGTAGACGGACGGACGGCGTGCGGCGCTCACATCAATGTCGACGACGCGGAACCCGAGGAAGAGCCTCGCGAAACGCTCAACCTCCCTTCCGCCTGCATCGGGCGCAAGCCGAGGCAGACTCGCCAAACCGAGCAAATCCCTGCGAAGGCGCAAGTCCGCAGTCTCCTCGCGGGTGCGTTCTCCAGACAGCTCGTCAAGGAACGCGACCCCCATACCGCGGATCGTGATCCTTCGCCCTCGTCCGGCTTTGCGCTTGAACGCGAACTCCTCGCGACGGATCAGGAAGTCGCGCGTCACCTTCATGGTTGGTGTCTTGTAGGCTCGCTCCCAGAACGTCAGCTTGTACTCGTCGGGCGCGTTCAGAGTCGCGTTCGCGGTCACAAGGGCTTTGACGCGGATCTCGATGGTCGAGGCTTTCTGTTCGACACCCCTGAAGCGCAGTCGATCGAAGCCGCCTCGCATGGCGATGGCGGGCGCGAGGTCAAGCCTTGCGGAGTCCCCAAGGAAGGCGACCACGTCGAGGAGGTTCGATTTCCCAGCCTCATTTGGGCCGACCAATACGTTGAGGCGACCGAGGCGGACAACCGCGTTTGCGAGACTCTTGTAGTTGGTGACTCCTAGTTCAAGGAGCTCAGACATGACGCCTCATCCTGAACTTGGTCGACGCAGAGGGCGGGGCATCGCAGCCGAGTCGAACCCGAGCGATCCGCAGCGCCACGAACTGGCGAGCCGAGAAGAACCAGACGGGCCACACATTGGCCGACACAACTCCCTGAACGCACGGCTTTCGCTGCGGCCTGCCATCCATCCCGTTCTCTACTCTGCTGCCTGCGAACGATTATGCGGTGACGCCGCGCATCCCGTCTCGACCCCGAGCGCGTTGACCACTGGCTGACCGGCTCGAAGGACCGGCCGGCCTGCTCGACCGGAGTTCCCGACCCCGGCGTTCACCGCGGGCCACGCCGGCGCACGAGGTCCGACGCATCGTCGCCGCCCGACAGGCCTGGCGCTGGGGCCCCGACCCTCTCCGACCGCTGCTCGGCCATCCGCCCTCGACGGTCGGGGCCGTCCTGCGCCGGGGCGGGCTGGCGCGCCTGACCGACATCGACCGTCCGAGCAGACTGCCCGCCCGACGCTACGAGGTCTGCCACCCGAGTGCCCTCGTCCACCAGGACCACAAGAAGCTCGTGCGCATCCCCGATGGCGGCGGCCATCGTGTCCATGGGCGCTCGACGGAGATGCGCCGCAAGCCCGGGCTCGGCTACGACCACCTAGAGGTGATCGTCGACGACCGGAGCCGCCGCGGCGTCGTGGTCGAGGTCCCCGACGACAGCGGCGCGAGTGCGGCCACGGCGCTGGCCCAGGCCCTCGCCGTGTTCGCGGCGGATGGGATCACGGTCGAGCGGGTCCTGACCGACAACGGGCTGGCCTACCGCTCGCACGCCTACCGGGCGGTCCTCGGCGAACGCCGCCACAGCCGGACTCGGCCCTATCGACCGCAGACCAACGGCAAGGCCGAGCGGTTCATCGGGACCCTGCTCCGCGAGTGGGCATACGCCCGACCCTATGGTCCAACGCCGAGCGACTCGAGGCGCTGTCGGTCTTCGTCGATTACTACTATCAGCGCCGCCCGCACACCGCGCTCGGTGGCCTCTCACCCTCGGCCGTTGTCAACAACGTCCGTGGTGACCACAGCTAGGGCGCGGCGCTGGTCTAGAGACTGGTGAGGGTGCGCTTGGCGAGGTCGGCGGGGTCGAGGCCGGGCGGGTTGAGCCAGCCGTCGCGGAGCTGGACGAGGCGGTGCACATGATCACAGGCCCAGCGAGGACTGGCCGGCGGGTGGTCGACGACCGGGCCGTGGAACGCCGTTCTCGTCCCGATGGCCCAGCCCTTCTTCGGCGAGTCGCACCAATGTAGCCTGTCCGCTGAGTCCGAGGTGCTCAGCGAGGGAGAGCGTTGCAGTCCAGCCATCGCAACCGATGGAGCGGTATGCATCCATGAGGACATCCGTCGGCGCCAGTAGGTAGCTCGCGAAGAGGTGAGCCTGGTGCTCTCGACGCGCCTCCGCGCGCGTCATTCCCAGTGACGGTGTCTCGTCACGGCCGAAGACCAATCGCCGGCAACGGACGGGCTCGCCAGCATTCCAGAGCATTGTTGTGTCGGAGCCGGCCTTGACATCGCCGACGTGCAGCTCCCAGTGCCCTATCTCATGGGCGACAGTGAACCGGTAGAACCCAGGGTTGCCCAAGAGCAGCGATCTCTGGTCTTCGTTGATACGGATCAGCCTCTCGTCGGCAACCAGTTCCGCAGCGATGTCGCGTCCATCAACGGGCGCGATCGGCTCCCAGAGAAGACCGAGATCCAGAGCATCAACCAGCCGGTCGATATCAAACCCAAGACGCAGATCGTGTCGGTGCCAATGGGCGACCGCGAGCCGCTCGATCCGCTGGCGTGGGATGAAATCGGTCATTCCTGTTCCCCGTCGCCCTCCTCGATCCCTGCGACGCCGTAGATCTCCCGCATCTTGTCCGGCGGGATCCCCGGCAGGCGCCTGAGTAGGCGGCCCATGTTGGGTTCTCGGCGCGCTCGTTCTGTGAGTTCCGGCGGAACGCGGCCCGCCAGAGCCAGCAGTTCGTCCGCATCGACCTCGAAGAACACAGCCATCCTCTGAAGCGTGTCCTCTCCCGGTGTGTCCGCGCCGTTCTCGATCTTCGAGAGATACGTGAAGTCCAACCGGAGTTCGTCGGCCAGACCACGCTGGGTTAGCTTCCGATCCAATCGCAGGTCACGCAGTCGGGCTCCGAGTGGCGTCCTCACTTGTTGCCGTCTCCACATGCAGTATTCTACCCAACATCATGTCGGGAGCATCCGTCAACAGGTCTGCCTCCCGATCAGCCTGCGCTCCCGGCCCACATGGAGGCATCGTACCGTGAGCAAGGGCCCGCCGATCCCGACCCCGCGCCCGAAGCGCCCCGTCGTTCAGCTCGACGACATGCCGTGGGGGCCAGGAGCTGGCCGAGGAGGCGTCGAGCCTTCACCGTGCGCGACGGTTCGCATCCACGATGTCGAGCTGTCGCAAGCGATCGGCGCACCGACACCGGTCGTCGCCGTCCCGATCGACGGTGTCGTGCGCATCATCTCGAAGGGGATCATTGTCGCGACCCTCCCCGCCAATGTCAGCCTGGACTTGGTGGCCTGCATGCGATCCGGCTGGCGCTACTTCGGCCACCTAGAGCCGACTACCACCGGCGTGGGGAGGCTAACGCTCGAGGGTCGTCGTCTCGAATGAGGCCCCCGTGGGCTGGTGAAGACCAGCTCCCCTTGCTGGCGTCCACTTGCCGGTGCTACGGCCGGTTCGGGTGCGGGCATGACGTCCCCGCCGGGCCGGGCCGGTTGAGGCCTCTTCAACCCGACTTCGACACGCGCGTCCTCGCAGTCGGCGGGCTCGACTTCGACACCGTGGTCGCCAAACCGCAGCGAGCCATTGAACTCCCCCGCGTCATCCCGGCGATCGATGGGACGGAGGCAAGCCGGGGCGTCTTCCGGCCTGCGGTGGCAGTGATGCTCAAGGACTGGCCTTCGGCTCGGAGCATGATCACCCGGACGGACACACCGCAGGAGTGGCTCGGGCTCCCGCGCGAGATTCACATCTTGCTGACCTTGTTCGGCCCGGATCGGGATCTTGAGCGGCTCTGGGACGACCGCTCGTTGTTCGTTCGCGCCCTCGACAAGTTCTCGCCGACCGCCCTCGTTGGGCCCGGCTTCTCCACCTGGGATGGTGACCCGTGGCTCGAGCACCGCTACCAGTTGAAGCGAAGCTGGGAGTTCTTCCGCCTACTCCAGGACCACGGGCACAACGCGATTCCCCACCTTTCGTGGGGCCGCCAGATCGATGCATCAGACGTCGCCGACTGGCTCAACGACAACGACGTGGACATCGTCGCCGTCGATGGACAGTGCCTTGCCGATACCGTTCCGATATGGCTGGCGCAACTCGCGTGGCTCCGTCAGAGACTCTCGCGCCCGCCCACCTTACTTGTGGCCGGTATTCGATCGGCGCCGTATCTCCGCGACCTCTTCGAGGTCTGGCCCGACACCCGCGTGGTCTACAACGGTCTGAGGACGGCCGGGGCCCATCGGGAGCTTCGATCCGGTCCCGGAGGCACGCTCTACCGGGTCCGCCACCCGCGAACGGACAGTGCCGATCGACCGGGCCTGTGGGCCCTAGGGGCCGACGCGGACCCCACGCCCGGGCACCTGTATCAGCGGTCCATCCGCACGTTGGAGCGAGCCCTTCCGCCCGTCGTTTGGGCCCCCGTCAAGCCGCCGGTCCTCGCTGTTCAACGGTCGAAGCAACACGATAGGCTCATGGCGGCGAGCCCACGTCTTGCGAAGTAGGGGCGAGGGTACTCAGGGGGCTCAGTGACGATCATCGCGTCCGCACCACTCTGCCGCGCGAAGGGGTGCTGCGTTCTGTCGCACACGCTCAGACCCGCTCCGAAGCGTCGACCCGAGGTAAGAGATGACGGTTGACTGGACGAACCCGACTGTCCAAGGTGCTCTTGTCGCCGCAGCGATAGGCGTCGTCGGCGTGGTGATCGCCGGAGCTGCCGGGGTGATCGGCGCGATCGCGGGCGCACGGATTGGCGCAGCCGCAATGATCCGCGAGGGCGAGCGCTTGCGTCGTGACGCCGCCACCAGCCGGATCCGCGAGTGGAGCGTGAGACGGATCGAAGACACCCGCACGCAGCTAGTCGCGGTCACGGACGGGTTCCTTGCCCTCATGGAGAAGGACGTCTCCTTGGCACAGCAGCATTTCAAGCGCATGAACCAGCCGCTGTTGGCGAACGCGCGGCTCGTCGGAGACGTGGAGTCCCTCACTGCGACCGCGCGCGCTATCGTGAGCACGATCTCGGTCCTGAAGGGGAATCGTCTTCTCGTCGCGGTGCGCCTGGCGACCACGAATCCGTTCCGGGACGAGGACCGCGAGGCCATGCGCGACGCGAGGGCCGGCATCCTCAACGCGCTGGAGCGCCAGCAGGAGCGTGCTCTTCGCGACGAGGCCCTGATCGAGCTGACCGCAGATCAGGTTGCCTCTATCCCTGAGTTCAACGCAGCCGCGGACGCGCTGGAGGACGTAAGGCAAGACAGGCCCGAGTGATGCTGCCGGTCACGCGCCGGACTCTGGACTACGCCGCCCTGCCAGCAGCCCGACGGCGGCTCGCATTCCGTCGTCGAACTGCGACGCCAGTCGCGCCTGATTGTCGACCTCGAGGGGGGCAGAGCGTCGATATCGGACTCTACGCGGTCAAGGCACTACGACCGATACCCGCGGTCATAACCCTCGCCTCCGCACGAGGTCTTCGGCCTCGACGAGACGGCGGCGGGCGGATTCCACAGCTTCATCGGGCGCTACGCCCATTATCAAGTGTGTCTGCTTTGTCAGGACGTCCGTCCCGATCGCGGAACGAATTGCAGCGACAATTTCCCCGTACGCATCACTAATTCGTTCGCTCGGCGCGATCTCCCCAGTTCGGGGTCCTCCACGTCCCGTGTAGCGATCCGCCAGGATGCGGGTTGCCGCGGTGTCGTACCGCTCGATCGCCAGGATCACGTCGTTTGGCAGGAAGACGATGTTCCGAGCCTGAGCGTCTGCCCACTTGGGGTTGTTGCTGAAGAGCGTTCGAACCTCCGACCAGAGTTGTTCCTGGTGCCCGGCCTCTGCGTGGGTGAACTCGCGCAATGCCAGCACGAGGGTTAGCCGCCGATGTCGTTCGTCGAGGACGGCTATCACCTCTTCACATGCCTCGAGCTGGCGCTCGAACAGCTTGGCCCGATATGTTGCCGTCAACTCCCTCCGGTTTCGCCAGAGGTTTAGCGCGGTCACCGCGAGGCTCAACGCCGCGACGAGCAGGGACCCGGCTTCAACCCATGACGGCACGGGTGTTTCTCCTGGCGCCGTGGGCGGCGCTAGTCGCGGGCGCCGTTGCTTCGATCGAACGCTGTCCCAACTCGTGACGTCGCCGTCGACATAGGCGGATCACCATGTCGCGCCCTGCGTCGAGCCGCGCCCGCGAGCTCGTCGGCCCGGCTCCGCGTTAGCGTCCGCCAGGTTCAGCTCCAGTAGTCTCTTCGAGAATCTCTCCGTCTGGCAGGTTGGCCGCCCAGCCGTAAGCGACGAAGGCGGCAGCGTTGAGGTCGGCGTGGGCGTTGGCGAGCCAGGTGGGGCGCTGGTTGTAGAGGTTGGTGAGGGTGCGCTTGGCGAGGTCGGCGGGGTCGAGGCCGGGCGGGTTGAGCCAGCCGTCGCGGAGCTGGACGAGGCGGCGGGCGGCCTCCCCTACTCTCTCGCGCTGCTCGGGGGTAGGGTCCGGAAACGGGAAGGTCTCGAAGCACGTGGTGGGGGTGTAAGTGAAGCCGGAAACGGCCTCGCGACGCTGCGCTCCGGCCGTGTTGCGAGACCACAGCTCATGCGCTTTCGAGTGCAGGATCCCGAAAAGGTAGTCGTCCTCGGTGGTGAAGACGATGAGTCGACTGTCCGGCAGGGTGCGAGCTGGAACCCACGCGAAGATGCGATGCGGCGAGACCCGAGTGGTCGCGATGTAGCGGTCGAGACCAGCGGTCGCGGATCGTAGGCCTGAACGAGGCTCGACATGCAGCCACCAGCGGTCGGCGTATGCCGGGCGGCGGTTCTTGAGGCGCTCTGGGCGAACGTGCCGGAAGACGTACTCGAACGGAGCCTCGTAGAGCGCGGCCTCCGCTTCGGACATGTCGACCCCGAAGTCAACGATCCACATCCCGCGTGATCGCCCGTTGAGGTCGTCGCCATTGATCCAGGGCCGCACCACGTCGACATTGGATCGGCCGTCTGGGTTCGGGCTCGAGAGCAATTCCTGCGCGGTCTGGGCCGTGATCTCGAACGGACCGCCCTTGGTGTCACCCATAAACGACCAGCCTAGGTTCTCGGGGATGGCGCGGATCTTGGTCAGATCCAGTCCTGCTGTCAGGTTCGCGTGGATCGCAGTGACGGGCTTGCCGTCAAGTTCGAGCCCGGCTTCAGTGCCGTCGTCTTGCCCCACGAAGCTGATGTGGACACTCGCTCCGCTGAGGACCCATGGCTCATCGGATCTCGCGAAGAAGATCCGCCCGGTTCCGTTGATCCGTTCAAGGACCCGGCGGCTGGCCCCCGATCGAATCGACTGGTTCCCGAGGAGACCGGCGCGAGATGTCCGACCCCGTTCGATCGCCGCACGCGCCTTCTCATGCCAGTAAGTGACGAAGTCGGCCTCGCGCGGCACCCGACCTGAGTACACGGCGAAGAGCATGTCGACGTACTCGTCGCCGAGGCCGCGCCGCATCCACTTTCCGCCTAGGAACGGCGGGTTGCCGACGATGAACTCCGCCTCGGGCCATTCGGCCTCGCGGGGGTTCGCCGGGTCCGAGAGGTCGAGCAGCGCGTCGCGGGTCTGGATGTGGTGGAGCGGGCGCAGGATGGGGTCGCGGCGGTAGCCCAGGCCGTGGCGGATCATCCACTGGATCTCGCCGATCCAGATGGTCACCCGGGCGAGCTCGGCGGCGTAGGCGTTGATCTCGATGCCCAGGACCGCCTCCGGGCCGACCTGGGGGACCTGCATCGGCCGCTTGAGCACCAGCGAGCCCCAGTGGATGGCCTCGAACTCGAGGTCCTTGAGGGCCCACAGGCTGACGACGAGGAAGTTGCCGCTGCCGCAGGCGGGGTCGAGCACGCGGACGCGCCGCAGGCGCTCAAGGAAGTCCTCGAAGACGGCCTCCGGGTTGTCGGCGCGCGAGGTCGCCTTCGTCACCTTCCGGCCGGCCATGAGCAGCGTGGTGACGCGCTCCTGCATGGCGGCGTAGTCGCGGCGGAGCGGGCGCAGGATCACCGGCTCTACGAGGCCCCAGATCGCCTCGCGGTCGGTGTAGTGGGCGCCCAGCTGGGCCCGCTGGCCGGGGTCCAGGCCGCGCTCGAAGAGGGTGCCGAAGATCGCCGGTTCGATCAGCGCCCAGTTGAGGCGGCTGACCTCCAGGAGGGTGGTGATCTCGGAGCCTTCGAGCGGGATGACGTCGCCCGACTCGAAGAGGCCGCCGTTGAACCAGTCGATCTCCTCGGTGCCGAAGAGGCCGCCGTCCCTGGCCATCTTGGCGAAGAGCTCGCCGAGGGCGGTGCTGAAGACGCTCGAGCGGCCGTGGGAGGCCTCCGAGAGGCGCTGGAAGATGCCCTTCGGCAGGAGGCCGGCGTCCTCCGCGAACAGGCAGAACAGGATCCGGTCCAGGAAGTGGGCGACCTGTTCCGGCTCGTGGCCGCGGCTGCGGAGACTCTGGGCGATCTCCGCGAAGTGGCGCGCTGCCTGCTCCGTGATCTGGGCCGGCTGGACGCGCGGGCGGAGCTCCTCGGGCGCGGTGAAGACGGCGCGCAGGGTCGCGAGGGCGTCGGAGGGGTCGTCGGCGGCCAGGTCGTCGAGGGTGACCACCTTCACGACCGGGCTCAGGCCGGTGAAGTTGGTGTGGATCTCTATCCGCTGGAGGTCGCTGACGACGAGCAGCGGCGGGTTGCCCAGGTCGTCCTTGTAGCCCATGAGCTGGACGTAGGCGGCCCGCAGGTCCTTGTCCTTGCCCTTGTACTCCCAGGCGAAGAAGCCGCGCTTCCAGGCGTCGGCGAAGCCGTCGCCGCCGGCGGCCTTGGACACCCGCTTCTCGAAGGCGTACTGGGCGCCGGTGGGGTCGGCCTCGTGGGGGGTCGGCTCGCCGAGCATCCGGCAGAGATCGATGAAGTGCTCCTGGGCGGCGGCCTTCTCCGTGGTCGTCACGCCGCGCCACTTCGCCGCGAACGCTGCGGGCGTCAGGCTCGGCTGGGTGGTCACGCTGCGGTGCCTCCCCTCCCCCACGGGTCAACTGGCGGTGGGCTCACGGCCGAGTGTACGGGACGCGTTTGCGGGTCATGCGGCCGCTGGCGCTCGCATCGCAGGCGCGTCTACCGACCGGCCGCAGCCTTCAGGCGGTAGTCCCGGGGATCGAGCGCGAGATCGTACGTCGCGCGGTCGAGCCGGATCCAGTCGGTCGTGTTGATCCCGCGGCGGTTGGTGGAGGTAGGGCTGTTCGCTGGGACCAGGACGCCCAGCCGGTCGACCCGTTCACGGACATCCGCGAGTTGCAGGCCCGGCTGAAGGCCGCCGGCGCGACCATCGAGCAGGAAGTGGACGAGGCCTCGACCGGGCCGGCGAACTTCGTCATCAGCGACCCCGACGGCAACCCGATCCTCGTCGACCAGCACCGCTGAGGAGGTCGTCGCTCAAGGCGCCACCCTGCGGGCCGGCACAAGGGCCGGGGACCACGGGACCCGACGTGATCAGGGCGTCGGCGCCGCCACGTCGAGGCCGGCCGCCCGGGCGGCGTCGGCCTGGCGGTCGTCGTAGGTCACGAACGCCTCGATCTCGGGTACGAGCCGCAGCGCGGAGGCGACATGGACGGCATCGAGCGCGCGAAGCGCCGGACCGCCGGTGGCGCCGGCGAGCCGGGCGAGGTCGGCATCGAGCTCGACGAAGGCCAGGCGGCTCAGCACGCCCCACGGGTCGGCCCCGGGATCGGCGCGGGCGACCGCCTTGGTCACCTCCACGACGGCGACCCGGCTGGTGGCGAGGGCCTTCCCCGCGACGAGGCGCTCGAGCGCGGCGGACTCCCGTTCGTGAACGACCAGCTTCGTGATCGCCGACGCGTCGAGGTACAGGCTCACCGCTCGTCAGCGCGGCGCTCGGCGAGCAGGGCCTCGGTCGCCGTGATGCCCGTGGTGGGCGGACGGCGCGGCGGCATCGTGCGCGTGTCGGGGTTCGCCGGCGGCGTCAGGAGCCCCGAGGCGACGAGCTGCGCCCACGTCGGGCGCCGGGCCGGCAGCGGGCCGAGGACGGCGACGGGGCGGCCGAACTCGGTCACCTCGAACGACTCCCCTGCCTGGGCTCGCCCCAGGTACTCGCGGAGGCGGTGGCGCAGCTCCCGCATCCCGACTTCTGCCATGTGACACAGTGTAGCACAGCCAGGAGTCACTGGACGAGGGGTCCGCGAGCGCGCCCGACCGCCTCCCCGTGGCGGATCGACAGCTCACGGTATCCCGCACCTGGGGCGGCAGGCGCCACGGGCAGGCGCCACGGCCTTGACTCTGCCATCGTGTCAGGGTCCAGAGTACGGCCATGACGAGCACCGAACCACCGCGCACACCTCCCGGCATGCTGCCGATCGGGCAGTTCTCGCGGTTCGTCGGGCTCAGCATCCGGATGCTCCGTCATTACGACGAGCACGGCGTGCTGAGCCCGGCCCGCGTCGACCCCGGCACGGGCTACCGCTACTACACGGTGGCCCAGCTACACGAGGCCGCGCGTATTCGCGAGCTCCGCGACGTGGGGATGCCGGTGGCGGGGATCGCGGCGCTGGTCCGGAGCGCCGGTGACCTTGCTGCGCTTGCCCGCGCCCTCGAGGCCCAGCGCACACAGCTCGTCGACGACGCGGCCCGGTCCGAGCGACGGCTGGCCGACATCGATCGACTCATCCGGTCGCTCGCGGAGGTTGCCATGACCAGCAGCACGACCACGCTCGCTCGGCGAACGATCCCGGCCCACACGATCGTCGCCCTGCGCACCACCATCCCGACTTACGCGGACGAAGGGCCGCTGTGGGGCCGTCTGATGCCGTCCGTCATGGCGGCCGGCGCCCAGCCGCTGGGCGCCGGGGTCACCTACCACGACACCGAGTACCGGGAGTCCGATTGCGACGTGGAGATCTGGCTCCAGGTCGCCGCACCGGTCGCGGTGGCGCCGCCGCTCGCCTGCCGCGAGGTCTCCGACCAGACGGTCGCGCTGACCACGCTGCGCGGCGACTATGCGGGCTTCGGGGCGGCGGCGATGGCGCTCGGCGAGGCGATGGCCATCGAAGGCGTGGCGGAGACCGGCCCGATGTTCAGCCGGTACCTCGTCGGTCCGGCGCAGTCGCAGGATCCGGCGGACTTCGTGACGGAGATCTGCATCCCGATCTGACCTGTCGCGCCGGACAAGCCGTGGCCGCCCGATCCGGCCGGTGCTCGCTCGCGTCCCCTCGCCCGCCGTGCGTGACGCTAGCCGATCACCGGCCGAGGACCGTGTCGATCCCGGCGAGCACCAATTCGAGCTTCGATGACGACAGCCTGCCAATCCGCTCGATGAGGATCGACCTGTCCAGGGCCACGAGCTTCGAGACGTTGGCGACCGAGTCGCGGGGCAGGCCGGTGGCCCGCGCGCTCAGCCGGACGTTGCCCGGCGCCGCAGCCCAGCGGAGGTTGCTCGTGAGTGGAACGGCGACCACCGTCCGCAGCGCGCTCCGGTTGAAGCTGTCGCCCTGGACGACGATGACAGGTCGTCGGAAGCCAGGTTCGGAGCCGGCCGGTTCGCCGAGGTCGGCCCACCACACGTCGCCCTGCGAGATCACCACTCCGTCGACTCGAGGATCTGCCTGCCCGCGGTGGTCACGAACGGATCGATCCCCTCGCCGACTTCGGTGACGACACGGTCGAGCGCTTCAGCCACCTCGTCCGGGGAGTGACGAGCGACGTATTCGCGCAGAGCGGCACTGTAGACATCGCTTCGCGTGCGCTTCTCTCGACGGGCCAGACGCTCTGCGCGCTCGAACACGTCGTCAGGCACCGACACCGCGGTCTTCATACCAGGAGTATAACCATCCGGTGTCAAGGCTCTGGCGGTCTCCGCGACATCCCGTCCTGCTCACCCGCCCTGCGCAAACCAGTCGAGCACGCGCAGCGCGCGGAGCGTGTTCCACCGGCTCGGCCTGCCCTCGCCGTCCTCCATCTGGAAGTGGGCCTCGCCCGCGTAGACGTGCTGGAGCGGCCACCGGCCGTCGGGGTCGCGGTTGCCCTCGACGACCCCGATCGCCTCGGCGACGCGCTCGTCCGGCTGGACCTCGGCGCTGCGCAGGTGCTCCAGTCCGCGCAGGACGTCGTAGTGATACCAGGTCGGGAACGAGAACCGGAGCCAGCTGGGGTCGATCACCTCGCCGGTCGACTTCCGGCGGAACAGCCGGCGCTCGAAGCAGGTACGCCTCGCCGCGGCGGCGTGCCGCGCCCACCTCGACCGGACCGCCGGTCGCCCGCTCGTGCTCGAGCAGGCCCTCGAGGACGTTGATCGTCGTCCCGAACGACGACACCGTCGCGCCGTTCTCGACCTCGCAGTTCCAGCCGCCGTCGGGGAGCTGCTCGCCGAGAAGCCGCTCGACGAGCGGCGCCATGTCCACGCCGAAGTACGAGCCGGTCGCGACGACGTTGCCGTTGATGCACGGCTCCACCTCGCCCTCGAAGAACCGGTTGTCGGCCCAGGGCGTCTCGAATGCGTCGTCCCTCCAGGTCACGTGCTCGCGGACGAGGCTGACGGCCCGCCGGGCCCGCTCGCTCCCGGGATCGAGGCCCAGGCGCCGCAGGAGCTCCAGGACGTGGAACGTGTCCGTCCAGTCGTGCGACCACGGCCTGCCGCCCCACCGGCCGTCCGGCGCCTGGAGCGCGAGCAGCCGGGCGCCCCAGCCCTCGGTCGCGACCCTCGACCGCTCGGCGGCGATGACGTCCGCCGGCTCGTGCGTCAGGTCGCGCATCACCTGCCAGCGGATCGAGGGATCGGAGTCGAGCAGCCAATCGATGACGGTCATGACGGCCCTCGAGCTACCGGTCGCCGCCCATCCCGGTCGTCCCGTCGGACATCACGGCCGAGATGAGACCGAAGACGTTGTTGTCCGGGTCGAGCAGGTAGCCGACGCGGCCGACACCCTGCATGTCCGCCGCCGCAAGGGCCTCGGTTCCGCCGAGCTCGACGCCGCGGCGCATCAGGGAGTCGACGTCATCGACGCCGATCACCACGTTGCAGCCCATCACCGGCGCGCCGAGCTCCGGCCTTGGGCCGCGCCGCTGGAGCAGGCCGCCGTTGATGCCGTGTCCGGCCGTCCCGGCGACGTTGCCGATGGCCCCTTCCCCGGTCTCGATCGACCAGTACGGCATCTCGCCGAACTGGGTGAACCGCCAGCCGAGGAGCCGGGAGTAGAAGTCGATGAGCCGCTGAGGCTCGGATGCGTGGATCTCGAAGTGGACGACGAGGTTGGCCACTGCTGTCTCCTCCGTGCCGCTGGGGGTGGGCGCCAGTATGGAGAGTCGGCCGGAAGCGTGCGGTTGACGGATCGGTTCTACAACCGTATGGTTGTATCAATGGACGCCACCTTCAACGCCGACCACGTCTTTGCCGCCCTGGCGGATGCCACCAGGCGCGACATCGTCCTGCGGGCACTCGCAGGTCGCGAGGGCGTGGCCGAGCTGGCCGGGCATTACCCGATGAGCTTCGCGGCGGTCCAGAAGCACGTCGCCGTGCTCGAGCGCGCCGGCCTCGTCACCAAGGAGCGCACCGGCCGTCGCAAGGTCGTGCGCACCAACGTCGAGGGGCTCCAGCTGGCTCGAAGCCTGCTCGACCAGTACGAGGCGCTGTGGCGCGGCCGCGTCGAGCGCATGACCAATCTCATCACCAGCACCGAGGGGGACCGACGCATGACTGTCACTGCTGTCCGCAAGGATCCCGACGCCCTGACGATGACCCTGACCGCCGAGTTCGACGCGTCGCCGACGCGCGTGTGGGAGCTGTGGGCCGATCCGCGCCAGCTCGAGCGCTGGTGGGGTCCACCGACGTACCCCGCCACCTTCACGGCCCACGACCTCACTCCCGGCAGTCGCGTCGAGTACCACATGACGGGACCCGGCGGCGACCAGCCGCGCGGCTTCTGGGACATCCTCGAGGCCGATCCGCCGCGTCGGCTCGTCTTCCGCGATGGGTTCGCGAACGACGACGGCACGCCGAACCCCGACATGCCCGGCACGAGCGCTCGCGTGACGATCGAGCCGATCGATGCCGGCCGCACGCGGATGTCGATCGAGAGCCGCTTCCCGAGCACCGAGGCGATGCAGCAGCTCCTCGCCATGGGCATGGAGGAAGGCATCACGCAGGCGGTCGGCCAGATCGACGCCATCCTGGCTGAAGGAGTCGCGGCATGACCACGATGACCGAGCCGACGACGCGCACCCTGGACGTGCCCGGCGCCGTCCTGACCTACGACGTCCGGAAGGGCGGCCTCCGGCTCCGCCCCGGTGCTGCTCCTGATCGGGTCGCCGATGGGCGCCAGCGGGTTCGTCACGCTTGCCGGGCACTTCACCGATCGCACGGTGGTGACCTACGACCCGCGGGGCGTCGAGCGCAGCACGAAGGCCGATCCGGCCAGCCCGTCCACGCCCGAGGAGCACGCCGACGACCTGCATCGGCTCATCGCCGAGCTCGACGCCGGCCCGGTCGACCTCTTCGCCAGCAGCGGCGGTGCGGTGAATGCCCTCGCCCTCGTGGCGAGGCACCCGGAGCAGGTCCGGACGCTCGTCGCGCACGAGCCGCCGCTCGCGTCGATCCTCCCCGATCGCGAGGGCGCGCTGGCGGCCTGCCGTGCGGTCCATGAGACGTACCAGCGCAGCGGGTTCGGGGCCGGCATGGCGCAGTTCATCGTCACCGTGAGCCACAAGGGGCCGTTCGGCGCGGACGACGCCAACCAGCCAGCGCCGGATCCGGCGATGTTCGGCCTGCCCGCCGAGGACGACGGCAACCGGAGCGACCCGCTCCTGGGTCAGAACATCGTCTCCTGCACGCACTTCGAGCCCGACTTCGAGGCGTTGCGGGCGGCCCCCACCCGGATCGTGATGGCGGCCGGCGCGGAGTCCGAGGGCGAGATGGCGCATCGCGGCGCGGTCGCCGTCGCCGAGCGGCTCGGCACGACGCCCGTGAGCTTCCCGAGCGGCCACGGCGGCTTCCTCGGCGGCGAGTACGGCCAGCCCGGCGATCCCGATGGCTTCGCCGCGAAGCTGCGCGAGGTCCTCACCCAGGCCTGAGGAAGGAGCGCCGAGGTAGGCTGTCGGGCATGACCGACGCGCTGCGCGTGATCCTGGAGATCGGCAAGAAGCGCAGGGTCGTGGCGGGCGCCATGGACTGGCCCGGCCTCGATCGCTGGGGGACCTCGCAGGACGACGCCCTCGGGAAGCTGTCGTCCTACCTCCCGCGGTACGCCGGCGTCGCCGAACGGGCCGGCCTGGGCAGCGCGTTCGCGCGGGCGCGCGACGTGGAGGTGGTCGAACGAGTACCCGGATCGAGCTCCACCGACTTCTGGGGCATCGCCCACGTGCCCTCGCAGATCGAGCGCGAGGTGCTGTCACCGGCCGACCTGGAGCGGCGCCTCGACCTCCTGCGGGCCTGCTGGGCCACTTTCGACGACGTCGCCGCGCACGTGTCCCACGAGCTCCGCCCCGGGGTCTCGAAGCGCAGGGCGCAGTCGCGACCAGATCATCCGCCACGTGTACGGCAGCGAGCCGGAGCAGTTCTCGCGCAAGGTCGAGGTCCGGACGCCGTTCGAGGTCGTCCTCACTCCGGACGGCCTGGCGACGCATCGGCTGGACTACCTCGATGCCATCCGTGCCTGGAACGCCGACGGCAGGCCGGCGCGGACCTGGCCGATCCAGTTCCTCGTGCGCCGCACGGCCCACCACGTCATGGATCACGCGTGGGAGCTGGAGGACCGGGACCTCGAGTCCTGAGGATCCCGATCTGGCAAGACTGCGGCTCAGCTCGACGTGCCGGTGGTCGTCACGCCAGGCCACTTCGCCGTGAGTGCGCTCGGCGTCAGGGTCGGCTGGGTCATCGGGGCTCAACTCCCGCGACCGAGACTCCGCGCCGCTCGAAGTCCTCGCGCACGACGCGTACGACGGCCATGGCCTGCCGGACCGCTGTCGCCGACTCGATCGGACTGACGGCCACAGTGTCGTCTGGGTAGCGGCTGTCGGTGGCGAACGCCGAGAGGCGGCCAAGGTCCGGCGGCGATCGTCTCACCCGCCAGCCATCCGGCAATCGATTCCGGAGGTCATTGAGATCATGCGTCCTCGGTGGATCGACGCCGGCCAGGACGAGCGCCCCCTTGATCGCCTTCTCCGCTGCCTGCTGGCTGTGGAACGCGACAATTCGCGGTCGAACATGGCGACCGGGCTGCGACCGTGCAGCCTCCAGGTCACCGATCGCGATGCCCAGCCACACGAGAGCGTCGGGTGCTCGGTCACCGCTCATACACGGTGATCCCTTCACCAATGGCATCCGCCAGCGCGGACCCGATCAGCGGTCGGGCGACATTCGCGGTCGTGGCGACCAGCACGTCTTTCGCGAACGGCATGTTCCGAAGGATGCTCAGGATCTCCGCACGCCGCTCGCGTCGATTGACCTCGCCGGCGAAGACAACGAGGAGGTCAACATCGCTGTCGGGCCCGGCGTCGCCGCGGGCCTGGGACCCGAAGAGGATGACCCTCGCCGGGTGACACGTGGACACGATGGATTGGATCGCTGTCGGCCATGCGGCCCGAATGCGTTCGTCGCGGATCGTGGGCGGCGCGCTCGGCCACGATGACGCGGGAAACGCGATGCGCGCGGCGCGCGCGATCCTGTCAGCATCCTTCTTGCCCAGCCGCCATTCCGCCAGCTCTCGAAGGGCATGTCGCGGCGCTTCGGGTGTGAAGCGCAGTCGACCGCGCGGCGTTTCGCGAGCGACTACGTTGGCGTCGACCAACCCCTTGACCGCTCGTTGGATCGTCGAGAGCGGCCTCCCGGTCGTACGGGCGATCTCGGTCAGGGTCGCGCCGTCCATCGCGTCGAGGACGAGCAAGGTCGATGCTGCCGGCTCGGTGATGATCGATTGCATCGCCGACAGCATCTACGCGATGTGCGTATCTGTCAAGGTCGTGCCATTGTCGTGGCCGCGCGGGCGCACGGACACGGGGCCGAGCGCGGGCAACGTCGGCCCCGGATGCGCGACGAATCGACGCTAGCCTGACGTCGCCCGACGGGATCGGCTGCGCCTCGTGAGGAACCAGGTGACGAGGACGACCGGGACGCCGAGGACCACGCCGCCCAGCAGCGACTCGTCGAACGCCAGGCCGTCGATGATGGGCTGGATCTCGTCCTCCGTGTAGGTCCCCCAGATCACCTCGCTGGCGACGAAGCCGCCGATGAACCAGGCCAGCGCCCCGATGAGCCACAGCCAGCGTGTCGCCACCCTCCAGGCGACGACCTGGACGATGATGCCGAAGCCGAGCGAGAGGGCGACCAGCAGGCCCAGGCCCGTGAGCCCAAGATCGAGCTGCACTGCGACTGCTCCCTTCCTGCGAGCTGTCAGCCATAGCTCGCAATCCGTCAGGATTCGGTCCGCGGCCGGGGGTTGGAAGTGCCGCTCGGCCCGAACCCGCGGCGACCTACCGGGATGGAGGCGCCAGGGCGCCGGCCGCCTGCTGCGGCGCCGGCCGCGACGCGAAGGCGAGCAGCGCGTCGGCCGGGACCGGGGGGCTCACGAGGTAGCCCTGGCCGAGCTCGCAGCCCATCCCCACGAGGACGCCGAGCTGCGCCTCGTCCTCGACGCCCTCGGCCACGACCCCCAGCTGAAGGCTCCGGGCGAGGGACACGATGGCCTGGGCGAGGGCCTCGTCGTTGGCCCCGTTGGCGATGACGTCCACGAAGGGCTTGGCGATCTTGAGCGTGTCGATGGGCAGCCGCCGCAGGTAGCTCAGGGACGAGTAGCCGGTCCCGAAGTCGTCGATCGAGATCTTCACGCCCAGTCCCTTGAGCTCCTTCAGGAGGCCGGCCATCGCGGGGCTGTCGTCCACGAGGACGGCCTCAGTGATCTCGAGCGCCAGCCGCTCGGGCCGCAGCCCGGAATCCGTGAGCGCTCCTGCGATCGTCTCGACGAGATCGGCTTCGAGGAGCTGGCGCGGGGAGAGGTTCACGGCGACCGACAGGCCCGCGCCCGGGCCCCCGCCTCGGTCCCAGGCCGCGACCTGCCGGCACGCCTCCCGGACGACGAAGCGCCCGATCGGAACGATGAGGCCGGTCTCCTCGGCCGCCGCGATGAACTCGGCAGGGGCAAGGAGGCCACGACCGGGGTGCTGCCAGCGGACGAGCGCCTCGACGCCGACCATGCGGCGCGTGTCGGTGGCCCACACCGGCTGGTAGCGGACCTCGAACTCGTCCTCGGCGACGGCCCGCCGGAGGTCGGCCTCCAGCACGAGGCGATCCCGCACCTCTCGGTGCATTCCCGGATCGAACGTCTCGCATCGCCGCTTCCCGTTGGCCTTGGCGACGTACATGGCGAGGTCGGCGTTGCGCAGCAGCTCCTCGGGCTCGATCGCCGTCCCGCGTCCCAGCGCGATTCCGAAGCTGGCCGAGACGAAGGCCTCGACTCCCCCGAGGTCGAACGGGTCGGCCATCGCCTCCAGGAACCGCGTCGCGATGACCTGCGCGTCGTCCGCATCATCGAGATCCTCGAGGAGGACGGCGAACTCGTCGCCGCCGAGGCGGGCGACCGTGTCGCCGGTTCGGAGCACCGCGGTGAGGCGCGCCGCGACGGCGAAGAGCAGGCGATCGCCGACCCCGTGCCCGTGCGCATCGTTGATCCGCTTGAAGTCGTCGAGGTCGAGGATGAGGACAGCCACCGTGCCGAGGCGGCGGCGCGACCTCCCGAGGGCGTGCTCCACCCGGTCCGCGAAGAGGGTCCGATTGCCGAGCCCGGTGAGGGGGTCGTGGAGCGCCTGGAAGGTGAGCTGGCGCTCCAGCGCCTTGCGTTCGCCGATGTCCCGCGCCGTGAGCACGAGCCCGGCGACCTCGGGTACCTCGAGCATGTTGGACACCAGCGTCTCGGTCTCGCAGTACGTCCCGTCCGCCCGCCTGAGGCGCCATTCCGCGCTGCGCGTCGCGCCCGGCGTCGCGGCGACCTCGGCCAGGACGGTCGCGGCCTTCGCGGCGTCGTCGGGATGCAGCCGCTCGATGAGCAGTGAATGCCTGAGCGCGTCGGATTCGCACCCCAGGAGCTTCGCGGCCGACGGCGTGACGGAGCGAATGCGCGAGTCGACATCGGTGAGCGCCACCAGATCCGAGCCGTGCTGGACCAGGGACCGGAAGCGGGCCTCCATGCGCCTGGCCGCGCCCGAGGCGACCAGGCCGGCGTTCTGGCGGGCCGTGGCGGCGAGCCGCAGGAGCACGAGCACGATGAGGAAGGCGCTCGCGGGAACGTGCTGCTGGAGCATCGCCAGGTCGCCCCAGGCCACGATCGCGGGGAGCACGAACGCCACCGCGATCGCGACGTACGGGAGCCCGCTGATGGACGGGATCCCCTCCGCGCTCGCGTCGGCATCGGATTCCCGGCGGCGCAGGAGGGCGAGCCAGGTCACCGCGACGGCGACCCAGAACCAGGATCGGAAGAGATCGGGCAGCGCCGCGACCGACGGCGACGGTTCCAGCGACACGACGGCGATGCTGAGGTCGGCCGCGAACACGCAGGCGAAGGCGGGGACGAGGAGGCGCGACGCGGTCCGGCTGAACCCGCGCATGGGGACGCGGGACATGCCGATCGCGAGGAGGACCAGGGTCAGGTCACCGGCCGGCGAGGCCGCCACCATGACGGTCTCTTGCAGGCTGGCTCCGGAATCGCGGCCGAGCGGGTACAGGACCAGGTGCCAGAGCACCATCGCGCCCGCCCAGGCCACGATCGCCAGGTCGAGCCCGAAGATCGCCTGGCCCAGCCTGCTGGGCCTGGCCCATGCGAGCGCAGGCAACCCCCACCACATCACTGGATACAGGCCGATCCCGGCGACGAACAGGACGTCGTCGATGAGCCCGGGTGGCGAGTCGGCGCCGCCGCTCGGGGTCGTGAACGCCGACACCCAGTAGAGGCCGCAGACGGTGACGATGAGCCACCTTTGCCGCCGGCCGAGCTCCCCGAAGATCCGTCGCCGATGGACCTGCAGCGCAAGCGCCGCGACGACGATCGCGCCCGGGATCGTGCCGGCACCGCCCGTTGCCGCGGCCAGCGGGGGCACGCCGAGGCCGAGCACCTGCCAAACGGTGTACCCGGACGCGAACACCCCCAGCGCCATCACGAGCCACGTGGCCGGATCGCGGACGAGCGGCGGAGGCCGCAGACGCGACTGCCCCGGGAGTGCCGAGCCGGCAGATGGCCGATCCGGACCCATCAGGTGTCCCCGGCCCGTGCTGGGCGCGTCGCCTCCCGTGCGCAGGTGATCGGTTACGTCATCCACGTGGGCCTTCGCGGCACGGCGCGCGCATTCCCGCCGAACCGAGCGTGTCGGTCGCCAGGCGATGTGCCGTGTTGCCTGCTGTTGCCCACTCGACATTCACCAAGAGGGTCGGGGTGGAGCCTCGGCCACAGGGCCGGGGATCATGGACACGCGTCCCCCGAGCGTGACCTCTTCGTGCACGTGCCACCATAGCGCGCTCGTACTACGCTCCCCGTCCGCTCGTGGAGCGTCGTGCCGGCCACACCGGGCTCGCGCGGAGCAGGCCGCCCCGCTGTCTCTGCGAAGATCGGGCGCGTGACCAACTTCTGGAGGGTGCCCGGGTGACGCGGCGGGGCCTGATCCTGTTCGCCCTGATGTCGATCATCTGAGGGATCCCCTACCTGTTCATCCGGATCGCGGTCGACGAGATCTCGCCCGCGATGCTCGTGTTCGGGCGGACGACGATCGGCGCCGCGATCCTGCTGCCGATCGCCCTTGCGCGCGTGGACCTTCGGCCGGTGCTCCGGCGCTGGCCCTGGGTCGTGGCGTTCGCCGTCGCCGAGATCGCCATCCCGTGGGTTCTCCTGGGCTCCGCCGAGCAGCAGATCTTCGAGCTCGCTCGCCGGCCTGCTCGTCGCGGGCGTCCCGCTGGTCGGCGCGACCATCGCGTTCGCTACCCGCAGCGTCGATCGCCTGGGCCGCTCCGCGCTGATCGGGCTGCTCGTCGGGCTGGTCGGTGTCGCCGCGATCGTCGGCGCCGACTTCCAGGCCTCCGACACGACCGCCCTCCTCGAGGTCGGCGTCGTGGTCGTGGGCTACGCAGTGGGGCCGGCCATCCTGGCGCGCCGCCTGGCCGGGCTGCCGTCGATCGCCGTGATGGGCCTGTCGCTCGCCCTCTGCGCGCTGGTGTATGCCCCGATCGCCGCCGTCGAATGGCCGTCGGTCGTGCCGTCGGCGAAGGTGCTCGTGGCCGTCGCCATCCTGGCCGTCGTCTGCACGGCCGCCGCCTTCGTCCTGTTCGCCGCACTCATCGGCGAGATCGGCCCGGTCCGGGCCACGGTCATCACGTACGTCAACCCGGCGGTGGCCGCGGTGCTCGGCATCCTCGTCCTGCAGGAGACGTTCACCCTCGGCATGGGGATCGGCTTCGCGCTCGTCATCCTCGGCTCGACGCTGGCGACGCGTCCGTCGCGCGACGCCCTCCGCGTGGCGGCTGCCGCAGCCCCTGCCGCCCGGGGCTGAGGAGAGACCCCGTCAACGCGCCACTCGGTCAGGTCCGAATGTCCTGTACCAGCCGACGTATGGTATCGTGGGTGGCATGGAGAAGACGACGGTCTACCTCACGACGCAGCAGAAGGCCGCCCTGGCGCGCGCCGCGGAGGTCCTGGGCCGCAGTGAGGCTCGACTGATCCGAGCGGGGATCGACGCGGTCACCGCTCGACACCGCACGGGTGAGGTGGTCGCCCTCGTCGGAGACGGTGAAGCGAGCAGCCCGCTCCCCCACCCCCAGCCGGGTGCGCGACCCCGCTGGATTGGCCGCGAGGAGTTCGCGCAGCGGATCGTCCGCCACCAGGCGGACCCGGGCCTGCGTGCCGAACTTCGCGAGCTCGCGCCCGACGCCACCGACGACGTGTCGCTCGGGTGAGCGACGGGCTGGCGGATACCAGCGTCTTCGTCGCCCACGAGAGCGGGCGGCCGCTGCGCGTCGAGGCGCTCCCCGACCGCCTTGCCGTCTCGGTCATCACGATCGGCGAGCTCCGGGCCGGCGTCCTCGCCGCGGGTGACCTGGCGACGCGCGACCGCCGCCTCGCTACGCTCACCGCCGTCCTCGCGCTCGATCCGATCCCCGTCGACGAGGACGTTGCCGCGGCGTGGGCGCGCCTGCGCGTGAGCCTGCGCGACCGCGGGCAGCGCATGGCCGTGAACGACTCATGGATCGCCGCGACAGCGCTCGCGCTCGGCGTCCCGGTCGTGACCCAGGACGACGACTACGTCGAGGTGCCCGGGCTCGCGGTCATCCACGTCTGAGCCCCCTCGGCGCTGCGCCGCCGCCACGGTTCGGGCAGGTAGACTCACCGGGATGCCCAGAGAGTCCGGCCCGGCCGTCGACCCGGCGCTCGCGTCGCTCATCGGCGAGCGAGCTGCCGGCTACGCGCGATCGGCCCAGGTGTTCCGGCTCACGGCCCGCGGGGTGTTCGCGTTGTCGATCGTGGTCGTCCCGCTGGTCTTCGCGCTCGATGCCGGGTTCGGCGTCTACTACGCCTGCTGCATGGTCACCGGCGTCCTGGGCTTCGCGCTCCTCGCAACGGCGTTCGGGCGGCGCGCCAGGGTGGCTGCCAGCGCGTTCGTGAGCGAGCTCTACGGCCGCCCCGTGACCCTGAAGCGCTCCCACGGAACCAGGCCGGAGGCCTGGAAGCGCGCCATCGATGCCTCGATCGTCGGCCGCGAGGACTGAGAGCCTGTAGCCGATCGAGCGCCGCGTGAACCCTGCCGGTGCGCCCCGAGTGCGGTCTGGGTCAGACCTCCGACTCGAGCTCCTCGAAGAGGGTGAGCTGCAGGCCGGCCGGCCCGTCCAGGCGCGCATTGAGCGACCGCCACGGCGTCTCGACGGGTCGGGCGATCAGCTCTGCCCCGGCGGTCACGAGACGCTCGGTCGCGGCCGCTGCGTCGGGGACCTGGAAGGCCACCCGCACCTGCCCGGCCACGCGCCGGCCCACCTCGATCTCGTCGACGTACGCCGCGTGGGGCGGGTCCGCGAGCTCCAGCGTCGCGCGGCCCGCGTCGAGGATCGTCACCCGCCCGCCGGGCGAGCTGAAGGCGCCGATCTCCCGCATCCCGAGCGCATCGCGATAGAACGCCAGCGCCGCCTCGTAGTCGGGCGCCGTCACCACGAGCCGCATCTGGAGCACGTCGCCGTCCATGGGTTCCTCCTCGGCCGTCAGCGGAGCGTGGCGAGGAAGCGGAACACGGGAAGGGCCGTCGCGTACCCGTCGGCGAGCAGGTCCGGGAGATCCGGCGAGCAGACCTCCGCGTCCGACAGCGGGCGCCCGAAGACGACGTCCTTCCAGCGGAACATCTCGGCCAGCGGGTGGTCCTTCGGGTAGCCCGGCGGGATCCTCCTGAGCGAGTCGTGCGTGCGGACCCCGCCGAACCAGGCGACGAAGGCGGGCTCCTCGATCGCCGCCCGCACGCGGTCGGGCGCCGCGACGATCGCCCGCCGCAGGGCGTCGAGCCGAGGCTTCTCGGCCCTCCACATCCCGCCGCCGGCGTACATCTCGCCCGGCTCGAAGTGGAAGTAGCCGCCGTTCCCATGGGCACCCGCGTCGATCTGCTCCCCCGCCCCATCGGCCGCCTCCGCCCACGGGAAGGTCGCTCCGAGGTGGGTCTTGTAGGGCGACTTGTCCCTGCTGAACCGGGTGTCCCGGTAGATCCGGAACGGCGAGCGCTTCGGGTCGGCCTGCAGCGGGATGCCCCGGGCCGCCAGGCGCTCGGCGAGCGCCGAGCAGAGGGCCTCGAGCGGCTCCTTGAGCAGCCGCTCGTAGTCCGCCTTCCGTGGCTGGAACCAGGCGCGATCGTTGTTCCGCGCGAGGTCGGCGAGGAGCTGGATCCCCTCGTGGGTGAAGCCGGCGAACGGCAGGGCAGCGACGGTCATCGGGCACCTCGGGGCTCATCGCCGGCGTCTGCGCCGTGCGATGCGCGGACCTTACCCGCCGAGCCGGCCGCGCGTCGCGCGGTGGGGCTGTGCGGTGGGGACCCAGGCACCCTGGCGGCGGCCCTGCGCTAGGCCGTGGCCGGCTTCTCCTGGATCGCCCAGCCGTTGCCGTCCGGATCGCTGAACATCACGAACGAGTTCCACGGCCCGCCGTGCCCGTCCACCCATTCGCCGTCCTCGATGTGCCGGACCGGGGTGGCGTCCAGGCCGCGGGCCACGAGCTCGGCCCGGGCGGCCGCGACGTCGCTCACCACGAGCTGGAGGCCCTGCAGCGAGCCGGGCACGAGCTCCATCAGGCCCCTGGTGAGCGTGATCGAGCAGGCCGAGCCGGGCGGTGTCAGCTGCACGATCCGGACGGCCTCCCCCATGCGCTGGTCGACGTCGACGATGAAGCCCATCACCTCGCTGTAGAACGCCTTGGCCCGGTCGACGTCGGACACCGGGACCACCACGACCTCGAGCTTGTAGTCCACGAGATTCCCCCCCTTCAGGCGACTGGCACGAGGCGGGCCACCAGCTCGTCGAGCCGCTCGTACCCCTCGTTGAGGCCACGTTCCATGCCGCTCTGGACCATCGCGTCGCGGGCCGCCACGGACTGGTAGACGGAATGGATCCGCACCACCGTCCGGTCCCCGCGCTCCTCGAAGGTGAGCGCATCCAGCGACACGTGGCCGGGCGCGCCCTCGAACTCGAAGGTCTGGATGATGCCCTGCGGTGAGGGCGTGCCGTGGAAGACGCCGTGGAAGCCGAACTCGGTGCCGTCGGCGTCGCGGTGGACGTAGCGCCACGTGCCGCCGTCGCGGACCTCGAAACGTTCGATCCGCATGGCCAGCCGCCGCGGCCCAAGCCACTGCACGAGCAGCTCCGGGTCCGTATGCGCCCTGAACAGGACGTCGCGCGGTGCCGCGAACTCCCTCGACAGGTCGATGAACGGGACCCCGGGCTCCGCGGTGATCCGAGTCTTCGTCATGGCGTGTTCCTCCCCTCCTGCATCGTGGCCAGCAAGGCGTCGAGCCGCTCGTAGCTCTCGTCCCAGTACGCCTGGTAGCGAGCGAGCCACGTGGTCGCCTCGAGCAGCGGGGCCGCCTCGAGGTGGCTGAGGCGCGCCGTGGCGCGCCGGCTGCGCGAGATGAGCCCCGCCCCCTCCAGCACCTTCAGGTGTCGCGAGATGGCCGGTTGCGACACGCTGAACGGCGCGGAGATCTCCGCGACCGTCAGGTCGCGCACGGTCAGCCGGGCGAGGATCGCCCGACGGGTCGGGTCGGCAAGGGCCCCGAAGACGGTGCTGAGCTGGTCCATCGGTCTTCATAACCACTACGTTATGGAACGTAGGGCGCATTGAACCGCGTCGCGGCGAGCCTGTCAAGCGGGTCCCGCGGTTGCTCCGTCACGGCCCTGGCGTCTGCCCCGCGCCCGGCCACCGGACGGTACGATCGCGCGGTGACGTCTTCACGAAGCGCGAGGTCCGGCGTCCCCCTGCTCAGCCGGCGGGCCCTCAACCGGGCCCTCCTGGAGCGCCAGTTGCTCCTTCGCCGGGCATCGATGCCGGCGGAGGCGGCGATCGAGCACCTGGTCGCCCTCCAGGCCCAGGAGCCCTTCGACCCTTACCTTGCCTGAGGGCGCGGGCCGGCGGCTGCCACGCGTCAGGCGTCGCCCCGCGCAGCCCCTTCCTCGAGCCGGATCGGGGCCGGGCTTGCCAGGCCCTCGACCACCTCCGCGCCGGGGACCGTCAGCAGGATCGAGGGCGGGGCGAGGACCTTCCAGCTGCGGCTGCCGCCGCCCAGGACGATGCGCTCGCGCGCCATGACCGCCGCGTCGATCCAGAGCGGCAGGTTCACTGGCAGGCCGAAGGCGGTCACGCCGCCGATCTCCTGGCCGGTCAGGGCACGCGTCTCGTCGGGCGCCGCGAACGACGCCTTCCGGGTCCCCAGGCGGCCCCGCACCGAGCGGTTCACGTCGAGGCGGTGTGTCGCCAGCACCACGCAGGCGGCGTACACGGGCAGGCTGGCCTTGCCGACCACGACGATCGTGTTGGCCGAGTCCTCGAGGGCGAACCCATAGGCGGCGCAGAAGGCTGCCGTGTCGGCCAGGGCCGGGTCGCAGGCGAACAGCGCGTACGCTCCGCGGCCGGCGAGGGCGGCCTCCAGGGCGTCGCGATCGCTCGTCATCGGCGCGAACGGTAGCCGATCCCGGGCGGCGCCGTCGGCCCCCACCTCGAGCCCTTGCCGCGGCGGCCCGTCGCGCCCACAATGCCCCCGATGACCCGGGGGATCCTCTCGCGGTGGGCCGTCACCCGCGAGACGACGGCGAGCGCAGACGAGATCGGCGTGGACGGGCACCCCACCGAGGAGGCCCTCCTGCGCTGGTTCGCCGCGGGAAGGATCACCTACCTCGACCGCTGCTGGTCCCTGGGGACCGGCGCCGCCGAGGGCCGCGTCGCGCCGCAGGCGACGCAGCTCCGCGTCCGCGTCACGGGGATTCTCCGGGCCGACGACCCGATCCTCATCGCCGTCTCGGCGCCGGAGGTGCGGCCCTCGTCGTTCGACATGACCTTCCGCGTCCGGGGCCTGGGAAACGACGGCTCCGTGATCGCCGATGGACGCTGCACGATGGTCCTCGTCGATCCCGCGACGGGCGAGTCACGGCCCGTCCCCGCGAGCCTGCGGCGGGACCTCATCGACATCGAGGCCGCCGCCACCGACTACTGCTAGGGCCGGGAGCGGTCCGTCGAGGGCGACGTGTCACGCCCGCGCCGGGGACGCATCGCGCCCTCCGCCTGAGATTCATCCGCACACGTGCGGAAAAGCGAGTACCATGGCCGGGCTCGCCGCATGTTCGTGGCGAGGGACCACGCTCGGCCCAGGCTCGCACCTTCTCTCCGTCAGCGCCCATTCGCGACTCGGAAGACCGGTTCCCGTTCCGCGCCGACACGAGCTCGAAGGAGCAAGCACCGATCATGGCCGACCAGGTCATCACCTGCACCGACTGCGGACAGGATTTCGTCTTCACGGAGAGCGAGCAGGCGTTCTACGCCGATCGCGGCTTCACCACGCCCCGCCGCTGCGCGGCCTGTCGCGCGGCCAAGAAGGCCGCCCGCGGCGACTCCGGCGGCAGCAGCTCGTACGGCGGCGGCAGCACCTCGTACGGCGGCTCGCGCGGCCCGCGCGAGATGTTCACCGCGACCTGCAGCTCCTGCGGCAACACCGCGAGCGTGCCGTTCCGGCCGTCCGGCGCCAAGCCGGTCTACTGCTCCGACTGCTTCAGCCGGCGCTAACCCTCCGCAGCACCGATCGGAGGCCGTCCAGCCGGGCTGGGCGGCCTTCTCGATTCCGGCCTCCTCATCGACGGCCGCGCCGCCCGAGGTGCTCCAGCAGTCGCTCCGCGATGACGTAGCTTCGCCCGCCGCCCATGACGAGCACCACGTCGCCGGGCTCCACCCGCGAGGCGAGCCAGTCGGCCGTCTCCTCGACCGTGCCCGGTGCCCAGGCCGACGTGCGGCCCCGCCGGGCCACGGCCTCCGCCAGGGCCGCCGCCGAGGTGATCGTGGTGTCCGCGTCGCGCCCGGCGTGCACCTGGGCGATGACGGCCCGGTCGGCCCGTTCCAGGACGTCGGCGAACGCCTCCAGCATGGCCGCCGTCCGGTGATAGGTCAGCGGCTCGTAGACGGCCCACAGCCGCCGGCCCGGGTAGCGCTGGGCGACGGCGGCGAACGTCGCGGCCATCGCGGTGGGGTGATGCCCGTAGTCGTCGAGGACGGCCACCCCGCCGACCTCGCCCTTCAGCTCCAGGCGCCGACCGACGCCCTCGAACGAGCCGAGGCCGGCCACGATCGAGGCGGGGTCGGCCCCCGCGGCGAGGGCAACGCCGGCGGCGACCAGCCCGTTCTCCGCGTTGTGGCGACCGGCCAGCCCGATGGACGCAACGACCGACGCCGCCGGGTCGCGATCCAGCCCGCGGATCTCGAGGCTGCCCTCCCCTGCCGGGCTCGTCCGCCAGCGGCCGACGACGATGCGTGGCGGCCGGTGGTGCCACGGGAGGCCTGCCGCCAGCCGCTCGGCGGTCACGGCGAGATCCTCGCCTTCATCGACCACCGCGACCGCCACGAGGCGGCCGGCCCAGCCGTCGAGCGCCGCGATAACCTCGCGGACGCCCGCGTCGCCCGCGTTGGCGACGAGGGTCGGGGCCTCCCCTCCCCCCTCGAACCGGCGCACCCAGGCGGCCAGCGCGGCGACCACGTCGGCCCGATCGGCGAAGACGTCCGGGTGGTCCCAGTCGGCATTCGTGATCGCCCCGATGGCCGGCCGGTAGGGATCGAAGTTGCCGGCATACTCGTCGGCCTCCACGACGAAGTGGCGCCCCCGGCCGAACCTGGCCGTCGAGGGGATCGCTCCGACTCCGAGCGAGGGCGGGAGCAGGGCCCCGACGAAGGCCGACGGGTCGAGGCCGGATGCGACGAGGAGGTGGACGACCCATCCCGTCGTCGTGGACTTACCGTGCGTCCCCGCGATCCCAACGAGCTCCTGCCGCTCGGTGACGGCCGCGTCGGCTATCAGCTGCTGCACGCTGGTCGCCGGCACCCCGAGGGCGCGGGCCGCCTGGAGCTCGGGGTGGTCGGGCGCCACCGCGGTGAGGGCCTTCGTGACGGCAAGGCGATCGACCAGCGCCACGCTGCCGTCGGTCACGTGGGCGGCCGCGTGCTCCCAGGCCACCGCGATGCCGGCCCCGACGAGAGGCTGCGTGTACTGGGACGGCCCCCCGGCGTCGCAGCCCGAGACGGCGGCGCCGGCGTGATGGGCGTGGATGGCCGCAGCGGCGCCGGCCGCCCCCCGGCCCCGACGACGTGGATCCGCGCCCCGGGAGGAATCGGGCGGGGCGGGCGGGCCGGCTCCAGGCCGGCGCCGATCTCCGACGCCGTCCGCCGGGTCACGCCTCGGCCGGGGACCCCGCGGGCTCGAGGTCTGCGGCGGGCTCGACCTCGGCCTCGACCTCGGCCTCCGGCTCGGTGACCTCGGGCTCGGCGGCGGGCTCGGGTGCGGGCTCCCCGTCGGCCGCTGCGGCCGGCTCGGGCTCGGGCGCAGTCTCCGCCTCCGGCTCGGCGACCTCGACCTCGGGCTCCTGCTCCTCCGCCTCGGGCTCCTGCTCCTCCGCCTCGGGCTCCTGCTCCTCGGCCTCGGCCTCGGGCTCCTCCGCCTCTGCCTCCAGGGCGGGCGCCGGCACCGCGGTCGGGACCTCGTCGTCGATCCGATCGACGCTCACCCAGCGGCGGTCGACCACGAGGTGGATCACCGTTGGACGCCGGCTCGCCAGCGCGGCCCGGAGCGCGGCCTCGAAGGACTCGTCGGCGTCGACGCGGACGCCCTCCGCCCCGAACCCTGCGGCGACGGCGGCCCAGTCCACCGGCCCGAGCTCCGTCCCTACGGCCGCCATCCCGCGCCGGGCCTGGTGGTCGCGAATGGTCCCGTAGCGGGCGTTGTCGAAGACGAGGACGACCGGACGGGCGCCCTCGCGGACCGCGGTCTCGAGCTCGGCGACCGTCATCCCGAGGCCGCCGTCGCCGACGAGGGCAACGACCGGCCGCCCCGGCGAGGCGATCGAGGCAGCGATCGCGGCCGGGAGCCCATAGCCCATCGCCCCGGCGGTGGGTCCGAGGAACGTCCCTGGTCGGCGCAGCCACAGGCCGCGCGCCGCCCAGCCCCCGAAGTGGCCCGCGTCGGTCGTCACGATGGCGTCAGGCGGCAGGATCCGCCCCATAGCCGTCACCACCCGACCGGGGTGCACGCCGGGGCCGTCCCAAGGCTCCCCGTCGACGACGCGAGCCGCCTCGTAGGCCGTCCGGTCGGCGGCGTTGGCGTCGCGCCGGCGCTGCAGCGAGTCCATGGCCAGGACGCCGCCGCCCAGCGCGCGGCGGGCCTCGCGGACGAACGTCCGGGCGTCGCAGGCGACGGCGATCGTGGGAGCGCCGAGGGGGCCGCGGGCACCCATGGGCTCCAGGTCGACGTGCGCCCAGCGCGTGCCGGGGGCGGGCACGGTCCACCCGTGCGAGGCGACCTCGTTGAGGCGGCAGCCGAGCACCAGCATGGCGTCCGCCTCGAGGAGCCTCGGCAGGACGGTCGGCGCCGCGAAGTAGCCGCTCATCCCGAGATAGAGGGCGTGGTCGTTGGGGAAGGCGTCCGGCCGCCGCCAGGCGGCGATCACGGGCAGGTCCACCATCTCCGCCAGCCGCACGAGGTCGGCCGTCGCCCGCGATCGGAGGACGCCGGCGCCGGCCAGGATGACGGGGCGCTCAGCGTCCAGGAGGAGGTGGAGGACCCGCTTGACCGTCGTCGGGTCCGGCTCCGGGGCGCGCGGCGGTCCCAGGACGGTGGCGGTCGCGATGCGGCCGCCATCGGTGGGAGCGGGCTCGTCGAAGAGGTCCTCCGGGATGCTCAGGAGGACGGGCCCCGGTCGCCCGGTCGTCGCCCGGCGCAGTGCCTCGTCGAGCGCGCCGGGCAGGGCGGCCACGTCGCGGACCTCCCGGGCCCAGCGACAGAGGCCGCCGAGCGTGGCGACGAGGTCGGCCTCCTGGAACGCCTCCCGGCCCCGCGAGGGCCGGGTCACCTGGCCGACGATGGCGATGAGCGGCGCGGAATCCGCATGCGCAGCGTGCAGGGCGATCGCCAGGTTCGACGACCCGACCGCCCGGGTGACCAGGACGGCGGCCGGCCGGCCGGTGAGCGCCCCGTGCGCCGCGGCCATGAAGCCGGCCCCGCTCTCGTGGCGCGTCGCGATGACCCGGATGCCCGCCGCCGGCAGGGCGTCCAGGAGGGGCAGGAAGCTCTCGCCCGGGACGGTGAAGGCGACGCGGACGCCGGCTGCGGCCAGGGCGTCGGCGACGAAGCGGCCGGCCGTGCCCTCGGAGGTGCCCACGTCAGCGGTCCACCGGGGGCGGGAACGACGTCACGACGAGTCCCACGACCACGAGGATCACGACGAGCACGAGGACGAGCCGCACCTGCGGCGACCGGGGCAGCACGTGACCTGGCCTCCCTTACCGGTAGTTCATGAACTGGAGCGGGACCGCCTCGTCCAGCTCGCGCAGCCGCGCGATCACCTTCTGGAGGTCGTCCTTGCTCTTGGCGGCGACGCGGACGGCGTCGCCCTGGACCTGGCTCCTGACCTTCGGGAACTCGTCCCGGATCAGCTTGGTGATCTTGCGGGCGAGATCGTCCGAGAGCCCGCGCCGGAGCTCGACGCGCTGGCGGACGGTCATCCCGCCGGCCTGCTCGATGGGGCCCCAGTCGAAGATCTTGAGGGACAGGCTGCGCCGGATGGCCTTGGATTCGACGAGATCGCGGATCGCCTTCGCCCGCAGCTCGCTGTCGGTGTGGATGGCGAGGGCGTCCTTCTCCTGGACGATCTCGGCGAGGGCGCCCTTGAAGTCGAAGCGGGTGACGATCTCGCGCCGGGCCTGGTCGAGGGCGTTCCGCAGCTCCTGGGCGTCGAACTCGGAGACCACGTCGAACGAGAACTCGCCTGCCATCGGATCCTCCGTGCGGGACGCGCGCGGCCGACTGCGCGCATCCAAGTATGGGGCCCGGCGCGGGCGCGCGTCGCGATCAGCCTCAGCCGGCCTCGCCATCGGTGGCCGACGAGCCCTCTGGCCCACGCTCGGCGGCCAGCCCGGCGGCCCGCTCCAGCAGCAGCTCGAGGGCGGCCTCGGCGCTCGACGCCTTGTTCGCCTCCCGCTCGCCCGACCAGGCGAAGCGCCGGACCGCGTTCCCCGTGACGTCCGCGACGGCGACGTAGGTCAGGCCGACCGGCTTGCCGGGGGTCGCCCCGCCGGGCCCGGCGATGCCCGTGACCGCCACCGCGAGGTCGGCGGCGAAGCGTGCGCGGGCGCCCTCCGCCATCGCCAGGGCCACCTGGGCGCTCACGGCGCCGTGGGCGGCGAGCGCATCCCGCGGCACGCCCAGGATCGCCGTCTTCGCTGCGTCCTCGTAGGCGACGACCCCGCCGGCCAGATAGCCGGACGAGCCGGGGACGTCGGTCAGGGCGTCGGCCACCCGGCCGCCGGTGCACGACTCGGCGAGGGCCACCCGGAGGTGGGCCGCGAGGCACGTCGCCTGGAGCCGCTCGGCGAGGTCGCGGAGCTCCGGGGCGGGCATCGCTGCCTCAGCTCCCGGACTGGGGCGCCTTGCCGGGCTCCAGGCGGAAGGTGCCCGGATTGGCCGTCGTCCCCAGCGCGCCGTACTCCGTGCCGTTGACGGTCACGAAGGTCGTGCTCATCTTCCCGGTCCGGATCTCGACCAGCCCCTCGCCCCGGAAGGTGAGCGTCTTGCCGGCGCTGAAGACCGTGCCGCCGGCCCCGGTCTGCGTCGAGACGACGCCGTCCACCCAGACCTTGAGCCAGGTGCGCTCGTCGCGGATCTCCACGACGACGCTGATCCCCTGGTAGGCCACCGCCACGTTGCGGGTCAGGGTCGTCGACTTGCCCTGCTCGCCGGCCGCGGTCACCGTGATCGCCCAGCGCCCCTCGGTGAGGTCCACCGCCGTGCTGAAGGTGCCGTCGTCGGCGAGGGTCACCGGGGAAGCGGGAACGGCGGCCGGCGTCGGCGCGGCGGAGGCGGCGGGCTTGCCGGGCGGCGGACCCAGGTAGGCTGCCGAGACGCTGACCGAGGTCGCGTCGGTGGTCGTCCCGCGCACCGGAATGGCGCCGTTCTCCACGCTCAGGCCGTCCTCCGGCGAGGTGAGCTCCAGGGTCGGCGCCGCGACCTGGGCGAAGGGCACGGTGATGACGATCTCGACCGGCGTCTCGGCCGCCTTGCCGGTCCGCGCGTCGGTGGCGGTGACGACGAAGCGATTCTCGCCGCGGCGCAGGTCGACGACCGACCGCCAGACGCCGTCGCCGCCGGCGATCACCCGCAGGTCCTGGCGGCCGGGGGCCTGGATCGTCACCTCGGCGTCGGGGCCGGTCGTCCCGCGCAGGGTGTAGGTGGTGGTGTCCTCGGCGACCTCGGTGACGGCCGTCGGCGGGTCGGTCACCGCGATCGTCGGCGGCTCCGAGAAGCGCAGGAGCTGGAAGCCGATGTAGGCGACGATCGCCAGGGCGGCCAGGGAGACGAGCCCCGCGACGAGGAGCCCGGGACCGATGACGAACCCCCGCCGGGGAGCTTCGATGACCCGGGGCACGACGATGGCCGGCTCGTCGGGGACCTCGCCCCGCTCGCGGTGCCAGGCGGCCAGCACCTCGTCGGCGTCCATCCCCAGGTAGAGGGAGTAGTTGCGCAGGAAGCCGCGGGCGTAGACGCCGGCGGGCAGCTCCGTCCAGGCGCCCCGCTCCATCGCAGCGAGGTACTGGCGGCGGATCTTCGTCTCGCGCTCGGCACGGAGGAGGTCGACGCCCTTGGCCTCGCGGGCCGCCACCAGCCGATCGGCCACCCGCTCGCCGGGCGGCGGCAGGTGAGGCTCCGGGTCGCGTCCGCCGTCGCCGCCGCGACCCGGCGGCCCCAGCGGCCGGGCGTGCTCGCGTGTCGTCACTGGTCGTCCCTGTCGTCCTCGCCGGCGTCCCGCCCGCGTCCACCGCCAGCGTCGCGGCGGAGGACCTGGCGCGCGTTCGAGCCGTCGAACGCCCCGATGTACCCGCGCGCCTCGAGCTGGTCGATGATCCGCGCGGCCCGTGCGTAGCCGATCTTGAGACGCCGCTGCAGGAGCGACGCCGAGGCGCGATCGTACTCCTGGATGACGCCGACGGCATCCCGCAGCAACCGGTCGGCATCCTCGCCGGCAAGGTCGTCGACGGAGCCCGTCGATTCCTCGTCGTCTTCGACGATGGACAGGTCGTAGTGCGGCTCGGCCTCGGCGCGCCAGTGCGAGGT
The DNA here is from genome assembly GCA_963821235.1 of uncultured Chloroflexia bacterium. Taxonomy (GTDB): domain Bacteria; phylum Chloroflexota; class Limnocylindria; order Limnocylindrales; family CSP1-4; genus CTSoil-043. The sequence goes on from CAWGCS010000001.1 coordinate 2,214,422, forward strand.
CACCGCCCGGATCTCCCGGTCGGACACGAAGACGCCCTGGAGGCGGATCGGGCGCGGCAGGTCGGACGGCTGGAAGAGCATGTCGCCGCGCCCGATGAGGTCCTCCGCGCCGGGCGCGTCGAGGATCGTCCGGCTGTCGATCTGGGAGGCCATGGCGAAGGCGATGCGGCTCGGGAAGTTGGCCTTGATGAGGCCCGTCACGACGTTGACCGACGGGCGCTGGGTGGCCAGGACCAGGTGGATCCCGGTGGCCCGCGCCTTCTGGGCGAGGCGGACGATGGGCTCCTCGACGGTCTTGCCGTCGCGCATCATCAGGTCCGCCAGCTCGTCGATGACGATCACGATGTAGGGCATCCGGTCCGCGGGGTCGACCCGGGTCTCGTTGAAGGCCGTGACGTTGCGGGCCGTCGCGCCGGCGAAGCGGCGGTAGCGGGTCTCCATCTCGCCGACGGCCCACTTGAGGGCGGCCTTGGCCCGATCGGCCTCGGTGACGACGGGGACCAGCAGGTGCGGCATCCCGTTGTAGTCGGCCAGCTCGACGCGCTTGGGGTCGACGAGGATGAGGCGCACCTCGTCGGGCGAGGCCCGCACCAGGATGCTCGTGATGAGGGCGTTGACCATCACGCTCTTGCCGGAGCCCGTCGCCCCGGCGATGAGGAGGTGCGGCATCCGGGCGAGGTCCGCCGCCCGGGCGTGGCCAGCCACGTCGCGACCGAGGGCGAAGGCGATCTTCGAGGGGATGGCGGCGACCTCGGGGTCCTCGAGGATGCGCCGGATGGCGACCACGTTGAAGTCCATGTTCGGGATCTCGATCCCGACGACCGACTTGCCCGGGATGGGGGCCTCGATGCGGATCGTGCGCGCCGCCAGCGCCATCGCCAGGTCGTCCGCGAGGCCCTCGATGCGGCTGACCTTGACCGAGGGGTCGGGCTCGACCTCGTACTGGGTGACCACCGGGCCGGCGTTCCACTTCACGACCCGGCTCGGGAGGTTGAAGCTGGCGAGCTTGCCGACGATGATCGCGGCGTTCCGCTCGTGATCCATCCCGCGGCCCGGTGCCCGCGCCGCCACGTCCTCGAGGAGCGTGAGGGGCGGCAGGCGGTACTCGCGCGGCAGGCGCGGCGACGGCGCGTCGGACCCGTCGGTCACGTCGTCGCCAGCGCCGGGTGCGGTCGGGCCCCCGGGCGACGGCTCGGCGGACGCCGGGGCGAGGGCGGTCGCGCCGGGGATCGAGGACGTCGCGACCGCGCCGGCAGGGCCGAAGCCGCCGCCGGCGAAGACGGAGGAGACCTGGGCGGGGCTCGACTGGGGCGTCGGGATGTCCGGGCGGAGCACGGCGTCCCGAGCCGCGCGGCCATTGCGGACGGAGGCGGCACCCTGGTCGGACGCGGCCCGCTCCCGTCGGGAGGCGGCCTCGGCGGCCCGGGAGGCGGCCTCGGCGGCGGGCGTGGCCAGGGCGGCCCCGATGCCCCGCGCCCCGTGGCCGAGCGGCGCCAGCAGCTCGCGGACGGGGCGGTCGAGGGCGATCACGGCTCCGACCAGCACGAAGCCGATGAGGACCACGAGGGCGCCCGGGACGCTGACGAGGCCTGCCAGCGGATCCGCGAAGAAGGTCCCGATGCGGCCGCCGCTGCGGCCGCCCAGATAGCCGGCCGATTCGAGGATGCGGATGATCGCCAGGACCGCGACGTAGGCGATCGTGGCGCCCAGGACCGCCCTCCCCCACCCTGCCCGCGGGCCCTTCGCCCGCTCGATGCGGACGCCGAGGCCGATGAGGACGAACGGCAGGAGCCAGCGACCCGTCCCGAACCAGGGCGCGATCACCCGCAGGATCCAGTCGGTCAGGGCTCCCTTGCCAGGCAGCATGAGCCCGACAAGGACGACGATCCCGAGGATCATGAACACGACGGCCACGATCGACCGCGTGACGTCGGGGCTCAGGCGCGGCAGGGACGGGCCGGCGCTCGTCCGGCGGGAGCGACGCGGCCGCGCGGGCGGGGTCCGGCGCCGGGTGGCCACCTAGACCTCCACCACGACCGGGAAGACCATCGGCCGCCGCTTCGTCTGCTCGTAGAGGTAGCGCGAGACGCCGTCCTTGATCTGGGACTTGAGGAGCGCCACCTCGCTGATGTGGTTGCCAGGGTTCTCGATGGAGGCCATCACCCGCCCGACGGCCGTCTCGATGATGGGGTCCTGCTCGTTCCCGTGGACGAACCCGCGGGTGACGATCTCCGGCCGCCCGATGATGTTGCCGGTCTGCTTGTCGACCGTGACGACGACGAGGAACATCCCGTCGGCGGCGAGGGCGCGGCGGTCGCGCAGGACGACCTCCCCGACGTCCCCCACGGAGAGGCCGTCGACGAAGACATAGCCAGCCTGCACGGCGGCCGCGCGACGGGCCGAGCCGTCGGCGAAGAACTCGATCGGCTGGCCGTTCTCGATGATGAGCACGTTCTCCGGCGCCACCCCGGTCTCCATCGCCAGGCGGCCGTGCTGGACCTGCATCCGGAACTCGCCGTGCATCGGGATGAAGTACTTCGGGCGGGTCAGGACGAGCATCAGCTTGAGCTCCTCCTGGCTGGCGTGCCCGGAGACGTGGGCCCGCTTGATGGTGTGGTAGAAGACGTTGGCGCCGGCCTTGAAGAGGTTGTCGATGGTCCGCCCGACGTACTCCTCGTTGCCCGGGATCGGGCTGGCCGAGACGATGACCGTGTCGCCGGGCTGGATCTCCACGAAGCGGTGATCGCGGTTCGCCATCCGGGCCAGGCCGGCCATCGGCTCGCCCTGGGCGCCGGTCGTGCAGATGACGAGCTTGTTGGCTGGCACGTCGTTGATGCGGTCCTTGGCGACGATGGCCTCCGGGCGGTAGGTCAGGTAGCCGAGGTCGCTGGCGATCCGGAAGTTCTGCTCCATCGAGCGCCCGATCACCGCCGTCCGCCGGTCGAAGGTGGCGGCCGCGTCGAGCACCTGCTGCACGCGGGCGATGTTGCTGGCGAAGGTGGCCACGATCACCCGCCCCTCGAGGGGCTCGATGATCTCCCGGAAGGCCTCGCCCACGGTCCGCTCGGACGGCGTGTAGCCGGGGTTCTCGGCGCGCGTCGAGTCCGACAGGAGGCAGATGACGCCCTCTGCGCCGAGCCTCGCCAGGGTCGCGAAGTCGGACGGCTTTCGGTCGACCGGCGTGTGGTCGAACTTGAAGTCGCCGGTGTGGACGATCGTCCCGACCGGCGTCCGGATGGCGACGCCCATCGCGTCGGGGATGGAGTGCCCGATGCGGAAGGGGATGACGGTGAAGGGCCCGATCTGCAGCTCGTCGCCCGGCTCGAGCGACAGCAGGGGGTTCTTGTGGAGCTTGTGCTCCTTGACCTTCGTCCCCAGCAGGCCGCGGGCCAGGGTGGAGGCGTAGACGGGGACGCCCGGGAACTCGGGCAGGACGTACGGCAGCCCGCCGACGTGATCCTCGTGGGCGTGGGTGATGACGAAGGCCTTGACGTTGTCGCGGCGCTCGCGGAGGTAGGCGACGTCGGGGATGACGAGGTCGATCCCGAACATCTCCTCGTCGGGGAACATCAGCCCGCAGTCGACGACGATGATGTCATCGCCGTACTCGAAGACGTACATGTTCTTGCCGATCTCACCCACCCCGCCCAGCGGGATGACGCGGAGCGGGGTGCCGGGGTCGGCGGGTGCGTGAGGGGCGGTCATGGCGTTCACCGGAAGAGGGTCAGCTGATCGGAGGCCGGCGACTCCGGCTCCGGGTTGGTGGTCGGGGGAAGTGCGGCGGGGGTCGAGGCGGCGGGGGGGGTCGGGTCCGGCGCGTCGGCCATCGCGGGCGTGGCGGCCAGGCCGGCGGACGCGCCGGCGGCCCGCCGCTCGCGGGCCTGGTCGAGGGCGGCCGGAACGTGGCCGATGTCCGCGTAGCTCGCCTCCTCGACGGCGGGCGTCCGCAGCGCCGCCGCCGGGTGGTACATGGCGAGGACCAGCGCGCCGCGCGCGCCCGTGTCGGGATCCGCGGGCCGGATGGAGCCGTGGGCGCGGCTGATCGTCGTGCCCGGCATGAAGCGGGCCATGGAGTGGCGTCCGAGCGTCACGACCAGGGCGGGGTCGAGGGCCGCGAGCTGGCGCTGGAGGTACGGCGCGCAGGCGGCGATCTCGTCGGGCTCGGGGTCACGGTTGTCCGGCGGCCGGCACTTGACGACGTTGGTGATGAAGACGTCCTCCCTCCGCCAGCCGATGGAGGCCAGCAGGCGCACGAGCAGCTCTCCGGCGCGGCCCACGAACGGCCGGCCCTGGCGGTCCTCGTTCAGTCCGGGACCCTCGCCCACGAAGATGACCTCGGTGCTGGGGTGGCCCTCCCCCGGAACGGCGTGCGTGCGGCCTTCGTGGAGGCGGCAGCGCGTGCAGGCCCGGACCTCCGCCGCGATCGCCTCGAGCGCCGCGCGGCGTTCGGCCTCGGTCACGCCGGTGAGGCCTCCGCGGCGCGACGCGACGCCGCCCGGACCCAGTCGCGGGCCACCAGGAGCTCGGCGATCTCGACGGCGTTCGTCGCCGCCCCCTTGCGGATGTTGTCGGAGACGACCCAGAACGCGAGCCCGCGCCCGTCGGGGATGGACGGGTCGGTTCGCACCCGCCCGACGTAGATGCCGTCGCTGCCGGCGGCCTCGGTGGCGAGCGGGTAGACGTGGGCCGCCGGGTCATCGCGGACCTCGACGCCGGGGACGCCCGCGAACAGGAGGCGGGCCTGCTGGGGCGTGATCCGCTCGCGGGTCTCGACGTGGACGGCCTCGCTGTGGCCCATGAAGACGGGGATGCGGACGGCCGTGCAGGAGACGCGCAGGTCCGGGAGGTGGAGGATCTTGCGCGACTCGATGACGACCTTCCACTCCTCCTTGGTGTAGCCGTTCTCGAGGAAGACGTCGATCTCCGGGAGGGCGTTGAAGGCGATCGGGTGGGGGTAGACCCGTGCTTCCTTGGGCAGGCCGGCGACGTGGGCCCGGATCTGCGTCTCGAGCTCGGCGATCGCCTTGCCGCCGGTCCCCGAGACCGCCTGGTAGGTGTCGACGACGACCCGCTCCAGGCCGACCGCATCGCGGAGGGCCATGAGCGGCGGGACGAGCTGCATCGTGCTGCAGTTCGGATTGGCGATGATCCCCTCGTGGGCCTCGAGGTCTCCCGGGTTGACCTGGCTCACGACGAGCGGGATGCCCGGCTCCATCCGCCAGGCGCTGGAGTTGTCGATCACCGTGCAGCCGCGGGCCGCCGCCTGGGGGGCCAGCTCGCGCGAGGTCCCCGCGCCGGCCGAGAAGAGGGCGATGTCGACCCCCTCGAAGGCCTCGGGGGTGGCCTCCACGACCTCTACCTGGCGGCCGCCGAAGGGCACGGTCGTGCCGGCGGAGCGCGCCGAGGCGAGGAGGCGGATCTCCCCGAGCGGGAAGTCGCGCTCCAGGAGCACCTGGGCCATCGTCCGGCCGACGACGCCGGTGGCGCCGACGACGGCAACGGTGAGTGATCGGGGGGAGTGTCCGGACATGGCTCCGCTTTCAGCGCGCGAGAAGACGAGCGGGCACGTGGCGAGTATAGCAGCGCCCCCGGGCTTCCCCGGGGGCGCGCTCGGCTCGGATGCCCGGAGCGCCGGAGGCGATCCGTCGCGCCGGGCTGAAGGGACCCCTACTTGGCCAGGTGCCGCTGCATCGCCGCCTTGCGGGAGAGGTTGACGCGACCCTGGCGGTCGACCTCGGTGACGACGACCATCACCTCGTCGCCGACCGAGACGACGTCCTCGACGGTCGGGACGTGGTAGTCGGCCAGCTCGCCGATCCGCACGAGCCCTTCCTTGCCGGGGAGGATCTCCACGAAGGCGCCGAAGGTCATGATGCGGGTCACGGTGCCGAGGTAGAGGGCCCCGATCTCGACCTCGCGGGTGAGGCTCTCGATCCAGTGGATCGCCTTGCGAGCGTTCTCGCCCTGGACGGCCGCGACCTCGACGGTCCCGTCGTCCTCGACGTTGATCTCGGTCCCGGTCTCTTCCTGGATCTTGCGGATCATCGAGCCGCCCTTGCCGATGATGTCGCGGATCTTCTCGGGGTTGATCTTGATCTTCGTGATCCGCGGGGCGAAGTCGCTCATCGTCTCGCGGGCGGTCGGGAGGACCTCGGTCATCTTGTCGAGGATCGTCATGCGCGCGGCGTGGGCCTTGGCCAGCCCCTCGCGGATGATCGCCTCGTTGATGCCCTTGACCTTGATGTCCATCTGGAGGGCGGTGATGCCGTCGCGCGTGCCGGTGACCTTGAAGTCCATGTCGCCGAAGGCATCCTCCTTGCCGAGGATGTCGGTGAGGACGGCGAAGGACCCGCCCGGCTCGGACATGAGGCCCATCGCCGCACCGGCGACCGGCGCGCTGATCGGGACGCCGGCGTCCATGAGGGCGAGCGTGGAGCCGCAGGTCGACGCCATCGAGGTCGATCCGTTGGAGGTCACGCACTCCGACACGAGGCGGATCACGTAGGGGAAGTCGTCCTTCGAGGGGAGGACCGGCAGGAGCGCCCGCTCGGCGAGGTGGCCGTGGCCGATCTCGCGCCGGCCGGGGCCGCGCATCATCTTGTTCTCGCCCGTGCTGTAGGGCGGCATGTTGTAGTGGTGGAGGTAGCGCTTCTCGATCTCGGGGCTGATCGTGTCGATCCGCTGGACGTCGGAGGACGGTCCGAGGGTCGCCACGGTGAGGGCCTGGGTCTCGCCGCGGGTGAAGAGGCCGGAGCCGTGGGCGCGCGGCACGAGCCCGACCTCCACGGTGATCGGCCGGATCTCGTCCACGCCGCGGCCGTCCATGCGGATCCCCTCGCCGAGGGTCAGGCTGCGGGCCGTCTTCTTGTGGACGAGCCCGAAGAGGGCCTTGCTGACCCGGGCCGCGCGGCGGGCCGCCTCGAGCTTGGCCTTGGCCTCGTCCTTCGACGTGCGGCTGGCCCGGATGGAGTCGGCGACGCCGTCGCCGAGGGTCGCGAGGCGGGCCGGCAGCTCGGCCGCCATCTTCAAGACGAGCTCCGCCGTGGCCTCCGCGTCGGGGAGGGCGCGGTGAGCCTGCGCGAGCTGGATGCCGAAGAACCGGGAGAGCTCGCCGAGGGTGTAGCTCGGGAGGTCGGGGTAGCCGTCGCGGGCGATGGTCAGGGTGTCGACGTAGCGGCCCCGCTCGATGCGGGTCCCGTCGCCGAGGGCCGCCTCGAGGAAGGCGATGTCGAAGCCGACGGAGTGGCCGACGATCGTCGCGTCGCCCACGAAGGCAATGGCCTTGCGGGCCGCCTCGGCCGGGCTGGGGGCGCCCTTGACGTCCTTGTCGGTGATGCCGTGCATCTGGTTGCCGAAGATCGGCCGGCCCGGGTTCACGAAGGTGGACCAGCGGTCCCTGATCTTCCCGCCCTTGATGCGGACGGCGGCGATCTCGACAAGGTCCGCCATCTCGGGGTTGGTGCCGGTCGTCTCGACGTCGACGACGACGAGCTCGCCGCCGGCCTTGGCCACGGCCGCGAAGTCGAGGACGGACTCCGTGCCGGGGTCGAGATACGGGATGCGCTTCGGCTTGCCGACCGCCTCCTGCAGCTCGAGCTGGAGGTCGATGAGCGGCTGGAGGGCGCGATGGGCGAACAGGATCGCCTCGGCCATGACCTCCTCGGGGAGGATCCTGGCGCCGGCTTCGACCATCATGATCGCGTCGCGGGTGCCCGAGACGACGAGGTCGAGCTCGCTCTCCTCGAGCTGCGGGATCGTCGGGTTGATGACGAGCTCACCGCCGATGCGGCCGATGCGAACGGCCGCGATCGGGCCCTGGAACGGGATCTCGCTGATCGTGAGGGCGGCCGAGGCGGCGATGGTCCCCAGGATGTCCGGGTCGTTCTCCTGGTCCGTGGAGAGGACCGTGATGACGCACTGGACGTCGTCCTTGTATCCCGCGGGGAAGAGCGGCCGGATCGGCCGGTCGGTCAGGCGGGCGGCGAGGATGGCCGCCTCCGAGGGGCGCGATTCGCGCTTGATGAAGCCGCCGGGGATCTTCCCGGCCGCGTACATCCGCTCCTCGAAGTCGATCGTCAGGGGGAAGAAGTCGAGGCCGGGGCGCGGCTCCGAGCGGTTCGCCGTGCCGAGCACGACGGTGTCGCCGTAGCGCACGGTGACGGCGCCGCCGGCGAGGCGGGCGAGCCGACCGGTCTCGATGGTCAGCGCGCGACCACCGAACTCGACCGAGAGGGAATGAGACACGAGCTACTCCTTGCCCGTGCCGGAGCGGGACCGAGAGCCGGGACGCAGCCTGCGGCCTGGCCGAGGTGCACGAGGCCCGGGGCGATGACCCCGGGCCAGGATGGCGGGAGCTAGCGGCGCAGGCCCAGCCGGGCGATGACGGCCCGGTACCGGGAGGCGTCCTTCTTCACGAGGTACGCGAGAAGGCGGCGTCGCTGCCCGACAAGCTTGAGGAGACCGCGACGGGAATGGTTGTCCCTCTGGAACAGCTTGAGATGCTCCGTCAGGTCCTTGATCCGCTCCGTGAGGAGCGCGATCTGGACCTCCGGCGAGCCGGTGTCACCGGGCTTGACGGCGAACTCACCGACGATCCGGTCCCTGGTTTCCCGCACGAGCGGCACTCGGTCCTCCGACACGATTGATGTACTACCGTTCTTCCAAACCCGCAGAGAGTAGCAGGGCAACCGACACGGCGCAAACGCCCGTTCGATCCGGGACGTGCCCGGCCCGGCCGGGGGCACGGGTAGCATGCGTGCGATGACGAGCGAAGGAGGGACCGCCGCGGGCCGTGTGCTGGCCCTGGTCCCGGCCCACGACGAGGCGCCCCGGATCGCGGCCGTGGTCCGCGAGGCGACCCGGCACCTGCCGGTCCTCGTCGTGGACGACGGCTCGTCCGACGGCACGGCCGCCGTCGCCCGCGAGGCGGGGGCCAACGTCCTGGAGCAGCGTCCCAACGCCGGCAAGGGGGTGGCCCTGCGAGCGGGCTTCCGCCATGCCCTCGCTGAGGGGTACGACGCCGTCGTCACGCTCGACGGCGACGGGCAGCACGATCCGGCCGAGATCCCCGCCTTCCTGGCCGCCTTCGCCCCGGGACCGGACGGCCGCCGGCCCGACCTCGTCGTCGGACGACGCGACTTCGGGAAGATGCCGCTCACCCGCCGGCTCGCCAACACGATCGGCGGCCGGGCCTTCTCGTGGGCCGTGGGCACGGACGTTCCCGACAACCAGTCCGGCTACCGGCTCGTGGGGCGCCGCCTCATGGAGGCAGCCCTGGCCAGCACGGAGCGCGGCTTCGAGCTCGAGGTGGAGATGCTGGCCACCTGCATCGCCCGCGGCTGGCCGGTCGCCTGGGTCCCCATCCGGACCATCTACGCGGGCGAGCCCAGCCACATCCGGCCAGCCTCGCACGTGCGCAACTTCTTCCGGGCGGTCGGGGCGGCGCGGCGGGCCGTCCGTGCGGCGCGCCAACCGCCGGGAGGCTGAGCCGGCGCCCCGGCCCTGCCTAGCCGGCCCTGCCGACGAAGGCGATTCGCAGGCGGTCGTGGCGGAGCGCCTCCGGATGGGCGGTGACGCGAACGAAGCCCGATGGGTCGACCAGGGCCGTCGCCCCGCGGGCCGGACCCGGGCGGAGGCCCGCTCCCCACGAGGCGGAGACGGCGACGCGATACGGGCCCTCGGGTGGCAGGGCGACGGGAATCGGGAAGCGGACGACGGCCTGGCGCCCCGATCCGTTCCTCGCGCCCACGGCCCCGGTCACTGCCACGCGGCGGCCCAGCAGGGTCCGCGCGGCGGCCAGGTCGCCCGCCGCGATGGCGGTCCGGATCTCGGTGCTGCGCACCGGACGGCCGGCGAGGTCGAAGGGCGCGACGACGACAACCCGGAACCCGTCTGCCTCACCCAGCTCGGCGAGCGTCTGCGGCGTCCCCCGCCGCTCGTGGCCGAAGGCGGCGTCGGGCGTCATGAGGAAGCCGGCCAGCGAGGTCCGCGCCTGGATCGAGGCCACGAAGGCCTGGTAGGTGGTGCGTCGCAGGGCGTCGTCGAAGTGCTCCACGATGGTCACCGCGACGCCCGCCCGTTCCAGGCGGGCCAGGCGCTCGTCGGGGTCGCAGAGGAGCGGCGGCGCCGCGCCGGCCAGGACCTCGTCCGGGTGGTGGTCGAAGGTCAGGACGGCGGCCCGGGCGTCGAGACGCCGGGCCGCCCGGCGCAGCTCCCGGAGGAGGTAGAGGTGGCCGCGGTGGAGCCCGTCGAAGACGCCCACCGCCACGAGCAGGGGGCCGTCGGCCGGGCGAAGAGCCTCGATGCCGGGCAGCGCGTCACGCATCGCCGTCCTCGCGGGGCAGGAGCACCTTGTCCGTGACGAGGCGCCCGTCGGCGCCGAGGCGGGCGATGGCCGCCAGCGTGCCCCGGGGCTCCAGGAGGCGGACGGCGGCGCCGGGCAGGATCCCCTCCCCCACGGTGCCGAGGCGGTCGAGGCGGCCTGTCCAGCCACCATGGGCGACCACCCGCAGCTCGGCGCTGCCGAGGAGCACGGCCGGGAGGTCGTCGAGGCGGCTCCCCGCCGGCAGCAGGAGGTCGGCCAGCCGCTCGGCGGCGGCCGCCGCCCGGATCTCGTCGAGCGGGTGGGCGTCCTCGACGCCGAACGGTCCCGATGCCGTCCGTCGCAGGGCGCCGAGGTAGGCGGCGCTGCCGACCGCCGCCCCGAGGTCGCGGGCCAGGGCGCGGACGTAGGTTCCGGCCGAGCAGGTCACGTCGACCGTGGCCGACGGCTGGGCCGGCTCGGCCTCGTCCCAGGCGACGAGCTGCAGATCGTGGAACGTCACGGTCTTCGGCTTGAGCTCCGGCGTCTCGCCTCGCCGGGCGAGCGCGTAGGCCCGCCGCCCGCCGACCTTGCGCGCCGAGAAGACCGGCGGCTGCTGCTCCTGCCGGCCGAGGAAGCCCGCCAGCGCGGCGACGACCGCCTCGCGGGACGGAGCCGGCCCGGCGGTCGGGGCGAGCTCCCCCTCGAGGTCGTCGGTGGTCGAGGATGCCCCGAAGATGACGGTCGCCCGGTAGGCCTTGCGGGCACCCAGGTGGAACTCCGCGACCCGCGTGGCCACGCCCAGGTAGAGGGGCAGGACGCCGGAGGCGAAGGGATCGAGCGTCCCGCCGTGCCCGATCCGGCGCGTGCCGGCCAGACGCCGGACGAGGGCCACGACGTCGTGCGAGGTGGGGCCGATCGGCTTGTCGACGACGAGGATGCCGTCGACACGGGCGTCCGCGGGCGTCACCGCCGAACGGCCCGGGCGAAACGCTCGGCGACGGGCAGGACGGCCGCCCGAGCCTCTGCCAGGGGCAGCGGGAGCGAGGCGCCCGCCGCCCGGGCGTGCCCGCCGCCGCCCCACGTCCCGCAGAGAGCCGTCGCGTCGACGCCGCCGGGACGGGTGCGGACCGAGAGGCGCGTCTCGGCGCCCTTCTCCTTCAGCAGCAGGGCGATCTCGGCGGTCTCCGACTGGGAGAGGAGGTCGACGATCCCCTCGGAGTGCTCGGACGTGGCGCCCGTCGCCGCGAGATCGGCCAGCTCCATCGTCGAGGCGACGACGAGCCCGTCGGCGAGCCGCTCCAGCCGGGCCAGGACCCGCCCGAAGAGGGCCAGCTGCGCGTCCGGCTTGGTGCGATAGATGCGACGGCTGATCTCCGAGAGCGGCGCCCCCGCCTCCACCAGCGCGGCGGCCACGCGGAGGGTCCGGGCGGTTGCGTTGGGATGGGCGAAGGTCGCCGTGTCCATGACGATGCCCGCGGCCAGGGTGGTGGCCAGCGCGCCCTCGCCACACGTCAGGGGGACGCCGAGGCGGACCGCCAGGAGGGTCACCATCTCGCACGTCGCCGCCGCGGTGGGGTCGATCCAGGCCAGGTCGCCGGCCCCGTCGTTGCTGGCATGGTGGTCGATCGTCAGGAGGGGCACGGCCGCGAAGAGCGCGGCGTTCCGGTCGCGGATGGGGCCTGCCCGCGACAGGTCGCCGCAGTCGCAGAGGACCACGAGGTCGTAGTCGACGCCGGGCTCCGGGTCGGTCCGGACGGCCGCTGCTCCCGGCAGGAAGGCGTAGAGGGCCGGGACCGCGTCGCTCGCGGCGACGGTCGCCCGCCCGCCCCGGGACTCGACGATCCGGGCGATGGCGAGGGCCGCGCCGAGGGCGTCGGCGTCGGGGTTCTCGTGCCCGATCGCCAGGACGGCCCGGGCCTCCGCCACCCGCTCGACGACGGCGTCGGGCACGGCGCCGCCGAGGGCGCCGAGGCCGCCGTCCACGCTCACCCGCCCCTCCGCCGGCGATCGCCGCGCGCGCCGCGGCGGCGCTCGTCGCGGGGCCCGGCGGGAATCCGGCGGCGCCCGCCTCCAGGGTCCGGCTCGGCCGCCGGCTCGTGCGCCGGCTCCCCGGCCGACCCGACCGCCGGCTGGGCCGGCGGCGCGTCGCCCTCGCGCGCCAGCCTGGGCACGGGCGTCGGAAGCGACTCTGCGCGGGGAGCGTCGACCAGTGCCTCGCCCTCCGCGTCGCGGCCCTGCTCCAGCTCCTCGAGGATGCGCAGGACGCGGGTGCCGCGCGCGGCGGAGTCGTCGAGGGCCACGTGGAGGGCCGGGATCCGCCGCAGCCGCAGCCGGGTCCCGAGCTCGTGCCGGACGTAGCCCATCGCCCGCTCCAGGGCGGCCAGGGCAGCCGCGCGCTCGGCGTCGCCGCCGATCACGCTGACCCAGACCCGCGCGTGGCGCAGGTCGGGCGTCGTCTCGACGTCGGTCACCGTCGCGAACCCGATGTGCGGGTCCTGGACCTCCTTGGCCAGGATCCGCCCGATCTCCTGGCGCAGGAGCTCGTCGACGCGATCGATCCGCTGGCTCATCGCCGGCCGTCAGCGCAGCGCGGCGCGGCTCACCGCCTGCTGGGTGAACGCCTCGATGACGTCGCCCTCCACGAGATCGTGGAAGCCCGCCAGGCCGATGCCGCATTCGTAGCCCTGCGCCACCTCACGGACGTCGTCCCGGAAGCGGCGGAGCGACTCGATCCGGTCGCTGACGATGACCTTGCCGCCCCGGTAGACGCGAGCACCGGCGTTGCGGACGATGCGGCCGTCGGTGACGAACGAGCCGGCGATGACGGTGCTCTTGCCGACGCGGAAGATCTGGCGGACCTCGGCCCGGCCCTCCACCACCTCCACGATCTCCGGCTCGAGCATGCCCTTGAGGGCCGCCTCGATGTCGTCGGTGAGCTTGTAGATGATGTCGTAGAGCCGGACGTCGACCTTCTCCGCCTCCGCAGTGCGTCGGGCCTGGGGATCGATCCTGGTGCTGAAGCCGACGACGATGGCGTTCGAGGCCGAGGCCAGCAGGATGTCGGTGTCGGTGATGTCGCCGGTGCCCTCGTGGAGGATGCTGATCCGGACCTCGTCGGACTGGATCTGCTCCAAGGCGTGGGTGATCGCCCCCAGCGACCCGGAGACGTCGGCCTTCAGGATGATCCGCAGCTCCTTGGCCTGGCCCTCCTTGAACTGCTCGAAGAGGTCCTCGAGGGTCGCCTTCTGGCTGGTCCCCGCGCTCGACGTCGCCGCCGCGCGGGCTCCCTCGACGAGGGACCGGGCGACCTTCTCGTCCGGCACGACCCGCAGGGTGTCGCCGGCCTCCGGCACCTCGGCCAGGCCGAGGACCACCGCGGCCGACGAAGGGCCGACCTTCTGGGTCCGCTTCCCGATCGCGTTCTCCAGGGCCCGGACCTTGCCGTACGTGCGACCCACCACGACGACGTCGCCGATGCGGAGCGTCCCCGTCTGGACGACGACCGTGGCGATCGGGCCGCGGGCCTTGTCCATCTCGGCCTCGATGATCGTGCCGATGGCGGCGCGCTTCGGGTTCGCCTTCAGCTCCTGGAGGTCGGCCACCAGCAGGATCATCTCGAGCAGCTCGTCGAGGCCGACGCGGGTCCTGGCCGAGACGGGCACGAGCGGGACGTCGCCTCCGTAGTCCTCCACGACCACGTTCGCCTCGGCCAGCTCGGTCTTGACCCGGTCCTGGTTGGCGTCGGGCTTGTCGATCTTGTTGAGGGCGATCACGATCGGCACCTTGGCCGCCCGGGCGTGGCTGATCGCCTCGAGGGTCTGGGGCATGACGCCGTCGTCGGCGGCGACCACGATCACCGCGATGTCGGTGACCTTGGCGCCGCGGGCCCGCATGGCGGTGAAGGCCTCGTGGCCCGGCGTGTCGAGGAAGACGACCTTCTTGCCGTCCTTCGTCACCTCCGAGGCGCCGATGTGCTGGGTGATGCCGCCCCGCTCGCCGGCCGCGACGGTCGTGCTGCGGATGGCGTCGAGAAGGCTCGTCTTGCCGTGGTCCACGTGGCCCATGACGGTGACGATCGGCGGACGCGGCTGGAGCAGCGCCGGGTCCTCCTCCCCGAGGAGCGAGGGGTCCTTGGTGGCGGGCGCGGCGACCTCGACGCCCTCCTCGGCCGCCTCGGCGACGGGCGCCTCGGGCTCGGCCACCTCGTTGCCGAGCTCGGTGGCCACGAGCGACGCGGTGTCGCGGTCGATGAGCTGGTTGATCGTGGCGAAGATGCCGCTCTTGATGAGCTCGCGGATGACGTCCGCGGGGTTGACCTCGAGGAGCTCGGCGAGCTCCTTGACGGTGATCGTCGGCGGCAGCGTGACGGCGCCGCGCTCTCGCGGCTCGGCGACGGAGACCGGCGCGAAGCCGCCCTCGCGTCGCTGCGGCTTGCGGGGGCCGCGGCGTCCGCGGGTCCCGCTCCTGCTCCTGGCCATCAGGACCCTCCTTCATGGTCGGCGATGACGTCGTGGTTGCCACCCGGTGGCGGGCCGAAGAGCCCCTCCGGGATCTGGGCCTCGAGCGCCCGGCGAAGGGCGGCCCGGGTCTGGGTGCTGTGCTGGCACGCGGGGTCGGTGCACACGTAGGCACCGCGCCCCGGGGCCTTGCCGGTCGGGTCGACGACGACCTCCCCGGCAGGGGTCCGGACCACCCGCAGCAGCTCGCGCTTCTGGCGAGCGGTCCGGCACGCGACGCAGGTCCGGGTCGGGAACCGCCGCACGGGCGGCCCGGCCGGCGCGCCGCGGGCTACGACGCCACCTCCTTCGCGCCGCCGTCCGCACCGGTGTCCGGCACGGCGGCGGGAGCGGCGGGCTCGTGGCCCTGGACGTCGCTCCGGATGTTGATCCGCCAGCCGGTCAGCTTGGCCGCCAGGCTGGCATTCTGTCCGCCGCGCCCGATCGCCAGGGAGAGCATCCGCTCCGGGACCGTGACGTTGGCGACGCGATTCTCCTCGTCGATGACGACCCCCTCCACCTGGGCGGGCGAGAGGGCCTTGGCGACGAAGACCGCCGGGTCCTCGTGCCAGTCGATGACGTCGATCTTCTCGCCGGCGAGCTCGGCGACGACGGCCTGGACGCGGGCGCCGCGCTGGCCGACCGTGGCGCCGACGGGGTCGAGGCCCTCCTGGCGCGAGGCGACGGCGACCTTGCTGCGGCTGCCCGGGTCGCGGGAGATCGCCTTGATCTCCACCGTGCCGGCATGGATCTCGGGGACCTCCAGCTCGAAGAGGCGCCGCAGGAAGCCCTTGTGGGTCCGGCTGACGAGGACCTGGGGTCCCTTCGGCGTGCGACGGACCTCGAGCACGTAGGCCTTCACGTTCTGGCCGATCCGGTAGTGCTCGACCGGCGACTGCTCCGACGTGCCGAGGATCGCCTCGGCCTTGCCGAGGTCGAGGATGATCGCCCGGGGCTCGACCCGGTTGACGGTGCCGGTGATGAGCTCGCCTTCGCGGCTGGCGAACTGGTCGAAGACGACGTCGCGCTCGGCCTCCCGGAGGCGCTGCAGGACGACCTGCTTGGCCGTCTGGGCGCCGATCCGCCCGAAGGCGTCCTGGCCGAGCTGCTCGGTGACGACGACGTCGCCGGCCACCGCGTCCGGCTTGAGGGCGCGGGCCGCCTCGACGGTGATCTGGGTCAGCTCGTCCTCGGTCTCGTCCACCACGAGCCGCTCGCGCGTCACCATCATCTCCCCCCGCTCGGGGTCGATGCGCACGCGGACGTCCTCGTTGCCGGGAATCCGGCGGTAGGCGGACTCGATCGCGTCCTCGATCGTCCGGATCAGGTGCTCTCGCGGGACGCCCTTCTCCGCGTTCAGCTGGAGGAGGGCGCCGACGAAGTCTCGGCTCATGCGCGCACCTCCGTTCGCCGTGTCGGGGTCCGACGCTCACCGCGCCCGCCGGACCGAAAGAAAAACGTGGCGGTCAGCCACGTCATGGGGCGGCGCGGTCGTGTTGGCCGGAGTATAGCGTGCCGTGCCATCCCCGGCCCCCGCGTCCACCGGCCCGGGCGAACCGGGGCCCGGCTCCGCCGGCGTCAGCCCGCGGCAGGCGTCGGGAAGCGGCGCGCGACGTACTCGTCGAGGAGGGCGATGAAGCGTTCCACGATGTCGTCGCCGCGGAACGTGTCGTGCAGCTTCCCGTCGACGAACACGGGGGCGACAGGCGCCTCGAACGTGCCGGGCAGGCTGATGCCGATGTCGGCGTGCTTGCTCTCGCCCGGGCCGTTGACGACGCAGCCCATGACCGCCACCGTCAGCTCCTCGACGCCGGGATGCGCCGCGCGCCAGGCCGGCATCCGCTCCCGGAGGTGCTGCTGGATGTCGCGGGCCATCTCCTGGAAGAAGACGGAGGTCGTCCGGCCACAGCCCGGGCAGGCCGAGACCTGGGGCATGAACGAGCGCAGCCCCAGCGACTGGAGGACCTGCTGGGCGACCTCGACCTCCAGCTCGCGCCCGGCGCCGGGCTCCGGCGTGAGCGAGACCCGGATGGTGTCCCCGATCCCCTCGTTGAGGAGGATGGCAAGGCCCGCCGTCGAGGCGACGATCCCCTTCGTGGCCATGCCGGCCTCGGTGAGGCCGAGGTGGAGGGGATAGTCGCAGCGGGCGGCCAGGATGCGATAGATGTCGACCAGGTCGCGCACGCCGGAGACCTTGGCGCTGACGATGACGTGGTCGTGACCCAGGCCCGTCTCCTCGGCCAGCTCCGCCGACCGCAGGGCCGACTGGAGCATCGCCTCGATCATCACGCCGCGGGCGTCCCGCGGCTCGGCGAGGCGGGCGTTCTCCTCCATGAGCGTCGTCAGGAGGGCCTGGTCGAGGGAGCCCCAGTTGACCCCGATGCGAACCGGGCGATCGTTGTCGATGGCCACCCGCACGATCGTCTGGAAGTTCTCGTCATGCCGCTTGGCCCCGACGTTGCCGGGGTTGATCCGATACTTGGCGAGGACCCTCGCCGTCTCCGGGAACTCCACCAGGAGCTGGTGGCCGTTGTAGTGGAAGTCGCCCACGATCGGCGTCTCGAAGCCGAGGTCGCGGACCTTGCGGACCATCTCGGGGACGGCCGCCGCGGCGGCCTCGTTGTTGACCGTGACCCGCACGAGCTGCGAGCCAGCCTGGGCGAGCCGGGCGACCTGCAGCGCGGTGGCGTCGGCATCCGCCGTGTCCGTGTTGGTCATCGACTGGACGACGACCGGGTGGGCGCCACCCACCAGGACGCCGCCCACGTCGACCGACGGGGTCGCCCGGCGAATGGGCCGCAGGGCATCCGCGCTCGTCACGGGGTGCCGCCGCCCCCGAGGCGGGAGACGTCGAAGTAGGTGATCCAGATCAGGAACCCGAACAGGAAGACGAAGCCGACGAGGTAGGTCAGCCGCTCCACCGTCAGGGTCGTCTGGGTCGACGGTCCGTTCACCCGGATGCCGGCCGCCCGCAGCCCGCGCCCGCCCACGGCGAAGATGGCCTTGAGGACGAGGACCAGCATCCGCCCGCCGTCGAGGGGCGGGAACGGGAGGATGTTGACCAGGGCCAGGTTCGCCGAGAGGAGGCCGGCCAGGTAGAGGGTGAAGATCGGGCCGAGCTGCCAGAAGACGTCGCCGACCTGGGCGGCGATCCCTACCGGGCCGGACACCGGCGGCGCCTGGCCCGGGTTCGCCACGATCGAGGTGACGAGGTCGGCGAGGCCGTTGACGATCAGGGTGAAGGCCGAGACCGTCCACTCGGCGCCGGCCCTGACGGCGGAGGCGACGTCGCGACCGGCGTAGTCGCCACTGAACGTCACGCCGTAGCGGATGCCGAGCGAGCCCTTGTCCGCCGCCAGTTCGAGGGGCAGGAGCGTCGCCTGGACCTCGCGAACCACCTCGTCGGTTCCGCGGACGGTGAGGGTGACGTCCTGGCCGGCGTACCGCCTGATCTGGTGGAGGGCGGCGTCGGCCGCGTCCCCCGGGAAGAGGTCGAACGTGTCGCCATCGATCGCAAGGAGGGTCTCGCCTGACCGCAGGCCGGCGGCCTGGGCAGGAGTGCCGTCCGTGACATCGGCGATCACCAGGCCCGCCTGCGGGGTGGCCAGCCAGGCGATGGCGAAGAAGATCGCGAACGCCAGGAGGAGGTTCATGCCGACGCCGGCGACGAGGACGACGAGCTTCTTCCAGAGCCGCGCGGCGGCGAACGAGCGCGGGTCGTCGGAGTCGCCGTCCTCGCCCTCGAGCCGCACGAACCCGCCGATCGGCAGCCAGTTGAGGGTGTAGAGCGTCTCGCCGCCCGAGCGCAGGACCTTCGCCCGCGGCGGGAACCCGATCCCGAACTCCTGGACGCGGATCCGGAAGAGGCGAGCCAGGATGAAGTGGCCGACCTCGTGGAAGACGACGAGCCCGCCGAGGATCAGGATGAAGAGGGCGATGGTGATTGCGCCCTGGATGATGGCCATGTGCCCTCCTACGCCACCGGGCCGGCTGCGGTTCCGCCGGCCGCGGCGGGCGCGGCGAACGCCGCGCGGACCTCGCGATCGAGGTCGACGAGCTCGTCGACCCCGGGCGCCTGGTCCGGACCCAGCCCATAGCGTGCCACGGCTGCCTCGAGAAGGCGCGGGATGCCCGAGAAGTCGAGCGTCCCGGCCAGGAAGCGAGCCACCGCGACCTCGTCGGCGGCGATCAGGGCGGCCGTCGCCCGCGACCCGATGGCGCCTGCCTCGCGGGCGATGCGGAGGGCCGGGAATCGCTCCTCGTCCGGCGCCCGGAAGTCGAGCCGGGCTGCGGCCACGAGGTCGGGCGCGGGTGCCGGCGACGCGCGCCGCCGCGGGTGGGTGATCGCGTACTGGATCGGCAGGCGCATGTCGGGCGTTCCCAGCTGCGCCTTCAGGGAGCCGTCCCGGAATGCCACCGCGGAGTGGACGATCGACTGGGGATGGACGACCACGTCGATCCGCTCGTAGCCGACGCCGTAGAGCCAGTGCGCCTCGATGACCTCGAGGCCCTTGTTGGCGAGGGTAGCTGAATCGATCGTGATCTTCGCGCCCATCGTCCAGGTCGGGTGGCGGAGCGCCTGCTCGGGGTCGATCGCGGCGAAGTCGCCGGCCGGCGTGTCCAGGAACGGGCCGCCGGAGGCGGTCAGGATGAGGCGGGCGACGTCGTCGAGCGACTCCCCGACGAGGCACTGCCAGATCGCGGAGTGCTCCGAGTCGATCGGCCGCAGCCAGCCGAGCGGCGTGGCCAGCGGGTCGCGCGGGTCGACCGCCGCGCGCGCTGCCGCGCGGGCGGCGGCTTCGGCCATGACGAGGTGGCCGCCCGCCACGAGGGTCTCCTTGTTGGCCGTCGCGACGACCTTCCCGGCGCGCAGCGCGGCCAGGACCGGGCGGAGGGCCACCATCCCCGTGGTCCCCACCACCACGAGGTCGACGTCGTCGCGGGTGGCGAGGACGTCGAGGGCGTCCGGGCCGCGCACCTGCCGGCAGCCGGGCGGCAGGTCGAGATCGTCGTCGGTGCCGAGCGCCACGACCGCCGGCCGGAGCAGCCGGGCCTGGTCCTCGAGGAGGGCCGCCCGCCCGCCCGTCGCGAGGGCGACCACCCGCCAGTCGGGGGCGAGCGCGGCGAGCACTTCCACCGCCTGGGTCCCGATCGACCCGCCGGAGCCGAGGAGGGCGACGCCCACCGGGCCGCCGCCCGATGCCCGCTCAGCCATGGACGAGCGCCACGTAGGCGGCCAGGGCGGGAGCCGCCAGGAGGATCGAGTCGACCCGGTCCAGGACCCCGCCGTGGCCGGGGATGAGGGCCCCGGAGTCCTTGGCCCGGGCCGCCCGCTTGAGAAGCGACTCGGCGAGGTCGCCAGCCTGGGCGGCGACCGCGAGCAGGGGCCCGATGACGAGCGCCTCGGGCCACGGGTGCGAGGTGAGGGCGAGGACGATCGCGACGCCGATCGTGGCGACCACGAGGCCGCCGATGACGCCCTCCTGCGTCTTCTTCGGGCTTATCCAGGCCACGAACGGCCGACGGCCGAAGGCCCGCCCGACGAGGTAGGCGCCGGAGTCGAAGCCCCACACGCCGGCCAGCAGGACGAGCACCCAGCGCCGCTCGGGGAGGATGACCTGCTCGAACGCTGCCGGATCGGTCCACTGGGTGGTGAGGACCGCGACCGCGCCGAGGAGGCCGACGTAGACGGCGCCGAAGAGGGTCGCCGACCAGGCCGCGAAGCCGGCGCCAGGGTCGTGCCGGGCGAAAGCGGCGATCGCCAGCCCCGCCGCGACGACGCCGACCAGCACCAGCCCGTCCACCGACGCGACCCGGGCCGCGAGGTCGAGGGCGGCCTGGGGACGGCCCAGGAGGTGGCTGCCGAGGATCGCGGGGATCGACGGGGCCGCGGCCAGGACGAGCGCGCCGGCGACGACCCCGTTGCGGACGACGGCGTAGCCCGCCAGCGGCAGGAGGCGCTCCGCCTCCCGGGCAGCGAGCGTGGCCAGGACGAGCACGAGGATCGCGATCCCGATGCCACCGCCCACGATCGCCAGGGCCACCACCGTGACGATGACCAGCGCGCTCAGCGAGCGGTCGCGCATGGCGCCGGCCCTCAGGTCCCGAATCGGCGCGACCGTCCGGCGAACGCGTCGAGGGCGGCGTCGTAGGCGGCGTCGTCGAAGTCCGGCCAGAGGGTGTCGCAGGTCCAGAACTCGGCGTAGGCGCTCTGCCAGATCAGGAAGTTGGAGAGGCGCTGCTCGCCACCGGTCCGGATGACGAGGTCCGGGTCGGGCATGCCCGCCGTGTAGAGGCGCACCGCGATCGCGGCCTCGTCGACCTCGACGGGATCGAGGCCGGCGGCCACGATCGATCGGACCGCGTCCACGAGCTCTGTCCGGCCCGCGTAGTTGAAGGCGACCGCCAGCGTCAGGCGCTCTCCCGCCACGGTCCCGGCGATGGCCTCCATGATCGACTGCCGCAGGTCGTCGGGGAGCTCATCGAGCCGGCCGAGGAGGCGCACCCGGACCCCCTCCCGGACGAGCTGGGGGGTCTCCGCCCGGATCGCCTGCTCGAGGATCCGGAAGAGCCCCACGACCTCCTCGTCGGAGCGGGCCCAGTTCTCCCGGCTGAAGGCATAGAGCGAGAGGAAGCGGACGCCCCTCCGCAGGGTGTGCTCGACGAGCCAGCGGATCTTCTCGACGCCGGCGGCATGACCCTCCAGCTCGTCGAGGCCGCGGGCCCGGGCCCACCGGCGATTGCCGTCCATGATGATCGCGACGTGGGCCGGGACGCCCTCCGGCCGGGACGCCGGGGCGCCGTCGGCCGGTTGTGTCGTCGCCTCGGCGCGCTCTGGCGCCGCGTGCGCGGACGGGGGCGCGTCGGTCGGGCGCGCGAGCGAGGCGCGGGCCACTAGACCTCCAGCACCTCGCGCTCCTTGGCGGCGCCGACCTTGTCGACCTCCGCAACCCAGCGGTCGGTGATCTTCTGGAGCTGCTCCAGCTCGCGGTGCGCGTCGTCAGTGCCGATCACGCCGTCGCGCTCTTCGCGCTTGATCGCGTCAGCGGCCTCCCGGCGGAGGTTCCGGATCTCGACCCGGGCCTCCTCCATGCGCCGGTGGACGACCTTCACCAGCTCCTTGCGACGCTCCTCGGTGAGCTGCGGGATGTTGAGGCGGACGACGGTCCCGTCGACGTTCGGCATCAGCCCGATGTCGCTCTTGAGGATGGCCTTCTCGATCGCTCCGAGGACGCCCCGGTCCCAGGGCTGGATCACGATCTGGTGCGGCTCGGGGACGCTGATCCCGGCCAGCTGGTTGAGCGCCGTCGGCGTGCCGTAGTACTCGACATGGATCCGCTCGACGAGCGACGTCGAGGCGCGCCCGGTCCGGACGCCCTGGAAGTCGCGCTCCATGACCTCCACGGCGCGGGCCATCTTCGGCTCGACGGTCGCGATCGCCTGGCTGCTCATGCCGGTGCACCTCCGGAGATGCGGGTCCCGACCTGCTCCCCCATCGCCGCCCGCCGGATGTTGTCCGCCCGGTTCAGGTCGAAGACGATGATGGGGAGGTCATTCTCCATGCACAGCGACACCGCCGTCGCGTCGAGGACGGCGAGCCTGTCGCCGAGGACGTCGGCGTAGGTCAGCTCGGTGTAGCGCTTCGCCTCGGGATGGGTCAGCGGATCCGCGTCGTAGACGCCGTCCACCTTCGTCGCCTTCAGGAGCACCGAGGCGCCGATCTCGACGGCGCGCAGGGCGGCCGCCGTGTCGGTCGTGAAGTAGGGGTTGCCGGTGCCGGCCACGAAGATCGTGACCCGGCCCTTCTCCAGGTGGCGGATGGCTCGACGCCGGATGTACGGCTCGGCCACCTCGTTCATGGCGATCGCGGTCATGACCCGGGTCGGGACGCCGACCCGCTCGAGCGCGTCCTGCAGGGCCAGCCCGTTCATCACCGTGGCCAGCATGCCCATGTAGTCGCCGGTGGCGCGGTCCATCCCGCGGGCCGCGGCGGCCAGGCCGCGGAAGATGTTCCCGCCGCCGACCACGAGCCCGACCTGTACGCCCGCCCGCTGGGCGGTCGCGATCTGGGTGGCGATGAACGTGCAGAAGGCGGGGTCGACGCCGTACGCGCGGTCGCCGAGGAGCGCCTCGCCGGAGATCTTGAGGAGGATCCGCCCGTAGCGGGCCGCCGGCGAGCCGCCGGACCCGGGGGCCGCTCCCGGCTCGCTCACAGCTCCTCGCCGAGTCCGTAGCGGGTGAACCGGCGGACCCGGATGTTCTCGCCGATCGTGGCCACGGCGGCGGTGACGATGTCGCGCACGGTCTGGTCCGTGTCGCGGAAGGGCTGCTCGAGGAGGCAGACCTCCGCGTACCACTTCTTCAGCTGGCCCTCGACGATCTGGGGACGGATGTGCTCGGGCTTCTTGCGGGTCGTCTCGTCATCGAGCAGGGCCGCCTTCTTGGCCGCCAGGTCGGCCTCGGGGATGCGGTCCACGTCGACGTAGGTGGCGGACAGCGCCGCGACCTGGACGGCGAGGTCGTGGACCAGCTTCTGGAACTGGTCCGTGCGGGCCACGAAGTCCGTCTCGCAGTTGACCTCGATGAGGACGCCCACCCGGCCGCCCGGGTGGATGTAGCTCGCGACGGTGCCCTCGCGAGCCTCGCGGCCGGCCCGCTTCGCCGCCACGCTGAGGCCGCGCTCCCGGAGGAGGGCGATCGCCTTCTCGAGGTCGCCGTCCGCCTCCTCGAGGGCCCGCTTGCAGTCCATCATGCCTGCGCCGGTCCGCTCGCGAAGCTGCTTGACGTCGGCGGCGGTGAGGTTCGCCATGGGTTGCTGCGTCTCCTGTGGTCGACCCGGCCGTCGCCGGGGCTCGCCTGCGGTGGCCGATCGTCGCCGCAGGCGCTGGTCAGCTGCCTACGACGCCTCGGGCTCGGCGACGGGAGCTTCGGGGAGGAGCTCCTCGGCGTCGGGCTCGAAGGTGAGCGCCCCGCCGGCGGCGAGCTGGGCGACGAGGTCGTCGGCGGTTGCGACCTCTTCGGCCTCGAAGGCCGCCGCCAGCTCCGGCTCGGGCTCCGGCTCGCGCTCGGCACGGGCGGCCCGCTCGCGGGCGCCTTCGATCGCCGCGTCGGCGACGAGCTGGCAGAGCAGCCGGATCGCCCGGATGGCGTCGTCGTTGGCCGGGATGATGTAGTCGATCTCGTCCGGGTCGACGTTGGTGTCGCCGGTGCCGACGATCGGCAGCTCGAGCTTGCGGCACTCGGTGACCGCGATCCGCTCGCGGGCCGGGTCGATGATGAAGACCGTGCCCGGGAGGCGCTTCATCTTGCGGATCCCGCCGAGGGTCAGGCGAAGCTTGCGCAGCTCCTCCATGTAGCGGGCGGCTTCCTTCTTCGGCATCCGCTCGAAGTCGCCGTTGGCGAGCCGCGCCTCGAGCTGCTCGAGGAGGCCGAGACGCTTCTTGATCGTCACGAAGTTCGTGAGCATGCCGCCCAGCCAGCGCTGGTTGACGTAGGGCTGGTTGGCGCGGTCGGCTTCCTGGGAGACGGGCTCCTGGGCCTGCTTCTTCGTTCCCACGAAGAGGATCGACTCGCCGCGCGCGGTCGTGTCGCGGACGGCGGCGAGGGCGACGTCGAGCCGCTGGACGGTCTGGGCGAGGTCGATGATGTGGATCCCGTTGCGCTCCGCGAAGATGAACGGGCGCATCTTGGGATTCCAGCGGCGCGTCTGGTGGCCGAAATGGACGCCGGCCTCGAGAAGCTGCCGCATCGAGACGGTGGGCACGCGTGGTCCTCCTGATCGGTTGCGTCCTCCGCGGGCCCCGACCCGGACCGGGTCACCGAGCATCGGCTCGGCTCCCGGCACCGCCCGGGATCGGTGGCGGCACCGCGTGTGAACTCGTCGCCGCGACCGCGGCGACGGCGGCTGGCGGATGGCCCGACAGCCCGGCGGAGTCTATCACAGGGGTCGCCCGCCGCTCCCCTCGCCGATCCCGCGGTGGTGGCGCAGACGCACCCGCCCGCCCGTCGCCGGCTCGACCGCCACGAGGTCGATTCGCAGCGGGAGGGACGGCAGCCGCTCCCCGCCAGGTAGCACGCCGTCGTCGAGGAGGCGCAGCGCGCCCCGCCGCAGGCGGGCGACCTTGCGGGCGTCGACCGTCTCCTCCGGCAGGCCGAAGGCCCTCGACTGGCGCCAGCGCACCTCCACGATCACGAGCGCCGCCGGCGGCCCCGGCTCCACCGCGACGATGTCCAGCTCCGACCGGCCGGCCCGGACGCGGCGGCCGAGGATCCGCCAGCCGGCCCCCGCGAGGGCCTCGGCCACGACGGCCTCCGCCCGGTGGCCGGCCAGCCTGGCGGCGTCGGCGGGCTGCGCCCCGGTCGGCGCCTGGCGCTCCATCCGGCCAGCCTAGCGGCGGCGACTTAGCGGCCCCGTATCCCGCCCTGCACCGCGCCCTCGCCGAGCCCGATCGCTCCCTCGCCGGCGGCCAGCGCGAGCGCCGCCGGGAGATCGTCGGCGGCGGCGCCTGGGGCGACCGGGAGCAGGTCGAGGCCGAGCTGCTCGACGCCCTCGATGGCCCGCCGCGTGGTGATGAACGACCGCCGGTGGAAGGCCGTGATCCCGAGCTCGGCCATCGCGGCCCGGTGCTCGGCCGTCGCGTACCCGGCGTTGCGCTCCCAGCCGTAGCCCGGGTGCCGCGCGGCGAGGCGGGCCATCAGGCGATCGCGGACCACCTTGGCCACGATCGAGGCGCAGGCGATCGAGTACACGTGGCAGTCGCCGTCCACGATCGCGTCGTACGGCCCCACCGCCTCCTCGAAGCCGGCGATCCGGAGGCCGTCCACGAGGACGTGGTCGTGGCCGCCGAGGCGGGCGAGCGCACGGCGCATGGCGAGGTGGGTGGCATGGTAGATGTTGAGGCGATCGATCTCCTCCACCGAGGCGGCGCCGACGCCCACGGCGATGGCCCGGCGGCGGATCTCCGGCGCGAGCGCCTCGCGCTGGGCGGCCGAGAGCGTCTTGGAGTCGCGGACCCCCGCGATGCGGTGGGCGTTGACCCGGACGATCACCGCGGCGGCCACCACGGGTCCGCAGGCCGGCGCGACCCCGACCTCGTCCACGCCGGCCACGCGGGCAGCGCCGGCGCGCCACAGGGCGCGTTCGCGGCGAAGGGTCGGGACGAGGGGCGCCATCGTCCCGAAGGGTAGCCCGAATCCGCGGGAGCCCGTCGCCCGAC
Source organism: uncultured Chloroflexia bacterium (assembly GCA_963821235.1). GTDB lineage: Bacteria > Chloroflexota > Limnocylindria > Limnocylindrales > CSP1-4 > CTSoil-043. The sequence continues at coordinate 2,240,437 of CAWGCS010000001.1, forward strand.
GGCCGGAGGTCAGCTGGGGCGGCGCTCGCGGAGCGTCGCGGCCTTGCCGACCCGCTGGCGGAGGAAGTAGAGCTTCGCCCGGCGAGCGACGCCGTGGCGGACGACCTCGATGCGCTCGATCCGCGGGCTGTTCACCTTGAAGGTGCGCTCGACGCCGACGCCCGAGGCGATCCGCCGGACCGTGACGGAGCGGGTGATGCCGCCGCCGGTCAGGCGGAGGACGGTCCCCTCGAAGACCTGGACCCGCTCCCGGTTCCCCTCGACGACCTTCGCGGCGACCTTGACGGTGTCGCCGGGCGCGAGCTCCGGGATGTCGGTGCGAAGCTGGTCCTTGACGATCTCGTCGAGCACGTTCACGGGAATCCCCTGCGTTCTCTGGGAGCGGCCGGGTGGGTCCCGTGTGCCGCGTCGTGGGCGAGGTGCGGGCGCGAGAAAACGGTCGCGAGGGCGCGACCGACGGCGGAGTATAGCACGGCGCCTGTCCGGATCAGGCCGTGGCGTCCTCGCCGGCCCGGACCTCGTCGAGCAGCCGCTCCTCCTCCCTCGTCCAGTGACGCCCGGCCAGCAGGTCGGGACGCCGCTGGAGCGTCCGCCGGATCGACTCCCGGAGTCGCCAGCGACCGACGGCGGCATGGTCGCCGGAGGTGAGGACCGCGGGCACGCCGCGGCCCTCGAAGCGGGCCGGCCGCGTGTACTGGGGGTACTCGAGGAGGCCCCGGGCGAACGACTCGTCCTCCAGCGAGGCCGCCTCGATGGCCCCCGGCAGGAGGCGCAGGACGGCGTCGACGACGACGAGGGCGGCCAGCTCACCTCCCGTCAGGACGTAGTCGCCGATCGAGAGCTCGAGGTCGACGAGTCCCCGGATGCGATCGTCGACGCCCTCGTAGCGGGGACAGAGCAGGACGAGGTGGGGGCGGGTCGCGAGGTCCTCGGCCCGCGCCTGGCGGAACGGCTCGCCGGCCGGATCCAGGAGGATCACCGTCGAGTCGGGACGCCGGAGCGCGGCGAGGGCGCCGGCGACGGGCTCCGGGCGGAGGACCATGCCGGCCCCACCCCCGTACGGGGCGTCGTCGACGCTGCGGTGCCGGCCGATCCCCCAGGTCCGCAGGTCGTGCACCCGGACGAAAGCCAGCCCCTCCTCCTGGATCCGGCCGGGGATGCTGGCGGCCAGCGGCCCCTCCACCATCGCCGGGAAGAGGGTGACGAGGTCGACCTCGAGGGGCATGCCTTCAGCTCTCGGATGCCGGCGGCGTGGCGCCGGGTCCCGTCGGCTCGGCGCCCGCGACGTTCGGCGAAGCCTCGGCGCTCGGGGCGACCGCCGGGACGGCCGGCCGGCGGCGCGTCGCCCGGCGCGGCCGCGGTGGCCGTGGTGGAGCGGGAGGGCGAAGGCCGCCGCTCGCCGGCAGGTCGAGCGCCTCGGGGTCGGCGATGATCTCGCCCCGCCGCGGGGCGAGGATCCGGACGAAGGGCCGGGCGATCGGGAGGTCGAAGTCGCCCCGTGGGCCGCCCACGACCTCGAGAACGTCGGCGCCGCCCGCCCGGTAGACGTCGCGGACGGTGCCGAGGTCGGCACCGTCCGGGTCGCGGACGGCCACCCCGAACAGCTCGTGCCAGTAGTAGGCCCCCCGCGGCAGCCTGTCGGCGGGCCCGGTCCGGACCTCCAGGTACGCGTCGCGGAACGCCTCGGCGGCTTGCCGCGAGGCGACCTCGCCGAAGAGCAGGACCCAGCCCGGGGTTGCCGGCCAGGCCTCGACGATCGTCAGGGCCGCCGGCGACCCCTCGCGATAGAGCTGGGCGCCGACGACGAAGCGGTCGGCGGGCCGGTCCGTGAGGACCTCGACCCGCATCCCCCCGCGGACGCCGTGCAGGCCGCGGACGAGCGCGACCACGAGCCGGTCGTCCGCGGCGCCCTCGACGTCGATCAGACGATCTCCAGCTGGAACTGCTCGCCGTCGCGCGCGGACACGACCTTGAGGAGCGTCCGGAGCGCCTTGGCGACGCTGCCGTTGCGGCCGATGACCTTGCCCATGTCGTCTTCGGCGACGCGCAGCTCGATGACGGTTGCGCCGGCCTCCTGGCTGACGGTGACCTCCACCTGCTCCGGGTGGTCGACGAGCGACTTGGCGACGTACTCGACGAGCTGTGGGGCGGCCATGGGGAGCCCCTCCCTACTTCGCGGCCGGCAGGACGCCGGCGGAACGGAGGAGGCGCTCGACGGTCGCCGTCGGCAGCGCGCCCTTGGCGAGCCAGGACTTGACCTTCTCGACGTCGACGGCGAAGTCGACCGGCTCGGTGCGCGGGTTGTAGTGGCCCAGGATCTCGATCGCCCGGCCGTCCCGGGACGTGCGGCTGTCGGCGACGACGACGCGGTAGCTCGGCTGCTTCGTCGCGCCGACGCGGGTGAGGCGGATGCGGGCTGCCATCTGGGTGTCGGTTCCTCCTACTTCGTGAACGTGATGACGACGCGGCCGACGGACGTCGCGCCGGGCGCCCCGGTGACCGAGGCGAACGCCTTGAAGGGCTCGATGAAGGGCTTCACCTCGGTCTCGTAGCGGGCCTTCTGGTCGGCCGGCAGCATTGCCTCGATGGCGCTGCGGATCCCGGCGATGTCGATGAAGACGTCGCTGACGCCGTCGCCCCCGGCAAGGGCGATCGCCGACGTGTAGGCCTCGCTGCTGGCGAGCGACGAGCCGGCCGCCGTGTCCACGACGTGCTTCACGAAGTCGATCGTGCCCAGGACGAAGACGCCCTTCTGGACGGTGGCGGCGATCTCCGGTACCGCCATCCCGGTTCCCTCGCTGGGGATCGTCACGACGAGCAGCGTCCCGTCGCCGTACGACTCCGTGCGGGAGGAGATGCCGGCGCTCGCGCCGGCGAGGGCGAGCCCCGTCTGGAGCTGGGTGAGGAAGGTGCTGGCGGCGGCCTCGTCGTCGACGATCGCAGCCAGGCCCCCGCCGAAGGTCCCGCCCTGGTAGTCGACGGCCAGCGCCGTGTCGCCGGCCCAGCCGAGGAGCTTGTCGATGCCGCCGACCGCGGTCAGCGCCTGGTCGAGCTGGTCGACCGTGTCCGTCAGCGCCGGGTCGCAGGTGAGCTGCTCCTTCAGCGCGTCGAATCCGGTGGCAAGACTGGAGCCGAAGGCGCGGATCTCGACCGCCCCGAGGGTGGTGCCCGGCAGGTGGGAGGCGATCCCGCTGGCGCTTGCCTTGACGGTTGTCGCGGGCGCAGGCGCCACGCTCGTCGCGGTGAGGACGAGGGCTGCGTCCTCGGCCCGCGCCGAGCCGGCGATCCAGGTGGGGACCGCCGACAGGGACTGCTCCAGGCATGCCGCTGCCGTTCCGCCCTGCGAGCGCACTGCCGCCGCGAGGGCGCCGACGAACGCCTTCCCGTCGAGGTAGCCGAAGCCAAGGTACGCATCCGGGGCGGTCTTGCGGGCCGCGGCGAAGGACTCGGCCGCGGGCAGCGGGCTCGCGCCGTTCGTGTCGAGGGCGGCCTTCACCGCCTTCACCGGCCCCAGCAGGAGGACGTTGCCGCGGATCGCGAACGCCCCCTTCGAGCCGGATGGCTCGACGACGATGAGGTCGCCGCCCCCGTACGTCTCGGTCGTCTGGCTGCCGCCCAGCTCCTTGGTGAGCCAGGCCTTGGCGGCCGCCCCGTCCTTGATCGCCACGAGGGCGACCACGCCGTCGTCCGGCATCGCCGCCGGCGTGCCGCCCGACCCGGCGCTGGCCATGAGGTCCAGGCCGGCGGAGGTCAGCGCGATTCCGACCTCGCCGCCCACCCACGGCTTGAGATCGCCCGACCAGCTCACGTCGGAGCTCTCCAGGATCTTGTCGAGGGCCTCGTCGATCTTGGCGTCCAGCGACGCCTGGTCCCGGAAGCCCGGGAACTTGGAGAGCAGGTCGCCGACCTTGGCGCGCTGGTCGCCGGGCAGGTCGGCCCGGATCTCGAGGTAGGCGACCGTGTTCTCGGGCAGCCAGCGCTGGACTGCCGACGTGCCGCCGCCCGCGGTCAGCATGGCCGCCGCGACGGAGACGACGCCGACGGTGACGGCCACGACCGCCAGGGCGACGCCCCAGCGGAGCAGGCCGGCGGGGCGAGCCCGCCCGGCGGGAGGGCCGCCCGCAGCGGCCGGCGGCGCCGTGACGGAGGACGTCTCCACGGGGGAGGCCTCAACGGGTGTCGTCTCCGCGGACGGCGGCTCGCCTGGCGCTCCGCCGGTCCCGAGGAGCGGGTCCATCTCAGACATGGCGATCTTCTCCCGGCCTCAGCGGCCGAACATCCCGGGGATCCGACGACCCCCGCGGAGCTGCTTCATGAGTCTCTGCATGTCGCCGAACTGCTTGACGAGGCGGTTGACCTCGGCGATCGAGGTCCCGGAGCCGGCGGCGATCCGCCGCCGGCGCCCCGCGTTGAGGACGTCGGGGTCGCGGCGCTCCTGTGGCGTCATCGAGCGGATGATCGCCTCGGTGCGCCGCAGGTCGCCCCGGTCGACCAATTCCTGCGCCTGCTTGGCCATCCCGCCCAGCCCCGGGATCATCTCGACCACCTGGCCGAGCGGCCCCATCTTCTTGACCTGCTGCAGCTGCTCCAGCATGTCCTCGAGGGTGAAGCTCGCGGTCTTGAGCTTGTCCTGGAGCTTGGCCGCCTCCTTCGCGTCGAAGGCGTCCTGGGCGCGCTCGACGAGCGTCAGCACGTCGCCCATGCCAAGGATCCGGCCGGCCAGCCGGTCGGGATGGAAGGGCTCGAGCGCGTCGGCCTTCTCGCCGGTGCCGAGGAACTTGACCGGCAGGCCGGTGACGGCGCTGATGGAGAGGGCGGCGCCGCCCCGGGCATCGCCGTCGATCTTGGTCAGGACGAGGCCGCTGACGGGGACGGCGGCGGCGAAGGCCTGCGCCACGCCCACCGCCTCCTGGCCGACCATCGCGTCGACGACGAGGAGCGTCTCGACCGGGCGGACGACCCGGTTCAGCTCGGTGATCTCGGCCATGAGCGACTCGTCCACCGTGAGCCGCCCGGCGGTGTCGAGGATCACCGTGTCGCGCACCTCGCGGCGGGCCGCCTCGAGGCTCAGGCGGCCGATCTCCGGGACGGGCGTCCCGGGCGGGGCCGCGAAGACCGGGACGTCCAGGCTGGCCCCCAGGGTCATGAGCTGGTCGACGGCTGCCGGGCGGTACGGGTCGGCCGCGACGAGGATCGGTCGCCGGCCGAGCTTCACGACGTAGCGAGCGAGCTTGGCGGCCGAGGTCGTCTTGCCGGATCCCTGGAGGCCGACGAGGGCGATGACCGCCGGGCTGCCCGCCAGGTGGAACGTCCGGTCGCCTCCCGAGAGGAGCGCGGTCAGCTCCTCGTGGACGATCTTCACCACCTGCTGGCCGGCGTTGAGCGAGGCGAGGACCTCGGCGCCGACGGCCCGCTCGCGGACGCGGGCCGTGAAGTCCTTGACGACCCGGAAGTTGACGTCGGCCTCCAGGAGTGCCAGCCGGACCTCGCGCATGGCGACCTCGACGTCGGCCTCGCTGACGCGGCCGCGGCCGGTGAGCGTGCCCAGCGTCCCGCGCAGGCGATCGGAGAGGGCGTCGAACATGCGGTGGCGAGAGCTCCTGTGGACCGGGGGTCACGCCGCAGCGACTGCGCTGCGCCGTTGGTGCGCGGGTTCTGGCGACACCGGGGCGGGTGGAGTCTAGCGCATCGGGCGGCCTCGGCCCATGGACCATCGTCCTGCCCTGGCCGGGCCGATCCGGTCGTCCCGGACGCGGGCACCGCCGGACCGACCTAGGAGAAGAGCGCCGCGACGAAGGCGTCCGGGTCGAAGGGGAGGAGGTCGCCGACCCGCTCCCCCACCCCGACGAAGCGCACGGGGACGCCCAGGGCGTGCTCGATGGCGAAGACGATGCCCCCCTTGGCCGTCGAGTCGAGCTTGGTGAGCACGATGCCCGTCAGGCCGACGGCGTCGTGGAAGGCCCGCGCCTGGGCCAGGCCGTTCTGCCCGGTCGTGGCGTCGAGGACGAAGAGGACCTCCGGCCGGGCGCCGGGGAGGCGGCGATCGATCACCCTCCGCATCTTGGCCAGCTCGTCCATCAGGTTCGACTTGGTGTGCAGCCTCCCGGCCGTGTCCGCCACCAGGACGTCGATGCGGCGGGCGACGGCCGCGTCGAGGGCGTCGTAGACCACGGCCGCGGGGTCCGCCCCGGGGGCGTGGGCGACCACCGCTGCCCCGGCCCGCTCGCCCCACAGGCGGAGCTGGTCGACGGCCGCAGCCCGGAACGTGTCGCCGGCGGCCAGCAGGACGCTCCGGCCGGCAGCGCGCTCGCGAGCCGCGATCTTGCCGATCGTCGTCGTCTTGCCCGTGCCGTTGACTCCCACCACGAGGACGACGGCCGGCTGGCCGGGCGCCGCAGGCTCGAAGGCCCAGCCGCTCGCCCGCGGCGCGAGGAGGGTCGCCAGCTCGGCCCGCACCGCCGCCGCCGGCCCGTCAGGATGGCGCCGGGCGCGGGCGCGCTCGACGACCTCGATGGCGAGCGAGGCGCCGACGTCGCCGCCGATGAGCGTCTCCTCGACCTCCTCCCAGGTCGCGGCGTCGGGATCGCCGAGCCGGAGGAGCCCACGCAGCCGGGCCACGAACCCGCCACGGCTCCTGGCCACGCCGGCCACGAGGTCGCCGTCCACGATGGGCTCGAGCGGAGCGACCGGCTCCGCGGCCGGCACCGTCGCCGCCGCGGATCCTTCGGCTGCCGTGTCGGAGGCCACCGGGGCTTCCGCCGTCGGGACGTCGGCCGCAGGCAGCGAAGCCTCGGGCGGGACCTCGCGCCCCGGTTCCGGCGCGAGCGCCTCGCCGGCCGCGTCGTCGCCCCCCGGCGGCGCGACCTCCTCGCGGGGCTTCCGTCGCCAGAACATCCGTCCTCCCTCGTCTCGGTCGCGCGCGCTCAGCCGGCCGCCGCAACGTCGCGCGCTGACCCGGCGACGATCCGGTCGTCCCGGACCCGATCCGCGATGGAGCGGGCCTCCTCGATCCGCAGGCTGACGACGCGGCTGACTGCGTCGTCGCCCACCGTCACGCCGTACAGCGCGTCGGCGGCTTCGATGGTGCCGCGATTGTGGGTGATGACGATGAACTGGGTCGACTCGGCGAGCCCCCGGAGGGCGTCCACGAAGCGGCCGACGTTGGCCTCGTCGAGCGCCGCGTCGACCTCGTCGAGGACGCAGAAGGGCACCGGCCGGACCTCCAGCATGGCGAACAGGAGGGCGACCGCGGTCAGGGCCCGCTCGCCGCCGGAGAGCATGGCCAGCGCCTGCGCCTTCTTGCCGGGCGGGCGGGCCACGATCTCCACGCCGGTCTGGGCGAGGTCGGTCGGGTCGGTCAGGCTGAGGCGGGCGAACCCGCCGCCGAAGAGCTGCTGAAAGCGGCGGTCGAAGGAGGTCTCGAGGGCCGCGAAGGTCGCCCGGAACTGGCGGGCGATGAGCCCGTCGAGCTCCCCGATCAGCTCCCGTGTCCGGGCGATGGCTCCCTCGAGGTCGGTGCGCTGGGCGTCCAGCCCGTCCACCCGGGCCCGCATCTCGGCGTGCTCGTCGGCCGCGTAAGGGTTCGCGGCGCCGAGCTCGTGGAAGCGCCGCCGAAGGGCCGCCAGGCGCCCCGGTGACGGCGGCTCCGCGACCGGGGCCGCGACCGGGGCCGCGGCCGTGGCCGCCCAGCCGGTCCCGGCGGTCGCGATGGCCGCGGCGAGGACGGATCCGTCATCGTCGAGGGCATCCGGATCGGCGGTCGGATCGAGGACCCGCAGCCCGGGGGCACCCAGCCCGGCGAACTCGACGAGGGCCTGCTCGCGGACCGCGTCGAGGGCGAGCCGCGCCTCGAGGTCGTGGACCTCCGCCGCCCGGTGGCGATCCCCGGCCCGGCGAAGCGCCTCCCGGCCGGCCAGCACCTCGGCCTCCGCCACCCGAAGCCGCTCTCGTCCCGCGAGGTCGGCCTCGTGCACGGCGGCCAGGGCCTCGCGGCAGGCCGCCTCGCGCCCGGTCGCCTGGGCATGGGCGAGGTCGCTCGTCGCCTGGGCCGCCTCCAGGTCCGCCCGGCGCCGGGCCAGCTGCGCGGATTCGACGCCCAGGTGATGGATCCGCTCCTCGGCGATCTGGGCCGCAGCCTCGGCGTGTGCCCGCCGACCCTCGGCCGCACGGCGCTCGGCGTCCCGCTCGGCGCGAATCGCCACGAGCGAGTCCCGGCGGCGCGCGATCTCGGCCCCCCGGGCCTCCCAGGCGGCCAGCGCGCGGGCGACTCCCTCCTCGAGCGGAGCCGCATCGGCGCCCGCCCCGGTCGCGGGACGGTCGAGCTCGAGCGCGGCGAGCCGCTCGAGGAGCGGCACCTGCTCGACCCGCAGGGCCGCCGCACGGGCCTCGGCCCAGGCCGCCTCGCGGGCCGCCTGCTCCATCGCCCGGCCGGCGTGACGCTCGGCCTCCTCGACATTGCGGCGGCGCCCCGCGCCCTCCGCCTCGGAGCGACGGGCGGCCTCGGCATCGTGGCGGGACCCAAGCGCGGCAGCCTCCGCGACCGCCAGGCGCTCCCCCAGGGCGGCCGCCTCTGCCTCGGCGGCGACCAGGTCGCGCTCGACTGCCTCGAGCTCGGCTCGTCGCTCCAGCGGCGCGTCAAGCGATCCCAGCGTCACCACGCCGTCGGCCCCGACCACGCCAGTCCCACGGACTGCGACGCGCCATCCGGGCGGCAGCGCGGCTGCCAGATCGACGGCGTCCGGCAGCGAGCGCGCCCAGGCCCAGCGGCCCAGCAGCCGCCGCGCGGCCCCCGTCGGGTCGGCGCGGACTGCGTCGGCCAGGAGCCCGCCGCCGTTGCGAAGGGCGCTCCGGCCGGCCGCCTCGCGCTCGGCGGCAGCCGGGGGCCGTCCGCCTGGGCCCGTGGCGTCGCCCAGGACCACGACTCCACGCTCACGAGCCAACGCCCCCAGCGCCGACCGCTCCACCACGAAGCTGCGGCCCAGCTCGCCGAGCGCCGCCGCCACGAGGGGACGCATGGCCGGCTCGATCTCCAGGTCGCCGGCGATCGCCCGCCCCCCGGCGCGGCGCGCGGCGGGCGCGATCCCTCGCCCCTCGTCGGCGGCGATCCGGGCGCGCAGGGCCTCGGCGCGGCCGCGCAGCTCGGCGGCCTTCGCCCGCGCCGCGGACGCGGCGTCGGCGGCCGCAAGGCGCGCCGCCTCTGCCTTGGCCAGGGCGAGCCGGACGGGCTCGCGCGCTTCGCGGGCGGCGTCCTCCTCGGCCCGCGCGTCGCGGACGGCGCCGCGTGCCTCTTCGAGCACGCTAGCGGCGACGGCCGCTCGGGCGGTCGCGTCGCCAGCCCGGGCCGTCGCCTCGCCGAGGGCGCGCTCCGACGTCGCGACCCGGCGGGCCAGCGCGTCGCGCTCGTCCGCCCACGAGGCCGCGGCCCGCCGCATCGCCGCATCCGCCTCCGACCGACGAGCGGTGGCGGCGCGGAGGGCGCCCGCCTCGGCCCGCGCCTCGGCCAGCGCCCGCTCCGCCTGGGCGATCTCGCCGTCGAGGCTCTCGTCCGCGGGCAGGATCGGCAGGGCGAGCTCCCGTCGCCGCTCGGCCAGCTCGGCCTCCGCGGCCGCCCGCTCCGCGGCGATCCGTTCGCGGTCCCTTGCGAGTCCGGCGGCCTCGGCCCTCGCAGTCGCACGCTCCAGGTCCAGGGCGGCGAGGATCGCCCGCGCGGCCTCGTGCGCGGCACGCCGCTCCGCCTCCAGGGCGACGTGGGCCGCGAGCTCGTCGGACGCGGCGGCCGCCCGGGCCTCCGCCGCCTGGAGCACATGGAGGGCTGTCGCCGCGTCCCGGCCGGCGGCAACGAGGTCGTCCCCGGTGCGCCCCGCCTCGGCGGCGGCCACGTGCCAGCGCGCCGCGAAGACGGCCAAGAGGGCCGCGGCCAGGTCGTCCCCGGCACGTGCCCGCGACGCCTGCTGCTCGGCCTGCGCGGCGAGGCGGCGGACCTGCGGCCGGAGCTCAGCCAGGATGTCCTCGACCCGGGCGAGGTTGGCCGCTGCCTCCAGCAGCTGCTCCTCTGCGCGCCGCCGCCGGCGCTCGTGGCGGCGCACCCCGGCCACCTCCTCGAAGAGGGGGCGCCGTTCCTCGGGCCGGAGGGCGAGCGCCTGGTCGACCATGCCTTGCCCGATGAAGAGGAAGGCGTTGTCGGCGAGGTGGGCGGCGTCGAGGAGCTCGACGAGGTCCCGCAGCCGGACTCGCTGGCGGTTGACCAAGTAGTCGTTCTCGCCGGACCGGAAGAGGCGGCGACCGACCTCGAGGACTGCGTAGTCGATCGGGACCAGGCCGTCGGCGTTGTCGAGGACGAGGGCGACGTCCGCCATCCCGAGGGCGGCCCGACGCTCGGAGCCGGCGAACACGACGTCCTCGGCGCGCCGCGACCGGAGGGCCCGGCCCTGCTCGCCGAGCGCCCAGCGGAGCGCGTCGGCGAGGTTGCTCTTGCCCGAGCCATTGGGGCCCACGATCGCGTTGATCCCGGGCACGAACTCGACCACCGTCCGCTCGGCGAACGACTTGAAGCCGTGGACCCGGAGCGCCTGCAGGCGGGCGCGCCCCGTCATGCCGGGTCCGGGGCCGCGCCCCTCGGTCGTCCGGCCTCCGCTGGGTCGCCCGCCGCCCGCTCCTCCGCGGCGGCTTCCGCCTGGAAGGCGTCGAGGGCGGCCGCGGCGGCGGCCGTCTCGGCGCTTCGGCGCGAGTCGCCGGAACCGGCGCCCGCGACCCGCCCCCCGGCGGTCACCTCGACGACGAAGCGCTTGCGATGCTCCGGCCCGGACACGTCGACGAGGCGGTAGTCGGGACGCTCGCCGGAGCGCCGCTGGGTCAGCTCCTGGAGGCGGCTCTTGGGGCTCTTCAGCGAGGCCGGCGGCGCATCGGCCGCCAGCTCCGGGGCGGCGAGGGCGGCGAGCCAGGCGCGGGCGGCACCCCAGCCGCGGTCCAGGAAGACGGCAGCCGCGACGGCCTCGAGCGTGGACGCGAGCAGGACTGGACGGGCCCGGCCGCCGCGCTGCTCCTCGCCCTCCCCGAGGAGGAGGTACTCGCCAAGGTCGATGCGGCGGGCCAGCCGGGCCAGGCCGCCGGTGCTCACGATGGCGGCCCGGCGGGCGGAGAGGACACCCTCGTCGTCGTCGGGCCGGTGGGCGTGGAGCGCCTCGGACATGACGAGGCTGACGACCGCGTCGCCGAGGAACTCGAGGCGCTCGTTGCTGCCGATCGCCTCGTCGGGATGCTCGTGGAGCCACGAGCCGTGGACGAGGGCGCGAGCAAGGAGCGAGGGGTCGCGGAAGGTGAGCCCGAGCCGCATCGCGAGCTCGGACGCGGATCGCGGCGTGCGAGCCGCCTCCCCCGGCAGTGACCGGGGCGTTGTCAGCTCGCGTGCTCGTCGATGTAGTCGGCGGCGTCCTGGACGGTGCGGATCTTCTCCGCCTCCTCGTCCGAGATCTCCATCCCGAACTCTTCCTCGAGGCTCATGATGAGCTCCACGAGATCGAGCGAGTCGGCGTTGAGATCGTCGACGAACGAGGCTTCGGGGTTCACTTCGGCCTCGTCGACGCCGAGCTGCTCGACGACGATCTTCTTGAGCCGCTCGTAGGTGGTCGCCACTGGCTCCTTCCTCCCTGGGTGTCATTCCTGCGCGTCGGGGACTGCCTTGCTGCGCGGTCCTGGCGTGGACTCCGACGCCCCGGCGGCATCCCGGGCCACTCGGCCGAGGACCCCGTTGACGAGACGCCTGGCCGGGTCACCTCCATAGACCCGCGCAAGCTCGACCCACTCGGCGATCGCCACCCGGGCCGGCGTCGCGGGCGAGTGTAGCACCTCGCAGATGCCCGCACGGAGCAGGACGCGGTCCATCCGGGCCAGCGTGACGACCGGGTACTGGGGTGCCACGGCCTCGATCCGGGCATCGATCCGGTCGCGGTTGGCGACCGCCGCGGCGACCATCGCGCGTGCGTAGCGGGCAGTCTCGGGATCGCCCTCCGTCTCAGCCAGGTGGCGCTCGAGGACGGCCGGCGCGGTCCGCTGCCCGAACTCGGCCTCGAAGAGCGCGGCCAGGATCAGCCGCCGGGCGGACCGCCGCGACCGGACGAGGTCGCTGCCGGACCGACCGCCTCGGCTCACGGGGTCAACCGCCGACGCCGTCGATCCGGACGGTGACCTCCCCGAGCTCGAGGCCGAGGAGCCGCTCGATGGCGGTGGCGACCGCACGCCGGACCTCCGCGGCGAGCGTCCCCAGCTGCTGGCCTGGCCGGGCCACGACGACCACGCGCGCCTCCACGGCGCCGTTGCGGAGGCGGACGGCCACCGGCCGGCCAACGGCGAGGCGGCGCCACGGGGAGCCGGCCCAGCCGACCCGCAGGACCCCCGGCACCTCCATCGCGGCGAGACGGACGAGGTCGCGGATCACCGGCCGGCTGACCGCCAGGGCGCCGTCGCTCATGCCGAGGCCTCCCCCGCAGCCGCGGCCGTGGCGGGCGCCGCGGGGGCCGCATCGCCGGCGCCGGCGGACGGGGCCGGGACCGCGAAGGTCTGGGCGATCAGCTCCGGCAGGCCGGCGCGCGCCGCCGCCGCCCCGACCCGCAGCGCGTGCTTGACCATGCGCCGCTTGGCCCGCCCGTGGGTGATGACGACGGTGCCGCGGACGCCGAGGAGCGGCGAGCCGCCCAGGACCTCGTAGTCGAAGGTGTGCCGGATGCGGGCGATCCCGGGCCGCATCAGGAGGTAGGCCAGCCTGCCCCGCAGGCTTCCCCGGAACTCCTCCGCCCAGCGATCGAAGATGAAGGAGGCCAGGCCCTCGAAGAACTTGATCGTGACGTTGCCCAGGACCGCGTCGCAGACGACGACGTCGGCGGGATGGTGGACGAGGTCCTTGCCCTCCACGTTGCCGGTGAAGTTGAGGTCGGAGGCGTCGAGCAGCTCCGTCGCGCGCTGGATCCGAGCGTCGCCCTTGCCCTTCTCCTCCCCGATGGAGAGGAGGGCAACCCGCGGGTTGGCGACTCCCAGCGCCCGCTCCGCGAAGAGGGCCCCCATGTGGGCGTACTGGGCCAGGTTCTCCGCGCTCGAGTCAGGGTTGGCGCCGATGTCGAGGAGGACGAGCGGTCCGGTCTCGGTGACCATCTGGATGGCCAGGGCCGGCCGGTCGACGCCGGGCGAGCGACCGAGGCGCAGGACCGCGGCCGCCATGCCCGCCCCGGTGTGCCCGGCGCTGACGACGGCGTCGGCGCGGCCGAGCTTGACGAGCTCACAGGCGACGAGGATCGAGGCGTCCTTCTTGTCGCGGAGGGCCCGCGCCGGATGCTCATGCATCTCGACGACCTGGCTGGCCGGCTCGATCGTCACGTTGGCGGGGAGGCCGCCCGGGGCGAGGGCCGCGATCCGGTCCGGGTCGCCGACGAGGATCAGCTCGTCGTCGGGAGCCTCCGCTGCGTGGAGCAGCGCGCCGGCCACGATCTCCGCGGGGGCGTGATCGCCGCCCATCGCGTCGACCGCGATGCGGACCCGGCGTCGGTGCTCGATGCCCCGGACGGTGGCGAGGTCCATCGGGTGGACGGGCTGGCGGATCGCGGGCGCGCGGCGGTCAGGAGGCCGCCTCGCCGCCCTTCTTCTTGAGCTCGACGGCCTGCCGTCCGTCGTAGTAGCCGCAGCTCGGGCAGACGTGGTGCGAGCGCTTCATCGCGTGGCAGTGCGTGCACTCGACGAGGCTCGGCAGGCTCAGCGCCAGGTGCGAGCGACGATCGCCCTGCCGGGCGTGCGAGACCTTCCGCTTCGGGAGACCCATCGGGGTGGCTGCTCCTGTCCTTGCTGGGCGGCGCCGCGCCGGCGGGCCGGGTCGTGGGTTCGTCGGGGGTCGGGCGCAGCGGCGCGGCGGCGCCGTCGGGCCGAAAGCGGAGTGTAGACGGTTTGCGCGCTACTCGTCGGGCCGGAACTGGCCCAGCTTCTCGAGCCGCGGATCGATCGCCGTCTCCGCGTGCTCGTGGGGGCCGGCGTTGAGGTCGGCGCCGCATTCGGGGCAGAGCCCCCGGCAGTCTGGCCGGCAGACCGGAGCGATCGGCGCCGCGAGCAGGACGGCCTCGCGGGCGATGGGCTCCAGGTCCAGCTCGTGATGATCGGTGAGGCGAAACGCCTCCGGCGCCGCCGACGTGTCGACGGCCAGGCCCGAGTGGAGGTCGATGCTCGGCAGCACCTCCTCCTCGATCGCCGCGTCGATCGGGATCGCGAGGGCGACGAGGCAGCGCGCGCACGTGTCGGCCAGGCTCGTGGCGACCCGGCCGGTCACCAGGACGCCCCGGTTCGTCCGGGCGATCCGGGCCCGGACCGCGAGGGCCGAAGCCTGGGCGAGCTCCTCGCCGAGGTCCAGCAGGACGCCATCCACGACGACGTCACGGTGGGCGCCCGACGGCTCGCCGAGGAGTCCCGCGACGTTGACGATCAGGGCGTCCCCGGGGGACGTCGTCATCCGGCGACGGGCTCGACCGGCTCCTCGACCTCGTCGGCCGGCCCGGTGGCCGCGGGCTCCAGGCGGACTCCGAGGGCTTCGATGCCCCGTTCGATCTGGCCGAGGACGCGCGACACCTCGGCCTCAAGCCGGAGCAGCACGTCGGCGGCGTAGTCGTCCGCCCCCTGGCGGGTCGCCGCGCCTTCGTCCTCCGCTTCCTCGACGATCCGCCGGCTCTCGGCCTCCGCGGCCCTGGTCAGGCCCTGCTCGTCGATGAGGTAGGCCGCCTGCTCCTGGGCCCGGGCGATGATCCGCTCCGCCTCCTGGTTCGCCCGCTCCAGGATCCGCTCGCCCTCGGCGTTGATCCGGCGGGCGGACTGGACCTCCTCGGGGACGGCATGGCGAAGCTCGTCGATGAGCTCGAGGGCGGCCGCCTGGTCGACCACGACGCTGGACGTGAGGGGCAGCTTCCTCCCGTTCGCGAGCATCCCCTCGAGGCGCTCGACGAAGAACATGATGTCGATGGGACGGCCCTCCTCGTCGCCGTGGACGGTGGTGCCGGGATTATAGACGCGGCTCCACCCCATCCGGTGCACGAAGTCGGTCGGCGATCCCGGGTGGCACCATCGCCGTGACGTCGCCGCCGAAGCGGGCGATCTCGCGGACCAGGCTCGACGACAGGTAGCCGTACTCGAGCGCGGTCATGAAGAAGACCGTGTCGATGTCCGGGGCGAGACGGTGGTTCATGTGGGCCATCTGGAGCTCGGCCTCGAAGTCGGAGACGGCTCGCAGGCCGCGCACGATGTGACGGGCGTCGACGGCCCGGCAGGCATCGACGGTCAGCCCGTCGAAGGCCCGCACGTCGATGCGGGCGGCGACATCGGGGAGGGCCCCGGCGATCGCCTCGCGGATGGCCGCCACCCGGCTCTCGGCCTCGCCGACCGGCGCCTTCCTGGGGTTGACGAGGACGCCGACGACGACCCGGTCGAAGACGCCCGCCGCCCGCTGCAGGACGTCCACGTGCCCCAGGGTGATCGGATCGAACGACCCGGGATAGACCGCCGTTCGCATCCCGCCTCCGGTCAGCCCGCCGCCGCGATCTCGCCGGCCATCCGGCTGTAGAACGTGATCGCGGTCTCACCGAAGCGGCGGACCCGCGTCGATCGTAGCAGCCCGACCACCTCCGCCGGGAGGTCGCGCCAATGGGCCGTCACGATCACCGTGGCCCTCTCGGCCAGCGGGCCGTCCGTCGCCCCGAGGCGGGCCAGGATGGCGTCCCGCAGCACGGTCTCGGCGTACGGCGGGTCTACGATCGCGAGGTCGAACCGCTCGCCCGCCGCGACGAGGTCGCGCAGGGCGGCCAGCGCCTCGCGGCGGACCACCCGGGCGCGGTCGGCGACGCCCGCCCGCCGGAGGTTCTCGGCCATCGCCCGCGCTGCCGCAGCATCGCGGTCCACGAGGACCGCCCGTGCCGCGCCGCGCGAGACGGCCTCGATCCCGGCCGCGCCGGACCCGGCGCAGAGGTCGAGGACCGCTGCCCCCGGCAGGATCGGCTCGAGGGCGGCGAAGACCGCCTGCTTGACGCGGTCCGCCAGCGGCCGCGTGCCGGGTCCCGGCGCGAGCAGGGCGATGCCGCGCGCCGACCCCGCCACGACCCGCCCGGCGCCGGCCACCGCCTAGGCGCCCGACGCCGGCTCGCCGGCGAAGACCCGGGCGAGCCAGCCATCCGTCAGCTCGCGCGCCAGCGGGGCGCCTGCCTGGCGGAAGCCGCCGTCGTGGTCGAGCAGCGCCTCGGCGTGGCGTCGGGCGGCCGCGGCGAGCTCGCGGTGGTCCTGCCGGGCCAGGGTGGCCACCCGCAGCCGCGGCAGGCCGCTCTGGGCCAGGCCGAGGACGTCGCCCTCGCGGCGGAGCTGGAAGTCCGTCTCGGCCAGCTCGAAGCCGTCGCTCGTGCGCTCCACGGCGGCCAGCCGCTCCGCCGCGGTCGTGTCGTCGGCCGCCTCGGCCACGAGGACGCAGTACGACGCCGCGGTGCCGCGACCCACGCGGCCGCGCAGCTGATGGAGCTGGGCGAGGCCGAAGCGATCGGCGCCCTCGATCACCATCACCGACGCCTCGGGGACGTCGACGCCGACCTCCACCACCGTGGTCCCGACGAGGACGTCGAGGCCGCCGTCGCGGAAGCGCGCCATCTCCTCGTCCCGCAGGGCCGCCTTCAGGCGCCCGTGGACGAGTCCCACACGGAGCGGGGCCAGCAGACCCCGGAGGCGTTCCGCCTCAACCTCGGCCCCGGCGACGTCCTCCTCGATGCCGTCCTCCGCCTCGTCGATGTGGGGGACGACGACGAAGGTCCGCCGGCCTTCGTGCGCCTCCTCGCGCACGAAGGCCCACAGCCGCCCGAGGTCGTCGGGGCGGCGGATGGTCGTCCGGATCGGGACGCGGCCCGCGGGCACGGAGCGCAGGTCCGAGACGTCGAGGTCCGCGTAGACGACCTGGCCGACCGTGCGCGGGATCGGGGTGGCCGTCATCAGCAGGACGTGGGCCGCCCCGCGGGTCGTCTTGGCCTCCAGGGCACCCCGCTGCTCCACTCCGAAGCGATGCTGCTCATCGACGACCACGAGCCCCAGGTTCGCGTAGCGGACTCGCTCGGAGAAGAGGGCGTGCGTCCCCACCACGACGGCCGCGCGCCCGTCGCCGATCGCGTCGAGGGCGTTTGCCGCGCCCGGGCCGGACAGGGAACCGGTCAGCAGCGTCACCGGGATACCCAGCGGCTCGAGGAGGTCGCCGACGGTCGCCGCGTGCTGGCGGGCGAGGAGGTCGGTCGGGGCCAGGAGCGCGCCCTGGACGCCGGCCCCGGCCACCAGCGCGAGGGCGTAGGCGGCGACCGCCGTCTTGCCCGAGCCGACGTCTCCCTGGAGCAGGCGCAGCATCGGGTGGCGCCCGGCCATGTCCCGCCGGACGTCGGCCATCGCGGCGGCCTGGTCGGCGGTCAGCGCCACGTCGCGACCGATCCGGCGGCCGAGGGCACCGACGAGGGCCGCCCGGACGGCGGCGTCCCGGGCGTCGCTCGCGGCGACGGTGACGGCCGCCACGACGGCGCGCTGGCGCCGCCGCGAGACCATACCGACCTGCAGCGCCAGCAGCTCGTCGAACGCCAGCCGGCGCAGGGCCTCGTCCCGGAGGGCGAACTCGTCGGGAAAGTGCGCCTGCTCGAGGGCCGCCGCGATGCCGACCAGGCGCTCCGCTGCCAGCAGGTCGTCGGGCAGGTAGTCGGGATACGGCGGGTAGCGGTCGAGCGCCGCGCGGATCGCCGCCCGCAGCGACTTCAGGGCGAGGCCGGCCGTCAGAGAGTAGGTCGGGACGATCCGCCCGACGTGCAGCAGGTCGCCGTCCGGGACCTGGAAGGCCGGGTTGTCGAGCAGGATCCCGAAGCCGCGCTTCTTCAGCTTCCCGGAGAAGAGGTACTCGGCGCCAGGGAGGAGCCGCCGCTCGACGTACTGCCGCCCGTACCACTGGGCTTCGGCCGTCCCCGTCGCGTCGGCCAGGACCGCGGTCACGACGTGCGTCCGGCGCCGGGCGGTGCGGCCCTCGCGGACGCTCGTCACGCGCGCCCGGGCGCTGACCACCGTATCGGGCTCGACGAAGCGGAGGGCCGCGAGATCGTAGACCGTCCGGAGGTCGTCGTAGCGGCGGGGAAGCCACAGCAGGAGGTCGCGGACGGTCCGCAGTCCAACCCGGCCACCGACCCGCCCCAGCGCCGCCGCGCCGGGGAGCCGGCTCGCGCGGAGCGGCGTGGCGAAGACGTCGGCGAGCGCCGGAGCAGGGTCGGGAGTCGCGTGCGGGCCCCGGGTCGACACAACGCTCCCCTACTCCGCGCTGACGAGGTACCGGTAGTGCGGCTGACCTCCCCGGCGGACCTCGACCTCCTCGACCGTGGGCCACTCGTCGTGGATGCGGCGGGCGAGCCGCTCCGCCTCGGCCAGGTCCGCCCCGTTGCCGTACCACAGGGTGACGAGGCTGAAGCCGGGCTCGAAGGCGGCGAGCCCGCCGAGGACCGCCTTCACGCCGTCGTCGTCCGCGGCCAGCAGCCCGTCGTCGGGGTCGAGGGCCATCGTCTGGCCGCGCTTCACCTTGCGGCCGGAGACGGTCGCGTCGCGGACGGCCTCGGTCACCAGCAGCGTCCGCAGCGCCCGGCCGGCGCCGAGCATCGCCTCGGCGTTGCCGCTCGCGCCGAGGGCCGGATCCACCTCCAGCAGCGCCGCGATCCCCTCGGCGACGTTCCGCGTCGGCACCACCCTGACCGGCCGGTCGGCCATCTCGGCCGCCTGACCGGCGGCCAGCTTCACGTTCGGGTTGTTGGGCAGGATCACGATCTCCTCTCCGGGCGATTCCACGATCGCCGCCAGGATCTCGCCCGCGCTCGGGTTCTCCGCCTGCCCGCCGCGGACGACCGTCACGTGGAGCCGCTCGTCGGCGACGCCGAAGGCCGCCAGCGCGTCCGCCAGGCCGTCACCCGGGGCAACTGCGATGACCCCCAGCGGGACCCGCTGCGCATCCGCCTCGCGGCTGCCGCCGGGCGTCGCGACCGCGCCTGGGGCCACCGCGACGCCCGGGCCGGCGACCGGCACGACCTCCGCCGCCGCGAGCGGCTGCGTCTCGCGGACCTCGGCGGCCTGGTGATCGAGGTCGGTGATCGTGGCGTTCACGATCCGGCCCATCTGGAGGGCGTGGCGCAGGACCAGGTCGGGCCGACCGTTGTGGACGTGGATCTTGGCCGCCTTGGGATCGCCGGCCACGTTGACCGATTCGCCGGTCCGGACGAGGTACGAGCGCATGCGGTCGAGGTCCAGGAGCTGGCCCGGGGAACGGATGGACGAGGTAGACGGTCTCGTAGCCGTGGCCCGTCTCGACGTGGACGAACTCGGCCGGCGTCGGGCTGGGGATCGTCGGGGCCCGGACCGGGGCCGGGATCGCGACCTCGCCGCGGAGGAAGGCCAGCGACCCCTCGAAGAGGCGGAGGAGCCCAGCGCCACCGGAATCGACGACGCCCGCCTCGCGCAGGACGGGCAGGAGGCTGGGCGTCTTGTCGAGAGCCCGCGACGCCGCGTGGGTGGCCGCCCCGAGGACCGCCTCGATGTCGTTCGACCGCTCGGCCGGTCTCGACCGCGACCGCCGACGCCTCGCGGATCACCGTGAGCATCGTTCCCTCCACGGGCCGGGGGACGGCGCCGTAGGCGGCAGTCGACGCCAGTGCCAGCGCATTGGCCAGGTCGAGGCCGTTGAAGCGGCGCTTGCCGGCGAACCCCTCGGCGAGGCCGCGGACGATCTGGCTGAGGATGACCCCGGAGTTGCCGCGGGCCCCGAAAAGCGCCCCCTCGCGCATCCGATCCGCGACCGAGGCCACGCTGGCGTCGTCCCGGACGGCGCCCAGCATCTCGCGGCAGGTCGCCAGCATGTTGGAGCCGGTGTCGCCGTCGGGGACCGGGAAGACGTTGAGCGCGTTGATCTCGTCGACATGGACCTCGAGGTTGGCGACGGCCGCCCGGACCGCCTCCACGAGCCCGGTCCCGTCACAGGCGAGGCGGATCACGCTACGCCGTGCCCTCGTCCGCGCCGACCGCCGCGGCCGCGCCCGGACCGGGCTGGACTGCGGTCGGTCCCGTCCCGGCGCTCCTGAAGGGGCCGGCGGCGAGGCCCTCCACGTGGATCGTCACGGCCCCGATCTCCCTGCCCAGGGCGCGGCGGAGGGCGTAGCGGATCGCCGAGTCGACCTGCCGGGCGACCTCGGCCACCGGCAGGCCGTAGGCGATGGTGAGGCGCACGTCGACCGCCACCTGGGGAGCCAGGCTGACCCTGATCGGCGCCCGCCGGAGGCCGGCGCGACGGAGGAGCGACTCGGCGAGCCCGGTCACGCCGTAGCTGCCAAGGACGGCGACGCGCACGATCTCGACCAGAGCGCGCCGCGTCACCAGGGCCCGTCCTGGGACGGCACTGCGCGCCGGCGCATCGGGCATGCGGGAGCGACCTCCGGTCTGGGGCAGGCGGGCGGAACGATGTGCTAGCATACAGCCTCCCCGGGGCCGGTCCGGCGGCGCTGCCCCGTGCCGGCGCCCGGCGAGCAGCCCGTCCCGCCCCGAGACCGTCACCACCGCATCCAGAGGAACCCGATGGCCAACAGCTGCGCGATCTGCGGCAAGGTCGCCATGGGCGGCTTCAACCCGCAGTCGAGCGGGATGAACCGCGTGCGCGCCCACCGGCGCTACCAGCCGAACCTCCAGACGCTCGCCATCGTCGAGCGCGGCGTGGTGACCCGCCAAGTGGTCTGCACGCGCTGCAAGCGCACCCAGGCCAAGAAGAGCCGCTGAGCGATCGCCGGGGCAGCCCGGCTGGCGACCTTCCCCGGCCCGGTCCACGCGGTGCGACCGGGCCGTCGTGCGTCCGGTGCCGGCGCGGCGCTGCGACCGCCCGCCCGCCCCCCTCGCCCTGCTACCGCTCGGCCGTGTCGAGCCAGATCGTGAACGGGCCGTCGTTCACCAGCTCGACCTCCATCGCCGCGCCGAACCGCCCCCGGGCGGTGGGCACCCCGAGCCCCTCGAGGGCCACGCAGAACCCCTCGTAGACCGCGGCAGCCTGCGCCGGACCCGCGGCCGCGGTGAAGCCCGGACGCCGGCCGCGACGGGTGTCCGCGTAGAGGGTGAACTGGCTTACGACCAGGACCGCACCGCCGATGTCGGCGAGGGCCAGGTTCGTCCTGCCAGCCGGGTCCTGGTGGATTCGGAGCTCGACGATCCGGCGCGCCAGCGCCCCCGCGGTCGCGGCGTCGTCCGCCGGGGCCGACCCCGAGGAGGACCAGCAGGCCGCGTCCGATCTCCCCGACGACCACCCCGTCGACCCGGACCTCCGCCCGGGAGACCCGCTGGAGGAGCGCCCGCACTCAGGCGGGTCCCGGCTCGACCGGCGCGCGCCCTGTCCCCGACGCGGCGGCGCCGCGGGCGGCGGCCGCGTCCCGCTCGAGCTCGGCGAGGCGGGGGCCGAAGCGATCGTGGACCCAGCCGGCCGCCGTGCGGGGGACGAGCAGGTCGACATCCCGCGTGCCGTCGGGCGCCACGTGGCCGTCTCCCCGCAGCATGACGACGGGGACGCCGGTGGCCTCGATCGCATCGCGGAGCGGCTCGCCGAGGTCCCGGGGAAGGCTCGCCAGGCGGATCATCCGGTCACGGGGCTCGGGCAGGACGCCGTCGTTCAGCTCCACCGCGAAGCCCTCGTCGGCCAGGGCCCGCATGAGCCGGATCTCGCGGGCGGGGTTGCGGCCTCTGGCGAAGAGGGCGCTGCCGGCAACGAGGACGTCGGCACCGAGCCCGCCCACCGTCTCGGCGGTCTCGCGGTTCACGCCGCCGTCCACGTGGACCTCGCCGCCCCATGGCTTGCCGGCCAGGAGGGCGCGGGCCGCCGGGATCTTCGTCTCGGCCACCTCGCGCATGAAGGCCTGGCCGCCGAAGCCGGGCTCCACGGTCATGACCATCACGATGTCGAGGAGGTCCCGGTACGGCTCCAGGGCCGCCATCGGGGTCCCCGGCCGGAGGGCGAGGCCGGCCGCCCGGCCGGCGCCCTTGATCCGGAGCAGGACGGGCTCGAGCGGCTCCTCGACCTCGACGTGGACGGTGACCGAGTCGCAGCCGGCGGCCAGGAAGTCGTCGAGCCAGCGGCCCGGCTCGGCGATCATGAGGTGGGCGTCGAAGGGCGTCCGCGTCACCGGCCGGAGGTGGGCGATCGTCGTCCAGCCGAAGGTCAGGTTCGGCACGAAACGGGCATCCATGACGTCGAGGTGAATCCGATCTGCGCCGGCCTTGTCCACCCGCCGGATCTCGCGGGCGAGGTTGGCCAGGTCGGCATTCAGGATGCTCGCCGCGATCAGCGCACGGCCCTCGGGCATCAGCGGCTCCTCCGTTGGGCTGGCCGGGTCGCCGCGCGGTCGCGGGCGACTGGCGGCCCGTCTCCGGCGGCCGGACGCCGGTCCCGGCGGGATCCGGCGGGACTCGGGACACGGCCCACGCCGGGCGGCGCCGGGTCCGCGCTCCGCTCGCCCCGCAGGGCGGCGGCCGAGGCGGTGACGAGCCGTTCGCGGCGGCGAGCGACTGCTGGCGCCGGGGGTTCCCCCGCCAGCTCGGCGGCCAGCTGGCCGCAGGCGGCGCCGACTTCCTGGCCCCGGTTCCGCCGGACGGTCACGCCGATGCCGGCGGCTCGCAGGCGGGATGCGAAGGCCTCGATCCGCTGGGGCCCGCTCGCCCTCCAGGGCGTGTGGGCGACCGGGTTCATCGGGATGCAGTTGACGTGCGCCCCGGATCCCGCGAGCAGGCCGGCCACGGCTTCCGCGTCGGCCAGGGTGTCGTTGATCCCGTCGATCATCACGTACTCGTAGGAGATCCGGCGGCCGGTCTCCCGACCGTACGCCCGCGCGGCGGCCACGACGTCGGCCACCGGCCAGCGCCGGTTCAGGGGGACGAGGAGGTCCCGCAGCGCGTCGCGGCCGGCGTGGAGGCTGATGGCCAGCGTCCACTGCGGCCGCAGGCGGGCCAGCCGCTCGATGCCCGGCACGACCCCCGACGTCGAGATCGTGATGTGCCGGGCGCCCAGGCCGAACCGGGTCGGGTCGGTCAGGATCGTCGTCGCCTCCAGGACCGCGTCGAGGTTGAGGAGCGGCTCGCCCATGCCCATGAACACGACGTTCGTCAGGTGGCGGCCGGCGGCCGCCAGCCGGCGGCGCGCGTGGCGAGCCTGGTCGACGATCTCGGCCGCCGCGAGGTCGCGATCGAAGCCGAGCTCGCCGGTGGCGCAGAAGGGGCAGCCCACGGCACAGCCG
Organism: uncultured Chloroflexia bacterium; assembly: GCA_963821235.1. Classification (GTDB taxonomy): domain Bacteria; phylum Chloroflexota; class Limnocylindria; order Limnocylindrales; family CSP1-4; genus CTSoil-043. The sequence goes on from CAWGCS010000001.1 coordinate 2,263,755, forward strand.
GCCTGGCTGCTGAGGCAGAGGGTGGTGCGCTCCCGGCGACCCTCGCCGCCCGGGTAGTGCATGAGCACGGACTCCACGAGGCGGCCGTCGGCGAGTCGGTGGAGCGCCTTCTCAGTGGCGCCGCCGTCGCTTGCCCGGACCGTCGTCTCGACCAGCGTGTCGAAGCGGATCCGATCCGCGAGGGCCGACCGCAGCGGCAGCGCCAGGGTCGTCACCTCGTCCCAGCCGGCGGCCGTCGAGCGCCAGGCCGCGTCGGCGACCTGGCGGGCCCGGAACCCCGGCTCGCCGAGCTCGGCGACGAGGGCTCCCAGCGTCTCGCCGTCGAGGCCAGCCAGGCCTGGCCGCTCGTCGCGCGGCGTCGTGACGGGCAGGCTGCGGGAGGGAGGCCCGGGGATGGGCGGGCTGGTTGGCTCGGTCATCGGGCCCTGATCATCCCACCCGCGCGCCGACCACGCCCGGCCGGCCCCGCCGGTAGGACGGCCCGTCCATCGGGCGCCCCCCGGCGGGCTGGACCTCGAGGAGGACGAGCCTTCCCGCCGCGGTCGCGAGGGCCAGCCCGGCCCCCTCCTCGACGAGCGCCCCCGCGACGTCCCCGGAACGGGACGCCACGGCCGCGGCCCGCAGCACGAGGAGGCGACCGTCGCGGAGGTCGACGAACGATCCCGGCCAGGGGCGGAAGGCACGCACGCGGCGCTCGAGGACCGCCGCCGGAACCGTGGGATCGAGGCGCCCGTCCTCGCGGGCGAGGGGCCGGGTGACCGTCACCCCCTCCTCGGCCTGCGGCACCGGTGAGAGGTCGCCGCGCAGGTATGGGCCGACCGTCCGCTGCAGCAGGGCGCCGGCGACTCCGGCCAGGCGCGCCTCGAGGGCAGGAGCGTCCTCGTCCCCGGCCAGCCGGACCCGCTCCACGGCCACCAGCGGGCCGGTGTCCATCCCGGCGTCCATGCGGAAGAGCGAGACGCCCGACTCCGCGTCCCCGGCCAGGATCGCGGCGGCGATCGGAGCCGCGCCGCGGTGGCGCGGCAGCAGTGACGGGTGCAGGTTGAGGATGCCGTGCGGGGGAAGGCCCAGCACGGCCGGCGGCAGGATCTTGCCGTAGTCGGCGAGGATGCCGATCTCGGCGGCGAGGGCGGCCAGGGCGGCCATCATGGCGGGGTCGCGGAGGCGCTCCGGGACCAGCACGGGGACGGCCAGCGGGGCGGCTCGCGCGGCCACGGGCGTCGGCGCCGGGATCGCGCCCCGGCCGGCCGGCCGGGCCGGCGCCGTCACGACCCCGGCGAGGGAGAGCTCCGGGATCGTGACGAGGGCCTCGAGGACGGCGACGGCGAAGGGTCCGGACCCGAAGAAGAGCGTCCGGGCGCCGGTCACGTCAGGCGCGGGAGACGGCCTTCGCCCGCTCGGGGTCGATGCCCCGCCGCTCGAGCTCCGCGTCGACCTCGTGCTCCTCCTCCTCGTCGGCGTCGCCGCCGCCAACCGGGATCAGCTCGTCCGGGGTGGCGAGGTAGTCGACGTAGAGCTTGCCCTGGAGGTGGTCCAGCTCGTGCTGCAGCGCGCGCCCGAGGAGCCCCGAGCCCGCGACCTTGTACTTCCGCCCGACCCGGTTCTGGGCGACCACCCAGACGTGCTCGCGGCGGGTCACGTAGGCCACGAAGCCGGGAACCGACAGGCAGCCCTCGAGGTCGCGGTCGTCGCCCTCGGCCCGGACGATGCGCGGATTCACCAGCTCCAGGAGCCGGTCGCCCACCTCGACGACGGCGACGTTGAGGGCCTCGCCAAGCTGCGGGGCGGCGAGCCCCACGCCGGGGGCGTGACGCATCGTGTCGGTCAGGTCGTCGATCAGGTGATGGAGGAGCTTGTTGAACTGCTCGACCGGCTCGCCCTTCAGGCGCAGCCGCGGATCGCCGAGCATGAGGATCGGGAGGACGCTCATGACCCGAGTATACGGGAGCGCCCCGGGCGGCCCCGCGGCGGGTCAGGCCTCCGGCGGACCGGCAGGGCCGGCGGGCGGCTCCTCACCGGCCGCGTCCGCCGGCGGGACCTCTCCGGACGGCTCGACCGGGGGGACGCTCGCCTCGGCGGCGTGATGGCGGAGGTCGTCGGCAAGGCGCCTGGAGCGTTCGGCGACGCGGGACCCGACGTCCTCGGTCACCTCGGCCGCCCGCTTGGCGATCGGGCCCGCCTTCTCGCCCGCCACGGCGGCGAGCTCGGCCGCCTTCGCGGCGATGTCACGGGCGACGGGCGACGCCTCGGCGGCGACGCGGTCGATCATCTGCTGCAGCTGGGACAGCCACTCCCGGGCGTGGGCGCTCGGCCCTTCGGGCTCCGGCTGCGGGGTGGTGGTGTCGTCGGTCATCGATCGGCTCCTCGTGCGAGGCCCCATTGTCGGGCAGGAGCCAGCGTCCGGCCTAGAGCCCTCCGGACCGTCCCGCCAGCTACAGCAGGCTCTCCGGGTCGACGTCGACCGACCACGGAGGACCCGGGTCCCCGTCGAGGAGCTGTCGCGGGTCCGGGCCGCGCAGGACGACGTTGAAGCGCCAGCGCCCGCCCCGACGGGGGACGTAGGCCGGGGCGGGGCCGGCCACCGAGACCGCGACGCCCCGCTCCGCCGACCGCGCCCGGAGTCGATCGGCCATCTCGCGGCCCGCGACCCGCGCCGCGTCCCGGTCCTCGAGCCCGACGGTGAGCTTGATCGTGGCGCCGTACGGGGGGGCCGCGAAGCGCTCCCGGGCGGCCAGCTCGGCGTCGTAGAACGCTTCGGCGTCACCGGCGACCACGGCCTGGATCGCCGGGTGCTCCGGCTGGTAGGTCTGGACGAGGGCCCGGCCGGGACGGACGCCACGCCCGGCCCGACCGATCGCCTGCACCATCAGCTGATAGGTCCGCTCCGCCGCCCGCTCGTCGGGGAGGGTCAGGGCGACGTCCGCGGAGACGATCCCGACGAGGGTCACCTCGGGGATGTCGAGGCCCTTCGTGACCAGGCTCGTCCCCACCAGCACGTCGAGGCGGCCCTCGGCGAAGGCGTCGACCACCCGAGCCGCGGCGCCCCGTCGCTCCACGACGTCGCGGTCCAGGCGGCCGACGCGGAGACTCGGGAAGCGCACCCGGACCTCGGCCTCCAGGCGCTCCGTGCCGCCCCCCAGGTAGCGGATCCGGGGGGAGCCGCAGGCCGGGCAGCGGGCCGCCAGGGGGATGGCCGCGCCGCAGTGATGGCAGCGCAGGGTCATGCCAGCCTGGTGGAAGACGAGGGGACGCGTGCACTCCGGGCAGGCCTGGACGTGGCCGCAGTCGCGACAGAGGACGGCCGAGGCGGCACCCCGCCGGTTGATGACGAGGATGGCCCGCTCCCCGGCGGCCACGTCGAGCCCGCCGAGGAGGGCCGCCAGGCGCGCCGAGAGGAGGCCCCGGTTGCCCGAGGCCAGCTCCGCCCGGAGGTCGACGAGCTCGACCGCGGGCGGCGCCCCGGACGCCCGCTCGGGCAGGGTCGCCCGCCGGTACGTCCCCAGGCGCGCCAGCCCAACCGACTCCACCGAGGGCGTCGCGCTGCCGAGGATCACCGCCGCGCCCGCGAGGGCCCCCAGGCGGACGGCCACGTCGCGGGCCTGGTAGCGAGGCGTCCGGTCACTCTTGTAGGTCGCCTCGTGCTCCTCGTCCACGACGACGACCCCGACGTCGACGAGCGGCGCGAGGATCGCGATCCGGGTCCCCACCACCACGTCGACGACCCCCGCCCGGATTCGCCGCCAGGCGTCGGCCCGCTCCCCCTCCCCGAGGGCGGAATGGAGGACGGCGACCTCTGCCCCCAGATCGGCTCGCAGGCGGTCCACGAGGGGCAGGGCGAGGGCGATCTCCGGCACCAGGACGAGGGCGGGCCGGCCGGCGGCGAGCGAGGCGGCGATGACCTCGGCGTAGACGGCCGTCTTGCCCGCGCCGGTCGGCCCGTCGATGAGGAGCGGCGTGGCGTCGCGCGCGGCCAGCGCCGCCGTCGCAACCGCCACCGCCGTGGCCTGGGCGCCCGACAGGGAGGCGTCCGCCGGCCGCGAGCCCCGGATCCCGGTGGCCCGCTCGCGGAGCGGATCGCGCGGCCTCTCCCGCGTGGCGAGGTCGACAAGGCCGCGCCGCGCCAGCGCGGCCAGCGCCCCGGCACCGTGACGGGAGGCCAGTCCCGGCGCCGGCGCTCCGGGGTCGCCGGGCGGGGCCGCCGCCAGCTCGGCGAGGAGGGCTCGCTGGCGTGGTCCCAGCGGCCGGCCGTCGGGAGCGGCTGCACCGGCCGCCACCGCCCGTCCGGCCGCCGTCAGGGTCGCCCGGCGCTCGTAGCGCGGCAGCGCGCCGGCGGCGCCCAGCGTCCACTCCAGGTGGACCCGCCCTTCCCGCTCCAGGGTTCGGAGGCGGCGCAACACGGCCGGGCGGCTCTCCGGCACCGGGAGCGCGCGCAGCGGCCGGGGGCCGGCGGCGAGCGCCTCGAGCAGCGCGGCCGTCGGGCCGTCGTCCTCCGGCGCGGGGCCGCCGCGGGCCGTGGCGACGAGGTCGAGCCGCTCGAGGAGCCCTGGCGGCAGCATCGCCCTGATGGCCATGGCGACGGGGGCGAGGTAGTGCGACGCGATCGAGCGGGCCAGAGCGAGGGCGAGGGGCGGGAGGAGCGGCCCGTCAGCCCGGACCCGCGCCACGAGCGGCTTCGCCGTCACGCCGTCCGGAGGCGTGGCCGCGCCGAGGACGACGCCCAGCGCCCGCCGCCGGCCCCACTCCACGAGGACCGCCTCGCCGGGCACGACCTCGAGGAGCTCGTCGGGCACCCGGTACGTCCACGTCCGGTCGCCGGCGACCCCGGTCGCGTCGATGGCCACCTCCACGTGGCGCTCCGGAGGGCGGGCGGGCACGAGGCCGAGGTCGCCCGCGGCCGGCTCCGGCGCTGGCGTCCCGGCCGGGCCCATCTCGGTCAGACGAGGACGCGGCGGTCCGGGTGCCGCTCCCGCTCGGCCCGGATGATCGCGTCGATCCGTGCCGCGGTCCGCTCGACCTGGCCGTCGTCGTTGACCACGACGTGGTCGTAGTCGCCCGCCCGGGCCAGCTCGATGGCCGCGTTCCGCTGGCGCAGCTCCAGCTCTTCGGCAGTCTCGGTGGCCCGGGCCCGGAGGCGCCGGAAGAGCGCCTCCAGCGAGGGCGGGACCACGAACACGAGGAGGGCGTCGGGGACGGTCGACTTGACGGCCGCGGCCCCCTGCACGTCGATCTTGAGGATCACGTCGTGGCCGCCGGCGAGCGCGCGGCGCACCTCCGCCCGCGGCGTGGCGTACCAGTTGCCGTGGACCTCGGCCCACTCCAGGAAGGCGCCGGCGTCGCGGAGCGCCCGGAAGCGGTCCCGGCTGAGGAAGTGGTAGCTGCTGCCGTCGACCTCGCCGGGCCGCGGGGCCCGGGTCGTGCAGGTCACGACGTAGTGGTAGTCGGGGTCGCGGGGCCGATCGCGGAGGGCCGCGATGATGGTGTCCTTCCCCACCCCCGATGGCCCGGAGACGACGACAAGGAGGGCGCCGGGGGCCCCGGCGCTCGGCCCGCCCGCCAGCGGGTCGTCGGGCGCCGGGGCCGCGCCCAGCGGCGGCTCGCCGGCCAGGCCAGCCCCCGCCGCTGGTCCGGCCGGCAGGCCGCCGGCGAGCGCCCGCAGGCCGTCGACGACGCCCTCCAGCTCCCCCGGCAGCGGCGCCTCGAGGCGGACGAGCTCCCCCGTCGCCGACGCCGCGAAGACGAGCCGCCAGGCGTGGAGGAAGAGGCGCCCCAGGCCAGGCGGCCCGCGGCGGGCGGTCCCGGTGCCGTAGACGGGATCGCCGGCGACCGGGTGCCCCAGGGCCGCGAGATGGACGCGGATCTGGTGGGTGCGGCCCGTGACGAGGTCCAGCTCGAGGAGGGTCCACCCGTCGAAGCGCTCGCGGACCCGGTAGCCAGTCACCGACGGCCGCCCGTCGGGAACGACCGCCATCCGCATCCGGTTCTTCGGATCGCGTCCGATGGGCGCCTCGATCCGCCCGGCCCCGGCCTGGACGCTGCCCTGGACCAGGGCGAGGTAGGTCTTCTTGACCCGGCGCGCCTTGAGCTGGGCCATGAGGCTCGCCTGGGCGGCGTCGGTCTTGGCCACCACGAGGAGGCCGGACGTGTCCCGGTCGAGGCGATGGACGATCCCGGGGCGTTCGACGCCGGCGATGCCCCCGTAGGCGGTGTCGCGGGCGAGGAGAGCGTTCACGAGGGTCCCCGACCAATGGCCCGGGCTCGGATGCACGACGAGCCCGGCCGGCTTGTCGACGACGAGGACGTCTGCGTCCTCGTAGACGACGTCGAGGGGGATCGCCTCGGCCTCGATGCCGCTCGGCTCGATCGGCGGGACGTCGATGACGAGGACCGACCCGGCCGCCACGACCGTGTTGGCCTTGACCGGCCGTCCGTCGGCGGTGACGCGCCCCTCCGAGATGAGGCGCTGGACGCGGCTCCGGGAGAGCCCCGAGAGGTCGGCCGCGAACCGGTCGGCGCGTCCGCCGCCGCCGGCCGGGACGACCAGCCGCAGCTCGGTCATCCGGCCCGGGCCTCGGAGCGCCCGACCGGCAGGAGCGCCATCAGGAGCAGGAGGACGATCGAGGTGGAGATCGCCGCGTCCGCCACGTTCCAGGTATAGAACCGCCAGCCGCCCGGGAGCCCCATGTCCACGAAGTCGACGACATAGCCGAGCCTGACCCGGTCGATGAAGTTCCCGACCGCCCCGCCGAGGAGGAGGCCGAGGGCGAGCGTCGCCAGGCGGCCGCTCCCGCTCATCGCCCGGCCGTGGTACCAGACGATGAGGCCCATCACCCCAACGCTGAGCACGGCGAAGAGCACCGCCTGGTCGCGGAAGAGCCCGAAGAGGGCTCCAGTGTTCTGGACGTACAGGATCCGCAGCCACTCGCCGAGGACGTCGACCGGTTCGCCGAACGCGAACTCCCCGACGACCCAGCGCTTCACGAGCTGGTCGGCGACGACGATCCCGGTCGCGAGGCCGAAGAAGGCGACCCAGTGGCGGGCCCTCGAGGCGGGCCGGACGGACGGCGGCGTGATGGGCGACGAGGGCGCCTGCGGCGCCTCCGCGGCTCGCGTCCCCGCCTCGCTCACCCCGGGGTCCCGTCGCGGCGTCGCAGGGCCAGGCCGGCCACGCCGCCGGTCAAGGTGACCGTGGCGTGCTGCCAGCCGTCGGGCAGGGGGCCCTCGGCGACCTCGTCGGCCAGGGTGGCAGTGCCCAGCGCCTCGAGATGCGCTCGCACCGCGCCCGCCGCGTCCGGCAGCGAGACGACCAGGTCGATGCGGTCGTCCAGGGCGAGGCCGGCGTCGCGGCGCAGGTCCTGGACGGCGCGCTGCAGCTCGCGCGCGTCGCCCTCCGCCCGCAGCTCGTCCGTGAGCGTCATGTCGATGACCACGACGAGGCCTTCGTCGTGGGCGACGGCCGTCCCCGGCCTGGGCGCCGCCAGGATCTCCACCTCGTCCGGGGCCAGGACGACGCCCCCCAGGGCGACCGACCCGTCGGGCCGGATCTCGAAGCTGCGGTCCCGGGCGGCGGCCATGACCGCGGGGATCGCGGCACCGAGCCTGCGCCCGATGCGGGGCAGGAGTGGCTTCACCCGCCGCTCGACGAGCTCCGATTCGTCGCCGATCCGGACGACCTCCTTGACGTTCACCTCGTCGGCGACGACGTCGAGGAGCGCGTCGAGCTCGGCGTGGTCGGCGCCCGGCAGGGCGATCCACAGGCGGGCCAGCGGCTGGCGGGTCCGGATCCCGGCCTGCGAGCGGAGCGTCCGGGCGAGCTCCACGGCGCGCTGCGCGGTCTCCATGCCGGCCTCCAGCCCGGAATCGCGGAGGGCGGCGAGCTCGCCCGCGGGCCAGCGGGTTAGGTGAACGCTGTCGGGCGCGGGGACTCCGCCGCGGACCACCAGGTTCTGGTGGATCGCCTCGGCCAGGTAGGGCAGGATGGGAGCCACGATCCGGGCCAGCCCAGCGAGGGTGGCGTGGAGGGTGGCGAAGGCGGAGGCCCGCTCGGCCGGATCGTCCGACCGGGAGAAGCGGCGCCGGCTCCGGCGCAGGTACCAGGTCGAGAGGTCGTCGATGAAGCGCGAGATTGACGCGGCCGCGGCGTCGGCGTCGTAGTCGCGGAGGCGGTCCTCGACCCGTGACGCGAGGCCCGCCAGGCGGGAGAGGATCCAGCGGTCGAGCGTCGGGCGCTCGGCGACCGCCGGCGCGGGGCCGGCGGGGGTCCAGTCGGCCAGGCGGGCGTAGGTGGCGAAGAAGGCATAGACGTTCCACAGGACGAGTAGCTCGCGGCGCGTCTCGTCGGCGGCGTGCCAGCCGAAGAGGATGTTGTCCTGCGGCCGGGCCCGGGCGTACATCCAGCGCATGACGTCGACGCCCATCCGCTCGGCCGCCTCGTCGAACTCGATGGCGTTGCCCCAGCTCTTGTGCATCGGCCGGCCGTCCTCGCCGAAGAGCGTGGCGTACCCGAAGATCGTGCGAAACGGCTCCTCGCGCCGCAGCACCGTGCTCATCGCGAGCATCGCGTAGAACCAGTTGCGGAACTGCCCGGGGAAGCTCTCGGTGATGAAGTCGGCCGGGAACCACCGCGCCCAGTGCTCGGGGTCCTCGCGGAAGTGCATCGTCGAGAAGGGCACGATCCCGGCGTCCAGCCACGGGTTGCCGACGTCCGGGATGCGGGACACCGGGGCGCCGCACGACGGGCAGGCGATCTTCACGGCGTCCACGTGCGGCCGGTGCGGCGTGTGGCCCTCGAACGCCGCCCAGCCCTCGATCGCCCGCGTGCGCAGCTCCTCGCGGCCGCCGATGACGTCGAACGTCCCGCACGCCCGGCAGTCGAAGATCGGCAGGGCGAGGCCGTAGTAGCGCTTCTTGGAGATCATCCAGTCGCGCATGTTGAGCAGCCAGTCGAGCTCGCGCTCGTAGCCGAACGACGGGATCCAGCGGATCCGGTCGACGACCTCCATGATCTGGTAGCGGAGGCTGGCGTCGACTTCCGCCGGGGTCAGGTCCTCGCGTGGGCGGTCGTAGACCGGGCCCATGCTGATGTACCACTCGTCGACGAGCCGGAACAGCAGCGGCGTCCCGCATCGCCAGCAGTGCGGGTAGCGGTGGGTGTAGGGCTCGAGGTGGTAGAAGAACCGACGCTGCTCGAGGTCGTCGATGATCGCCTCGGTCACGGCCGGCGCCTCCCGGCCGCTCAGCCAGCCGAAGGCCGGGAAGTAGCGCCCGTCCTCGTCGATCGGGCCGATGACCGGCAGCCCGAGCGCCGCGCCCAGCTGGAAGTCCTCGGCGCCGCAGCCCGGCGCGATGTGGACGATCCCGGTTCCCTCGTCCTCGCCGACCTCGTCCCAGGCGACGACCCGGTGCTCGTACGGCTCGCCGCCCCCGGCCCCGTGGAACGCCTCGCGGACGGCGGGCAGGTCGTCGAACGGGCCCTCATACCGCCAGCCGACGAGATCCGACCCTGGCAGCTCCTCGAGCACCTCGAAGGGGCCGACGAGCGCGTGCTTCAGCGTTCCGCGGCCGAGCCAGTAGGTCGCCTCGCCCTGGCGGACGCGGACATAGCGCAGGCCTGGGCCCACGGCCGCGGCCACGTTGGCCGCCAGCGTCCAGGGCGTGGTCGTCCACACGAGCAGGGACTCGCCGGGCCGATCGAGCAGCGGCAAGCGCACGGTCAGGCCGGGGTCCTCGCGGTCGGCGTAGCCCTCGTTCATCTCCATCTGGGACAGGCCGGTCCCGCACCGCGGGCACCACGGCATCGAGTCGTGGCCGCGGTAGATCCAGCCGCGCCGGTGGCACTCGGCGAGGAACCCCCAGATCAGGTCGTTGTTCTCGTTGCTGAAGGTGAAGTAGCTGCCGCCCAGCTCGGGCATCCCGAGGCGCCCGACCAGCATCTCCGCCGTGTCGGTGATGGGGCCCTTCGGGCCGTGAAGGGTCAGCACGCGGGCCGGGTCGGCGGCCAGCAGGTCGCGCAGCCGGAGGAGCTCCGCGGGATCGTTCCAGTCCATCCAGTACCCGAGTCGGATGCTCTGCTCGGTCTGGCGGGCGGCGAAGGTCAGGACCCGCTGCTTGCAGAGGCTGACGAACTCCGCGATCCCGAAGCGCTCGATGTCGCGCTTGCTCGTGAACCCGAGGTCCTTCTCGACATTCACCTCCACCCATAGTCCCTGGCAGTCGAAGCCGTTCTGGTACCGCTGGTCCTCGCCGAGCATGGCGTGGAAGCGCTGGAAGACGTCCTTGTAGGTTCGCCCCCAGGCGTGGTGGACGCCCATCGGGTTGTTGGCCGTGATCGGCCCGTCGAGAAAGCTCCAGCGCGGGCCACCCGCGTTCTGGGCGCGCAGGCGCTCGAACGTCCGGCGCTCGCGCCAGAGGGCAAGGATCTCGTGCTCCTGGGCGACGAGGTCGGGCTTGCTGCTGACGGGTTCGAACATCGGGCCTCGGCTGGGATGGGGCGGCGGCCGGCACGCGCCCGGGCGTCACGCTGCGGCGCCTCCGGCCGTCACAGCCCCTCGGACACGCTTCACGGAGGTTCCCCCTATCCTACCTGCGATGAACCGCCCGCAGGAGCCGCGGCCCCGCGCCCGTTCGGCCTTCACGGCAGCCTTCCTGTCGCTCCTCTTCCCGGGCCTCGGCCATGCCTATGCGCGAGCCTGGTACCGGGCTGTCGCCTTCGCCGCGCCGCCGTTCCTGCTGCTGGCCCTCGGCCTGGGGATCGTGGCCACCTACCGCATCGAGCTCGTCGGCGTCGCCCTCCAGCCGCCCGTCCTGGTGGCCATCCTCGCCGGCAACGTCGTCGCCCTCGGCTACCGGGTCGTGGCGGCCGTCGACGCCTACCGGGTCGCCGCCTTCCTCAACCGCTGGGACGAAGGAGCGGGACGCCTCGGTCCCTCCCGGGCGGTCCTGGCTCCCCTCTCCCTGGCCGGCCTCCTGGCCGTCATCCTTGTGATGGGCGGGGCCCATGCCGCCGTGGCCTACTACGACATGCAGGCCCTCGACCTCGTGAACGGCGTCTTCAACCCCGTCGGCGACGAGCCGACCCCGGAGCCGACGGGGAGCGCCCAGGCCTCGCCGGACGGAAGCGCGGAGCCGACCGAGTCGCCCCTCACGACTTCGCCGCCGGGGGCGACCTCCGTCCCGGCGGGGCCGACGAAGGCGCCGTGGGACGGCAAGGGCCGCCTCAACGTCCTGCTCATCGGCTCCGATCGGCGGCCCGGCGAGGGCTCCTACAACACCGACACGCTCATCGTCGTCAGCGTCGATCCGCGGACCGGCCAGGTGGCGATGTTCAGCCTGCCCCGCGACACGACCGGGATCCCCCTCCCCGACGTTCCCGCGCGGTCGGTCTTCGGGTCGACCTGGAACCGCAAGATCAACGCCCTCTTCGAGCAGGCGCGGGCCCGGCCGGACCTCTTCCCCGGCGGCAAGCTGAGCGGCTACCAAGCCCTCAAGGACACCCTGGGCGGGCTCTACGGCCTGGATATCCAGTACTTCGTGGAGGTCGACTTCAACGGCTTCCGCAAGGTGATCGACGCCCTGGGCGGCGTGACGATCAACGTCCAGCTGCCGGTCGTCGATGACAACTACCCCGGCGACACCGGCAAGCTGCGGGTCTACATCCCGACCGGCGTCCAGCACATGACCGGGGCGGAGGCGCTCATCTATGCCCGCTCCCGCCACGGGTCGTCGGACTTCGACCGGGCCGCCCGCCAGCAGCGGGTCATCCTGTCGCTCCGCCAGCAGGCCGACTTCGCGACCCTGGCTCGTCCGGATGTCCTTTCCCAGCTCGTTACCGCCACCAAGGGCGCGGTCAAGACCGACTTTCCGGTCTCGCTCCTGCCCCAGCTCATCGACGTCGCCCAGAAGATCGACATCGGGAACGTCCGCTCCTTCGTCTTCACGCCCCCCTACTACGGGACGGAGGGCTACGTGAACGGGCTGTACGTCCTGCAAGCCAACGTGAGCCGGATCCAGCAGGCGGCGGCCAACGCCTTCGACTTCGACCCGCGCGAGCAGGCCCAGCGCCAGGAGATCGCCGAGGAGGGCGCCGTCGTCTGGGTGGTCAGCAGCACGGGCGAGACGGGGCGGGCCACGACGCTGGCGGGCTACCTCGACTTCGAGGGCTTCGCCGCCTCCCCGCCGCGCGGGCAGGAGCCGGACACGACGACCGCGACCACGGTCGTGACGGCCTACAACGGGGCCGAGGCGACGTACCCCAAGACGATCGCCCGCCTCGAGAAGATCTTCGTGGTGACGGTCACGACCGCCACCGATCCCAAGATGCGGGCGGACATCGTGGTCGTCCAGGGAACGGCGACGCCGGCGCTCGAGGCTCCCGTCAACCCCTGACCGGAGCCGCCCGCGTCAGCCGCCGTAGACCGGCGTGACCCAGTGGGCGTAGGCCGGGACGTTGCCGCGCACGATGTCGAAGTAGCGATCCTTGATCCGCCTCGTGATCGGGCCCGGGACGCCGCCGCCGAGCGGCCGCCGGTCGACCTCGATGATCGGGCTGATCTGGGCCCCCGTCCCACAGAAGAAGGCCTCGTCGGCGATGTAGATCTCGGAGCGGTCGATCGAGCGCTCGACGACCCGCAGGCCGAGCTCGGCGCAGATCTCGACGATGCCGGCCCGGGTGATCCCCTCCAGGATGTCGTCGGTCACCGGCGGGGTGAGGAGCACGCCGTCGCGGAGCACGAAGATGTTCTCGGCCGATCCCTCGGAGATGTGGCCGTCTTCGGTCAGGACGAGCGCCTCGTCGAACCCGTTGAGGAGCGCCTCGGACTTGCTGAAGGCGGGATTGACGTAGCTGCCCACGATCTTCGCCCGCGAGGGGATGGCCGGGTCCGCGGTGCGGCGCCAGGAGACCGTCCCGATCCTGACCCCGACGTTGGTGTCCACGTAGTCCCCGAAGGGCAGGGCCAGGATGTAGTAGCGGTGCTCCAGCCCGTGCAGCTTCACGCCGATCGCCTGGGTGCTCTTGTAGAAGGACGGCCGCACGTAGGCGTCCTCGCGGAAGCCGTTCCGCCGCAGCACTTCGATGGCCTGCGACGTCAGCGTGTCGACCGAGGGGAGGTCGGTCATGAGGAGGATCTTGGCGGAGTTGCGGATCCGCTCCATGTGCTCGCGGACCTTCAGGGCGTAGAGCTGGCCGCGCTCCTCGTTCCAGTAGGCCCGGATCCCTTCGAAGACGGCGGTGCCGTACATGAAGGCGTGGGTCATGATGCTGACGTTCGCCTCGCCGAGCGGGACGTAGCGGCCCTCGAAGAGGCAGACGAGGGAGGCCGGGTCGGCGGGCGCTGCGGCCGCGCGCGGCGCCTCGGCGGCGGTCGGCTTCTGGGTCAGCATGGATCGCTCCTTCGCGGGGTCCCGGCGGAGGCCTACCGTCCGGGGCTTCCCGAGTATAGACCCGGGGGCCCTTCCGGCCGGACGCGCCGCGACCGACCCGGCCGCGCGTCAGGCCGGCGCGCGGGAGCCGGAGCCTCAGCCGACACCGGCGAGCGAGGCCAGGACGATGGCCAGGTAGACGGCGTAGAAGGCGCCACCCACGAGAAGCCCCTGGCCCGTCAGGCGACCCCGCCGCAGGGCCGGCAGGACCACGGCACAGAGCGACGCGACGGCGATCCCGGCCGAGAGAAAGGCGATGGCGGTCCCCGGCCCGATCGCCCAGGCGTCGGGCGCGAAGATGAGGGCGACGCTCGGGGGGATGGCGCTCTGGAAGACCATCGCCCCGCTGATGTTGCCGAGGGCGAGGTTGTCCTTCCCCTGGCGGACCCAGATCACGCTGTTGAACTTCTCGGGCAGCTCGGTCGCGATCGGGGCGATGACGAGGGCCAGCAGCGTCCCGTCCACGCCCAGCGACCCGGCGACGCGCTCCACGGCGTCGACGAAGAAGGCCGCCCCGACGATGATGCAGGTGAGGGCGACGGCGAGCTGGAAGACGACGATCGGGAGGCCCGGCGGCTCGTCCGGATCGCGCCGTCCGGCGGGCTGCAGGCGGTGGAGGCGCAGCGGCTCCGGGTCGTCGAGGCCGTCGTCGCGCTCCTCGCGCAGGTGGGCCCGCACGTAGCGCAGGTAGAGGAGCAGGAGGCCGATCGCGACCAGCCAGGAGAAGGGCCGCAGCTCCGCCGGCAGGAACGCCGCGCCGATGGCCAGGGCGTAGGCCACCAGGAACGCCCGCGCGTCCCTCCCCAGCAGACCCAGGTCGAGCCGCGCCTGGGTCCCCGACGACCGCCGCCGCCGGAAGGCGAGGATGGCCACGCCGGTGACGAACATGGCAAGCGTGCCGAGCATGAACGGGGCGCCCAGGATCGCCCCGATCCCGACCTCGTCGCCGGCCGCCCCGCCGGCGAAGACGATGGCGATGAGCGGGATCATCGTCTCCGGGAGCGCCGTGCCCACAGCCGCCAGCACGCTTCCCACGGCACCCTCGGCGAGGTCGAGGCGATGCCCGAACCATTCCACTCCGTTCGTGAAGAGCTCCGCCCCGACGAGGATGACTACCAGCGACGCGGCCAGGATGAGGACGTCCACGCCTCAGCTGCCGACCGTGCCGGCGACGACGGCCAGGCCGATGATGACCAGGACGCCGATCCCGAGGGCGGTGAGCCGGCGATCGCCGACTCGGGCGAAGCCCAGGGTGGCGGCGCCGACGCGCAGGAGGGGCGTGCCGATCGTGGCGATCAGGCCGAGCCACAGGAAGCCCTCCGCGCGCAGGGCGAGCAGGTTCGACGGCAGGGCGGCGAGATCGAGCGGCGGCCAGCCGGCGTCGAGTGGCGAGCGGCCTTCCGCGACGAGCAGCGCGCAGCCGATCGCGAGGAGGGCGATCGCAAGCCGCGTGCCCCATGTGAGAAGGCGCGCGATGCGGGCCTCGACGCCGGCCGGAGCCGCCCCGACGCCGCCGTCGGCCCCTACGGGCGCCGCGGGACCGGTCCCCGCCACGCCGCTCATCCCAGCGCCCTGACGGTCATCTGGACGGCGGTCAGGGCGAGGACCCCGACGAAGAGGAGACGCAGGTAGCGGACGTCGATCCGGTGGGCCAGCCTGGAGCCCAGCATCGCCCCCGCGAAGACGCCGACCGCGGTCGGGCCCGCCACGTAGGGGTCGATGCCGCCGCGGAGGAGGTAGACGATCGCCGAGGCGGCCGCCGTCACCCCGATCATCAGGTTGCTGGTGGCCGTCGCCACCTTGAGCGGCACCCCCATCACGAGGTGCATGAGGGGGACCTTGACGATGCCGCCCCCCACCCCCAGGAGGGCCGAGATGATCCCGGCGCCCAGGCTGCCGGCCGCGCCGGCGCCGAGGCGCCGCGGTCGGTAGCCGGGCCCGGCGAGCTCGCCGGCGAAGCCGGCGCCGGGAGCCGGGTCGTCGATCCCCGCCGCGCCGGGACCGGGACGTCCCTCCTCGGCGGGGCTGGTCGCGCCTCCGGCGCGGCGGATCATGCTCCAGGCCGTGTAGGCCAGGAGGGTCGCGAAGAGGCCGGCCAGGACGCGGTCCGGCAGGAGGAAGGCGACGAGGCCGCCGAGCAGCGCGCCGGTCGCCGTGAAGAGCTCCAGGAGCATGCCCAGGCGAAGGTTCGCCAGGTGGCGCTCCAGGTACACGCCCGCCGCGGCGCTGCTCGTCACGATGACGCAGACGAGGCTGACGGCCACCGCCTCGCGGAAAGGCACCCCGAAGGCGACGGTGAGGAGGGGGACGATGAGGATCCCTCCCCCCAGCCCCAGGAGGGACCCGAAGACCCCGGCGCCGAGGCCGCCGGCCGCGAGGAGCAGCCCGACGATCACCCTGCGCTGGGCCGGCGGCCGCGCGGGCGCGCGGTCAGGGCCGGAGGTGCTGCGGCGCGTACGGCAGCAGCGCCACGTGCCTGGCCCGCTTGAGGGCCACCGCCAGCTCGCGCTGGTGCGCGGCGCAAGTGCCGGTCTTGCGGCGCGGCTCGATCTTGGCCCGCTCCGAGAGGTAGCGGCGGAGGCGGCTGACCTCCTTGTAGTCGATCTGCGACGTCTTGTCGGCGCAGAAGGCGCAGACCTTGCGGCGCCGGCGATCGCGGTAGTAGTCGTCGCGCTTGCGGGATCGAGAAGGCGGCATCGGGGGAGGTGCTCCTAGGGTCGAGGTGTCAGAAGGGGAGGTCGTCGAGGTCGGATGGGGCGTCGTCCGACTGGGCGTCGCGGCGGACGGGCGAGGAGCCGGACGGGCGCGCGTCGGCCGGGAACGGCGGCGCGAAGCCGCTCTCACCCTCCTCGCGCGGCCGGCGGTCGAGGTTCGTGACCTGGTTGGCGATGAGCTCCGTCGTGTACCGCTTCTGGCCCTGCTGGTCTTCCCACTGGCGGGTCTGGAGGCGACCCTCCACGTAGACCTTCATGCCCTTACGGAGGTTCTCGGCGACCCGCTCGCCCAGCTGGGCCCAGGCCACCACGCGGAACCACTCGGTCTCTTCCTGCCAGTTGCCGTCCTGGCCCTTGTAGTTGCGGTTCACGGCGACCGTGAACTGGGTGACGGCCTGACCGCTCGGGGTGTACCGCATCTCCGGGTCGCGCCCGAGGTTCCCGATGATCATCACCTTGTTCAGGGACACGGGATGAGCCTCCGTCTGCGGGACTGGGGCAGGTGGTCAGTCGGTCGCGGCCGGGGCCGCCTCGCTCTCGGATTCGTCGATGCGCTCACCCTGCGGCTCCTCCTCCTCGTCGACGGGAGCCGGGGTCAGATCGGCGTCGTCGGCCTTCCCGCTGCGAGCGGCGCGAACCGGGCGGTCGACCCGGACGACGAGGTGGCGCAGCACCTCCTCGGTGATGAGGAGCGTGCGCTCCAGGTCGACGATCGCCTCTGCCGGCGCGTCGAAGTGGAGGATGTGGTACGACCCGTCGCGATAGCGATCGATCGGGTAGGCGAGGCGGCGGCGACCCCAGGGGGCCGCCTTGACGATCTGCCCGCCGGCTTCGCCGAGCTGGCGTGTCGTCTTCTCGAGGACCGCCTGGATCCGGTCGTCCGGCGCATCCGGCCGGAGGACGAGCATGAGTTCGTAGCGGCGCATGGCCGTCCGTACTCCTTCCTGTGGGGAATGCCCCGCTCGGCGCGGCCGGAACCCGGCCCGTCCCCCGGCGGAGCAGAAAGGACCGCGGGAGTGTACCACGGGAGGCTGCTCCGACCGCCGCCCGCCGACCTGGATCACGCTGCGAGACCGGGCCGGGAGCCGCGGGCGACGGTCGGGCCCGCCATGTATCCTTCGCCCCGTTCACGCACGTGAAGGGACTCACACCAGGTGTCGACCGCCTCCATCCTCCTGCTCTCGGCCGTCGCGGAGGCGGCCGCGCCCGTCGCCGACGCCCTCCGGACGGCCGGGCACCACATCACCGTGATCCCCGACGCCGACGAGTCGATCCGGCGGGCCGGCGACTTCGGGCTCGTCGTCATCGACGCCGTGGACCCGCCCCGCTCGGGCGTCGAGGTCTGCGCCGAGATCCGGCGCACCCCCGCACTGGCCGGGATCCCCGTCCTCTGCATCTCCCAGGAGGACGACGTCGAGGAGCGGGTCCGCTTCCTGGAGGCGGGCGCGGACGACGTCATCGCCCGTCCTTTCGACCCGCGCGAGCTCGAGGCGCGGGTCGAAGGGCTGCTGATCCGCTTCCGCCGCTCCCGCGACCTCGCCCCCCTGACCGGGGGTGACCTGGCGGCCGGCGGGCGCCGCCGCGTCATCGCCTGCTTCAGCCCGAAGGGCGGCGTCGGGACCACGACGATCGCCGTCAACATCGCCGCCTTCCTGGCCCTCCACTGGCCCGGCAGGGTGGCGATCGTCGATCTCGACCTCGACTTCGGCCAGGTTGCCACGCACCTCAACGTGCGGCCCCGCCTGACGCTCTCGGACCTCGCCGCCGACGAGGCGGGGACGCGCGAGCCGGAGCTGCTTCGAACGTACGCGGAGAAGTCCGAGCCGGGCATCCAGGTGATCGCCGCGCCGGCGACCCCGGAGCTCGGGCGGGCGATCACCGGCCCGCAGGTCGACGCGATCCTGACGACGGCGCCGCTGGCCTACCAGGCCGTCGTCGTCGATGCCGGCTCCTCCCTCGACGAGCTGTCGCTCCTCGTCCTCGCTCGCGCGGAGGCGGTCGTCGTGCCGATCGTGCCGGAGATCGGCGCCCTCAAGGCGCTGCACGGCTTCCTCGAGTACATGGCGGCCGAGGGCACCCTGCCGGCGACGTCGACCTTCGTCCTGAACCACCTCTTCGCCCGGGACATGCTCTCGATGCGCCAGATCGAGAACTCCATCGCCGCCAAGGTGGACGTGGAGCTCCCCTACGACGCCGGGCTTTACCTGAAGGCGATCAACGAGGGCGTGCCCATCGTCCGCAGCGCGCCGGCGTCGGCGCCGGGCCGAGCCCTGGTCCGGCTCGGCGTGCTCGCGGCGGGCGTCGATGAGGCGAGCGAGCCGGTCCCGGACGAGCGGCGAGGCGGGATCTTCGGCGGCCTGCGTCGGCGCGGCTGACGCAGCAGCCTGTCCCGCCCGCCGAGCGGCTCCCCGGGGTCGCCGGCCAGCCCGGGTCTCGCGCCCTCAGCCGTCCTGGACGGTCACCTGGCCGGCCTGCACGATCGAGATCTGGCCGCCCCAGGCGCAGGTGCAGCGCGACTGGCTCGTCAGGACCGGGACGCCCCCCGCGCTCACCTTCGTCGAGCCGGGCGTCCACGGCGAGGACGTGACGGGGATGCAGGGCTGCGGGGTGAGGACTCCCATCGCGGCCGACGTCGCGGCGGCGACCTGAGGGTTCGACGGCGTCGTGCACATCCCGAAAGGCGCGATGTTGGCCATGGGCACGAAGTCGACGACGCGGGCCAGCAGCTGGCCGCCCGCCTGGAGGACCGGGGCGCTCGGAAGCACGGTCAGCGCGGCGGGGGCCACGCCGAACGTGCAGGTCATCTGGGCGCCGTTGACGACGAGCTCGGGCATCGCCGGTCCTCCCCTGCCCCACCGGCCGAGCGCCGGTGGACGGGCCGAGTGTCGCACGGGCTCGGTTGCCCCAACGGGCACTCGTGGGGGCACGCAGGGGCCGGGGACGGCCGGGCCACGGCCGCCTGCCTGGTGCCTCCCCACACCGCGGTACTAACGAGGCGGCGCGGCGGGACGAATCACGGATGGGCCGGGGGCCGTGCCGGGCCGATACTCGCGAGGGGTCCGTCCTGTGGCGGCCCCGACGCTGCGTGCCGGGGAGTGGCAATACGATGCGATTGCTGGACGCGGCGACCACTCGCGCTGGTGGTCGGGCCGGCCGTTCGGAGGGTGGCCAGGGCCTCGTGGAGTTCGCCCTCGTGCTCCCGATCTTCCTCCTCGTCATGATGGGCCTGCTCGAGTTCGGGTTCCTCTACAACAACCTCCTGACGGTGCAGTTCGCGGCCCGCCAGGGAGTGAGCGCCGCCGCCCAGGCCGGGGGTGTCGACGGCGCCGACTGCTCGATCCTCAATGCCGTCGAGAAGGCGCTCACGGCGCCCGTCGACCACAGCCGCGTCGAGTTCGTGGAGATCTTCCAGTCCGACGGTGCCGGCGATGCCGTGCCGGGCGTGGTGAACCGCTACACCCGCGGAGGATCCCTGGACTGCCCCGGAACCGGCGCCCAGCCGTACACGCTCGTCGGTGCCGAGGGATATCCACAGATCACCCGGAAGGATGCCCTCTCGGAGGGCCTCGACGTCGTGGGCGTCCGGATCGGATACCTCTACGTCGGCGTGACCCCGGTGGGCGTCGGCCAGACGTGGAGCCTCTCGGATGGCGCGACCCTTCGGATGGAGCCCAAGCAGTGATCGGGGGGCGCCACTGCCGGCGGGGACGAGGCCAGGCGATCGTCGAATTCGTCCTGATCCTGCCCGTCTTCCTGCTCATCCTGATGGGGATGCTCGAGTTCGGCGTCGCCTTCGACCACCGCAACGCCATGGCCTACGCGGTGCGGGAGGGAGCACGGGTGGGAGCAAGCCTGGGCAATGGCGGGTCCAACCCCAGCGGTGTCGACCCGACGATCCTGGCGGCGGTCCAGCGTGGCCTGACGGACCCGATCCTCATCGAGAACATCACCTCGATCGAGATCTTCAAGGCCGACACGAACGGCGCCCCGGTGTCCGGGAAGATCAACCTCTACGACCGCTACGGGACCCCGATCGGCACCGCCGGATGGCCGGCGACGAGCCGGGTCGTCGGCCTCAACGGTGATTCCATCGGCGTCCGGGTGGTCTACGCCTTCCGCCCGACCACGCCGCTGGGGAACCTTCTCGGCCTCTTCATCAACGGCAACCCGCCGTACACGACGATCCGGATGACCGATGCAACCGTGATGAAGCTCGAGCCCGTGCCGTGATCCGCCGTCATCGCCGCCCGGTCCCTCCGCCCGCCGTCCCGGACCGCGGGCGTCTCCGGCGCCTCGGCGCAGCCGGCCAGGCGATCGTCATCTTCGTCTTCTCGCTGGGGGTCCTCTTCGGCATCCTCGCCCTCGTCATCGATGTCGGCAACATCTGGAACAACTCGCTCCACGTCCAGCAGGCGGCGGAGGCGGCGGCTCTGGCCGGCGTGCCCTACATGCCGGGCGACTTCCCCACGGCGTCCGCGAAGGCCGCCGCCGAGGCGCAACGTAACGGGTTCTCGATGGCCGGCGGGGCCACCGTTACGCCGTCGGTCAACGCTGAATCCAACCGCCGCCTCGACGTCACCGTGAGCCGGACCTACGGGACGTACTTCCTGCGGATCCTCGGGATGAACACCGTCCGAATCTCGCGCACGGCCACGGCCGAGTACACCCTGCCCGTGCCGATGGGCAGCCCGCTCAGCTCGTTCGGCGACAACTCGGGCAACTTCTGGGCCGCGGCTGAATCCCAGGGCGCCAACCGGTCGTACGGGGACGCCTACGGCACCTTCTACAACCCGAGCCCCACGCAGAACAACCAGTACGACCCGAACGGCTACAACTACGCCATCGAGGTTCCCGTGGGGGCCGGGGCCACGAGCATCGACCTCTACGACCCGACCTTCTGCGCGGTCGACGACCAGAAGGGCACCGGCGATCACTGGATCCCCTGGAACCAGTCCGGCTGGCCCGCGGCCTCCATCTACTACTCGCTCTGGTCCGACGCCGCGTCCACGCCCCTCGACTACTCCGACGACGTGCTCGTGGCGAGCAGCGGGACGCTCTTCGAGGGGGAACGCCAGGTCGACAAGAGCGCGGCGCTGCGAGAGGGCTCGGCCGCCTGGCCCGGCAACTCCTTCTGGAGCCTCCCCGACTGCCAGGCGAACCCCTACCACAACCAGTGGTGGACGCTGGCCACGGTCGTCTCCCCGGGCATCTACCGGCTCCAGGTCACGACCACCAACCCGCTCAACATCAACGATCAGAAGGGCACCAGCGCTGAGAACATGTGGGCGCTCCGGGCGGTCCCCACCGACCCGACGTATGGTCCCTATGTCTACGGGCTCGGCAAGATGGTGATCTACGCCAACGTCGCCAACGGCACCACGCTGTTCTACCTGGGCCGGATCGAGGCCGTCCACGCCGGGAAGACCATGGTCATCCAGCTCTTCGACCCAGGCGACGCCTCTGGCAACTCCAGCATCGAGGTCCTCCAGCCGACCTCGACCGGGTATGTCGCGGCCAGGTTCAACTACACCGCGGACTCCAACGCCGCCGGCTCCAAGAGCGGAACGAATGTCGCGAGCCTTCGCACCACGATCAACGGGTCGAGCCAGTACAACAACTCCTGGGTCACGTTGACCGTCCCGCTGCCGAAGACCTACGCCGCCCCGCTTCCGCCGGGCGAGCCGGCCGGGACGCTGGGGGGCTGGTGGAAGATCCGTTACACGTTCGATAACACCACCACCGACACCACGACCTGGCAGGTCTCCATCCGGGGCAATCCGGTCCACCTCGTCCTGCCGTAGCCGCCAGCCCGTCCCGCAACGCTGCCGATTCGACGCGCGGTCGTGCTGCGAGCTCGATCCGTCCGATCGGATGAGCGGGTCGGTACTTCGGGCGGATTGGTCCGCACGACGCCCCGGCCGACGATTGCATTCCGGGGAAGACGGGCGACGCGTGCGCCGGGCGACCCTGATCGGAGTCGGAGGCGGCGCCCAGGATGGAACTCGAGTATCGGGACCCGGGACGGCGAGGCAAGTTCATCGTCGCCATCGGGCTCGTGCTCGCCCTCTTCGCCGGCGCCGCCGCGTTCATCCTCCTCACCGGGGTCCAGCAGCAGGCGAGCCAGGCCGGCCTCCAGACGACAGCTGTCGTCGTCGCGGCCAGGGAGATCCCCAGCCGAAAGGTCATCGAGGCGGGAGACCTCGTTGTCCGAGAGGTCCCCGTCGACGGGACGAACGCCAAGGGTGTCTTCGCCGACCCCGCGA
This sequence comes from uncultured Chloroflexia bacterium, assembly GCA_963821235.1. Classification (GTDB taxonomy): domain Bacteria; phylum Chloroflexota; class Limnocylindria; order Limnocylindrales; family CSP1-4; genus CTSoil-043. The sequence goes on from CAWGCS010000001.1 coordinate 2,286,148, forward strand.
AGGTCGCCGGACTGGTCGCCGGTGTCCCCATCCTCGAAGGCCAGATGGTCCTCGCCAACATGCTGGCCGGCCAGACCCAGGGCTCCCAGTTCTCCATCCTTGGCCCGACCGAGACGGTCGCCCCCGACTCGCCCGCCTGGCGGGCCGTCTCGATCACGGTGCCGGACGACCGGGCCGTGGGCGGCCTCCTCCAGGCCGGCCAGACCGTCGACATCTTCGTGACCTCCACGGTGAGCCTCCCCGAGGCCATCGTGGCGGAGGGCCGGTACTTCACCGACAAGTCGACCAAGATCGTCTACCAGGACATGCTCATCCTGGCCAAGACGGCGACGTCCTACGTCGTCCGCGCGAGCGTCCCGGTCTCCGAGGAGATCACCCATCTCCAGGCCAGCGGCGCAGCCGCCTTCAGCTTCGCGCTCCGGCCGGACCAGGACCTCCGACAGGTCGACACGACGGACCTGGGGACCACGACGACGAAGATCGTTGCCCGCTACGGGCTCCCCCTTCCCGAGTGGTACCCGCCCGGCACGGGGGCCGGCGCCACGCCGACACCAGCCCCCTAGGCGTTCGCAGGCGCGCGGCCGCGACTGGCGAGCGTCACGGGGCAGGACCGGCCGATCCGCCCGTCGACCTCGCCCGGCGCGCAGTCAGGGGCCAGGACGCGAGCCCTCGCGGAGCCCTTCGGGCGAGGATCGTGTGTGCCGAGGCAGTCGATGCTGCTCAGGAGCTTGGCCGACGATGGATTGGGATCGACATCACGCATCTGGCGATCGGGCTCATCAAGCACCGGCTTGCGGGCCGCTACGGGTCCGAGATCGTCAAGACGTACCGAACGATCGGCGAGCCCACGACGGTCGACGATGCCCGCGTGCTGGCCGCCGAGGACCCCTTCCAGTTCCAGGCGTGGGCGCTGGGGCTCGTGGGCGCCCGGGTCGCTGGCAGCGACAAGAAGGGCGGCGACAAGGGCATTGACGGGCGCCTCTACTTCCACGACGCACCAGGCGGGCCGACGCGACAGATCGTGCTATCCGTGAAGGCCGGGAAGCTCGTTCCCTCCTACGTCCGGGACCTCCGCGGCGTGCTCGAACGGGAGGGCGCCGAGATCGGGGTCCTCGTGACCTTCGAGACGCCGAGCCCCGGGATGCGCGCCGAGGCCGCCGAGGCCGGCTTCTACGAGTCGGCCTGGGGGAAGCACCCGCGCATCCAGCTCCGCACCGTGGGCGAGCTGTTGGAGGGCCACGGGATCGACTACCCGCACGTCACCGGTGCGAACGTGACTCACCGCCGGGCCGCGCGCGCCACGGCGGCCCCTGCCGAAGCGCTGGAGCTGTTCGGGCCGGAGGGGACGGAGGACTAGGCGATGACCGATCCCGAGTCGCCACCAGAGCCCGATCTCGTTGCAGGAGAGATCGGAGAGGCGAAGGCCGAGATCGCCAGCCTGAAGGCGGAGAAGAGGCAACTCGGTCTCGTGAAGAAGGGGCTCGCCGCGAAGAAGTCCGAAGAGAACGCTCGATGGCGCGAGCGGCAGGCCGGGCGGCTGCCCATGTATCGCGGCGGCGGGAGCGGGGACTTCATTGGCCGCTTCGTGCAGAACTCGCGTCGCGCGGAGCGCATGGATCATGCTGACAGGATCAACGAGATTGTGTCCCGGCAGGCGCAGGTCGACGCCCGCACTCGCGAGGTCGACCAACGGGTCCTAGACCTCGAAGAGATGATCCGCGAGCACGGGCCCGCACTGAAGCCCCCGCGGAAGGCACTGGACGCGGCGGCGGCGGCTGATCCCAGCGAACGACTGCGCACACTCGCCGCCCTCCGCGACGAGAACCTGATCTCCGAGGAGGAGTACACGGCCAAGAAGGCCGACATCCTCGACAAGCTCTGACGAGACAGGCACCGGGTCCGCCAGGATGGGCAGGCCACGGCGGGCTGTCGAGAGGACGACGGCCCCGGGCGCCGGGAGCGTCTGGGCCCAGCACCAAGCCGCGTCAGCCGGCTGAAACCGCCGGTTCGTCGTGGTGCGCGAGCGCCTCGTGCGGATCGCTGCCGTCGTGGCCGCAGGGATTCACGTGGATCACCGCGGTGTCGAGCTTCGCGACCTCGTGAAGCAGCCGGTGGCGCACGTCCTCGGCGATCCGGTGCCCGTCGGTGACGCTCATGTCGCAGTCAACCGTGATCGCGAACGATGCTTCGAGCGCGTGCCCGACCCAGCGCAGCCGCACCCGCGAGAGGTCCTGGACCTCGGGGTTATCTCGGGCGATCCGCTCCACCGCGTCCACGAGCTCGGGCTCCACCGCGTCCATCAGGCGGCCGATCATCTGCCCCGTCGCCTGCTTGAGGACGAAGAGGATGGCGACCGTGATCAGCAGCCCGACGAGCGGGTCGGCGATCGGGTAGCCCAGCCAGACGCCGACCGCCCCCGCCACCACCGCGAGCGAGGTGAGGCCGTCGGTGCGGGCGTGGTAGCCGTCGGCCACCAGGGCTGCCGATCCGATGGCGCGCCCGACACGGAGCCGGTAGAGCGCGATCGCCTCGTTCCCGGCGAACCCGATGAACCCGGCGGCGATGACGATTGGGATGTTCGTGATGACGACGGGGTTGACCAGGCGGGTGATCGACTCGTTGGCCGCCAGGAGCGCCGAGCCCGCGATCATCAGGAGCACGAACAGGCCGGCGAGGTCCTCGGCACGGCGGTAGCCGAAGGTGTAGCGGCGGGTTGCGGCCCGCGTGCCAAGGGCAAAGGCGATCCACAGCGGGATGGCCGTCAGGGCGTCGCTGAAGTTGTGGATCGTGTCAGCGAGCAGCGCCACCGATCCCGAGATCAGCACGATCCCGAGTTGGAGCACGGCCGTGACGCCGAGCCCGACGAGCGAGATCTTGACCGCGCGGATGCCGCGCGCGCTGCTCGTCAGCGCATCGTCGAACGAGTCGGCGGGGTCGTGGCTGTGGCCGAGGATCGATGCCAGGAAGCCGCCGATCCCGCCGTGCTCGTGTCCGTGGTCGTGCCCGTCGTCGTGCGGATGCTCGTGGGCCATGACGCCATGGTCGGGAAGTCACGCCCGTCGGGCAAGGGTCCGTTCGGCCCCATCCCGCGCCGTTCGTCCCCGGGCGGTCGCGTCAGCCACCCTTGGGAACCGGCGTGAAGGGGCGTCAGGGGCGCGTGAGGATGGCGTCGCGAGCGCCCTGCGTCATCCGGCCAGGGGCGTGATCGCCGGCCAGGTAGTGGAACCCCGACGGGAACTTCTGGTCGAGGACTACCCGGGGACGCGAGACGGCGTGCCCCAGGGTCTCCCCGGTCACGAACCGGTGCACCCGCCGTGGGCCGGCTGGGGCGGGCTCCACGCTGGGCTCGGGGACGTGGAGGTTCGGGTCCACGACCGGCCTCGCGGGCGGCTCGTCGACGGCGATCACGCCTGCTGGGACCCGCAGGCGCTCACGACGGCGTCGCTGGTAGTCCCGCATCTCGACGGCCGTGCGCTGCTTCGGCATCGTGTAACTCCTAGCCGGGTGTTACAGCCGGGTGTTACAGATTCGCCCCGGTGTTACAGGAATCGTCGGCTCGCGGGACGGGGTGTTACAAGGGGGGTCGATCGGCCCTGAAACGGCTGCGTGGGTGGGGGAGGACACTCTCTACTCTCGCGATCTCGTCGCCGTATGCTCCCCCTCCCCCCGGGGTACCCGTAAATCCGCGGATCGGCGCCTCTTCTCTGAGAGCACGACGAGCGCCACGCGGCCAGGCACGGACGCCCGAGCCCGACGATGTAGACGGCCGAGCAGCAGGAGGGGGACCCGAGCAAGACCGCGATGCGTTCTCAGCTCGCGGCTGGACCCACGATCGGACACGTTCTCAGACCGTCGCGTAGTTAAACGCGTAGTCAAACCCCGGAACGCGAGCCCGCGTGGAGCCCTCCGGAGCCCCAAGTCGTGTGTGCCGAGGCAGGGATTCGAACCCTGACGCCCTTGCGGGCAGCGGAGTTTAGGTCCGCCGCGTCTACCGGTTTCGCCACCTCGGCACGGTCTCGCCACGGAATCGTAACGCCCGCCTCGTCGGCGGGCGTCGCTGTCGGCGGAACGTGGAGGCGACGAGCGGATTCGAACCGCTGAATAGAGGTTTTGCAGACCTCCGCCTTAGGCCACTTGGCTACGTCGCCCCGGAGCGCTGGCTGGCCCTCGAGGATTCGAACCTCGGTTCACGGATCCAAAGTCCGCTGTCCTACCACTAGACGAAGGGCCAGCGGTGGAGGGTCCGGGTCTCGTGGGCAAAGAAATGGAGCGGAAGACGGGACTCGAACCCGCGACCCTCACCTTGGCAAGGTGATGCTCTACCAACTGAGCCACTTCCGCTCGGGCTGCCGCGTCCGGGGCTGGTGGTGCCGAGAGCCAGATTCGAACTGGCGACACCGCGATTTTCAGTCGCGTGCTCTACCAACTGAGCTATCTCGGCCCGTAGGCCCCGCCGGGCGCCACCGCCCGTCGGCGGCCGAAACCGTACCACGAAGGGCCCTCCAGTCGCAAGGAACGCGGCCCTGCCCGGCGCCTCCTGCCGACGCCGCCACGACGAGGGCGGCGGTGCTGCCGTCAGCTGCTCTGGTCCAGGTCGGGCACGCCGGCGGGGTCGATCGGCGCCTCGCCGCTCAGCGCCCGCAGCCGGTTGATGCGGTCGAGGATCGGCGGGTGCGTCGAGAAGAGGCCCTTGGATCGCTCCTCGAAGCTCCGGTACGGGTTCCGGAAGTAGAGGTGCTGGGTGGCCCTGTTCGCCACCTCGAGCACCTCCTTGTCGTCGGCGATCACCGCCAGGGCCCGCTGCAGGCCGGACGGGTTGCGGGTCAGGTCGACCGAGCTGGCGTCGGCCAGGTACTCGCGCTGGCGGCTGACGGCAAGCTGGACCAGCCGGCTGAAGATGGGCGCCACGATGGCGAGCAGGATGGCGATGACGAAGATGATCGCCTGCGCGCCACCGCCGCCACGGTCGCTCGACGAGGAGCGACGACCGAACCCGCCCCAGAACGTCATCCGCAGGAAGACGTCGGCCACCAGGGCGATCGTGCCGACCAGGACGCCGACGAGCATCGCGTAGCGGATGTCGTAGTTGCGGACGTGGGACAGCTCGTGGCCGATGACGCCCTGCAGCTCCTCCCGGTCGAGCCTCGCCAGGAGCCCGGTCGTCACGGCGATGGAGGCGTGCTGCGGGTCGCGGCCGGTGGCGAAGGCGTTGAGGGCCGTGTCGTCGATCAGGTAGACGCGCGGCATGGGCAGGCCCCCCGCCAGCGTCAGCTCGCGGACGACGTTGACGAGCTGGGGCGTCTCCGCCTCGGTCGTCTCGCGCGCCTTCGACGCCGCCAGCACCACCTGGTCGCCGGTGAAGTAGCCGACCAGCGACGAGATGATGGCGACCACGCCGAAGATGCCGAGCCATCCCAGCCCGCCGGCGGCCACGCCGCTGGTGCCGTACCCGATCGCGAAGCCGAGCAGGGCCAGGACGGCGGTGAGGGCGAGGACAAGGATGAAGGAGTTGCGCCGGTTCGCGGCGATCTGGCTGTAGAACGAGGCGGCCATCAGGGCCTCCGCGGCCGGCGGGCCGGCCGCGCGGGCGTCAGCGCAGGGCGACGACCGGGACCTGGTCGGCCTCCGGCTCGGCCTCGAAGAACTCGCGCCGGATGAACCCGAGCGGACCCGCGATCAGGACGGAGGGGATCGTCTGGATCGTCGTGTTGTACTCGTTGACGGTCGCGTTGTAGTGCTGGCGGGCGAAGCTGATCTGGTTCTCGGTGGTCGTCAGCTGCTCCTGGAGGGCGAGGACGTTCTCGTTCGCCTTGAGCTGCGGATAGTTCTCGACGACCGCGAAGAGCGAGCGCAGCGCGCCGCTGAGCTGGTTCTCGGCCTGGACCTGGGCCTGCGTGACGGTCCCCGTCGCACCGGCGGCGACGGCGTTGGCGCGCGCCTCCGTCACCCGGGTGAGGACGTCCTGCTCGAAGCCCATGTAGTCCTTGACCGCGGCCACGAGGTTCGGGATCAGGTCGTGGCGCCGCTTCAGCTGGACCTCGATCTGCCCCACCGCCTCGTCGACGCGGTTCCGCCTCGAGACGAGCCCGTTGTAGATGAGCACGCCCGCGAGGACGATGACGACGACGATGACGAGGAGGATGACGACGATCTCCATGGTCACTCCCGGTGTCGCACCGGCGGCGCGAGCGGCCGCCCCGTGCGAAGTGTAGCGCCCGCGCGCGGGCCACTCGCGCGTATCGGGGGTCGTGGGCGGTGGAGGTCTCGAACCTCCGACCTCCTCGGTGTAAGCGAGGCGCTCTGACCGACTGAGCTAACCGCCCACGGGTCCGGGCCGCAGGCCCGGATACGGCGAGGGCGGCTCCCGGCGGAGCCGCCCCATGAAAGCGCGAGAAGGTGGTGCCCAGGCCGGGACTTGAACCCGGATGAGTTGCCTCATACGCCCCTCAAACGTACGCGTATACCAATTCCGCCACCTGGGCAGGTGCTGCGTGGTGCCCGCTTCCGCTGCGGTGGTACCGAGGACGGGATTTGAACCCATACGCCCTTGCGGGCACTAGCTCCTGAGGCTAGCGCGTCTACCAATTCCGCCACCTCGGCAGGGACCATCGAACCGGGCGGCGAGGTCACCGTCCGGCGACCCATCGTACCACGTCCCAGAACCGGTCGCCCGGGTCCGCGATGGGCCGCGCGACCGGCCCGTCGAGCTCGGCACCGGCCACCAGCACGCTGTCGCGGAAGAAGAGGGTGGCCATCGGCTGCTGGTCGCCCAGCAAAGCCTGGAGGGCCTTGTAGGCCGCCTTGCGCTTCGTCACCGTGCCCGGCGCCCTCGCCGCCACGAGGGCCGCATCGAGGGCCGGATCCTGGAATCCAGCCACGTTGGCGCCCCCTCCCCGCACCTGGGTGGAGCCAAGGATGGGATAGGGGTCGGGATCGAGGCCCATGTTGACGTCGACGACGGCGGCATCGAACGTCCCGGCCCGCAGCCGCTCCACGAACTCGCCGGGCGGCAAGGCTTCGACCGTGGTGGTAAGCCCGAACGAGGTCCACGCCTTGGCCACCCGCGTGGCCGCCGCGAAGGCGACGGGGTTGGCCGCGCTCTCCGGGGCGAGCAGCGTCAGCTGGAGAGCGTTCTTCCCGCCCGGGGCCACCCACTTGCCGTCGAGGCGGCGCCAGCCGACGGCCTTCATGGCGTCCGCGGCGGCGGCCCGGTCGTAGGCGATCGCGGGGGCCGCCTTCGCGTCGTACGCCCAGGACGAGGGCGGGATCGGCGTATCGGCGCGGACCCCCGCGCCGCCCAGCAGGTCGCGGATCAAGGCCTCCCGGTCGAGGGCGCCCAGCAGGGCGCGCCGGGACCGCTTGTCGGCGAACGGCCCGCGGGCTGTCCGCAGGTTGAAGGCGACCGCGGTGAGCGTCACCCCCGGGTAGCGGATCGCCCGGGCCCCAGCCGTCGCGTCCGCCAGGGCCACGGCGTCGGTGAGCGGAAGATCCGCGGCCGAGCCGACCTCGCCCGCCGTGAAGGCGGCGGCGAGCTCCTCGGCCGTGTCGTAGAAGCGCAGCTCGAGTCGCGGCAGCCGCGGCGTGCGGGGATCGGGCACCCCCGCCCGCGGGAGGGCGAGCGGGCCCAGCCCGCCGGTCACCTCGGGCAGGACCGGCTCGAGGACCGCCGCGCTGTCGGTCAGCTCGACGAGGGCGAACGGGCCGTTGCCGATCGGCGCCCGGGCGAAGGCGTCGTCGGCGAGCGACGCGACGGGGATCCCCTGGAGGAGGTGGGCGGGCAGGAGCGGCAGCGTCGCCGCCTGGAGGAAGCCGCCCACCGGGTCGCCGAGGACGAAGCGGACCGTGTGCGCGTCGAGCGCGGCGACGTCCACCTGGGCCCAGGTTCCGGCGAGCGCGCCGGTGTACTCCGGGTCCTGGAGGACGTGGATCGTGTAGACGACGTCGGCGCTCGTCACCGGGACGCCGTCGTGCCACGAGGCGTCGTCGCGGAGATGGAACGTCCAGGTGGCCCCTTTGTCGGCGACCGTCCACCGATCGGCCAGGTCGGGCAGCACCGAGGTGCCAGACCCCAGGCGGACGAGCCCGCGGAAGAGGAGGGCGACGAGGTCGCGATCGACCTGGGTGCGGGCGGTCAGCGGGGTGATCGAGGACGGATGGCCCAGCACACCCTCGACGTGGCCGATCACGGGCGTCGCCGTGGGCCTCGGCGTCGGACTCGGGGCGGGAGCCAGGGACGGGGCGACGACGGTCCCGGCAAGGAGGGCCAGGACGACGAGGAGGGCGAAGGCGACGCCCCCGTCACGCCGGCTCACGAGGCGGGGTGCGGCGTCGCCGGGGACGGGCTCAGAGCCCGGACGGCGCGAAGACGTAGCTCGCCAGCGAGAAGATGGAGAAGAGGACCGCGAGAACGATGGTGAACTGCCAGAGGCGCCGCTCGATCCCCCGGCGGCTGCGGTAGACCGCCGAGTCGCCGCCGAAGGCGCCGGACAGGCCGGTGCCGCGCGCCTGCAGCAGGATCGCGACCATCAGGCCGATGCTGACGATGATCTGGCCGATGGCCAGGAACGGGTTCACTCTGGGAGAGTCCTCCAGCGGATGGCCGCGCGGGATCGTAGCACACGGAGCCGGATCGACCTCGCCCGGGCCCCACGCTCACTGCGGTTGGGCGGTCCCCTGGGCGGCGACGGCGGCCGCCGCGGCGGCGACCTTCGCGGGATCACCGAGGTAGCGGCTCGATCGCGGCCGCAGGTCGTCGTCGAGGTCGTAGGCGAGCGGCGCGCCGGTCGGGATGTTGAGGCCGACGATCTCGGCGTCGGAGATCCCGTCGAGGTACTTCACCAGGGCGCGCAGGCTGTTCCCGTGGGCCGCCACGAGGACCCGCTCGCCGCGGCGCAGGGCCGGGGCGATGTCGGACTCCCAGAACGGCAGGAACCGGGCAACGGTGTCCCTGAGCGACTCGCAGCGCGGGAGGTCCGCGGCGGCGACGCCGGCATAGCGTGGATCGCGGCCGGGGTGGCGCTCATCGTCCTCCGCCAGGGCGGGCGGCGGGACGTCATAGCTGCGGCGCCAGACCTTGACCTGCTCGTCGCCGAACTTCGCCGCGGTCTCGGCCTTGTTCAGGCCCTGCAGGGCCCCGTAGTGGCGCTCGTTGAGCCGCCACGAGTTGACCACGGGGAGCCACATTTGGTCCTCCTCGTCGAGGGCGATCCAGAGCGTCCGGATGGCCCGCTTGAGGACGGAGGTGTAGGCGACGTCGAAGCGGAAGCCCTCGGCCCGCAGGAGGCGGCCGGCCTCGTGGGCCTCGGCCGTGCCGGTCTCGGAGAGATCGACGTCGGTCCAGCCGGTGAAGCGGTTCTCCCGGTTCCAGGTGCTCTCGCCGTGGCGGAGGAGGACGAGGGTCGGCATGCGGTCGGCTCCTGCGGAGGCGCCGGGGGCTCCGGCGAGGGCGGGACGGGAAGCGCTCAGGCGGCGGCGCGGCGGGCAGCGGCGGTGATGGCAGCCCGGCCGACCATGCCCGCCATCTCGTCGGGCTTCAGCGAGGCGCCCCCGACGAGGGCGCCGTCGATGGCCGGCTCGGCCAGGAACTCGGCGATGTTCGTGCTCGTGCAGCTGCCACCGTAGAGGACCGGGACCTCGTCCGCGGCCGCGCCCCAGCCGGCCCCGCGGAGGGCGCCCCGGATCGCGTCGGCCATGGCCGACGCGTCGGCGCCGGAGGCGTTGCGGCCCGTGCCGATCGCCCAGACGGGCTCGTAGGCGATGACGAGGCCAGCCGCCTCGAGCGCGGCCGGCTCGTGGCCTGCCAGCGCACCGGCGAGCTGGCCCTCGACCACCGCCACCGCGGTCCCGGCCTCGCGCTCGGCCAGCTGCTCGCCGACGCAGAGAATCGGACGGAGGCCGGCGTCCACTGCGCGGCTCAGCTTCTTCCCGATCAGCGCATCGCTCTCGGCCGCGTCCCGGCGGCGCTCCGAGTGGCCGAGGATGACCCAGCCGACGAGGCCGGTCAGCATCGGCGCGCTGACCTCGCCGGTGAACGCGCCGGCGAGCTCGTGGTGGAGGTTCTGTGCTCCCAGCCCGATCCCCTCCCCTGCCACCGCGTCGCGGACGGCGGCGAGGCAGACGAAGGGTGGGCAGATCACCCGCACGACGTCCGGCTCGCGGGTCCGTCGGGCGATGGCCCGGGCGAGCTCGCCGGCGTCGGCGGGGGTGGTGTTCATCTTCCAGTTGGCGGCAATGATCACGGGTCGCATGGGCCAATCATGCCATCGCCAGCGAGCCGGCCGACGGGGCGCCCGGCCCATCGTGGCCGGGCCGTTCGGCCCGCCTCGCCCCGCGCTCGCCCGACCGGCCGGCAGGAGCCTCGTCCCGGTAGAGGGCCAGGGACTCGATCCGCTCCAGGGCCCGCTGGACCCTCCCGCGCGGGATCGCCAGCTCCACCGCCAGCTCGCCCAGGGACGCCTCGGGGGTCGCCCGGCGCAGGCCGGCCACCGCCCGGACGGTCTCGGGAAGCTCCTCGAGGCGACCGTCCGCCTCGAGGGTCGCGATCGCCTCCAGCTGGCGCGCGGCAGCCGCCGCGATTCGCTCGAGGTTCGCCGACTCGGCGTTGAGGAGGCGGTTGAGGTCGCCCCGGACCGCCCGCGCGACCTGGCGCGACTCCAGCTCCAGGAGGGAGGCGCCGCCGCCGATCCAGCGCAGGAAGGTCCCGATCTCGTCGGCGCTCTTCCAGGTGACGACCCCGCGTCCGCGGCGCACCCGGACGCCGGCCGGGAGGCCGACCGAGGCAAGCCTGGCGGCGAGCTCCGGCGCCTCCTCGACGGGGAGCACGAATTCCAGGTGGAGGCGGCCGTGGGCCACGGACAGCGATCCTCGGGCCAGGAAGCGGCCCCGCAGCCAGGCGGAGCGGCAGTGGTCGGCGGCGCTCTCCCAGGCGAATGCCGGGACGGGGGGCGTTCCGGCCGGCGGGGACGAGCCGCGCAGGAGGCGGACCATCAGGCGGCCGAGGGCGGGTCGGTCGCCGCGGATCGAGGTCGTGCCCAGGCCGGCCACCTCGGCCGACCGGTCGCAGGGCCGGGACGGATCGATGCCCGCGAGCTCGGCCCGCAGCCCCGCCACGAGGGCGCGATCGCCGCCGGCCACCCGCTAGGCCGTCCGGGCGATGCCGCCCCGCCGGATCCCGGCCTCCCGCGCGAGGAGCCGGAGGAGGGCGTCGGCGAGGAGGACGGAGTCGTGATGATGGGGGTTGGCGGGATCCACGACGTCGTCGAGCACCAGGCGCGGCCGCCGGGTCGCCCCCATCGGTGGCCAGCGCAGCTTGACGGGGAGGCCCAGCTCCGCGTCCGGCCCGGGACCGATGGTGTTGCTGTTGGCCAGGACCAGGTCGATGAGGTCGCCGACGCCGTGGGCCGCGAGCGCTTCCACGTGGTCGGCCAGGTCGTAGCCCTCCGTCTCCCCGGCCTGGGTCGCCACGTTGGCGGCGTAGACCCGCACTGCCGGGGTCGTCGCCAGCGCCGCCCGGAGCTCGGGCACGAGGACCGTGGCGAGCACGCTGGTGTAGAGGCTGCCGGGACCGAGGACGAGGAGGTCGGCCTCGGCGATGGCGCGCAGCGCGTCGCGGCTGGCCCGGACGTCCGTCGGCTCCACCCACACCCGCTCGATCCCCCGCATCCGGTTCACCCTGGCCTGGCCCGCGATCTCGGTCCCGTCGCGGAGGCGCGCGTGCAGGGTCAGGGGCGTCCCGGAGGCGGGCACGACGCTCCCACGCACGGCAAGGACCCGGTTCATCTCGCGGACCGCCGCCTCGAAGTCGCCGTCGTCGATGGCGTTCATGGCCGAGATCAGGAGGTTGCCCACGGCGTGGCCGGCGAGGCTCCCCTCGTCCGCCCCGAAGCGGTACTGGAGGAGGTCGCCCATCGCCGTCTCGGTCTCGGCAAGGGCGACGAGGCAGTTGCGGATGTCGCCCACGGCGGGGATCCCGAGCTGCTCGCGGAGGCGGCCGGTCGAGCCGCCGTCGTCGGCGACGGAGACGATGGCGGTCAGGTTCGCGGTGCGCTCCTTGAGGCCTCGCAGGAGCGTGGAGAGGCCCGTGCCGCCGCCGATGGCCACGATCCGCGGACCCCGGGCGAGGAGCCGCCGCCGGTAGACGAGGTCGACGAGGGGCTCGCTGGCGCTCTCCGTGAAGGGGCCCAGGAGCGCCCGGACGACCCGGTACGAGCCATAGGCGAAGAGCCCCGCCCCGGCCGCGAGGAGGACCGCGGCGCGGACCCAGTACGGCAGGAACTGGAGGGTGACGACCCAGATGGCGGCCTGGACCGGTCCCTCCACGTCGACGTCGCGGTAGAGCTGGCGGAGGGCCAGCGCTCCGGCGAGGGCGAGTGCCGTGAGGCCGACGAAGGCGACGGCGAGCCAGCGCTTCACGCCGATCCCCGGTCGAAGCCAGCGGCGCAGGTTCACCCTCTCACCGCCGCTCCAGCTCGCGATGGAATACGCTCACGGGGCCGTAGCCCCGCTCGCTCAGCCAGCGGGCGAGCTCCTCCGCCAGGGCGATCGAGCGATGGTAGCCGCCGGTGCAGCCGATGGCGATCGTCAAGCGCGTCTTGCCTTCTCCCACGAAGGCCGGGATCGTCAGCTCCAGGAGGTCGTGGACGGCCGCCAGGAAGCGGCGCGTGAGGGGTTGATCGAGGACGTAGGTCCGCACCGCGTCGGTAAGGCCGGAGAGCCGTCGCAGCTCCGGCACGTAGTAGGGGTTCTGGAGGAAGCGGACGTCGAAGACGAGGTCGGCCTCCAGGGGGATGCCGAACTTGTAGCCGAAGCTGACAAGCTGGATCGAGAGCTGGTCCGGCTCCACGACGTGCCAGAGCTGGCTGAAGATCCGCTCCCGCAGCTCACGCAGCGAGAGCTCCGAGGTGTCGAGGATCACGTCCGCCTCGGAGCGGATCGGGCCGAGGAGTTCCCGCTCGGCGGCGATCCCGGCCGCGATGCCGTCCGAGCCGGCCAGGGGATGGCGATGCCGTGTCTCCGAATAGCGGCGGATCAGGACCTCGTCGCGCGCCTCCAGGAAGAAGATCTGGGGCCGGATCCCGCGACCCTCCAGCGCCCCGCGCATCGCGGCGAAGGCGACCGGGACATCGCCGGCCCGGACGTCGAGGACGATCGCCACGTGCTCGAAGCGGCCGGGCTCGCGGGCGATGAGGTCGGCGAGGCCGGGCAGGAGCTCGCCCGGCAGGTTGTCGACGCAGACGTAGCCGAGGTCCTCGAAGAGCTTCGTAGCCGCGGTCTTGCCGGCCCCCGAGAGCCCGGAGAGGACCACGACGTGCTGCATCCCCTCGGCCGACACCGGCTCGTCGGGACCTGCCTCTCCCGCATCGCCCGGCCGCCTGGTCGTCGCCATGCGGCCAGTCTAGCGCGCGGTCAGCGGCCGCCGGCGCGGACGAGGAGGATCGACAGCTCGTAGAGGAGGTACATCGTCACCCCCAGGACGAAGGGGCTGATGATGTCCCCGCCGGGCGTCGCCACCGCCGCGACGATGGCGAAGATGATGACCACGTAGCGCCGCGACGCCCGCAGGCGGGCCGTCGTCACGATCCCGACCTTGGAGAGCAGGACGAGGACGATCGGGTACTCCATGACGAGCCCGAAGCCGAGGAACATCGTGGCCACGAAGCCGAAGTAGCCGTCGGCCGTCCAGGCGTTCTGGAGCCCGCCACCGGTCCCGAAGCTCGACAGGAAGGCGACCGCGAACGGCAGCACGACGTAGGCGACGCTGACCCCGGCGACGAAGAAGACGAGGGCCAGGGGGACCCACGGCCGGGCGATCCGGCGCTCCTCGGCCGTCAGCCCCGGGGAGACGAACCGCCACAGCTCGAAGAGCGTGACGGGCATGCCCAGGACCACCCCGGTGACGAGGGCGATCTTGAGGGTGATGAAGAACCCCTCGCCGGGCGAGAGGAGCAGCAGGTCGGCGTCGCCGTAGGGAGCCTTCAGGACGTCGATGATCCGGGGCCCGAGGATGAAGCCGACGATCGACCCGAGGGCGATCGCGAGCAGCGAGATCGCGATCCGCCGGCGCAGCTCGGCCAGGTGGTCGAAGAGCGGCATGATCGACCCGTCGGCGGCGGGCGCGGGCGCGGCGGGACCCGGCTCGGCCGGCCGGCCGAGGGGCAGCAGGGCGCCGGCGACCTCGGGCGGCGGGTCGGCGTCGACCATCGCGACGGACCCGAGGGGAGTGCTAGGCCCGCGCGTCGGGCGTCGTCGCGACGGGCTCGCCGGCCGGGGCGTCGGCCGGCGGGGCGGGCTGCACCAGCGTGTTCGGCTCGGCCGGCGCGGACAGCGTGTTGGGAGCCGCTGCCGCCGGGGCCTGGGCCGCCGGCGCCGGAGCCTGCGGCGCGGGCGGTGCGGTGTCCAGCTTCACCGCATCCTGGACGTCCGTGGCGGCCTTGCGGAACTCGCGGATGCTCTTGCCGAGCGCCGAGCCGACGTCCGGGAGCCGGCCCGGCCCGAGGATGAGCAGGGCAATCACGAGGATGATGATCAGCTCGACCGGGCCGATATTCGGCATCAGGTGACGACCTCAGCGTGGGATGACCGTGCCGCGAGGGATCGCTCCGATGCCCCGCGAGGCGCAGCTACGATAGCACAGCGAGCGTGGCGGACCACCTGCGGGCGGCCGCCGCCACCCGTTCGCCCGGATCGGCCGGCTCGCGCTCCGCGCCGCGCCGGGCGGCCACCCCGGCGATCCCCCGCGAGACGTTGACGAGCAGCCCACCGCCCGGGCGGTCGCCCGCCGGCGCGGCGGTCGCGGGTCCCGCGGCGAGCACGGGCTCCGCCGCACCGCCCTGGGCTCCGACGCCCGGCACGAGGAAGGCCAGGCCCGGCACCAGGGCACGGATGGCGGCCAGCTCCGCGGGCGCCGTGGCCCCGACGACGAGGCCGGCGCGATCGCCGAGCCCGGCAGCCGCGACGCGGCGGGCAACGCGGCGATGGAGCGCCTCGGCGGGCGCCCCGAGCTCGTCGTCCGGCCCGACCACCAGGTCCTGGAGCTCGCCGGCGCCGGGGTTCGAGGTGCGGCAGAGCACGTAGGCGAACCGGTCGGCGTGGGCCAGGAACGACTCCAGCGCGCCCAGCCCCAGGTACGGGTTCACCGTGACCGCGTCAGCGCCCAGGTGCTCGAAGAGGGCGACCGCCTGGCGGGCGGCCGTCGTCTCGACGTCGGCCCGCTTGGCGTCGGCCACGATGAGCACGCCCGGGGGGACGGCCCCCAGCACGCGCTCCAGGGCGGCGACGCCGGCGCTCCCGTAGGCCTCGAAGAAGGCGAGGTTCGGCTTCACGGCCGCCGCGTACGGCCCGGCCGCCTCGACGACCAGGCGCGCCAGCCGCTCCACGCCCGCCAGCCCCGCCGGCCAGCCCACGGGCACCATCTCCGGCAGCGGGTCGATCCCCACGCAGAGGACCGTCCGGGCGAGCGCCGTCCGCCGGCCGAGCCGCTCCAGGTAGGGCACGATCACGGGGCGGGCGTCCCAGGCGGGGTCGGCGTCGGCGTCGCCGTGGGCGCGGGCGTCGGTCGCGGGCCCCACCAGGCCGGTCGGCTCTCCGCGTCGAGGCCGCTGAACTCCGTCAACGGCTCGATCTTGTCCAGGGCGGGCCCGGCGCCCGAGGCGAAGACGATCGTCGCCACCTGGAGGTCGGTCGTCGAGCCCGCCAGGCGGAGGAAGGCGATCTGCCGGCCGTTGGGCGACCAGGCTCCCCCGAAGGAGCGGCCGTCGGTCGTGACGCGGAGGAGCTCGTTGCCGTTCCGGGCGTCGAGGATCACCACGTCGGTGCCGAGCGTGCTCGTCCGCGTGGCCACGAGGTAGCGGCCGTTCGGCGAGTAGAGGGGCTCGCTGTAGCCGGCCCGGCTGAGCTGGGTGGCCTTCTTCGTGGCCAGGTCGTAGCGCCAGATCGCGGGGGCGCCGCGGCCGTCCTCGCGGGCGTTGCGCACGTACAGGAGGGCCGTCCCGTCCGGGCGCCACGCCGGATCCTGGTGACCGTACGGCGGGTTCTCCGCCAGCTTCAGGCTGGCGAGCTTGCGGCCGGAGACGTCGACCAGCCCGAGGACCACGTCCGAGGCGGTCGGATCCGGCCCGTCGGACACGACGGCGACGCTCTCGCCGTCGGGCGCCACGGCGGGGTCGCGGATGAAGAACGACCAGGCGTACTGGTTGCTCGGCCCCGTCCGGTAGAGCCCCGACAGGATCGCCTCGCGGTCGCTGCCGTCGGGGCGGATGCGGGACAGGATCGGGTAGCTCAGCTCGTAGATCACCGGGCGTCCCTCGATGGGGAACTTCACCCGCGTCTGGCGGGTCTCGATGAAGTAGATCCAGGCGCCGTCCTCGGACCAGGCAGGCTGCGA
This sequence comes from uncultured Chloroflexia bacterium, assembly GCA_963821235.1. Classification (GTDB taxonomy): domain Bacteria; phylum Chloroflexota; class Limnocylindria; order Limnocylindrales; family CSP1-4; genus CTSoil-043. Next base: position 2,302,529 of record CAWGCS010000001.1, read on the forward strand.
ATCGCGGCCCGACGACGTCAGGCGTCGCGTCTCCGCGCCCTCCTGGATCCACAGGTTGCCCGCCTTCGCATAGACGAGCTGGCCGTCGATGCCGACATCGGGGTTGACGACGGGCGGCGCGCTGGGCGACGGAGTCCGGCCCGGGGCGGCGGGGCCGCCATCGCCGGTCCCGTCCCCTCCGCGCGCCGGCATGAACGGAAGGTTGCCGGTCAGGAGCCCCACGGTCAGAAAGCCGACGACGGCGAGGCCGGCGAGCGAGAGGAGGGGGGCCAGGAAGGGCCGGGCGGCCGCGAGGCCGTAGGGGTCGCCGGTGGTGCGACGTGCCGGCCGGCTCCCGCGGCCGGCAGGGGTGGGCCGCGACATCAGGGCGCCTCCACGGCGGGCGCCGGCGGAGCGATCGACGCCGCCGGCGCATCGCGGGCGGGGGCCACGTCGAGCACGACCAGCTGGAGCGACTCGAATCCGCCGAAGCGGCGCGTCTCGAGGCGGCCCGCGACGTCGATGCGGTCGCCCTCGCGCACGACCTCGACCAGGTCGGCCCGCTCGAAGGCGATGGCGTCGACCACGTCGAGCTCGCGGCGGAGGGTCAGCTGGGCATGGCCGCCGGCCGCGGCCCGGATGCGCGTCACGGTGAGCCCGTGGACGCCCACCAGCGGGGCCGGGTTCCCCGGGCCGGTCGGCTCGAGGGCGGCCAGGTGCTCGAGGAGCCGGTAGTCGGCCGCCCGCGCCGGCAGGGCGAGGTCGAGGACGAGCTCCGGCCGGCGGTCCACGGGCGCCGTGCCGTCCAGCAGGTCGAGAAGGCGGGCCCGGAATGCCTCCCAGCGGTCCTCCCTGACCTCGAGGCCGGCCGCGCCGCGGTGACCCCCGTGGCGGACGAGGAGGTCGTCGCAGGCGGCCAGCGTCGCGGCCAGGTCGTAGCCGTCGGGCGCCCGGCACGAGGCGCGCAGCGCCCCGTCGAGCTCGGCCGCAACGACGGCCGGCCGGCCCCGCTCGTCGGCAAGCCGGGCGGCCACCAGCCCGACGACCCCGACCGGCCATGGGCCGCGCACGATCGTGGCCGGGAGGTCCTCGTCGCCTTCCCGCGCCAGGACGGCGCGGGCCTCCTCGAGCGCCGTGCGCGTGACGTCGCGACGGACGACGTTGGCGCTCTCGAGGGTTGCCGCCGCGGCCGCCGCTTCCTCCGGGTCGACGGCCAGGAGGAGGGCCACGGTGTCGCCGGCATCTCCCACCCGCCCGGCCGCGTTGAGGCGGGGAGCAAGGACGAAGGCCACCGTCTCGAGGGTGACGGCGGCGGGCTCGATGCCGGCCGCCGCGAGGAGGGCGGCGATCCCCGGACGGGGGGCCGTGCGCAGCCGCTCGAGGCCGAGCCGGGCGATCGAGCGGTTCTCGCCGAGGATGGCCGCCACGTCCGCCACCGTCCCGATCGTGGCGAGGTCTGCCAGGTTCGCCGTCGTGGCGGCGGACGGGACCCCCGCCAGCCGCTCGAGGAGGAGCGCGGCGACCTTGAGGGCGACGCCGCTGCCGGCGAGCCGCCGGTCCGGGTAGGTCGCCTCCGGGCGCTGCGGGTTGACGATGGCGACGGCCGGCGGGAGCGCCTCGGGCACGCGGTGGTGGTCGGTGACGATCACGTCGATCCCCGCCGCCGCGGCCGACGCGATCTCGGCGACGCTGGAGGTCCCCGTGTCGACGGTGAAGAGGAGCGTGCGGCCCGTCTCCCGGGCGAGGTCCACGGCCCGACTCGAGAGGCCGTGGCCGTCGTCCAGGCGGCTGGGGACGTGCGTGGCGACGTCGAGGCCCAGGCGGCGGAGCGCGGTCGCCAGGATGGCCAGCCCGGTGAGCCCGTCGGCATCGAAGTCGCCGACGACGAGGACGCGCTCCCCGACCTCACGGGCCCGGGCGACGCGCGCGACCACGACCTCGGCGTCGGGCAGGAGCGCCGGGTCGTGGAGGCCCTCCTCCGGGAGCCCGAAGAAGGCCGCGAGGTCCGCGGTCCGGACGCCGCGACGGGAGAGCACCCGCGCCAGCAGCGTCGAGCCTCCGTGGGCGGCGACGGCGGCCGCGAAGTCCTCCGCCAGGGGCGTGCGGTCGGGGTAGCGCCAGCGATAGCGCGGGATGAGCATGCCGGGAGCATCGCACGAGCGGCTCACCGGCGACTTCACCGACGGCGCCGGCCGGGCCGGGCTCGCGCCCGGGGTCACGCCGAGGCGCGTCGGACCGGCCGTCCCGGCGTGAGTCGCTCCTTGCGGCGAGCCTCCCATTCCTCCCACACCGTCAGGAGCGGCGCAGCGTTGAAGATCGAGGAGTAGGTGCCGGACGTGATCCCGATGAGGAGCGCCAGGATGAACGGCCGGATCGAGTCGCCCCCGAAGAGGAAGAGGGCGGTCAGGGTGAAGACGACCACCAGGCTCGTGTTGATCGAGCGGGCCAGGGTCTGGAGGATCGAGTGGTTGACGATCGCCGAGAATCGCTCGCCGGCGTGGCGGGCGCGGTTCTCCCGGACCCGGTCGTAGACGACGATCGTGTCGTGGACGGAGAACCCGATGATCGTCAGCATCGCGGTGACGAAGAGGCCGTCGACCTCGAGGCCGAAGAAGGTGCCCAGGACCGCGAAGGCGCCCACGACCACGATCACGTCGTGGATGAGGGCCACGAGGGCGGTCATGCCGAAGCGGAAGTCGCGGAAGCGGAACGTCATCCACAGCAGAATCCCGATCGAGCCGATGATGACGAGGAGGATCGCCTGCTGGGTCAGCTCGGAGGAGATGACCGGCCCGATCGTCGTCAGCTGGCGCTGCGCGTCGATCGGCCCGAGCTCGGCCTCCAGGGCCGCGGCAAGGTCGCCGATCTCGCCCGTGCGAGTGACCTCGCCGGCGGAGGGGCTGGCCGATGGGCCCGCGCTGGCGGCGGGCGAGGCGCTCGCCGCGGGCGAGGCGCTGGCTGCGGGCGAGGCGCTGGGCGCGGGAGACGCGCTGGCAGCCGCGCTCGCGCCGGGCGAGCCGGAGGGGGCGGCCGTGGCCGCTGGCGTCGGGCTGGGTGCCGCGACGAAGCCGATGGCCCGGGTGCGCAGGAGGAGGAAGCCGTCCGACGTCGTCTGGACGATGGAGTCGCCGAAGCCCTGCGTCGCGAGGACCGCCTTGACGCGCTCGGGCGTGACCGCCTGGTCCTTGAAGCGGATCTCCCACTTCGTCCCGCCGGTGTAGTCGATCGAGAACTGCAGCCCGGCCTTGCCGCCCGTCAGGGGGCCCAGGATGATGAAGATCAGGCCCGGGATGGTGATCGCCAGCGAGAAGGCGAAGAACCAGTTCCGCTTGCCGATGAGGTCACGCACGGGAGCGGACCTCCCCGCGGAGCGCCGGCCGGCCGCCCCGGGCGCCGCTGAACTCCTCCTCGCGGAGGCCGTACAGGCGGGGGTGGCGGGCCCACTCGTTGGGGACGACGAAGCGGAGCATCGTCCGCGTCAGCGTGATCGCCGTGAACATCGAGAGGAGGACGCCGATGATCAGGACGAGGGCGAACCCCCGGATCGTCGACGACCCGAAGAGGTAGAGGATCGAGGCGGTGATGAGGCTCGACACGTTCGAGTCGAGGATGGAGTTCCAGGCCCGGTTGAAGCCGGCCTCCATCGCCGCCGGGAGCGACTTGCCGACCCGCAGCTCCTCCTTCATCCGCTCGAAGATCAGGACGTTCGCGTCGACCGCCATGCCCACCGAGAGGACGAAGCCGGCGATCCCGGCCAGGGTGAGGGTCACCGGGATGAGCCGGAAGATCGCCAGGACGACGAGGGCGTAGTACATGAGGGCGATGCAGGCGAGGAGCCCCGGCAGCCGGTAGTAGACGAGCATGAACAGGAAGACGAGGAGGATCGCGATCAGGCCCGCCACCAGGATCCGGTCGAGGGAGAAGCCCGCCAGGGTCGCCCCGATCGTCTGGAAGCTGACCTCCTCGAGCGGGAAGGGCAGCGAGCCGTAGGCCAGGACGGTGATGAGGTTGTTCATCTCGGTCACCGAGAAGCCGGTGGAGCCGCCGGTGATGATCCCCTCGCCGCCGGTGATCGCGTTCTGGATGACCGGCGCCGAGACGACGTTCCCGTCGAGGACGATGGCGAAGAAGTTGTTGACGTTCTTGCTGGTGTAGTCACCGAAGAGCTTCGCGCCGTCGCTCTTGAGGCGAAAGCCAACCGCCCGCAGGCCGTTCGAGTCCTGGCTGGCGAAGGCCTGGTCGACCTGGTCGCCCGAGAAGAGGACGGCCTCCTGGGTGGGCAGCGGCTGGCCCTGCACGGCCGTGTAGGTACCCGGCGTCGACCCCGTCCCGTACTTGTCCACCGGCAGCGGAACGAAGTCGAGGCGGCCCGTCTGGCCCAGGAGGTTGCGGATGGGATCGGGGTCGGTGACGCCCGGGAGCTCGACGACGATGCGGTCGTCGCCCTGGGTCTGGACGACCGGCTCGACCACGCCCGTGGTGTTGACGCGGTCCTCGACGATCTTCTTGATCGTCGACATGGCGCTCGCATCGGGCGACTTGTTGCCGGCCGGCAGGGCCCGGTACTCGACCTGGAGGCCCCCGACGAGGTCGAGGCCGAGCTTCGTCTCCACGACGCGGGTGCCGCCGTCGGCGCTGCCGCTCGGGATGGTGAGTCGTGGCCAGAAGTCGACGACGAGGGCAGCCGCAAGGACCGCCAGGATCAAGAAGGGGGTGATTCGACGCATCGGCGGGGGATGCTATCACCCCTGACCGCCGGGCGTCGGACCACCGCGTGCGCGACGCCGGCGATCCCCGCCGACCTTCCCCTACCCGGCCTCGAGGTGCGCCTTGATCTTCGCCGCCAGGACGGGACCGATTCCCGGCACGGCGGCGACCTGCTCGACCGGCGCCTCCCGGACCCGCTTCGCCGAGCCGAAGGTCCGCAGGAGCGCCCGCTTCCTCGCCGGCCCGACCCCGGGCAGGTCGTCGAAGGCGCTCCGCACCGCCGCCTTCCGTCGCAGGTCGCGGTGATAGGTGATCGCGAAGCGGTGGGCCTCGTCGCGGACCCGCTGGACGAGGTAGAGGGCGGACGACGTCGGCGGCAGGACGACCGGGTCGACGCGGCCGGGCAGGAAGAGCTCCTCGCGCTCTTTCGCCAGGCCGGCGATCGGGATGTCGGCCAGGCCGAGCTCCGCCAGGACGGCGACGTCGGCGGCCAGCTGGCCCTTTCCTCCGTCGACGACGATGAGGTCCGGCAGGGCCCAGCGGAGCTCCTCCGCGCTGCCCTCGTCGCCCGCCCGCGTGCGGTGGAGCCGCCGCCGCAGCATCTCGGCGTGGCTGGCGAAGTCGTCCTGGCCGGCCACGTCCTTGATGCGGAAGCGCCGGTAGGCGCCGCTGCGCGGCTTGCCGTCCTCGAAGACGACCATGCTGCCGACGGTCTCCCGGCCCTGGATCGTCGAGATGTCGTAGCACTCGATGCGCAGCGGCGGGCCGGCCATGCCGAGGGCCGTCGCCAGCTCCTGGAGGGCCGCCAGCGTCTTGCCCTCGTCGGCCAGCCAGCGGGCCTGCTCGCGGGCCAGGAAGTCCGCCGCGTTGCGGCCGGCGAGGTCGACGAGTCGCCGCTTCTCTCCCCGAGTCGGGACGAGGAGGCGGGCTCGGTGGCCGCGCCGGTCCGCCAGGAACGCCTCGAGGTCGTCACCGTCTGCGGGAACGGTCGGCACGAGCACGGACGGCGGGATCGAGGTGGCGCGGGTGTAGAACTGGAGGACGAAGCCGGCCAGGACCTCGTCGTCGCCGACGCCGACCGGCGCCTCGAGCGCGTAGACGTCCCGGCCGATCAGCTTGCCCGCCCGGACGGCGAAGACCTGGACAGCAGCCTGACCGCCCGACCGGGCGAGCCCGAGGACGTCCAGCTCGGTGCGGGCGAAGGCGGCCATCTTCTGGTCCTCCATCGTCCGCTCGATGGCCCGGACCTTGTCGCGCAGGCTGGCCGCCCGCTCGTACTCGGTCCGCCCCGCCGCCGCGTTCATCTCCCGGCGGAGCTCCCGCACCAGGGTCTCCTGGCGGCCCTCCAGGAAGAGCTCCACCTGGGCGATGTCAGCCCGGTAGGCCTCCTTCCCGATCGCCTCGATGCAGGGGCCCTGGCAGCGCTTGATGTGGTAGAGGAGGCAGGGCCGCCGAAGGGCGCGCTGGCCCTCGCGGATGTCGAGCGTGCAGGTCCGGAACGGGAAGAGGCGCCGGATCAGGTTCATCGCCTCGTCGACGCTGCTGGCCGAGGCGTACGGCCCGAAGTAGCGGCTGCCGTCGCTCACGAGCTTGCGCGTCCGCTCGACGCGCGGGAAGTCCTCGCCCAGCGTGATCCGGATGTACGGGTAGCTCTTGTCGTCCTTGAGGCGGACGTTGAAGCGGGGCTGGAAGCGCTTGATGAGGTTCGCCTCGAGGAGGAGCGCCTCCGAGACGGAGTCAGTCAGGGTGTACTCCAGGTCGGCGACGCGGTCGATGACCTCGCGGATCCGGTGGACCTCCCCCGGGCCGGTCGCCGGCGCCTGCCTCTGCCAGTAGCTCCGCACTCGCGAGCGGAGGTTCTGGGCCTTGCCCACGTAGAGGACGGTCCCCCGCGCATCGCGCATCAGGTAGACGCCGGGGCGGGTGGGGAGGCCGGCGAGCGTGGCCTCGAGCTGGGGAGTCACGCCTCGATGCTACACGGGCCGGTGGCGGATGCCCGCCGGGGGCGTGCGCTCGGCGGACGCGGTGAGGCGCGCAGGCGGGCTTCACTCCGTGGTGCGGCCGCCCGCCCCGGGAACGGCCGAGCCGCCGGCCCGGAGGCCGGCGGCTCGGCGAGATCTCGTCTGCCGGGGGCGTCCGCCCGCGGCGCGAGGCTTAGAGCATCCGGATGAGGTACTGGGCATCCGCGATGAGGACGGCCGCCGCGTCCGCGGTGATCGTGCTCGCGGTTCGCCCGCGCGACGGCATGGTCTCGTTCTGGACCAGCTGGATGAAGAGCCCGAGCTGGTTGACGGCGAGGCGCCGGTTGCCGCGGTCGACGGTGTCGGGGATCGCAGCGAGCCTGGCCAGCAGGCTGTTGCGAACGTTGAGGCTCGTGATCTTCCCTTCGTTGTAGAAGCGATTGACGGCATCCTCGAGGCTGGCGACGGTGGCCGTCACGGTGAAGGTCACGGACAAGTCGGACTGGGCGCCGACCATGTCGATGGCATGGACCGCCAGCGTATGGCTGCCCAGCGTGAGGGTCGCCAGGTCGATGATCTGGCCGTTCAGGACGGGTGCTCCGTCGAGCTCGGCCCACACACGCAGGAGACCGGCGGGGCCGGCCACCGCGCTGAAGTCGAGGGTCAGGAACCCGTTGTGGAGGTAGGAGCCCGCCGTGGGCGACGTGATCGTGATGGCCGGGCCGGCCGCCTGGGAGACGAAGGCGACGCGCCCCTCGATGGCCGGGGAGACCGTCCCCATCGCCGTGACGTAGTCGATCACGGCGTCGCGGACGTAGTACTGCGTGTCGTTGGTGATCTGGTTGAGCGGCCAGAGGCTGACCCCGCCGTCGTTGAAGTTGCAGGAGCCTGCGGCGAGGTAGTTGACGGTCGAGACCGTGTAGTACTTGGCGGCGTTGCTGAAGTCGACCGCCTGGCCGTTGATGGTGAGCGACACGACGTGGTTCACGCCAGCGTCGTAGGCCGCGGGGTAGACGTCGTTGTAGACGATCTTGCCGACGGCGTTCGTGTCGAGCATACAGGTCGTGTAGTGCGAGTACCCGCCGTAGCCCGGCACGTACTTGTAGTAGTAGTAGTTGCGATAAGCCCGCTCGAGGACCTTCTTGAGCTGCGGCCCGTTCATCTTCAGCACCACGAGCGAGTTCTCGTAGGGCATCAGGGTGAACATGTCGGACACCTTGAGGGTGACCGGGGAGGCCGGCGTGGCGCCCGCCGCCACGGCCCGATTGGTCATCGCGCCCGAGATGTGGACGTCGGGGGTGATGCCGTGCTGGTTGAGCTCGTAGACGGCCGCGTCCGCCTGGAGGTTGGCCGCGTTGGTCTCCTGGGTGAAGGCCGCCAGCGCGTCGATCGGCGCGGTCGTCTGGCCGACGACCATGTCGTTGTAGGCGGCAAGGGCCGCGACGTACGGATCGACGATCGCCTTGATCGCCGGGTCCTCGGCCGTCGCCGAGGTCACGGTGATGTACTGACCGGCCGAGCTGACGACCTCGTAGCCGCCGCCGGCCTTGGCGCGAACGCCGAGGACGACCTCGCCCAGCGTGTTGTTGTAGCGGTAGGCCTGGTTGATGATGACCGGCGTGTTGCCGGGGCCGGCGACGATCGTCGGGAGGGCCTTGTAGGGCGCCTCCGGGCTGGCCGGGTTGGTGTGGCTGTGGCTGCCGATGATGGCGTCCACGCCCTCGACCTGGGCCGCGAAGTTGGTGTCGACGTTCTCATCGACCTCGACGCTCGCGGGGTTCGTGGTGAAGCCGATGTGGGTCAGGGCGATGACGACGTCATCGGCGGCCTGGAGCGTCGGCGCGATCGCCTGGCCGGTCGTGATCGGGTTGGCGAACGTCAGCCCGACGATGTTGCTCGGCAGCTCGTAGTTGGGGACGCGGTGGTTGGTGATCCCCAGGATCGCGACCTTGATCCCGTCGAGCGTCTTCTCGACGTAGGGCTGGACGCCCTCGGCGCCCGGGCCGACCTGGGAGAGGCCGTAGGCCCCGGTGTCGGCGACGTTCGCGCCGAGGAGCGGGAAGTTCACCTGCTTGAAGATGCCCTGGAAGATCACGCTGCCGAAGTTGAACTCGTGGTTGCCCAGGGTCATGGCGTCGTAGCCCATCGCGTTCATGGCCGCGATCAGGGGCTGCGTCTGGAGGGCGGGCGGGAGCGGCGTGCCGTCGGCGGCATAGCCCAGGGGGGCCGACTTGAAGTAGTAGGACATCGCGTCGCCCTGGATGTTGTCGCCGCCGCTGAGGAGGATCGTGCGCGTCGGGTTGTGGAGGCGCTCCTGCTTGATGAGCGTCGCCAGCTGGGTGTAGCCGACGTAGGCCCCCTTGGCGATGTTCCCGTGGGAGTCGTTGTGGTGGAGGATCGTGATCGGGACGATGCTGCCGCTGTCCGGCGTTTCCGTCCCGTCGCGGACGATCCGCCCGTCGAGCGTCCCGTCGCCGTTCGGACCGGCATAGGCCGTCGCCGGCGTCCCGTAGGTGGCCGTGACGTAGGCGTCGACGGCGTTGAGCATGTCGCCCCAGTAGGTGATGTTCTTCATGTACTTGAAGCCGGTGTACCCGTCGCCGCCGGCCGGGGCGAGGAACTCGTTCGTGCCGACCTTGTACGTCCTGGTCAGGTCGATCGGGTCGCAGGCCTCGGTCACCTTGTTGACGATGCAGTAGTCGAAGGCGCCCCAGGCGTACGGCTGCGGACCCCCGAGCCCGTCCTTGTAGGCGTAGTAGCTGTACTTGAGCCCGGCCGGCTGGATGACGCCGGCGATCTGCGGTCCATGGTTCAGGACCTCGACGATCTGGGCCCCGGTCATCTCCCCGACCACCGTCGCGTTGCCGAACGGCAGGATCGTGAACATGTTCCCGAAGGTCAGGAGCGCCGGATCGTGGGTTCCCGCCGCGCAGCCGGTGTTGACCCAGGCGGCGCCGTCGTAGCACCAGTCGGTGCGGATGCCGCCGGAGTTGTTGAAGAAGACGTCGATGTCGTTCGTTGCGTCGGCGTCGGTGTTCAGGTACTCGTAGATGGCGTCGTCGACGAAGGTGCCCATCATGTTGTCGACGGTGCCGCCGTTGCGGGGCAGGTCGACGGCGCTGTAGCCGATGGGCGTGTTGACGAGCGCGACGTAGTCCGGGTCGCTGGCGTAGCTCGCGATGAGCGCGTCGACCGTCGGATCCTTGGCGCCGCCGGTGAAGCCCGTCGTCCGCGACCAGGCCACCGAGACGGCCCCGGCGGTGCTGACCGTGACGTCGGCCCGCCCGACCGTCCGCCCGTTGTAGTAGGCCTGCACGACGGCGGTCGAGCCGACCATCGTCGCCGCGCTGAGGTTCGAATGGCTGTGGCCGCCGATGATGAGGTTGGCCGGCTTGCCGGCCGTGTTCAGCTTCGAGGCCAGGGTCTGGTCGCCGTAGACCGGGATCCCGTAGCCGTAGCCGCCGTCGGCATAGCCGAGATGGCTCAGCACCACGATGACGTCCGCCTGCGCCTTCATCTCGTCGTAGTAGTGGAGGATGGAGTCGGCGGGATCCTTGAAGCACAGCCCGGCGGTGGCCGAGGCGATCGTGATCGTCGGCGTCTCCTGGGTGGTCACGCCGATGAAGGCCACCTTGACCGTGTTCGGGGCGGTGCCCACCTCCTCGACCACGTAGGGAGCCGAGACGATGGACGGCGTGGCCCAGTTGCCCGCGTCGCAGCTCCCGGCCACGATGTTGGCCGAGACGCGCGGGAACGTGCCCTGCGTCACCCGGTCGCCGAGGACCGTCTGGCCCCAGTCGAACTCGTGGTTCCCGAAGGTCGCCACGTCGTAGCCCATCGCGTTGAAGGCGGCGATCGTGGGCTCGCCCTTCTGGAGGTTGGACAGCAGGGAGCCCTGCATCTCGTCGCCGGCATCCACGAGCAGGACATTGCTCGCGCCGACTGACGTCCGGATGTCGTTCACGACCTGGGCGACCCGGGCCAGGCCGGGGTTGCTGCCCGAGGGCTCGAGCTGACCGTGGAAGTCGTTCGTGTGCAGGATCGAGAACGTGACGGGCACGGAGGGCGCCGCGACCGCAGGGGCGGCGCCGAGCGACGCGAGCAACGCGACGACCGTCAACAGCAGGAGTGGACGGGAACGCCTCACTGGGGGCACCTCTGACGCGAGGGCACGCGCGGGGACTCAGCCGGCCCGCTCCCTCTCAGGCGGGCCGCACGCAGAAGGCGCGACGAACGTACCCCGGACCTCTGGCCTCGACCACGGCCGAACGTCCCGTTTGTTCGCACCACACGCCCCCCGGCGCCGCCAGCTCGCGTCGTGGTGCGCGGCGGCACCGGGGCGGGTGAGCGGCCGTGCAGTCGCGGCCGCGACACTGCGGCGATGCACCTCGACGCCTCCCCCGCAGCTCCCCTGCCCTCCCCGCTGGCCGAGCGCCTGGCCCGCCTGGCCCCTGACCAGCGCGCCGCGGCGACGGCGCCGCCCGGGCCCGTCCTGTGCATCGCGCCGGCCGGGAGCGGCAAGACGACGACGCTCGTCGCCCGGGTCGCCTGGCTCGTGGCGACCGGCGCCGACCCGGCCACGATCGCCGCGATCACGTTCAACGCCCGGGCGGCCGAGGAGCTCCGCGAGCGGCTGGCCCCCGCCCTCGATCCGCTGGGCGTCGCGCCCGACGGCGTGCGAGTGCGGACGTTCCATGCCCTCGGCCTGGAGATCCTGCGCGACGCGGGACGGCCGCCGACGCTCGTCCCCCGCGGCCGGCTCCTCCGGCGGGTCCTGCCGGAGGCCGACGCGGCGGCCCGCCGCCGGCTCGACGACGCGTTCTCGCGCCTGAAGCTCGACCTCGCCGTGACCGCCGCCGACGTCGCCCGCGACCCGGATCCGGGCCCCGTGGCCCGGGCCTTCCTCGCCTGCGAGGCGGCCCTCGCGGCGGCCGGCGCCATGGACTTCGACGACCTCGTGGCCGGCGCGATCCGCGAGCTCCGGGCGGCGCCGGCGCTCCTCGACCGCTGGCGCGCCCGCTGCGGGCACCTCCTCGTCGACGAGGTCCAGGACGTCGACCGGAGCCAGCTGGAGCTGGCGGTCCTCCTCGCCTCGCCGGCCAACCGGATCTTCCTCGTCGGCGACGACGACCAGAGCATCTACGGCTGGCGGCTGGCGGACGTGCGGCGCGTCCTGGGCCTCGCCTCCCGGCTGCCCGGCCTCCGGCGGGTCGACCTCGAGGTCAACTACCGCTGCCCCGCTCCCGTGCTCGAGCGCGCCGTCCGGCTCGTCGAGCACAACCGTGAGCGATTCGCGAAGGCGATCCGGCCGGGGCCCGCCGCCACGGGGCGGCTGATCGTCGCGCCCACCCCGGCCGGCGAGACCGGGGCCGGTCGACTCCTCGCCACGTGGCCGCCGGACGGCTCCAGCCGGGCCGTCCTGGCGCGAACGCGGCGCGAGCTGCTGCCGGTGGTCGCGGCCTGCCTCGCGGACGGCATCCCCTTCCGCGCGGACGGCGTGGCGCTCCCGCTGGAGGACCGGCGCATCGAGGCGATCATGGACCGAGCCGCGGCCGATCCCCGGCCGATCCCGGTGGCCGCCCGTCTCGCGGCTGTCTCGCGGCCACGGGCCGGCGCGGCGGCGGACGGCGAGATGCCGGGGGCCGGCACCGGACCGGAGGCGGATGACACGGGGCCGGAGCCGGATGGGGCGACGGCCGGCCCGGGCGACCCGGAGCCCGAGCCCCCGTGGACCGAGGCAGAGCTCCTCGCCGCGCTCGTCGGATGGGCAGTCGGCCTCCCACCCGGGTCGGACCTCGGCGCGGCGGTCGCGGCGGCGCGGGGGCGTCTCGCCTCGCTGCGGAGCCCGACAGCCGCGCTGGTCCTGGCCACCGCCCACGCGACGAAGGGCCTGGAGTGGGATCACGTCGCCGTCCTGGGCATGACCGCGGGACGCTTCCCGAGCGCCCGGAGCCTCCGCGAGGCAGCCGATCCGGCGCGGGCCCTCGAGGAGGAGCGGCGCCTCGCCTACGTCGCATGGACGCGGGCCAGGCGCAGCCTGACCCTCGTCTACGATCCGGCCGCGCCGTCGCCGTTCCTGGGCGAGGCCTTCGACCCCGGCGAGCTCACCGCCCCGCCCGCCGCCGGCCCGGAAGCAACCCGTCCGTGAGACGGCGCCTCAGCGCTCGGCGGCCTCGCGCCGCGCGACGACCCGCAGCAGGTGGTCCAGGGCGTCACGGAAGGCGAGAGCCTCGTCGATCGGGAGGACGTCGGCGATGGAGTCCTTCACCCCGAACGCGGCTCGCGCCCGCCGCGCCACCGCCCGCAGCTCCCCCGGCGGCGCATCGCGGAGCCGCTCCGGCAGCGGGGCCAGGAACGCCTCCCAGCGGGCGCTGCCGAGCGACCTGGCGCGGGCGAGGAGCCGGTCGGCATGGCGGGCCGCGGCGAGCCCCGCTTCGTCGATCTCCGGCAGCTCGTGGCGCCCGGGGCTCCGGGGCGTCATGGCGTCGCTCAGTTGATCGACTGCGAAGGGTCGGCCGCGAGGCGATCGACGATGAGGGGCAGCCGTTTCCGCTCCGAGCCGTCCACGAGGATCCGGAACGAATGGTCCCCCGCCCGTTCGAAGCCGACGTTCCACAGGTCGATGGCGAAGGTGAGGACGCTGTCCCGCGCGTCCGGCGGCGGGCTCGTCCGCACGACGCCCCCTGCGCCGGCCAGCTCGCGACCGTCCGGGTCGAGGAGGATGAAGCGGACGTCGTGCTCGCGCGCCGTCTCCGGGGCCGTCACGGAGAGCGCCACGACGAGGGCGAGGTGAGGATGGCGGAAGGGGAACTGCGGCGAGGCGAGCCGGCTGACCCCCCCGCCGAGGACGTGGAACTTCTCCCCGGGGCGGGCCTGCGCGGAATCGGCGAGGAAGGCGAACTCGATGTCGGGCATGGAATCATCGTACTGCGCCGGGAGCCGCCTCCCCGGCGGCTCCCGGCGCCAACGTCCCGCGGCGTGACGGTCAGAGCACGGGCGACCCGGACGCGTCGGCCGGACGGCCGAGCCGGAGCAGGAACCGGCCGAAGAGAGCCGCAGCGGTGAGGCCGAAGAGGACGATGCTGCCCCAGAAGATCGGCCGAGCCACGTCGAGGTTCTCGACGCTGATGAGCATCTTCGGCAGGTCGCCGAGGTAGGCCTGGTCGGCGGCCTCCATGCCGTACACCTGGGGAACGATGTAGAGCACGGAGGCCACGACCAGGAGGACGCTGACCAGGCGGAAGGCGGCGGGATCGTCGTCCGCGTCGCGGACGAGCTTCACCGCCAGGGCCCAGAAGAGGAAGACCGCGGCGAGCGGCGCCGTGATCGGCAGGCCCTCGCCCTTCAGGTACAGGTTGGGCATGAAGAAGATCATGCTCAGCCCCAGGGTCACGAAGAGCAGGGCGTCGCGGATCAGGACGTAGGAGAGCCACCAGACGTCGCCGCCGAAGCGGAGCGTCAGCGTGCGCAGGAAGCGCAGGATGTAGGGCCGGCCGAAGTGGAGGGCGAGGGAGAACGCCCACAGGATCGGCAGCACGGCCGCCAGCGAGAGGACGAGCCAGGCGGAGGCCCCGTTCGTCAAGCCTGCCGCGAGATCGTCGGCGCTCATCGGTTACTCCTCGCTGCCGGCCGCGGGCCGGCGAACGCTGGTGAGCCGGAGGTTGTAGGCGACGGCGACGAGGCCGAGGATCCCGGCCAGCGCCGCGGAGAGGTAGCAGAGCGGAAGGGCGACGTCGGGGTTCTGCGAGCTCACGAGGGACGGCACGACCTGGGTAATGTGCTGCCCGCTGAGCTGCGTCGCCTGGACCCCGAAGAAGTAGGGACCGATGTAGAGGACCGCGCCGAGGGCGATCAGGAGGACCTGGGCGCGGAACCAGCGGAGGTCGGCGTCGCCCTTGGTGGTCAGCTTGATGAGCAGCGCGGCGAAGGCGCAGACCGCGGCCAGCCCGCCCGTGACCGGCAGGTCCTGGCCGGTCACGACGTCCGGGTAGAAGAAGATGAAGCTCCCCAGGAAGACCTGCAGGAGGAAGACGTCGCGCAGGCCGACGTAGATGATCCACCACAGGTCGGCGCCGAGCCGCAGGGTGAACTTCCCGGTCGTGTGGGCCATGTAGGGGCGGGCCAAGTGCAGGCCGAGCGCCACGAGCCAGAGGATGACGAGGGCGGCGCCGATGGTCCCCTCGACGAAGCTCTCCCCGGCATCGAAGAAGCCTGAGATCTGATCCGGCGTCATCGCAGATCACCTCCTGGAGCATTCGGCATGGGCGCCGCCGGCGCGTGGCCGGGGCTGGACGGAGCCGCCGCCCGCAGGCCCGGGCGGTCGGCCGGGCCACGGCCCGACTGGACGGCGACCGACGGGCAGGCGTAGACGGCATCGCAGCGGAAGCAGCGCGCCGCCTCGCCGCGGGCGGTCGCCTCGTCGAAGCCCAGCTGTGTCGCCGCGAAGGAGCCCGCCTGGAAGACCGGCAGCGGGGCATGGGCTCGCAGCCGGGGGGCGAGGTCGAGGGTGAGCTTCGGCTCCGGCGGCGTGGCGTAACGGACCGTCCGGAGGATCTCCGCCTCGCCGTCGCCGACGCCGGCGAGGAACTCGTGGACGGAGGCGGCCGCCCGCCGGCCGGAGGCGACGGCGTCGATGATGGTCTTCGGGCCGGACACGACGTCGCCCCCGGCGAAGATCCCTGCTCTGCCGGTGGCGAGCGTCCGGGGATCGGCGACGATTCCGGCCCAGCCGCTGACCTCGATGCCGGCGCCCTCGGGGAGGATGGAGGGATCGGGCTCCTCGCCGACCGCCACGAGGATGGTCGCGGCCGGCAGCTCGAGGATCGAGTCGGGAACCGGAGCCCAGGTGGCCCGCCCGCGCTCCACCTCGCCGGTCGGGCGCTGCTCGACGCACCGGAGGGCCGCGACGGCCCCCTCGCGGCCGACAACCTCGGCGACGGCGAGGCCCGGCCGGATGGCCACTCCCTCGCGCTCGGCAGCTTCGATCTCCTCGACCTGGGCCGGCATGTCGGCCCGGCCACGGCGGTAGGCCACCGTCACCGAGATGGCTCCGCTGCGCAGGGCCGATCGGGCCGCGTCCATCGCGGTGCTCCCCCCACCGACCACGACGACGGGCCCGGACAAGCGGGGGTGCTCGCCAAGGTTCACCTGCTTGAGGAAGAGGGTGGCGGGGACCACCCCGGACAGGCCGTCGCCGGGAACCCCCAGCCGACGGCTCTTCGAGGCGCCGGTCGCCAGGAAGACGGCCCGGAAGCCGTCGCCCTCGAGGTCGCCGAGCGTGAAGTCCCGGCCCATGGCCGTGTCGAGCCGAAGCTCGACGCCGAGGTCGAGGATGCGCCGGATCTCCTCCTGGAGGACATCGCGCGGGAGGCGGTACTCCGGGATGCCGATGGCCATCATCCCGCCCGGCACCGGCATCGCCTCGAACACGGTGACCGGGTAGCCGAGGCGGGCGAGGTACCAGGCCGCCGACATGCCGGCCGGCCCCCCGCCGATGATGGCGACGCGCTCCGAGCGGCGACGCGCCGGTGCCGGCACCGGGGGCAGGTGGCCGCGCTCCGCCGCGAAGCGCTTGATCGTCCGGATCGAGATCGGCTCGTCGAGCACGCCGCGTCGGCAGGCCGCCTCGCACGGAGCGGTGCAGATCCAGCCGCAGACCGACGGGAAGGGGTTCACCTCGGCGGCGACCGCGTAGGCGTCGTCGTAGCGGCCCTCCGCGACGAGGCCGACGTAGCGTCCCGCGTCCGTGCCCGCAGGGCAGGCGACCTGGCAGGGCGCCTTGGGTGTCGGCGGCGCGTCCTGGACCATCGTCCGCCAGACCTGCCAGGGCTTGGGGCGCTCGGCCGTCCGCCAGGCGAAGAGGTCGCCCCAGGGCGAGGGGTGCTCCGGCTTGAGCGCCTCGCGGGTGACCGCCGAGAGCGGGACCCAGCCCTCCTCGAGGGCCGGAGGGCGGCTGATCGGTCCCTGCCGTGCGACGAGCGGCGTCGGGCCGTCGACCGTGGCCAGGGTCATCACCACCGTCGGGCACTCGCGGATGCAGATGCCGCAGCCGATGCACTCGCCGACCTGGACAGGGCGCTCCATCATCCAGGGCTGCGGCGTGCCCCGGCCGGCGGCCTCGATGCCAGGCCCGGCCGGCCGGCTCATGTCGAGGGCCTCGACCGGGCAGACGTCCATGCAGACGGCGCAGTTGAGGCAGTTCGCGTGGTCGATCTCGATGCGATAGCCCATGCCAGGCCTCCGTTCGGGCTGATCGGGGCCAGCATCGACCGCGGGCCGCAAGGCGGCCACCCTCGACGGGATGGCCCGGCGCCCACCCAACCGGGTGGGACCGGGAGGGCCGTTCGGCAGGGGCCCGAGGTCAGTCGCCCTCGACGAGGCCCTCGCGGACGGCACGGGCGGCGACCTCGGTCCGGCTGCCCGCGTGGAGCTTCTCCAGGATGTTGCGGAGGTGGTACTTCACGGTGTTCTCGGAGATCGCCAGGTCGGCCGCGATCTCCTTGTTGCGGAGGCCGGCGACCACCAGGCGCAGGACCTGCGTCTCGCGATCGCTCAGGCGATCCGGGTCGGGGGCGGCCGTGGCGCTCCGCGGACGCGCCAGCTCGGCGATGATCCGCGCCGCGGTCGCCGGGGATATGGCCGCCTCCCCGCGCCCGACGGCCTCGATCATCGCCCGCAGGGTCGGCGCCTCCAGATTCTTGAGGAGATAGCCGCGCGCCCCGCACTGGATCGCCCGGAAGAGGTCGTCCTCGTCCTCGCTCACGGTCAGGATCACGATCGGGATCTGGGGGTGGCGCGCCGCCAGCCGCCGGGTCGCCTCCAGGCCGCCCAGCCCGGGCATCGAGACGTCCATCAGCACGAGGTCCGGCCGAAGACGCTCCACGAGCGCCACCGCCTCGGCGCCGTCGGCCGCCAGGCCCACGATCTCGTGACCCCAGGCCGCGAGGAGCGAGGCGACGCCGTCGCGGAAGAGCGTGTGGTCGTCGGCGAGGACGATCCGCATGGGGCTCACCCCCCTCCCGCCAGGGGCACGGCGATCCGCACGGTGACGCCGCTGCCAGGATGGCTCGTCCAGTCGATCGAGCCGCCGATCGCGGCCGCCCGCTCGCGCATGGCCTGGAGCCCGTAGCGCGGCCAGTCGGGCGTCGCCCCGTCGTCGGCGGCGAGGCCACGCCCGTCGTCGGAGACGCGGATGAGGAGGCTGCCGCCCTCGACCCCGATCTCCAGGGCGGCCCGCCGGGCACCCGCGTGCTTGCGCACGTTCGTCAGCGATTCCTGGACGATCCGGAAGGCCTGGGCCTCGGCCTCGGGGGCGAGGTGGACCGACCGCGCCTCGGGCGACGTCTCGACCACGGCCGCGATCTTGGACGCCTCGGCGAAGCGCCGCGCGTACTCCTCCACCGCGCCGACGAGCCCCACGCCGGCGTCGATCGGGCTGCGGAGGCCCAGGATCGCCTCGCGGACGTCCACGTAGACGGCACGCGCGGCACCGGAGAGCTCGGCCAGCTGCCCGCGGGCCTCGTCCACCCGCCCGGTCGCCAGGTAGGCCTCGACCGCCTGCGACTTGGTGTTCACGTAGCCGAGGACCTGGGCGAGCCCGTCGTGCATCTCGCGGGCGATCCGCTCCCGTTCGGCCACCACGGCCAGCTCGCGGAGCCGCTCCTGGAGGCGGGCGTTCTCGATCGCGATGGCGGCCTGGTTCGCCAGCGACGCCAGCGTCTCGACGTCGTCCACCGCGAACGTGCGCTGCCGGGATGAGCCGACGGCGAGCAGGCCGATCGTCCGGCCGCCGCGCTGGAGCGGCGCGGCGAGGCGGGCGACGGCGAGCGCCGGATCGAGGAAGCGAAGCGCGTCGTCGAGACCGGGACCGTCGGCGCCATCGCCCGTCGCCCCGGCGTCACCCGACCTGCGGAGTGCTCCGGGGGGCCCGCTGGAGGCGCGGACCGCCAGCCCGTCGTCGGGGCCGACGAGGAGGAGGACGGCGACGTCGGCCGCGAGCAGCTCGCGCGCGCTGTCGACGACCGCCTGGAGGACCGGGTCGAGCTCGGCGAGGGCCGTGATCGCGACGCTGACCCGGTGGAGGGCCCGGGCCGCGGTGTTGCGGTCCGCCAGGGCCTCGTTCTGCGAGGCGATCGCCGCGGCCAGGGCATCGATGCGGCGGAACATCGCCCAGGAGAAGCCGGCGCCCAGGGCCAGGACGACGGCCATGATCAGGATCGTGTCCAGCGGAACCGGGAAGGCGACGTCGAGCAGGCTGTCGCTGAGCAGCTCGATCGCCCCGACGGTGAGGGCTGGGACGAGGATGGTGAGCCAGCGGAGCCGGCGGAACATCGCATCACCGCGAGCGCGTTGGCCGCCGGTATCGTCACCGGCGACCGGGCCAGAAGGATAGTGCCTGCGAGACCGTCCGGCGGAGCGGTCAGCCGCGGCGGCTCGCGGCAGCTGCCGCCCGCTTCCTCGCGGCGGGGGCCGGTGCGGCGGACCCGGACGGAGGCCGCGTCGCGCGGCCGAGCTCGTCGGCGAACGTGACGTCGGAGAGCGGTACGAGGGGCTCCCCGCGGAGAACGCGAGCGAGGTACTCCCCGGTGGCCGAGCCGGGAACCCGCGCGACCTCCTCCGGCGTCCCCTCGGCCACGATCGTGCCGCCCCGGACGCCCCCCTCCGGCCCGAGGTCGATGATCCAGTCGGCGGTCTTGATGACGTCGAGGTTGTGCTCGATGACGACCACCGTGTTGCCGGCCTCGACGAGCCGATGGAGGACTTGGAGGAGCTTCTCCACGTCGGCGAAGTGGAGCCCGGTCGTCGGCTCGTCGAGCACGTAGAACGTCTTGCCGGTCGCCCGCCGCGAGAGCTCGGTGGAGAGCTTGACGCGCTGGGCCTCGCCGCCGGAGAGCGTCGTGG
The DNA here is from genome assembly GCA_963821235.1 of uncultured Chloroflexia bacterium. Lineage (GTDB taxonomy): Bacteria > Chloroflexota > Limnocylindria > Limnocylindrales > CSP1-4 > CTSoil-043. The sequence goes on from CAWGCS010000001.1 coordinate 2,322,076, forward strand.
CCGGCTGGCCGAGGTGGACGTAGCCGAGCCCCACGTCGACCAGCGTCCGCAGCTTCGTCGCGCACGTTCGGCACGGCGCCGAAGAGGTCGAGGGCCTCCTCGATCGTCATGTCGAGGACGTCGGCGATCGAGTGGCCCCGGTAGTGGATCTCCAGCGCCTCGCGGTTGTAGCGCTTGCCCTTGCAGACCTCGCAGGGAACGTAGACGTCCGGCAGGAACTGCATCTCGATCTTCAGGATCCCGTCGCCCTTGCAGTTCTCGCAGCGACCGCCCTTCACGTTGAAGCTGAAGCGGCCCGGGCCCGTAGCCGCGCACGCGCGCCTCCGGGACGCCGGCGAAGAGCTCGCGGATCGGGGTGAAGAGGCCGGTGTAGGTGGCCGGGTTGGAGCGCGGCGTCCGGCCGATCGGGCTCTGGTCGATCTCGATGACCTTGTCGACGTGGTCGGCGCCCTCCAGGGCGTCGTGCGCGCCCGGGACCTCCCGGCTGCCGCGACAGCTCGCGGGCGAGGGCCCGGTAGAGGATCTCGGTGACGAGCGTGCTCTTGCCGGACCCGGAGACGCCGGTGATCGCGACGAACCGCCCGAGCGGGAAGGCCACGTCGATCGCCCTGCAGGTTGTGCTGCCGTGCGCCCCGCACGACGATGGCGCTGGCCGTTGCCGCCGCGCCGCTCCGCCGGGATCGGGACCTCCCGCTCGCCGCGCAGGAAGGCGCCGGTGATCGAGCGCGGCTCGGCCAGGATCGCCTCGAGCGGACCGGAGGCGATGATCTCGCCGCCGTGCTCGCCCGCCCCGGGCCCGATGTCGACCACCCAGTCGGCCGTCCGGATCGTCTCCTCGTCGTGCTCGACCACGAGGAGCGTGTTGCCGAGGTCGCGCAGGCGGGTGAGGGTCGCGATGAGCTTGGCGTTGTCGCGCTGGTGCAGCCCGATCGAGGGCTCGTCGAGGATGTAGAGGACGCCGACGAGGCGAGCTGCCGATCTGGGTCGCCAGGCGGATGCGCTGGGCCTCGCCGCCGGAGAGCGTCGCGCTCGTCCGGTCGATGGTCAGGTAGTCGAGGCCGACGTCGGCGAGGAAGCCGAGGCGAGCGGTGATCTCCTTGAAGACCATCCGGGCGATCGCCCGCTCGCGGTCGGTGAGGACCGCCGGCAGCCGGTCGACCCAGGCCAGGGCGTCGGTGACGCTGAGGGTCGAGACGTCGTGGATGTTCAGCCCGTCGACGGTGACGGCCAGCGCCTCCGGGCGGAGGCGGCGACCGCTGCAGGCGGGGCAGGGCCGGGCGACCATGTAGCGCTCGAGCTCGGTCTTGATGTACTCCGATTCCGTCTCCCGGAAGCGCCGTTCGAGGTTCGTGACGACGCCCTTCGAAGGTCGCCCAGTAGGTGTTCTCGCCGCGCTCGTGGCGGTAGCGGACGAGAACCTTCTCGTCCTTGGCCGAGTAGAGCAGGTGCTGGACCGCCTCCGCCGGGAGGTCGCGGATGGGCGTCCGGATCTCCCAGCCGTGCTCGGCGAAGATCGCCTCCAGGATCTTCATCCGCCACGAGGCCTCGGTCGGCAGCCGCGCCCAGGGGACGAGGGCGCCGCCGGCCACGCTCTTGGAGCGGTCCGGGATGACGAGCTCAGGGTCGATCACGAGCTGGGTGCCCGATCCCGGTGCAGGTCGGGCAGGCGCCGTGCGGCGAGTTGAAGGAGAAGCTGCGCGGTTCCAGCTCGTCGATCGTGGTCCCGTCGTACGGGCAGCTGTAGCGCTCGCTGTAGCGGCGCTCCTCGAAGCCAGGCTCCTCGCCGTCGCGGGCGGCCGGCGCGACGACGACGACCCCCTCGCCCAGCCGGAGGGCGGTCTCGACCGAGTCCGCCAGGCGCGCGGCGTCGGGCGGAGGCTCGCCCGGGACCTCCGGGCGCCGGACGACGAAGCGGTCGACGACGACCTCGATGGTGTGCCGCTTGTACTTGTCCAGCGATGTGGCCTCGGCGAGGTCCAGCTGCTCGCCGTCGACGCGGACGCGGACGAAGCCCTGCTTGCGGGCCGCCTCGAAGATCCGGTCGCCCTCCGTCTTGCGGTCCTTGACGAGCGGGCCGAGGACGAGGAGGCGGGCTCCCTCCGGCAGCCCGTAGACCTGGTCGACGATCTGCTGGACCGTCTGGCGCTCGATCTCCCGGCCGCAGCTGGGGCAGTGCGGGTGGCCGATGCGGGCGAAGAGGAGGCGCAGGTGGTCGTAGATCTCGGTCACCGTGCCGACGGTCGAGCGCGGGTTGCGGCTGGCACCCTTCTGGTCGATCGAGATGGCCGGCGAGAGCCCGTCGATCTGGTCGACGTCGGGCTTCTCCATCTGGCCCAGGAACTGCCGGGCGTAGGCCGAGAGGCTCTCGACGTAGCGGCGCTGGCCCTCGGCGTAGATGGTGTCGAAGGCGAGGCTGCTCTTCCCGGAGCCGGACAGCCCGGTGATCACGACGAGCCGGTCCCGCGGGATCGCCACCGTCACGTTCTTGAGGTTGTGCTCGCGCGCCCCGCGCACGATCAGCTGGTCGGAGGGCACGTCGCTAGTCTACGGCAGGACGGCCATATCGTACAGGCGTTCTAGAGCGCGGGACCGTGCCCGGGTCCTACCGGCGCGGCGTCCGGCGTCCGGTCCGGCGCCGCACGTTGGGGGTGACGGTCCGGTCCCAGGTGGGGCGATCGAGCCAGCGGGCCTGCCAGCCGGAGGTGTCGTCGTCGTGCTCGTCGCGCAGGCCGGGCAGCCAGTCGGCCGCCGTCCCCTCGGCGATCGAGGGCTCGTCCCCGGCCGGGGCGACGGTCACCTCGGTGACCTCGAGGACGGGCGGCGGTGCCTCGCGGGTGCCCGGCCGGCGGCCCCGCGGGGCGGGTGCGGAACGGCGTCCGGCGGCCTCGGCGGCGCGCCCGACGACGATCGACGCGTCCTCCTCGAGGACTCGGAGCCGGATCTGCTGGACCTCGTCGCGCAGGGCGGCGGCCCGCTCGAACTCGAGCTCCCGGGCGGCCGCCCGCATCTCCGTCTCCAGGCGGGCGACGAGCTTCTCGACCTCCGCCTTCGTCGCGCCCTCCAGGTCGCGCCGGCCGCCGGCCCCGTACTGCGCGTGCGCCTCCGCGACGACGCGGAGCCGGTCGTTGATGTCGCGGATCTCCTTGACGATCGTGAGCGGGGTGATCCCCTTCTCCGCGTTGTGGCGCTCCTGGATCCCGCGCCGGCGGTTCGTCTCGTCGATCGCGGCGCGCATCGAGTCGGTGACCGAGTCGGCGTACATCACGACCTCGCCGCCGATGTTCCGGGCTGCCCGGCCGATCATCTGGATCAGCGACCAGGCACTCCGCAGGAAGCCCTCCTTGTCGGCGTCGAGGATCGCCACGAGGGTGACCTCGGGAAGGTCGATCCCCTCCCGCAGGAGGTTGATCCCGACGAGGACGTCGAAGACCCCAAGGCGGAGGTCGCGCAGGATCTGGACCCGCTCCAGGGTGTCGACCTCGCTGTGGAGGTACTGCACCTTGACCCCGAGCTCGCGGAGGTAGTCGGCCAGGTCCTCGGCCATCCGCTTGGTGAGCGTCGTGACGAGGACCCGCTCGCCGCGCTCCGTGCGCTCCCGGACGCGCTCGAGGAGGTCGTCGATCTGGCCCTCGGTGGGGCGGACCGTGATCGTCGGGTCGACGATGCCGGTCGGCCGGATGAGCTGCTCGCTGATCCGCTCGCTGCGCTCGAGCTCGTACGGCCCGGGCGTGGCGCTCATGTAGACCGCCTGGTTGACGGTCGCCTCGAACTCCTCGAAGGTCAGCGGCCGGTTGTCGAGGGCGGACGGCAGGCGGAAGCCGAAGTCGACGAGGATCTCCTTGCGGGTCCGGTCGTTCTTGTACATCCCGACGACCTGGGGGATCGTCATGTGCGACTCGTCGACGACGAGGAGCCAGTCCGGGGGAAAGTAGTCCAGCAGCGTCCACGGCCGTGATCCCGGCTCGCGGCCGGCAAGGTGGCGCGAGTAGTTCTCGATGCCCGAGCAGAACCCCAGCTCGCGGATCATCTCCAGGTCGAACGTCGTCCGCTGACGCAGCCGGGCCGCCTCGAGGGCGCGCCCCTGCTCCTCGAGCCAGGCCACCCGCTCGTCCATCTCGGCGGCGATCGTGCCGACGGCGACCTTGAGCTTGTCGGCCGGGGTCACGAAGTGGCTGGCCGGGAAGACGTTGACCTCGGAGCGCTCGGCGAGGAGCTCCCCGGTAAGGGGGTCGAGCTCCGTGATCCGCTCCACCTCGTCGCCGAAGAACTCCACCCGGACGAGGCGATCCTCCGAGGACGGGACCAGCTCCAGGGTGTCGCCGCGGACGCGGAAGCGCGACCGCTGGAGGGCCTGGTCGTTGCGCTGGTACTGGAGGTCGACCAGGTGGCGCAGGACCGTGTCGCGGCGGTAGGCGCCTCCACGCTTGAGGCGGAGGATCGTGGCCCCGTAGTCGACCGGCGCGCCGAGGCCGTAGATGCAGCTGACCGAGGCGACGATGATGACGTCCCGGCGCTCGAAGAGGGCCTTCGTCGCCGCGTGGCGCAGCTTGTCGATCTCCTCGTTGCGGCTGGAGTCCTTCTCGATGTAGGTGTCCGAGCGGGGCAGGTACGCCTCGGGCTGGTAGTAGTCGAAGTAGCTGACGAAGTACTCGACGGCGTTGTCCGGGAAGAAGTCCCGGAACTCCGCGTAGAGCTGGGCGGCCAGCGTCTTGTTGTGGGCGAGGACCAGGGTGGGCCGGTTGGCCTTCTCGATGACGCGGGCGATCGTGAAGGTCTTCCCCGTCCCCGTGGCGCCCAGGAGGACCTGGTGGCGCAGGCCGCGGCCGAGGCCGTCGGCCAGGCGCTCGATCGCCTGCGGCTGGTCGCCGGTCGGCTCGAACGGGGCGACGAGCCGGAAGTCGCTCATGGGGCGGAGTCTAGCAGAACGGAGGATGTCGAACAGAACGCCCGTTCTAGCCTGTCACCGATGCGCGAAGGCTGGCGGGCCGCCCTGATCGGGTGGTGCGGGGCAGGACGAAGGGGGGATGGAGAGGCACCGCGGCCGGCGCGATGCTGACCCCGGTCGCGGCCTCCGGGGGCCCGCTGTCCCTGCATGAGGATCGTGGCACCCCGATGAGGATCGCCCGCCGGCGTCGACCGTCCACCGGCTGCCCCCCGGATCCCGGCCGCACCTCCCTTCGTGGCCAGAGCCTCGTCGAGTTCGCCCTCGTCCTCGTGCCGCTCCTGCTCCTCGTGCTGGGCGTCATCCAGTTCGGCCTCATCTTCAACTCCTACGTGACGATGACCAACGCCGCTCGCGAGGGGGCGCGCACGGGGACGATCTTCGTCTACGACCGGGGCCAGTCCAAGGCGCAGAACGACGCAGCGCGGAACGACGCGATCCGTGGCCAGGTGCTCGCCTCGATGAACCTCCTGGCCAAGACCGGCCCGCAGTTTGTCGGCGGGACCGCCTGGACGCAGACGGGATCCACGCCGGCCGGGCTGACCTTCACGAACGGCGACCTGGCGATCACCTACGCGATCCCGGCCGGGGTGACCGATTCCGATTCCCGGATGGGGCAGACGGTCACCGTCCGGGCGACCTACCACCAGGACCTCATCATCCCGATGATCTCCGCGCTCCTGCCCCGTGACGCGGGCGGCCGCCTCGCCCTGCCGAGCGAGGTCACGATGGTGATCAACTGATGGCCGCCCGGGTGCGCGGCCGGGCTCCCGGTGGCGCTGCATCGCGGGGCCAGGTGCTCGTCCTCTTCGCCCTCGGCCTGGTTGCCCTCCTCGCCGCCGTCGGGATCGCCTTCGACGCCGGCCGCTTCCTCATGGAGCAGCGCTCGCTGCAGAACGCCGCCGACGCGGCGGCCCTGGCGGCCGCCAACAGCCTGATCCGGGGCGGGAGCTATGCCGATGCCGACGCCGAGGCCCGGGCGGTGCTGGCGATCAACGTGGCCAGGGGGCCGAACGGGATCGTCGCCCCCCTGCCGCCCTCGAGCCCCGTCTACGCGCCCGGCGGGGCCGGCGACCCAGAGCAGCTCGTCAACGGGATTCTCGTGAGCGGTGGCGACGTCCGGGTGGCGATCCAGAACACGATCCCCTTCACCTTCGGTCGCGTCGTGGGGCTCGTCGACAGCGTCCGGAGCGCGAGGGCCCACGTCGTGCTGCAGGCAAGCCTCCTGCCGATCGCCGTCCGTCGCTACCTGAACCTTCCCGGCCCGAACGACGGCGCGATGGCGCCCTGCGCCAACAACCCGGGAGACTTCGTCGACGTCTTCGCCACCGAGATCACGTCCTGCCTGGGGACCGACTCGGACCCCGCCCTGCGGAGCGCCCCCAACGCCGGCGCGGCGTTCGACGCGACGAATCCCGGCAGCGACCCGACGAACCACGGCCCTGTCGTCGAGATCCTGGGCCAGGGGGCGCAGCCGAACGGGAGCTCGGACTTCCGGGGCTTCATCGCCCTCGACGTCCGCAACTTCCAGGCCGTCGGCTCGCAGGTCTACTACAACGACGTCACGTCAGGGACAGCTCCCAACACGCTGAAGTCGATGGAGGCCAGCTGGATCACGGCCGGCGGCTACCCGCCGCCGCTGCCGCCGCCGGCCACGACGCCGCCCGACGCCGCCGACCAGGTGGCGGTGATGTCCGGCAATGCGACCGGCATCGCCATCAGCGCGATGAACGGCCGCTTCGCGCCGGGCGATTCGATCCTCGTGGCCGTCTATCCGGGCCAGGTCATGGCCATCCCCGACTTCACCCTCGGCACGCCGCCCCTGATCGCCCTCCCCACCACCGGCACCGTCGCCGACGGAGGCAGCTTCCGGGTTGGCCGCAACCAGGCGTTCTCGGGCCAGGTCACCCTCTCCACGATCGCCGACGGCAACGACCCGAGCAACCCGATGCTCCTCGGGACGCTGGTCGGGTCCGATCCCGTTCGCTACGATCCCGACCCCGTCACGCCGTCGCTCGGCAGCGGGACCTCCGTCTCCATGCTGGACCTCAGGACCAGCGGCGCGGCACCGGGCATCTACGCCCTCTGGATCAAGGGCCAGGCGGGGAGCCCCTACCTCACCACGAAGTACGAGCCGCTGGCCATCCGGATCGGGTCGGTGAGCCGCGACGTCGGCGTCACCTCCGACGTCTCGTCCCAGACCGTCGTGGCCGGAGCGACGGCGACCTTCCGGATCGCCGTCAAGGACGCCCAGAGCCAACCCTTCGGGGGAAGCGTGACCATCTCGCTCGAGGGGCTCAACGCACCCCTCCCCGCCGGCGTGACCGCCACGTTCGCGCCCTCCATGGTCACCCCCCTCGGTCGCAACTCGCGGCTCTTCTCGTCGACGCTGACGATCGGAACGACCGGCCTGGCGAACGGGCCCCACCGCTTCATCGTCCGGGTCAGCGGGATCAACGGCGAGGCGACGCCGCGCACGGTCACCCGGCTCTATCCCATCGAGGTCGTGGTCGGTGACGGGACCACGCACGGCAATGACGAGTACATCGACATCGTCGGCTTCGCGGTCATGCGGATCGCCACGGTCGACAGCAACACCATCACGGGCTATGCGATCACGCCGGTGATCGCGGACCCCGACGACCCCGCCCTGCGCCGCGGTCAGGTGGCGCGGCTGGTGCCCTGGGACTAGCCGGGCGGGCACGGCAACAGCGAGGCGCGGCACGGCCGCCGCGCACCACGGGAGGCAGCCATGGACGAGCTCGACTACAAGGACCACGGGCGGCGCGGCAAGTGGATCATCGCGGTGGGCCTGATCCTCGCCCTTGCCGCCGGTGGGGGTGGCTTCTTCGTGCTCACCCAGGCCCAGCAGCAGGCAGCGACGCAGGGGATCCCCACCGTGTCGGTGGTCGTCGCCGCCCGCGAGATCGCGGCCCGCAAGCCGATCGAGGCCGGGGACGTGGCCCTCCGCGAGGTCCCCCAGGACGTCACCAACGCCGCCGCCTTCACCGCGATCGACGAGGTCGTGGGGCGGATCAGCGGGGTCACCATCCCGACCGGCCAGCTCGTCACGAAGAACCTCCTCGCGTCGGCGGCCGCCGGCGGGCAGTTCTCGATCCTGGGGCCGGATGCCTCCATCGCGCCGGACAGCCCGGACCTCCGGGCGATCTCGCTCAGCGTGCCCGACGATCGCGCCGTCGGCGGCCTCATCGAGCCCGGGCAGACGGTCGACGTCTTCGTCACCGCGACGGTGAACGTGCCCCAGGAGATCGCCGAGCAGGGGAAGCTCTACACGGACAAGTCGACCAAGCTGACCTACCAGGACGTCCCGGTGCTGGCCAGGTCCGGGACCCTCTACATCCTCCGGGTCACCGAGGCGGTGGCCGAGGAGATCAGCCACCTCCAGTCGTCCGGCACGGCCTCCTTCAGCTTCGCCCTCCGGCCGCCGGAGGACACCCGCACGGTGGAAACGGCCGGCCTCGGCGAGACGACGAACCGGATCATCGAGGAGTACGACCTGCCGATCCCGGAGACGTACCCCAGGGGCGGGGGCAACTCTGCGGCCACGCCGGCTCCCTAGGGAGCGCCGGGTCGCTCGGGCGCGACGCGCGGACCTCGCGCCCGCCCTGCTGCGCCGCTGACCCGGCGCGCCTCCCGTGCCGCCCGGCCCGCCGCCGCGGGCCGGGCGGCCGTGCGTCCAGGATCCTCAGCGCCCGCCGGCCGGGCGATGCTCGTCCAGGGCCGCCGCGAGCGCAGCGGCCGCCCGCCGCTCTGCCTGCCCCGGCGTCCCGTCGGTGACGACGACGCGGGTGGCACGCGGCCGGAGCCGTTCGGCGAGGTCGCCCTGGAGCGCCATCCGCCGCTCGGCGTCCTCGCGGGCAAGGCCGCGGCCGGCCAGGCGACGTCGCTGCGCGGCTGGCCGGCAGGTGACGAGCCAGACCTCGTCGCACGCGTCGGCGAGGCCGCCCTCGACGAGCTTGATGGCCTCGACGACGACCGCGACGGCACCGGCCGCGTCGGCGGCCGTCAGGGCGGCAAGGATGCGGATCCGGACGGCGGGGTGGACGATCGCCTCCAGGTCGGCCAGGGCCGCCGGATCGGCGAAGACGACGCTGGCCAGGGCCGCCCGGTCGAGCGTGCCGTGCGGGTCCCGTACCGCGTCGCCGAAGCGGGCCAGGATCGCCTCAGCGGCCGGCCCGCCCGGGGCGGTCACCGCGCGGGCCACGGCGTCGGCGTCGATGACGACGGCGCCGCGAGCCGCCAGCCAGCCGGCGACCGTCGACTTGCCGCAGCCGATCGGGCCCGTCAGGCCGATGCGGACCGCCCGCGTCACGGGGCCCGCTCCTCGAGAAGGAGCCAGGCCTCCTCGGCCGCGCCGAGCGCCTGGTCGACGTCCGCCAGCTCGCTCGTGACGCGCCGCAACTCCACGAAGTTCGCCGCGATCGAGGGGTCGAGGAGGGCCAGCTCGAGGTGACTCTTGCGCAACCCCAGCCGGGTCAGGTCGTCATCGATCACGCTCTTCTGGCGCCGGTAGGCGTCCTTGGAGAGCTTCGGCTGGCGGGCCGCGGGGCGCGGCGCCGGGGCCTCCGGGCGGGCGGGCGCCGGGGCCGGGGCCATCGGGCGGGCGCCGCGCGCCGCCGGCGCGGGGCGCCCGTGGAAGCGGGCGTGCTCGCGCGCCTGGGCGTCGGCGATCCGCCAGCCGTCCGCCACCGCCGCACGCCAGGCCCGGTAACCACCCTCGAAGGGGACCACGACGCCCTCGTCGACGACCCACAGCCGGTCGCAGGTCGTCTCGAGGAGGCGCCGGTCGTGGCTCACGACGAGGAGGGTGGAGGCCGTCTCGCGCATGAACCCCTCGAGGGCCTCGCGGGCGGGAATGTCGAGGTGGTTGGTCGGCTCGTCGAGGAGCAGGAGGTTCGAAGGCATGATCCCGAGGATCGCCAGCTCGAGGCGGGACCGCTCCCCGCCGGAGAGGCTGCGCACCTCCTTGAAGGCGTCGTCACCGCGGAAGAGGAAGCGGGCCAGGTAGCCGCGCGCCTCGCCGGCCGTCATCGGGATCTCGCCGAGCAGGGCGTCGAGGACGGTCTCGCCGACGAGCGGGTTGGTGCGGACCTGGGCGAGGTACCCCAGCTGGACGTTGGCTCCGAACGAGAGGCGCCCGTCGCGCGGCGGCAGCTCCCCGGCGACGACCCGCAGCAGCGTCGTCTTGCCCGCCCCGTTGGGCCCGACGATGCCGATCCGCTCGCCGCGGCTCGCCTCCAGGCGCACGGCGCGGGCGACGTCCGGCCCCCCGGGGTGGCCGACCACGAGGTCCTCCATGCGCAGGACCACCTCGCCGGAGCGCGGCGGCGGGGCGCCGAGGGCGCGGCCCAGGCGGAGGGCGGGCCCCGACCGAGGGACCTCGATGCGGTCGAGCCGGGCGAGCCGCGCCTCGTGCTCGTGCATCTTGCCGTGCTTGCGCTGGCTGCGGTACGTCTGGACCAGCGCCTGTTCCCTGGTGATCTGCGCGTCCCGGGCGTCGGCCTCCCGGCGCAGGCGGGCGTCGCGCTCCTCGCGCTGGCGGGCATACGCCGAGTAGTCGCCCCGGAATGCGGCCAGGCGGCGGTCCCGCAGCTCCCAGATCCGGGTCACCGTGGCGTCGAGGAAGGCGCGATCGTGGGAGGCGACCACGATCGCGCCGCGGCGCCGACGAACGGCTTCCTCGAGCCACTCGATCGCCGCCAGGTCGAGGTGGTTGGTCGGCTCATCGAGCAGGAGCAGGTCGAGGTCGGCCACCAGGAGGCGTGCCAGCGCCGCTCGGGTCTGCTGTCCGCCCGACAGCTCCTCGGGCGAGCGGGCGATCTCCTCGGGCGAGAAGCCGAGGCCCGAGAGCGCCTCGTCCACCCGCTGGTCGAGCGTCCACCCGTCGACGGCGGCGAAGCGGGCGGTCAGGTCGGCGTAGGCCGGCGTGCCGGCGGCGCCAGACTCCTCCAGGGCCCGGAGCCGGGCCTCCAGCGCCTCCACGACGATCGCGCCGCGCCGGACGGCTGTCCGGAGGTCCGGGGCGGAGGCGAACGCCTCGTCGAAGTGAGCCTCCTGGGCCAGGAGCCCGACGGTCAGGGCGCGGCGCCGCTGGACCTCGCCCCGATCCGGCTCGTCCTGGCCGGCGGCGATCCGGAGGAGCGTCGTCTTCCCCGCCCCGTTGGGGCCGACGAGGCCGACGCGCTCGCCGACGGCGACGGCCGCGTTGACCGCGTCGAGGATGACGAACGTCCCGATCTCGCGGGAGACGTTCGAGAGCCGGACGAGCGACACGCTCAGGCGCCTCCCGCGCCCACGCGCGCCTGCGCCCGCCGGGTGGCGGCGGCCCGGCGAGTCCGCTCGGCCCGGGCCCTGGCCGTGGCCACGGCCGCCTCGGCCGCGGTCAGGCCGAGGCTCCCCTCCCCCGCCAGCTCCACCCAGCGCCGCCCTCGCACCTGGGACAGGCGGCCTGCGGCGAGGATCGCTGCCGCGCCGGGCCGATCCGCCGCCGGCAGGCGCTGGCACCAGCCGCAGAAGTGGGTCGCCCGGCCGCCCACCACGATCCGCCGGATCGGCCGCCCGCAGCGGGGGCACGGCTCGCCCGTCCGCTGGTAGGCCTCCAGGCGATCCTGCATCGACCCGTCCCCCTCGGGGGCCGTGTAGTCGTCGACGGACGATCCGCGTCGCTCCACGGCCTCCGCGAGGACTGCCCGGATCTCCCGGTGGAGGCGTCGCTCATCGGCCGGGCGGAGCGTTCCTGTTGCTCGCAGCGGGTGGAGCCGCGCCCGCCAGAGGACCTCGTCGGCGTAGATGTTGCCGATGCCGGCCACGAACCTCTGGTCCAGCAGGAGGGGCTTGAGCCGTCCGCGGCGGGCGCGCAGCCGGGCCTGGAACGCCGCCAGGGTGAAGGTGGCCTCCAGCGGCTCGGGGCCGATCGCGGCGAAGAGCTCGCGGCCCGCCTCCGGATCGAGGGCCCGTCCGGTCCCCGGGTCCACCGGCCAGACGCCGATCCGCCCGAACTTGCGGATGTCCCGGAAGCGGAGCTCGCGCCCGTCCGCCAGGGCCAGGACCACGTGGACGTGGCCGTCCGCCGGTGTCGCCGCAGGGACGACGAAGAGCTGGCCCGTCATCTTGAGGTGGATCGTGATGGCGGCACCGCCGGACAGGCTCAGCAGGACGACCTTGCCTCGCCGCCCCACGGCCTCGATGCGCCGCCCCGCCACCTCCCGGTCGAAGGCGGCCAGGTCCGCGTGCGACCGGATCGTGGGGGCCCAGTCGCCCCGTGCGCCGGTGATGGTGGTCCCGACGACGAGCCCGCGCAGGTCGCGGGCGACCGTCTCGACCTCGGGCAGCTCAGGCACCTGGCGCCTCCTGCGACGCGACGACGAGCGGATCCACCGGGCTCAGCCTGCGGCGACCGGCCCGCGCGGGAGAGGCGTCATCGCCTCCCAGTCGTCGCCGACCTTGACGTCCACCGTGAGCGGCACGTCGAGGGCCAGGGCGCCCTCCATCGTCTCGCGCAGGACGGGCACGAGGCGCCCGACCTCGTCGCGTGGCACCTCCAGCAGGAGCTCGTCGTGGACCTGGAGGAGAAGGCGGGCGCGGAAGCCCTCGTCGGCGACGCGGCGGGCGACGCGGATCATGGCGATCTTCATGATGTCGGCGGCCGTCCCCTGGATCGGCATGTTGATCGCCATCCGCTCGCCGGCGGCGGCCAGGCTGCGGTTGCCGGAGCGAAGCTCGGGGATCTCACGGCGGCGGCCCAGGAGCGTGCTGACGTAGCCCTTGGCGCGGGCCGTCTCCTTGATGTGGAGCATGTAGTAGCTGATCCCGGAGTAGGTGGCGAAGTAGCGGTCGATGAACTCTCGGGCCTGGTCCCGGGGGATGCTGGCCCGGGTGGCGAGGCCGTAGTCGCTCATCCCGTAGGCGATCCCGAAGTTGACCATCTTGGCCATCGAACGCTCATCCGGGGTGACGTCGGCCGGATCCTTGCGCAGGACGAGGGCGGCGCTCTCGCGATGGATGTCCTTGCCCTCGGCGAAGGCCGCCTTGAGGTGCTCGTCGCCCGAGACGTGGGCGAGGACCCGCAGCTCGATCTGGCTGTAGTCGGCGGAGACGAGGATGACGTCCGGGCCGCCGGCCACGAAGGCCCGGCGGATGCGCCGGCCGAGGTCGGTCCGGATCGGGATGTTCTGGAGGTTCGGGTCTGACGAGGAGAGGCGGCCGGTCGCGGCGACCGCCTGGTGGAAGGTCGTGTGGAGCCGCCCATCGTCGGCAAGCAGGCTCGGCAGGGCCTGGACGTACGTGCTGCGGAGCTTCGCGTAGAGGCGCCAGTCGAGCAGCTTGCCGATCATCGGGTGGGCCGGCCGGAGCTCTTCGAGCACGGTCGCGTCGGTCGAGTAGCCCGTCTTGGTGCGCTTGCCCTTCGGCAGGTCGAGCTCGTGGAAGAGCACCTGCTCGAGCTGCTTCGGGCTGCCGAGGTTGAACTCGTGGCCGACGTCGACGTAGATCTCCGCCTCGAGGCGGGCCAGCTCGGCTCCGAACTCACGATCGAGGGCGGCGAGCGCCGCCAGGTCGAGGGCGACGCCGGTCGCCTCCATGCGGGCCAGGATCGGGATGAGGGGCAGCTCCAGCTCGGCGAAGAGCCGGGCCAGGCCCTGCTCCTCGAGGGCCGCAGCCAGCGGCCCCCGGACGGCGAGCGTGCCCAGCGCCTCCAGCGCGGCCCGCTCGCCGGCGGAGAGGCCCGCGGCGGCCGGCGGCAGGTCGAGGTCGAGCCGCTCGTGGACGACGTCGGCGATTCCCTGGCTCCGTAGGGAGGCGTTGAGGAGGTAGGCGGCGATCTGGGTGTCGAAGGCGACCGGGGTCGCGGCCGCGGCAAGGTCGTCGGCGAATCGCGCCGTGAGGAGCGCCTTCACCTCGTGCCCGACGAGCGGCGTCGCTGCGGCCTCGAGCGCCCGGCGGGCGGCGACGGCGGCCTCGGCACCCTCGAAGGCGACGACGCGCCCGTCCTCCCCGGCCAGGGCCAGGGCCAGCGGCGACCCTGCCCGCGGTCGCGGGTCGTCGAGCAGCATCGCCACCCCGACGGCCGGGAGCGTGGCCAGCCAGGCCCCGAGGTCGGCGGCTGCGGCGGCATCCGCCCGCTCGATCCGGCCGGGGTCGGCGATGAGGGCCGCGAGCGCCGCCGGGAGGTCGCCGGCCGGCAGCGGCGTCTCGGGCTCGGCGCCGGGGTCGGGGCGGGGCCCGACGGCGTCGAAGTCGAGCGAGAGCTGCAGGCCGCCGGAGGGAGCCCGTCGGGGGGGGGCAGGAGAGCCCGGCGCCCGGGCGGCGGGCACCTCGCCGGCCGCCTCGCGGGCCCGCGCGACGGCCTCGTCCGGCGTCTCGTCGCCGAGCGGCGGGAGCCGGTCGATGAGGGTCCGGAACTCGTACTCGCGGAAGAGGCGGACGACGGCATCGCGATCGTAGGCGCCGAGGCGGGCCGCCTCCGCGTCCAGCCGCACCGGGACGTCGCTGACGAGGCGCTGCAGGTCGCGGCTGGCGAGGACGCGATCCTTCGCCTCGAGGAGGAGAGGCCGCAGCTTCTCCGGCTGAACCTCGTCGATCCGGGCGTACAGCTCGTCGACCGTCCCGAACGTCCCGACCAGCTTCGCCGCCGTCTTCTCGCCCACCCCGGGCACGCCCGGGATGTTGTCGGTGGCGTCGCCCTTGAGGGCCTTGTAGTCGAGCATCTGGTCCGGCCGCAAGCCCCACCGCTCGTCGATCCGGGCCCGGTCGTACGTCACCGTGTTCGCCACCCCGCCGCGGAGCGAGACGACGAGCCGCGTCCTGTCCGACACGAGCTGGAGCATGTCGAGGTCGCCGGTGACGATCGTCGTCTCCAGGTCCAGCTCCTCGGCCTGCGCGACGAGCGTGGCGATCACGTCGTCAGCCTCGAAGCCCTCGCGCTCGTAGACAGGGAATCCGAGGGCGGCCACGACCTGGCGGACCTTCGGGAACTGGTCGCGCAGCTCGTCCGGCATCCGCTGGCGGGTGGCCTTGTATGCCGCGAAGGCCTCGTGGCGGAACGTCGGCTTGCCGAGGTCGAAGGCGATCGCCACCGCCTCCGGCTTCACGTCCTGGATGGCCCGCAGGACGATGTTCGTGAAGCCGAAGACGGCGTTGACGAGCTCGCCCTTCGAGGTGGTGAGGGGCGTCTCGATGAGGGCGTAGTAGCCGCGGTAGATGAGCCCGTTGCCGTCCAGCAGCATCAGGCGGGTCATGGCGGGCGGGATCCTCCGGCCGGGCTGGGGCGTCGGCGACGCGTCCGATCCAGTGTACCGGCCGCGCGATGGCCGGAACCGCGGGGGCCCGTCGGGCGTCCGGAAGGCCGTGCTAGACTCGCGCCGCCTCGCCGCTTCGACGTTCCCAGGCGTCCGCGCCGGAAGGAGCCGAGCCTCGTTGGACGATCCCCGCTCGACGTCGACGGGCGAGCACGCCTCGCTCGCCCGGGTTGGCTCCCGGCCCGGGGACGAGGCCGCGGCCCGCCGGGACGAGATCCTCGTGGCACGTGCCCTCGAGGGCGACCTTGCCGCGTTCAACCAGCTCGTCGAGGCCTACCAGGACCTCTGCCACGCCCTGGTGGCGCGCCTGGTGCCGGACGCCGACCAGGCCTCGGACGCCGTGCAGGAGGCGTTCTTCTCCGCCTACCGCAGCCTGCGCAGCTACCGTGGCCCATCGTTCCGCGGCTGGCTCACGCGGATCGCGGTCAACGCGGCCATGGACCTCCAGCGGGCCCGCAAGCGGCGGCCGGTGAGCCCCTACCCGGAGCTCGAGGACGAGTCGTGGCAGCCACCCGCGGGACCTGAGACGGACCCCGAGACGATCGCTGGCGCGGCCGAGCGAGGCCGGGCGCTGGCCGGCGCTCTGGCCGCGATCGCGGCCGACCAGCGCACGGCCATCGTGCTCTACGACGTCGAGGGCTACGACTACGCCGAGATCGCCACCTTGACCGGCGTCTCCCTGGGGACCGTGAAGTCCCGCATCCACCGCGGCCGGCTGGCCCTGCGCGGGCTGCTCGCCGACCGCATGGAACTCTTCCGCAGCTGAGGTCGTCACAGGACCATGCCGCCCGTCCCGCACACCTCCGCCGCCGTGGCCGAGGACCACGCCGCGCTCATCGTCGCCCTCGACGGCGGCGACCTCGCGGGCGCCGAGCGCGGGCGAGCCGAGGCGCTCGTGGAGTCGTGCGCCGGGTGCGCCGCCCTCCGCGCCGACCTCGCGGCCATCCGCGGCGCGATGGCGAGCCTTCCCGTCCCGCCCCGTCGGCGCGACTTCCAGCTCAGCCCGGAGGACGCGGCCCGCTTCCGGCCCACCGCCTGGCGCCGCCTGCTCGGCTGGCTGGTCGCTCCCGGCTCGACCGTCCGGCCGCTGGCGACCGGCCTCGCGACGCTCGGCGTCGTGGGCCTCCTCCTGACCGCCGGGCTGCCCGGCCTCGGCGGCGGCGCGACCACCCTCAGCACCGTCGGCACGCCGGCGGAGGTCCCGGCGCCCGACGGCGGCGGAGTCGAGGGCTACGGGGCCGCAGCCTCCCCCGAGGTCCAGCCGGCGGCCCTCCCGACCGCGGCTCCCAGCGCGGCCGGCCTGGCGGGCACCTCCGGCGACGCGGCCGCCTCGCCGGCCGTGCCCGAGCGCAACGCCACCACGGGCGCGACCGACCAGATGGCCGGCAAGGGCATCGACGAGGCCACCGCGACCGGGTCGGGTCCCCCGCTCGCGCTGATCCTCTCCGGCGTCCTGCTGGCGGCCGGGCTGGCCCTCTTCGTGGCTCGCGGCCTCGCCCTTCGCCGCGCGGACTGACGCGCGCCTGCGCCCTCGCCTCAGGCTCCGGCGGCGATGAGGGCCGCCTCGAGCGTCTCCACGATCAGCGCCGCGTCGGCGGCGGTCACCACGAGCGGTGGCCGGACCTTCAGGACGTTCCCCGCGCGAGCCGTCGCGCCGACCAGGACGCCGCGGGCGCGCATGCCGTTCTGGACGCGGCTCGCGAGCGCCGCGGCCGGCGTGCGCGCCGCGGGATCCGCCACGAGCTCGACGCCGATCATGAGCCCGCGGCCGCGGACGTCGCCGATGGCCGGGTGGCGGGCGGCGATCGCCCGGACGCCGTCCCGGATCTCCTCGCCGACCTCGGCGGCGTGCGCGACCAGGCCCTCGTCCTCGATGACGTCGAGGACGGCCATCGCCGCCGCGCAGGCGACCGGGTTGCCACCGAAGGTGCTGAAGAACTCCGTCTCCGCCGCGAAGCGGTCGACGATCTCCGCCCGGGTGACCACCGCCGCGACCGGGTGGCCGTTCCCCATCGGCTTGCCGAGGGTCACGATGTCGGGGACGATCCCGGGAGCCAAGAAGCTCCACAGGGCGTCGCCCATCCGGCCGTAGCCCGCCTGGACCTCGTCGGCGACGAAGAGCGCACCGGCCTCGCGGACGCGGCGCACGAGGTCGCGCAGGAAGGCCGGCGGCGGAGCGAAGATCCCGTCGCTGGTGAACCCGCCGTCGAGGAGCATCGCCGCCGGCCGCAGGCCACGCCCGGCGAGGTCGGCGATCGCCCCGTCGACACCGGCCGCGGCCCGCTCCGGCCAGGCCTCACCGTCGGCGGCCGGCAGCCGATACGTGTCGGGCGGCGGCATCGTCGCGACGTGGGCAGGCCGCCGGCCGCGGGGCCATTCCTCCGGTGAGAGGTCGGCGATCGCCGCCGACACGCCGTGGTACGCCCAGTCCGTGACGATCCCGCCGCGCCCGCCGGTCGCCGTCGTGGCCAGGCGCCAGGCGAGGTCGTTCGCCTCGCTGCCGGAGCTGACGAACATGACCGTGTCTAGGCCGGGCGGCATGGAGGCCACGAGGCGCTCCGCCAGGTCGAGGACGGTGCCGTGCAGGTAGCGCGTGTTCGTGTTGAGGGTGGCCGCCTGGCGGGCGATGGCCGCCACCACGCGGGGGTGGGCGTGGCCGACGACCGGCACGTTGTTGTAGGCGTCGAGGTAGGCCCGCCCGGCGGGGTCGTACATCCGAGCCCCCTCGCCGCGCACGAGGTGCAGCGGCTCCTCGTAGGTGAGCGGCGACTGGGCCGACCCGAGGACACGCCGGCGGGCCAGGAGCCGGTCGTCCGCCCCCGCCGGATGGCCGTCCCCGACCGGGGGCACGGCCCACGCCGGGACGCGCCGGGCGGCGGCGGCGAAGCGGCGCCGGACCTCCTCGAGCCCGACCGCCTCGAAGAGGGCGAGCATTGGCCAGGCCTCCGCGTCCCAGCTCGAGAGGTAGGCCGCGTTCTCCGGGTAGATCCCGATGCGCCAGGCCGAGATGAGGGTTGTCTGGGCCAGGCGCGCGAGGACGAGGTCGCCCAGGACGGCCGCCTCCGCGTCCTCCAGCGGGGTGACGGCCGCGTACCCGGCGAGGGCCGCCTCCGCGACGCCGAAGAGGTCGGCCGGGTCCTGGCGTCCGCCGAGGAGGGCCACGAGCGCGGCGACCAGGTCCAGGACGAGCGCCGTGTGGGCCATGTCCCCGAAGTCGACGATCCCGCTGACGCGGCCGTCGGCGTCGAGAAGCGTGTTGTCGAAGGTCAGGTCGTTGTGGATCGCCTGCGCCCGGAAGCCAGCCAGGCGCGGCAGGACGGCCTCTTCGAAGCGGTCGAGGATCGTCGCCACGAGCGCCCGGCGGCGGTCGTCGGCGACGAGGGGAAGGTGCGGCCGCAGCATGGGCAGGTGCTTGACGTCCCACAGGATCGGCCGGCCCGCCATGGGGTGGAAGTAGCCGCGCGTCGCCCGGCCGAGGCGGGCCGAGACCGCCCCGAAGTCGCGGATCGCGTCGCGCGAGAGCTCGACCGCCGCCCCGTTCCGTCCGGGCATGAGGGGGAGCAGGCGGACGAGATGGCGTGCCCCGTCGGTGCCGGTCGCGACGGCCCACGGCGCGCCGTCGCGAGTCGGGTGGGCGAGGGCCACGGGAAGCGTCGGGTCCACCTCCGCGATGTGGCGGACGACACCGACCTCCATCTCGACGACGCCCTCGCGCTCGCCGCCGTTGGAGACCTTGAGGACCCAGCCGCGCCCGTCGTCGCCGGCGACCCGGAAGTTCTGGTCGCGCTCGCTCACGAGCGGCGTCGCGCTCCCGGACACGCCGAAGAGGTCGGCGGCGAGCGCGGCCGCCTCGGCCGTCGTGAAGCGCGGCGGAGGGGCCAGCAGGACGTCGCCCTCCGCGGGCCCGGTGCGGGTCTCCATGGGCGGCGATGGTACAGGCGGGGTGGGTGCCGCCGGGCAGCGTCCCGGCTCTCGAACCGCTCGGCAGGCCGCTGACGCGCCGGGTGTGGCCGGCCGGGCGGCGGTCCGGGGCCCGGGCGGGGTCGGCGCTCGACTAGACTGCAAGTGGCCCGGGATGGCGGAATGGCAGACGCACCCGACTCAAAATCGGGCGGGCGCGAGCCCATGGGAGTTCGAATCTCCCTCCCGGGACCAGCCACGCCGTGCCCGAGGTTCGCACCGCGATGTCCGCGCGCCGTCTTCGCTGGTCGCTCGTCGTGGCGACGATCATGGTGGAGCTCCTCCTCTTCGTCGGGTGGCGGCTGCGAGCGCGCGCGGGCCGGTGGGGGCGGGCAGGCAGCGCCACGCAGGCGCAGCCGTGACAGCCTGGCCCCGCCGCGCCAAGATCGCCTTCGTCGGATCCCACGGCATCCGCAAGACGACGGCGGCCTATGCCTTCGCCCACACGATCCAGCGGGCCGGGCGCTCGGTGGAGTTCGCCCGGGAGGTCGTTCGCGACAACCCGCTCGGCATCAACGAGACGGCGACCGGCGAGGCCCAGCTGTGGGTTCTCGTGAGCCAGGTCCGCCGAGAGCTGGAGCTGGCGCCCAAGGCCGAGGTCCTCGTCACCGATCGGGGCGTGGTCGACAACTACGCCTACTACCTCCGTGCCTGCGGCGGCGTCGACCGCTTCTCCGCGGAGCCGCTCGTCCGGGCCTGGGGCGCGACCTACGACGTCGTCGTCCGCCTGACGCCCGACATCGAGCTCCGCGCCGACGGCATCCGCAGCACCAGCGACTCCTTCCGCGACGAGATCGAGGCGATCCTCGACGACGTCCTGCCGCGCTTCGTCCGCCCGGACCGGATGGTCAAGATCGCGGCCTCCGCGATCAGCGACTCGTTCGACTGGTGGCCGCTCGCCGAGCGCCTCGCGGCGACGATCGGGGCGCCGCTCCTCGCGGAGGGCGTCGAGGCCGCCCGGCGGCCGCGGGCGCGCCGCGCGCCGGCGGGGACGCCGCCGGTCGCCTCTGGCGGACTCCAGCTGGACCTCGAGCTGCCCGGGTCGCCTGGACGACCGCGGCGACCCGCCGCACCGGACGCCCCGTCGCGCCCCTGAGCTCGCCGCCCGACCGCCCTGCCCCTCCTGCGCTACGCTCCGTACCACGCCAGCCACGTGGAGTTGCCGCACATGTCGTTCCTGAGCCGCCTCTTCGGCGCTGCACCAAACGCTTCGGCCGACGCTCCGGCACCCGCCGCGGCCCCCGGCGCGGACGACCCCGAGACGGCCACGGTCCGCAAGATCGTGGCCCGGCTGGAGGCCCTGCCGCCCGACCGCGCTCGCCTCCTCGCCGGGGCCGCCTACGTCCTGAGCCGGGCCGCCAACGCCGACCTGGCGATCAGCCCCGAGGAGGGCGCCCTCGTCGAGAACGCGCTGGTGGCCCAGATGGGCGTCTCGAAGGCGGAGGCCGTGATCATCTCGGAGATCGCCCGCCAGCAGGCTCGCCTCTTCGGGTCGACGGAGGATTTCCTCGTCACCCGCGAGTTCCGCCGCATCTCCACGCCGGAGCAGCGGCTGGCGGTGCTCCGCGCCGCCTTCCTCGTGACGGCGGCGGACGACGAGATCTCGTCCCCCGAGAGCGCCGTGCTCAACCAGATCGCATCCGAGCTCGAGATCGAGCCCGCCGACTTCGACGTGGTCCGGGCCGAGCACCGTGAGCAGCTGTCGGTGATCCGCGCCATCCGGGCTGCTCGGGGCAGCTGACCCACGCCGCCGTGGGTCGTTGACCAGACACGGGGAGCAACCCTGAGGGACTACGGCTCGGCGGGCCCGGAGAAGCCACCGGGGTCCGGCGCGAGGGCGAGCTCGACGATCCCGGGCCGGAGCCGGCGGGCGACCTCGGCCACCAGCTCCGCGTCGTAGGCCACGCCGTCGCGCAGCTCCATCGGGAGTGCCGGGCGGCCGCCGCCCTGCGGCAGGTGGATCGTCACGCGGGTGGCCCCCGGCCGGCCGCGGAGGACGTCGCGCAGCTCCGCCATCGCCGCCTGGAGGTCGTCGGTCGGGATCCCGCCTGCAAGGCGGACGTGGAGGCGGCCGGCCGGGCCGGCCTCCCGCGGGACAGTCGGACCGGTGGCGACCTGCAGGGCCGCCGCGCGCGCCTCGTCCGGAAGCGGCGTCTCCTCGCGGTCGGGCGCCGCGGCGGCAAGGTCCGGCGGCTGCGGGGAGCCCGTCACAGGCTCCGGGGCGGCCAGGTGCGGGCCTGCTGGCGCAATCGGGGCAGCCCTCCCGGCGGCCGACGGGGCGCCTTCCCGCAGGGGCGAGCTGACGCGGGCGGGGGGACCCGCCGCCGGCCCCGGCCGGCGGGGTGTCGGGCCGGGCCCATTGCCGTTCCCGTTGCCGTTGCCCGCGGGGCGGCCGCGTCCCCGGCCGCGATCGGCCGCCGCGACTTCCGCCGCGAAGGCTTCCTCGCCGCCGATCAAAGCGGTGTCGAAGTCGCGCACGAGGTCGGCCAGGAGCGAGACCTCCTCGCCACGATGGTCGATCCGGCCGGCCACGAGGACGATCGCGCCGTCGTGCCACGTGGCGGCCGTCTGCTCGAAGAGGCGGGGGAAGACGACGACCTCGATGGCGCCCTGGAGGTCCTCGATGGTGACCACGGCCATCGTCGAGCGTGCCTTGGTGACGACGGTCCGGCTGGCGGTCACGACGCCGCCGACGACGACGCGCTGGCCGTCGAGCGACTCGTCCTTGAGCTCCCCGGAGTAGGCGGTGACGTAGCGCCCGATCCGCTCCGCGACCTCGCCCAGGGGGTGGTCGGAGAGGTAGAGCCCCAGCAGCTCCTTCTCCCAGCGGAGCCGCTCGCGGACGGGGACCTCCGTCGCGCCGGGCAGGGGCGCCTCCAGCGAGGCGGGCTCCGCGGCAAGGTCGAAGAAGCTGATCTGTCCCGAGGCCCGCTCCCGCTGGTCCGCCTGGGCCGCCGCCAGGACGTCGTCGAGGGCCAGCAGCAGCTGGGCCGGGTGGCCGAAGGCGTTGAGGGCACCGACCTTGACCAGCGACTCGAGGACCCGCTTGTTCACCAGCCGCAGGTCGATGCGGTTGCAGAAGTCGGCGAAGGAGCGGAAGGGTCCCTCCCCTTCCCGGGCGGCGATGATCGACTCGATCGCGCCCTGGCCGACGTTCTTGACCGCCAGGAGGCCGAAGCGGATCGCCTCGCCCTCGACCGTGAACTCGAGGTGGCTGGCGTGCACGTCGGGGGTCAGGACCGCGATTCCGAGGCGGCGGCACTCGGCGACGGCCGCGGCCACCTTCTCGGCGTTGTCGCGGAACGCCGTCAGGACACTCGTCATGTACTCGACGGTGTAGTTGGCCTTGAGGTACGCCGTCTGGTAGGCCACCAGGCCGTACGTCGTGGCGTGGGCCTTGTTGAAGCCGTAGCGCTCGAACGGCTCGAAGGCCTTGAAGACAGCGTCGATCGTCTCCGGCCGCACGCCGCGCTCGGCGGCCTGGGTGACGAACTGGTCCTTCATCGACCGCAGGACGCTCGACTTCTTCTTGCGGATGGCGTAGCCGAGGGTGTCGGCCTCGGGGCCGCTGAAGCCGCCCAGGGCGACAGCGGCGGCCATGATGTCCTCCTGGTAGACGAAGATGCCGTGCGTCCGCTCCAGGAACGGCTCCAGGAGCGGGTGGAGGTAGGCGACCTTCTCCTGGCCGTGCTTGCGCCTGATGTAGGCCGGGATGTTCTCCATCGGCCCCGGGCGGTAGAGGGCGACCATCGCGGCCAGGTCGTAGACGGACGTCGGGCGCAGCTCGCGGATGTAGCGCCGCATCCCCGCAGACTCCAGCTGGAAGACGCCGGTCGTCTCCCCCGAGGCCAGGAGCTCGAAGGTCGCTGGGTCGTCGAGGGGGATCCGCTCGAGGTCGATCTGCACGCTCCGGTGCTCCCGGATCAGGTCGACCGCGGCGCGCAGGATCGTCAGGTTGGAGAGGCCCAGGAAGTCGAACTTCAGGAGCCCCAGCGCCTCGATGCCGTGCATCTCGTACTGCGTCATCGTGGCGTCGGAGTTGGTTGCCTTCTGGAGCGGCATCAGCTCCGTCAGCGGCTCGCGGCTGATGACGACGCCGGCGGCGTGGGTCGAGGCGTTGCGGGCCACGCCCTCCAGCTGCCGGGCGAAGTCGATGATGCGGCGGACCGACGGGTCGGCCTCGTGGAGCTCCTTGAGCTGGGGGCTGATCTCGAGGGCCTCGTCGAGGCGGATCCCCAGCTGGTTGGGGACGGCCTTGGCGATCCGGTCGACGTCGCCGTAGGGGTGGCCCAGGACCCGTCCCACGTCGCGGATGGCCGCCCGGGCGAGCATCGTGCCGAAGGTGATGATCTGGGCGACGTGGTCGGTCCCGTACTTGCGGGAGACGTAGCTGATGACCTCGTCCCGCCGGCCGTCCTCGAAGTCGACGTCGATGTCCGGCATCGTGACCCGGTCCGGGTTGAGGAATCGCTCGAACGGCAGCTGGTAGTGGATCGGGTCGACCGGGGTGATGCCGAGGGTGTAGGTCACGATCGACCCCGGCGCGCTCCCCCGGCAGGTCGTCTGGATCCCCTGCTCTCGGGCGAAGCGGACGAAGTCGGCGACGATGAGGAAGTAGCCGGCGTAGCCCATGCGGGTGATCACGCCGAGCTCGTAGTCGAGCCGCTCCTGCAGCTCCGGGGTGACCGTGCCGTAGCGACGGGCGAGGCCCCGCTCGCATTCCCCGCGCAGCCAGCTCTCGACGGTCTCGCCTTCGGGGACCGGGAAGTGCGGGATCCGCAGCTGGCCCAGGGGCAGCTCAAGGTCCACCATCTCGGCGATCCGCCGCGTCGCCAGGAGCGCGTCGCGGCCGTCCGGGAAGCGGGCCGCCATCTCTGCCGCCGACTTCAGGTAGAACTCGGCGCTCTCGAACTTCAGGCGGCCCGGGGTGTCGAGGTTGTTGCCGGTCCCGACGCAGAGGAGGACGTCGTGGGCCTCCGACTGGGCCCGGTGGACGTAGTGGAGGTCGTTGGTGACGACGAGCGGCAGCCCGGCCTCCGGGGCCAGCCGGAGGAGCTGCCCGTTGAGGCGGGCCTGGAGCGGGATCCCGTGGTCCTGGAGCTCCAGGAAGAAGTTGCCCTTGCCGAAGATGTCGCCGTACTCGCCCGCCAGTCGCCGCGCCGCCTGCCAGTCGTCGGATTCCAGGGCCTTGGGGATCTCGCCGCCGAGGCAGGCCGAGAGCCCGATCAGGCCCTGGGCGTGGCGGGCCAGGTGCTCCCGGTCGATCCGCGGCTTGTAGTAGTAGCCGTCGAGGTGGGCGTCGGTGAGGAGGCGGCAGAGGTTCCGGTAGCCGACGAGGTCCCGGGCCAGCAGGACGAGGTGGAAGGGCTGGGCATCGGCCTTGCCTTCCTTGTCCCGCATGGAGCGCCGCGCGACGTAGGTCTCGACGCCGATGATCGGCTTGATCCCCTTGGCCCGGGCGGCCTGGTAGAAGGCGACGGCGCCGTAGAGGGCGCCATGGTCGGTGAGGGCGAGAGAGTCGAAGCCGAGCCGCTCGGCCTCGTCGACGAGGTCGCCGATCCGGCCGAGCCCGTCGAGGAGGGAGAATTCCGAGTGGACGTGGAGATGCGTGAAGTCGTTCGGGGCGAGCGTCACGACATCGAATGGTACCCGGCGGGGCAGGCCGCCGTCGGGACAGTGCCCGGACGAGCGCCCGTCAGGGCGGGTCCATACGGGCGGACGTTCCAGCCACGCGTGAGCGGTCATCGCGAGGCCGGTGGGGCCGGCGCGCTGGCGTCCGGCCGGCCCGGATGGCGTCAGGCCGGGTGGCAAATCGTCGCACATGCCAGGCGGGGTGGCGCGCGGGAGGCTGGACCGGGGTCCATTCCACTCGGCCCGACAATCCCGCGCGATTCGTGCACGGCGAATCGGCCGAAGGCGGGTTTCGTCGACATCCTCCGCACGGGGCTCCACGGACGGTCAGGCCGAGTGGAATCCGGTGGGCCGTCCCGTCACCCACCAGCCGGACTCGGGCCCTAATGGCCGCGAGGCCGTCACCCGCCAGCCGGAATCCGTCCCTCATGGCCGCGAGGCCGTCCAATCCCGGGTCGAACCGGGCGGCCGCGAGCTGGCGCCGGCTGGCCTCCGGCGGAACCAGGCGGCATGCCCTGCGCTACGCTGCGTCAGGCATGGATGGTCACCAGCGGCCGAAGCTGCCCCCCGACCTCGACGCCGACTCCTTCGACGCGGCCCTCGCCGCCGCCATCGAGCACCTCCCCGACGAGTACCGGGCCCAGCTCGCGACGGTGGCGATCGTGATCGCCGATGAGGCGTCGCAAGAGGAGCTGCACTCGACCGGGGCGGGCGGGCTGCTGGGCCTCTATCGCGGCGTCCCGCGGACGGCCCTCGGGGCCAGCCACGCGGCTCTCCCCAGCACGATCACGCTCTACCGGGGACCCCTGACCCGGGTCTACCGCGACCCCGCGGCGCTGGCGGCCGGCGTCGAGGAAACCCTCCGCCACGAGCTGGCCCACCACCTCGGCATCTCTGACGCCCGCCTGGGCCAGCTGCGCCGCGGCGAGCGCTGATCGGCGGGCGGCCCTACCCGCCGGAATGCCCGGCGGGCGGCCCTACCCGCCCGACACCGCCGGGATGACGTGAACGACCGCGTCGCGGCCCAAGGGGGTGCCGAGGCTGGCCCGCTCCCCGTCGACGAAGACGTTGAGGTGCTCGCGGATCGCCGGCCCGGCCGTGAGGAGTCGGTCCCGCATCCCCGGCAGGCGCGCCTCGAGCTCCTCGATCACCTCGCCGACCGTCCCGCCGGCGACGACGCAGCGGCGCTCCGCCCCCGGGAAGAGGGCGACGAGCGAGCGGGGCAGGACGACGGTGGCCACGACCGTCAGCCGTCGACGACGAGGGCCTCGACCGACCAGACCGGCGGCAGCCGGGCGGCCGCCTGCTGCCAGCTGGCGCCCTCGTCGGCGCTGGTCCAGAGCTCGCCGCTTCCCGTCCCGAAGGCGACCCCGACCGGGTCGAGGCGATCCACCGCCATCGCCTCCCGCAGGACGCCGACGTAGGCGTGCTCCTGGGGCAGGCCGCGAGCCATGCGTTCCCAGCTCGCGCCGCGGTCGCGGGTCCGCCAGACAGCGGCCGCCGCGTCGGGCATGTAGCGGCCGCGGTCGGCGCCGTTGAGGGGGATGACCCAAGCCGTGGACGCGTCCCGCGGATGGCCGACCATGGGGAAGCCGAACTCGGATGGCAGGCCGGCCGTGATCTCGGTCCAGGCCAGGCCGCCGTCGTCGGAGCGGTAGACGCCGCAGTGGTTCTGCTGGTAGAGCGTCTCCGGCTCGCCGGCCGCCGCGAGGAGCTTGTGGACGCACTGGCCGAACACGGGATTCGGGTCCGGCTGGAAGCCGGCCCGCACGCCGCGGTTGCGGTGCTCCCAGGAGGCGCCTCCGTCGCGCGTCTCGAACGTCCCCACGGATGAGATCCCGACCCACATCCGGCGAGGGTCGCTGGCATGGGGGACGATCGTGTGGAGGATGAGGCCGCCGTTCCCCGGCTGCCAGGCGGGTCGCGACGGATGCTCCGTCAGGCCGGACACGTGCGTCCACGTCGCGCCGCCGTCGTCGCTGCGGAAGAGGCCGGCCGGCTCGACACCGGCGTAGACCGCGCCGTGGGCGGCGGTGACGTTCCAGACCGTCGGGATCGCCGGACCGCTGTCACCGTAGGTCAGCCCGGCCGATGAATGGGTCCACGTCTCCCCCAGGTCGTCGGAGCGCCAGATCGCCGGACCGTACCAGGGGCTGCCGGCGGCGGCGTAGATCGTCCGGCCGGCAGGGTCGACGCCCAGGTCGTGGACCGGCCAGCCCTCGCAGAGCGGTCCCCGCAGGGACCAGGCCCGGCGAGCCCCGTCCGATTCCGCGATGAACGCCCCCTTGGCCGTCCCCACCAGCAGCAGCACCCGCGTCGCCATTGCCTTCCCCTCCTGTCGTCGAGCGGCTGTGGCGTGCCATCCTGCCACGCCGCGGGCGGCGCGTCAGGGGAACGAGGCGATCGCCGACACGAGGAGGTCGACGAAGCGGCCGCGGTCGATGTCGATGCCGGCCTCGACGTTGGCCGGCAGACCGCGCAGGCCCTCTCGGTCGACCACCGTCCGGCCGCGGGTCAGGTCGCCGCCGGTCTCCACGTCGACCCGCAGCAGGCTGGTGGTCACGAGCCCCGGGGCCGCCAGGTGGGCAACCGCCACCGCGTCGTGGATGGGCGAGCCGTCCCAGCCGTAGCGCCGCCGATGGTAGACGGCGAAGAAGCGGAGGAGGTCGACCCAGACGCGAGCGATCCGCGTCCCCATGGCCTCCAGGCGGGCCACGTCGGTCTCCAGGAAGAGGGCCCGGTGGGTCACGTCGAGACCCATCATGGAGATCGGGATGCCGCTCCCGAAGACGATCGCGGCCGCCTCCGGGTCCTGCCAGACGTTGAACTCGGCGGAGGCGGTGGTGTTCCCCTCGCCGAGCGAGCCGCCCATCAGGCAGATCCGCTCGATCCCCTCGCGGATCCGCGGGCGGGCGCGCAGGAGGAGGGCCACGTTGGTCAGGGGACCCGTCGCCACCAGCGTGACCGGCCGGTCCGAGCCGGCCACCAGGGCCTCGGTCAGGCCGAGCGCGCCCTCCGGCCGCGCGGCCGCCGCGGGCTCCGGGAGGTCGGCGCCGTCGAGGCCGCTCTCGCCGTGGAACTCGACCGGGATCCAGTTCTCCCGCAGCAGCGCCCGCTCGGCCCCGGGCGCGACCGGGACGTCGCTCCGGCCGAGGAGGGCCAGCACGCGCAGGGCGTTGCGGGTCGTGTTCGAGAGCGGTGAGTTGCCGCCGACGGTCGTGATCCCGAGCACCCGCAGCTCGGGGCGGGCGAGGGCCAGGGTGATCGCCAGGGCGTCGTCGTGGCCGGGGTCGCAGTCGAGGACGACCGGGCGCGGCCCGCCGCGCCCGCCGGCGTCGTCGGCCGCCGGGCGGACGCCGCCGAGCGGAGTGACCTGCGGCACGGTGGCGTCCTCCCGGCAACCGCTCCCCTGCCCGCTCACTCCTTGCGGTACGGCTTCCCGTCGGCCTCCGGCGCCCGGACCCGGCCGACGAGGCCGGCCACGACGATGATCGTGACGAGGTACGGGGTCATGAGGAGGAACTCGGACGGGATCGGCACGGCCAGGATGGAGAGGCGGGCCTGGAGCGAGTCGGCGAAGCCGAAGACGAGGCTCGCCAGGAAGGCCCCGACCGGGTTCCAGCCGCCGAAGATCATGGCCGCCAGGCCGATGAAGCCGCGGCCGGCCGACATGTTCTGGTCGAAGCTGCCCGTCGAGCCGATGGTCAGGTAGGCGCCGCCGATTCCGGCCACCATGCCGGCCAGGACGACGTTCGTGTAGCGGATGCGGAGGACGTTGATGCCGACGGTGTCGGCCGCCTTCGGATGCTCCCCGACCGCCCTGACCCGGAGACCCCACCGCGTCCGGAAGAGGGCGACGTTGATGACGATCACGAGGATGAGCATCCCGTAGACGAAGACGTTGTGGTTGAAGAGGATCGGGCCGACGACCGGGATGTCGGAGAGGCCGGGGATCGCGAACGGCGTCAGCCGCGGCGGATTGTTGAGCTCGGGGTTCGTCTGCAGGACGCGGGCCGAGATGAAGCTGGTGATGCCCAGGGAGAAGATGTTGATCACGGTGCCGGCGATGATCTGGTCGACGAAGTAGCGGATGGCCAGGATGGCCAGGACCAGGGCCAGCAGGGCCCCGACCAGCGCCGCCCCGGCGACGCCGACCCAGGGGTTGGCGGCGATGCTCGCCACGACCGCGCCGGTGAAGGCGCCGGCCAGGAGCATCCCCTCGATGGCGATGTTCACCACCCCGGCCCGCTCGCAGAGGAGGCCGCTGAGGGCGGCCATCGTGAGCGGCGTCGCCCGCTGGACGGTGGTCTGGATGATCCCGACGAGCGAGACGGACTTGTCTGCCGTCGCCCACGTCAGGAACGAGAAGGTGAAGGCGAGGGCGACGAGGCCCAGCACGGCCGCCCAGCGGGACCCGAAGCCGCGCACCAGCTGGACGGCGCCGCCGAAGGCGCAGAGCGCCGCCAGGATCCAGGCCGTGGCCCCGCTCGGCAGCACGAGGTCCGGCAGCTTCACCGCCGGGTTGGGGCCCAGGTTGAGGCCGAAGGCCGACTGGGAGCCGTCGGGAACCTGGGTGAAGACGACGGCGATGACCGCCGCCAGGGCGAGGTAGACGATCCCGAGGACGCGCTGGCGAGTCAGGCCCGCGGGGCGCGCCTCGGTGGCGATGGCGACGGCGGCGCTCACGAGCCCCACCCCTTGGCGAAGACCTCGGTTCCGGTCACCTGCTCGGTGCGAAGGCGGTAGATCCCCCGCACGAGGGCCGGCGCGGCGACGAACATGATGACGAGGGCCTGGATCACCACGACCAGGTCGATGGGGATCCCCGTCGCCGCCTGCATCGGTGTCGCCCCGGCCCGCAGGGCGCCGAACAGGAAGGCGGCCAGGACGACGCCGAGCGGCCGCGAGCCGCCGATGAGGGCGACGGCGATGCCGTCGAAGCCCCAGCCCGGCGAGAAGCCCGGCGTCAGGGTCCGACTGGGACCCAGGACCTGGGTCGTCCCGGCCAGGCCGGCCAGGCCGCCGCAGATGAGCATCGTGAGGACCATCGTCCGCCCGATGCTCATGCCGGCGTAGCGCGCCGCCCCCGGATTGAGGCCGACCGCCCGGAACTCGAAGCCGCGGATGGATCGGAAGAGGAGCCAGGAGACGCCAACGGCGACGAGCAGGGCGAGGATCGTCGAGAAGTTGGCCCGCAGCGCGGCATCGTCGATGAAGCGCGGGAAGGCCCCCGAGTCCGGGATGAGCTTGGAGATCGGGTCGTTGCGGCCCGGGCGCTGGAAGACGGTCGTCTTGAGGACCCAGTCCAGCAGCCGGTAGCTCGTGTAGTTGAGCATGATCGTGACGATCACCTCGTGAGCCCCGGTGCGGGCCTTGAGGAGGCCCGGGATGAAGCCCCACAGGGCCCCGCCCGCGAAGCCGGCGAGGATCGCCAACGGGAGGTGAATGAAGATCGGCAGCCCGGTGATGGAGAAGCCGGCGAACGTCGCGAAGATGGCCCCGACGTAGAGCTGGCCCTCGGCGCCGATGTTGAAGAGCCCCGACCGGAAGCCGAGGGCGACCGAGAGCCCCGTGAAGATGAGGGGCGTCGAGTTGAGGACCGTCTCGCTGATGGGCACGAACGCACGCGCCATCAGCTTCGTGTCGCCGGAGCCGATGGCGTCCGCGATCTGGCCGGGGTTCCCGAGGGCGCCGGTCAGGAGCGCGCTGTAGGCGTTGACGACCTGCGAGATGGCCCGCTGCAGGGCGGCGCCCGGGTCCGAGACCAGGAGCTTGAGGGTGTCCGGGTCGGAGAAGACGATGACGAGTGCCCCCACGATGAAGGCCGTGAGGATGGACAGGGACGGCACCAGGGCCCGCCGGGCGAGTCCGGCGGCCCGCCCCCGGCGCTCCTCGGCGACCGGCGCGACCGGGGCATCAAGGTCGGGCACGACGGGCGTCGCCGTCCCGGGCCCGGGCTCGCTCATGCCTCTCCCTCCGATGCCACCGCGACGGGAACCGCCGCGGCGCCCGTTCCGGTCCCCGGCGGGGTCGCGCCGTCGCCGCCTTCGCCCGAGCCGCCCATCAGGAGCCCGAGGCGCTCAGGGGTCGCCTCGGCCGGATCGAGGATGTCGACGATGCGGCCCTGGTACATGACCGCGATCCGGTCGCCGAGGGCCAGGATCTCGTCGAGCTCGGTCGAGACGATCACGACGGCCGTTCCCTCGTCGCGCTTCTCGACGATGCGGCGGTGGATGTACTCGATCGAGCCGACGTCGAGGCCGCGCGTCGGCTGGGCGGCGACGAGCAGCTTCAGCGGGCGGCTGAACTCGCGCGCCACGATGACCTTCTGCTGGTTGCCCCCCGATAGGTTCCCGACGTCGTTGAAGACCGTCGGCGTCCGCACGTCGTACTGGCTGACGAGCTCGCTGGCGGTGGCCAGGATCGCGTCGCGGTTCATCTGCAGCCCGTCCGAGTAGGGCTTCAGGTGGTACGAGTTGAGGATGAGGTTCTCGGCCACCGTGAAGCCGGGGACCAGGCCCTCCTCGAGCCGGTCCTCCGGGATGTGCCCCACCCCGGCCTCGAAGACGTGGCGGGGGGACGGCTTCACCCGCGACCCGCAGATGTCGATCTCGCCGCCGACCGGGGCCCGCATCCCGGTGATCGCCTCCACCAGCTCGGTCTGGCCGTTGCCCTGCACGCCGGCGACGGCCACGATCTCCCCGGCCCGCACGGTCAGGTCGACGCCGCCGACGGCGAGGTGGCCGCGGTCGTCCCGCACGGACAGGCCGCGGACCTCGAGCACCGGGTCGCCGGGGTGGGCCTCCGGCTTCGTGACCTGGAGCTGGACGGGGCGGCCGACCATCATCCGGGCCAGCTCGCCCTCGTTCGTCTCGGCCGGCGTCGTGATGCCGGCGACCTTGCCGCGCCGGAGGACCGTGATCCGGTCGGCGATCTCCAGGACCTCGTTGAGCTTGTGGGTGATGAAGATGATCGAGGTGCCCGCCACGGCCAGCGAGCGCATCACCTCGAAGAGCTCCTGGTCCTCCTGCGGAGTGAGGACGGCCGTCGGCTCGTCGAGGATGAGGACGTCGGACCGCCGATACAGCGCCTTGATGATCTCGACGCGCTGGCGGATGCCGACGGGGAGGTCCTCCACCACGGCGTCGGGGTCGACGTGGAGGCCGTGGCGCTCCGAGACCTCCACGATCCGCCGTCGCGCGTCCGGGCGGTCGAGGAACCCGAAGGGGCCGCGCGTCGGCTCGACGCCGAGGGTGACGTTCTCGGCCACCGTGAAGACGGGCACCAGCATGAAGTGCTGGTGGACCATCCCGATGCCGGCCCGGATGGCGTCGCCGGGACCCTGGAAGCGGACGGGCACGTCGTCGACCAGGATCTCGCCCTCGTCCGGGTGGTAGAGCCCGTAGAGGACGTTCATGAGCGTCGACTTGCCCGCGCCATTCTCGCCGAGGAGGGCGTGGATCTCGCCGGGTTGGACCAGGAGGTCGACGCCGTCGTTGGCGATCACGCCGGGAAAGCGCTTGCCGATGCCGCGCAGCTCGAGCTTCACGGTGCCGTCGGTCTCCGCTTGCGACGAGCGGCGCCCCGGAGGGCGCCGCTCGTCGGATGTGAGATGCCGCTTGGTGGCGGGATCCGCTAGGGCGCGAAGTAGTCGGCGACCTTGACCGACCCGTCGATGATCTTCGCCTTGAGGGCGTCGATCCCCGACTTGAGCGCGGCCGGGACCGCGCTGTCGAAGTCGTGGAACGGGGCAAGCCCGACGCCCTCGTTGGCGAGGGTGCCGACGTAGACGCCGCCCTTGAAGGTGCCGTCGGCGACTTCCTTGACCGATTCCTTCACCGCGTTGTCGATCCGCTTGATGATGGAGGTCAGGGTGACGTCGCCGTACTCGGACGCCGTGACGTACTGGTCGGTGTCGACGCCGATGAGCATCACGCCCTGGGCCTTCGCCTCCTGGACGGCGGCGGCGGCGCCGAGGCCGACGGGCCCGGCGACCGGGACGATGACGTCCGCGCCTTCCTGGATGAAGCCCTGGGTGAGCTGCTTGCCCTTGTCCTTGTCGGAGAAGTCGCCGGTGAAGGAGCCGTCCTTCTTGACCGCGTCCCAGCCCAGGAGCTTGACGCTGGTGCCGTTCTCCTTGTTGTAGTAGTTGATCCCGGCCGCGAGGCCGTCCATGAAGATCGTGACCGGCGGGATGTTGATGCCGCCGAAGGTGCCGACGGCACCGGACTTGCTCATCCCGGCCGCGAGGTAGCCGGCGAGCATCGCCGCCTCATCGGTCTGGAAGGTCAGGCCGAGGATGTTGGCGACGGTCGGGTCGTACGAGGAGTCGACGATGGAGAACTTCTGATCCGGATTCGCCTCGGCCGCAGCCTTGGTCGCGTCCGCCAGGAGGAAGCCGACCGTCACGATGATGTCGCACTTCTCGCCGATGAACGTGTCGATGTTCCGGGCGTAGTCCGTCTCTGCCGTGGACTCGAGGAACTTGATTTCCTGGGCGATGCCCTCGGTCTTGGCATCCTCGAGGCCCTTCCAGGCGTTGGCGTTGAAGCCCTTGTCGTCGATGCCGCCGGTGTCGCTGACCTCGCAGGCCTTGGCGACCGACGCCGGGGCCGGGGTCGGGGCCTCGGTCGGGGCGGGCGTCGCCGCCTCGGTCGGGGCGGGCGTCGGCGCCGCGGTCGGGGCCGGAGTCGGCGTGGCGCCACCGCCGCAGGCGGCGAACAGGATAGCGGCTGCTGCGAGCGTGACGAGCAGCCCACGAGACGTGCGCAAGGACTCTCCTCCTTTTGCGCTGCCCACGCGCCGGGGCCGGGATACGGCCGGGCTGCGGGGCGTGACTGGGGATCACACCCGCCTCCTGCGGGGCGATCGAGAGACCGGTGGTCCGGTTCGAGTGGAGTATGCACGCCCCGCAATGGCGCGTGCAATGATCCGGACATGGACCCGGTCGACCGCGCGCGCCTCTCCGACCTGCTCGACGTACAGGAGGGACGAGGCCCCGTCCCGCTGCTCGAGGATGCTGCGATCGCCGGCCTCCTGGCGTCGTGGCCGCGGGTCGCTCTCGTGGGTGCCTCCGACCGGCCGGGGCGCCCCTCCCTCGAGGTCTTCCGGACGCTCCTGCGAGCCGGCATCGACGCCGTGCCGGTGACGCCGCGCTTCGCGACCGTCGCTGGCGTGCCGGCCCATCCCGACCTCGCCGCGGCAGTGGCCGCCTCCGGCGCGTTCGACGTGGTCGATGTCTTCCGGCGGGCCGAGGACTGCCCCCTCCACGCCCGCGAGGCGGTCGCGGCTGGCGCCCGCGTCCTCTGGCTGCAGCTCGGCATCGTCAGCTGGGAGGCCGCCCGGATCGCGCACGAGGCCGGCCTGGCGGTCGTGATGGACCGCTGCCTCTCCGTTGAGCTGGCCCGCCTGCGCCGTTGAAGTCGCCAGGGGGCGCGAGGGTGCCGGGGCTTGCGGTGCCAGGGCGCGATCCCCCGCCCGGCCGCCGGGCGGGATCAGCCGACGGCGAGGATGAAGCCGACGACGATCAGGGCGGCGCCGACGACGGCCACCGTGGCCCATGTCCGGGCCTGCCGGCGGAGGAGGCGCATGGCGACGGAGGCGCCCGTCTCCCCGCCCTCCGCGGGACCTCCCCGCCAGGCCCGGTAGCGGGCCGCGTTGTCGTCCTGGGCCTTGAGCGCCTGGTAGCGTCGCCACGGTTCGCGGGCGCGGGCGTACCCGACCGCGAAGAGGATCACCCCGCCGAGGGCCAGGCCATAGCCGGCGATGCTCACGTCCCCTCCCCGCCGCCCAGCCGCTCGCGGATGGCGGCCTGCGCCAGCGTGGCGTTGGCCCGTCCGCGCGACGCCTTCATGACCTGGCCGATGAGGAAGCCCGCCGCCTGCGCCTTGCCGGCCCGATAGTCGGCCGCGGCCGCCGGGTTCGCCGCGATGACCTCGTCGATCAGCCGCCCCACGGCGTCGGCGTCCGAGATCTGGGCGAGCCCCTGGACTGCGATCAGCTCGGCGGCGGGGGTCCCCGTAGCGATGTGCTCCCCGACGACCTCGCGAGCGTTGGGGCGGCTCAGGCGGCCGCCGGTCACCTCGCGCAGGACGTGGGCGAGCGACACGGCGTCGGCCCGGCCGGCCAGGCCGGCGGACGTCCGCTCGGCCGTCTCCTTGAGCGCCCGACCGTAGTCGCCGGTCACCAGGTTGGCGATCTCCTTGGCCGGCAGGTCGACACCAGCCGCCCGGATGGCCTCGAAGGCCCCGGTCATCGCCTCGTCGTTCACCAGGACGGCGGCGTCGTAGGCGGACAGCCCGAGGTCCCCGACGTAGCGCGCCCGGCGGGCCGCCGGGAGCTCCGGGAGGGAGGCCCGCAGCGTCTCGAGCCAGGCCGGATCGACATGGAGCGGCGGGAGGTCGGGCTCCGGGAAGTAGCGGTAGTCGTCGGACGACTCCTTGACCCGCATGACGTAGGTGGCGCCGCGGGCGTCGTCCCAGCCCCGCGTCTCCTGCCGCAGCGGCTCGCCGGCGTCGAGGGCCGCGCCCTGGCGCTCGATCTCGAAGGCGACCGCCCGCTCGACCGCCCGGAGCGAGTTCATGTTCTTGACCTCGACGCGGGTCCCGAAGGGCTCCGTCCCGCGGGACCGGAGGGAGACGTTCGCCTCCACCCGCATCTGCCCGTTCTCCATCTCGGCATCGCTGACGCCGATCGTGCGGAGGAGGAGCCGTAGCTCCTCGGCGTAGCGGCGCGCCTGCTCGGCGGACCGCACGTCAGGCTCGGTGACGATCTCCATGAGCGGCACGCCGGCCCGGTTGAAGTCGACCAGGCTCACCCGCCGGCCGTCCGGGCCGGCCGCGTGGACCAGCTTGGCCGTGTCCTCCTCGAGGTGGGCCCGCGTGATCCCGATCGTCACCGGGCCCTCGGACGTGTCGATCGTGAGCGACCCGCGAGAGGCGAGGGGCAAGTCGTACTGGCTGATCTGGTAGCCCTTCGGGAGGTCCGGGTAGAAGTAGTTCTTTCGGTCCCAGCGGGTGGCCGCCGGCACGCTCGCGCCGATCGCCAGGCCGGTGGTCAGGACGTGCTCCACGGCGGCCCGGTTGATCGTCGGAAGGACGCCGGGGAGGGCCAGGCAGACAGGGCAGGTGTGGGTGTTGGGGGCCGCGTCGGCGTGGGGCACCGCGCAGGCGCAGAACATCTTGCTGGCCGTCCGGACCTGGCAGTGGACCTCGATGCCGATGACGGCCTCGTAGCGCTCCGCCCGCGATGCGGCGCTCACGGCGAGCCACGGAGGACGGCGCCGGTCGAGGCGAGGAAGAGCCCGTCGACGGCGACGACGAGCCAGCCGGTCGAGATGGCCACGGAGCGGGCGACGCGCCTGACGCCTGGCCGGGCGTGGGCGGGCCGCGAGGCGTCGATCGCGACCCGCGTCGGGTCGCCCGGGTGGACGGCTGGGGCGATGGCGGCGCGGGCATTGCGGCAGACCGACCAGGTGCCCGACGCGGCGAGCACGAGGCCGCAGGCCAGGAGCACGGCACCCATGCCCAGAGTGTCGCACACGCTGCGCGCCGGCGCGTGGGCAGGGGCTGGCCTGCGGTCAGGCGCGCGCCGAGCCCCGGCAGCTCCCTTCATCGCTGCGGACGCAGCCGACGGAATGGTCGGGCTCGACCTCGACGAGCGCCGGGCGGTCGACGCCGGGCTTCGACTCCCCCACCGGATAGGCCGCGTGGAAGAGGCATGGCTCGGTGGTCGTCCCGGCCGCCGCCGCCGCCCACGCGGCCGCGATCTCGGTCTCCTTGCCCCACCGGTCGTGCAGATGCGGGACGGAGGCGAGGAGCATCTTCGTGTACGGGTGGCGGGGATCGGCGAACACCTTGGCCGTCGCCCCCATCTCCACGATCCGGCCGCGACGGAGGATGACCGTCCGCTGGCTGATGTAGTAGCCGAGCGAGAGGTCGTGCGTGATGAACAGGATCCCCAGGCCGCGGGCCTTCAGGTCGCCGAGCAGGTTGAGGACGTCGATCCGCGTGGAGGCATCCAGCATGCTGATGATCTCGTCCGCGACGAGGAGCCGGATGTCGAGGAGCAGCGCCCGGGCGATCAGCAGGCGCTGGAGCTGGCCGCCGCTGAGCTGATGCGGGTACTTGTGCAGCACCTGGCCGGGGTCCAGGCCCACGCCCTGGAGCGAGGCCTCCAGGCGGGGCTCCCACTCCGCGTTCCGCAGGCCGGGGAAGTACACACCGCGGATCATGCCGAAGACGTGGTCGGCCTTGAAGATCGGGTTGTACGAGCTGAACGGGTCCTGGAACACGCCCTGGACCCGCCGGTAGTACGCCTTGCGCGGAAGTCGCGCCACGTTCTCGCCGTCGAAGCTGATCGTGCCGCGCGTGACCGGGAGCAGCCGCAGGATCATCCGCCCGATCGTGGTCTTGCCGCTGCCGCTCTCGCCGATGAGCGAGACGACCTCGCCGGCATCCACGCCGAAGCTCACCTCTCGCACCGCCGGCAGGTCCGTGCCGCCGAAGGTGCCCACCTTGTAGACCTTGGAGATGCGGTCGAGCGTCAGCACCGCGTCACGACGCCTTCCAGCAGGCCACGAAATGGTCGCGTTCGATCTCCACGAATGGCGGCTCCTGACGGCACTGCTCTGCGGCGAGCGGGCACCGAGCCTGGAAGCGACATCCCTCGGGCGGGTCCAGGAGCGCCGGGGGGTTGCCGGGGATGCCCGACAGTCGCTTCTCCTCGTACGTGACGCCGACCTCGGGGAGCGACGAGATCAGCAGGCGCGTGTAGGGGTGCTTCGGCGCTCCGATGACGACGTCGGTCGCGGCCTTCTCGGCCAGCCTCCCGGCGTACATCACGGTGATCGTGTCCGCAACCTGGGACAGGATCGACACGTCGTGCGTGATCACGATCATGCTTCGGACGAGCTCGCGGTCACGGAACTCGACGAGCGTCTCCGCCACGGCCTTCTGCGTCGAGACGTCGAGCGCCGAGGTGATCTCGTCGGCGATCAGCAAGGACGGGTTCAGCAGGGTCGAGATCACCATCACCATCCGCTGCTTCATGCCACCCGAGAGCTCGATGGGGTACCGGTCGAGGACGTCCCGCTGCAGGCCGACCAGCTCCAGGCGGCGCTCGATCTCGGGACGCATCGCGGCAGAGTCCACGCCCCTCGACTCCAGCAGGTCGGCCGTCATCTTGCCGATCTTGCGGGTGGGGTTCAGGGCACTCATGGCGTACTGCGGGATGATCGACACGGCCCTGAACCGGAACTCGTCCATGGCGGCCGTGTCCATGATCGGCAGCCGCGCCCCGTCGAGGACCGCCTCGCCCGCGACGTACCGCATCCGGCTGTCGAAGTGAGTCAGGCTCTTGCCCAGCGTGGACTTGCCGCAGCCCGACTCGCCGGCCAGGCCCATGATCTCGCCGTCGGCGATGCCGAACGAGACGCCGTCGAGGGCCTTGACGTCGCCGCTCAGGGTCCGGTAGTAGACCCGGAGGTCCGTCACCTGCAGGCTCACGGCTACAGTTCCCGCAGCTTCGGGTTGAAGATCTCGTCGAGGCCGACGTTCATGACGTACAGCGCCCCGACGATGGCCGTGATCCCCAGCCCCGGCGGGACGAACCACCACCACAGCCCCAGCTGCAGGGCGCTCCACAGGACGGCGTTGTTCATCATGAGTCCCAGGGAGATGCCCTCGGTCGGCCCCAGGCCGATGAAGTCCAGGGTCGCGGCGATGAGGACGGCGCCGCCGAAGAGCAGGATGAAGGTCATGAACAGGTAGGAGCCCATGTTCGGGGCGATCTCCTGGAAGATGATCTTCCAGCTGCTCAGCCCGCTCAGGCTGGCCAGGTCCACGAATTCCCGGGATCTCAAGGAGAAGGTCTGGGCGCGGACGGCCCGTGCGGCCCATGGCCAGGAGGTCAGGCCCACGAAGGCGGCCTCCACGATCACCCCGCGCGCGCTGAGGAAGGCGGCGATCACCACCAGGACCACGAGGGTCGGGATGACCAGCACGACGTTGGTGATCATGTTGAGGACTTCGTCCACGATCCCGCCCCGGTACCCGGCCACGAACCCGATCGTGATGCCGACGAGGGCCGCGAGGCCGCCGCCCAGCAGCCCGACCACGAAGGTGGCCTGCAGGCCGTTCGTGAACTGCGCGAAGACGTCCTCCCCGAAGGTGGTGGTCCCGAACCAGTAGTCGGAGCTGGGGGCCTGCCCGGTCGGGCCCACGAAGGCCTGCGGATCCGTGGGATCCAGCCAGGGCCCCACGATGGCGAGCGCGAGGAAGAACAGGATGACCGCCGCGCCGAGGAGGATCCGCCTGTCGCGCAGGGCGAAGTACAGGATCTCGCGCCGCTGTCGCACAGGGGCGGCCCCGAGGACCGCCGCGGTTCCGCGCGTCGTCACGGGCTCCGGCGATCCGGCCGGACCACCTGCCGCCACGCCGGCGGGCTCGTGGAGCTCGCTCATGCCGCGCCCCCCTGCATGCCGACCCGCGTGCGGGGATCGACCATGACGTACGCGACGTCGATGAGGAAGTTGGCCACCAGCACGCCGATGATCACGAACAGGAACACCCCCTGGAGCAGGAAGTAGTCCTCGTTCTGGATCGCCTGGAGGACCAGGTATCCGAGGCCGGGGTACGAGAAGACCACCTCCGTGACCAGGGCGCCCGCGACGACCACGCCCAGCGAGAGGGCGAGCCCGGTGACCTGGGGCAGCACCGCGTTACGGAACGCGTAGCGGCGGACCAATCCCTGGGGTGCCCCGAGCGCCTCGAGGTAGTGCGCGTAATCAGATTCCAGCTCGTAGATGATCATGTTGCGCATGCCGATCGCCCAGCCGCCGAACCCCACCAGGAAGAGCGAGAGGAAGGGCATGAGCCAGTGGGTGTACGCGCTCAGGAAGAACTCCCAGGTGAGCGTCGGAGACATCGACTGGTCGAACGCGCCCGACAGCGGGAAGATCCTCAGGACCGACCCGAGCGCCCAGGCGAGCAGGATGCCCAGCCACATGTACGGCGTCGCGGTCAGGATGTACCCGATCGGCAGGACGGTGTTGTCGAGCCGCTTCCGCCGCGCGGCGTACGCGCCGAACTGGTTCCCGGCGACCCAGCTCAGGAGGATCGCGGGAATCAGCAGCACGAGGGTGTACGGCAAGGCTCCCATGATGACGTCTGTGACCGGCCGCGGGAACAGCCAGACACTGATGCCCAGGTCACCGTGGAACAGCGCGACCCAGAAGTTGAGGTACTGCTGCCAGAGCGGCTGGTCCAGCCCGAATGCGGACAGGAAGTAGCCCATCATCCGGTTGGCCGCTTCCGGCTGCAGGGACATGCGCGCGAGCATGCCCGAGACCGGATCGCCGGGCATGAAGCGCGGGATCATCCAGTCCACCGTCACCGCGACGAAGAACGTCAGCAGGTAGGTGACGAGCTTCCGCGCGAAGTACCGGCGCACGACGCCTCCCGGAACGGTGGTGAAACAGGAGCCCCGTCCCTCCCCCGGCTCGGCAGGGGGAGGGACGGGACTCGCGAGAGACGCTCAGCGGGCCGCGAGCTTCAGCTCTGTGAGCATGAGCACCGCGCCCATGTTCCAGTATCCGCGCCACGTGCAGGGCACATAGTGCGGGCTGCCGGTCGCCGCCGCGGGCCAGTTCGTCCAGACGGCGTTGCTCGCCTGCGACCACACGCCGTTGTACCACAGCGGAATGATCGGCAGGTCCTGCAGCTGGATCGTCTGGATCTGGGAGATGATCTTCTTCATCGCGGTGATGTTGCTCACCGGCGTCGCGTCGAGCTGCTGGACGAGGCTCCAGAGCTTCGTGTTCTTGTATCGCCCGTCGTTGCCGGCGTTCTGCACGGCCTGGATCGGCTGGCGGAACATCCAGTTGTAGTACGCCCACGGCGTGTTGGCCATCTGGGCGTCGTTGGCGATGGCGAGGTCGAACTTGCCCTTCTGGATCTTGTCCGTCCGATCGTTGTAGGACGGGAAGGCAGTGTGGATCCTGATCCCGGCCTTCTTGGCGCTCTGGGCGATCGACTGGATCGATGCCATCCAGTCCGTCCAGCCGCTGGGGACGATGATCTCGAGGTCGATCTTCGAGCCGTCCTTGTTCCGGAAGTAGCCGTCGCTGCCCATCTTGTAGCCGGCGTTGGCCAGGAGGCGCTTGGCGCCGGCCGGGTCGTACTTGTAGCCGTACTTCTTGACGACCGACTGGTCGATGAACTTGCTCCACGTCGGCAGGAGGCCGGTCGGGTCGGCGGCCTTGACGATGTTCCCGTAGACGTTGTTGACGATCTGGTTGACGTTGATCGACATGGCCAGCGCCCGCCGGAACACCGGATCGTTCGTCGGCTTCTTGACGTCGTTGGTCACCAGCCAGGCGGTGTTGGCCGACAGCATGAACGGCGCCTTCGGGTAGTACGTCTGGATGCCGTAGCCGCCGATGCCGCTGGCGATGCTTGCGATGCCGGGCAGGAAGTTGTTGCTCAGGTCGATGCCTCCCTGGAGCATCAGGCCGAGCGTGACGTTGTTGCTGGCGTTGACGAGGTCGATGACGTACTTCGGCTTGACGTCCAGCTTGAGCAGCGACTTGCCCCACCAGGCGTCGTTCTTGACCCAGACGACCTTCTGCTGGTCGTAGGTCAGGAGCGTGTAGGCGCCGGTCCCGACGGGGTCGGGGTTGTTGCCCATGACCTCAGTCTCAGACCGCCCCTTCCACACGTGCTCCGGCACGATCGCCCGGTTGTACAGCCAGTTCGCCCACTCCTGGTACAGGGACTTGGAGAAGGTGAACTTCACGGTGAGGGCGTCGACCTTCGTGACGCTCTTGAGGAAGGTCCAGAGCGTGCTGTAGGGCACCGAGGAGAGCTTGCCGAGGTTGACGGTGTAGACGACGTCGTCGGCCGTCAGTGGCTTGCCGTCGCTCCAGGAGATCCCGTCGCGCAGCTTCAGGGTATACTCCTTGGCTCCGGTCCACGTGCCGCTCTGGGCGAGCCAGGGTACGAACTTGTCGGTGAGCGGGTTGTACAGGAAGAGCGGCTCGTAGAGCAGCCCGAAGGTGCCGGTGGAGTAGTCCCAATCCTTGATCGGGTTGAAGTCACCCGGCGGACCCCACATCGTGCCGCTGGTGTAGAGCGTCTCGCTGCGCGGGTACGTGGTGGGAATGGGTTGCGCCGCACCGGCCGCGGCCGGGAAGACGGCCGCGACCAGACTCATGCTCGCCAGCAAGGCCAGCAGTCTTCGCTTTGGACCCATGCGGTTCCTCCTTCTTGCCTCCTCCAGGGACAGAGGTGGCGACACCTGCGTTGCGGGGCAGTCAACGCGCAGTCATTCGCGAGGCACACCTCCCACGCTGGATTGCCGAATGACCAGCTCCGTCGGCAGGAGCACGCGTCGGGGTGACCGGCCCGCGTCCCCTGACAGCTGCAGCAGCTCCCGGGCAGCCTCGATCCCCTGTTGACGGACTCCCTGCCGCACGGTCGTCAGGGGAGGGTCGAGATGCGCCGCGAACTCGAGGTCGTCGAACCCGGCGAGCGCGACCTGGTCCGGGACCAGCAGCCCGCGGGCGCGGATCGTCTCGAGGGCGCCTGCCGCGGTCGCGTCGTTGGCGCAGAAGATGGCGTCGACGCCTTGGTCGAGGAGCTCGGCTGCCCCTGCCACCCCGGACCGGAGGTTGAAGTCGCCGTCCACGACGAGTCCGTCGAAGCTGAGCCCGGCGCGGCGCATCGCCCGCTGATATCCGGTCACCCGGTCTTCGCCGGCCACCGTGTCGCGGCTGCCCGTGATGTGGCCGACGCGCGTCCGGCCAAGGGAGATCAGGTGCGTCGTGATGGCATCGGCCGCCTGCTCGTTGTCGATGTCGACGTAGCTCGCGGTCCGGTCAGACCGGCGGTGTCCGATCAGGACCGTGGGCAGGCTGGCGGAGAGCAGCCCGTCGACGACGGGATCCTGCAGGGTGTGAGCGGAGACGATGACGCCGTCGAGGAAGCTCATCCCGAGGACGTGGTCGAGCGTCTCCTCCTTCGTTCGATTGCCCAGCCACAGCATCATCCCGGCGCCCTGCTCGGCCAGGTAGTCGGTGATGCCCTGCAGCAGCTGGGAGAAGTACGGGTCCGAGAACAGCTGGTGGGGGTCGACGTGCATGACGACGCCGACCACTCCGGATCGCCCCGAGGCCAGCGTGCGCGCTGCGGCGTTCCGCCGAAAGCTGGTTCGGGCGAGCACCTGCAGCACGCGGCGCCGGGTGGCCTCCGCCACTGGCCCGCCGTTGAGGACGCGAGAGACCGTGGCGCGCGAGACCCCGCTCAGGGCAGCGAGGTCGTCGAGGGTCCGAGCCTGGTCCTGCTCGCCTGGATCGCCGTTCGATGCGTTCCCGGCCACAACCGCCCTCCAGCGGCGCGAGTGGAAGCGCTCTCAGAGTAGGACCGGCTGTCAAGGGCTGTCATCGGCCATTCGGCCTGTCTGGGCGTCCCTGGCGCCGGATCGACGAGGCGAATCCGCGGTGAGGTCAGTCGACGGGCGCACCAGGAAACCGGAATGGGGAGTGTGGCAGACTACCGGGCAAGACCCGAGCAGGTGTGGAGGAACCGCCTACGTGACGCCGCCCGGAAGAGAGTCGCACTGGCTCCGCAACGTTTCGGTCGGCGTCGTCGGTGTCATGGTCCTGCTGGCAGTGCTCGGCT
The DNA here is from genome assembly GCA_963821235.1 of uncultured Chloroflexia bacterium. GTDB lineage: Bacteria > Chloroflexota > Limnocylindria > Limnocylindrales > CSP1-4 > CTSoil-043. Next base: position 2,365,602 of record CAWGCS010000001.1, read on the forward strand.
CCGCCAGCCGCCCGCGGGACAACGCGCCGGCGAATCCCGCCCCCGAGGCCACTTCCGACACGGGCTCACCCACCGACTCGGGCTCGCCCGCTCCGCCAGGGCAGACCCTGCTCTCCATCGAGGGTGCCGGCCCAGCGACGTCCGACCCCTTCCAGGCCAGCGGTGAGAGCGTCGAGGTGACGTACGACTACACGTGCACCACCGAGGACAGCTTCACGCTCAACTTCTATGGCGCCAACACGAGCCCGGTGCTGCCGGACGTCCTCGTCAGCGAGTTCGGCGCACAGGGCTCGAGCACCATGACCGAGAGCCTGAACGCCGCACCGGGACCATTCCACGTCGAGGTCGACTCGCTGTGTGCGTGGTCGATCGAGGTGGTCGGCGCCCCCTGACCTCCCCCCTGCCCGGCTCGTCCACCCGGACGCGCGATCGCGGGAATCGATGGAAGCGCTTCCGCGATCGCGACGGAAACCCCACGGCTGTGCGAGGCGATGCTGTACCATGAGCGCGGGAGATGCCCCCTCAGCACCGAACCGGCATGTGCGCGCTTCCAACCCGAGGAGCAGCAGTGGAACCGCGATCCTTCCCCGACGAGTTCGTGTGGGGAGCCGCGACGGCCTCGTACCAGATCGAAGGGGCGGTCCGCGAGGACGGCCGGGGGGAGTCCATCTGGGACCGCTTCTCCCACTCGCCGGGCCGCGTGCGCAACGGCGACACCGGGGACGTGGCATGCGACCACTACCACCGCTTCCGGGACGATGTGGCGTTGATCGCGGGGCTCGGCCTGAACGCCTATCGCTTCTCCGTGTCATGGTCGCGCGTGCTCCCTGCAGGGACCGGCGCGGTGAACCAGGCCGGGCTCGACTTCTACGACCGGCTCGTCGATGAGCTGTTGGCCCGCGACATCGCCCCGTTCCTGACGCTCTACCACTGGGACCTTCCGCAGGCGCTCGAGGATGCCGGCGGATGGCCGGTCCGCGCCACCGCCGAGGCCTTCGCCGACTACGCTGGGATCGTCGCCGCGCGCCTCGGCGGCCGGGTTCGCAGCATCGCCACGCTCAACGAGCCGTGGGTCGTCGCCGACCACGGCTATCGGATCGGCACCCACGCTCCCGGGCGGAGCGAGCCGGCCGGGGCGATCACCGCCGCCCACCATCTGCTGGTGGCCCATGGGCTGGGCGTGCAGGCGATCCGTGCCGCCGCCCCCGGGACCCCGGCCGGGATCGTGCTCAACCTCGGGCCGATGCAGCCCGCCTCGTCGCATCCCCTCGACCTGGAGGCGGCCTCCGCCGAGCACGACTGGCTCAACCGCTGGTACCTCGACCCGCTCGTCGGGCGGCCTTACCCCGAGCTGCCCCGGTGGGCCGCGGGCGCATCCCGCGCCGAGATCCGGAACGGCGACATGGAGCTGATCGCGGCGCCGCTCGACTTCCTCGGCGTGAACTACTACAGCCGGAACTGGGTCCGCTCGCCGCTCCTCCCGCCGCTCCAGCCGACCGGGGAACCGGCGGAGCGGACGGGGATGGGCTGGGAGGTCTATCCGGCCGGCCTCGCCCAGACGCTCGAGCTCGTGGCGTCGCGGACGGGCACCCTCCCGCTGTACATCACCGAGAACGGCGCCGCCTATCCGGTGGACGATGCCGAGCCCGCGCGCGACCCGGCGCGCGTCAGCTACCTCCGCCGGCACCTCGATGCCGCGCTCGACGCTGTCGAGCGCGGGGTGCCCCTGCGGGGGTACTTCGTGTGGTCCCTGCTCGACAACTTCGAGTGGGCCCACGGGTACGGCCCGCGGTTCGGGATCGTCCACGTGGACTACGGGACGCTGGAGCGGCGCGTCCGCGACAGCGCCAGGTTCATGGCCGCCGTCGCGCGCTCCGGACGGCTCCCGCTCGACGACGTTGCGTCGAGCGGCCGTCCTCCCGCCTGACACGCCCCGGCGCCGCACCGTCCACCACACCGCACGCGGAGCACGAGGAAAGGGAACTCCGATGGCGACGTCCCGGCCGACGCCGGATCCCGCTCCCCCGTCGGATGCAGCGCCCCCGACTCCCTGGGAGGACCGACCAGCGGGTTCCCGCGACGTGATCTGGCGATCGTCGCGCAACCCGATCATCGCCCGCGACCACCTCCCCCGCTCGAACAGCATCTTCAACTCGGCGGTCGTCCGGTTTCGCGACGGTTACGCCGGGGTCTTCCGCGTCGACGACACGACGCGGGCGATGAACGTCCACGTCGGGCGGAGCCCGGACGGGGTGGCCTGGCGGATCGCGCCGGAGCCGATCGTGTTCGTGCCGGCGGACGACCGCGTCGTGGAGATCCAGGGAGGCTTCGAGCACGCCTACGACCCCCGCGTGACCTGGCTGGAGGATCGCTTCTACGTCACCTGGTGCAACGGCTACCACGGCCCCACGATCGGCGTGGGGTACACCCACGACTTCGAGACGTTCCACCAGCTCGACAACGCGTTCCTGCCGTTCAACCGCAACGGCGTCCTGTTCCCGCGCCGCATCGGCGGCGCGTACGCGATGCTCAGCCGTCCCAGCGACAACGGGCACACGCCGTTCGGCGACATCTTCTACTCGGAGAGCCCGGACCTGATCCACTGGGGCCGCCATCGCCACGTGATGGCGCCCGTCCCGTGGACGTGGCAGTCCACCAAGGTCGGCGCGGGCCCCACGCCGATCGAGACCCCGGAGGGCTGGCTGCTCATCTACCACGGCGTCCTGACGTCCTGCAACGGCTTCGTCTACTCGATGGGCGCCGCGCTGCTCGACCTGGAGCAGCCCTGGAGGGTGATCGCCCGCAGCCGGGACTACCTCATGTCGCCCCAGGCTCCGTACGAGCAGGTGGGCGACGTCCCGAACGTCTTCTTCCCCTGCGCCGCCCTCGTGGACGAGGCCCGCGACCGCCTGACGATCTACTACGGGGGGGCCGACACCGTCACCTGCATGGCCCACGGGCTCCTGTCCGAGGTCGTGGAGTTCGTCCGCTCGCGGTCCTGACCGCCACGAGGCGGAGGAGGTCGTCATGCGCTACGGGCACTTCGATGACGAGCGGCGTGAATACGTCATCACGCATCCCGACACGCCGCTCCCGTGGATCAACTATCTCGGCAGCGATGACTACTTCGGGATCATCTCGAACACCGCGGGCGGGTACTCCTTCTACCGCGACGCGCGGCTCCGCCGGCTCACGCGCTACCGATACAACAACGCGCCGCTCGACCTCGGCGGCCGGTACGTCTACCTCCGCGACGACGAGTCGGGCGACTACTGGAGCCCCAGCTGGCAGCCCACCCAGCGCGACCTGGAAGACTACGCCTGCCGCCATGGCCTGGGGTACACGGTCATCTCCTCGCGCTACCACGGCATCAGCGCCGAGACGCTCTACTTCGTGCCCGGTGGCGAGACCCTGGAGGTCTGGCGGGCCCGGGTCACGAACGACCGGCCCGCGGCCGCACACCTCTCGCTCTTCAGCTCGATCGAGTTCTGCCTGTGGGACGCCCAGGACGACGCCACCAACTTCCAACGCAACTACTCCGTCGGCGAGGTGGAGGTCGAGGGCGGCGTCATCTACCACAAGACGGAGTACCGCGAGCGGCGCGACCACTTCGCCTACTTCGCCTGCTCGGAGCCGGTGGCTGGATTCGACACCCGGCGTGACGCCTTCCTGGGGCCCTACCGCGGCTGGGACCGGCCCATCGCGGTCGAGCGGGGCGCGTCGTCCAACTCGATCGCCCACGGCTGGCAACCCTCGGGCTCGCACCATGTGCGCCTGGACCTCGGCCCGGGCGAGACGAAGGAAGTCATCTTCCTGCTCGGCTACGCGGAGAACCCGCGGGACGCCAAGTTCGACCCGCCCGCGTCGCAGACGATCGACAAGCGGCTGGTCCGGCCGACGATCGCGCGGTACCTGCAGCCCGCCGTGGTGGCCGAGGCGCTCGAGGCGCTGCAGGCACGCTGGACCGACCTTCTCGGGACCTGCCAGGCACAGACGGGGAACGAGCACGTCGACCGGATGCACAACGTCTGGAACCCCTACCAGTGCATGGTGACGTTCAACCTGTCCCGCTCGGCGTCGCTCTTCGAGTCGGGCATCGGCCGCGGGATGGGGTTCCGCGACACGACCCAGGACCTGCTGGGCTTCGTCCACCTGGTCCCCTCGCGAGCGCGCGAGCGGCTCCTCGACGTCACCTCGACGCAGCTGCCAACGGGCGGGGCGTATCACCAGTACCAGCCCCTCACCAAGCGCGGCAACGACGCCGTGGGCTCGGGGTTCAACGACGATCCGCTGTGGCTCGTGCTCTCCGTGGCGGCCTACCTGAAGGAGACCGGCGACGCGTCGATCCTCGACGCCGCCCTTCCCTACGACAACCAGCCCGACACCGAGCGTCCCCTCTACGAGCACCTCCAGCGCTCCATCGCCTACACGCTGGAACGGCTCGGCCCGCACGGCCTGCCGCTCATCGGCCATGCCGACTGGAACGACTGCCTGAACCTCAACTGCTTCTCCGAGACGCCCGGCGAGTCGTTCCAGACGACGGAGACCCGGAGCGGCGGGGTCGCCGAGTCGGTCTTCATCGCCGGCCTCTTCGTGATGGCGGCAGGCGAGCTCGCAGCGATCGCCGAGATGCGGGGCGACGGTTCGGAGGCTTCCAGGTGCAGGTCCGCCGCGGCGGACATGCGGGCCGCCGTGGACGCGCACGGCTGGGACGGCGCCTGGTTCCGGCGGGCCTACGACTACTTCGGCCGGCCCGTCGGCTCGGCCGAGAACGACGAGGGCCAGATCTTCATCGAGCCGCAGGGCATGTGCGTCCTCGCCGGCATCGGAATCGGGGACGGCCGGGCCCGCCTTGCGCTGGACTCCGTTCGGGAGCGCCTGGCGACACCGGAGGGGATCGTCGTGCTCCAGCCGGCGTTCTCCCGGTACTACCTGCATCTTGGCGAGATCTCCTCGTACCCGGCCGGGTACAAGGAGAACGCCAGCGTCTTCTGCCACACGAACCCCTGGCTGATGATCGCCGAGACGGTGCTCGGCAGGGGTGACGCGGCCCTGGACTACCACCTCCGGATCAACCCATCGGCCCGCGAGGGGATCGGAGAGATCCATCGCGTGGAGCCGTACGTCTACCCCCAGATGATCGCGGGACGGGACTCCGCGACCCCGGGCGAAGCGAAGAACACCTGGCTGACAGGAACGGCCGCCTGGAGCTTCGTCGCCATCAGCCAATGGATCCTCGGCATCCGGCCCGAGCACGCCGGCCTGCGGATCGATCCCTGCGTGCCCGCGGCGTGGGGCGGCTTCACGGCGACGCGACGCTTCCGGGGTGCGACGTACCGGATCGCGGTCCGGAAGCAGCCGGGCACGTCCGGCCGGGTGGCGAGGCTCCGGGTGGATGGTCGGCCCGTGGACGGCAATCTCGCCCCGCTGCCCGCGGCACCGGCAACGGAGATCGTGGTGGAGGCGTTCGTCGAGGCGACCCCGTGACGCCGGGCGACGAGCGGCCAGCGGCCCCCCCGTACGGCCACCTCGACGCGACGACCCACGAGTACGTCGTCACCCGGCCCGACACCCCCACGCCCTGGCTCAACTACCTCGGCCAGGGCGGGTACGGCGGGATCATCTCGAACACGGCGGGCGGCTTCTCGTTCGACCGGGACCCGCGCGAGCGGCGGGCCACGCGCTACCGCTACAACGCGATCCCGGCCGACCAGCCTGGCCGCTACCTGTACGTACGGGACCAGGAGACCGGGCGCTTCTGGAGCCCGACGTGGCAGCCCGTCAAGGGAGATCTCGACGCCTACGAGTGCCGGCATGGTCCCGGCTACACGCGCATCCGGAGCGCGCTCGGCGGGATCGAGAGCGAGCTCCTCTACTTCGTCCCGCCGGGCGGCGCCGACGGGCCCTGCCCCTGCGAGCTGTGGGTGATCCGGATCCGCAACGCGGGCGCGGTGGCGCGGCGCCTGCGCACCTTCTCGTACGTCGAGTTCGGCTACTTCGACGCCGTCAGCGACCAGCAGAACCTGGACTGGTCGCAGCACATCGTCTCCAGCCAGCTCGAGGGCAGCGCCGTCCTCGCCTCCACGCGGTTCCGGCCGACGACCTCGTTCCTCGGGACGAGCGATCCGCCCGCGGGCTGGACCGGCAATCGGGACGACTTCGTGGGCCGCTGCGGCGACCTCGCCGCTCCCGTCGTGGTCCGGACAGGCGAGCCCACCAACGCCGGCTCGCCGCGCGGCAACGCGATCGGGTCGCTCTGCCACGACCTCGAGCTGAGCCCGGGCGAGGAACGGCGGCTCGTGTTCGTCCTCGGCCTGACCGACCAACCGGAGAGGATCGCGGCGGTGGTGGCCCGCTATCGCCAGCCGGCGGAGGTCGAGGCTGCCTTCGACGAGCTGCGGGCGGACTGGGGCGCCTACCTGGGGCGATTCACCGTCGCGACGCCAGACCCCGACACGACGGAGATGCTGAGCGCGTGGAACCAGGTACAGGCCCGGACGACGCTCAACTGGTCGCGCTTCGTCTCCGGCTACGAGACCGGGCTGGGGCGCGGCATGGGCACGCGCGACTCTGCCCAGGACACGCTGGGGACGATGCACAGCCTGCCCGCCCAGGCCCGCCGGACGCTCACGCGCACCTGGGCCCTCCAGTCCCGCGACGGCCACGCCTGGCACCAGCTCTTCCCGCTCTCGGGCGAGGGCGGCCCGGGACTCGCCGCGGAGTTCCCCGCCTGGCCCCAATGGTTCTCCGACGATCACCTCTGGCTCGTCCTCTCGACCTGCGCCTACCTCCGCGAGACCGGAGATCTCGCCTACCTCGAGGAGCGGGTGCCCTGGGCAGACGGGAACGACGAGACGATCTGGGGGCACATGCTGCAGGCGATCGAGTTCACGCTGGCCAACCGCGGCCCGCACGGCCTGCCCCGAGCCGGGTTCGCCGACTGGGACGACACGCTCAACGTGGACCACGGCTCGGGGAAGGCCGAGAGCGTCTGGTGCGCGATGCAGTTCTGCCGCACCGTCCTGGACCTGGCCGAGCTGTGTCGCCACGCCGGCCGCCTCGCCGAGGCGACCTGGCTCCGGGGTCTCCACGGGGAGATGGCGGCCCTCGTCAACGCCGTCGCCTGGGACGGCGCGTGGTACGCCCGCGCGTTCGACGACGACGGCCTGCCCATCGGCGTCGCGGGCGAGGCCCGTCACCGGATCAACCTGAACCCGCAGACGTGGGCCATCATCGGCGAGGTCGCCCCGCGAGACCGCGCGGAGCAGGCGCTGCGGTCCGTCGAGGAGCACCTCGCGACGCCGTTCGGGACCGCGCTCCTGTGGCCCGCGTACGACGGAGGCGACGACCGGGTGTGCGGCACCGCCACCTACCCGCCCGGCGCCAAGGAGAACGGCGGCATCTTCTGCCACGCCAACACCTGGCTCGTCATCGCCGCCGCCATGCTCGGCCGCGGCGACGAAGCCTACCTCCACTACCGGCGGATCCTCCCCCTCGCCCGGACCGACGCCGACCGCTTCCGGGCCGAGCCCTACGTGTACTCGCAGAACATCTGCGGCCCAGCCCACCCGCAGTTGGGCATGGCCCGCAACTCGTGGCTGACCGGGACGGCGGCGTGGGCCTTCGTCGCGGCCACGCAATGGATCCTCGGGATCCGGCCGACCTTCGAGGGACTCCGCGTCGCCCCGGTCATCCCGACGTCGTGGCCCGGCTTCGAGGCGCGGCGGGAGTTCCGCGGCGTGACGTACGAGATCCGGGCGCGGCGCGAGGGGCCCGGTGGCGGCGTCTCCCTCGTCGTGGACGGCCGACCTCTGGCGGGCTCCGTCGTCCCCCTGCCGCCGCCGGGCACGACGACGGCCACCGTCGAGGTCGTCCTGCGCTAGCCGGCCGTCGCGGCCTCGCGGCGGCGGCCCACGAAGCGCCCGATCCGCTCGAGCGCTTCCTCGAGCTGCTCGTAGCTCGTCGCGTAGCACATCCGCACGTGCCCGGCGCCCGAGGGGCCGAAGGCGGAGCCCGGCACGGCCGCCACGTGCTCCTCCTCCAGCAGCCGCTCCACGAAGGCCTCATCGTCGAGGCCGGTGGAGGTGATCCGGGGGAAGGCGTAGAAGGCGCCGCGCGGCTCGAAGGTGTCGAGGCCGAGGGCGTTGAGCCCGTCGACGAAGCGGCGGCGGCGTCGGTCGTACTCGGCCCGCATGGCCTCGACGTCGGCGTCCGCGGTGAGGAGCGCGGCCAGCGCCGCGTCCTGGGCCGTCGTCGGCGCCGACATGATCCCGTACTGGTGGACCTTGACGATCCCCTCGAGGATGGGCGCCGGGGCGCAGGCGTAGCCGACCCGCCAGCCGGTCATGGCGTAGGCCTTGGAGAAGCCGCCCATGAGGATCGTCCGCTCGCGCATGCCGGGCAGCGCGCTCATGGCCCGGTGGCGGTAGTCGCCGTAGGCCAGGCGGTCGTAGATCTCGTCGGCGTAGACGAGGAGGTCGTGGCGGACGGCGATGGCGGCCAGCTCGTCCTGCACCGCCGCCGGGAGGACGGCGCCGGTCGGGTTGCACGGGTAGCCGAGGAAGAGGGCCTTCGTGCGCGGCGTGATGGCGGCCTCGACGGCCGCCGGGTCGAGGGCGAAGTCGTCCTCGTAGCGGGTGGCGACGTGGCGGACGACCCCGCCGGCGAAGACGACGGCCGGGACGTAGGCGACGTACGAGGGCTCGTGGAGGATCACCTCGTCGCCCGGGTCCACGGTGGCCCGCAGGGCGAGGTCCACCGCCTCCGACGCGCCGACCGTCACCAGGATCTCGCGGGTGGGGTCGTAGCGGACGCCGTAGCGCCGCTCGAGGTGGTCGGCGATCGCCCGGCGAAGCTCGATCGTGCCGTAGTTGCTGGTGTAGTGGGTCCGCCGGGCCCGCAGGCTGGCGATGCCCGCCTCGATGACCTGCGGCGGCGTCGCGAAGTCCGGCTCCCCCACCCCGAGGCTGATGACGTCGTCCATCGTCGCCGCGATGTCGAAGAAGCGGCGGATGCCCGACGGCGGCACGGCCATCACGCGCCCGGCGAGGGCGCGGGCGGCCAGCGGCAGGCGCGGCGCGATCTCGGTCATGCCAGGACCCCTCCCCCGAGCGCAGCGGCCCGTGCAGCGGGGGTCGGCCCGGCCGGATCGAGCGTGGCCGCCAGGGCGGCCGGCTCCAGGTCCCGCCAGGCGGCCCCCGCGGTGATGCCCTCGTAGCCCCGGGCCAGGGCGAGCAGGCGCAGCTCGGACCAGGCCGGCCCGATGAGCTGGAGGCCGACCGGCAGCCCGTCGGCGAGGCCGCAGGGGACGGAGATCCCCGGAAGGCCGGCCATGTTGACGGGCAGCGTGCAGGCGTCCATGAGGTACATCGCCACCGGGTCGGCCATCTTGGCCCCCAAGGGCCAGGCGACCGACGGGCTGGTCGGCGCGACGAGGGCGTCGATCCCGCCACCGAAGGCGGCGTCGAAGTCCTGCTTGATGAGCGTCCGGACCTTCTGGGCCTTCACGTAGTAGGCGTCGTAGTAGCCGGCCGAGAGAGCGTACGTCCCGAGCATGATCCGGCGCTTCACCTCGGCACCGAAGCCGCCGCCGCGGGAGGCGAGGTAGTTGGCCAGGACGTCGCCGTCGCGCACGGCGTGGCCGTAGCGGATGCCGTCGTAGCGGGCGAGGTTCGCCGACGCCTCGGCGGGGGCGACGATGTAGTACGTGGCCAGGCCGTACTCGGTGTGGGGAAGGCTGACGTCGACGATGTCGGCCCCCGCCGCCTCGAGGCTCGCCACGGCCTCGCGGACGCGGGCCTCGACGCCCGGCTCCATGCCGGCCACGAAGTACTCCCTGGGGAGCCCCAGGCGGACGCCGCGCACGGCCGAGGCGGCCTCGTCGTCCGAGGCCGGCAGGGCCAGCAGCTCCCCGGGGACGGGGATCGGCGCCGAGGTCGAGTCGCGCTCGTCGCGGCCGGCCACCGCGTGGAGGAGGAGTGCCGCGTCGCGGGCGTTGCGGGCGAACGGGCCGATCTGGTCGAGCGAGCTGGCGAAGGCGACGATGCCGTAGCGGCTCACCCGGCCGTACGTCGGCCTGAGCCCCACGATGCCGCAGAGGGCCGCCGGCTGGCGGATCGAGCCGCCGGTGTCGGTGCCGATGCTCAGCGGGACGTGATAGGCCGCCACCGACGCTGCCGAGCCGCCGGAGCTGCCGCCCGGCACGCGGTCGAGGTCCCACGGGTTGGCCGTCGGGCCGTAGGCCGAGTGCTCGGTGGAGGAGCCCATGGCGAACTCGTCCATGTTGAGCTTGCCCATGATCACCGCCCCGACGTCCCGCAGTCGCTCCGTGACGTGGGCGTCGAACGGCGCGACGTAGCCAGCCAGGATCCGCGAGCCCGCCGTGCACTGTCCGCCGCGGACCGTCACGAGGTCCTTGAGGCCGACGGGGACGCCGCAGAGGGGGTGGAGAGCGGCAAGCGCGGCCGGGCCCTCGGCGCGGGCCGCGGCGAGGCGGGCGTCGGCCGCCGCCGCGGCGGCGAGGGCGCCCTCCGCGTCGAGCACGAGCCAGGCGTTGAGGGCGTGGTTGCCCGCCTCCGCCGCGGCCAGGTGGGAGGTCGCCAGCTCCCGCGACGAGAGCTCGCCGGCCCGCAGCCGGGCAGCCATCTCGTGGGCGGCGAGGCGGGTGACGCTGCGGTCGGCCACCGCTCAGCTCCCCTGCTCGCCGAGGATCGCCGGCACGACGACGAAGTCGCCGTCGCGCTCCGGGGCGTTGGCGAGGGCCTCGTCGACGGGGAGCGAGGGCCGGGCCACGTCCTCGCGGAGGATGCTCTGCAGCTCGATCGTCTGGGCGGTCGGCGGGATCGCCTCCGTGTCGAGCCGGGCCAGGATCGCGTACTGCTCGAGGATGTGGTTGAGCTGGCCCTCGAGACGCGCCAGCTCCTCGTCGGTGAGGCCGAGGCGGGCGAGGTGGGCGACGTGCTCGACGTCGGCGCGCGAGAGGGTCCCCATGGCCCGGATGATAGCCGAGCGGCCGGCCCCGACCGGGGATGGGCGGCAGGGCGCGGCGGCCGGGCATCGACGGATGACGAGGGGGGCGGGCGACGGTCGGCCGGTGCCGATCAGGACGCCCGCCCACGGGCCGCCGGGCCCGGCCGCGGGATGCTCCACCGGCACGCGCAGCGCCGCACCCGCCGGCGCCGGGACCACCGAGGAAGACTCCCATGATCAATCCCACCATCTACCTCGCCTTCGAGCTCGCTCGCCGCGGCCAGGAGTCTCGCGACGAGGCCGCCAGCGAGCGCCGCGCCATCGCGAGCCGCGCCGCCCGCCCGTCGCGGCCCCGCTTCGCCGGCCTCCGCCGCGCCTTCCGCCGCGACTGGGCGACCGCCGACTTCGGCCCGACGCTCCGCGACTACCCCTACCCCACCGCCGGCCGCTGACCCGTCAGCCGGCCGGCGGTGCCCCGCTCCCCGGCCGCCGATCGCCGGCCGGCTCCTCGCCGGCTGGCTCCGCGTCCGGCGCCGGCTCCGCGTCCGGGGTCGCCTCGCCAGCCAGCAGGGCCCGGAACGCGGCCGCGTCGAGGACCGGGACGCCCAGCTCCGCGGCCTTCCCGAGCTTGCTGCCGGCGCCCGGCCCGGCGACCACGTAGTCCGTCTTCCTCGAGACCGAGCCCACCGCCTTGCCACCGGCCGCGCGGACCGCCTCCTCCGCCTCCTCGCGGCTGAAGCCCTCGATCGTCCCGGTCACGACGACCGTCTTCCCGGCGAGCGCCGGCCCGACGACGCCTGGCATGACAGCAGTCGCCGCGGGCGGCTCCCCCTCGACCCCGGCGTCTGCCAGATCGTCGAGCACGCCGGCGGTGGCCTCGTCCGAGAACCAGCGGGCGAGGCTCGCCGCAACCGCCGGACCGACGCCCTCGATCTCCTCGAACCGCTCGGGCGCGTCGCGGGCGATCTCGCGCAGGTAGGCGCTCACGCGCGCGAGCCAGGCCCCGTCGGGCGGGACGCGGGCGCCGATCCAGCGGGCGAGCACGATCGCCGTCGTCCAGCCGACCTGCGGGATCCCGAGCGAGGCGAGGATCCGTTCGAGCGGGCGGCGCCGCGACCGCTCGATCGCCGCATGGAGGTTCTCGGCGCTCTTTCGGGCAAACCGATCAAGCCCCTCGAGGTCCTCGACGGAGAGCCGGTAGAAGTCGCCGCGCCGGCGGATCATGCCGCGCTGGAGGAGCTGCTCGATCACCTTCCAGCCGGCCCCGTCGATGTCCATCCCGCCGCGCCCCGCGAAGTGCCCGAACTCCTGGCCGACGCGAGCCGGGCAGGCCGGGTTCGGGCAGTAGTGGCGGACGGCTCCCTCGTCGCGGACGATCGGCGTCTCGCAGACGGGGCAGCGGGCCGGCATCTCGAAGACCCTCTCGGCGCCCGTCCGCCGCTCCGGGATCGGGCGGACCACCTCCGGGATGACGTCGCCGGCCTTCTGGAGGACGACGTGGTCGCCGATCCGGATGTCCTTGCGACGGACCTCGTCGAGGTTGTGGAGGGTCGCCCGGGCGACGGTCGAGCCGGAGACCTGGGCCGGCCGCAGGTGGGCCACCGGCGTCAAGGTGCCGGTCCGCCCGACGTAGGGCACGATCTCTTCGACCAGGGTCTCGACCTGCTCCGGCGGGAACTTGTAGGCGATCGCCCATCGCGGCGCCCGGGCGACCATCCCCAGGCGCGCCTGCTGGTCGAAGGCGTCGACCTTGACGACGACGCCGTCGGTCTCGTAGTCGAGGGCGTGGCGCGCCTCCCGCCAGCGCTCGAGGAAGTCGACCACGCCTTCGATGTCGAGGCCGGCCCGACGGTTCGGGTTGACCGGGAAGCCGAGGACCTCGAGCCGGGCGAGCGCGTCCGACTGGCTGGCGACTGCCGGCGGACCGGCCGGCTCCGTGCCGCCGAAGAGCCGCTCCTGGGCCGGGGCCGTCTCCTCCAGGAGCTGGTAGGCCCAGAAGGAGAGGCGGCGTCCGGCGGTCACCGTCGGGTCGATCTGGCGCAGGGAGCCGGCCCCGCTGTTGCGCGGGTTGGCGTAGAGGGGCAGCCCGGCCTCCTCGCGCTCGGCGTTGATCCGGGCGAACTCCGCCTTCGGCATGTAGACCTCGCCGCGGGCCTCCATCGTCGCCGGCTCCGGCAGGCGGCCGGGGATGGCGTCGATCGTCCGGAGGTTGGCGGTCACGTCCTCGCCGGTCGTCCCGTCGCCCCGGGTGGCGCCCCGGACGAAGCGGCCGTCTCGATAGCGCAGGCTGACGGCCAGGCCGTCGATCTTGAGCTCGGCGACGTAGCGCAGATCCGGGGCGGGCTCGGGCGCGGGCGGCAGGCCCAGGCCCCGCCGGACACGTGCGTCGAATGCCCGCAGCTCGTCCTCGCCGAAGGCGTTGCCCAGGCTCAGCATCGGCCGATCGTGACGGACCTCGCCGAAGGGGCTGGCCTCCTCCGCCTCAGTCGCGCCGACCCGCTGGGTCGGCGATTCGGGGGTGCGGAGCGCCGGGAAGGCGGTCTCGATCGCCACCAGCTCGCGCAGCTTCGCGTCGTACTCCGCGTCGGACATGGTCGGCGCGTCGTCGCGGTAGTAGGCGCGGTTGGCGGCGCTCACCTCCCCAGCCAGCGCCGCGTGACGGGCCGCGGCCGCGTCGGGGCCGAGGGCGGCGGCCTCCGCGACGAGGCCGGGGTCGACGGGCAGGTCGGGCGTGGTCATCGGCCCGGAGTCTACGCGGACGGGCGCCCGCGGCGCGATCGCACGATCCGGCGCCGACGGGATCCGGGCCGGGCGCGTCCGGGGCGATGCCCGGCCACGACCGTTCCGCGTGCTTGCGGTGATGAGGCATCCTGTTCCACATGGACAAGACCGAGCTGCTCGCCACCCTTGACGGCGCCCACGACGGCCTGCGGGCGACGATCGACGCACTCTCCGACCACGAGCTGGCCCTCCCCGCCCAGGGCGACTGGACGCGCCGCGACCTCGTCGCCCACATCGAGTGGTGGGAGCGCCACTCGGCGCAGGTCCTCCGGGCGCTGCTCGCCGGGCACGAGCCGTACTCGTCCTCCGAGCCGTTCGATCTCGACGCCCAGAACGCCCGCGTCTTCGATGAGAGCCGGGGCCGCACGGCGGCCGACGTCCGGCGCGGCGAGGCCGAGGCATGGACCGACCTGGCAGGCCTGCTGGAGTCCGCCGGCGAGGCGGACCTTTTCGCCGCGGACCGCTTTGCCTGGACGGGGGGCACGCCGCTGGTGGAGACCATCCGCGACGACACCGACCGCCACTGGGCGGAGCACCTGCCGCATTTCGGCGGGCCCGTCGCGCCGGGCGGATCGCCGTCCGGGTCCTGACCGCAGCGGTCGCCAGGGCGCGCCGCGGCGGTCGTCAGCCCGCGTGGTCGAGGTGGGCCATGCTGGCGAGGAGCGTCTTCACGCCGGCGGTCCGGAAGGCGACCGTGACCTCCTCGTCGTCCCGGGTCAGCTTGGAGGTGACGACGACGCCGTCACCGAAGCGGGCATGGACGACCCGATCGCCGTCGCGGTAGAGCCGCTCCCCGGGGACGCGGACCCGCGGCGCCGCCGCCGGGCGGGCCGGGGCGGCGCCCATGGGTGGGGGCGTCTCCGCCCGCCGCACCGGCAGCTCGTCGGCGAACGCAGCGTCGGGGTGGTCCTCGCCCGCGGCCTCGCCGCCCACCCGGCGCTGGACGCCCGGAGCCGCCAGGGATCCAGAACGTGCGCCGGCCGCGAACGCGTCGCGTCGCGCAGCGAGGTCGCGGCCGGGACGGAACGGGGATCCGTCAGCCGGCGCGCCGGGGCGACCGCTGCCGGTCCGGTACGCGCCGCCACCGGCCCGGATCGGAGCGCCGAAGCGGCTGGTTCGACGGGCCCCGAAGGCGAGATCCAGGTCGTACGCGGCATCGCCACCTTCGCCCGGGACCAGGCGCGGGCCCTCCATCAGGTCGCCAGGGATCTCGAAGAGGAACCGTGATGGCACGGCCGGCCCCCCGCCCCCGGCCCCCCAGGTGGCGCGCTGCCAGGCGTGCGAGAGGAAGAGCCGCTCCTTTGCCCGGGTGATCCCGACGTAGGCGAGCCTGCGCTCCTCCTCCAGCTGGGTCGCGTCGTCGAGGGCGCGGCTGTGGGGGAAGACGCCCTCCTCCATCCCCGAGATGAAGACCGCCCCGAACTCGAGGCCCTTGGCGGCGTGGAGCGTGATCATCGTCACCGCGTCGGCGTCCGACTCGTAGGCGTCCTGGTCGGCGACGAGGGCCGTCTCCTCGAGGAGCCGGTCGAGGGCGTCGTCCGGCGAGAGGTCGTCGTAGCGGGTCGCAACCGAGCGCAGCTCGAGGAGGTTGCGCCAGCGCTCCTCGTTCTCCTCGGTGCCGTCGGCGAGCATCGCCCGGTAGCCCGAGGCCTCGAGGACGTCGTCGAGCAGCTCTGGCAGCCCGAGCACGCCGACCCGGCTGCGCAGCCGCCGCACGAGGGCCACGAAGTCGGCGACCGCCCCCCGCGCCCTCGGCCCGAGGACGAGAAGCTCGCCCGACGCCGCCCGCTCCAGGGCGCTCCAGTATGTCTGCTCCGCCTCGCCGGCCGCGATCCGCAGGACCTCCAGGGTCTTGCCGCCGATGCCGCGGGCGGGGATGTTGACGATCCGCTCGTAGCTCACCTCGTCGGTGTCGCTGCGGAGGACGCGCAGGTAGGCCAGGGCGTCCTTCACCTCGCGGCGCTGGTAGAAGCGCGTCCCGCCGATGAGCTGGTAGCGGAGCCCGTAGCGGAGGAACGCCTCCTCGATGGCGCGCGACTGGGCGTTGGTCCGGTAGAGGACGGCGACGTCGTTCGGCCGCAGGCGCTCGGGCTCGTCGGCCCGCCGGGTGAGCGCCGCCGCCCGTCCGCCGAGCAGCGCCTCCACCTGGCGGGCGATCCACTCGGCCTCCTCCTCCTCGTTGTAGGCCTCGAACCGCTGGATCTGCCGGCCGCCCGAGCGGTCCGTCCAGAGCCTCTTCTCCTTGCGACCCTCGTTGTGCGCCACCACGGCGTGCGCCGCGTCGAGGATGAGCTGGGTGCTGCGGTAGTTCTGCTCCAGCTTGACGACCGTGGCCCCGGGCTCGTCTCGCTCGAAGTCGAGGATGTTGCGGAGGTCGGCGCCGCGCCAGGCGTAGATCGACTGGTCGTCGTCGCCCACGACGCACAGGTTGTGGTGGGCCGCCGCGAGGGCCCGGACGATCCGGTACTGGGCGGCGTTGGTGTCCTGGTACTCGTCGACATGCAGGTAGCGCCAGCGGGCCTGGTACCGGGCGAGAACGTCGGGCTGCGTCTCCAGGAGCCGGACGGTCTCGCCGAGGAGGTCGTCGAAGTCGAGGGCGCCGGCGGCCCGGAGGCGCTCGGCGTAGCGGGCGGCGATCCGGGCGACCTCGCGCTCGAAGTGGGTGGTCGCGGCGGCCGCCAGCTCCTCGACGGTCGCGAGGTCGTTCTTGGCCCGGCTGATCGCCTCCAGGACGGTGCGCGGGCGGAGCGGGCCGCCCTGGATCGGCAGGTCGAGGTCCCGGAAGACCTGCTTCATGAGGGTGAGCTGGTCGTCGGCGTCGTAGATGACGAAGCGCGGCGAGAGGCCGATCACGACGCCGTCGCGGCGCAGGATCCGGGCGCAGAGGGCGTGGAAGGTCCCCATCTCGACCTTCCGGCCCTCCTCGGCCCCGACGAGGGCGACGATCCGCTCGCGCATCTCGCCGGCGGCCTTGTTCGTGAACGTCACCGCCAGGATCCGCCACGGGGCGACGCCCATGACGCCGACGAGGTAGGCGACGCGGTGGGCGACGACGCGGGTCTTGCCGGAGCCGGCCCCGGCCAGGATGAGAAGCGGGCCCTCGGCGGTCGTCACCGCGCGCGCCTGCTCGGGGTTCAGGCGGGCGAGGATGCGTGCGGCCAGCTCCTCCCGGCTGGCGGCGCCGGTGGCCAGGCCGCGGTCGCGCTCCGGTGCGCGGGGGTCGGCGCCTGGCGAGCCCCAAGGCTCCGCCTCATCGGGGGGCGCGTCGGGCAGCGGCGGCTCGGTCTCCTCGAGCCAGGGGGGCGTGGGATCCACGCTTCGATTGTAGTGGCGACGGCTTCACCGGCGGTTCGCCGGCCGGGCCCGGCCGGGAGCCTGGAGTGGGCGAGCGCAACGGCCGCGCGACGGGAGCGGGTCAGCCGCCCGGGGCGTCGTCCACCTCGTCGGCGGGCGGCGCGGCGATCGTCACCGGCTCGTCGTACCTGCTGAGCTCGAGGCGGATCGCGAGCGTGGCGGCGCCTCCAGCCGGGATGTCCAGGCCCAGCGTCCCGAGGCGAAGGTCGCCCTTCCGGATCCCGACCGTGACGGTCACGTCCCCGACTGCGTCCTCGGCGAGCCCCGGGATGGCCGTCCCCACGGAGCCCAGCGCATCGCGGACCTCCGCCGCGGGCACCATGAAGCGGACGACGTAGCAGTCCGTCCCGGTGCAGCGCGTGTCGGGCAGCAGGGCGGGCTTCAGCTCCGGGCGGCCGAGGAAGGTCGCCAGGCCCGCCAGGATGCCGGCCGGATCGCCGACCACGCCGGTCGCCGCCGGCTGGCGGAACCAGCGCTGGCGGGTGATCATCGGCGCCTTCAGGTAGGTGATGCCGTCGACCACGACGAGGTTGACCCGCAGGTTCAGGAGCGACGGCGCGAGCAGCTCGACGGCGAGGGCCTGGCCGGCCACGTCGACGTCGCCGTCGATGGTCGTCCCGGTGAGCTTCAGCGGCACCCCGCCGGCGCCCCCGGTCGTCAGCGGCACCTCGCCGTCGGCCGTTCCGCGGAGATGGACGGTCTTGAGGTTCCCCAGCGACGCGGCCCCCTTCTGGAGAATCTCGACGGGATCCGTGAGCGCCGGCGGGGCGGGGCCGCAGGCCGCCAGGACGAGCGCGAAGGCGACGCCGGCGACTGCCGCCGCGAGCGCCCGACGCGGGGGACGGCTGTGGAGTCCGTGATCCATTGGGCCCTCGAGCGGTCGTCCTCTCGGCAGGAGCGTTGCCTGCAGGGTGCGCGCAAGCAACCGCCGGGTCAACCGGCTGCGGCACCATGCGGGGTCGCGCGCCGTTCCTGCGGCTCCAGGACTGCGAATTGGAAGGGCCCCGGCCGTTCCCGGCCGGGGCCCTTCGCCTGCGTGCGAGCGTCGCGCGACTAGAAGTCCATCTCCCCGCCGCCGTGGCCGTGGCCACCGCCGGCGCTGTTGTCCTTCTTCTCGGGGATGTCGGTGACGAGCGTCTCGGTCGTGAGCACCATGGCCGCAATCGAGGCCGCGTTCTGCAGCGCGGAGCGGGTCACCTTGGCGGCGTCCACGATCCCGCGCTCGAACATGTCGCCGTACTCGCCCTTGAGGGCGTCGAAGCCCTCGCCCTTCTTCATCGTCCGGACCTGGTCGATGACGACCTCGCCGCGAGCGCCGGCGTTGTCGGCGATCTGGCGGGCCGGGGCCTCGAGCGCGCGCCGGACGATGTCGACGCCGACCGCCTCGTCACCCTCGAGATGCAGCTTGTCGAGCGCCGGGATCGCCTGGAGGAGCGTCACGCCGCCGCCGGCGACGATTCCCTCCTCGACCGCCGCGCGGGTGGTCGAGAGGGCATCCTCGATGCGGTGCTTCTTCTCCTTGAGCTCGACCTCGGTCGCCGCACCCACCTTGATGACGGCGACGCCGCCGGCGAGCTTGGCGAGGCGCTCCTGGAGCTTCTCGCGGTCGTAGTCCGAGGTGGTCTCCTCGATCTGCGCCTTGATCTGGTTCATGCGGGCCTTGATGTCGGGCTCGCGGCCGGCGCCGTCGACGATCGTCGTGTCGTCCTTGGTGGCGACGACGCGGCGGGCCTCGCCGAGGTCCTCGGAGGTGACGGAGTCGAGCTTGCGGCCGACCTCCTCGGAGATGACCGTCGCGCCGGTGAGGATCGCGATGTCGCGAAGCATCTCCTTGCGGCGGTCGCCGAAGCCCGGCGCCTTGACGGCCAGGACCTGGATGGTCCCGCGGAGCTTGTTCACGACGAGGGTGGCCAGCGCCTCGCCGTCGATGTCCTCGGCGATGATCAGGCACGGGCGCCCGAGCTGGACCGCCTTCTCGAGCGCCGGGAGGATGTCCGCGACGGCCGAGATCTTCTTGTCGGTGACGAGGATCTTGGCGTTCTCGAGGACCGCCTCCATCCGATCGGGGTTGGTCACGAAGTACGCCGAGATGTAGCCCCGGTCGAACTGCATGCCCTCGGTGTATTCCTTCTCGAGGCCGAGCGACTGCCCTTCCTCGACGGTGATGACGCCGTCCTTGCCGACCTTGTCCATCACCTCGGCGATGATCTCACCGACCTCGGGGTCGGCCGCGGAGATGGCGGCGACGGCCGCGATCTGCTCTCGCGAATCGACCGGGCGGGCGGCGGCCTTGATCTCCTCGACGATGACCTCGACGGCGCGCTCGATGCCGTGCTTGAGGACCATCGGGTTGGCCCCGGCGGTGACGTTGCGGAGACCCTCGTTGACGAGCGCCTGGCCGAGGACGACCGCGGTGGTGGTGCCGTCGCCGGCGACGTCGTCGGTCTTGGTCGCGACCTCCTTGAGGAGCTGCGCGCCCATGTTCTCGAACGGGTCCTCGAGCTCGATGTCGCGGGCGATCGTGACGCCGTCGTTGGTGATCGTCGGCGAGCCGAACTTCTTGTCGAGCACGACGTTGCGGCCCTTCGGGCCGATCGTCACCTTGACCGCATCGGCGAGGCGGTCGATGCCGCGCTTGAGAGAGCGCCGCGCGGCGTCCTCGAAGATGACCTGCTTAGCCACGGATTCGGATCCCTCCTGGGTGTGTGGTGCGACGGGGAGGCTGGCGTTCGGAGGCCGGGCGGTCACGCCGTCCGGCCCGCCTGTCAGGCCTCGACGATCGCGAGGATGTCCTTCTGGCTGACGATGAGGAGGTCGTCGCCCTCGACCTTGAACTCGGTCCCCGCGTACTTCGCGTAGAGGACCTTGTCACCGACCTTGACGTCCATCGCCTCGCGCTTGCCGTCCTCGAGGATGCGGCCGGGACCGGCGGCGAGGACCTCGCCCTCCTGGGGCTTCTCCTTGGCAGTGTCCGGCAGGACGATGCCGCTCTTCGTCATCTCCTCCCGCGGCGTCGGCTTCACGACGACGCGGTCGCCCAGCGGC
Organism: uncultured Chloroflexia bacterium; assembly: GCA_963821235.1. Taxonomy (GTDB): domain Bacteria; phylum Chloroflexota; class Limnocylindria; order Limnocylindrales; family CSP1-4; genus CTSoil-043. The sequence continues at coordinate 2,385,750 of CAWGCS010000001.1, forward strand.
CGGAGCTTGGTGGAAGTGGCCAACGCGCGATCCCTCCTTCGAGGTCTGCTTGTGGGGCGGTCCCCGATGGGTGCGACCCGCCCGAACGACTGGCTGCCTGCGCGGACGTGCGGCCCGCGAGCGGCCCCCCCCCGGTGCCTTGCCAACGCTCCGGCTCCGTCCCCGGCCAATCAGCCGGGTCAGAGCCCTCGGTTGCTAGCACTCAATGACTGAGAGTGCTAACGATGCTAGACCAGGAGCCCGCCACGTGTCAATGCCGGGCCTGCCGACGCCCCCCGGCCGGCGTGCGGACTGCCGATGCCTGGCCCGCCGGCGCCAGGATCCGGTCGAAGTTGGCCACCAGCCTCGCGCCCAGCGCGGCTGGGTCCTCGCCGCGCTGCTCGGCGACCCAGGCCGTCGTGATCCGGACCCAGGCGGGCTCGTTGCGCCGGCGCGGTGCCCCGGGCGGCGAGAGGTAGGGCGCATCGGTCTCGACGAGGAGGCGATCGCCCGGGACGAGGCGGACGCTCTCCGCCGTCGCCTGCTCGCCGTTCCGGAAGCAGAGCCCCGAGATGGAGACGGCGCAGCCGAGCTCCACTGCCGTCGCGACGTAGTCGGCCGGGCCGGAGACCGAGTGGAGGATCGCCGCCGGCCGGTCGCCGAAGGCGGCAGTCATGGCCGCATCGCCGAAGCCGGCCGCTCGCAGCTCGCCGAGGAGGGCGTCCTGGGCGTCGCGGCCGGCCGCAGCGCTCCGGCAGTGGAGGATTGCCGGCTTGCCGGTCGCGAGAGCGAGGGCCAGGTTGCGACGCAGGTTGGCGAGCTGGTCATCGATCGGCGAGAAGCGGCGGTCGTAGTCGAGCCCGGTCTCGCCGATGGCGACGACGCGTGGGTCGGCGGCAAGGGCGACGATCCTGGCCCAGGCCGCGTCGTCCACCTCGGCCGCGGCGTGCGGGTGGATGCCGGCCGCCGCGACGAGGCGCGGGTAGCGCTCCACGAGCTCGATGGCCCGGACGCTCGAGGCCTCGTCCCAGCCCGGCACGAGGATCCGCTCCACGCCGGCGACCTCCGCCGCCGCGAGGACCTCCGCGATGTCGTCCGCGAACTGCGGCGACTGGAGGTGGGCGTGCGTGTCGACGAGGCGCATCCCCGTCATTGTGGGGGATGAGCGGATGCCGGACAGGCGGGGCCGGCAGGGCCAGGCGGGCCGGCGCGCGCCGCCGGCCGTCGCCGGCGCGATGCCTCAGGGTGTCGGGGGATCGATCTCCAGGCGCGGGAAGAGCGGGGCCGGGGCGGCCAGCGTGCCGGCCTCGGCGCCGCCCGCGCCCCAGGCCAGCTGGTCGAGGATGGCCGGCCCGCCGCTCCCGTCGGCGGCCCACGGGTAGGCGTAGCCCAGCTGGGCCAGGACGCGAGGCGCCGCGCCCGGCATCACCGGGGCGACGGCGAGGGCCACCAGGCGGCAGGCCTCCAGGAGGTCGCCCAGGACGTGACGGAGGCGGGCCGCGGCCGCCTCGTCCCCGCCTTTGGCGTGCTTCGCGAGGGCCCACGGCGCCTCGAGGTCGACCGTCTTGTTGGCGCTTCCGACGTAGTCCCAGAGCGTCGCGAGGGCCTCCGAGACGAGGCAGCCGTCGAGCTTCTCCATGACCAGCGGGAGGGTGGCGGCCCAGGCTCGCGCGAGCGGGGCGTCTGCCGCGTCCCCTGGAGCTGGCCGCTCGCCGCCGAGGTAGCGGGTTGCCATCGACACGGTCCGGTTGACCAGGTTGCCGAAGTCGTTCGCGAGGTCCGCGTTGTAGCGGCGGAGGAAGCCGTCCCACGAGACGTCGCCGTCGCGGTCGAAGGCGACCTCGCGCAGGGCGACGTAGCGGGCCCCGTCGGCGCCGAACGCGGCCACGAAATCGAGCGGGTCGAGGAAGTTGCCCCGGCTCTTGCTCATCCGCTCGCCCTGGGCCAGGAGCCAGCCGTGGACCCAGACCCGGCGGGGCGCCTCGAGCCCGGCCGACCACAGCATCGCCGGCCAGAAGATCGTGTGGAAGCGGGCGATGTCCTTGCCGATCACGTGCAGGTCGGCAGGCCACCAGCGGGCGAAGAGCTCGGGGTCGTCGGGAAAGCCGGCGCCGGTGATGTAGTTGATGAGGGCGTCGTACCAGACGTAGACCGTGCCCGCGTCGGGGTCCCAGGTGCCGTCGGCGCGGAGCGCGTCCGATCCGTCGGGGAGCAGCGGGAACGGGATCCCCCACCCCGCCCCGGCCCGGCTGATCGAGAAGTCCTCGAGGCCACCGCGGATGAAGCCCAGCATCTCGTTGCGCCGGTAGTCGGGCTGGACGAAGTCCGGGTGCTCCTCGAACCAGCGCTCGAGGCGCTCCTGGTACGCCGACAGCCGGAAGAACCAGTTCCTCTCGGTCAGCCACTGAAGCGGGACGTCAGGGTGGTTGGGGCAGATCGTGCCGGCCGTTGTCTCCGCGACGTCGGTGGCGTTGCGGAACCCCTCGTTCGGGCAGTACCAGCCCTCGTATGTCCCGAGGTAGATGTCACCGTTCGCGTGGGCCCGGCGGACCATCTCCTGGGCCGAGCGGACGTGATCCGGGTCGGTCGTCCGGATGAACCGGTCGGGGCTGATGCGCAGCGCATCCTCGGCCTCCCGGAACAGGGCGACATTCGTGTCAACGAAGTCGCGCGGGCTGCGCCCATCCTCGACGGCCCGCATGGCGATGTTCACGCTGTGCTCGTCGGTGCCGGTCAGGAAGCGCGTCGGGATGCCCCGCATCCGGTGCCACCTGGCGAGGGCGTCGGCGCCGATCACCTCGTACAGGGTGTGCAGGCCGGGCCGGTTGTTGGCGTACGCGATCGAGGTCGTGATGTAGAAGCGGTCGGGCATGGCGGCGCGATCGTAGCAGGGGCACGGCCCCACCCGGGGCGGGCCCCCGCCACGTGCCGTCGGGGACGTCTGGCCTCAGCCGCGGCGGGTTGGATCTGCCCGTCCCGCCCCGACAAGGGCAATCCCGCCCGCCGATCCGGGTCAGTGGCGGAAGTGGCGGACCCCCGTGAGGAGCATCGTCGCGCCGGCGGCGTCGGCGGCCGCGATGGCATCCGCGTCGCGGAGCGAGCCGCCCGGCTGCGCGAACGCGCTCACGCCGGCCTCGAGACAGACCTGGACCGCGTCCGGGAACGGGTAGAAGGCGTCGGAGGCGCAGGCCGCGCCCCGCAGGCGGTCCGTGCCCAGCAGCGCGGTCGCCTTGGCGACCGCCTGGCGGGCCGCATCGACGCGGCTCGTCTGGCCCGAGCCGATGCCGATGAGCATCCCGTCGCGAACCAGGGCGATGGCGTTGGAGGTCACGCCGCGGACGAGGCGCCAGGCGAGGTCCAGGTCGCGCCGCTCGCCATCGGTCGGGGCCCGTCGGGTGGCGACGGCCCAGGTGGCCGGATCGTCGGGGGCGGCGTCCGGGGCGGTGACCAGGACCGCCCCGCCTGCGGTGCGGAGCGAGCCGGTGGGCCGGATCGACGGGAGCAGCCCGTCCGCGCCCAGCGCCGGGTCGACCACCAGGCGGAGGTTGGGCTTCGCCGCAAGCACCTCGAGGGCGGCCGGCTCGAACGCCGGGGCCACCACCACCTCGAGGAAGATGGCGGCCAGCCGCTCGGCGACCTCGCCATCGACCGGCCGGGTCAGGGCGACGACGCCCCCGAAGGCGGAGACCGGGTCGGCCGCCAGGGCGTCGGCCCAGGCTGCGGCGAGCGTCTCCCGCTCCGCGGCCCCGCAGGGATTCGTGTGCTTGACGATGACGCAGGCCGGACCCCGAAGGAGGCGGGCCAGCCCCGCGGCGCTGGAGCCGTCGAGGACATTGTTGTAGGAGAGCGCCTTGCCCTGGAGGGGCGCCAGGCCGGTCGCGAAGGGGCCGTCGGCGACGCTCGTCCCGGGCCGCCGGTAGCGGGCGGCGGGCTGGTGCGGGTTCTCCCCGTAGCGGAGCGTCTCCACCTTCTCGAGGGTCACCGTCAGGCGGGCCGGATACGGATCGGCGGCCCCCGGAAGGCCGGGCTCGTCGGGGAGCGGCACACCCTCGGCTGCCATCCGCTCCGGGAGGACCTCGGCGATCCGGGCGTCGTAGGCGGCCGTGTGGCGGAAGGCCTCGACGGCGAGCGCCGCGCGCAGCCTGGGCGGCACGGCGCCCTCGGCGTCCAGGGCGGCCAGGATCGCCCCGTACCGGCCCGGGTCCGTGACGATGGCCACGCTCGCATGGTTCTTGGCCGCCGCCCGGACCATCGACGGCCCGCCGATGTCGATCTCCTCGAGGAGGCCGTCGAGGTCGAGCTCGCCCCGCAGGGCACGCTCGGCGGCGGCGGCGAAGGGATAGAGGTTGACGACAACCAGCTCGAACGGCTCGATCCCGGCCGCGGCCAGCTGCTCGCGGTGGGCGGCCAGCCGGCGATCGGCCAGAATCCCGCCGTGGACCCGGGGATGGAGCGTCTTGACCCGCCCGTCGAGCATCTCCGGGAAGCCGGTGACAGCGGCCACGTCGGTGACCGGCAGGCCCGCCCCGCGCAGCGCGCGGGCGGTCCCCCCGGTGCTCACGAGCTCGAAGCCGCGGGTGACGAGGCCGGCGGCGAACGGGACCAGGCCGTCCTTGTCGGAGACCGACAGGAGGGCCCGGCGCGGCGTCGGGAGCGCCGCCGCGCCCACGGCCGCATCGACGGCGATCCGGCGGCCGTCGACCCGCAGGGCGCCCGCCAGGAGCAGCCCGACGGCCCGCGGCAGGAGCCGGTGCTCGACCGCGTGGAGCCGCTCCAGGAGGAAGGCCTCGTCGTCGGAAGGGAGGACCGGGACGGCCTCGGCGAGGAGGATCGGCCCGCCGTCGAGCGAGGCGTCCACCAGGTGGACGGTGACCCCCGTGACGGCCGCCCCCGCCGCGAGCGCGTCGCGGATCGCGTGGGCGCCCGGGAACGCCGGCAGGAGCGAGGGATGGACGTTGAGGACGCGGCCCGGGAAGGCGGCCAGCAGGACGGGGCCGACGAGGCGCATGAAGCCGGCCAGGACGACGGCCTGAACGCCCATCGCCTGCAGCGTCGCGGCCAGCCGCTCGTCGGCGACGGCGCGGGCGTCGGGGTCGCGGGCGCCGAGGTCCTCGATCAGGGCGGTGTCGATGCCGGCCTCGGTCGCCCAGTCGAGGGCCGCGCACGGCCGGTCGGCGAAGACGAGGGCGATGGTGGCGTCGAGGGCGCCGCGGGCGACCCGGGCCTGGAGCGCCCGCAGGTTGCTGCCGCTCCCGGAGACTCCGACCGCGATCCGCCCGCCCATCAGCGCACCTCCACGTACCGTCGCCCGCCGGTCTCGGCGATCGGCACCACGTCGCCGACGACGAGCCCGGCCATCCCCTGCTCCGCCGCGGCCGCGAGGGCCGCCTCCTCTGCCCCCGGCGGCACCGCCAGCACCATCCCGAGGCCGCCGTTGAAGGTCGCCCGGATCTCCGCCTCGCCGAGCCCGCCGAGGGCGCCCAGGAGGCGCATCGCGGACGGCATCGCCCAGCGCGCCGGCTCGAGGCGCACCGCCAGCCCGTCCGGGAGGATCCGGGGCACGTTGCCTGGCAGGCCGCCGCCCGTCACGTGGGCGATCCCGTGCACGTCGGCGCCGGGGACGCCGGCGCGCACCGCCGCCCGCATCGCGAGGAGGGCGAGGGCGTAGACGCGCGTCGGCGCGAGGAGCACGTCCGCCAGCGGGGAAGCCTCCAGCTCGGGCTCCGCCGGCACGCCCGGGGCGTGACGCCGCAGAGTCTCCCCGTAGGGCGCCTCGAGGTCGAGCCCCGCCTCCTCCACGATCCGGCGGACGAGGCTGAAGCCGTTGCTGTGGAGACCCGACGACGGCAGGCCGACCAGGACGTCCCCGGCGGCGACCGCGCGCCCGTCGAGGAAGTCGGCGCGCTCGACGACCCCGACGCAGGTCGCGGCGAGGTCCAAGTCGTCGGGGCCCATCACGCCCGGGTGCTCGGCGGTCTCGCCGCCGAGGAGCGTGCAGCCCGCCAGGCGGCAGCCGGCCGCCACCCCGGCCACGACCGTCGCCACCTCCTCCGGGACCACGCGGCCGACAGCCACGTAATCGAGGAGAAAGAGCGGCTCCGCGCCCGCACAGGCGACGTCGTCCGCGCACATCGCCACGAGGTCGATCCCCAGGCCCCCGAGGCGCCCCGTCCGCCGCCCCAGGGCCACCTTGGTCCCCACGCCATCCGTCGAGGCCACGAGGATCGGGCGTCGGAAGCGGGCCGGCATCTCGATCGCCCCGGCGAATCCCCGCCGGCCGCCGACGACCTCCGGGCGGATCGTCGAGGCGACGGCGTCGCTCATGAGGGTCACCGCCCGCTCGCCGGCCTCCACGTCGACGCCGGCCGCGCGGTACGCGTCGCGAGGGGCGGCCGCCTTCGCGCCGGATGGCTCAGCCACGGGCCAGCGGTGCCTCCTCGAGAACGAGCTTGCGGCGGGCCGCGTCGTACGGCACCGGCTCCGGGTAGCGGCCGTCGAAGCAGGCGAAGCAGAACCCCTCGTAGGGCAGCTCGAGGGCACGCAGGAGGCCGGGGATGGAGAGGTAGCCGAGGGTGTCGGCGCCGATGAAGTCGCGGATCTCCTCGACCGAGTTGCTGGCCGCGATCAGCTCCGTCTCGACCTGCGTGTCGATCCCGTAGAAGCAGGGGTGGTGGATGGGCGGCGCGCTGATCCGGACGTGGACCTCGGCGGCCCCCGCCTTGCGGAGGAGCCCGACGATGGAGCGGGTAGTCGTGCCGCGCACGATCGAGTCGTCGACCACGACGAGGCGGCGGTCCCGGACGACGTCGCGGAGGGGGTTGAGCTTGACCGTCACGCCCCGGTGGCGCAACGCCTGGGAGGGCTGGATGAAGGTCCGGCCGGCGTAGCGGTTGCGATACATCCCCTCGCGGTACGGGATCCCGGACGCCTCCGCGTAGCCGGCGGCGGCGGGACCGCCCGTGTCCGGCACCGGCATGACGAGATCGGCGGCCACGGCGTGCTCGGCGGCGAGCTCAATCCCCATCCGGCGGCGCACCTCGTAGAGGTTGCGGCCCTCCATGACGGAGTCGGGCCGGGCGAAGTAGATGAGCTCGAAGACGCAGAGGGCCGGGCTGGCGGGGGCGAAGCGGACCGAGCGGGGCGCCGCGCCGGGCTCGAGGATCAGCAGCTCGCCGGGCTCGACGTCGCGCACGTAGTCGGCGCCGACGACGTCGAGGCCCGCCGTCTCCGAGGAGAGGACCCAGCCGGCGCCGTCCTCGGCGTCGACCCCCGTCCCTGACGCGTCCTCCTCGGCCGGGAGGCGGCCGAGGACGAGCGGCCGGAAGCCGAAGGGATCGCGGACGCCGATGACGCGCCGCTCGTCGAGGACGACCAGGCTGTAGGCGCCGCGGACGTGGGGGAGGACTCGCACGAGGGCCTCCACCGTGTCGCTCCCCGGCTCGTCGGCCAGGAGCGCCGTGAGCAGCTCCGTGTCCGTGCTGGCCGGGAGGCGGCTGCGGCCGCCGGAGAGGCGCTGCAGGAGCTCGCGCGTGTTCACGAGGTTGCCGTTGTGGCCGATCGCCAGCGCCCGGCGAGGGCCCAGGCGAAGCGTGGGCTGGGCGTTCTCCCAGACGGTCGAGCCGGTCGTCGAATAGCGGCAGTGGGAGACGGCCAGCCGGCCCGGGAGGCTCGGCAGGCGCCGGTCGTCGAGGACCTGAGCGATGAGGCCGAGGTCCTTGTAGAGCATCAGCTGCTCCCCGTCGGAGGCGGCGATCCCCGCCGATTCCTGTCCCCGGTGCTGGAGCGCGAAGAGCCCGAGCGCCGCAATCCGGGCGGCGTCGCCGCCGGGGATCACGGCCCCGAAGACGCCGCACATGGCCCTAGGCCTCCACGCCGAGCGCCCGCGAGAGCCCGTGCTCCCAGGCGTGGCGCAGGTCGGCGAGGCTGAGGTCGACGGCGTCCGCCACGCCGGCCCCGCGCTCCTCGGCGGCGCCGGTCGCGCCCTCGCCCCCGAGCTCGATCAGGAGCCGCTCGCCGCCGGTCACCCCGAGCTCGGCGAGTGGGACGTCGTGCCGCGCGGCGAGGGCGCGGAGGGGCGGGACAGCGCCGGCCGGCGCCGCGACGATGGCCCGCGACGGGCTCTCCCCGAAGAGCGCGACCGCCGGCGAGCCGGCCACCGGAACGCGGAAGCGACCGCCCCGCTCACCCCACAGGGCCATCTCCACGAGGGCCACCGCGAGGCCCCCGCGCGAGACATCGTGGGCGGCGCCGACGAGGTGGGCGGCAACGGCCGCCCGCAGCCAGGCCTGCAGGGCGGCCTCGCGGGCCAGGTCGAGCCAGGGCGGATCCTCGTCGGCTCCTCGGCCGGCGAGGGCCGCGTAGGCGGATCCACCCAGGCCGGGGCCGCCCGAGCCGGCGAGGAGGACGACCAGGCCGTCGGCGCCGAAGGCCGGCCCGACGAGCGCCGCGGCGTCGTCGGCGAGCCCGACCACGCCGATCTCGGGCGTCGGCGCGATCGACGACCCGGGCGCCTCGTTGTAGAGCGACACGTTGCCGCCCGTGACGGGAATCCCGAGGGCCCGGCAGGCGTCGCCGAGGCCGCGGACCGCCTCCCGCAGCTGCCAGAACGCCTCGGGGCGGGTCGGGTCCCCGAAGTTGAGGCAGTTCGTCACGCCGAGCGGGCGGGCTCCGGTGACGCTGACGTTGCGGGTCGCCTCCGCGACCGACATCGCCGCGCCGAGATACGGGTCCAGCGCGGCGACGGCCTGGTCGCCGTCGGTGGTCGCCACGAGGGCCTTCGCCGTCCCCTTGATCCGCAGGACGGCCGCGCCGCGGCCCGGCCCGACCACCGTGTTCGTCTGGACGTGCTGGTCGTACTGCTCGTAGACCCAGCGCCGCGAGGCGAGGTTCGGGCCGCCGACGAGGCCCAGCAGCACGGCCCCCGGGTCCATCCCCCGCTCGGGGAGGCCGTCCGCGGGACCGGGCGGCTCGCCCGGGGAAGGGGCGGCCCGCCGGCGGGCGGGAGGGGCGGCCGCCCGCTCGAAGACGATCGCCTCCGAGGCGAGCGCCCGGGCGGGGATACGGGCCAGCTCGCGAGCGCCCGGGCGTGGGCGGCCGTCGTCATCCAGGCCGCCCTCCACGACCGCGACGTCGCCGTCATCGGTCACCCGGCCGATCACCGCGCAAGGCAGCCCCCAGCGGGCGCAGACGGCCTCGACCTCCGCCAGCCGTTCGGGCCGGACGATGGCGACCATCCGTTCCTGCGACTCGCTGATCATCACCTCGAAGGGCGCCATCCCCGGCTCGCGGCGATGGATCGCGTCGAGGTCGACGAGGATCCCGGTCCCCGCCCGGTCCGCGGTCTCCGAGACGCCGCAGGTGATGCCGGCGGCCCCCAGGTCCTGGATCCCCTCGGCCAGGCCGTGCTCGACGATCTCGAGGGTCGCCTCGATGAGCAGCTTCTCGGCGAACGGGTCGCCGACCTGCACGGCCGGCCGCTTGGAGGGGTCCTGGTCGCCGAAGGTCGCGCTGGCGAGGACCGACGCGCCGCCGATCCCGTCGCGGCCGGTCGCGCTGCCGTAGAGGACGACGAGGTTGCCCGGGCCGGGCGCCGCCGCCCGCATGATGCGGTCCTCGCGGACGATCCCGATCGCCATGACGTTGACGAGCGGGTTGCCCTGGTAGGAGGCGTCGAAGACGAGCTCGCCGCCCACCGTCGGGACGCCCACGCAGTTGCCGTAGCCGCCGACGCCGGAGACGACGCCGCGGACGAGGTGGCGCGTCCTGGCGTCCCCCGGGTCGCCGAAGCGGAGGGCGTCGAGGACGGCGATCGGGCGGGCGCCCATCGCGAAAATGTCGCGAAGGATCCCCCCGACGCCGGTGGCCGCACCCTGGTACGGCTCGACCGCGCTGGGGTGGTTGTGCGACTCCATCTTGAAGGCCACCGCCAGCCCGTCGCCGATGCGCTGGACGCCGGCGTTCTCGCCGGGGCCGGCGACCACGTCGGGGCCGCTGGTCGGCAGCGTCCGGAGAAGCGGCCGGCTGCTCTTGTACGAGCAGTGCTCGCTCCACATGACGCTGAACATGGCGAGCTCCAGGTCGTTGGGGGTGCGGCCGAGCTTCGCCTCGATCGCCGCCAGCTCCCCGTCGGTGAGCCCGAGGGCCCGGTGGAGCGGCACCGCCGGCGCAGTCACCTGGCGCTCCCCGCCGCGACCGCCGGCGGCCCGCCGGCCGCGGCCCGCTCGGCCGCCGCCTCGACGAGCGAGCGCAGGATCAGCAGCCCGTCGGCGGAGCCGAGCAGGGCTTCGGCCGCCCGCTCCGGGTGGGGCATGAGCCCCGCCACGTTGCCCGCCGCGTTGATGACGCCGGCGATCCCGTGCAGGGAGCCGTTGGGGTTGGCCGCCGCGTCCGGGTCGAGGGCGGGCGTGCCGTCGGGGGCGACGTAGCGGAAGAGGACCCGGCCCTCGCGTTCCAGGACGGCCAGCGTCGCCTCGTCGGCGTAGTACGCGCCCTCGCCGTGGGCCACCGACATCCGCAGGGGCCCCCGCTCCCCGACGAGGCGGGTGAAGGGCGTGTCGAGGCGCTCGGCCGCGATCGTCACCTCGCGGCAGACGAAGCGCAGGCCCCGGTTCCGCAGCAAGGCCCCGGGCACGAGATGGGCCTCCGCGAGGACCTGGAAGCCGTTGCAGATCCCCAGGACCAGCCCGCCCTCGGCCGCGAACGCCGCCACGGCACGCATGACCGGGCTGAAGCGGGCGATGACGCCGGCCCGCAGGTAGTCGCCGTAGGCGAAGCCGCCGGGCAGGACCACCGCCTCCGCGCCGCCGAGGTCGGCCGACTCGTGCCACAGCTCGACCGGCTCCGCGCCGGCGAGGCGGAGCGCCCACAGGGCGTCCTGGTCGCAGTTGGAGCCCGGGAAGACGACGACCCCGACGCGGACGCTCACCGGCCGCCCGTGCTCCGGGTGGTGGATGATGCGCCGCCCAGCACGTCGACCTCGTACTGCTCGATGAGCGGGTTCGAGAGGAGCTCCCCGGCGATCCGCTCGACGATCGCCAGGGCTCCGGCGAGGTCGGGTGCGTCCACCGTCATCTCGATGCGCCGGCCGACCCGCACGCGGGCGACGCCGGTCACCCCGAGGTGGGGCAGGCTCTGCTCTACGGCCCGACCCTGGGGGTCGAGGATCCCCTCCCGGGGGGTGACGTTGACGGCGAACCGGAAGCTGGCGGCCGGCCCCGCGTCGGGCGTGCTCATCGGGCGATGACGTCCTCCTCCAGGTAGCGAGCGAACGAGGCGCCGGTGATGCGCTCGAAGGCCTCGACGTAGCGGGCCCGGGTGCCGGCCACGACGTCGGCGGGCAGGGCCGGCCCGGGCGGCCGCTTGTCCCACTCCAGCCCGTCGAGCCAGTCGCGGACGAACTGCTTGTCGTAGCTCGGCTGCGGCCCGCCCGGCTGCCAGCTCGCGGCGTCCCAGAAGCGCGAGGAATCGGGGGTCAGGACCTCGTCGACGAGGAGCAGGTCCCCGTTGGACGGGTCGGTCCCGAACTCGAACTTGGTGTCGGCCAGGATGATCCCGGCCCGCGCGCAGGCCGCGGCACCGTGGCGGTACAGGGCGAAGGAGGCCTCGCGCACCCGGGTGGCCAGCTCGTGGCTGATGAGGCTCGCCACGTGGACGAACGGGATGTTCTCGTCGTGGGTGCCGGCCGGCGCCTTCCAGGCCGGCGTGAAGATCGGCTCTGGCAGCCGGTCGCCCTCGCGGAGCCCCGGCGGGAGCTCGATCCCGCACACGGCGCCGGTCGTGACGTACTCCGTCCAGCCAGAGCCGGCCAGGTAGCCGCGGACGACGCATTCGACCGGCAGGACGTCGGCGCGGCGGCCGATCATGATCCGCCCGCGGAGCTCGGCCGCGACGCCCGCGTCGGCCACCAGCTCGAGCGGCAGCTCGGCCGGGTCGGTGCCGAGCAGGTGGTTGGGCACGATCTGGGCTGTCTCGCCGAGCCAGAAGCGCGACAGCCCGGTGAGGACCCGGCCCTTGTCCGGGATGGGGGTCGGCAGGACGACGTCGAAGGCGCTGATCCGGTCGGACGCGACCAGGAGGAGCCGCTCGTCGTCGACCCGGTACAGGTCGCGGACCTTCCCGGAGCGCAGGAAGAGTCCCTCAGCCTTGAGCACGGGCGACCTCTTCCCCGACTGGCTCCGCGGCCTCGCCGGCGGCCCGGGCGCGAAGCCCGCTCTCGATGGCATCCAGGCGGCCGATGACCGCCGGCACGTGGCGCAGGAACCCGGCGTCGTCGAAGCAGGCGTCCAGGCGGGCCAGCGTCAGGCGCCCGGCGACTGCCGGGTCCGTCGCCAGCAGCGCGTGCAGCTGGACCCGGTCGTCGGCCGCCCGGAGGGCGTTGCGCTGGACGATCGCGTAGGCGTCCTCGCGTGCCAGCCCTCCGTCCTCGACGAGGGCCACCAGGACCCGGCTGCTGGCGTGGAGCCCGAGGCCCCGCTCGATGTTCTCGCGCATCCGGTCGGCGCGGACGACCAGGCCCTCGACGAGCGTCGCCATCTTCGCCAGCATGTAGTCGAGGAGGATGGTGGAGTCGGGCAGGAGCACTCGCTCCGCCGACGAGTGGCTGATGTCCCGCTCGTGCCAGAGCGGCTGGTTCTCGAACGCCGCGCCGGCGTAGCCGCGGAGCAGGCGGGCGAGCCCCGCGATCCGCTCGGCGACGATCGGGTTGCGCTTGTGGGGCATCGCCGAGCTGCCCTTCTGGCCGTTCCGGAACGGCTCCATGAGCTCGCCGATCTCAGTGTGCTGGAGGTTGCGGACCTCGGTGGCGTAGCGCTCCAGCGAGCCGCCGGTGATGGCGATCGCGGCCAGCACCGCAGCGTGGCGGTCGCGCTGGACGATCTGGGTGCTGGCCGGGTCGACCTCGAGGTTGAGGTCCGCGAGCACCTCGGCCTCGAGGTCGGGCGGAAGGTGGCTGTAGGTCCCCACGGGGCCGGAGACCTTGCCGGTCGCGGCGTCGGCGAACGCGCGGGCCAGCCGGGCGCGATCCCGCTCGAGCTCGAAGGCCCAGCCGGCCAGCTTGTGGCCGAGGGTGGTGGGCTCGGCGTGGACCGAGTGGGTGCGGCCCATCATCAACGTGCCGGCCTCGGCCCGGGCGCGTGCCACGAGCGCCCGCAGGAGCCCGTCCACGCCGCGCAGGAGCAGGTCGCCCGCCGCCCGGAGCTGCAGCGCGAGCCCGGTGTCGACGACGTCGCTGCTCGTCAGCCCGAGGTGGATGTAGCGACCCTCCGGGCCCACGGCCTCCGCGACCTGGCTGACGAAGGCGATGACGTCGTGGTCGGTGGTCCGCTCGATCTCCGCGATGCGGGCCACGTCGACCCGGGCCCGCTCACGGATGGCCGCCAGCGCCTCGGCCGGGATCATGCCGCGCGCCGCCTGCGCCTTCGCCACCGCGATCTCGACGCGCAGCATGGCCGCGAAGCGGGCCTCTTCCGACCACGCCGCACCCATCTCCGGGCGCGTGTAGCGGCGGATCACGGGGGTGCCCCCACTTCGGCCCCGGTCGGCGCCGGCGAGGCGGCAGCGGCCAGTGAGAGCCCACCACCCGCGCCGATGTCGTGGCGTCGTCGCGCGCCGGCGAAGCTCACCAGGCTGGCCGCGGCCTCGGCCGCTGCCCGCGCCGCTGGGAGCCCGTCGCCCCGCCCGACGACCGCGAGGATCCGCCCGCCGTCCGTCTCCCAGCCGCCGTCCGCGGCCCGCCGCGTTCCGGCGTGGAAGACGAGCGCGTCGCGCGTCGCTGCGGCCAGCCCCTCGATGCGATCGCCCGTCGACGGCGCGACGGGGTAGTCGCGGCCCACCAGCACGATCGCCACGGCCGCCGCGGGCTCGGCGGGGAGCACGTCCCGGGTCACGCCGAGGCTCGCCGCGACGTCCCGCAGGCGGCCGACGGCCGCGGCCAGCAGGAGCGGCGCGAGGGGGCAGGCCAGGCGCGGCAGGATGGCCTGCGTCTCGGGGTCCCCGAACCGGGCGTTGAACTCCAGGAGGACGGGCCCTCGGTCCGCGGTGAGGATGAGGCCGGCGTAGAGGGCGCCGACGAAGGGCATCCCGCGTCGCGCCAGCTCCGCGAGGGCGGGCCGGTGGAAGCGGGCGATCGCCTCGGCGACGAGCTCGTCCGGGACGTCCGCCAGGGGTGAGTAGGCGCCCATCCCGCCGGTGTTCGGCCCGCTGTCGCCGTCCCCCAGGCGCTTGTGATCCCGGGCCGCCGGGAGGGCCACGGCGTCCCGAGCGTCGCAGATGGCGATCACGCTGGCTTCCGGGCCGCGCAGCCGCTCCTCGACCACGACGAGGGGCCGGCCGGGGTCCTCGCCGCCGGAGAAGACCGCCGCCAGGGCGGCCTCTGCCTCGGCCAGCGTGTCGCAGACCGCGACCCCCTTCCCTGCGGCGAGCCCGTCCGCCTTCACGACGACGCCGTCGCCCACAGCGGCCAGCTCCGCGGCGAAGGCGCGGGCCGGGTCGAGCGACCCGAACGCGCCGGCGCGCGCCATCGGGATCCCGGCGGCGGCGGCGATCTCGTGGCAGAAGGCCTTGCTCGTCTCGATCCTGGCCGCCGCCGCGACCGGCCCGAAGACGGGGATCCCGGCGGCCGCCAGGGCGTCCGCCACACCGGACGCCAGGGGCGCCTCGGGGCCGACCACGACCAGGTCCGAGCCGGCCGCGCGGGCTGCCGCCACCACGGCCGGCGGGTCGGTGGGCCGCCCGGCGCGCTCCACCCGGACGCCGGGCAGAGCAGCGATCGCGTCGCTCCCGGGGAGCGCCACCAGCTCCTCGACGCCGTCCTCCGCGGCCAGGCGCCAGGCGAGGGCGTGCTCGCGGCCACCGCCCCCCACGAGGAGGATCCGGCGCGGGACGGGGGCCGCCGTCACGCGGGCCGCCCGGAAGCGAGCGGGCGCTCATGCATGACGACCGTCTGGGTCCGCTCCGGCCCGACCGAGACGAGCCGGATCGGCACGCCGGCCAGCTCCTCGAGCGCCCGGACGTACGCGCGGGCGTCGGGCGGGAGGTCGTCCGGGAGGCGGGCCTCGTGGATCTGCTCCGGCCAGCCGGCGAATTGCTTGTAGACCGGCGTCGCCCGGCCGACCTCCTCGGCGGAGGCGGGCCAGCGCTCCACGCGCCGGCCGTCGATCTCGTAGGCGATGCAGAGGAGGATCTCGTCGAGGCCGGCCAGGATGTCCAGCTTGTTGAGGACGATGCTGCTGACGCTGTTGACGTCGACCGCGTAGCGCAGGGGGACGGCGTCGAACCAGCCAACCCGTCGCCTGCGCCCGGTCGTCGTCCCGAACTCGTGGCCGCGCATGGCGATCCCCTCGCCGATCGCGTCGTGGAGCTCGGTGGGGTACGGCCCGGCGCCCACCCGCGTGGTGTAGGCCTTCATCACCCCGATCACCTCGGAGACCTGGAGCGGTCCGATCCCGCCGCCGGTGCAGGCGCCGCCGGCGACCGGGCTGGAGGAGGTGACGAAGGGGTAGGAGCCGTGATCGAGGTCGAGCAGGGTGCCCTGGGCTCCCTCGAGGAGGACGTGGTCGCCCGCGCGGAGGGCGTCCTGGACGAGCGTGGTTGTGTCGGCGATGGCCGGCCGGAGGCGGGCGCCCCAGCCCAGGGCCTCCTCCAGGATGGCCTCGACGAGGAAGGGCTCGCCATGGTCGCCCAGGTGGGCCAGGCGGGCGTTGGCGTCGGGGACGACCCGCTCCAGCTTGTGGCGCAGGGCCGCCGGGTCCAGGAGGTCCTCCATGCGGACCCCGACCCGGGCGGCGCGGTCGGCGTAGGCGGGCCCGATCCCCCGGCTCGTTGTCCCGATCCCCTCGCGTCCCAGGCGCGCCTCGGAGGCCCGGTCCTGGGCCACGTGGTAGGGAAGGATGACGTGGGCCGCGTGCGAGACCCGCACTCGCGAGGCGTCGACGCCCCGCGCCGCGAGCGCGTCAAGCTCGCGGATGAGAGTCGCCGGGTTGACGACGACGCCGGGCCCGATGAGGGGGACGATGTGGGGGTAGAGCACGCCCGACGGGACGAGGTGGAGCTTGAACACCTCGCGGCCGAGGACGATCGTGTGGCCGGCGTTGTCGCCGCCCTGGTAGCGGACCACCCAGCGGACCTGCTCGGCGAGGAAGTCGGTCGCCTTGCCCTTCCCCTCGTCGCCCCACTGGAGGCCGACGATCACCGTCGCCGGCATGGCCATCCCCTCCCCACCCGTGCGCCGGACGAAGCTCGCGGGCAACGAAAAAGGCCCCCGCGGCCGGGGACCTTCTGGATACATGCCTCCCGTCGTGCGGCGCCGCGAGGGCGCCCGGAGGCGGATGGGGTGGCTGCTCGGTTCATCAGCCGACCGGGCTGCCGACCTCGGACAACGGCTCCACTCCTGCGGGGCGGGACGCGCTAGCGCCCGCGGCGACGGGGACCGGCGGAGTATAGCAGGGGGCCTCCGGGGCTCGCCGACCGGCCCGCGGGAGACCTCCCGGCGGGAGGCGACGCGAGGGACGATCGGCGGGCAGGCCAGTACCTTTCGGCTACCCGGCCGGGAGGGACCTGCGGGGTACGCTGCCATTCGTGATCCGCCTGCTGGCGGGGCTCGGCCTCCTTGCCCCGGTCGCCATCGTCATCGTCGTCGCGCTCGCGATCCCCGGCAGCACCCTGGCGGTCGGCGCCCCGGTCACGGCCGAGGTGGCCGCCGGCGTGCTGGCGGGCGTCGTCATGACCTCCGCGATCATCTCCCTCTGGCTGCGCGCCCGGATCGTTCCCACGGTCAAGGCGGTCGAGCGGATCGCCGAGGGCGACCTGGAGGCACCGATCCCGGACCTGGCGGGAGGCCTGGGCGGGCGCCTGGCGGCGGCGGTGGCGTCCGTCTCGCGGACGCTGGCCGCCACCCACGACGCGGCGACGACCGACCGCCTGACCGGCGTCGCCAACCGGCCGGCAATCCTGGCCACCCTGTTCGCCGAGGTCGAGCGGGCCGGCCGCTACGAGCGCCCGCTGGCGGTCGCCTTCGTCGACATCGACCTCTTCAAGAACGTCAACGACACCTATGGCCACGAGGCTGGGGACGTGGTCCTCCGCGGCGTCGCCGCCACCTTGCGGGCCAACCTCCGCGCCGCCGACACTCTCGGCCGGTACGGCGGCGAGGAGTTCATGGTGATCCTGCCGGAGACCGCGGCGGAGGCGGCGGCGGGCCTGGCCGAGAAGCTCCGCCAGCTCGTCCTCGGGGCCAAGTACCAGATCGAGGGCCAGGGCCCGGTGGGCGTCACCGTCTCCATTGGCGTCGCCACCGGCGTCGGCCAGACGCTCCGCGTGGAGGCTCTCGTCCGCGACGCCGACGCCGCGATGTACTCGGCCAAGGCGCTCGGCCGCAACCAGGTCTACCTGTTCGAGGAGCCGGACGACGACGCCCGGATCCCGCGCGCCCCGATCTCGCCCGAGGGGCGGGCCCGGGCCGTGGAGGTCGGGCGGCTCGCCCGCAAGGCCGCCGAGCAGGCCCTGATCCAGACGCTCGTCCCCTACCCCAACCATCGCGGCCAGCCGTCGGCCCGGATCGCCACGCTGGCCGTGCTCCTGGGGCGCCGCCTGGGCCTCCCCGACGCCGACCTCGACCGGCTCCGGATCGCCGCCCTCCTCCACGACGTGGGCAAGCTCGCGCTCCCCGAGGAGGTCCTCGAGAAGCCGGCCGCCCTCACCTCGCAGGAGTGGCAGTCGGTCGTC
Organism: uncultured Chloroflexia bacterium; assembly: GCA_963821235.1. GTDB lineage: Bacteria > Chloroflexota > Limnocylindria > Limnocylindrales > CSP1-4 > CTSoil-043. The sequence goes on from CAWGCS010000001.1 coordinate 2,403,447, forward strand.
CAGCACCCCCGGATCGGCCAGGTCATCCTGGAGCAGGCGTCGGCGATCAAGGACGCGGTCCCCATCGTCCTCCACCACCACGAGCGGTTCGGCGGCAACGGCTACCCGTACGGCCTGCGCGGCCAGGAGATCCCCCTGGGCGCCCGGATCGTGGCCCTCGCCGACGCGTACGACGCGATGGTCCAGGATCGCCCCTACAAGCTGGCGATGAACCACCGCGAGGCGATCCGGGAGATGGCCCGCCACGCCGGCAGCCAGTTCGATCCGGACCTCGTCGACGCCTTCATCGAGATGTTCGCCGAGGGGCTCCCCGACCTCGACCCCTCGCTCGTCGCCCTCGTCGCCCACGGCCCGACGTCCATCCGCGCCGGCGGCCGCTCCGGGCGCGGTCGCGGCCGCGCCGCCTCAGGCTGACGGCCACCTCGCGGGGCTCGCGTTCGCAGGCTCTCGTTCCGTCGGGGCCTGCCTCGGTCCCTGCCCGCCGTCCCGCGGCCGCATAAGCGGGCGGTGACTGCCCGGTGAGCGGCCCCCGCTAGGGTTCGCGTCCGGCGGGCTCGCCCCGATCCTCGTCGCGGACCCGCCGTCACCGCCGAGCATCGACCCGCCGTCCATGCGAGAGGCCGCTCCCCGGCGCCGCCGGGCCGGCCAGGAGGGTTCGGACCGTGAACAAGGTCCTCTTGACCGGGCGGCTCACCCGGGACCCCGAGATGCGAGCGCTCGCGTCCGGCAAGCACGTCGCGACGTTCTCGATCGCGACCAACGAGTACGTCGGGAACGGCCGGGAGAAGGCCGAGTACCACGCCGTCATCACCTGGGACCGTCTGGCCGACATCTGCGCCCAGTACCTCGGCAAGGGGTCGATGGTCGCCGTCGAGGGACGCCTGCAGACCCGCCAGTGGGACGACGAGGCCGGCAAGCGCCACTGGAAGACCGAGGTCGTGGCCGCCGCCGTCGAGATGCTCTCCGGTCGGCGCAAGAAGGACTACGCCGCCGACGCGCTCGCGGCGCAGGGCGCGTCGCTCGGCGACGACGGGCTCGAGGGCGACGATGACGGCACCGTGGCGGCGGTCGAGGCGGCCGCCGAGCCCGAGGCCGAGGAGCTTGCCGTGGCCTGAGCGTCCCCCACCGCACCTTCCGGACCGACGGGCGCCGCCCTCCCCGGCGCCCGTCGCTTCTCCACGTCCGGCGGCCTCGGGCGATGGTCAGCGGAGCTCGAAGAAGGAGACGGCGAGGACCACGTAGACGATCACCAGGAGGGCCCCCTCCAGCCAGTTGGACTCGCCGTCGATGGCGATGAGGGCGCTGATCCCGACCGCGGCGGCCACGGCGGCCACCTCGAGCGGGTGGAAGACGAGGTCCATCGGCTGGCCGATGAGGGCGCCGAGGATGACGAGGACGGGTCCCACGAACAGGGCGACCTGGAGGCTCGAGCCGTAGGCCACGGCCATCGAGAACTCCATCCGGTTCTTCCACGCCAGCTGGACGGCCACGATGTGCTCGGCCAGGTTGCCGATCGTGGGGATCACGACGACGCCCACGAAGAAGGCGGAGAGCCCGAACGTCGCGATGAACGGCTCGATGGAGCCCACCAGAATCTCCGACAGCACGGCGAGGAGGCCGGCCGCCGCGAGGAGGACCGCGACCGCCGTGCCACGCCCCCAGGCCGGGCCCCCGTGCTCGTCGGCCGGCTCGTGGCCGCCGAGGGTGCGCCCCGCATTGCGGAACGAATAGACGAGCGAGAGCCCGTAGCCGACGATGAGGAGGACCGCGACGAGCACGGACTCCTCGGTGATCGTCCCCTGCTCGGCGGACCCCGTGCTGAAGGCGAAGATGGCCGGCACGAAGAAGCCGATGGCGGCGACAACGAGGAGGGCGGCGTTGGCGCCGGCGATCCGGGCGTCGAAGCGCTGGATGCCGTTGCGGATCCCGCCGAAGAGGACGCTCGCCCCGAGGACCAGCAGCAGGTTGCCGATGATCGAGCCCGTGAGGGAGGCCTTGACGACGTCGAGCAGCCCCGCCTGGAGGGCGAAGAAGGCGATGATCAGCTCGGCGATGTTGCCGAAGGTCGCGTTGAGGACGCCGCCCACCTGGGGGCTGGTGAGCGCTCCCAGGCGTTCCGTCGAGAGCCCGACGATCCAGGCCAGGCCGAGGATGGCGAGCGCCGAGATCACGAACAGGAGGGACGGATCGGCGCCGACGACCCACTCGAGGACGATCGCCACGGCTGACAGCGCGCCGACGGCGAGCACGAGCAGGCGCGAGAGCGGCGAGAGGGCGCCGAGGATCGGCAGGCGGCGCGTCGCGTCCATGGCCACGCGATCCTAGCGGCCGGGCTCGGCGCCGTAGAGGCGACGTCGCGGGATGCCGGACACGGCCGCGATGCGCCGGGCGGCGTCCCCGCGGGCGGCGCCGGCCGCGACGAGCCGCTCCACCTCGGCCCGGGCAGCGGCCAGCGGGTCCGCGCCCTCGCTCCCGGGCGCGACGGAGCCGCTCCCGCGCGGCCCGCCGGCCGTCCCGACCACGACCACGAACTCGCCCCGTGCGGCGATCCCGCCGCTCGCCGCGGCGGCCGCCAGCGCTCCGAGAGCGCCCCGGCGGACCTCCTCGTGCAGCTTCGTCAGCTCCCGGCAGACCGCCGCCGGCCGCTCGGGGCCGCAGGCCGCCGCCAGGTCGGCCAGCGTGGCGGCGACCCGCCCGGGGGCCTCGAAGAGGACGGCCGCCCGGGTGTCGGCGGCCAGGCGGGCCAGCCTCTCGCGCCGCTCGCGGCCGCTGCGGGGCAGGAATCCCTCGAAGACCCAGCGCGGGCCGGCCACGCCGGACGCCACGAGCGCGGCGAGGACGGCGGACGGCCCGGGGATCGGCACGACCGTCCCGCCTGTCCCGGCCCAGGCCGCGACGAGCTCGCCGCCCGGATCGGAGACCAGCGGCGTCCCGGCATCGGTCACCAGGGCGAGGTCGGCGCCGGCGCCCAGGTGGGCCAGCAGCTCCGGGCCACGCGAGGCGGCGTTGCGGGCGTGATAGCTGACCAGCCGCGTGGTGATCCCGTGGCGGGCGAAGAGGCGGCGCGTCAGCCGGGTGTCCTCGGCGGCGACGAGGGGGACGGCCGCCAGCACCTCGAGGGCGCGCAGCGTGACGTCGGAGAGGTTCCCGATCGGCGTGGCGACCACGTAGAGGCGGCCGCTCAGGGCCCCGTCGGCGCGGTCCGCAGAACCCGGCGCCCCGTCCGCGCCGCCCGCCGAACTCGGCCGGGCCGGCCCGCCCGGCACCACGCCGGGGCGCGCGTCGCGGCTCACGTCCGGGCGCTGCCGGGCCGTCGCCGCGGGTAGAGGTAGTCGACCCCGGCCGTCCGCGGCCCGAGCTTGGCGATCGGCGGCACCTGCCGCTTGAACTCCGCCCCGGCGACCATGCGGAGGACCCGGGCGACCGTGGCGGGGTCGAAGCCGAGCGCTGCCAGCTCCTCCTCCGACCGGCGCCGGTCGATCATCCAGAAGAGGAGGCGGTCCAGCTCGTGGTAGGTGAACCCGGCCTCCGCCTCGTCAGTCTGGCCGGGCCACAGGTCCGCCGATGGCGCCTTGCGGAGGATCGCGTCGGGGACGCCCAGGTCCAGCGACAGCTGGCGGACCTGCGTCTTGTAGAGGTCGCCGATCGGGTTGAAGGCGCAGGCGCTGTCGCCGAACAGCGTCGTGTAGCCGATCAGCGACTCCGTCTTGTTGCCGGTCCCGACGACGAGCCCGCCCCAGGTTACCGAGGCGTCGTAGAGCACCATCATCCGGGCCCGGGCCATGAAGTTGCCGCGACGCAGGGAGGACGCCTCGAGGGCCTCAGGCCCGCCGGCCCCCGGGGCTTCGTCGACGCCGAAGAAGCCGTCCACGATCGGGCTGATGTCGACGAGCCGGCTGGCGCAGCCCAGTCGCCGCACGACCTCCTCGGCATCGGAGCGCGAGGCCGGCGAGGAGGTCCGATAGGGCATCAGGACGCAGAGCAGGCGGTCCGGCCCGATCGCCTCGGCGACGAGATGGGCGACGAGCGCGGAGTCGATCCCGCCGGAGAGGCCCAGGACGGCCCGCTCGAAGCCGGCCTGGCGGAGCTGCCCGCGGACGAAGCCGGCGATCACGCGGCGGGCGGCGGCCGTGTCGATGCGGAGCTCCTCGGGCAGCTCGAAGGGCGGCTCGCCGCCGGCCCCGGGCCCGTTGACGGCTCCGGGTCCGCCGCCGGTCCCGGGCCCTCCGACGCGGGCGCGTACGCCCGGCGCGTCGAGCTCCGGGTCGCCGGTCACTGGTCGGGCTCCGGGTCGCCGGTCGCGTCGGGCGCGAGCCCTGCGCGCTCGGCCACGATCCGCTCCAGCTCCCGGACCAGCAGCTCGGGGCGCTCGTCCCGGAGCAGGGGCAGGGCGATGCGCTCGCGCCGCACGTCGGCGAGCGGCACGTCGGCGTAGACGAGCGCCTCGTCGTAGAGGGGCGCCTGGACGATCGGCTCGCCGGTCGGGCCCAGCACCTCGCTGCCGCCCCAGAAGCTGATCGACTCGTCGACGCCGACGCGGTTGCAGAAGACCACCACGCTCGTCGTCAGCTGGGCGTAGGTCCGCAGGAGCAGGCGCCACGAGGCCGCGGTCCCCAGGCCCTCCGCGTGGGTCGCCGCCAGGTCCCGCCCGGGCGAAGAGGAGACGTTGACGAGGATCTGGGCCCCGTCGAGGGCCAGCAGGTGGGCGGTCCCCAGGTGCCAGAAGTCCTCGCAGATGGCCAGCCCGATCCCCACCCCGAGGCGCGACGGCACGGCGCGCAGGGCGTCGCCCGCGGCGAAGAAGCGGCGCTCGTCGAAGAGGCCATAGGTCGGCAGGTGGACCTTGCGATAGACGTGGCGGAGACGCCCGTCCTCGAGGAGCGCGGCCGCGATGAACAGGCGATGGTCGCCCGACTCCTCGACGAAGCTGACGATGGCCGAGCAGCCGGCGGTCTCCGCGGCGAGCGCCGCGAGGCGCGGGTCGTCGACCCGCATGGCGACCTCCGCGGCGAGGTCCTGGAGGAGGTAGCCGGTCAGCCCCAGCTCCGGGAAGACGATCAGGCCCGCGCCCCCCGCCTTCGCCTCCTGGACGAGCGTCGCGTGGCGCGCGAGGTTGGCCTCGACGTCCCCGAGGTGAGGGGCGACCTGGGCGAGCGCGATCCGGAGCGGCTTCACGCTCGGAGTCTAGCCGCTGGAGGCGCCGATCGAACCCGGCACGGCCGGCGCGCGTATGTCAGGTGAGGGTGACGGCGCCTTCCGGCCGGTGCTAGGCTGGCGCGACCCGCGCGGCCCGAGGAGAGCGAGCCGCCGTATCTGTGTGCACCGTCCATCGGACGGAAGAGAGGAGGAGCAGGGAGCATGCCCGGAACCCCGTGGCGCGCCCGCCTTGCCGCGCTTGGAGCCACCGCTGCGATCGTCGTCGCGGCCTGCGGCGGCGCGGCCAGCCCGACCCCGGCCCCGTCGGCCGAGGCCACCGCCGCACCGACCCAGGCGGCCACCGAGACCCCCTTCGAGGGGATGACGTACCCGACCGCCGCCGAGGTCGACTGCGCCAACGCGACCTACAACGGCAAGCCGTACACCGGCATGATCAAGTCGATCAAGGCGCTCGACGCGAAGACCGTGGAGTTCACCCTCTGCGGCTCCGATCCGGCGTTCCTCTCGAAGGTGGCCTTCAGCCCCTTCGCGATCAATGACACGGCCTACCTCGAGAAGGCCGCCGCCGACGGCTCCATCGTCCGGGCCCCGAACGGGACCGGGCCCTACAAGCTCAAGGAGTGGGTCCAGGGCGACCACATCACCCTCGAGGCCAGCCCGACCTTCTGGGGCGAGGCGCCCAAGGCCAAGGAAGTCGTCATCCGCTGGAGCACCGAGGCCGCCCAGCGCCTCGTCGAGCTCCAGTCCGGCAACGCGGACGGCATCGACAACCCCGGCCCGACCGACTTCGACACCATCAAGAACGACCCGAACCTGAAGCTCTACCCGCGCGAAGGCCTGAACGTCTTCTACGTCGGGATGAACAACACCTACGCGCCGTTCGACAACGAGAAGGTCCGCCAGGCCGTGGCCATGGGCATCGACCGCCAGCGGATCGTCGACAACTTCATGCCCGTGGGCTCCGAGGTGGCCACGCACTTCACGCCGTGCTCCATCCCCAACGGCTGCACGGGTCCCGAGTGGTACTCGTTCGATGCCGCCGCGGCGAAGAAGCTCCTTGCCGAGGCCGGCTACCCGGATGGCTTCAAGACCACGATCCACCTCCGTGACGTTGTCCGCGGCTACCTGCCGCAGCCCGTCATCGTGGCCCAGGACATCCAGGCCCAGCTGAAGGCCAACCTCAACATCGACGCCACGATCGACGTCCAGGAGTCCGGCACCTACATCGACAACGCCGACGGCGGCAAGCTCGACGGCATCCACCTCCTCGGGTGGGGCGCCGACTATCCGGACATCACCAACTTCCTCGACTACCACTTCGGCGCCGGCTCGAGCGCCCAGTTCGGCGACAAGTACCCCGACATCGTCGCGGCCCTCCAGGAAGGGGCCAAGGGCGCCACCGACGACGCCCGCACGCCCGCCTACGTGACGGCCAACACGCTGGTCAAGCAGCACGTGCCGATGGTTCCCATCTCGCACGCCGGCTCGGCGACCGCCTTCAAGGCCGACGTCGAGGGAGCCCACAGCTCGCCGCTGACGAGCGAGATGTTCTCCGTCATGAAGCCGGGCGACCGCGATCAGCTCGTCTGGATCCAGAACGGTGAGCCGGCCGGGATCTACTGCGCCGACGAGACCGACGGCGAGGCGCTTCGCGTCTGCGAGCAGATCAACGAGGCCCTCTACGGCTTCGAGGTCGGCGGCACGAAGGCGATCCCGGTCCTCGCGACCGAGTGCAAGGCGAACACGGACCTCACGGTCTGGACCTGCACCCTCCGCGACAACGTCGTCTTCGAGAACGGCGCTACGTTCGACGCGAACGACGTCGTCCTCTCCTACGCGGTCCAGTGGGATGCGGACCATCCGCTCCACAAGGGTCGCGACGGCAGCTTCACCTACTTCCCCAGCCTGTGGGGCGGCTTCCTCAACCCGCCGCCGGCGGAATAGGGTCCCAGCACCCGCAGCCAACCGGCTCGACAGGGGGCGTCGCCGTGCGACGCCCCCTGTCGCATCCCCCCTCCCCTCGACGGAGCGCACCTGACTCGGCATGAGTCGCTTCATCATCCGGCGCCTGCTGCTCAGCATCCCCGTCCTGCTCGGGGTGATCACCCTCGTCTTCGTCCTCGCCCGGGTCATCCCCAGCGATCCCTGTCGGGCGGCCCTCGGCGAGAAGGCGACGGACGCCATCTGCGACGCCTTCAACATCCGCTACGGCCTCGACCGGCCGCTGCCGGTCCAGTACGTGGCCTACATCGGCCAGGTGCTGAGCGGCGACCTGGGCTCCTCGATCCGCTTCAACCGGACGGTCGCCGACATGCTCGTCGAGCGGCTCCCGGTGACGATCGAGCTGACGATCTACGCCCTGCTCTTCGCGACGGTCGTCGGGATCTTCCTGGGCCGCGCCTCGGCCATCCGGCGCAACTCGCCGGCGGACGTCTCCACGATGGTCGTCGCCAACCTCGGCGTCTCGATCCCCGTCTTCGTGCTCGGGCTGGCGCTCGCCTACCTGTTCGCGGTCGTCCTCAAGGGGTCGCCGGTCGCGCTGCCACCGTCAGGCCGGCTCTCGCCAGGTGTCGACGTCACGCCCCTGGCCGAGGCCTGGGGCCTCCAGGGCCTCAGCGGGCTGCCACGCGCGGCGCTCGACTTCGTCTCGAACATCAACACCGTCAACGCGATCCTGACCCTCAACGGCACCCTGCTCGTGGACACCCTGCGCCACATGATCCTGCCGGCGATCGCTCTGGGCACGATTCCCATGGCCATCATCGCCCGCATGACGCGCTCGAGCCTGCTGGACGTGCTGGGCCTCGACTACGTGCGGACCGCCCGGGCCAAGGGCGTCGCCGAGCGACGGGTCATCAGCGCCCACGCGATGCGCAACGCCCTTCTGCCGGTGGTCACCGTCATCGGCCTCTCGCTGGGCGGCCTCCTCTCGGGCGCGGTCCTGACCGAGACGATCTTCAACCTGACCGGGATCGGCAAGACGATCGTCGAGGCCATCACCGGGCGCGACTACATCGTCATCCAGGGGGTCGTCCTGGTCGTGGCGATCATCTACGTCGTGGTGAACCTGATCGTCGACGTGTCGTACGCGATCCTCGACCCGCGGATCCGGCTGGGATGAAGGGCGCCGGCCGATGACCACCGCGCTCGAGCCGATCCCGGCCGCCCTCGTCGACCCCGCGGCCGGCCAGAAGCCACCCAGCCTCTGGCGCGACACGCTCCGCAACATCCTCCGCCAGCACTCGGCGATCATCGGCCTCGTCTTCCTCGCCTTCCTGGTCGCCGTCGCACTCCTCGCCCCGGTCATCGCGACCCACCCGCCCAACCTGCCGATGATCGGCCTCGAGGACGGGGTCAAGGTCCGCCAGGGTCCCTGCATCCACCTGCTCGGCTGCCCGGCGACCCAGCCGGAGCACTTCATGGGCCTCGACGGCAACGGCCGGGACGTCTTCAGCCGGGTCGTCTTCGGGGCCCAGATCAGCCTCCAGATCGGCCTCCTGACCGTCGGCTTCGCCATCGTCATCGGGGCCATCATCGGGGCGATCGCCGGCTTCCTGGGCGGCAAGACCGACAACGTCCTGATGCGCCTCATGGACGTCGTCCTCGCCTTTCCCAGCCTGCTGCTGGCGATCGCGATCGTCACCGTCCTCGGCCAGAGCCTGATCAACGCCCAGCTGGCGATCGGCATCGTGGCCATCCCGGTCTACGCCCGGGTCATGCGTGCCTCGGTGCTCTCCGTCCGCGAGCAGGAGTTCGTGTCCGCCTCGCGGGCGCTCGGCGAGTCGCAGGGCGGGATCCTCATGCGCCGGATCATGCCCAACGCGCTCACGCCGCTCATCGTCCAGGGCACGCTGGGGATCGCCGCGGCGATCATCGACGTCGCCGCACTGTCCTTCCTCGGCATCGGCGCCCAGCCGCCGCTGGCCGAGTGGGGCTCGATGATCGGGATCGAGCGGAACGCGGTCTTCGCCGCGCCCCATCTCATCATCTTCCCCGGCCTGGCGATCGTGGTCACCTGCCTCGCCTTCAACCTGCTCGGCGACGGGGTGCGCGACGCGCTCGACCCGAGGCTGAACCGATGACCTTCCCGGTCGACCGGACGAACCTGCCGGGCGGCGCCGTGATCGAGGAGCTGGCGCCAGCCGCCGCCCGTCGGGCCGGACACCCGCCTGCCGATCGCCCGCTCCTGGAGGTCCGCGGCCTGCACACGTCGTTCCACACCCGCGACGGGATCGTGCGGGCCGTCGACGGGATCGACTTCCACGTCGACCGGGGCGAGGTCCTCGGGCTCGTCGGCGAGTCGGGCTGCGGCAAGAGCGTGACCTCGCTCTCGATCCTCCGGCTCGTCGCCCAGCCGGGCCGCATCGAGGCGGGTGAGATCCTGTTCGACGGGCGCGACCTCCTGGCCCTCAGCCAGGACGAGATGCGGAAGGTGCGCGGCGAGCAGATCGCCATGATCTTCCAGCAGCCCACCTCCTCGCTGAACCCGGTCTGGGACGTCGGTCGGCAGATCGGCGAAGTGCTCGAGATCCACCGCAACATGAAGCGCAAGGTCGCCCGCAGCCGGGCCCTCGAGCTGCTGAAGATGGTCGGCATCCCGGATCCCGAGCGGCGCCTGCGCTCCTACCCGCACGAGCTCTCGGGCGGGATGGCCCAGCGGGTGATGATCGCGATGGCCCTCGCCTGCGAGCCGGACCTGCTCATCGCGGACGAGCCGACGACGGCCCTCGACGTGACGATCCAGGCCCAGATCCTCGACCTGATGCGCCACCTCCGCGCGGAGACCGGCTCGGCCATCATCCTGATCACCCACGACCTCGGCGTGGTCGCCGAGATGTGCGACCGGGTGGCGGTGATGTACGCCGGCGAGATCGTCGAGCAGGCTGACGTGCGGACCCTCTTCCGTGAGCCGAAGCACCCCTACACCCGCGGCCTCATCGGCTCGATCCCGGTCGTCGGCGACATCCGCGACGAGCTTGCCGTCATCCCCGGCAACGTGCCCAACCTCATCGACCTGCCGCCGTGGTGCCGCTTCGCGCCGCGCTGCGCGGCGCGGGTGGAGGCCGGCCTGGTCCGCTGCACCGTCGACCACCCGGAGCTCCGCGAGATCGTCCCCGCCCATGACGCTCGCTGCTTCCTGTACGAGAACGCGTGATGACCGTCGCCCGAACCCCGCCCTCGCCCGGCGCCCCGGGTGGCGCACCTGCACTCGGCGCCGTCCACGCCGACGACGGCACCCCGCTCGTCGTCGTCCGCGACCTCGTCAAGCACTTCCCGATCAAGGGCGGGCTCCTGCTGCGGAACGTCGGCTCGGTCCGCGCCGTGGACGGCGTCAGCTTCGAGATCCGCCGTGGCGAGACGCTCGGCCTCGTCGGCGAATCGGGCTGCGGCAAGACGACGGTCGGACGCCTCCTCCTCCGCCTCATCGACCCGACCTCGGGTGCGATCGTCTTCGACGGCGTCGACATCGCCCGCCTCGACAGGGCGGACCTCAAGCAGTACCGCCGGCGCATGCAGATCGTCTTCCAGGACCCCTTCGGCTCGCTCGACCCGCGCACCCCCATCGGCGAGAGCATCGGCGAGGGCCTGCGGATCCACGGCCTCGGCAACGCACGGGAGCGGGCGGCCCGGGTCCGCAAGATCATGGACATGGTCGGCCTCGAGCCGTATCACGCCCGGCGCTACCCCCACGAGTTCAGCGGCGGCCAGCGGCAGCGGATCGGGATCGCCCGGGCGCTCGTCCTCGAGCCCGACCTCGTCGTCTGCGACGAGCCGGTCTCCGCGCTCGACGTCTCCATCCAGGCCCAGGTGCTGAACCTGCTGAAGTCCCTCCAGCGCGAGCTCGGCCTGACCTACGTCTTCATCGCCCACAACATGGGCGTGGTCGAGCACATCAGCGACCGGGTGGCGGTGATGTACCTCGGCCGGATCGTCGAGGTCACCGATCGCGCCCGGATCTTCTCCGAGCCCGAGCACCCGTACACCCAGGCCCTCCTGTCCGCGATCCCGATCCCGGATCCCGAGGTGCGCCGGTCGCGGGTGATCCTGGCCGGCGACGTGCCGTCGCCCGTCAACCCCCCACCCGGCTGTCACTTCAACCCTCGCTGCCAGCTGCGGGCCCAGCTCGGCGGGCCGGCGATCTGCGCGGAGAAGGCGCCGCCGCTCGTGGAGACGGGGACGGACCACCTCGTCGCCTGCCACTTCGCGGGTCCCGCCGCGCCGGCGGCGATCGCCGCCCGGCCGGGCGGCGCTGCGGCGACCTGACTCGGGGCCGACCCGTCGACCCGACGACACGACCCGCCCCCGTCGATACGACCCGCGGGCGACACGACCCGCGGGCCAGCCGCTCCCCCGCCCGAGCCTAGACTGAACCTCCCCCGATGCGGGCCGCCGCCCCGATCGTCTCCGGGGTGACGTCCTCGGCGAAGTGGCACGCCACCCGGTGGCCCGGCCGGATGTCCCGGAACTCCGGGACCTCGGCGACGCAGCGCTCGGGGTTGCCGAGGTGCTCGCGGAGCCAGCAGCGGGTATGGAAGCGGCAGCCGGACGGCGGGTTTGCCGGCGAGGGGATGTCGCCCTTGAGGATGACCCGGCGCTTGCGATGGCGCGGGTTCGGGTCGGGCACGGCCGAGAGGAGCGCCACGGTGTAGGGGTGCGCCGGGGCGGCGTAGAGCTCGTCGACGTTCGCGAGCTCGGCCAGCATGCCCAGGTACATGACCCCCACGCGGTCGCTGATGTGCTCCACGACGGCGAGGTTGTGGGCGATGAACAGGTACGTCAGCCCGAGCTCCTGCTGGAGGTCGTCGAGGAGGTTGAGGACCTGGCTCTGGATCGAGACGTCGAGCGCCGAGACGGGCTCGTCGCAGACCACGAAGTCGGGGTTGAGGGCGAGGGCGCGGGCGATGCCGATCCGCTGCCGCTGGCCGCCGCTGAACTCGTGCGGGTAGCGGTGGATGTGGCTCTGGTTGAGCCCGACGCGGGCGAGGAGCTCGCGGACGAGGTCCTCGCGCTTGGCCTTGTCGGTCAGCCCGTGGACGAGTGGACCTTCGCCGACGATCTCGCCGACCGACATTCGCGGGTTCAGGCTGGCGTAGGGGTCCTGGAAGACGACCTGGAGGTCGCGTCGGACGGCCTTCATCTGGTCCCACGGCAGGCTGGAGGCCTTGCGACCGGCCTTCCGCTGGGCCTCCGTGGGGACGTCGAAGAGGACCTTGTCCTTGACGGTCACCTTGCCCGAGGTGGGCGGCAGGAGGCGCAGGATCACCTTGCCCAGGGTGGTCTTCCCGCAGCCCGACTCGCCGACGAGGCCGAGCGTCTCGCCTTTCCGGACGGTGAAGCTCACGTCGTCGACGGCCCGCACGGCGCCGATCCTGGAGACGCCGAGGAGGCCGCCCCGGATCTCGAAGTGCTTGACGAGGTTCTCCACCCGAAGGAGGGTCTCCCCCGGGGCTGTCGCCGGCCCGGGTGCCGGGGCCAGGCTGGTGGTCTCCATCTCGACTCCGCTCATGGGGCGACGCTCAGGGCGGCGGCCGCCTCGACGGCGACCTCGGTGCTCGCATCGGGGCCAATGACCGGCGGCTCCCCCGCGGGCGTCAGCCAGCACCGCGACAGGTGCCCGGGCTCGATCTCCTGGACCGGCGGCGGCGTGTCGCAGACCGGCATGGCGTACGGGCAGCGTCGCTTGAAGAGGCAGCCCGTCGGCAGGTTGAGCGGGTTCGGGACCACGCCCTGGATCACCTCCAGGCGGTGGCGTCGGACCCCGAGCCGCGGGATGGAGGCGAGGAGGCCCTTGGCGTACGGGTGATGGGGGCGCTCGAAGACGGTCGTCACGTCGGCCGCCTCGACGATCTTGCCGGCGTACATCACGACGACGTCGTCGGCCATCTCGGCGATCACGCCCAGGTCGTGGGTGATGAGCATGATCGCCATCCGGTTGCGCTCCCGGAGGGCCTTCATGAGCTCCAGGATCTGGGCCTGGATCGTCACGTCGAGGGCCGTCGTCGGCTCGTCGGCGATGAGGAGCTCGGGGTTGGTGGAGAGGGCCATGGCGATCATGACCCGCTGGCGCATCCCGCCCGACAGCTGGTGGGGGAACTCCCGCGCCCGCCGCTTGGGATCTGGGATGCCGACCTGGCCGAGCATCTCGATCGCCCGGTCGCGGGCCTCCCGCCGCGGGATCCCTTCGTGCAGGGAGACGGCCTCGGCGATCTGGTCGCCGCAGGTGTAGACGGGGTTGAGCGAGGTCATCGGCTCCTGGAAGATCATCGAGATCGCGTTGCCGCGGACGTCGCGCATCTCCTCGTCGGAAAGGGTCAGGAGGTTGCGGTTGCCGAACGTGATGGCGCCCTCGACGATTCGCCCCGGCCGCTCGATGAGGCGCATCACGGAGAGGGCGGTGATGCTCTTGCCGCAGCCGGATTCACCGACGACCCCCATTGTCTCCCCGTTGCGGATCCCGAAGCTCACCCCGTCGACGGCCTTGACGACGCCGTCCTGGGTGAAGAAGTGGGTGCGGAGCCCCTCGATGGTGAGGAGGTCGCCCCCATCCGGCCGGCGCTGGGTCATCAGTTCGATTCGACGCGCTGGCGCGGGTCGAGCGCATCGCGGAGGCCGTCGCCGAGGAAGCTCGCCGCGAGCACGACGAGCACCAGGGTGATGCCGGGGTACCAGGCGAGGAGCGGGGCCCGGTAGAAGTAGTCCTGGGCGTGGGTCAGCATGTTGCCGAGGCTTGCCTCCGGTGGGTTGATCCCGAAGCCGAGGAACGACAGGGAGGCCTCGACGACCACCGAGTCGGCGATTCCCAGGGTCGCCGCGACGACGACCGGTGCCAGGGCGCTCGGGATCATGTGGCGGATGACGATCCGCCGGTCCGGCGCACCGAGGGCGCGGGCCGCCTGCACGAAGTCGGCTTCACGAAGCGAGAGGAACTCGGCCCGCACCAGGCGGGCCGCCGTGGTCCAGCCGGTGAGCCCGATGGCGATGATGATGACCCAGACGTTGCCCGTGCCCCAGAAGGCCACCAGCATGACGATGAGGAAGAAGGTCGGGATCGAGAGGACGACGTCCACCATCCGCATCAGCAGGTTATCCACCCAGCCGCCGAAGTAGCCGGCGATCGAGCCGACCGTCACCCCGATGAAGACGATGACGAGGACGGCCGAGAGGCCGATGAAGAGCGAGGTCTGGAGGCCCTTCATCAGGCGCGCGAAGGTGTTGATGCCGAGGCTGTCGTAGCCGAGCGGGGCGACCAGCGTGGGCGGCTGGTTGATGCGCTCCAGCGACGTCTCTGCCCAGGCGTTCCCCGACAGGATCGGGATGAGCAGCGAGGCGGAGATCAGGATCGCCATCAGGAAGAGGGCGATCACCGCCAGGCGGTGGCGGGTGAAGCGTTGCCGGACCAGCTGCCAGTACGTCCTGACCGGGGCGAGGTCGACCTCGTCGATCAGCTGCGCCGTGGCCCCGGGGAGCTTGGTGGTCTGGGTGCCTTCCATCGTCGCGCCCCTAGTACTTGATCCGCGGGTCGACGACCGCGTAGAGGACGTCGGCAAGGAGGTTGCCGACGATGACCATGGCGCCACCGATCATCACGAAGGCCAGCACGACCGGGTAGTCGCGCTCGACGACCGCGGAGACCCCGAGGCCGCCGAGGCCCGGCCAGGTGAAGACGGCCTCCGTGATCGCGGCCCCGGTGAGGAGGGCGGGGATCGTGAGGCCGAGGAGGGTCACGATGGGGATCAGGGCGTTGCGGAGGGCGTGCTTGAAGATGACCCGCGACGAGGCGAGGCCCTTCGCCTTGGCGGTCCGGATGTAGTCGGCCCGCAGGACCTCCAGCATCGACGCCCGCATGTAGCGGCTCCAGCCGGCCACCCCCACGATCGTCAGCGTCATGACGGGCAAGAAGAGGTGCCAGAGGAGGTCGAGGACGTCGCCGTCCTTTCCGAACGAGTACTTCCCGAAGAGGGGGAAGAGGTCCAGCTGCTGGGCGAAGACCTGGCGAAGGATGATGCCGAGCCAGAAGGTCGGGAGCGCGTAGCCGATGGTGGCGATGATCGCGATGACCTTGTCGGCGATGCTGTACTGCTTCACGGCGCCGAGGATCCCGATCGGGATCGCGATCACCACGGTCAGGAAGAGCGACGACCCCATGAGCTGGAGCGTGCTGGGGATCCGCTCGAAGATCTTGTCGCGGACCGGCAGCCCGTCCGTGATCGAGTAGCCCCAGGCGGTGTTGTCCCAGGGGAACTGCCAGAAGGCGCTGAACCACTTGAAGAACTGGACGAGCAGCGGCTGGTCGAGCCCGTAGACCCGCCGCAGGTTCTCGATGACCTCCGGTGAGACCCGCGGCGAGCGGAAGCGGTCGAACGGATCGCCCGGGGACAGGAAGACGATGAAGAAGCTGATGACGCTGATCCCGATGATGATCGGGATCGCCTGGATCAGCCGACGAAGGATGTAGCGGGCCATCGGCTCAGCCTCGGTCGTTCGGCGGGACGGGCCGGCCGGGAGCCGGACGGCTGTGAGATTGGGGCACGGGAACCTTCACGGAATGGATCGGCCGGCGGCGGCCGTGAAGCCGCCGCCGGCCGTGGATCTCAGCGGGACGCTCGTGGCGCCGCGGTCACTGGGCCGCGACGACCCACGAGTCCTGGTTCCAGTAGTAGTTGACGCTGCCGAGGTCGATCCCGCTCGAGGTCGAGGAGACCGTCTTGGTCAGGCCGGCATGACGCAGGTCAGCCCACAGGAAGTCGTAGGGGATGTCGTTGTGGGCGATCAGCTGGAACTGGAAGTAGATGTCCTTGCGCTTTGCCTGGTCGAGCTCGGTCCGGCCTTCCTCGAGGAGCTTGTCGGCCTCCGGGTTCTTCCAGCAGACGAAGTTGTTGTCGTCCGGGTTCTCCTTCGTCGTGCACTTCGTCGAATGGAAGATCGAGTAGTCGTCGGGATCGAACGCGGTCGACCAGCCGCCGAGGTAGGTGTCGAAGTTGTTGGGGTACGAGAGCAGCGGCAGGAGGACCGTCGCGAAGTCGGATTCCTTGACGTTGATCTCGATGCCGCACTTGGCGAGCTGATCCTTGGCCAGCTGGCCGTAGGCGACGCGCTGCGGGCGGCCCGACCGCACGTAGAGGTCGGAGCTGAGGCGCTTGCCGTCCTTGGCGTAGACGCCGTCGCTGCCGAGGGTCCAGCCGGAGCTCTCGATGAGCTTCTTGGCGGCGGCCTGGTCGAAGACGTAGTCCGGGACGTCCGGGTTGTACGCCCAGGAGAAGGGCGGCGTGTTCGCCTTCACCGGGGTGCCGTTCCCGTCCGTGGCGGCCTGGACGGTCGCCGGGTGGTCGACGCACATCGTGAAGGCCTTGCGGAGGTTGAGGTCGCTGTAGAGGCGGCCCTCGCGGAGGTTGAAGGCGATGAAGTAGTAGCCGTTGTCCGGGTACTCGGCGATCTGGAGGCTGGGATCGTCCTTCAACGGCCCGAGGGCGTCGGAGGTGATCTCCTGCTGCCAGTTGATGTCGCCCTTCTGGAGGGCGGCCGACGCCGCCGCGGCGTCCTTGATGATCGGGACGAAGAGCTTCGCCGGGCCGACCTTGACGCCCTCGGGACCACCGAAGTAGTCATCGAAGCGGGCGAGCTCGACGCTCTGGCCGGCCGTGTACTTCACGAACTTGAAGGGGCCGGTGCCGATCGGGGCGCGCTGGAAGTCGATGATCCGGAAGGCCGCGGCGATCTGGTCGATGTCCGTGGCCTGGAAGGTCGTGTTGAGGTCGGTCAGGCGGGAGAACAGCTCGGCGCCGTAGGCGCTGTTGTCCGTTGCGCCGTCGGCGCCGACGAACTGGCCCTTGTCGGGCAGCTGGACGCCGGCCTGGGTCAGGATCGGCTCGATCTCGCTCACGTACGTCGCGTAGTCGCACTCGGCCGGCGGCGTCTCGCCGGCGCAGGCCTCGGCGTTCACCGCGGCGTCGATCTTGTCGAAGAGGGCCTTCACGGCGGCCGCGTCGACCTTGCCGGCGGCAGCCTGCAGGCGGGCGAAGGAGTCGCGAACAGCCTTCTCCGGGATGATCGCGACGCCGAGGCCGCTGCTGATGAACGGCGCGAACTTCTGCTTGAGCTTGAAGACGACCGTGCTGTCGTCGGTCGCGGTGACCGACTCGACGTTGTCGGCGAGGGCCGAGCAGCCGTCAGGGATGTAGGTGCAGTTCTTCGACAGGCCCAGCTGGTAGGAGAAGACGACGTCGGACGCCTTGACCACGGTGCCGTCGTGGAACTTGACGTTGGGCTTGAGCTTGACCGTCCAGGTCAGGCCGTCCGCCGTCATGTCCGGGAGCTCGGCCGCGATGTTCGGCGTCGCCTCGAGCTTGTTGTTGAGGACGTACAGGCCGTTGTAGAGCACGTTGACGATCCAGCTCGTCGGCAGGTCTGTGTACGCGTACGAGAGGTAGGTCGGCTCGCCGTCGATCACCATCGCGAAGTCGGCCGAGCCGGCCGGCGCGGATGCGGACGGGGCCGGGGTCTCGCCGGCAGGCGTCGAGGGGGCCGGGGTGGGCGACGCAGAGCCCCCGCAGGCCGCCACGCCGATGGCGAGCGCCCCGAGCAGGCCGAGACTTCGCCGTCTCAAACTCATCGAGTTCCTCCTGTTCCCAGGGGCCGGCAGCTCCTCCGCGCCGATCCCCTCCTCGCTGGATGACCGCAGTGCCTTCCGACGCGCAGGGCGCGACAAGCCAGCCGTTGCGGCCCGCAGACTGCCGCGCATTATAGGTCGCGGCCGTCGACGTGCGTCAACTCGCGCCGGGCGTCCGCGGCGGGCCCTGCCGCCCCGGGACCGGCCGCCTCAGGTTCGCTTCTGGCTCACCTCCTGCCTGCCCGGCTAGATGCGGCGTCGTTGCCCGTCGCGGCGGCGACCGCCGCCGGCTCGGGCTCGACGTACGCCTGGGCCCGGAGCCGCTGCCGGTCCGACCACCACGGGAGGTCCGCGGCGATGGGCGGCGGGGCAGTGCGAATTCCCAGGTAGGGTGGCTCGAGCTGGGGCTCGGGGAGGAGCCCGGCCAGGCGGGCGCGCTCGCGGCTCTGCTCGAAGGTGAGGTACGGGGCCGGGGCGCCACGCGGCGCCTCGTTGTAGACGCCGTCCGGGCGGCCGCCGGAGACGGCGGCCGGGCCCACGAGCGCGGCGCACAGGCCCGCCGCGACCACGATCCCCGGCAGGCCCGAGAGGAGCCGGGACGGCTGGCGGCGGGTCGTCGCCAGCCGCGTCCGCAGGCGGCTCCAGCCGTCGGGGGCGGGCTCGACGCGGCGCGTCTCCTCGTGGAGGCGGCGCAGGGCGTGGAGCACGAGCGTCGTGGCCGCCAGCTCCTCCTCGCAGGCGGGGCAGCGGTCGACGTGGTCCAGCGCTCGCCGGACGTCCGGTCCATCCGCCCGCCGGGCGGCGAACTCGACGAGGGCCGACCGATGCGCCGCGCAGTCCCGCCGGAAGGGGAGCCCGATCATCGCTCCATCTCGGCGACGATGGCCGGGACGGCTGCCCCGGCCGGCTCGTAGGCGCCCCCGAAGCGGAGGTCGTCCTCCAGGCGCAGGCGCAGGGAGCGCAGCCCGAAGTGGAGGCGTGACTTCACGGTCCCCGGCCGGATCCCCAGGATCTCCGCCGTCTCGTTGATGCTCCGTCCGTGCAGGTAGAAGAGGACGATGACGCCCCGGTGCTTGGGCGGCAGCGCGGCGATCCCGTCGCGGACGATGGCCCGCAGCTCCTCGCGCTCGGCCCGCGCGGCCGGGCCCGCGTCGCGGTCGCGCACCAGCCGGGCGACCGCCTCGCTGATCGGCTCCCAGGGCAGGCGCCGGCGCCCCAGCCGGGAGTACGAGAAGTTGAGCGCCACGCGGTGGAGCCAGGGCAGCGGCGAGGCGTCGACGTGCAGACGGCGCCGCCACTCGTAGGCCTTGGCGAAGGTGTCCTGGAGGACCTCCTCGGCGGCGCTGCGGTCGCCGAGCACGGCGTAGGCGGTCGCGAAGACGGGTCCGCGGTAGCGGGCGAAGAAGGCCTCGAAGGCGTCGAGGTCGTCGACGCGGATCCGGACGAGGAGCTGCGCCTCCTCCGGATCGAGCTGACGGACCGGCTGGTCGCTCGTGGTCGCTGCCTCCTGCATGAACGCACGGGCGGACGGGACGCCCGGTGCGGCCCTCCTACCCGTCACTACGCCGGGTCACCGTCCCAGGTTCATTCCGCGATGGCCGCCCGCCAGCGGAGGTTCGGCTGCCGCGCCGCGGTCGCCTCGTCCAGGCGACGGACCGGTGCCGTGTGCGGGGCCCCCTTGACGAGCTCGGGATCGCTCCGCGATTCGGCGGCGATCTCGAGCATGGCGTCGGCGAAGGCATCGAGCGTCTCGAGGCTCTCCGTCTCGGTCGGCTCGATGAGCATCGCCTCCTCGACGGTGAGGGGGAAGTAGATCGTGGGGGGATGGAACCCCTTGTCGATGAGGCGCTTGGCCACGTCGAGGGTGCGGACCCCGGTGGCGGCCTTGAGGCCGGACGAGCTGGCCACGAACTCGTGCATGCAGGGCCGCTCGAAGGGGACCTCGTAGGCCTCGGCCAGGCGGTGCTTCAGGTAGTTGGCGGCCAGCACGGCGTCCTCGCTGACTTCGCGCAGGCCGTCGGCGCCGTGGGCCCGGATGTAGGCGTAGGCCCGGACCAGGACGCCCACGTTGCCGGCGAAGGAGCGCATCCGCCCGATGCTGGTGGGACGCTCCCCCGGCCGCTCCAGGCGGAACGTGCCGTCCGGGTCGCGGCGGACCATCGGCTCGGGAAGGAAGGGGGCCAGGTGTGGCTGGACCGCGACCGGCCCTGCCCCCGGGCCGCCGCCGCCGTGCGGCGTGGAGAACGTCTTGTGGACGTTGAAGTGCATGACGTCGAAGCCGGCCTTGCCGGGACGGAAGTGGCCCAGCATGGCGTTGAGGTTCGCTCCGTCCATGTAGGCCAGCGCCCCGGCCGCGTGGACCGTCTCCAGGAGCTCCACCACCCGCCGCTCGAAGAGGCCGACGGTCGAGGGGTTGGTGATCATGACGGCCGCCGTCCGGGGCCCGAGGGCGGCCCGGAAGGCGTCGAGGTCGACGCCGCCGTCGGAGGCGGAGGGGATGTTGACCGTCCTGAAGCCGGCCATGGAGGCGGTCGCCGGGTTGGTGCCGTGGGCGGAATCCGGGACGAGGACCTCCTGCCGCTCCAGGTCGCCCCGCGAGCGGTGGTAGGCGCGGACCATGAGGATGCCGGTCAGCTCGCCCTGGGCGCCCGCCGCCGGCTGGAGGGTGACGGCATGCATGCCGCTGATCTCGGCGAGGTCCCGCTGCAGCCGCCACAGCAGCTCCAGCGTCCCCTGGGCCGTCGCGTCCGGAGCCAGCGGGTGGAGGTCGGCGAATCCGGGCAGGCGGGCCGCCCACTCGTTGACCTTGGGGTTGTACTTCATCGTGCACGAGCCCAGCGGATAGAAGCCCGTGTCGACCGACCAGTTGAGGTGCGAGAGGTTCACGAAGTGGCGGACGACCGTCGCCTCGTTGAGCTCCGGGATCGCCGGCGGAGATGCCCGCCTGGCGTCCGCGGGAATCCGATCGAGGGCGCCGGCCGGCGGGGCCGGGATCCGGGTGGCCGCCCCGCGACCGGGCCGCGAGAGCTCGAAGATCGTGGGCTGGAGGGGGTCGCCGGTGACGCTCATCGGGCCGCTCCCATCGGCGCCGCCGGCGCCAGCTCCGCGGCCAGGGCCGAGGCGAAGCGATCGATCTCGGCGGTCGTGGTGACCTCCGTGGCGCAGACGAGAAGGCCCTCGGCGAGCGCCGGATCGCCCGGCTCGAGGTCGGCGAGCGGGACGCCGGCCAGGACGCCGCGCTCGAGGAGCCGCCGGTGGACGGCGGCCGCGTCGGGCACCCGGACGGCGAACTCGTTGAGGTACGGCCCGGGGTGCAGCCGCGGCGCGCCGGCCGCGGCGAGGGCCGCCTCCAGCTCGGCCGCGCGGGCGGCCCCCGTGGCCGCCACGTCGTGGAGCCCGTCGGGTCCGAGGGCGGCGAGGTAGACCGCCGCGGCGAGAGCGCAGAGCGCCTGGTTGGTGCAGATGTTGCTCGCCGCCCGCTCGCGCCGGATGTCCTGCTCGCGGGCCCGGAGGGTCATGACGTAGGCCCGCTTGCCGTCGAGGTCCGCGGTCATCCCGATGAGGCGGCCGGGGATCTGCCGGAGCAGCTGCTCCCGGCAGGCCACGATGCCCAGGTAGGGCCCGCCGTAGGCGGGCGGCATGCCCAGCGGCTGCCCCTCCCCCGCCGCGACGTCGGCTCCGTAGGCCGCCGGCGGCGCCAGGACGGCGAGCGAGACCGGCTCGACGACCGCCGCGAAGAGCGCGCCCGCGGCGTGGGCCAGTCGGCCGATCTCCTCCATCGGCTCCAGCAGGCCGAGCACCGACGGCTGGGCGGCGACGACCCCGGCCACCGGCAGGGCGGGATCGGCGAGCATCCGCTCGAGGGCCGCCAGGTCCGTGGTCCCGGCCGCCGGCCCGTCCGCCACGAGGGGAACCTCGGAGAAGGTGAGGTTCGCCCCGGCGAAGTACGTCTCCAGCGCCTCGCGGTAGTGGGGGTGGACGCTGCGCGCCACCAGGACGTGCTCGCGTCGGGTCGCCCGGCAGGTCATGAGGGCCGCCTCGGCGGTCGCCGCGGCGCCGTCGTAGTGGGAGGCCGAGACGACGTCCATGCCGGTCAGCTCGGCCAGCAGCGACTGGTACTCGTAGATCGTCTGCAGGGTGCCCTGGCTGATCTCCGGCTGGTACGGCGTGTAGGCCGTGTAGAACTCGCCCCGCAGGAGCATCTGGTCGACGACGGGCGGGAGGTGGTGGCGGTAGACGCCGGCTCCGACGAAGCTGGCCAGGCCCGTCCGGTTGCGGCCGGCGAGGTCCTCGAGGTGGGCCATGAGCTCCATCTCGGTGAGGGCCGGGTCGAGCGCCAGGCCCGCCGCCCGCACGGGCGCCGGGATCGCCTCGAACAGCTCGTCGACCGACCCGATGCCGAGGGCCTCGAGCATCCGCGCGCGCTCGCCCGCGGTGTGCGGTCCGTAGGCCATGGGTCAGGCCTCCGCGGCCAGCGCCTCGTAGGCGGCCGGGTCCAGGAGGGCGTCCAGCTGGGCCGGGTCCGCCAGGCGAATCTTGAGCATCCACCCGGCGCCGTAGGGGTCCGAGTTGACCGTCTCGGGCGCGCCGGCCAGGGACGCGTTGGCCTCGATGACCTCGCCTCCGACGGGCGCGAAGAGGTCGCTCACGGCCTTGACCGATTCGACCACGCCGAAGGTGGCGAACTGCTCGACCGCCCTGCCGGCGGCGGGGAGCTCGACGAAGACGATGTCCCCGAGCTGGTCGGCGGCATGGGCGGTGATCCCGACGGTGGCGACGTCGCCGTCGACGCGGACCCACTCGTGCTCCTTGGTGTAGCGCAGGTCGGCGGGGATCATGCGGCGCTCCTCTCCTCCGCCCGGCGCTGGGCGCCGGCGGTTGCGTGGCCGGCGGCGACCGGCCGGTCGGCAGTCAGCGGGGCCGGGTGTAGAACGGGAGCGGCACGACCTCGGCGGCCGCCCGCGCCTCGCGAATCTCCACGTCGAGCATCGTACCGGGCGCGGCGTCGCCGGGTGCGACGTACGCCATCGCGATGGGGACGCCCAGGGTGGGCGACATCGTCCCGGACGTCACCGTCCCGCTGGCCCGCTCCCCGGCCCAGACCGGGTAGCCATGGCGGGCGATGCCCCGCCCCCGCACCACGAGGCCGACGAGTCGGCGGCGCGGCGCCGTCTCGGCCGCCTTCGCCAGCGCCTCGCGCCCTACGAAGCCGCCCTCCTTGGCGAGCTTCACGACGCGGCCGAGGCCAGCCTCGAACGGCGTCGTCTGCCGGTCCAGCTCGTTGCCGTAGAGGGGCATCCCGGCCTCCAGGCGGAGCGTGTCTCGAGCGCCGAGCCCGACGGGGACCAGCCCGGCCGACTTGCCGGCTCCCATGAGGGCGTCCCAGACGGTCGCCCCGGAGGCGGCCTCGACGAAGACCTCGAAACCGTCCTCGCCGGTGTAGCCGGTCCGGGCGACGAGGGCCGGGATCCCGGCGATCGGGCCCTCCGCGATCCCGTAGTAGCGGATGGCGTCCAGGTCGAGGCCGGCCAGGGGGGCCAGGATCCCGCGCGCCGCGGGCCCCTGGATCGCCACCAGGGCGGTCGCCAGCGAGCGGTCGTCGAGGACCGCCCGGCAGCCGGCGATGCGCTCGGCAAGGGCATCGGAGACGACGGTCGCGTTCGAGGCGTTGGCCACCACGAGGAAGCGGTCGTCGGCCAGCCGGTAGACGATGAGGTCGTCGAGGATCCCGCCGTCCGGGCCGACGATCATCGAGTAGTGCGCCCGCCCGTTGGCCAGCGTCCGCGGGTCGGTGGTCACGGCGCCGGCCAGGGCATCGCCGGCCTCCGGCCCGTCGACGAACAGCTCGCCCATGTGGCAGAGGTCGAAGAGGCCGGCCCGCTCGCGTACCGCGCGGTGCTCCTCGATGATCCCGGCGTACTGGATCGGCATCCGCCAGCCGGCGTAGTCGACCATCCGCGCCCCGAGCGCCTCGTGGCGCTCCAGGAGCGGCGTGGCGCGCGGTTCGTCGGTCATCGAGGTCCCTTCCTTCTCAGCGGCCTTCCCCGATGCGCTCGGCCGCCGCGACGGCGGCCCGCCCCACGAGCGCCCGCTCGGTCTCGAAGGTGAGGAGCGCGGGGGCCTCGACAAAGGGGACCCAGCGGACCTCGTCGAACTCGTGATCGTGGCGTTCGAGGTCGCCGCCGACCGGCTCCATCAGCCAGTAGTGGACGGTCTTGTGGATGCGCGTCCCACCCTGGGAGAACCAGTAGTCGATCGCCTCGAGGGGAGCCAGGAGCCGGACCTGGAGGCCCGTCTCCTCGGCAACCTCGCGGAGGGCCGTCTCCTCGAGCGTCTCGAGGGGATTCGGGGTTCCCTTGGGCAGCGTCCAGGTGACGCCGTCGCGCAGGCGCCGACGGCGGCCGGCGACGAGGTGCGGGACGCCGTCGATCGACCGGATGACGATCCCGCCGGCGGACGTGGCCGTGGTGCGCTTCAGCCGCGCCACGGCGCGGTGGCGGGGCGCGGCCGGCGGCCGGCGGTGCGGACGCCGAGCTTGGCCCAGCGCACCGCGGCGTGCGGTCCGGCCAGCCCCGCGGGCGACGCATGGGTGCGGGCCGCGCCGATCGCCTGCCAGTCGGTCCGCCGGAGCGCCACCTGCCCCGGGTCGGGCCGGCGCAGCAGGGTGGGCCGGTCGGCTGCCGTCCGGAAGTGGACGTGACGGCCCAGACCCAGGCGCGGCTCGCGGGCCCGCGGCGCGACGGTCGCGAACCGAGCCGTGGGACGTGCGGCGTAGCGCGCGGCGATGCTGCGGTGCATAGGCAGATGGTACCCCTTCAAGTGCCCCGTGTGAACGTGGCGCGGAGTCGGTCCGCCGCATCCGGTGCGAGGCCGCGCCGCTCGGCGGCGAGCGAGACCTGGCGGAGGCCGAGGGCGCGGTAGACGGCAAGCGCCTCCTCCCCCGCCGCGGCGACGGCTGCGAGATGGGCCGCCACCGTCCCTGCGTCGCC
This sequence comes from uncultured Chloroflexia bacterium, assembly GCA_963821235.1. Lineage (GTDB taxonomy): Bacteria > Chloroflexota > Limnocylindria > Limnocylindrales > CSP1-4 > CTSoil-043. The sequence goes on from CAWGCS010000001.1 coordinate 2,428,200, forward strand.
CCGCACGGCAGGCCCGGTGAGGGCGGGGCCCGGGCCCATCGCCCGGACGTTGGCGAGGGCCTGGGCCGCCAGCGGCCCATAGACGGCGAGGGCCCCGGCCTCGTCGAGCCCGGCCGCCTCCGCCACCGCGGCGACGACGTCGAGGAGCGCTGTCAGGCCCCCCGCGGCCAGCACGGCGGCGGCGTGGTAGGCGGCCTTGGAGCCGGGCGCCAGGCGGACCGGGACGGCGCCGAGCGAGGTCGCCATCTCGGCCAGGAGGTCGAGCAGGCCGGCGTCACCCTCGATCGCGACCGTCGCGCCCGGGAGGGCCGCCAGGGCCCCCTCGAGGTCGGCGAAGGCGACCAGCGGATGGAACGACCCGGCGCTCGTCCCCGCGGCGAGGGCCGGGGCAAGGATCGTCGCGTCGTGGAGCCCGCTGGTGTGGACGATCGCCTGGCCCGAGTAGAGGTGGAGCCCGGCGGCCACCTCGGCCAGGTCGTCGTCGGGGACGGCGACGATCGCCAAGTGGCACTCGTCGAAGATCGCCGGCGCTTCCGGGAAGGCCCGGACCCCCGGCACGAGCCCGCGGAACCGCTCCCGACGCCCGGCATCCCGGCTGGCCACCGCGCCGACCTGCCAGCCGGCCCGCTGGAGGGCGACGCCCAGGGCGGTCCCGACCGCCCCGGCCCCGACGATCCCGATCACCGGCCGTCCGTCCGGGGCCGGCCCGACGTGCGGGTGGACGTGGGCCTCGCGGTGGATCTCGTCGCCGTGGCGGTGGGCGCCCGGCGGGAGCGGCTCGTCCCCGGCGTCCATCTGCCGGCGGACCTCGTCCATCGTCGCCGGGTCACCCGGCGGCGGCGCTGCCGGCTCCCTGCGCCAGGATCGCATCGTCGCTCTCCACGCTACTCTTGGAGCGACAGCGTAGCGCCCCCGGCGGCCCGCCTGCCGCCCCGAGCCAGCGAGGACGATTCGTGCCGACCCGCGACCCCTTCGGCGCCCGAGCCAGCCTCGGCGCCGGGCTTCCCGACCTCTTCCGCCTCGCGGCGCTCGACGGCGGAGGGGACCTCGGCAGGATGCCCGTCACGGTCAAGATCCTCCTCGAGAACGTCCTCCGCCACGCCGGCCGCGGCATCGTCGGCGAGGCCGACGTCCGGACCCTGGCCGGCTGGCGGCCGGCGTCCGGCGCCACGGCGGAGGTCCCCTTCCTGCCGTCCCGGGTGATCCTCCAGGACTTCACTGGCGTGCCCGCCGTCGTCGACCTGGCCGCCATGCGCGACGCGATGGCCGCCCTGGGCGGCGATCCGGCCCGGGTCAACCCGCTGGTGCCGGCCGACCTCGTCATCGACCACTCCGTGCAGGTCGACCGCTACGGGACGGCCGACGCCTTCGCCTTCAACGTCGCCCGCGAGTACGAGCGCAACGGCGAGCGCTACCAGCTCCTGCGCTGGGCGCAGCGCGCCTTTCGCGGCCTGCGGGTCGTCCCCCCGGGCACCGGCATCGTCCACCAGGTCAACCTGGAGTTCCTGGCCACGGTCGTCGCGACCGGCGACCTCGAGGGCACCCCGGTCGCCTTCCCGGACACGCTCGTCGGCACCGATTCCCACACCACGATGGTCAACGGCCTCGGCGTCCTGGGCTTCGGTGTCGGCGGGATCGAGGCGGAGGCCGTCCTCCTCGGCCAGCCGCTCTACCAGCCGATGCCGCGCGTCGTCGGCGTCCACCTTTCGGGCGAGCTCCCCCGCGGCGCGACGGCGACCGACCTCGTCCTCGTCGTGACGGAGCGGCTCCGGAAGCTCGGCGTCGTCGGCAGCTTCGTCGAGTTCGCCGGCGACGGGCTGGCCGGCCTCTCGCTCCCCGACCGGGCCACGATCAGCAACATGAGCCCCGAGTTCGGGGCGACCGCCACCCTCTTCCCCATCGACGGCGAGACCCTCGCCTACCTCCGCCTGACCGGCCGGCCGGCCGGCCTCGTCGGCCTCGTCGAGCGCTACGCCAAGGAGCAGGGAATGTGGCGGGAGCCGGGGGCCGGGCCCGACTTCGACGACCTCGTCGAGCTCGACCTCGGGGACGTCGAGCCCAGCCTCGCCGGACCCCGGCGGCCGCAGGACCGGGTCGCCCTCCCGGCCACCCGGGCCAGCTTCGACGCGGCGTTCCCCGGCCTCCTGCCGCCCGCCGGGACGGCACCGGCGGCCGACGGGGACGTGCGAACCGGATCGGTCGTCATCGCCGCCATCACCTCCTGCACGAACACCTCCAACCCTACCGTCATGGTCGGCGCCGGGCTGCTCGCCAGGAAGGCCGTCGAGCAAGGGCTGCGGGTCTCCTCGACCGTCAAGACCTCGCTGGCGCCGGGCTCCAAGGCCGTCACGACCTACCTGGAGCGGGCCGGGCTCCTGGATCCCCTGGCAACCCTCGGCTTCACGCTCGCCGGCTACGGATGCACGACCTGCATCGGCAACTCCGGCCCCCTCGACGAGGCGGTCGCCCGCCAGATCGAGGACGAGGGGCTTGTGGCCACGGCCGTGCTCTCCGGCAACCGCAACTTCGAAGGCCGCATCCATCCCCTCGCCCGGGCCAGCTACCTCGCCTCGCCCCCGCTCGTCGTCGCCTTCGCCCTCGCCGGGCGGATCGACGTCGACCTCTCGCGCGAGCCGCTGGGCATCGCCGACGACGGCCGGCCCGTCTTCCTGGCCGACGTCTGGCCGACCCCGGAGGAGGTCCGCGAGGCGATCGACGGCGCCGTCGACGGCGAGCTGTTCCGGACGACCTACGCCTCGGTCTTCGAGGGCGACGAGCGCTGGCGGGCGCTCCCCATCCCCGACGGCGACCGCTACGCCTGGGACCCGGCCTCGACCTACGTGGCCAGCCCGCCCTTCTTCGCCGGGATGGGCCTGGAGCCGGAGCCGCTCACCGACATCGAGGGCGCCCGCGTCCTGGCCTGGCTGGGCGACTCGGTGACCACCGACCACATCTCCCCCGCCGGCTCCATCCCCGCCTGGGCCCCGGCCGGGGGATGGCTCCAGGAGCGCGGTGTGGGGCCGCTCGACTTCAACTCGTTCGGCGCCCGGCGCGGCCACCACGAGGTCATGATGCGGGGCACGTTCGGCAACATCCGGCTCCGCAACCGCCTCGTCGAAGGCAAGGAGGGGCCGTACACGCGGCTGCTCCCCTCGGGCGAGGAGGCCTTCCTGTACGACGCCGCGATGGCCTACCGGGCGGCCGGGGTGCCGACCATCGTCCTGGCGGGCCGAGAGTACGGCTCCGGGTCGTCGCGGGACTGGGCGGCCAAGGGGCCGCGGCTGCTGGGGATCCGGGCGGTCATCGCCGAGAGCTTCGAGCGCATCCACCGCTCCAACCTTGTCGGGATGGGCGTCCTGCCGCTCCAGCTCCTCGTTGGCGAGACCGCCTCGTCCCTTGGGCTGACCGGGCGCGAGCGCTACGCCGTGGCCGGCATCGCCGCCGGCCTCGCGCCCCGGACGCGGCTCACGGTCGTGGCGACCGCCGACGCGGCGGACGGCGGCGGGGAGCGACGCTTCACCGTGGAGTGCCGCCTCGACGGCACGATCGAGGTGGACTACTACCGCCAGGGCGGGATCCTGCCGGCGGTCCTGCGCCGGATCGCCCGCGAGAGCGGGGCCCGCTGACCGGCAGCGCGGCCTCGGGTCGCCAGCGCGATCAGGCCCGGCGGGCCGTCCAGCGGCTGTCGTCGTGCCCGACCCGCATGGGCAGGCCGTATGCCGCCGCCGGCACATGAGCAGCGGACGTCGCCGTCACCCGGCCGCTCGGTGCCGCGTCTACCACGCACGATGAGCGACGAGCCCCGACCGCCGGTCCGCCGCCGCGCGCCGCCACGCCCGCGGGCGACGCCTGGCGACACGCTGTTCGGGGTCGGCGTGGCGGTGCTCTTCCTGGCCCTCGCCGGCGCGCTGCTCGCCACGACCGGCGGGCCCCTCCTCCTGGCCCAGCTGGGCCTCGGATCGGGCTCCGCCGCCCCGACGGCCCCGCTTCGCGGGGCCACGCCAGGGCCGGGCACTCCAGGGACGACGGCCCGCCCCCTCGCAACGCCCGCCTCGTCCCTGTCGCCCGGGCCGACCCCTGCCGCATCGGGGGAGGCGCCGTCGTCCCCCGAGCCGTTCACGACCAACCTCTACCTCGACGGCGTATTCGTCCACCAGGTCGACAAGGAGGCCTGCGTCGCGGCGGCCGCCCAGAACATGCTGAACGTCATCCGCCTCGTCGAGGAGGGCCGGGAGCCGGACACCGGCGAGGCGACGCAGCGCGCCATCTACGACCGCATCGTCGGGCTCACCACGTGGGACGATTCGCACAACGGCGGGACCGGGCCCGGTGGCTGGGCGGCGCTCCTGACGGAGGAGGGCTACCCGTACGAGGTTCGCGTCTACGACTCGCGCCTGGCCGCCATGCGAGCCGCCGCCTCCGCCCTGCGGGCGACGGGGCGCCCGGTGGGGATCCTCGCCTGGGCCGGCGTCCACTCCTGGGTGCTGACCGGCTTCACGGCGACCGCGGACCCGGCCACCGCCCGGATGTTCACGGTCACCACGGCCTACGTCCTCGACCCCTGGTACCCCTGGGTCTCCACGCGCTGGCCGCGCTCCGAGGCCCCCAACGTCCCGCGCGACCAGAAGGACCTCGTCGCCAACGTCCTGCCCTGGAAGCTGGCGTCGGGCCCGTACGAGGGCCGCGACGGGAAGTTCCTGCTGGTGGCGCCGGTCGGGGGCTGACCGGCCCGGGGGGTCACGCCTCGGCCAGGACCTTGAGCTTGGCCAGCATCTCCCGGACGTGCCCCGCCGAGCTGCGCTGCGCGACCGTGCCGATCAGCCTGCCGACGACCCCGTAGGGCAGCTCGACGTGCTCCTCGAAGGTGAAGCGGGAGCCCGCCGGGACCGGCTCGACCGTCCAGCTCTGGTCGTAGCCCTTGACTCCCGTCCCCGAGACCATGTGGAGCGAGAGGGCCCGGTTCTCCACCCACTCGGTGATGAGGAAGTGGAGCTTCATGAGCGTGCCCGATGCCTTCTCCTCCGCGTAGATCCGGGCACCGCGGCGGGGCTGCCCGGCGTCCTCGTACTCGAACCTCCGGAGCGTCGGGTACCACTTCATGACGCTGCCCGGCTCGACGAGGAGCGGCCAGATCCGCTCCGGCGGCGCGGCGATGTCGACGGACTGACGAACCTGCATCTCGACTGCCTCCCTGCTGCGCGAGCCCATCGAACGTGAGGATGCCGTCGCCCTCGTCGAACGTGCCGAGCGAGGGGAGCGGATTCGGCACCACGGGCTGCGCCGTGGGGCACCCGGAGCCAGGGGGTGCAGTGGCCCCCGCGGGTCGGTCTCGCCAGTGGCTCGGCGCGGTCCCGGCGGCCGGGGTGTGGGCCGCGCGTCAGAGCCTCCCACCGACCCGAGAGGCTAGCCGGCAGACCCGCCCCTGGCGAGAGGCCAACGGCCCCTCAGGGCCAGACGATCGCGCCGCTTCGCCTCCCGCGTGCGCTCCGTGGCGGCGTCGCCGCCGAGCGTCGTCACAGCGGAAGGAGGCCAGCTGCGTGGCGTAGATCCCCACGCCGCCGCCGGCCCCGACGATCACCACAGCAGCGCCTGCGAGCGACGCTCGGCGCGATCGCCGCCCGAGACGTTCGGCCCGTCAGGGCACGGAGTGCAGGCCCGGCCGTCGGCCGGCACCGCGTCCGCGGCCCGTTCGATGCAGACGCACGAGCAGCAGCGCGGCGAGGATGCCCACCGCCAGGGCGTAGGCGAAGGCCTCGGGCGCCGGTGGGCCGCCCGGATGCGCCAGGTAGGCATGCGCGACCGCGCTCGCGAAGCCGACGTAGGCGAGCTTGTGGATGGCCATCCAGCGTGGGCCGGCCACCGGCACGCGGCGCACGGAGCCGATCGGCTGGTCCGACGCAGCACCGCGCAGGCGCCGACCCAGCCTGCGCCGGAGCGTCCAGCTCGCGCCGGCCGCGACCATCGTCGCCAGGCCGAGCAATCCCAGCACGATCCAGCGATGGTCGCCCGCGGCCAGGCCGGGCGCGACGACCCCTGATCGATCCAGGCCCGGGTCGTGGGCGAGGACCACGGACGCCACGTGGAGGCCGGCCAGGCAGAGCCCACCCACCGCCGCGGCCCGATGGATCCGGAAGACGCGCGCTCGCCAGCCTACTGGCGCCAGGCCATCCGCCAGCACCTCGCCGGTGACGACCGCACACGCGAAGACCGCCAGCGCCGGGACGGCGAGCACGCCCGTACCGACCGGCTCCAGCATGGCTTGCCTCCCCGCGCCGCCTGGGCGCAGCTCCGGACCCGGGACGCACTGACCGACGGTCATTGTAATGACCCGCGGTCAACGGCGCCACCTGCGACAATCGCGCTGATGGCCCGTCCCGCACGACCCGTGGACCATGGAGCTCCGCTGCGGCGGGTGATCCGACCCCCGGAGGTCCGGCGCGCCCAGCTGCTCGATGCCGCGATGGCCCTGTTCAGCGAGGCGGGAGTCGCCCCGGTCTCGGTCGCGGACATCACGACACGGGCCGGCGTGGCGAAGGGCACGTTCTACCTATACTTCGCGTCGCGCGAGGACCTGCTGGAGGCGCTCCGCATCCGGGTCGCCGAGGCGGCCTCGGCGCACCTCGCTTCCCTGGCCCTCCCCACCGATGCGGCCGGATGGCCGGCCTACCTCGACCAGCTGACCGATGCCGCGATCTCGTTCCTCTGCGAACACTGGTCGATCCACGAGGTCCTCGCTCACCGTCCGCACGAGCACGTCGCGGGTCGCGGCGAGATGAAGGTGGTCGACGAGCATCGCGCCCACCTGCGGGCGATCATGGAAGCCGGGGTGACCGCCGGCGCCATCTGGTGCGACGATCCGTCGATCGGAGCCGACCTGCTCTACGAGCTGCTCCACGCGGCCGGCCACCGCGCCTGCGGGCACGAGTCGGATGCCGCTGCTGTCGCGGCCGTGGCGCGTCAGATGGTTCGCGGGGCCCTGCTGGCGCAGTGACCTCAACCGGCGCTCAGCTGGGCTCGGACCCCAGCCAGTCGGTCCAGGCGGCGATCGGCCGCGGGCCGGCAGGGTGCAGCTCGAGCCAGCGGACGGCGTAGGCGAGGTCGAGCGGCGCCGCGGCGGCGGCGGGGTCCGCCAGGCGTCGGGCGGCTTCTCGCGCGAACGACGCGGCGAGCGTCTCACGGCGCCGGATCGGCCCCAGCTGGGCCCGGATCTCGTCGACGGCGCTGCCGAAGGCGGGACGGCGCCAGCCCGGCGCCACGGCCCCGGTCTCCACCGCGCGGAGGAGCTCGGCGGCACGCAGGGCGAGCACGGATACGGTGGGCTCGTCGGAGCCGGCCGCCGCGCGACGGAGCCGGTGGCGACGGAAGGCAGCGAGGCCGGGCGGCGGTGCGGCGGTCACGCCGTCGATGCTCGACCCGTCGCGTGAATGCCGTGTGGTCGCCGCGTTAACGTCCCGTTTCGCGGTGGCCGGGCCGTCCGCGCCGATGCCTGGATCGATCCGATCTCACGAGGGAGGGCCTGCACGCCCGGCAGCGGCCCCCGTCGGCGCGATCTGGCCAATCCCAAAAGGGATCGCCGTCGGCGTGCGGAGCGGGGGCCACGACGATTCTACCCCTCCACCCAAACCGGATCTCCCGTTCAGCCGGCTACGTCTGCCGAACACGATGAAGCGACGCGTCGTGACCGACGGCACTTCTCCTCACCGGCCCCCCGGCACACACTTGCCCGACCCACACGGGAGGCTTTGACGCGCGGCCCGCACACGGCCGCCGGGACCGCGCCAAGCCACTGGCGAGACCGACCCGCGGGATGAGTCCCTAGGAGGGCATCTCCGTGGCCGAGTTCGGGTTGTTCATCGGCTGGGGCTCGCCGCGCGCCGGCAAGGAAGCCGCGGCGAGCAAGGTGTTCGAGGAGGCAGTCGCCTACTGGAGCGCGCTCCAGGCGGCGGGCGAGATCGAGAGCGTCGAGTACGTGCTCCTCGCCTCCCACGGCGGCGACTTGGGCGGCTTCGCGCTGCTGCGCGGCGAGCCGGACAAGCTGGGCCGCCTCCGTGGGGCGCCGGAGTTCGAGCGCCTGACCATGCGGGCGGGTGTCTGCCTCGATCGCGTCGGCGTCGTCAGCGCCGCCGTCGATGCCGGGGTCACCCGCGAGATGGGCGCGTGGAACGAGGCGATCGCCGACCTCATCTGACGAGGCGATCTCGATCGGGTCATCCAGCGCCGCCGGGCTACGGGAGGCCCGCTCAGCGGGCCTCCCCTCACGGAACGTGTCCCCGAATCGTCGCGGAGGGCACCGCCGTGACGCTGGACCCGCACGCATCGCCGCTCACCGATGGCGTCGTGCTGCTGGATCGCTTCACCGACGCCGACGTCGATGCGCTGTGGGCCGGGGAGGACAACGGCTTCGCGCGCCGGACTGGTCGTCCAGGCCCGTTCACGAGGCGAGACATCGCGGATCAGATCAGGCATTGGCAGGAGCCCTGGCAACGCGGCGGACCCGGGCGATCATTCGCCGTCCGCGAGACAGGGACGCGACGGCTGGTGGGCGGCTGCGTGCTCGAGGTCCGTCCAGGAGATGGCGAGATCGCCGAGCTCTCGTACTGGGTCTTCCCGCCCTACCGGCGTCGCGGGTACGCGACTCGCGCGGTCGAGCTGGCGTGCGGGTACGCGTTCGACTGCCTGGGCATCGGGCGGGTGGAGCTGTCTATCGAGCCGTCGAACGACGCCTCGCTCCGCGTGGCAGCAAGGGCGGGCTTCCTGCGGGAGGGCGTCCTCCGTCGGCACGATCGCTGCCAGCGCGGACGTCAGGAGATGGTGCTCTTCTCGCGTCTCCGCCCTGGTGGCCTGCGGTCGCGACCACCGGGCGCCGGGGCCTAGCCGAGCCCAGCGGCGGCCCTGTGGCAGGGTCGTGATCAGGGCCGGCCCTCATCCACGACGAACGGCCCGTTCGATGGCGTCGCCGTGGTCGGTCCGGTGCCGGTGGCGCTCCACCAGGCGAGGCAGGCCCGCCGACCGGATGCGATCCACGACGGACGGATCGAGCGATTCGATGAACGCGTCGACCTCGCTCGAAGCTTCAGCGAACAGCTGGATCGCGGCGCCACCCCCGATGAGCCGCCATCCGTGAAGGCCGGCGTCGTTGATCGCGTCGATCGCCTCGGACGGGAGGGGGGCGGGCACGTCTCCGCCCGCGCTCAGCGCCGCCCGCAGACGTCCGACGTGGGCACGGTCCCAGAACGCCAGGTGCGCGAGCTCGGCGCCGATGGTCCATCCGTCGTCGGACGGGACCGCCATCTGCGCGTCGGTCAGCTGGCCCACCAGCGACAGGATGCGGTCGCGGGCGGCCGCGTTGTCGGCGACATGACTCATGCCGGGCCCTTCCCTTTCGTGGGTGGATGCGTTCACCTCATCAAGGATGCACGCGCTTGACCTCAGGTGCCTGACCGCCACGACCCTCTCGCAGCCAACCTCGGCCGCCGGGTGGCCTAGAGTGGCGGCGGGACGTCGCCGACCCGGCGACCGCCCCGGGAAAGGAAGGACTGCCATGACCAGTCCCCGCACCACCGGCGTCTGGATCTCCGCGAACTCGGCGACCGTGTTGCGCTGGAGCCCTGAGCTCACCGTGCGCCATCGCATCGACTCCACGGTCCCCGGCCGGCACCGCTCGACGGGACGGCCGCCCACCGAGAAGCACCCGGCCGGCGAGGGCCATCGCGACGAGCACATGCGGACCTTCTTCGTCCATGTCAGCCAGGTGCTGCCGGTCGACGACGACCTGCTGCTGATCGGTGACGGCGAGGTGGTCGAGCACTTCGCCGAGCAGGTCCGCACCGATGACGACAGCCACGGCCGCAGGCGACGGATCGAGGTCGAGAAGGGCGGCCCACTCACCGAGCGCCAGCTGCTCGCCCGGATCCGCACCTTCGCCGGATTGCCGGCCAGACGCCAGCTGCCCCGCTGACCGCGAAGGCTCGAAGGCGCCAGACGCGCGGCACGGCTCGTCCGCGGGCCAGGCCCGTTGACATGCTCAATCCCCGGATCGCGGCCGGAGATCAGCGACTGGGCGAGAGGATCTCGATCCGGTTCCCGAACGGGTCGCTCGTGTAGAAGCGGTCGTAGCCGGGAAGCGGTTCGTCCAGGATGATCGGGCAGCCCGCCGCGGCCAGACGATCACGGAGGTCCGGGAGGTCGTCGACGAGGAACGCCGGGTGGGCCTTGCGGGCGGGGACGAACGGATCGTCGATCCCCAGATGGATCTCGACCGCGGTGGAGCGGAACCAGCAGCCACCGCGGCGCTCGAGGTTCGGCGGCTTCCGCACGCGGGGGATGCCGAGGACGACCTCATAGAACGCCTCGGCCTCGGCCTCCTGCCCGGGCGGCATCGCCAGCTGGACGTGGTGGATGGCTCCGATCATCGAGCGACCTTACCCCACCGGCGGGCTCTGCCGATCGGTTCTTGCCCGCGACCCTCCTGGGACAGAGAGTTGGCGAGACCGTGGCGCGTGCCGCGACATTGGCGAAGTCTCGGTCGCCGGCTCGGATCAGCCCGCCCTGCCGCGAGGCCCCCGGGACGGTCCGGGTGGACCAAGGAGGCAACCCTGCCTCAGGGAGCCCACTCGGAGAGGGACAGCCACTTCCCGTCCGCGCAGACGCCGGGCGGGATGACCGCCACGACCTCCTCGCCGGCCCGGGCGCGGATCGGGCTGTCGGTGCACTGAGTCGAGGAATCGTCGACGAATTCGAGGCGGAAGCGCTCAGTCTTCGTTGGCGCGATCGCCATCCTGTACGCCATCGAGCGCTGGAGGGTCTCCACGCCATCGACCTCGTACCAGATCTGGACCTCCCGGTCGGTGTCGTTGACGATCCAGATGCCGGCGCCCTTGTCGCTCTCGACGCAGCCGGCCAGCCAGGCCGCCGCCAGGAGGCAGGCGACGATGGTCGCGGCCAGGCGCCGGCGGCTTGACGGGCCCGACGACCGCTGGCGGATCACACCCACGATTGGACGTCGACGTCGCCAGCGGCGACGAGGGGCCGCCACGAGTGCGGCGATGGATCCTGCCATCGCCACACGATACGTCGGTGCTGCGGCACTTCGGAGCGTCGGCGGTGATGACCCGTCGCAGGGACGCACCGCCAGCACCGTACCGCGCCGACGGGATAGACCGCGCCGACGGGATAGGAAGCGGCAGACGAACGCGACGGCGTGCCCTGCCGGCTGCACGGCCGCCGGAAACCCACACGGGCCCCCGCGCGAACCTCACCGTCACAGGCGCCGCCGGCTTGGGTCAGGCGGGCCCCTCGACACTGCCGGGAGCGGGTTCCGGGTGTCCGAGCAGGTAGCCCTGCCCGAGGGGGACGCCCAGCTCCCGAAGCATGTCGAGCTCGGCCTGCTCCTCGATGCCCTCGGCGATCACCTCGCACCGGACGCGCTGGGCGAACTGGGTGAGGCCGGCGACCATGGCCTGGCGCGTCGGGTCGCGATCCACGTTCCGCACAAGGCTGAGGTCGAGCTTGAGGAACTGCGGCCGGAGCTCCACCACGTGGCGCAGGCTCGCGAAGCCTGCCCCGGCGTCATCGACGGCGAGGCTGACCGTCCGGCCGAGGCGGGCGAGGGCCTGGCGAACCGCCCGGTAGTCGTCGATCTCGACGTGCTCGGTCACCTCGAGCACGATCCCACGCGACCGACCGCGAAGGAGCATCGCGAGCTCTTCCGCGTGGAGGATCACGTCCGGTGAGACGTTCAGGCTGAGCCAGCAGTGGGGCGGGAGGGCCTCGGAGGCGGCCAGCGCCGCCGCCAGCGTGGCGAGCTCGAGCTCGCGACCCAGACCGACCGAGTGAGCCTCGGCAATCACGAGGTCGGGCCGCCGCCCGTCCGCGAAGCGCGTGAGCACCTCGTAGCCCATGGCTTGGGTCGAGGCCAGCGCGAAGATCGGCTGGAAGACCGGGCTGAAGCTGCGGTCGGCCAGGACCCGGCTGATCCGTCCCTTCATGAGATCGGATCGGTGGCCCCCCTCGAGGTGGGAGCTCAGGAGCGCGCTTGCCGTCGCGGCGAACTCGCCGACAGCCGGGAGGTGGTCGATCATGTGGCGGGCATACGCCTCGTCGCGCGTCCCGGCGGCGACGAGGCCGAGGAGGCCCTCTCCGTTGCGGATCGGTGCGTAGGCGGCGGCCTTGAGGCCGAGCCTCGTCAGCGTGGTGCCATACAGCCCGTCCCCCGGCCGGGCGCGCCACGCTTCCGCCCACGGACCCTGCGAGGCCCGCCCGTAGAGGTAGCCGGCCCGGGAGGTGGGCAGGGCCCGGCCTCGATCGACCGGCAGCCCGTCGGGTCCGCCGAGGGCAAGGGCGACGGCTCTGCCGGGTTCGGTGAAGTCGAGGATTGCCGCGAAGTCGATCCCCGGCAGCGAGAACAGCTCGCCGCTGATGTCGGCCGCCGTCTCCTCGGCGGTCGGGCTGGGCTGGAGGCGGGCGAGGGCGGCCGCGACCTGCGCGCGTTCGCGGAACTCGGCGGCCAGGGCCGACTCGGCGGCCCGCTCGGCGGTGACGTCGCGCTTGACGGCGACGTAGCCCGACACGTCGCCGCCTGGGCCGCGGATCGGCGAGATCGTCGCCTCCTCCTCGTACAGGGTGCCGTCGTTGCGCCGGTTGATGAGCGGACCGGTCCAGCTCTGGCCGCGGGTCAGGCGGCGCCACAGGGCTCGGTAGAAGCCCGCGGACTGGCGACCGCTCTTGAGGATCCGCGGGTTCTGGCCGATGACCTCGGTGCGGCTGTAGCCGGAGATCCGCTCGAAGGCCGGGTTGACGTACTCGATCGCGCCCGAGAGATCGGAGACGATCACCGAGTCCGACGTCTGCTCCACCGCGGCGACGAGTCGCTCGCGCTCGGCCTGGAGCGTCCGATCCTGCGCCTCCAGGCGATGCATCTCGGTGACGTCCGAGAAGAAGCCGACGAGGCACGGCAGGCCGTCGACCTCGACGGGCGACGACCTGATGTCCGCCAGGACCACGCGGCCGTCCTTGCGGAGGCAGGGGATCGATCGTGCCACGCCCGGGCCAGCGCGCATCGCATCGAACGCGTCGAGGACGGCCCGCAGCGCCTCGGGTGGATGGATGTCGCGGACCGTCAAGCGGACAAGCTCGTCGCGGGGGTAGCCGAGGAGCGCGGTCGCGGCCGCGTTCACCCACCGGAAGCGCGTCGTCGCCTGGTCAGCGATGAGGATCGCCTCGGAGGTCCCATCGAAGATCGTCGCGTAGCGGAGCTCGGACCGGGCCAGCGCTTCGAGCGCCCACCGCTGCTCGGTGATGTCGACGATGGTGCCGAGCATCCGGATCGGTCGCCCCGATCCGTCGAGCTCCAGGCGTCCGCGCCCCTGGACCCAGCGCTCCGCGGCGGTGTCCGCCCGAACGATCCGGTACTCGCGGTCGAATGCCTGGCCGCGAGCGACGACCTCGTCGGCGAAGTAGGCGAGCATCCCTGCGCGGTCGTCCGGGTGCACGAGCGCTCCCCAACCCGCCACCGACCGGTCGTAGGCGGCGTCGAGCCCGAAGATCGCGTCGAGGCCCGGAGAGCTCACCCAGCGACCCGATCCGATGTCGAGAGAGTACGATCCGAGCCTGGCGACGGACTCGATCTCGTCGACCAGCAGGCCGTCCGGCGGAGCACTCGGCTCGGGAAGCGTCACATGTCGCGACTTCGCGACGGACCGCCCGAGACGCGCCCTCCCTGCCACCTGCCAACTCCCCTGCCGTGGGGCGGCGCCCGTCAGGTGAGTCGAGCCTGTTGCCTCGACTTGCCCATGGGACGCGGCCATCGGGTACCCGTTCGCTGGTTCCTGCGGCACCCGCGGCCATCATTCGGGTCGACCCGGCGGACGGACCACGGTACGAATGGGCCAGCCGGCGTGAGCCGAACGTCCCGCGCAAGCCTCAACCCGGGTCCGGCTGGGGTCCCTACGCATACGGACAACCCGGGGGTCAGCGCCAGCCGAGCTCGTCAGCGAGCGCGATGAGTCCCTCGGTGAGCTTCGGTCTGCCGCCGTTGGCCGGATGACGCAGCACCCTCATCCCCGGCGGCAGAATGCGCCTCGCGGATTGCCCGATTGCCGCGATCGTGCCCCGGCAAGCGGGCCTAGCGGCTGGCAGCCAAAGCCCGCCCGGGGCGGCCGCCACCTCGGTTCTGGCAACACAATCGCGAGGCCCGGGTCGCGGGCCTCATGCCCCGATTCGAGGAGTGCGCCGCCCGGTCTTCGGACAGGCGCCCTCGATGCTGCGCATGGAGCGACGACGCACCCGGCTGTGCGGATCCTCAGGGCTCGGAAGGTCGGACGGCCACGGCAGATCCGGAACCACCTTGACCTCATTGCTGATGGGGTTGTCCGGGGGATCCGGACGCTGCGACGACGGCTTCTCGACGGGCATCGGGTGAACCTCTCGCTCAGGCGGCAGGGGCGGTCGGCACGAAGGCACCGACCGCGATCATCAGAGCGACGCAGGCCACGGCCCCGACGAAGAGGAAGATCCCGAGCCGGAGCCGCAGCTGTCTGGCCGCGAGGTAGCTCGTGTTGCTGTCGCGCGCGCCGGCGAGCGATCGAGCCATCGACCGTCGGAAGGTGACCCGGTCGTGGTTGTCGGCGAGGTCGATGGCTCCTCGAAGGTCGGTCCCGTAGGACGCTCCCGAGCGGGGCCAGATCGCGAAGGCGAAGAAGCCAGCCGAGAGGATGGCCAGCGTGGCCGCGGCGACCGCGGCCACCCATCGCTCGGGTCGGTCGAAGTTGAGATCTCCGAAGATGCCGGCCACCCCGGTCACGCCGCCGATGACCCCCAGGAAGGCGGCGGCTCGCCCGTCGATCTCCGACGCCGTGACCATCTGCTGGTCGATCTGGCGACGGGCCTCGTCGATGACCCAGTCGGCGTTGGCGTAGACGTCGTCATCGGTCATGGATCACCTCGCGCCTCTGGCCACAACCCTCTCTCCCAGTGTCCGGGTCTGGTGCAGGTCATCGGCCTCGGTCGACCCGGCGACGTCGGCGGCGAGCCCGGATCGCGAGACCTGGCAGACGGGTTCCTACGGCTCCACGATCCTCGGAAGACGCTTGGACTCCTCGATCCAGCGCGCGACGACCCTCGTCGACGGCGCCCGGCGAACGAGGCCCGGTCGGGTTGTCACGACCTCCTCGATGGTGGCGGCGAGCTTCTTCGCGTCGCGCCGGGAGAGCTCCGAAGTCGAGCCGACGCCAGCGGCCTCGAGCAGATCGGCGAACTCGGAGCCGATGCCCTTGACCCGCATCAGATCGGCGCGACTCACCCAGTCGAGGATCGTGCGGCCATCGATGCCGGTGGCCTCGGCGAGGGTCGCCCGGCCGGCCCGGGTCGCGCCCCTCCGAAGCAGCTGTACGTGGGTCTTCACGCCGGCCGCCCAGAGCCTCTCGCTGAACGCGGGTCCCACACCCTCGATGTCCCGACCCATCCCGCGACCAGAGAATCGGACATCGATGCTGGGCGGGTTCTCGGGGGGGTCCGTTGGCTCCGGCGGCGGCGGCTTCCTTGGGGTCATCGGTGAGCCCCCCGCTCTCTGCCGGCTCGACGGCCGGTCACGCCATCGGCTCGGCGCGAGCCCGCTGGGGTGTGGACCACGCGGCAGCCTCCCATCAATCGGCTCACTATTGGACCCAGAACCCGCCTCTGGCGAGAGGCCAACGGCCCCAAGGCGCGCTAGGTGGAGCCAGCCGGCCGAGGCGGGGTCGTCCTCCGTCCCGGGAGTAGGCGCCGGAGCCGCGACAACCGCCTGCCGCTCGCCCGCCGCTCCCCCCTCCACGCCGCGTGGACGGCCGCATGTCATGCGACACTCAACGGATGGCGCGCTTCCGCTACGACCCTGCGGTCCTGCAGCGCTTTCCGGACGTGGTCAGCGGCGTCATCCACGCAACCGGCGTCACGAATGGCCCCACGCCACCGGGCCTCGCCGAGGCGTTCCACGCCGAGTCGTTCGCCGTCCGCGCGCGTATTGGCGAGACGCCACTGAGCGAGCTGCCGACGTTGGCCGCGTGGCGCCGGGTCTTCCGCGGGTTCGGCGTCGACCCGACCCAGTACCGCTGCGCGGCCGAGGCCCTGCTCCGCCGTCTGACCAAGCAAGGCGAGCTACCTTCGATTAGCACGCTCGTGGACCTCGCGAACCTCGTGAGCATCAGGCACGCACTGCCCGTCGCAGTGTTCGATCAGCGGTTCGTGGTCCGCAGCACGACCGTCCGGTTCGCTCGCGGCGACGAGCGCTGGACGGACCTCGGCTCAAGTGCCGCGCAGCACCCCGAGCCGGGCGAGGTGATCTTCGCCGACGAAGCCGACGTGGTGAGGGCTCGCCGGTGGTGCTGGCGACAGAGTGCGGTGAGCGAAGCGCGCTCCGACACCACGGAGATCCTCGTCACGGTGGAAGGGCACCACAGGACAGCCTCGGACGACGTCGCCCGGGCCCTCGCTGAGCTGGAGTCGCACCTCGCCGCCTACGCCGGCCCGGACATCATCCGGGCCGCGATCCTGACCGCCCGCTCCCCGAGTTTCGAGTAGTGGGCAAGGAACGTCGTACTGGGGCGGCATCGATGGTCGAACCTCCCGCCCTCCGCCCGCCCGGACCCCCCGATGCCCCGGCGGTTGCCGAGCTTCACTACCGCAGCTGGATTGCCACCTACGGTCCCCTGCTGCCGCGAGACCAGGCAGCACGCCTGACGCTGGCCGAGCGCGTCGAACACTGGGAACGGCTCCTCAGCGAGCACTCTGCCGATCGCGGGTCGCTTGTGGCCGAACGAGAGGGCCGGATCGTCGGGCTCGTGGAGTGGGAGATCGGACCCGATGGTGACCCGGCCGTCGGCGAGGTCCACGCGATCCACGTCGCCCCCGAAGATCGCGGCCGCGGAACTGGCAAGGTCCTCCTGGTCGCGGCGGTCCAGGCGATGCACTCGCTCGGAGTGCGCCGCGCGGTCCTCTGGGTTCTCGAAGGCAACACGACGGCCCGGCGCTTCTACGAGCGCCAAGGGTGGGTGTCGGATGGCACCCGCATCGAGCGGTCCCTCGGAGGCTTCGCGGACTTCCCGACCGTGATCGAGATCCGCTACGCCCTCGACGTCGCGTGACCTTGCGAGGCGCCACCCTCACGCTGCGCACGCCGCCCGAGCAGGTGGCCAGCGAGCTTGCGTGACCGCATGAGTCCCGGCGCTGCCGCGCCGCCCGCGCGAACCCTCAACTTGCCCTGGCTGCGACTGGGGGCATCCGACAAGCGGCTGGGGGATCGCCGACAATGGGACGCGATGGACACAGGCCTTCCTCGCTGGGCCGGTCCAGGGGGCGGTGAACGATGGTGAGGGCAGCATCCCGGTGACTGGGGCCATTGGTGGAGCTGGTCTCGAAATCGGGGGCGGCATCGCCGGCGTCGAGGCCGTCGGCCGCTTCACCAACTGTGCGGGGCCCACCGAGTATCTCGTTGTCACCGGCGCCGAGCTGGTCGTCCTGGGCACGGACGGGCTGCTCGCGACGGCGGGCGCCCAGACCACCCTTGGTGGCTTCGATCCGTGTGAGCCCTGGATCCTTCAGCTCGGCTGGACAGCCTACGGGCAGCGCTCGATCAAAGCCTGGCAGGCCACCGAGCCCGAGCCCGAGGTGGGTCTCGTCGTCGACCAGGTCTACTACCCCCAGAGCGGCCCAGACACATTGCGCCTCTTCACCCTCCCCGTATTCGGAGCCGGCGAGAATGACGCCGTGCTGATCGACCTCCTCAATGTCGACGTAGAGGGGCAGACATGACCAGAAGAGGAACCCCGACGATGATCGGCGAGCCTGTTCACGGGCGGCGATCCCGGCGACGAGCAGCGGGCCGACGCTGGGCGATCGCGATCGTGGCCGCTGTGGCCCTTCTCGTGGCGGCCTGCGGGCCTGATTCGGGGATCCGAGGCATCGTGATCACCAACAGCACGGAAGAGATCGTTCGGGTCACCTACGTGGTGGACGGGGTGGAGCGGCACCTGGAGGGCGAGCGCTACGGCGACACCGTTCGCGACGGCAACAGCGCCGTCTACGAGTTCGATCTCTTCGACGCCTACAACTCCAAGCGATGCACGACCGGCGACATCGTCGTCCGCACGCTCAAGGGCCGCGAGGTCAAGCGCCTCCCTCCGCCGGTCTGCAACGGTACCCATATTGGACTCCACTAGCGGACCGGGCATGGGTGGAGCCGATCGACTCCGGGTGCACCCCGGGTGTGGGTCCTCGCTTGGGAGAGCGGCACGGATGGCGAGAGGGGTCTTGGCGCCGTCGATCCGGGCTGCCGTGCTCGTCCAGGCCGTCCTGCCGCAGACGGCGGTGCGCCCGCGGGGCACGATCCGGCAGCCTGCCACCTAGACTCACCAGCCATGAGTCCAGAGTCGCCGCAGCCCGGGACAGCGGGAACCGGGCCCAGGCGCCTGCGCCTGCGCTATTCCGGCACCTGCGTCCTCTGTGGAGCGGCGCTGGCCAGGGGTGCCGAGGCCCTGTATGACCCGGCGTCCAAGACCGTCCGCTGTGTCCCCTGCCCCGTCGCGGGCGCTGGCCCGACGGACGAGCCGATCGAACTCGGCGTCGCCGGCGGATCGACGACGCGCGAGTACGACCTTCGCCGGGCGCGCCGGGCGGCGAGGATCACGGGTCGCTTCGGCCACCGGCTCGGCGGCCTGATCCTCGGCCTCACCGACGAACCCCAGTCGACCCGCGCCTGGGCGCAGGGCGCCCGCGGCGAGGAGGAGCTCGCCGCATGGCTCGCCACGATCCCCGGCGTCACGGTGCTCCACGATCGCCGGGCGCCTGGCACCCCCGCCAACATCGACCACCTCGTTGTCGCCCCGGCGGGCGTGTTCGTCGTCGACGCCAAGCTGTATGGGGGCCGGATCGAGGTCCGCGACGTGGGCGGCTTCTTCCGGACCGACCTGCGCCTCTACGTCGGCGGCCGGGACCACTCGAAGCTAGCCGAGGCGATGGCCTGGCAGGTGACCGCGGTCGAGCGGGCACTCCAGGCAGCTGCCCGCGAGGCCATGCCGCCTATCACGCCGGTGCTCTGCTTCATCAAGGGTGACTTGCCGTGGTTCCGGCCGCCGGACTCCTATCGTGGCGTCCGGCTCGAGTCCGAGCGCTCGATCCGAACGCTCGTCACCGGGGCGCAGGTGCTGGATGGGGCGGCCGTTGAGCGGCTCGCGCGCATCCTCGCGACCGCCTTCCCGCCGAGGTAGCCATGCCGGGTGTCTGGTCCGCCCCTTGCATGGGAGCGGATCGCCGGCGGGTCAGGCATCCCGCGCGACAGGCCCACCGGCTGCTCGCAACGGTTGGCGCACCGACCGCCCTCGCTGGCTTCCACCCGTGCGAGCCATGGATCCTCCAGCTCAGCTGGACAGACTACTGGCAGCGCTCCATCCAGAGCCTGGCAGGCCACTGAGCCCGAGCCCGAGGTCGGTCTCGTCATCGACCAGCTCTACTATCCCCAGACCGGCCCAAGCACACTGGCCTCTTCACTCTCCCTGTATTCGGAGCCGGTCAGAATGACGCCGTGATGATCGATCTCATCAATATGGAAGCGCAGAGACAGAGACGACCATGACAGGAACCCGGTCGATGATCGGTGATCGGAGCGGCGGGCGGCGGTCCCGGCGACGACGACTGTCACTACCTCGGGTGATGGCCATCCTGGCCGCCGTGGCCCTCCTCGTGGCAGCCTGCGGGCCTGACCGAGGAGGTGCGGTGGGAGTCGGCCTGGTCAATCGGACGGGGACCACGGTGCGGGTCACCTACGCCGTGGACGGCGTCGAGCGCCAGCTGCAGGGCGAGCCCGGCGGCGACACCATCCCGAACGGGAGAAGCGCCGAGTACAGGCTGGGCCTCGTCGTCGCCGCGGACGATCCCATGCACTGCACGGCCGGTGACATCGTCATCCGGACACTCGACGGTCGCGAGGTCGACCGCATTCCACCTCCGGTCTGCTACGGGAACTGGCTGGCCCTGGAGTAGCGGGCGAGTCGGTCGATCTGGCGTGCACCTCGACCACGGGTGGCTCGCCTTCGCGACAGCCGGTTCCTCATCGACCTCCTCGACGTCGACGTAGAGTGATCAGACATGACCACGAGAGAACCCCGACGATGATCGGCGAGCCTCGCAGGCCGCGATCCCGGCAACGAGCACCGGGCCGACGCTGGGCGGTCGCGATCATGGCCGCCGTGGCCCTCCTCGTGGCGGCCTGCGGGCCTGATTCAGGGATCCAAGGCATCGGGTTCAGCAACGTCACGGGCGAGACGGTTCGGGTCACCTACGTGGTGGACGGCGTGGAGCGCCACCTGGAAGGGGAGCGTTACGGCGACACCATCCGCGATGGCTACAGCGCCGGATACGACTTCGATCTCTTCGACGCCTACAACTCGAAGCGATGCACGACCGGCGACATCATCGTCCGCACGCTCAAGGGCCGCGAGGTCAAGCGTCTGCCTCCGCCGGTCTGCAACGGAGCCCATATCGGACTCCACTAGCGAGCCAGCGTCCGCGAAGGCGGTCGAAGGCCGTCCTGCGCAGACGGCCGTACCAGGGGCACGATCCGGCAACAGAAGAGGCCGAGAGGCGAGGATCCTCCTCGCGCTCCCAGCCTCCATCGAGGTCACGATGGTGGGCGATACTGGGCTCGAACCAGTGACCTCACGGATGTGAACCGTGCGCTCTGACCGACTGAGCTAATCGCCCGCGGAGGGGAGTATACCGTCCCGTCCGGGGGAACCTCGACCGCCCGGTCCACGCACTCGGCGCGCCGCGGCTCGGGCGCCCGGCAGGTCGACCCGGCAGGCCCGAGGTCAGCCCCGGTCGTCGAGCCAGCCGACCCGCCAGACGCGCCACAGCGCCGCGGGATCGCTGAGCGGGTCGCCGTGGACGAGGACCAGGTCGGCCGGGCCGCCCTCGCGCAGGCGCCCCGCGTCCGGCTCGCCGAGGAGCTCGCCGCCCCGAAGGGTCGCCGACGCGAGCGCCTCCCACGGCTCGAGGCCGGCCCCGACCAGCGCCTCCACCTCCCAGGCGAGCTGGTTCGCCCGGGTCGAGCCGCCCCCGAAGTCCGTCCCGGTCGCGATCCGGACACCCGCCGCCCGGGCCAGCCTGATGCTCTCCTCCGCCCGCTCGCGCCGCGCCGCGATCCGGGCCCGGCCCCCGGGCTCGGCGAAGCGCGGCAGGCGGGTCGTCTGGCCGAACGACTCCCAGGAGCGGAAGACGGCCAGGGTCGAGACGAGGAGAGTGCCCCGGCGAGCCATCTCCGCCGCCACGTCGGCGTCCAGCTCGAAGCCGTGCTCGATCGCGTCGACGCCACCGGACACCCCGACCCTGGTCCCGTCGAGGTTGCCGGCGTGGGCTGTCACCCGCGCCCCGCGCCCGTGGACGAGGGCGACGACCCGCTCGACCTCCCCGACCGTCCAGGGGCTGACGCCGGGCTCCGGTCCGTCCAGGTAGAGCTTCACGAGGTCGGCGCCCTCGTCGAGCTGCCCGGCGGCGGCCGCCACGAGCGCGTCGGCGTCGTCCACGGCGATCGTCCGCGACGTGGCCAGGGTGCCCCGCCACATGAGCCAGGTGCCGGCGGCCCGGATGTACGGGGCCTCGGGGCGGCCGCGCCAGCGCTCCCGGACGGCGAGGGCCAGCGCCCGGGGCGCCTCGGACCCGGGTCCCTCCACGCGCGGCGAGCCGACGTCGCGGATCCAGCGGACGCCGGCCCGGCCGAGGAGGCGCGCGTTCTGCTCGGCCGCTTCCAGGAGATCCTCGACGGGATCCTCGATCCGGGCGATCCAGGCGGCCCCGCCGGGGAGGGTGACGTGGGCGTGCGCGTCGACGAGGCCCGGGACGATCGTCGAGCCCTGCGCGTCGACGAGGCGCAGGCGCTCCCTGGGCGCCACGGGTCCCTCGTCGTCGGCCGGGCGGATCCAGGCGATCCGGCCGTCGCGGACGAGGACGCTGACGTCGAGCCGGAGGCGATCCGACGTCCCGTCGGCCAGCGCGGCGCGGCGGTAGAGAGTGGCCGTCACGACCGGCCCCCGACGGCGAGGCCGGGCCACGCGGCGGCCAGTGCGGCCGGCTCCACGTCGGCCTCGACGAGCTTGCGCCGGCTCGTGGCGCCGCCGACGACGCGCACGCCGTGGCGGGCGATGCCGAGCCGCGCGGCCAGGACCCGGCAGAGGGCCTCGTTCGCCGCCCCCTCCACCGGGGCGGCCGCGACCCGGACCCGCAGCACGCCGCCCTCCCCCACCCCGTCGATCCGGTCGGTGCCACCGCGGGGCGAGAGGCGGACCGCGAACCGGGGGGTCACAGCGAGACGAACCGCAACAGGACGCCCAGGCCCAGCATCAGGATCAGCGGCGAGAGGTCGAACATCCCCGTCTGCGGCAGGAGGCGCCGGATGGGAGCGAGCATCGGCTCCGTGAGGGCGATCACGTAGCGCGAGATCGAGTTGCGCCCCATCGGGTCGACCCAGCTCACCAGGACGCGCCCGAGCACGAGCAGCCAGAGCACGAGGACCAGGATCTCGAGGAAGTTGCGGACGAAGAGCACGGCCGAATCCTACGCCGGGGCGACATCGGAATCGGCCGCCGGGCGCGCCTCGCCGGGCCCGGGCCGGGCTCGCTCGCCGAAGAGCGCGCGGCCGACGCGGACGATCGTGGCGCCCTCCTCGACGGCGACCTCGAAGTCGTCGCTCATCCCCATCGACAGCTCCGGCCCCAGCCCGGGATGGGTTGCCCGCAGCTCGCCGGCGAGCCGGCGGAGCGCCGAGAACGTGGGCCGCGCCTCCTCCGGGTCGGCAACGAGGCGGCCGATCGTCATGAGCCCCCGCACGTCGAGATCGGGAAGGGCCAGCAGCTCGGGCAGCGCCCGCCCGATCGCGTCGGGTGGGAAGCCGGCCTTGGCCGGGTCGGCGTCCACGTTCACCTCCAGGAGGACCGGCAAGGGCCGGCCCGGGCGGACCTCGCCGGCGATCCGGGTGAGCCTGGCGGCGAGCTCGACCGTGTCGACGGCCTCCAGCATCTCGAAGAGCTCGATCGCCCGGCGGGCCTTGTTGGCCTGCAGCGGGCCGACCAGGTGCCAGCGCGCGCCGGGGACGAGCGGCGCCTTGGCCGCCGCCTCCTGGACGCGGTTCTCGGCCAGGACCTCGTGGCCGGCGGCGACCGCCGCCCGCAGGCGGGCCGGGTCGACCGTCTTGCTCACCGCGACGAGGGTGACCTCGCGGGCCTCGCGTCCGGAGCGCGCGCAGGCGGCGGCGATGCGGGTCAGGACGGCCGCCCGCGCGGCGGCGAGCCCGGCGACCTCGGCGGGGTCGGGTGGCGGGAACGGGCCGGCGCCCACCGGCAGCGGCTACTTGTTGCGGCGGAGGAAGCTCGGGATCTCCAGGTCGTCCGCGTCGTAGCGCGGGCTCCTGACGCTCGTCGGCGCCGGCTCCGGGGCCACGGTCCGCTCGGCGCGCGCCGGGGGCTCGCCCCGCTCGGATCGGTCGGCGGCGCGGATCTCCGGGATCGGGCGGGCCTCCACGTCGGCGGCGGCCCGGCGGGTCTCGAGCTCGCCGAGGAAATCGCGCTCCGGGCGGGCGACCCGCTGCAGCTCGTACGGCGAGGCGGTCGCCTCGCGGCGGACGGTCTCCCGGCGGCGGTTCGTGTCGAAGCCGGTGGCGATGACCGTGATGATCACGTCGTCGCCGAGGCGCTCGTCGAAGCTCGTCCCGAAGATGATGTTGGCCTCCGGGTCGGCCGCGGCGCGGATCTCCTCGGCTGCCTCCGTCACCTCGTAGAGGGTCAGGTTCGACG
Source organism: uncultured Chloroflexia bacterium (assembly GCA_963821235.1). GTDB lineage: Bacteria > Chloroflexota > Limnocylindria > Limnocylindrales > CSP1-4 > CTSoil-043. The sequence continues at coordinate 2,452,013 of CAWGCS010000001.1, forward strand.
AGCCGGCGATGTTGAAGAGGATCCCCTGGGCTCCCGTGATGTTGATCTCGAGGAGCGGGCTGGCGATCGCCTGCTTGGCGGCCTCCAGGGCGCGACTCTCGCCGGATGCGCGGCCGATGCCCATGAGGGCTGACCCGGCGTCGTGCATGATCGCCTTCACGTCGGCGAAGTCGAGGTTGATGAGCCCGGGGACGGTGATGATGTCGCTGATCCCCTGGACGCCCTGGCGCAGCACGTCGTCGACGACCCGGAACGCGTCGAGGATCGAGGTGTTCTTCTGGACGACGTCGCGGAGGCGGTCGTTGGGGATCGTGATGAGGGTGTCGACCTTCGCCTTCAGCTGCTCGGCGGCCTTCTCGGCGATGAGCTTGCGGCGGTTGCCCTCGAAGCTGAACGGCTTGGTCACGACGCCGATCGTCAGGGCCCCGAGGTCCTTGGCGATCTCGGCGATGACCGGCGCGCCGCCCGACCCGGTGCCGCCGCCGAGGCCGGCGGTGATGAAGACCATGTCGGAGTCGCGGAGCGCCTCCGTGATCTTCTCGGCGTCCTCCTCCGCGGCGCGCTGGCCGATCGACGCGTCGCCGCCGGCGCCCAGGCCGCGGGTGATCTTGTCCCCGATCCGGATCTTGTGGGGCGCGTCCGACTGCAGGAGCGCCTGGGCATCGGTGTTGATGCCGATGAACTCGACGCCCATCATCTCGGCCCGGATCATGCGGTTGACGGCGTTGCTGCCGCCCCCGCCGACGCCGACGACGCGGATGAGCGCGAAGTTCTCCGAATCCGACCGCAGCGGCATCGCTCGTCCTCCGGTTTGTGCGCGGCCGCCGGGGCGGCCGTCCCGGGCTCCCGGGCCCGGATCTGCAGGATCGTCTGTGCTTGCGAGTTGGACCGGTCCGGCGAGCGGGGCACGGCGCGCTGGAACGGGGACTGGCGGGGAGTATACCGCCGCGAGCCCGGATGGGAACCCCGCCCCCTGCCAGCCGATGCGTGGGACGCGCCGCTCCGCGCGTTCGCGGCGCGTCCAGGCCCCGGGGACACTGCGCCGGGGCCGCCGCCCGCCTAGGGGAAGACGCTCCGCAGTGCGGCCCGGGCGCGGGCGAGGAAGCCGCCGCCCGGCGCGGAGTCGTAGGTCGCCAGCTCCGCCGCGGCGACGTGCCGGGCGCCCCACAGGAGAAGGCCGATCGCGGTCGACGAGCCCGGCTCCAGGAGACCGTCCACGAGGCCGCCGACGTCGCTCGGAGCGGCGACCCGCACCGGCATCTCGAGGACGTCGCGCCCGAGGACGGCCGCCCCGGCCAGCTGGGCGCCTCCGCCGGTCAGGACCAGGCCGGCCGGGAGCATGCCCGGCGCGGCGGCGAGGATCTCCGTCCGCAGCATCTCGAACGTCTCCCGCATGCGAGCCTCGATGATGCGGCAGACGTCGAGGCGCTCGACGGTCCGGCCCGCCTCGTCGCCGAGGACGGTGACGCTGATCACCTCGTCCGGGTCGACGTCGGAGAGGTCGCACGTGCCGTGCTCGACCTTCAGGGCCTCGGCCACGTGGAGGCTCGTCTTGAGCCCGATCGCCACGTCGTTGGTCACGTTGGCGCCGCCCACCGGCAGGACCGCGGTGTGGAAGGCCGATCCGTCGGCGAAGAGGGTCAGGTCGATCGTGCCCGCCCCGATGTCGGCCACGGCGACGCCGAGGTCGCGTTCCGTCGGCGAGAGGACGGCCTCCGCCGAGGCGTGGCCGGCGGCCACCAGCTCGTCGATCTTGACGTCGGCCGCCGTCACGCACTTGCTCAGGTTCTGGACGGCCGTCGCGGAGGCGGTGACGATGTGCGTCTCGACCTCCAGGCGGATGGCGCTCATCCCCAGCGGGTTCATGACGCCTTCCTGGCCGTCCACCGTGTAGCCGCGGGGGATGACGTGCAGGACCTCGCGGGTCGAGGGGATCGAGACCGCGCGGGCGACCTCGATGGAGCGGTTGACGTCCTCCTGGGCGACCTCGCGACGGGGGCCGGCAACGGCGACCTGGCCCGGCGAGTTCAGCCCTTCCACGTGGTTGCCCCCCACGCCGACGAAGGCCCGCTCGATCTTGTAGCCGGCGTGCCGCTCCGCCTTCTCGACCGCCGCCGAGATCGAGTGGACGGTCTGGTCGATGTTGACGACGACGCCCTTGCGAAGCCCCGAGGCGGGCACGATGCCCTTGCCGATGATCGTCAGGGCGCCGTCCCGGCCGACCTCGCCGATGAGCGCGACGACCTTCGTCGTCCCGACGTCGATCCCGACGAACGTCTCGCGTTCCACTCGTCCCGTTCCTCTCCCGTCGTCTCGCCGCCGCGGCGTCCGGCCTACAGGAAGTGCCGCCGGATGAGGGCCACGTTCTGGAAGATCCGCAGCCCGAACGTGATCAGCGCCACCAGGTACAGGTCCAGGCCCAGCCGATCGCCGATGAAGGTCAGGAGGACCGCCACGATCGCGTTGACCACGAACCCGCTGATGAAGATCCGGTTGTCGTAGACGCCCTCCATCTCGGCACGGACGGCCCCGAGGACGGAGTCGAGCGCGGCGAGGATGGCTACGGCCGAGTAGCGCGAAAGCTCGAACCCGACGTTGACGTTGAGCACGAGCCCGAGCAGGACCCCGACGAGCAGGCCCGCCAGCGGCAGGAGCACAGGCCGGTTTCCCTTCCTCGGCGGCGTTTCCGCAAGGCTACCCGACCCGGGCGCTGATCGCCACGTCGATCCCGTCACGCGTCACGGCTCCGGCTTCTCGGTGAAGGTCCCCTCGCGCTCGCCGGCGAGGACGATGCGCAGCAGCCGCGCCTCGCGCCCGGCGAGGAGGCTGCGCAGCGAGCGGACCTGCTCGGGCACCATCGCCGGGGGGCGGATCTCGGGGCCGTAGAAGCCGAAGACGGCAGCCCACGGGTCGTCCACCGTGGGCACGACCGTCCAGCCGTCCCGGTCGTCGACGCCGACGAGGAGGGCCGGGGCGGCCGAGCCGAGATCGGCCGGGGTGAGGCCGAGGAGCCGCGTCGCCACGTCGAGGTCGAGCGCGTCCACCTGGCCCCCCACCGCGGGCCCGCTGCCGTCCGTCCGCCGGTCGGCGACGAGCGGGAGGCCGTCGGCCGCGGCCGCGGCTGCGGTCGCGCCGGGCGCCCGGGCGTCGGCCAGGACCCGGCCGTCGCCGTCCACGAGGTAGAGGGCTTCGCCGCGACGCCAGGCGAGGACCGGCCGCCGCTCGATGACCCGCACCTCGAGGGTGCCCGGCAGGCCGACGTGGACCTCGGCGTCGGAGACCGCCGGCAGCGCCAGGAGCCGGTCGCGCAGCTGGTCGGTCGCGACGGTGAAGGCGTTGGGCGGCGGGGCAGGCAGGGCGAGCGCGGCCCGGACCGCGTCGTCGCCGCTGAGGTCGGCGCCCTCGATCTCGACGGTCTTGACGCCGAAGACGGGCGAGGCCACCGCGCCCCAGATCAGCCCCGCCGTGGCCAGCATGGCGAGCGCGGCGAGGGCGCGCCGGGGCGAGAAGCCCCGCGAGGCGCGCCGCGGGCCCGCCCGGCGCCGGACGCGACCGCCTCGGACCGGCAGGTCGTCGCTCACCGGGGCAGGTCGCGGGCCGTGAGCCGGCGCACCGGACGGGCGGCGCGGGCCGCTGACCCGAGGTCGACGATCCGCGAGCACAGCTCGCCGAAGTCGAGGCCGCCCTCGGCCATGATCCGGGGGAAGAGGCTGATCGGGGTGAAGCCGGGGATCGTGTTGATCTCGTTGAGGTACACCTCGCCCGTCCGGCGGTCCTGGAAGAAGTCGACGCGGGCGAAGCCCTGGGCCCCGATCAGGGCGTAGGCGGCGCCCGCGATCCCGCGGCATCTGGCCGCCGTGGCCTCGTCGACCTCGGCCCGGGAGAGGATCCGGGCGTCATCCACCACGTACTTGTCGATGTAGTCGTAGAAGTCCCGGCTCGGGATCACCTCGCCCGGGCCACCGATCAGGAGCTCGCCCGGGGGATTGCCCAGGACGGCCACCTCGAGCTCGCGGGGGGTGGGCAGGCAGGGCTCGACGAGGACTCGCGCGTCGTAGCGCAGGGCCAGCTCCATCGCCGGCTCGCGATCGGCGGGCGACCATGCGATCGACATCCCGACCGACGAGCCGAGGCAGGCCGGCTTGACGATGACCCGGCGGCCGGGCGCGTCGGCGGCGAAGGCATCCATGGCCGCGAGCGTCCCGGACCGGTCCGCCGCCCATTGCCCTGCCGTGACGTCCAGCCACGGCAGCACGGGCAACCCGGCGCCGCGGGCGAAGCGCTTGAAGAGTGGCTTGTCCATGCCCACCGCCGACGCGGCGACCCCGGAGCCGGTGTAGGCGAGGCCGGCCTCCTCGAGGATGGCCTGGATCGTGCCGTCCTCCCCGTAGGGCCCATGGAGGGCCACGAAGACGACCGGCCGGGGCCGGGCCGCGGCCATCCCGCCGGCCGCGTCGCCGGCGCCGAAGGGGCCCGCCGCGCCCAGCGCCTCCGGCTCGTCGTAGGCCGCCGGGGATCGCTCGCCGCGCCGGTGGTCGGCCGGCAGGAGCCACCACTCGCCGGCCAGGTCGATGTAGAACTGGCTGACCGGGTGGCCGCGCTCGCCGAGCGCCCCCGCGATCGCCGTGCCCGACACGATCGAGACGTCGTGCTCGGCCGATGGCCCGCCGAAGACGACCGCGACGGCCGGCAGGGCGCCCGGGCCTCGCTCACGCGCAGGCTCGCTCACGCCGCCTCCTCCGTCCAGCCGGACCAGTCGCCCAGGAAGACCACCTCGAAGGCGAGCCGGACCCCGGTCTCGCGCTCGACGACCGCCCGCACCTGCTCGCCCAGGCGGCGTACGTCCGCGGCGCTCCCGCCCCGGTCGTTGAGGATCCAGTTGGCGTGGCGGTCGGAGACGACGGCTCCGCCCTCGCGGCGGCCCTTGAGGCCGCAGCGGTCGATGAGCGCGCCCGCCGAGGGTCCCTCGGCCGGGTTCCGGAAGACGCTCCCGGCGCTCGGGATCCCCAGCGGCTGGTGCTCGCGCCGCCAGCGGCGGATCTCGTCGAGGCGGGCCCGGATGGCGGCCGGCTCCTCCGCCTCGAGATGGAAGGCGGCCGACAGGACGACCTCCGCCGGCTCCCCGGGCACGGGGTGCTTGAGGCGGCTCTCGCGGTAGGCGAACCCGAGCCCGGCCGCGCCGAGGCGCTCCTCGCTGCCGTCCGCCCGCAGGACCAGCGCCCATTCCAGCACCGCGGCGACGTCCGAGGCATGGGCCCCGGCGTTGGACCAGACGGCGCCCCCGACGTTGCCGGGGATGGCCAGGCCGAACTCCAGCCCGGCCAGGCCCGCCTCCGCCGTCACCGTGGCCGCCTTGGCCATGGCCAGCCCGGCGTCGGCGACGAGCCGGTCGCCGGCGATCTCGTACCCCTCGGCTCGCACGTGGATCACGAGCCCCCGGATCCCAGCGTCGGAGATGACGACGTCGCTGCCCCGGCCGAGCAGGGTGTACGGGATCGCGCGCACGCGCGCGAGCTTGACCAGCCCGCGCAGCTCGAAGGGGTTGTGGGCGGCGGCGTAGAGGTCGGCCGGACCGCCGACGCGCATCGTCGTGAAGCGGGCCAGCGGCTCGTCGCGGGATGTCCTCACGCCGAGGCGACGCTGGATCTCCGTCCCCGTCCGGATCGCGTCGAACGGCTCGGGAGCGGCGAGACCGGACGTCGATCCGGTCATCGGCCCGCTCCGCCGGCGGCGATCCCGGCGATCGTCGCCGCGTCCGGCCAGGCCCGCCGCTCGGCGGCGGCCGCGACGAGCTCGGCGACGGCGGCCGCGGCCCCGGGGCGGCCGGCGTCCCGGGCGGCGGCGCTCATGGCCAGGTGGACGGCGGGGTCCTCCAGGATCCGGGCGGCGTCGAGGAGCGCCGCGGCGTCGAACGCCTCGTCCTCCACGAGCCGCGCCGCGCCGGTCGCGGCATAGGCCTCGGCGTTGGCCCGCTGGTGCCCCGCCGCGTGGGGATAGGGCACGCAGACGAGGGGCAGGGCGAAGGCGGCGCACTCGGCCAGCGTCGACGAGCCGGCCCGGCCGACGACGAGGTCGGCGGCGGCCAGCGCGGCGGTCATCTCCTCGGCCAGGAACGGGACCGGGCGGTAGCGGGCCCGGCGCTCCGCCGGCAGCGCCTCGCGGGCCGCGAGGGCCTCGGCGTAGCCCGCGTCCCCGGTCACGTGGAGGACGGCGCACCGCTCGACGAGGCGCGGCAACGCCCCGGCGACCGCGTCGTTGAAGCGGCGAACGGCCTGCGAGCCGCCGAAGACGAGCAGGAGCCGCTCGCCGGGCGCGACCTCGAGCTGCCGGCGGGCGGCCTCGCGATCGATCGTCCGCGGGTCGCGGATCGGCGTGCCGGTCTCGTAGCAGCGCCGGGCGGCGAGGGCCTCGCAGGTCCGGGGATCCGTCACGGCCACGGCGCCCGCCAGGCGGGCCGTGGCCCGGACGCTGCGACCCGGGACGACGTTCCCGTCCCAGAGGACGACCGGGATGCGGAGGAGGCGGGCGGCCACCAGGACCGGGATCGCCACGTAACCGCCGGTCGTGAAGATGGCCGCCGGCCGCCGCCGGGCCAGCAGCCAGAGCGCCTGGGGGACCGAGGCGACCAGGCGGATCGGGTCGAGGACGAGGTGGACGTCCCGGCCTGCGCTCCGCAGGGAGCGGAGCCAGAGTCGGCGAAGGGGGATCCCGGACGGCGGGACCAGCTCGGCCTCCAGGCCGCGCCGCCCGCCGATCCAGGCCAGCTCAGGCGCCGCCGGGCGCGCGCGAAGGGAGCGGGCGACGGCGAGAGCCGGGTAGATGTGCCCGCCCGTTCCGCCGGCCGCGATCGCCACTCGCATGCTGCCACCCTCCGTGAACCGCGGTCTCGCGGGAGACCGAGAGGAGGATCCCCGCCGCCACCAGGCTGACGATCAGCGAGGAGCCGCCAGCCGAGACGAACGGGAGCGTGATCCCCGTGACGGGGAGGAGCGTCACCACGACGCCGATGTTGACGAAGGCCTGCAGGCAGAGCCAGGCCGTGATGCCGGCCGCGAGCAGTCCGCCGAACGTGTCCGGCGCTTCGAGGGCGACCCGGAACCCGCGGTAGGCCAGGAGACAGAAGAGGGCGATCACGGCGGCCGCCCCGAGGAAGCCGAACTCCTGGCCGATGACGGCGAAGATGTAGTCGTTGTGGGCGTTGGGCAGGACGATCCCACCGGCCGCCGCCCGCTCCCCCAGGCCCGCCCCGAAGAGGCCCCCCAGGGCAAGGGCCAGGAGGCCCTGGACCGCGTGGTAGCCCGTCCCGAGCGGGTCCGCGAACGGGTCGCCGAACGACTGGAGACGGGTCAGCTGGTAGTCCTTGAGCAGCAGGGCGGCTGCCGCCACGGTGGCCGCCGCGATGCCGGCCAGGTAGACGGGGTTCGCGCCCGCCAGGAAGAACATGACGACGGCGGTCAGGCCCAGGACGCCGGCCGAGCCGATATCGGGCGATTTGAAGATGAGGAGCACGAACGGGGCCACGATCGCCACGAAGGGCAGGAGCCCCGTCGTGAGCCCCCCGACCGCGCTGCCCCGGCGCGCCATCCAGTGGGCGAGGTAGATGACGAGGGCCAGCTTGGCCAGCTCGCTCGGCTGGATCGCCGGCAGGCCCGGCAGCTTGAGCCACTGCGAGGAGCCGCCGATCGTGACCTGCAGCGACGGGACCTGGAGCAGGACGAGGAGGACCCCGGCGACCAGCAGGAGCGGCACGGAGGCGAGCCGCAGCCAGCGGTAGTCGACCCTCATCGCCACGAGCATCCCGGCCAGGCCGACGGCGGCCCACTGCAGCTGCGGGCCGAGCGTCCGGAAGGTGTCCTCGAACGAGGTGCCGCCGAGGTAGCCGTCCATCGCCGACGAGGAGTAGACGACGAGGAGCCCGAGGGCGGTGAGGGCGAGGACGGCGAGGACGACGACCGTGTCCGGGCCGTGGCGGTGGATGAGCCCGGCCGGAGGGGCGATCGTCGTCGCCTCCGGGCGCACGACGGCCGGCGGGCGCACCGCGGCGCGCCGGGCGCTGGTCCCGGCTGTGGCCCCGAGGCCGGCCCGGGCGGTCACCATCACCGGGCGGCGAGCGGACGAGGCTGCCCGGTCGGCGGAGGCCATCGTCAGCTCCTCGATGGGGCGGCGCGACGCGCCGCTGCGAGGGCTGCGACGCCCTCCTTGAAGGCGCGACCCCGGGCCACGTAGTCGACGAACTGGTCGAAGCTGGCCGCCGCGGGCGAGAGGAGCACGGTTCCGATCGTGCCCTCGGGGAAGCCCTCCAGCAGGTCGCGCACGATGGCATCGGCCCGGGGCAGGGCCGCGGCCAGCGTCCCGGCCTCCTCCACCCGGACGACGCCGGATCCGCGGAACAGCGATGCCAGCGCCGGGCCGCTCTCGCCGATCAGGATCGCGGCCGCGGCCCGCTCCGCGGCGACCGGACCCAGGGCGGCGAGGTCGACCCCCTTGTCGCGGCCGCCGGCGATGAGCACGATCGGCGGCGCGAAGCTCCGCAGGGCGGCCGCCACGGCGTCCGGCTGCGTCCCCTGGGAATCGTTCACGAAGCGGACGCCGTCGATCTCGGCGACGAGCTCCAGGCGATGCTCTACGCCGCGGAAGCTCGCCGCCTGGCGGCGGATGGCGTCCGGAGCCACTCCGAAGAGGAGCGCCACGCCGGCGGCCGCGAGAAGGTTGGCGAGGTTGTGCCGGCCCGGCAGCGCCAGCTCGTCGACGGGAAAGAGCCGGCCGCCGGGGCCGGCCGCCGCGACGCCGCCCCCGGCCAGGGGCAGCCGTTCCACGCCGGCGGCCACCACCCAGCGGTCGACGATGCCCAGGCCGCCGGGGACCGGGCGGCTGAGCCGGTAGCAGACGGAGGGCGTGGCGCCGAGGGCGGCATAGGCCGCGACGACCGGGTCGTCGAGGTTGAGGACGAGGGCACCCTCGGGATCGACGAGCTCTGCGAGGCGCCGCTTCACCCGCCGGTAGTCCTCCAGCGAGCCATGGCGGTCGAGGTGGTCGGAGGTCACGTTCGTGTAGACGCCGACCGTCGGGCCGCGCGAGAGGCTCGGCAGCTGGAGCTCGGAGAGCTCATCGACGACGCGGTGCTCGGGCGTCAGCTCGGCCAGGCGGTCGACGAGAGGGGCGCCGATGTTACCGCCCAGCATGACCGGGTGCGACGGGTCGCCCGCCAGCAGGTGCGCGGCAAGGGACGAGGTCGTCGTCTTGCCCTTCGTGCCGGTCACCCCGACCGTGGGAGCCGGGCAGAGGCGCAGGAAGAGGTCCGGCTCGGACACCAGCGCCGGCGCCGTCGGGTCGCCGGCCGCCACGCGGCCGGCGAGCGTCACCAGGGCGGCCCGCAGCCGCGGCTCCGTCGTCGGGAACCCGGGCGTGATCGACGGGCTGAAGGCCACGAGGGCCGCCTCCGCCCACGCCGTCGCCGGGTCGACGTCGGGCCCGCAGGCGAGGGTGACCGGGCGGCCCTCCAGGGCGGTGACTGCGTCGGCCAGGGCCTCGGCCGGCTTGCCGTCGTAGACCGTCACCCGCGCCCCGGCGTCGACCAGGAAGCGCGCCAGGGCGATCCCCGTCCGGGCGAAGCCGAGGACTGTCGCCGGCGTGCCGCGCAGGGCCCCGGCCTCGATGGAGGCGAGGGTCAGGGCATCGAGGTCCACGCGCTCCGCCACCGTCACACCAGCCTCTGGAGCGTGGCCAGGAAGAGGGTGATCCCGAGGAGCCCGGCGAGGACGGCCACGATCCAGAAGCGGAGCGTGATCTTCGTCTCGGGCCAGCCCCCCAGCTCGTAGTGGTGGTGCAGCGGGGCCATCCGGAAGACCCGCTTGCCGTGGCTCATCTTGAAGTAGCCGATCTGGATGATGTCGCTCAGGACCTCGATCACGAAGATGATTCCGATGAGCGGCAGGATGAGGATCTGCCCGGTGATGAGGGCGATGACGGCCAGGGCGGCGCCCATGGAGAGCGACCCGGCGTCGCCCATGAAGACCTGGGCCGGATGGGCGTTGAACCACAGGAACCCCAGCAGGGCCCCGATGAGGAGGGCGCACAGGGTGGCCAGGTTCGGCTGGGCGGGGCTGTTGAGGAGGGCGATGATCAGGAAGGCCACGAAGGAGAAGACGAGCGTCCCGCCGGCCAGGCCGTCGAGGCCGTCCGTCAGGTTCACCCCGTTGCTCATCGCGACGATCGCGAACGCGGCGAAGGCGATGTACAGCCAGGGCTCGATGGCGACGGCACCGACGAAGGGGACGGCGATCGCCTCGATGTTGTAGGTCCGCTGGATCTGCCAGGCGGCGAAGACAGCGACGGCGACCTGCCAGAGGAGCTTCTGCCGGGCCCGGATGCCGTCGCCGGTCTGGGCGTTCAGCCAGTCGTCGGCGAGCCCCAGGATGCCGACCAGGGCGAGGGTGGCGAGGGGCGCGAAGGTCGACGCGTCGACGAGCTCGAAGAGGAGGGCCAGGCTGATGACGACGACCACGATCAGGGTGCCGCCCGCGGTCGGCGTCCCGGCCTTGGCCTGGTGGCCCTCCGGGCCCTCCGTCCGGATCTGCTTGGCGAAGCCGGCCCAGGTGACGAGCCGGATGAAGCCCGGCATCACGATCACCACGATCGCGAAGGCGAGGAGGATGGCCTGGATGAGGACGACGGTCATCGGGGCCCTTCGCCCGCCCCGCCGACAGCGCCCCGCCGGGCGTCGACGCCGGCCCGCAGGGCCTCCACGATCGACTCGAGGGCGGCGCCGCGCGAGGCCTTGACCAGGACGGCGTCGCCAGGGCGGAGGACCTGGCGCAGGAGCTCGACGGCGGCCTCCCGATCGGCGACGGCGTGGATCCGGGCGGGCGCGAGGCCCGCAGCGGTCGCCCCCTCGACGATGCCGGCGGCCGCGGGCCCCACGACGACGAGCTCCGCGACGGCGCGGGCGGCGGCCTCGCCGACCTCGCGGTGGCCGGCTTCGTGGGCAGGCCCGAGCTCGCGCATCTCGCCCAGCACGGCGACCGGCCGGCCCGGCAGCGTGGCGAGCACCTCGAGGGCGGCGATGACCGCCCGCGGCGAGGCGTTGTAGGTGTCGTCGAGGATCGTCAGGCCGGGGGCGTCGACCACGACGCCGCGATGCGCCGAGGCGCGCGACCAGGGCCTCGCGAGGCCGGCCGCGATCTGCGCGTCGAAGACGCCCGCCGCGAGGCCCACGGCGGCTGCGGCGAGGGCGTTCTGGACGCTGTGGCGGCCCAGGGCGTCGATCTCCACGCGGATGCGGGCGGCTCGCGGGGCGCGGGCGACGAGCTCGAAGGCCATGCCCGCGGCGCCGCGCGAGACGACCGCCGCGGCCGTGACGTCCGCCCCGGGCTCGAGGCCGTAGGTGACGATGCCGGCGGCGGTGCGGGCCCCCAGCGCCAGGACCCGGGCGTCGTCGGCGTTGAGGATCGCCGTGCCCGAGGCCGGCAGCGCCTCCAGGAGCTCCGCCTTGGCATCCTCGATCGCCTCGAGGGTCTTGGCACGCTCGAGGTGGACCGGCGCGATGGCGGTCACCACGCCCAGCGAGGGTCGGCCGAGGGCGGCCAGGGTCGCGATCTCCCCGCCGACGTACATCCCCATCTCGAGGACGGCGGCGCGGTGCTCCGGGCCCAGCGCCAGCAGGGTCAGCGGCAGCCCGATCTCGTTGTTCTGGTTCCCCTCGCTCTTGAGGGTCGGCATCGCCTCGGCGAGGACCGCCGCCGTCGCGTCCTTCGTCGAGGTCTTGGCCACGCTGCCGGTGATCCCCACCACGAGAGGTGAGAAGCGGGCCCGCCAGGCCGCCGCGACTGCCTGGAGGGCGGCCAGGCCGTCGGCGACCCGGATGACGCTCACGTCGCCGATCGCCTCGAAGCGCGGACGGGCTGGGCGCCTCGGTCACGACGAGCGCCGCCGCCCCGGCCGCCGCGGCGGCACCGAGGAAGCGGTGACCGTCGGTCCGCTCGCCGAGCAGGGCGACGAAGAGGCAGCCGGGGGTCACCAGCCTGGAGTCGACGGACGCTCCCCGGACGGGCCGTTCCGAGCGGCGGAGGAGCACGCCCCCCGTCGTCGCCGCGAGCTCGTCGGCGGTCAGGGGGGCGACGGTCGGCGGCTCCCCATCCTCCCACCGGGCCGGATCGGTCATCACGGCTGGGAGTGTCGCACAGGCCGGGCTCACGGCACCGGGCTCGGGGAGGCTGCGCCGCCGCTCGTCGTGGGGGCCAGGTCGAGGGTCGACATGGCGTCGGTGGCGATCCGCCGGAAGAGCTCGAACGACTCGACCGGCATCTCGATCCGGCCCACCTGCTGGATCGTCGGCGTCCCCTCCTCGATGCGGACGGCGACGATGACGTCGGGGGTCCGTCGGCCGACGAACCCGACGAAGGAGTAGTTGAAGACGCCGGCCTTCCATTGCTTCTTCTCCGCGTCCCAGATCTGGGCGGTGCCGGTCTTGCCGCCCACGACGTAGCCCGGGATGAGGGTCCGGTCGCGGTAGAAGGGGACGGCCTCGGGGACGCGGCGCATGATCTTGACCAGCTCGGCCGAGAGGGCCGAGGTCAGTACCCGCCCCCGGTCGCCGGCGACCGCGGCCTCGTCGCCCACGCGCTCGACGGCATGGGGCGTGGGCAGGATCCCGCCGTTGACCATCGCGCAGTAGGCCGTCGCGAGCTGGAGGACGGTGACGGCCACGCCCTGGCCGAAGGCGCCATTGGCGACGTCGATCTGGCGCCACGTCGAGCTGGCCGGATCGCGGACGATGCCGGGCACCTCGCCGGCCAGGTCGACCCCGGTCCGGGTGCCGAAGCCGAGCTTCGCCCACGTGGCATGGAGGACCGTGGCGGCGTCCTGGGCCGTCCTGCCGAGCTTGAGGGCGACCTTCGACATGACGACGTTGCGCGACCAGGCCACCGCGTCCTGGAAGGTCAGGGGGCCCTTCGAGCTCTTGTCGGCATTCGTCACGAAGGCCGTGCCGTGGTCCAGGCGGAGGATCGCCTGGTCGCGAACGCCCGACGTCCGCTTGACGACCCCGGCCTCCAGCACGGCGGCCGCGGTGACCATCTTGAAGACGGAGCCCGGCTCATAGACCGCCGAGACGACCGGGTCGACGAAACGGCCGGGGTCCTTCGAGGCGATGGCCTGGTAGTCGTTCGCGTCGTAGGAGGGGTAGGTCGCCTCCGCCAGGATCTCCCCGGTCCGGGGGTCCATGACGACGGCCGAGACGCTCTTGGCCCGGTCGGCCACCCATGCCGCGTAGACCTCCCGCTCGACGGCCAGCTGCAGGCTGGCGTCGATCGTCAGGGTGATGTCGGCCCCGGGGCTGCCGGCCTCGAGCACCTCGGCCGTCTCGAGGTTCGGCTGGTTCGAGGCGTCGCGCTCGGCCAGCAGGATCCGCGGCGAGCCGGCGAGCGTCTCCTGCCAGCGGCCCTCGATCCCGTACTGGCCGGTCCCGTCGCGATTGACGAAGCCGAGGAGGTGCGCCGCGAGCGACGTCTTCGGCGCGCCCCCGTCGAGCGGATAGACGCGCACGGCCTCTGGCTCCAGGCGGACCTGCGAGACGGACCGGTCGGCGATGGCGGCCCTGATCGCGCTCGACTGGGCCGTGCTCAGGTCGCGGGCCAGGACGACGTAGGCCCGCCCCGAGTCGATCCGCTCGCGAAGGGTCGCCGCCGCCTCCGCGTCGAGGCCGAGGACCTCGGTCAGCTTCGCAGCGACCGACGCCCGGCGGGCGACCGCCTCGGCGCCGTCACCGCCGAGCTGGGCCGGGAAGGCCACCAGCCGGTCGCGGCTGACCGTCGTGGCCAGGGCGACCGTCCCGCTGCGGTCGTAGATCGTCCCCCGAGCGGCGGGCACCTCCGTCCGCACGGTGACCTGGTCGCGGGCGAGGCCGAGGAGCTCGTCGTGGCGGGCCAGCTGCCAGTACGCCAGGCGGGCCGCGCACGCCGCCCCGAAGGCGAGGAGGAGCGCGAGGAGCAGGAGCGCACGGGCGCGGCTGTCGGTCCGGCCGAGCATGGGGTCAGCGGGCCGGAACGATGAGCGGATCCACCAGCTGCCCGAGGCCGGCGTCGAGCGCCTGCCTGCGGACGGCCGGCTCGCGACCGAGCCGGTAGAGGTCGGACCGGATCTCCTGCTGCTCGTCGATCATGATCTGGCGCTCCGTGAGGAGCCGGTCGACCTCGACGCCGTTGGCCGACACCCGGACGGTCTGGGCAAGCGAGACGAAGCCGAGGGCGAACGTCACGATGATTCCGGCGGCCACGATCCCGGTCCGGCCGGAGCGGCGACGCGCCCGGCTGGCACCCCCGCCGCGCACCCGCCGCCGGGGCAGGGCCTCTGCTCGCGGGTCGCGCGAGACCTCGGGCAGGGGCGCCGCGCCGCGCCGTCCCAGGAGACCGGAGCGCGGTCGGGCGCCGGCGTAGCCGGCCACTACTCCAGCCCGAGCCAGGTCGCGCCGTAGGGCAGGCGGAGCTCGACGGCCACTGCCTCCACGGGGGCGAAGCGGTCCTCGACGAGGCCACGCTCGACCTCGTCGGGCACCCAGCCCCGCTCGTGACGTTCACGGACCTCGTGCTGACGGCGTCCGTACGTGCGACGCCGGCTGGCCTGGTGGCGCTTGCTCATCGTCGAGGCCCTCCTTCGCGGCGACGGCCGCGGCTCACGCTGCGAGCCGCTCGGCGGTCCGGAGCCGGGCGCTCCGGGCGCGGGGATTGGCGGCAACCTCGCCGTCCGATGCCACCGCCGGCTGGGGGCCGACGGGTCGGAGGCGGGGCGCCCGGCCGCACACGCAGACGGGAAAGCTGGGGGGACAGGTGCAGCCGCGACGCTCGGCGGCCACGAACCGCTTGACCAGGCGGTCCTCGAGGGAGTGGTAGCTCAGGACGACGAGGCGGCCGCCGGGACGGAGGAGGTCGAGGGCGGCGGCGAGGACGTCGGCAAGCGCGTCCAGCTCACCGTTGACGGCGATCCGGAGGGCCTGGAAGACGCGCGTCGCCGGATGGATCCGCCCGCGCGCTCCCGGGCGCCGGGGAGCGACGCGCTCGACGAGCGCGGCCAGGGCCTCCGCGGTCTCGATCGGCGCCGTCCGCCGCGCCTCGACGATGGCGCGGGCGACCCGCCGCGCGTGCGGCTCCTCACCGAAGCGCCGGAAGGCGTCCGCGAGGGCGGCCTCGTCGAGCCGGGCCAGGAGCGCGGAGGCCGGCTCGCCCCGTGTCGGGTCGAAGCGCATGTCCAGCGGGCCGCCGGCCCGGAACCCGAAGCCCCGGCCCGTGTCGGCGAGCTGGAACGAGCTGAGGCCGAGGTCGAGGAGGACGCCGTCGACGGCCGCGAAGCCAGCCGCCGGCGCGACGTCGCCCAGGTCCCGGAAGTTCGCCTGCCGGAGGACGAGTCGCGCTCCGAACCGGGCGAGCCGCTCCCCCACCCGCGCGACCGCGGCGGGGTCGGCGTCGAGCCCGAGGACGCGGCCGTCCGGGCTGGCGGCTTCCAGGATCCGCTCGGTGTGCCCACCGCCACCGACGGTACAGTCGACATGGAGGCTGCCGGGGCGCGGGGCGAGCATCGTCACGACCTCCTCCGCGAGCACCGGCCGGTGCCCTTCCTCCATGTCATCTCCACCTTCGACGTGCGGATCCCGAGCGGACCCTGGAAGCGCATGTAGTGCCGCTAGATGCCCAGCCCCGCGACGTGCTTCGCCAGCTCGTCCGGGTCGTCGAGGGCCCGCCGGTAGCCATCCCAGGCGGCCGGCGTCCAGATCTCGGCGTGGTCGAGCGAGCCCACGATCACCGCCTCGGCCCCCAGCCCGACCGCCTCGCGGAGGTAGGACGGCAGGACGAAGCGGCCCTGGGCGTCCCAGACGACCTCGACGGCGCTGGCGAACAGGAACCGGTTGAAGAGCCGGGCACCTGCGTTCTCCACGGTCGGGAGCGCCGCGACCTTGGCGGCCAGGCGATCCCAATCCGCGCGGGGCCAGATGGCAAGGCAGGCGTCCATCCAGCGGGAGACGAACGCCCCGCTCTCGAGCTGCGCTCGGAACTTCGAGGGGACGGCAAGCCGCCCCTTCGCGTCCACCGAGTGCCGGTACTCGCCGGTGAACACCAGTCCGGACCCTCTGGCCTGCTCCGGGTTGGCCCTCGTCGCTCCGCTTCGGCCTGACCCGGAATCACCACTTGGCACCACTTCGTGCCACTGATATGGGATGATACACCGCCAGGAGGGTCAGTCAATGGGAGATTCGTGGTCATGACGACGATCCTTGCCTTCGACCGATCGCCGTCCGGCACCGCCGGTCGCGCCGGTCGGACCGCCCGAGGCAGTACCTTCGGCGCCTTGCGCCCGCGAGACGCACGGTGCTAGGCTCCGCCGCCGAGTCCGCTGCACCCTCCCACGAGGACGCTCGATCCATGGCCTTCGCCGAGCCGACCGTCGCGTTGGTCCCGGAGCCGCTCCTGGCGGCCCCGCGGATCCGCCGCTGCACGTTCCGCCGCGTCACGACCGTGGATCGGCACCGCGAGCTGGCCTACGACGTGGACTGCCTCTTCCCGGACCGCACCCTCCCGATGCCCCTGGGCGACATGGAGAGCGCCCTCCCGATCTGCAACGCCTGCACGGCGGCGGGGATCTTCCGGGCCGACGAGGACTGAGTCGCCGGGCGGCCTGGCACCGCCGGACGCGGCATGGCGCCCGCACCCACGGTGACGGGACCCCGGAAAGCGCCAGCGAGGCGGCCTGTACGCCGGGTTCTGTACCGCTGCCCCGGAGGGGAGCGGTGACGGTCATCCATCTGAGGCCGCCGGTTGCCCGACGGCTCGTGCGGCCGACCCGAGGGCTCCGGCGGCGCGCCGGTGTCCCGGCAAGCCGGGACACGCCCTCCTACTTGGCCTTGCTCCGGGTAGAGCTTGCCGCGTTTCACCCCGCCGCCGGTCGCCCGGCGGCGGACTCGTCTCTGTGGCGCTGGTCCTCGCCTCGCGGCGGACGGGCGTTACCCGCTACCCTGCGCCGGGGAGCCCGGACGTTCCTCACGCCGTCGGTCGCCCGGTGGCGCGCGACCGTCCGGCCGCCTCGCTGACGGGTCGATTCTACCCCCCGCCGGCGGCCGACCCCGGGAGCAGGTCCCGGACGGCGGCCGCGATCGTCCGACCCAGTGTCGCGTGCCCTGCCGGGTCGAGGTGGATCCCATCGGCCGGGTCCGTCCTGACCAGGGCGGCCGCGTCGAGGAACCCGACCCCGGCCCGCGCCGCGGCCTCCCGGTAGAGCGCCGAGAGGCGTCCGGCCGCCTCTCGCGCGGCCCCGAAGCCCCACACCTCCGAGATCGTCGTGAGCGTGCCGAGCGGCGGCGGCGCGACGAGCAGGATCGCCGGGGCGCCCCCGTCGGGACCCGCACCGCTCTGGAGGGCAAGGTCCACCAGGCTCCGCGCGCCACAGGCGATCTCCGGCGCGCCGACCCGGTAGATCGCCTTCAGGTCGTTGGTGCCGAGCATGATCACGAGGACCGCCACCGGCGCGTGCGAGGCCAGGCACGGTCCCAGGTAGGTGCGCCCGTTGCGGCCCGGCGTGAACGGGTCGTCCCAGACCGTGGTACGGCCGTTCAGCCCCTCCTCGACCACATGGACCAGGCAGGCCAGCTCGCGGGCCAGGACGCCCGGCCAGCGGACGTCGCGCGGGTGCCGTCGCCCGCTCGGGCCGTCGGCGCCGTGCGTGTTGGAGTCGCCGTAGCAGAGGACGGTCGGCAGGTCGGTCATCGCTGGTACCTCGGCGGTCGCCGGCCGTCCCGGCGGTCAGCGCGCGACGCGCAGCTCGAGCCCGTCCACGGCGATCGCCACCCCGGCAGGCAGGCGGGGCTGGAGGGCCGCGTGGCACAGCTCGTGGTCGAGATGGATCAGGAAGGCGCGCCGCGGCCGCAGCTCGTCGATCACGGACAGGGCCTCGTCGACGGACTGGTGGGCAGGGTGGGGCTCCTCGCGGAGCGCGTTGAGGACGAGGACGTCGAGGTCGCGCAGGAGGGCCAGCGACGATGCCTCGAAGCGGTTGACGTCCGGGAGGTAGGCGAAGCCGCCGGTCCGGAAGCCTGCGGTCGGCATCTCACCGTGCAGGACGGGGACCGGCACGAAGCGGCGGCCGGCGATCTCGAAGGGGCCCTCGATGGCCACCGGCCGCAGCATCGGCAGGCCGCGGAAGCGATCCTGCCCGGGCTGGAAGGCGTAGGCGAAGCGCCGGACGACCAGCTCCAGCGCCTCGGGCAGGGCATGGACGGGCAGGTAGCCGCCGGAGATCTCATTGAAGCGCCGGAGGTCGTCGAGGCCGCCGATGGCGTCCTGGTGGGCATGGGTCAGGAGGACCGCGTCGAGCCGGTCGAGGTCGGCGGCGAGGGCCTGGGCCCGGAAGTCCGGGCCGCAGTCGACGATCACCCGCCGGGCGCCCCATGCCAGGAGGGCGGAGGTCCGCAGCCGCCGGTCCCGGGGATCTTCGGAGGTACACGTCGAACAGTCGCAGGCGATGCGGGGCAGGCCCTGGCTCGTCCCCGAGCCCAGGATGCGCACCCGCAGCTCGCCGGCGTCTGGGCCGGGGTCGCCGGGGTCGTAGCCGGGCTCCAGGCCGAGCGGGAGCTGGTTGCGGGCGGCAGCCCGCCGCTGCCGCGGAGCCGCCCGGTCCCCGGTCGCGTCGGCGGCCTCCGGCCCGGCGTCCGCCATGCGGGGGGCCGCCTCGGAGCGGATCCCCTCCCCCGGCCGTCGCACGACCACGGCCGGCCCTCCGGCCGCCACCCGGTCGAGCGCCTCGTTGGCCAGGGCGTCGGCCGCCCGGTTCTCGCTGCGCGGGACGTGCCGGACGGTCCAGCGCCGGAACCGAGCGAGCCGCGCGGACGCCTCGGCGTGGAGGGGCGCCAGCTTGGCGTCCTTGACCCGCCAGCGTCCGCGGAGCTGCTCGACGATGAGGAGGGAGTCGAGCAGCAGGGAAACCTCCTCCGCCCCCAGCTCCTCGGCCAGCGCCAGCGCCCGCAGGAGGCCGGTGTACTCGGCGACGTTGTTCGTCTGGCGGCCCAGGGATTCGGAGATCGTGGCCAGCGGCGGGGCATCGGGCAGCCCGGCGCCCGGCGCGTCGGCGTCGATGAGCACGGCCCCGGCCGAGGCGGGGCCGGGATTCCCGCGGGCGGCCCCGTCGGTCCGGACGATGAGCCGGCGCGGGCCCGGGCCGCTCAGGCGGAGCGCTCCACGGCCGCCCGCGAGACCTCGAGGATCGCCCGCGTGATGTTGATGTCGCGGGGGCAGGCGTCGACGCAGTTGAAGACGGTCCGGCAGCGCCAGACGCCGTCCTTGTCGGCGAGGATCTCGAGGCGGTCCTCCGCGGCCTCGTCGCGGCTGTCGAAGATGAAGCGATGAGCGTTGACGATGGCAGCCGGCCCGACGTACGAGGGCTGGGCCCAGAAGGACGGGCAGGAGGTCGTGCAGGCGGCGCAGAGGATGCACTTCGTGGTGTCGTCGTAGCGGGCGCGCTGGGCCGGGCTCTGGATGCGCTCTCGCTCCGGGACCGACGTATCGGCGACCAGGAAGGGCATCACGCTGCGGTACTTGGCGAAGAAGCCCTCCATGTCCACCACGAGGTCCTTGACCACCGGGAGCCCGGTCAGGGGGGCCACGGTGATCTTGCGACCCAGCTGATCGACGCGGATCTTGCAGGCGAGGCGGTTGCGCCCGTTGATCAGCATCGCGTCCGAGCCGCAGATGCCATGCCCGCAGGACCGCCGGAACGTGAGCGAGCCGTCGATCTCGGCCTTGACCAGGTGAAGGAGGCTCAGGACGCGGTCCATCGGCTGCGACTCGACCGCGTAGCGCTCCCAGTGGGGGGCGGCATCGCGCTCGGGATCGAAGCGAAGGATGCGGAGGTCGACCTGCATGCGCTGCGCTCCCGGGCTCAGTACGTGCGCGGCTTCGGCGTGAAGCGGGTGACCGTCACCGGCTTGTACCGGAGCGTCGGACGCGTCTCGCCTCGATAGGCAAGGGTGTGGGCCAGCCAGTTGGCGTCGTCGCGCTCCGGGAAGTCCTCGCGCGAGTGGGCGCCGCGGCTCTCCGTGCGGGCAATGGCCGAGCTGGCCATCGCCTCGGCGGTGTCGATGAGGTAGCCGAGCTCCCGCGCCTCCAGGAGGTCGGTGTTGAAGACCCGACCGGCGTCGCGGCAGCGGACGCGCCGGTAGCGCTCCTTGATCTCGGCGACCCCGCTGACCGCGGCCTCCATCATCGGCGCCGTCCGGAAGACCCCGACGTTGTCCATCATCAGGTCGGCCAGCTCGGCCTTGAGCTCGACCGGGCTCTCGCCCTCCCGCCGGCCGCGCAGCTCCTCGATCTCGTCGCGGACCGGCGCCTCCGCGTCGGCCGAGACCTCCGGCATCTCGGTGGCGGCGCAGTAGGCGGCCATGGCCAGGCCCGCCCGCCGGCC
The DNA here is from genome assembly GCA_963821235.1 of uncultured Chloroflexia bacterium. Taxonomy (GTDB): domain Bacteria; phylum Chloroflexota; class Limnocylindria; order Limnocylindrales; family CSP1-4; genus CTSoil-043. Next base: position 2,472,449 of record CAWGCS010000001.1, read on the forward strand.
GAAGACCAGGAGGTCGACGAGCGAGTTCGTGCCGAGGCGGTTGGCGCCGTGGACGGAGACGCAGGCCACCTCGCCGGCGGCGAAGAGGCCCTCCACCACCGTGTTGCGCTCGTCGCGGATGACCCGCGTCTCCAGGTCGGTCGGCACCCCGCCCATCGCGTAGTGGGCCGTCGGCTGGGTCGGCACCGGCTCCGTCAGCGGCTCGACGCCCAGGTAGACCCGGGCGAAGTCGGTGATGTCGGGGAGCTTCTCCTCGATCACCTTGCGACCGAGGTGGCGGACGTCGAGCAGGACGTAGTCGCCCTTCGGGCCGGCCCCCAGGCCGTCACGGACCTCCAGGTAGATCGCCCGGCTGACCATGTCCCGCGGGGCGAGCTCCATGAGCTTGGGCGCGTAGCGGCTCATGAACCGCTCGCCGTTCTTGTTGAGGAGGTAGCCGCCCTCGCCGCGGGCCGCCTCGGAGAGGAGGATCCCCAGGCCGTAGAGCCCGGTCGGATGGAACTGGTAGAACTCCATGTCCTCCAGGGGGATCCCGTGGCGATAGGCCAGGGCCATCCCGTCGCCCGTCAGGGAGTGGGCGTTGGAGGTGATCCGGAACATCCTGCCGTTGCCGCCGGTCGCCAGCAGGACCGCCTTGGCCCGGAAGGTGTGCAGCTCGCCGTCGGCGATGCGGTAGGCGACCGCCCCGGCCGCCCGTCCGCCGTCGCCACCGTCGCCGCCCTCGAAGAGCAGGTCGACGACGTGGTACTCGTCGTAGAAGCGAACCCCGGCCTTGATGCAGTTCTGGTAGAGCGTCTGGAGGATCATGTGGCCGGTCCGGTCGGCCGCGAAGCAGGCCCGCTTGACGGGACCCTCGCCGAAGTTGCGCGTGTGGCCGCCGAAGCGCCGCTGGTCGATCTTCCCGTCCGGCGTCCGGTTGAACGGCAGGCCCATGTGCTCGAGCTCGATCACGGTCTCGATCGCCTCGCGGGCCAGGACCTCCGCGCCGTCCTGGTCGACGAGGTAGTCGCCGCCCTTGACCGTGTCGAACATGTGCCACTCCCAATGGTCCTCCTCCTGGTTCCCCAGGGCGGCACAGACGCCGCCCTGGGCGGCGCCGGTGTGGGAGCGGGTCGGGTAGAGCTTGGTCAGGACGCCCGTCGAGACGCCCGCCTTGGCGAGCTCCAAGGCGGCCCACAGGCCGGCGCCGCCGGCGCCGACGACGATCGCCTCGTGGTCGATGCGCATCGGGCGGCTCCTACTTCACCGGGAAGCCGAGCGTCGCCACGGCCATCGTGCCCATCGCGAAGAGGGCCAGGGCCCCCAGGTAGAGGGCCATCGTGAGGACGGACCGGACGCCGCCGTGGGTGTAGTCCTGGAGCACGGTCCGGACGCCCATGAAGGAGTGGAAGATCACCAGGCTGAGCATCAGCCAGTCGACGGTCCGCCACAGGATGTTGCCCCAGCGCGTGTCGACGATCCACTGGGAGGTCTGCGAGGCCGGGTCGAAGACGAAATGGGTGATGCTGAAGTGGGAGAGGGCGAGGACGAAGAGCCCCAGGCCCGTGAGCCGCATGAGGTACCAGACGGCGAGCTCGAAGCCCGATCCCTGGGGCCGGGCGCGCCCGGCGCGGGTGGTGCGGATCGGCAGGCCCATCACGACGCTCCCGCCCAGATCGGGCTGAGGATGACGTACGCGCCGGGGATGCCCACCGCCACGAAGACCACCCACGAGGCGTACCACATCTGCTTGTGGTAGACGGTCGTCGCCGGCCAGAAGTCCATGACGATGATCCGCAGGCCGTTCAGGGCGTGGTACAGGAGGCCCGCTCCGAGGACCACCTCGCCGATCCTCCCCACCGGGCTCGCGTAGAGCTGGAGGACGTCGTCGTAGAGGCCCGGGTTCGCCCCCGCCAGCCAGATGTCGAGCACGTGGAGCAGGACGAATGCCCAGATGGCCACGCCGGAGACGCGGTGGAAGGCCCACGCCAGCATGCCCTCGCCACCGCGGTACTGCAGGTAACGCACCGGGAGACTCGCCTCCTGGCCGGCGCGTTCCATGGGCGCCGGCGGCTGTCACTGCGCGGCTCGCCGGCCCGGGGCTGCGGCTGCCGTTCCACTGTGCCGTCGGGCTCGACCGGCGGGCGCCGCCCATTGTACGGGGTCGCCGGGGGCGAGGGGCGCCGGCGCGGCGGCCCGCCGGCCCTCCCCGGCGCGCTACCATCGGGCGACCAGTCAGGAGTCGCCCGTGAAGATCCAGGAAGCCGACGCCAAGACGCTGCTCGTCGCCGCCGGGCTGCCCGTGCCGCCGTGGACCGTCGCCCGCACCCCGGCCGATGCGCGCACCGCGGCCGAGCGGTACCTCGCCGACGGGGCCGGCCGCGTCGTCATCAAGGCCCAGGTCCTCGTCGGCGGCCGCGGCAAGGCCGGCGGCGTCAAGCTCGCCGGCTCCCCCAAGGAGGCCGAGGACGTCGCCGGCCGGATTCTCGGCATGGACGTCAAGGGGATCACCGTCCGCAAGGTCCTCGTGGGGCCGGCCGCGGTGATCGTCAAGGAGTTCTATCTCGGGGCGATCCTGGATCGGGCCAGCCGCCGGATCGTCCTCATGGCGTCGGCCGAGGGCGGCGTGGAGATCGAGGAGGTCGCCAGGGCGACGCCGGAAGCCATCCACCGGGTGGCCGCCCATCCCCTCCTGGGCCTGCTCGACTTCCAGGCCCGCGCCCTTGCCTTCGGGGTCGGGCTCGCGGGCCCGCACCTTCGCGACTTCGTGAAGATCGCAAAGGGGCTCGTGGCCACCATGAAGGCGAACGACGCCGACCTCGTCGAGGTCAACCCCCTGGCGATCATCCGCGAGAGCGGGCCGGAGGGCCAGGTCGAGCGCCTCGCCTGCCTCGACGCCAAGGTCACCCTCGACGACTCGGCGCTGCCCCGCCACCCGGATCTCGAGAAGCTGCGCGACCTCGACGAGGAGGATCCCGCCGACGCCGAGGCCCGCCACTACGACATCAGCTTCATCCACCTCGACGGCTCGATCGGCTGCATGGTCAACGGGGCCGGCCTGGCGATGACCACGATGGACCTCGTGAAGCGGGCCGGTGGCGAGCCGGCCAACTTCCTCGACATCGGCGGCGGCGCCAAGGCCGACCGGGTGGCGGCGGCGATGCGCCTCATCCTGGCGGACCCGAAGGTCGACGCGATCCTGGTCAACATCTTCGGCGGCATCACCCGGGGCGACGAGGTCGCCCGGGGCCTGATCGACGCCCGGAGCCGCCAGGAGCGCGAGGTCCCGATGGTCGTCCGGATCGTCGGGACGAACGCGGAGGAGGCGGGCCGGCTCCTCGAGGAGGCCCGCTTCGAGACGGCGGCTACCCTCGACGAGGCGGCACGCAAGGCGGTCGCGGCGGCGCGGGCCGCGGGAGGTGCCGCGTGAGCATCCTGATCGGCCGCGAGACGCGGCTCGTCGTCCACGGCATCACCGGCCGCGAGGGCGAGTTCCACTCCCGCCAGATGCTCGACTACGGGACCGCCATCGTGGCCGGCATGACGCCGGGCAAGGGCGGCCTCCACGCGCTCGACAACCGGGTCCCGGTCTTCAACACGATCGCCGAGGCGGTCGGCCAGACGGGAGCCAACACCTCCTGCATCTTCGTCCCCGCCGGCGGCGCGCCCGACTCGATCCTCGAGGCGGTCGACGCCGGCATCGCCACGATCTTCTGCATCACGGAGGGGATCCCCACGCTCGACATGCTCCCCGTGGTGGAGGTCGTCCGGGCGGCCGGGGCGCGCCTGGTCGGCCCGAACTGTCCCGGCGCCACGTCGCCGGGTCGAGCCAAGGTGGGGATCATCCCCGGATCGATCCACCGCGAAGGGGGCGTCGGTGTTGTCTCGCGCTCGGGCACGCTCACCTACGAGGCGGTCCAGGCGATGACCGACGCTGGCATCGGCCAGAGCACGTGCGTCGGGATCGGCGGCGACCCCATCATCGGGACGACCTTCCTCGACGTCCTCCAGCTCTTCGCGGCCGATCCCGAGACGGAGGCGATCGTCCTCATCGGCGAGATCGGCGGCAGCGCCGAGGAGGAGGCCGCCGCCTGGGCGGCCGAGCACCTCCGCGGCGTCCCGATGGCTGCCTTCATCGCCGGTCGCACGGCGCCCGAGGGGAAGCGGATGGGCCACGCGGGGGCGATCATCTCGGGCGGCCGGGGCACCGCCGCGGAGAAGGTGTCGGCGCTCGAGGCGGCCGGCATCCGGGTGGCGTCGTCGCCGACGGAGATCCCGGCCCTCCTCCGCGACGCCGGCTACCGCGGATGAGGGACGGCCGGCCGCCCGATCCGGAGGGCGCTGATCGACGCGAGGATCCGACGAGCCGCGCGATTCGCGAGAACCGCGTCCTGTGGGACGAGTGGACGGCCATCCACGCCGCGTCGGACTTCTACGACCTGGACGGCTTCAGGCGGGGCGGCGTCCGGCTGCGCGACTACGAGATCGCCGAGATCGGCGACGTCGCCGGGCGCGACCTGCTCCACCTCCAGTGCCACTTCGGGATCGACACGCTGTCCTGGGCGCGTCTCGGGGCGCGGGTCACGGGGGCCGATTTCAGCGAGCCGGCGATCGAGCTCGCCCGCTCGCTGGCCGAAGAGCTCGGCTTCCCCGAGGCCCGCTTCGTCCGCTCGGACCTCGACGACCTGCCGGCCGCCCTCGAGGGCGACTTCGACGTCGTCTACACCTCGCGCGGGGTCCTCGGCTGGCTGCCCGACGTCCGCCGCTGGGCCCGGGTCGCGGCCCACTTCCTGCGCCCGGGCGGGACCTTCTACATCACCGAGATCCACCCGGTGGCGCAGGCCTTCGAGAACGAGGGCGTGGCGCCGGGCGAGCTGCGCCTCGCCTACCCGTACTGGGAGCACGCCGAGCCGCTCACCTTCGCCGTCCGCGGCTCGTACGCCGACCCGACCGCCGAGGTGGTGGCCACCGCGGAGCACGGCTGGGACCATGGCCTCGGCGAGATCGTGTCCGCCCTCATCGAGGCCGGCCTCCGCATCGAGAGCCTGCGCGAGTACCCCTTCGTCGACTGGAGGCTCGACTTCCTCGTCGAGGACCCCGACGGCCGCTTCCGGCTCCCCGACGGGACGCCCGGCGAGCTGCCGCTCTTCTTCTCGATCCGGGCGACGAAGCCGGCCGGCTGACCCGACGGGACGCGATCGCCGGGGGTCGCCGAAGATCGGCCGGCATGCGGCGGCCAACCGCCCGTGGCGACCGGCGCCCACCCGACAGGACCTGGCAGCCCAGAGCCGCGGTACGGTCCCACGGGCGAGCAGATGACAGGGTCGAGGGACCCGAGCGGCGGCCGGCCCCCTTCCGGCCGGCTGACCCAGGGGCTACGATCCGCCGATGCAGATCGACGACATCCGGTTCCTCTTCGCCTACGACCGATGGGCGACCCGGAAGGTCCTGGCGGCGGCCGGGCCGCTCGGCGAGGCCCAATGGCCGGCCGGCGAGCCGATCGGGGCACGCCACCTCGGGGAGATCCTCGTCCACGCCCTCGGCGCCCACCAGCGGTGGCGCCACGGGCTGTCCGGCAGCCCCGAGGTGCCCCGGCCGGAGCGCGAGCCGCTGCCGCCGCTGGCCGCGCTGGCCGCGGCCTGGGATTCCGAGTGGGCCGCCCTCGACGGCTGGCTGGTCACGCTGGACGAGGCCTGGCTCGCCGGGACCGACGAGGGGATCCCGATGTGGCAGATGCTGGCGCACGTCGTGAACCACGGGACCCAGCATCGCAGCGAGGCGGCGGTCCTCCTGACCGCGGCCGGTCGCTCTCCGGGCGACCTCGACCTCATCTTCTTCGCCGAGGAGCGGGCGAGCGCCCGAGCCTGACGAGGCCGGCGCGGCGCGCCGCCCGCGGGTCACGTGCCCGGGGCGCGGAAGCCCTCCGGGTAGAGCGAGCCCCAGGCCGGGCCGCCGGGCGCCTCGATCAGCTCGACCAGGACGCCGTGGCAGCTCTTGGGGTGGAGGAACGCGACCGGGCCTTCGGCGCCGGGCCGCGGCGCGGTGTCGATCAGGTCGACGCCGTCGATGGCGAGGCGGGTCAGGGTGGCCGAGATGTCGGGAACCTCGAAGCAGATGTGGTGGAAGCCCTCGCCCCGGGCGGCCAGGAAGCGCGCCACGCCCGTCGTGTCGTCGCTCGGCTCGACGAGCTCGATCTTGATCTCGCCGACCGGCAGGAAGGCGATGCTCACGTGATCCGACGGGATCGCCACCACCGGTCCCGGCGCGAGGCCGAGCGTGTCCCGGTAGAAGGCGAGGGCGGTGTGCATCGCCCGCACCACGACGGCCACGTGGTGGACGCGACCGACGTTGTGGACGTGGGCCGGCACGGCCTCGGGCGTCATGGAGCAACCTCCTTCGCGGGCAACGGGCAGATTGTCACACGGTCACCAGCTCGCGATGCTCCCCCCAGGCGATCCTCAGGACGTCGGAGATCTCCCCGACGGTGGCGTAGGCCTTGACGGCCTCGATGAGGGCCGGCATCAGGTTCTCGCCGCCCCGCGCCGCCTCCGCCACGCGAGCGAGCGCCGCGGTCCAGGCCGCCGGATCGCGCTCGGCGCGGAGCCGCCGGACCGCCTCGACCTGGCGTCGCTCGCCCTGCGGGTCGATCCGCAGGGTCGGCGTCGCATGGCGCTCCTCGTCGCGGAAGGCGTTGACCCCGACGACGACCTGGTCGCCGGTCTCGATCGCCCGCTGGACCCGGTAGGCGGCCTCCTGGATCTGGCGCTGCTGGAATCCGCCTTCGATGGCGGCGAGGGTCCCGCCCAGGGCGTCGATCTCCTCGAGCAGGCCACGGGCGCGGGCCTCCAGCTCGTTCGTGAGCGTCTCGACGTAGTAGCTGCCAGCCAGCGGATCGGGCGTCTCCGTCACCCCCGCCTCGTGGGCCAGGATCTGCTGGGTGCGCAGGGCGAGGCGGGCCGCCTCGGCCGTCGGAAGCGCCAGGGCTTCGTCGCGGCTGTTCGTGTGGAGGCTCTGGGCCCCGCCCAAGACGGCGGCCAGGGCCTGGACCGTCGTCCGCACGACGTTGTTGTCGATCGACTGCGCGGTGAGCGAGCTGCCCGCGGTCTGGACGTGGAAGCGGCACATCATCGAGCGGGGGTCGGCCGCTCCGAAGCGCTCCCGCACGATCCGGGCCCACAGTCGGCGAGCGGCCCGGAACTTGGCCACTTCCTCGAAGAGCTCGCTCCAGGCGGCGAAGAAGAACGACAGCCGCCCGGCGAACTCGTCGACGTCGAGCCCCCGGGCAACGGCCGCCTCCACGTAGGCGATCGCGTCGGCCATCGTGAAGGCCAGCTCCTGGGCGGCCGTCGCTCCCGCCTCGCGCATGTGGTAGCCGGAGATGCTGATCGTGTTCCAACGCGGCAGCTCGGTCGCGCAGAACTCGAAGATGTCGGTCACCAGGCGCATCGACGGCCGGGGTGGGTAGATGTACGTGCCGCGGGCGATGTACTCCTTGAGGATGTCGTTCTGGGTCGTCCCCGAGACCCGCGCCCGGGGCACGCCCTGGCGCTCGGCCGCAGCCACGTAGAGGGCGAGGAGGATGGCCGCGGTCGCGTTGATCGTCATCGAGGTGCTGACCTGGTCGAGCGGGATCCCCTCGAAGAGCACCTCCATGTCGGCCAGGGAGCAGACCGGCACGCCGACCCGCCCGACCTCGCCTTCCGCCTCCGGGGCGTCGCTGTCGTAGCCCATCTGGGTCGGCAGGTCGAAAGCGACCGAGAGCCCGGTCTGGCCCTGCTCGAGGAGGTAGCGGAAGCGCTCGTTCGTCTCGGCGGCGGTGGCGAAGCCGGCGTACTGGCGCATCGTCCAGTAGCGGCCGCGGTACATCGTGGGCTGGACGCCGCGGGTGAACGGGTACTCCCCCGGCCGCCCCAGGTCGCGGTCCTCCTCGAGCGCGGAGAGGTCGGCCGGCGTGTACAGGTCGGCGATCTCGATGCCCGACGAGGTCCGGAACGACGCGCGGCGCTCCGGCGTGCGGGCAACGGCGTTGGCCCGAGGGCCGGCCCGCCACCGCTCGCGGCGCGGGTCGGGCGTCGGCCGGGGCGTGGGCTGGGGCGTTTCGTCGGCCATGGTGGCTCCGGCTTGGTCAGTGGATGACGACGAGGAGGTCGCCGACCTCGATCGTATCCCCGACGGCCACCCCGACGCGCTCCACGCTCCCCTCGCGGGGGGCCCGGAGCTCGTTCTGCATCTTCATCGCCTCGACGACGAGGATCTGCTGGCCGGCCTCCACGGCGTCCCCGGGACCCACGAAGACCGCCACGATACGACCGGGGATGATCGCCCGGACCTCGACGGGGCCACCCTTGGAAGCCGCCCCGGCACCCCGGCGGGCGCGCTCGCGGAGCGCGGCCCGGCGCTCCGGCTCGATCTCGACCTCGACGCGCCAGCCGTCGACCACCACCTCGCGAACCTCGGTGCCGCGCCGGCGGTCGGAGCGGATCGAGCCGAATAGAACGTCCGTTCTCAACCATCGCCCGTCGACCCGCTGCTCCAGGCGGGCGTGGACGTCGTCGAAGCGCCCCAGGCGCGCCTCGACCGGGCTGCCGTCCAGCCGCGGGAGGTCGCCGGCTCCGTCGCCGCCGGCGACGGCCGCTGGCCCCGCCGGCGGGGCGAGGCTGAACGCCGGGTCGCCATCGAGCCGGGTCGCCGCGACGACCGCGACGCGGACGGCTCGCGGGTCTGGCGGGATGCCGCCGGCGGTCGGCGCGCCCGGGACCGAGGGTCCCGCGACCATCGTCGGCGCCGCACGGCGCTTCGCGGTCATGCCGGCCACCGGTCCGTCGCCAGGGCCCGCCCGCTCCTCCGCCAGGCACGGGTCCGCCCGTCGGCCGCCTCGTCGACCCGGGCCTCGGCCTCCGCGAAGCCCGGTCCGCCAGGGATGGCCCCTCGTGCCGCCGGACCGTCACCGGCCAGGGCCGCCAGCCCGGCGGCGATCGCCGCCGCCCGGACCGCGCCGGCCCGCGCCCGAGGCCCGTCCCAGTGCTCGTCGACCCAGGAGGTCGCGAGCCCGCTGGCGGTGAGGAAGGCACGCTCGCGGAGCATCGCCCGGTGGAACGGGAGGGTCGTCTGGATGCCACCCACCTCGGCCTCGGCGACCGCGCGGCGAAGGCGAGCGATCGCGGCCGGGCGATCCTCGGCGTGGACGATCAGCTTGGCGATCAGCGGGTCGTAGTCGGCAGGGACGCGGTCGCCCGCCTCGACGGCCGCGTCGAGGCGGATCCCCGGACCCGCCGGCATGACCCAGCGGGTGATGCGGCCCGGCGTCGGGGCGAAGGCGCGGGCCGGATCCTCGGCCGAGATCCGGAGCTCGATGGCGTGGCTCGTCGGGCGCGCGGCCCGCTCGGCCGCGGAGCGCGCGCCAGCCGACAACGGCTCACCCGCCGCGAGCCGGAGCTGCTCCTGGACGATGTCGAGGCCGGCCACAAGCTCGGTCACCGGATGCTCCACCTGGAGGCGAGCGTTTACCTCGAGGAACCAGAAGGCGCCAGCGCCGTCGTAGAGGAACTCGCAGGTGGCCGCGTTGCGCAGGCCGGCCGCCGCGGCCAGCCGGACCGCCATCTCATGGAGCCGACGGCGCTCGGTCTCGGTCAGCCCGGGGGCCGGGGCCTCCTCGATGAGCTTCTGGTGCCGCCGCTGGATGGAGCAGTCGCGCTCCCCGATGGCGACGACCTCGCCGGTCGCGTCGCCGAGGAGCTGGACCTCGATGTGGCGCGCCGGCAGGATCTCCCGCTCGAGGTAGACCGAGCCGTCGCCGAAGGCGCTGGCCGCCTCGCGCGAGCCTGCCGCGAGGGCCGCCGGCAGCTCGGCCTCCACGGCGACCCGGCGCATCCCCCGCCCGCCGCCCCCGGCGGCGGCCTTGACGAGCAGGGGGAAGCCGATCGTCCGCGCCTCGGCCAGGATCGCCGCGACCCGGTCGGGGTGGTCCACGGGCGCCGGCTCCAGGGTCCCCGGGACGTGGGGCACGTCGACGGCGCGCGCGATGCGACGGGCGGCGAGCTTGTCGCCGAGGGCGGCGATCGCGTCCGGCGGCGGCCCAACCCAGGTGAGGCCCGCCTCCTCGACGGCGCGCGCGAAGGCCTCCCGCTCGGCGAGGAAGCCGTACCCGGGATGGACGGCGTCCGCGCCCGCCTCGACCGCCGCAGCGACGACGGCCTCGATCCGGAGGTAGCTCTCCGCGGCCGGCGGCGGCCCCAGCCGGATCGCCGCGTCGGCGGCACGAACGTGGGCGGCCGTTGCGTCCACGTCGGAGTAGACGGCGACCGCCTCCATCCCCAACTCGTGGCAAGCCCGGATGATCCGCAGCGCGATCTCGCCCCGGTTGGCGACCAGGACGCGCCGGAGGGGCGACGTCACCGGGTACCTCCCCTGCTCGCCCGACCGACAGCCCGTCTTTGCGCAAAGACGGGCGCCGCCGATCCCCTCCCCGCCTCGATCACAACGGGATGTTCCCGTGCTTCTTGCGGGGGTTGGCCTCACGCTTGTCGCCCAGCATCTCGAGCGCCGCGATCAGCCGCGATCGCGTCTCCGACGGCAGGATCACGTCGTCGATCCAGCCTCGTGATGCGGCGACGTAGGGATGGTTGAACTCGGCCTCGTACTCCGCCACCAGGCGCCGGCGCTCCGCCACCGGGTCGGCGGCGTGGGCGATCAGGTCCTTGAAGATGATGTTGACGGCGCCCTCGGCGCCCATCACCGCGATCTCGGCTGTCGGCCAGGCGAAGTTCACGTCGCCGCGGACGTGCTTGGAGCTCATGACGTCGTACGCCCCGCCGTAGGCCTTGCGGGTGATGACGGAGACCTTCGGCACCGTCGCCTCGCAGTAGGCATAGAGGAGCTTGGCGCCCTCCTTGATGATGCCGCCGTGCTCCTGGTTCACGCCGGGCAGGAATCCCGGCACGTCGATGAGGGTCACCAGCGGAACGTTGTAGGCGTCGCAGGTCCGGACGAAGCGGGCCCCCTTCACCGACGACTGGATGTCGAGGGCGCCCGCCAGGACGGCCGGCTGCTGGGCCACGATCCCGACGCTCCGCCCGCCCAGGTGGGCGAAGCCGACGAGGATGTTCGGCGCCCAGCCGGGCTGGATCTCGAAGAACTCGCCGTCGTCGACGACGCGGTGGATGACGTCGTGCATGTCGTACGGCTTCGCCGGGTCGTTCGGGACGATCGCGTCGAGCGCGGCGTCGCGGCGGTCGACCGGGTCGTCGGTCGCCAGGCGCGGCGGGTCCTCGAGGTTGTTCTGGGGCAGGAAGGAAAGGAGCCTCCGCACGTGGTCGAGGGCGGTCGCCTCGTCACGCGCGGCCAGGTGGGCGACGCCCGACTTCGTGGTGTGGGTCGTGGCCCCGCCGAGGTACTCCGAGTCGACCTCCTCGTGGGTCACCGTCTTCACGACGTTCGGGCCGGTGACGAACATGTAGCTCGTGCCCTCGACCATGATCGTGAAGTCGGTGATCGCGGGCGAGTAGACCGCTCCCCCGGCGCAGGGGCCCATGATCACGGAGACCTGGGGAATGACCCCCGAGGCGAGGACGTTGCGGGTGAAGATCCAGGCGTAGCCGGCCAGCGAGGCGACGCCTTCCTGGATCCGCGCCCCTCCCGAGTCGTTCAGCCCGACGACCGGGGCCCCCACCTTCATGGCGAGATCCATGATCTTCACGATCTTCTCGGCGTAAGCCTCGGAGAGCGAACCGCCGAAGACGGTGAAGTCCTGGCTGAAGACGAAGACGAGACGGCCGTCGATGGTGCCGTGGCCGGTCACGACCCCGTCGCCCAGGATGTGCTGCGCGTCCAAGCCGAACTCGGTCGAGCGGTGGGTGACGAAGGCGTCGAGTTCGACGAACGACCCGGGATCGAGGAGCAGGTCGAGGCGCTCGCGCGCCGTCAGCTTCCCCCAGGTGTGCTGCCTCTCGATGCGGACGGCCCCGCCGCCGAGCAGCGCCTCGGCGCGCATCCGCCTGAGGCGCTCGAGACGCTCCTCGCTCGTCGGCACGTGGACCTCCTCCGCGACCTGCCGCCCCCCGCGTCCGACCGGGCCGAACACGTGTCTTTGCACAGAGACAGGCGAACCGGGCCGCTTCATCATAGGCACCCCGTCGATGTCCGCATCGCGCGTCGCGTGGCCCGCGCCGCCGAGCCCGCGGCCGGTGGGCTTATCCACAGAATCGTGAACAAACCGCCTCTCCTGTGGATAAGCGGCGCTGCGCCCGTGACGGGTGCGGTAGGATCAGGGACCGCGCGGCCGCGCGGCTTCGACACCGCTCCCACGACCTGCGAGGTGATCCCCGGGTGGCTCAGGTCATCGCGATCGCGAACCAGAAGGGCGGCGTGGGCAAGACCACGACCGCCATCAACCTGGCGGGTGCACTCGCCGAGCAAGGCCATCGCGTGCTCGCGATCGACATGGACCCCCAGGCCAACCTGACGGTCGGCCTCGGGATCAACCTCGGCCACGTCGAGCAGTCCATCGCCCACGTCCTCGACGAGAGCGCCACGCTGCTGTCGGCGATCATCGTCCCCTCCCCCACGGCGGGGATCGACGTGGCCCCCTCGACGCTGGAGCTGGCTTCAACCGAGGTCGAGCTGTTCAGCGCCATCGGCCGCGAGTACACCCTCCGCGAAGCGATCTCGTCGGCCTCGATCCGCGACGGCTACGACTTCATCCTCATCGACAGCCCGCCCACCCTGGGGCTCCTGACGATCAACAGCCTCGTCGCCGCGGATGGCGTCATCATCCCCGTCCAGACGCAGTACTACGCCCTCAAGGGCCTGACCGCCCTGGTGAAGGTCATCAACACGATCCGGGTCAAGCTGAATCGCGACCTCCGGGTCCTGGGCCTCCTCCCGACGTTCTACGACGGGCGGACCGTCCTGGCCCGAGAGATGCTCGACGAGCTCCGCGAGCTGGGCGACCACCACGTCTTCCGCAGCATCGTGCGAACGACCGTCAAGCTGGGCGAGGCGCCGCTCACCGGCCGCCCGATCACCGCCTATGCCGGGCATTCCGAGGCTGCCCGGACGTTCCGTGAGCTCGCCAAGGAGGTCGTCGAACTTGGCCAGGCCTGATTTCCGCGCGGTCGCGGCGCGCCGCCTCTCCGAGGAGCGCGAGCTCTCGCCGTCCATCGTCAGCCTCCTTTCCGCCGAGGGGGGCAAGAGCCTCGGCGTGCGCCACGTCCCCATCGACCGGATCGAGCGCAACCCGGAGAACCCCCGCCTCCTCTTCGAGGAGTCCGCCCTCGACGACCTCGCCGCGTCGATCAGGGAGCACGGCGTCCTGCAGCCGATCCTGGTCCGGCCCTTCGGCCACGACCAGTACCAGCTCGTCGCCGGGGAGCGTCGCTGGCGGGCCGCCCGGCAGGCCGGCCTCGACACGGTGCCGGCGCTCGTCGAGGAGCTCGACGACGACGCCGCCCTGGAGATCGCCGTCATCGAGAACCTGCAGCGCGAGGACCTCTCGCCGCTGGAGGAAGCGACGATGTACGAGAAGATGGTCCGAGACCACGGCTACAGCATCCGCAAGCTGGCCCAGAAGCTTGGCAAGGACAAGGGCTACCTGGAGAATCGCCTCCGCCTCGCCGACGCCCCGGAGGAGATCCGGGCCCTGGTGTCCGTGCGCAAAGACACCCTCTCCCACGCCTACGAGCTGATGAAGGTCGAGGACCCCCGGAAGCGCAAGCGACTCGCCGCCCAGGTGGCGAGCGGCCAGCTCTCGCTCGTCAAGCTCCGCGAGCGCATCGAGGGACGGGTGCATCGGGAGGCCCCTCCCGCCCGCGAGCTGGAGCAGGGGGCCGCCTGGTCCGACGACGAGGACGCGGGGCTGCCGGCCCCGGCCAGGATCCCGACGGGCGACGACGCCCTCCTCACCGCGAAGGCCCAGTTCCAGGAGGCTCTCGGCGAGCTGCTGGCCGTCCTCCGCAGCGTGGAGTTCGAGCGATCGGCCAACCCGACCGACCGCCAGAACCTCGCCAAGTACCTGACCATCTCCAAGCTCACCCTGGAGAACGCGATCACCGTCGTCCGCGGTCGCGGCGACTGACGCGGCGGGCGTCGCCTACGCCGTCAGGCGGCCGGCCGCGACGAGCGCGCCCGCCCAGCCCACCGCCAGGACGCCGAGCCCGAGCGCCTGCAGCTCCCACCCGCGCTGGCGCGCGTGGGGACCATCCCGCCATCCGAGGGCGACCCCGCCCGCAACGAGCGCCGCGCCCCCGATCCCGAGCGTGATCCAGGCGGGGCTTCCGCCGAGGAGCGTCGCCGAGCCGAGTGCCCCGGCCGCGACGAGCGCCTGCAAGCCCGCCCCGACCCGTCGGGCGACCTCCGGCCCCAGGCTCGTGGCGACCGTGGCGACGCCGGCCCGCAGGTCCCGATCGTGGTCGGCACGTGCGTTTGCCACCGCAAGGGCCGCCCCGGCCAGCGCGGCCACAGGCACGAGGATCGCGAACGCCGCCGGCAGGGACCCGGTGGCCCCGACCCAGGCGAAGACGGGCAGCAGCGGCAGGCCCAGGGCGTAGGGCACCCATGACCACGGCGTCCCCTTGAGACGCAGGTCGTAGGCGAGGCCGGCGCCCAGGCCTGCCGCGGCAAGCGCGAGCGCCGCGACACCCGTCGCCGCCGCCAGGACGAGCCCGATCGTCGCCGCGACGATGGCCACGCTCACCGCGATCGGCCGGGCGACGAGCCCGGCTGGGATCGGCTTGGAGGGCTTCCCGAGCGTGTCTCCGGGGGCGTCGGCCCAGTCGTTTGCGGCACCGACCGCCAGCTGGAGGGCGAGCATCGACGCGGCCAGGATGACGACCCGCGGCAGGCTCGCCGCGGCCAGTGCCGCGAGGACGGCCGTCACCGCGGCGTTGAGCGCGGACGGGAACGGGTGCACGAGCCGGACCAGGCCGCCCGCTCGGGCAAGGCGAGAGGCGGCCCGCTCCCCCCGGCCGCCCGATGCCCGGTCAGGCGTAGACGAGCTCGTCGAACGCTTCCACGAGGTAGTCGATGAGCTGCGCCCGGGCCTCGGGGACCGTCGCCCGGAGGCCCCTCACGAAGCAGTGCAGCGTCACCGCGGGGGCGAGGAGACGGCCCTGGGCGTCCCGCCCCAGCACGGCGGGCGGGCCGCCGCCGGCGGCGAAGACGCGCTCGAGCTCCCGCTCGTCGAGACCGGTCGCGGTGCGGAGCCCGTGCAGGACGACGAGGACGCCGCGGCGGATCGAGATGTCCCGCATCGCCTCGGCGGACCAGGCGTCGAGCTGGTCGTCGGACTGCTCCAGGAGCCGCCGACGGTACTCGTCGCGGTCAGTGGCGAGTCCGGTGGCTCCCATGCCTGGCGTGCCTCCCTCGCGTGCTCCGTGTCGACCCGCGGAGTATCGCAGAACCCCGCACGGGCGGTCGGGCTGGATCCGATCTAGAACGAGTGTTCTATTCCTATCCGTTGAGGGCCGGTCGGGCTCCCTCCGGCCAATCCTGGAAGACCTCGGTGAGCCAGCGCCCGAAGCGCCCCGGCGCCGGCCGGTCGCGGCCGTCGGCCACGAGCTCGAGCAGCACGCGGCTTATCTCGGCCGTGAGCGCCGCCACCGCCGGCTTCGTCGGCCTTCCTTCGGCCGCGATGGGGTCCCCGATCCGGACGCGAACGGCGCCGCCGAGGCGGAGCCAGCTGACCCCGGTGATGCCGACGGGGATGATCGGCACGCCCGCGCGAAGGGCGAAGAAGGCGACCCCGTCGTCGAGCGGGAGGAGCACCCGCTCCCCCGCGTGGATCCGACCCTCGGGCGCGATCGCCAGCCGGGCGCCACGCTCCATGATCGCCTCCACCCGGCGCGTCACCTCGAGGAGGTTCGTCTTGGCCGGATGGAACGGCACGCCGCGCTGCGACCAGGCGATGAGACGATTCCTCGCGCCGGCCCGCATGTCCGCCTCCCGGGGCCCGAAGAAGAGGAGATCGGGGCGCACCGGGAGCGCGGAGATGAGGATGAAGGGATCCACCCAGTTCTGGTGGTTGAAGCAGACGAGGGCGGGCCCGTCCGGGAGCCGCTCGCGCCCCTCGACCCGCACGCGAAGGTAGGCGCCGACGATGATCCGGAGCCCGATCGTGGTCAGCCAGTAGCGGATCCGTCCGGGCGGCCGGTCCGCCGTCGCTGCCAAGGCGCTCACGCCGCGCCGCCCGGATCGGCCAGGGGCAGATCGGCGAGGCGCTCGACGACGACGTCGGCCGCTTCGACCGCGCCCGGGCCCGGCGGCACACTCGGGTTGGGGACGAGGACGACGGCCATCCCGGCCGCTCGTCCCGCCAGGACGCCGTTGCTGGAATCCTCGACGACGAGGCAGCGGCCCGGCTCGACCCCGAGGCGGCGCGCCGCCTCCAGGTAGACGTCCGGCGCGGGCTTGCCCCGCGCGACGTCGTCCGAGGAGACGACCGCCGCGAAGGCCGACGCGAGGCCGGTGGCGGCCAGGGCCGCCCGGATGACCGCCGGGTGGGCCGAGGAGGCGATCGCCGAGGGCAGCCGCGCCGCGATCCGCGCCGCCGCCTCCGGCGCTCCCGGCACGACCGGGACGACCGTGGTCGCATAGCGGGCCACCAGGGCGCCCACGACCTCCCGCTCGATCTCGGCCGCCGGGTCGGCCACGCCGGCCCGCTCGCGCATCACCTCCGACCACTCGCGCGAGTTGCGGCCCATGCAGGCGCGGCTGTCGGCCTCGCTCCAGGCACGTCCGCGCGCCGCGGCCCAGGCCACGCGGACCTCGTGCCACCAGGGCTCCGTGTCGACGAGCACCCCGTCGAGGTCGAAGACGACGGCCCCGACGCGCGCCGCGAGCCGCTCCATCGTGTCGTGCCGGCCCGTGGCCGATGCCGGCCGGCTCACCCCTTGGCGACCTCTCCCTGTCCCGCTCGGGTGGCCGCGAACGCGTCCGTCCGACCGTCGATCGCCGCGAAGATGCCCTGCAGGAAGCGGCCGACCCGCTCGGCTTCGTCGTCGACGCCGCGCAGGACGAGGCCCTCGATGGACGCGCTCACGAAGCGATGGCCACCCTGCACCTCCGCCGCGAAGTCCCCCGCCTGCACCCGGGACCAGCGGATCAGCTTGCCGCTCGCCCGCGGGCCCTCCTGGGGGATGTTGACCCGTACCGCGAGGGTGACGAGGCCGGCCGACGAGGACGCCAGCAGGCCCCAGCGGGCGGCCGGATCGTCGCCCCACGTGACCCAGCACTCCGGGTCGGGGTCGCAGCCGAAGGTCGCCAGGACGGTCTCGACCACCCGCAGCACCTTCGCCGTGACCGCCTCGGGCGCCGGCGCCTCGGCACTCCATTCGCTGAGCCGCACCGCCTGGTCCTCCTGCGCATCCGTGCCGTCGGGCCCCCACGAGGCTACCACGCGGCACGTGCGGGCTGGTCGGGCGGGCGTATCCTCGAAGTCCTCTGCATCGAGGAGGGCTGCATGTCCGTCGACCGACGCCTCCTGAACTGGGGCGTCTTCCTGGTGATCCTCGGCCTGGTCCCCCTCGCAGTGACCCAGGGCTGGGTCCCTCGCGACACCGTCGCCCGCGCCTGGGAGCTCTGGCCGCTCATCCTCATCGGAGCCGGGATCGGGCTGATCCTGAGCCGCACGCCGCTTCGTGCGCTCGGCGGGATCGTGGTCGCCGGCACCTTCGGCCTGATGCTCGGCGCGCTGGTGGCCGTCGGCTTCACCGGCTTCACCATCGGCAGCATCGGCTGCGGCGGCGCCGCCGCGGACGCCGCCCAGGTGCTCGGGGAGGCGGGCTCCTTCGAAGGCGGCTCGGGCCGGGTCACCCTCGAGGCCAACTGCACCTCCCTGGAGGTCTCGCCGGGCGCCGGCGCAGCCTGGAGCGTCGACGTCCGGGGGACGGAGAACGCCCGCCCGACGGTCGAGCGGTCGGCCGACGGGGTCGTCGTCCGTTCCCCGAGCACGCCCATCGCCTTCCCCTTCGCCACCCACCGCAGCACCTGGCGGGTCCAGCTGGGGATCGCCCCGCAGCTGGACGTGGAGCTGTCGCTCAACGCTGGCTCCGCGAACCTCGACCTCGCGGGCGCCAACCTCAGCCGGCTGAGCCTCGACGGCAACGCCATCGGCGACTCGCGGGTCGACCTCTCCACGGCCACCATCGGGCGCCTCGACGTCGGCATCAACGCCGCCGACCTGGCGATCCTCCTGCCGGGGACCGGCCACCTCCAGGGCGCGGTCGAGGGAAACGCGGCCTCGGTCAAGCTGTGCGCGCCGGCGGGCGTCGGCTTGCGCCTCATCACCGACAAGAACATCACGGCCAGCAACAACTTCGAAGATCGCGGCCTCGTCCAGCGCGGCGACGCCTGGGAGAGCGCCGACTACGGCGGCGCCAACGCCCAGGTTGAGCTGCGCACGACCGGCAGCGCCATCAGCTACACCCTGAACCCGGAGGACGGCTGCAAGTGAACGATCGGCTCTACCGGAGCGTCGACGACCGCGTCCTCGCCGGCGTCTGTGGCGGGCTCGCCGTGCGCCTCGGCATTGATCCGAGCCTGGTCCGCATCGGCTACGCGGTGGTCGCCCTCCTGACGGGGGTCTTCCCGCTGCTCATCCTCTACGTGATCATGGCTGCGGTCGTCCCCGAGGAGCCCACGGGCTTCGCCGGGGTCAGCCGCTCCCCCACTCCGCCCGGCCCGGACGCCGTTCCCGGCTGGACGCCGCCCGGCGGTGCCGCTCCCGGCCCGGACGCCGTTCCCGGCTGGTCGCCGCCCGGCGGTGCCGCTCCCGGCCCCGACGCGGGCTCCGCGACCCCGTTCGGCTGGGCCGCCCCGAACCAGCTGGCGGCCGACGTGAGCGCGCCAGACGTCGACGCCGGGGTCCCAGCGGCGCCCGGCGCACCCGTGCCCCCAGGGGCCCCGTCCCCAGCCTGGCCCGCGGAGCCAGGCTGGTCTCGCCGCGAGCGGCGCGAGCGGCGGCGCGGGGATCCGCTGCCGGCTGTCATCGGTGGGCTGGTCCTGGTGGCCCTCGGCGTCTACTTCCTGGTCCGCGACCGCCTCGCGATCGACTGGGGGATCGTGTGGGCCGCCGGCCTCGTGGCGCTGGGGGTCGTGGTGATGCTGGCCGCCTTCCGCCCGCGGCGCTGACGCGGCTCGAAGCGGGGTGACGGGCGGCGGGTCCCGGGGAGGCGTGCGCATGGGGCTGGGCCGGCCCGTCGGCGGCCGGTAGACTGCCGCCGGAGATGGGAGAGACCGGGCAGCTCGTCGCCTCGCTCGCGATCGTCGGCCTCGGGGGAGGGCTCCTCCTCCTGGCCCGGGGGCTGGCCGCCTACCGCGCCGCCGGCCGCGTGGCCGGGATCGGCACCAGCCGGATCGTCAGCCTCGCCGCCGGCGAGGTCCGCCTGGTCGGCACCGTGGAGGCCGACGGCCTGACCCTCGTCTCGCCCCTCCAGAGCGTCCCCTGCGTCTACTACCGGTCGCGGATCCGCGAGGGATCTGGCGACGATGTCCGGATCGTGTTCCACGAGGAGCGGGCGATCGGCTTCCGCCTCCGCGACGAGACGGGTGCGATCCGCGTGTTCCCCCGCGGTGCCCGCTGGGACGCGCCGCTCCGCTTCGATGCGGCCTCGGGGTGGGCGGGCGACGAGCCACCCGGCCTGGCCATGAACCCCGGCGCGTCGCTGCGTCCTGCCGTTGAGGATCGCGAGGCGCAGGTGGCCGCGCTCCTCACCGTCCGCCCGCCGGCCAGCCTGCCCGGCAACGCCCTCGACGGGGAGCCGGGCCTCCTCGCCGGCGCGCTCGGCTCGGCCGGCCTCGGCGGCTCCCGCCATCGTGACTACGAGGAGCGACGCCTCGAGCCGGGCGACGTCGTGACGATCGTGGGCTCGGCCCAACCCTTCGGCGACGTCGGCGACCCGGCCACGGCAGACCGCTACGACCCGTCGCTCGCCCTCGACGACCCGGAGGTGGCCATGAACCTCGCCGAGGCCCGCGCGGCCGGGATGCTGCGCGCGACGCCCGAGGAGGCCTGGGGGAACGCCGCCATCCCCGGCTTCGGGATCGGCCGCCCGGTCAGCGCCCCGGAGCTCGACCCGGAGGCCGACGTCCCGGCCCTCGCCCCGGCGGCCGAGGCAGCCGCCGCGGAGGCCCGCTTCGAGATCCCGCCCGGCGAGCTCGTCCTGGCGGCAGTCGGGGAGCAGGCGCTCGCCGTCCTGGCCGGGACGCCGGGCGAGGCCCACGCCCGCGAGGAGGCGCGCCTGCTGCTGGGCATGGCGGGCGCCGCGCTTGCGATCGCCAGCGCCGTCGTCCTGGCCCTGGTCGTATCGGGCCTCCTGCCGTGAGCCCGCTCGCCGCGGCCGCCCTCTTCGCCGTCCTCCTCCTCGTCGTGATCGGCGGCTTCTTCGCCGTCGTCACCTACAACGCGGTCGTCGCCCTGCGAACCCGGATCGACAAGGCCTGGGGCAACGTCGAGGTCGCCCTCCGGCAGCGCCACGACCAGCTTCCCGCCCTCGTCGACGCCGTTCGCGACGTGATGGCCTTCGAGCAGGACGTTCTCGAGGAGGTCGCCCGCCAACGGTCCCGCTTCGTCCCCGACGCGCCCGTCGCGGAGCAGGGTCCGGTGGCGGCCGCGACGACGGCGGCCGTCCGGTCGCTCTTCGCCGTCGTCGAGCGCTACCCGCAGCTCCGCTCCCAGGAGAACGTGCTCCGGCTGCAGGGCGAGATCGAGCGCCTGGAGGGCCAGATCGCCGATCGGCGAGAGCTCTACAACGACCAGGTCTTCCGCCACAACACCGTCATCGCCCAGCTCCCGGCGGTCCTGCTGGCCGACCTGCTCAGGTGGCGGCCGCGGCCGTTCTTCGAAGCTGGCGACGAGGCGGACCTGCCGCCGGACGTCTCGCTGGGCCGGACCGGCGACCCTCCGGCCGGGTAGACTGGCCGGGCGGACCGGCTGCGGGGGTCCAGGGGGCGAGCGAGGAGGGAGATGGAAGACGCGAGCGCGACCCTGCGCCCAGCCCTGCCGATCGCCCTCCGTGCCGGCGGAGTCCGCCGCGCGATCGAGGCGACCGGCCATCCCGGCGCGCCACCCCTCGTCCTCCTCCACGGCACCCGGCGGACCCGAGCGATGTGGCGCGGACAGCTCGACGGCCTCGACGACGCGTTCCGGGTGATCGCCGTGGACCTGCCGGGCCACGGCGCGCTGGCCGACGTCCCCTTCCGGCTCGGCGACGCGAGCCGCTTCGTGGCGGCCGTCATCGAGGAGGTGGCCGGCGGGCGGGCGATCGTCGTCGGGCAGTCCCTGGGCGGCTACGTCGGGATGGACCTCGCGGCCGGGTCGCCGGCGCACGTCGCGGGCCTCGTCCTCGCCAACGCCACCGCCGAGCCGCGGGCCGTCGCTCGGCGCGCCCCCCGGACGGTCGGCTCGTACCTCATCGGGGCGGCCGGCGAGCGGCTCCGCGGGCGGTCCAACGGCGGCTCGGGGGGCGGTCAGAACGGCGACGGCGACGGCGTCGGCGCCGCCGTGGCGGCCGGGTCGGGCGAAGAGGCCGACATGCCGGCCACGAACGGCTGGCTCTTCAAGGGCGGGACTCGCGCCCTCGTCGCCGCCCTGCGCATGGCCTTCATCCCCCGGCTGGCCGCCTATCCCGGCCCCAGCCTCATCCTCAACGGGGAGCACGACACGCTCTTCCGGCGCGACGAGCGGGCCTTCCTGGCGGCGGCGCGAGACGGACGCCTGGCGGTCATCCCCGGGTGCGGCCACCTGGTGAGCGAGGACCAGCCGGCGGCCTTCAACGCCGCCATCCGTCGCTTCGCGGCCGAGGTCGTCACCCGCGAGGCGCCCGGCCCGACGACGGGTCGCTGACCCGCCGCCACGTGAAACGGGGGATCATCCTCACCGTCGGCGATCCGCGGTCCGCCGCCGACCTCGCCGCCGCGGCCGAGGCTGCCGGCTGGGACGGCGTCTTCACCTGGGACGGGATCTCGATCGGCGACGCAGCGACCTACGATCCGTGGATCGTGATGGCGGCGATGGCGATGCGCACGACGCGCGTGACCCTCGGCGCGATCGTGACGCCGCCGGCCCGCAGGCGGCCCTGGAAGCTCGCCCGCGAGGCGACGACGCTCGACATCCTGTCCGGAGGAAGGCTCGTCCTGCCCGTGGGCCTCGGCACCCTCGACGACGGGGCCTTCGGCAACGTCGGCGAGCCGACCGACGCCCGGACCCGGGCCGAGCTGCTCGACGAGTCGCTGGCGATCCTCGACGGCCTGTGGAGCGGGGCCCCGTTCGCCTACGAAGGCCACCACCACCGCTTCGGACCGATGACCTTCCGGCCCACCCCCGTGCAGCGACCACGGATCCCCATCTGGGTGGTCGGGGCGTGGCCGGCGGAGCGT
This sequence comes from uncultured Chloroflexia bacterium, assembly GCA_963821235.1. Classification (GTDB taxonomy): domain Bacteria; phylum Chloroflexota; class Limnocylindria; order Limnocylindrales; family CSP1-4; genus CTSoil-043. The sequence continues at coordinate 2,494,796 of CAWGCS010000001.1, forward strand.
TCCATGGCTCGGGCGGCGCGCTGGGACGGGATCGTCGCGCAGGCCCGCGACGAGGACGGGACGCCGACCGCGGCCACCGCAGGCCACGTCCGCGAGATCACCACCTGGATCGCCCGGACCCGGGCCGCCGCGGGGCGGAGCGGCCCGTATGACATCGTCGCCCAGGGGACGACGCCCACCGGCGACCCGGGTGCGGCGGCGGCGACCGTCGCGCCCTTCGTCACCGCAGGCGCGACCTGGTGGGTCGAGGCGGACTGGGAGGGGGCCACGGTCGCCTCGCTGCTGGCGCGCATCGAGGCCGGGCCGCCGCGCACCTGAACGGGCCGCCGCGCACCTGAACGGGCCGCCGCGCACCTGAACGGGCCGCCGCGCACCTGAACGGGCCGCCGCCGGCCCCGGACATGGAGAGGCCCGAGCGCGGCACAGCCGCACTCGGGCCTCTCTCCGGCAGTGTCAGCCGCTCGCGCCCGAGGGACTGCCCGACGGCGCGGGAGATGCGTCCGGGACACCCGGACCCCAGCCGCCCCAGCCGCCGCCGGGGCCGCGCATTCCGTCATGGCCGAAGCCACGGCCGAAGCCATCGCCGGGACCACCGAGCTGTCCGGCTGCATGGGACCGGACGACGGTGGCCGTGAGGGAGCCGTCCTCGTTTCGGCTGCCGCCGGCGATGACGACGTCGCCGACCTTGACGTCGGCGAGCGTCGGCGAGGCGATCCCGTCCACCTGGTAGGTGGTCGAGGAGGTGACCTTGACGACGATCGTGGCGTCGTCGCGCGTCGTCAGGGTGATCGAGTCGGCGCTCTTCTCCTTCACCGTCCCGGCCGCGGCTGCGGGGGCGATCTCGACCGAGGTTGCGGTCAGGGTGCCGTCGCTCGCGAGCGTCCCGCGGGCGACGATCCGGGCGCCGGCCACGACGGCGTCCTTCGTGGCCGGCTGGCCGCCGATCTCGTAGGTGGTGGAGCCGGTGAGGACGACCTTCTGGGTGCCCTCACCGCCGACCGTCACGGTGACGGTGGAGCCCGAGATCGAGGCGACCGTTCCCGCCACGGCCGGCTGGACGACCTCGATCGCGTTGATCGTGAAGGTGCCATCGTCGTTGCGGGTCTCGCGGAAGACGATCCGGTCGCCGACCTTCAGGTCGGAGAGCGCGGCGGTCGCCCCGTCCTTCGTGATGGTCGCGCCGGAGGCGTCGATCGTCCGCGTCCAGCCGTTGTCGGTCTGGAGGGCTAGCTTCGTGCCGCTGATCCCGGTGATGGAGATCGTCGAGCCGTCGAAGTCGCCGCGGAAGCCGCGTCCGGCGCGCTCGTCGAAGCGGCCGCCGGGGGTTCCGGAGGGAGCGGTCCACGCCGTGACCGCGCCGACCGTGGAGCCCTCGAACGTCGTGTTGTCGACCGGCGCGGCGGCCGATCCGCTGGCCGGAGCGCTGGCGGTCACGGCGATCCCGATGACCAGGACGCCGATCCCGATGGTCCCGGCAAGGACCGCCAGGCCGACGGCCCGGCGGGTCGGCCGGCGCGGGGCGGCCTCGGTGGTGGGTTCCTGCATTCGGTGTCTCCCGAGGTCCTCCGAGGGGTCGCTCGCCCGCCGGGGCGGGAGGATGCGCTCCGGTCGACGGAACGATGGGCAGGGCCCCTGAAGGCGTCCTGAATCCCGCGGGAAAGGCGGCGGGGCGAGTCGTGCGGGCGTCGCAGGGATCCCCTGCCGCCGCTCGCCACGCCAACCTCGGCTTCAGGCGGGCTTCAGAGGGCGGCCCGACGATGCGGTCGTCGCCGGGGATCCGGCGGCTGCGCATTCCCAGCACCTGGAAGCCCTGATGCTCGACGCCATCCAACCCGCTGCCGCTACGCGACCCGTCCCCGCCGGCGCCCGACCCGTCGCCGCCCGGCCGTTGCCCCTCCCCCGTCGCTGGCCGATCCGGACGAGCGACCTCGCCGCGGCTGGCGTCGGGATCGGCGTCCTCATCGTTCTCATGTGGGTCCGGCACGGCGGCCTCGCCGAGCTCGACTCGGCGGCCGGGATCCTGACGGCCGGCGGCCAGCTCACCGCCCTCCTCGGCACGTATCTCGCCCTCGTCGGGCTCGTCCTCATGTCGAGGAGCCCCCTGCTCGACCAGGTCGTCGGGCCCGACCGGCTGGCCTGGCTGCATCGCTGGATCGGGTTCGCCTGCGCGTGGCTCATCGTCGGCCACGTCGTGCTGACGACCACCGGCTACGCGCTCAGCGAGGGCCGCAGCGTCGTCGACCAGGCGTTGACGTTCATCCTCACGTATGCGTACGTCCTGCTGGCCGCCGCGGGGCTGGCCCTCCTCGTCCTCGTCGCCGGCAGCTCCGTCCGCGCCGCCCGCCGACGGATGGCGCACGAGACCTGGTTCGGCCTCCACCTCTACGCCTACCTCGCGATCGCCCTGGCGTTCGCCCATCAGCTCGTCGTCGGCGCCGACTTCCGGGACGACCCCGTGGCGGTCGCCTTCTGGGTGAGCCTCTACGCATGCACGGCGGCGCTCATCCTCGTCTTCCGCGTCGGCCGGCCCGTCGTCCTCGCCCTCCGCCATCGCTTCGAGGTGGCCAACGTCGTCGACGAGGCGCCCGGCGTCGTCTCGATCTACGTCACCGGCCGCGCCCTCGACCGCCTCGCCGTCCGGGCCGGCCAGTTCTTCAACATCCGCCTCCTCACCGCGGACGGCTGGTGGCGAGCCCACCCGTTCTCGCTCTCGGCCTCGCCCAACGGCCGCTTCCTGCGGTTCACCGTGAAGAGCCTTGGCGACTGGAGCGGCGGCCGCCTGCAGCGGGTCCCGCTGGGGACGCGGCTCCTGCTCGAGGGGCCGTACGGAATGCTGACCGGCGCTCGGCGGACGAAGCCGCGCGTCCTCCTCGTCGCCGGCGGCGTGGGGATCACGCCCCTGCGTGCCCTCCTCGAAGCCCTCCCCGCCCGACCAGGGGACCTGACCCTCGTCTACCGCGCGTCCAGCCCCGAGGACGTCGTCTTCCGGAAGGAGCTCGACGCCATCACCCGCATCCGCGGCGCGGCGGCCCACTACGTCATCGGGCGCCGTGGCAGCCCCGGGGTCGGCGACGAGCCCCTCGGCACGGAGGCGCTCCTGCGCTACGCGCCCGACATCCGGGACCGCGACGTCTACCTCTGTGGCCCGGTCTCGATGATGGAGGCCGCGAGCCGCTCGCTGCGCCGCCTCGGGGTTCCCCGGTCGCAGGTCCACCTGGAACGCTTCAACCGCTGAACCGGAGCCATCCAATGCCGAAGCGCGGGGCCGTCGCCCTCCTGCTGACCACCATCGCCCTGGCTGTCCTCCTGTCCTTCAAGACGCCCGCCGAGGTCCCCGTCGCGACGGGCGGGGCCGCGATCGTCGGCACCGCCAGCCCGGCTCCGGGCGTCGCGAGCCCGACGCCGGCCGCCGCCGACACCCCCGCGGCCACGGCCGGGCCGGCCGCGGTGGAACGGTCCACCGCCTCACCGGCGCCGTCGACCTCCGCCTCCCCGGCGGCCACGGCGTACCGCGACGGGACCGTGAGCGGCTCCGCCGTGCAGACCCGGTTCGGCCCGGTCCAGGTCCAGGTGACGATCTCCAACGGCGCCATCTCCGACGTCACGGCGCTGCAGCTGCCGTCGGGCGACCGCCACTCGTACGAGATCAGCCAGCGCGCCGAGCCCATCCTCCGCAGCGCTGTGCTGGAGGCCCAGAGCGCCGAGATCACGATCCTCTCGGGCGCCACCTACACGAGCCTCGCCTACGCCCAGTCGCTCCAGGCGGCCCTGGACGCGGCCCGCGCCTGAGCGATGGCCGTGCGCGTGGAGCGGGTCATGGGCACGGTGGTCTCGATCGACGTCCGGGACCCGGGCCCTTCGAACCCGGCGGTGGCTGCGGGGATCGAGGCCGTCGTCGCCTGGCTCCACGAGGTGGACGGGCGCTTCAGCGTCTACCGTGAGGACAGCGAGATCCGGCGCCTCGACCGCGGTGAGCTGGCCCTCGACGATGCGCACCTGGACGTCCGCGACGCGCTCCGCGCCTGCGAGGACCTCCGCCGCGAGACCGGCGGCGCCTTCGACGCGCGGGGCCACCGTCTCGACGGCGGCCTCGATCCATCGGGCTACGTGAAGGGCTGGGCGGTGGACGAGGCCGCCGACCTGCTGATCGCGGCGGGCGCGCTCGTCTTCGCGATCAACGCCGGCGGCGATGTCGTCGCGCGGGGCGAGCCGGAGCCGGGCGAGCCTTGGCGGGTGGGCGTCCGCCACCCGGCCGACCCGGCCGGCGTCGCGGCCGTGCTCGCGATCCGCGACGCCGCGGTTGCCACCTCGGGCCTCTACGAGCGCGGGCCCCACATCCGCGACCCGCGCAGCGGCGCGATCCCCCGGGCGTTCGCGAGCGTCACGGTCGTCGGGCCGAGGCTGGCGCCCGCCGACGCCTACGCGACTGCGGCCTTCGCGATGGGCGCGAAGGGCCCCGCCTGGGTGGCGCGGCGGCCCGGCTTCGGGATCCTGGCCATCGACGCGGCGGGCGTCGCCACGTGGTCGGACCTGGTGCAGGAGCTGATGATCTGAGATCGGAGCGGCCGCCTCGCGTGGCTTCAGGTTTGCTTCAGGATGGCAGGATCAGACTACGGGTGGGAGGGCGTATCCAATCGCCCGTTCGGAGACTCTGATGACCGTCGATCACGACCCCGTTCCGACCTCGTCCTCCCTGCCGCAGCCGAGCGCCCGCGGCGGCATCACCCTCCGCCTGGCCGTCGTGGCGGCGCTCCTGTCCGCCGCCTTCGCCAGCGGCGGCACGGCCACGCTCCTGCTGGCCACCGCGCCGCAAGCCGCGCCGGCCGCCACCGCGAGCCCCACCCAGGCGCCCGGCAGCGCCACCCTGACCCGCCTCGAGGGCGTCGACGCGATCGCCGCCGTCGCCGCCGCCATCGAGCCATCCGTGGTGACGATCTCCACCTCCGGCGGCGGGCCGTTCGCGAGCAGCGGCGGCACCGGCATCGTCGTCTCCGCCGACGGGCTGATCCTGACGACGACCGTGGTCGCCCCCGTCGACACCACCTACACGATCCTCCTCGCCGACCAGCACGAGGTCACCGCGAGCGTCGTCGCGTCGGACGCGGCCCACGGGCTCGTGCTCCTGCGGGCCGACGCCACCGGCCTCACCCCCGCCCGCCTGGCGGCCTCGACCGACCTGGCGGTGGGTCAGCTCGTCGTCGCGGTGGGGAGCCCCCTTGGCGAGTTCACCGACACGGTCACCTCCGGGATCGTCTCGGGCCTGGGCCGCTCGATCGACCTCCGCGACCCCTCGACCGGCCGCCGGGTCGCCCTCGACGGCCTGGTCCAGACCGACGCGGCGATCAACGCCGGCAGCAGCGGCGGACCGCTCCTCGACGTCTCGGGCACCGTGGTCGCGGTCATCGCGACCTCCGCCAGCAGCGGCCAGGGCATCGGCTTCGCGATCCCGATCGACAGCGCTGCCGCGCTCATCGCCCGGGCCAGGTCGTGAGGCTACAGTTCCGTCGTCGCTAGGAGGCCTTCGTGCACCTGCTCCTCGTCGAGGACGACCCGCGCCTCGTCCGCCTCCTGACGCGACTCCTCGGCCAGGACCGCCATGTCGTCGACAGCGCCATGACCGCGTCCGAGGGGCTGGAGATCGCGACCGCGGCCCAGCTGGACGCGATCATCCTCGACGTGGGGCTGCCCGACGGCTCCGGCTTCGACGTGGCTCGCAGCCTGCGGGCCAGGGGCTCGGCCGTGCCGATCCTCATGCTCACCGCCCGCGACGCGGTGGCCTCGCGGGTCGAGGGCCTCGACGCCGGGGCGGACGACTACCTGGTCAAGCCGTTCGCCTACGAGGAGCTCCTCGCCCGCCTCCGCGCGCTCGGCCGCCGGCCGCCGCCCCGTCGGGGCCTGACGCTCCGGGCCGGCCCGATCGTCCTCGACGAGACCGACCGGCTGGTGACGGTCGCCGGCCGGTCGGTCGACCTGAGCCAGCGCGAGTACGCGATCCTGGAATGCCTCCTCCGGCGCCCCGGCCAGGTCCTCTCGCGCGACCAGCTCCTCGATCAGGCCTGGCCCTACGGCGCCGCGCTGACGCCCAACACGGTCGAGGCCTACATCCACCTCCTGCGCACCAAGCTGGGAGACGAGGGCAGCGCCTGGATCGAGACCGTCCGCGGCGTGGGGTACCGCGTCCGTGCTCGCTGAGCGGCCGCCGGCCCAGCCTGCTGCAGCCGGCGAGGGCGATGCCGCGCTCCTGCGGCGAACTCGACTGCGCCTCATCGCCTGGAGCGGCAGCCTGACCCTGCTGATCCTCGTGGTCCTCGGCGGCCTCGTCTACGCCGCCGTCTCCGGGGAGCTCGCCGGGCGGGCCACCGACACCCTGAAGAGTCGCGCCGCCGGCGTCGCCCGCATCGTCGCGCGTCCCGGGCCGCTCACCGATCGGGGGCCGCTCGGGCTTGCCTTCGGCGGCGAGGCATCGGGCACGCTGGCCCTCGCGATCGCGCCCGACGGGACGGTCCTCGGCTCCCTCGACGTCGTCGAGGGGCTGCCCGTCCAGTCGTCGGTGGAGGCCGCCCGGACGAGCGGCAGCGACGTCCGCGAGGCCGTCGTCGCGGACACGCCGATCCGGGTCTACTCGCTGGGGGTCGATCGCGCCGACGGCACCTACGTCGTGCAGGTCATCGGCGAGCGGATCTCGGAGCAGCGGCTCCTTGGCGCGCTCCTCTGGGTCCTCGTCCTCGGCGGCCTCGCCGCCATCGCCCTCGCGGTGGCCGCCGGCTGGGTCTACGCCGGCCGCGCCCTGGTCCCGATCCGGGCCTCGATCGACCGGCGGGAGGCCGCCCTGCGGCGCCAGCGGGAGTTCGCCGCCAACGCCAGCCATGAGCTGCGGACGCCGCTGACGGTGATCCGGGCCAGCGTGACGGACCTGCGACGGAACCAGGACCAGCCCGTGGCGCAGGTCGGCACCGCGCTCGAGGACATCGACGCCGAGACGGGCCACCTGACGGCCCTCGTCGAGGACCTGCTCCTCCTGGCCCGGACGGACGCCGGCACGCTGGAGCTCGAGCGCGCCCCGCTGGACCTTGCCGACGTCGCCGTCGAGGCGGCCGCGCCGCTGAACGCGCTGGCCACCGCCCGGGGCGTCGGCCTGGCGGTCGATCCCCTGCCGACCGACGTCACAGGGGACGCCCTCCGCCTGCGCCAGCTCGTCACGATCCTCGTCGACAACGGGGTGGCGCACACTCCCCGCGGCGGCAGCGTCGTCGTCCGCGTCCGGCCCGAGGCGGGATCGGCCGTCCTCGCGGTGGAGGACGACGGGCCGGGCGTCCGGGAGGAAGACCGGGAGCGCGTCTTCGAGCGCTTCTGGCGGGCCGACGACGCGCCGAGCGGCGGCACCGGCCTGGGCCTCGCGATCGCCGCCTGGATCGTCGAGCGCCACGGGGGGCGGATCACGGCCGCCAACCGGCCGGAGGGCGGCGCCCGCTTCGAGGTCCGGATCCCGCTCGCGGTCAGGTGACCAGCGACTGGATCGCCCGGACCAGCGCATCGGGCGGATGCGGCTTGGCGAGGAAGGCCTCGCAGCCCGCTCCCCAGCCGCGCACTGGACGCCGGTTTGACGGCCGCGGTATTCTTAGACCGACAGTCGGTTTGCTATTCGCGAGGATCGCCGTCCATGGCCCGCACGGTCAACGCCGCAGCCCACGCCGTCCGACGCGAGGCGTTCCTCGACGCCGCGGAGCACCTCATCCGGACGAGGGGCTACGAGCAGATGAGCGTCCAGGACGTCCTGGACGAGCTCGACGCCTCCAAGGGCGCCTTCTACCACTACTTCGACTCGAAGGAGGCGCTGCTCGGGGCGGTCATCGAGCGCATGGTCGACACGGCCATGGCGGTGCTCGAGCCCATCGCGGCCGACCCGGACCTTCCCGCCGCGGAGAAGCTCCAGGCGGTCTTCTCCACCGCTGGCCGCTGGAAGACCGAGCGGAGCGACTTCCTCCTTCCGCTCCTGCGCTCGTGGTACTCGGCCGAGAACGACCTCGTGCGACTGCGGCTCGCGCGCGTCGGGGCCGAGCGCATCACGCCGCTCCTGTCCCGGATCGTCCGCCAGGGCACAGCGGAGGGTGCCCTCAGCTCCGCGTCGCCCGACGACACGGCGGCGATCCTCGTCGCCATCCTCTACGGGTCGGGGGACGCGGTGGCCCAGCTCGTCCTGGACCGCCAGGACGGCCGTGTCCCGTTCGAGCGGGTCGAGGGCTGGCTGGCCGCCTTCAACCAGGCGATCGAGCGGATCCTCGGGCTTCCCGGCGGCTCGCTCGTCCTCATCGACGCCCCATCCCTGCGCGTCTGGTTTGCCTGAGAGAAGGAGTCCCCATGCCCGCCGTCATCACGCTCGAGAAGCTCACCAAGTCCTACGGGACCCACCGCGGGATCATCGATGTCGACCTCGCGGTCGAGCAGGGCGAGGTCTTCGGGTTCCTCGGGCCGAACGGCGCCGGAAAGACGACCACGATCCGGACGATGCTCGACCTGATCCGGCCGACCGGCGGCCGGGCCCTGGTGTTCGGGATCGAGTCGAGCGCCGACCCGGTCGGGATCCACCGCCGCATCGGGTACCTGCCGGGCGAGTTCGCCCTCTACGACCGCCTGACCGGCGCCCAGCACCTCGAGTACTTCGCCAACCTGCGCGGCGGGGTGGACAAGGCGTACCAGGCCTCACTGGTCGAACGCTTCGACCTGGACCCGTCGCGGAAGTTCAAGGAGTACAGCAAGGGCAACAAGCAGAAGGTGGCCCTCGTCATCGCGCTTCAGCACCGCCCGGAGCTGCTGCTGCTCGACGAGCCCACCTCGGGCCTCGACCCGCTGGTCCAGCAGACCTTCTTCGGCATCCTCCGCGAGGCGGTCGCGGCCGGCGCGACCGTCTTCCTCTCCTCGCACATCCTGTCCGAGGTCGAGAAGACCGCCGACCGCGTCGGCATCATCCGCGAGGGCCGGCTGGTGAAGGTCGACACCGTGGACGCGCTCCGTGACCTGGCCCACCACCAGGTCGAGCTGCGCTTCGCCGGTGAGGTCCCGGGGGCCGCCTTCGAGGCCCTCCCCGGCGTCAGCGAGGTGATCATCGAGGACCACGTCCTCCGGCTGCGCGTGGCGGGGGCGATCACTCCGGTGGTGCAGGCCGCGGCGCGGTACGAGCTGCTGGACTTCGTCTCGCGGGAGCCCAGCCTCGAGGAGACATTCCTCGCCCAGTACGGCCGCGAGGCCGTGGAGGTGGGCTGACATGGCGATCCACGCTGGCAGCCCCGAGCGGGCGACGGTCTTCCCCCCGATCCCACTGCGCCGGAAGCTGTACGGATTCGGTTCCATCTACGGCAAGACGATCCGCGACTCCCGCCTCACCTTCATCATCGCGGCCGGCCTGCTCGGCGGGATGGCGCTCGTCATGGGCGTCGCGGTCTCGAACATCTTCCCGACGCCGGCCGCCCGGCTCGAGGTGGATGCGCTCTTCGGGAGTGTCCCCGAGTCGATGATGCGACTGTTCGGCAACGTCAATGCGATCGGCTCGAAGGTGGGCACGCTGGGCGGCTACGTCACCTTCAAGTACAGCGCGATCTTCGCCCTCGGCACGGCCATCTGGTCGATCATGGCCCTGTCCTCGACCCTGGCCGGCGAGGCGCGTCGCGGGAGTCTCGACTTCGTGGCGGCGGCTCCGTTCGGCAAGCGGCGCATCGCCCTCGAGAAGCTGGCTGCCCACCTGACCCTGCTCTGGCTGGCGATGGTGGTCCTCGCGCTCATGACGACCTTCAGCTCCAACGTCTTCGGGGACGCGGCCCTCGGCGACCAGATCCCGCTGCTGTCCGCGGCCGGCTTCGCCCTCTGGGTCGGCTTCATCGCGATGTTCTTCGGCGGTCTCGCGTTCGCCCTCTCGCCGCTCCTTGGCCGCGCCGGATCGGCCGGGATCGCCGGGCTCGGGATGGGCGCCCTGTGGATCACGAACGGCCTGAACGTCGGCGGTCCGCTGCTCATCCTCAACCCGTTCAACTGGACGTTCGACCACGTCCCGCTCGTGGGCGTGTACGACTGGCCGTCGGTTGCGCTCGTGGGGCTCCTCGGCACCGTCTTCGTGGTGCTCGGCGTCGAGCTCTTCGCCCGCCGCGACCTGGGCGTCACGGCCGGCGTCGCGCTCCCGCAGCCGCCGTCTGCGGTCCTCGGCGTCCACGGGCCGACGGCCCGGGCGTTCGGCGACCAGCTCCCCCGGGCGCTTTCGTGGGGGATCGGCCTCGGCCTGGTCGGGGTGCTCTACGCGTCGCTCGCCGGGTCCCTGGCGGACCAGATCTCGAGCTCGTCCGGTCTCATGAACAGCTTCGCCATGATCTTCCCCGATGCCGACTTCTCGTCGACCGGGGGGTGGATGCAGTTCTACGCGGAGCTGCTGTACATCGCCGTCGGCTTCGCGGCGGCCACGTTCGTGTCCAGGTGGGCGTCGGACGAGCAGGACGGCCGCCTGGAGATCGTCCTGGGCACGCCGTTGGCCCGCACCCGGTGGGTCGTCGCCGGCGGCGCGGCCGCGCTCCTCGCGGTCGTCGTGCTGACCGTCCTGTTCGCGATCGGGGTCGGGGTCGGCTCGGCCGTGGGTGGCCTCGCCTCCGGCGACGCGATGCTCGGCTGCGCCTCGCTCGGCCTGTACGCGGCCGCGATCGTCGGGATCGGGGTTGCGGTCGGCGGCCTGTGGCGGACGTCGATCGCGGCCGAGATCGCCGCCCTCGTCGTGGTGGCCACGTACCTGCTCGACCTCGTGGCGCCGCCGCTGAACCTGCCCGACTGGCTCCACCAGCTGGCCCTGACCGCCCACTTCGGCAAGCCCATGGTGGGGGAGTGGGACATGGTCGGCGTCGTCGCCTGCCTGGCCATCGCCGTCGGCGGGATCCTCGTCGGCGCGTGGGGCATGTCCCGGCGCGACGTGGACTGACGGGACCCGGCACCGGAACGTCGGGCCCGTCCGGTGCGGCCCGAAGGAGAGACATGCCTTTGACCGGCGAGTACGAGCCGGCGACGTCGGAGCGGACGCGCAGGCAGGCGGAGCTGTACGAGGCGACGAACGGCGAGCAGGGCGGCCACCTTCGCGGCAAGCCCGTCATCGTCCTGACGTCGGTCGGCGCGAGGACCGGCAAGCTCCGCAAGATCGCCCTGATGCGCGTCGAGCACGAGGGTGTCTACGCCGTGGTCGCGTCACTCGGCGGCGCCCCGAACCACCCGACCTGGTATCACAACCTCAGGAAGAACCCGCACGTCGAGCTGCAGGACGGGCCGATCAGGCGCGACTACCTGGCCCGCGAGGTCAGCGGCGACGAGAAGGCCGTCTGGTGGGCCCGCGCCGTCGAGGCCTGGCCCGACTACGCGTCCTACCAGGCCAGGACGGACCGCCAGATCCCGGTCTTCGTCCTCGAGCCCATGGCCTAGCCGAGGGCACTCGTCGCCACGTGGGCCGGGCCGGCCCGTCGCCCTGCCGTCGGTCAGGCGATCGGGGTCGGGACCCGGGCCGCGGCTCACGCGACGACAGCTGGCGCCGCCCATCGACCACTCATCCGCGCCGACGCACGCGGTCGCCGTTCACACGACGACCTGATCGTGCTCAGTCGTCGCCCGACACCACGGGTAGCCCGGCCGCGGCCCACGCTTCGAAGCCGCCGATGACGTCCGTCGCCTGGACGTAGCCGAGATCGAGGAGGGTCGCGGCAGCGAGACTCGACGAGTAGCCGTGGGCACAGATGAGGACGACCCGGCGGTCCGGATCGGCGAGCCCCGGATCGGCAGACTCGGAACGCGGATCGAGCCGCCAGAAGAGGACTGACAGCGGGACGTGGACCGAGCCCGGAATCACGCCTGTCTCCCGGCGGAGCTCGGCGCACCGCGTGTCGATGAGGAGCGCTCCGTCGTCGGCCGCAGACAGGGCAGCGCTCGGATCGAGGCGCTCGAGCCGAGCCCGGGCCGCATCGAGGAGGCCCCCGATCGTCGCCAGCTTGGCCACCCCCTCCCCCTCAGTCTCGCGTCAGTGCTTCTCCATCGTGACCGCCGCGAGGCGGCGCGGCAAGCGGCCTTCCTCGTAGTCGGTGACCTCGAGGATCTCAAACCCGCCGGCGAGGCGATCAATGAGCGCGCGGTCGAAGAAGTGGACGATGAAGCCTCCGGTCTCCCATCGACCATCGCTGCGGTCGACTCCCACGCCGAAGTGGGCATCGGCCGTGGTGCGGACCGTGTAGACGAGGAGACCGCCTGGGCGGAGGACGCGGCGGACTTCGGCCATGAGCTGCGCGATCTCGGCTGACGTGAGGGCCATGCAGAAGAGCATGTGGGCGTAGCACGCGTCGACACTCTCGTCGGGCAGCGGGAGCGGATGGCGGACGTCGCTGACGAGCGGCCGGATCGACGCGCCGAGTCCGGCGGCCTCGGCCTTCGCCGTGATCTGGGCTAGACCCGACTCGGCGTAGTCGACGGCGATGACCCGCAGGTTGCCAGCCGCGAACAGGAGCGTGTCGCGGCCCTGTCCGGGGCCGAGCTCGAGAACCTCGTCGACGCCGGCCCCCGTGAACCGGGCGAGCGCCGCCCGGCCGGGCTCGCTCGGCTCCGAGCCGAGGAAGTCCGGCCGGGTGACGAACGTCTCGGACCACTTCTCGTGCTGGTCTGCGATCGGGTCGGCCACTTGGCTCGATGATACGGCCCGAGGATCCGCCCCCGACCAGCGAGAGCGGGGCGTTGACCCCGCGGCGATGGCAACCTCGCCTGGAACCTGACGCTCTCGGGCCGCGTTCACTTCAGTGGTGGTATCATAGTGAATGAACCAACGCACCATGGGAGGGCATTTCGGATGACACCTGCGACAGGCTCGACGAAGGGCACCCGACCTCGACCCACGTTGGAGCTCGGGGAGACCCTCCGCGATCGGAGGGAGCTCCGCCGTCTGTCGATGCAGGCAGCGGCCACGCAGGCCGGGATCTCGGCTGGGTATCAGTACAAGCTCGAGAGCGGCTTCGTGCGTACTCCGTCCCCGCGCGTCCTGAGCCGCTTGAGCGTGGTCCTCGACCTCTCCTACCAGGACCTGATGCGGCTTGCCGGCTACCCAGGAGACGCTGAAAGGTGGGCCGCTGCAGGGTCGCCGCCTCCAACAAGGCGTGATCCCAGCTCGCCGACGGAGGGCGACCGCAGCCCCACGTCAGACACAGCACCCACCAACCGTCGAATCCTGCGTCTCCTCGAGGGCATCCGGGACGACCTCGCCGCCCTCCGCGCGGACGTGGCCCGCCTCCAACCAGTCGAATCAGGCCCGCTCCCACGGCCGACGTCGCCTGCGCCGGATTGAGATGGCTGCGCGTCGAGGTTGCCGACGCCTGCCAGGACCCGCCACCCTTCCGACGATGATCGGTGAGCCTGATCGCAGGCGGCGATCCCGCCGACGAGCACCGAGCCGACGCTGGGTGGTCGCGATCGTGGCAATCGTGGCCCTCCTGGTGGCGGCCTGCCAACCCGACCCGGCACGTATGGGCGTCGGCTTCATCAACACCATGGAGGAGAGCGTTCGGATCACCTACGTGATCGACGGCGTCGAGCGTCACCTCGAAGGAGAGGCCGAGGGTGACACGATCCCCGCCGGCAGCTCCTCCGCGTTCGAGCTCGATCTGTTCGACGACGGAAACCCCGCCCACTGCTCAACCGGCGACATCGTCGTCCGCACGCTCAAGGGCCGCGAGATCAAGCGCCTGCCTCCGCCCGTCTGCAGCCAGACGTGGATCACGCTGAGGTAGCGGTTGGAGCCGGCGCGAATGACGCTAGGCTGATCGACCTCCCCCAGACGTCGACGTAGAGGGGCAGACATGACCAGGAGAGGAACCCCGACGATGATCGGCGAGCCTGTTCGCGGGAGGCGATCCCGCCGACGAGCGGGCCGATGCTGGGCGGTCGCGATCGTGGGCGCCGTGGCCCTTCTCGTGGCAGCCTGCGGGCCTGATTCGGGGATCCGAGGCATCGTGATCACCAACAGCACGGGAGAGACCGTTCGGGTCACCTACGTGGTGGACGGCGTGGAGCGCCAGCTCGAAGGGGAGCGCCACGGCGACACCATCCCCGACGGCAACAGCGCCGTCTACGAGTTCGATCTCTTCGACGCCTACAACTCCGAACACTGCACGACCGGCGACATCGTCGTCCGCACGCTCAAGGCCCGTGAGATCAAGCGCCTGCCCCCGCCGATCTGCAGCGGAGCCCGGTTCACCCTCCACTAGCGGACCGGGCATGGGTGGAGCCGATCGACTCCGGGTACACCCCGGGTGCGGGTCCTCGCTTGGGGGAGCGGCACCGGCGGCCCCAGCTCCCCGTCGTCTCGTCTTCCATCATCGTCGCCCGCTCCGGATCATTGTCCCCGGAGCCGCTCCGCATCACGCCGTCACCGGACAGATGGGCGGCGCCATCCTTGGCGGTCCGCAGGCCGATCGTTGCAGACGATCTCGTGGCACTCGAGACGGGCGAACGGGGCCGCCCGGCCGGCATCGGTTGGACGAGTGATCGTCCCGGCGGTGGGTGCCATCTGATCTGCGTCATCTTGACGCGGAGGAGGGTGGTCAGCTGGTGGGCTGGCAGGCGCCCGGTTCCGCCGGGGCGCGCCACCGACGACGCCTTCGGTACGACCGGGTCATCGGGTGCCACGCTCCGGTCCGCGGGCCGCCGCCGCCACGGTTGGAGCCGTTCCGCCCTATTGCGCGGGCGGGCCGGCCGGTAGGGTGACCCGACGGCATCCGGCGCCGCGATCCGCACGCGGCGGTGGCGGTCGCCGGACCGGCGGGGAATCGGCGCATGCGCCGTGATGGACAGACGCGATCGCGACCGATGCTGGCGGTCCTCGTCAGCGGGCTGCTCGTCGCGTGCGCCGGCTCTTCATCCCCGACGGCGGCCCCGACGGCGACCCCGATCGGGCCTCGCGTCGACCGCTGCGGTGTCGGCCTGGTGCTCTCGGCTCCCGATCGAGGCCTCTCCTCGGCTCCGATGAGCCCGGCGCCCGGCGAGCTCGTCGTCGATGCGCTCCTGGTGGCGGACGCGAGCGGGGCGAGCATCGAGGGCCGGCCGATCACCTACGCAGCGCGGCTCCGAGGAGGTACGCCGTCGTCGCATGCGACGAGCGGGCAGCTCGTGCTCGAGGCCGAGCGATCCGCTTCCGGCATGCCGGAGTGCGCCGGCAGCATCCGGCTGCTGCTGACCGCCGACATCGCCACCAGGCCGGACGGCATGGGCACCGCGCTGATCTCGGCGACGCTCGGCGGGGCGGACGTGACCGGCGGGAGCGGCCCGGAGTGCTTCGCGCTGCGCGCGGAGGACGCGACGATCGAGATCGAATGCCCCCTGGCGGGCGTCCGGCGAGGCGAGATCGCGACCGACGGAATCCTCCGCCTCCGCCTCGCGTGGTCCGGCCCGCCCGCCGACGTGGGTGCGCTGCCCCCGTGGGCCGTCGCGTTGCAGGCCGCCGCGGCGACGCCGATCGCGCCGCCTTCGGCCGGGCGTGCCGCGTGGACGGTCACGTCCGACGCGCCCGGCCTCACCGAAGACCCGACCGGGATCGGTGGCGGGAGCGTCCGGATCACGGCCGAGCGCGGCATGATCCGCTACCGCCTTGACCTGCCGGTCGTCCACCCCCCGGATCCCCGCGACTCGCGAGAGCGACCGGGCGGGCTGAGCGTGAGCATCTCCGCGTACGCGGGGCCGGGCGAGTACGCCGCGGACGTGATCACGGGCACGGTCCGGCTGCTCGGTGATCGCGGATGGAACGATCCCACCGACATCTACTACTCGCTCGTCGAATGCCGGGCCACGATCGCGGCCGGGGAGGCCGAGGGCCGCCTCGACTGCGCGATCGGGCCCCAGCCCGGGAGCCAGGGCGCCGCGGTCGAGCCGACCGGACGCCTGTCCGCGACCTGGCGAACGGAGTCCCTCGTGCGCGACGTCGGGACGGCAATGGAGGTCACCTGGCGGCTCGGCGATCACTACCGGAGCCAGGGAAGCGCGACCGTCCATCTGCCGGCCGCCTCCCATCACGTTGCCGGGATCTACGACGTGCCGGATGTCCGCGTCGGTGGCACTCCGTCGGCGCCAGAGACGCTCCGGATCCACATCATGCCGTTCACGGGTGACGGCACGTACACCGGCGACGCGGTCCTCGCGATGCTGGACGACGTGATCGGGGGCTCGCCGCAGGTGGTGTCGACCAATGACCTGCACGGCTCGGACACCTGGACGCCGCTGTTCGGCGCGTGCGTGGCGACGATCCGCGACGCGGGCCGGTCCGGCGAGATCGCGTGCCTTGGCCGGCCCGCGCCCGACGAGCTGTTCCACGGCGCCTCGACGACGCTCAGCGCGACGTGGCGGGTCCTGCCATAGCCTTGCCGGGCGGGACGTCGCGATGGTGCCCGAAGGGTCCCGTTACAGCTCTGTGGCCGGGCGGGGCGGCTCCTGCTCGGAGCCCGGTCCTACGACTCCTGCATGAACGGGGGGATCATCTCCTGGAGAGCCGCCTCGCGGCGAGCGAGATCGCCTCTGGCGCACGAGATCCAGAGCGCCCAGCCGCCCGCGTCCGTGCAGATGTAGTACTGGAGGTGGACGACGTCCTCCGCACCCGGGTCGGCGGCCGCCATCTCCACGCGAAGGGCTTCGCCGAGCGGGAGATCGACGCGCCCGAGAGCGCGGATCTGCGTGCCCACCGCACCCGGATGCATGCCGTAGCGCCATCGGCGCGGCAGCGTCCCAGAAGACTCGGTCAACTTCGTCCTCCTCTCGATCGCCGGCCTGGATGACCTCGCCCGAAGACGGCCCCGGACTGAAGCCGGGGACGCTGCGGACATCATGGCCCCCGAGGCGTGACACTGCCGATGGCCCGCGCGATCCTGCTCTCGGGCGTTGGCCCGCCCTCTTCAGGGAGCCCCGCGTCCGTCTCGGGGCTCCTGTCGAACCCTGGGCCCGGGAAGGCGAGGACTACCCTATGACGCATGAGAACAGTGGTGTGCGGGGACTACGGGCCACCGGACGTCCTTCAGCTCAGGGACGTGCCGAAGCCCGTTCCGAAGGACAACGAAGTGCTGGTTCGAATCCGCGCCACGACGGTGACCGCGGCCGATTGCGAGCTGCGGCGGTTCGACTTCGCCCCCTGGATCTGGGTGCCCATGCGGCTGGGGTTCGGCATCCGCAGACCCAGACAACCCGTGCTCGGGCAGGAGCTTGCCGGCGACGTCGAAGCGGTGGGCAAGGACGTCAGGTCGCTCAGGAAGGGCGACCGGGTCTTCGCGGCAACGGGCATCGGCTTGCGAGCCCACGCGGAGTACATCTGCCTGCGCGAGAACCCTGCAGGCGGGGCGATCACGACGATGCCGGCGAACCTGAGCTACGAGGAGGCTGCGGCCGTACCGTACGGGGGAGGCGAGGCCTTGCAGTTCCTGCGGAAGGCGAACCTCCGGAGCGGACAGCGGGTCCTGGTCAACGGAGCCGGAGGGAGCTTCGGCACCTTCGCGGTCCAGCTCGCCAAGGACCTCGGGGCGCACGTGACCGCGGTGGACAGCGCGCCGAAGCTGGAGATGCTGCGCACGATCGGGGCAGATCGCGTGATCGACTACGCCCAGGAGGACTTCACCGCCAGCCCTGAGACCTACGACGTCATCTTCGACGTGGTCCGCAACACACCGTCTGGTCGGATGGTGAGGCTGCTGACCGAGAACGGGTGCCTGCTCATGGCCAATCCGGGCTTCCTGCAGATCGTTCGCGCCAGGTGGGCGTCGAGGGGGAGCAGGAAGCGGGTGTCGTTCGCGGCATCAGGCCCAACGAGCGCGGACCTGGCCCACCTGCGGGGCCTGGTCGAAGCGGGACGGCTGCACCCGGTCATCGACCGGCGCTTCCCGCTCGAGCAGATGGTCGAGGCTCACAGGTACGCCGAAACCGGCCAGAAGCTGGGGAACGTCGTTGTTGTCGTCGCGTAGTTGCGGCCGCGATCGTAGCCTCCCCGCAGGCCCAACAGCCCGCTGAGACCTCGGGGGAGATCGCGGGGCGTGTCTCAGGTTGCTGCCCGCACGGTCAATTCCGACGCGCGTGTCCGTCCCGCGGCGTGTCAATCGGACCGTGGCCAGACGTCCATGTCGTCACGGCGGGTCCGACGGGCGACATGACGGGCCAAGAGCCGGGCTATCGGGAGGACGACCTGGCTCTGCCGCGAACGCAGGCCGGGATAGGCGTCGAGCTTCTTGTCGTGGACGGCCCACCTGGCCCAGAGCCGGGGCCGCTCGTCCTCGCTCGCGGCGCGCCCACGGACGGGGCGCGACCCGTCGACGAGGTCGATCCTGGCGTCCGGGTGCATCAGGAGGTTGGGCCACCAGTCGGGCTCGTGATCGGCCCAGCCGTTCACGGCCTTTGGTGACGAGGTTGGGCGTTGCGGATCGCCCACCTGAGCTTGCCTTCGTTCCACTCCGCCTGACACGCCGCCGCATCTCGTGCTCGCGGAATCGACGAAACCCGTGTTTGGGCGACTTCGCACGCTCGGATCGGCCGAATCCGTCAGGCGGAGTGGAAACCGGCCCTTCCCCGTCGCCGAAGGGGTCGGCCCTCGCTCGGTCGACCTGGTGTCACTGTGGCCCGGTCGGAACGGTGGCGGTCGCTTCGGCCGTCTCCTCCGCGATCGATGTGTCTGCGGCCGGCGGCGTTGAACCGGCAGGCTGGGCACCCGCGCCTGTGTCGGGGGCGACAACTCCGGGTTCGGCCGCCTCGGGCACGATCTGTCCGGGCACGGGGGATTCGGGCACGCCAGAGTCGAGCGGGCAGGGGCTGGGCGTCGCGGGCGCCTCTGTCTCGTTCGTCATGACCGCCCGTCGCCCAATCGCCCCTTCGTCACGGACGGCCCGCTGCCGGACCAGCCAGGATGTCGCCGAGACCACGACCGCGATCGCAAGCACGATCCCAACTGTGGCAAGGAAGGCCTGGACGTTCGTCGAACGCAGCGCCTCCGCCAGATCGCCGCGCGGATTGACCAGGGTGTGCCAGAACAGGAAGGTCACGCCCATCAGCGCGATGACCCACGGGATCGGATAGGCCCTGCGGAGGGCCAGTCCTGCGCTCTCGCGGAGCGAGAGCAACTGTACGAACCCATTCTGGACGGCGGCCGCGAAGAGCAGGAGGAGGAAGGCCTCCGCCCCGCCGACGAGGTCGTCCAGGTCGTCGCCGCCTCCCCGAAGCGCGGTCGTCCCGAGCGTCGCGACCCAGGCGATGAGGCCCACACCCACGACCGTACCGAGGCCAACCCCGGCGAGGCCGCCGAGCCGACGCCGGTCGAGACGGCCCGCGTCGACCTCGAGCGCCTCGGGACTCCCGATCATCACCCCCGGAACGAGGACCAGGACCCGGGAGAGGAGGGTCGAGCCGACGGCCGCGACGAGGCTCCCGGGCTTGACCGCGAGGTCGCCCGCGATGCCCCAGCGCCGGGCCGCCGCCCAGGCAGCGACATCGCCGCTCAGGCCGACGATCCCGAAGGCGACCGCCATGATCAGGACCAGCCACAGTCCCGTGACCGACAGCGGGTTCCAGGTGCGGTCGAGGAGGGCGAACACGATCCCGTAGAACGCGGCGATGCCGAGGATTCGCAGCGCGTCGGCGCGCCGGCCGTGCCCGGCCCTTCCAGCTCGCTCGATGAGCGCGGCGTCGAGCCGTGCGCGGGCTCCATCGAGCTGATCGACCAGGCGGAACCGCCTCCTCAGCGTCGGGTCGAGCATCCCCAGGCTCCGGTTCAGAAGCTCCGTAGCGATCGTGAAGAGGATCATCGCCAGCGCCGCCAACAAGAGGTTCGCCCCAACGACCGGCGGGTCCGTCGAGATGTCGCCCGGCGTCGGGATGAAGGTGGTCACGGTCGGCACGAGCAGCCCGGGCTCGCGGAAGCCGTCCGCCGGTGCCTGCGCTTCGGTCGGCGGGACGATCAGGCCGGCCTCGGTCATGTCCCCGTCCTCGTCGGATTGCCGCGCGGAGACGCGGTCCCCGACGACGATGTCGTGGATGGCACCTCGAGGATCCGTTCCCGCCGAGACCGAGAAGTCGGCCATCCAGGTGCCGTCTTCGCCGGCGGTCGCCCCTCGCCCGGGCTCGACTGGCTCGCCGGTCCGCACCGTCACGACGACCGTGCTTCCCGGAGTGGCAGTGCCCTGCACCGCATCCTTCACGGCATCGACGCTCGTGAGCCGGACGTCCGTGACGGTCAGGGCCTTGAGGTGCGTGCCATCCATCGCGGTCGCCACGAAGCCGGCAACGATGTCGGAGCCGGCCTCGAGGCTGAATCCACCGTCGGTGTCGGCCACGGCCGACAGGTTCAGATCGAGCGATCCGGGCGTGGCCGGGTCGTCGACCCCGACGGCGACCGACGCGCCCGCCGGCCATCCCCGGCCGACGATCCCGCCGGCGGTCCCGACGACGATGAACGGCTCGAGGCCCGACGGTCCAGGTAGCGCGACGACCGGCGGCCTGGGGAGCTCGAGGGCCGCGTCTACGCCGCCCGTCGTCGCCCCGGGAGCGACCTCGACGAGCGTCGGGCTGCCCAGCGACGCATTGTCATAGACCTCGGGAGGAAAGAGCCCTTCAGGATCCTCGAACGAGATGCGATAGAGCCCGGGAACGAGCCCAACCAGCGCGTAGGTGCCGTCCGAGGCCGACCGAGCCGAGGCAGAAGGGACCCAACCGCCGGGTGTCACGGCCTCCGCGCGGACGCTGATGTTGGCGATCGGACGGGTGCCGTCCGCGACGAGCCCGGCGATTCGCCCTGTCAATACCATCGCGCCGTCGATGCCTGAGACGACGACGCCAGCGGTGACGTGCACGGTGTCGGCGGCATCGGGGTGTGTCTGGCCTTCCCAGTATTGGTCGGCGAACTTCGCGCCACCCCGGAACACAAGCCGGTAGTCAGCCGGTGGCAGGCCACCGATCTCATAGGCGCCGGAAGCGTCGGTCGTGGCCGACCCGGCGTTCACCCACTCACCGCTGTCGGGGACCTGGGCGAGAGCATCCACGTGGACCACCGAGCCGGCCGCCGTGACGGTGCCGGAGATCCAGCCGGTCGTCGGCAGCGCGCGAACCTCGATCAGGGCGCTGCTTCCTCCGCCGTCGTCCCAGCCGAGGACGCCATCGTCTGGGTTCACCCAGTTCAGGACGGCAAAGTCCTGGCCTCCGGGTCCCTCACCCCTGAAGTTGTCCGGTTGGCCCGAAGCCCAGTTCGTGTACGTCACCCGCTCGCCGCTCGCCCAGACCCACCTCCCCTCGGAGGCCAGGTCGCTGAACCCGATGAGGAGTCCGTCCCCGCGGAAGGTGGCCGACAGCCAGTCCTGCTCTGCCTGATCGTTGACCGTGACAAGGTGACCGCCAAGGCGCACCGCATACGCCTCCGCCTCGTCCCAGCTCAGGCCATCGACCTGCGCGTAGTAGTGCTTCGTCGCGGGGTTGAACTGCCACTCACCGACGTCGAAGGCCATGACCGCGTTCAGTCCGGTCGCCGGGATCAGCGCGGCCAGGATCATCGAGAGGGACGAGGCAAGAACGAGGCCAAGGAGACGCCCGCGGTTCATGACGGTCCCTCCGGCCTGGGGCGGATGCACCGGTACGCGGCGGGTCGGTCTCGCCAGTGGCTCGGCGCGGTCCGGGCGGCCAGAGGTGTGGGCCGCGCGTCAGAGCCTCCCGCTGGGGACACGGTCGCGGTTCATCGCGGGCTGAGCGAGGGCCAAACGGCTCTCCCCGGGATGTCGATGCTACGCGCTGCTACGCCGGCGAAGCACCGGCCCAGACAGTGGACGCAGCGACCAGACAAGCGGACGCGGACGGATCACGCCGGCCGCTCGAGCCGCTGCTGGCCGCGGGCTGACGGTCGCACTCGGACGGAGGGCGCTGGGCCTGGCACTCCGCCGGACCGGGACGCCGCCTCGCCTCGGGCCTGGGACTCGGCCATCCGCTGCTCGGAGCCCGACCCGCCGGGCGCTCCGGCTCGACATCGAGCGGACGGCGGCCAGACCAGGCCTTGCGAGTCGATCTACAGCAAGTGCTGGCCAAGCCGGACCGAAGCGTCCAGCACATGCTGGCGAATCCCGCAGGTCGAGCACACGTTGGTGGCCGGCGTCAGATCGAAGTCTTCCGCGCACACCGCCTTGGGCGGATCCCGGAACGGATGGCTCCGGCGGTAGGATTCGAACCTACGACCAAGCGATTAACAGTCGCCCGCTCTACCACTGAGCTACGCCGGAGCGGAGGCGCCGCCGCGATGGCGGGGCGCGACGCGCGGCCGGGGCCGCGCCGGGCGGAAGGATAGCACGGCCCCGATCGGGCCCGCCTGGGCGGTCGCCGGTCGCCGGCTCGGTGCCATACTCGGGCAATGACCCTGGTCTCGGCGGCCGACCTGGCCGCGCACCTCGCCGACCCCGACCTGCGCATCGCCGACGTCCGCTGGTCGCTGGCCACGCCCGCGGCCGGTCACGCGGCCTACCTCCAGGCGCACCTGCCGGGCGCCGTCTTCGTGGACCTCGACACGGTCCTCACGGCCCCGGTCGGACCCGGTCGCCATCCCCTCCCCGGCCCGGCGGCCTTCGCGGCGGCGCTGGGCGCGCTCGGGATCGGCCGCGAGCATCGGGTCGTCGCCTACGACGATGCCGCCGGGACGGTCGCCGCCCGGCTCTGGTGGATGCTCGACGCGCTGGGCCACCCGCGGGCCGCCGTGCTCGACGGCGGCATCGCGGCCTGGCGCGCCGCCGGCCTGCCGCTCACCCCGGACGTGCCGCGCCACGCGCCGGCCGGGCCCTGGCGGGGCCTTCTGCCGAGCTGGTCGCGCACCATCGAGCGGGAGGAGCTGGCGTCGCGACTCGGGACGCTGACCCTGCTGGACGCCCGGGCGCCGGAGCGCTACCGCGGGGACGTCGAGCCCATCGATCCCGTTCCCGGGCACATCCCGACGGCCGCCAGCGCGCCGACGGCCTCCTTCCTCGGTCCCGACGGCCGCTTCCTGGCGTCGGCAGACCTTGCCCGGCGCTTCGCCGCCCTCGGGGCGGCGGGCGAGCGGCCGGTGGTCGTCGCCTGCGGGAGCGGCGTCAACGCCTGCCAGCTCGCCCTCGCGATGCGGGCGGCCGCGCTGCCCGATCCGCTCCTCTACCCCGGGTCGTACTCGGACTGGAGCCGCACGGGGATGCCGATCGCCACCGGCGACGAGCCGGGCTGACCGACCGGGCGACCCGGCTGGCCGACCGGGCGACCCGGCTGGCCGACCGGGCGACCCGTCGCGCGACCGCCGCGGCCCCGGGCCGGCACCCCCGTCAGAACATCGTGCCGCACCAGGGGACTTCATCCGAGGCGAAGAGGGCGTCGGCTCGCTGCAGGGCGCCGGCGGTCCGTCCATCCACCCGCCCGGCCCTGGCGAGATCCGAGACGCGGAAGGCGCCGAGGTAGGCGGCCGCGAGGTCGGCGACGTCGGCCGCGAGGTCCGCCGGTGCGTCCGTCCGCTCGACGGTCGCTGCGGCCACCCCTGGCTCGCCCGTGGCGGTCAGCCGCCAGCGTCCACCGTTCCACGGGCAGAAGGCGTCGGCCACCTCGAGGACGAGCTCGCCGGCGGCACCGTAGCGACGCGCCGCCAGCGCCGCCGGAAGGTCGACCAGGCGCACCCACAGCCCGTCCCCGATCGTGAGGCCGAGGGCCCGCGGTTCGGCCAGCTCGAGGAGCAGCGGGTGCGGAACCGGCACGTGGTTGGCACGCGTCGTCCGGACGAGGTCGACCCCGAAGAGGAAGCCCCAGATGGCGCGCCCGGCGCGGGGCGTCAGCGCGATCGCCTCGGCGACCATGAGCTGGCCCTTCGGTCCGCGCTCGTCCCAGTCGCCCTTCACCCGGTAGATCGCGTACCCCTCGGCCTCGCCGTCGACCTCGTACAGGTAGCGGAGCTTGGGGCCGGCGCCATGGCGCGAATGCTCTGCGTCGCGGAGGATCCCCCACTGCCACCAGCCCTCGGTCCGGGTCAGGGCGCCGGGCGTCGCGACGCGCATCCGCTCGTAGACCGGCGGGAACGTGGCGAGGGCCTCCTTCTCGTCCACCAGCCGCATCCGACCCCCGGGTGCCCACGGCCGGGCCCAGGCGGTCTTCGATCGGTCGACCTCGATCGTCCCGTTCAGGGTCGCGAGGCCGTACCCGAAGCGCTGATAGATCGCCCCCTCCGACGCCCACAGGATCGCCGTCGGCTCGCCGCGGCCTCGCACGTCATCGAGCTGCTGGCGCATGAGGGAGCGCAGCACGCCCTGCCGGCGGTGCCCGGGCTCCACACCGACGGCCGTGACGCCTGCCGCGGCGACCTCCCCACCCGGCACGGTGAGCCGGAAGGTGTAGGCGGCGGCCGACCCGATCGGCGTCTCGCCGTCGAAGGCGGCGACGACCCGCTCCGCCTCCATCGTCCGGCGCCAGTCGTCCCATTCGGCTTCCGTCATCTCCTCGCCG
This sequence comes from uncultured Chloroflexia bacterium, assembly GCA_963821235.1. Taxonomy (GTDB): domain Bacteria; phylum Chloroflexota; class Limnocylindria; order Limnocylindrales; family CSP1-4; genus CTSoil-043. The sequence continues at coordinate 2,519,288 of CAWGCS010000001.1, forward strand.
AAGGCGACGAGGAGGGGCGCCAGGAAGGCGCGGACTGTCTCTGGGGTGGCCGTCCGGATCGGGTACGTCGTGGTCGGCTCAGTCATGGGGACATCGTGCCACGCCGGGTCGGGACGGCGTGGGTCGCCGCGACGTGGGCACCGGGCGGGAGGCCGTGGGTGCGGCGGCGCGGGTGCCGGTCGGGACCAACGGCCCCGGCCGTTCGGGACCCGTCCATCTCGCACCGTCGTCCCAGGGGCCCCATCCTTGGAGCGCATGAGCCATCCATCCGGGGCCGGCGGGCGACCGTGGGCCGTCGCCGCCGCCGACGTCGCCGCCGCCCTGGCCACCGACCCGTCTCGCGGGCTGACCGCCCTCGAGGCCGCCGATCGCCTGGTCCGGTACGGGCGCAACGAGCTCATCGAGCGCGGCCGGAAGCCCGCCTGGCGCCTCTTCGTCGAGCAGTTCACCAACGCGATGATCGTCGTGCTCATCGTCGCCGCGGCGATCACCGCGTTGCTCGGCGACCTCAAGGACACGATCGTCATCCTCGCCATCGTGGTCCTCAACGGCATCGTCGGGTTCGTCCAGGAGTACCGCGCGGAGCAGGCCCTCGACGCCCTGAAGCGCATGGCGAGCCCCACGGCGCGAGTCATCCGCGACGGCGAGACGATCCTCGTCGCGGCCCCCGAGGTCGTCCCCGGCGACCTCATCCGGCTCGACGCCGGCGACATCGTGACGGCCGACCTGCGGCTCACCGAGGCCCGCGCCCTGCGCATCAACGAGGCGGCCCTCACCGGCGAGTCGGAGCCGGCCGAGAAGTCCACCGACCCGCTCCCCGACGTCCCAGAAGGGGTCCTCGCCGACCAGCGCAACATCGCCTTCTCCGGCACGGCGGTCGTGTACGGGCGCGGCGCCGGGATCGTCCTCACGACGGGGATGTCGACCGCCCTCGGGCGCGTCGCCGAGCTGCTCCAGGGGCACGCCGGAGGGCAGACGCCGCTCCAGCGGCGGCTCTCCGCGCTGGGCAAGGCGCTGGCCGGCCTCGCCTTCATCGTCTGCGCCCTCGTCTTCGCGGTCGGCGTCCTGCGCGGCGAATCGCCCCAGGCGATGTTCCTCATCGCCGTCAGCCTGGCGGTCGCCGCCATCCCCGAGGGGCTCCCTGCCGTCGTCACGGTCGCGCTCGCGCTCGGCGCCCGGCGGATGGCGCGGCTCAACGCCCTCGTCCGGAAGCTCCCAGCCGTCGAGACGCTCGGCTCGGTGACCGTGATCTGCTCGGACAAGACGGGCACGCTCACCGAGAACCGGATGCTCGTCGAGCGGGCCTGGACGCCGGCTGGGGCGGTGCGCGTCACCGGGGACGGGTACGCCCCCGAAGGCACCGTGGAGCCGGATCCGGACGACGCGACCGTCATCGCGGTCCCGGGCGAAGCCGCTGCGCTCCATGCGGGGGCCCCCGGACGTCCCGCGGTGCTGGACGCGGCCCTCGATCGCCTGGCCCGGATCGCCGTCGCCTGCAACGACGCCACCCTCCGGGCCCCGGAGCGGGCCGGCGGCGATTGGAGCATCACCGGCGACCCCACCGAGGGCGCCCTCCTCGCGTTCGCCGGCAAGCGCGGGGTCTTCGCGGCCGACCTCCTCGAGGAGCACCCGCGCATCGAGGAGATAACGTTCGACGCCGCACGCCGCCGCATGACGACGCTCCACGCCTTCGAGAGCCGGGTGCGGGTCGCCTCGAAGGGCGCCATCGAGGCGATCGCTCCGCTCCTCGACCCGGCCGAGAGCCCGATCCTCGCCATGGCGCAGGCCGTGGCGAGGCGGTACGCGGCCGACGGGTACCGCGTCCTCGCCTTCGCGTCACGCGACCTCGACGCCGTCCCGGACGATCTCGAGCGGGCCGAGGCGAACCTCCGCCTGGCCGGGCTCGTCGCGATGGCAGACCCGCCGCGCGAGGCGTCGGCCGGCTCGATCGCCGCCTGTCGGACCGCGGGGATCACGCCGATCATGATCACCGGCGACCATCCCCTGACCGCCGCCGCGATCGCCCGCCGCCTGGGGATCCTGCGGCCCGGCGACGAGGCGCTGACCGGCGCCGAGCTCGACGCGCTCGACGACGCGACGTTCGCCGCGCGGGTCGAGCGGGTCGCCGTCTACGCTCGGATGAGCCCCGAGCAGAAGCTGCGGATCGTGGAGGCCTGGCGGACCCGCGGCGCCGTGGTCGCCATGACCGGCGACGGGGTCAATGACGCGCCGGCCCTCCGACTCGCCGACATCGGGGTCGCCATGGGGATCACGGGCACGGAGGTGAGCAAGGAAGCCGCCGACATGGTCCTCGCCGACGACGACTTCTCGACGATCGTCCACGCGGTCGAGGAGGGGCGTCGGATCTACGACAACATCCGCCGCTTCGTCCGCTACCTCCTGACCACCAACTCGGCCGAAGTCTGGGTGATGTTCCTGGCGCCGCTCCTCGGCCTACCAGTGCCGCTCCTGGCGGTCCAGATCCTGTGGGTCAACCTCGTCACCGATGGGCTCCCCGCTCTGGCCCTGGGCGTGGAGCCGGTGGAGCCCGACGCGATGCGGCGGCCGCCGCGTCCGACCGGCGAGTCGATCCTCGGCGGCGGTCTCTGGCGCCAGGCGCTGGGGGTCGGCCTCCTGATGGCGGCGGTCGTGCTGGGCATCCAAGCGATCGCGATCGAGGCGGGCTGGCACTGGCAGACGATGGTCTTCACGACGCTCGCCCTCCTGCAGCTGGGGAACGCCGTCGCGGTGCGCTCGGAGCGGATCAGCACGCTGCACCTCGGGATCCGGACGAACCTGCCGCTGGCCCTCGCGGTGGGGGGCACGCTCATCGTCCAACTGGCCCTGATCTACGTGCCGTTCCTCCAGCCGCTCTTCGTCACCGAGGCGCTGGGGATGGAGGAGCTGGCGATCGTGCTGGTGGCGTCCACGGCCGCCTTCTTCGCCGTCGAGCTGGACAAGGCGATCCTCCGCCGTCGCGGCTGACGCTCGGCGACGACGAGACGGTGGCGGCGGGCGGGCTAGTTCACCGGCTGCTTCGAGACCTTGGTCGCGTATTCGTCGATCTGCTCGAACGTCACCAAATCCGCGAGGAAGGTCCACGGAGGCTCCTTCCCCAAGCTGATGCCCGTGCTCGCGGGGCATTTCGTCTTGGGGCCTAGCAGCGTCGTCGACTGGAGCGTCTTGCCGGTCCGGGCGACGACCACGCGAACCTTCAGCACATCCCTGTAGCGGATGAGCTCGCCGCTCACTTCGTCATCCCTCGTGTAGGTTCCGCACGAGCCACCTGGCTTGGGCTCTGCCAATTCGGGGCAGACGACCAGCTGGATCATCGGACTCGTCCACTCGTCATCGCGCCACTTCTCGTTGATGTCGAAGTCAGGGAGCCAGTCCCACACGCCGGGCACTCCCCAGGGCCCGGCGATCACCAGGGGGTGGACCTTCCCGGCGTAGGGAGCGGCCCACGGGACGGGCTTTCCGTAGCAGGCCCCGATCAACTCGACCTCGGGCGCGGGTGTTGGCTGCGGCGTCGGCCCCCTGAGACGCCCCAGGATCTCGGCGGCCTCGCTCGAGCGCGTCGGATTCGTGGCGACCCACTCGTCGAGGAACGTGATCACGTCGGGGCCGCCGATCTTCTCGAGCGCGGCCCATGAAGCCTGCTCGACCCCGTGAGGACGATCCGGATCCTCCAACGCGGCCACGAGGGCGGGAACGGCCGCCGGGTCGCCGCGCTCCCCCAGGGCTTCCGCCGCTTGCTCGGGGTACGACCTGCACAGGAACTCGACGACCGCTGGCTCCTCATGGGCGTCGCAGTCCGTCGCCGCAACCGGATCGGCCAGGATGGCCGTGAGCTCCGCCACGGTCATGTCGTTGAGGGAATCGGCGAAGGAAGTCGGCGAGGGTTCCGCCCCCGCTGAACAGGAGCCCACGAGAAGGGCGCCGACGAGGATCGCGAGCGAGCCCCGGGTACGTCTCCTGGCGATGGCAGGCGGAACGGGCTCGGCGGCCCCGGCCAACGCTCGGGCGTGCCTCATGCGCCACACCCCTCGATTCCTCCCATCGGGACGCCTTCGCGGGCCGGCCTCGCCAGTTGCTCGACGTCGTCCCGGCGGCCGGAGCGTTGTTCGCGCGTCCTGGCCTCCCGCTGACGGGCACCCTAGGAACGAGTCGAGGCGCTGGCGAGGGCCGAATGGCAGGCCCCGCCCCCGCCCGGGCCCGAACCCGACCGCCGCGGCCGGCGAACGTCGGCGCCGACTGCCACGATCACTGCCAGGTGCAAGTCGGCCCCCGGACGCCCGGTGCGGAGCCGAGGGTCGCGCAGGCGCCTACGCCGGCTTCACGGCCGCGACGATCGTCTCCTCGTCCGTCCCGAAGACGACCCGGGTCAGCCGGTTGCCGAGGCGGTTGTCGCTGGCGATCCGCGCGTGGGTGATCGCGACGTCGTCGAACCCCGCCGCCTCCATCATCCGCCGCACATCCGCGTCGTTCCACACCCGGACCTGACCCGCCGGCCCCCGGAAGAGGTGGGACTCGGTCCCCTCGGGGACCCTCGGGTTCATGTCGATGACGGCCCGCCCACCAGGGCGAAGGACGCGGCACATCTCGGCAAGTGCGCGTTCGGGGTCGGGGAAGAACGGGAAGGCGTCCATGCAGGTGACGGCCGTGAAGCGACCGTCCTCCCACGGCAGCGCCCCCGCGTCTCCCTTGGCGACCTCCGCGGTCCCCGCCGCGATGCGCTCGCCGAGCCGCCGCTTGGCGAGGCCGACCTTGGGCTCCAAGAGGTCGACGCCCGCGACGTGGCCCACGTGCGAGGCGGACTCTGTGAGGAAGTACCCCGCCCCACAGGCGACATCGAGCAGGTCGTCGTCCGGCTGGAGGTCGAGCACCCTTGCCACGGCCGCGTGGAGCGGCCGATCCAGGTACGCGTTGATCCAGCTGCCGATGCGGCCAGGCAGAACGCCCGGTGCGCTCGTCGACACCGCACCCCGCGACCTGCTAACCCAGACGGCCGCGCTCGCGACGACGACGGCCGCGCTCGCCAGAAGCACCATCCGCCGCATCGCGTGTCCTCCTCGGGACGCTCGTCACCGGTCGGCCTCGCCAGAGCCTCGGCGCGGTCCCGGTCCCGCTGTCGGCCACATTTGCGATTGGGAGTGCGGCAGGCCAGAGCCGAAGGTCACGGCACCCGGACGTCCGGGGCGCGTCCCAGCCCGCGAACGGAGCGGAGCGCCCGGTGCGGAGCTGGGGCCTGGCTACGCCACCCAGCAGACGAGCGTTCACGAGAGGCGAAACGGCTCCCGGCCCCGAAGCTCAGGACGATCGTCTGACGACCAGGGGGTCGGTCTCGTCGTACCAGTCGCTGGCGTAGTCGCCGGTGTAGGCTTCAGCCGAGACGTAGATTCGATACTCGCTCGTGCCGGTCGTACCGAGGCTCGCAAGGTCGACGGCGAACGTCGCCACCCAATGCGACGAGAGCTGCCTCACACGGTAGGTGAACGCCGGCACTCTAGCGAACGTGCCCCACTGCTCGCAGAGCGGCCGACACACGATGGGCGCCTCGAAGGCAAACCGGTCTCCCACTCCAACCCTCAGCCGGAGTGCCGGAATGCGGTCAGGCGCCTTGGGCATCTTGCCCTCCACCACTACCTCGGCGTAGAGGGTCTCGCCAGCGATCCAGCCGACGATCCGCGACACGTCGATGTCCGGCGTACCTGGCGGTTGCGTCGCCGATCCCGATTCGAGCCGCCAGGACACGTCGCCAGTCGGGTCCACCAGTTCATCCGCAGCGATGACCTCTTCGATCGACGGCATCTCCCGCCACCTTGCCGGCGGCGTCGGGGCGGGGCCTGGGGTCTGCACCGGGCTGACCGCCCGCGGGACCGTGCTCGCAGCCTGCGACGCGGCGGCGACCGGCGACGCGGTCGGCGCGCCGCCGGCCGCCTGCCGGCCGGGTCTACCGCCCGACTGCCCGACGAGCGGAATCCCGACGAGCGCCACCAGCGCGGCCGTGATCAGGCCGAGCGCGACCCGCGCCGACGGCCCGCGGCCGCGATTCTCGACGGGCGCGAGCGACGGTGCCGGCGGCGTCTCACCGATTCCCGTCATCCCGCACGCTCCTGGGACGCTCGATGATCCGGCCGCGTCGTTCCCGTCTACAGACCCACGGGTCAGAGTCGTGGGCCTCGCGTCAAAGCCTCGCCCTGGGGGCAGGGTAGGCGCGAGTCGCCCCACCTGGCGAGAGACGAACGGCCCGCCGGACGCCCGGGGCGCGTCCTATGCCGGCTTCGGCGTCCCCGCGACGCCGAAGCGACGGAGCGGAGCGCCCGGTGCGGAGCCGGCGGCCAGCGTCAGGGTGCCAACAGCCCCTTGTGCCGCGCCAATCCTGCGCGGACTCTCTGGAGCTACAGCGCGGATCGGACGTTCGGCCCTCATCCGGCGGCGTCCGTGCCTGCTGCCACTTTCGCTGCCAGCGTGCGCGGATCCTGCTACTCGAGGTAGTCCTTGAGCTTGCGGCTGCGGCTCGGGTGGCGGAGCTTGCGCAGCGCCTTGGCCTCGATCTGGCGGATCCGCTCGCGGGTGACGTTGAACTCGCGGCCGACCTCCTCGAGCGTCCGTGCCCGGCCGTCCTCCAGGCCGAAGCGGAGCTGGAGCACCCGCCGCTCGCGGCCCGTGAGCGAGTCCAGGACCGCCTCCACCTGCTCCTTGAGGAGCTGGTGCGAGGCCGCCTCGGCCGGAGCCAGGGCGCCGCGGTCCTCGATGAAGTCGCCGAGGTGGGAATCCTCCTCCTCGCCGATCGGCGTCTCCAGGGAGACCGGCTCCTGGGAGACCTTCATGATCTCGCGGACCTTCTCCGGCGTGACCACCACCTCCTGGCCCTTGGACATCGCCTCGGCGATCTCCTCGACCGTCGGCTCGCGGCCCAGCTCCTGGAGCAGCTGGCGGCTGACCCGGATCAGGCGGTTGATCGTCTCCACCATGTGGACCGGGATCCGGATCGTGCGGGCCTGGTCGGCGATGGCGCGGGTGATCGCCTGGCGGATCCACCACGTGGCGTAGGTGGAGAACTTGAAGCCCTTCTCGTAGTCGAACTTCTCGACCGCGCGGATCAGGCCGATGTTCCCCTCCTGGATGAGGTCCAGGAACGACATCCCCCGGCCGATGTACTTCTTGGCGATCGAGACGACGAGCCGCAGGTTGGCCGACGTCAGCTGCTCGCGCGCGTCGCGCCCGATCTTGACGATCTCGCCCTTGCGGTCGCGCAGCTTGGTGCTGAGCGGCACCTCCGGGTCGTAGCCCATCCGCTTCAGGAGGTCGGCGTCGTGGCCGGCCGTGATCCAGCGCTCGAGCGCCGGGAAGGCGATTGCCTCGCGGGTCCACTCGTAGATCGCGCGCAGGCCGACGTTGTCGCGCGAGTCGAGGTCGCCGTTGTGGACGGCCAGGTAGGCCCAGTCGAGGAGCGTCACGAACGACTCCGCCGAGAGCGACTCGTTGTACACCGCCAGCAGCTTGCGGGCCTCCTTGAGGAGCTCCTTGGTGCCCTCCGACTGCGCGTCGCGGCCGGCCTTCACGAGGTGGAAGTCCGGGTGCGGGATCAGGAGGTCCAGGGCGCCCTCGTCGGCGATCGCCTGGCCGACCATCCGGTGGGCCTCGTCGCCGAGCGGGAGGCGATGCTGCGGCTTCGCCGTCCGCGTCTTGCGCTCCGTGTCGTGCAGCGTCCACTCGTGGAGGCTGATCATGGCCTTGGCGGGGAACTCGACCATCCACTCGCCGAGCTCGATCGCCTTGGCCAGGACGATCTCCTCCTCGGCCGTGAGGAGGGCCACCTTGCCGATCTCCTTGAGGTACATCCGGACCGGGTCGTCGATCCCGATCATGTCCGCGGAGAGTGCCTCGAGCTCCTCGGCCGTCGGCTCCTCGAGCGCCTTCTCGTCGAGCTTGGCCGGGGCGTCGAGCGGTGCGACCGCGTCGCTCGCGTCGGCGATCAGGCCCGGCACGATCACCGTGGCCAGCTCCTGGCGCGCGTCCTCGCCGAGGTCCACCTCGTCGCCGGCCAGCTCGGCCGCGCCGGGCTCGGCGGCCAGCTCGACGTCGTCGACGTCGTCGACCTCGTCTTCCAGCACCGCCGTGGCGGCCGCGACCGCGTCCGGCGCGTCATCGGGGAGTGCCGCCGCACGCGTCGCGGCTTTCAGCACCTTGGCCTCCGCGGCGGCGGCGCGACGCCGGCGGGGCGTGTCGGCCAGCACGGCCTCCACGAGGGCGCGATCGGCGGGATCCTGGGTCATGGTCGTCCTCCAGCTGGGCGTGCGACCGGGCGGGAGAGCAGGCTCGCCTGCTCGAGGCGCCGGTGCAGCGCGCGACGGTTCTCGTTGTGGTGGGAGATCTCGGTCATGAAGCGGTCGACCGCCGCCCGGTCCCCGTCGCGCTCGGCCTCAGCAAGCTCGACGCGGGAGAAGCGGTCCCGGTCCTCGAGGCGATCGAGCTCGAGGCGAAGGAGGCACTGCTCGATCCCCTGCTCCGCGAGGGTGGAGTCGGGATGGCCCCCCGGCCCCCCGACGGCGACCCCGGTGCCCCCGAGGAGCGCCGCCATGAGGGCCTGCGTCTCGGGGTCGAGGCGGGTATAGACGGCCTCCGAGGTGTACGGCCCGGCCTTGCGGACGGCCCGGATCGCCGTCCACAGCTCGCGGGCGGGCGTGGACGGCAGGTCGGCCGGGGCCAGCCGCTCGGCCGTGGCGACCTGCAGCTCGGGGGCCAGGAGGAGGAAGCGGAGGAGCTCGCGCTCGACCGGCGAGATCGAGCGGAGGATGGCGCGGGGGTCGAAGGCGTCCGGCGAGGCGAGGACCGAATCGGCGGAGATGCGGCCGTCGAGCTGGTGGGTGCCGCCGGGACCGGCGCCGCCGCGACCCCCGTCGGGGGCCCGGTGCAGTGCCTCGAGGAGGACCCGCTCCTCCACTCCGGATACCTGGCGCAGCGTCTGCAGGTAGCCGTCCCGGAGGACCGGGTTGCGGACCGTCCGGAGGGTGGGGAGGATCGCGTCGACGAAGCGGGCCCGCCCCCCGGTCGTGCGCAGGTCGGCGCCCCGGGCGTGGAAGTCGATGAGGTACTCGACGATCGGGAGGGCGGTCCGGATGGCCTCGCGCCAGGCGTCGGGGCTGTCGCGGATCACCTCGTCGGGGTCCTTGCCCTCGGGAAGGCGGGCGACCCGCACCTCGTCGAGCTCGACGTCCGTGTCCGAGGCCGCCAGCTGGCGGGTGAGCGACTCGAGGGCGGTCACGCCGAGCGTGCCGGCCTTCTCGCCGGCGGGGTCCACGTCGTAGGCCAGGACGATCTTCTTCGCCGCGTAGCGGATGAGGAGGGCGACCTGGCCGGGCGTCAGCGCGGTGCCGAGGCTGGCGACCACGTTGGCGAAGCCGGCCTGGTGGGCCATGAGGGCGTCCGTGTAGCCCTCGACGATGACGGCCGTGCCGCCCTTGCGGATCTGGGCCTTCGCCCGGTCGAGGAGGTAGAGCGTCCGGCTCTTGTCGAAGAGCGGCGTCGCCGGGGAGTTGAGGTACTTGGGGCCCTCCGGATCCGCGCCGTCGGCTCCCTTCAGGACGCGGCCGCCGAGGCCGGTCGCGTTGCCGGTCGCATCGCGGATCGGGAAGATGACGCGGGCCCGGAAGCGATCGTAGGCGCCGTGGCCGCCCTTGCGGGCCGTCGCCAGCCCGGTCTCGATGAGGTCGGCCGGGCCGATCTGGCGGCGCTTCTCCAGCATCCGGCCCAGGGCGTCCCAGTCGGGCGGCGCCCAGCCCAGCTGGGCCCATTCGATCGTCTCGTCGCTGAAGCCGCGGCCGCGCAGGTAGGCGAGGGCCCGCTCGCCCGCCGGCGACCGGGTCAGGACGGCGTGGTAGAAGGAGACGGCCGACTCGACGACCTCGTGGAGGTGCTTGCGCCGGGCATCCTCACGGGTCGAGCGCTCGTCGATCTCCACGCCGGCGCGCGAAGCCAGGATCCGGAGCGCCTCCGGGAAGGCGAGGCCGTCGCGACGCATCACGAAGCTGAAGATGTCGCCGCCCTCGCCACAGCCGAAGCAGTGCCAGCTCTCGCGCACGGGCGTCACGATGAAGCTCGGCGTCTTCTCCGAGTGGAACGGGCAGAGCCCCTTGTAGGTGGTGCCCGCCTTCTTCAGCGCGACCGTCTCCCCGACGACGTCGAGGACGGTCAGCTTGCTCTTCACTTCCGCGGCGACGCCGACGGCCAAACGCTGCTCCTGGTGCCCGGGATCCCTCGCGCCCGATCCCCTGTCCCCCCGCGCGCCCTTCGCCTCGCGGGTCGTCTCGTCCGGCGGCGCCCTGCTCGCTCCCCTGGGCCTTCACGGCGCCGGACGTGCGTACGGGCGTGTCAAGTCTTGACACGCCGGTACAGGCGGATAGTGCCCTCCGGAGGCCAGCTTGTCAAGCCCTTTGTCAATACTGTGTGGGGGTATCGAGGGTTCACCCTGCCCGCCGCGGGATCGCGGCGTTTCCGGAACCGCAGGCGCTGACTATCGGCGTCTCGGGGTCTTCGACTCCGATCACAACCACGGTTCATGGCAAGGTCGCTGCGCGATCATCGCCCTGCCACGCCTCACCGGGGATACAGTCAACCCGCCGACGTGCGTCCCACGACTGGAGAGTGGTTGATGTCTCGTCCGAATCCGCGTTCAGGCCCCCTTCTCGTCGCAGGTCTCGCCCTGGCAGTGCTCAGCGTCGCATGTGGCGGCGCTGCGACCACCACGCCAACCGCGCCTTCGCCTGGGAGCCCGACGACTGCTCCGACGGTGGTTCTGGTTCCGGCGTCGGATGCACTCACGCAGACGCTGACGGCGACGGCGGGCGGGCGATCGGTCAAGCACCCGGCCGGCTGGATCGGCGCCGACAACATGGGGATTCTCTACGTGGTCTCGAGCCAGGCGGCGAACGATCGCCTCATCGGCGTCGGCAGTCTCGACGCCGGCGATGTGTTCATCCAGTTCTCGGAGTACTCGATCCTTTCCGGGCAGACCGACGACCCTGCCGTGCACCTGCCTGACAATCTCAAGCTCCTGGCCGAGGGGATGGGCTTGACGATTCCGGCACCCGTGGCCATCACGTCGGCCGGGCGCCAGGCCGCCCGGATCGACGCAAAGGGCGACAAGCTTGCGATGATCGCAATCTCACTCAAGGTTCGCGACGACCTCTTCGCCGACATCATCGCCTACGTGCCACCGGGCGAGGAGTCAGCGCGCGAGCAGCTGATCCTCTCGGTGGTGGAGTCCCTGGCCTACCCGCCGTCCTGAGGGGGTCTCGGCTCGGGCGTTCCGCGCAGCGCCGGCGATAGCTCGGAAGCGCTCCGCGGCTCCCGGCTCGAGGGAGTAGTAGGCCCGAGTCGCCCGTCGTTCGGTCCGGACCCACCCGGTCTCGCGGAGCACCCTGAGGTGGTGCGACACCGTCGGCTGCCGCACGTCGCAGCAGTGGAAGTCGCATGCCGCGACCAAACCTCCGCACTGCAGCCGCGCGGAGGATCGCGAGGGCGCTCGGTTCCGCCGCCCCCCGCAGCAGTCGAACGTCGGCGTCGTCGTGGTCCACGGCCGATCGCGGCGAGCGAACCCCTGCGACGAGGTCAGCAGCTGGCCGGCGCGACGAGGCTCCCGTAGTCGATGCCAAGGGCCCTGCTCACCTCCATGGCAACGGTCGGCAGGTAGGCCTTCACGTCGCTCACCGCTCGCAGGTGGGCCATGATCGCCGCGTTCCCGCGGACGGCGGCCTGGCACAGCCGCAGGCCGTCGATCTGCTCCTGGCTCGGGGTGAGGCCGGACTGCTGGACGCGCCCCATGCTCGCCTGGCGCTCGCGCAGGTCGGCCAGCAGCTCCTGGGCGGCGACATCGGCGTCCAGGGCTTCTGCGGCGACCCGATAGCCGGCGACGGCCGGCGCCTGGCGGAGGGCGCGGCCGAAGTCGACGGCCACCTCGTGCAGCTCGGTGCTGAGCATTGTCGTCCCCTCTCAGCCGCAGCAGCCGCCGGAGCGGCAATTGGCGGCGAAGTCGATCCCGATCTCCGCGCTGACGACCGCCGCCGTCTCGCGACAGACGGCCTGGAAGGCGGCGGTGGCAGCGACATACGTCGCGACCGACGGCACGGCGAGCATGGCCGCCCGGAGGCGTTCCAGCTCGGCCCGCTGGGCATCCTGGAGGATCCCCATCATCACCTCCATGCGAAGGTCGGCCTGGCGCGACTGGAACGCGTCGATCGCGGCGTTCGCCTCGCCGTCCGCGGAGACCGCCTGGTCGGCCGCGAGGAGGGCGATGAACTCGGGGCTGGCCCGCAGGGCCTCCCCGAAGGTGCCCGCCGCGGTGAGTGCCTCCGCCTCGGCGGCGCGGGTGGCGGCCGCGAAGTCGGCCGCGCCCTGGGTTGTTGGATAGAGCATCGCGGTCGACCTCCAGTCAGGCAACGAGCGAGGTGGGAGCGAGGGTCCGGTCGAGCAGCTCGGTCAGTCGATCGAGGCCGACGACCTCGCCATCGAGGAGCGGGATCTCGAGGACCGGGACATCGAAGCGCGCCTCGATGTCGGCGAGGTACGACTGCTGCATCTGCCAGCGGGCTCGGGCGTAGGGCGTCCGCGAGGCCCCCTCGGGCAGGACCATGTTGGCCACGACGAGACCGAGCGGGATCCCGAGCGATCGCAGCTCCGCGATCGCCCGCGTGGCCTCGACGATCGGCGTCGACTCCGGGTACATGACGAAGGCGAAGGTGCTCTGCCTTGGGTCGCGCATCATCTCGATGACCCGGCTGAACTGGGCCTTCGCCACGTCGTCCGCGGCGGCCGTGTCGACCGAGGCGAAGACCTTCACGTCGATCTGGCGGCTCCAGTCGATGGGAAGCTCGAGGAGCCGCATCGTGTGGCCGGTGGGCGCCGTGTCGAAGATCGTGACGTCGAACGAATCGCGGCTGGCGAGCTCGATGAACTGGTCGAAGGCCGCCATCTCCTCGGTGCACGGCGAGTCGAGCTCCTCGCGCATCGCGGCGATCGATGCGGCGCTCCGTCCGCGCGCTACGGCGTCGGCGATGATCCGCTCCGTGTACGCGATCGCGGCCGCCTTCGCGTCGACACGCGCCGCCCAGAGGCTCTCGACGCCCTCCACGGGCGCCGGCTCGGTCCCCACGGCCGCGCCGAGGACCTGGCCGATGTGGGCCGCGGGATCGGTCGTGACCAGCAGGGTGCGGTGACCCTGGCGTGCCGACCAGACGGCCGTCGCGCAGGATGCGACCGTCTTGCCGACGCCGCCCTTGCCGGCGAAGAAGATCGTCCGGGGGCTCCCGTTGGGAAGGAGCGCCGCGGCCACGGCCGCCTCGTCATCGCGCGTCGCCCTCGTCGACCGCCCCTCGACGTGCCCGAACGCCGGCCGCGCGGCGTGCTCGTCGGCGAGCAGCGGGACCAGGGCCCGCAGCCGGGCGACCCCGCGGACCTCGCCGTCGAGGAGCGGGACGCGCCGGGTGGGCATCGGCAGCTGCCGGGCGATCTCGGCGAGGTAACGCTCTTGCATCGCGATGCGGGCAGCAAAGAACGGCGTCGAGGCCTCCTCGGCCGGCAGGATGCCGTTCACGATGAGCTCGGTCGTGACGATCCCCAGGCGGGCCAGCTCGGCGCCGGCGCGTCGCGTCTCTGCGATCGCAGTCGCCTCGGGATGGAGCACGAAGGCGAACCTCGTCAGCGACTCGTCGCGCAGCGCGGAGAGCGCCCGCTCGTACTTGGCCTTGGCCTCGGCGATCGCCGCCGCGGGGCCGATGCACGTCTGGCCGGCGCCCGCACCGGCCTGCGAGATGCTCTTCGACCACGCCTCCGGCAGCTCGAGCAGGCGCACCGTGTGGCCCGTCGGCGCGGTGTCGAAGATCACGAGGTCAAAGCCGGCGCCACCGGCGGGCGGCGACGCGGGAGCCGTCGGATCGAGGAAGTCGGCGAAGCGATCGAAGGCGGCGACCTCGGCCGTGCACGGCCCGGCGAGCTGCTCTTCCATGACCCGGACGATCTCGGGCGGGAAGATCTCGCGGATCGGCGCCAGCGTCCGGTCGGTGTACTCGGCAGTCGCGCGATCGGGGTCGATCTCCATCGCCCACAGGTTCGGGACGCCGGCGATCGGGGTGATCGCGTGGCCGATCGGCTGCTCGAACACGTCGGCCAGGTTCGAGGCCGGGTCGGTCGTCACGATCAGGACGCGTGTGTCGTCGTCGGCCTCGGCAACGGCGGTCGTGCAGGCCATCGTGGTCTTGCCGACGCCGCCCTTGCCGGAGAAGAAGAGGAACTGGGTCACGAGGGGGGTCCTTTCGCGGGGATCCGGGGTGTCGCCGGCTCAGTCGTTGCGCGTGAGCTCGATCCGAAGCTCGTCGAGGGTCGGGTACGCGTCGGTCTTCACGATGCGCCCACCCATCACGGTGATCGGCAGGACCTCGAGCTGGCGCTCCCTGATCAGCTGGTAGACCTCGCGGTTGCGCATGAAGGCCTGGGGATCCGCGGTCATCATGTGGCGGACGACGGTCCGGCCCTCGGCTTCGAGCGTGAAGATCGCCTCGCTCAGGTCGACGAGGGTCGTGTCGAGCACGGGACCGCAGAGCCCCGTCGGGCAGCAGAGCGGCGGGTCGAAGATCTCGACATCGGGAGTTGCGAGGCCGGGAAGCTGATCAGTCATGGGGCGCATCCTTCAGTAGGCGAGGTGATGGACCCGCCATGGCGGGTACGGCGGACAGGACCTGGTCGAGGGGTGGATTCGCCGGCGTGGCCTCCGCGGGGTTGCCCGCCTTCTGATTGCGGACGAAGTCGCGGATGCTGTTGAGGGCAAGCTCGAGGAGCGGCGTCTCGAAGATGGGGCCGCATGTCCCGCCCGGACAGCAGGCGGACTCCGCGACGCGCTCGGCGTCGGACGACGTCAGATCGGGCATCAGGTCACGCATGGGATCGCGTCCAATTCGAGGGCTTCGGCGACGGCACGTTCGATGGCCGAGACGTTGAGCTTCCCGCCGCTGAAGCGACGGACGCCATCGACGACCACGATCGGAGGGACGGCCTCGCCGTCGGCGATTGCTGTCTCGATGTCGGGGTGGCGGGCCATCTCGGGGCCGAACAGCTCGGCGTACTCGAACGCGACGGCCGGCCCGAACCTCTCGGCCAGGCGCCGCTCGACGAACGAGGCAGCCGCCCTCCAGGTCTTTGCCGGGTCGCAGGCCGCCGTCGGGATCCCGATCACCAGGACGGAGCAGGTCATTGCGAGACCTCCGCGTGGAGGGGAAGGCGGCGAAGCGGTCCCGTCTCGGGCACCGTGGACCGGCTCGGGCCGCAGTCCGAGCAGAGGCACGCGGTGGTCGCGGCATCGGGGGGCGTGAGCAGGTCGGTGATGGCAGCGCGAAGGGATGCGAGCCGACCCAGGTCCAGCGAGTAGTAGACCCAGCGCCCGCTCTTGCGCTCGCGGAGAAGCCCCGCGGCGCGCAGGGTCCGCAGGTGATGCGAGACGAGGGCTGTGCTCAACCCCAGCATCTCCCCGACGTCGCAGACGCAGTGCTCACCGTGACCAAGGAGGGCCACGATCCTGGCGCGGGTCGGCTCCGCCACTGCCTGGAGGCCGACGAGGGCGTCGGGCGGGAGCGAGGAGGTCGTCGCGTGAGAGAGGTGCGCGTCCATGCCCGACATTCTAACCGACGTTAGAGCAACTTGTGTTTGAGCGAGCTGCCCTGACGCGCGGGGCCGAACGGCCTGTCTTCGTCACATGCCGCCAGCGCGCGCGTGCCGCTCGGCGACGATCTCGGCCAGGATCCCGAGCGCGATGTCGGCCGGCGTGTGCCCGCCGAGGTCGAGACCGACCGGCGCACGGATGCGGGCCAGGTGGCCCTCGCTCGCGCCCGCGGCGCGGAGGCGCCCCAGGCGCTCGGCATGCGAGCGGCGGCTGCCGAGCGCCCCCACGTAGCGCGCCCCGCGGCGGAGCGCCGTCGCGATGGCCGGGTCGTCGATCTTGGGATCGTGCGCGAGGGCGACGACGTGCGCCCCCTCGTCGATGCCGGCCCGGTCGGCGAGCTCGTCGGCCCAGCCCGCGAGCAGGTCATCCGCATCGGGGAACCGTTCGCGGGTCAGGAACGCCGTTCGCGGGTCGACGACCACGGTGTGGAACCCGATCGCATGGGCGAGGCGGACGAGATACACCGCAATCTCGCCGGCTCCGATGATCACCAACCGGGTCGGAGCGGCGACGTCGATGTAGACGTCACGGGCGCCGACCCGCACCGTCCGCGAGATCCCCGTCGCCAGCGCGACCCGGGCGTGGTCGACGAGCTGCGCATCAGCCGCCTTGTCGCCGAGCGATCCGGACCGGATCCCGCCCAGATCGAGGAGAACGCGGCCGACGTCGGGTGTCTCGCGTCCGACGGGGAGCCGCGTGGCAGTCGCCAGGGTCCGGCCCTCCGTGGCGGCGCTGAGCACCTCGGCCGGCACGTCGGGCTCGACGAGCACGTCGATCGCACCGCCACAGGTGAGCCCGACCTCGGCCGCCCGCTCGTCGCTGACCCCGTAATGGACCAGCTCGCGATAGTGACCGCGGCGGGCGGCGTGGACTGCCTCCGCCGCGGCTCCCTCGACGCAGCCGGCGGAGACACTCCCGGCCAGTCGACCGTCGTCGGCCACGAGCAGGCTGCTCCCGACCTGGAACGGCGACGATCCGGCCGAGCGGACGAGGGTCGCCCGGCCGAACCCGACCCCCTCGGCGCCCCATCGAGCGCCGATCGCCAGGACGTCGCTCATGCTCGGGCCACCTGCGCATCGATGCCGCCGTGCACCGGACCGGGGATCTCGATGACGCGCATGACGTCTTCGATCGTCAGCGGACGGGTTCGGCGGAGGTCCGGGCCCCGATCACAAGGGCCCTGGTTGGAGGGTTCGGACCATGGCGAGGACTACTCGCTCAGCCACACGGCGATGTTGCCGGCCGAGGGGATCCGTCCCGCGCTCACCACCTTGCCGTCGATCACGAGGCCCGGGGTCGACAGAACGCCGTGGGCCCCGATCTCCGCGTAGTCGGTCACCTTGATGATCTCGGCCTCGACCCCGGCCATCATCACCGCTTCGCGGACGTTCGCCTCGAGTCGCCTGCAGTTTTCGCACCCGGGGCCCAGCACTTCGATGGTCTTCACGCGCGCACCTCCTCGGCGGTGAGCCACCCGGCGATGTCACCGGCAGTCGGGATGCGGCCGGCCGAGACGACCCGGCCGTCGATGACGAGCCCGGGCGTCCGCAGGACCCCGTAGCCGGCGATCCGACTGGGGTCGGTGACCTTGACGATCTCGGCCTCGATGCCAGCCATGGCGACAGCTCCACGGGCCGCCTCCGCCACCAGGTGGCAGTTGTGGCAGCCGGGTCCGAGGATCTCGATCTTCGTCACGAGCAGTCTCCTTCGATTTCGGGCGACGAGAGCGTTGGGGGGCAGCCGACGGCGATGTCCACCGCGGCGATGGAAGCGACGGTCACGGCCGTCCGCCGGAGCGCGCACGTCGTCATCGCAGCACCTCGCCGAGCGCCTCGAGGGCGCGTCGGCAGGCTTCGTGGTCACGCTCGTAGTAGACGCGCCGGGTGTCGACCCCGAAGCGGCTGGCGCACACGAGCCCCGCGTCGCGCAGCCGTGCCAGGTGGTTGCTCACGTTGTTCTCGCGGGCCCCCAGAGCGGCGGCCATCTCGCAGACGCAGACCGGCCCATCGCGCAGCATCCTCACGATGCTCGCCCGGATCGGGTCGGCGAGGAGCGCGGCCGCCGCCGCCGCTTCGGTCACGTCCGGGGCCGGCAGGCCCATCCGCAGGTCCTGGAGGACCGGCAGCTCAGTCCGCATGGGGTGTCTCCTCTGGGGTGGCGGTGACCGAGATGCGGTGGGAATTCGTCATGAGACGAGGATCCAGGCGCGCTGGACAGCCAGCGCGACGAGCGCGACCGCGAAGATGCGCGAGAGGGTGGCGCTCTTCACCCGCCCGGCCGTGAACCGGGCCCCGAGCCAGGCCCCGATGACCGAGGCGATCGACGTCACGATCACCGTCGGCCAGTCGAAGGTAGCCGTCGGGAGATGGGTCGCGAAGGCCGAGAACGAGGGCAGGGTCACAGCGACGGAGTTCGTGGCGGCGGCGAGGCGGGCGCTATACCCGACGAGCGTGAGCGTCGGCATGAGGAGGAAGCCCGGCCCGACGCCGAGGAAGCCGGCGAACACGGAGATGGGCACGGCGGCTCCGGCGGCCTTCGCGCGATTGCGGTCGGTGATCCCGGCGACGACCTCCGTCGAGGCGCCCTTCGGCATCGCCATGCGGACCGCGAGGAAGACCAGGACGCCCACATACAGCCACCACACGAGGTCGACCGAGGCGAACTGGAGCAGCCAGACCCCGAGCGGCGCGCCGATGGTCGTGATGATCAGGAGGATCAGGGCGCCCCGCCTGTCGACCATCCCGGCGCGCCAGAAGGCGATCGCGCCGCTGATGGCCGTGAGGCCGTTGAGCAGCAGGGCCCACGGCTGGATGACGTCCTTCAGGTCGTAGCCGAACAGGCCGAGGACGGGGATGGCGATGAAGGCGACGCCAAGCCCGAGCATCCCGGACAGGAACGACAGGCCGAAGAGGAGCGGCGTCAGGACGACGATCAGGGGCATCTGGTCACGTGCTCGATCGCTCGCGGACCCGACTGCGAACCGATCGGCGAAGCCCGCGCATCAGGGAACGATCTCGATCGTCGCCTCGACGACGATCTCGGACTTCACGGAGTTGGCCACCAGGCTGTACTTCTGGGCCGACTGGAGGGCGCGACCCGCACGGGCCTTGACCACAGCCGGCCGCTCCACCCCCGCGCGGATGCGGATCTGCGGCCACAGGCGCAGGTGGGTGAAGGTCTCCGTCCGGTCGAGCTCGATCAGCTTGGTCCCCTCGGCCCGGCAGTCATACGACTGCAGGTCGAGCCGGAACCGCTCGGTCGCCCAGATGAACATCATCATGACGCACGTGTTCGCCGCGGCGACGAAGGCGTCCTCGGGTGTCAGCACCCCGGGATGCCCCTGGGCGTCGGGCGGCGCGGAGAAGGGCATCTCCGGGCCGTTGCCCAGGCTGATCTGCCCCCAGTGCTCGCCCGTCCACGCCACCGTCGTGTGATACGTCGCGGTGCGGCTCATGGTCGGGCCTGCGCCTGGCCGCAGAACGCCGCGTACTCGCGCGCCAGCGCCGCTGCATACGCCTCGTCGGTCCCGGCCGGCACGTCGTTGTAGATCTTGACGACCTCCAGCAGCTCCCTGATGACCTCGGCTCCGGGCATCTTCCCCGTGCCGCGGAACTGCTCGAAGATCAGCGGCAGGCCGGCCAGGGGAATGGCCTGACCGTTCACGTCCACGGTCTGCACCGGAATGGCGGACCCGCAGGCGCAGCCGGCCTGGGGGGCCTGGTCGGTCGTCGCCGCTGGCGCACCCTCGGCGAACGAGCCGCTGCGTCGATTCCACGGTCCGCCGAGAAGCTCATCGACCAGGCCGGCAACCCGCTCCGCGGTGATCTCGACCGCCCGCTGACCGCTCGCATCCAGGCGCCGCGCGCCCTCCGGCCGGCCCAGCCCGGCCCCGCTCGCCAGGTCGCTCACGACGACGCTCGCGGCGGGCTTGCCCGAGTACTGCTCCGTCGCGCGCGCTGCGCACCGCTTGTCGCAGCCATCCACCGCGATGGTCGGATAGAAGCGGGCGAACGCCCGGTCCCCTTCTCCGCCGGCCAGGAAGAGCGGCAGGCAGATGGTCACCGTGTCGGCGGGGCGCAGGTGCTCCAGCACCCGCAGGGCGGCCAGGCGGGTCACCGTTCCCTCGGCCAGCTCCTCGCCCGAGCAGGCGACGATCCCGACCTTCCGCTGCGGCAGCTCAGGCATGGTCGGGTGCCTCCTCGCGGGAGACCAGGTCGTCGACGACGGCGGCGATCTCCTCGGCGACCGCATGCGCTAGCTGCCGACCGCCCTCGTTCAGCTCGGCGATGCCCTGTGGCTTGAGCTCCCGGTTCCGCCGGTACACGTCGAGCACCGCGATGCCCTGGGCGACGAGCCCTCCGCTCTCCTGCACCATCTTGGCGGCGCAGGCGAGCTTGCACCCGTCGATCGTCACCGCCGGATGTGCCCTGACCGCGGCCCGGGCGTCCTCGTCACCCAGGACCAGGAGCGACAGGGCCACGAGCCCCGTGACTCCCGGTCGCCGGTCCTCCGTGACTTCGAAGGCGGCCTCGCGGCTGACCGTGCCGTACGTCTTGCCGATGCCGCTGCACGGCACCACCATGACCTTGGGCTCCTCGGGGCTCACAGCTTCTGCGCTTCCTCTTCGGCCTGGCCCTTCATCAGCTCGAAATACGCCTGCGGGTCGAGCAGGCTCTCGCGGTCCGCCAGCCAGTCGGCGGCGTCGATGACGACGAGCCACCCCTCACCGTACGGATCCTGGTTGATGGCCTCGGGGGACAGCTCCATCGCCGGGTTCACCTCGGCGACCGTGCCATCGGCCGGTGACGTCACGCTGACGTTGGCCTTGATCGTCTCGATCGCCGCCACCTCGTCGCCGGCTGCGACGGCGGTGCCCTCCGGCTTCACCTCGGCGAAGGCGACGTCGCCGTTGAGCTGTTGCAGGAAGTCCGTCATCCCGATTCGGATCCGGTCACCGTCCGCCAGGGCCCAGACGCCCTCGGGGCTGTAGAGACGGTCGACCGCCACCCGGAAGATGAACTTGTCGACGGTGGTTTCGAGGTAGCCAGGCATGTGGTCGTCCTAACGACGGTGGAAGTGGAGCGTGGCGTCACGGAAGCCGAGCGCGGCTTCCAGCATGGCCTCCGGCAGCGTCGGATGGGCGTGCGTCGTCCAGGCCAGGTCGTCGGCGGTCGCCCCGACATGGACAGCCAGGGCCCCCTCGGCGATCAGGTCGGTCGCGTGCGGTCCCATGAGATGAACGCCCAGCACCGCACCGCTGCCCGCCTCGCAGACCAGCTTCACCAATCCATCCATCTCGCCCAGGATTCGCGCTCGCGGATTGGCCGAGAACGGGAACTGCGTGACCTTCACGTCAGCTCCCTGGTGGCGCGCTGCTGCTTCCGTCAGGCCCACGCTGGCAACCTCGGGGCGCGTGAAGATGACGTTCGGAACCGAGCGATGGTCCACCGTGCGACTGCCGCCGCAGGCGTTCTCAGCGGCCACGCGCCCGTCGACCATCGCCTTGTGCGCCAGCATCGGGCCGCGGACCGCGTCTCCGACCGCCCACACGTTCGGCACGCTGGTCGCCAGGTGCTCGTCCACGGCGATCGCCCGACCGTTCATCGTCACGCCGACCTCGGCCAGGCCGAGACCCTCGGTGTTCGGCCAGCGTCCCGTGGCGACCAGGACGCGATCGCCCTCGACTCGCGACAGGACGCCCTTCGCGTCGCGACAGGTCGCGGCCAGGCTGCCTCCGGCGGGCGCGATCTCCTCGACGTGCGCTTCGGTGACGATGCGCATGCCCCGCCGCCGGAGCAGGAGTGCCAGGCGCTGCGCCAGCGCTTCGTCGGTCCCCCCCGGCAGCAGGGTCGGCATCATCTCCAGGATCGTCACCTGGCTGCCCAAGGCTTCGTAGATGCAGGCGAACTCGAGGCCGATGACGCCTCCCCCGACCACCATCAGGCGGACAGGGACGTCCGAGATGTCGAGCGCCTCGGTGCTGGTGATCACGCCAGGCAGGTCCAGGCCGGGAATCGGCGGCCGGGCGGCGATCGACCCCGGGGCGAGGATCACGTGGCTCGCCGACACGCTGATCGCATCACCCGACTCAGGCCGCACCTCGAGGGTGGTCGGGGCCGACAAGTGGCCTGTGCCGCGCAGCAGGGTGACACCCGCTCTCTTCAGCAAGTGCTCGACTCCGCCCACCAAGGCGTCCACGGCACCCTGCTTGTACTCCATGAGGGCGGGCAGGTCAGGGTCGGCCGTCGAGACGGCAAGGCCGAACTCGCGCGCGCGCCTCGCCTTCAGCAGCAGCTCTGTCGATGTGGTCAGGGCCTTGGTGGGAATGCAGCCGATGTTCAGGCACGTGCCCCCCACCCGCTCTCGCTCGATCAGCACCGCCCGTGCGCCGAGCTGCGCCGCTCGAAGCGCAGCGACGTATCCCCCAGGACCACCGCCCAGCACGGCCAGGTCGAAGCTGCCGGTCATCACGACCCTGGTTGATCGGAGGCCGACGATGACGGGCGGCGCGATGTGTCCCTTCGAGTAGCGTTGGCCAGCAGATTCACCACAGCCGACAGTGTCACATTGTGATGAAGGAGGACGCAGGGCCATTCGTCACGACGTGTCGGGCCCGGTGGCGACGCCGGCACCGGACCTCAAGTGACTCGAAGGTCGAGGATCGCCTCATGCGGATCGCGACTTCTCCGACACGCTGGCGTGCAGCCGGCCGCCGGCGTCGACCGGCGGTACGCCCTGGGCGACCTCGTCGGCTACGACTGGGAGCCGATCTGGCCGGCCTAGCTGTAGTTCCCGGGGTTAGTGAGACATCCAGCTCGGGCACACATGATTCCCGTCAGCCAGCCGTGGAGGTGCCCGAAGGAA
This sequence comes from uncultured Chloroflexia bacterium, assembly GCA_963821235.1. Taxonomy (GTDB): domain Bacteria; phylum Chloroflexota; class Limnocylindria; order Limnocylindrales; family CSP1-4; genus CTSoil-043. The sequence continues at coordinate 2,541,867 of CAWGCS010000001.1, forward strand.
GCCGGTGTGGCGCTCCCCCAGTCAGCCCGCCCACTCGACAAGGTGATCGCGGTCAACAACCGCACTCTTGCCGCGTTCGCCGACGCCGACGCCCGCCCGACCGGTGTCGTCATCAGTGGCTCGCCAAAGACCCTGGTCCACCATCGGCAATGGCTTCAGCCTGGTGTGCCCTCGGCGGATGCCCGCTCGCCGAGGAAGGCGTCAAGGTCCCGGCGGTTGGCCTCCGAGAGGCGTCCGTCTCGCGACTTCAGCTCGACGGTCGGGGTAGGGATGCGGCCGGCCAGGGGCTCGCGCATCTTCGCGAACATCGTGCCGGTCGCGAGCCGGTAGGTCGTGAACAGGCCCACCCGGGGCCCGCTCGCCGTGGGCAGGGCCCGGGCGAAGGCGAGCCACGGCTCGTCGGGGTGCTGGAGGATCACGAAGAGGCCGTTCGTCCAGCAGCCGAGCAGGAGGTAGTCGACCGTCGCGAGCGCCGCCAGGTCGCAGTCCCCGACGGATTCGACGCGCGTCTCGACGCCGCGCGTCCGCAGGAACTCCCCGATCGCCTCGGCGAACCGCCGGGTGACGCCGGACCGGCTCCGGTAGACGACGGCGGCCCGCTTCATGGCCGGCTCCCCATGTCGGTTGCCGTTCGCGGGTCCATCTACCGTGGATAGCTGCCGGTGACCTTCTTGACGAACGCGTGGAGGCCGTGGAAGAACGGCGTGCCGGGAAGGAACATGTACGGGCAGAAGCCCGGCACCACGTCCATCCCGTGCGCCGCGCAGTACTCGACCGCCTCGCGGCTGACCGCGCCGGCTCCGCCGCCCGCGCCGCGGTGCATCCAGACGTGGGTCACGCCGGCCGCCGCGCAGTCGTGGACGACCTGCTCCGTCGCCCCGGCCGGGGTCATGATCACGACGCCGTCGACGGACGGCTCGATGTCCTGGACCCGCGCGTAGCAACGCTGCCCGTCGAGCTCCGCGACGTTGGGGTTGACCGGCAGTGCCTCGTAGCGCCGCTGGCGGAGCTCCTGCCAGAGCATGTGGGAGAAGTGCTTCGGGTCTCGCGAGACGCCGACGACGGCGAGCCGCTTGAGCGCCCAGAAGTCGTCGATCTGGCGCCGGGTGGTCGTGGCCATATGCCCTCCTTCGTGGCGGCCAGTCTTGGCCAGCACACCGGGCGCCGCCAGTGCCGCTCGGCCCGGAGCGACCGTTCCGCCCGGTCCCGGACAGGGGCCACCCTCCCTGCTGCGTTCGATGGGCCGAATGGCACTGGCCTCCCCCGACCTGCGGCGCAGAGTCGGCCGCAACGGGGAGCGTGGACGCACGGTCGTCTGTTCGGGCTGCCTTGACCGTGCCGAGCCAGTGGCGCGACCGACCCGTCGAGCGAGCGGCACCGACCGGGGGCGACCTGTCGCGTACGGAGGTGCACCGTGAGGAAGGCTGCGGCCCTCGTCGGGGCCATGGTCCTGCTGTTCGCATTGGCCGGGCCAACGGCGGCAGCCCCTGTGCCTGGAGGCTCGGCGCCCAAGACGACAGGCGACGTCTGGGCCGACCGCACAGCTGAAGGTCTCGGCATGGCCCACATGGTCTTCGTCGCCCAGGCGACGACACCCGCCAAGGGGTCGTTCACGTACGCCGACGTGAACGGCGCCTACACCATCGACGTCCAGGCGGTGAAGGTCGACAGCTCGACCGTCGTCCACTTCGCCGGCCCGATCGTCACCAGCACCTACCCCGGCCTCGGGGTGGGTCTCTTCATCGGCATCGCGGTCCGCGACGGCGGGGAGCCCGGCATCGGCGTCGACCGGGTCAATGGCGCCGTCTACGGGACGCTTGCCGCCGCGATCGCGGGGTTCGCCTCGCTCTCACCCGACTACCTGACCGCTTCCGAGGGCAACCTCCAGGTGCTGGTCAAGGTCTGCACGTTCGAGGCGAGCGACTCCCTCTACTACAACGGGATGGCGCCCGCGGCCGGCCTCTACGGCACGGGCCCGATCACCTTCTCGTGGCTGATGGCGACCGGGGACGTCTACGCCGGTGAATGGACGGAGGTCGTCCCGCCGTTCACCGGCTCGCTCTACCACAACGTCATCGCCACCGGGACGGTCGTCGGCGGGCAGGTCAGCCTGACGACGGCTCCGCGCACGAGCCCGGCCGACGGCTACACGTTCACGATCCAGGGCACGCTCGTCGACGGCGTGTTCACCGGCACCGCGGCCGGGCCGTACCTGTTGACGGCCTCCGGGACCACCTCCTGCGGCGTCGCCCACTGACCTCGGCCTGGGCATCGGCCATCGCGAGACGCCGCCCGCGGCCCCGCCCTTGGGCGGCGTCTTCCTCTGTCCGCGCCGTTGACATGCCGCCGGCGAGCGCCACCATGTCCGCGACGCATCCGCCCGTGGTGCGCGCCCGCCCGACGGCGATCGGTCGCCGGGACCAGACCAGAGGCTCGAACCCGATGATGCGCCGGCTCAGCTCCTTCGCCGCGGTGGCCCTGCTCGCGATCTCGGCCTGCGGCGGTGGAGCCAGCCCGGCGCCCGCGACGTCTGGCCCCAGCGCGGCGGCCGCCACCCCGACGACGGCTCCGGTCACGCCGGCCCCGACATCCTCGCCCGCATCGACCCCCGCCGCGACTGAGACGGTCACCACGTCGATCGCCGACGCGGCCGGCTCGTCGGTGATCCTTGCCGAGATCCCCGCCGGCTGGATCACCATCACGGCGGGCGACATCGCCGACGAGGCATCCTTCAGCGCCTGGCTGGCCGCCCATCCGGAGATCCCATCGGATGTCGCGTCGACAGTCGCCCAGGACATGTCGACGGGCGGCGTCTCGCTCTTCGCCTTCGACGCCCAGAACACGGTCGACGGATTCACGCCGAACCTCAACACGATCTGGGTCGACGCGCCGGTCCGCGACATCGAGCCATGGGTCGCCGAGCAGGCGTCCCAGATCACGAGCCAGTACGGCCTCGCCACGCCGCTCGAGTACCAGGCCTGGACCCCCGAGGGCGATGGCGCGGTCGGCGGCTTCATCGGCGCCTACCGCTACTCGATGAGCGACGTCGCACTTGCCGGCAGCCAGATGATCGTGCCCATGCCGAACGGTCGCGCGGCCGTGCTCACCTTCACCTGCCGGGACGGGCAGACGGACCTCTTCGGCCCGATCGTCGAGGCGATCTTCACGTCCCTGTCCGAGCGCTCCTGACCCGGACCGCCTAGGTGCGACCCTCGCGCAGCAGCTCGACAGACCGGGCGACGCGTCGCTGGCGGGTCTCCGGCGTCTTCGCGTCCTCGATCGAGAGCACGAAGCGTCGCCGGTTGCTGTAGGAGAGCCCTCCGAAGAAGCGCTCCGCGTCCGGCTCCCGGGCCAGCGCTTCCGCGAGATCGGGCGGCACCGTCACCTCGCGCGGCTCCGTGTCGAGCTCGAGATCGACCTCGACCTCGTCGCCAGCGGCCATGCCGGCGGCAGCGCGGTGCTCGGCGGCGAGCGGGATCATGAACACGTCGCCGTACGCCGCCACGGTGCTCCGGTAGACGTGGCCGCCGATCGTGACGCGAACCGGCGGCCGCTTGCCCCTGCCGAGCGCCTCGACGACCTCGGGCGGGACGTGGAAGCCCGTGGCGGTCTTGCCCTCCAGGCGGATCGTGGTCCGGAACCTCATCCGCCGGAGTATGCCAGCAGACCGCTGGCGGCGGCTAGCGAGTGAGAGACGGGTCGCCGACGCGCCCGAGGAAGAGGATCGCTCCGGTCGGCACGTCGCGCACTGCGAAGAGGAACGGCCGGTCGACCCGGACGGTCACCGGCTCGACGGGGATCCCGGTCGCCCGCATGACGACGGCCGTCGCCGCGGCGGCCTCCGTGCCCTTCTCGTCGACATCGATGTTGGCCTGGTGGATGACGTCGGAGATCTGGAGACGCTCGGCCGTGGTGATCCCGCTGAAGTCGGCGCGATCGTCGAACGCGGAAGGCATCCCGAGCGCCGCGAGGACGTCCGCCAGCTCGGCCTTGGTCTCGATCGAGAACGACGGCATGGTGAGCGAGACGGGCGTCTCGGCGAGCGCGCCGGCGATGGAGGCCAGCCGCTCGGCCGTGAGCGCCTGCTCGAACGCCGCGAGGTCGTCAGGCACGATCACGGTCATCGCCAGCGAGCCGCCGATGTAGGGGATCTCGACGGCCTGCCAGCCGGAGCCATCGGCATACCGCATGGAGGCCGCGGTCGTCATGAGCGGGACCTCGACGGTCGTGCCGTCGCCCCGCGTGAATGTCCCGGGCTTCGTGGCCTCGGCCGCGAACGGCTCCAGCCAGGGAGCCTTCAGGTAGACCGCGTTCACGAGGGTCAGCCGGGTGGCGGGCGTCAGGATCCCCGGCACGAGCAGCTCCGGGATGCGTTGCTCCGTCTGGTCGCCCACCCAGGCGTTGATGACCTTCCGGGCCCCGTCGGTGTCGGCCACGTAGTCGACCAGGCGCAGGCCGGCGCCATAGCGCGCGGCGAGGGCCTCCAGGTAGGCTGGCTGGAGGGCCATCCCCTGCTGGGCGAACGGGGCGTTCGCGATCCGGAGGGCGACCGGCAGGGCGTTCCCGCCCATGTCCTCGAAGGTGCCGCTGCGGGTCGCCAGGGCCTGGTCGAGAGCGTTCAGCCACCCGGCGTGCTCGTCCGAGGCCAGCGCGTGCAGCACAGCGTCCATCTCGGTCGCCGTCTGGCCGCCTGCGCCGGCCCGGGCCATTCCCAGCGCGAGGGCGATGCTCGCCGGCGACAGGACCACGTTGGTCGTGCCGGGCGCGACCTGCCGGTAGAGGTCGAGCCCGAAGGCGTTGATCGCCGCGCCCGCCTCGGCCGCCTCGGCCGGCGCGGCCGAGGCGCGCGGGACGTCGGCGCGGGCGAGCGAGACGTCACCGCCGGCCGAGCCGGCCGACGAGCAGGCGGTGAGCAGCAGGGCGAGCGACATGAGGGCCACGAGCTTCGTCTTCATGCCCCAAGGACGCCGGGGGCGGCCGCCGGGTTGCAGGACCTCGCGCCGCGCGCAGCGCGCCGGCCTGCCTACGCGGACGGCGCGACCTCGGTCGCCAGGCGGGCGAAGGTGGCCATGTCCGGCACGGCCAGATCGGGCACCGCGACGGCGGGCGGGGTCGCTCCACTGCCCGGCCGGCCGCGGCGACGGTCGATCCAGGCGGTGGTCATGCCCAACCGCTTGGCCGGGACGTGATCATGGAAGAGGCTCTGGGCGACGTGGAGGATCCGCTGGCGGGGCAGCCCGATCCGCTCGAAGGCGAGCTCGAAGTTGCGGGGATCGGGCTTGTAGCTTCCGGCCTGCTGGGCGGTGACGACCCAGTCGAAGGTGACGCCGAGGCGGCGGTTCGAGGCCGCGAAGAGGTCGTCGTCGCAGTTGGTGATCACGGCCAGGCGGAAGCGACGCGCGAGGCGGGCCAACGCCTCGGCCGAGTCGGCGAAGGCCGGCCAGTCGCCCACCGAGCCGCCGAAGGCTGCCTCCTCGTCCGCGGTCGGCGTGGCCCCCAGCTCCGCACAGACCCCGCGCAGCGAGCGGGCGAGCACCTCGCGATAGGGCAGGTACGCGCCGGCCTCGACCGCCGCCTCGTGCCGGGCGTACCGCTCCAGCAGGTCCTCGTCGCCGGCCGCGATCGCCCGACCCTCGAGGACGCGCCGGAGGCCGGCGAGGATCCCCGCCTCCCAGTCGATGAGGGTCCCGTAGCAGTCGAACGTCAGGACCTCGATTCGGTCGAACGGGACGGACACGCGAGGGCACCTCCGGCGAGCAGCGGACGATCGCCCGCCGGCGCACGGTACCGCACGGGGCCGGACCCGTGGGGCGGCGGCCGTCAGCCCGCGGGCGCCTCCTCCGGCGCCAGCGTGGCGAGCTCGACGTCGGGGTCGCCGAGGGCCCCCGGCGCGATTGGCCGGCGCGACCGGATGAGTTGCTCCACGGCCTTCATGGTCTTCGGCGTGTTGACGCTCATGCCGGCGACGACGAGGTCGCCGCGGAGCCAGAAGGCCACGAATCGACGGGCGGCCACGTCCCCCCGGACGACGACGCGGTCCCAGGCCGGGGCGTGCCCCGTGTACTCCATCGCCACGTCGTACTGGTCGGAGTAGAAGTAGGGCAGCCGCTCGTAGGACATCGGCCGGCCGAGCATCGCGCCGGCCGCCGCGAGGCCCTGGTGGCGGGCGTTGGCCCAGTGCTCGATCCTGAGCGCCGCCTCGTAGAAGGGATGCCGGGCCCGGGCGACGTCGCCCGCCGCGAAGATCCCCGGCACGGAGGTGGCGAGCGACGCGTCGGTGAGGATGCCGTCGTCGACGGCCAGGCCGGCGGCGGCGGCCAGCTCGACCCGTGGCTCGGCCCCCATCCCGACGACCACCAGGTCGCAGGCGACGGTGGCTCCGTCGTCGAGCTCGACGCCGGACACCCGGCCTTCGCCGAGGAGGCGCGCCACCCGGCGGCCGAGGCGCAGCTCCACGCCGTGCTCCGCGTGGAGATCCCGGAAGACCTGCCCCATCTCCGGTCCCAGGACGCGCTGCAGCGGCGCCGGATCCGGGCCGACCAGGGTCACGGCGGCTCCCATCGCACGCAGCGACGCGCTCACCTCGCTGCCGATCCAGCCGCTGCCGAGGACCGCGACGCGCGCCGCGCCGGAGGCCGCGGCCCGCAGCGCGTCCGCGTCGGCGAGGGTCCGCAGGTAGCGCACGCCGGCAAGGTCCGCGCCGGGGAGCCGGAGCCGGCGGGGACGGGCGCCGGTCGCGAGGAGGAGCCGCTCGAACTCCAGGCGGCTCCCATCGGCCAGCGCGACCGTCCGGGCCCGGGGGTCGATCCCCGTTGCCACGGTGGAGCGCCGGAGGTCGATCCGGTGCTCCTCGTAGAAGGGCTCAGGGTGGACGAAGAGGTGCTCGGTGTCGTCCTCGCCCCGCAGGTACTCCTTGGAGAGCGGCGGACGCAGGTAGGGGCGCTGCGGCTCCTCGCCGAGAAGGGTGACGGCCCCCTCGTAGCCGTTGCCGCGCAGTCCCTCGACCGCGCGGGCGCCGGCGAGCCCGGCCCCGACGACGATGATCCGCTCCGTCTCGTTCACCTGGTCCTCCCCTCGGGCACCTGGCCTTCACGCGCCCGCGCGCGGCGGGCCGCGACGTCCATCGCGCCGCCCGCCGGCAGGTGTACCAGATTTCGACAACATGCGCTTGCATTAGAACCGCCCGGCCGCCTTCCAGTGTCGCCCGTTGACGGCGATAGTTGCGCGTGCAACAATCCTCCTGCCGTCCCCTCGTAGCGCAGGAACCACCAGGCCATGCCTCCCATCACCGTCGACGACATCACCGTCCTGCCGCGGATCCCCGACCCTCACCCGATGGGCATCCGCCAGCGAGCCGTTCGCGGCGTGACCAGCGCCCCGCGCGGGTTGGAGGGGGAAGGCTTCCCCGTCCGGCGCGCCTTCGCCGGGGTCGACCTCGCCGACCTCGACCCCTTCGTCCACATGGACCAGATGGGCGAGGTGGAGTACGCCCCGGGCGAGCCGAAGGGCACCCCGTGGCATCCGCACCGCGGCTTCGAGACCGTCACCTACATGATGGATGGCACGTTCGAGCACAGCGACTCGAACGGCGGCGGGGGGGTCATCACGAACGGCGACACCCAGTGGATGACCGCCGGGGCGGGGATCCTCCACATCGAGAAGCCGCCGGAGGCCCTCGTGGTGAGCGGCGGCCTCTTCCACGGCATCCAGCTCTGGGTCAACCTGCCGCGCGACCTCAAGTGGGCCCCACCCCGCTACCAGGACATTCGCGCCGGCGAGGTCGCCCTGGTCTCGTCCGCCGACGGCGGCGCACTGGTGCGGGTCATCGCCGGCGACGTCGCGGGGCACGCCGGCCCGGGCTCCACGTACACGCCGATGGCCCTCGTCCACGCGACGCTCAGCCCGGGCGCACGGCTCTCCCTGCCGTGGCGCGCCGACTTCAACGCCCTGGTCTACGTCCTTGCCGGCCAGGGATCGGTGGGGGGCGAACGGCGGCCGGTCCGGACGGGCCAGCTGGCCGTCCTCGGTCCCGGCGACGCGGTCAGGATCGACGCCGACCAGGTCCAGGAGAGCCGCAGCCCCAACCTCGACGTGCTCGTCCTGGGCGGCCGACCGATCCAGGAGCCCGTCGCCTGGATGGGACCGTTCGTGATGAACACGCGGGAAGAGGTCATCCAGGCCTTCTCCGACTACCAGGCCGGGCGCCTCGGCACGATCCCGGCGATCCACAACGCCCCCACGACGCTCGTTGAGTCCCGTCGCGAGCCTGACCGCGCGCCGTGAGCCTGCTCCGGCGGCGCGCCGGTCGATCGCCGTCCTGAGCCGCCGGCCACGCAGCCCCGCTAGGCCGGCGCGACGCTCCCGAGGAGGCCGAGCCGCTCCAAGTCGGCTCGCAGGCGGGCCGCGCCAAGGAAGGGCAGGACCACCATGCCGAGCTCCGCGGCGACCACGAGGTTGCGGTCCGTGTCGTCGACGAAGACCGTCGCGCGGGGGTCGAGCCCGTGGCGATCGAAGAGCACCCGGAAGAGCCGCGGGTCCGGCTTGGCGAGGCGTTCCTCGCCCGACACGACGATGCCGTCGAACCAGGCGAGGAACGGATAGCGCGCCCGGGCGACGGGGAACGTTTCCGCGGACCAGTTGCTGAGCGCGTACACGGGCATGCCCCGCGCCCGGAGCTCGCCGAGGATCGCCACGGTCCCGTCGATCGCGCCGCCGAGCGTCTCCGGCCACCGCTCGTGGAAGGCGACGATGCGCTCCCGCTCCGCCGGGAACTCCCGGACCAGCGACGCGACCGCCTCCGCCCACGGGCGACCGGCGTCCTGCCGGGCGTTCCACTCGGGCGTGCAGACCGTGGCGAGGAACGTCTCCATGGCCGCCTCGTCGCCGGGGAAGATGGTCCGGTAGAGATGCCGGGGATCCCAGTCGATGAGCACGCCGCCGAGGTCGAAGACGACGGCCGACGGCCCTTGTCCGGGACGAGGGGCCGACAGCTGGTCCATGGCCGCCATTCTCGCCCGTCACCCCGCTCCCGTGCCGGGGGAGAAGACACCGCCGGGTCCCGAGGCCGGCGGAGTCCCGGGCCGCCAATCCGTCGCCGTCATCGCCGGCGGAACGAAGCGCAGCCGCCAGTTCGGCCACCGGCGGGCCTCGAGGCGAGCGGCCGAATCGGCGACGGCCGGGCCGCGGCGCGAGCGACAATGGCGGGGTGGGCGATCGCATCAGGCGCTACCGCGAGACGATCCGCGAGCTGGGGACCCCCGCCGACCTGGTGGCCTACCTCGCCGAGCACTCCGGCCTGCCCGGGCCACGAGGGAACCTGGAGCTGGCACAAGCCGTGGCCGAGGAGGCAGATCCCGCGACGCTGGGCCGGCTCGCCGGCTCGGACGACGAGTTCGAGGCCTTCTGCGGCGTGGTCGGCCTGGGCCGCCTCGTAGCTGACGGGCAGCGGGAGTTGCTGCCGGAGCTGCGCCGCCACGCTGGCGACGAGCGCTGGAGAGTGCGCGAGGCGGCCGCGATGGCGCTCCAGCGCTGGGGCGACGCCGATCTCCCGGCCATGCTGGAGGAGGCCCGGCGGTGGGCTTCCGGGAGCCGCTACGAGCAGCGGGCGGCGGCGGCCGGCTGCTGCGAGCCTCGCCTGCTCCGTGACCGGGCGGCCGTCCGCCGCGTCCTCGACATCCTCGACGACGTCACCACGACGATCCCGGGCGCGGAGGACCGGGGCACGGAGGCCTTCCGGACGCTGCGCCAGGCCCTGGGGTACTGCTGGAGCGTCGCCGTCGCCGCGGACCCTGTCACCGGCCTCGCGCGATTCTCCCGCTGGCGCAACCTGCCCGATCCCGACGTCCAGTGGCTGATCCGGGAGAACGTGCGCAAGAAGCGGCTTGCGGGGATCGTGCCCGGCTGAGTCGGCCTCGCTGGGGCCGAGCGCGCGCCGCAGGCATCGCGGCGCGGGCCCCGGAAGGGGTCAGGCCTTGGCGGCGGGCGCGCGGCGGGCGCGGGAGGCGGAGACGGACACGCCGAGGCGTCCCAGCGCTTCCGTGGCGTACCGGCGGGTGTCCTCGCGGCTGCTCGTGACGAGGGTCCGCAGGGCGGCGACGACGGGTGTCCGGGCCTCCTCGTCCCGCTTGGCGAGGACCTCCAGCCAGGCCGTGACCGAGGGCCCGAGCTCCGGGTCGTCGGCGGCGAGGCCGGCCAGCGGGGCCACGGCGGCCGCGCCGTGGGCCAGGATCGGCTCACGCAGGTCGATGCGCCGGGCCGGGGGGCACGCGGCGAGCTCGGCCAGCTGTGCCTGCAGGGACTTCACGGGTGTCACCTCCGCGATCAGAACCCGGGCTTTGCGGAGCCGGTGTCCGGGCCCCGCGGGGCGATCGTGCGCGCCTGGGTACGGATGCCGAAGCGGAACGCGTGCAGGCCCCATTCGGGATCGTCGGGGCTCCAGGACCGCGCAACCGTGCCGTCGACCGCGCGAAGCTCGATGGTCCCGTCGGCCTGGAGCACCATCGTGGTCCCGTCGGCCTGGACCAGCTCCCGCCGCTTGAACCGGCGCCGGGACACGTTGGTCTCGGTTCGCGACTCGGAACCGGCGTCGTTCAAGGGATGCTCTCCAGCAACTCCGGTCGGTCAGACTCGAACAGGATAGGCCGCCCGCGGGAACCGCGGGCGGCCTCTTCGCGAGCGCGGGATCAGGCGGCGCGCACCTTGGCGGCGCGCGGGCCCTTCGGACTCTGCTCGATCTCGAACTCGACCTTCTCGCCGCCGACGAGGCGGTCGAAGTCGAGCGACGACTCGAGGCCGTCGCGGTGGAAGAAGTAGTCCTTGCCGTCCTCGGCGACGATGAAGCCGAAGCCGCGATCGGCAATGACCTTCTTGATGGTTCCGGTGGCCACGTGGGACCTCCATCTCTTCCCGAACTGGGATTGCAGAACGCACGGTCCGTTCGAGAAGCGGGGTCGACCACGCGGAGCTGCCGCACTGCACGGCACCCGTAGCCTAGCACAGGCGACACGCGAGGCCCGAGCGTCCCGTCCAGCGGCCGACGTGGACGGAGTCCGATCCCCTGCGAAATGGTCCCCGAGGAAGGGCCGAACGGCCCTACGGCCGATCCCTCCCGGCCCGGCATCCTTCGCCTGCACGCACCGGTCGAACCCCCCCTCCCCGGTGCGTCATCATCCGGCGCCCTCGGCCTCTCCCCCCACCCTGGCCGGGGGCGCTGTGATTCCCGACTCCGGCGAGAGCTGCGGTCAGCGGTCCTCGCCGAGAACCTCTGCCAGGAAGGCTGCGGCGGCGACGCCCGCGCGGAAGCGGCCGTGCGCTCCGTGCTGGAAGAGTCGCAGGTCCAGCACCCGCGACCAGCCCGCCGCGGGGGCGACGACGGCCGCCCGGAGCAGCGTCTGAGTGCCGTCGCTGCGGGCCACCAGGGCCAGGCCGATCTCGACGCCGGCCGCTCGGGCGGCCTCGGCCGCCTCCGCTTCGACGGGCCACGACGCGACGTCGGGATCGAGGGCAGGGCCGAGGGAGACCTCGCGCTCGAGGGCCGGGACCTCGCCGAGGAGCGCCCCGAGGGAGCCGTGGGTCCCCGCCTCGACGACCGCGAAGCGCACGCCGGCGCGGGCGGCGGCCTCGGCGACCAGGTCGGCCCAGGATGTCTCGCCCTCGGTCATCACGTGGCCGGCAAGGATCGAGCGCACGGTCGCCGTCGACGCTTCCAGGACCTCCGCGGCGGTCCGGGTCACGCGCCCGTCGGCGTCGAGCTCGTCGACCGCCGCGATGCGGACGTCGAGCCAGTCGGCCCGGGCATACGTGGCGACCACCGGGTTGCGGGCACGCAGCATCCCCTCCCCCAGCAGCTCGGCGACGTGCGACTCGCCGATGCCGTAGGTGCGCAGGGTACGGACGAGCCGCCCGTCCCCCAGGCCCCGCTCGCGCAGCCGCGGGAGGACCCAGTCGGACCACATCGGGCGCAGCTCGCGCGGCGGACCCGGGAGGAGGATGGCGAGGCGCCCGTCCGGCCGCTCCACCCACCAGCCGGGGGCGGTGCCGTTGGGGTTCGGGATGGAGGTCGCAGACGGGATCAGCCAGGCCTGCTTGAGATTCAGCTCCGGCAGGGCGATCCCCCGCCGGTCGAACAATGCCCGGAGCCACGCCTCGAGCGCCGGATCGACCGCCGGCTCCTCGGCCACCACCGCGGCGATCGCCTCCCTCGTCAGGTCGTCCGGGGTGGGCCCGAGGCCGCCGGTGGCGACGACGAGGTCGACGGCCTCCAGCGCCTCGCGGAAGTGGGCCACGACGAGGCCCAGCTCATCGGGCAGGGCCGCGATCCGGCGAACGGCGACGCCCTCGAGGGAGAGCGACCGCGCCAGCTCGCCCCCGTTCGTGTCGCGCGTCTCGCCGCTCGTGAGCTCGCTGCCGACCGCGAGGAGCTCGGCCGTGCTGATCCGACGGGTCGGCAGCCGGTCGGACCTCGTGCTCGTCATCCGCGGAGGGTACTTCGATCGGCCGTCCCGACGCTCCACCGGTGAGCAGCCGCTCGAGTGGCGCACGCGCCGAACCCGTCGTTGACCTGCGCCGCTCAGCGGCGTATGCTCGATAATCGATGATAGTGGATCGACCGACCGACCCGCCTGCGCGACGTGCCGACCGGCACGAGGGGCCGCAACACGGTCGGCAGCGCCCGACGCCGGGCGCTGCCACAATCCCGACTGCCTGACCGCGGTCCACGAAGGGGGCACGATGAGCCAGCTCGATCTGTTCAGCCTCGAGGGCCGCGTCGCCCTCGTCGCCGGGGGCGGGGGCGCGATCGGCTCGGCGATGGCGGCCGCCTTCGCCGGCGCCGGCGCCCGGGTCGCCATCGTCGACGTGACCGAGGAGCGGGCCGAGGCCGCGGCCGGGCCTATCCGGGCGACGGGGGCCGAGGTCCTGGCCATGGGAGCCGACGCGACGAGCGAGGCCGACTGCGAGCGGGTCGTCACGGCGACCGTGGCCGGCTTCGGCCGCCTCGACATCATCCTGAACGCCGTCGGGGGCGGCGCGGGCAAGGTCCTCTTCGACGCCGAAGCGTACCCGCGCGACGCGTGGGACTGGATCTACGAGCTCAACGTTCGCAGCACCCTCCTCGCCACGCAGGCGGCCGTGAAGGCGATGATCGCCGGCGGCCATGGCGGCCGGGTCATCAACATCTCGTCGGTCCGGGCCGCCCTCGGCATCAACGCCGGCTACTCGGCCTACGTGGCGGCCAAGGGCGCCATCAGCTCTCTCACCCGCCAGTGGGCCACCGAGTGGGCCAAGCACGGGATCACCGTCAACGCGATCGCCCCCACCTTCGTCGACACGCCCCAGGTGGCGATGCTCCTGGGCGACCCCGCCTTCAAGGCCGGCATCGTCAGCCGGATCCCGCTCGGCCGGGTGGGCGGCACCGCCGACCTCGTGGGGCCGGCCATCTTCTTCGCCTCCGACGCGTCATCGTTCGTGACCGGCCAGATCCTGGGGATCGACGGCGGGTTGACGGCAACCCAGTAGCCAACCAAGGAGCACTCACCGATGGAGCGGGTCACGAGCAACGTCTTCACCGAGACGACGCTGCGGGGCTGCAACCCGAGCTACGTGACGACCGCCGACGGCGTCGTCGTCATCGACACGCCACAGCTGCCGACGCGGGCGGTGGCGATGCGGAAGGAGGCTGAGTCGCAGGGCCCCATCCGCTACATCGTCAACACCGAGCACCACGTCGACCACATCTTCGGCAACTACTACTTCAAGGGTGCCGGGACGGTGGTCAACCACCAGGGCGTCTACGACCGGTTCATGGTCGTCTACCCGGAGCTCGACCCGTTCGCCTACGCCCACGAGGCCCTGCCCACCCCGGACGGGAAGGGCACGGACCTCGACGCTCCTGAAGGCGTGGCCCTCTGGCCGGACCGCGACGAGTACTACCGCGACCCCAACAAGGGCACCCTCGTCTTCACCGGCGACCTGACCCTCCGCGTCGGAGAGCACACCTTCAACCTCCTGTCGACGCCGGGCCACACCCCGGGACAGATCGCCGTCCACGTCCCGGAGGAAGGCGTCGTCTTCACCGGCGACACCATCTTCTCCGGCTGCCAGACCTGGCTCATGACGTCGGACGTCGAGCAGTGGCTGGCCGCCCTCGAGCGAATCCGGACCCTCGACGTCGACACGATCGTGCCGGGCCACGGCCCGGTCACCACGAAGCAGTACCTCGACGTCCAGCGCTCCCACCTCATGGAGTGGAGGACCGCCGTGGCGGTGGCCGTGGCGAAGGGCTGGACCCGCGAGGAGACCATCGCCCGGGTCAGCTTCGCGGATCGCTTCGGCCCCGTGGACGTCGGCCAGGGCTACATGATGGAGTACATCCAGAACCTCAACGCCGGCACGCTCTACGACAAGCTGACCGGCGCCGCCCCCGGGGCCTGATCAGGGCCTCCGCGCCGCGCGCCGAGGGCGGGCGGCGCGGTCGGGCCGTTGCCCCGTCCCGCACTCCCGACGAGCCCTGCCTCGTCGCCACCCGTCCGAGGAGGTTCGTCATGCCCGCGACCATGCAGGCGCTCGTCGTCCTGGAGCCGAGCCGGCTCGAGATCCGCGACGTGCCAGTCCCCGAGCCCGGCCCGAACGAGGTCCTCGCCCGCGTGCGTGCGGTCTCCATCTGCGGGACCGACGCCCACCTCATCCGGGGCGACTACCCCGGCTTCTGGCCGCCATCGTTTCCCTTCACGCCGGGCCACGAGTGGGCCGGCGAGATCGCGGCGCTCGGCCCGGGCGTCGACCTCTACGGCTGGAAGGTCGGCGACCGGGTGGCCGGGACCTCCCACGACGCCTGCGGCGTCTGCCGCGAGTGCGTCGAAGGCCGCTACAACCTCTGCCAGAACTACGGCAAGCCGGGCCTCCACCGCCAGTACGGCCACAACGTCCAGGGCGCGGACGCGACCTACGTCGTGCAGGGTGTCAAGACCATCTTCGCCCTGCCGGACGGCCTGAGCTTCGAGGACGGCGCGCTGATCGACCCGGCCTCGATCGCCCTCCACGTGGCCAACCGCGGCCAGATCACCCCCGGTGACACGGTCGCCATCACCGGTGCGGGGGCCATCGGGCTGCTGGCCGGCGACGCGGCGCGCATCCGGGGCGCGGGACGGGTCATCGTGGTCGGCCGCGGGTACCGCCTGGCCAAGGCGGCCGCGATGGGCTTCGAGACGGTCAACACGGCCGCTGGCGACCCCGTCGGGGCTCTCCGCCAGATGACCGGCGGGCTCGGGGCCGACGTGGTCCTCGAGTGCGCCGGCGTGCCGGAGATGATCGAGGGGGCCCTCGAGATGCTCCGCCGCGGCGGTCGCTGCGCCGCGGTCGGGATCCCCACCGTGGGCGTCGAGATCGCGATGCAGCGGCTCGTCCTCGACGAGCTCGAGCTCGTCGGCTCGCGGGCCTCGGCGGGCGAGATGCGGCGGGTGATGCCCCACGTGGAGCAGGGCCGGATGCGGGTCCGCGAGATGGTGACGCACCGCTTCGCGCTGTCCGACTACGCCGAGGCCCTGGCGACGTTCAACGACCGCTCGAGCGGCGCGATCAAGATCCTCGTCGCGCCCTGACATCTGCCGCGCCCAGGCGGGGACGCCTGCACGCTCAGGCGAGCACGTCCGCCGCGCCCAGCGTGTAGCCGCCATCCACGTCGATGACGGCGCCCGTCACGAAACGTCCGCCGTCGCCGCACAGCCAGGCCACGGCCTCGGCGATGTCGCGCCCGTCGCCGACCGTCGAGAGAGCCTGCCGTCCGAACGCGCTGCCCGTCGCCATGCGGGCACGCTCCTCCTCTTCGGTGAGGCCGCGCAGCTCGGAGGGGATGATGCCGGGCCTGATCACGTTGACCCGGATCCCGTCGCGCCCCAGGTCGAGCGCCAGCGCACGCGTCATGGCCTCCACGGCGCCCTTGCTGGCGACGTAGCCGAAGCGCCCGCGGGGCGGCCTGGCGACGACGGTGGAGCCAAGGTTGACGACGACCCCCCGGCTCCTGCGGAGCTCCGCGAGGGCAGCCCGCGTGCACAGGAAGACGCTCACGACGTTGGCCCGGAGCATCCCTTCCAGGTCGGCGAGGGAGAGCGCGTCGATCGGGGCCTGGACCTCGCTGCCGGCGTTGTTGACGAGGACGTCGACGCCGCCGAACGCGTCCACGGCAGTGGAGATCATCCCCGCGGCATCGGCTTCCACGGTGACGTCCGCGCGGCACGGGACGACCCGGCCCGGCTCCGCGGAGAGGCTCCCGGCCAGCTCGCGCAGCCGGTCCTCGCGACGGCCGACGGCCAGGACGTCCGCGCCCCGGGCGGCGAGGAGGCGCACCGTGTGGGCACCGAGGCCGCTCGACGCTCCGGTGACGATGATCCGCCGGCCCTCGATGGTCATGTCCGACTCCTTGCTGAAGACGTGGCCGGGCTTCGGGTTGCGCGGCGGGACGGCTGCGCGCAGCTGGATGGGCGGGCGACGGTGGCCGGCGATCAGGCCCGGCCCGCCGCCACCTCGTCGGCGCGGTTGCGCCCGGCGATGAGGATCAGGTCCTCGTGAAGCTCGAACCAGATGCCGTGGTAGCTGTCCACGCGTGGCGAGGCGACGAAGCGGCCGTCGCCCGCACGCGCCGCGGCGGCCGCCCGCTCCAGGCGCTCGCCATAGGAGGCCAGGCGCGGGAGCCCGGTGACCAGCGGCGCGAGCCACGTCGCGGCGTCGCGGTGCAGCTCGTCGAGCCGGGCGAGGACGCTCGCGTCGTACGCCGGATCGGCGTGATCGTTGAACGTCTGGGCGCCGTCCACCTCGCGCATCTGCCAGGCGGTGACGGTGTCCTTCATTCGGTGGTCGAGGGCGAGGAACGCGTCGAGGGCGGCGACCGCGTTGGCGGCGCCCCAGCGCTCGGCGTCCTGCCGGACCTTCTCCTTGCCCACGGCCTTGCCGTCAGGGGTGAGGCGGAACGAGCCGGCGGCCAGCTCGGCGAGGCCGTCGGCCACCAGGCGGTCGAGCAGCCCGGTCGCCTCCTCGGCGGTGCAGCAGAGCGCGGTGGCAGCGCTCTCCGGCGTGGCGTAGCCCTTCACGACGAGCGCGCGCAGCATGTCGTCCGCGGTCGGCGCGGCGGCGGGAGCCGCCTCCGCCTTCGAGGCGACCTCGGGCGTCGAGGAGGTCACGGGCGTCGGCTCGACGGCCGGCTCCTCCGCCTCCCCGATCGCGATGCCGAGATCGCGGGCCCAGCCGAGGAGCTTGGCCGCCTCCGGCACCACCTCGCAGCTGCCGGCCGCCGATCCGGCGAAGACCTCGCCGGTTGTGCCGTCGATCGTGATGACCTCGCCGACCGCGAGCCGACGGTCGCCGATGACGACGTCGTCCGAGCCGACCCGGACCCCCGCCGCCCCGACCACGGCGGGGATCCCCCAGCCGCGGGCGACGACCGCCGCATGGCTGGCAAGGCCTCCGCTCGAAGGTGAGGATCCCGACGGCGCGGGCCATGCCGTGGACGTCGTCCGGCGAAGTCTCGGCCCGGACGAGGATCACGTCCCGCCCGGCCTCGGCGGCTGTCACGGCTGCGTCTGGCGTGACCACGATCTCGCCGCACACGACGCCCGGCGAGGCGGGCAGGCCGGTGGCCAGGGCGGGCCCGACGTCGTTCCGCCCGGTCATCGCCACCGGGGGGTTCACGAGGAGGCTCGACACGCGCCGGACCGCGTCCGCGCGCGAGAGCGGGAAGTCGGGCGCCTCGGCCATGTCCACCGCCATCCGGAGGGCGGCCTGCGGGCTGCGCTTGCCGACCCGGACCTGCAGCATCCAGAGCTTGCCGCGCTCGATGGTGAACTCGATGTCGCAGCAGTCCGCGTAGTGGCGCTCCAGTGCGGCGGCGTTGCGCCGCAGCTCCGTCCCTACGGCCGGCATCCGCTCGTCGAGGACGGCGATCGGCTCCGTCTGGTGGTTGCCCGCCACCACGTCCTCGCCCTGGGCGTTGAACATGATGTCGCCGTACAGGACCGGCTCGCCGGTCGCCGGGTTGCGGGTGAACACGACGCCGGTGCCGGAATCGTCGCCGCGGTTGCCGAAGACCATGGCCTGCACCGTGACGCCGGTGCCGAGGTCGTCGCTGATCCCCTCGTGCGCCCGGTAGGCCCGGGCCCGATCGCTGTTCCAGGAGCGGAAGACGGCCTCGACCGCGCCGCGGAGCTGCGCCCAGGGGTCGTCCGGGACCGTGTGCACCCCGACCACGTCCCGGTACACCTTGTCGAAGCGCGCCTTGCAGTCGGCGGCGAAACCCGGGTCGCCCGACGCCACTCCGAGGCCGCGC
Source organism: uncultured Chloroflexia bacterium (assembly GCA_963821235.1). Lineage (GTDB taxonomy): Bacteria > Chloroflexota > Limnocylindria > Limnocylindrales > CSP1-4 > CTSoil-043. The sequence goes on from CAWGCS010000001.1 coordinate 2,560,180, forward strand.
GCCGTGGCCTCGTTGAGGCCGAGGTTGAGGATCGTGTCCATCATGCCCGGCATCGAGAGAGGCGCCCCGGATCGGACGCTCACCAGGAGGGGGTCGGCCGGATCACCGAAGCGCCGGCCCACGGCCCGCTCGATCCGCACCATGTGGTGCCGGATCTCGTCGTCGAGGCCGTCCGGCCATCCGCCGGCTAGGTAGATGCGGCACGCCTCCGTGCTGATCGTGAACGCCGGCGGGACGGGCAGCTGGAGCTCCGTGGCCATCGTGGCGATGTTGGCGGCCTTGCTCCCGATCAGCGTCTTGATCTCGGGGAACGGGCGGTCGTGACGGTGATCGAAGGCGAAGATGTAGGTCACGGAACGGGCTTCCTTTCGACCGGGGATCTCCGGCCGGCGCTCCTTCGCGCGGCCGTGGCCCCTAGGGGGCGACGATGATCTTGATCGCCCCGCTGGCGGGGTCGTTGAAGGTGGCGATCGCCTTCTCGTACTCGGCGAGCGTGAAGCGGTGGGTCATCACCTCGCGCACGCGCATCCGGCCCTGCTCGACGAGGGGCATCACCCGCCGCATCTCCCCGGCGGTGGCCCGCGAGCCAACGAGCTCGAGCTCGTCGAGGACGAGCCTCTGCATCGCGATCTCGACGCCCTGGGTGGGGATCCCGACCGCGGCGCAGCGGCCGCCGCGGCGGAGCATGCCGAGCGCCCACTGGACGGTCACCGGGACGCCCGCGCACTCGAGGACGACGTCGGCGCCGAAGCCGCCCGTCATCTCGCGCACCGTGGCCACCGGGTCGGCGGAGGCGGAGTCGACCGTCTCGAAGCCCATCGCGGCCGCCTTGGCCAGACGGCCCGGGTTGCGCTCGATGAGGATGACCCGGGCGGCACCGCGGATCCGGGCGGCGTCCCCGCCGAGGAGGCCGATCGCGCCGGCCCCGGTGATCGCGACGGTGTCGCCGGGCGTGATGCTGCCGCGGTTGGCCACGTGGAGGGCGATGGAGGCCGGGTCGATCACCGCGCCCTCGTCGAAGGAGAGGCCGTCGGGGAGCGGGAAGATCGTCTTGACGCCCTGCACGACGTAGGTCGCGTCGGCGCCCTGGACGTTGTGGCCGTATTGCTTGTGGAGGCCCGGCTTGCCGTAGTTCTCGCAGAGGTTGTAGCGGCCCTCGACGCACTTCTGGCAGACGCCGCAGGCGTCGTGGGAGGTCCCGGCCACCCGGTCGCCGACCTTCCAGCCGTAGAGGTCGACGCCCGGGCCGAGGGCGACGATTTCGCCCGCCCACTCGTGGCCCGGGATGAAGGGGAAGGCCGGGGGCCAGAAGCCGGGGTAGTCGCCCCGGATGAGGTGGGCGTCCGTGCCGCAGATGGAGACCGCACGCACGCGGGCGAGGACCTCGTTCGGGCCTGGCTCGGGGACCGGGACTTCCTGGATCTCCAGCTTGCCCGGCTCGAGGACGACGAGCGCCTGCATGGTCGCGGACACGGTAGGTGGTCTCCTTCAGATGACGGCGACGGGGTCGACCATCGACCCGGTGGCGCCGCGGATCTTCACGGGAAGGGCGACGAAGAGGAACTCGTAGATGCGCCGGCGAGCGAGCTCCTCCAGGTCGAGGCTCTCCATGATGTAGATGCCCTTCTCGATGAGGAGGGCCGTGTGGACCGGCTGCGGATTGCCCGTGGGGCCCGGATCCGGGGCCGGCTGGACCTCGTACGTCTCGGTGTCGCTGCCCGTCGCGACGACGCCGCGCTCCAGCAGCCAGCGCGCCGCGCTGACGTCCGGGCCGGGCGTCTTGTGGGCGGCCATTCGCTCGGCGTCGGGCCAGAGGCCCATGTAGCCAGTGCGGATCAGCACGACGTCCCAGGGCTCGACGGTGACGCCCTCGGCGGCGCAGATGGCGTCCATCTCGGCGGCGTCGATCGGCGACCCCTTGGGGAGGCACTCGACGCCCCGGAAGGTGGGGGCGTCGATCAGCACCCCGCGGGTGAAGAAGGGCGGCATCCGGGAGGCGTCGCCGTACGTGGGACCGAAGTCAGTCAGGTGCTCGTCGGCATTGCCGCCGCCGTACCAGTGCATGTCGTCGTCGACGGTCATGTGGGCCAGGGCGTCCATGTGGGCGCCCGAGTGCGACGTCGCCATGACGTACTCGGCCATGTAGCCAAGGCCCGCGTCGTTGACCGGCCCCCAGGGCTTCGCGCCCGTCACCCGGATCCCCCGCGGCGTGCGGTAGTTCAGGACCTGGAAGGGCGGGTGTCCCGGGAAGAGCGGCATGCCCGGGAAGCGGACCGCCGCCAGCGAGACCATCCGGCCCTCCCGGACCAGCCCCGCCGCCCGGACGACCTGCTCCGGCGGCAGCCCGTCGATCGGTCCGACCTCCCTGTTCGCGGTCATCGTCCAGCCTCCAGGATCATCGGGTGGGCCGCTCCTGCAGCGCCCGCCAGACGCGCTCCGGCGTGAGCGGCAGGTCGCGGATGACGACGCCCGTCGCGTCGCGCACGGCGGCCGCGACGGCGGCCGCGACGCACAGCAGAGCGCCCTCGCTCATGCCCTTCGCGCCATAGGGGCCGGGGCCGTCCGCGTTCTCCACGATCGCGCTGTGCAGCTCGAAGGGAAGATCCATGCTGGTCGGGATCCGGTAGTCGATCGCGCCGAGGTTCCGGATCCGGCCCTTCTCGTCGTAGATGTAGTGCTCCATGAGGGTGTGGCCGAGGCCCTGGATCGCCGCGCCCTCGTCCTGCATCGCCACCTGGAGCGGGTTGAGCGCCTTGCCAACGTCCGAGACGGTGACGTGCTTCGCGAGGGTGACATCGCCGGTCTCCTCGTCCACCTCGGCCTCGATGGCCGTGCAGTTGAACTCGAAGAACGCCGCGCTCCCCTGGAGCGGGTGGCCGGGCTCGGCCTCCTTGCGCGACATGCCGTTCCCGATCAGCTCGCCGCCCATCCGGCCGAGGCCGGGCCGCAGCACGTCGATGATCGCCACCTCTCGGTCGGGCAGGCGCACCCGGCCGCCCTCGACCGTGACTCCTTCCGCGCTGATTCCGTGGACACGAGCAGCCATGGCCCGCACCTGGGCCTGGATCTCCCGGCACGCGTTGAGGACGGCATTCCCCATCAGGACCGTGGAGCGGCTGGCCGACGTCTGCTGGTCGTACGGAACGATCGCCGTGTCGCCCGACACGACGGTGATGTGGCTGAGGGGCACGCCGAGCTCGGTCGCCGCGATCTGGGCGAAGACGGTGCGGGCCCCCTGGCCCATGTCGGACGTCCCGGCGAAGACGATGACGCTCCCATCGGACAGCAGCCGGACCGTCGAATACGAGAGGCCCGTCGTCGGGCCCGACTTGATGCCGAGCGCGATGCCGCGGCCCCGTCCGGCCGGGAGTGGGCTCCCCCACCCGATCATCTCGGCCGCCTTGCGGACGGTCTGCTCCCAGTCGCCGTCGCACCGCGTGTCGACGGGGTTCAGGGCCTCGCCGCGGCGGGCAAGGTTCTTCAGGCGGATCTCGAGGCGGTCGATGCCGAGGGCCTTCGCCCCTTCATCGAGGTTCGACTCCACCGCCCAGTTGACCTGCGGGTTGCCGAAGCCCCGGAACGCGGTCGCGGGCGTCGTGTGGGAGAGGATGCTCCGCGAGAAGATCCGCACGGCCGGGACGCGGTAGGGCCCGGCAGCCGGATAGCTGCCCTTGGCGACGACCCGGTCGGCGATGTCCGCATACGCGCCGATCATGTAGTCGGCCTCGACGTCCTCGAAGACGAGCGTCCCATCGGAGCGCAGCCCGGTCCGGACTCGAACCTCCGCGCATGTGCGCCGGACGGCCTGGAACGTCTGCTCGAGTGTCAGGACCAGGCGGCACGGCCGCCCGATCCGCAGGGCCATGAACGCGACGAGCGGCTCGAGCTTCGTGTGCTGCTTGCCGCCGAAGCCACCGCCCGGATCCGGGGCGTAGACGCGGACCTTCGCCAGGGGAAGGCCGAGGATGCTCGACAGGATCCGCTGGAGCCAGTTCGGGTGCTGGATGGTGCTCCAGACGGCGACCCCGTCGCCGTCTGGAGCCGCCATGCATGCATGCGGCTCGATCGCGAAGTGGGTCACGATCGGGAAGGCGTAGGTGTTCTCGACCACGACGTCGGCGGTGGCGGCGTCCACGTCGCCCCAGCCGAAGCGGTGCTCTCGCAGGACGTTCGTGGTCGCCAGGGGGTCGTTGGGGCGGAGTGCCGGGTCCTGGACGAGGTCAGCCGCGGGGTCGAGAGCTGCCGCGATGGTGAAGATGGCGGGCAGCTCCTCGTACTCGACCTTCACCAGCCGGGCTGCCTCTTCGGCAGCATCCTTCGTCTCGGCCGCGACCGCCGCGACCGGCTCGCCGTGGTACTTCGTCTCGCCGACGGCGATGACCGGGCGGTCGATGAACTGGGGTCCAAAGCGCGGGACCGGCTGGGGCAGGTCCGCGGCCGTCATGACGAGCCGGACGCCGGGCACCCGCTCGGCGGCACTGGCGTCGATCGCGATGATCCGAGCGCGCGCGACCGGCAGCGTGACGAGCCTGACCTCCAGGACGTCCTGCAGCCGGATGTCTGCGACGTATTGCTGACTGCCGGTGACGCGGCCGACGCCACCGGACCGATTGGGAGAGCCGCCGATCCGATCCCCGCTCATCGCTCGGCCCCCTCAGCAGTCGCCAGGACCGCCTCGGTGATCTGCTGGTAGCAGGCGCAGCGGCAGAGGTTGCCGGCGAGCCCCTCCTGGATCTCGGGGACGGTGGGGTGAGGGTTCGCCGCCAGGAGGGCGTGGGCGGACACCAGCTGGCCGGGGATGCAGAAGCCGCACTGCACGGCGCCCTTGTCGAGGAACGCCTGCTGGAGCGCGCTCAGCGTCCCCTCGGCGGCCAGCCCCTCGACCGTCAGGATGTCGGCGCCGTCGGCCTCGACGGCGAGGACGAGGCAGGAGTCGACGGTGCGGCCGTCGACGATCACCGTGCAGGCGCCGCACTCGCCGACCAGGCAGCACTCCTTGGTTCCGGTCAGCTCCAGGTCGTCGCGCAGGACGTCGAGAAGGGTGTGATGGACGGCCACCTCGAGCGCCCGGCGGCGCCCGTTCACGGTGACCTCGATGGGCTGGGTCGCGGTCATGTCGGTCATCATGGTCACTCCCCCTTCGCCAGCCGCTCGATGGCCGTCGCCAGGGCCCGCCTGCCCAGGACGCGGAGCATCGCCAGGCGGTATGCCGGGCTGGCCCGCATCGATCGCGGGGACGGGCTGGCGTCCGCGAACATCCGCTCCAGGACCGCCGCCTTCGCGTCGGCGGGCGCCTCCGGATCGGCGAGCACCCCGCTCTCGTCGACGACGAGGACCGGCCGTGGCCCGACGCTGCCGTAGGCAAGCCGGGTGATGCCGCTGTCGTCGACGCCACAGCAAAGGGTGACCGAGGCCAGGTCATGGCCGCGGCGCCGGGTGCGACGGACGTGGGCGGCCCCGATCCTCCGGGCCGGGACGGGCAGCTCGATCGCGCTGACCAGCTCGCCCCGCCGGAGCGTCGTCTGGCCGGAGCGCACGAAGAAGTCCTCCATCGAGATGCGCCGCGCCCCTTGCGGCCCGACCGCCACCGCCTCCGCCCCGTAGACGAGGAGGGACGGAGCCGTGTCCGCGGCCGGCGAGGCGTTGCAGATGTTCCCGGCCAGGGTTGCCCGGTTGCGGATCTGGACCGATCCGACGACCGCCGCGGCCTCCGCGAGGGCGACGAAGTGGCGCCGCACTCGCTCGTCGGCCGCGACGTCGGTCATGACGGTCGTGGCGCTGATGACGAGGCGGCCGTCCTCCTCGCGGATCGACGGGCGCAACTCGGGAATCCGCTTGACGTCGACGACGACGGTCGGACGGAGCGACCCGTCGCGCAGGCGGATGACGAGGTCCGTGCCCCCAGCAAGGACACGGGCGTCGGGACCGTGGGTCTCGAGGAGTGCCGTCGCCTCGGCCAGCGTCGCCGGCCGCGCGTAGGCGAAGGTGTGCATGGTTCCGACGCCCCCTGTCGATCAGAGAATCTTGTCTACCTCGTCGAGGAGCACCTGGGGGGTGGCCGCGCGGATGAAGTAGTACGGGCGCTGCGCGAAGCGCCCCACGAAGCCTGCCCGGGCCTGGCGAAGGGCGTCGTTGTCGACGAGCGGCATGACCCAACCGGCCGCCAGCAGCTCGTTGGTGAGGAAGTAGTTCTGGAGCGAGTGAAGCGTCTGGAACTGGCGCTCGAAGGGGATCATCTCGCCCGTGCTGGGGTCGAAGTTGCCGTCGATGGCCGGCACGATGACGATGTCGACGTTGGTCGGCTCGGTGTGCTCGGCCCACGTCGGCAGCTGGCCCCAGAACTTCTCCACGCCCTTGTTGGGGGCGGCCTTGTCGGCTCGCTCGGTGCCCTCGGCGCGCTTCTTGATGAAGAGGTCCTGCGAGCCGCAGACGACGACGCCGTCCTCGTCGATGACCGACGTCTCTGTCGCCACCTGGAGGCCACCCCGGCGGCAGGCCTCGATCAGGCCCATGCTCTTGCCGTGGTTGGACTCGCCACCCAGGAACAGGATGGTCCTGCCGCGGTAGCGCGCCGCGGCAGCGTGGAAGGGGTGCAGCCCGACCGCCTCCATGCGGAGGGCGAGGATGGCGACGACGACCTTCTGGAGGGGGCCGGCGGCCCACGGGCCGGTGAAGGTCATCGTGCGCCCGTCGTAGGCGATCGCCTTCTCGCCGTCCTGGTGCCACACGATGTCGGGCGCGGCCAGCGTGACCTCGGGCGAGATGCGGACGTCGGCGAGCCGGTAGTTGAGGAAGTTGAGGTCTTCGAGGACGTGCTCGCGGGGCTCGCCGCCGTAGACGTCGACGCGCAATCGCGCCGTGCCGGCCGACATCTCCTCCGAGAGTTGCAGCTGGTCGTTCATGGTGTCCTTTCGCGGTGGGTGATCAGGCCGGTCGCCTGACGAGCGGGAGGGCGCCCCCGGCATCGACGACGGGGAGGACGCTGGTGGTCCACAGGCGCGCAAGCATGGCCCCCGCCTCGGCGAAGTGCCGGCGGAGCGCGTCCGCTGTCTCGTCCGGGTCCCGCCGCCGGAGGGCATCGAGGACCGGAGGGTGCAGGTCGGCGATCCGGTAGCGATCCGCCCCCGGGACGACGAGCGTGATGTAGGTCCGGGAGAACGGCTCCAGGTGGCGCCACACGCGCTCCAAGGCGCCGTTCCCGGCGATCTCGATGATCCGGCTGTGGAAGGCGGCGTCGGCCGCCGCCTCGGCGTGGAGGTCGCCATCCCGGGCGGCCCGACGCATGGTCTCGAGATGGAGGGCGAGGCTGTCGAGGTCGGCCTCCGACAAGGAGGTCATCGCCAGCCGCGCCCCCAGGGCCTCGAGCTCGGCCCGGACCGTGTACGCCTCCAGGAGCTCGTCCGCCGTCGGCCGGCGGACGCGAGCGCCACGGAAGGCTGTCGTCTCCACGACCCCCAGGGCCTCCAGGTCGCGCAGCGCCTCTCGCACGGGCGCCTGGCTCGTGCCGAGCTCCCGCGCGACGCGGGTCTCGACGATCCGGGCGCCCGGTGGATAGCGGCCGTCGAGGATCCCCTGCAGGAGGCGATCCTTGACCTGGTCGCTGAGGACGCTGCGCGAGACGGAAGGCTCGTGGGCCATGGCGGGCTCGGGTCAGTCCTTGAAGGTGACCGCGGGCTTGGCCACTGCGAGGATCTCGACGACGCCGGCGGTCCCGTCGATGCGGATCCGGTCGCCGTTCTTGATCTGCTCCGTGGCCACGGACGTCCCGACGACCGCCGGGATGCCGAACTCGCGGGAGAGGACGGCCGGGTGCGACACGGTGCCGCCTGCGTCGGTCACGAGGCCGACGATCTTGGTGAAGAGGACCACCCAGGCCGGGTTGGTCATCTGGCAGACGAGGATGTCGCCGGCGCGGACGTCGTCGAACTGCTCCTCGCGGAGGACGACGCGGGCGATGCCCTCCACGACGCCCGGCGAGCCGCCGAGACCGGTGATCTGGCCGGCCACCGTCGATTCCTTGCGGTAGAACTTGTCCGGGAAGCCCCACAGGTTCAGGTACGGGAAGGCCAGCTGGGTCTTGGTGACGGTCCCGATCCACTCCTTCGGTCGCATCGTGTACGACCGCTCGCGGTAGGCCTTCGCCTTGGCGACGACGGCCCGCCCGTCCATCGCCGACGGGTTGCCCATGAAGACGCGCAGCTCGTTGTACCTGAAGAAGACCACGTCGTCCGGGGTGTCGAGAGCACCGGCCGCGACGAGCTTGCGGCCGATCGCCATGAGCACCTGGCGCACGTGCGCGTTGGCGCCCTGGTCGATGTAGAAGTGGTGGTCCGGGGTGAGCGGCGCCATCTTGAGGTTGATGTCGTTTGCGACGCGCATCTCCTCAAGCGCCTCGCCCTCGAGGCCCTCGAGGATCTCGGCGGCCGCGGACTTGATGTCGGCCGCCAGAACGGCGATCGTCTTCGGATAGTCGTAGTCGGTCTCGATGTAGCCGCGGACGAGCTCGATGACGGGCTCCACCTGCTCGACCACGTTCGGGAAGATGAACTCGTGGCTCCAGACGGCATGCCAGCCGTATTCCCGCTGGTACGGGGTGACCCGCTCGTCGATGAAGCGGCGCCCGCGAGGGCTGGACTTCAGGCCGGCGATGATCTCGTGGGCCGTCTCGGCCTTGAAGATGGCGGCGAGCTCGGGGTCGGCCTTCCCCTCCTCCTTCATCTTCCAGAGGGCCTCGATGGAGTCCCAGTTGCGGTCCTTGGCCGAGTTCTGGAGCCGGCCGAGCAGGACCTCGTCGATCTTGCCGTGCGTCTTCTCCATGACGGCCCGCAGGTTCAGGGTCGCGGACAGCTGGGCGAAGTTGAGCATCCAGTGGATCTTCCAGTGGCGATCGTGGATGTCGATCGCGTCCTCGAGGAGGCAGGCGAGCTGCATGAGGTCGAGCTCGTCCTGCTGGTCGAGCTTGCCCTCGAGGTAGGCGAAGTTGCGCTTCATCTCGGGGACGAGGCGCTCGTTCCACCAGGTCGCGAACTCGTTGCCGTACGTCGGCAGGACGGCGCCGAGGTAGGTCCCGATCTTGGCTGCGTAGTCGGGGTCGAGCGGGACGCGCGCGGAGTACTTGGCGCCGTACTCGTGGGCGTCGACGCCGACGCCGGCCTCGGCGGGGATGGCCGCCGTGTAGACGTAGCCGTTGACCTCCTTGACGATCCAGTCGCACGCGAATGGCGTGCCGAAGCGCCGGAACATGTGGTCACAGCTCATCCACCAGCCACCGATGTCGAGGTACATCGGGCTCACGGGATGCGGACAGTGCAGGTCGTCGTAGACCCAGAAGAGCAGCTTCTCCGTCTCGGACTGCCATTGGACCGGGAACTTCTCGTCCCCGAGATACTGGCCGAGGACCTCTTCCTTGAGTGCCACCGAGAAATGCCTCCAGTGCAGCTTGTCGGAGTTGTCGCTCCGCGACGGTATCTAGCTCGCGGCTCCCGGCGATCGGGTCAGCCGCTGGACGCGCCGCAAGTTCTCCGTGCTCGCCACCTCCGTCGGACGTGGTACCTCGCTCGCTGCGTCGAAAGGTCGGCCACGGGCGATCGTGCCGGCCCAGCCATTGCCCAGAAGTTGCGATGCGTCGGCAATTCGGATCGTCGATAATCGATTGTTCAGGATAGCACCCGCCGTCGCCTCGTCAACCCCCCGGATCGCGGCTCTTGCATTCGAAGCATCGATGATCGATTATATGTCAGTGTCCAGCCTGACAAGGTGCCGATTGGCAGGGCGCTCGACGACCGCTCCACGCGGGGCGGCGGGACCAGCGCCCTGGTCGCGAAGATGTCCCTGACCGCCCGAGGAGGCGCCATGACGATGACGATGGTCGACAGTCCGCTCCAGCGGATGGCGGCGACGACGCCGACCGCGTACTGGAACGACTCCTGCGCGGTCGACGAGCTGAACTACGCCGTCGAGCGGGGCGCCGTCGGCGCAACGTCCAATCCGAGCATCGTGCTGGATGTCCTCAAGAAGGAGCGGGCCCACTGGCTGCCGCGCGTGCGCGAGCTCGCCCGGGCGCATCCGACGTGGACAGAGGTCGAGATCACCTGGGCCCTCGTCGAGGAGATGGCCGCTCGCGGCGCCGCGATCCTCCGCCCGGTCTTCGATCGGGAGCACGGGCTGATGGGCCGCCTCTCGGTCCAGACCAACCCCGCCAACTACCCTGACCCGGTTCGGATGGTCGAGCAGGCGGTCCGCTTCGACGGCCTGGCCCCCAACATCCAGGTGAAGTTCCCGGTCACGGCGGCCGGCCTCATCGCGATCGAGGAGGCCACGGCCCAGGGCGTCAACATCAACGGGACCGTCTCCTTCACCGTCCCCCAGGTCATCGCCGTCGCCGAGGCTGTCGAGCGCGGCCTCGATCGCCGTGCCGCGGCGGGCGCCGACGTTGCCACGATGTCGCCGATCGCCACGATGATGATCGGGCGGCTCGACGACTGGATGAAGGTCATCGTCGAGCGGGACGGGCTGGCCGTCCACCCGGACGCGCCGAACTGGGCGGGCGTGGCTGCCTTCAAGCGCGCCTACGGGATCTTCCGCCAGCGGGGCTACCGATCGCGCCTGCTGGCCGCCGCCTACCGGCACCCGCTCCACTGGACCGAGCTGGTCGGCGGCGACGTCAGCCTCACGATCCCCTACCCCTGGCAGGTCCGCTTCAACGCGAGCGGGATCGACCCCCTCCCGCGGATGGACGTGCCGGTGGACCCGGCCATGATCGACGAGCTCCTCGCCCGGATCCCCGACTTCCGCCGGGCGTACGATCCGGACGGGATGACGCCCGACGAGTTCGCCGATTTCGGGGCCTCGGCGCGCACCCTGCGCGCCTTCATCAAGTCCTACCACGATCTCCTCGGGGCGGTCCGAGACGTGGTCCTTCCCGACCCGGACGCCCGGGCCGGCTGATCCATCCACCCGCGCAGACAGGCCCACAGGAGGCACCCGTGACCATCGAGACCGCGCAGCCCGCGACGCTGCCCATCCTCAGTCACTGGATCGACGGCCGGCCCGTCGAGGTCCTGCCCGAGCAGGCCGGACCGGTCTACAACCCCGCCACCGGACGGGTCATCGCCCGGGTCCCGCGCGGCGGCGCCGCCGAGGTCGCCAAGGCGGCGGCCGCTGCCAAGGCGGCCTTCCCGGCCTGGCGGGACACCCCGCTCATCGCCCGCAGCCAGGTCTTCTTCGCCTTCCGCGAGCTCGTCTGGCAGCACCGGGAGGAGATGGCGGCCCTCATCACCCGCGACCACGGCAAGACGTACCCGGATGCCCTCGGCGAGGTCCTCCGCGGCCTCGAGACCATCGAGTTCGCCTGCGGCCTGCCGTCGCAGCTGGCCGGGTTGATGACCCCAAACGTCGCCACCAAGGTCGACGCCTTCACCCTGCGCGGGCCGCTGGGCGTCACCGCGGCGATCACGCCCTTCAACTTCCCGGCCATGGTCCCGATGTGGATCTACCCGATTGCCCTCATGTGCGGCAACACGGTCATCCTCAAGCCCTCCTCCCACACCCCCGGCGCGACCCAGCTCCAGGCCGAGCTGTGGACGCAGGCCGGCGGGCCCGACGGCACCTTCAACATCGTGTACGGCGGCCGCGAGGCCGTGAAGGCCATCGTCGAGCACCCCGACATCAAGGGGATCCAGTTCGTCGGCTCGACCGCCGTCGGCCGGTACGTCTTCGAGGAGGGCACCAAGCACGGCAAGCGGGTCGGCGCCTACACCTCGGCCAAGAACGCCATGGTCGTCCTGCCCGACGCCGACATGGAGCTGACCGCCGACGCTGCCATCGCCTCCGGCTACGGCTCCGCGGGCGAGCGCTGCATGGCCCAGACCCTCCTGATCGCGGTCGGCGACAGCGCCGACCGGCTCCGCCCCCTCATGCTCGAGCGGATCGCAGGCCTCAAGGTCGGCCCCGGCATGGAGAAGGGCATGGACATGGGCCCGATCTACACGAAGGAGCACCGCGAGTCGGTCATCGAGTGGATCGCCAAGGGCGAGGCGGAGGGCGCCGAGCTCGTCGTCGACGGCCGCCCCTTCGTCCATCCGACGAACCCGGGCGGTTTCTTCCTGGGCGTCAGCCTGTTCGACCACGTGACCCCGGACATGCAGATCTACCAGGAGGAGATCTTCGGGCCGGTGCTCGGCATCGTCCGGGCGGCGACCTACGACGAGGCCCTTTCCCTCGTCAACTCCCACAAGTACGCCAACGGGACCGCGATCTTCACGACCGACGGCGGCGCCGCCCGGCGCTTCAAGCTCGAGGTCGAGGTGCCGATGATCGGGGTCAACGTCCCGATCCCGGTCCCAGCGGGGTACCTGTCCTTCGGCGGCGCAAAGGAGTCGGCGATCGGCGACCTCGCCATGCGCGGCGAGGACGGCGTCCGCTTCTTCACCCAGCAGAAGATGGTCACCGAGCGCTGGCCGGAGCCCGGCCGGCGGGGTGCCCTCAGCCTCGTCTTCCCCGGCAACAGCTAGCCTCCTCCTCCTGCGTCGTCCCGCCGCGGTGCCGCTCCCCCCGGCCCGCGGCGGGAACGACCTTCCTAACGTCCGTCCTGGACGCGCGGCCGCTCGCGATGGCGGCCATGCCCGAGAGGACGGGTCAGATGACTCTGTCCCGGTTGACAGCACTGCATCGATAATCGATTATCAGTTGGCGAGCGCGGCCCCGCCGGGACCCAGCGGCTGCAGGCGACGTGAGGTGCTCGGATGATCAAACGGGTAGCCCGGTCCGAGGCGGAGATCGTGCCGCTCCCGGGTCGCACCTGGCACGCCTACTTCGGACCGCACAACAGCGCGGCCAGGAACGTCTCGATGGGCGTCTCCGTCTTCCCGCCAGGCTCGAAGCCCGAGGGCCACGTCCATCCCGCCGAGGAGGAGACGATCTACTGCGCCGCCGGGCACGGTCGCATCGTGACCCCCGACGGGGTCGCCGAGGTGGAGCCGGGCGTCGTCGTCCACGTCTCGCCGGGCACGCATCACGCCACCGAGGCCGACGGCCCCGACCCGCTCGAGCTCGTCTGCCTCTTCTCCCCACCGGTGGTCTCCGGCTCCTACGAGAAGAAGGGCGCGTCATGAGCGGACCGATCGCCGCCCCTGCCCCCATGGCCGACGCCGCCGAGATCGCCCGCCTCGAGGAGGTCGCCCGCCAGATCCGCCTCGCGATCGTGCGGTCGGTCTATCACGCCAAGGCCGGCCACCTCGGAGGCCCGCTCTCGGCGGCCGACATGCTGGCCGCTCTCTACTTCCGCGTCCTGCGCATCCGTCCCGACGAGCCGGCCTGGTCCGATCGCGACCGGTTCGTGCTCTCGAAGGGTCACTCCTCCATCGGGCTCTACGCGGCGATGGCGCTGCGCGGCTACTTCCCGGTCGAGGAGCTGAAGACCTTCGACGCGGCCCACTCGCGCCTCCAGGGCCACCCCGACATGACCCGCCTGCCCGGGCTCGACATGTCCAGCGGGTCGCTCGGCATGGGCATCTCGGCCGCCATGGGGATGGCCCTCGGGGCGCGCCTCAGCGGCCACGACGTGCGGGCGTACGTGATGCTCGGCGACGGCGAGTGCCAGGAGGGCGAGGTCTGGGAGGCCGCCATGGCGGCGGCCCGCTACGGCCTCGACAACCTGATCGCGATCGTCGACCACAACAAGCTGCAGCAGTACGGCTGGCCGGGCGATGGGCCCGATGGACGCCTCCCACCGGAGGTCCCGGGCGAGCTGGTCGCCAAGTGGTCCGCCTTCGGCTGGCGCGTCATCGAGGTGAACGGCCACGACATGATCGACATCCTGCGCTCCCTCGACGAGGCGGCGCGGGGCGACGGGCGACCGGTCGCGATCATCTCCCACACGGTCAAGGGGAAGGGCGTCTCCTTCATGGAGGGCCACTACTTCTGGCACACCCGGGCCATCAAGCCCGAGGAGTTCGCGACCGCCATGGCGGACCTCGGCGAACCCCTGCCCGCGCCGGACGGAGGAGCACGATGACGCTGCCGATGGGCCGGGCCATGCGCGAGATCTTCGGCGAGACCGTGGCCCAGCTCGCCAACGACGATCCTCGAATCGTGATGCTCGACGGCGACGTCGGCAGCTCAACGCGGGCCGACATCTTCGAGAAGGCCCACCCCGACCGCTACCTCCAGATGGGGATCGCCGAGCAGAACATGCTGGGCGTCGCCGCAGGGATGGCCACGATGGGCCTGATCCCCTTCATCAGCACCTTCGTCTCGTTCGCCGTGGTCCGTCCCCTGGACCAGATCCGCGTCCTCATCGCCCAGACCGGGGCCAACGTGAAGATCACGCCCGGCTACGCGGGGCTCTTCACCGGCCAGACCGGGATGAGCCACATCATCGTCGACGACATGTCGATCATGCGGGCGATGCCCGGCATGGTGACCGTCTCTCCCGCCGATGACGTCGAGGCGGCCCAGGCGCTCCGCTGGGCGGCCGCCTACCAGGGGCCCTGCTACGTGCGGCTCGTGCGCGACGCCACGCAGCGGCTCTTCGACGACACGTACCAGTTCTCGTTCGGGAAGGCCGTCGTGATCCGCGAGGGCCGCGACGTGACCCTCGTGAGCACTGGGTCCCAGACGCCGCGGACGGTCGACGCCGCGGAGCTCCTCGCGGCGGACGGGATCGACGCCCACGTCCTCCACGTCCCGACCCTCAAGCCGATCGACGTCGGGGCCATCGTTGCCGCCGCCGAGCGGACCGGCCGGGTCATCAGCGTCGAGGAGCACTCGATCATCGGCGGCCTCGGCGGCGCCGTGGCCGAGACGCTGGCCGAGCATCGGCCGACCCGGGTCAACCGCATCGGCCTCCAGGACCTCTATCCCGAGTCGGGACCGAACGACGCCCTGCTCGACATCTACGGCCTCTCGGCGGCGCGGGTCGCCGAGCAGGTTCGCGCGCTCCTCCGGGCCGGCTGAGCCGACGGGACCGGCGTCCGCAGGGACGTCCGCGGCGGCCCCCGCGACCGTCAGGGCCGGCGGAGGCCCTTCCCGTTCGTGGTGCGCGTGGCCTCGGCCGACGCTTGCTTCCAGCCGTCCGCCAGGTGCGTGCTCACCTCGTCGAAGTGCCGCCGCAGGGCCTCGACGACGCGCTCGGGGACGCGGCCCCGCAGGGCCTCGAGGATCGCCGGGTGGAGATTCGCCGTCCAGTGGGCGTCGGCTCCCGGCGCGACGAGGGTGATGTAGGTCCGCGAGAACGGCTCGAGCGAGCGCCAGACGCGCTCGAGCGTCGCGTTGCCGGCAAGGTGGAGGAGCCGGGCGTGGAAGGCCGCGTCGGCGACGGCGACCTCGTGGCGGTCCCCGGCCGCGGCGGCCCGCTGCATCGCCTCGCCGAGACCCTCGAGCTCGGCGAGGTCGGCGTCGGTCATCCGCGGGACGCCGAGCCGGGCGCCGAGCGCCTCGAGCTCGTAGCGCACCGCGTAGGCCTCCAGGAGCTCCTCCGTCGAGGGACGCCGGATCCGGGCGCCGCGGAACGGGAGGATCTCCACCACGCCGAGCGCCTCGAGGCCCCGCAGCGCCTCGCGCACGGGTGCCTGGCTGACGCCGAGCTCGCGGGCCAGGCTCGTCTCGACGATCCGGGAGTCAGGTGGGTAGCGGCCGGCGAGGATGTCCTGGAGGAGGCGGTCCTTCACCTGGTCGGCGAGGACGCTGCGCGAGATGACGTCGCCTTCGGCCATCGATCCTCCTCGAGATCCCTTGAAGGCGCAGTCTACCGCGAGCGCCGCCCTCCCCTCCCCGATTCCGCCCCACGGCCGCCGCGTGCGGCAAGCGCGGTCAGCCTTCGGGACGCGCCTCGATCGCCTGGACCGTCAGCTCCCACGCGGCGGGATCCGCCAGCGATGCCAGGCGGCGAACCACGAACTCGATCTGCCGCAGGCAACCCTGGCGCCAGGCTGCGCTCGCGAGGAACGCGTCGTGGCCGCCGGGCGCCCGCAGGTCGAGGCCGATGAGGTCGCGGCAGTCGACCGCGCCGTGCTCCGCGCGGAACTCGTCGAGGAGCGTCGCGATCACCTCGCGCGCGACGACCTTCGCCCGCGCGTGGTCGTCGATCCGCCGCCCGGCCAGCATCCCGACGGCGACGGCCGCGCCCGTCAGCGCGCCGCACGGCCCTCCGCTGAGGGCGAGCCCACCGTTGAGGGCGACGGCTGCCGAGGAGTCCTGCGGGTCGTCGAGGCCGTACGCGCCCTTGAGGACGATGAACGTGGTCTCGGCGCAGCCGAACTCGTGCCGGACGTCGAGGTAGCAGGCGCGGGCCATCCCGACCGGGTCGCGCTCCGGCATGCTGCGCACCGCGGCCGCCCGAGGCTCCTCGATGAATCCGGCTACCCGGGCTCATGGCCGGCGTCTAGCCAGCCGTCCGCCAGGTGCGTGCTCACCTCGTCGAAGTGCCGCCGCAGGGCCTCGACGACGCGCTCGGGGACGCGGCCCCGCAGGGCCTCGAGGATCGCCGGGTGGAGATTCGCCGTCCAGTGGGCGTCGGCTCCCGGCGCGACGAGGGTGATGTAGGTCCGCGAGAACGGCTCGAGCGAGCGCCAGACGCGCTCGAGCGTCGCGTTGCCGGCAAGGTGGAGGAGCCGGGCGTGGAAGGCCGCGTCGGCGACGGCGACCTCGTGGCGGTCCCCGGCCGCGGCGGCCCGCTGCATCGCCTCGCCGAGACCCTCGAGCTCGGCGAGGTCGGCGTCGGTCATCCGCGGGACGCCGAGCCGGGCGCCGAGCGCCTCGAGCTCGTAGCGCACCGCGTAGGCCTCCAGGAGCTCCTCCGTCGAGGGACGCCGGATCCGGGCGCCGCGGAACGGGAGGATCTCCACCACGCCGAGCGCCTCGAGGCCCCGCAGCGCCTCGCGCACGGGTGCCTGGCTGACGCCGAGCTCGCGGGCCAGGCTCGTCTCGACGATCCGGGAGTCAGGTGGGTAGCGGCCGGCGAGGATGTCCTGGAGGAGGCGGTCCTTCACCTGGTCGGCGAGGACGCTGCGCGAGATCAGTTCCGGCTGCGCTGTCACGGCGCCTCCTCCTTGCCCGCCAGGAAAGCTTCGGTGATCGGAGGCGTGCTCTCGATCGTCGTCGCCGGCGGCGGGTTCACCTCGCGGGCGGGAGAGGCGCCGCCACGTGTGAGAGAAGAGGGTCCTCCCGCCCGATGGCGGGAGGACCCTCCTGGAGCGGTTTCAGACGAGCGCTCGTCCGCTACCACTCACACTTGTTGGGCGGGTTCTCGGGGTCGCACTTCGCGTAGGTCACGATCTGCTCGAGAAGCATCAGCCCCTTCTGGGCGTCGAGGAGCACGGGCTCGCCGGCCGTTCCGTCCGCCGTGAACGGGATGTAGGCCGGGGTGACGGCGTTGACGCCGCCATCGGTGTACGTGCCGGGGCCGGTGACACCCTCGTAGTCGATGTCCTTGCCGTCCCGGATCAGCTTCAGGCAGTCGGCGTAGGTGTAGCACACCTCTCCCGGCGGGTCGCCGACCTTGAACATGGCCGGCGCCCATGCGCTCGCCTTGTACGAGCCCGCGGCCTCGACGGCCAGGGCCGTCTGGACCATCAGGTCATAGGTCGAGAAGGCATACTGCCCCGTCGCGTCATAGGCCACGTCGGGAAGCTGTGCGTCCCACAACGGCTGGAAGAAGGCCCACGCCGGGGTCGACTTGTTGGGTGCGAACGAAGGGAAGCCGATCGCCTTCTGCGACGCGATCGGAGCGGTGCCCAGCGTTCCGATGAACTGCGCCTCGCTCCAGCCGGTCTCACCGATCCAGGTGAGCGACAGGCCTGCCTCGGCCGCAGCCTTGATCAGCGTGGCGGATTCCGTCGATCCCGCCTGGACGATGACGGCATCGGGCTTCAGGTCGGCGATCTTCTGGGCCTCGGCCCGGTAGGAGGGCTGCTGAGCCGGGACGTCGAGGCGGGTCATCACGTTGAGACCCAGGATGCCTGCAGCCTTCTCGGCCGCGTCGGCCGCCAGCTGGAAGCCTTCGACCTGGGTGGCGAAGATCACGATGTTCTTGGCGCCGACCGACTCCGCGTACAGGCTCCCGTAGGTTCCCAGGGCCTGGTCCAGGCCCTGCGCCCGGAAGATCGGCTCCGCGGCCTTGCCTCCGAGGTTGCCCGGGATGGCGCCGCCGTGGACCGACGGCCCGAGCGGCGAATCGTTCTCCTGCCAGTACTCCATCATGTAGTCGCGGTAGGTCCGGTACTGGTGGGCGATGCTCACCAGGATCTCGGCACCATACTGCTCGAGGCAGGTCTTGGCCGCCTGGCCTTCCTTGTCATCCCCGATGTCCTCGGAGCGCAGCTCCCAGGTCCGGCCGAGCGGCGGGTCGAGGTTGATGACCTCCTCGATCGGGAAGCGCACATCGTTGGTGAGCGACTTCCCGTAGTCCGCGAATGAGCCGGTGTAATAGGCGAGCTCGCAGACCACCACCGGCTCGCCCGCCGCGGCCGGCGTCGCGGTGGCGGGGGCACCAGACGTGGCGGGCGTGGCTTCGGCCGTCGTGCCGGGCGTCGCAGTGGCGCCGCCGCTGCATGCACCCACGAGCAGGGCGAGCACCGTGATCGCGACCATGGTGCGGCCCCACTTGATGCTATCGACCCTCATTGCGTTCTCCTCCTGTTTCTCTCGTGGCCCGGAAGCGTGGGTCGTCAGATGCGGTATCCCTCCTTGAGCTGTTGGGTCGTCAGCTGGGCGGCATCCACCACGGCGAAGGACTCGCCGAGGCTCAGCACCATCACCCGGTCGGCCACCTGGAGCGCCTTGGTGGCGTTCTGCTCGGCGAGGACGATGGCGACGCCCCTGGCCTCGTGGATCTCCTTGATCTTGTCGAAGAACAGGTCGACGTACAGCGGGGAGAGGCCGGCCGTGGGCTCGTCGAGGAGCAGCACACTGGGGTCCTGCATCAGCGCCCTCCCGCAGGCCACCATGCGTGACTCACCGCCGCTGAGGGTCCCCGCCTTCTGTGCCTGGAGGGCCCGCAGATCGGGGAACAGCTCGAGCACCTCGGCCATCCGTTCGTCGCGCGAGCGCTTGCCGATCATCCCCCCCACGCTCAGGTTCTCCAGGACGGTGAGGTCGGGGAAGATGCCCTTCTCCTGGGGCACGTAGCCGATCCCCCGACCGGCGGTCTCGTAGGGAGGCAGCCTGGACACGTCCTCGCCCTGGAACCTGATCGTCCCCGCCATGAGGGGGATGAGACGCGCCAGGGTCGCCAGCAGCGTCGTCTTGCCCGCACCATTGGCTCCCAGCACGGCGAAGATCTCGTTGCCGACGGCGAAGTCGAGCCCCTTGAGGACGGTGACCCCGTGATAGCCGCTGCGCAGGCCTTCGACCTCGAGGGCGACGGATCCGGCCATCTCAGACATGGCCCTCTCCGAGGTACTTCTCGACGACCGTGCTGTTCGCACGGATCGACGGCGGGTCGCCATTCAGGATGACGCTGCCCTCGGCCATGAAGTGGACCACGTCACAGAGGCTCCAGATGACGTTGAGATCGTGCTCCACGATCACCACCGAGGTGCCGGCGGCGGCCAGATTCCTGATCACGGTCATGACCTTCTCTGTCAGCTCGGCAGGCAGGCCGGCAGTCGGCTCGTCGAGCAGGAGGAACGTGGGCCGCAGGAGCAGGCACCGGACGATGTCGAGGAGCTTCTTCTCGCCGGCCGATAGCGCGAAGCCAGTCGCTTCGGCGAACCCGAAGTAGTCCAGGTACTGCCGGATCTCGTCCTCGTGCTTCGCGAAGACCGTCCGCTCGCTGAAGATCCGGTGCGGCTGCTCGTACCTCGTCTCGGCCACGACGAGCAGGAGCGAATCCCAGATGGTCAGCTTGTCGAAGTCCATGATCACCTGGTTGCTCTTCACGACGCCGTGGCGCGCCATCCGATGGGCGGGCAGGCCCGAGAGCACCACCTCGCCGCCGCCCACGGGCAGGAGCGAGATCCGGCCGCGGTCGAGCGGGGTCGAGTGCATGATCATGCGCATCAACGTCGTCTTGCCGGCGCCGTTGGGTCCGATCAGGCCCTCGATCGGCTGCTCGCCCAGGACGAGGTCGTCGACGTTCACCACGACGCGGCCAGAGAAGCTCTTCACGGCCCCCTGGACGCGGATCCGGGGATGAGTCAGGGCCACGGCGTCGACGACGTCAGCGACCATGGATCTTGCTCATCAGCTTGTCGCGCCGCATGTCGCCGAGCAGGCCCAACGGCCGGAACAACAGGACGATCATCAGCGTCAGGCCGAACGCGGCCTCTCTCAGCACGGGAAGCGCCTGGCTGTACCACTCCTTGGGGAGCGGCAGGTAGGACTGGACCACGATGTCGAAGAGCCCCACCGTGAGGATGCCGCCCACCACCGCTCCCCAGACGCGTGCCGTGCCGCCCAGGATCAGCGCCACCATCGCGGCGAGGGTGACGCCGACCCCGAGGCTGCCAACATCGAGGTAGCGCGCCATGACCCCGTTCATCGCACCGATCAATCCCATCCCGGCGGAAGCGACGACGAACAGCCCGAGCTTGGTCCGGAACGTCGACTTCCCCAGGCTGCGGGCCAGCGGCTCGTTGCCGCCCACGGCGATCAGGAGGCGCCCGTAGGGCGAGCGGTGGACCCGCCGGGCGTAGAGGAAGATCCCGACGACGACGACGGCCATGATCAACAGCCACAGGAACTCGTTGTCCTTGACGCGGCCGATGTCGTAGGGGAAGCCGAGCCCCCCCATGCCGCGCGCACCACCCGTGAGGTCGTCCTGGGTGGTCGCCAGGATCTGGACGGCGGTGGCGAACCCGAGCGTGCCCACGAGCACGCCGTCGGTGTCCAGATCGGCGATCAGCCATCCGACGAGGAGCCCGGCCACGCCGGCGACGAGGGTCGCGGCGGCGGCGCAGACGAGGAACTGCCATGGCTCCCCGAACGGCCAGTCGACCTGGACGTACAGCACGCCGAAGGTGTACATCCCGATGCCCCAGAAGCCGACCACGCCGAAGTTCGCGATCCGGGCAAGCCCCAGCTGGAGGTGGAGCAGCAGCGCGAGGCCGATCACCATCACGACCTGGAACAGCCCCGAGATCAGGAAGGCGTCGAGCCAGTCGAGGTTCATGTGGCTACACCTTCGCCGTCTCGGTGAGCCGCGTGCCGCGCACCTTCAGGACGACGACGAAGGCGACGATCAGCACCAGCTGCGCATACAGGGCCTGGTCTAGCTGGAGCGCCATGGCGGCCAGCGCCACGCTCGTGCCCACCCCGACGAGGATGACGCCGCCGAGTCCCCAGCTCCCTCCCACGAGGGCCACCATCAGGATGAGGAGGAACTGTCGCCAGCCGAGCAGCGGCGAGACGTTCGATCCGACGCCATAGAACGCACCGGCCAGCCCGCCGGCGACGCCGGCGATGAACCAGATCAGCGTCGTGACGGCGAGTGGCCGGATGCCGCTCACCTTCGCCAGGTTCTCGTCGTTGGCAAGCGCCCGGATCTGGAGGCCGTACCTGGATCGCCGGATGAAGGTCCAGACCAGCAGGGAGAGCACGCCGACGCTCACAAGGGCGAGCAGGCGGAACGACGTAACGCCGACGCCGAGGACCATGATCGTGTCGGGTGGCGGGACGTCGTAGAACCGTACCGGGTAGCCGAAGACGAACTGCAGGCCGTGCCGCAGGAAGATCGACAGCCCGAAGGAGATGATGATCATCTCCAGCCCGCCGACGTTGCGGCGCTTCGCCGGCCGGAAGATGGCGAGGTACGTGACGACGCTGAGGACGCCGGCCAGCACCCCGGTGGGGATCAGGACGGTGTAGAAGTCGAGGCCGTACGTCGTGTTGAGCCACATCCCGAAGTAGGCCCCGAGCGTGATGGTCTCCGAGTAGGCCACGTTGATGAGGCCGGTGAGCTTGTACAGCAGGGCGAAGCCGATCGCGGCGAGGACCAGGGGCGCGTTCTCGGTGAGGCCGATGACGAGGGACTGGGTGATGAAGTCCAGGTCCATCAGGCGTCGCCCATCGTCGCAGTGCGGCCGGGCATCGAGTCGGACACTCCTCCACTACCGTCGGGCTGTGCCCGCGCGTTGAGTCCTCGATAATCGATTACCGAAGAGTACGGGTCGCGAATCGCGCTGTCAACTGGCGAAGTTGGACCCGCACAACGCGCCCGCGCCGCCGCCGCCACCCGCTCGCAACCCTCTCGACGGCCGTGCGTCGTTGCACGGTATAGCGTGATCATGCTAGACTTCGAGCATGTCATGGAAGATCATGCAAGATTCTCCGCATGAGGCCAGCGGCCTGGACCTCGCCGCAGCCCGCCGACAGCGCCTCGGCGCCCTCGTCGACGCGCGCCGGGCCGTCCGCCTCGAGGAGCTGAGCGCGGCGCTCGGCGTCTCCCAGGCTACCGTGCGCCGGGACCTCAACGCCCTCGCCGCGGCAGGGCGTCTGCGGCGCGTTCACGGCGGGGCCGTCGCGTTGGACCAGCGGCTCGACGAGCCCCACTTCGACGTCAAGGCGGGCGCGGCCGCCGAGGAGAAGGCACGGATCGCCGCCCGGGCGGTCGAGCTGCTCTCCCCCGCAGACTCGGTCTACCTCGACAGCGGCAGCACCGTCCTCGGCGTGGCCCGCCTCCTGCACGGCTGGAGCCGCCTGACCGTGGTGACGAACAGCCTGCCGGTCGCGAACGAGCTCGTCGGGCGGGGCCCACGGCTCATCCTCATCGGCGGCGAGGTCCGCACGACGAGCCGGGCACTCGTGGGACCCCTCACGCGGCTCCTGCTCGACGAGCTGCACGTCGATCGGGCGCTCGTCGGCACGTTCGCCCTTTCGCTGGAGGACGGGATGACGACGACCGACCCGTCGGAGGCCTACACCAAGCAGCTCGTCATGCGTCGGGCCCGCGAGGTGATCCTGCTGGCCGACAGCACCAAGCTCGGAACCCATTCGTTCGTGGGGGCGGGACGCCTCGACGACGTGGACGTCCTCGTCACCGACCGGGGCATCGACGACCGCCTCGTGCGGACCTTGAAGCGCCGCGGGATCCGGGTCATCACCGCATGAGCAGGATTCCGGGACCCCGATCGACGAGACCCCGATGAGCACCCGGAGGAAGACCATGGCCGCCGAGCCGACCTACCGCAGCGACACTCGACCCGACTTCGCACCCTTCGAGGAGACCTGCGGCACGGTCACCGGCTTCGCCTACGGCGGCGACGTCGCCACGGAGGTCGCGAGCGACGGGATCGACGGCGCGGGGGCGCTCGACCTGCTCGACGACATGCTCTCCATCCGTGAGCTGGAGGAGATGATCGTCCGCCTCCGCTCCGGTGGCTACGATCCCCTCCCCGGCTACGACTACCGCGGCCCGACGCACGTCTCGATCGGCCAGGAGGCGTCGCCCGTGGGAGCTTGCAGCGTCCTGCGTCCCGACGACAACATCACCAGCTCGCACCGCGGCCACGGCGACGCTGTCGCCAAGGGATTCGCGGCGATCCGGACGATGTCCGACGCGGACCTCCGGGCCCGGGTCCCGGGCTCGCCGGGCGACAGTCACGCGGAGCTCCTCGAGGCCGCCCTGGAGCAGCACGTCTACCGCGTGATCGCGGAGCTCTTCGGCAAGGAGGAGGGCTACTGCCGCGGCCGGGGCGGCGGGATGCACATCGGCGACTTCTCGACCGGCAACCTGGGCGCCAACGCCATCGTGGGCGGGAGCGTGCCGATCGCCACCGGGGCCGCGATGGCCCACCGCTACGACCGATCCGACGCGATCGTCTGTTGCTTCGCCGGGGACGGCGCCTACGCCAACGGCGTGGTCCTCGAGTCGCTCAACTGGGCCGCCCAGGCCCAGTGGACGAATCACCTGGCCGGCGACCACGCCTTCGGCCTGCCGGTCATCTACTTCATCCAGAACAACCACTACGGCATGACCCACCGCTCCGACGAAGAGGTCATGGGCGTCAGCCACCTCGCCCGACGCGCGGCCGGCTTCGCCGATGGGGGGATGCATGCCGAGGTGGTCAACGGGATGGACGTCCTCGCCGTGCGCGACGCCGTGCGGCGGGCGGCCGCCCTCTGCCGGGCCGGCCAGGGCCCGGTCCTCATCGAGGCCAGCACGTATCGCTATTACGGCCACTCCCTGTCCGACCCGCGGAGCGAGTACCGGACCCGCGAGGAGGAGGAGGCCTGGCGAGCCGTGGACGCGATCGAGCGCCTGAAGCGCCAGATCGTCGAGGCCGGCGTGGCGGACGAGGCAGGCCTCGCCGAGGTCGAGGAGAGGGTCCGCGAGCGCAACGCCCGGGCCGCCGTCCGAGCCTCCCAGGCGACCGACCCGGACCCGGCCGACATCCTGAGGTACCTCTACACCGACACGGCCTCCGACGTGGTCCCCGCGGCGAGGACCGGCGTCGTCCCCCTCGTCCCCGTTCCCGATGCCAAGCGCGGTCCCGACGGGACGATCACCTATCGCGACGCGATCCGCGACGCCCTCGTGGAGGAGATGACCCGCGACGGGCGCGTCCTCTTCTACGGGGAGGACGTGGCGGACTACGGGGGCGCGTTCAAGCTCACCAAGGGCCTCCTCGAGGCGTTCGGGCGGGAGCGGGTCTTCAACACCCCGATCTCGGAGGCCTGCATCTGCGGCACGGCCGTCGGCGCCGCGATCGTCGGGCTGCGGCCGGTCGTCGAGCTGATGTACATGGACTTCGCCCTGATGGCGTCCGACCAGATCGCCAACCAGGCCGGCAAGTGGCACTACATGAGCGGCGCCCAGGTCGAGGTCCCGCTCGTGATCCGGGCCTCCGTAGGGGCTGGCAAGGGCTACGGCGGCCAGCACTCCCAGTCCCTCGAGAGCATCTTCACCCACATCCCGGGCCTGTGGGTCGTCTATCCGGCCAGCCCGGCCGACGCCAAGGGGCTCCTCAAGTCCGCCATCCGGACCAACAACCCGGTCCTCTTCGTCGAGAGCCAGGGGCTCTACCCGACGAAGGGGGTCGTGCCCGAGGACGAGCACCTCGTCCCCATCGGCCAGGCCCGCGTGGCCCGCGAGGGTTCGGACGCGACGCTCGTCGGCTGGGGACCCGCCGTCCTCGACATGCTCGCCGCGGCCGACAAGCTCGAGGCCGAGCACGGGGTCTCGGCCGAGGTCATCGACATCCGGAGCCTCGTCCCGCTCGACATGGAGACGATCCTCGCCTCGGTGCGCAAGACCGGCCGCTGCGTGGTGGCCAGCCAGGCGATCCTCGTCGGCAGCTTCGTCAACGAGATCGTGGCCCGGATCCAGCTCGAGGCCTTCGACTTCCTCGACGGTCCCGTCGGCCGTGTCGGCGCGGCGCCGGGCATCTCGCCCCAGGCGCAGAGCCTGGAGGAGGCCTTCCTGCCGAACGCCGACGACATCGTCCGGGCCGTCACGGCCCTCCTCTAGCCCGCCGACACCCCGAGGTCCCGATCATGGTCCACGCCGTCCGCATGCCGAAGCCCGGTCAGATGACGGAGGAGTGTGTCCTCACCAGCTGGCACAAGCGCGTGGGCGACCCGGTCCGCAAGGGTGATGTCCTCTTCGAGATCGAGACCGACAAGTCGGCGATGGAGGTCGAGTCCTTCGTCGACGGCGTCCTGCTCAAGCGGCTCGCGGAGGAGGGTGCGATCGTCCCGGTCAACGAGGTCTGCGGCTACGTCGGCGATCCAGGCGAGGCGATCCCCGAGGAGGCGCCGGCGCCCCCGGCGGGCGAGTCGGTCCCCGAGCCCGCGGTCGCCGCGCCCGAGCCACGCCGGGCGCTGGCCGCCGCCGCGTCGCCAGCCCGCCTGGCGATCAGCCCCCGGGCCAGCCGGCTGGCGGCCGAGTCCGGGCTGGACCCGCGGACGATCGCTGGCAGCGGCCCCGACGGCCGGATCGTCGAGCGCGACGTGCGGGCGACGATCGCCGCAGGCACCACCGCGCCGACGGCCCCGGCGCCCGCTCGCACCACCGCGCCGGCGGCCCCGGCGGCGGCCGTGGATGGCGAGGAGGCGCCGCGGCCCCTGGGCCGGATGCGCCGCGTCATCGCCGAGCGGCTGACCTACAGCGCCACCACGATCCCCCACTTCACGGTCACCGTCGCCGTCGACGTGACCGCCCTGCTGGCGCTCCGCCAGGACCTCAAGGCGGCAGGCGGGAGCCTGACCGTCACGGACTTCGTCCTCGCCGCGACCGCCCAGACGCTGGCCGAGTTCCCGGACGTGAACTCGCGAACGGACGGCATCTCCGTCTGGCCCCGGCGGCGGGTGCACCTCGGCGTCGCCGTCTCGCTGCCGGGGGGGCTCGTCGTGCCGGTCGTTCGCGACGCCGACCGCCTCCCGATCGGCGAGCTCCACGACCAGGTGGTCGCCCTGGCCTCGGCCGCCAGGGCCGGGACGCTCCCGCCCGACGAGATGGCGGGGAGCACCTTCACGGTCTCCAACCTCGGGATGTACGGGGTGGACGAGTTCAGCGCGATCATCAACCCGGGCGAGGGTGCGATCCTCGCCGTGGCGAGCGCCGTCCCGACGGCGGTCGCGATCGGCGACGGGCTGGCCGTGCGCACGATCATGAAGATGACGCTCTCCGCGGACCACCGCCTCGTCGACGGAGAGCTGGGCGCCCGCTTCCTCGGCGCAGTCCGCCGCCGGCTCGAAGATGCGGCATCCTTCCGCAACGAGGCGCTCAACGCCTGACCTGCGGGACGCCGAGCCTCGCGCCGGCAGCCCACCTCCTGGAGACACCATGAACCCGACCGCGCGCCTGCACCGGGCGGGCCAGAGCCTCTGGCTCGACAACATCACCCGCGACCTCCTCTCGAGCGGGACCCTGGAGCGATACGTCCGCGAGCTGTCCGTGACCGGCCTCACCTCCAACCCGACGATCTACGACAAGGCGATCGGAGGGTCGACGGCCTACGACGAGGCGGTCCGCGCGGCGTCCGCCGACGGGGCGAGCGGCGAGGCGATCTTCTTCGAGCTGGCGCTCGACGACCTCCGCCGGGCGGCCGACATCTTCCGCCCCACCTGGGACCGCTCGAACGGGGTCGACGGGTACGTCTCGCTCGAGGTGTCGCCGCTCCTCGCCTACGATGCGGAGACCACCGCCCGGGAGGCGGCCCGGCTCCACGCGCTCGGCGGGCGGCCGAACCTCTTCATCAAGATCCCCGGCACTCCAGAGGGGCTGCGGGCCGTCGAGGGTTCGATCTTCGCCGGCGTGCCGGTCAACGTGACGCTCCTCTTCTCGACCTCCCAGTACCTCGCCTGCGCCGAGGCCTACACGCGGGGCATCGAGCGGCGGGTCGAGGCCGGGCTGCCGGCCTTCGTCGGCTCGGTCGCCTCCGTTTTCATCAGCCGCTGGGACGGCGCGGTCGCGGCGGTGGTGCCGCCGGAGCTCCGGCTCCAGCTCGGGCTCGCGGTGGGTCGGCAGACCTTCGCGGAGTACCGCCGCTTCTTCGCCACTGACCGCTGGCAGCGGCTCCTCAACGAGGGTGCGCGACCGCAGCGCCTCCTCTTTGCCAGCACCGGAACCAAGGATCCGGCCGCGTCCGACGTGCTCTACGTGGCCGGCCTGGCCGCGCCGCACACGGTCAACACGATGCCGGAGGAGACACTCCTGGCCTTCGCCGACCACGGCTCGTTCGGCGAGCTGCTGACGGCCGATCCCGGGCCGAGCGCCGCCGCCCTGGCGCGCTTCGCGGCGGCCGGCATCGACGTCGAGGCGGTGGGGCGCGAGCTCCAGGTGAAGGGCGCGGCCGCGTTCGTCGCGTCGTGGACGTCGCTCCTCGAGCGGATCGCGGCCAAGGTCGCCGAGGTCGCGGCGGTCGCCGGCTGATGCGCCCGGTCGCGCCCGGCCCGCCCGCGGACGACACCGCGCCAAGCGTCGCCGACGGGCAGTCGGAGATACCCTCCCTGCCGAACCTCCGCGACCTGGGCGGCCACCCGACGGTCGCCGGGGGGCGGGTACGTCGGGGCCTTCTCTATCGTTCCACGGACCTCGGGCAGCTCGACGGCGCCGACGCGACCGCGTTCGCCCGGCTCGGCATCCGCACCGTCTACGACCTTCGTACCCACGGGGAGCGCTCGCACGCGCCGGACCGGCTGCCGCCCGACACGGCCCTCGTCGTCGTCGACGTCCTCCAGAGCTCGCCGGGCATGACCCCGGCCGACTTCGGCCGCCTCTTCGACGACCCGCGGGCGGCAGCGGCGGCGCTGGGGAACGGCCGGGCGGCGACGTTCTTCGTCGACGCCTACCGCGAGTTCGTGCGCCTGGCCAGCGCCCGGGTCGCGTACGGCCGCCTCTTCTCGGACCTGGCCGGCGGCGGGCAGCTGCCGGCCCTCTTCCACTGCACGACGGGCAAGGACCGCACGGGATGGGCGGCCGCGGCGCTCCTCCTGCTCCTCGGCGTGCCGGCGGAACGGGTGATGGACGACTACCTGCTGAGCAACAGGTTCATCCTGGCGTCGTTCCAGCCGGTGGTCGACGCGTTCGTCGCTCGCGGCGGTGACCCCGACCTCCTCCTGCCACTGGTGAGCGTCCGGCCGGCCTACCTCGAGTCGGCCCTCGACGAGGTGGCTCGCGTCCACGGGACCATCGAGCGCTACTTCGCCGAGGGCCTCGGCATCGACGCCGCCGCACAGGAGGTCCTGCGGGCGAGGCTCGTCGAGGGCGACGGAGCCTAGGCCCCGGAGGCCGCCGCACCGCCTCCGACAGCCGCTGCGATCCGCTCCCCCGGCGTCCCGTCGGCGATGCTCTCATAGACCCGCAGCCCGATGGCGAGGCTGCCGAGGGCGAAGACCGCGAAGACCGCGATGGGGGCATCGGCGAGGATCCCGGTCGTAGCCCATTCGACGAGGAGCATCGCGGCGATCGCGGTCGCCGTGACGATGCCGAGCCTGACCACCGCGCGCCGCGGGAACGACGCGCGAACCGAGCGGGGAGGCTCCGGACGTCGACGCCCGCGACGAGCACGCCGATGGCGCTGACGCCGAAGGGCCTCGAGCCGCGATCCGGACGGCCCGGTCGCACCCGGTGTCGGCCGGCGACGCCGCCCGACTGCGTCAGCCCTCGGTGAGCCCGCTCCGCACCAGGGCTACCCGCTGGATCCCCATGATCGCCATCGCATCGGTGATCCGCCCGTCGAGCGTCATCGCCAGCGCCTCCGCGAACGACACCCAGCGCACGACGAGCTCCTCCGTGGGCTCGGGTGCGGCTTCCGCGCGGTCGAGGCCGGTCGCGAGGTAGAGGACACCGGCCTCATCGCTGACGGAGTTGGAGAGGTGGAGGCGGCCCAGCTCGCGCCAGCTGGTCGCCGTCACGCCCGTCTCCTCGCGCAGCTCGCGCCGGGCACCCTCGAGCGGGTCCTCACCCACCGCGACGCCGCCTTCCGGGATCTCCCAGGAGTAGGCGTCGAGCGTGTAGCGGTGCTGGCCGACGAGGAGCAGCCGGTCGTCGTCGTCGATCGCCACGATCCCGGCCGCGAGCCCCTCGAAGTGGACGAGGCCGTAGATCCCCGGGCTCCCGTCCGGACGCAGGACATCGTCGTGCCAGACGGTGATCCAGGGGTTCGCATAGGCGACGCGGCGGGCCAGCCTCCGCCACGGGCCGACGGGAACGCCTTCCGGGCTCGAGCTCACCAGGCCATCGTAGCCCGATGCCGGACGCGGGCGTCGACCCCGGGGGTCGACGCCCCGCCCGTCAGGCCGGTGTGGGGGCCGCCGGCGTCCCCTTCAGGGCGGTCGCGATCTCCCCGGCCCAGGCCCGGATGTCGTCCCACGGCCGGAAGTCGCCCTCGGCCGCCCGCACGGCCTTCAGGATGACCTTCTCCCCCAGGCCGAGTCGGGACCTGTCGACGAGACCGGAGAAGAGGCGGTGTCCGCGGGCGCCGGTGGCGATCATGATCGCCTCGATGTCGACGGCGTTCTCGGCGGGCACGGGCGGGTCGCCGACCGGGCCGCTGGAGAAGAGCCAGACCGGCCGCTTGACGAGGTCGTCACCGCAGCGCTCGACGAGGTCCCTGGCGGCGTCCATCCAGTGGCCGACGTAGACGCCGCTGCCGAGGATGACCGCGTCGTAGGAGGCGACGCTGGTGACGGCCGGCGGCGGGAGCACGGTGACCTCGAAGCCGCCGGCGGCGAGCGAGCCGCCGATGACCGCCGCGATCTCGGCCGTGGCGCCGTGCTTCGACGCGGCGGAGACGAGGACCTTCATGGGGGTCGACCTCGAGCTACGGGGCCCGCGGGGGGCGGCGGGCCGCTGCCCTCGGACGCTACGAGCGGCCTCCCGACCCACCGAGGGCCGAAGCGCCCCATTGGGATGCCCCATCGGCCCCGAAGATGCCGACCCGCCGGCATCGTTCGTGACCTCCGCCCCTGTGGCCTGCCGGCTCGGCGCGGCATGCTCGGGGTGCGCGCCCACGACCGGTGCTCACCGAATGTCGGCCGGGCGGCGGGCATGGAGGTGACGGATGGCCGCAGCGGTGGGAGACCGGATCATCATCGAATCGGAGAAGGTCGGCCAGGCGCCACGCGAGGGCGTGATCCTCGAGATCATCGACGCGTCGTACGGCGTCCGCTACCGGGTCCGCTGGGACGACGAGCACGAGAGCACGATCCGGCCGTCGGCGGGCAGCGCCCGGACAGTCCACCCGACGGAGCCCAAGGGCGCCTAGCCCGCCGCCGGGGCGACGGCGCGCCTGCAGCGGCGGTCGCCACCGACGGGCCCCGGCCTGGATCAGGCCCCGCGGCGAGGGCGCGGCTCGGGTCCGGCGGGCTCGTTGCGGCGGAGGCGCTCGCCGGGCAGCGCGGCCACGCGAAGTCGCTCGGGGCCCTGTCGGGCCGGCTCGTGGCGCCGCTCGACGGGCCATCCGGGATTCCGCGGGCGTCCGCCGCTGGCCAGGGCATGGTCGCCCCGGCGAGCGGCCGGGCGGGCCGGCGACTCGTGACGCCGCGACGGGTCGACCCGGCCGACGGACTGGTGTCGCTCCGGCGCGGGCCGCGGCGGACGAGGAGCCTCGCTTCCACGGGGCCGCCCCACCATCGCCCGGTGCTCTGCCGAGCGGAGGCGGATCGGCTCGGGCCGGATCGCGCGGTCGGGCTCGAAGCCCTCGACCACCTCGACCCGGATCGGGCGCCGCAGCAGGTTCTCGATGCTGCGCAGGAGCGGCGCCTCGTCGACGCAGACGAGCGAGATCGCCTCGCCCTCGACGCCGGCCCGCCCCGTGCGGCCGATGCGGTGGAGGTAGTCCTCGGGCACCATCGGGAGCTCGTAGTTGACGACGTGGGGGAGGGCGTCGATGTCGAGGCCGCGCGCCGCGATGTCGGTCGCCACCAGCACCGTCACCCGGCCAGCCTTGAAGTCGGCCAGGGCCCGCACGCGTTGCGCCTGCGCCTTGTTGCCGTGGATCGCGGCCGTGGCGATCCCGTCCCGGCCAAGCTGCTCGGCGAGCCGGTTGGCGCCGTGCTTGGTCCGGGTGAAGACGAGCGTCTGGTCGAGGCGCCGACTGCGGACCAGCGAGCTCAGGAGCTCGCGCTTTCGCACCCGGTCGACCGGGTGCACCAGCTGGCGGACGAGCGGGGCCGGCGTGTTCCTGGGCGCGGCGTCGACCTC
This sequence comes from uncultured Chloroflexia bacterium, assembly GCA_963821235.1. GTDB lineage: Bacteria > Chloroflexota > Limnocylindria > Limnocylindrales > CSP1-4 > CTSoil-043. The sequence goes on from CAWGCS010000001.1 coordinate 2,591,765, forward strand.
CGCGGGACGGTCCAGGAGGCCGGCCGCGAGGCTGCGGATCTCGTCCGAGAAGGTGGCCGAGAAGAGGAGGTTCTGGCGGCGCGGGGGCAGCATCGCCAGGATCTTCCGGATGTCGCGGATGAAGCCCATGTCCAGCATGCGGTCCGCCTCGTCGAGCACCAGGACCTCGACCCGCGAGAGGTCGATGGTGTGCTGGGAGGCATGGTCGAGGAGGCGACCCGGGGTGGCCACCACGACCTCGGCGCCGGCACGCAGGGCCGAAGCCTGTGGGCCGAACCCGACGCCGCCGTAGATCGCGACCGAGCGGACCGGCCGGCGGGCGCCGTACGTGCGGAAGCTCTCCTCGACCTGGAGGGCGAGCTCGCGCGTGGGGGCCAGGACGAGGACGCGAACGTGGCGCCGGCCGGGCACGGGGCGCCGGCCGGGATCCCGCCGCTCGCCAGCGTCGGCGTTCAGCCGCTGCAGGATCGGGAGGACGAAGGCGGCGGTCTTGCCGGTCCCCGTCTGGGCGCCGGCCAGCAGGTCGCCCCCGGCGAGGACGAGAGGGATGGCAGCGGCCTGGACGGGGGTGGGCTCGGTGTAGCCCTGGTCCGCGACGGCGCGGAGGAGCTCGGGCGTCAGCCCGAGTCGATCGAAGGACACGATGGTGCTCCTGGCGGGGCCCTCCCGCGTGGCGCGGGGCCCGGTCAGGGCGACGAGATGGATCGAGATCGGCGGCGTGGAGACCGGGGCGCTGACCGGAGCGCCCATCGAACACGAGAGGCCGAGTCTACCCGGTCCGCCCCGATCGCGCCGGGCGCCGTCCGTCCGGACTGCAGCTCGCCTGGGCGGAGCCTGCGGCTCAGGCCTCGCCGGCGACCGGCTCGAGGTCGATCGTGCGGACCTGGCGGCTCCGTCCGGCCTCGGTCCGGACGGTTGCCGCCGGCACGACCGTGCCCCCGAGCTTCTCGATGGTGGCGATCTCGCCGGCGTAGAGGCCGCTGCCGAGGATCCGCACGCGCTGCCCCACGGCGAGGCCGTCCCGCCCGTGGCGGGCGGTCAGGTCGATGGCGACGACGCTGCTGCGGACGACCGGGGCATCGCCCGGCGGGAAGGCGGGCGCCTTGGGAGGCGTCCGCTTCACCGGGTAGACGACCTTGCGCTTGCGGGCCACCTAGCGGCCCCTCTTCGGTCGGGCGGGCGCCTTGGGAGGCTTCGGCTCGTGGCCGGGCCGCGGCGGGTTGGGGGCGGTGCCGGGCGCCATGTCCGGCGGTGGCTGGAGCGGCCCTCGGGCCCTGGACGCCTCGACGGCGTGGGCGAACTCCTGGGCCACGGCGGAGGGGGTGCTGGCGGCCCAGGCGGCCTGGATCTGGCGCACCCGGTCCGTCTCGGCGGCGCGCTGGGCGCGCTCGTGCCTGGATCGCTTGGTCATCCGTACCTCGCGCTGCCGCGCCGGCGGCGCGGGACACCCTGAGTGTACCCCCTGGCGCCGTCGGGGCTTCGCCCAGAGCTCCCGCCCGCGAGCGATCCACGGGCGGCTCGTTGATCGGCCCGCCTCGACCGTCGCAACGGACGCCGGGCCGCCCTATCCTTCCGGCCGTGAGCCTCTACGACCTGCGCGACCCGGGCGACCTCGTCGCACCCCTGCTCGTCGCCTCCTTCGACGGCTGGGTCGACGCGGGCGCGGCCGCGACGAGCGCGGCGGCCCGCCTGGCCGAGGGAGCCGAGACGATCGCGACCTTCGACGCCGACCGCCTCTACGACTACCGGGCCCGGCGACCCACCCTGGAGATCGTGGACGGCCGCCCGGACCGGCTGACGTGGCCGGAGCTGACCCTCCGGCGGGCCCGCTTCGGCGACCGCGACCTTCTCGTCCTGGCCGGACCGGAGCCCGACTATCGCTGGCTGGAGCTCGAGCGGGAGACCGTGGAGCTGGCGCGGCGGCTCGACGTCGCCGAGTGGATCAGCATCGGCGCCATCCCGGCCGCCGTTCCCCATACCCGCCCGCTGACGATCCTGGGGACCGAATCGCGGCCCGGCCTCCTGCGCGGAGGCGTCGCCCCCGGGCCGGACGGGGTCCTCCGCGTTCCGTCAGCCGCGCTCTCCGTCCTGGACCTCGCGATCGCGGCCAGCGGCATTCCCACCGTCGGCTACTACGCCCAGGTCCCCCACTACGTCAGCGGCGCCTATCCGCCGGCATCGGTCGAGTTGATCCGACTGGTCGGGCAGCACCTCGACCACGAGATCGCCATCGGCGAGCTCCGCGACGAGGCCCGCCGGATGCTGGCGCGCCTCGACGTCGCCACGAGCGGCGACGCCAACACGCGAACCTACGTCGAGCGGCTCGAGGCGATGGTCGACGAGGCCCGCCGGCCAGCCGGCGACGACCTCATCAGCGAGATCGAGCGCTTCCTGCGCGATCGGGGGGACGGCCCGGACCGCTCCTGAGGCGTCACGTGGGGGCCGACGCAGCCGATCGCCGGCCCGCCGGGTGACCGGCTACCATCGGCCATCGTGACCAACCTCGCGGGGGACCGCTCGTATCGCGCCCTCCTGCGGGTCCCGACCCTCGGTCGGCTGCTGGTCTCGATGCAGATTGCCCGGACGGCCCAGTCGATGCTGAGCATCGGGCTCGTGCTCTTCACGCTGGCCGAGTACCACTCGCCCGGGCTGGCCGGCATCGTCACCTTCGCCAGCCTCTTCCCGGGCCTGCTGGCGAGCCCGATCGCAGGGGCTCTGCTCGACCGCCACGGCCGGATCCGCCTCATCGTCGTGGACTACGTGGTCGCCCTCAGCTCTCTCGTCCTGATCGGCAGCCTCGCCCTCGCCGGGCAGCTGCCATCGTGGCTCCTGGTCTCGATCGCCCTGGTCTCGTCGCTCACGGGCAACTTCAGCCACACGGGCCTGCGCAGCCTCTTCCCGGTCCTCGTCCCGCGCCACCTCTGGGAACGGGTCAACGCCGTCGACTCGAACGGCTACGTGGTGGCCACGATCATCGGCCCACCCCTCGCCGCCGGCCTCGTGGCGACGATCGGGGGCCCGATCACGCTCCTCGCCATCGCCGCCGCCTTCGGCGTCGCGGTCGTCGTGGTCCTCGGCGTCCCGGAGCCGCACGTGGAGACCGCCACGACGGGGCGCCTCCTCGCCGACGCCTGGCAGGGGCTCCTCTACTGGTGGCGCAACCGCACCCTCCGCGGCCTGGGCTTCGCCATCTCCGTCATCAACCTGGCGGGCGGGATGACCACCATCGTCATCCCCCTCGCCGTGGTCGACGTGCTGGGCGCCGGCGAGGCGGTCGTGGGCCTCGTCTTCGCCCTCTCTGGCATCACCGGGATGCTGTCCGCTCTTGTCTTCGGGCGCGTGGACACGCGAAACCGGGAGTGGGCGATGCTGGTGATCCCGATGCTCCTGAGCGCCGGCGCGGTCGCCCTAATCCTGCCGGCCGTGGGCGCCGGCGGGATCCAGACCGGCCTGGGTGCCGGGCTCGCCTTCCTGGCCGCCCATGCGCTTGCGATCGGCCTCCTCCAGGGACCGCTCGACGTGGCTCTCTTCACCGTCCGCCAGCGGCGGACCGACCCGGCCTGGATGGGGCGGGCCTTCGCGGTCTCGATGGGCATCAACTTCCTCGGCTTCCCGGTGGGCGCGGCGGCCGCCGGGGCGATCGCGACCGTCTCGCTTCCGGCGGCCGTCGGCCTCGGCGTGGTGGCCTGCCTGGTCGGCTCCGCGCTGGCGGCCGTCATGGTCCCGCGCCGCTGAGTCGCCTGGCGTACGCTCTGGCCATGCAGCTCGTGCTCGACGACCTGATCTGCCCCGCCTGTGCCGGCTACGTGCATCCATTCCTCGACCGGTGCCCGGCCTGCGGAGGACAGCGCGAGAGTCGCTACGGGGACGCGGCCGCGACCGGCGACCTGGGCGCCGGCGCGCTCGTCGAGAGCGACGGCATCCGCAGCGCCGTGCGATCGGTGGTCCTGCGCTACTCCCTGAAGGCCATGGGCGGGCCTGTCGAGGATCATCTCGCCGACGGCCTGGCGGTCGTGGCCGGCTCGCTGACGTACCGCGCCGCGGTGGTGGCGGACGGGCCGACGTCCAGCCTCCCGGCCGGCGCCACGGTCGCCGACACGGCGGCCGTCGGCGTCGACGCCGGGGCGATCACCGTCGTGGCCCGCCCGGCCGGCCGGACCATCGCCCGGATCCCGCTGGCGGCGGTCGTCGCGGTGACCCCGATCGTCCGGCGGCTCCCGGATGCCGGGGCCTGGGTCGGCCCATCGCTCGGCGACCGACGCCTGTTGGAGGCGCGGCCCCTGGCCGGCGACCTCCTCATCACCTTCGCCACGCCCGAGGCGGCCGGCCAGGTGGCCCTCGAGAATCGCCGCGGGCTGCTGGCGACGCGGGCCCGCTCGGACCACTACGTGCTGCTGGCCCGCTGGATCGGCATGCTCGCGGCGGCCGCGGCGGAGGCGCGCTGGACGTCAGCCGGCGCCGCCGCCCATGCCGTCGAGCTCGGGCTGGGGAGTCGCGAGACGTTGCGCTCGGCGGCCGGCGACGCGGCCCCATCCGCGGGCGGCGGCCCTTCGACCGTGCCGAGCGTCCGGGTCGCCCTCGAGGAGCTGGAGGGGCTCCGCTCGGCCGGCCTCATCACCGACGCCGAGTACGCAGCGAAGCGAGCGCAGATCCTGGCCCGGCTCTGACGGCACCCATGCCGCCGCCGTCCAGGGACGCGGCCGATCGCACACAGGGGGACACCATGGACACCTTCGACCTCGTCATCATCGGCGCGGGCGCAGCCGGGGAGGCAGCCGCGTTCCTCGCCCTCGGGCGCGGCGCCAGCGTCGCCATCGTGGATCGCGACCTGTTCGGCGGATCGTGCCCCTTCTGGGCCTGTCTGCCGTCGAAGGTCCTCCTCCACGCGGCCGGCATCCACGCCGTCGGCGGCGACTACCCCTGGTCGCGGGCGGCCGCGCGGCGCGACTGGATGATCAACCGCGAGGGCATCCCCTACCCCAGCGACGCGGGCCACGTCCGCCGGCTCGCCGACGCGGGGGCAGAGGTGGTGCGCGGCGAGGCCAGGATCGCTGGCCCCGGCCGGGTCGCGGTCACGCCGGCCGACGGCGGCGAGCGCGTGCTGGCGGGCCGCTCCCTGGTCGTCGCCGTCGGGACGCACGGCGCCGTCCCCGCGATCCCGGGCCTCGACCGGCTGACCGCCTGGTCGAACCGCGAGGCGACGAGCGCCCGCGAGCTGCCCCGCAGCCTGCTCGTCCTGGGCTCGGGGCCGAGCGGCGTCGAGCTGGCCCAGGCCTTCGCCCGCTACGGGGTCCCGACGACGATCGTGGCCCGCCACCGCCTCAACTCCAAGGACCACCCGCGCAACTCCGCGGCCCTCGCGGCCGGCCTGGCCGCGGACGGGGTGGGCGTCGTCCTGGGCGCGGAGCCGGTCGCCGTGGATCCGGGGGCCGGGCCGGACGGAGCGCACGTCGCCCGGCTCTCGAACGGGCGGAGCGCGACCGGTCACGAGATCCTCCTCGCCGTGGGCCGCTCGGCTCCCCTCGACAACCTCGGCCTGGAGACGATCGGGGTGGCGCTCCACGACGGCCGCGTGCGGCCCGACGACCGGCTGCGGATCGCCGACGGCGTCTTCGTCGCGGGCGATCCGGCGGGTCCCGAGATGCACACGCACCTGGCCCACTACGAGGGCGAGATGGTCGCCCGGATCGCCCTCGGCGACGACGTCCGGCCGGACTTCCGGGCGATCCCGCGGGCGACCTACACCGACCCTGAGACGGCCGGCGTGGGGATGACCGTCGAGGAGGCCCGCCGGGCCGGCCTCGACGCGTTCGAGGAGACGGTCGATCTCGGCACGAGCGCCCGTGGCTACGTCGCGGATGCGCAGGGCCACTGCACGATCGTCGTGGACCGCGGCTCCCGGGCGCTGGCCGGAGCCTTCGTCGCCGGGCCGGGCGCCTCCGAGACGATCCACCTGGCCGTCCTCGCGGTCAAGCTGCGGACGCCCCTCGAAGTGCTGGCCGACACGATCACCGCCTTCCCGACCACGAGCCGGGCGCTGGCGAGCACCTTCCCGGCTGCCCTCGCCAGGCTCGCCGGGTAGCCGCGGCCGACAGCCCGATCGCCCGGCCGGCCGATCGCCCGGCCGGCCGATCGTCCGCCACGCCTGCCTCGACGTACGTCCATCTCAGCCGCCGACGGCGGTCGGTGGGAACGGGCGATCCACCCCACTACCGTGGGGTTGCTGTTCCCCCACCCGGAGACCACCGATGGCCCGCCTGACTTACGTCCGATCCCGCTCTCGGAGCCTCTTCCTCATCGCGACCGACGTCGCAGGACGCGTCTCCATCCTGGCCGGCCCCTATCCGACGGTCGCGGCGGCCGCCGCCCGCGTGCGGGCGGTCGTGGAGCGGCTGGCCGCCGCGCCGGCGCTCGGCGGCTTCGGCCACGTGACGGTGGCCGAGGGCGCGAGCGCCTCGGCCACCTTCTTCGGCCGGGTGTGACCGGCTACGGCCGGCCGGTCACCCCGCTCGCGGTCGGGCCCGGCAGGGCCATCGGCCCACCGTCCCCGAACGCCTCCGGGCGGCTGCGGAAGTAGGCCGGGCTCCGCAGCCACCAGGCGACCATCAGGACCACGCCGATCACGAGGGAGACGATCGTGATCGCCAGCGGGACGCTGACGCCCAGCCACGAGACCCCGGAGTAGGAGTTCTCCGGGTCGGCCAGGTCGATCACCGACTGCACGAAGGCCCAGGTGAGGACGAGCCCGCCGGCGAGCGGGAGGACGCCCATGAACAGGAGGTTGCGGACGTTCCGGAGGAGGACGCGGCGATAGTAGATGGCGCAGGCGTAGCCCGTCAGGCCGTAGTAGAAGGCGATCATCAGGCCCAGCGCGGCCAGGGCGTCGTAGTAGATGTTCTCGCTGACAATCTTGAGGGCGATGTAGAAGACGACCGAGAGGATCCCCATCCAGATCGTCGCGTTCGTCGGCGTCTGGAAGCGGGGGTGGACCCGGGCCCACATCTTGGGCAAGGCGCCCCTCGCCCCCATCGCCAGGGCCGTCCGGGCCGTCGGCAGGATCGTCGTCTGGGTCGACGCCGCGGCCGAGGTCAGGACGGCGATCACCAGCAGCTTGTCCCACGGCGAGCCCAGGACCTCGTTGGCCATGACCGCGAAGATGTCCGACTCGCCGGCCTCGGCCAGCCGCCCCACGCCGGCCCAGGCCTGCACGGCGATGGTCACGATGACGTAGGTGGCGACCAGGACCAGGGTGCTGACGATCGTGGCGCGGCCCGGCTGCTCCGTGGGATTGGCGCTCTCCTCGTTCACCGTGGCGGTCGTGTCCCAGCCCCAGTAGATGAAGAGGGCGATGATGAGGCCCGCGGCCAGGGCGCTCGGGCTGAAGGCCCCGACCTCGTCGACGATCCCCAGTGGATTGAGCCACTCCAGGCTGGGAACGATGGCGCCGGCCGGCGGATCGATGTAGACGCGGGCCAGGGCGACCGCCGAGAAGACCGCGAGGGCCACCAGCTCGATCGAGAGGAGCACGACCTGGGTGCGGGCGGAGACCTCGATCCCCACGTAGCAGATCCAGGTCAGGACGGCGACGAACAGGACGCCGAGGGCGATGACGCCGAAGTCGACGACCTGCTCGCCAACCTGGATCGGCCAGACGGGATCGGCGAAGACGTCGCGCCCGAAGAGGCTGAAGGTGTACTGCGCCGCGACCTCGGCGAGGCTGGCCATCACGATGACGTCGGCCACGATGATCGTCCAGCCGGTCAGCCAGCCGATGCGAGGGCCCATCGCCCGGGCCACCCAGGTGAAGCTGGTGCCGCAGTCGGGGGCGGCACGGTTCATGTAGTAGTAGGCGATCGCGATGCACAGCATCGGCAGGAACGCCAGCCACATGATCGCCGGCGAGGCGAGGCCGACCGCCGCCGCCACGAGCCCCAGCGACACCGCCAGGCTGTACGCGGGTGCGGTCGAGGCGACCCCGATGACGACGTTCGCGACGAACCCAAGGGCCCCCGTCTTGAGCCCCTTCGTACCGGGCGCCCCGGGCGCACCGACCTGCGGACCGGACATGCTCGATTGCCTCCCTCAAGGTCCGAGGGGGACGCGCTCGGTCACGAAGCGTTCCGTGGCGCGAGGGTGCCCGGAGGCGGCGGCGCGCCGCCAGTGCCGGACGGCCCCTGCGCAGAGCGGCGCTAGGCGGGGTCGTCGTCTCCCGCTCGGTGGCCGCGGCCGGCAACCGCCGCCACCAGGAGGACGACCGCCAGCAGGGCGGCGGTGAAGCCGGCCACGGTCGCCGGCGCCCCGTCGCCTCGTGCCCAGGCGGCATCGCGGGCCGGGGGTCGCGGGCCGGGTGTCGCCACCGGCCCGGCGGGGGCGCCCGGCGCGGCGGGCGCGACGGGCGAGGCCTGTGGCCGCCGGGCCTCTCCGACGTCGCCCGACCCGGCGGTGGCGGCCGGCGGATCGTCGCCGCCCACGACGTCGAGCGACCGGGACGGCGCGACGGCCGCGGAGGTGGCCGGCTGCTGCCCGGTGCCGGTCCCGAGCCCGGGCGCCACGGCGACGTCCGTCGGAAGGCCGAGCAGCTCGGGCACGGTCACGAAGGTGAAGCCGCGCTCCCGGTAGCTGGCGATGATGGCCGGCAGCGCGTCCGCCGTGACCCGGGGGCCGGCGTGGAGCAGCACGATCGACCCGCGCCGTCCGGCGGTCGCGTCGCGGACCACGCCGGCGACGGTTGGCCAGGGGGCGGTGTCGCCCGCTGTCACGTCCCACATCACCACGTAGGGGAAGCCGGCGGCGGCCGCCAGGCGGTCCGTCGCGGCCGACCGCGACCCGTAGGGGGGTCGGAAGAGCGGGACCATCGGGCGCCCCGTCGCCCGCTCGACGACCTGGCGGGTGTGGGCGAGGTCGATCGCCACCTGCCGCGGCGTCAGCTCCACGGTGTCTCGATGGAGGTACGAGTGGTTGGCCAGCGGGTAGCCGGCGGCCGCGATGCGCCGCCACAGGTCTGGCGCCCGCTGCACGTAGATGCCGGTCACGAAGAAGGTAGCCGGGACATCCTCCCGCAGGAGGGTGCCGAAGATCCGCCGCAGGGTCGCTGCCGACCAGCCGTCGTCGAAGGTGAGGGCGACGACGCGATCGGTGCGGGGCCCGTGCCAGACCAGGCGGGGCCGCGGCTCGGTCGGGGGATGGGCGGCGGCCGGGTCGGCGATGGGGGGATGGGCGGCGGCCGGGTCGGCCGCCCGGGCAACGCCCGCCCCAACGAGGGACCCCACGACGGAGGGCGCAAGGAAGGCGGCCACGACCCCCAGCGCCACGAGCCCGCGACGGATCCGAGTCTCGGCCATCGCTCAGGCCTCCCGGATCGAGTCGTCGAGGATCCGCCAGCCGCGGGTGAGCGCCACGGGCCGGAGGTCGCCGTCGGGGGCCACCGCCACCGGCGCCGCGGATGCCTCGAGGAGGGGGGCGTCGGTCAGCGAGTCGCCGAAGGCCACCGCGATCGGCGCGCCGGCGGCGAAGGCACGCACCCGCGCGGCCTTGCGCTCGCCGGTGCCGATGGGCCCGGCCAGGCGGCCGGTCGTGCGTCCGTCCCGCATCTCGAGATCGGTCCCGAGGGCGGCGATCGTGCCGGCCGGCCCGCCGGGGAGGCGGCCGACGAAGGCGGCGAGGACCGGCTGGTAGGTCCCCGAGGCGATGACGACACGACGCCCGGACGCGGCGGCGGCCTCGAGCTCGTCCAGGACGGAGGTCCGCCGCTTCGGCCAGAGCTCCTCCTCGACCACCTCCTCGGCGAGGGCGGCGAGCTCGCCCGGCGCCAGGCCGTCGAGGAGCCGCGCCAGGTCGCGGATCCAGCGGTCACGGAAGGCCTGCCGCCCGACGAGCCCGACCCGCACCAGCGGCAGGGCGGCCAGCCTCGGGACGAAGAAGCGCCGGTAGCGGCCCCCGCGGCCGTTGGCGGCCAGCCATCGCCCAACGCCCCGCCAGGTCTCGCCCGCGGTGCAGGTCCCCTCGAGGTCGGCAGCCACGATCGGCGCCGCCGGCCCCGTCGGCGGAGCGGCGGACGGGGCGGTCTGGCGGGCCATCGCGACAAGGATACGGCGGTCCGGGTGACGCGCGCCGCGGCGCTGCTCGGCGGCCGCGGCCTCCGTCACGACGGTGGCGCGGACGGACGGGTCAGGCGGCGGCTGCGGACCGCCGAGGCTTCAGCGCACGACGAGCGTGCCGACCATGTCCGGGTGGACGTCGCAGCGGATGAAGTACTCGCCCGCCGCGAGCGCGGGGACGTCCTGGACCTTGGTGGCCGGGCCGCCGAAGATCTCGCCGATGGAGATCCTCTCGGCGGCCGAGCTGTCCCGGAACACAGCCACGTTGTGGGGCGCGCTGTCGCCGTTCTGGAAGGCGATCTGGAAGGGCGTGTTGGCCGGTGCCGTGACGGTCGACGACGTGAACCGGAGGTCCTTCGCGGCGATCGGCACGACGTTCCCGGCCGGGGCGCTGGCCCCCGGATCGGCGGTCGGAGCGGGCGAGGGCTCGTCGGCCCGGGCGCTGCCACAGGCGGCGAGGGCGACGGCGAGCGCTCCCACGAGGAGGAGCCGGGCGAAGAGCTGGACGAAGGCGCGCATCGGTGAGTCCTTTCGACGAGGTGGCGCGGCTAGGCGCGGGCGTCGGCGGCGGCGCGGCGAAGGCCGAGGCGGGCGCCGAGCAGGCCGAGCTCGCGGCGGACGAGCGTGACCGGGTTGCCATCGGCGCGGAGGAAGTCGAGGGCGACGAGGGTGATCAGGACGACCTCGTCGGCCTTGGCGACGTAGGCGGTCAGGTAGTAGGGACCCTGGAGCGCCCAGCCGATGATCGTCGTCGCCGCGTAGCCCATGAGGCCGGCCCGGACGAGCCAGCGGAACCGGATGGCGGGGGCGAGCGGGACGACCATCACCACGGCGAAGGCGAGGTAGCCGGCCGCGTTGAGGGTGAAGAGGGCGCCGCCCAGCGTGGAGTGGATGTAGGCGGTCACGAGCGTCGCGCCGACGATCGCCGCGCGGAGGGCGATGCCGGCGAGGCTGAGGGACTTCTCGACGGGCTGCATCGTGGTCGATCCTTCCTGTTCTCGGGTGGTCCGCGACAGCTGCCGGCCGCGGTGGGCTGGGCAGATCGTCGCGGCGACGCCCGGGGCTCCGCCGCCGACGCCTGTTGCCAGGCAGCGCGGACGAACGCCCGGCTCGGCGCCGGCCGCCTGCCGGGCGGATCGTCGACGGATGACGATGGGCCGGCGGCGAGACGTCGATGTCGCGCGCGGGCGCGCACGGGTATCCTCTCGGCCCGTGGAGAGCCCGCTGCCCGCCCCCTCGCCCGCCGCCCCGGACCGGCAGCTGGCGCGTGCCGTCGAGGCCGAGCGGACCCTCCGGGAGATCACCTCGGAGCTGGCCAGGCTGCGCGATCCGGCCGACGTCCTGGAGCAGGTCGTCCGCGCGGCCGGGCGCCTGGTCCGGGCCGACGGGGCGATCCTCTCGCGCTACGACCCGGCCGACGGGCTGCTCCACTGGGGCGTCGACGACGGGGTCCGCGATCGCTTCGATCCGGCCTACGTCGCAACCCTCACGCTGGAGGTGGGCGTCGGGCTGACCGGCCGCGCCGTAGCCGAGCGGCGAGTGCTCTACTGCGGCGAGGACCTCATCGACGCGTTCCCGCGGGTCCCGGAGTCCGATCACTTCTTCGAGGTCAGCGGCTTCCGGTCCCTCCTGGCGGCCCCGATCGCGAGCGCTGCCGAGCTCTACGGCGCCCTGGAGGTCTACGCCACCCGCCAGCACGCCTTCGACGAGGCCGACGCCGCGCTCCTCGAGGCGTTCGCCGCCCAGGCAGCCATCGCCTTCGAGAACGCCCGGCTCATCGCCGAGCTCGAAGAAGGCCCGGGGGGAGGCAGCGCGGCGGGCTGACGAGGAGCGGACCCTCCGCGAGATCTCCGGCCGGGTGACCGCCATCGCCGATCCGGTGGAGGTCCTCCAGGCCATCGTCCACGAGGCGCGCCGCCTGCTCGCCTCGGACGTGGCCGCGATCTCGCTGAACCGCCCGCTGGCCGGGCAGTTCGTCTTCAGCGTCCCCGTCATGGAGCCCGACCCGGCGGACGAAGGCGTCCCCGACGGCCGCCCGTTCGACGACCTGCCCGGCCTCTGGGGACGGGCGCTGGCCGCCGGCGGCCCCGTGGCGACGGGCGACTACCTTGCCGACGACACCTTCATCCACGATCCGGTGTCCGACGCCCGGGTCGCCCGCGACGGCCTGCGCTCGGCAGCGGCGGCGCCCATCCCCGGCGACCCGCGGCCGCTGGGCTCGCTCCAGGTGGCGAGCGCCCTTCCCGGTGCCTTCGGCCCGCACGAGCTGGAGCTGCTGGGCGCCCTGGCGAATCAGGCCGCCTCGGCCATCGCGACGGCCCTCCGGGTGGCCGACCTGGCCGCCTCGCGTGCTGAGCTCGCCAAGCGGGCCGAGGTGGAGCGCACCCTGCGCGAGATCTCGGCCCGCGTCTCAGCGTCGCACGACCTGGACGTCGTGGTGGGCCTCGCCATCGAGGAGGCGACCCGCCTCGTCGGCGGCGACCTGGCCCGGGTCGACGTCTACGAGCCGGCCATCGGCCTCCTGCGTGGCGTGTACACCTCCGACGCGGTCCAGCCGGCCGCGGAGCAATGGCCGGAAAGCGCCTGCGATCGCTCCGACCAGGGTCTCTCCGGCCAGGCCTACACGCGCGGCACGACGACCTGGACCGGCGACTACCTGGCGGACGACAGCTTCCCCCACGGCGAGGGCGCCGACTCGTACGTCCGGAACGTCGGGATCCGGTCCGGGATCAGCGCCCCCCTCGTCGGCGAAGGCGGGCCGTTCGGCGCCCTCACTGTCCTCGCCGCCCGCCCCGACGCCTTCGGCCCGCAGGAGGCCGACCTGCTCGAGGCCATCGCCGCCCAGGTGGCGATCAGCCTGGCCAACGCCCGCCTCATCGACGATCTGGATCGCTCCCGGACGGAGCTTGCCCGCAGCGCCGAGCGCGAGCGGACGCTCCGCGAGATCGGCGGCCGCCTGGCCGCGGTCGGCCAGCCGGAGGAACTGCTGCGCCGGATCGTGGGCGAGGCACGCCGCCTCATCGGCGCCGATGGCTCCCGGATCGACCTGCTCGACGAGTCCACGATGCGGCTCCGCTGGGCTCTCGCCGACGGAGCCACCGCGGACGCCGACGCCCGGCTCCTGCGCGAGGGCGGCCTCGAGATGGGAGAGGGCGTCGCCGGCCGCGCCGCAGCCGAGGGGCGCGCGGTGCGGACCGGCGACTACCTGGCCGACCCGAGCATCCGGCCGGGCACGGGGTCGGCCCGCTTCATCGAGGAGACCGGGGTCCGCTCGGTCCTGTCCACGCCGCTCCCGGGCCTCGGCCGCCCCCTGGGCACCCTCTCCGTGCTGGCCTACCGGGCCGACGCCTTCAGCGAGGCCGACGCGGACCTGCTTGACGCCTTCGCCGCCCAGGCCTCCATCGCGATCATGAACAGCCGGCGCATGCAGGCCCTCGCCCGCGCCACCGAGGAGAACGCCCGGCGGGCCGCGACGGAGAAGGCCCTGCGCGAGATCGCGGGGCGGATCGGCGAGCTCCGCGACCCGGCGGAGATCGTCCAGCTCACCGTCGACGAAGCGGCGCGCCTGCTGGGCGCCGACGGGGCCCGCATCGACATCGCCGGCGGCGAGGGGCTCGCCCTGCGACGGCAGCTCGGCGAGATCGTGAGCCACGAGGACTTCCGCCTCGACTACGACGGCAGCGAGTGGGAGGACTCGCCGGGCATCTCGGGGACGGCCATCCTCCTGGGCCGCGCGCACGGGACCGGCGACTACCTGGAGGACCGCTCCTTCGGGCGGCGTCCCGAGCAGGACGAGGGGATCCGCCGCCTGGGCGTCCATTCCGTGCTTGCCGCGCCGATCCGGGGGCTGGAGGGCCCGATCGGAGCGCTCACCGTCCTCTCGCGGGCCCGGCACGCCTTCGACCTCGACGCGACGGCCACCCTGGAGGCGCTGGCCGGCCTGACCGCCGCCGCGCTCCGGAACGCCGTCCTCATCGAGCGGGTCACGGCGTCGGAGGAGCGCCTGCGCGACCTCCTGGCGACCTCGCCGGACCTGATCTGGGAAGCCGACGCGGCGGGCAACCTGACCTACATCGAGGGCCTGGCCAGGGAGATGCTGGGCATCCCCGCCCGCGAGCTGGTCGGCCGCCACTTCTCCGACACCGTCTACCCCGACCCGGCGTCGCAGGCGGCGTCCTGGGAGCTCTGGGCCGCCTCGAAGCGGGAGCCGACCCGCATCCACACTGCCCGCTTCTCGCTGCGCCATGCCGACGGCAGCGAGGTCCCGATCGAGAACGTGGCCGTGCCGCGGGTCGTCGACGGCGTATTCGTCGGGTCGCGGGGCGCTGCCCGCGACATCCGCGAGCGGGCCCGCCTGGAGGCCGAGCTCCGGGAGTCCGAGGAGCGCTACCGCGACCTCGTCCAGACGTCCCCCGACGGCGTGTGGCAGGCCGACGCGGGGGGCACCTTCACCTTCTGGAGCGACACGGCCGCGCAGCTGACGGGCTTCGGCCCCGAGGCGATCCTGGGACGCCATTGGTCGGTGGTCGTGGGATCCCACGCGACCGAGGCGGCCTTCGGCGCGTGGCAGCGGCTGGAGGACGGGAGCGGCTCCGCCATCCGGGTCCGCCTCGACCTCGTCCGTCGCACGGGGGAGGACTTGCCGGCCGAGATCGCGGCCGTCCCGGTCATCCGCGACGGGCGGTTCGCCGGCGCCCACGGGTCGATCCGGGACCTCCGCGACCAGCTCCGCCTGGAGCGGGAGCTCCGCGACCAGGCCGGCGCCCTCGCCTCGTCGGAGGAGCGGGCCCACCTCGCCCGCGAGCTCCACGATTCAGTGACGCAGGCGCTCTTCTCGATGGGCCTCATCACCCGCTCCGTCGAGGTCCTCCTCGAGCGGGACGCCGCGGCGGCCAGGGCCAAGCTGGGCGACCTGCGGGAGCTCCAGCGCGACGCCCTGGCCGAGATGCGCTCGCTCGTCTTCGAGCTGCGGCCCGGCAGCCTCGAACGCGAGGGGCTGGCCAACGCCCTGGGGACCCATGTGGCCGCGGTGGAGGGGCGCCTGGGCCTCCCGATCGTCCTCGACGTGGCGGACGTGCGCCTTCCCCTGCTCACCGAGGACGCGCTCTACCGGATCGCCCAGGAAGCCCTCCACAACATCGTGAAGCACGCCCGGGCCGGGACCGTCCACATCGAGCTGACCCGGGACGGCGACGACGTCGCCCTGCGCATCGCCGACGACGGGATCGGCTTCGATCCCCTGGAGGTCCCCGACGGCCACCTCGGGCTGGCCGGCATGCGGTCGCGGGCGGAGCGCCTGGGCGGCCGGCTCGTCGTCCGGTCCGCTCCCGGCAAGGGCACGGAGATCCAGGTGGCGATCCCGGTGACCGGAGGCGACGCCTGACGGACGCCCGACCAGGGCGCAATGGTCATTTGTCTATCGGGCGACCCGGCGGGCGCCCGTTCCCGGGGCGACGAAGTGGGTGCCACGCTCGCGGCATGACCAGCTCCCAGCCGGACGACGACCACGCCGCGCGGGATCCCCGCCCCCCGCTCCTCCGCCTCCTCGTCGTGGACGCCGACCGCCGGGTCCGCTCCAGCCTGGCCGGTCTCCTCGGGCTCGCCGACCAGGTGGAGGTCGTGGGCAGCGCCGGCCATGCCCGCGCCGCCCTGGACCTCTGCGAGGCCGACCGCCCGGACGCGGTCGTCGTCGACCCGCGCCTGCCGGAGCTGCCGGACGGGATCGCCTTCATCCGCGCCCTTCGCCTCGACCAGCCGGCCGTCAGGGTGATCGTGATCGCCTGGTCACCGGTCCTCGCCGCCGAGTTCGGCGACGATCCCGAGGTGACGGTCGTCGCGGCCGACGGCGGCGACCTGGCCGAGCGGATCGTGGACGTCCTGCGCGCGCCCGGCGGCGAAGATCGGGGCTCGGGGCCCGGCGCCGATGCTAGACTCGGGACCACGGCGTGAGACCGGCCGCGAGTCCCCGCGCAGACCGGCCGGCCGTGCTCGAAGGAGCCACGAGCGTGTCCGAGACGCCCATCCGCGTCCTCATCGTCGACGACCACCAGGTGGTGCGCGCCGGCCTCCGCGTCTTCCTCGACCTGCTGGACGACATCGAGGTCGTCGGCGAGGCGTCCGATGGGAGCGAGGGCCTGGCCGTCGCCCGCCGGCTGCTCCCTGACGTCGTGCTCATGGACCTCCTCATGCCCCGCATGGACGGGATCACCGCGATCGGCCGCATCCGCGAGGAGCTGCCCGACGTGGAGGTCGTGGCCATGACCAGCTTCATCGAGGAGGAGAAGGTGACGGCGGCCCTCGAGGCCGGCGCCGCCGGCTACCTCCTCAAGGATGCCGAGGCCGACGAGGTCGCCTCTGCCATCCGCGACGCCCACGACGGCAACGTCCACCTCGATCCCGCCGTCGCCAGGCTCCTGGCCCAGCGGCTCCGCCGCCGGCCCGCCGAGGAGGCGGCCGCGGAGCCCCTCACAGAGCGGGAGAAGGACGTCCTGCGGCTGCTCGGCAAGGGCCGCAGCAACAAGGAGATCGCGGCCGAGCTCTTCATCACCGAGCGGACGGCGCGGACGTACGTCTCCAACATCCTCGGCAAGCTGGGCCTCGCCTCGCGCACCCAGGCGGCCCTCTGGGCGGTGGAGCACCGACTGGTCGACTGAGCCGGCGGGATTCCGGCCCGCCGCCCGATGCTCACCGCCATGGACGGGCGACGATGCCGCCATCGCCCTCCGACGATCCCCGGTCGCGAACCTCCGGCCGCCGCGGGGCGCGACGGCCGCCCACCGATCGCGGCGGCGGCCGATGGCATCGTTCCTCCTGCGACCCGGGCCGCTCCTCCACCGCCCGGGAGAAAGGAGTGGCGCGATGAACTGGTCCCAGGCGCTCGTCCCCGACCACCGCCACGCCGCCCTCGTCGCCGAGGCCGCCGACCGGCGCCTCGCCGGGACGGATCCGAAGGCGGTCGGGCGGACGACGGCCGCGCGATCGCGGCTCCTCATTCCCTGGCGGCCCGCCCCGGCCCGCTGACCGGGTTCTGCGGAGGGGGAGCGCCTCCCCCTCCGCGCCGTCGCCTCAGGCCGCGCGGCGGCGCGAACGATCCCCCGGCGCCGGCGCCGGACGGCCCAGCAGGAAGCCCTGCCCCAGCGGCACCCCCAGGCGGGCGATCGTCGAA
The DNA here is from genome assembly GCA_963821235.1 of uncultured Chloroflexia bacterium. Classification (GTDB taxonomy): domain Bacteria; phylum Chloroflexota; class Limnocylindria; order Limnocylindrales; family CSP1-4; genus CTSoil-043. Next base: position 2,609,027 of record CAWGCS010000001.1, read on the forward strand.
GCCTCGGCGTCCGTCTCGATCCCCTCGGCCACCAGGAGCGTGGTGGTCTCCGCGGCGAAGTGGACCATCCCCGCGACGAGCGCCTGGCGCGCGGGGTCGTCCTCGATCCCCCTCACCAGCCCGATGTCGAGCTTCACGAACCGGGGCCGCAGCTCCAGCACGTGGCGGAGGCTGGCGTAGCCGGCGCCGGCATCGTCAACGGCCAGGCTGACGCCGGGACCGAGCCCCACGATCGCCCGCCGGAGGGCCGGGTAGTCGTCGATCGCGACGTGCTCGGTGAGCTCGATCACGATCGGCCGTCCCGCCGCCCCCAGGACCCGTGCGAGCTCGCCCGAGAGGACCACCGTCGGAGACGTGTTGAGGCTGAGCCAGGCCTCGTCGGGGAGGGAGACGGACGCCTCCAGGGCCGCTCGCGCGCAGGCCATCTCCAGCGCCCCGCCCAGGCCGACGGCCGCCGCCTCCGCGAAGCGGAGGTCGGGACGGGTCCCGTCGGCGAAGCGGGTCAGGGCCTCGTAGCCGACCACGCGACGGCTGGCGATCTCGTGCACGGGCTGGAACAGCGGCCGGTAGGCCCGCTCGTCGAGCACCCGCTGGATGGCGGAGCGCGCCTGCTCCACGTCGTCGCGAGCGGCCAGCGGCGGTCCCAGGAGCGGGGCCACGAAGGTCGCGATCTCGCTGAGGGCTCGCTCGCGGCGGGCGACCCAGGCGCTGGGATCGGCAGGGCGGCCCATCGCGATCAGGAGGGCGAACGGGGCCCCGCCGCCGCCGATCGGGCAGCCGACGACGGCCGACCCGGCCGTCTCGCCCAGCCTGAAGCGCGGGTCGAACTGGCTTTCGTCGATCCGGATGGAACCTGACAGCCCCTCCGCGATCCTCTCCCGCAGGAACGTCGCGAGGCCCGAATCGACCGGCTCGCCGACGGCGATCGCGAGCCGCGCCGGCATCGTGCTGGCCAGCGGCACGACCTCCGTCCCGATGCTCCGGACGTGGTAGACGATCGCCCCGTCGACGTCGCCGAGGGCGGCGACGGCCTCGCAGACCGAGCGGGCCGTCTCCTCGGGCGTCGCGCCGGGGCTCATCCGGGCGATCGCCTCGCGAACCGCCGCCCGGTCGCGCAGCTCGGCCTGTAGCCCCGCTTCCAGCTCTCGCTCGGTGGAGAGGTCGCGCTTCACCGCGACGTAGGCGACGGTGGCCCCCGCCGCGTCGCGGACCGGCGAGATCGTGGCCTCCTCCTCGTAGAGGAGCCCGTCCTTGCGGCGGTTGACCAGCAGGCCGCGCCACGGCCGGCCGGCGGCGAGCTCGCGCCACATCCGCCGGTAGAACGCCGCGTCCTGGACCCCGCTCTTGAGGATCCGCGGGTTGCGACCGAGGAGCTCGTCGCGGGCATAGCCGGTGACGCGCTCGAAGGCCGGGTTGACGTACTCGATCGTGCCGTCGGGGGTGGTCATCACGACCGCCTCCTGGGCCTGGTCGATGGCCCGGGAGAGCTTCGCCCGCTCGACCTCGACGCGGCGCTGCTCGGTGAGGTCCTCCCAGAGGGCGACCATGCCGATGATCACGCCGGTGTGGTCCCGCACGGCCGCCGAGAAGAGGCGGCACTCGAGCAGCCGGCCGTCGCGAGTGAGCAGCGGATAGACGTCGCCGACGATCAGCTCGCCGGCGGCCAGGCGCCGCCGGCGATCGTCGAAGGTCGCCAGGCCAGACGGTGGGATCAGCGGGTTGAACCTGCCGAGCACCTCGTCGGCGCGCCATCCGAAGAGGCGCTCCGCGGCGGGGTTGAAGGCGACGAAGCGGCCCTCGAGATCGATGGCCGTGATCGGCAGAGGGCTGGCGTCCAGGATGATCCCCAGGCGCTCCTCGGCGATCCGCCGCGCCCGGTGCTCGGTCTCGTCGGTGGCGACGATGACGAAGCCGCTGATCGCGCCGTCCGCCCCCCGGATGGCGTCGCCGGTGATCGCTACGGGGGCGTGCGTGCCGTCCACGCGGGCGACGGTGACCTGGACGTCGAACGGTGCGCCGGAACGTAGGGCCTCGACGAGCTCCGCCCATCCTTCGGGCAGGAGGAGGTGGGCCAGGTCGAGCGTCGCGGACGAGGCGACCCCGGCCGGCGCCCGGCCGCCCAGGACGGCCGCAGCCGGGTTGACGTGGACGACGGGGAATCCCTCGGCCTCCGGACCCAGCAGGGCGATCCCGACCGGCGACGCCTCGACGGCGCGCTCCAGGGCCCGCAGGCGCTCTTCCACGGCCCGCGCCGCGGTCACGTCCCGGGCCACGCCGACGACCTCCACCGGCCGTCCATCTACGTCGCGGACAAGGGCCACGCGCTGCTCTGTCCAGATCACCTCGCCGTCGCGGCGCACCCAGCGGATCGAGAGCGAGTCGTCCGCGGACCGGCTGCCCTCGACGACCTCACCGAGGATGCGCCGGTCGTCCGGGTGGACGAGCGACCGTCCGATCTCGACGTCGGCCAGGATCTCGGACGGCGTGTAGCCGGTCAGCGCCTCGGCGGCCGGGTTCAGGTACTCCCAGCCCGGCGTGGGATTCAGGCGATAGCGGTAGATGAGGTCCGGCGAGCGGTCGGCCACCAGCCGGTAGCGCGCCTCGCTGACCTCCAGGCGACGTCGCTCCTGGGCGATCCGCAGGTCCCGGGATCGCAGGAGCATCGCCAGGACGGCGCCGGTGACTCCGACGAAGGCCAGGCCCTTGGCGATCGAGGCGACGGCCAGCGAGTCCGGCCCGATCAGCACGACGTCGCTGGCCAGGATCCACGTCGTGGCGACGGCGACGTAGCCGAGCACGATCCACAACGAGGGGCGCCGGGACGACGTCGGGCGCTGCCCTCGCACCGGGTCGCTCACTACGCGTCGCCCCTTTCGCGCGCCCCGGGCGGACGTGAGCTCGCCATGGGGCGCGACGGCGGGCTCGCCGGGAATGCTACGCCCATGCGCAACCGTGCGAATCGTGCCGCCCAGCTCGCCCCGATCGGCCGGCCCGTGGGCTGCCGCCCGGGGCCCCGGGCGCGGCGCCGGCCAGATGGGAATCGGCGAGGGTCCCGGGCCGGGGACCCTCGCGTGCTGGTGCGTGGCGTGGCGCCGCCGGGCGCCCCTGGCTACTTGTCGCGGAAGGCGCCGTCGGCCATCGCCGCCTGGGCCGCCGCGAGCCGCGCCACCGGGACGCGGAACGGCGAGCAGGAGACGTAGTTGAGGCCGACCTTCTCGCAGTGGTGGATCGACGCGGGGTCGCCGCCGTGCTCGCCGCAGATGCCGACCTTGAGGTTGGGGCGCGCGGAGCGGCCCTTGTCGACCGCCATCCGCATCTCCTCGACGATCACGTCGTCGAGGGTCTGGAACGGGTTCTCCGGAAGGATGCCATCCTCGACGTACTTGAGAAGGAAGCCCCCCTCGGCATCGTCGCGGCTGTATCCGAAGGTCATCTGGGTGAGGTCGTTCGTGCCGAAGCTGAAGAACTCGGCGTGCTCGGCGATCTTGTCCGCGACCCAGACGGCGCGCGGGATCTCGATCATGGTGCCGAACTTGAAGTCGATCTCCTCGCCGGCCGCCTTGACGACCGCCTCGGCCTCGGCATCGAGCAGGGCGCGCGTCGCGATCAGCTCGTTCACGTGGCCGACGAGCGGGATCATGATCTCCGGCCGGGGATCCTTGCCGGCACGCTTCACCGCCACGGCCGCGTTGAGGATGGCGCGCGTCTGGATCTTCACGAAGTCCGGGATCATGAGCCCGAGGCGGCAGCCGCGGAGGCCGAGCATCGGGTTCTGCTCATGCATCGACTTGATGGTGGCGAGGAGCTCCTTGTCCTCGTCGGTGGCCGCGTCGCCGGCCTTCGTCACCTTGACGAGCTGCTCCTCGAGGTTCGGGAGGAACTCGTGGAGCGGCGGGTCGATGAGGCGGATGACGACCGGCAGGCCGCTCATCGCCGCGAGGATGCCCTCGAAGTCGCCCTGCTGGAGGACCTCAAGCTTGGCCATCGCTGCGTCGAACGTGGTGATCGCGTCGAGGTCGTCGGCCGTCAGCTCCTCGCCGGCGGCCGTCTTGGCCTTGGCGCGCGTGGCGACGTTGGCGACGAGGATGGCGCCGCGCACGATGTCCAGCCGCTCGCCCTCGCGGAACATGTGCTCCGTCCGGCACAGGCCGATGCCCTGGGCACCGTACCCGCGGGCTTGGGCGGCCTCCTCCGGCTTGTCCGCGTTGGTCCAGATCTGGAGCCGGCGGATCTCGTCGGCCCAGGCCAGGACCTGCTGGAGCTCCGGCTGGTCCTCGAAGCGGGCCGAGACGGTCGGCAGCGCGCCGAGGAAGACCTCGCCGGTGGAGCCGTCGACGCTGATCCAGTCGCCCTCGGCGAACGAGCTGCCGGAGACGGTGCTGCGGGCGCTCTGCGCGCCGTAGTCGACGACGAGCTCGGCGCAGCCGGCGACGCACGGCTTCCCGATCTGGCGGGCGACGACGGCCGCATGGGAGGTGGCGCCGCCGCGAGCCGTGAGGATCCCCTGGGCGACCGCCATGCCGTGGAAGTCGTCCGGCGACGTCTCGATCCGGACGAGGACGACCTTCTCGCCGCGGGCGACCCACTCGACCGCGTCGTCGGCGCTGAAGACCGCCCGCCCGACGGCGGCTCCCGGCGAGGCGTTGAGGCCCTTGGCCAGCCGGATGGCCGCCCTGCGGGCGGTGGGATCGAACTGGTCGCGGAGGAGCTGGTCCACCTGCACCGGCTCGATCCGGCCGACGGCCTCGCGCTTGTCGATGAGGCCCTCGGCGACCATGTCCACCGCGATCTTCACGGCGGCGGCGGCGGTGCGCTTCGCCGAGCGCGTCTGGAGCATGTAGAGCTTGCCGCGCTCGATCGTGAACTCCAGGTCCTGGACGTCCTTGTAGTGACGCTCCAGCTGGCGGCCGATCGCCTGGAACTCGGCGAATGCCGCCGGCATCTCCTCGGCCAGGTGGCTGATCTTGGCGGGGGTCCGGATCCCGGCCACGACGTCCTCGCCCTGGGCGTTGACGAGGTACTCGCCGTAGAGGACGTCCTCGCCGGTGTTCGGGTCGCGGGTGAAGGCGACCCCGGTCCCGGAGTCGTCGCCCATGTTGCCGAAGACCATCGTCACGACGTTGACGGCGGTGCCGAGGTCGTGGGCGATCTTCTGGCTGTTGCGATAGTCGTTGGCGCGCTTGCCGAACCAGGAGGCGAAGACCGCCTTGATGGCCAGGTCGAGCTGCTCGTACGGGTCGGTCGGGAAGTCGCGGCCGGCGTCGGCCCGGACGACCTCCTTGAACTCGGCGACCAGCGCCCGCAGGTCCGCGACGGTGAGGTCCGTGTCCTTGGCCCCGTGGCCGTGGGCTTCCTTGCGCGCCTCGAGGGGCTCGTCGAAGCGCTCGGCCTTCACGCCCAGGACGATCCGCCCGAACATCTGGATGAAGCGCCGGTAGGCGTCCCAGCCGAAGCGCTCGTTGCCGGTCAGGGCGATGAGCCCCGTCTGCGTCCCCTCGTTGAGGCCGAGGTTGAGGACGGTGTCCATCATCCCGGGCATCGAGAACTTGGCGCCGGAGCGGACCGAGACGAGGAGCGGGTTCTGCGAGTCGCCGAAGCCCTTGCCGGTGCGGGCCTCGACCTCGCGGACGGCGACCAGGACGTCGTCCCACAGGCCGGCGGGGAGCTCCTTGCCGGCATTGAAGTAGTCGTTGCAGGCCTCGGTCGTGATCGTGAAGCCGGGCGGCGTCGGGAGCCCGGCGTTCGTCATCTCGGCGAGCCCGGCGCCCTTGCCTCCGAGCAGGTCCTTCATGGACCCGTTTCCTTCAGCCCGGCCGTCGCCCCAGGCGTAGATGTAGCGCTTCGCGGCCGCATGGGCACGCGTGGACGGGTTGGCGTCGGGCATGGGGCGGGTTCTCCCTGTGTGCTCAGGCGGGGCAGGATCGGCCCCGCGGATGGTCAGGCTTGCGTCCGCGGGGATTGTACCGTCCGCTCCCCCGCAGCCGGCGGACCGGTCGGCCCCTGATCGGGGGCCGGAGCGCCCGCCGTGACCGCGAGACCGTCCGCCGCTCGTGCCGGCCCGCGCCCCCGGGCGCCCCCGGGCTACACTCGTCGGGCTCCGGCGCCAGCGTGGGCGCCGGCCGCAGCGAGGAGACGGCCCGCCCCATGATCCAGCTTCCCGAGGACACCCGGGTCATCGCCGAGGAGGCGACCCAGTACAACGCCACCCTCGTGCGGCGGGTGGACCACACGGCCGACCTCGCCTCGTTCTGGGTGAAGCTGGACGGCGACCCCATCCCGTTCGAGGCCGGCCAGTACATGACGATCGGCGTCTTGGCCGACGACAAGCTCTGGCAGCGCCCCTACTCGGTCGCCTCCGGGCCGTCGGTCGCCGGGACGGAGGGCTACGAGCTCTACGTCCGGCTCGTCCCGATCATCCGCTTCACGACGCTGCTGTGGCGGCTCCAGCCGGGGGCCCGGATGCGGATGATTGGGCCCAAGGGCAAGTTCATGCTGGAGCCCGACGACCGGCGGACGCACCTGTACGTCTCCACAGGCACTGGCCTGGCCCCGTTCGTCTCCATGATCCGGGAGACGCAGGCCGCGGGCCATCCCCGCCGGACCGTCGTCCTCCACGGCGTGTCGCACGCTTCCGACCTCGGCTACCGGAAGCTCCTGGAGGGGCTGGAGGCCGGCGGCTCCTACCCCCTGCGCTACGTCCCGACCGTCTCCCGGCCCGGGGACCCGCGGAACGCCGGCTGGGCCGGCCGGACCGGGCGAGTGGAGCAGGTCGTCGGCGCCGTCTGCCACGACCTGGGCCTGCGCGCCGACCGGACCGTCGTCTACATCTGCGGCAACCCGGAGATGATCCTCAACGTCGAGCGCGTCCTCATGGATCGCGGCTTCCCCGAGTTCCACGTGAAGAAGGAGCTGTACTGGCCGAAGGGCAAGGCGCCCGGCCCGGAGGGCGCGCCCGCCGGCTGAGGCTCGCGGCCGGTGAGCGGGGCGAACGGCCCGTGGCGGTCACGGGCGCAAGGGGCCGTTCGGCCCCTCAACATATGCGCCGTGGCGCATGGGTCGCGCGCGCGAGGGCGCCACGATAGATGGTGATCGAAGCCGTCCCTGGAGTTGTCATGCACGCCGTCCTGGAGAAAGCCCAGCTCTCGCCCAACGTCACGCGCCTCGTCATCGAGGCGCCGCGCATCGCCCAGATCCGCAGGCCGGGGCAGTTCGTGATCGTCCATCGCGCCCCCGGCGCCGAGCGGATCCCGCTCACGATCGCCGACGCGGACCCCGAGAAGGGCACGATCACCCTCGTCATCCAGGCGGTCGGCAAGAGCACCGAGGACCTCGTCGCCCTCGAGGTCGGCGAGGGCATCCAGGACGTGGCAGGTCCCCTGGGACGGGAGACCGAGCTGATCGAGGCCGGGCACGCCGTCTGCGTGGGCGGCGGCGTGGGCACCGCGGTCGTCCACCCCATCGCCCTCGGCCTCGCCCGCCGGGGCGTCACGGTCACCAGCGTGATCGGCGGTCGGTCCCGGGAATGGGTCATCTTCGAGGACGAGCTGCGGCGGGCCGGCGAGGTCGTCACCTGCACGGACGACGGCAGCTACGGCCGCCACGGCTTCGTCACCGAGGCCCTCAAGGACCTCATCGAGGCCGGCGGCGTCGACGCCGTCTACGCGGTCGGGCCCGTCCCGATGATGCGGGCCGTGGCCGAGGTCACGCGGCCATTCGGGGTGCCGACGTTCGCCTCGCTCAACGCGATCATGCTCGACGGGACCGGGATGTGCGGAGGCTGCCGCGTCCAGGTGGGGGAAGGACCGTCTACGCCTGCGTCGACGGCCCGGAGTTCGACGCCCACCAGGTCGACTTCCGCGAGCTGGCCGACCGCCTGGGCACGTACCGCGAGTTCGAGGCGCACGCCCTCGAGGTGGCCCATCGCAGGGCCGCCGACAAGGAGGCGGCCGAGGCGCCGCTCCACGCCCCGACCGGGAGCTGCCTGATCCCGGCGCTTGCGAGTGCGGCCGAGCAGCAGGAGGCGGCCGCGGTCGCCGAGGAGGTCCGCGCGTGACCGACCAGCCGAACCCCGCCCCCGAGCCGGGGGCCCCGGGCGCGTCCCACGGCGACTCGGCGTTCCAGCCGGCCTTCGACCACCCGCTCACGCCCAAGGAGCGGATGACCATCGAGCGGACCCACATGCCGGAGCAGGATGCCATCCTGCGCGCGGCGAACTTCCGCGAGGTCAACCTCGGCTACACCGAGCAGCTGGCCGTCCTGGAGGCAGAGCGCTGCCTCCAGTGCAAGAACCCCGTCTGCATCGACGGCTGCCCCGTGCGGGTCAACATCCCCCGCTTCATCGAGCTCCTGCGGACCGGCGACATGACCGGCGCCGCGGCGTCACTCCTCGACGACAACGCGCTGCCCTGCGTCACGGGCCGGGTCTGCCCCCAGGAGATCCAGTGCGAGGGCCGCTGCGTGCGGGCCAAGAAGGGGACCCCAGTGGCCATCGGCGCCCTGGAGCGCTACGTCGCCGACTGGGCGATGGCCCATCCGGCCGTGCCTGCGCACCCGGCGTCCGCGGACAGCAAGGTCGCCATCGTCGGCTCCGGCCCCGCCGGCCTGACGGCCGCGGGCGAGCTGGCCAAGCTCGGCCACGACGTGACCGTCTTCGAGGCGTTCCACTCCCCCGGCGGGGTCCTCGTCTACGGGATCCCGGAGTTCCGCCTGCCCAAGGACATCGTCCAGCAGGAGGTCGACCGCCTGAAGGCGAACGGCGTGAGGATCGAGACGAACGCGATCATCGGCCGGACCTACACCCTCCGCGAGCTGCGCGAGCGGTTCGCCGCGGTCTACCTCGCCGTGGGCGCCGGCCTGCCTGTCTTCATGAACGTCCCGGGCGAGAACTTCAAGGGCGTCTACTCGGCCAACGAGTACCTGACCCGGGTCAACCTCATGGGTGCCTGGAACCCTGAGTCCGACACGCCGGTCCTGCGCGGCCACCGGGTGGTGGTCGTGGGCGGCGGCAACGTCGCCATCGACGCCGTGCGGACGGCGAAGCGCCTCGGCGCCGACGAGGCGACGATCGTCTACCGGCGCGGCAAGGCGGAGCTCCCGGCGCGCGTCGAGGAGGTCCACCACGCCGAGCAGGAGGGCATCCGCTTCGAGCTCCAGGTGGCGCCGATCGAGGTCCTCGCCGACGAGAACCGCTGGGTCACCGGCATCCGCTGCATCCGGATGGAGCTCGGCGAGCCGGACGCCTCCGGCCGGCGCCGGCCGATCCCCATCGAAGGCTCGGAGTTCGTCATCGAGTGCGAGATGGTCGTGGTGGCCATCGGCACGAAGGCGAACCCGCTCCTGACCGCATCGGAGCCAGACCTCGAGATCAGCACCTGGGGCTACGTCGTCACGGACGAGTTCGGCCTGTCGTCGATCCCCGGCGTCTTCGCCGGCGGCGACATCGTCCGCGGCGCGGCGACGGTCATCCTGGCCATGGGCGACGGCAAGCGCTCGGCCCACGCGATGGACGCCTGGCTGCGCGGCGAGTACCCGCCCCCGGCCGAGTCGCGCGCCGGCGAGCCGGCCGCGGCGGCGGCGGAGTAGCAGGCCGGCCGCGGCGCACTCGCCGCCCGGCCGCGTGACTGGTCGCTAGAGCCCGGCGGGCCGCGCGGCCTCCAGCCTGTCCGCGATGTAGCTGGTGACCTGGTCGGCGCCGATGCGCTCCTGGGTCATCGCGTCGCGGTCGCGGACGGTCACGTTGCCGTCCTCGAGCGAGTCCACGTCCACCGTCACGCACCATGGCGTCCCGATCTCGTCCTGGCGCCGGTAGAGCTTGCCGATGGCGGCGGTGTCGTCGTAGACCGCCATGGTGTGGCGCTTGAGGTCGTCCTTGATGCGGTGGCACATCTCGACGATCTCGCCCCGCTTCTTGAGGAGCGGAAGGACGGCGACCTTGTAGGGGGCGAGGTCGGGGTGGAGCCCCAGGACCACCCGCTTCTCGCCGCGGACTTCCTCCTCGCGGTAGGCGTCGATGAGGAAGGTGAACGCCGCTCGGTCGGCGCCGGCGGACGTCTCGATGATCCAGGGGATGTAGTGCTCCTCGGTCGCCGGGTCGAAGTACTCCAGGTTCTCGCCGGATTCCTTGGAATGCCGGCCGAGGTCCCAGTCGCCGCGGTTGTGGATCCCCTCGAGCTCCTTCCAGCCGAAGGGGAAGCGGTACTCGACGTCGATCGCCTTCTTGGCATAGTGGGCCAGCTCGTCGGGACGGTGCTCCCGGAAGCGGAGGCGCTCGGGGGTGACGCCGTAGGCCTCGTACCAGGCCCGCCGGCGCGGGAGCCAGGCCTCGAAGTGCTCCGCCGCCGTCTCCGGCCGGACGAAGTACTGCATCTCCATCTGCTCGAACTCGCGCATCCGGAAGACGAAGTTGCCGGGGCTGATCTCGTTGCGGAAGGCCTTGCCGACCTGGGCAATCCCGAAGGGGATCTTCTTGCGGGCCGTGTCTCGGACGTTGCGGTAGTTGACATAGATGCCCTGGGCCGTCTCGGGGCGCAGGTAGACGACGGCGGCCTCGTCCTCGACCGGGCCGAGGAAGGTCTTGAGCATCAGGTTGAAGCGGCGCGGCGCGCCGAGGGGGCCCCCGTCGTTCGGGCAGGCGAGCCCGAGGCGGGCCACGATCCCCGGGTCGAGGAGCTCCTTGGGCCCGAGGTCCTCCGTGCCGGGGAACTCGTCGACGCGGTAGCGGCGCCGGCAGGTCCCGCATTCGACCATCGGGTCGTTGAACTCGGCGACGTGTCCGGAGGTCACCCAGATCTGGGGGTGCATGAGGATTCCGGAGTCGAGCCCGACGACGTCGTCCCGGACCTGGACCATGGCCCGCCACCAGGCGCGCTTGACGTTGTTCTTCAGCTCCACGCCGAGGGGCCCGTAGTCCCACACGGCGTTGATGCCGCCGTAGATCTCCGACGAGGGGAAGATGAAGCCGCGGCGCTTGCTGAGGCTGACGATCGTCTCGAGATCGCGGACGGCCGGGGCGACGGCGTTCGGGTCGGGGGTCGGTTCGGACACGGGGTTCGGCTCCACGGTGGGCCCGCGCGTGGCAGGCGCGGGCGGGAGGCTTGGTGGGCGGATCGTAGCAGACGGCCGACCGGCCGCCGGGCCCCTACCAGACCCGGGCGCGGGTGACGCGCACTCGGATCTCGACCGGGTAGTCGACGAGCATGCTCTCCATCGTCCAGCCGAACGCGGCCAGCTTCTTGGCGTACTTCTCGAGGTAGCGGCCCGGCACGTCCGCCACCGTGGCGCGCTCGCGGACGATCCGCGCCTCGCCCTCCAGCGAGACGACGTCGTCGCCGTCCCCGTCGACATCCAGGTTGGCCGCCACCAGCGGGTTGGCCCGCACGTTCGCCGCGCGTGGCGTGTCTGCCCGGCTGTAGAGGAGGAGCTCGTCACCCTCCCACAGGAACCAGACGGGCGACGCCTGCGGCTGGCCGGCGGGGGTCACCGTGGTCAGCCAGATGACGGTCTCGTCGCGCAGGCGGGCGAGGGCGCGGGCGCCGGCCTCGGTCGATCCATCGATCATCGTGAGCCTCCGACCGGCGGGATGGGTGCGGTCGGCGCCGCCCTCGACCCATAGCCCGCCCTGACCTCCTCGAGGAACCGCCGCGACCGTGAATCCCGCTCCATCACGTGGCGCACGAACTCGCCCATCAGCCGCTCGACCTCCGCCTCGACGGGCCCCGGCAGGCGCAGGCCGGCCAGGCCCTCGACGTCCATCCGCTGGTACGCCTTGAGCACCTTCAGGGCGTCGGTCGAGAGGCCCGCCGCGGCGACGCTCGGGCCGCCGTGCCGACTGCAGAGGACGCCGCCAAGGAGGGGGATCCAGCGGACCTCGTCGCCGGGCTCGAGCAGCCGGTCGCACTCGACGCAGCGGTCGACCTCCGGTCGGACGCCCAGCTCGTCGCAGAGCCGCATCTCGAACCAGCGCGCGACGCGACCCGGCTCCATCCCCGCGTCGAGCAGCTCGTAGGCCCGGCGGAGGAGCAGGTAGAGCGGCTCGGCCGCGTGGCGCTCCTCGAGCGAGCGGTCGAGCAGCTCGGCGCAGTACCAGGCCGTCGCCGTCACCTCCAGGCGGTCCCGCAACCCGAGCCAGGCATGCTGCATCGTCACCTGGGTCACGACGTCGAAGGTGCGGCCCCTGGCCAGCTGGAGCCGCAGCTCGGCGAGGGGCTCCAGCGAGCCTCCGATGCGGCTCGTGGGGCGGCGGATCCCCTTGGCGATCGCCTTGATCTTGCCCAGGCCGGGCGTGAGGAGCGTGAGGATGCGATCCGCCTCGCCGAAGTCGAAGCGGGAGAGGACGATGGCGTCCGTCACGTAGAGGCGGCGATCGGGCACGAGGGGACCGTACCACCGTATCATCCGCCCGTGCCCGCCCCGCTGGACCTCGACCTGCCGACGCTGATCGCCGACGTCGAGGACGAGATCTTCCGCCTCGTCACCGACCGCGACCCGACCACCCGCGGCATGTACGAGATGGTCCGCTACCACCTCGGCCTCGACGGCTCGGGCTCGTCCGGAAAGCGGATGCGGCCGCTCCTCGGGCTCCTCGCCTATGCCTCCATCGCCGGCGACTACGCCCCCGCCCTGCCGGGCGCCGCCGCGGTCGAGCTCGGCCACAACTTCAGCCTCATCCATGACGACATCGAGGACGGCGATCGCGAGCGGCGCCACCGGGCGACCCTGTGGACCCTCCACGGGATCCCCCAGGCGATCAACACCGGGGACGCGGTCTTCGTGCTCTCCCGCATCGCCCTGCACCGGCTCACCGAGCTCGGCTTCTCCGACGCCAAGGTGCTCCGCCTGATGCGCCTCTACGACGAGACCTGCCTGGCGCTCTGCGAGGGCCAGTACCTGGACATCTGGTCCGGCGAGCACGATGCCGACATGACGGTCGACCTCTACTTCGACATGATCGGGCGCAAGACCGCGGCCCTCATCTCCGCCAGCGTCGAGGCCGGCGCGCTCCTCGCCACCGACGACGAGGCGGTCATCACCCGCTACCGGCAGTTCGGGTGGGCCCTGGGGCTGGCATTCCAGCTCAACGACGACGTCCTCGGCATCTGGGGCCGCGAACAGGCGACCGGCAAGGAGCCGTCCGACCTCGCCCGGCACAAGAAGACCCTGCCGGTCATCTACGCCCTCCAGCACGCCGCGCCGCAGGACCGCGCCCGTCTCGCGGCCCTCTATGCGGATCCCGACCCGTCGCCGGCCGGAATCGCCGAGGCGAGGGCGATCCTCGAGCGGAGCGGCGCGCAGGAGTACACCCGCACGGAGGCGCGACGCTGGCGCGACGAGGCGATCGCCCAGCTCGACGCCGCCGGCGTCGTCCAGCCCGCGGTCCGCGAGCACCTCGAGCAGATCATGCGGAGCGTGATCTCGGCCTGACATGGGCCGCGGCCCGCGTGCGCGGCCGGCAGGCGCCGGCCGCCTGCGGCGCCGGGTCAGCGGTCGGCGTCGTCGGCCGGCTCGCCGTCCTCCGGGCGCTCGCGGGTGACGAGCACCTTGCCAACCCGCCGGCCGTCGGTCGATTCGACCGTGATCGCCAGGCCGTCGATGCGGACGACGTCGCCCGGCCTGGGAACGCCGCCGATCCGATGGAAGACGAGGCCGCCGATCGTGTCGTACTCGTCGCGGTCCTCCAGGAGCGCCTCCAGGTCGAGGTCGTCCCAGGCGTCGCCGATCTCGTCGACGGAAGCGCGCCCATCGAAGCGGACGCGGTCGTCGTCGAGGCGGACGACCATCTCCTCCTCCTCGTCGTACTCGTCCTGGATCTCCCCGACGATCTCCTCGAGGAGGTCCTCGATGGTGACCATGCCGGCGGTGCCGCCGTACTCGTCGAGGACGATCGCGATGTGGACCTTGCGCCGCTGGAGCGCGTGGAGGAGGTCGTCGATGGACATCGACTCGGGGACGAAGACCGGCGGGCGGAGGAGGGCGCGGACGGTGGGACGCTCGCCGGACGCCGCCTTGAGGAACGGCAGGAGGTCCTTCGCGTAGAGGATCCCGAGGATCTGGTCGACGGATCCTTCCCAGACGGGCAGCCGGCTGTGGCCCTCCTCGATGATCCGGTCCACCGCGGTCTCGAGGTCGACGTCCGCCTCGAGCCCCACGATGTCGGTGCGGGGGACCATCACCTCGTGGACGCGCCGCTCCCCGAGCTCGATGACCGCGTGGATCATCTGCTCCTCCTCGGCCTCCAGGATGCCCTCCTCCCCGCCCCGCTCGACGATGAGCTTGAGCTCCTCGGCGGTGATCTGGGCGTCCTTCGTCACGTCGGCGCCGAAGGGCCGGACGAGGATCCGGGTCAGCCCGGTGAGGACGGCGACGACCGGGGCGAGGATCCGGCCCAGGAGGTCGACGGGCCCGGCCAGGAGGAGCGAGGTCCGGTCCGGGTAGGCGAGGGCCAGCGCCTTGGGCACCAGCTCCCCGACTACGATCGAGAAGAGGGACAGCAGGATCGTGACGACGACGAGGGCGATCGCGTCGGCGCTTCCCTTCAGCCATTCGACCCCGGCCATCAGGTCGGCGAGCCCCCGCGTCAGCGAGACGGCGGCCACCGCCGACGACAGGAAGCCGACGAAGGTGATGGCGATCTGGATGACGGCCAGGAAGCGACCGGGGTCCTCGATGAGGCGGCGGACGCGGGCCGCGCCCCGCCGGCGCTCGTCGACGAGCTGCTCGATGCGGCTGCGCCGCAGCGAGACGAGGGCGATCTCGGCGGCCACGAAGATCCCGGCCAGGAGGGTCAGCCCGACGACGATGAGGATCTCGGTGAGGGAGCCCATCAGGGTGCCCCCTCCGGTCGAGGTGACGGGTCGGCGGCGGGCTCGACGGCGATGGCCTGGCCGTCGGCGTCGCGCGCCGGCGCGACGGCCGACGGCGCGGGTGACGGCGCGAGCGGGCGCGGGTCGCGGAGGCGCGCCGGGACGCCCACGGCAACCTTGCCGGGCGGGACATCCCGGGTGACGACCGCGCCGGCTCCCGTCCTGGCGCCGTCGCCGAGGGTGATCGGGGCGCGCAGCATCGTGTCGACGCCGAGGAAGACGCCCTTCCCGATCTCGGTGTGGTGCTTGTGGACGCCGTCGTAGTTGGCCGTGATGGTGCCCGCCCCGACGTTCGTCCCCTCGCCGACGTGGGCGTCCCCGAGGTAGCTCACGTGGTGCTGCTTGACACCGGCCTCGAGGCGGCTGTTCTTCACCTCGGCGAAGTTGCCGAGCTCGACGCCGGGCCCGATGGAGCTGCCCGGCCGCAGGTGGCTGAAGGGCCCGATCGTCGTCCCCGCCTCGACCTCCGAGCGCTCCAGGACGCTGGCCCAGACGCGGCAGCCGGCGCCGACGATCGAATCCACCAGCTGGCTGCCGGACCCGATCACCGTCCCCTCCCCGACCCGCGTCCGGCCGCGGAGGACGACGTTGGCCTCGAGGGTCACGTCGCGAGCCAGCTCGACGGCCGCGTCGACGTAGGCCGTCGCCGGGTCGAGCATGGTGACCCCGGCGCGGAGCCAGGCGAGGTTGATCCGCTCGCGCAGGATCGCCGTCGCCTCCGCCAGCTGGGCCCGGTCATTGATGCCGTCGAGGGTCCCGTCGTCCTCCGCCTCGAAGGCGGCGACGGTCCCGCCGTCGGCGTTGGCAAGGTCGACCAGCTGGGTCAGGTAGACCTCCCCGGTCGCCGGCGAGGGCGTCAGGCGCTCGATCGCCGTCCGCAGCCAGGCCGCCTCGAACGCGTAGATGCCGGCGTTGACCTCGCCGACCGCCAGCTCGTCGGCGGTGGCGTCCTCGGCCTCCACGACCCGGGCGACGCGCTCGCCGTCGGGCGTCCGGATCACCCGGCCGAGGCGGGCCGGGTCCCACGTCTCGAAGGAGACGAGGGCGAGCGCCGCCCCGGCCTCCCGACGCCGCTCCAGCAGGCCGGCCACGAGGTCGGCCTGGACGAGCGGGACGTCGCCGCTGAGGACCACGACCTCGTCGGCCGCCGCCGGCACGATGGCGAGACCGGCCCGCAGCGCGTCGCCGGTCCCGTCGGGGTGCTCCTGGAGGGCGAACGCCGCGCCGGTGGGGAACGCCTCGCGCACGGCCACGGTGGCCGGCGAGACGACGACGACGGGGTTCGCGCCGGTCGCCGCGCGGGCCGCGTCGAGCACGTAGGCCAGCATCGGGCGGCCGCACAGCTCGTGGAGGAGCTTCGGCCTCGAGGACTTCATCCGCGTCCCGAGCCCGCCGGCGAGCACGACGGCGATGCAGCGGGTCATCGCGGGGCGAGGCGGACGGGGCGACCCGGGAGCGGCGCGATCTCCGGGTCCGGCCGACTGTCGTCCGGCGTGGCTTGCTCGGATGTCATGTGGTCCCGCGATCCTAGGGGCGGGCCCGCCGGTTCGTCAACCGGACGGGGGGCAGAGTCCCCTCCGGCCCCTAGGCCCGGAGGCGGGCGATCGCCTCGATCTCGACCCGGCCACCCTTCGGCAGCGCGGCGACCTGGACGGTGGAGCGGGCCGGCGGCGGGTCGGGCACGAAGCGACCGTAGACGCCGTTGACGACGGCGAAGTCGGCCATGTCGGCCAGGAAGATCGTGGTCTTCACGACGTCCTCGAAGGTGCAGCCGGCGGCCTCAAGGACGTTGCCCAGGTTCAGCATCGCCCGCGCCGCCTGCGCCTCGACGTCGCCGCCCGCGAAGTCGCCGGAGGCGGGGTCCAGGCCGAGCTGGCCGGAGCAGAAGAGGAAGCCGCCGGCGCTGATCGCCTGGCTGTAGGGTCCGATGGCCGCCGGGGCCTCGGCGGTCGCGATGGCGGTGCGGGGCATGGCGTCCTCCTTCATGGGCTCGTCAGGATGGCACGGTCGAGGTCGGGGCGTGCCGGCCGGGCGGGGCACCCCCGGGAGCGGAGGGCGACGGCGGCGGGACGGGGATCGCCGCCCCGGCGACGAAGGGCGGCCGGTCTCCAGGGAAGGGCAGGAGCCCGTCCTCGAGCGCCGCCCGGACGATCGCCGCGTCGCCCAGGGCAGCCTCCCTCGACGGCGACAGCACCCACAAGGTCGGCCCTGATCCCGACTGCCCGACCGGCCGCTCGAGAAGGCGCGCGAGCGCCCGCCGGAAGGCGACGAGCCCCGGCACCAGGTCGGCCGTCGCCGGCACGAGGTCGTTGGCCACTGCCAGGATCCCGGCCCGCTCGAGGAATCGCGGCACGGAGATCCCCGCCTGGAGCTCGCCGGCGAGGTGGGTCGAGGACGCCAGCGACGCCCCACCCGAGGGCTGAGCGCGGTCGTCGTAGCGGGCGAAGACGGATGGCGTCGGGACGGCGACGGCGGGCGTCACGACGAGGACGCCGGGCGGCGCTCCGCGCGGCGGGTCGAGGTGCGAGACGCGCTCGCCGCGCCCTTCGACGAGCGCCCAGCCGCCGGCGAGGAAGAAGGGGCAGTCCGACCCGAGCGTGGCGGCCGCCTCCGCCCGCGCGGCCGGGGTCAGCGCGTCAGCGACGCCCCATGCCTCCAACGCGCCGTCGAGCGCCGCGGCGGCGTCGGACGACCCGCCGCCCAGCCCGGCCGCGGCCGGGATCCGCTTCTCCAGGCGGGCCGCGAGGGCCGGCAGCGGGCCGCCCTCGCCGCCCGCCCGCACGGCGCGCCGGGCGACCTCGATCGCGCGGAGGACGAGGTTGCTCGCCTCGGCCCCGAGGTCGGGCGGCGGGGCGCCGCCCGGACCGGTCACGTGGAGGCGATCGGCGGGTCCGAAGGCCGGCCCGAGGGCGAGGCGGTCGGCGAGGTCGAGGGGGACCATGACCGAGTGGATGGCGTGGTATCCGTCCGGCCGTCGGCCGACGACCGCGAGGGTCAGGTTCAGCTTGGCCGGCGCGAGCCGCACGACCGGCGTCAGCCGCCCCAGGGGATCGCTCACGTCGGCTCCTCGCCGGCATCCCTGGCGCCCGTCGGGGCAGCGCTGCCCGGCGGGACGGCGTCTGCCGTCGGGGCGGCGCTGCCCGGCGGGACGCGCCCGCGGCTCGATGGAGGACGCTCCGTGCGGCGGCCCCGGCGGTCCTGCGCGAGCGGCCCCAGGGCCCCCAGCAGGCCGATCCACTCCCCCACCCCGAGGGTCTGCGGCCGCCGGTCGCCGGCGATCCCCACCGCCGCGAGCGCGTCGGCGATCCGTGCCGGCTCGATGAGGAGCTGGCGCGGCAAGACGTTGTGGAGCATCTTGCGCCGCTCCCGGAAGCCCGCCTGGACGAGCCGCCACAGGTCGTCCTCCATGGCCGCCGGGAGACGCCCGGCCGCGTCGGGGTCGCGGACGTCGAGGGCCAGGACCGCCGACTCCACCTCGGGTGCCGGCTCGAACGCCTCGCGGGGCACGCGGCGCACGATCGTGGGGACGGCGTGGTACTGGACGAAGACCGAGAGGTAGCTCATCTCTCCTGGCCGGGCCGCGATCCGCTCGGCCACCTCGCGCTGGAGCATGAGAACGCAGCGCTCCGGTCGCGGGCCGGCCTCGCCGCCCAGGAGGCGGTGGAGGACCGGGCTGGTGACGTGATACGGCAGGTTGGCGACCACGTCGTACGGGGCGACGACGATGGCCCCCAGATCCTCGTCGAGGATGTCGCCCTCGACGAGCTCCAGGGCTCCGGCGGTGAGCTCGAGGGCCAACAATTCGCGAAGGTGGGCGACCATCCCGCGATCGATCTCCACTGCCGTGACGCGGGCCCCGGCGGCGAGCAGGCCGCCGGTCAGGAGCCCCAGCCCTGGGCCGATCTCGAGGACGCGGCGACCCGGGGCGGGCGACGCGGCGGCGAGGATCTCCTCCAGCACGTCGACGTCGGCCAGGAAGTTCTGGCTGAAGCGGCGCTGGGCCCGCAGGCCGGCATGGCGCAGGGTCTGCCGGACGGCGGCGGGGTCGATCCGGATGCGGCCGGGGCCGCTCACCGCGCCTGCCGCCCGGCGGCGTCCGCCTCCGCGTCGCGGGCGGCGGCGTAGGCCCGCCCCGCAGCTCCCCGGCGGGGCGGTCGCCGCGTCTCCGGCGCCCCGCTCGGTCGGGCCAGGGGCCATGACGCCCGCGCCCCCAGGTCCAGCCCCGCGCGCTCGCCGGCGGCGAGGCGGCGGGCGCCGGCCGCCCCGATCATCGCCCCGTTGTCGGTGCACAGGCCGGGCCGCGGGACCACCAGCTCCAGGCCGAGGCGGCGTGCACCCGCCGCGACGCGCTCTCGGAGGGCCGCGTTGGAGGCGACGCCGCCGCCAATGACGATCGCGCGGGCGGCGGTCACCTCGGCGGCCCGGAGCGTCTTCGTGGCCAGGACGTCGACGACGCTCTCCTGGAAGGCGGCCGCGAGCGCGGCAACGCGCGGGGCGGGCAGCCGCCCGCCCTCCTCGGCGGGGGGCAGCCCGAGGGCGGCCAGCTCGTCCTCCACGAGCCGCCGGAGCGCTGTCTTGAGGCCCGAGAAGCTGAAGTCGTACGAGTCGCCGAGCCAGGCCCGCGGGAGCCGCTCGAGGGGGGCACGGGCGGCCCCGGCGGCGCTCGCGATGGCCGGCCCCCCCGGGTAGCCGAGGCCGAGCAGGCGCCCTGCCTTGTCGAAGGCCTCGCCGGCGGCGTCGTCGACGGTCTCGCCGAGGAGTCGGTAGGTGAGGTGGTCTCGCATCTCGACGAGGAACGTATGGCCCCCGGAGACGATGAGGGCCACGAGCGGGAAGGGCGGCTCGGCACGCGCGGGCTCGCCGGGGTCCAGCAGCCAGGCGGCGTAGAGATGACCCTCGAGATGGTTGACCCCGACGATGGGGACGTCGAGCGACCAGGCGAGCGCCTTGGCGTACGAGAGGCCGACGAGGAGGGAGCCGACCAGGCCCGGGCCAGCCGTGACGGCGATCGAGCCGATGTCGCCCAGGCTCGCCCCGGCCGTCGCCAGCACCTCGTCGAGCGCCGGGTCGAGCCAGCGCAGGTGGGCCCGAGCGGCGAGCTCGGGGACGATCCCGCCGCTCCCGGCGTGGAGCGCGACCTGGCTCGCGACGGCCTGGGCCACGATCCGCCGCGGCCCGTCGAGCAGGGCGACGCCGGTCTCGTCGCACGACGATTCGACGGCCAGCAGGAGACCCCTCACGGCCCGTCCTCGATCGCCGGCAGGGCCTCGACCTCCGCTCGCAGGGCGGCCAGCCGGCTGACCATGGCCGGGCCGTCGAGCGGGTCCGTCGTCATGATCAGGGCATCCTCGTGGTCGTCGCTGTAGTAGCGAGGGCGGATGCCGACCGGGCGGAACCCGTACTTCTCGTAGAGACGCCGGGCGGCGAGGTTCGAGAGCCGGACCTCGAGGGTCGCCTCTCGCGCGCCGCGGGCGACCGACAGGTCGAGGAGGGCGAGGAGGAGCCGCTCGCCGATGCGGCGACGGCGCCACGGCGGTGCCACCGCGAAGGTCGTGATGTGGGCCTCGTCGACCATGAGCCAGACGCCGGCGTAGGCGACCACCTCGCGCCCGGCCCGGACCACCAGGTAGTGGGCCAGGCGGTTCGTCTCCAGCTCGTTGCGGTAGGCGTACGAGGGCCAGGGTGTCGTGAAGCTGGCCTTCTCGATCGCCTGGACGGCCGCCAGGTCCTGGTGGGTCATCGGCCCGATGACGAGCCTCACCGGGGGCCGGGCGACCACGTCACCTCCCCCGCCGGCGCGGCCATGCCGCGCGGCAGCGTCACGTACTCCGGCCCGAGCGATGCCCCATCGTCCTCGCCCGCCCCGAGCCGTGCCGCGCCGAGCGCGACGAGGGCGGCCGGGAGGCCGTCAAGCGCGGCCGCGCCCCGGACCACCGCCCCATCCGGCGCCCGACCGGGGAGGTCCACCGCGACCAGCACGGCGTCCGGCGCGAGGTCGGGGTCATCCTGGCCGGCCGGCGCGAGGCGTGCCGTCCCGTCGCGGACGACGTACCGGCCGGCGGGACCGGCCGGCAGGAGGACGGCGATCGGGCCGGGCGGGACGGCCCCCGCGGCACGCGCCGCGGCCTCGAGCGCGACCCCGGTCGGGATCCCGACCAGCGGCGCCCCGGCCGCGCGAGCGATGCCGCGGGCCGTGGCGAGCCCGACCCGCAGCCCGGTGAAGCCGCCCGGGCCCGTGCCCACGACGACGCCGGCCAGCCGTCCGGGCGCCGGGCGCCCGATCGCGGCGCGAGCGAGGAGGGCGGAGATCCGGGCCAGGATCTCCTCGACGTGGCGGTGGCCGGCTTCCCAGGCATCCGCGGCGAGGAGCGTCCCGTCGGACGTCCCGAGGGCGACGATCGCACGCGTCGTCGCCGTCTCGATGGCGAGGAACGGCGCGCTCATGCGGCAGCCTCCAGCAGGCGCGCGTGGCGCGCGTCGGTGGCCCGCAGGACGAGCGTCCGGGTCGCCTCGCCGGCCCCATCGATGGCGATCTCCAGGCGGCCGGGAGGGAGGGCGGCGCCGAGGCGCTCGGCCCACTCGATCACGGTGACGCCCTCTGCGGCTCGCTCGTCGAGGATCCCGGCCGCCAGGGCATCCTCCCCGCTCGCGAGGCGATAGCAGTCCACGTGGAAGAGCGGCAGGCGCCCGGCATGCTCGGCGACGAGGATGAAAGTGGGCGACGCGACCGGCTCGTCGACCGCCATTCCCCGGGCGATGCCGCGGGCGAGCTCGGTCTTGCCGGCGCCCAGCGGGCCGTAGAGGGCGACGACGTCGCCGGGTCGAGTGGCCGCGCCGAGGCGCGCCCCGAGGGCGCGGGTCGCGGCGGCGGAGCGACTGGTCCGCCGGACGGCGGGGGGCGAGGGCGTCATCGGCGAGAGCCTACCCGATGCGCCGCGTCACGACGGGTCAGGCGAACCGCTCGAGGTCGCCCAGCGCAACCACGATGGTCCGGCCGTCATCGAGTCGGATCCGCGCGCCTTCCGCCACGACGCCGGCGCCCAGCCGCTGCGGGCCGGCGAGCTCGACGAAGCGGCCCTCGCGGCCCGCCTGCGCGCCGCCCCGCACGCGGATGTGGTTCCGGGACGGGGCCGGGAGGGTGCGGCGGGCAACGGCGGCCACCAGCATCGGAGGGTTGCCGACGAGGCCGACGTCCTGCCCGTCGAGCGCCCCGAGGAGGTCGCGCATCGGCCCGGCGAGGGTGCGCCGCAGGTAGCCGTCGAGGACGAGCACGGGGAACGGGGCGAGGCGGTGGAGGCCGGCCCGCTGGCGCGCCTCCGAGGCGACGACGTCGCGGCGGTCGCGCTCGGAGAGTGCGGGGACGACGGCCCCCGCGATGCCCATCGCCCGGGCTCGCGTCAGGGTCTCGGCGTCGGCGCGCCCGGCGAAGACGACGATCGCCCCGGCCTGGGCCACGTCGAGCGGGACCCGCCGGTCGCCCTCGTCGCGGAAGATCGAGAGCCGCCCGTGGCCGGGGTCGCCCAGCAGCTCCGAGCCGGGAATCCCGATCCCCTCGAGCTGGAGGACGATCTCGACGCCCGCGTGGATCTCGACGATCCGCCCGGCGGCCGGGGCAGCGACGAGGTCGGGGTGCGGCCCGGTCGCGATCCGCCGCCGCCCCTCGTGCTCGAAGAGCAGCTCGCCCGCCGGGGCGGTGCCACGCCGGCCCGGCTCGGCCGCGATCCAGGCCCCCGGATGGGCCGTGCCAGCGTGCGGCGCGACGTCGCCGACCTCGACGAGCCGCGGGTCGCGAACGCGCTCGGCGAGGAGGTCGCCGGCCGCCACGATGGCGCCGGCCGCCGCGAGGATCCGGTCCCCAGGCACGAGCGGCACCCGGACGAGCGGCCGCTCGACGAGGAGGTGGCGGGCCGGGACGAGGGCGAGCCCGTTCATCGGTCGCGCTCCGGCCAGAGGGCCCGCTCCCAGCGGGCGAGGAGGGTGCGGCGCTCGTCGGTCCGCTCCGGCAGGCGGAGCGGCGCGTCGCGCAGGTCGACGACGAGGCCGGCGAGGCCGCCCGTGGCGCGGACGGCGAAGCGGCGGCCGCGGACCCCGAGGTCCACCGGCGACCGGAAGGCCAGCTCGACCGATGCCGCCTGTCCGGGCGGCAGGTCGACGAGGGCGAGGCCGCCTGCTGCGAGGTCGAGCTCCACGGGCGCTCCGTCGGCGGCGAGCCGGAGGTGGCCAGCCGATCGGCCGCGCGCGCCGCGCGGCATCGCGAGGGTTCCCAGCGGCATCACGGCGTCGGGGAGGAGCTCGGCGATGAGGCGCGCCCGCTCGGCGGGCTCGTCGATCGTGCCCAGCGGCGCCAGGAGCCGTGCCGGGTCCGTGGCGACCTGGACGACCCCCGACCGCCGCAGGGCATCGGCCGCGACGAGGAGCGCGGCCGATGCCGGGATCGATGCCCACGCCCCGCCGGCCAGGATCAGCAGGTCCGGGGCCGGGCCGCCCAGCTCCGCGTCGGTCGCCGCGACCAGGCGCTCGACCGCCGCCCGCAGCGCCGCCGCGCGGAGGAGGGCGCCGTCGCCGGCCAGGTCGGCCCACGGCGCCAGGCGCATCTCGGCCAGGCGGTCGCGCAGGCGGGCCCGGTCCACCCCGAGCGTGGCCCAGCTCTCGACGCCGTCGAGCGCCGCGTCGTCGTCGGCGACGCCCAGGGCCGCCGACGCGACCTCCATGGCGGCGACCCGGCCGGCGTCGCCCGCCGCCACGCCCGGCGCGGCGCGCACCCGGAGGGCGCCGCCCATGCCGACCTCGAGGAGCTCGACCCGCAGTCCGAGGACCTGGGCGAGGGTCGCGGCGGCGGCCACCAGCCCCTGGCGCGCGTCGCCGGGGGCGGCCCGGCGGCCGGCGAGGATCGTGCGCAGGTCCCCCTCCGCGTCGCCATGCGGCCGCGGGACGGCGACGGTCTCCGTCTCCATCGGGAAGGCCGGTCCGTGGGCCGCGGCGGCGCCGACGAGGATGACCGGCATCGCCGGCCGCCGCTCGGCGATCCCCGCCGCCAGGGCGACCAGCTCGCCCACGAGGTCTCGCTCGTCGGCGGCCGGCGGGTCGGCGGTCCCGACGACGAGCGCGGCGACCCCGGGGCGGGTCGCCCGCCGCGTCGCGGTGAGCGGGTCGACCGCCTCGGCGCTGGCCCCGATGGTGCGCCAGCCGGCGGCTGCGGCGTCGGCCTCCAGGCGCGCACGGGTCGCTTCCGTGGCCGCCAGCACGGCGAGGATGGGGGCCGGGGCGGACGAGGCTTCGAGGCGCGGCAGCGGCGCCCGCGGCGCGGCCGCGGAGGGGGCGACGCCCTTCGTCCGGCCGGCGGCCGTCGGGGGGAGCTCGAGCTCGGCGGCGATCTCGGGGTCGCCAGCCCGGACGCGCTCGACGACAAGCTCGACGAGGACGTCCGGATCCGCTCCGGCCGGCACCGCGGCGGCGCCCAGGAGCCGCCATCGCCGCCCGATCCGGCCGACCAGCCCGGCCGCGCAGGTCGCCGTGCCGCGGTCGAGGGTGACGAAGGCGGCAGGCGCGGGGCCCGCGATCGGCGCCGGCACCTCCCCCGCGTCGCGGGTGGGAGAGGCCGCGTCGGTCACGCGTCCCAGCTCAGGTCCTCGTCGAGCTCCTCGAGCCGGTCGATCAGCTGCTCGATCCCGAGCTCATCCGCGAGGATCGCCCTGGCCGGCTCGTTGTCGCCCCCGAAGAGGCGACGGAGGACTGGGTCGAAGAACGTCATGGCGCTGCCCGCCAGCATGCCGTCGGGCATGCTCGCCTGGAGGAAGAGCACGGCGGGACCGGTCATCCCGTGGAGGAGGATCTCGCGAGCCACCTCCTCGACGAGCTCGGCCCTGCGCTCGGGGGTCGGAAGGCCGCCGGCCGCTCCGGTCACGCGGGCCGACCCGGAGCGGCCGACCCGACCGCGGCGGGCGTCGCGAGCGCGACGCGGAAGGCCTCGTAGGCGGCCGCCCCGCGGAGGGCGAAGGTCACCGTGCGGAGCTGCCGGGCGCGCGGCGCCTCCTCCCGCACGGCGGCGACGGCGATTCGGGCGGCCTCGTCGAGCGGGAAGCCGCCGACGCCGGTGCCGAGGGCCGGGATGGCCAGGGTCTCGACGCCCAGCTCGCGGGCCCGCCGGATGGCGCTGCGGACGGCGCCGTCGATGGCCTCCGCGCTGGTCCGGCGCTGCTGGTCCAGGGAGACGGCGTGGATGACCCAGCGGGCGGCCAGCGTCCCGCCGCCCGTCACGATGGCCTCGCCCATCGCGATCGGACCCTGCCGGACGGCCGCGAACTCGATCTCGTCGCCACCGCGACGCTTGATCGCGCCGGCGACGCCGGTGGACATCCAGAGGGTGACGTTCGCGGGGTTCACGATCGCATCGACCTCGAGGTCGCAGATGTCGCCGTTCCAGAGCGCGAGCTGCGCCATGTCCCCCATTCTCCCGTGAGCGTGCGGATTCCGACCGCCACGGCCCGCGCAGTGTACACCCGAGGCAGGCGCCGGGACATCGCGGCGACCACCTCCCAGCTGATCGTGGTGCGCTCCTGCGCCAGCTCGGCGGCCGTGATCTCGTCGTCGTCCTGCTCGCCGAGGAGCACGAACTCGTCGTCCGGCGTCACCGCCGGGCCGGGCACGTCGGTGACGTCCGCCATCACCGCGTCCATCGCCACCGTCCCCACGAGGGCGACCCGCTGACCGCGGACCAGCGCCGTGGCCCGGTTCGAGAGGGACCGCGACCACCCGTCGCCGTAGCCGACCGGGAGGGTCGCGATCCGGCTCGGGCGGGCCGTGACGAACGACGGCCCGTAGCCGATCCCGCATCCCGCCGGGAGCTCCGCCACCCGGATCGGGCGCGCTCGCAGGGAGAGGACGGGCCGCAGGCTGGCGTGGATCCCGGTCGCGGCCCGGCCGATCGGGAGGCCCTCCGGGACGATCCCATAGAGCGCCAGCCCGACGCGCAGGCCGTCGAAGACCGGCCGGCGACCGCCGACGAAGCGCTCGACGGCGAGGAGGCCACCCGAGGCGAGGAGGTGGCGACGGGGCACCTCGATACCGGCCCTCCGGAGGGCGGCGACCGCCGCCTCGAAGCGGGCCACCTGGCCGTCGGAGCGGGGACGGTCCTCGGGAGCCTGGAGGTGGGACCACGCGCCAAGCAGGTGCGCCCCGTCCGTCGCGGCGATCCGACGGCCAGCCTGGATCGCCTCGTCGGGCGTCAGCCCGTCGCGGCCGAGCCCGGTCTCGAGGCCGAGCTGGACGCCGAGCCGGCCGATCTCGCGGTGCGCCCGCCGGCGGGACGCGGCGTACGCGACGAGGGTCCGCTCGAGGAGGCCCGCATCCCCGGCCGCGATGTCGATCCCGGCTCGCGCCGCGGCGGGGGCACCGTCGGGCGGGATCGGGAAGAGGACGAGAAGCGGCACGGCCAGGCCCGTGCGACGCAGGACGAGGGCCTCGTCGAGGGTCGCCACGCAGAGCCCGCGGGCGCCTGCCTCGACGGCGGCCACGGAGACCGGCAGCGCCCCGTGACCGTACGCGTCGGCCTTGACGACGGCTTCCAGGAGAACCGAGGGAGGGAGCGCCGCCCGGATCGCGGCCACGTTCGCCGCCAGGCGGTCGAGGTCGACCTCGAGCCAGGCCGTCCGCGGCAGCGGCGGCAGCCCCGCCGCCCGGAGGCGGGCCTCGATCCCGGGTCCCGGCCCCACCCCGGGGACCGTCACGTGGGGCCAGCCGCCTTCTCCGGCTGGAGGTCCTCGGCCGGGGCGTCCGCCGTGCCGCCGAACCCGACGCGGCTTCTCCTCGTGCGCCGGGCCACCTCGGCGGCGAGGCGCCGGCGGGCGAGGGCGATCTCGAGCGGCAGGTCGCCGGCCAGCAGCCCGGAGTCGCCCACGCGGGCGCGGACTGCCTCGCCGGCAGACCCGTGGAGGTAGACGCCGAGGCGCGCGGCGGCGTAGGGGGCCATGCCCTGGGCGAGGAGGGCGCCGATCGTGCCGGCCAGGACGTCGCCCGTCCCCCCGGTGGCGAGCCCCGGGTTCTCGAACGGCGCCACCGCGACGGCACCGTCGGGCGCCGCGATCACCGTGTGGGCACCCTTCAGGACGACGACGTGGCCCCAGGTGGCGGCCGCGTCGAGGGCGGCCTCGCGGCGGGCCTCGTCGTCCTCGTTGAGGTCGCCGTCGGCGCCAGGCGAGATCCCGGACGCGGCCCGCAGGCGGGCGAACTCGCCGGCATGCGGGGTGAGGACGGACGGCCGGCGCACGCCCTCCCACCAGCCGTCCTCCGCCGCGAGCGTGCGGAGGGCCTCTGCGTCGACGACGGCCGGGCAGGCGTCGTCGCCGGCAGCGGGACCGAGGACGCCCCGCACCAGCTCGCCGGTCGCCAGCGCGGGTCGGAGTCCGGGGCCGATCACCATGGCGTCGTGATCGTGGTCCAGGATCCGGGCAAGGGCGGGCTCCGGGTCGACCTCCTCGACATCGTCCTCGACGAGCGGCATCGTCGTGGCCTCGACGACCTTGGCCGCGAAGAGCGGCTGGAGGGACTCCGGCACGGCCAGCGTCACGAGGCCGGCGCCGGCGCGCCCGGCGGCCTGGCAGACGAGGAGGGCTGCCCCCGCGTAGTCGAGCGACCCGGCGACGACGAGGAGCTTCCCGAAGGTCCCCTTGTGCGCCCGCGCCGGGCGGGCCGGCAGCAGGGCCTCCGCGACGCGGTCGTCGAGACGCTCGACGTCAGCCACCGGCTCCCTCCCCGGCGGCCGCCCCGGAACCGCGGTCGAGGGCGGCCACGTCGCGGGCGAGCGCTCGGAGGCGCTCCATTCGCCGCAGGAGGGCGGCCTCGCGCTCGTCGAGGCGGGCGTCGATGTCGGGCGGGAAGAGGTAGCGGCCGCCGGCCGTCCGCACCCCGAAGGCGATCGCCAGGGCGTACTCGCGCTCGTGGGTGATGCTCACCGCCACCCGCTCGAGGCCGAGCTGGTCGGCCCGCCCTGCCGCCCGCCCGTGGAGGCGGACCGCAGGCTGGCCGGTGGGCAGGCGCTCGATCTCGATGTCGCGCCAGCCGATCCCCCGCACCCCGAGGCCGAGGACCTTGCTGACGGCCTCCTTCGCGGCCCACCGGCCGGCGAACGTCTGCGGTCGCCGGCGGACGTAGCGCGCCTCCGCCGGCGTGAGGACGCGGGCGACGAACCGCTCGCCGAAGCGGTCGAGGGCCTCGCGGATCCGGTCGACGCGGATGATGTCGAGGCCGACCTCGGCGGTGCCCGGCGGGACGGGCGTCGCGTCCACGGCGTCCTCTACTCGACCGTCACCGACTTCGCGAGGTTGCGCGGCTGGTCGACGTCGGTGCCCCGGGCGACGGCCGTGTAGTACGCGAAGAGCTGGAGGGGGATGATGGCCAGGATCGGGCTCAGCACCTCGAGCGTGTCGGGGACCCACAGGACGTCGTCGGCGAAGCGCTCGATCTGGGGGTCGCCCTCGGTCGCCACGGCGATGACCCGGGCGTCGCGGGCCCGACCCTCCATGACGTTGCTGATGAGCTTCTCGTAGACCGTCGAGCGCGTGGCGACGGCGACGAGGGGGCACTCGGCGTCGAGGAGGCTGATGGGGCCGTGCTTCAGCTCCCCGGCCGCGTAGCCCTCGGCGTGGACGTAGCTGACCTCCTTGAGCTTGAGGGCGCCCTCCAGGGCGGCCGGGTAGGAGGTCCCCCGCCCCACGAACATGAAGCCG
This sequence comes from uncultured Chloroflexia bacterium, assembly GCA_963821235.1. Lineage (GTDB taxonomy): Bacteria > Chloroflexota > Limnocylindria > Limnocylindrales > CSP1-4 > CTSoil-043. The sequence goes on from CAWGCS010000001.1 coordinate 2,637,609, forward strand.
CGGCTGTTGACGTAGCGGCGAGCGAGGTCGCGGATGCCACCGCTCGCGTCGAGGACCCGCTGGGCGGCGTCCGGGAGGGCTCGCAGGGCGGCCACCAGGGCCTGCTCCTCGGCGGCCGGCAGCGAGCCCCGCGCCCGGGCGATGGCGGCGGCCACCATCACCAGCGTCGCGACCTGGGTGGTGAAGGTCTTGGAGGCCGCGACCGCGATCTCGGGGCCCGCCTGCAGCAGGAGGACGGCGTCCGCCTCGCGCGTGATCGCCGAGCCGATGGTGTTCGTGACGGCGATGATCGGGCAGCCCTGCTCGCGGGCGTAGCGGGTCGGCGCGATCGTGTCGGCCGTCTCGCCGGACTGGGTGACGGCGATGACGAGGGTGGTCGGGTCGAGCGGGGGCGGGCTGTAGCGGAACTCGGAGCCGACGGTCACCCGGGCGGGCAGCCCCGTCCAGCGCTCGATGAGGGCGGCCCCGACGAGGGAGGCGTAGGAGGCGGTCCCGCAGGCGACGAGCTCGACCCGGGAGATCGCGCGGAGCGTCTCGGCCAGGGGCGCGAGCTCCTCCACGCGAAGCGTTCCCTCCATGGTCACCCGCCCGGCGAGGCACTGCCGCAGCGCCTGGGGCTGCTCGTGGATCTCCTTGAGCATGAAGTGCTCGAAGCCGCCCTTCTCGGCGGCCTCGGCCGACCAGGTGATCTCGGTGACCAGCCGCTCGCGGGGCGCCCCGGGCACGTCGGTGATCGTCACCCGCCCCGGGCGGAGGTCGGCGACATCGCCCTCCTCGAGGAAGATGACGCGGCTCGTGTGGGCCAGGATCGCCGCCACGTCGGAGGCGAGAAACGCCTCGTCCTCGGCGAGGCCGACGACGAGGGGGACGTTGAGGCGGGCCCCCACCAGCCGGTCCGGCTCGCCGCGGTGCATGACGGCAATGGCATAGGCGCCCCTGCACTGGGCCAGTGCGGCGCGGACCGCCGCCGCGAGGTCGCCCGCGTAGGCCTCCTCGACGAGGTGGGCCAGGGCCTCCGTGTCGGTCTCGGAGACGAGGACGTGGCCGCGGGCCTCGAGGCCGTCGCGCAGCTCGCGGAAGTTCTCGATGATCCCGTTGTGGATGAGCGTGATGTCGCCGGTGCAGTCGACGTGGGGGTGGGCGTTCAGGTCGTTCGGCCGACCGTGGGTCGCCCACCGGGTGTGGGCGAGGCCGATGCCGGCGCGAGGCGTCCGGTCCTCGATCGCCGTCGCCAGGTTGGAGAGCTTGCCGGCCTTCTTCTCGACGAACAGGTCGCCGGCCTCGGTCACGAGGGCGATGCCCGCCGAATCGTAGCCCCGGTACTCCAAGCGCCGCAGTCCCTCCATGAGGATGGGGCCCGCCGCTCGTGGTCCCGTGTAGCCGACGATCCCGCACATGCCCTGCCAACCCACCTTCGCGACCGGGGTGCCCGCGCCGGCACCCACCGGGACGCTAGTGTAGGCGCTCCCCCGCCAGGGCAGCCAGCGCAGGGGCCGGGTCCTGGGTCGGCCTCCCGGTCACGGTGCCGGGGTCGGCGTGGGGGTGGGCACGGGCGTCGGCGACGGCGCGGCCACGGGCGAGGCCGTCACGGTCACGATCTGGGGCGATGCCGAGATGAGGGAGACGCCGGCCGGCAGGCGCAGGGCCACCGGCACGGTGGCGCTTCCGCCCGTCAGCCCGACGACGTCGAGGCGGGCCGCGATGGAGGTCGGATCGAGGCGGTCGAGCGCCTCCAGCGTGCCACCGACGGTGATCAGGACGCGGTCGACGGCCAGCCGGTAGGTGAAGCCGGGATTGGCGTTGACGACCTCCAGCCCAGCCTCGAACGTCCGGGTGCCGGAGCGGGGGCGGATCGTGATCGTCACCCGGACCTGCTCGACGCCGATGGCCGAGACGCCGTCGGGCAGGACGAGGCCGACCTCGGTGCTGACGTCGGAGGTCACCTCTGACATGGCGACCGCGCGGGTGGTGATCGCCACCAGGCCGGCCAGTGCGTCGGCCTCGCCCTCCACCGTCACCAGCGCCGGCTGGACCTCCACCGACGCGATCTCGACCGAGGAGGCGGGCGTGCCCGTCACCACGGGCTGGATGGGCAGGGTCTTGGTCGCCAGCTGGCTCCCGATCTGGACCGTGACCCGGACCGCGCCGGGCTGGACGTCGACGCCGTCGACCACCTCTCCGCTGGCGTCCACCGGCAGGAGGCCGACCGTCTCGTTGATGTCGAGGCCGGCTTCGTCGATCCGGACCCGGGCGACCGCCGAGGCCACGAAGCGGACCGACGAATCGGGGCCGGAGACCGTCACCGTGTCCTGCGAGACGACCGGGTCGCGCACGTCGAGGCCGGGTGGGACCGTGCCCAGGTCGACCTTGACCGGGACGTCGCGCACGACGAGCGGGTCGAGGCGGATCGCCACCCGCGACGGCGTGAAGTCGATGACCTGGATGCCGGGGTCCACCGCCTGGATGGAGACCGGGACGCTGAGCGGCGGCGCCCCCGCGATGGCGGCCACGTCCGACAGGTCGATCGTCGCCGTGAAGCTCGACGAGGTGACGCGGGGACGGTCGGTGCCGATCGCGATGTAGCGGACGGAGGTGACGTCCTCGGGGGCGTCGATGACGAACGTGTCCTGGGGTCGGTTCAGGATCTGGATCGGAATCCGCCCCTGGAAGGTCTCGGCCGAGGCCGAGACGATCAGCCCGACGTAGAGCAGCGTGGCGAGGACGATAGCCGCCAGCTTCAGGGGCCAGTTCCGGACGAGGAAGGCAAGGACGCTCCGCATCGGCGGTCAGCGCCCGGCGCCGGCAGTGGCGCCGGGCGCGTCGTCGCGCGGCTCGTCCGGGCCGCTCTCGGCGCGGGCGTCCCGGCGCAGGGCGCCGAGCGCCGCCCGACGCAGGCCGCCCGGCTGGGGCGGGTGGGTGATCCGGTCGCGGATCTGGTCCCGGCGCCGTTCCGGGCGGAGGAGCCCCGACACTGCTCGCGTCAGCTGGACCTCGTCGAGGTTGCGCCGGATCCGGGCCCGCTCGACGAGGCTCACCTGGCCGGACTCCTCGGAGACGACGACGACGAGGGCATCCGTCTGCTCCGTGATCCCCAGGGCGGCGCGGTGGCGGGTTCCGTATCGCTCGGCCTGGAGGGTCGTCTCCGCCAGCGGCAGGACGGCTCCGGCGGCCAGGATCGCCTCACCGCGGACGATGACAGCCCCGTCGTGGAGGGCGGCCCGCGGGGCGAAGAGGGCCTCCAGGAGGTCGGGCGTCAGGTCGCCGTGGATCATCACGCCGGTCTCGGCGATCTCCTCGAGGCCGGTCTCCCGCTCGATGACGATGAGGGCACCGCTGCGGGCGGCGGCCAGGCGCGTTGCAGCCCGGGCGACGGTGGCGGCGACGTGGTCGGCGGCGCGCTGGTCGGCCGGCGAGCCGAGCCAGGCCAGGGAGCCGACCCGCCCGAGGCGGTCCAACCCCCGCCGCAGCTCGGGCTGGAAGACGACGACGAGGGCGAAGAGGCCGACCACGGCGCCCGCCTGGAGAAGCTGCGTGAAGAGGCGCAGCCCGACGGCCTGGGCGATCGCGTAGATCAGGAGGATGACGCTGACGCCGATCACCAGCCGGACGGCCCGCGTCCCGCGGATCAGGCTGAAGACCCAGTAGATGACGACGGCGGTCAGCCCGATGTCCACGAGCGTGGTCAGCCGGATCTGGCCGACGATCGACTCGAGAGGCTCCGACATCGTCCGGCGAGTGTAGCACCGGCCCCCCGGGCTCCTCGGCAGCAGTCAGGCCGGTCGGGCGCCCTCCGCCCGCCGCCGGGGCAGGCCCGGGCCGTCAGCCGCGGGCGAAGCGGGGGTCCCCCGGCAGGCGTTGCGCCGCCGCGGCCCTGACCACCTCGGCCGAGGCCGTGTCACCGTCGAGGTCGACGAGGTGCAGGAGCGCGCGGTACGTGTCCCCGGCCTGGCCCGTCCAGCCGCGGTCGGCGGCGAGGTCGGCCAGCAGCAGGTGGAGCTCCACGTCCCCCGGTCGCTCGGCGATCCCCAGCAGGCAGGCGTCGAACGCTGCCGCGACATGGCCTTCCGCGCGGTAGGCGCGGGCGGCCGCCAGGGCGGCCGTCGCCGCCGTCGCCGCATCCCCGCGGGCGGCCGCCTCCTCGATGGTAGCCACGAGCAGCTCCGGGTCGGGCGGCGGAGGCGGCGGCGGCACGTCGGCGAGCGGCTCGGGCGGGCCGGCGGCGGCGGCGGCGGGCGCGTCGTCGCCGCCCGTCGGGAGGCCGTCGGCGGCCTGCGCCTCGGCAGCCGGCTCGCCCGCCGTCCCGCGGAGCTGCGCCACGAGGGCAGCGTGCCGCTGGCGGCGCTCGTCGGTGGGCTCGATGGCCAGGGCTCGCCGGGCCGCCTCGACCGCGTCGGCGAGGCGGTCGCCAGCCGAACGCAGGCCGGCCAGCCGGTCGTACGTGGCGGCGGCCTCGTCAGTGCGCCGCAGGACGACGAGCGCCTGGGCCCGCCCGAGGAGGGAGGCGTCGTCGTCGGGCTCGACGGCCAGGGCACCGTCGTAGGCCTCGAGGGCGGCCAGGGGGTCGCCGAGACGGAGGTGGACGCCCCCGAGGGCGGTCCGCGGCACGGCCCGGTCGCCTGCGATCGAGACGGCCTCGCGGTATGCGGCGGCGGCCTCCTCGAAGCGTCCCCGGACGACCGCGACGTGACCGGCCCGGAGGGCCTCCTTGTACCGCTCGAAGAGCGTCTCCGTCATTGCCCCGTCCTCCCGGAGCGGAGCGGGCGCCCGCGAGGGACGCCCGACTGGTCAGCGCTTCGTGTACTGCGGCGCCTTTCGGGCCCGCTTCAGGCCGTACTTCTTGCGCTCCTTCATCCGCGGGTCGCGGGTCAGGAGGCCGGCCTGGCGGAGGGGCAAGCGGTAGCCGTCGGGATCGACGGTCAGGAGGGCACGGGCGATGCCGTGGCGGATGGCGCCGGCCTGGCCGGTCACCCCGCCGCCCTCGACCTTGATCATCGCGTTGTAGCGGCCCTCCGTCCCGGTGACCCGGAACGGCATGCGGAGCTCGCCCTCGGCCACGGCGTTGCCGAAGTGCTGCTCCAGCGAGCGGCCGTTGACGACGATCTCGCCCTCGCCGGGCATGAGGCGGACTCGGGCCACCGACGTCTTGCGGCGCCCGGTGCCCTGGAAGTAGGCAGGAGTGGTCATCAGGGCATGCTCCTCGTCAGGCCAGCGGCTCAGGCTGCTGCGCCTGGTGGGGATGGTCGGGGCCGGCGTAGATCTTGAGCTTGCGGAGCTGCTTGGCCCCCAGCCGGTTGTGGGGCAGCATCCCCTTCACCGCCCGGCGGAGGACCTCCTCCGGGCGACGCTCCAGGAGGTGACCAAGGGTCTCTTCCTTGAAGCCCTGTGGGTAGCCGCTGTGGCGCGCGTAGACCTTGGCGGTCAGCTTGTCCTTGGACACGGCCACGCGGGCGGCGTTGAGGACGATCACGTGATCGCCAGAGTCGAGGTTGGGCGTGTAGGTCGGCTTGTTCTTGCCTTCGAGGACGCGGGCGATCCGCGACGCGAGCCGGCCGAGCGTCTCGTCCGTCGCGTCGACGACGTACCAGCGTCGGTCGATCTCCGCCTCTCGGAGCGTGTACGTCTTCGTGGTCATCTGTCTCCGTTCATCTCCCTGGCCGGCCGTCCCAGAACGACCCGTCGCAGGCACAGCCCCTTCGCCGGGGCGACCGCCCCGTTGAAGGCCGGTCGCCGCGACGCAAGCGCCTCGGCCACTGCCGACTCCTCGACCTCACCACGCCCCACGAGGAGGAGCGCGGCGGCGATCCGCCGGACCATCTGGCGGAGGAACGCGTCGCCCCGGACGTCGATCGTCACGAGCGAGCCTTCCCGCCGGACCCGGACCCGGTGAAGGGTCCGAACCGGCTGCCGGTCCGCCACCCCGAGGGCGGAGAAGTCGTGCCGGCCCTCGAGGGCCGACCCGGCCCGCGCCATCGCGGCGGTGTCGAGCGGGACCCGGACCCCGAGCGCGAAGCGCTCGCGGAGCGGGCTGCGCGGCCCGTTCCAGACGGTGTAGCGGTAGTCCCGGTACCGCGCCGCGTAGCGAGGGTGGAACCCGACCGGCTCGCGCCGGAGGTCCCGGACCGCGACGTCCCCCGGCAGGAGCGCGTCGAGCGCCCGGCCGAGCTCGGCCGCCGCCAGCCGTCCGCGGTAGGTGAAGGCGATCACCTGGCCTGCCGCATGGACGCCCGCATCGGTCCGTCCCGCCGCGTCGACCCGCACCCGGCGTCCGCCGGCGAGCGGGGCCAGCGCGGCCTCGAGCTCTCCCTGGACTGTCCGCGCTCCCGGCTGGGCCTGGAACCCGGCGAAGTCCGTTCCGTCGTATTCGACCCGCGCGCGATAGCGCACGGGGGCACCCTCTCGGGCGCCTGGCCCGTCAGACGAGCTCGATCTGGACGATCGGAGCTGCGTCACCGGCACGCTGGCCGATGTGCACCAGCCGGGTATACCCGGAGGCGCGGTCGGCGTACTTGGGGGCGATCTCGTCGAAGAGCTTCTTGATGACGAGGGGCTCGTCGGGAAGCTCGGCGACCACCGTGCGGCGGGCGGCGAGGTCGCCGCGCTTGGCGAGCGAGATCATCCGCTCGACCTGCGGGCGGATCTCCTTCGCCTTGGCCTCGGTGGTCTTGACCTTCTCATAGCGGAAGACGGAGACGATGAGGTTGCCGTAGAGGGCCATCCGCGGCCCGTGCTGGCGCCCGAGCTTGCGGCCGTCGATGCGATGGGCCATCGCTCAGGCCTCCTCGGTGTCGTCGTCGAACGGCTCGTCGCCGTCCTGGTCCAGCTCGTCGATGTCCGAAGGCTCGCTCTCCGGGAGCAGGAAGCCCCGCATCCGGAGGCGCTCCTTCATCTCGTCGAGCGACTTCTTGCCGAAGTTCCGCATCCGCAGGAGCTCGTCGTCGGAGAGCTGCAGGAGCTGGCCGACCTTGACGATGTTGTTCCGCTTCAGGGAGTTGTAGGCCCGCATCGGGAGGTCGAGCTCCTCGATCGGCATCTCCAGCATGTTGGCCGGGATCTGCGGCGTCCCCGTCGCCGACGCGACCGGGACCGCCGCGGCGCCGACGTTGGCGAAGAGGGAGAACTGCCGGACGAGGATCTCGGCGGCCTTGCCGAGGGCCTCCTCGGGGCCGAGCGTGCCGTCGGTCTCGATCTCGAGCGTCAGCTTGTCGTAGTTGGTCATCTGGCCGACGCGCGTGTTGTCGACGTGGAAGTTGACCTTGCGAACCGGCGTGAAGATGGCGTCGACGGGGATGACCCCGATCGGCAGGCCCTCGGGCCGCTCGGCGGCGAGGTACCCGACGCCGCGCTCGACCGTCAGGTCCATCTCGATCTGGACGTCGTCCGCGTCGAGGGTCATGAGCACCTGGTCCGGGTTCACGATCTCGACGTCGGCCGACTCGAGGATGTCGGAGGCGGTGACGGCGCCCGCCCCGGACTTGATGAGCTTCAGCTGGACCGGGTGGGCGGCGAAGCTGCGAAGGCGGAGCTTCTTGACGTTCAGGACGATCTGGGTGACGTCTTCCTTGACCCCGGCGATCGTCGTGAACTCGTGGTAGACGTCGCGGATCTGGATGGAGGTGACGGCCGCGCCCTCGAGCGAGGAGAGGAGGACGCGCCGGAGCGCGTTCCCCAGGGTCGTCCCGTACCCGGCCGGCAGCGGCCCGGCCTCGTACTTGGCGTACGAGCCCTGTTCCGCGACAGGCTCGATCTGGGTCGTGGTCTCGAGTTCGATCATGGGGAGGCGCTACCTCGAGTAGTACTCGACCACCAGCTGCTCGTTGAGCTCGAGCGGCATCTGGTCGCGCCGTGGCAGGGCGGCAATCGTCCCGGTGAGGGTCGCAGGGTCCACGGACAGCCACTCCGGCACCTGGACGGAGCGGAGGCTCTCCTTGGCCATCTTGAAGGGCTCGCGCTCGCGTCGCGACTCGCGAACGGCGATCACGTCGCCGGGCTTGAGCTGGAACGACGGGATGTTGGTGGCGCGGCCGTTGACCGCGAAGTGGCCGTGCCCGACCAGCTGGCGGGCCTGGTCGCGCGAGGCGGCGATGCCGAGGCGGAAGACGACGTTGTCGAGGCGCAGCTCGAGCAGGCGGAGGAGGTTCTCGCCGGTCACGCCCGGCCGCGACTCCGCGACGTCGAAGTAGGTCCGGAACTGGCGCTCCAGGACGCGGTAGATGCGGCGGACCTTCTGCTTCTCGCGCAGCTGGAGGCCGTAGTCGCCGACCTTGCGGCGGCGGACGCCGTGCTGGCCGGGCGGTGAGGGGCGGCGCTCGAAGGCGCACTTCTTGGTGTAGCAGCGCGAGCCCTTGAGGAAGAGCTTGGCGCCCTCGCGCCGGCAGAGCCGGCAGACAGGATCGGTGTAGCGAGCCATGGGGCGGAAGCTCCGGTCAGACGCGGCGCCGCTTGGGCGGGCGGCAGCCGTTGTGCGGGATCGGGGTGACGTCGGTGATCGCGGTGACCTCGAGGCCGGCGGCCTGGAGCGACCGGATCGCTTGCTCGCGACCGGCGCCCGGGCCCTTCACGTAGACCTCGACCTGGCGCATGCCGTGCTCCATCGCCTTCTTGGCGGCGGAGTCGGCCGAGAGCGCTGCGGCGTATGGCGTGCTCTTGCGGGAGCCCTTGAACCCGACGACCCCGGCCGACCCCCAGCTGACCACGTTGCCTGTCTGGTCCGTGATCGTGACGATCGTGTTGTTGAAGGTCGCCTGGATGTGGACGTGCCCCTGCGGCACGTTCTTCCGCTCCCGCCGGCGCTGCTTGGGAGCACGCTTCCGATCGGCCATACGTCCGACTCGTCCCTCTTACTTCTTGCGCCGGGCGCCGACGGTCTTCTTGGGGCCGCGTCGCTGCCGTGCATTGGTCTTCGTCCGCTGGCCACGGACCGGGAGGTTCCGCCGGTGGCGGAGGCCGCGGTACGAGCCGATCTCGATGAGGCGCTTGATGTTGAGCGCCACTTCGCGGCGGAGGTCGCCCTCCACCTTGTAGCGCCGGTCGATCAACTCCCGCAGGCGGTTGACCTGGTCCTCGGTGAGGTCCCGGACCCGCGTGTCGGCGTTGATGTTGGTCTGCTGGAGGATCTTCTGGCTCGTGGGGAGCCCGATCCCGTAGATGTAGGTGAGGGCGACCTCGACGCGCTTCTCGCGCGGGATGTCGACGCTCGCGATCCGTGCCATACGTCTAGCCCTGCCGCTGCTTGTGCTTGGGGTTGGCGCAGATGACCATGACGGTCCCGTGGCGGCGGATCACTTTGCAGTTGTCGCAGCGGGCCTTCACGGAGGCTCGGACTTTCAACGGGACCCTCTTCGCTTCTGGCTGCGGCCGGCTACTTGAGCCGGTAGGTGATGCGACCCCGGGTGAGGTCGTAGGGGGAGAGCTCGACCCGCACGCGGTCACCGGGCAGGATCCGGATGAAGTTCATCCGGAGCTTCCCGCTGATGTGGGCGAGGACGCGATGGCCGTTCTCGAGCTCGACCGCGAACATCGTGTTCGGAAGCGGCTCGATGACGGTCCCTTCGACCTCGATGGCGTCCTTCTTGCCCACGGGCTCCCTTGCGTTCTCGTCACATGATCATGCGCCGGCCGAAGCCGGGCGCACGAACGCGTAGCGTATCAACTTCCACTCGATCAGGCAAGCACGGGCCGCTCGGCTCACAGGCGCGTGAGGACCTCCGGCCCGTTCTCGGTCACGGCGACCGAATCCTCCCAGTGGGCCGCGAGCGACCCGTCCCGGGTGACGACGGTCCACCCGTCGGCCAACGTCTCGACGTCTGCCGAGCCGAGGGTGAACATCGGCTCGATGGCCAGGCAGATGCCTGGTGCGAGCTCGATCCCGCGCGTCTTGGTGCGGTAGTTGGGGACCTGGGGCTCCTCGTGCATCGCGGTGCCGATCCCGTGCCCGACGTAGGGTCGGACGATGCCGTACCCGTGCGGCAGGGCGACGTCCTCGACGGCCGCCGAGATGTCCCAGATCCGATTGCCCGGTCGCGTGGCCGCGATCCCGGCCTCGAGGGCCAGGCGCGTCGTCTCGACGAGGTCGGTGACGGGCCGTGGCGCGGCACCGACGACGAACGTCCGGGCGGCATCGCCATGATAGCCGTCCACGATGGCCCCCGCGTCGATGGAGACCACCTGGCCCTCCCGGACCACCCGGTCGCCCGGGATCCCGTGGACGACCTCGCGGTCGATCGAGATGCACAGCGACGAGGGGTAGCCGTAGTAGCCCTTGAACGAAGGGGCGGCCCCGGCCCGGCGGATGTGCGCCTCCGCGATCGCGTCGAGGTGGGCGGTCGAGACGCCCGGCCGAAGCTCCTCCTCCACGAGGGCGAGGACCTCCGCCACGACCCGCCCGGCCCGGCGCATGGTGGCGATCTCGGCCGCCGACTTGCGGGTGATCACGGATGCGTGCGCCAGTACGGCACCGGCTCGATGCAGTCGAGCAGGTCGTTGGTGACCGCTGCGATCGGCCGGCGCCCGTCAACGACCTGGAGGCTCCCGGCCGCGCGGTAGTGCTCGACGACGTCCTCCATCGCCCCCAGCTGCTTCTCCAGGCGCGCCCGGACCACCTCGGGCCGGTCGTCGTCGCGCTGGAGGAGCCGCGACCCGTCGACGTCGCAGATGCCGGGCGCGCGCGGTGGGTAGGCCACCTCGTGGTAGGTGTGGCCGGCTGCTTCGCACAGCCAGCGGCCGGAGAGGCGTCGCAGGAGCTCGTCGGCGGGGACGTCCACGAGCAGGGCGGCGTCGACCTTGGTGCCGCGCTCGACCAGCGCCCGGTCGAGGGCCTCGGCCTGGGAGCGGGTCCGGGGGAAGCCGTCGAGGATCACGCCGCGGGCGGCGTCCGCCGCCCCCAGCCGCTCCAGGAGCATGCCCACGGTCACCTCGTCGGGGACCAGCTCACCCCGCTCCATGTACTGCTTGGCGGCGAGGCCGAGCGGCGTCCCGTCACGGACGGCGGCCCGGAACAGGTCGCCGGTCGCGACCCGGGGCAGCCCGAGGTGGCGAGCGAGGATGTGGGCCTGGGTCCCCTTGCCGGCGCCTGGGGCGCCGAGGAGCACGAGGACCCTCATCGGTGGGCGGCCCCGGAACCCTCCGGGCTCATCGGATGAAGCCCTCGTAGCTGCGCATCAGGAGCTGGGCCTCGAGCTGCTTCATCGTCTCCACGACGACGCTGACGGCGATGAGGAGGCTCGTCCCTCCTAGCGACAGCGCTGAGCTGCCGGGGAAGAAGATCGAGATGGCGAACGGCATCACGGCGATGATCCCCAGGAAGAGGGCGCCGGCGACGGTGATCCGGTTGACGACCCGGGCCAGGTAGTCCTGGGTCGGGCGGCCGGGGCGGATCCCCGGGATGAACCCGCCGTTCTTGCGCAGCTGCTCCGCCGTCTCGTCGGGCTTGAAGGTGAAGGCCGTGTAGAAGTAGGTGAAGCCGACCGTCAGGAGGAAGTAGAGGCCTCCGTAAACGATGGGGTTCTGGGGACCGAAGACGTTCACGAAGAAGGTCGCCACGTCCCGGATCCCGGCCACGTCGGAGCTCGTGAAGTAGCCTGCGATCTGGCTCGGGAAGAGAAGGATGCTGACCGCGAAGATGATCGGGATGACACCCGCCTGGTTGACCCGCAGCGGCAGGAACGTCGTCCCGCCCTGGTACATGCGGCGGCCGCGGACGCGGCTGGCGTACTGGACCGGGATCCGCCGCTGGCCCTCCGTGATGAAGACGATGACCGCCACCGCGACGATCGCGAAGATGACGAAGATGACCGCCTGGACCCAGTTCGGGGTCTCCAGGAAGCGCAGGATCCCGCTCGGTATCCGCGACACGATGCCGGCGAAGATGATGAAGCTGATGCCGTTCCCGATCCCCTTCTCCGTGATCAGCTCGCCGAGCCACATGAGGAGCACGGAGCCGGCGGTCAGGGTGACGATCTGGGTCAGCGTGTCGAACGAGGCGAGATCGAAGCTGGTGGTGAGGACGTTCGACGAGTTGAGGAGGGCCAGGAAGCCGTAGCTCTGGAGGACCGCCAGCGGGACCGACAGGTAGCGGGTGTACTGGTTGATCTTGTTCCGACCGTACTCGCCTTCCCGCTGCAGGGACTGGAGGGCCGGGATGACCCCCGTCATCAGCTGCATGATGATCGACGAGTTGATGTACGGGTTGACGCCGAGCCCCACCACCGAGAAGCGGGACAGTCCGCCGCCCGAGAACAGATCCAGGAGCCCGAAGAGGGCGTTGTTCGCGAAGAAGTCCTGGAGGGCCTTGGGATCCGCTCCGGGCACCGGCACGTGCGCGAGGGCCCGGAAGACGATGAGGATCCCGAGGACGAAGAGGATGCGCCGCCGGATGTCCGGCGCGCGGAAGGCGTTGAGGAGGGACTCGTACATCGGGGAGGCTAGGCCTCGTCGGCGGGTGCCGGCTCGACGCCCAGGGCGGCGAGCGGAGTGGCCGGGATCTCGAGCAGCTGGACGCTGCCGCCGGCGGACTCGACCTTCTCCCGGGCGCTCTTCGTGAAGGCGTCGGCGATGACGAAGAGGGGCCGGGCGACATCGCCGCCGCCGAGGATCTTGAGCGGCTTGTCGAGGCTGCGGACGAGCCCGGCGAGCCGCAGGAGCTCCTGCGTCACCGCGATCGGCGCGCCCTTCTCGCCCTCGGGCAGGCGGCCGGTCTCGGCGGCCACGCTGATGCGGCCCACGTTGACCACCTCGTACTCGATCCGGTTGACGTTGCGGAAGCCCCGCAGCTTCGGGATCCGGATGTGGAGGGGCGTCTGGCCACCCTCGAACCAGGGCGGGATCGAGGAGCCGGCCCGGGACTTCTGGCCCTTCGTGCCGCGCCCGGCCGTCTTGCCCTTGCCGGCCGCGATGCCGCGACCGACGCGGGTCTTCTTGGTGTGGGCACCGGCCGCGGGCCGGAGGTCGTGGAGCTTCATCGCTTCTTCTCCGGTGCCGTGTCGGGCAGCTCCTCGACGGTCACGAGGAAGCGGATCTGGCGGACCATCCCCCGGATGGCCGGGTTGTCCGGCACCTCCACGGAGTCGCCGATCCGTCGCAGGCCGAGCGCCCGGGCGGTGGCGCGGTTCCGCTCGACGTGGCTGATGGTGCTCTTCACCTGGGTGACGCGGAGCCTACCTGGCATCGCTGACCTCCCGCGCCGCAGGCTGGCCGGCCACCGACACCCGCACGGGCACGCCGCGCTGGGCGCTCAGCTGCTCCGCCGACCGCAGGTCGCGGAGCGCCTCGAGCGTGGCCCGCACGACGTTGACCGGGTTCGTCGAGCCGTGCACCTTGGTCAGGATGTCCCGCACGCCCGCCGCCTCGACCACGGCCCGCACGGAGCCGCCGGCGATGACGCCGGTCCCCTGGGAGGCCGGCTTGAGCATGACCCGGGCGGCCGAGTACTCCGCATTCACCTCGTGGGGGATCGTCGTCCCGATGGTGGGGATGCGGATCAGGTGCTTCTTGGCGTCCTCGACGCCCTTGCGGATCGCCTCGGGGACCTCGCCGGCCTTCCCGAGCCCCGCGCCGACGTGCCCCTGCCCGTCGCCGACGACGACGACGGCGCTGAAGCTGAAGCGGCGGCCGCCCTTGACGACCTTCGCCACGCGGTTGATCTGGACGACCCGCTCCTCGAGCGTGAGCTTCGCAGGATCGATCCTGGCCACGGTCGGTCTCCTCCTAGAAGTCGAGACCGGCTTCCCGGGCGGCGTCGGCCAGCGTCTTGACCCGGCCGTGGTAGCGATACCCGGCCCGATCGAAGACGACGTGCTCGACGCCGGCGGTGCGGGCCCGCTCGGCGACCAGGCGTCCGACGACCTTTGCTTCCTCGACCTTCGTCTGCGTCGAGCCCTTGAACGAGGGCTCGAGCGTGGAGGCCGCGGCGAGCGTGGTGCCCGCCGTGTCGTCGATCACCTGGGCGTAGATGTGGTTGATGCTGCGGAAGACCGCGAGACGCGGGCGACCGGCGGTGCCCTCCACGCGGAGGCGGATCCGCTCGTGCCGCTTCTGCCGCGCGGCGCCGCGCGAGGCGGCCTTCGTCATCTCGGACGTCCCTTCGTTACTTCTTTCCGCCGATCTTCCCGGCCTTGCCGGCCTTTCGGCGGATCACCTCGCCGGAATACCGGACGCCCTTGCCCTTGTAGGGCTCCGGCTTCCGGGTGGCGCGGACCGTCGCCGCGACCTGGCCGACGAGCTCCTTGTCGATGCCGACGACGGCCAGCTTGATCGGGCTCTCCACCTCGAAGGAGATGCCCGCAGGGGGCGCGATCTCCACCGGGTGGCTGTAGCCCAGGTTGAGCTGGAGCCTGTCGCCGACCTTCTGGGCGCGATAGCCGACGCCGGTGATCTCGAGCGTCTTCCGGTAGCCGGTGGTGACGCCGTCGACCATGTTGGCGACGAGGGTCCGGGTGAGGCCATGGAGCTGCTTGTGCCCCTTCGCCTCGGACGGGCGGGTGACGACCAGCGTCGCCTCGACCGCCTCGACCGTCATCGCCGGCGGCAGCGAGCGAGTGAGGGTCCCCTTGGGGCCCTTCACGGTGATGACCGGGCCGTCGAGGTTGACCTCGACGCCGGCCGGGATCGGGATCGGTTGTCGACCGATGCGCGACATCGCCGCCCCCTACCAGACGTACGCCAGGACTTCCCCGCCGAGCTGCGCGGTGCGCGCCTGCTGGCCGGTCATGATCCCCTGGCTGGTGCTGACGATGACGATCCCGAGGCCGCCGAGGACCCGCGGGATATCGGTCTTGCGGGCGTAGACGCGGAGCCCGGGCTTGCTGATCCGCTTGAGCCCGGACACGACCGGCGCCTTGCCGTCGACGTACTTGAGGGTGAGCCGCAAGTGCTGGGCGGGCCCGTCGCGCTCCTCGCTGAAGCCCGAGATGAACCCTTCCTCGACGAGGATGCGGGCGATCTCGCGCTTGACGCGGGAAGCCGGCACGACCACCTCGAGGTGGCGCGCGCGCGAGGCGTTGCGGATTCGGGTGAGCATGTCGGCGATCGGATCGGACACGTTCATCGGCGGCTCACCAGCTGGACTTCGTCACGCCCGGCAGCTCGCCCACGAGGGCGCGCTCCCGGAAGCAGAATTCGGCAGAGCGCGAAGCGGCGCATGTAGGCGCGCGGCCGGCCGCACAGGCTGCAGCGGTGGTACGCCTGGGCCTTGTGCTTGGGGGCGCGCCCCGCCTTCGCGATCATGGACTTCTTGGCCATCGTCTCCTCCCGCTCAGCCGGCGAAGGGCATGCCGAGGAGCTCCAGCAGCGTGCGGGACTCCTCGTCGGTCTTCGCCGTCGTCACGATGCTGATCTCCAGCCCGCGGAGACGGTCGACCTTGTCGTAATCGATCTCGGGGAACGCGAGCTGCTCGCGGAGCCCGAGGCTGTAGTTGCCGCGCCCGTCGAACGACTTGCCGGGGATCCCGCGGAAGTCGCGGATCCGGGGCAGGGCGATCGTGGTCAGGCGCTCCAGGAAGTCCCACATCCGCTCGCCGCGGAGGGTCACCACCGCCCCGATCGTGTTCCCGGTCCGCAGGCGGAATTGAGCGATCGAGCGCTTCGCCTTCGTCGTGACCGGCTTCTGGCCGGTGATCGTGGCGAGGTCGCCGACGGCGGCGTCGACGGCCTTCGCGTTCTGGAGGGCTTCGCCGAGCCCGATGTTGACCACGATCTTGGCGAGCCGCGGGACCTGCATCGGGTTGCCGTACTCGAACTGCTTCTGGAGCGCCGGGACGACCTCGGCCGTGTAGCGCTCCTTGAGGCGACTGCTCACGCGCCCTTCACCTCCACGGGCTGGCCGCAGCGGCCGCACGCCCGCACCTGGGCGCCCGACTCGAGCTCCAGGTGGCGGACGCGCGTCGGCTGGTCGCAGCGCGGACAGACGAGCATGACCCGGCCGATCGCGACCGGCATGGGCTTCTCGATGATCCCGCCCTGCTGCATCTGGGGCACGCGATCGTTCTGGTTCATCTTGGGGCGCGGCTTCGTGTGCCGCTTGGCGAGGTTCAGGCCGTCGACGACGACCCGGTAGGGCCGGCCGGCCAGGTCGGGGCGCTGGATGCTCTTGACTTCACCGCGCTTGCCGGCGTCCTTGCCGGCCAGGACGATCACGGTGTCGCCGGTGCGGATCTCCGGGACCTTCGTCACGCGGGGTGCGACGGCGCGGGCCATCTCAGAGCACCTCCGGGGCGAGCGAGACGATCTTCATGTAGTTCCGGTCCCGCAGCTCGCGCGCGACCGGGCCGAAGATCCGCGTCCCGCGGGGGTTTCCCTGGTTGTTGATGAGGACGGCCGCGTTCTCGTCGAAGCGGATGTAGCTGCCGTCCGGGCGGCCGTACTCCTTGGCGGTCCGCACGATGACCGCCCGGACGACGTCGCCCTTCTTGACGGCCGCGTTGGGGATCGCCTGCTTGACGCTGGCGACGATGACGTCGCCGACCTCGGCGGTCGTCTTGCGGGAGCGGCCCATGATCCGGATGCACTGGATCACGCGCGCCCCGGTGTTGTCGGCCACGCGCAGCCGCGTCTGCTGCTGGATCACGCCTCGGCCTCCTCACCGGCCTCGGCGTGGGCCCGGCCGGGATGAGCCGCCGCGTGGATCGCCTCGGTCGTCGCCAGCTCCTCGGCCACGATCTCGGCCGGCCGGTCCTCGCCGGCCCGGGACATCACCTCCACGAGGCGCCAGCGCTTGGTCCGCGAGAGCGGGCGCGATTCCTCGATCAGGACGGTGTCACCGACCTTCGCGGTGTTGAGCTCGTCGTGGGCGGCGAACTTCGTCGTCATCCGCACGACGCGCTTGTAGAGGGGGTGGCGCGTGAGGCGCTCGACGGAGACGACGATCGTCTTGTCCATCTTGTCGCTGACGACGCGTCCGACCTTCGTCTTGCGCTTGCCCTGCACGTGTGCTGCTCCTGCCATCACCGGCCCCCTATGCCGTCTTGCCGAGCTTGCGCTCGTGTTGGACGGTGAGGATCCGGGCGATCGTCCGGCGCGAGCCGGAGACCACGGTGTAGTCCTTCAGCTGGCGGGTGGCGAGCTCGAAGCGGGCCTGCCAAAGGTCCCGCTTGGCGTCGCGGAGCGCCTGCTCCAACTCCGCGTCCGTGAGGGCGCGGACCTTGTCGATCTCCATCACGCGCCCTCCTCCTCCTTGACGATGAACCGCGTGGCGACCGGCAGCTTGTGGGCGGCGAGGCGCATCGCCTCGACGGCCTGCTCACGGTCGACCCCGGCCATCTCGAAGAGGATCCGCCCCGGCCGGACGACGGCGACCCAGTGGTCCGGGGCGCCCTTGCCGGAGCCCATCCGGGTCTCCGCCGGCTTCTTCGTGGCCGGCTTGTCGGGGAAGATGCGGATCCAGATCTTGCCGCCGCGCTTGACCGAGCGGGTCATGGCCCGCCGGGCGGCCTCGATCTGGCGGCTGGTGACCCAGGCGGGCTCCAGGCTGACGAGCCCGTACTCCCCGAAGGAGACGGCCGTGCCGCCCTTCGCCATGCCGGACATCCGGCCGCGCATCACCTTGCGGTGCTTGACGCGGCGAGGCATCAGCATCGCATCAGACTCCCTGGGCGGCGGCCGGCGCGGCCACGGGGGCCGCGGGCCGGGCGGCCCGCTGGTCGGGGACGTCGCCCCGGTAGATCCAGACCTTCACGCCGATCGCGCCGTAGGTCGTCCGGGAGAGCACGTAGCCGTAGCTGATGTCGGCGCGCAGGGTGCCGAGGGGGATGCGGCCTTCGCGGTCCCACTCGCGGCGGGCCATCTCCGAGCCGCCGAGGCGGCCGGCGACGGCGATCTTCACGCCCTTCGCGCCCGCCTTCATCGTCCGCTGGATGCCCTGCTTCATGGCCTTCCGGAAGGCGATCCGGCGAGCCAGCTGCTGGGCGATGTTCATGGCCACGAGGTGGGCGTCGAGCTCGGGCTGGCGGATCTCCTTGATCTCCAGCTTGACCTTGCGCGGCTTGGTGAGGTCGCCGATCTGCTTGCGCAGGACCTCGACGTTGGCACCGCCCTTGCCGATGACGATCCCGGGCTTCGCGGTGTGGATCGAGACGGTGACGTAGTTGATGCCGCGCTCGATCTCCACGCCGCTCACGCTGGCGTTGGCGAGCCGCCGCTCGATGAGGCGGCGGATCGCGAGGTCCTCCTTGAGGAGCGAGGTGTACTCCTTGTCGGCGTACCACTTCGCGGTCCAGGTGCGGGTGGTCCCCAGGCGGAAGCCATAGGGGTGGACCTTGTGTCCCATCTAGGCCTCCTTGTCTTCGAGGACGATCGTGATGTGGGTCATGGGCTTGTGGATCGGGAACGCCCGGCCCTGCGCCCGCGGCTTCCAGCGCTTCATCGTCGGCCCCTCGTTGGCGAGGGCCTCCACGATGACCAGGCTGTCGGCCGGGAGGTTGTGGTTGTTCTCCGCGTTGGCGGTCGCGCTGGCCAGGACGCGGGCGACGTCGCGCGCGGCCGACTGGGGCATGAACCGCAGGATCGCGGCGGCGTCCTCGGCGCGCCGGCCACGAATGGCCCGGACGACGAGATCGGCCTTGCGGGTGGACCCGCGGAGGTACTTGGCGGTGGCGGAAACGCGCACGATCCAGCCCTACCTGAGCGCCGAGGAGCGGTCGGTCTTCTTCTCGTGCCCGCGGAAGGTGCGGGTGGGAGCGAACTCCCCGAAGCGATGACCGACCATGTTCTCGGTGACGAAGACGGGCACGTGCTTGCGCCCGTTGTAGACGGCGACGGTATGCCCGATGAAGTCGGGGAAGACGACGGACGCCCGCGACCAGGTCTTGACGACCTTGCGCTCGCTCCGCTTGTTCATCTCCTGGACGCGGCCGAGGAGCCGCGCCTCGACGTACGGTCCCTTCTTGACCGAACGCGACATGCTCCGGTTCCTCCGTTACGACTTGCGGTGCCGCGACCGGACGATCAGCCGGTTCGGCTTCTTGCCCTTCGCGGTGCGATAGCCCATGGCGGGCTTGCCCCACGGGGTCTTGGGCGGCATGCCCGTCGGCGACTTGCCCTCGCCACCGCCGTGCGGATGGTCCCGCGGCGTCATCGCGACGCCCCGGGTCTCCGGGCGCAGGCCCATGTGGCGGGCCCGACCGGCCTTGCCGAGGCTCTGGTTCTCGTGGTCCAGGTTGGAGACCTGGCCGACCGTGGCCATGCAGCGGAGCGGGACCCGACGCATCTCCCCGGAGGGGAGGCGGATCGTGGCGTACTCGCCCTCCTTGGCCAGGAGCTGGGCGCTCCCGCCGGCGGAGCGGACGATCTGCCCGCCCTTGCCCGGCACGAGCTCGATGTTGTGGACCGTCGTGCCGAGGGGGATGCTCGCCAGCGGCAGGGCGTTCCCCACCCGCGCCTCGGCATCGGGACCGGCGACGACGACGTCGCCGACCTTGAGGCCGTGCGGGAGGAGCATGTAGCGCTTCTCGCCGTCCCGGTAGTGGAGCAGGCCGATGCGGGCCGAGCGGTTGGGGTCGTACTCGACGGTCGCGATGCGGGCCGGGACGCCCAGCTTGTCGCGTTTGAAGTCGATGATCCGGTAGTGGCGCTTCTCGCCGCCGCCGCGGTGGCGGACGGTGAGACGGCCCTGGTTGTTGCGGCCCGAGCCGCGCTTGAGCGGCTCGAGGAGCGGCTTGTAGGGTTCGCGGGTCGTGACCTCCTCGAAGGTCGAGCGGGTCATGAACCGCCGGCCGGCCGAGGTGGGCTTGTAGCTGCGGAGCGGCATCGCTACACCCCCTCGAAGAATTCGATCTTCTGGCCGGCGGCGAGCGTGACGATCGCCTTGCGCCAGGGCGTGGTCCAACCGGTGATGCGACCGCGCTTCGTTCCGCGGCGCTTCTCCTTGGCCTTCGTCGTGAGGACGTTGACCTTGGTGACCTGGACCTTGAAGAGCTCCTCCACGGCCGCCTTGACCTGGATCTTGGAGGCGTCGCCGTGGACCTCGAACGTGTACTTGCCGCGGCCGGACACGTCCATCGACTTCTCGCTGATGATCGGCCGGACGATGACGTCGTGGGCGGTGAGCGTCACGCGTACACCTCCTCGAGGCGGGCGAGCGCGGGCTGCTCGATGACGACGGTGTCGGCCTTCAGGAGGTCGACGATGTTCAGGGAGTCGGCCAGGAGGATCTCGACCCCGGGCAGGTTGCGGGCCGAGAGGTCGAGCTTCTCGTCGCGCCCGGGGGCGACAATCAGCACGCGGCCGCCGGCCTCGAGGTTCGCCAGCACGACCACCAGGTCCTTCGTCCGGACCTGCTCGAGGGCGAAGGCGTCGAGGATCTTGATGGCGCCGTCGGCGAGCTTGGCGGTCAGGGCGCCACGGAGGGCGAGCCGCTTCATGCGCCGAGGCAGGCGCTGGGCGTAGGAGCGCGGGTGCGGGCCGAAGACGACGCCGCCGCCCGCGTAATGCGGCGCGGTGCGCGATCCCTGGCGGGCGCGGCCGGTCCCCTTCTGGCGGTACGGCTTCTTGCCGCCGCCGCGGACGTCGCCGCGGGTCTTGGTGTCGTGCGTGCCGAGGTGACGGCCGGCGAGCTGGGCGGTCACCGCCTGGTGCATCACCGTCGCGTTCACGGGAGCCGCGAAGAGCTCGTCGCTGAGGTCGACGGTCCCGATCGCGTCGCCGGTGCGGGCGTACAGGGTGGTCTGGGGCATCGTCAGGCCTTCTTCACCAGGACGAGCGCGTTCGGGGCCCCGGGGACGGAACCCCTCACGAGGAGGAGGTTCCGGTCGGGATCAGTGCGCACGACCTGCAGCTTCTTGACGGTGACGCGCTCGTCACCCATGTGACCGGCCATCCGGCTTCCCCGGTAGACGCGGCCGGGCGTGGTGCCCGGGCCGATGGAGCCCGGCTCGCGATGGTGGTCGGAGCCGTGCGTCTTGGGGCCGCGGTGGAAGTTGTGGCGCTTGATCGTCCCGGCGAAGCCCTTGCCCTTCGACGTTCCCGTGACGTGGATGACGTCGCCGGGCGCGAAGAAGCTGACGTCGAGCGTCTGGCCGACCTCGTAGGCCGCCAGGTCGTCCACCCGGAACTCGCGGATGACCGCGACCTTGGGCAGATTCGCCAGCTGGCCCGCCTCGGGCCTGGAGAGCTTCCTGCCGGGCTCGGTGCCGAGCTGGACGGCGGTGTAGCCGTCCCGCTCCGGCGTGCGAAGGCGGGTCACCGTGTTCGGCTGGATGGCCACGACGCTGACCGGGATCATCGTCCCGTCGCCCTGGAAGACCTGGGTCATGCCGACCTTGCGGCCGATCAATCCGATGCTCATGGCCGCGTCACATCTTGATCTCGATGTCGACGCCCGCTGCCAGCGAGAGTCGCATCAGGGCGTCGACGGTCTTGGCCGACGGGTCGAGGATGTCGACGAGGCGCTTGTGGGTCCGGATCTCGAACTGCTCGCGGCTGTCCTTGTCGATGAAGGGCGACCGGAGGACGGTGAACTTCTCGATCCTGGTCGGGAGCGGGACGGGGCCGACGACGTCGGCGCCGGTCCGCTGGGCGGTCTCGACGATCTGGGCCGCCGACTGATCGAGCAGCCGGTGGTCGTAGGCCTTGAGGCGGATCCGGATCCGCTGCTTTGCCATCTCGTCCCTACTCGGTGATGGCCACGATGGCCCCGGCGCCGACGGTCCGGCCACCCTCGCGGATGGCGAAGCGCTGGCCGACCTCGAGGGCGATCGGGGTGATGAGCTCGACGGTCATGTCGACGTTGTCGCCGGGCATGATCATCTCGGCGCCCTCGGGCAGGCCGATGGCCCCCGTCACGTCGGTCGTGCGGAGGTAGAACTGGGGCCGGTAGCCGTTGTAGAAGGGGGTGTGGCGGCCGCCCTCCTCCTTGGTCAGGACGTAGACGCGGGCGGTGAAGCGGGTGTGGGGCTTGACCGAGCCCACCTTGGCCAGGACCTGGCCGCGCTCGATGTCGTCGCGCTCGATGCCCCGCAGGAGGCAGCCCACGTTGTCGCCGGCGCGGCCCTCGTCGAGGAGCTTCTTGAACATCTCGACGCCGGTCACCACGACCTTGCGGGTGGGCCGGATGCCGACGATCTCGACCTCGTCGCCGACCTTGACGATGCCGCGCTCGATGCGGCCGGTGGCGACGGTGCCCCGGCCCTTGATCCCGAAGACGTCCTCGACGGGCATGAGGAAGGGCTTGTCGACGGGCCGCTCGGGGGTCGGGATGTAGGAGTCGACGGCGTCGAGCAGCTCCTGGATGCAGGCGTAGGCCGGGTCGTCGACCTTGTCGGAGGCCTCGAGGGCCTTCAGAGCCGAGCCGCGGATGACGGGGATGTCGTCGCCGGGGAACTGGTTCTTGGTGAGCAGCTCGCGGACCTCGAGCTCGACGAGGTCGAGCAGCTCGGGGTCGTCGACCGCGTCGACCTTGTTGAGGAAGACGACGATGTAGGGGACCTCGACCTGGCGGGCCAGGAGGATGTGCTCCCGGGTCTGGGGCATCGGGCCGTCGGTGGCGGCCACGACGAGGATCGCCCCGTCCATCTGGGCGGCGCCGGTGATCATGTTCTTGATGTAGTCGGCGTGGCCGGGGCAGTCGACGTGCGCGTAGTGGCGCGCGTCGGTCTGGTACTCGACGTGGGCGATCGCGATCGTGATCCCGCGCTCGCGCTCCTCGGGGGCGTTGTCGATCGAATCGAACGCGCGGTACTCGGAGCCGCCCTTGAGGGCGAGGTACTTCGTGATCGCCGCGGTCAGCGACGTCTTCCCGTGGTCGATGTGACCGATGGTGCCGATGTTGACGTGCGGCTTCGTCCGCTCGAACTTCTTCTTCGCCATCGTCGTCTGCGCTCCCTGGCTCCTCGCCGCGTCCGGGTCCCGGTGGGACGTCCGTCGCCGGCCTTCCCGCCTGCTAGACCCTGGACTTCTGGACGAGCTCCGCGGCGAGACTGCCGGGGACCTCGGCGTAATGGGACAGCTCCATCGAGTAGCTCGCCCGACCCTGGGTCATCGACCGCAGGTCCGTGGCGTACCCGAACATCTCCGCGAGGGGGACGAAGGCGCGGACGACCTGCGTCGTCCCGCGCGAATCGATCCCCTCGACCTGGCCGCGCCGGCTGTTCAAGTCGCCGATCACGTCGCCCATGAACTGCTCCGGCATCGTGACCTCGACCCGCATCATCGGCTCGAGGATCGCCGGGTCGGCCTTGTCGACGGCGTCCTTGACCGCCATGGAGGCGGCGATCTTGAACGCCATCTCGCTCGAGTCGACCTCGTGGTACGACCCGTCGAAGACCGTCGCCCGGACGTCGACCATCGGGTACCCGGCGTAGACGCCCGTCTCCAGCGCCCCCCGGACCCCATGGTCGATCGCGCGCATGTACTCCTTCGGGATGACCCCGCCGACGGTCTTGTCGACGAACTCGATCCCGGCCCCCTTGTCGAGCGGCTCCAGCCGCAGGACGACGTGGCCGTACTGGCCCTTGCCGCCCGTCTGGCGGACGAACCGTCCGTTGCCCTCCGCCCGGCGGCGGATCGTCTCCCGGTAGGAGACCTGGGGCTTGCCGATGTTGGCCACGACCTTGAACTCGCGGACCATGCGGTCGACGAGCACGTCGAGGTGCAGCTCGCCCATCCCGGCGATGAGCGTCTCGCCGCTCTCCTCGTCCGTCTTGACGCGGAAGGTCGGGTCCTCCTCGGCCAGGCGCTGGAGGGCGAGGCCCATCTTGTCCTGGTCGAGCTTCGTCTTGGGCTCGATCTTGACCTCGATCACCGGCTCGGGGAAGGTCATCGACTCGAGGATGACCGGGTGGGCCGGGTCGGCCAGGGTGTCCCCGGTGTAGGTCTCCTTGAGGCCGACCGCCGCGGCGATGTCGCCGGCGTAGACCTCCTCGATCTCCTCCCGGTGGTTGGCGTGCATCTGGAGGATGCGCCCGATGCGCTCCTTGCGTCCCTTCGACGAGTTGAGAATGTAGGAGCCCGACTTGAGGGTCCCGGAGTAGACCCGGAAGAAGGCGAGCTTGCCGACGAAGGGGTCGGCGGCGATCTTGAAGGCGAGCGCGCTGAACGGCTCGCCGTCGTCGACCGTGCGGAGGACCTCGGCGTGGGTGACCGGGTGCTCGCCGATGACCGGGGGGACGTCGAGCGGCGACGGGAGGTAGGCCACCACCGCGTCGAGCATCGGCTGGATGCCCTTGTTCTTGAGGGCCGAGCCGGTCAGGACGGGGACGATCCGGTACTGCAGCGTGCCGAGCCGCAGCCCGTGCACCAGCTCCTCCTCGGTCAGCTCCTCGCCCTCGAGGTACTTGTGCATGAGGGCGTCGTCCATCTCGGCGACGGCCTCGACGAGCTTCTCGCGGTGCTTGCGAGCTTCGACGAGCAGGTGGGCGGGGATCTCGGCGATCTCGATCTCGGAGCCCAGGTCCTCGTCCCGGTAGAGGATCGCCTCCATCCGGACGAGGTCGACCACGCCCCTGAAGGCGTCCTCGGACCCGATCGGGATCTGGACGGGCACGGCGTTGGCGCCGAGGCGATCCTCGATCATCCCGACACAGCGCCAGAAATCGGCGCCGGTCCGATCGAGCTTGTTGATGAAGCAGATGCGGGGCACCCGGTAGCGATCGGCCTGGCGCCAGACCGTCTCCGACTGCGGCTCGACCCCGGCGACCCCGTCGAAGACGACCACGGCGCCGTCGAGGACGCGAAGGCTCCGCTCGACTTCGACCGTGAAGTCCACGTGCCCGGGCGTATCGATGATGTTGATGCGATGGTCGTCCCAGAAGCAGGTCGTCGCCGCGGCCGTGATGGTGATGCCCCGCTCCTGCTCCTGGGGCATCCAATCCATCGTGGCCGCGCCCTCGTGGACCTCGCCAAGCTTGTAGATCTTCTTCGTGTAGAAGAGGATCCGCTCGGTGACGGTCGTCTTGCCGGCATCGATGTGGGCGATGACCCCGATGTTCCGGGTACGGGCGAGGGAGACCTGGCGGGCCATCAGGGACGCTCTTCGCCTACCATTTGAAGTGGCTGAAGGCCTTGTTCGCGTCGGCCATCTTGTGGGTGTCCTCGCGTCGCTTGACGGCGGCGCCCAGCCCGTTCGACGCGTCGACGAACTCGGCCGCGAGCTTCTCGCTCATGCTCTTGCCGCTGCGCTTGCGGGCGGCCTGGACGAGCCAGCGAACGCCGAGGGAGAGGCGGCGATCGCCGCGGATCTCGACCGGGACCTGGTAGGTGGCGCCGCCGACGCGGCGGGGCTTCACCTCGATGATCGGCGTCGCATTGCGGAGCGCGGACTCGAGGACCTCGAGTCCCGGGCGCTTCGCCTGGGCCTCGGCACGGGCGAGCGCCTGGCGCAGGATGCGGTTGGCGAGGTTCCGCTTGCCGTCGGTCATGAGCTTCGCCGAGATGCGGGCCGTCGTCCGGTTGGCCGGCGTCGACTCGTACTTGGCCTTGCGGGGGATGCTGGCGCGGCGCGGCATGGTCCCTACTTCTTCTGGCCGGGCAGCTGCGCCGAGGCCTTGGCCCCGTACTTCGAGCGGCCCTGCTTGCGGTCGCGGACGCCGGCGGTGTCGAGCGTCCCCCGGATGATGTGGTACTTCACCGACGGGAGGTCCTTGACCCGGCCGCCACGGACGAGCACGACGGAGTGCTCCTGGAGGTTGTGCCCGATTCCGGGGATGTAGGCCGTGACCTCCATCTGGTTCGACAGCCGGACGCGCGCGATCTTGCGCAGCGCCGAGTTCGGCTTCTTCGGCGTCATCGTGCGCACCTGCAGGCAGACGCCGCGCTTCTGGGGGGCGCCCGGAATCGGGGTCTGGCGCTGGTCGAGGCTGTTCCAGATCTTGCGCATCGCCGGGGCCTTGACCTTCTCGATCTTCGGCTTCCGGCCGTGGCGCACGAGCTGGCTGATCGTCGGCACGGAGACGCTGTCCCTTTCTCGTCGCTTCGGTGTCGGCCTCGGTCGCCCGCGGGCGGCTCCGCCGATGAGCCCGGCGCCGAGGCGCGGGGCGCACGCACCGACGACCTGCCGGTCGCGGCACGCAAGGGGGGAGTGTACCAGCGGGCCTCGAAGGGTGTCAAAGCCTTCCGGGGCCCGCCGGGTGGTCAGGACTCGGAGCCGTCGCCCTCCTCGGCGAGATCGGCCAGGGCCTCCTCCAGCGGGCTGGTCGCCTCGCCGGCGGGCCGCGACGCGGCGTCGGCCAGGAACGGGTTGAACGCCTCGTCGTCACCCTCGCCGGAGGTCTCGTCGTCGTCCTCGTCGGCCTCGCTCGAGGCGTCCGCGGCGGCGAGGAGCGCCGTGAGCCGCGCGGCCTCGTCGGCCCCGCCGCCGTCCACGGCATCCTCGAGGAACGGGTTGTACTCGGCCCCGAACTCGTCGGGGAGCTCGCCGCCGGCGAGCGCCTCGGCGGCCCGACGCCGGTCCGCCTCGCGGCGGGCGGCCACGTTCGCCGGCGCGCCCGTCCCCGCGGGGATGAGCTTGCCGATGATGACGTTCTCCTTGAGGCCGACCAGGTGGTCCTTGGAGCCGTTGATGGCGGCCTCGGTCAGGACGCGGGTCGTCTCCTGGAAGGAGGCCGCGGCGAGGAAGCTGGCCGTATTGAGGGAGGCCTTGGTCACCCCGAGCAGGACGACCTGGGCGGTCGCCGGCTCCCCGCCCTCGGCCAGCACGCGGTCGTTGGCGGCCTCGAAGTCGAGGCGATCGACGAGCTCCGTCGGGAGCAGGTCGGTGTCGCCCGGCTGGTCCACGCGGACCTTGCGCAGCATCTGGCGGACGATGATCTCGATGTGCTTGTCGCTGATGGTGACGCCCTGGCTCCGATAGACCTTCTGGACCTCGCGGACAAGGTAGCGCTGGACGTCGTCCTTGCCCCGCGTCTCGAGGTACTCCTGCGGGTTGATGGGGCCGTCGGTGATCGGGTCGCCGGCGCGGACCTCCTGGCCGTCCTCGACCCGGAGCTTGGCGTTGTGGGGGATGACGTATTCCCGCTCGACGCGGTCCTCGGCCCGCACCGCGAGCTGGTCGCCTTCACGGAGGAGGATCCCCTTCTCGGGCGCGACGACGTCGGTCGAGGCGCCATCGCGACCGGCGACGCGGGCGAGGACCTGGCTCTTCTCCACGAGGTCGCCCGCGGCGGCCAGGATCTCGGCCCCGGCCGGCAGGCGGAGCGGCGCGTCGTACTGCTCGACGCTCGTCACCTTGACCTTGGTCAGGGTATCGCCGCGAATGATCTCGACGATGCCGTCGATGTGGCTGATCTCGGCCTTGCCCTTCGGGACCCGGGCCTCGAAGAGCTCCTCGACGCGCGGGAGGCCGGCCGTGATGTCGGCGCCACCGGCCGACGCGACGCCGCCGGTGTGGAACGTCCGCATCGTCAGCTGGGTGCCCGGCTCGCCGATCGACTGGGCGGCGATGATCCCGACCGCCTCGCCGGTCCCGACGAGGGACCCGGTGGCGAGATTGCGGCCGTAGCAGTAGCGGCAGACCCCGTTGCGCGCCTCGCAGCTCAGCGGGGAGCGGACAAGGACCTCGTGGACCCCGGCCTCCTCGATGCGCCGCCCGATCTCCTCGGTGACCTGCTCGTTGCGGTCGCAGAGGACGACGCCGTCGGCGTCGGTGACCGGCGCCGCGGCGAGGCGACCGACGAGGCGCCGGGCGAACGACCCGGCCTCGAGGGTGACCTCGTCGGACTCGGCCCGGGTGATCCAGCTCCCCTCCTCCGTCCCGCAGTCCTCTTCGCGGGTGATCACGTCCTGGGCGACGTCCACGAGGCGGCGGGTGAGGTACCCGGAGTCGGCGGTCCGGAGGGCGGTGTCCGCGAGACCCTTGCGGGCCCCGTGGGTGGAGATGAAGTACTCGAGGACGGTCATCCCCTCGCGGAAGTTGCTCCGCACGGGGACGTCGATGATCCGCCCGGACGGGTCGGCCATGAGGCCGCGCATCGCGCCCAGCTGGCCGATGTTGCCCTTGTTGCCGCGGGCGCCGGAGGCGGTCATCATCGCCACCGGGCTGTTCGGGTCGAGGTTCTCCATCATCCTGTCCGACAGGTCCTTGGAGGCCTTCTGCCAGACGTCGACGACCGCCTCGTAGCGCTCGTCGTCGGTGATGAGGCCGCGCTGGAACTGGGCGTCGATGCGGTTGACCTGCTCGTCCGCGGCGGCGAGGAGCTCGGGCTTGTCGGGCGGCACCGTGATGTCGTCGACGGCGATCGTCATCCCGCCGCGCGTCGCGTACTCGAAGCCGACCCGCTTGATGCCGTCCACGAGGTGGGCCGTCTCGATCGGCCCGAGGGCGCGGTAGCAGCGGTCGACGAGGCCGCGGAGGTCCGGCCGCTTGAGCTCCTTGTTGGCGAAGCGCAGGCGGTCGGGGAGGATCTGGTTGAAGATGATCCGCCCGACGGTCGTGACGAGGCGGCGCTCGACGAGCCCCTCGGCATCCTCGTCCCAGGTTCGGATCATCGCCTCAACGGGCGCGTGGAGGGTGACCGTCCGGAGCTGGTAGGCCAGGATCGCCTCGTCCTCGTCGGCGAAGATCCGGCTGGGAGCCCGCCGCTCGACGCCCGGCTCGTCCATCGTGAGATAGAAGCAGCCGAGGACCATGTCCTGGGTGGGCGCCACGACCGGGCTCCCGTCGGCGGGCGACAGGAGGTTGGCGGTCGACAGCATCATCGTCCGCGCCTCTTCCTGGGCTGCCGTGGAGAGCGGCACGTGGACCGCCATCTGGTCGCCGTCGAAGTCCGCGTTGAAGGCGGTGCACACGAGGGGATGGATCTGGATCGCCGAGCCCTCGACGAGGACCGGCATGAAGGCCTGGATGCCCAGGCGGTGGAGCGTCGGGGCGCGGTTCAACAGGACCGGGTGGTCCTTGATGACCTCCTCGAGGACGTCCCAGACGACCGGGACGACGCGCTCGACGAGACGCTTGGCGCTCTTGATGTTGTGGGCGAGGCCCTTCTCCACGAGCTGGCGCATGACGAACGGCTTGAACAGCTCGAGGGCCATCTTCTTGGGCAGGCCGCACTGATGAAGCTGCAGGTCCGGCCCGACGACGATGACGGAGCGGCCGGAGTAGTCGACCCGCTTGCCGAGAAGGTTCTGGCGGAAGCGACCCTGCTTGCCCTTCAGCATGTCGCTCAGGGACTTGAGGCGGTGGTTGCCCGTCCCGGCGATGGCCCGGCCGCGCCGGCCGTTGTCGACGAGCGCGTCGCAGGCCTCCTGGAGCATCCGCTTCTCGTTGCGGATGATGATCTCGGGGGCCCCGAGCTCGAGGAGCCGCTTCAGGCGGTTGTTGCGGTTGATCACGCGCCGGTAGAGGTCATTGAGGTCTGACGTGGCGAAGCGCCCGCCGTCGAGCTGGACCATCGGCCGCAGCTCGGGCGGGATGACCGGCAGGACGGAGAGGATCATCCACTCCGGGCGGGTCCCGGAGCGGCGGAAGGCCTCGATGAGGCGCAGCCGCTTGATGGCCTTCTTGCGGCGCTGGCCGGACGTCGTCCGGACCTCGACGTGGAGGGCGCGGGCAAGCTCCTCCAGGTCCATCCTGGTGATGATGTCGCGGACGGCCTCGGCGCCCATGCCGGCCCAGAAGACCCGTCCGCTGCGCGCCCCCGACCCGTACTTCTCGTCGAGGTAGCGGAAGTCGGTCTCGGTCAACGTCGACATCGGCTGGAGCGACTCGATCTCGTCGCGGGTGCGGCGAATCTCGTCCTTGCGGCTGTCCGCCTCCAGCTTGCGCCCCTCCCGGAGGGCGTCGATGGCCGCCTCCATCTGGATGCGCAGGTCGTCGATCTTCTGCTCGGTGGCCCGCTGCTCGTCCTGCTCGCGCAGGCGGAGCGCCTCGGTCACCCGCTCGGACTCGGCGGCGGCGATCTTGGTGAGCCGTGCCTGGGCGGCCTTTCCGCCCGTCTCGCCGGCGGCCAGGACGACCTCGCCGGTGGGCGCGAAGGCGATCGTCTCCTCGGCGCGGGTCGCCTTGAGGGCGGCCAGCTGCGCCTGGACCGCCTGGGCGGCGGCGCTGATCTCGTCGGTCTGGTCGGTCCGCTGCTGCTCCAGCTGCCTGAGGAGCTCGTCCCGCGCGGCGGTCAGCTCGTCGCGGCGGCGCTCGAACGCCACGCGCTCCTGCTCCTCCGCTTCGCCGACCTTGCCGTCGTGGCCGCGGCCCTCGGCCTCCTCGTCGAGCGCCTGGAGCGCCCGCCGGCGTGCGTCCTCGTCGACGTGGGTGACGATGAAGAGGGCGAAGTAGAGGATCCGCTCGAGGTTGCGGGGGCTGATGTCGAGGAGGATCCCGAGGCGCGACGGAGTGCCCTTGAAGTACCAGATGTGACTGACCGGGCTGGCGAGCTGGATGTGGCCCATCCGCTCGCGGCGCACCTTGGCGCGAGTGACCTCGACGCCGCACTTGTCGCAGATGATCCCCTTGTAGCGGATGCGCTTGTACTTGCCGCAGTAGCACTCCCAGTCCTTGGTGGGACCGAAGATGCGCTCGTCGAAGAGGCCGTCTTTCTCCGGCTTGAGCGTCCGGTAGTTGATGGTCTCGGGCTTGGTGACCTCGCCCCAGGACCACTCGCGGATCTGCTCGGGGGAAGCGAGCGAGATCCGGATGGCGTTGAAGTTGTTGACCTCGAGCATCGTTCTCCTCCGCGCCGCCGCGGGCCCTCGGCGGCGCGATTCGGACCGGGTGCGAGCGGAGCCGGGCCGGCCGAGCGACGGCTCCGCGTGATGGTTACGGGGTGATCAGTCCTCGAAGCCGGCGAGGTTGATGCCACCGAGATCGGGGAGCGGATAGGCCGAGACGTCTTCGACGAAGCGGATCTCCTCGTCGTTCTCGTTGAGGATCTCGACGTTGAGGCCGAGGCTCTGGAGCTCCTTGATGAGCACCTTGAACGATTCCGGGACGCCGGGCTGCTGGATCTCCTCGCCCTTGACGATCGCCTCGTACGTCTGGACGCGGCCCATGACGTCGTCGGACTTGACCGTCAACAGCTCCTGGAGGATGTTCGCGGCCCCGTAAGCCTCGAGCGCCCAGACCTCCATCTCACCGAAGCGCTGGCCGCCGAACTGGGCCTTGCCGCCGAGCGGCTGCTGGGTGATCAGGCTGTAGGGACCCGTGGACCGGGCGTGGATCTTGTCCTCCACCAGGTGGTGGAGCTTCAGCATGTAGATCTGTCCGACGGTGATCCGCCGATCGAACTCCTCGCCGGTGCGCCCGTCGCGCAGCTCGACCTTGCCGTCCTCGGGCAGGTGCTCACCGGGCTCCTTCGCCCAGGGGGCGGGAGCCGCCCGGAGCGCGTCGCGGATCTGGCTCTCCGTCGCGCCGTCGAAGACCGGCGTGGCGGCCTTGTAGCCGAGCATGCTGAGGGCCCAGCCGAGGTGGGTCTCGAGGATCTGGCCGATGTTCATCCGGCTCGGCACGCCGAGCGGGTTGAGGATGATGTCGACGGGCGTCCCGTCGGGGAGGAACGGCATGTCCTCCTGCGGCAGGACCTTGGCGATGACGCCCTTGTTGCCGTGGCGGCCGGCCATCTTGTCGCCGACCGACACCTTGCGCTTCTGGGCGACGGAGACGCGGACGAGGCGGTTGACTCCGGGCAGGAGCTCGTCGCCGGCCTCGCGGGTGAAGATCTTGACGTCGACGACCTTGCCGCGCTCGCCGTGGGGCAGCCGCAGCGAGGAGTCCTTCACCTCGCGGGCCTTCTCCCCGAAGATCGCCCGCAGGAGGCGCTCCTCGGCCGTCAGCTCGGTCTCGCCCTTGGGCGTGATCTTGCCGACCAGGATGTCGCCCGGCTGGACCTCGGCCCCGATGTAGACGATCCCGTCCTCGTCGAGGTCCTTGAGGGACTCCTCCCCGACGTTGGGGATGTCCCGGGTGATCTCCTCGGGCCCGAGCTTCGTGTCGCGCGACTCGATCTCGTGCTTCTCGATGTGGATGCTGGTGAAGAGGTCCTCGCGGACCAGGCGATCGCTGATGACGATCGCGTCCTCGTAGTTGCCGCCCTCCCAGCTCATGAACGCCACGAGGATGTTGCGGCCCAGGGCCAGCTCGCCCCCATCCGTAGAGGACGAGTCGGCGATGGCGTCGCCGGCGGCGACGCGGGCGCCGACCGTCACGATCGGGCGCTGGTTGATGCAGGTCCCCTGGTTGGAGCGGACGAACTTCTGGAGCGGGTAGGTCCGCAGCTCGCCGGAGTCCTCCTCGACGAGGATCCGCTCGGCCGTCACCGAGGTGACGACGCCGGCCTCGAGGGCGACCACGACCTGCCCGGAGTCGAGCGCCGCCCGGCGCTCCATGCCGGTCCCCACGATGGGCGCCTCCGGCTCGAGGAGGGGCACGGCCTGGCGCTGCATGTTGGAGCCCATCAGGGCGCGGTTGGCGTCGTCGTGCTCAAGGAACGGGATCAGGGCCGTGGCCACCGAGACGACCTGCTTGGGGCTGACGTCCATGTACTCGATGCGGTCGGGCGCCACCTCGGGGAACTGGTCGCGGTAGCGGCAGGGGACGCGCTCCCGGACGAAGTGGCCCTGCTCGTCGAGGGCGGCGTTCGCCTGGGCGACCCAGTGCTCCTCCTCCTCGTCGGCCGCGAGGTAGACGATCTCGTCGGTGACCACCGGCCGGATCGGGAAGGCGTGCGCCTTCTGCTTCTTGAGCTCCGCAGCGGCGGAGGCCAGCGGCTCGCCCTTCTTCACGACCACCTCGCCACCCTTGGTGACGAGGTCGGAGCCGGCGACGTACGTGCCGAGGTCGGGGTCGTCCCAGGCGATCGTGCGCTTGACCTTGCGGTAGGGCGTCTCGATGAAGCCGTAGTCGTTGATCCGGCCGTAGGTGGCCAGGGAGCCGATGAGGCCGATGTTCGGCCCTTCGGGAGTCTCGATCGGGCAGATCCGGCCGTAGTGGCTGTGGTGGACGTCGCGGACGTCAAAGCCGGCGCGCTCGCGGGAGAGGCCGCCCGGGCCGAGGGCCGAGAGGCGCCGCTTGCTGGTCAGTTCGGCCAGGGGATTCGTCTGGTCCATGAACTGGCTGAGCTGGCTGCCGCCGAAGAACTCCTTCATCGCCGCCACGACCGGGCGGATGTTGATGAGGGCGTTCGGGGTCGCCTTCTCGATCTCCTGGATCGTCATCCGCTCGCGGACGACGCGCTCCATGCGCAGGAGGCCGATCCGGAAGGCGTTCTGGATCAGCTCGCCGTTGGCGCGGATTCGGCGGTTGCCGAGGTGGTCGATGTCGTCGGCCTGGCCGTGGCCGTTGTTGAGGACGATCATCTGGCCGACGATGGCGGCGATGTCCTCGCGGGTTATCGTCCGCCCGAGCTGGGGGTTCTCCCCGTCCTCCTGGGGCAGCTCGATCCCCATCCGGGCCGCCACCGGGCCAAGCTTCTTGTTGAACTTGTAGCGGCCGACCCGACCGAGGTCGTAGCGGCGGAAGTTGAAGAAGAGGCTCTCCACGAGCTGGCGGGCGTTGTCGCCGGTGGGCGGGTCGCCCGGGCGCAGCTTCTTGTAGACCTCGATGAGGGCCTCGGCCTGGGTGTTGGTGGGGTCCTTGTCCAGCGTCGAGGCGATGTAGGGGTGCTCGACGCTGTCGTCGACGGCCCCGAAGAGGGCGGCGATCTCCTCGTCGCGCTCGAAGCCGACCGCCCGCAGGAGGGTCGTCGCCGCGATCTTGCGCTTGCGATCGACCTTCACCGAGAGGAGGTCCTTGTTGGAGGTCTCGAACTCCAGCCAGGCGCCCCGGTTGGGGATGACCTTGGCGGTGAAGAGGTCCCGCCCGGAGGTGGGGTCCTCCACCTTCCCGTAGTAGACGCCCGGCGAGCGCACGAGCTGGCTGACGACCACGCGCTCGGCGCCATTGATGATGAACGTGCCCAGGTGCGTCATCCACGGGTAGTCGCCCATGTAGACGCGCTGCCGCTGGATCTCGCCCGTCTCCTTGATGAGGAGCTCGACCTGGACGTACAGCGGGCGGCTGAAGGTGAGGTCGCGGGTGCGGCACTCCAGCTCGGAGTACTTGGGATCCCCGAACTCGTAGTCAAGGAACTGGAGCTCCATCACCTTGGCGGTGAAGTCCCTGATCGGGCTGATCTCGTCGAAGAGTTCCCGGAGCCCCCTCTCGACGAACCAGGCGAAGGATCGGACCTGGAGCTCGATGAGATTTGGGATCTCTCGCTTCTCGGCGATCCGGGCGTACGAGACGCGCCCGGGCACGGGAATGGACGAATCAGCGACAGGCAGCATGAACCGCTCCTTGGCGGAGGAGGGAAGGAAGAGGGAGGGCCGCGCTCACGGAATTGGAAAGTGTACCGCGAATCTCCCGGCTGTCAAACGTGCCGATGGCCGGGTCGGTGATGAGGGTCACCGCCCGGCGTCGGGGCCGCGGGATCGGTCGGGCGCCGGAGGGCGCCCGACCGCGGCGACGGATCGTGCCGATCGCTACTTGATCTCGACCTTGGCGCCCTGCTCCTCGAGGGCGGCCTTGATCTTCTCGGCCTCGTCCCGGGCGATCCCCTCCTTGACCGGCTTGGGGAACGCATCGACGAGGTCCTTGGCCTCCTTGAGGCCGAGCCCGGTCAGCTCGCGGACGACCTTGATGACCGGGATCTTGTTGGGGCCGATCTCGGCGAGGACGGCCGAGAACTCGGTCTGCTCCTCGGCGGCCTCGGCGACCGGGGCGGCGCCGGCCGCCGGGGCGGCGGCGACGGCGACCGGGGCGGCGGCCGTGACGCCGAACTTCTCCTCGAACTTCTTCACGAACTCGCTGACCTCGACGAGGGTCATCGAGCCGATCGCGTCGAGGATCTGGTCCTGGGTGAGGGTGGCCATCGGGTGAAGCTCCTTGGAAGGGCCCGCCGTGGGCGGGCGACGGATCGGGCGGCGGGACGCGCTAGGCGCTGGTCTGGGCCTTCTGGTCCTGGAACTGGGCCAGCAGGGAGCCCAGGTTGCGGAGGTTCGCGGCGAGGAGACCGGCGACCTGCGTGGCGGGCGCGCTGAACGCCCCGGCCAGCTGGGCGAGGAGGACCTCGCGGGTTGGCAGCGTTGCCAGCCGCTGGACGCCGTCCCCGTCGAAGGTCTTGCCGCCGACCACGGCGCCGGTGACCTTGACGAGCTTGTAGGGCCGGACCGCATCGAGGACCGTCTTGGCGACGAGCGTCTCGTCGCCGGTCCCGAAGGCGATGGCCGAGGGGCCGCGGAGCAGCGGGGCGACCCCGCCGTTGCCCTCCTGCTCGGCCGCGATCCGCATCAGGCGGTTCTTGACGACCCGGTAGGTGACGTTGTTCTTCCGCAGCGCGCGCCGGATCTCCCCGATCTCGCGAACCGTGAGGCCGCGGTACTCGGTGGTGATCAGCGTGGTGCTGGCGGCGAGGTCCTCGCGGAGCTCGGCGACGGTCGCGCGCTTCGCCTCGGTCGGCATGCAACCCTCTCGTGTCGCGCGCGTCCGGCGCGCCGCGGTGGACCCGCCGGGCGGGGTCCCTGCCAGACGGTTGCGTCCTTCGCGTCGTCGCAGGGTCCGCGCGGAGCCGCCCCGGGGGAGGGCGATCGCTGGTGGTCCTGCCTCGGCGTGCCCGTCGGCGTCCCCGGGTCCGCTCCCGCGGGCGCCGGTCCGGTCCGACGGATCAAGCCCCGGCCGTCCCTCCGGGCCCGTCCTGGGCGCCGGCGACGCGGCCCGCGGGCGCAGGCTGTCTGCGGCGGTCCGTCTTTCGATCTGGTGCGGCGCGCCGGTCGGCGGCCGCGCTGCGGGATGGTACCGGATCGTCGCTCGATGCGTCGCGCGACGGGCCGGCGGGTCAGGCGTTGGCGGTGGCGAGCAGGGCCGGGAGGTCCACCCGGACGCCGGGGCCCATCGTGCTGGCGATCGTCATGCCCTTGAGGTAGGTGCCCTTGGCGCCGGACGGCTTGGCCCGGTTCACGGCGTCGAGCAGCACCGCCAGGTTGGCGACGAGCGCGTCGTCCTCGAAGCTGGCCTTGCCGACGGAGACGTGGATGATCGCGCCCTTGTCGACCTTGTACTCGACGCGGCCGGCCTTGACCTCGCCGATGGCCCGCTCGACGTCGAAGGTGACGGTGCCGGCCTTGGGGTTCGGCATGAGGCCGCGGCGGCCGAGGATCCGGCCGAGCTTGCCCACCATGCCCATCATGTCCGGCGTCGCGACGGCCACGTCGAAGTCGAGCCAGCCGCCCTCGATCTTCTTCACCAGGTCCTCGCCGCCGACCTCGTCGGCGCCGGCGCGGAGGGCCTCCTGGGCCTTCTCGCCCTGGGCGAAGACCACGACGCGGACGACCTTGCCCGTCCCGTGCGGGAGGACGATCGTGCCGCGGACCATCTGGTCGGCGTGGCGGGGGTCGACGCCGAGGCGGATGTGAGCCTCGATGGAGGGGTCGAAGCTGACGACCGAGGTCTGCTTCACGAGGGCGACCGCCTCGGCCGGGGCGTACGCCCTGGTCCGCTCGACGAGCTTGGCGGCCTCTCGGTACTTCTTGCCGTGCTGAGCCATCCTGGAACCTCGCGCTGGCGGCCGGCGTTCCGGCCTCCCCCGTCTCGTGGGGTCGCCGCCCGGCCGACGGCCGGGGAGGGAGTGGCGGGCTATCCGGCGACCTCGATGCCCATGCTGCGGGCCGTGCCCTCGACCTGCCGCATGGCGGCCTCGATGTCGTTGGCGTTCAGGTCGGCCAGCTTGGCCGTGGCGATCTCGCGGAGCTGGTCACGGGTGATCGTGCCGGCCTTCTCGCGGCTCGCCGTCGCCGAGCCCTTGTCGATGCCGGCGGCCTTGCGGAGGAGGTCGGCCGCGGGCGGCGTCTTGAGAATGAAGGTGAACGAGCGATCCTCGAAGACCGTGATCTGGGCGGGGATGATCTGCCCGGCCTTGTCGGCGGTCTTCTCGTTGTAGCTCTTGGTGAACTCGACGATGTTGATGCCGTGCGGGCCGAGGGCCGTGCCGACGGGCGGCGCCGGGGTGGCCTTGCCGGCCGGCAGCTGGAGGGTGAGGACGATTCGGATCTTCTTCGCCACGGTGGGACGGGTTCCTTTCGATCAGAGCTTCTCGACCTGCAGGAGGTCGAGCTCGACGGGCGTCTCGCGGCCGAAGATGCTCACGAGGACCTTGACCTTGTTGCGCTCGGGGTCCAGCTCGTCCACCGTGCCGACGAACTCGGCGAACGGCCCGTCCGTGACCCGGACGCTCTGGCCCTTCGTGAACGCCACGCGGAACTTCGGCGTCTCCACGCCCATCTGGCGGAGGATCGCCTTGACCTCGTGCTCCTCGAGCGGGATCGGCTCGCTCCGCGCGCCCGGCAGGTTGCCGGTTCCCACGAAGCTCGTCACGCCAGGGGTGTTGCGGACGACGTACCACGACTCCGGGTCGTAGATCATCTCGACGAGGACGTAGCCGGGGAACACCTTCTTCTGGACGGTGTGCCGCTGGCCCTGCTTGATCTCGATCTCGTCCTCCATCGGGACGAGGACCTGGAAGATCTTGTCCTCCATGCCCATCGACTCGATGCGGTGCTCGAGGTTCGTCTTGACCTTGTTCTCGTAGCCGGAGTACGTGTGGATCACGTACCAGCGCTTCTCCGGCGCGCGAACGCTCTCGGTCACAGCCGTCTCCTACGCCGCCGGGGTGATGAGCCGGACGACCTCGGTGAAGACGAAGTCACAGGCGGCGATGAAGACGCCGATCGCGGCGCTCACCACGAAGACGAGCACGGTCAGATTGCGCACCTGGTCCCGGGTCGGCCAGGCGACCTTCTTGAGCTCGGACCAGGATTCCTCGATGTAGCGACGGATTCGACGCACGGTTCGGCTGTTGCTCTCTAGCTACGACGGGAGGGAGTGGCAGGGGCGATAGGACTCGAACCTACAACCGCCGGTTTTGGAGACCGGTGCTCTGCCAATTGAGCTACGCCCCTGTGTTGTCTCCTACTTGGCCTCCCGGTGCAACGTATGACGTCGCTCGCGCGGGCAGTACTTGCGAAGCTCGATCCGGTTGGGGTCGTTCTTCTTGTTCTTCCGCGTGGTATACGTCCTCGACTTGCACTCGGTGCAGGCGAGCTGGACGATCGGGCGATTCTCTGCTGCTCTTGCCATCTCGTCCCTACTCGGTGATGGCCACGATGGCCCCGGCGCCGACGGTCCGGCCACCCTCGCGGATGGCGAAGCGCTGGCCGACCTCGAGGGCGATCGGGGTGATGAGCTCGACGGTCATGTCGACGTTGTCGCCGGGCATGATCATCTCGGCGCCCTCGGGCAGGCCGATGGCCCCCGTCACGTCGGTCGTGCGGAGGTAGAACTGGGGCCGGTAGCCGTTGTAGAAGGGGGTGTGGCGGCCGCCCTCCTCCTTGGTCAGGACGTAGACGCGGGCGGTGAAGCGGGTGTGGGGCTTGACCGAGCCCACCTTGGCCAGGACCTGGCCGCGCTCGATGTCGTCGCGCTCGATGCCCCGCAGGAGGCAGCCCACGTTGTCGCCGGCGCGGCCCTCGTCGAGGAGCTTCTTGAACATCTCGACGCCGGTCACCACGACCTTGCGGGTGGGCCGGATGCCGACGATCTCGACCTCGTCGCCGACCTTGACGATGCCGCGCTCGATGCGGCCGGTGGCGACGGTGCCCCGGCCCTTGATCCCGAAGACGTCCTCGACGGGCATGAGGAAGGGCTTGTCGACGGGCCGCTCGGGGGTCGGGATGTAGGAGTCGACGGCGTCGAGCAGCTCCTGGATGCAGGCGTAGGCCGGGTCGTCGACCTTGTCGGAGGCCTCGAGGGCCTTCAGAGCCGAGCCGCGGATGACGGGGATGTCGTCGCCGGGGAACTGGTTCTTGGTGAGCAGCTCGCG
The DNA here is from genome assembly GCA_963821235.1 of uncultured Chloroflexia bacterium. Lineage (GTDB taxonomy): Bacteria > Chloroflexota > Limnocylindria > Limnocylindrales > CSP1-4 > CTSoil-043. Next base: position 2,676,365 of record CAWGCS010000001.1, read on the forward strand.
GACCTCGAGCTCGACGAGGTCGAGCAGCTCGGGGTCGTCGACCGCGTCGACCTTGTTGAGGAAGACGACGATGTAGGGGACCTCGACCTGGCGGGCCAGGAGGATGTGCTCCCGGGTCTGGGGCATCGGGCCGTCGGTGGCGGCCACGACGAGGATCGCCCCGTCCATCTGGGCGGCGCCGGTGATCATGTTCTTGATGTAGTCGGCGTGGCCGGGGCAGTCGACGTGCGCGTAGTGGCGCGCGTCGGTCTGGTACTCGACGTGGGCGATCGCGATCGTGATCCCGCGCTCGCGCTCCTCGGGGGCGTTGTCGATCGAATCGAACGCGCGGTACTCGGAGCCGCCCTTGAGGGCGAGGTACTTCGTGATCGCCGCGGTCAGCGACGTCTTCCCGTGGTCGATGTGACCGATGGTGCCGATGTTGACGTGCGGCTTCGTCCGCTCGAACTTCTTCTTCGCCACGTGCGCGTCTACCTGCTACCTCTGGGGGCCGACTGGGGTAGTGGAGCCCAGAATGGGACTTGAACCCATGACCTCATCCTTACCAAGGATGTGCTCTGCCAGCTGAGCTATCTGGGCCCGGAAACGGATCCTGGCTGATGGTGGTGGGCAGGAGAGGAATCGAACCTCTACAGTCGAAGACGGCTGATTTACAGTCAGCTGAGCTCACCACCTGCTCAACCTACCCACGGGGGGCATCGACCGGGCGGGCTGCGGCACCCGTGGTGCGCCCGGACGACCGCCTTGTTCAGTTGGAGCCGACGACGGGACTCGAACCCGGAACCGGCGGTTTACAAAACCGCTGCTCTACCAATTGAGCTACGTCGGCAGGGCGCAGGAGCACACCGCAGTCGTCTCCGAGGCGCAACGGGCATCATATTCGGGCGGGCCGACGGCGGTCAAGCGTGACCCGCTTCGTCCCCGGCGGCGTCGGCCTGGTCCGTGGCCCCGTCCGCGATTGCCTCCGGGGGGTCCTGGTCCTTGCCGTCCGCCCTCGTCGGTCCGGCCGGCTCCGTCCGCTCCTCGGGATCGGCCCCCTCCGGCGCGGCGGTCGCCTCGGGCGCGGCGGCGGCCGCGGGTGCCGCCGCCCCACCGAGGGCCGGCGCTCCCGCTGTCCGCTCGGGCAGCCCACGCTGGGCGGCCGCCTCGAAGACCAGCACGGACCCGGCGACCGCCGCGTTGAGCGACTCGATCCGGCCGCGCATCGGGATTTTGACGAGGAGGTCGCAGCGGCGCCGGATCGCCGGCGCGAGACCGTGCCCCTCGCTGCCCACGACGAGGACCAGGGGACCTCGGAGGTCGGCCTCGCGGTAGGTCAGGGGAGCCTCGGCGTCGGTCCCGACGACGCGCAGGCCGCGGACGTGGAGGTCCGCCAGGACGCCCGGCAGGTCGTCCACGGGGGCGAGGAGGAGGTGCTCCGTCGCGCCGGCCGAGGCCTTGATCGCCGCCGGGGAGAGGGGCGCCTGTCGCCGCGTCGGGAAGACGATCCCGTGGACCCCGGCCGCCTCCGCGCTCCGCAGCAGGGTGCCAACGTTCTGCGGATCCTCGAGCGAATCGAGGGCCAGGACGAGGGCCGGCTCGTCGCGCTCGATCGCTCGCGCCAGGACGTCGGCGATCCCGGCTGCCGGGCGGGGCTCCACGACGAGGGCTATTCCCTGGTGTCCGTCGAAGCCGCAGAGCGCGGTCAGGGACCCGCCCCCGATCTCGATGACCGGGATGCGCAGGGCCGTCGCATGGAGGACGAGCCGCTCGAGAGCGTCCCGACGGCCGGGCGTCACGAGGAGCCGCCGGACGAGGCGGCCGGCGACGAACGCCTCTTCGACGGGATGGCGTCCGGCGATGAGCTCCTCGTCGTCAGCCAGCACGGCCTCCGAGGGCGGCGCCTCCGGCGGTCGCGGCGGGCGGGCGACCCACCCCTCGGGAACGGCCCCATGGCCACGGCCCGGCCGCGCGTCCCAGGGCCGATCGGAGCCGAGCGAACGTCCCGCTCCGGGACGCGGCCCGGGCATGCTGCGAGCCGGACCGGCGGGTGGCGGGCCGGCCGAACGCGGGCCGCGGCGCTCGGCGTCGAACCGGCGCGCCGGCGGCCCCGCCTGCCACCGCTCCGGCGGGAGGCCCATCCTCGTGCCCTCGCGTTCCCACGGCGGACGCGCCGCGGGCTCCCCGGCGGGCTGGCCGGCCGCGCGCCAGGGATGCTCGACGGGGGGCCGGAACGGAGGCTGGCCGGCGGGCCGCTCACCGCTGGGTCGCGGGCCGCCGGGCCCGGGGCGCGGGCCACCCGGTCGGAAGTCGGTTCCCCGAGGACCGCCCGGGCGCGCGCCACTGGGACGCGGGGCACCCGGTCGGAAGCCCGATTCGCGCGGTTGTCCCCCCGGCCGATAGCCGGGCGCACGTGCGCCGGTCGGCCCGGGTCGCGGGCCGCCGGTCCGATCACCGGGGCGCCCGCCCTCCGGGCCGGTCCATCCGGCCTCGTCGGCCGGGCGCCGGCCGGCCGGCCGCTGGTCGCCCGGGCGCCACGGCGGGCCACCATCGCGGGCGGGGCCACGCCCGCCCCCACCCCGCGATCCCGGAGCGCCAGGCCCGCCGGCGGAGCCGTCGCGCGGCCCCCCCGATCCCCGCCCCGCGGGGCGGCCGGGACCACGCTCGAAGCGCTCGTCGCCGGGACGCGGTCGGCGTGGACGCGGCCGGTCAGGCACCGACGGGGCTCCCCGTGCGGCGCCAGCGCTGGCCATCGCGCGTGTCTTCGACGATGATCCCCGCCGACGCCAGCTCATCGCGGAGGTGGTCCGAGGCGGCCCAGTCGCGCGCTGCGCGCGCTGCGGCGCGAGCCGCGAGGAGGGCTGCGGCGGCCGGCGGCAGGGGCTCCTCGGCCTCGGGCAGGAGGCCGAGGACGTCGTCGAGGTCGCGCAGGGCGGCGAGCGCGCGTCCGGCGTCGGCCGTCGAGAGCGAGCGCTCCGCGATCCGGCGGTTGAGGTCGCGGACGAGGTCGAAGAGGGCGCCGAGCGCCGGCGAGATGGCCAGGTCGTCGTCGAGGGCCGCGCCGAAAGCCTCCCGGGACCCGGCGAGCGCGGCGGGCAGGCCCGCTTCGTCGGGACCGTCGGAAGCGTAGGCGTCGAGCGCGGCCACCACCGCGTCGAGGCGTTCGATCGCCGCGGTCGCCGCCGCCAGCGACTCGTCGCTGAAGCTCAGGCCGGTCCGGTAGTGGGCGGCGAGCAGCGCATAGCGGAGCGCTCGCGGCATGGCTCCCCCGGCGACCAGGTCGGTCACCCGGGCGATGTTGCCCTCCGACTTCGCCATCTTGCGACCGCCCATCTGGAGGTGGGCGCAGTGGAGCCAGGCCCGGACGAAGGGCCGGCCGGTCGCGGCCTCGGACTGGGCGATCTCGTCCTCGTGGTGGGGGAAGACGAGGTCCACGCCGCCGGTGTGGACATCGAACGCTTCGCCGAGGTAGCGCATCGACATCGCCGAGCATTCGAGGTGCCAGCCGGGGCGCCCGGGACCGACGGCGGTCTCCCAGCGCGGCTCCCCGGCCCGGGGGCCCTTCCAGAGGACGAAGTCGCGGACGTCGTCCTTGGAGTACTCGTCGGAGGCGACCCGCTCGCCGACCCGCAGCTGGGCAGGGTCGAGCCGGGCAAGGCGGCCGTAGGCCGGCCAGCTGGCGATCCGGAAGAAGATCGAGCCATCGTCGGTGCGGTAGGCGTGGCCGGCGGCGACGAGGCGCTCGACGAGGGAGACCATCTCCGGGATGTGCGCGGTCGCCCGCGGCAGGACGTCGGGACGGGTCATCCGCAGGATCCGGGCATCCTCCAGGAAGCGGGCGATCCAGCGATCGGCGAGCTCGTCGATCCCGACCCCCTCGGCCGCCGCCCCACGGATGATCTTGTCGTCGACGTCGGTCAGGTTCATGACCCAGGTGACCCGCAGGCCGCGCCAGCGCAGGTGCCGGACGAGGAGGTCGGCGAACAGGAACGACCGGAAGTTGCCGACGTGGGCCGGACCGTAGACGGTCGGGCCGCAGGAGTAGACGCGGACGTGGCCAGGCTCGAGCGGCTGGAGCTCGCGCAGCTCCCCGCTCAGGGTGTCATGGAGCCGGATCGTCACGGGCGATCCTCGGCGGCACCGGGCGCGCGGTCCCCGGCGGCCGGGGTGGTCGTCGCAGGCACCAGCACCGCCACCGCCCGGGCTACGATTCCCCGGCCGGCCCCTTCGAAGCCCGCGAGGTTCCCCGTCGACGCCTTCACGCTCACCCGATCGGGCGAGAGCCCGACGAGGCCGGCCACGGAGGCCGCCATCTGCTCGAGGCGGCCAGCCAGCCGCGGCCGAGCCCCGATGATCGTCAGGTCGAGCGACACTGGCGCGTAGCCCGCCGCGCGGACGCGCCCCAGGCAGGCCGCAAGAAGCTCCTGCCCGGCGATCCCGGCCGGCGTCGCCGGCCCGGCCGGGAAGGCCTGCCCGAGGTCGCCCAGGCCCGCCGCGCCGAGGATCGCGTCGCAGACGGCGTGGAGGGCCACGTCCCCGTCGGAGTGCCCGTGCAGGCGGGGCGCGCCCTCGATCGGCACGCCGCCGAGGACGAGCGGCCCGCCGGGACCGAAGGCATGGCCGTCGTCGCCGTAGCCGACCCGGATCGGGGCGGCGGGCACGACGTCGCCGCGCGCCGCGAGCGCGGCCTCGACGCGGACCAGGTCGTCGGGCAGCGTCACCTTGAGGTTCATCGGCTCTCCGGGGACCACATGGACGGGGATTCTACAGGCCTCCAGCAGGGCGGCCTCGTCGGTCCAGGTCGCGGGCCCGTCCGGCGGCTCGAGGGCCCACGCCCTGGCCAGGACGTCCCGTCGGATCCCCTGGGGCGTCTGGGCGGCCGCGAGGGCGGACCGATCGACGGTCGCTTCCACCTGCCCGTCGATGACCCGCTTGATCGTCTCCGCGACCGGGACGACCGGGATCGCCGCCCCTCGAGCCGCGGCGGCCTCGGCGACCCGGGCGACCAGGGCCCGCGAGACGAGTGGCCGCGCGCCGTCGTGCACCAGGATCACGTCGTCCGGCGCCCCGCCGCCGAGCGCCGCCACGCCCGCCGCCACCGAGTCCTGGCGGCGCGCGCCGCCTGCAACGACCGCGCTCACCGCCGCCGGGAGCCAGGCGGCGGCCGCAACCTCCGGGACGCGGTCCGCGCTCGCCACGACGACGATTCGCCGTACCAATGCGGGGTCCGCCAGAACGGCCAGCGTCCAGCCGAGGAGGGGGCGACCGCCGACGGGCGCGAAGAGCTTGTCGACGCTTCCCATCCGCGCGCTCGCGCCGGCGGCGACGACGACGACGTCGACCTCGCTCACTCGCCGCGCGGCTGGGCGAAGATCATCCGCCCGGCGACCGTCTGGAGGACGCGGGTCACGACCACGCCGATCTCGCGGTCGAGGTGGCGGGCCCCGCCCTCGACCACGATCATCGTCCCGTCGTCGAGGAAGCCGACGCCCTGGCCGGCTTCCTTGCCCTCCTGGATGACCCGCACGCGGAGCTCCTCTCCCGGCAGGACGGCTGGCTTCATGGCGTTGGCGAGGGAGTTGACGTTCATCACCCGCAGGCCTTGGATCTCCGCGACCCGGTTCAGGTTGAAGTCGTTGGTAAGGATCAGGCCGCTCCGCGCCCGGGCCAGCGCGACGAGCTTGGCGTCGACTTCCGGGATCTCGGGGAGGGTCTCGTCGGCGATCTCGACCGGGACGCGATCCTCCTTCTGGAGGCGGGCCACGATCTCGAGGCCGCGACGGCCGCGCGCCCGGCGCATCGTGTCCGGGCTGTCCGCGATCCGCTGGAGCTCCTCGAGGACGACGCGGGGCACGACAAGGGTGCCCTGCAGGAAGCCGGCCTCGGCGATGTCGGCGATCCTGCCGTCGATGATCGCGCTCGTGTCCACGACGACCCGCGGCTCGCCCCGGGCCGGCGCCGCGGCCGCCTCGTCGTGCCGTCGGACGAGGCCGATCGCCTCCGCCGCGGCGACCAGGTCGTGGCGCTTGGCGACGGTCAGGCCCGCCATGCCGAACCCGAGCGCGATCGAGACCCCGATCGGGAGCCACGTCCCGAGCGAGCCGCCGAAGGCCGCCAGCGGGAACCCCAGGAGGAGCCCCATCACGAGGCCGATGAGCAGGCCGAGGACGGCCGCGACGAACTCGGCCGTGGAAAGCTCCTGGACCCAGCGGATGAGCCAGGCGGCGGGCACGACGGTGAGGTACGGCAGCACGGCGAACCCGACCACGACCCAGGCGACGAGCCAGACCGCGATGAGCGCGCCCGCGTAGGCTCCCTGCCCCAGGATCCCCGAGCCGCCCGCCACGAACGAGAGGCCGATCAGCAGCCCCAGGGCAGCGCCCAGGATTCGGATGACGCGGATCACGGGTCGTGAGCCTAGCACCGCCCGACGCCGGCGTCAGGCCGGTCCGAGCGGGTGCGCGTGCTCGTCAGTCGCGCGGTCCGGGCTCCAGCGCGGCAGCCAGGGCGTCCCGGATCGTCGCCACCGGCAGGACCTCCAGGCCGTCGACCGCGTGGTCCGCCCCGCGGGCCCGTGGCACGAGGGCGCGGGCGAAGCCGAGCCTCGCCGCCTCCCGGAGCCGGCGCTCCGTGCCGCCGACGGCGCGCAGCTCGCCCAGCAGGCCGACCTCCCCGAAGGCGACGGTGCGGCCACGCACGGGACGATCGCGGAGGGTCGACGCCAGGGCGATGGCCAGGGCCAGGTCCAGGCCCGGGTCGGCCACCGCGATCCCCCCGGCGAGGTTGGCGTAGACGTCATGCATCCCGAGGCCGATGCCGGCCCGCCGACCGAGGACGGCCACGAGGAGGGCCAGCCGGTTGGGGTCGAGCCCGATCGCCGTGCGGCGGGGCGTGCCGTAGGCGGTCGGCGCGGCGAGGGCCTGAACCTCGACGAGGAGGGCCCGGCTGCCCTCGAGGGTCGCCGCCACGACGCTCCCCGCGGCCGGTGCCTGGTGCTCGACGAGGAACGCGCGGGCCGGGTCGGCGACCTCCCGGAGCCCCGCCTCGACCATCTCCAGGACCCCCACCTCGTCGGTCGCGCCGAAGCGGTTCTTGGAGGCCCGGACGAGGCGGAGGGTGCCCCCGCGCTCGCCCTCGATCGAGATCACGGCGTCGACGAGATGCTCCAGCGTCTTGGGGCCGGCCAGGCTCCCCTCCTTGGTGACGTGGCCGACGAGGATCACCGCGATCCCTTCCCTCTTGGCCAGCTCCATGAGTCGCAGGGCCAATTCGCGCACTTGGCCGACGCTGCCGGCAGGACCCTCGAGCTCGTCGAGCGTCGCGGTCTGGATCGAATCGACGATGACGGCCGCCGGCCGATGGGCCCGGGCGACCTCGACGATCCGGGCCACGTCGTGCTCGGCCAGGATCCGGACGGCATCGGCGGCGGGGCTGTCGAGCAGCCCCAGGCGCCCCGCCCGCAACCGGACCTGGGCGCCCGACTCCTCGCCGGTCGCGTAGAGGACGGTCCGGCCGGCCGCGGCAAGCCCGGCGGCCGCCTGGAGCAGGAGCGTCGACTTCCCGATTCCCGGCTCGCCGCCCACCAGGACGAGCGATCCGGGCACCAGGCCGCCGCCGAGGACGCGGTCGAGCTCGCCGAGCCCGATGGGAAGCCGGGGCACGTCGTCCACGGCCAGCGACGAGAGCGGGATGGGCTCGGCGAGGCCAACCGGGCCCGGGCCGGCGGCGGCGCGCGCCCGGGCGGCCGGACGGACCTCGCGAACCAGCGTCTCGACCAGGGAGTTCCAGGCCCCGCAGCCGCGGCACTGGCCCTCCCAGCGGAGGAAGGCCTCGCCGCAGGACTGGCAGACGTAGCGGCTCTGCGGCCGCGACACGGCTGCTAGGCCTCGACGGCGGCTGGCATCTTCTCGTCGGCGGCCTGGATGGCGAGGCCGGCTTCCTCGCCCTTGTCGACCACGATGGTCGTCCCGGGCTTGTACCGCCCGAGGAGGAGGTGTTCGGCCAGGACGTCCTCGATCATGTTCTGGATGACCCGGCGCAGCGGCCGGGCGCCGTAGGCGACGTCGTACCCGATCTTGATGATGTGGTCCTTGGCGGCCTGGGTGACCTCGAGCGACATCTGCTGGGTCCGCAGCTGGTCGCGTACGCGGGCCAGCATCAGGTCGACGATCAGCCGGATCTCGTCCTGGGTCAGCGAGCGGAAGACGATCGTGGCGTCGATGCGGTTCAGGAACTCCGGCCTGAAGGCGTTCTTGAGCTCCTGCTGGACCTTCTCCCGCATGAGGTCGTACGAAGCTTCGGCGCGCGCCTCCTCCGTCTCGCCCCGGGGCCGGAAGCCGAGCGACGAGTTCGTCTGGAGCTGCCGGGCCCCCAGGTTCGAGGTCATGATGATGATCGTGTTCCGGAAGTCGACCCGGCGACCCTTGGCGTCCGACAAGTGCCCGTCCTCCAGGATCTGGAGGAGGATGTTGAAGACCTCGGGGTGGGCCTTCTCGATCTCGTCGAGCAGGACGACGGCGTAGCTCTTGCGGCGGACGGCCTCGGTCAGCTGGCCGCCCTCGTCGAAGCCTACGTAGCCTGGAGGCGCCCCGACGAGCCGGCTGACGTTGTGGCGCTCCATGAACTCGCTCATGTCGACCTTGATGAGCGCGTCGTCGCTGCCGAACATGAACTCGGCGAGGGCCTTGGCCAGCTCGGTCTTGCCGACGCCCGTCGGGCCAAGGAAGACGAAGGAGCCGATCGGCCGCTTGGGGTCCTTGAGGCCCGCCCGCGCGCGGCGCACGGCGCGCGAGATGGTGGCGATCGCCTCTTCCTGCCCGATCACCCGCTTGTGGAGGTGCTCCTCCATCTGGAGCAGGCGCTCCGACTCCTCCTGGGCGATGCGGGTCACCGGGATGCCGGTCCACATCGCCACGACCTGGGCGATCTCCTCCTCGTCGACGGTCGGGTGGTCGCCGGCGACCTGGGCCTGCCACTCGCCGCGCAGCCCGTCCACCTTGTCCTTGGCGGCCGTCTCGAGCTCGCGCAGGCGCGTCGCCTGGTCGTACTCCTGGGCGTTCACCGCGGCGTCCTTGTCGCGCCCGAGCCGCTCGAGCTCCTTCTGGGCCTCACGGAGGGCAGGTGGCGCCGAGGCGTAGCGGAGCCGGACGCGGCTGGCGGCCTCGTCGATGAGGTCGATCGCCTTGTCGGGCAGGTGGCGGTCGGTGATGTAGCGGATCGAGAGGTCCGCCGCGGCCCGGACCGCGTCGTCCGAGATCGTGACCTTGTGGTGCTGCTCGTAGCGCTCGCGGATTCCGAAGAGGATCTCGATCGTCTGCTCGAGCGTCGGCTCCTCGACCATGACGGGCTGGAAGCGCCGCTCGAGCGCCGCGTCGCGCTCGATGTACTTGCGGTACTCGTCGAGCGTCGTCGCCCCGATGCACTGGAGCTCGCCCCGGGAGAGCGGCGGCTTGAGGATGTTGGCCGCATCGATCGCGCCCTCCGCCGCCCCGGCCCCGACGAGCGTGTGCAGCTCGTCGATGAAGAGGATCGCGTCGTTCGTGCTGCGAAGCTCCTCGATGATCTTCTTGAGGCGCTCCTCGAACTCGCCGCGGTACTTGGTGCCGGCCACGAGGGAGCCGATGTCGAGGGTCAGGACCCGCTTGCCGGCCAGCGTCTCGGGGACGTCGTTGTTGACGATCCGGTGGGCCAGGCCCTCGGCGATGGCCGTCTTGCCGACCCCCGGCTCCCCGATCAGGGCGGGGTTGTTCTTCGTCCGCCGGGAGAGGATCTGGATGACCCGCTCGATCTCCTTCTCGCGCCCGATCACCGGGTCGAGCTTGCCCGCCCGGGCGGCCTCGGTCAGGTTGATGCCGAGCTGGTCGACAGTGGGAGTCTTGCTGGTGCGCTTCGTCTCCTGGGCAGGCCCCGCGGACGAGCTCTGGGACAGGACCCGGATCACCTCGTGGCGCACCTTGTCGAGGTTCACCCCGAGCGACTCGAGGACGCCGGCGGCGATCCCCTCGCCCTCGCGGACGAGGCCCAGGAGCAGGTGCTCGGTGCCGATGTAGTTGTGGCCCAGCCGGCGGGCCTCGTCGATCGCGAGCTCGATGACGCGCTTGGCCCGCGGCGTCAGTCCCACTTCGCCGACGACCGGCCGGTCCCCGCGCCCGATGATGAACTCGACCGCCGTCCGAACCTTGGCCAGCTCGACGTTCATGTTCTCGAGCACGCGCGCAGCCACGCCCTCGCCCTCGCGGACGAGGCCGAGGAGCAGGTGCTCGGTGCCGATGTAGTTGTGGTTGAACCGCTGCGCCTCGTCCTGCGCGAGCGTCAGGACTTTGCGTGCGCGGTCGGTGAACTTGTCGAAGCGGTCCATGAGGCGGGATCTCTGCGGGCGGGCCGTGCCGCCGGTCGGGTCATGCTAGCACGACCCCCGGCCGAGCACGGACGAGCGCCAGGGCGCGCTCGAGCTCCCGTCAGGAATGGATTCGCCACGACGAGTCGACCGGATCCGGGACGGCTGACAGGCCGGCCAGGGCGCCCCGTCCAAAGCGTGGGACGGGCGATCTCGCGGATCGGCGGTCAGACTCCCTCGACGGCCTCCGCCGCCGCGGGCGCCGACTCGGCGGCCTCGGTGGCTTCCGGCGCTGCCTCGGCCACCGGCTCCTCGGCGGGCTCGACGGCGACCGGCTCCGGCTCGGTGGCCTCCGGCGCCGTCTCCGGCTCGGTGGCCTCCGGCGCCGTCTCCGGCTCGGCGACGGCCACCGGCTCGGGCTCGGCGACGGCCACCGGCTCGGGCTCGGCGGCGACCTCAGGTAGCGGCTCGGGCTCGGATCGGCCGGCCTCCGCCTGCTCCAGCTGCTGGCGCACCTGGGCGAAGGCGGCGGCGAGGGTGTTGTCGATCCCGCCCTCCGGCTCCTGGACCGCGTCCGACAGCGAGTAGCCGCGCTCCGGTCGCTCGCGGCGGGGGCGCGCCTCGGGGGCCGGGCGGGCCGGCGGCTCCTCCGCCTGCTTGAGGCTGAGGCCGAGGCGATGGCGCTCGGAGTCCAGCGAGATGATCTTCAGCTTCAGCGTCTGGCCCTCGCGAACGACGTCGCCCGGGTGGGCCACCCGCTGATGGCTGAGCTCGCTGATGTGGATGAGGCCCTCCAGGCCGTCCCGGACGCGGACGAACGCGCCGAAGTTGACGAGCTTGGTGACCGTGCCTTCGATCACGTCACCGACCCGGAAGTCGGCGACCGTGGAATGCCACGGGTCGGGCTGCAGGCGGCGGATCGACAGGCTGATCCGGCCGCGCTCGTGGTTGATGTCGATGACCTCGGCCTCGACCTCGTCACCGACCCGGTAGCCGGCCTCGGGGTTGTTGACCTTGTTCCAGCTGAGCTCGCTCTTGTGAACGAGGCCGTCGATCCCGCCGAGGTCGATGAAGACGCCGAAGGGGGCGATGGAGCGGACCGACCCGGTCACCTTCTGGCCGACCTGGAGGCTGCTGAAGAGCTCGTCCCGCTTCTCGCGGCGCTCCTCGTACAGGGCGACCTTCTCGGAGAGGATCAGGCGGTTGGCCTTGCGGTTGACCTCGAGGATCTTCAGCCGCAGGCGGCGCCCGATGTAGGGTTGCAGCTTCTCGGCGATCTCCTGGGCCGCGTCGCGCGGCTGCTCGTTCTGCGGCCGGCGCGGGAAGTCCACGATCTGGCTGATCGGCACGAACCCGCGGATCCCGCAGTCGACGATCAGGCCGCCCTTGTTGTGGTCGATGACCGGCGCCTCGATGATCACGCCCGCCTCGAACTGCTCCTGCATGGAGCGCCACTTCCGCTCGAGGCCCGCGCGGCGCAGCGAGAGGACGGCGTGCCCTTCGGGCGATTCGGGCTGCAGCACGTACACCAGTACGGTGTCGCCGATGGCCAGCGTCGGCGCCGACTCGGCATTGCGCCCGTACAGCTCGCGGTTGCTGACGACGCCCTCGCTCTTGGCCCCGATGTCGACGAGGATCTCGTCGCGGTCGATGCGCACCACCGTGCCCTCGACCACGTCGCCGTGCTTGAAGCTGCGGATGTCGGCATCCTGCTCGGCCAGCAGCTCGGCCATCGTCGTCGGCTCCGGACCAGCTGGGATCGCCGGCTCGGGCTCGGCCAACGGGGCCTCGGCGAGCTCCGCCGCCAGGTCGGCCGCATCGGGCGCGGTGCCGACGGGCTCGGGCTGGGCCTCGACGGGCTCGGGCTGGGCCTCGACGGGCTCCTCGACAACCTCCTGCGCAGGCACCTCGGCGGCGGGCGGCTCCGCCGCCGGCTCGGCCGCCAGTGCTTCGGCGGCGGGCACGTCGGCCGCGACCTCGGCCCCCGGTGCTTGCGCCTCGACCTCCTGCTCGCTGGCCGCCACGGTCGGCTCCACGGCCTCGGCGTCCGCCACGATCGCCTCGTCCGCGAGCCCCTCGGCGGCCTCGACGGCCGCCGTCTCCTCGACCACTGCGACCGCCGGGTCGGCCGTCGCCGCTGCCTCGGGCGCCTCGACCGGCGCGTCCTGCGCCGCGGGCTCCGGGGTGGTCGTCGTCTGCTGCTCTTCCGTCAAGGTCTGCTGCTCCTGGATGCGGATTCCGCCCGATAACGAGAACGACGGCCGAGCCACGCTCGAGCCGTCGTCAGGGTTCCGGGTGCGGTCCGTGCGCCGTGCGTGCGGTCCGTCCTCCGATGGCGTCGGTCGGGATGACTCTTCTACTGTCGCCCGCGCTGGGGCCGCGCGAGTCTAGCACAGGGGAAACGGCCGGTACAATCCGGCGGTGCCCGAGCTGCCCGATCTCGCGATCCTCGCCGATGTCTTCGACGCCGCGCTCGCGAGCCGCCCCGTCACGGCCGTCGACGTCGTCGATCCGCTCGTCCTGCGGGCAACGCCCGTCCAGGCCGCCGAGCTCGTCGGGCAGGCCGTCCAAGCCGTCCATCGGCGCGGGAAGCTCCTGGTCTTCCGCCTCCGGGAGCGCGACCTGTGGGCCTCCCCGATGCTCAGCGGACGGTTCGCGCTGGTCGCCCAGGCGTCGGCGAAGCCGAAGGCCGCCCTGGTGGTGAGCTTCGGGCCGCGTTCCGGCCCGCCCCGGCCGCCCGCCGCCTGGGTGGGCGGGGCCCCCTGGCTGCCCGACGACGGCGCGCCGGTGGCGATCCGCTATCTCGACCCGACGCGGATGGGAAAGCTCTACATCGCCCCGTCCGGGACGCCCGTCGGCGTCCCCGGGGTCGACGAGCTTGGCCCCGACGCGGACGATCCCTCGCTCACCCTCGAGGTCTGGCGGGCGCGCATCCGGCGCCATCCGGGCGAGCTGAAGGCGCTGCTGCGCAACCAGGCTTTCGTGGCCGGCATCGGCAACGCCTACAGCGACGAGATCCTCTGGGAGGCCCGCCTCCATCCGTTCCGGCGGCGGTCGACGCTTGCCGCCGAGGAGGTGGCGGCGATGTACGAGGCGACGCGGGCGACGCTCGGCGCCGCGATCGCCGTGCTCCGCGAGCGGGTCCCGCCGACCTTCGAGAAGCAGGTCCGCGATCACCTCAGGGTCCACCTGCGGGGCGGCCAGCCCTGCCCGCGCTGCGGGGCGACGATCAGCCAGGTCGGGGGCCGGGAGGCCACCTCGTACTGCCGCACCTGCCAGCGCTGACCGATCGCGCCCGGGCCCGCCCGCCGGCGCCGCGCGCGATCAGGGCGTTCGACGCGCGATCAGGGCAGCTCGAGCACCTGGCCGACGTGGATGAGCGACGGGTTCTTGATGTTGTTGAGAGCGGCAAGCTCCTGGACCGTCGTCCCGGCCCGGGCCGCGATCGCGCTGAGCGTATCCCCCTTCTTGACCGTGTAGGTCCGCGGCCGTGGCGTCGCCGAAGGCTGCGGGGACGCGGTCGGCCGGGCGGTCGGCGGGCTCGTGGCGGCCGGAGTTGCCGCGGGCGTGGAGGCTGGCGTGGCGTGCGCGGTGGCGGCAGGAGTCGCGGATGGCCCGCCGTCGGCGATCCCCGACGTGCCCGGGGCAAGAGGACCGCGCGAGAGGACGAGGGCGGCCAGGGCCGCGCCGACGACGATCACGGTCACGGGAGCCGCCAGGCGACGGGCGGTGCCCTCGGAGGGGAGGCTCATGCCCGGCCCCTCGAGGACGACGGGCGCGGTGGACACGAACGGGCCCTGGCGGTCCGGACCGCCGCCGGCCCCGTACGCCTCGATCCAGGTCGGGCACCCGAGATGGGTGGCCTGGAGGCAGTGAAGGCGCTGGCGCTCCAGCGTGGGCCGGCCGTGGGCGAGCAGCGCGCAGCGGTGGGAGCGGGACGGGGCGACCGAGTGCCACGGGCCGTCGGCGGACCCCAGGTGCGGGCAGGCCTCGAGGGCCGCCTCGGCGGGTTCGGCGGGTTCGACGAGCGCCTCGGCGACGCCGGCTGCCGCGGGAATGCGGTCGGTCACCTCGGCAGGATAGCCCGCGCCCGGCCGCTCCGCCGCCAGCGCTGCGGCCGCGGACGGGCGGGTCGGGTCACGGCGCCGAACGTCGGCGCGATGCCCCGGAAACGCAGAAATCCTGGCGACGACCTATTTTCCCGAAAGGCTGCCCTCTCAGTATCTTCGGCGCTGGAGAGCTTAACTTCCGTGTTCGGGATGGGAACGGGTGTGGCCTCTCCGCCAGAGTCACCAGGATTTCGTGCGTCTGATCGAGTGCGGTCGGCAGCGACTCCACCGCGCGATGCGCGGGAGGCGCCGGGATCTTCAATGTCGCGAGGCGGGCGCTGCGCGCCCGGTGTACCACGAACCCTCTGCGCTCTGGCCCTTGGTCAGTCGCGGAAGAGGTCAAGCCCTCGACCATTAGTACGGCTCAGCTTCATCCGTCGCCGGACTTCCACGCGCCGCCTATCAAACAGGTGGTCTCCCTGCGGTCTTACCCGGTTAACCCGGTGGGGAACCTCATCTCGAGGCGAGCTTCGCACTTAGATGCTTTCAGCGCTTATCCCAACCGAACATAGCTACCCAGCAATGCCCCTGGCGGGACAACTGGCACACCAGCGGTTCGTCCACTCCGGTCCTCTCGTACTAGGAGCAGCTCCTCTCAAGTTCCCTACGCCCACGATGGATAGAGACCGAACTGTCTCACGACGTTCTGAACCCAGCTCGCGTGCGGCTTTAATCGGCGAACAGCCGAACCCTTGGGACGTACTTCCGCCCCAGGATGCCACGGGCCGACATCGAGGTGCCAAACGGTGCCGTCGATGTGAACTCTTGGGCACCATCAGCCTGTTATCCCCGGGGTAGCTTTTATCCGTTGAGTGATACCCCTTCCACTCGGAGGTACCAGATCACTAAGCCCGACTTTCGTCTCTGCTCGACTTGTGGGTCTCGCAGTCAAGCTCCCTTATGCCTTTGCACTCTACGCCTGGTTTCCATTCAGGCTGAGGGAACCTTTGGGCGCCTCCGTTACACTTTAGGAGGCGACCGCCCCAGTCAAACTGCCCGCCTGACACTGTCCTGCGCCCGGCTTACGGGTCGCGGTTAGAACCGAAATCCAACAAGGGTGGTATTTCAACGTCGGCTCCACCGAGGCTAGCGCCCCAGCTTCACAGCCTCCCACCTATCCTACACAAGCTGAACCCCAATCCAATATCAGGGTGCAGTAAAGCTCCACGGGGTCTTTTTGTCCTATCGCGGGTAACGAGCATCTTCACTCGTACTTCAATTTCGCCGGGTCCCTCGTTGAGACAGCGCCCAGATCGTTACGCCATTCGTGCGGGTCGGAACTTACCCGACAAGGAATTTCGCTACCTTAGGACTGTTATAGTTACAGCCGCCGTTTACCGGGGCTTCGATTCAGAGCTTGCACCCCTCCTCTTAACCTTCCGGCACTGGGCAGGCGTCAGCCCCTATACGTCAGCTTTCGCTTTAGCAGAGACCTGTGTTTTTGCTAAACAGTCGCCTGGGCCTTTTCACTGCGGCTCCGACATGCGGAGCGCCCCTTCTCCCGAAGTTACGGGGCAATTTTGCCGAGTTCCTTAACGAGGGTTCTCCCGATCGCCTTGGTATTCTCTACCCGCCTACCTGTGTCGGATTGCGGTACGGGCACCTTCGATCTCGCTAGACACTTTTCTCGCCAGCTCGGCTCACTCGAATTGCGGAATACACCGCTTACCATCGCTGCTCGGGGTTGACGAGGTGACGGATTTACCTGTCTCCTCCCCCTACCGGCTTGGACGCCAATCCAATAAGGCGCTCGAGCTACCGTGCCGTGTCATGCCCTTGCTCTCACCCGGTCTCGCCTCCCGGACTCGACCGACCAATGTCGGCCAACCTCCGCTCGGCTCCTCCGGGCGGCACCTTGCGGTGCAAACGATCTCTGGTGGTTCCGGAATATCAACCGGATGTCCATCGCCTACGACGTTCGTCCTCGGCTTAGGCCCGACTAACCCTGAGCGGACAAGCCTTCCTCAGGAAACCTTAGGCTTCCGGCGTGTGGGATTCTCACCCACATCTCGCTACTCATGCCGACATTCGCACTTCCGTCCGCTCCAGCCGTCCTCACGGTCGACCTTCGCTGCGAACGGAACGCTCCCCTACCACCGGCCGGCAGGCGAACCTGTCGGCCGATCCGTAGCTTCGGTACCAAGCTTGAGCCCCGTTACATTTTCGGCGCGGAACCACTTGACCAGTGAGCTGTTACGCACTCTTTCAATGATGGCTGCTTCTGAGCCAACATCCTGGTTGTCTGTGCAATTCCACATCCTTTGCCACTTAGCTTGGATTTAGGGACCTTAGCTGACGGTCCGGACTGTTTTCCTTTAGACCACGAAGCTTAGCCCTCGCAGTCTCACTCCCGGGCTGTAGAAATCGCGGGATTCGGAGTTTGGTTGGGGTTGGTAAGCGGGAAGCCCCCTAGCCCATCCAGCGCTCTACCCCCGCGATTGACCACCCGAGGCTGCCCCTAGAGGCATTTCGGGGAGAACCAGCTATCTCCGAGTTCGATTGGCATTTCACCTCTATCCACAGGTCATCCCCTAGCTTTTCAACGCTAGTGAGTTCGGCCCTCCACGGAACGTTACTTCCGCTTCAGCCTGCCCATGGATAGGTCACTCGGTTTCGGGTCTACTGCACGCGACTCGACGCCCTATTCAGACTCGCTTTCGCTCCGGCTCCGTCCTTCT
>CAWGCS010000002.1:0-380222 GCA_963821235.1 uncultured Chloroflexia bacterium
AACTCGTGGGAGTCCAAGTACCGCTGGCGCAATCAGGAGCGGACGTGCCCGACGTGCGGCAACACGACGATCATCGCCGGCAAGGCCGAGTAC
The DNA here is from genome assembly GCA_963821235.1 of uncultured Chloroflexia bacterium. Taxonomy (GTDB): domain Bacteria; phylum Chloroflexota; class Limnocylindria; order Limnocylindrales; family CSP1-4; genus CTSoil-043. The sequence continues at coordinate 94 of CAWGCS010000002.1, forward strand.
GGCGGCGGCTGGCTCTGCTTCCGGAAGCGGGGCGGCTGCGGAGCGAAGTTCGGAACCGAGGACCCGCGCATCACCGGCCAGCAGGTCGGCGCGAGGAGAATCCCGAGCCCTGGGACCTCGCCAACACCCTGATGAAGATGGCCGAAAAGCGTGCCCACGTGGACGCGATCCTGCGCACCACCGCCGCCTCGGGGATCTTCACGCAGGATCTCAAGGAAAACGTGGCGGTGATCGTGATCGAGCCAGTGGAGCCGGCCGCCGCCCCCGCCACCCCGGCGACCCGCCAGTCGCGCGACCGCACCGAGCCGCCGCCGATCTCCGATGCCGACCTTGCCGGGCTCACCTCCACCGCGCCGGCGCGCACCGAGGCCGCGATGGTCGAGGGCCAGTTCCGCGAGGCTCCGGCACCCGTCGAGGGACTGACCGCCCATCAGCTCGTCGCGCTGGCGAAGGCCGCCGGCAAGAACAAGGCCCATATCGCCGAGGCGATCGGCTGCCCGCTGGTGGACATCACGCAGCGGCTCGGCGCCATGTCGGACGTGGAGCGCGGTGTGCTAGCCGACGAGCTGAACCTGGACTGGCGGAGCGCAGCATGATCGCTGCCCGCGTCCGCCAGCCCCACGCCCGCCGGATCGAGCCGGAGCGCCGCGAGTCACCGGCCAGCCTGGCGCTCGGCCTGGTCGCCATCCTCGTCGTCTTCATGGCGCTGGTCGTGCTCCTGCCCGCGTCCGGGTGGGAGGCGGTGCCGCGGTGAGCATGACGCCGCTGGCCCCGCCGCAACGTGTCCCGCTGGACTTCGATCCCGAGCACATGCGGACGGTCCGCTGTGCCTGCGGCGGGTTCCTGACGGCCGACCGGCGGGCGCCGACGTTCGCGGTGCAGCGGCACCTTCGGACGGTGGAGCACTCCCGGTGGTGGGCCAGCGCGCGGCTGGAGTGGCAAGGAGATGACGCGTGAGCAAGCCGCACGATGGGATGCCGCGGGCCTATCTGCGGATCGACCCGAACCTCGACTTGACGCATCCCGATCCGGGGAGCTTCGTTCGGCTCCTATGCGCGGCAGCTCGCCAGCCGGACCGGGGCCGGTTCCGGGACCGCGCCCTCCTCAGAGCGCGCCCTAGGCAAGCCCAAGGCCAAGGCATTCCTCGTCCGCTGCGATGTGGTGCCCCTGCCCGATGGCCGGTATTACGTGGAGGGCTGGGACGAATGGCAGGAAGGGGACTGGACGGTAGCCGAGCGGATGCGCCGGATGCGTCATCGTCGGGAGACCAAGAGAAACGTTCGTGTTACGCCGCCACCGTCACACGAACGTCACACCGATACGCTGGCGCCCACGCTCAGCGTTACGACAGACGCCGGTAGTACTGATTCTTCTCGGTAATACCTCTAGGCGACGGCGACGGCGACGAGATTCCCCCCTCCCCCCACAAGTGGGGGCCGAAGGAGGGACCGGACGAACCCCCGGGCGAACGGCACTGCCCCTCGGGACCGCCGTGACAACCCCCGGGCGAACGGCGAATCGCCACGCCAGGAGCGCGAGGCGCAGAAGCGGGGTCCGACTGCTCTCGGGGTGATCCTCACGCAGCTTGCAGATCGGGAGGGAGCGACATGACGACGCTCTACCGGCTGTGGAACGCGGACCATCTGCTGCTCTACGTCGGAATCACGGACGACGCAGAGGCGAGGATTGAGGAACACCGCTCCGAGAAGCCGTGGTGGGGCGAAGTTGCCCAGATCTCGACCGAGGAATTCCCGAGCCGCCGGCGCGCCCTTGAAGCCGAGACGCGCGCCATCTTCTGGGAGCAGCCCCGGCACAACATCCTAGGTTCCGCTCGGTACTGCGCGGACTGGGAGGCGATGTATCACGCCCTCGAGGACGAGGAGGCCCGGCGGTGTGCCCGCCCTGACATCACAGAACCTGACTTCGTCGCGATCTCGAATGCGATGGTCAAGCTTGCCGATGCGGGCTACGCCGACGAGGCGCGACTCCTCTTCGACTGCCTAGACAGGCTGTACGTCCGCAGTCGGCCGCTGCCGGGCCTCAGGGCCGCCGGGGCGAGACAGCCATGACGCCCTACTACGCCGACGACCTCGTGACGATCTACCACGGGGACTGCCGGGAGGTCGCCGTGGAGCCCATCGTGACGATCGCCGACCCGCCCTACGGCCAAACCTCGCTGGCGTGGGACCGCTGGCCGGCCGGATGGCCGTCAGCGATCCCCGGCACCGCCATGTGGGTCTTCGGGACCTTGCGGATGTTCATGGAGCACGCCGACGAACTCGCCGGCTGGCGGCTCTCACAGGACATCGTCTGGGAGAAGCACAACGGGTCCAGCCTCGCGGCCGATCGCTTCTCGAAGGGTCCATGAGCAGATCGCGCACTTCTACCGCGGCCGCTGGGCGGAGATTCGACACGAACCCCCGCGGACGATGGATGCGACAGCACGCACGGTGCGCCGCAAGGCGCTTCCACCTCAGCACCAGGGCGCCCGCGGGCCCAGCACCTACGCATCGGTTGACGGCGGACCGCGGATCATGCGCTCCGTTATTCAGGTTCGCTCGACCCACGGCTACGCGGAGAACGAGACACAGAAGCCGATCGCGATCATCACGCCGCTCTTGGCTTACTCAGCACCCCTCGGCGGCCTCGTGTTCGATCCGTTCATGGGCGCGGGGACGGTGCTCGTCGCTGCCAAGGCTCTCGGGCTCCGCGCCGTGGGTTGTGACATCCGTGAGGACCAGTGCGAGGTCGCCGCTCGCCGATGCTCTCAGGAAGTGCTCGGGTTGCCCCAACCCATGTCCCCGCACCCCGCCGAGCCAGCCGATGCAGGAGGCGCGGCATGACGGGGGAGGGGTGGGTCGACGATCTCGGCCTCGAGGCGCCCAGGACCGCAACTCCGCCCAGCTCGCGCGAGTCGGGAATGGCGCCCCGGAATCCCCCAGGGCGCATGGTCTGCATCGGCCCCGACGTCCGCCCAGGCCGCCTGGTGGCCTTCACCGCCCGCGGCATCCCCGTTCCACAGGGCGCCCTCATTCGGTCGCCATCGGGGGGCCTCTACCACCGCGGCGGCAGCCAGCTCGAAGGTCTGGCGGGGCGCGATCCGCGACGCCGCGGCCCGGGAGATGGGGCTGGCCGAGCCGATGGCCGGCCCGGTCTCCGTCTCGCTCGTCCTGACTTTCCCGCGGCTCCGGTCGCACTTCCGGACTGGCCGCCACGCCGACGAGCTCCGGCCCGACGCGCCGACGCTGATGGCCACCGTCCCCGACATCGACAAGGTCACCCGCAGCTGCCTCGACGCCCTCGCCGGCGTCGTCTTCGCCGACGACCGCCAGGTCGCCGAGCTCCACGTCGCGAAGCGCTACGGCGGCGCGCCCGGCGTCGCGGTCGAAGTGGCCGAGCTGGTCGCGCCATGACCCGCCGCCCCCTCCTCACCCTCCTCGCCCTCGCGCTCGCCATCGCCGCGAGCGTCTTCCTCGGCGCCCTGCTGGCGATCCTCGTCGCGTTCCGTCTCCTCCTCCCGGACCCGGCCGCTGCGGCCTCCCGGTCGTCGTCGAATGGGAACCCAGCCGAGCCCCCCCGGCTGCTGCACGACGGAGGCATCACCCTGCCGTCGCTGGCCCCTTCGACGAGGACCGGGGTGTCTCACGCCGGCACCCCGTTCCTCCCGGCTCTCCTGTCCGCAGGACTGGCCGGGGCCCACCCGGCGGTTCCGCCCATCGGGTTCACGATCGCGACGCCAGCCCCGGGACGCGGCCCGGTGGTGTCCAAGACCGGACCGCGACAACCCTCCGGGGCACCGCCACCTGGTTCTGCCTGCCGGGCGTTTCGCCCTGCACGGCCGGCTACCGGTCGGCCGGGAGGTTCGCTGCCGCGGGCCCGGCTCCGTTCGGCGCGTTGGGACCGGGCTGGCGCGGCCGGACGGTCACCGTCACCGCCAGCGGGCGCTCCGTCGAGGTGACGCTCGTGGACTGGTGCGCCTGCCCCGGCGCCGACATCGACCTGTACGCCGGCGTGTTCGCCGCCCTCGCCCCGCTCGACCGTGGGCGGATCACCGTCACCGTGGAGGAGGTTCCCTGATGCCCGAGCGGCCCTACAACATCCGCAAGGCAACGGACTGCTTCTGCGCTCCCGGTCGATGCGATTGCACGGATGCTCGCGTTCAGGCGGCGGAGCTGACGGCAACATTCAACCTCCGCTGGGACGCCGACATGCGGGCGATCAAGCGATGGCAGACGGCCCACCCCGGCCACGAGTTGACGTGGCCAGACCACGCCGATCTCGTCGTTTGGCTGTCGGGGCAGCAGGAGACGACCGCTGCCGACGCCCGCCACGCCGTCCTGACGACCCTCCGCGATCGGGTGGTGGGGCTGCTGGACGTAGCGGCCCCATCCGGTTGTCGTTTGGCGAGGGCCGTGGATCGCCGTGGACCGTTCCGCCGTCCTCGCCGAGATCGATCGCCTCATGCCCGAGGACAAGCCCGAGGAGGGAGCATCGTGACGACCATCGAACGGCTGTGGGCGCTGCTGGCCGACGCCGAGTACGAGCGAGCCACGTCCGGCTACACGATCACGCGGGATGACCTGCGGCGCGCCGCCGTCAAGGCCTTGCCGGACCTGCTGGCCGTGGTGGGGGCGGCCGGGAACCTCTACGCCTATGCCAGCATGCAGGCGCACGACTGCGCCAACGACGCCCCGAACTGGGGTCCGCGCTGTCCAGTCGCCGCCTACCGCGCCGCCCTCGCCGCGCTGGACGCCCAAGAGGAGGCCACCTCGTGAACACCGACGATCTCGCCCGCCTGCTCGACGAACTCGGGCAGCGTCTCGGGCCGACCGGCGAGTACGTGTTTCAGCTCGCCGTCCGGCAGGTCTACGTGAACGCCATCCTGAGCATCGGCCTGTGGCTGGCGCTCGTCATCGCCCGGCGTGCTCGCCCGCCCGGTGTGGCGCTGGGTGGAGGACGGCGAGTCCTACTCCATCCGAGAGCTCATGGCGATGTTCGCCGGCCTTGGGTCCCTGATCGGTCTGATCGGCCTCACCGTCCGGCGATCGGTGGGCTCCAAGGTCTCCTGAACCCCGAATACGCCGCCCTGCGCGACATCATGGGAGCAATCCGGCCGTGATCACCGACAAGTCCACCACGAAGCCGGTCCATGCCCACGGGCTCACCGCAGCCACGCGTGACATCGGGACGCTCATCAACCGCGCCATCGCAGCCGAGGTCGAGGCTCGCAACACCGCGATCGCCGACGCCATGCGGCCGCTCGCCGACCAGCTCGGCTCGGAGGCCGCGGCCCGCGAGGCGCTCGAGCGGCGGATCTCGCCCTCGACACCCTCCGATCGTCGTCCCGCCGCCGATGCATCCTGCCGCCACCGTTGCTGGTGGCATCGATCCCGGACATGCTCACGGCGCTGGAGGACGACGCCCCCCGACATCATGCTGCGGGACGGCATCTACCCGATCGACCCGGCCGGTGCCCGGGCCGCGAGGAGCTGGTTCTTCGGCGACCGCTTCGCCCACCGCACGACCCGCCGGCCACATCGTCCCGGAGACGCCCGGCGGGGTCTCCTCGACGGACGCGGTGCCTCGTACTTCGGGGCGTACACCTTCGACCAGGGCGTCCACGACCTGACGATCGGGCCGGGCTTCACGATCGACAACGGCACCGCGACCAGTACCGGCGTGATCGTCTTCGGCTCGGCCAACGGGGCGGCCTCGCGGCGGGCGCCCACCACATCACCATGCCTCGATCACGAGGCTCGGCGACAAGCTGTACGGCTAGCCCTTCGATCCGAGCAGGTCGAACGCCAACGACCACGGCGTCTACTTCACGGACAGCCTCGGCGGCTGCCATGACATCGTGATCGACGGCCTGACCGATCTCGCGGCAGGACGGCGTCACCGCTCCACTCGGTGCTCCACTTCTACTCCCACGAGTACGACGTGGCCGGAGCGACGGGCCCGTGGACTCGTGACCGTCCGCAACGTCCACGTCCGGGGCACCCGGCAGACGCTCATCCTGTGGAGACCCGACGATGGCGGAGCGTCGTCGTCGAGGACGTGAACATCGCCGACGCGCTCGACGTCGCCGTGCGCTACCAGGGCGGGCAGGCCACCCTCCGTCGCGTCGTCTCCACGGGCAGCCCGAACGGCCGCGGCTTCTACACGTCGCTCGCGGCGACACCCGATCGTCCGATCGACCCGACGTGTGACCTCCGATGACCACCGTGGACGAGATCCGGGCGGCGCTGCGGAAGCACCAGCCGGAGATCGATTGGGCCTACGAGGAATTCAACTGTTCGTGCGGTTGGAAGCGCCCGCGATCGATGGGCGTCCACACCGTCAAGGACGGCACTCGGAGCTGGCCAGCGCACCAGCGGAAGGCCATCCTCACCGCCCTCGCCAAGCCGCAGGAGGCCAACCATGCCTGACACCGATCCCCGGCTCGCGGCGCTGGAGGAGAGTAAACCTGTATTCGCTCTCGCCTACTGGATGACGGGCCGTCTCCGGCTGGGCGAGCCCGCAGGACAGGTGTGGAGCCTGATCCGTGCCGTCCTCGCCGCCCTCCCGCCCTACGACCACGCCGCAGAGCTGGATCGGCTGCGGGAGACGCTACTTGCGGCGAAGGCTGCGAACGAGAACGTGCTCCGCCTCCTCGCCTATTGGCGGTTGAGCGAGGGCCATCCGGGCATCTTCGCTCGTGAGGTCGATGCTGCCCTCGATGCCGCGCTGCGTGGTGCTGATTACCAGCCCCTCGACGTGAGTCACGGGCAACAGGTCAACTGGACAAGGGACCGGCTCCGCGCCGTCCTGGAGCCCCGCTGATGGGCGCCTACCCCTGGCCGATCCGGATCGTCCCCACCCGTTGGGGCCGCTTCACGTGCGCCGTCTGCGGCCTCGTCGTCGCCGGCACGATCGCCGCGCTGGCCCATGCCGCGTTCGAGCGCGGGCGGCCGCTCTGCGACCTCGGTCTCCATCATTGGCATCTCATGACGACGGCCCGCGCTGGCTTCGTCAAGTTCGATCGATGCTCCCGCGGTTGCGGGGCGACCCGGACGAGGAAGGGCCGCTGACCGATGGCCGAGCCCGCCCTCCTGACTCCTGACCAGGTCGCCGAGATGCTCGGCGTCCGCCGGGCGCGCGTCCTGGCGATGGTCAGGGGGCGGGGGATCGGCGTGGTCAGGTTCGGTCCGCGCACCGTCCGCTTCACGCCGGAGGCGGTCCGAGCGGCGATCGCCGCGATGTACGATCCGGCCCGTGACGAGGAAGCGTCGCATGAGAGGCAACGGGGAGGGCAGCGTCCATCCGGTGGTCGGCCGACGGCTACCATGGCGCGCGACCGTCACCACCGGGTGGCACCTCGACGGTCGGCCGGTCCGCCGGTCCCGCTACGCCGCGACCCAGGATGAGGCCGAGGCGTTGCTGACGGAGATGCTGGGCGACCTGCGGGTGGGGCGCCCGCTCGCCGATCCGCGGCTGACCGTGCGTGCCTGGATGGTCCCCTGGCTGGCTCGCCGGACCGACATCCGGGCGACGACGCTGCGCACCTGGCGGCGCGGCGTGGACAACATCACCAGCCGTCTCGGCACCGTCCGCCTCCGCGAGCTGACGCCCTCCGAGGTCGAGATCGCCCTCGCCGACATGGCGCCGTACATCGCCCGCTCGGCCCGCTCCGTCCTCTCGATCGCCCTCCGCGACGCCGAGCGCGACGGCCTCGTGGTCCGCAACGTCGCCCGCCTCGCCCGCCAGCCGAAGGTCACGCCGCGCGAGATCCACGTCCCGACCGAAGACGAGGCCGCCTGCCTGATCGCGGCCGCGCCGGGTCACCGCCTCGGCGCCCTGATCGTGACCGCCCTCGGCACCGCGATGCGCCAGGGCGAGCTGCTGGGCATGACCCGCGAGTGCCTCGACCTCGACGCCGGCACGGTGCGCGTCGAGTGGTCGCTCGTGTGGATCGGCCGGGAGCCGCGGCTCGGTCGCCCGAAGACCACTGAGAGCCGCCAGGTCGTCTGCATCACGCCCTTCGCGGTGGCCGCGCTCCGGGCCCACCTGGCGCGCCAGGCGGAGGATCGCCTGGCCGCCGGGAGCCGCTGGCAGGACGCCGATGGCCTCGTGTTCACCACGCTCTCGGGCCGGCCGCTGCACCCGAACACCGCTCGCGACGCCCTGACGGCGATCGCGTCCGCCGCCGACGTTCCTCGCATCCGCTTCCACGCCCTTCGCCACGCGGCCCTGACGATGATCGCCGAGCGAGTGGGGCAGAAGGCCGCCCAGGCCGCGGCCCGTCATCGCAGCATCCACACGACGGACATCTACGCCCACCGGACCGCCGAAGCTCGAGCGGGCGGCCATGAACGCGTTGCAGGAGGCGTGGGGCTGATCCATGACATACCCCTCCGCGACTGTCCGCGCTCGCCCGCTGCTGTCCGCGCTGCTGTCCAGCGCCGATCGCCACGCTTGCGGGGAACACGATCCGAGCGTGCGCCGTGGCAATGCACGTAGTAGCCCCAATCGGCCGTCGTCCGCGACAGGACGTGGGCCCGCGTGAAGCCGGCGCCGCTGAACCCGGTCGTGGCGTAGCCGAGGTTCCGGTACCCGGCGACGGCGGCCGCCTGGAGCTTCGCCGGGAACGTGTCGTTGATGCCGATGCAGGTAGTCGAGAACGCCGTCACGTTCGAGTCGACCGTGGCCGGGTACGCGGCGCGGACCGGGCTGGCCACCGGGGCGGCAAGAGCGGCAACGGCGAGCAGGGCGGCAAGCGAGCGATTCCATCGTCCGGGTCTCATCCGGTTGGACCTCCTCCGGCGGGATGGCCTGGGCGGGAGGAGGCGGGTGGCGGCGACTCGGCGACGTCGCCTGCGGCAGAGTCTGGCCCGAGCCGCTTACCGGACCCTTATCAGGCGAGACCGGCCGGTCAGAGGAGGATCCGCGCCGTTCGTCCCCGCGACGGCGGCTCCGCGTGCTACGCTCCGCTGGTCACCAGACACGCCGCGTGGTCGCGAAGCCGGTGCGAATCCGGCACAGTCCCGCTACGGTGACCGTCCCCCTTCGGGCGGACGGAAGTCCGGTCGCCGGCCCCACGGCTCAGCCGCACGAACCCTCGTGAGAAAGGGGCAGGCAGGCATGATCTCCACCGGCTAGGACCTCGAGCCGTCGCGCGCGTCCCGCGCGCTCCCCCAACCCACCGCTCGAGGTCTCCCGTGCGTCTCCGACCGTCCCGGCGCGCCCGCGCCGCGCTCCCCCTGGCGGCGATCGCCGTCGCCGCGCTCCTCGTTGTCGCGTGCGGCGCCGCCGTCACGCCAACCCCCTCGACCGGGCCGTCGCCGTCGGGGTCCATCGCACCCGTCGCGACCGCCACCGCGGTGCCGTCGCCGACGGCTTCGCCCTCGCCGGCCGCCGCCTATCCCCTCACCCTCGTCGACGACGAGGGCACGACCGTCGTCATCCCGGCCCGGCCGGAGCGGATCGTGTCGCTCACCCCGGCCACGACCGAGATCCTGTTCGCGGTGGGGGCTGGGCCCCGCGTCGTCGCCACGACCGACTTCGACGACTACCCACCCGAGGCGGTGCCGCTTCCGGACGTGGCCTCGTACCAGGGGGTCGACATCGAGAAGATCGTCGGCCTCGAGGCGGACCTCGTCGTCGCCGGTGGGAACTCGTTCAACAGCCCCGACGCGATCGCCCGGCTGCGCACGCTGGGAGTTCCCGTGCTCGTCGTCTACGCCCCGGACGTCGCCACCGTCCTTGCCGACGTCGCGCTCGTCGCGAAGGCCGCCGGGGAGGGTGCCGCCGGCGCCGCCCTGGCGACCGCGATGAGGGCCGAGATCGACGCGATCTCCGCGGGGATCTCGGCGACCGTCGTCGTCGCCCCTCGCGTCTTCTACGAGCTCGATGCCACGAAGGAGATCTACGGTCCCGCCGACAATTCCTTCGTCGTCCAGATGATCAAGCTCGCCGGCGGCGATCCCATCACGACCGGGAGCCCTACCGTCTTCTCGATCCCTCTCGAACGGCTCGTGACGGCGGATCCCGAGGTCATCGTCCTGGGCGACGCGGCGTACGGTGCGACGGCGGCCCAGGTCGCCGCGCGCCCCGGCTGGGGTGGCATGACGGCCGTCAAGACCGGCGCGATCCGGCCGGTCGACGACGTCGTCGTGACCCGGCCCGGGCCGCGGCTGGCCGAGGGGCTGCGGGCGCTGGCGCTGGCCATCGACCCGACCGTCCAGCTGCCTCCCGCGCCGGCGGCGAGCACGGCGCCGTGAGTCGGTGGACGGCGCCGTGAGCCGGGGGATCGGGCGATGACCATCGGCGGCCGGAGCCTCGCCCTGGCCCGGCTTCGCCTGGCGCGGCCCTCCGGCCCGCCACGCCCGGCCGCCCTGGCCGTCGTCGGCCTCGCCGCCCTGGCCGTCGTCGTCGTGCTCGGGGTCGCGGCGGGCAGCGTGGTCGTGGCGCCCGGCGACACGCTGGGGATCCTCCTCCGGGCGATCGGGCTTCCCGTCGAGCGCAGCTGGAGCGCCGCCGCGGAGACGATCGTCCTCGAGCTGCGTCTCCCGCGCGTCCTGACCGCGGTCGTGGTCGGCGGCGGCCTGGCGGTCGCCGGCGCCACGTTCCAGGGGCTCCTGCGCAACCCCCTGGCGGACCCCTACGTGCTGGGGACCGCGTCGGGCGCCGCCCTGGGGGCTGCCGTCGCCGTCCTCATCCCGGTTCGGGCGGCCCTCCTCGACCTCGGCCTCCTCAACGTCCTGGCCTTCGCCGGCGGGCTGGCCGCGGTGGCAGTCGTCTACCGGCTGGGCCGGGGCGGGCCGCTCGCCCCGCTCACCGGCCTCCTGCTGACCGGCTACGCGGTCGGCTCGCTGCTGGCCGCCGGCCTGGCCATGACGATGTACCTGTCCGGGGCGAACCTTCGCCAGATCTTCGCCTTCCTCCTCGGTGGCCTCGAGGGGTCCTCCTGGCTGCGCCTCGCCTTCGCCGCCCCGCTGGTCGTCGGCGGCAGCATCGCGATCCTGGCCCGGGCCCGGGCCCTCAACGGGCTCCTCCTCGGCGAGGAGGCGGCGGCCCACCTGGGGGTCGACGTGCGGCGCGAGCGGGGCGTCCTCCTCGGCCTGGCGACCCTCGTCACGGCGGCCGCGGTCGCCGTCTCGGGCCTCATCGGCTTCGTCGGCCTCGTCGCGCCGCACCTCGTCCGCCTCGTCGTGGGACCGAACGCCCGGCACGTCCTGCCCCTGGCAGCAATCCTCGGGGCGGTGCTGCTCGTCGCGGCCGACCTCGCGGCCCGCCTCCTCGGCGAGATCCCGGTCGGCGTCGTGACGGCCGTGATCGGGGCGCCGTTCTTCCTCGCGATCCTCCGCTCCGCCCACGGCGGGTACGAGCTGTGAGCGTCCAGCCCGCCCCCCATCGGACGGCCCCCGTCGTCCCGCTCGCGACCGTGTCGCCGGGGGTCGCGCCTGCGGCGAGGCTCGCATCCCCGCCGGCAGCGGGCGACGTGCCCGCGTCGGCCGCGTCCCTCGACGGCGTCGTGGTCGCCTTCGGCGACCGGACCGTGCTGCGCGGCGTGGACCTGGCGGTCCGGCCGGGCGAGCGCGTGGCCCTCATCGGGCCCAATGGCGCCGGCAAGTCGACCCTGCTGCGGGTGCTGGCGGGCCTCGTCCTGCCGGGCCGCGGGATCGTCAGCCTGGGCGGTGACCGGGTCGCGGGGCTCGATCGGCCGGCGATCGCCCGCCGCCTGGCCGCCGTCCCGGGCCAGGTGACCTTCCCCTTCTCGGCCCGCGTCGAGGAGATCGTGGCCCTCGGCCGGCTGCCGCACGAGGATCCCTTCCGCGGCCCGCGCGCCGCCGACCGCGCCGCCGTCGATGCCGCGATCACCCGCGTCGGCATCGAGCACCTCCGCGGCCGCGACGCCCGCGAGCTCTCCCTCGGCGAGCGCCAGCTCGTCCTCGTCGCCCTCGCCGTGGCCCAGGAGGCGCCGCTGCTGGTCCTCGACGAGCCCACCGTCCACCTCGACCTGCGCCACCAGGTCGCGGTGATGGAGCTCCTGGCGGACCTCAACGAGCGCGACGGCACCACCATCGTGGCGGTCCTCCATGACCTGGCCCTCGCTCGCCACTTCTTCCCGCGCCTCGTCCTCCTCGACGGCGGCCGCATCGTGGCCGACGGCCCGCCCAGAGACGTCCTGACCCGCGAGCGGGTGGCGGCCGTCTTCGGCGTCGACGTCGCGTTGACCGGCGGCGCCTCCGGCCGTTAGGCTGGTGGCGTGACCCGCACCAGCGGCGCGCTCCGTCCGCCGCGCGCCTTCGCCCTGCTCACCGTGGCGGTCCTGCTGGCGGCATGTGGTGCGTCCCCGACCCCCTCCCGCAGCCCGTCGAGCCCGGCGGAGACGGGCGCGCCGTCCTCGCCGGCCGCCTCCGACGTGCCGTCGGAGACCCCGACGAACGCGCCGCCTCCGACCGACGAGCCGTCCGCGTCCTCGTCGCCGGGCGAGACCCCCGGCGTCACCGCCCCGCCCGGCGCGGCCGACGCCTGTGCGGGCAGCGACGAGAACCGCGCCTTCTACGCGGCCGTCGCTCAGGCCGTGGGCTGGGACGTCTACTGCCCCGTGCTGCCGTCCGGCTGGTTCGTCGACGCCGGGAGCTTCCGCCTGGCCGGGGGGGGCCGCATGGAGATCGCCTACCGGGGCCCGGGCGGGACTCGCCTGGAGATCCGCGAGGGCGCCTACTGCGCTGGCGAGACCGACTGCATCCCGAGCGCCCCCGAGACGGGGCCGGCCTTCTTCGGCGACAAGGCCGGGCGGCTCCTGGACCTGGGCGACGGCCGCTCGATGGTGGTGGCCGAGGGCGACGACATCGACTGGGAGGCCAGGGAGACGGGACTGGACGCCTCGACGCTGGCTGGGATGACGGCCGCCTTCGTCAGGGTCGGCGAGTAGGCCGATCGAGCGCCTGGTGGAGCTGCACGAGGCGCTCGGGCCCCGAGTCACGGCCAGGCGCGCGGACGGCTACCCAAGCGAGAGGCGACCTCTGGTATCGGCTCAAGACGGCGCTCCGGGAGGCGTGCGTGACCATCCCGGAGGCGACGGTGCCGGAGTTCGAGCGCCGGGTGACGAGCTGATGCTGGTCTCGCTGGCTGTTGCGGACGGCGGCGACGCGGCACGAGAAAGGGCGCGACGGCGACCGATCGGAAGTGGCAGAACGGCCTCTGGCGATGAGCCCAAGCGTGTGCTACCGTCGACACACATCATCGCACACTACGTCGCACACCGGAGGACGACGATGGCTCTCGTCCGCACCAGCATCACCTTGCCGGCAGAGACGCTGGCGATCATCGACGAGGTCGCCGGCCTGCGGGGCCGGAGCGCCTACATCGCCGAGGTTCTCCTGAAGCAGGCGAAGCGCGACCGCCTCAAGAAGGTGTGGGAGGAGACTCGGGGCGCCCTCAAGGGGTCCACGACCTGGGGTCGAACGCCGGAAGAGGTGCTCGAGACGCTCAAGGAGATCCGTCGCAGCTGGGATCGGCCGAACCTGGAACGCCGGATCACGTGAGGGACCCGGATGCCGTACCTGTTGGACACGTCGCTCTTGATCGATCACGCCGCCGACCGGCCGGGCGCCGTGGCGCTGGCCCGGCGCCTGTTCGAGGAGACCGCTGACCTCTTCACCTGCGACGCCGTGGTGGCCGAGGCGTGCTCGCGGGGCAACGACGACGAGCTCGCGGCAATCGCCGGGATGATCGAGGCGCTGGAGTACGTGTCGACGCACCCCGACGCGGCCCGTTGGGCAGGCGAGGCACGCCGTCGCGGCGGGCAGGCCAGTCCGCGAACCCTCGGGGATGCGCTCATTGCCGGCGTTGCCTGGTCGCTGGGTGCCACGGTCGTGACCCGCAATCCGGACGACTTCGTGCGGATGGGCGTGCCCGTGCTCGCGTACGAGGCGGACGCGCCTGGGTGACGCGGGGGTCCGGGCCCCGCGGGCCGAGCAGCGCCGGAGGGCCGGGTCCTCCACGATGCCCGCGGAGCCCGGTTTATCCGGTTTGCATAGATCTCATGCACAATGACGCGCATACCCACGAGCACGACGCCCTGGCCGTGCGCCGGCGCCCAGCGAAGGAGCATGTAACGTGACGGTCGGGACCGCCTTCCACCCGCGGACCGCGCCCCTGAACGCCCGGATGCAGTGGCGCGAGTGGTCCGGCTACTTCGCGGCCAGCGAGTACCACGACAGCCACGTCATCGAGTACAACGCCATCCGCGAGGCGGCCGCCCTCATCGACGTGAGCCCGCTCTTCAAGTACGAGCTGCGGGGCCGTGATGCTGTCCGCCTCGTCGACCGGCTCATCGTCCGCGACGCCGCGGCCCTCACCCCCGGCCGCGTCTTCTACACGCCGTGGTGCGACGAGCACGGCAAGGTGATCGACGACGGCACGATCCATCGCCTCGAGGACGCGGACGGCGGCCAGGTGGTCCGCTGGACCGCCGCCGACCCGCAATACCGCTGGCTGCGCCTCAACGCCCACGGCCTCGACGTGGACGTGGCGGATGTCTCCGAGCGCGACGCGGCGATCGCCCTCCAGGGGCCCCTGGCGAGGGCCGTCCTCGAGGCGGCGACGCGCGAGCCCTTCGGCGACCTGCGCTACTTCCGGCGCCGGCGGGCGTCCCTCGGCGGCATCCCGATCGACGTGTCGCGGACCGGCTACACCGGCGACCTCGGCTACGAGCTGTGGATCCCCGCCGACCGCGCGGTCGCGGCCTGGGATGCCCTCGTCGAGGCCGGCCAGCCGTACCGCATCCGGCCGGCCGGGATGCTGGCCCTCGACGTCGCCCGCCTGGAGGCGGGCCTGATCCTCATTGAGGTCGACTACACCTCTGCCGTCCACTCCCGCGTCTCGGCCCAGAGCTTCAGCCCCTGGGAGATCGGGCTCGGCCGGCTCGTGGACCTCGCCAAGGCCGACTTCGTGGGCAAGCGGGCCCTCGTGGACGAGATCGCCGCCGGCGGGCCCGCCCGCCGCCTGGTCGGCCTCGACATCGCCTGGACGGAGATCGAGGCGCTCTATGCCGCCGAGGGGCTCGCTCCGTACGCCCCCCCGACGGTCAGCCGGGAGCACGTCCCGCTCCACGCCAACGGGCGGCAGGTCGGCCGCGTCACCTCGACCGGCTGGAGCCCGCTCCTCAAGAAGATGATCGGCCTCGCCTCGGTCGGAGTCGCTCACGCCCGGACCGGGAGCCGGCTCCAGGTCGAGTGGACGGTCGAAGCGAAGCGGAGGCTGGTCTCGGCCACGGTGGTCGACACGCCGTTCTTCGACCCGCCGCGCCGGCGCGCCTAGCGGCCCCCGGATCCCGAACCCAGCCCGAACCCCAGACGACAGGAGGAGACGCGGGTGGCCGAGCGCTACGACGCGGTGATCATCGGCGGGGGCCACAACGGCCTGACGACCGCCGCCTACCTCGCCAAGGCCGGCTGGAGGACGCTCGTCCTCGAGAAGCGACACATCCTCGGCGGCGCGACGACGAGCGACCAGGTCGTCCCCGGCTACACGTTCAGCGTTCTCTCCTACGTCGTGAGCCTCCTCCGCCCGGAGATCATCCGGGAGCTGGAGCTGGCGAAGCACGGCCTGGAGATCCTGCCCCTCGACGGGACGTTCACGCCCGTGCCCGGCGACTGGCTGTGGCGGCGCGACGACCACGGGGCGACGATGCGCGAGCTGCGTCGCTGGTCGACATCGGACGCGGACGCCTACGAGGAGTACGGCCAGCTGATGGCCGACATGGCCCGCTTCATCAAGCCGATCCTGGGCATCGTCCCGCCGGACCCGACCTCCATCGACCCGCGGGAATGGCTCGGCGTGCTGGGCCTGGCGCGCGACTTCGCCAGGCTCTCCGAGCGCCAGCAGGCGGCCTTCATCGGGCTCATGACGATGAGCGCAGCCGACTTCCTCGACCAGTGGTTCGAGACGGACCCCCTGAAGGCCACCATGTCCGCCTCGGGGATCATCGGGACGTTCCTCGGCGTCCGCTCGCCGGGCACGGCCTACGTCCTGCTCCACCACTACATGGGCGAGATCGACGGCGCCTTCCGGGCGTGGGGCCTCCACAAGGGCGGCACCGGCGCGATCAGCGGGGCGATCGCCAACGCAGCCCGCGCCTTCGGGGCCGAGATACGCACGAGCGCCGGGGTGGCGAGGGTGAAGCTCTCGCCATCGGGCGACCGGGCGACCGGCGTCGTCCTCGACGACGGCGAGGAGATCGAGGCCTCGGTGGTGGTCTCGTCCGCCGACGTCCGGCGCACCTTTCTCCAGCTCCTCGAGCCCGGCGTCCTGCCGGAGGACTTCGAGGCGGCCGTCCGCCGCTTCAAGTTCCGCGGCAGCTCGGGCAAGGTCAACCTCGCCCTCGATGCCCTGCCGACCTTCACCGCCAACCCGGGCGGGACGGAGTACCTGCGCGGCGCGGTGAGCATCAGCCCCGCCGTCGATTACATGGAGCGCGCCTACGACGACGCCAAGTACGGCCGCTTCAGCCGCCGGCCCTACATCGACATCGTCATCCCGTCCCTCGTCGACCCGTCCGTGGCACCGGCCGGCAAGCACGTCATGAGCTGCTTCGTCCAGTACGCGCCCTACAACCTGGCCGAAGGGCCGGCCGATTGGGAGCGCCAGCGCGTCGCCTTCGGCGACACCGTGATCGACACGATCAGCGAGTACGCCCCGAACCTGCGGGACGTCATCGTCGATCGCCACGTCGTGACGCCGTGGGACATGGAGCGCGACTGGGGCCTCACGGAGGGGAACATCTTCCACGGCGAGCTGAGTCTGGAGCAGCTCTTCTTCAGCCGGCCCGTCCCCGGCTGGTCGCGCTACCGGACGCCGATCCGGGACTACTGGATGGCCGGCTCCTCGACCCATCCTGGGGGCGGGATCATGGCGGCCAACGGCCGCCTCGCCGCCCTGGAGCTCCTCAAGGCGAAGAAGGGGAAGGTGGCGTAGATGGCCGCGCAGCCCTCCGCGCGCTACGACGCCATCGTCGTCGGTGGCGGCCACAACGGCCTGGTCGCGGCCGCCTACCTCGCCCGGGCCGGCCTCGCGACGCTCCTCCTCGAGCGGCGGCCGACCCTTGGCGGGATGGTCGAGACGAGGACCCTCGACGACGGGTCGCGGGCGCCGGGCCTCTTCCACACCGTGGGCCGCCTGCGGCCGGCGGTCGCGCGAGAGCTCGACCTGGCCCGTCACGGGCTGTCGCTCGTCGCGCCCGAGGTCCGGGCCTTCGCGCCGCGGCCCGACGGGCGGGCGGTGACCCTCTGGGCCAGCGCGGAGCGGACAGCGGCCGACCTGGCCTCCTGGTCCGCCGCCGACGGGGCCGCCTGGGCCGGCTTCGACCGCCAGGTCCGGGCGCTCGCCGGCTTCCTCGCCGCGCTCGGCGAGCAGACGCCTCCGGCGACGTCCGGGGCTCACCTCGGCGACGCGATCACGGGGCTCCTGCTCGGGCGGGCATACAAGAAGCTCTCCCGCGACGACGCCCGCAACCTGCTCCGCGTCATGCCGATGGCGATCGCCGACTTCGTCGGCGAGTGGTTCGAGAGCGACGCGGTCCGCGGGGCGGTCGCCGCCCGGGCGGTCCAGCACACGGCCCTCGGGGCGTGGTCGATGGGCACCACGGCGACGCTCCTCGCCGACTCGGCCGGGAACGACGGCGGAGCCGCCGGACAGACCGTCTACGCCCGGGGCGGGCCGGGGGCAGTCTCGACGGCCCTCGCCGGCGCGGCCCGGGGGTTCGGCGCGGAGCTCCGCAGCGGGGCCGAGGTGGTGGCGATCACGTCGGCCGGCGGCCGGGTCACGGGCGTGGCGCTGGCGTCGGGCGAGGAGATCGAGGCGCCGGTGGTGGCGTCCGGCCTCGACCCCCATCGGACCCTCCTCGGGCTGCTCGGCCCGCTCGACCTCGGGACCAACCTGCGCTGGCGGGCCGGCAACGTCCGCCAGCCCGGCACCGTGGCCCGGGTCAACCTGGCCCTGGCCGGGCTGCCGCGCTTCCCGGCTGCCGGCGACGGTCACGAGGGGGCGAAGCGGCTGCGTGGCCGCATCCTGGTCAATGCGACGGGCATCGACGACCTCGAGCGCTCGTTCGACGCCGTGAAGTACGGGCGGGCGTCGGAGCGGCTCCTCCTGGAGGCCACGATCCCGACGCTGGTCGACCCGTCGCTCGCCGCCCGCGAGGGCGGCCACGTCATGAGCGTGGTCGCCCAGTACCTGCCGCGCCGCCTCCGCGACGGCGACTGGGACGACGCCGCGCGGACCGCGCTCGGCGACCGGGTGCTCGCCACCCTCGAGGAGGTGGCGCCGGGAATCGGCTCGCTCGTCACTGCCCGCGAGGTGCTCACTCCGGCCGATCTCGAGGCCGAGTACGGGCTGACGGGCGGCCACCCCTACCACCAGGAGCCCGGGCTCGACGCCTGGTTCGCCTGGCGGCCCCTCGTGGGCTGGGCGCGCTACCGGATGCCCCTCGACGGGCTCTACCTCGTCGGGCCGGGGGCCCACCCCGGCGGGGGCGTCACGGGCGCCCCGGCCCACAACGCGGCGCGAGAGATCCTGGCCGACCGGAAGCGGCGGCGGTAGCTCCTCGGCAACGATCAGGTCGTCGCCACTGGCTCCGGCTCGCCGGCGGCGCTCCGCCGCCGCACCGAGGTCCCCGACGGGACGGTGAGCTCCAGGAAGTCCGTCGCCTCGACGCGCGGCGCGATGAGGCAGTTGCGCCCGATCCGCGTGCCGGGCGGGATGCGGGCCCGCTCGCCAACCACCGTGATCCCGCTGCTCAGCCGATCCGGCTCGTCCACGTTGGCGACGGACCGGTCGTCGCCGACCCCGACCACCGCGCCCGCCCCGACGCGGACGAACTTGTCGATGATCGCGGTATCGACCACGGCCCCGGCCCCGACCTCGGTGTCGAGCAGGATCACCGAGTCGCGCACGACGGCTCCCTCGGAGACCTTCACGCCCGGCGAGAGGACCGAGTTGAGGACCGTGCCGTTGACGATGCAGCCGTGGCTGAGGAGCGAGTGGCGGACAAGGGCGTCCGGCCCCAGCTTGGCCGGCGACCGCTCCTCGGAGCGCGTGTGGATGAGCCAGCTCCGGTCGAAGAGGTCGAGGGGCGGCACCAGGCCCACCAGGTCCAGGTTGGCCTTCCAGTAGGCCTCGATGGTGCCGACGTCCCGCCAGTAGCCTTCGAAGCGGTACCCGAAGACGCGGGCGCCGCCGGCCAGCATGGCCGGGACGACGTCGTGGCCGAAGTCGCCGCGGGAGGGCGTCACCCACTCGTGGATGGCCGCCCGGGAGAGGACGTAGATGCCCATGGAGGCGAGGTCGCCCTTCGGCTCCGCCGGCTTCTCCTCCCAGTCGACGATGCGATCGTCCTCGTCGAGGGCGCAGATCCCCATCCGGCTCGCCTCATCCGGAGGCACCGCCAGGACAGCGACCGTCAGGGCGGCGTCTCTCGCCCGGTGGGCCGCGATCATCGGCCGGTAGTCCATGCGGTAGACGTGGTCGCCGCCCAGGACCAGGACGGTGTCGGCGCCCTGCTGGTCGATCTCGTGGAGGTTGTAGCGGACGGCATCCGCCGTGCCCCGGTACCAGCCCTGGTGGTTGGCCGACATGAATGGCTGGAGGATCCTGATCCCGCCCCCGCGCAGGCGGTCGAAGTCCCACGGCCGTCCCGTCCCGATGTGATCGTTGAGCGAGCGCGGGTTGTACTGGGTCAGGACGAGCACGTCCTCGATGCCCGAGTTGGCGCAGTTCGAGAGGCTGAAGTCGATGAGGCGGTACTTGCCGCCGAACGGCACGGCGGGCTTGGACCGGATCGCCGACAGGATGGAGAGCCGCTCGCCGGCGCCGCCCGCCAGCACGACCGCGAGGACGTCGCCCATCGCAGATCTCCCCGTCCGCAGCGAGACCCGGCGCGGACCCGAGCGCCGGGCGACCGCCTGGGCGAAGCCTACGCCGCGGGCGGTGGCGCGATCGGGCCATGGGACGCGGCGTCGCGACCCGGCGTCAGCGCCCGAGCTCGAGATCCCAGCCGCGCAGGCGCTCCAGGAAGCGGTCGGCGGTGAGGTCGAGCTGGATCGGCGTCACGGCGACCCGGTTGTGCATGACCGCGTGGACGTCGGTGCCGGGGATCGCCCGTCCGGTGGGCGGCGAGCCGCCGACCCAGTAGTAGGGGACCCCCCGAGGATCCTCGCGCCGGATCAGCTCGTCCTGGTAGGTCCGCTTGCCGAGGCGGGCGACCTCGAAGCCCTCGCAGGCCGCCAGCGGGATCGCCGGCACGTTCACGTTGAGGAGCTGCCCCGGCTCGAGGCCCCGGGCGAGGATGGCCCGGGCGACGACCCGCGCCGCCTCGATCGCCAGCTCGAAGTCGTCGGGCGCGAAGTCGTCGTGGCTGATCGCGAAGGCCGGGCAGCCGTTGAGGACCGCTTCCATCGCGCCGCTGACCGTCCCCGAGTAGGTGATGTCGTCGCCGAGGTTCGCGCCGTGGTTGATGCCGCTGGCGACGAGGTCGATGGGGCCCGGCAGGAGGCCCAGGAAGACGAGGCCGACGGCGTCGGACGGGGAGCCGTCGATCGACCAGGCCGGGGAGCCGTCGGCCAGCGTCCGCTCGCGGACGCGGAGGGGTCGCCACATCGTCCGCGAGTGGCCGACGGCGCTCTGGTTCGTGTCCGGGGCGATGACGATGACCTCGCCGAGCGGCTCGAGGGCCTGCTTGAGGGCCAGCAGGCCACGCGACTCGATCCCGTCGTCGTTGGTGACGAGGATGCGCGGGCGGTCGGTCATCCGACGGTCGGGTGGTCGGCCGCGGCGGCGTCGCCCGGCCCGCCGACCTCCTCGACGGCGATCTCCTCCGCCTCGCCCGGCTTCGGCTCGCGGGGCACGCGCTTCGGGCGGCCGTCCCGCTCGGCCAGGCGCTGGGCCGCACGGGCCGCCACCGAGCGCTCGTCGGGGTTCACGTTGCGGCGCAGGAAGTAGAAGAAGAACGAGGAGATGACGGCCGCGACGGGCAGGCCGAAGATCGCCCCCGCCACGCCGAACAGCTTCGTCCCGATGAGGACGGCCGCCAGGACGACGACCGGGTGGAGGCCGATGGCGCCGGCCAGGATGCGCGGCTGGAGGACGTTCTGGACCAGGAACCAGCCGATCCCCATGATCGCGATCGTGGCGAACAGAGCGTCCGGCTTCGTCACGGCCGCGACGATCACCGGCGGCGCCCAGGCGACGAAGGGCCCGAAGAAGGGGATCGCCATCAGGAAGCCGGAGGTCGTGGTCGTCAGGGCGGCGTACTCCAGCCCCAGGACGACGTTGCAGACGAGGGCCACGATGCCGTAGGAGAGGCCGATCACGACCATCCCGCGGATGAACCCGCCGAAGGATCGGCCCACGCTCTCCGTCAGGAGGTGGGCTTCCGCGCCGTAGGTCGGCGGCACGAGCCGCAGGAGGAACGAGCCGATCGCCGCCCGGTCGATCGAGATGAAGACGGCCAGGAAGAAGACGATCAGGACGTTCCCCACGAAGCCGACGCTCGCGACGGCCACGTCCTGGAGGGGGCCCAGCAGGTTCTGGGCCTGGACGGCCAGGGTCCCGAGGAGGGTCTCCACCTGCGCCGTCAGGTCCACCCGGTCGAAGCCCAGCGAGGTGAGCCAGTCCGAGATCGGCCGGATGAGCGCCAGGAGGTCCTGCTGGAACTGGGGCAGCGTGCGCAGGAAGTCGGAGGTCGAGGTGAAGAGCGCCGAGGCCGCCACGACGATGAGGCCGAAGGCGGCCAGGGCCACCGCCCCGTAGGCGATCGTCACGGCCACGACGCGCGGCACGAAGCGGGACAGCCAGGCCGCGATCGGCTCCAGGATGAAGCCCAGCAGCCAGGCGAAGAAGAAGATCAGGATCAGGTCGGAGAAGACGGCCCACACGCCGGCCAGCTGGTCGAGGACGACGAAGAAGAGGGCGACCGAGCCGAGGACGAGGAGGATCGTGAGCCAGCGCCGCTCGCGCGGCGTCAGCAGGGCCGCGGCGGGCGAGCCCGGGGCCTGCGGCGCGGGCGGCTGCGCGGGATGGTCCATCGGCATCCGGCTTCTCCGGGCCCGGCGGGCCCAGCCTGCGCCGATGCTAGCAGGGCCGGCCAGCGGCGGGGGACCGCCCGGCGATGCCCGGCGCATGGGTCCTAGCGCAGGCCCATCTTGGCGCGGACCTCGGCCATCGTCGCGTCGACGATCGGCTTCAGGCGCGCCGCTCCCTCCTCCATGATCCGGTCGACCTGCTCAGGGTGGGCCGTCAGCTCCGCGTAGCGCTCACGGGCCCCGGCGTAGTACCGCAGGAGCCGCTCGGCCAGCAGCTTCTTGGTGTCGACGCAGCCCGTCCGCGCCGTCCGCTCGCCCTCCCAGATCTCGGCGTAGTCGTCGCCGAAGAAGCGGTGGAGCTGGCAGACGTTGCAGCGCTCGGGGTGGCCCGGATCGGTCCGCTTGATCCGCAGGGTGTCGGTCACCATCCCCATCACCCGGCGCCGGATCTCGTCCTCGGGGGCGAAGATCTCGATCGTGTTCCCGACCGACTTGGACATCTTCTTCACGCCGTCCGTGCCGAGGACGACGGGCGCCTCGGTGTAGACCGCCTGGGGCTCCGGGAACGTCTCGCCGTAGCGGTTGTTGAAAGCTCGGACGATCTCGCGGGAGAGCTCCAGGTGGGCGGCCTGGTCCCTGCCCACCGGCACCACCGAGGCCTTGTACAGGACGATGTCGGCGGCCTGCAGGACGGGATAGGTGAGGAGGCCGTGGTTGACGTCCTCCGGCTGGCTCGCCCGCTTCTCCTTGTAGGTCGGCGTGCGCTGCAGCCAGCCGACGGGGGTCACGGTCGCGAAGAGCCACATCAGCTCGGTGACCTCGGGCCGGTGGCTCTGCACGAAGAGCGTGCAGCGCTGCGGGTCGAGGCCGAGGGCGAGCAGGGCGGCCGCCATCTGGCGGGTGCGCTGCCGCATCGCGTCCGGATCGTGCGTGCTCGTCAGGGCGTGGAAGTCGACGATGCAGTAGATGGACTCGAAGCGATCCTGGAGCGCGACGTAGTTGCGGATCGCCCCGAGGTCGTTGCCGATGTGGACGGCGCCCGAGGGCTGGATCCCGCTGAAGCAGCGAGTCCGGGGAGCAGGCATGGTGGTCATCGCCCGCGAGTGTAGCGGGCGGCCCCGGCCGGCCGCGCGTCGGCTACGATCTCCGCGATGTCCAGCCCAGCCCCCCTCCGCGTCGCGGTGCTCGGCGCCGGCACCGTCGGCGGGTCCGTCGTGCGCGCGTTCCTGGAGCGGCCGGAGCGGCTCGCCCCGTTCGACGGATCGCCCCTCGTCCTCGGCGGCGTCGCCGAGAAGGATGTCGCTCGCGCGACCGCGCACGGGATCCCGGCCGAGCTGCTGACCGACGCTCCGGCCCACCTCGTGGCGGATCCCGGGATCGACGTGGTCGTCGAGCTGCTGGGTGGCGACGAGCCGGCGCACACGCTCGTCGCGGCCGCGCTCCAGGCGGGCAAGGCTGCCGTGACCGCCAACAAGCACATGGTGGCGCGGCACGGCCCGGAGCTCGAGGCGATCTCCCGCCGCACCGGCGCCCCGTTCCGCTTCGAGGCCGCGGTCGGCGGGGGGATCCCGGTCCTCGCGCCGCTCGCCGCGGACCTGGCGGCGAACACGGTCTCCCGCGTCCGCGGGATCGTGAACGGGACCACCAACTTCATCCTCACCGCGATGGGCGAGGGGGGCCGCTCGTACGACGACGTGCTCGCCGAGGCGCAGGCACGCGGCTACGCCGAGGCCGACCCGCGCGGTGACGTCGAGGGCGACGACGCGGTCAACAAGCTTGTGCTCCTGGTGCGGCTCGCCTTCGGGGCCTGGCCGGACCCGGTCACGATCTGCCGGACCCCGCCGTCGGTGCGCGGTCGGGGGCAGCCGGGCATCACGGGCCTGACGGCCGACGAGATGGCCGGAGCGTCCCTCCTCGGGCTCGCTCTCAAGCTCGTCGCGACCGCGGAGGTCGGACCGGACGGGCGCGTCGCGGCGACCGTCGTGGTCACCGCGGTGCCCCGAAGCTCGGCCCTCGGCGCGACCCACGGGGTGCTCAACCGGATCGAGGTCCGGGCGTTCCCCGTGGGGGACGTGGCCTTCTCCGGCCCCGGCGCAGGCGGCGACGCGACCAGCAGCGCGGTCCTGGGCGACCTGCTGGCCATCGCGCGCCACGGCGGCAGCACCTGGGCGGGCCTCGCCCCGGCCGCCGCCTCGCCCATCGCGACCGACGGCGCCGACCCGTTCGCCGGCGAGCGCCCGTGGTTCGCCTTCGTGCCCTGCCTCGCCCCCGACCGCCTTGGGCCGGGCGTGGCGGCGGCCCTCGGGGAGATCGACGGCGGGACGGCCGTGCGCACGAGCCCGCTGGGGCTGGAGCGCGTGCGGGCCGCCATCGGGCCTTGCCTGCCGGACGGCGTCGACGCGACGATCTACCCGGTGGCCGACTGATGGCCGCGCCCGACCTCGCGCCGGTCGGCTCCGCGCCGCGGCCGCGGCTCCTGGAGCGCTATCGGGCCCTCCTCCCGGTGACCGAGGCCACGCCCCGGCTCTCCCTCGGCGAGGGCGCCACGCCGCTGATCCGGGCCGAGCGCCTCGGCGCAGCCTGGGGCCTCCGCAACCTCCACCTCAAGCTCGAGGGCGCCAACCCCACCGGCTCGTTCAAGGACCGGGGGATGGTGATGGCCGTCGCGAAGGCGCTCGAGGGAGGCGCCCGTTCGATCGTCTGCGCGTCCACCGGCAACACTTCGGCCTCCGCCGCTGCCTACGGGGCGGCCGCCGGCCTGGAGGTCGTGGTCGTCCTGCCGGCCGGCAAGATCGCCGCCGGGAAGCTGCTCCAGGCCCAGGCCGCCGGGGCGCGGGTGCTTGCCGTCCGCGGCAACTTCGACGCGGCGCTGACGGCCGTCCGCGAGCTGGCCGCCCAGGACGAGCGCCCGATCACCCTCGTCAACTCGGTGAACCCCTACCGCCTCGAGGGCCAGAAGACGGCAGCCTTCGAGGTCTGCGACGACCTCGGCGGCCCGCCTGACGTCCTGGCCATCCCCGTCGGCAACGCCGGCAACATCAGTGCCTACTGGATGGGCTTCCGCGCCTACCGGGAGGCGGGACTCGTCGATCGCCTGCCCCGCATGTGGGGCTTCCAGGCCGCCGGCGCCGCGCCGATCGTCCTGGGCCACCCCGTGGAGCACCCCGAGACCTTCGCGACGGCGATCCGGATCGGCAACCCGGCCTCCTGGGAGAGGGCGACGGCGGCCCGCGACGAGAGCGGCGGCCTGATCGAGGCCGTGACGGACGACGAGATCCTGGCCGCCTATCGCGACGTCGTGCGGCTGGCCGGCGTCTTCTGCGAGCCGGGCTCGGCGGCCAGCCTGGCCGGCGTCCGGAAGCTCCGGACGGAGGGCCGCCTCGACCCCGACGCGACGGTCGTCTGCGTCCTCACCGGCCACGGGCTCAAGGATCCCGACAGCGGCGCACGCCTCGTCGAGCCCCCCGTCGAGTCGGCGGCCACCCTCCCCGCGATCATGGAGGCGCTCGGATGGCGATGAGCCGCTTCGCGGACCTCGACGGCCGCTGGATCGCCGTCGAGGTGCCGGCCACGAGCGCCAACCTGGGTGCGGCCTACGACTGCATGGCGGTCGCCCTCGAGATCGTCGACCGGGTCGAGGTCGAGTGCCTGGCCCGGCCGGGCGCGGGGGTGGAGCTGGCGGTCGAGGGGGAGGGGGCCGGGGAGCTCCCGGGCGATCGCACCAACGCCTTCGTCGTCGCCCTCGAGCGCGGTCTCGCCGAGGTCCGCGGGACGCCGGACGGGGAGCTCGGCTGGCGGATCCAGATGCGCAACCGGATCCCGCTCGCGCGTGGCCTCGGGTCCTCGGCGGCGGCGACCGTGGCCGGGCTCCTGGCCGGGGCGGCCCTGGCCGGCGAGACGCTCTCCACGGACCGCGCCCTGGCCCTGGCGACGGAGATCGAGGGCCACCCCGACAACGCCGCCGCGGCGCTCCTGGGCGGCTTCACCGTCGCCGCCCACGGCGACGCCCCGACCGCCATCCGCTTCGACGTGCCCCGCGACCTGCGGACGATCCTCTTCATTCCCGACCTGCGGCTGGCGACGCGGGAGATGCGGGCCGCCCTCCCGGAGCGGGTGCCCCTGGCGGACGCCGTGGCCAACCTCCAGCGCGTGGCGCTCGGGGTGGCCGCCCTCGCCGCGGGCAGCGCCGGGGGCCTGGGCCACCTGACCGTGGATCGCCTCCACGAGCCGTACCGCGCGGCCGTCTATCCCCAGCTGCCGAAGCTGGTCGCCGCGGCCCGCGAGGCGGGAGCCCTGGGGGCATGCCTGTCGGGGGCCGGGAGCACGATCATCGCCTTCGCCGACACGCTCTCCGTGCTCACCCGGATCGAGGGCGCCTTCCGGGCGGCCGCGGCCGACCTCGACCTGGCGGGCCGGGTGGAGCTGGTCGCGCCCCGCAACGTCGGCGCCCGGGTCGAGCATCCGATCGGAGCGTAAGGCTACCGTGACGGTTAGCGGCCGATGACCGAAGGCTCGCCAGCGCCGGGCGCGGCACCGCCCGGGCGCCGTCTCGCCGGTGCCGTCGCCTTCGTGACCGGCGCCGGCTCCGGGATCGGGCGGGCCGGAGCGCAGCGCTTCGCCGCGGAGGGCGCCCGGGTCGCGGTGGCCGACATCGACGAGGCGCGCGGGCGGCGGATCGCCGAGGGGATCGCGGCGGGCGGCGGGGAGGCGGCCTTCGTCGCGGTCGACGTGCGGGACTCCGCCAGCGTGAAGTCCGCGGTGGACGCCACGATCGCCCGCTTCGGCGGGCTCGACGTCGTCTTCCACAACGCGATGAACGTTCCCTACGTCAACGACCACGACCGGATGGCGGTCGACCTTCCCGAGGAGACGTGGCACGAGATCCTGCGGGTCGCCCTCGACGGGACCTTCCACGTCGTGAAGCACGCGGGCGCCGCGATGCGCGCCGGCGGGCGCGGCGGCAGCATCGTCCTCACCTCGACCGTCGACGCTCTCGTCGCGCAGCCCGGCTTCGACGCCTACACCGCGGCCAAGGGCGGGGTCAACGCCCTGACCCGCTCGCTGGCCGCCGGCCTCGCGCCGCATCGGATCCGGGTCAACGCTCTCGCCCCCTCCTTCGTCTCATCGGAATCGCAGCTGGCCTGGCTCGCCGATCCCGCGACGGCGCGCGTCGTCGCGTCGATGCACCTCCTGGCGATCCCCACGCCGGAGGACGTCGCCGCCGCGGCGCTCTTCCTCGCCTCGGACGAGGCGGCCGCGATCACCGGCGTCATCCTGCCAGTCGACGCCGGCTACCTCGCCGTGAAGGGGAGCGCAGCCGTGGCCGCGGCGATCCAGGGTGATCCGGACCCGAGGTCGGGCGGCTAGGGACGGACGGAGCCGGCCCAGCCCGGCGCGGGCACCGCATTCCGACTCGCGCCGCGGCCGCGCCTGCGGCGTCAGGCCGCCGGGACGTTCGTCCGGATGAAGGCCTGCACCCGCTCCCAGGCATCGGCCGACGCGTCCCCGAACTCCTCCGCCTTGCGGTCGAAGAACGAGTGCGGGGCGCCCGGATAGGTGACGACCTCGTTGGGGACGCCTGTCGCCGCCAGGGCGTCGCGGAAGGCCTCGACAGCCTCGGCCGGGATCCCGCGATCGGCCCCGCCGAAGATGGCCAGGACCGGCGCCGTCATCAGCCCGGTCGAGTCGGCCGGTGCCGGGATGTCGCCCCGGGCGCCCACCGGCCAGCCGTAGAAGCCGATCGCCCCGGCCAGCCCCAGGCCAAGCGTATTGGCAAGGAAGGCGAGGCGGCCGCCGAAGCAGAACCCGATCGTGAAGACGGCCCGCACGCGGCTGGGGGCCAGCGAGCGCAGCTGCTCGGCGGCGGCCTGGACGTCCCACGACAGGTTGCTGAAGCGCGTCTCGCCGACGTGGGTCATGAAGTCGAAGTCCGTCGGCCGCTCCCGGACGCCGATGCCGGCCGTCCGCCCGAAGTAGTCGATCGCCAGGGCGTCCACGCCGACCTCGGCGAAGCGCAGGGCCAGCTCCTCGTAGTAGGGATGGAGGCCGCGCACGTCGGGGAGGACGATGATCCCGGCCCCGCTCGGCACCTCCGCCCGGGCCACCAGGCCGGCGAAGCGGCCGCCGTCCCCGGCCCGAAGGACGATCTCCTCCGTGTCGATGGCGCCCCCGGCGATCGGGGCGATCGGCGGCCGGCTGTCGAGGTCGAAGCACATGGAAAGCGAGCTCCTGGCGGATTCCCCGGGCATGGTAGCCCGGCCCGGCCGGGCGCCACGGCGACGGCCGCGCGGCCCGGCGCACGGAGCACGGTACAATCCGCGCCGATGTCGCACCAGCTCGTGGTCATGAAGTTCGGCGGCAGCTCCGTCGCGAACGCGGACCGGATCCGTCGCGTCGCCCGCCGCGTGGGCGCTGCGCGAGCCGATGGCGCCGACCTCTGCGTGGTCGTCTCGGCGATGGGCGATGCCACCGACGAGCTCCTCTCGCTGGCCGCGGCGATCACCGACGAGCCAGATCCTCGCGAGCTCGACATGCTCCTCGCCACGGGCGAGAACCAGAGCGCGACCCTCATGGCGATGGCCCTCCACGCCCTCGGCGTGCCGGCGATCGCCCTCACCGGAGCCCAGGCCGGGATCGTCACCGACGGGACCTACGGCAAGGCCCGCATCGCCGGCATCGACCCCGTCCGGGTCCGGGCCGAGCTGGCCGACGGGAAGGTCGTCATCGTGGCGGGCTTCCAGGGCCAGAGCGCGAAGGCCGTCGAGCTGATGGAGACGACCACCCTCGGCCGAGGAGGCAGCGACACGACGGCCGTCGCCCTGGCCGCCGCGCTGCGGGCCGGCCGCTGCCAGGTCTACACCGACGTGAAGGGGATCTACACGGCCGACCCCCGGCTCGTCCCCGACGCGCGCCAGCTCCAGGTGATCGGCTACGAGGAGATGCTCGAGCTGGCCCATCAGGGCGCCCAGGTGATGCAGGTGCGGGCCGTCGAGCTCGGCTGGGTCAACGACGTCGTCATCGAGGTCCTCAGCTCGTTCGAGGACGCCCCCGGCACCCTCATCAAGGAGGACCCGCTCGTGGAGCAGCGCAACAAGGTCCGCGGGATCGCCCACGACCGGAACGTCGCCAAGATCACTCTCGTCGCCGTGCCCGACCGGCCCGGCGTCGCCCACGCCGTCTTCGCCCCGCTGGCAGAGGGCGGCATCAGCGTCGACATGATCGTCCAGAACGTCGGCCACGGCGGGACGACCGACATGAGCTTCACCATTCCCCGCGTCGAGCTGGCCAAGGCCAAGAAGCTCCTCGACCCCCTGGTCCGCGAGCTCGGCTTCCGCGAGATGACCACCGATCCCTCGATCGCCAAGGTCTCGATCGTCGGCGCCGGCCTCCACAACGCGCCCGGCTACGCGGCCCGCATGTTCGGAGCCCTCAGCAACGCGGGCGTCAACATCGAGATGATCTCGACGTCCGAGGTCCGGATCACCTGCACGATCGCCGAGGTCCAGCTCGAGGCCGCCGTTCGCGCCCTCCACGCGGCCTTCGAGCTCGCCACGCCGGACCCGGTTGACCGGGCGGCGGCGAGCCGGTGACGTTCCTCGCCCGACAGGAGCGCCTCGCGCGGGTCGGCTCGACCAACGACGTCGTCCGCGGGTGGCTCGCCATGGGCACCCCGGAGGTCTGCCTCGCCGTCGCCGACGAGCAGACGGCGGGGCGCGGTCGAGGCGGCCGCTCGTGGATCGCGCCGGCGCGTGCGGCGCTCCTCCTCTCGGTCGGCTTCCGGCCGACGTGGCTGTCCCCGGCGCACGTGTGGCGCGTCGCCGCCGTCGTCTCCCTGGCGATGGCCGACGCGGCCGAGGAGGTCGCCGGCCTTCGGACCCACGCCGTGCGTCTCAAGTGGCCGAACGACCTCGCCATGGAGGCGGACGCCCCGGGCGAGGCCGGCAGCGAGCTGGGCGGCGGGCCCCTGCGCAAGCTCGGCGGCGTTCTCGGCGAGGTCGATGGCCTGGGCACGGACGATCCGCGCGTCGTGGTGGGGATCGGCGTCAATGCCGGCTGGAACCGGCGCGAGTTCCCGGCGGAGCTCGCGGCCGCCATGACCAGCCTTGGCGAGGCCTCCGGCGGGCGGCCCATCGATCGGACCCTCCTCCTCGACGGGTTCCTCTCCCGGCTGGAGGCGCGGGTCGAGGCGCTGCGCGCCGGCCGCTTCCCGGTCGACGACTGGATCGGGCGGCAGGTCACGACCGGTCGTCTGGTGCGGCTCGAGGAGCACGGCCGCGGGCCGGAGGAGGTCGTCGCCGTCGGTGTGGACGCCGGGAGCGGCGCCCTCGTCGTCGCGGACCCCGGCGTCCCCGGCGGGGAGCGAGCGATCCACGCTGGCGACGTCGTCCACGTCCGGCTGGCGACGACCGCGGCCACGGCCAGCTCCGCGCCGTCCGCGGCCGGGCTGTAACGGAGGGGAGGGAGCGGTGTTCGGACGGAGGGGAGGGGCCGAGGCAGCCGGCGGCGTCGGTCGGGTCGTCCCGCTCGATCCGGACCGCAGCCTCGTCCGGGCGTCCCAGGTCGACCCGGCCCGCTTCGACAGCCTCTACCGCAAGTACGTCGCACAGGTCTACAGCCTTGCCTTCCACGAGCTCGGCGATCACCACGAGGCGGAGGACGTGACCGAACGGACCTTCCTCCTCGCCCTCGGCGCCCTGCCCCGCTTCCGCGAGGAAGCGCCGGCCGAGGCCGGGCCGGAGGCGTCCACGTTCCGCGTGTGGCTCTTCCGGATCGCCCGCAACGTGGTGGCGAACCACCGCCGCACCGCCCGCCGCCGCCCGACGGCCCCGCTGGAGGCCGCTGAGGGCGCCGCCGCGTCCGACGACGTGGAGCGCGGCGTGCTGGCCCGTGCCGACGCGTCCGCCGCCTGGGCCGCCGTGGCCCGCCTCCCCGGCGACCGGCGCCGCGCCGTGGTCCTCCGCTTCGTCGAGGAGATGAGCACGGGCGAGATCGCCGGCGTCCTCGGCCGCACGGAGGGTGCCGTGCGGGTCCTCCTCCACCGCGCGCTGCGGACGGTGGCCCGCGACCTCGCCGAGCGCGGGGAGGGACGATGACGGCCGGTGGTCTCGAGGCCGTGGAGGTCGAGGCGCTCGTCACCGACCGCTACCTCGAGGCGCTCCTGGCCGCGGCCGAGCGGCGCGCCCCCGATGCGCCGGCGGACCCTGCCCTCGACCCGGCGATCCGGGGAGCGGCCCGCCGGCTGCGCGACGAGCTGGTGCGGATCCATCCGTCGTTCCGCTTCGAGGAGCGGCTGGCGCGGCGGCTCGCCGAGGCGGCGGCCGGCATGCGCCTCGCTGCCGCGGTCGGCGGCGACGCCACGGTCATCCCCTTCCCGTCGCCGCTGCTCGACGACGGCCTGGCCGAGGAACTGGCGAACCCGGATCTCGCCGCCCTGCTCGGCACGCCGGTCGGGGCCGACGACGAGGGCGCGGCCGCGCCCCGGGCGGTGGCGGCCGGCGGGACCGGCTCGCAGCCTGCGAGCATCCTGGCTCGCCGGCCCCTCCTGGTGGGGGGCGCGGTCACCTCCGCCGCCCTCAGCCTGGCCGGTGCCGCCTTCGTCGCCTGGCGGCTCACCCGCGGCGCGCCGACCGACCCGATGGCGCGCGCCGTGCGCCTCGCCCGCGCCGCCCGGGCCGCCCGCGACCCGATCCCGGGGGAGCTCTCCTGATGCCGATCACCCTGCCCTTCCGGCCTCGCCGGGAGAGCTACCCGCCCGACATGTGGACGCAGTGCCCGGGCTGCTCCGAGATGCTCTTCAACAAGCACCTCGACAAGGCGATGCGGGTCTGCCCGTCGTGCGGCCACCACTTCCGGGTCTCCGCCGCGACGCGGCTCGCCCAGCTCCTCGACCCGGGCAGCTTCCGCGAGCGCGACGCCGGCCTCGTCTCGAAAGACCCGCTCGGATTCGTGGACAGCAAGCCCTACGTCGAGCGCCTCGTCGGAGCCCAGACCGCGACCGGCCGGAAGGACGCGGCCACCTGGGGCTACGGCTCGATCGCGGGGCACCGGATCGCGATCTGCGCCCTTGACTTCACCTTCATGGGCGGCTCCATGGGCTCGGTTGTGGGCGAGAAGGTGACCCGGGCCGCCGAGGGCGCCCTGGCCGAGGGGATCCCGCTCGTCGTCGTCAGCGCCTCGGGCGGGGCGCGGATGCAGGAGGGAACGCTGGCCCTCATGCAGCTGGTCAAGACGATCGCCGGGCTGCAGGCGCTGCGGGCCGCCGGGCTGCCCTACATCTCCCTCCTGGCCGACCCCACGACCGGCGGCGTCTTCGCCTCGTTCGCCGCCCTCGGCGACGTCAACGTGGCCGAGCCGAACGCCCTGATCGGCTTCGCCGGGGCGCGGGTCTCGGCCGGGACGATCGCCGAGGAGCTGCCGCCCGGCTTCCAGCGGGCGGAGTTCCTGTTCGAGCACGGCTTCGTCGATCGGATCGTGGCCCGGCCCGAGCTCCGTGCCGAGCTGGCGGCCCTGCTCCACGTCCTGGCTCCGCCCGCGCCGGGCGAGAGCGCGCCCGGGAGCGTGCGCCGTGGTTGACCGGATCCTCGGCCGACCCCGGACCCGCGAGGCAGCCGCGGCGCCGGAGCCGCCGGCGAACCCGCGCGAGGCGGTCTGGGCCAGGGTCCTGCTGGCGCGCAACGCGCGCCGCCCGCACACGCTGGAGCTGGTGGCCGGTGTCGTCGACGGCTTCGTCGAGCTCCACGGCGACCGCCTCTTCGGCGACGATGGGGCGATCGTGGCCGGCCTGGGCCGGATCGACGGCCGGCGCGTCGCGATCGTGGGCCACCAGAAGGGCTCCGACACCGAGGAGAACATCCGGCGCAACTTCGGCATGGCCAAGCCCGAGGGCTTCCGCAAGGCCATCCGCTGCTTCGAGCTGGCCGAGCGGTTCGGCCTCCCGGTGGTGACCTTCGTCGACACGCCGGGCGCCTACCCCGGCGCCGAGGCGGAGGAGCGCGGCGTGGCCGATGCGATCGCCAGCTCGATCATGACGATGTGCCGGCTGCGGGTCCCCATCGTCACCGTCATCACCGGGGAGGGCGGCTCGGGCGGCGCCCTCGCCATCGCCGCCGGCGACGTGGTGATCGCCCTTGAGAACGCCGTCTACTCCGTCATCAGCCCGGAGGGATGCGCCTCGATCCTGTGGCGGACCTCGGACCGGGCGCCCGACGCCGCCCTGGCGATGATGATGTCGGCCGCCGACCAGCTGGAGCTCGGCGTCATCGACCGCCTCATTCCGGAGCCGGGCGAGGGCGCCCACGTCGAGCCGGCCGAGACGGCCCGCCGCCTCCGCGGCGTCATCGTCGAGGAGCTCGCCCGGCTGGCGGCCCTCCCGGCCGACGAGCTGGTGGCGGCCCGGACTGCGCGCTACCGCGCCTTCGGGGCGTTCGACGACCTCGGCGAGCCGGAGGCACCCGAGGCGGCCGAGCGCCCGGGCCTCGCCGACCGACTGCGTCGCGCCCTGGAGCCGGTGGGCAAGACGCTCGGTGGCCTGGGATCCCGCGAGGGGCGGGAGGGCCGCGACGAGCCGCCCGCCCGAGAGGAGGTCTGACGCGTGGGCACTCACGACGACGCGCCGGAGCGCACGCCCGAGGAGCGGCGAGCCGACCACGCCGCCATCGATCGCCTGGCCGACGAGCTGCTGCCCGCTCTCGTCGCGAAGCTGGGCGCCAGCGGCCTCGGCGAGCTCGACGTGCGCGAGGGGCGCTGGCGGGTGCGGCTGCGCATGCCGGTGGACGGGCGCGCCGCGCGCCGCGCCGCCAGCCCTGGCCGGGGACCGAGCCGCCTCGACGGCCACCCCACCGCGGCGGGCCACGCTCCGGCCGCCGGTCAGGCCGCCCCCGTCGCCCATGCGTCCGCCCCCGCGCGCGACCACGATCGTGAGCCGGAGGCGACCCGTGCCGTCGCCACGTCGCCGGCGGTCGGCTTCTTCCGCCCCCGCCGCGACCTTGCCGTCGGAGCCCGGGTACGGGCGGGCGATCGCCTGGGGACGGTGGACGTCCTGGGCGTGCCACACGAGCTCGTCGCGCCGACGGACGGCGTCGTCGGGGCAACCGTCGTCGAGCCCGGCGACCCGGTCGAGTACGGGCAGCCGATCATCGAGATCGAGCTCCTGGCCCAGCCGGTCGCCGGCGGCGCGAGCCACGCCGCCGGCGGCGACCGCGCCGACGCAGGCGGGGCCGGCTGATGTTCGAGCGCGTCCTCATCGCCAACCGGGGCGAGATCGCCCTCCGCATCCTGCGGGCCTGTCGGACCCTCGGCGTCGGCGCCGTCCTCGCCTACAGCGAGGCGGACCGGGACTCCCTGGCCGCCCAGCTGGCCGATGAGGCCATCTGCATCGGGCCCGCCGACGCGAAGCGCAGCTACCTCTCCGCCTCCGCCCTCATCTCGGCCGCGATCGTGACCGGCTGCGACGCGATCCACCCCGGCTACGGCTTCCTGTCGGAGGACTCGGGCTTCGCCGAGGCGGTCGCCGCCCACGGTCTCGCCTTCGTCGGCCCCACGGCCGAGGTCCTTGAGCGCTTCGCCTCGAAGGAGGGGACGCGCCGCCTCCTCGCCCAGCACGGCCTGCCCACGATCCCCGGCTCGGACGGGATGCTTCGCGACGACGAGCACGCCCTCGCCGAGGCCGCCCGGATCGGCTACCCGGTCCTCGTCAAGCCATCGGCCGGCGGCGGCGGCAAGGGGATGCGCATGGTCCGCACCCCCCGCGAGCTCCAGGCCTCGCTGCGGGTCTGCCGCTCGGAGGCCCGGGCCGCGTTCGGCGACGATTCGCTCTACCTCGAGAGGTGGCTGGAGGACAACCGCCACGTCGA
Source organism: uncultured Chloroflexia bacterium (assembly GCA_963821235.1). Taxonomy (GTDB): domain Bacteria; phylum Chloroflexota; class Limnocylindria; order Limnocylindrales; family CSP1-4; genus CTSoil-043. The sequence continues at coordinate 35,012 of CAWGCS010000002.1, forward strand.
GGTCCAGGTGGTCGTCGACCGCTACGGCCAGGGCGTCCACCTCGGCGAGCGCGACTGCTCCGTCCAGCGCCGCCACCAGAAGCTCATCGAGGAGGCCCCCACGCCGGCCCTCCCCGAGGCCTCCCGGATCGAGCTCGCCGAGCGCGCCATCCGGGCCGTGGTCGCCGCCGGGTACGAGAACCTGGGCACCCTCGAGTTCCTCGTCGACCGGGACGGCGGCTTCTACTTCATCGAGATCAACTGCCGGATCCAGGTCGAGCACCCGGTCACCGAGCTGGTCACCGGCATCGACATGGTGGCCACCCAGCTCCGGATCGCCGCCGGCGAGCCGCTGGGCTTCAGCCAGGCCGACGTGACCTTCGCCGGCCATGCCATCGAGTTCCGGATCAACGCCGAGGATCCCGCCAACGACTTCCGGCCGCAGGCCGGCACGGTGGAGCGCTTCTACGCTCCGGGCGGGCCCGGCGTGCGGATGGACTCCCACCTCTATGCCGGCTACGACGTCCCGCCCTACTACGACTCCCTGCTGGGCAAGCTCATCGTCTGGGGTCCCGACCGGCCGACCGCCATCGCCCGGGGCCGGGCCGCCCTCGACGAGCTCGTCGTGGACGGGATCATCACGAACCGCGCCTTCCACCGTGCCATCCTCGACAACCCCGCCTTCGTCGAGGGTCGGGTGACGACGAACCTCGTCGACCGCGTCGGCGGGGCCGCCTTCCTGGCAGCCAGGAGCTGAGACCCGTGCAGCCCTGCATCCATCCGCCCGCTCGGCGCCCCCGCGCCGGGGGACACTGACCACCCGACCGGAGCCCGACGTGACCGAGCCGATCCACACCGCCCGCGAGATCCAGCAGCTCATCCCGCATCGCTGGCCCTTCCTCCTCGTCGATCGCATCGACGAGTACGACCCGGAGGCCCGGCGGATCGTCGGCGCCAAGGCCGTGACCGCCACGGAGTGGTACTTCGCCGGCCACTTCCCGGGCATGCCGGTCATGCCCGGCGTCCTCCAGGTGGAGGCGCTGGCCCAGACCATGGCGATCTACGTGGCCAAGCAGGAGGGCTTCGGCGACCGGATGGGCCTCTTCGCCGGGATCGACGCGTGCCGCTTCAAGCGGGTCGTGAAGCCGGGCGACGTCCTCCGCCTCGAGGTGACGATGGACAAGCTCGGCCGCCGCTTCGGGCGGGGGACGGCGGTGGCCAGCGTCGATGGCGAGGTCTGCTGCGAGGCGACCCTCTCCTTCGTCATCCCCGACGCCTCGGTGCTGCGCTGATGACCCGGATCGCCCTCTTCTCCGACGTCCACGGCGTGCTCCAGGCGCTCGACGCGGTCCGCGCCGCCGTCGCCGCCGCGGCGCCCGACGTGGTGGCCATCGCCGGGGACCTGGCCTTCAACGGCGGCGATCCGGCGGCCGTCGTCGACGGGATCCGCGAGCTCGAGGCGACCGGCGCCCTCGTCGTCCAGGGCAACAGCGACATCGCGGTCGCCGACTTCGACTTCGGGGCGGCCTTCCCCTGGCTCGGCGACGGCGTGCCGGAGTCGTACAAGGCGGCCGCCGCCTGGGCCAACGAGGCCCTCGGGCCTGAGCGGGTCGACTGGCTGCGCCGCCTTCCCGCCGAGCGCCGCATCCGGGCCGCGGACGGCACGCTCGTCCTCGTCACCCATGCGTCGCCCGGCTCCCAGACGGCCGGCTTCGACCTCGGCCTGGACGAGAGCGTCTTCCTCGATCGCCTGGGCCGGACCGACGCCCGCGTGATCTGCTGCGGCCACACCCACGTCCCCGAGGTCCGCGACTTCGGCTGGAAGGTCATCGTCAACGGCGGCAGCGCCGGCTACGTCTTCGACGGCGACCCGACGGCCTCCTGGGCACTCATCGACGTGGTCGACGGGACCGTGACGGCGGAGATCAAGCGAGCGCCCTTCGACGCGCTGGCGGCGGCGGACGCGGTGGCCGACCGCGGGCTCCCGGGCGACGTCTACCGGGCGGCGACGATCCGGAACGGGAAGCTGGTCCGGTGAGCCCGGCGATGGGGGGCGGGGACGTGGCCCGACGCGTCGTCGTGACGGGCATGGGCCTCGTCACGGCGCTTGGCAGGGACGTTGCGTCGAGCTGGGACGGCCTCGTGGCGGGCCGGTCCGGGATCCGGACGATCACGGCCTTCGACCCGTCCCGGGTGGCCTCGCGCATCGCCGGCGAGGTCGTCGGCTTCGACGCCGCGGCGGTCCTCGACCGCAAGGAGCAACGTCGCAACGACCGCTACACCCAGCTCGCCCTCGTGGCCACGCGGGAGGCCATGACCCAGGCCGGACTGCCCGAGCGGCTGGAGGGCGAGCTTGCCCTCCGGACGGGCGTCCTCCTGGGCACCGGGATCGGCGGCGGGATCACCTTCAGCGAGCAGGTCGCCGTCGGCATCGAGAAGGGCCCCGACCGGATCAGCCCGTTCTTCGTGCCGATGGCCATCCCCAACCTCGCCGCCGGCCAGGCGTCGATCGTCTTCGGGGCCCTCGGGCCCAACTTCGCGATCGCCTCGGCCTGCGCGACCGGCGGGCATGCCCTCGGCGAGGCCTGGGAGACGATTCGCCGCGGTGATGCCGACTTGATGCTGGCCGGCTCGTCGGAGGCCGGGGTCCACGAGGCGCTCGTCGCCGGGTTCAGCGCGATGCGAGCCCTCTCCACGCGGAACGACGACCCGGCGCGCGCCTCGCGCCCCTTCGACCGAGGCCGCGACGGGTTCGTGATCGGGGAGGGAGCCGGGGTCGTCGTCCTCGAGGCCCTCGAGCACGCCGAGGCCCGCGGGGCGGAGCCGCTCGCCGAGCTGGTCGGCTACGGGGCGACGGCCGACGCGAACCACATCACGCTCCCGGCCCCCGGCGGGATCGGCGCCATCCGGGCCGTCCGGCGGGCGCTCGAGAAGGCCGGCCTCACGGTCGACGACGTGGAGCTCGTCAACGCCCACGCCACGTCGACGCCCGAAGGCGACCGGACGGAGATCGACATGCTTCGGGGCCTCTTCGGCACGCGCGCCGGCGAGGTCAGCGTGACCGCCAACAAGAGCATGCTCGGCCACACCCTCGGCGCGGCCGGCTCCATCGAGGCGGTCGCCACGATCCTGAGCCTGCGCGAGGGGGTGATCCCCCCGACGATCAACCTCGAGGACCCGGACGAGGCGGCGGCCGGCCTCGACCTGACCCCGAACGTCGCCCGCAGGCGGGAGATGCGGGTGGCGGTCAGCAGCTCCTTCGGCTTCGGGGGCCAGAACAGCGCCCTCGTCTTTCGGCGGTGGGACGGATGACGGACGAGCGAGTCGGCGCGATGGACGAGGATCCGACGGGCGTCGCCGGCGCGGAGCCGGTGGCCGGCGCCGCGCCGGCCGCGGGGAGTGCCGTGCCGCCCGCGGACGCATCCCTCCTCGCCCTCGTCGATCGCCTGGCGGCCCTCCTCGAGCGGAGCGACCTGCTGGAGCTGGAGGTCGAGGCCGGCGGTACGGGGATCGTCCTCCGCAAGGCCGCGGCCCTCGTCGGCGGCGGGCCGCTCGTGGCACCCATCGACCCGCTGCCGGCCCGTGCCGCCGACCCGGCCCCGGCCATCGAGGCTCGGGCTGCGGATCCCGGGCCGCCGGCGCGCTCGGCGGTGCTGGCGCCGCTGACCGGCATCTTCTACGCCTCGCCGTCGCCCGGGTCGCCGCCCTTCGTGGAGGCCGGCCGCGAGGTGGTCGTCGGCCAGGTCATCGGGCTCATCGAGGCCATGAAGCTCTTCAACGAGATCAAGTCGGACAAGGCCGGCCGGGTCGTCCGCGTCGTGCCCGAGAACGGCACGCTCGTCAAGGCGAAGCACCCGCTCATCGAGGTGGAGCCGCTGTGACGCTTCCGCTGCCCGCTCCCACGCCGGCCGCCGCGCCCGGGGCGCGCTCGGCCCGGATCACCGGCTGGGGCCGCTATGCCCCGGCCGCCATCCTCACCAATGCCGACCTCGAGCGGATCGTCGACACCTCCGACGAGTGGATCGTCTCCCGCACGGGAATCCGCGAGCGCCGCGTCGCCGCCGCCCACGAGACGACGGCCTCCATGGCGGCCGTCGCGGGCGCTCGGGCCATCGCCGTGGCCGGCCTCGACCCCGACGACGTCGACCTCATCCTCGTCGCGACCCTGACCCCGGACTACTGGATGCCCTCCACGGCCGCACTGGTGAAGGAGGCGATCGGCAACCGGCGGGCGGCCGCCATGGACGTCGCCGCGGCCTGCTCCGGCTTCATCTACGCGTACGCGACGGCGACCGCCTACGTGACGGCCGGCCTCGCCCGCCACGTCCTCGTCATCGGGGCGGAGCTCCTGACCCGCTTCCTCGACTACACCGACCGGGGCACCTGCATCCTCTTCGGCGACGGCGCCGGCGCGGTGGTCGTCTCCGCCTCCGACGAGCCGGCCGGCCCGCACGGGATCGAGCTGACGACCGAGCCCCAGGGCGCCTACATGATCTGGCTCCCGGCCGGGGGCTCGAAGAGCCCCTCGTCGGCCGAGACGGTCGCCCGCGGCGAGCACTTCATCCGGATGGAGGGCAAGGAGACCTACCGCTTCGCCACGAAGACCCTCGCCTCGTCGGCGCTGGCGGCGATCCAGCGGGCGGGCCTCCGCCCGGACGAGATCGACCTCGTGATCCCCCACCAGGCGAACATCCGGATCATCGAGGCCGTGGCGAAGGGCCTGGGCTTCCCGATGGAGCGAATCTTCGTCAACCTCGACCGTTACGGGAACACGTCCGCCGCGTCGGTCCCCCTGGCCCTCGCCGAGGCGGTCGATTCCGGGCGGGTGAAGGTGGGGGATCGCATCGTCTTCGTCGCCTTCGGGGCCGGCTTCACCTCCGGGGCGGTCGCCCTCGAGTGGACGGCCGACCCGGCTGCCGGCGCCCGCGCGGCCTCGATCCGGCCCGCGGAGATCGCCGTCCGGCTGCCGGTCGACTGGGATTCGGTCGACCCGATCCCGCCCCAGCTCGCCGCCGTCCTCGCCACGCCCGGCCCGGTCGAGGTGCCCCTCGACGACGTCGTGCCCGGGGAGCCGGCTCCCAAGGAGGTTCCCGCATGATCGATCTCACCGGCAAGGTCGCCATCGTGACCGGCGGCTCGCGCGGCATCGGTCGCGCCGTCGCGCTCATGCTGGGCCGGCAGGGCGCCGACATCGCCTTCCTCGACCGGCTGGCGTGCACGATCGAGGACCACACGCAGGGCGACATCGAGGCGCTCGGCCGGCGCACCGTCTGCATCGGCGGGGACGTGACCGATCCGGCCGCCTGCGCGGCGACGGTCGAGGCGACGCTGGAGGCCTTCGGCAAGATCGACATCCTGGTCAACAACGCCGGCATCACCCGCGACGACCTCATCCTGCGCATGACCGACCAGGCCTGGCGCGAGGTGCTCGAAGTGAACCTCACCGGTGCCTTCAACATGACCCGGGCGGTCCTGCGCCCGATGCTCAAGGCCCGCTCCGGGCGGATCGTCAACATGTCCAGCGTCTCCGGCCAGATGGGCAACGCCGGGCAGGCCAACTACTCGGCCTCGAAGGCGGGCCTGATCGGGTTGACCAAGGCGACGGCCCGCGAGGTGGCGTCGCGCGGGATCACCGTGAACGCCGTGGCCCCGGGCTTCGTGGTCACCGAGCTGACGGACGGGTTGCCGGACTCTGTCAAGGACGCCATCAAGGCCGCTACGCCGCTTGGGCGCTTCGCCTCCGTCGACGAGATCGCCGCCGCGGTCACCTTCCTCGCCTCCGACGAGGCGGGCTACATCACGGGCCAGGTCCTGGGGGTCGACGGCGGCCTGGCGATGATGTGACGGGTCGCCGACGCGGTCCTGCCCGGCGCGTCGCTGGACCCCGTGTGGCAGACTCACACCAGCCGCCGCCGGGGCGGCCCGCGTCAGCACGCGCAGCGCACCGCGGAGGAGCACTCCACGAGAGAGCAAGGCCGCGCAGCAATCCCGCGCAGGCATCCCGCGCAGGCCCGGCACGGGATCGGGCCGCTCGGAGGGTACGTGGACGAGTGGGGTCGCGACGAGCAGGAGCTCGTCCGGCGGTGCAAGGAGGGGTCGGAGGCGGCCTACGCCGTCCTCGTCCGACTCCATCGCCCGCGACTCTACGCGCTCGCCTATCGGCTGCTCCTCGACCGCGAGGGCGCCGAGGACGTCGTCCAGGAGACCTTCATCGCCGCCTTCCGGCAGATGGAGCGCTTCGAGCCGCGGCCGTCGCTGGCCGCCTGGCTCAACACGATCGCACTCCGCACGGCCGGCCGGGCTGCCGCCCGCCAGCGTGCCCGACCGCGGACGTCGATCGACGCCCCGGCCCTGCGAGCCGACGGGACGTCGGCCGCTGCCGGCGACGGCGACCTGGGGGCCCTCGCCGACGCCGATCCGGGCGCCGACCCGCACGCCTCGATGGAGGCGGCCGACCTGCGCCGTGACCTCGCCGCCGCCATCGCGGCGCTGCCCTTCAAGTACCGGGCCGCCGTGGTGGTCCGCCACGTGATGGGCCTCGATTACGCCGAGGGAGCTCGGGCCCTCGACCTGCCGCTCAACACCTTCAAGAGCCACCTTCTTCGAGGCACGAAGCTGCTGCGGGATTCGCTGGGCGACCAGCTCGACGGGGCCGGCGGGGCCGCCGGGCGCCCTGTCGGCCGGCGGGCCGCGGAAGCCCGGCCGACGGGCCGGCCGGCCGCCGACCGGGCGACGGTCGAGCGCCAGACGCCGGAGCGGCCGACACCCGAGCGCATCGGCCGCGGCTGACGAGCGGACGCCGGCCTGTCGCGGGCCGGCGTCCGGCGGGCCGTCCGCGCCGCCAGCACCACCGTCTGCAACTTTCCCGGCGCTCCTCGCCATGTACAGGGTGTGAGCCACCCGCCGGTCGGTCGCGAGCCCCTCGAGCACGCCGCAGCGCGCCGCCTGATCGACGCGTTCCTCGTGGATGAGCTGGACGCTCGCGATGCCGCGCGGCTGGCCGCCCACGTCGAGGGCTGCGCGGCCTGCGCCGCGGAGATCGGCGGGGCCACCCGGCTGTTCGCCCTCCTCGGCGCCCTGCCGACTCCGCCGCCCGCGCCCGACCTCGACGAGCGGGTCATCCTGGCGGCCCTCCGCGACCGCGACCGCCGCCACGAGCACCGCTCATGGCTGGCCAACCTCCGGACCCAGGTCTTCCGCGGCGCCGTCCGCACGACCGGCACCCTCGTGGTGACGATCGTGACCGTCGCCGTGCTGGGCGGCGCGTTCGTCCTGGCGGCCGGGCTGATCACCCAGGTTGCGCTGGGACCCGGTCCGCGTGCTACAGTGCGGCCGGAGATGACGCCGACGCCTGCGCCGACGCTCGAGATCACGGTCGCGCCCACGACACCGCCGCCGGCGGTGACGTCGAAGCCCACCCCGGCCCCGACCGAGACTCCGGCGGTGACGGCGCCGCCGACCCCCGCACCCACCCCGGCCCCCACGGCCACGCCGGAGCCCACCGGAACCCCGGAGCCCTCGCCGACGTCCACCGTGGAGCCCACGCCGTCGCCCAGCGCGACCGCCGAACCCACCCCCACGCCATCCCCCACCCCGGTCCCGACGGAGAAGCCGCGGCGGACCCCTCCGCCGTCGGCGAGCCCGTCGCCGGCCCTCTCGCAGGCGCCCAACGAGGCGCCGCCCACCACATCGCCGTAACTGCGGGGCGGGCAGTGCCCGTCTCGTCGTTCCGGGCCTTCCGGAAGGCAGTGGAAGAGGCAACGACAGCCGGATCGGATGCACGACGAAAGGAGCAGAGGGACCGATCCGAACCCGGGAGCCGACAGCCCCGGTCAACGCACCAGGCAACGACATCCCCTATGGGAGGAACTCACTTGAGTATCTGGAAGAAGGCGGTAGGCGTCGGCACGAGTGCCGCGCTTCTCGCTTCGCTTCTCATCACGGCAGCGGCGCCGGCCGCGCTCGCCAGCATCACGCAGACGAGCGCCGGCAATGTCGCGCAGGGGGCCACCTCTGCCGGCACGGCGACGTTCCTCTTCACCGAGAACTCGATCAACGCGCTGCAGACGACCGGGACCATGACGGTCCACATCACGGACTCCGCCTCTGGCGCGACCGTGACCTGGGCCGGCACGCCGGTCGTCTCCGCCCCGGATTCGCTCGGCGCGAGCGCCACGATCTTCGGCGCCGACCTGATCATCTCGATCACTGACTTCGACAACGCGAACGTCGAGACGATCAGCATCACCGGCCTGAAGGTCAAGGCCGCCTCCAACGCTGCGACGGGCGCGGTCCTCGCGACCCTGTCCGACAGCGCTGCGGGCGCGATCTACGGCGCCTTCGTCGGCGGCACCGCGACGGCCACCGGCAAGCTCGCCCAGGCCTACGGCCCGACGACCACCAACTGGATCGTCGCCGTCGACTCGACCTCGCCCTGCATCTTCAGCGGCACGAACGACGTCACCGTCGGCTCCGAGACCCTCACCGTCACGTCCGTGTCGGCGAACAACGTCCCGGTCGCCGGCCAGCAGACGTTCGTCACGTCCGCGATGACGAGCAACCACCTCGCCAACGAGGTCGTCAGCCAGACCGTCGCGAACTGCACCCCGACTGCGCTCGGCTCGCCGGCGACGGTCGTGCAGTCGCTTTCCTACACCTCCGAGGGCAACCCCGTTGTCTTCCCGGGTGAGGCCAACTCCGCGGCCGCCGGCCTCTTCCTCGAGGAGCCGGCCGCCGGCTTCCTCGCCGCCGGGACGGTCATCACCTACACGCTCGACACCGCGGGCGTCGTCTTCTCGGGCACGCCTTCGACCGACATCCACGCTGGCAACATCGTCGACGGGCAGCCGGTCCTCTCGCTCGATCGCAAGGTCGTGACCATCACGGTCTCCACCGCGTCGAGCGTGGCGTCGCTGATCCACCTCTACAACATCCACTACGACGTCGCCAGCACCGTCCCGGCCGGCACCTTCGTGTCCGTCACCGTGACGCTCAGCAGCGGCAAGATCGTCACGCCGACGACGAACACCAACGCCGTCGTCTTCCGCGGCGTCACGGCCACGGCTTCCATGCCGACGGTCTACATCGGCGAGAACGCGCAGGCCACCGGCCTCGTGACGATCGCCGAGCAGGATCCGGCCTTCTTCCAGAGCGGCACCGGCCAGAACAACGTCCTCGAGGTCTGCCCCCTGGGCGTGAACTACAACTTCACCTTCGCCCCGTGGGCCAAGGTGACGGCCGGCGACCTTCGCCTCCGCGAGGGTGACGTGGCGTCCCCCGACAACATCGTTGCCGGGACGCAGGACGGCAGCTGCTACTACTGGACGGTCTGGACCGGCAGCACGGTCGCTTCGACGATCGTGATCGGCGACAGCACGTTCGCCACCGGCCCCCTCATCAACGTCTTCACGACCCAGGCGCCCGGCACGGTCGCCTTGGACATCTACAGCGGCGACGGCGTCACCAGCTTCGATGAGGACCTCATCGCGACGGTCGGCTTCGCCACCGCGGTCTATCGCAACCAGGTCGTCGTGACGGCGCTCAGCCAGCCGGTCATCCCGGCCGGCTCCGCGGACGTCAAGGTCGGCGACATCCAGATCGCCGAGACGGCCTACGGCCAGCTCAAGGACGGCGAGGACATCTGCGTCGAGGTCCTCCCGCGGACCTCGAACAACATCTTCCAGGACACCTACCTCAAGGCGCTCCTCACGGCGGACCTCCCGACCGTGACGGCGTCGGGGGGCCTGGTCGTCAGCCCGGTCAACTGGTCTGAGCGCTTCTGCAACGGCGACAGCCAGGTTGGCGCCATCGGCACCCACATGGTGTCGTTCAGCTTCACCGTGCTGCAGCAGTCGCTGAGCGCGACCGGCAAGCTCGTCATCGGCAACATCCACGTCATCACGACGGCGGACGCCCCGGCGGGCCCGGTCCTCTTCAACGTCTACGGCTTCGGCGGCAGCCCGACGAGCCTCCAGTTCCAGAGCACGGTCTCGCCGGCCAAGATCGGCGTGGCTCCGAAGCTCAACATCGGTGCGGTCAGCGCGCTCGGCCTCAACCCGACGAGCGGCTACACCACCAAGACCCCCAAGACCCAGGTCAAGGGCAAGTACGTGACCTGGAAGTTCACCGGCGGCACGGCCCTCGCCGGCCAGCGGGTGAACGTCCTGATCGCCAAGAAGATCAACGGCGCCTGGGGCGGCCCCGTGTACCTCAAGTCCGCGTGGGCCGATGCCAACGGCATCGTGACCTTCTCCATGAAGTCGGCCTCCGCTGCCGCGGTCAACATCCGCGTCCAGTGGCCGGGCAGCTCGACCATGGGCGTCAGCGTCTCCAAGGCGCTCGGCGCGTACTGGAAGTAGCCTCCGACTTCTCCGCTGGCCGGCCCCGCGCCGGCCAGCGGGCACCGCTCGAACCCTGAAGATCGGCCCCGGGGCACCACCCCCGGGGCCGATCTCCTTTCCAGGGAGGTAGACTCGGACCGTGGGAGCAACCCGTCGGCTACCAGGCGCCCGCGGCCCCGTCCGGACCCTCGCCCTCGCGCTGGCCGCCGCCATCGCCGTGGCGATCGCGCCGATCACGACCTCCGTCGCGGCCGACAGCGCGTCGGACATCCCGGGCGTCCCGATGCCGGCCGGGGTCGTCACGGGCCACCTCGGCGGGGAGATCTACGACGTCGTCTACAGCCTCGACGTGGAGCCCGGCTCCGTGATCCTGGCCAGCCTGGACGGCCCGTCCGGCACCGACTTCGACCTCTACCTGTTCGACGCGACGGCCACCACCGTCGTGACCAACGTCGGGGTGGTCGCCAAGTCGACCGGCTCGACGAGCAGCGAGTCGCTGGCCCACCCCGCCCCGATCGGCGGGCGCTTCTACGTCGACCTCAACTCGGCCACCGCCGCGGTCGGGACGTACACGCTCGTGGTCCAGGTCATCCCCGACCGGCCCTCGGTCGCCAACGTCGTGCTGGACGAGGGACGCGAGCGCACCAGCAGCACCACCGTCTCGGCCTCCGTCACGGCGTCGGGCAGCCTCTCCGGCCCGGTCCGCATGGCCTTCAGCGCCGACGGGACGTCGTGGGGACCGTGGCTTCCGTACCAGGCGGTCTCCACGTGGACCTTCGCCGTCGGCGACGGCACGAAGACGCTGTGGGCGAAGGTGGAGAACGGCGCGGGCCTGGCCAGCGCGCCCGCCTCGGACGGCATCGTCCTGGACACCGAGCAGCCGGGGGTGACGGCGGTCGACCCGCCCGTCAACGCCGACCTCGTGGGCGCCCGCCCGACGGTCACCGTCACCTTCAGCGAGCCGATCGACCCGGCGTCGTGGGGTCTCGTGGGGCTGGTCGTCCAGACGCCCGATGGCACCCTCGTGCCTGGCACCTACACGATGGGCGCCGCCCCGAACGTCGGCATCTATCGCCCGACGGTGGATCTCGTGCCAGGCGCCTCGTATGTCCTCTCGGTGGGCGCCGTCCGCGACGTGGCGGGCAACCTCGTCGCCTCGATCGGGTCCTGGCTCGCCGTGGATCGCCCCGCACCCGAGATCAGCGCGGCGGCCGGGCCCCGGATCGTCGACCGGGGCGCCACGTCCCTGCTCAGCGGGCAGGTCACGGCTCCGGCGGGCGTCTCCTCGCTCACGCTGGAGGCCCGACCGTCCGGCGCGCTGGAGACGGTCCCGCTCGGCTCCGTGCCGGTCGGCGCGGACGGGAGGTACTCCGTGCGGGTGACGCCGCACTCCACGACGGAGTACCGCCTCCGCGTCCCCGCGATCGGCGACTACGGGGCCGGCGCGGTGACGGTGTCCGTCCTCGTGCGGCGGAAGGCCGCCATCGCAGGCTCGGGACCCTCGGTCATCAGGGCGGGTCGCGTCGGGGCGAGGACGACGGTCGCCGCGACCGTCGCGCCGGCCGCCGCCAGCGTGCCGGTCGCCTTCCGCCTGGAACGGTGGAGCAGCGTGTCTCGGACATGGCGGCTCGTCGGGACGCTCAACCGCCGAACCGATGCGACGGGGCGCGCGAGCGTGGCCTGGACGCCGCAGGGAAGCGGGCTCTATCGCTGGCGGGCCGTCGCCGCGTCGACCGCGGACTACTCGACCGGCTCGAGCGCATGGGTGCGCTGGAGCATCAGCCGGTAGGGGCTGCCGGGCGCGCGGGCGGGTCGAGGGCCGGCAGCGGGGCGATCCACGGACCGATCGGTGGGCCAGTCGGGCCGTCCGGCACTCGTCGCTACGAAGCCGACACGAGGATCATCCGGCTGTGATCCGGGGGTAGCCGACGGCGCGCATACTCGTCCTACCCGGCGCCAGGGAACCGGCAGGTCCTCCGCGGCGTCGGGGGACAACGGAGGTGATCATGAACCGACCCCAGCATCGATGGCGCGCGCGCCTCGCCGCCCTGGCGACCGGCGGCGCGCTCCTGGTGGGACTCTTCCCCCTGGCCGGCACGGCCCTCGCTGCGACGAGCATCACGCCGGCGAGTGGCGGAAGCGCGATCCCGGCCGACACGGGCCCCGCCCCGACCGGGACGGCGGCGTGGACGGCCCTCACCGGGCCCGTCGTCACGGAGGGCGCCGCCGGCGACATCCCGAACAGCGGCACGATCACCCTGACCCTGACCGGCGGCTTCGAGCTCCGGACGGGCGCCCTCGGCGGAGCGGTCGGCGCGGCCTTCACAGCATCGGCCGGCACGTGCGCCCTCACGGCGACGACCCCGGTCGTGACCGCGACGACGATCACGACAACGCTCGGCGGGACCGCCAGCACCGGCAGCGACCGCTGTCGCCTCACCCTCTCCGGGATCCAGGTCCGCCCGACCAGCGGCATCGTGCCCAACGCCGGGGCGCTCACCTTCAGCGGCGCGGTCGCCGGCGCGGCCGGCACCCTCACGATGGTCGCCGGGGCCCCGATCCTCACCTTCACCCAGCAGCCCAGCGCGTCCGCGGCGGGCGGCGTCGCGTTCGCCCAGCAGCCCAAGGTGAAGTCGGCCGACCGCTTCGGGAACGAGCGGGTCAACGACCTCGTCACCCTCGCGATCAACACCTTCACCACTTCCGGCGCCAGCCTGACCTGCACGCCCAGCAACCAGGCGGCCACGGTCGACGTGGCCGGCGAGGCGATCGCGACCTTCGCCGGCTGCTCCATCGACAAGACCGGCACCTACACGCTCCGGGCGACCACGGCTGGCCAGGCCTCGCCGATCCCCGCCAGCAGCACGATTACCATCACGCTCGGGCCGGCGGCGAAGCTCGTCTTCTACCAGCGGCCGCTCGTCGGCGTGGCCGGCGTCACCTTCCCGCTCCAGCCCGTCGTCGCCGTCGCCGACGCCGGCGGCAACATCCTGCCGTCGGGCTTCGCCGGCACGGTGAGCCTGGCCATCACCTCCAATCCGGGGAGCGGCACGCTCACCTGCACGACCGGCCCCTTGAACGTCAGCACCGCGATCACCGCCATCGGCGTGACCGCGACCTTCGCCGGCTGCCGTATCAACAATGCCGGCGTCGGCTACACCCTCACCGCGACGAGCGCCGGCCTCACGTCGGCGACGACGCCGGTCTTCGACATCGAGAACCAGCTCGCGTTCTCCACCCAGCCCTCGGGCGCCATCGGCGGCGCCGTCTTCACGACCCAGCCGGTCGTGGCCGTCCGAGCCAACGCGGCAACGGCCGTCAACGACCAGACGACGGTCGTGACCCTCTCCATCCGGCCCGGCACCGGGGCATCGGGGGCGACCCTCACCTGCACCGGCGGCCTCTCCAGGACGGTCGTCTCCGGCCTTGCGGCGTTCACCGGCTGCTCGATCGACAAGCTCAGCCCGTCCGGCAACCCGGTCCAGCTGGTCGCGTCGACGTCCACCGGCCTCGGGTCGGTCTTCAGCAGCTCCTTCGCCGTGACGGTCGGACCGGCCACGAAGGTGGCCTTCACGACGCAGCCGACGACCGCCACGGTCGCCCAGACGTTCCCGACCGCGCCGGTCGTCTCTATCCAGGACGCGGGCGGCAACACGGTCACGACCGGTGTCTCGTCGACCGCCACGGTCACGCTGGCCCTCGGGTCCAACCCTGGCGGCGGCACGCTCACCTGCTCCGGTGGCCTGACGAAGGCGGCCGTGGCGGGCGTGGCGACGTTCACCGGCTGCTCGATCGACCGCGCCGGCTCCCCCTACACGCTGGTCGCCAGCTCGGTCGGCCTGGCCTCGGCCACGTCGAGCCCCTTCAGCGTTGGGCTCGTCCCGGCCACGATCACCCTGGTCCGCTCGCGCGGGATGATCACCTACGGTGAGTCGCTCGACTTCCTCGTCCAGTTCGGGACGAATGGGGCGAACAAGCCGTTCGTGCTCGAGTACTCGAGCGTCGGCGTCCCCTGGACGACGATCGCCAACCTCACCACGAACGCCGCGGGCGCCGCGTCGTTCAACTATGCCCCGACCCGGACCGGCTACGTGCGGGCCCGCTTCCTGGGCACCACGGACCTCGGCGCCGCCACGAGCGCGGTCTACATCGTCGGCGTCCGCCAGACGGTCACCACGCTGAGCCCGCACCACACGGGCACCAAGTCGATCGCCAAGGGGACGTCGATCACGTTCAGCTCCCGGGTTCGGCCGCTGCGCGCCGACCTGGCCCCCTCGACCGTGACGTTCCGCTTCTACCGCAAGGTGGGCTCGACGTGGGTGCTCCGCTACGAGCGTCGCGTCCCGACCGACTCGAGCGGCGTCGCCCGAACGACGTTCCGGTTCGGTGTGGGCGGCAGCTGGTACGTCCGCGCCTATGCCCCCAAGACGCCCTACAACTCGATCAGCCGCTTCACGCTCCGTGAGGTCTTCGTGGTGCGCTGAGGCGGGCCCGCAACGCGGCCTTGAACGAGGCCCCCGCTCCGGCGGGGGCCTCTTCGCGTGTCCGGGGGCGGCAGGTGGCCGGGTGGGGTCGTCCGTGTCGGGCCGTGCACCGGGCCGTGCCCGCGGCCTGCCGCCGGATCGCGCCGGGCGGGGTGGCATCGCCGCCGGATCGCGCCGGGCGGGGTGCGCCGGGTCGTGCCGGGCTGTCCGCGCGAGGTGCGCCGGGTCGTGCCGGGCGGGGTGACATCGCCGCCCGGATGTCAGGCGGAGTGACGCGAGACGGCTCGAACCGGCCGTCGTGTCACTCGGCCTGGCACCACACGCGATCCCGTGCTCCGCGAATCAGCCAAAGGCCGGTTTCGCCGATTCGCCACGCTCGCGACCGCGAGATGTGCCAGGCGGGGTGGAATCCGCAGGGTCGGCAGGGAGGGCTCCCGCCCGCTCGCCAGCCGGCGTCGGGCGCCCGCTCGCCGGCCGGCGTCAGGCGCCGCCTCCGACGGCCGGCGTCAGGCGCCGCCTCCGACGGCCGTCGCCACGAGGGTGAGCGAGAGGGCGATCAGGACCGCCGTCGCGAGCCACCCGATCGAGCCCAGGATCCGCCCGCTGGCGAGGCTCCCCATGATCTCGCGGTCGCGGGCGAGCAGCATCACGAAGACGAGGATGAAGGGGAGCAGGAGCGCGTTGAGCACCTGGGCCAGGAACATGACCTGGATGAGGGGAAGGCCCGGGATCATGACGAAGAGGGCGGCGAAGCCGATGAAGAAGGCCAGCAGGCCGTAGAAGGCCGGCGCCTCTCGCCAGTTCCAGTCGACGCCCGTCTCCCAGCCGAAGGCCTCGCAGGTCGTGTAGGCGCTCGTCAGCGGTACCACACCGAGGCCGAGAAACGAGGCCCCCAGGAGGCCCCCGGCGAAGATGACCGTCGCGGCCGGGCCGACGAACGGCTCGAGGGCCCGGGCGGCGTCGGCGGCGCTGGTGATCGTGATCCCGGCGGCGAAGAGCGTGGCCGCACAGGCCACGACGATGAAGCCCGCGATGAGGTTCGTCAGGAGAGCACCGGCGAAGACGTCGAGCCGGCTGGCCGGGAGGTCGTCGGGCCGCAGCCCCTTGTCCGCGACGTACGACTGGATGAACGCCTGGCCCCACGGCGTGATCGTCGTGCCCACCGTCCCGACGACCGCGAGCCAGTAGGTGGGCGAGGCGGAGAGGTCCGGCAGCACGAGGCTCCGGGCGGCGAGCGGCCAGTCCGGCTCGGCCAGGAAGGCGGAGATGACGTAGGCGCCGGAGACGAGGACGCCGATGCCCACGAAGAGGTACTGCACCCGGCTGTAGCTGCCCAGGGCGATGAAGCCCACGACGATGACCGCCGCGACGGCGGCGCTGACCTGGGGCGGCACGCCGAACAGGCCGAGGGCGGAGCCGATCCCAGCGAACTCGGCGACCGTCGAGCCGAGGTTGGCGGCGAGCATGAGGAGGGCCGCGAAGGCTCCCCAGCGGACGCCCCAGCGCTCGCGGATGAGGCCCATGAGGCCCTTGCCCGTGGCGAGCCCGAGGCGCGCGCCCACCTCCTGGGTGAAGAAGAGGACCACCTGGCTGGCGAGGATCACCCACAGGAGCGAGTAGCCGAGCTGCGACCCCACGAGCGAGTACGTGGTGATGCCGCCGGCGTCGTTGTCGGCGAAGCCGCTGACGAGCCCCGGTCCCAGCACGGCGAGGACGGCGATGAGCCGTACCCGCCAGGCGGGGAGGTGGGGGAGCGGGCGGAGGGAGCGGCCGGTCGACCGGCGCCGCGCCTGGGTCACGCCTCGCCTACCGGCTGAAGACGCGTGGAAGGCGCTTCTTCCACGCCGTGGGGATGACCGTGTCGATGGCGTCGTCGACGGTCACGATGCCGACCAGGTGGCGCTCGTCGTCGACGACCGGGACCGCCAGGAGGTTGTAGTGGGCGACCACCTCGGCGACCTCATCCTGGCCGGCGAGGACGGCGACGGCGACGGGCTCGCGGATCATCACCTGGCCGATCTGCACGTTCGGCAGGGCGACGATGAGATCGCGCAGGGAGAGCACCCCGACAAGGCGCCCGTCGTCGTCGGTGACGTAGACGTAGTAGATCGTCTCGGCGTCGGGCTCCAGCTCGCGCAGTCGGTCGATCGCCGCGGCCGCCGTCAGGCGCTCGTCGAGAGCGATGAAGCCCGTGGTCATGATGCCGCCCGCCGAGTCCTCGGGATAGCCGAGGAGCTCGCGCACCTCCTCGACCTCGTCCTGCTCCATGTGGGACAGGATCTCGTCACGCGTGTCC
Source organism: uncultured Chloroflexia bacterium (assembly GCA_963821235.1). GTDB lineage: Bacteria > Chloroflexota > Limnocylindria > Limnocylindrales > CSP1-4 > CTSoil-043. The sequence continues at coordinate 52,111 of CAWGCS010000002.1, forward strand.
TGGTCGAGGTCGGCGACGAGGTCGGCCGCATCGTCGGGCGACATCTCCTCGAGGATGTCGGCCGCCCGTTCCGGGGCCAGGTCCTCCAGGACGTCGACCTGGGTCTCCGGCTCCATCTCCTCCATCGCGTCGGCCACCGCCTCGTCGTCGAGGGCGGCGAGGACGCCGGCCCGGTCGCGCGGCGCCAGCTGCTCGACGATCGAGGCCAGGTCGGCCGGGTGGAGCTGGGCGAGCTTGCTGTGGGGGACGCGGAGCCGGATGCTGGCGATCGTGCTGTCGAGCGGATCCACGTCCTCCCAGTCGATGTAGCGCTCCGGGACGCCGAGGTGGAGATTGCGGGCGATCGTCCGCCACGGCCGCTCCATCCCCAGGCGGCGCAGCAGGCCGGCCGCGCCGACGTCCACCGCGACGACGTGGAGCGCCCCCTCGATCTCGTCGAGGCTCACGTCGTTCACGCGGATGACCTTGCGCCCCTCGATGTCCACGATCTGCTTGTCGAGCAGGTCGCCCTTGAGGAGGATCTCGTCCGGGCGCTGGCGGAACTTCCCGATGTCGATGGTGCGAACGCGCAGGCGCGCCCCGGATTCGTCGAGGCGCTCGACCGAGCGCCACGGGAGGAAGATCTGGCGGTGGTCGGTCGCGACCACGAGGCCGGTGACGGGTGGATAGCGATCGCCGATCGCGACGATCAGGTCGGCGACCTTGCCGATCGGCTCGTCGGCCGGATCGCGCACAGGCCGACCGATGCACTGGCTCAGGAAGAGCATGGGCCACCTCGCGGGGGCGGGCCGTCCCGCCACGGGTGGCCGCGACGGCGGGGTGCCGGGGCACCAACCGCGCGCCGCGCCGCTCAGCGGACGGGGCGGACCTCGAAGGGATTCCCGACGCACACGGCGTCGGGACGACTGGGTCCGGGCTCCACGGGGGAGGGATCCTCCGATGCGGCTGAAGACGCGCCCGGTCGCGGGCACGCAGCGCGGGCGACGGCGGGCGGTGGGAGTGTAGTCCCCGCCCTGAGCGTGGGTCAAACCGCGGAGCTCGTGGACGCGGATCTCGGAACGCGGGCCGGGCAGCGCGGCGTGGTACGAGCGGCCTCCCACGGCGGTACTTCCGCCCCGGCGCGTCCGCGCACCGGGGCGTGCAGGATCGGCGCATGCCGGAACGCCAGACCGCCGCCCCTGCGCGCCGCCCCGAGGCGACGCCCGGAGAGGGCGTCCGCATCCCGATCGGGGCCGCCCTGGCGATCGCCCGCGAGGCGCTCGGGAGCGATCCGTCGGTCAGCCTCCTCGGCCGCGGTGGCCCCTTCGTCACGGGCGTCGTGACCGCGCTCTACGCGGTCGCGGTGACCGGCCTCGCCAGCCTCGACATCGCCGTCTCCTTCGCCCTGGTGCCGCTCGCGCTCGCCGCGCTGACGCTCCCGGCCCGGGCCGGGGCGCTGGTCGCCGCGATCACGTACGCGGCTGCCCTCGCCGCGGAGCTGGTGGCCGTCCGCGTCCCGGATCTCGACTGGCTCGAGGCCACCGAGCTCGTGGCGTTCGGCGTGGTCGGGCTGGCCCTCCGCCTGGTGGTGGTCCGCCTGACCCGCGGCCGCGACGAGATCCGCCGCATCGCCGCCGACGTGGCCGCCGTGCAAGCGGAGGTGGACGTGGCGCAGGAGGCCACCGAGCGCTGGGTCGCCCAGCTGGAGGTCGCCCAGCGGGCCGCGGCGCGGATGGCCGGCCGGCCGTCGGTCACGGCCGTCGCCGATGCCGTCGCCGACGAGATCCGGGCGATCGTCGATTACCATGCCTGCCGCGTCTACATCCTCCGGGAGCCCGACGAGCTCGTGGCGATCGTCGCCGCCGGCGACAACGGCTACGAGACCATCGACCTGGAGGACCTCGGGGTCAGGGTCGGCGAGGGGTTCGCCGGCTGGGTCGCCGCCAACGGACGCCCCCTGCTGGTCCCCGACGCGGCCGCCGACCCGCGGGGCCTGACGATCCCGGGCACCGAAGACATCGCGGAGTCGATGGTCGTCGTCCCGATGCGCTACGACGAGCAGGTGACGGGCGTCATCGCCCTCTCCAAGCTCGGGCTCGACCAGTTCGATCAGGCCGATGTGCGGATCGTCTCGATCCTGGCCGGCCACGCCGCCACCGCCATGGAGTCGGCCAAGGCCATCAGCTCGTCCGTCGACCTCGCCGAGGACCTTCGCCGGATCGCCGACATGACGAGCGCCCTCTCGCGCAGCCTCGATCCCCGCCAGGTGGCCGAGCTCATCGCCCAGCACGTCGGCCGCGCCTTCGGCGCCGACGAGTGCGCGATCTCCGTCTGGGACCGTCCCCGCGACCGCCTCCAGACCCTCGGCTACTGGCCGCCGGAGCGGATGGCCGAGCTCGAGCCATGGTTCGAGCTGGCCGGCTTCCCCGAGACGCGACGCGTCCTGGAGACCCAGACGATGGCGACGATCGACGCCCTCGACCCGGCGGCCGACCCGGCGGAGGCGGCCCTCCTGCGTCGCGACGGCCAGCGGGCCCTGGTCATGCTGCCCCTCGTGGCCAAGGGCGCCACGATCGGGCTCGTCGAGATTTGCTTCACCGGCGCCCTTCGCCTGGGGGCCCGCCGGCTCGACCTGGCCCGCGCCATGGCCAACGAGGCGGCGATGGCGCTCCGCAACGCCCAGCTCTACGAGACGACCCGCGCCCTCGCCGACCGCGACCCGCTCACGGGCTTCTTCAACCACCGCTACCTGCACGAGCGCCTCGGCGAGGAGATCCTTCGCGCCCAGCGCTCCGGGACCCCCCTCACGCTCCTCATGATCGACCTCGACGACTTCAAGCTCGTCAACGACACGCTTGGCCACCTCTTCGGGGACGAGGTCCTGCGCTGGGCCGCGGAGCAGATGCGGGGCGTCCTGCGTGGCTCTGACGTGCCGGCCCGCTACGGGGGCGACGAGTTCGCGGTGATCCTGACCGACACGGCGGCGGAGGGCGCCCACGAGGTGGCCGAGCGGATCGTCGCCGCGCTCCGGGATCGGCCGTACAAGGCGGAAGGCCGCGGGCCGGTCCCGGTGGCGGCCTCGATCGGCGTCGCCGCTTTCCCGGCCGACGGGAAGGGAGCCCAGGCCCTGATCGCGGGCGCCGACGCCGCGCTCTACCGCGTCAAGCGTCGCGGCGGGCGGGGCGTGGAGGGCCGCGTCCGTCGCCGCCTCGGCGCAGGCGCCGAGCCCTCGACCGGCTCCCAGGCGAGCCAGCCGGGGGCCTCGCGGGCGGACGCGCGTCGCGACGCCGTCTAGGACGGAAGTACCGGCGGGAGATCCCCCGGAGGTACCACGCGCCCGCGGTGGACGGGCGGATCGCCACCGCGCATCCTGTGGGCGCAAGTGGCCGATCCGCCGCGCACCCGACCGACGCCGACCGCCGACCCGCTCGAAGCCTGGGTCCGGCGGTCCTGGCTCCTCCTCGGCGGCGCGATCGGGCTGCTGGCCATCCTCGCGGTTGCCTGGAGCGTGGCGCCGACGTTGCCCGTGGCCCTCCCGATCCTGGCGGCCGCCGCGCTCGTCGCCGCCGCGGCCGCCGTCGCCCGCTGGGCCGTCAACCAGCGCGATGCACGGCGGCGCGAGGAGGTCGACAACTTCGCCCGGATCCTCCAGGGCTTCTCCCGGGCCGTCTCGCCCGACGCGATCGTGGAGGCCATCCTGGACGAGCTCGGCCCGGGCACCGAGGCCGATCACCTCGTCGTCGTGCGCCGGCGGCCCGGCGCTCCGATCCTCGATGCGACGCTCGTCCCGACCCGCCTGGGCGCTCCGTCCGCCAGCACGGTCCTCCCCGCCATCGACCTGGACGATGCCGCCGGCCCGTCCAGCGCCGGGATCGCCGTGGGCCCCGGCCGGCCGGTGCCCGCCGAGGCGGCCGCCCGGGCGGCGGACCGGATCGCGGTCCGGGCACGGGGCGCCTTCGGCCTCACGAACGTGCTCGCCGCCCCGCTCGTCGCCCACGGCGAGCTCCTGGGCGCGATCGTGATCTCGCGGCGGCGCGCGACGCCCTGGTCCGAGCCGGCCCGCCGGCTCCTCGTGGCAGCGGCGGCCGAGGCCTCGGCCGCGCTGGCCAGGACGGTCACCCACCGTGCGGCGGAAGCGGCGGCGACGACCGACGTCCTGACCGGCCTGCCAAATCGCCGCTACTTCGAGGAGTACGTCGAGCTGCTGGGCCGCGGCCGCCGCGCCGACGACGCCGTGGGGATCCTGATGGTCGACGTCGACCGGTTCAAGCTGCTCAACGACCGCCACGGTCACGCGGTGGGGGACGTCGTCCTCCGCGCGGTGGGCCACACCATCGCGGCCGCGGTCCGCGAAGTCGACGTGCCGGCCCGCTTCGGTGGCGAGGAGTTCGTGGTCCTCCTTCGCAACCCGAGCCGGGCGACGGTGCTCGAGGTGGGGGAGCGGATCCGGGACGCCGTGGAGCGGATGGACCTCCGCCAGGTCGGCGTCGAGCGGGTCACGGTCTCCGTCGGCGCGACGGTCGGGGACGGTGGCTCCGAGCGCGTGGCCGAGCTCGTCGAAGCTGCCGATCGCGCCCTCTACCGGGCCAAGCGCTTCGGGCGCAACCGGGTCGAGGCTGGCTGACCGGCGCGTGCGATACTCGGCCCGATGGCCGAGCACCCCCCGGTCGCCGCCGGCGCGACCCGCTCCAACGCCGAGCTGGCGGCGGTCTTCCACGAGATCGGGAGCCTCCTCGAGATCAAGGGGGAGCTGGTCTTCAAGACCGTTGCCTACCACCGCGCCGCCGACGCGATCGCCCATAGCCCGCACGACATCGGGCGGGCATATCGCGAGGGGCACCCGCCGGTCATCCCGGGGGTCGGCAAGGCGATCTCCGACAAGATCGCCGAGCTCGTCGCCACGGGGCGGCTGGGGTTCCTGGAGCGGCTCCACGGGGAGGTCCCGCCGACGCTGGCCGAGCTGCTGGGGATCGCGGGCGTGGGGCCCCGGACCGTTCGGCTCCTGTGGGAGCGTCTCGGCATCGAGAGCCTCGAGGACCTCCGGACGGCGCTCCGGGCCGGAACGCTGGCCGCGACGCCGGGACTCGGCGAGAAGGCAATCGAGGGCCTGCGCGCGGGGATCGAGGCGCTGGACCGGCGGTCCGGCCGGATGACCCTGGGGACCGCCGAGCGGCTCGTCGAAGGGGTGATGGAGCTGCTGGGGGACGTCCCCGGCCTGCGCGCGCTCGAGCCGGCCGGCTCGTTCCGACGCCGCCGCGAGACAGTCGGCGACCTCGACCTCCTGGCCGAGACCGATGATGCCAGTGCCCTCATCGGCCGCTTCGCCACGCTGCCAGTGGTCGAGTCGGTGGTGAACGCGGGGAGCCACAAGGCCGCCGTGCGCCTCGCCGGAGGGCCCCAGGTGGACCTGATGGTCATGCCGCCGGGCGAGGCGGGCACCTACCTCGTCCACTTCACTGGCAGCAAGGAGCACAACGTCCGCCTCCGGGCGATCGCTCGCGATCGCGGCTGGAGCCTCTCCGAGAAGGGGTTCGCCAGGCTCGCCGAGGACGGCGAGATCGCCACCGGCGCCGGCGCCGAGCTCCGGACCTTCGCCACCGAGGCCGAGGTGTACGGCTTCCTCGGCCTGGCCGAGGTGCCGCCCGAGCTGCGCGAGGATCGCGGCGAGGTCGAGGCAGCTCGCGACGGGCGACTTCCCCGCCTCGTGGAGCTCGGCGACCTGGGCGGCGACTGCCACGCCCACTCCGACTGGTCCGACGGGATCCACACCGTGGAGCAGATGGCGGAGGCGGCCCGCGCCCGCGGCTATGCGTACCTGGTCCTCACCGACCACTCGCACGGGCTGGCCATCGCGCGCGGCCTGACGCCGGAGCGGGTCCGCGCCCAGCGGGCGGTGGTCGCCGTCCTCAACGAGCGCTTCGCGCGCGAGGAGGACGCGGGCACGGCGCCGCCGGCGACGCCGGCCGACGGGTTCCGTCTCCTTCACGGGTGCGAGCTGGAGATCCGGGCGGACGGCGCCCTCGACTTCGACGACGAGCTCCTCGCCTCGTTCGACGTCGTGGTGGCCGCGCTTCACCAGGGCCGGCGCCAGCCGCGGGCGCAGCTCACGGCGCGCGTCCTCCGGGCGATCCGCAGCCCGCACGTGGACGTGATCGCCCACCCGGCGGGACGGATGCTCGGCGAGCGCGCCCGCGACGACCTCGACCTGGCCTGGGACGAGATCTTCGCCGCTTCCGCCACGACCGGGACGCTCCTCGAGATCGACGCCTCGGACCACCGCCTCGACCTCTCCGCGGAGCGGGCGCGCCTGGCAGTCGCCGCCGGCTGCCGCCTGACGATCGACTCCGACGCCCACCGCATGGAGGAGCTGGCCGGCATCGGCTGGGGCGTGGCCCAGGCGCGGCGGGCCTGGGTGGGACCGGATCTCGTCGCCAACACGTGGCCGCGGGCCGAGCTGCTCGCCTGGGTCGCCGGAAAGCCGGCGAGGGTCGGATGAAGCTCGCCCTGCCCCGCCTCCGTGGCCTGCTGCGCCGCCAGGCGCCGCCCCTGGCCGCCGGTGCCCCTGGGCATCCGCTCCCGCCCGGCCGTCGATCGGTGACCCGGGCGGCCGTCCAGGGGCCGGCGATCCAGGGGGCGCCGGGGCGGCCTGTCGACGGGGCGGCCGCGCATCGACCGGCGGCCGACCGGATGGCGGCCGCCGACCCCGTGTGGGAGGCGGCGATCGCTGCCGTGGCCCTCGCTGCGGTCGGCCGTCTCGCGGAGGGCCCGGCACTCTGGGCGGCCGCCATGGTGGCAGGCCTGGCTCTCGGCCTCGCGGCCCTGGAGGTGCTGGGAGGGGATGGCGAGCCGGCCGGGCCGACGGACCTCGGGGTCCCCGTGGAGGCCCTCCTCCTCCCGGCGGCGACCGGGATCGCCTCCGTGGTCGCGCTCCACCTCGTCCCGGTGGGGCTCCTCATCGTGCTCGGGATGGCCGCCGTGGCGGCCCTGACGGTGGCGTCGATCGAGGTGGAGCGGCGCATCCTGGCCCGCCCCAGCGGCCCCACCGCGGCCGACCGGACCGCCCTGCTGAGCCTCGTCGTCCTCGTGGCCTTCATCGCCTTCACGGGGATGGCGGCGGCCGTCCCAGGAGCCCTCGTGGAGCCCCTCTCGACCGGTGCCGAGACGGCGCCGCCCGGGCTTCCCCTCTCGGGCCTCGCCCTGTTGGCGGCGCTCGACGGGCTCGTGGCCGGCGTCCTCGGCTACCGGCTGGACGCCCTGCGGGCCCCGACCGTCCGGGGCGCGCTGGGGGCGGCCGCGTCCTACGCCGCGGTCGTCGCCATCGCCGCGGCGGCCCTCCGGGCGATGGGCCTGCCGCGACTGCTGGGCCCTGCGCTCCTGACGCTCGTGCTGTACCTCTGGAGCGCCTACCGCGGCGTGCCGCGGAGCGCGCGGCGGGACGCGAGCTGGATCTGGGAGGTGCTCCTGCTGGCGGTCCTCGGCGCGGTCGTCGTCGCCTGGAACCTCCTCGCCCAGGGCTGAGGCCGCTGCCCGGCGGTCCCGTCGCGCCCGCCGCGCGGCCGGCCGCCGCCGTCACCCCTGCAGGTAGATCGTGCCGGTCGCCTTGTCGACCGTGATGGGGAGCGCCGCGAGCGGCTGGCGGGTCGGGCCGGCCAGGACGCGAGCCTGCCGGGCCGGATCGAAGGCGGCCCCGTGGCAGGGACAGAGGATGACGCCGTCCGCCGCGTCCCATTCCACGGTGCAGCCTTCGTGGGTGCAGACGGCGTCGTAGGCCGCGAAGCTCCCGTCGGGCAGCTTCACGATGAGGGCCGGGTCGCCGGCCGGGAGCGGGGCCGGAGCGTCGAAGGGAACGGTGAAGGCCACCGCACCGGCGGCCGACACCGCCGCCTCGCTGGCCACGGCAAGTCCGCCGCCGGCGCCGCTCGCGACCGGCGTCGGACTGGCGGCCGGCGGCTGGGTCGCCACGGCGCCCGGGTCGGACGAGGCGACCGGACCACCGGCGACGCCATCCGAAGAGCCGGTCGAGCCCGGCCCGCGGAGCAGCCTGAGCGGCACCGTGAGCGACCCGACGGCGAGCGCGGCGGCCGCGACCACGCCCACCTGGAGGAGCGCCCGGCGGGTGGGCGAGGCCGGGACGTCATCCGCCGTGGCGACCGCCGGGACGATGCGGCTCCAGCCACCGCCGGGGGCGCGACGCCAGCCGTCGCCGGTCGACGGCCCGGCTCGTCCGTCGTCGCCCTGCGCCGCGGCGTCGATCCGGGCCAGGATGCCGCTCGGCACCAGGAGGTCGCCGTGGCCCGCCAGGGCCAGCACGAGCCACCCCGCCGCGTACGGCAGGTCCGGGCCGTAGTAGTAGGGGTGGGTGGCCCAGGAGGCCGTGAGCCAGAAGAGGAGCGAGAGCGCCGCGCCGCCGAGCGCCGCGAGCCGGTAGGCGATCCCGGAGAGCGCCCCCAGGCCGATCCCGACCTCCAGGATGGCGATCCCCAGCCCGATCGGCACGGCCCACGGCTCCCCGATCCGGACCAGCGGCGCCAAGGGCGAGACCCGGGCGAAGGCGGCCAGCTGGGACTGGATGGAAAGGGGGCTGGCGGCGTCGAAGAAGGCCGGGTCGAGGAGCTTGTCGAGGCCGGCGTAGACGAAGGTGATCCCGAAGAAGAAGCGGACCGGGAGGAGCGCCGCGGCCGACACCTGCGTGGCGGCGAGCTGCTCGCGGAACGATCGCCGGGGGCCGTCGGCCCGGTCGCGAGGGGCCGGGCGGCCGGACTCCGCCGGGCCAGACGGGGACGGTCGCCGGCGGGCGGGGTGCTGCATCTCGCGGTCGCGGCGGCTCATCGGGGCCCCCGCAGTCGCCGGTCGCTCATCGGCTCTCCTCGCCCGACGCGCCACGCGCCGGGTGGGCGAACCGTACCCGCCCCGGATTGATGCCCGGTCACCGTTCCGGTAACGGTTCGTTCACCTGCGCGGCCGGCGCGACCCGTCCACGGCTCCCGGACTCCGCGGTCAGCCTCCGAGCTCGTCCGGCAGGAGCGGCCGCACGTAGAGGGTGTACGACCGCCCGCCGGACGTGAAGGGCGTGATCTGCGTCGCCACGCCGAGGACCGGGGCCAGCCTGGCCGCATCGGCGCCGGCGACGACGCCAACCCGGAGCCCGGCGATCCCGCGGTCGGGGGCCGCTGCCGTCCCGAACGACTCGAGCGGCGTGGCGAGCGGCCAGGCGATCGGCTGCGGATCGACGCCGGCGTCCGTCGCCGGCGTGCCGGGCGCCAGGAAGACCCGCCAGGCGGTCGCCTGGTAGGCCGTCGTCGTGGCGGAGGTCGCGCCCCAGGCCACGCCCGGGTCGGTCAGCCGGGTCAGCAGGTCGAAGGCCGCCGCCCGGGCCGGGTCGGATCCCGCGTCGCCCGGGGTGCCGGGCCCCGCCCCGAGCCCGACGAAGCGCGTCGTCACGGTCGTTCCGTCGAGGGTCACGGTGAAGACCGTGGCCCCTGTGTCGCCGCCGACGCCGGGCCCGGCCGTCGACGGCCGATCGAGGCCCGCACCCCGGATGGCGGCCACGATCGCGGTCGCGCCCGCGAAGCCGACGTCGCGGACGTCGACCGGGCCCACGAGGGGCCCGGGGTAGATGGCCAGCATGGCTCCGGGCGTGAAGATCCGGCCGTCCTCGTAGACGGTGACGGCCGGCAGGGCGGCGAGGGAGGCTGCCGGGGCGATGAAGCCGCCCTCGGTCGTGATCCGCAGGATCGCGGCGGCGGAGGAAGGCGTCGGCGCGGGGGTCGAGGCGGGCGGTGTCGGGGAGGGTGCCTCGCTGGCGGACGGGGACACGCTGGGTGCGGCGGATCCTCCGCACGCCGCCACGAGGACGGTGGAGGCGGCGAGGATCGCCAGGGGACGCAGGAATGGAACGGTCACGATGGCTCCCGGCTCTGCCGCGGCCCGTGCCGCGGATGCTCGCTCGACGCAGCCCGGGCCCGGGCGGTTCCCGCCGGGCCGGGCCGGCGCACGTCCGCCGCGACCGTCGTCGTGCCCACGCTCGACGTTTGACGGAGCCGGGCTCCCGGGTGTACAAACGGCAGTCGCGCCCCCCGATCGCGACTCCCGTCCGGCGCGGCCGCGCCGACCCGAAAGGACCCGCCCTCCGTGACGTTCCCCGAGCTCGAGCAGGCGACGCCGAACGCCCCCAGCCTCTCCCGGATCAAGAGGACACTGACCGAGCAGGCGATCGCCAGCGCCGCCGATGCCCGCTGGGAGGAGGCCGCCGACACGAACCGCAAGCTCCTGGAGCACGGGCCCGACGCGGAGGCGGAGAACCGCCTCGCCAAGGCGCTCTGGGAGATGGGCGACCTGGCCGGCGCTCGCGAGCACTACCAGAAGGCGCTCGCCCTCGACCCGACGAACCGGATCGCCGAGCGGAACATCGACCGCCTCAAGCTCCTCCTCGTCGAGGCGGGCGACCGGACGGTGGCCGCCGACCCCACGAGCAAGGCCCCGGTCTCGATCTTCGTCGAGGAGACCGGCAAGACCGGCTTCGCCCACCTCGTCGAGCTCGCCCGCCCCAAGGTCCTCGCCCAGGTCAACCCCGGCGACTACGTCGAGCTGGTCGCCGAAGGCAAGCACCTCATCGCCAACTCGAACGGGATCCGCGTCGGCGTCGTCGAGCCCCGGGTCGCCGCCCGGCTCCTGAAGATGATCGCGAACGGCAACAAGTACGCGGCCGGCGTCACCTCGCTGGGCGCCCAGGACGTGCGGATCATCATCCGCGAGGTCTTCCAGGACCCCCGCAACTACGGCAAGGTCAGCTTCCCGACCGCCGCCAAGTCGTCCGACCTCCGGCCCTACACGAAGGGCACCCTCCTCCGCGAGGACGAGGATCTCGAGGACGACCTCGAGGACGACGTCGAGGACGAGGAGATCGAGGATCTCGACCGGGTCCTGCCGGCCGAGGTCACGCCGGACGAGGCGTTCGAGGAAGAGCCGGACGAGCTCGAGGAGCCGTAAGCCGCCGACCCGGCCGCGGGCGCCGTTACCGCGCCCGCGTCGCATCGCCCGCGCCTTCGCGTGCGCCGCGGTCCCCTCCGCGGCCGTCCTCGTCGCCGGCGAGGCGGCGCCACGGGGCGCCCTCGCGGCGCGGCTCTGGCAGAATCGTCGCCGATGACTCCCCGAGAGATCGCGGGCCGGCCTGCCCGTCCGCTTGCGCTCCCCATCTTCGAGCGCCTGGCGCCGGCCCTCCCGCCCGAGCTGCTCGCTGCCCACGTCGAGGCCGCCAGCGCGCCCGACGACGTCGTGGTCGACCTCTTCGGGCGGGGAGGCTGGGTCGCCCGCACCGCCCTGGCACTCGGCCGCCGGGCCGTCTCCGTGGAGACGTCGCCGCTCAGCCGCCTCCTCGCCGACGTCGTCGTCCGGGCGCCCGACCTGCGCCACCTCGACGCGGCCTTCCAGGCGGTGGCCGCCTCGCCGCTCGGGGCGACGAGCCTCCGCGCCTGGATCGACGAGCGCTTCGCGACGCGCTGCCCGACCTGCGGCCGGACGCTCGCCCTGGAGGAGCTCGTCTGGGAGCCGGACCCCGAGGGGACCCTGCGGCCGACGCGGCGCTCGTTCCGCTGCCCCGCCTGCCTCGATCGCCGCGGCCGGGGCGGGGAGCTGCGCCAGGCGCCCGTGGAGAGCGCGGACGTGGAGCTCGCCGAGGGCCAGGATCCCGATCCCGTGGCCCGCGAGGAGATCGCCCGCCGGTTTCCCCTGCCGGAGGGGCCGGGGCTGCTCCTCGACCAACTCCTGGACCTCCATTCGCCGCGCCAGCTCGCCGTCCTCCAGGCGATCCTCGTCCGCATCGAGGGCGACCTGCGGGCATCGCAGGTCACCTCGGCCCTGCGGCTGGCCTTCGTCCACGCCGTCCTCCCCTCGAGCCGCCTCAACGGCTACCCGGGCCGGCCGAGCTCGCTGCGGATCACCGCCGGCCGAGTCCGTCCGCCTGGCGCGCCGGGCTGGCGGGAGCGCAACCCGTGGCGGGCCTTCGAGGACGGCTACCGCCTGGTGCGGGCCTTCGTGCAGGCGCTCGACGGCGGGCCGTACGGGGCGGTCCAGGCCCGCCTCACCGAGCCGCTCGAAGGGGTCCTCGACGGGCCGCCGATGATCTCGCTGCGCGTCGGCGGCGGCGACGCGCTCGAACGGCTGGCCGCCGAAGGAGCGGCCCTCTCCCCGGACCAGCGCGCCCGGGTCCGCCTCGTCCTCTCCCAGCCCCGCCCGGAGTGGACGCCGGCCCGCCTGGCCGAGGCGTTCGTCCTGACCGCCTGGGCCCTCGGCAGCGAGGCTGCCCGGCTCCTGCCCCATGCGGCCCTCGAGAGCTCGGACGCGCGGCCCGAGGGTCGGGGAGCGGCGCTGCGGACGGCCCTGGAGGCCGTCGCCCCGGCCATGGCGGGGGACGGCGCGGCGGTGGTCCTGCTGGACCCGGACGGGGCGCCGGGGCTGGTCGAGGCCGGCATCGCGGGCGCGGCCGCGGGGTGGCGGGTCGCCTCCGCCCGCGTCGCCGAGCCCGGCCGCGTGCCGGGCGGGGTCCTCGGCCTGGTTCCCCCCGGCGGCCGCCTGGGCGCGGGAGCGCGGACGCGAGCCAACCGGGCCTTGCCGACGGCGCGGGGCGGGGCGGGGGATCCGGGCTCGGTTGCGGGGCGCGGGCTGTTCGGCGGTCCCGTCCCGATCGACGGCCGCTTCTCCATCTCCGAGCTGAACCGCGTGGTGACGGAGACGGCCGTGACGGCCCTCCAGGCCCGGGGCGAGCCGGCCGACGAGCAGCACCTCGTCGGGGAGCTGCTCGTGGCCCTCGATCGGAGCGGCCAGCTGCGCCGCTTCGCCGTGACCGCGGCGGGACCGCCGAGCGGCGAGGGCGACGCCCGCGGCCCGGCTGCCATCGCGGCGCACGCCGGCGCCCGGACCGAGGGCCGACGCGACGCCCTGCCTCCATCGGCCGGGCAGGCCGCGGTCGACCTCCTGGCCCTCCTGGAGGCGGAGCTGCGGCGCCCCGGCCAGCGGAAGGTCGCCTCCTCGGAAGGCGGCCGCCTGTGGCTGGCCGACCCTCGCGACGAGGCCGAGGCGGCGGCGCCGCTGGCCGATCGGCTCGAGTGGGCGATCTTCAGCCTGCTCGGCAGCGGGGCTTCGGTGCCCGAGGCGGCCGTGCGAGCCCGCGTCGAGGAGCTGTTCGTCGGCGCGGACGCCCCGGACGCCTGGCTCATCGACGCCTGCCTGGCCAGCTACGGCGCCCCTGCTCCGGGCGACGGGCGCCTCGTCGCCCGGGACGACCTCCAGGCGCGCTCGCTTGAGCACGCCGCCACGATCGCGCTCCTGGCCGACCTGGGGCACCGCCTGGGGCTCCATGTCGCCATCGCGCCCCGCGAGCAGGCCCGCCGGGCGGCGGGCCTGCCGCTGGGTGCGCGCCTCCTGCCCGACGAGCGAGAGGCCTCGCTCGGCTTCCTCGGGCGCTCCGGGGCCGAGGCCCTCGAGCAGGTCGACTGCTGCTGGTACGTCCGCCCGCGGTTCGCCTTCCTCTTCGAGGTCGAGTGGACCGCCATGCTGGGCGAGCCCGTCCTGCGGCGCGGTCGGAGCATCCGGGGCGACGAGCGGATGGTCCGCTTCCTCGTCATCCCGCCGGAGCGCGTCGAGCTCGTCCGCCGCAAGATCGAGCGCTCGCCGGTCCTCCGGACGGCGATGGAGGCGGCCAACTGGCACGTCCTCCGCACCGACGCCCTGCACCGCTTCGCGGCGCGCCCGACGGTCACCCTGGACGACCTCGAGCCGTACCTCGGGCTCGACCCGATCGCCGACCGGCCCGACCAGCTGGCCCTCTTCGGGACCTGAGAGACGACGGGCCGCCGCGGCGGGTACCCTGTCGCCATGACCACCTCGACCGACCTCGCCGAACTCGCCGCGCGCACCTGGGAGCGCACCCTCGAGCTCCATCCGACGCTCGCCACCGTCTACGGCGACGAGCGCTTCGACGACCGCCTGGACGATCCTGGGCCGGCCGGGAGGGCCGCCCTCCGCGCCCTCGACGAAGAGGCACTGGCCGGCTCCCGGGCGATCGACCCCGCGGGCCTCTCCGACGAGGAGCGGATCACGCGCGACCTCATGATCCTGGTCGCCGAGCAGGAGATCCTCGAGGACGACCTGCGCCAGGACCTCGTCGGGGCGGTCGAGCAGCAGGGGCACCAGTCGCTCCTGCCGGAGCTCGTCCAGCTCCAGAAGGCGGACACCCCGGAGCGCCTCGCCCGCCTCCTCGCCCGCCTCGAGGCGTACCCCACGCTCACCGACACGATGATCGACCTCCTGGCCGAAGGCCGAGCCGCCCGGCTGACAGCGGCCCGCGTCGTGGCCGACCGCGTCGTCGACCAGCTGGAGCGGCTCCTGGCCGCGCCGGCGGCGACGTCGCCGATCGTGACGATCCCGACCCTCGCCGACGAGGCCGACCGCTCCCGGCTGCTCGACGCGGTGGAGCGCCACGTGCGACCGGCCGACGCCCGCTTCCTGGAGGCGCTTCGCGACTACCTTCCGGCGACGCGCGAGGAGCCGGGCCTCTGCGCCCTGCCCGACGGCGAGGCGCGCTACGCCGCCAAGATCCGGGCCTACACGAGCCTGGACCTGACGCCGGACGAGCTGCACCGGGTAGGCCTCGAGGAGCTGGCCGAGATCGAGGCCGAGCGCAAGGCCATCGCCCGGGGAGCCGGCTACGGCGACGACACGTCGGCCTACCGCAACGCGCTCAACGCGGATCCGGCCCAGATCCCGCCGACGCCGGAGGCGCTCGTCGCGCGCTGCCAGGAAGACGTGGACCGTGCCTTCGCCGCCGCGCCTCGCTGGTTCTCCCGCGTCCCGAAGGCCGGCTGCGAGGTCCGCCGGGTCGAGCCGCTGCTGGAGAAGGACGCCCCGGGCGCCTACTACTACCCGCCCACGATGGACGGCGGGCGGCCCGGCATCTACTTCGTGAACGCCTACGACCTGCCCAGCCGGACCTACTGGTCGGCCGCGTCGACCACCTACCACGAGGCGGTTCCCGGCCACCACTTCCAGATCGCGCTGGAGATGGAGCTCCAGGGGCTGCCGGCGTTCCGCACCCTCGGCCACTGGCCCCAGGGGACGGCCTACGTCGAGGGCTGGGCGCTCTACACGGAGCGGGTCGCCGACGAGGCGGGCCTCTTCCGGAGCGAGGCGGAGCGGTTCGGGATGCTCGACAGCCAGGCCCTGCGTGCGGTGCGCCTCGTCGTCGACACCGGCCTCCACGCCTTCGGCTGGAGCCGCCAGCGGGCATTCGAGACGATGGTCCAGGCGGGGATCCATCCGACGGACGCGGGTATCGAGACGGACCGCTACATTGCCTGGCCCGGCCAGGCCCTGGCGTACATGACGGGCCGCCGGGAGATCGAGCGCCTGCGCCGCGAGCGGGTCGCCCGGGACGGTGACGCCTTCGACATCCGCCGCTTCCACGACGACGTCCTGCGCCATGGCAAGCTGCCGCTGCGGATCCTGGCCGACGCCGTGTCGGGTGCCTGAGCCGACGCCCCGCTCCCATCTCCCGTGACCCGACCGCCTTCCGGAGGATCCATGACCCCGCTCGACCCTGCCGCCGTCAATGACGTCGCTGATCGCTACTGGGAGGCGGCCCTCGAGCTGCACCCGACCACCGCGACGGTCTACGGCGACGACCGCTGGGACGACCGCCTCGAGGATCCGTCGCCGGTCGGCCGGGCCGCCGCGGCCGCCCTCCGCCGACGGACCCTGGACGAGCTGGCCGCGATCCCGGTCGACGCCCTGCCCGTCGAGGAGCGGATCACCCATGACATGCTGCGGATCGTCTGCGAGCTCGGCGACGAGGCCGAGGCGCTCCGCATGGACCTCGTGGGGCTCGTCGACCAGATCGACGGCCCGCAGTCCCTGCTGGCCCAGGGAATCCAGTTCCAGCCGGCCGACACCCCGGCGCGGCTGGGGAAGCTGCTGGCGCGCCTGGCCGCCTTCGGGCCGTTCGTCGACGCCCACCTCGAGCTGCTCGACGAGGCCCGGGCGACGGGCATGACCGCGCCGCGCATCGTGGCCGAGCGGACGATCGCCCAGGCCGAGCGGCTCCTGGCGATGCCTGTCGCCGAGTCGCCCATCGTGGTCGGGGCGCGCCTCGCCGACGGCGACGAGACGGGCCGGGAGCGCGTGGCCCACGCCGTGCGCAAGGTGGTCAACCCCGCCCTCGCCCGCTACGTCGCGGCGCTGCGGGAGCCCTACCTGGCGGCCACCCGCGAGGCGCCGGGCCTCTGGTCGGCCCCGGACGGCGCCGCGCGCTACCGGATGGCAATGCGGATGTGGACGAGCCTCGACCTGGACCCGGCCGAGGTCCACCAGATCGGCCTCGACGAGCTGGAGGCGATCGACGCCGAGCGCCGCACGATCGTCCGGGGGCGGGCTTCGCCACGGTGGCCGACTACCGTGCTCACCTCGCCGCCGACCCATCGAACCGGGCCAGCACGAAGGAGGCCCTCGTCGCCCGGGCCCGGGAGGACATGGAGCGCGCGGCCGCCCTGGCCCCGCGCTGGTTCGGCCGGCTGCCGGTCGCGGCCTGCGACGTCCGCCCCGTCGACCCGTTCATGGAGCGCGACGCGCCGCCCGCGTTCTACTACCCGCCGACGGTGGACGGGAGCCGGCCCGGGATCTACTTCGTCAACACCCACGAGCTGCCGACCCGGCTCCTCACCCGGCTCGCGTCCACGACGTACCACGAGGCGATTCCCGGCCATCACTTCCAGATCGCCCTGGAGATGGAGCACCCCGCCCTGCCGGCCTTCCGGCGCCTCGGCAGCCGCGTCGTGGGCTCGGCCTATGCCGAGGGCTGGGGCCTCTACTCGGAGCGGCTGGCCGACGAGATGGGGCTCTACCGGTCCGACGCGGAGCGCTTCGCGATGCTCGACGGGCAGGCCTGGCGGGCCGTGCGCCTCATCGTCGACACCGGGATCCACGCCCTCCGCAAGGATCGCCCGTGGGCGGTCGCCCTCCTCCGCGACGAGGCGGGGCTCCCCACGACGGACGCCGGCATCGAGACCGACCGCTACATCGTCTGGCCGGGCCAGGCCCTGACCTACAAGATCGGCCAGCGCGAGATCGAGCGCCTGCGGGCCGAGCTGGAGGCCCGCGACGGCGCGGCCTTCGACCTGCGCGGCTTCCACGACGAGCTCCTCGGCCACGGTGCCCTGGCCCTCGCCACGCTGGCCCGCGAGCTGCCGCGCTGGGTGGCGCCGGCGGCGGCGTAGCGCACCGGGCGAGCTCGTCAAGAGAGCGACGGGTCAGGCGCCCTCGATCAGGACCGCATGGGTGAGTGCGGCGCGGAGGGCCGCCCCCGCAGCCTCCCGGTCGGTCCGGTCGAGCCGGTCGAGCGCGAGGAGGGCTGCACCCAGGACGGGTGGCGCATCGAGCCGGACGACCGGGGCTCCGGGCGCGATCCGCGTCACTCCGTCCCGGATCCGCTCGAGGAACGGCGCGTCGTCGGTGCGGAAGATGCCCCCGGCGAGGACGACCGCCGGCCGGCGCCGCAGGAGGTGGAGACGGCGGAGGGCCGCCACCGCCATCGCCACGATCTCGTCGGCGAGCCGCTCGAGGATCGCCCGGGCCACCGCGTCGCCCTCGCCGGCCGCGGCGAAGACGTCCGGGGCGAGGTCGAGGAGCCTGTCCTCGTCGAGGCGACCACGGTAGATGGCCAGGGTGACGTCGACCGGGCGGCGGCGCCCGAAGCGGGCGGGCACCCGCTGCTCTAGGGCGGTCCGGGGACCGCGTCCGTCCCGCGCCCGGACGGCCGCCGCGAGGGCTGCCATGCCGAGGGCGCCCCCGCCTCCCCAGTCCCCGGCGATCGGCCCGAGCGCCGGGAAGCGGGCCTCGCGGCCGTCGGGCGCGCGCCCGAGGCAGTTGATGCCGGCGCCGCAGACGACGGCGGCGCCCCACCCCGCCTCGGTGCCGGCCCGCAGGGCGGCGTGCGTGTCGTTGCGGACCAGGGCCTCCGTCGCCAGGGCCCGCCGCTCGTAGAGGCTGGCGAGCCGGCGCTCCTCGTCCGGGAAGTCGGCGCCGGCCGCGCAGACGACCGCCAGGTCGGCGCCGGGCCGCGCTGCGGGGTCGAGGCCGGCCGCTGCGCGGGCCTGGCGGAGCAGCGCGTCGAGCGCCTCGCAGCCCGCCTCCAGGCCGACGGCCTGGTGGGACGCCGTGGGCCCCCGAACGGCGGCGAGGAGGGCGCCGTCGCCGCGCACGAGGGCCACGTCCGTCTTGGAGTTGCCGACGTCCGCGGCGAGGAGGAGGGGCGCCTCGTCCGTCGCCGTGGGGCGCGGAGCCGACGCCTCGTCGCCCGTGGCGACCGGTCGGGTCACGGGGCTCCCTCGGCGCTCCGCCAGCCGATGACCGCCGCGCCGTGTGGCCCGAGATCGACCTCGACGAGCCCATCGTCCGGCGCCAGGTCGGTCGTGCCCGCGGGCCCGATCGCCGTCGCCGCGGCTGCCTCGGGCGGGAGGCGCAGCGCCGCGCGGATCGCCGTCGGCCCGTGGTTCGTGAGGACCTGGAGCCCGCCGACTGGCCCGCGGAGGGCGCCCGTCGTGACGTCCGGGTGCGCCACCGAGGAAGGGTCGGCGATGCCTGCCAGGGCGGCGAGCCCTGCATAGACCCCCCAGCTCCGGTCGCGGGGACCGTGGGCGTCCGGCGTCGCCGCGAGGAGGAGCTCGAGCGGGTGGGCGAGCGTCACGGCATGCCCGGCCCCGCGGCCGGCGATGACGAGGCCCGGGTCACCGGCAGCGTCGAGCGCGATCACCTCGCTCCCGGCCGCCGCCGCGAGGGTGGCGCTGCGGGTGGCGAGCGTCCCGTCGCCGGGCGGCAGGGTGAGCTCGTCGCCGGCGGCGAAGGGGCCCCACGACCGGACGAACCGCAGGACGGGCGGCGCGGCGGCCGGCGCCCGGTCGAGGATCCGGGCGCCCAGCAGGCTGGCCATCTCGGGGATGGCCACGTCGGACGAGCACGAGACGTAGACCGTGCCACCGCGCCCGAAGTGGTCGGCCGCACCGGCCCACGTGCTCGTGCGCAGGTGGAGGAGCGTGCTCGAGGTGGAGGCGAGCGGAGCAGGCAGCAGGATGAGTCGCTGGGACGGCCAGGCCCCGTCGAGACGCTCCCGGGGGAACGCTGCCGGGATCCCCGCGCGCGCTCCCAGGACGAAGGCGTTGAGGAGGCCCCGCACGAGGGGCGTCGCGTCGCGGCTCGGGCTCCATGCCGCCTCGGCCGGCCGGTACTCCCCGGCCGGGTGGTCCGTGAGACCGTAGGCGGCCGGGTCGTAGGGTTTGGCGTACTCGTGCGGGACCGGGATGGCGGCCGTGGCGACGGGGCCGTCGGCCGCGAGCCCGGCCAGGTCGAGCCGGCGGACGGTGGCCGCGAGGTCGGCCAGGACGCGGCCGCGCGGGCGCAGCGCGCCCGTCCAGTCCGTCACCCCGAACTGCGTCTCGTGCGGCTGCCGGACGTACGGTGCGCGGCCGAAGGCCGGCGGCTCCGCGTCCGTCCAGCACCAGGCGAAGAAGCCGGCCGCTCCGCGGCCCAGGCTCGACCAGCACAGGAGGCGGTCGTACGCCGCGATCCGCTCCGGGTCGAACTGCGCGGTCGATGCGCCGTACTCGTGGACCATCACCCGCCGACCGGCACCCGCCGCGAGCGCCATCTCGAACGCCGCGGCGTGCGTCATCCGCGTCCCCAGCAGGCCGTCCGGGTAGAGGTCCGGCTCGTAGATCGGGTACGGGTGGACCGTCGCGAAGTCGAGGTCGGAGGCGACGACGTCGGCCCGGAACGGGCCCCAGCCGACCTCCTGCCCGGCCGTCCCGATGGTGACGAGGGCGCCGGCGTCAGCCGCGCGGATGGCGTCGACGAGCGACCTGGTCCAGGCCCGGGCGTCGTCGTCCGTCGTGTCGCGGAAGAGCCAGAACGGCGGCTCGTCGGTCAGGTCCCAGGCGAGGACCGCGGGATCGCCGCGCCAGCGCCGCGCGAGGTGGGCCGCGTGATCCGCCTGGAGCCCGATCATCGCCGCGTCGCGATGCGGGTGGCGCCCGTCCCGCCAAGGAACGTCCCAGTACGCGTCGCCGACCTCGCCCCCGATGAAGAGGGTCGGATGGAGGAGGAGCCCGTGACGGCGTGCCGCGGCGAGGACCCGGTCCAGCACCTCCAGGTGCGCCTCGTCGAACCGACCCGGCTCGGGCTCGATGGCCGACCACAGGAGGTCGATCCGGACCGCGTCGAGGCCGGTGGCGGCCATTCGGGCGAACGCCCGGTCGAAGGCCTCCGGCCCGACCCGCCACGGCCAGTCGGGCCCTTCCACCGGCACGAAGTGGGCGCCGACCGGGAGGATCGGCCGGCCGCCGACCTGGAGGTAACGGGAGCCGCTCGCCGGGCGCGGGTCACTCACGGGTCGTCACCTTGGATGCGAGGGAGAAGTCCTCGGGCCGACGACCGCGGGCGTGGGCGAGCCGCCGGGCGAGGAGCTGGAGGGGGCCGAGGGCCGCCCCCGGGGCCAGGATCCCCCGGGGTCCCGGGACGGCGATCGCTTCGACGCCTGCCGGCGCAGGGCCGGCGGGACCGACGAGGAGGACGGCGGCGCCGGCCGCGGCCAGCTCGCCGGCGAAGGCCCGGTCCAGGGCCTCCGCGGCCGGCTCGAGGGAGAAGACGACCACCGCGACGTCCGCGGAGACGACTTCCAGGGGCCCGTGCCGGAACTCGGCGGTCGGCAGCGCGACGGCCGCCACGCCCGCCGCCTCCATCAGCGTCAGGGCGGTCATCTCGGCCGCGGCGAGCCCCGTGCCGCGTCCGAGCGCGACGATCGTCGGTCGCTCGCCGAGCCACGCCGCGAGGCGCTCCCCGGTCCGGTCGGGCTCCCCGAGCAGGCCCGCGGACGTGGTCGCCGCCAGCGCCGCCGCGGCCCGGAGGTCCGAGACGACGGACTCGACGGCGCCGCCTGCCAGGGTCCCGGCCACGGCGGCCAGCGCGACGAGCGATCCCGCGAACGTCATCGTGGACGGGCATGCCTCCACGCCCACGTCTGTGTCGAGGACGAGGTCCGCCAGCGCCGCGACCGGCGTCAGCGGGCCGTTCGTGATCGCCAGGACCAGCGGGCGCCGGCCGGCGTCGATCTCGCGGACCTCCTCGGCGAGCCGGACGGCCTCGGCGCTCCGGCCAGACTGGCTGACGAGGACCAGCAGGTGAACCTCCCGGAGCATCGGCCGCCGGACGTGGAGGAGCTCGGCCGCATCGATCGTCGTGGCGAGGATACCCGCGCCACCGAGCGTCGCCGCCGCGGCGAGGCACGCGTCGTACGAGCTGCCCATCCCGGTCAGGACGATCGGCGCGCAGGGGCCGCCCGCGGCGAGCGCGCGCAGCGGGTCGGGCTGGGCCGCCATCGCCTCGGCGGCGCGCCGGAACGCGGCGGGCTGGCCGAGGATCTCGTCCAGGTAGCGATCGGCCCGCTCGGTCATTCGACGTCCTTCACGGCGCCCGCCGTCAGCCCCTCGATGAACCGTCGCTGGAGGACGAGGAAGACGACGATCATCGGGCCGGCCGCCATCACGGTCCCGGCCATGGTCTGGCCCCAGTTCACGGTGTTCTTGCGGGCCAGGAGGGCGAGGCCGACGGGCAGGGTTCGCATCTCGTCCGAGCTCGTGACGATGAGCGGCCAGAGGAAGTCGTTCCAGGCGGCGATGAAGGTGAAGATCGCCAGCGTCGCCATCCCCGGGGCCGCCAGGGGAAAGATGATGGAGCGGAGGATCCGCCACTCGCTGGCCCCGTCGACGCGCGCGTTCTCCAGGATCTCGCTGGGGATGGAGCGCAGGAACTGGCGCATCAGGAAGATTCCGAAGACCTGGACCGCGGAGGGCGCGATGAGCCCGAAGTAGGTGTCCGCCCCGATGATCCCCGTCGCCTCCTTGAGGTGGACCATGATCGAATAGAGCGGGATCAGGTTCACCTGGAAGGGGACCATGAGCGTCAGGAGCAGGACCGCGAAGATGAGGTCGCGTCCCGGGAACCGGAGCTTCGCGAACGCGTAGGCGGCCATGGTCCCGAAGATGACGTTGAGGAGGACGATGGCGCCGGTGACGACGACGCTGTTGAGCAGGTACCGGCCGAACGGCAGCAGCGTCAGGACGTCCTGGAAGTTCTGCAGGGTGGCCGGGTCGGGGATCAGCTTCGGCGGCGAGGCGAAGACGTCGGCGCTTGGCTTGAGGGCCGTGGACACGGTCCAGAAGAACGGCGCGACCATGACCAGCGCAGCGACGACGAGGCCGGCGTACAGGGCGGCCCGGCGGAGCCGGCGGGCGGTCATCAGTCACGCTCCCCGAAGAACCGGAACTGGATCCACGACAGGGCCGCCAGGATGACGAAGAGGATGTAGGCGACGGCCGAAGCCTCGCCCAGGTGCAGGGAGTTGAACTTGTCGTAGAGGTCGAAGACCATCGTCCGCGTCGCGTTGACCGGCCCTCCCTGGGTCATCACGAAGACCTGATCGAAGACCTGGAAGCTGCCGATGATCCCGATGATGTAGATGAACAGGATCGTGGGGCGCAGCCCGGGCAGCGTCACGTGGCGGAACTGCGCCCACCGGCCGGCCCCGTCGACCCGGGCCGCGTCGTAGTAGTCGCGTGGGATCCCGCCGAGGGCCGCCAGGAAGACGACCGTCTCGAACCCGAAGCCCTGCCAGACGCTGGCCACGACGATCGCCGGGAGCGCGGTGCTCGGGTCCGAGAGCCAGTTGTGGCCCGGCAGGGCGAACAGCCGCAGGACCTCGTTGATGAGACCGTTCTCGTTGTAGAGCATCTTCCAGATCGTGGCTACCACCACCAGCGAGGTCATCACGGGAAGGAAGAAGGCCACCCGGAAGAGGCCCCGGAAGCGCATGGCCCGGTTGAGGAGGAGGGCCGAGGCGAGCCCGAGCGGCGGCCCGAGGCCCATCCCCAGGACGACGAAGGCCGCGGTGTTCGAGATGGAGCGCTGGAAGCGTGGGCTCCCCAGGAGCGAGGCGTAGTTGTCCAGGCCGACCCATGTCGGCGGCTTCACGCCGTTGTAGTCGGTGAAGCTCCAGTACGCCGACAGGAGGATCGGGATGAGGAGGAAGACGACGGCCGCGAGCACGGCCGGCGCGATCAGCGCGTAGCCGATCGACTGGCGTCGGAGCCGCGCGAGGGTCATCGCCTTCCTCGTCCGGATCGTCCCTTGGCCGGGCCTACTTCTGCAGGAGGGCGTTCGTCTCGTCCGCGGCGGCGTCGAGGGCGTCCTTGGCCGAGCTCTGGCCGAGCAGGACGCCCGCGATCGCGTCGTCCATGGTCGGCGTCTGGATCTCCGCCCAGGCCTTGACGTACGGGAAGTGGGTCGCTGTCTTCATCGTGTCGAGGAAGATCGCGAACGGCGCGTCGTCGCCGAAGAACGGATCGGGCTTCGTCAGCTCGGGGTTCTCCAGCGCGGCCGTCGTCGCCGGCGCGGCGCCGGCGAGCGTGAAGACGCCGACCTCCTGCTCGGGTCGCAGCATGTAGGACACGAACAGCCAGGCCGCGTCCTTGTGGGCCGCGGCGACCGGGATGCCGAGGCCCGTCCCGCCGAGGTAGCTGCCGGGTTGCTTCGAGTACGGCGCCGGGGCGACCTTCCACATGCCGGCCATCTCGGGGGCGCCGCTCTTGAGGACGCCCATCATGTACGGCCCGTTCTGGAACATCGCGAGGGTGCCGTCCTTGAAGGCGGCCATCTGGTCGCCCTGGTCCGGACCCCAGTAGACGCCGCTCCCGTCGTCGATGAACGACCGGTTGAACTCGAGGGCGGACACGCCCTCGGGGCTGTTGAAGGCCGCGGCCGTGGCGTCGGCGTTGAGAATCGAGCCCCCGTTCTGGAAGAGGAACTGGGCGTAGTGGAACGTGTCGGGCCAGACCTGGTAGAGGTACCTGTCCGGCTTCCCGTCGCCGTTCGCGTCCTCGGCCAGCTGCTTCGCGGCCGCGCGCAGCTCATCCCAGGTCGTGGGGATGGCGATCCCCTTCGCGGCGAAGAGGTCCGCCCGGTAGTAGAGGGCGTAGGCGTCGAAGTCGAAGAGCATCGTCACGTACGCGCCGTCGTACTTCATCGCTTCGTCGGCTCCGGCGTTGTACTGCTCGGCGATCGGCGCACCGTTCAGCATCCCGCCGGACAGCGTCGAGAGATCCTCGAGCACGCCGTTCGAGGCGAGGGTGGGGATCCAGGTCATGTCGAGCGTCGCGACGTCCGGCGCGGCGCCGGCCGCGACCCCGACGGCGAACTTCTCGTTCATGGAGTCCCAGTCGAGGGCCTCGTACTTGACGGTGATCCAGGGGTACTCCTTCTGGAAGCCGGCGATGGCCGGCTTCACCGGCGTCGCCTCGCCGTAGTAGTCCCACACCGTGATCGTGACGGGCGTCGTGTCGATCGAGGGCGCGGGGCTCTCGCCGGCGCCGCCGGCGGGCGACGCGGTCACGGGGACCTGCGTTGCCGGGGACGGGCTCGCCGCGCTCCCGCAGGCGCTCACGACGAGCGCGACCGCCGCGAGCGCCGCGGCGGGATGGATCCAGCGACTCATGCTGCCTCTCCTCCAGGTGCCCGGATGGCCGGGCCTGCAACCAGGTGTCCGGCTCGCCGCCGCGGCTCGCCGCCGGCGGGATCGAGGACCGCCAGGCTGGTTCCCGGCGGTGCGTCGTCGAGGTCGACCGCGAGCTCTCCCGCGTCGACCCGCCACGAGAGCCGGCCGAGGGCCGCCTCGCGGTCGTTCCACCACGTGGCGAGCCCGGCGGTCGTGAGGACCGCGAGGTCGTCGCGCGTCATGCAGCGGCGGAGCCAGCGCTCCACCGCGCCTGCATAGTCGCGGACATCCCCATGCACCCTCCCGTACCCGGCGTCGGGCGGGTCGATGAAGACGTGGGCGAGGCTGCGGCGGGCGAGGGCCCGCTCGACGACCTCCTCGAGGAGGGCCTCGTACGCCGCGGGGGTCGCAGTCCGCCGGCGAACCCCTTCGTGGAGGGTGTTGTAGGAGCAGAACCCGTCGTTGAAGGTCGGGTCGCTCGGGTCCGTGCTGAGGGGGAGCTGCAGGAGCGCGAATCGGCCGGCTGGATCCGGGTGCGACCGTGCCCACGCGGCGTCCGCTTCCCGGGCGCTCCACGCCGTCCGCGAAGGGTGGTACGGGAGGCCGCCGGTGAGCGTCACGTTGGCGCCCACCGATGACTCGGCGCGGTAGCCCAGCGCATCGAGCACGTCGTACGTGCGCTCGGCTGCCTCCAGCTGGAAGTGGGGGAGCCGGAAGACCCCCTCGTCGCCGCGGCCCAGGTGGCGCGCGAACGCCGCCGCGCAGCTCCGGAGCTCGTCCGCCATCTCGTCGGCCGTCAGCGACTCCCACCGGCGCGGATCCCAGTGCGAGTACGGGTGGCCGTAGGAGTGGTTGTAGTAGCCGGGCGCCGGCGGGAACGAGCCGGGCTCGGCGTCGACATTGGCACCGGCAACGAAGATGCCGTAGGCGGGGTAGCCGGCGCGGTCGGCCGTCTCCAGCGCGGGAGCCACGTAGCGGGAGCATTCGGGATCCACGCCGGTCGGGTGGTCGACGTCGCCGTCGACCACGAGCGCGGATCGCCGTCCCCCGGGCCACCGGCCGAGCCCGACGAGCCCCGCCGGGGTAGCTTCCTCGAAGACCGCCTCGGCGAGGAGGACGACCGTCTCCATCGCCCGCCGGTCGACGGACGCCAGCGGGATGCCGAACCAGGCGATCGCGGCCGGCCGGGTGGCACGGTCGACGGCGCGGATCGCGATCGCCGGGGCCGTTCCGGCCCAGTGCGCCACGACTCGCCACGCGGGGCCGAGCGACCCGACGGGCCCGGGCGGCTCGAGGATCACGACGCCGTCGTCACCGGGCTCGGGAAGGCACGCCCGGGCCGCGGCGGCGAGGCCGCCGTCGCTGATCGCGAGACGGCCGTCGGCCTCCAGGCGGCCCGGCGTGAGGGCGATCAGACGCGCCGCGGCCTCCGATGGCGACCCGACGAGGAGGAGGCTGGTGCCGGCGTCGCAGCCGCGCGCCAGGGCGCCTGCCCAGGCGTCATCGACCGCGGCGGCCGGCACGACGAGCGTCGTGAAGGCACCGCCCGGCGCGCCTGCGGGTCTGGCGACCCGCTCCGCCCGATAGCCCCACGCCTCGACGAGGACCGCCCACCACGCCGCGTCAGGCCAGCCCGGCTCGCCTTCGGGCGGGACCACGATCCCGAGTCGCGGGGTCACGTCCCAGCCGGACAGGCGGACGGCGCTCATGCGCCGGGCTCCCGGGACGGCCGCGGCTCGAGCGGCTCGACGCTCCGGGCCCGGGCGCCGCTCGTCTCGATGAAGTAGCGAGCGTGCTCCGGCGACACGATGGTCCGGCTGTGCTCGACCACGCTGCCATCGGGAGCAGACGCTGTTCCCTCCAGGCAGATCGCGGGCTTCGCCGAGCTCAGCCCGAGGAGGCGCGCTTCGCGAGCGCCGGGGACGACCGCGGAGATCGTCTCCCGGGTCCGGGCGATCGTCAGGCCGTAGCGTCGCTCGAGCGTCTCGTAGAGGGAGGCGACGGAGAAGTCCTCCTCGAGCAGGCCGGGGAAGCGCTCGGCGGAGAGGTGGGCCTGTTCGAGGAGGTAGGGGACGCCGTCGGCGCCCCGAACGCGCTCGAGGTAGTGGACCGGGGCCCCCACGGCGACCTCGAGCGCCGCCGCGACAGTCGAGGTGGCGGCCTCGCGACGCGAGGTCACGACCGACGCATACGGCTCCAGGTCGCGCGCGCGCATCTCGTCGGCGAACCCGGCGCGAGCGGCGATGTTGCGGATGATCGGCGGTCGCCGGACGAACGTCCCGCGTCCCCGGGCGCGCTCCAGCCGTCCCTCGCGGGCGAGCTCGGAGAGCGCCCGACGGACGGTGATCAGGCTGCAGCCGTAGCGGGCCGCGAGCTCGCGCTCCGGGGGCAGGCGGTCGCCGGGCCGCCACTCGCCCTCGTCCAGCGCCGCGCCGAGGTCGAGGTAGACCTGGTGATGGAGCGGGACCGGTCCAGATTCGAGGCGGAAGCGGGTCATGCGATCCTTCGAGCGATGAGCGTCCGTCCGACCCGGGTCGCAGCGGCAGCCTGCTCGCGACGCCCCACGTCTGCTGATTGCTGATAATGTTATAAGCAATGTTGCGCGGATGGCAAGCCGGATCTCGCACCGACATCCAGCATGTCCCCGGACCCGGGGAGGAGGTGCACGCATGACCGTTCCGCCGCTGCTGGATCGAGGCGCCGCGGCACGACCCGCCACCCGCGATGCCCTCGCGCGCTATGCCGGATCGCTCGACGGGCGCGTCGCCCTCGTCACCGGCGCCGGCACCGGCATCGGTCGCGCGACGTCCCTCGCCCTCGCCGCGGCCGGGGCACAGGTCGCGCTCCTCGGCCGGCGACGGGAGCCACTGGACGAGGTCGCGGCGGCCATCGACGGCCTGGGCGGGCGGGCGCTGGCCTGTCCTGTCGACGTGACCGACGCGGCCGCGGTCGAGGCCGCCGCGCGAGGAGCGGCGAAGGCGCTCGGGACGATCGACGTCGCCGTGGCGGCGGCCGGGGTCAACGCCTGGGCCGACATCGGCGAGCTCGATCCGGCCAGCCTCCGGGCGGCCCTGGCGACGAACGTGGAGGGCGTGGCCAACGTGGTCCGCGCCGTGCTCCCCGGGATGCGCGCCGCCGGGCGCGGCAAGCTCGTGGTCGTCGCGTCGGACAACGGGCGGCGCCCCGAAGCCGGCGGCGCGGGCTACGTCGCCAGCAAGTTCGGGGCGGTTGGTCTGGCGCTCTCGATCTCGCAGGAGCTGCAGGCGGCCGGGATCGGCGTCCACGTCGTCGAGCCGGGCTGCGTGGACACGCCCTGGTACCCCTCCGCCGAGGACGCTCCCCGGGAGCGGATGCTCCATCCGGACGACGTCGCCCTCGCTGTCCTCTTCCTGGCCACGCTGCCGGAGCACGTCGTCCTCGAGGAGCTTCTCCTCGTCCCGCGCGACCTGCTGGTGCACCCATGGGCGTGAAGGTCACCGTCGTCGGTGGTGCCAGCACGTACACGCCGGAGCTCGTGGAGGGGTTCGTCGCGCGGGCGGATCGCGTGCCCGTCGACGAGCTCGTCCTCCTCGACCCGGATGCGGAGCGCCTGGCCATCGTCGGAGGCCTCGCCGGCCGGATCCTGGCCCGGCGAGGCTGGCCCGGGCGGCTCGTGGAGACCGGCGACCGCGCCGCCGCCCTCGATGGAGCCGCGTTCGTCATCCTCCAGCTGCGCGTGGGTGGACAGGCGGCGCGCTTCCTCGACGAGACGATCCCGCCGCGGTTCGGCTGCGTCGGCCAGGAGACGACGGGCCCGGGGGGCTTCGCCAAGGCCCTGCGGACCGTCCCGCTCGTGCTCGAGATCGCGGAGGAGGCCGCCCGCCGCGGCGCGCCCGGCGCCTGGCTCGTCGACTTCACCAACCCGGTCGGCATCGTCACGCAGTCGCTCCTCGACCAGGGCCATCGCGCGATCGGCCTGTGCAACGTCGCCATCGGCTTCCAGCGTCGCTTCGCCGCTCACTTCGGCGTCGTCCCCGAGCGGATCGAGCTCGAGCACGTCGGGCTCAACCACCTCACCTGGGAGCGCGCGATCCGGGTCGACGGCGTCGACCGCCTCCCGGAGCTGCTCGCCGGCGCCGGTCCATTCCTCGCCGACGAGGTCGACCTCCCCATCGAGCTCATCCGCGCCCTGGGGGCGATCCCCTCCTACTACCTTCGCTACTACTACGCGACCCAGGCGGTCGTGCGAGAGCAGCGGACCGCGCCCATCAGGGCGGAGGAGGTGATGGAGATCGAGCGTGGCCTCCTCGATCTCTACCGTGACCCGACGCTCGACACGAAGCCGGCGCTGCTGGAGGAGCGCGGTGGCGCCTTCTACAGCGAGGCGGCGGCCCAGCTCATCGCGTCGCTCCACGCCGGGACCGGCGACGTCCAGGTCGTGGACACCAGGAACGACGGCGCGCTGCCGGACCTTCCGGCCGGGGCCGTGGTGGAGATCCCGTCCCGCATCGACCGGGAGGGCGCCCACCCGCTCCCGCTGGCGCCGCTCGCCCCCGAGCTGCGTGGCCTCGTCGAGCACGCTCGGGCCTACGAGGAGCTGGCGGTCGCGGCAGCCATCTCCGGCGACCGGCGGGTCGCGCTCCGGGCGCTCGTCGCGAACCCGCTCGTGCCCGACTTCGCGACCGCCCGCGACCTCCTGGCCGCGCTGCTCGAGGCGAACCGCGTGCACCTGCCGCGGTTCTTCGCGCGATGACCCTGCCGGCCGACCGCTCCGCCGGCCACGCCCCGAGCGTGTCGAGCCCGGTGGCGGTCGTCCTCGGCGTGGACCTCGGCGGAACGAAGCTGCGCGCCGCCCTCGCCGAGATCGGCGGCACGATCCTCGCCGAGCTCGTCGAGCCGACCGCCCGGGGATCCGGCGAGGAGATCGTCGCCCAGGTCGCGGCGGCCCTCGAGACCCTCGCGGCCCGGGCCGGAGCGGCAACCACGGCCGTGCGGGCCGCGGGGCTCGGCCTTCCCCTCGCGGTGGACCCCGGGACCGGCGAGAGCTGGTCGCTCCACAACGTGCCCGGGCTCGGCCCGATCGACGCGAAGGCCGCCTTCCGGCAGGCTCTCGGCATCCCCGTCGCCCTCGACAACGACGGCAACTGCGCCGCGCTGGGTGAAGGCCGGGCCGGAGCGGCGATCGGCGTCGCCGACTACGCCGTCCTCGTGATCGGGACCGGGATCGGAAGCGGGATCGTGTCGGGCGGCCGGCTGCTGACGGGCGCCCACGGCGGCGCGGGAGAGATCGCCTTCCTGCCGCTCGGCACCGACCCCTGGGACGAGCGGAACCGGGTGCTGGGTGCCTACGAGACGGCGGTTGCCGGACCGGCGGTCCGGGCGCGGCTGGCGGCCGCGCGGGGGGGCGGGGAGGGGACGGCCCTCGCCGCCGCGGACGGGCTGGCATCCGTGGCGGCCGCGGCGGCCGCGGGGGACGCGGCTGCCGGCCGGCTCCTGGACGAGGAGGCGCGGTACGTCGCCCTGGGCATCGCCGCGATCTGCGCGGTCACCGATCCGCAGCTGGTCGTCCTGTCCGGTGGCGTCGGCGCGCTCCCCGCCCTGCTGGCGCCGGTCCGGGCGCACGTGGCGACCCTCGCGGCGCGACCGCCGCGCGTGGTCACGAGCCCGCTCGGCGATCGCGCTCCGCTCGTCGGCGCCATCGGTCTCGCCGTCGATCTCGCCCGCGCGACCTGACCGCGACCCGACCGGGCGATCCCCAGGCCTCAGGCCCGCCGGGCGAGCACCCGCCAGGTGACGAAGAAGCTGCCGAGGGCCCAGGTGCCGAGGACGGCGAACGCGCCGGCCGTGAGGGGGAAGGTGCCCGGCGCGAGCGCGCCGCGCATCACCTCGCCCATGGCCTGGATCGGCAGGACCCGATGCAGGGCGGCCAGCCACTCGGGGAGCCGCTCGGCCGGGAAGTTGAGCGGGCTGAACATGAAGACGAGGACGACCAGCACCTGGGTCAGGAGCTGGGCCATCAGGGGCGGCAGGATCGAGGCCATCGCGTAGCCGACCGAGGCGGCCGTGAAGACCACGAGCAGGACCGCCGGGACGACGGCCGGGGTGACCTCGAGGGGGAGGCCGAAGCGGAGGGTCGCGACGCCCACCCCGAAGATCACACCGGGCACCACGATGGCCAGCTGGACGGTGAGGTCCGACAGGAGGTAGATCACCCGTGGGATCGGCAGCGAGCGCATGTAGTCGAGGGTCCCCTCCGTCCGCGCCTGGGCGACCTGCTGCGGCACCGCCACGAGGCCCATCGTGATGAGGGTGATGGAGGGCGCGCCGGTGGCGAGGAAGAGGATCGTCGTCCGGTCCAGCTGCGGGAAGAGCATCGGGTAGCCGATGACGATCCCCAGGGAGAAGAGGCCCTGGATGACGACCGCGAACGGGATGAACGTCTTCTGGCGGAGGGCCTGCCAGCGGATGAGCAGGAGGTAGCTACGCAGCGTGGGCACCGGCGGGCTCCTTTCGTGGGGCCGCGACGGGCGCCTCCCCGTTGCCGTTGGCGAGGGCGTCGGCCCGGCCGACGAGCTCGACGTAGACGTCCTCGAGGGTCGCCGGCCCGAGGTGGTACTCCTCGACCGACCCGGTCCCCTTGAAGGTTTCGACCCAGCGGACGGCGTCGGCCGCCGCGGCGGCGGGGACGGTCACGAGGTGGCGCTGGCCCGTCCCCACCGTGCGGAGGACGAAGGCGGGCAGCTCGGGCAGCGCGGCCCCCGGCTCCAGGACGACCTCGAGGCGCAGGTCGTTCGCGACCCGCTCCTTGAGCTGGGCCGGCGTGCCGGTCTCGATGACCCGGCCGTGGTCGAGGATCGCGAGGCGGCTGACCGACCGCTCGGCCTCGACGACGTTGTGGGTCACGAGCAGGACGGCGGCGCCCTCCTCGCCGAGGGCCCGGACCTGGGCCCACAGGAGGCGCCGGCGGACAGGATCCACATCGTTCGTCGGCTCGTCGAGGACGACGAGACGACCTGGCGCGACGGCGGCCATCGCGAACGAGACGAGGCGCTTGACGCCGCCCGAGAGCTTGCTCCCGTCGGTGTTCATCCACTCGCCGATGTCGAGGGCGTCGGCGAGGGCCGCACCGCGGGTCCGGACGTCGGCTGCCCTCCCGCCCCGGATGCGTCCGACGAGGCCGATCGCCTGGCGCGGCGTCAGGCCATCGAGCGGGATCTGCGCCTGGGGCTGGATCGAGCAGGCCCGGCGGGCGAACGCCGGGTCGGCGACCACGTCCCGGTCGGCGAGCACGATGGCGCCGGCGTCAGGCTTCAGGAGGCCGACCACCTGGTTGACGAGGGTGGTCTTGCCGGCGCCGTTGTGGCCGAGGAGCCCGTAGACCTCGCCGGCCTCGACGGCGAGGTCCACGCCGTCATTGGCCCGGGCTCCCTTCCGGTAGGTCTTGGTGAGGCCGGAGATCTCGAGGAGCATCGCTGGTGGTTCCCTTGTCCGTCGGGATGACTGGATACCCTTCAGTATGCACATACTCTCAGGTATGTCAATACTTTCAGGGATCTTGATACCGCGTGGTATGCTCGATCCATGGAGACCGCCCAGGCGCCCGGCCGCCTCACCCGCGACGAACGGCGGGCCCAGACCCGCGAGCGCCTGCTGGATGCCGCTGCGGAGGTCTTCAACCGGCTCGGCTACCACGGCGCCTCGCTCGAGGCGGTCGCCGAGGCGGCCGGCTACACGAAGGGCGCCGTCTACTCGAACTTCGCCTCGAAGACGGAGCTCTTCCTGGCCCTGGCCGAGCGGCGCGGCGTGGCCGCCAACCTCGACGCCCAGCGCGAGCAGTTCATCGCCACACCGCTGGCGGACTTCATCGACGGGATGGGCGAACTGCTCCGGGCGCAGGCAGCGAGGGACGAGACGTGGGACGTCCTCACGATCGAGGTCTGGCTGGCCGCCATGCGGGACCCGGCGCTGCGCACCATCATGGCCCACGACTACCGGGAGATGCGGGCGGAGTTCGGGCCGATCGTCGCCGCCAAGCTGGCCGAGGAGGGGATCGAGACGCCCTTCAGCGGGACCGAGCTGGGCACCCTCGTCTCCGCCCTCGGCTCCGGACTCATCCTCCAGTACTACCTGGAGCCCGAGGCCGTGGACCCGGACCTCCTGGCGAGGGCGCTCCGGCGGCTGCTGGGCCTCTCGCCGCGCGACGCCGGCGAGGCTGGCAAGCCCTAGCGTTCAGAGGCGACCGGCATCGGTTCGCACGCCTCGCGCGACCAATGGGCGCGTGATTCGCACGAGATGGGCCACGGGAGCGCGAATGTCGTTGACACGATCTCGGGTGCCGTGGCACCATCCGGGCCGTCACCCGTTCCGCGGCCCGGAACAGCACCCCAGCTCGTCGTCCCGGGTTGGGGGTCGCCCCGCGCCCGCGGCCGCGACCGACCGACGACGAGCCGAGCCACGGAGGAACCATGGCCCCAGATCCTGCGGCCCCCCCGGCAATCAAGCGCGACGCGCAGCTGGCGATGTACCGGCGGGCCCGCAAGACCCTCCCCGGCGGGGCCAACTCGAACTTCCGCGCCTGGGGCGAGGACACGATCTACGTCGACCGGGGCAAGGGCGGCCGCGTCTGGGACCTCGACGGCAACGAGTACGTCGACCTTCGCATGGGCTACGGGCCGGTGATCCTCGGCCACGGCGACGACCGCGTCGACGACCACGTGAACGAGCGGATGCGCCGCGGCGTGAGCTTCTCGCTCACCTCCGAGGACGAGGTCCGGGCGATGGAGCTCCTCTGCGAGCTCACGGGCTGGGTCGACATGGCCCGCATGACGGTCTCCGGGACGGAGGCCACGATGCACGCCATGCGCGTCGCCCGGGCCTACACGGGCCGCGACAAGATCGTCAAGTTCGAAGGCCAGTACCACGGCGTCCACGACTACGCCCTCATCTCGGTGTTGCCGAACGAGATGGCCGACCTCGGCGACGCCGACAACCCGGTCGGGCTGGCCTGGGGCCGCGGCATCCCGGCGCCGGTCGCCCAGACGATCATCCCGGCCCGCTACAACAACCTGGAGCAGCTGCGGCGACTCTTCGAGCGCCAGGGCCACGAGATCGCCGCGATCATCGTCGAGCCGGTCCTCGGCAACGCCCAGGGGATCATGCCCCGGCCCGGGTTCCACCAGGGGATGCGGGCCCTGACCGAGGAGTTCGGGATCCTCCTCATCTTCGACGAGGTCAAGACCGGCTTCCGCTTCGGGCGCGGCGGCGCGGCGGAGTACTTCGGGATCCGGCCCGACCTGGCGACCTACGCCAAGGCGATGGGCAACGGCTATCCCGCCGCGGCCTTCGGCGGCCGGCGGGAGATCATGGAGATGCTCCCGTCCAAGGTCAGCCACGGCGGCACGTATGCCGGCAACCGGATCGCCGCGGCCGCAGCCACGAAGACGCTGGAGATCATCCGCGACACGCCGGCCCTCGAGACCATCAAGGCGACCGGCGAGCGGATCCAGGCCGGTCTCCGCCAGGTGCTCGACGCCAAGGGCCTCGCCTACCAGCTCACGGGTCACCCCTCGATGTTCGGGATCATGTTCACCGACCGGATCCCCAGCGAGTACCGCGACTGGGCGACCACGGATCACGAGCTCTACGATGCGATCGCGGTCGGGATGCACGCGCGCGGGGCGATGCCCGAGCCGGACAGCCGCGAGCCGTGGTTCGTCTGCGAGGCCCACGCCGAAGGCGACATCGTGGACCGGGTCGTCTCGGTCTTCGCCGACTCCTTCCACGCCGCGCTCGAGGCCAGGGCGCGAGCGACCGCCCCGGCGGGCCGCTGAGATGGCGATCGACCTGACGCCCGGAGCTCGCCCGGGGCCGGCGATCCCGCCGCCGGCCCCGGCGGCGGGATCGCTGACCACGCCGCCCGCCATTCCCCCTGCGCCGCTGCGCGACGCGGTCCCGGCCGCCGAGCGCAACCTGCTCGACGGCAACGCCGTCCGCTCCGTCGACCGGGCCGCGGCTCTTCTCCTGGCTCTCGGCGAGTCCGCCGCCGAGGCCGGCGTCACCGAGCTCGCCCGGCGCCTCGGCCTCCACAAGAGCACCGCCTCCCGCCTCCTCGCGACGCTCCAGCGACGCGGCCTCGTCGAGCAGGACGAGGAGACCGGCAAGTACCGCCTGGGGCTCGCCGTCATCCGCCTCGCCGAGCGAGCCGAGCAGACGCTCGACCTGCGGGGGATCGCCATGCCCGAGCTCGAGCGGCTCGCCCGGGCCACCCGGGAGACGGTGTCGCTGGGGGTCGTCCAGGGCGACGCGTACCTGACGCTCGCCCAGGCCGACGGGCCCAACATGGTCGCCTGCCCGGACTGGACGGGCCGCACGACGCCGCTCCACTGCGTCGCCTCGGGCAAGGTCGTCCTGGCGACGATGGCCGAGCGCGACGTCCTGCGGATCGCCCGGCCGGGCCTCGCCGCCCGCACGGAGCGGACGATCACCCGGCTGGAGAAGCTGATGGAGGAGCTGGCCCGCGTCCGCCGGCGGGGCTACGCGACGGCGTTCGGCGAGTGGATCGAGGGCACGAACGGGATCGCCGTCCCCGTCGCCGACGCGCGGGGACGGGTGGCCGCCTCCATCGCCGTCTGGGGTCCCGCGTACCGGGTCACGCCGGCCCGGATCGCGGAGATCGTCACGCTCGCCCGGGCGACGTCCGCCGCGATCACCGCCCGGCTCGGCGGGGCGGCCGCCTGAGGGCTCGCGCCCGACCCGCCCTGTGGCGCCGCGCCCGGCGCTAGGCTTACGCGGTGCAGGAGATCCTCGACCGGCTCGGCCAAGTGGCCCTCGCCGGCCTCGCCCGGCTCCTCGTCGTCCTCGCCGCCGTCGCGATCCTCGTGATCACCTACCGGGTCGCCCTCTTCGCCGTGCGGCGGGTCGCGGCGCGCGCCGCCGCGACGCCCCTCCCGGGGGAGCCCGACCTTCCCGACGATGTCCGGGCGGTCCGGATGGCGGCCCGCAGCCGCCGCCTCGACACGC
Organism: uncultured Chloroflexia bacterium; assembly: GCA_963821235.1. Lineage (GTDB taxonomy): Bacteria > Chloroflexota > Limnocylindria > Limnocylindrales > CSP1-4 > CTSoil-043. Next base: position 87,674 of record CAWGCS010000002.1, read on the forward strand.
TCGTCCTCGTCGCGACGCGCCTGGGCCGGCTCGCGGTCATCGTCCTGTCGGGCCTCGCCGCCGGGGCCATCCTGGTCCCCGAGCTGATCGCCGCCCTCGGCTCGCTCGGGGTCGCCCTCGGCGTGGCCGTCGGCGGGGCGTTGGGCTTCGGCGCGCAGCAGCTCGTCCGCGACTACCTCAACGGGATCCTCATCCTCGCCGAGAACCCGTTCAGCGTCGGCGACATCGTGGCCGTCGCCGGGGTGCGGGGGACGGTCGAGGAGGTCGGCCTGCGGCGGACGGTGGTCCGTGACATCGACGGCACCGTCCACTCGGTCCCCAACGGCGAGATCCAGGTCGCCTCCAACTTCACCCGGACCTTCGCCCGCGTCAACGAGCGCTTCGGGGTCGCTCCCGGGACCGATATCGCGCGGGCGACGACCGTCCTCGAGGACGTCTGCGGCACGCTCGCCGCGGCCGACCCCTGGCGCGAGCGGTTCATCGAGGGGCCGCGGGTGGTCCGCGTCGACGCGGCCGGGGCGGAGCCCGGCATTCCCATCCTCGTCAGCGCCACGGTCCGGCCGGGCGAGCAGTGGGAGGTGGCCGGCGAGCTGCGCCGCCGCGGCCTCGACGCCCTCCGCCTGGCGGGCATCGACCTGGCCGCCGGCCGGACCCTCTTCGTCTCCCCGGGTCCTCGCCCCGAGGCGGGTCCGGCCGCCGATGGCGAGGGTGACGCCGAGTTCACGTGACCGATCGGCCTCGGCCGGCAGGTCGACCCGGCGGGCGGTCTGCCGTCGGCGGGGGCGCGCGGCGGGACAGGCGACGCAGGGCGGGCGGCCCTGCCGCGGGCCTGCGTATGATGCGGCCATCCCGCGGAGCCAGGAGGTGCCCGGCGTGCAGCCCGACCCCACGACGCCCCAGCCCGAGATCGAGGCCCTGCTCCGCGAGCAGCGGACGTTTCCGCCGGACCCCGCCTTCGTCGCCCGGGCGAACGCGACGGCCGACCTGTACGTCGAGGCGGAGCGTGATCCCGAGGCCTTCTGGGCGGCCCAGGCGCGGCAGCGGCTGAGCTGGTCCACGCCGTTCGAGAAGACGCTCGAGTGGGACCTCCCGTTCGCGACGTGGTTCGGCGGGGGGCGCCTCAACGTGGCCTACAACTGCGTGGACCGCCACGTGGAGCGCGGGCTCGGCGCGAAGGTCGCCTATCACTGGATCGGGGAGCCCGGCGAGACACGGACGATCACGTACGGCGACCTCCAGGCACTCGTCAACCGGACCGCCAACGCGCTGCGGGAGCTGGGCGTCGCCACCGGCGACCGGGTCGCGATCTACATGCCGATGATCCCCGAGCTCCCCGTCGCCATGCTCGCCTGCGCCAGGATCGGGGCCCCCTTCACCGTCGTCTTCGGGGGCTTCAGCTCGGAGGCCCTCGCCGACCGGATCAACGACGCCGGGGCCAAGGTCCTCATCACCGCCGACGGCGGCTGGCGGCGGGGCCGCCAGGTCGGCCTCAAGCACCATGCCGACGAGGCGATGGCCTCGTCCCCGACGATCAGCGCCTGCATCGTCGTGGACCGCCTCGGCGGTGGCGTCCACATGGTCGAGGGCCGCGACCACTGGTGGCATGACCTGGTCGACCGCCAGGACGACCGTTGCGACCCCGTCCCCCTCGATTCGGAGCACATGCTCTACCTCCTCTACACGTCGGGGACGACGGCCAAGCCGAAGGGGATCATCCACACGACCGCCGGCTACCTCCTGGGCACGAGCTTCACCCACGAGGCCGTCTTCGACGTCAAGCCTGACGACGTCTACTGGTGCGCCGCCGACATCGGCTGGGTGACCGGCCACAGCTACATCGTCTTCGGGCCCCTGGCGAATGCCACCACCTCGATCATCTACGAGGGCGCGCCCGACACGCCCGCCTGGGATCGCTGGTGGCGGATCGTCGAGGACTACAAGGTCACGATCCTCTACACGGCCCCCACCGCCATCCGGGCCTTCATGAAGCAGGGCGAAGCGTGGCCGGCCCGCCACGACCTCTCGTCCCTGCGCCTCCTCGGGTCGGTCGGGGAGCCGATCAACCCGGAGGCCTGGCTCTGGTACCACGCCCACGTGGGGGGCGGGAAGGCGCCCATCGTCGACACCTGGTGGCAGACGGAGACGGGCAGCATCCTCATCAGCCCCCTTCCGGGCGTGACCACGACCAAGCCCGGCTCGGCGACCTTCCCGATGCCCGGGATCGGGGCCGACATCGTCGACGGCGCCGGGAACCCCGTCCCCCGGGGCGGCGGCGGCTACCTCGTCCTGACCCGGCCGTGGCCGTCGATGCTGCGCGGCATCTACGGCGACCCGGAGCGCTACCGCCAGACCTACTGGAGCCGCTTCCCCGGCCTCTACTTCGCCGGGGACGGAGCGAAGCGCGACGAGGACGGCTACTTCTGGCTCCTGGGCCGGGTGGACGACGTGATGAACGTCGCCGGCCACCGCCTCTCGACGATCGAGGTCGAGTCTGCCCTCGTCGACCATCCGTCGGTGGCCGAGGCGGCCGTCGTCGGCAAGACCGACGAGGTCAGCGGCCAGGCCATCTTCGCCTTCGTGATCCTCCGCGCCGGCCAGGAGCCGTCGGAGGCGCTGGCCGTCCAGCTCCGCGAGCACGTGGCGTACGTGATCGGCCCGATCGCGCGCCCCAAGTACCTCCTCTTCACGCCGGACCTACCGAAGACGCGCTCAGGCAAGATCATGCGACGGCTCCTCCGCGACATCGCGGAGGGCCGGCCGCTCGGCGACACGACGACCCTCGCCGACGCGACGGTGGTGGACACCATCCGCGACAACAGCGGCCGGGCGGAGGACTGACGGCATGCCCTTCGGCTTCCTGCGACGGGGCGAGAAGAAGGCGGCACCAGAGAAGAAGGCGGCGCCCGAGGAGAAGCCGGGCGCCCACGGCCGTCCCGGCAGCGGCGTCCGCGGCCTCCCCTTCGACGGCCTGACCGAGGAGTGGCGCCTCGTCGGGCGCATGGAGATCGAGGGTCGCCTGTCGGACGTCCTGAACCGGCGCGAGGCGATCCCGATCGCCGACGTGCTCTGGGGGCCGGCCGACGGCTCGGAGGCGCTCACGGCGGCGCCCGGCCTGGAGCGGATCGACCCGTTCGACCTGATCGTGGTCTTCGCCGGCGTCGGCTCCCTGCCCTCGCTGACCGAGGCCGAGCGGACGGCGCACCGGCTCCACAAGGTGCCCTATGACGTCTCCCTCGACCTGCCGCCGTTCCGCGTCGTCGGCACCGTCTTCCTCTTCCCAGGCTCGGAGCCCGAACGGCTCCTGGACCGCAGCAGCGAGCTGTTCGTGCCGGTGACGGAGGCCGTGGCGCTGATCGGGAGCCGCCCGCTCAACGATGCGGAGGTCGACGTCGTGCTCGTCAACCGCTCCTACCTGCGCGGCGTCGAGCAGGTCGACCGGCGGACGGTGGAGGCGACGCGGGCCCTCCTGGGATCGGCCGCGGAGCGCTGACCGGGCCCGGACGGCGGGCTAGGCCCGGACCGTCTCCTTGCGCCGGCCGAAGAGGGCGCCCAGGCTGAGCCGCGGGGCTGCCGAAGGCTTCGCCCGGGGCGCGCCGACGATCTGCTCGGCCAGGATCCGGAAGTCCTCGGTGACCTTCTCGCGGGGGAAGAGCTCGATGACCGTGCGGCCTTCGTTGGCCGCCTTGACCAGCTGCAGCCCGGCCGAGCGGATGAGGGCGAGGGAGGGCAGGCCGATGGCACGCTCCATGTCCGCGACGGACACGCCGCTGTTGGCGCGGTTGATGACCATCGCCAGCTTCTCGCCGAACCCCAGCTCCTGGGCGACGTCGCGCAGCTGGACGGCGGCCCGGAGGGCAGGCACGTCCGGTGTGACCGGGACGAGGATCCGGTCGGCCCGTGCGAAGACCGCCCGGTTGAGCGAGTCGTAGTCGGGGTGGAGGTCGACCACGACGACGTCGTGCGTCATCCGTCCGGTGTCGATCGCCGCGGCCACGTGGTCGGGATCGAGGAGCGAGGTCTTCAGCGGCCCGGAGGCGAGGACGAGGACGTTCATCCCCGAGGGATGGGCCGAGAGGAGGTCGTTGAGCGTCGCCGGCAGGGCGGCACCGGCGTCCCGGGCGTCGATCACCTCGTCCACGAGGGTCCGGACGTGCTCCAGGCCGAGCGAGCTCGCGATGTGCCCGGTCACGGTGTCGGCGTCGACGAGCAGGACCTTCCGTCCCATCGCGGTAAGGGCGGCCGCGAGGTTGACGGCGATGGTCGTCTTGCCGACGCCGCCCTTGGGGTTGAAGATCGCGACGAAGACCCCGTTGCGCGACCAGTCGTCGAGGCTGAGCGGCCCGGTCTGGATGACCGCCCCGCTCCCGTCGTCGACGGCCATGCGGCGGATCATCATCGCCTCGACCCGCCAGCGGATCGATTCGGCCGAGTAGGGCCGGGTGAAGTACTCGTCGCGATCGCCGGCGTGGGTCGCCCCGACGCGGTCGAGGGCCCGGGCCGAGAGGACCATCAGCGCCGGGATCTCCCGGCCGGCCTCGTGGAGGAGGGCGTAGTACTCCAGCGAGGTGTCGAGGTCGCTCTCGCCGTCGAGGATCGCCACGGCGACCTGGCGTCCCGCCGCCAGGTGGGCCTCCAGCTCACCGGGGTGGTGGACGACGAGCGGATCGAGGTCCGCCTCGCGCAGGGCGCCGGCGACGGCGTCTCGCTCGTCGCGGGGCAGCGCGATCGCGATCGCGGGCCGGGCCATCAGTCCTCCTTCGTCGTGGACGCCCGAGGGCGTCAGTCCTGCGGGTCCTGGGCGCTGACCTGGACGATCCCCTCGCCGCTGCCGACAACGCGGGCAGCGAAGCCCGGCAGCGTCGGGATGAGCTCGCGGAGGGACGTCTCGGGCTCGTGAGCGACCGCGAAGACGAACTCCCCGTCGGGGCCGGACGAGACGCCGACGTGGCTTACGCCAGCGAGACGGCCGAGGTGGCGCTTGAAGCTGGCGATGCTGGCGACGCTGACGAGGCCCGTCGTGACGACCTGCGTCGTGACAGTGGCAGCATCTGCTGCGGGAGCGGACTCGGCCGGCACGAGGCCGGACAGGCGGGCCGCAAGGGCCTCGCCGCCGATCTCGGGCAGATCGTCGACATCGGTGGCGGCAGCCTCGGCGGCGGCGGCCTCGGCGGCCGCGAAGTCGGGCGTCAGGCCGAGCATCGCGAGGCGGGGATCGAGCTCCGGCTCGGTCGCGGGCTCGACATCCGGCTCGGCAGCCTCGGCGGTGGCGTCCTCCGCCGCGGGGGCCTCCGCCGCGTCGGCGGCAGCCTCCGCAACGCCTGCGTCGGCGTCGGGCGGAAGGGACTCGGCCGCCTCGGCGGCGGCCGCGATGGCGGCCAGGGCCGCCTCGCGCTCGAGGACTGCGGCGTCGTCGGCGCCGGCCGGTGCGTCGACCGTGGCCTCGGCCGCGGGCGCCTCGGGGGCAGCCTCGACGGCGGGCACCTCGATCGCGGCCTCGGCAGCCGGAGCGGCCGCTTCCGTCGCCGGAGCGGCGGCTTCGGCGGTCGTCCGCTCGGGCATGCCCAGGCCGGGCTCACCGAGAAGGGCCGAGAGGGCGTCCTCCTCGAGGTCGTCGAACGAGGGGGCCTCGGGCAGGTTGGCCGCCCGGGCCGCGAAGACGGCGGGGTCCTCTTCGCCGACGAGGTCGTCGAAGAAGCCGCCCATCTCGATCTCGAAGGCCGCGATGCGGCCGCGGACCTTCTCGATCTCGTGCTCGATGAGCGCCGCGTGGCGCTCGAGCTGACCCTCGAGCTGCTCGCGTCGGGAGGCGACCCGCCGCTCCGTCTCCTCGCGGATCCGGGCGATCTCGGCCTTGGACCACTCCTTGATGGCGGCGACGTCGTCGTCGGCGCGCCGGCGCAGGTCGGTCCCGCCCGTGGAGGAGCGGGCGTGGATCTGCTCGATGACGGACGTTCCCTCGGCCCGGAACTGGTCGAGGGTCGCGACCCGGGCCTGCTCCGCGGCGGCCTGCATGGCTCGCGTGAGGTCGGCCAGGAACTTCGTGGGCCGGTGCCGAGCCGGGATGGCGGCCGGCCTCGCGGCCGGTGATGCCGGTTCGGCGACGTGCGTCGCGTCGGGCGCCATGGTCGTCACGGGTTCCTCCTCGTGCCCCCGGACGGCGTCCCCGGCCGCGTCCTGGATGGTGGCCGCCTCGCCCGACTCGGGCGCCGGCGTCGCGCTGGCCTCGTCGACGGGAGCGAGCGCGTCGGCGGACTCCTCGGCAGGATCGGCCGACGCCTCGCGAGACGCCGCCCGATCCGTGCTCCACGGAAGGCGGAATCCGGTTCGGGAATCGGTGGTTGCCATGCTGCGTGGTCCCCTGTTGCGCGTTCGGCCTGGGCGCCGACGTCGCCTGTGGCGGATGCTAGGAGCACGGAGCGGTGCGGTGGAGTTGACCGGTGGTACCAGCGGGCCCCGCCGGTGGTACCGGCGGGGTCCCACCGGTGCGCCGCCACACCGGCCAGGTGACGTGGGGCACCGGGCCGCGGCGACTCCGGATTCCGCCGCGCGATGGCGGCCGACGGCCGCCCCGGCGCCGGCTCCCGGACGCGTCTACGATGTCCCGACCATGTCGAAACCACGGTCCTCCCACGCCGGGTCCGAGCTCGGCCGCGACGACGGCTCCGCCGCCAGCGCCGCGGCCGCCGCCGGGGCGCGGGTCCCCGCGGCCGCGACGCCCCTGGACCGGCGTGGGCGCCGGATGCACGACCTGCGGATCTCGGTCACCGACCGCTGCAACTTCCGCTGCAGCTACTGCATGCCGGCGGAGGTCTTCGGGCGCGACTACGCGTTCCTGCCGCGAGCCCAGATCCTCACCTTCGAGGAGATCGCCCGCCTCGCCCGGCTCTTCGTGGGCCTGGGCGTCGAGAAGCTGCGCCTCACCGGCGGCGAGCCGACCGTCCGCCGCGACCTGCCGGATCTCGTCGGCCAGCTGGCCGCGATCGGCGGCGTCCGCGACCTCACCCTCACCACGAACGGCTCTGCCCTCCCGAAGCTCGCCCGACCGCTCGCCGAGGCGGGCCTCCGCCGGATCACCGTCAGCCTCGACTCGCTCGACGACGAGGTCTTCCGGCGCATGAACGGCGCCGACTTCCCGGTCGCCCGGGTCCTCGACGGGATCTCGGCAGCCCGGAGGGCCGGGCTGTCGCCGATCAAGGTGAACATGGTCGTCCGTCGCGGCTTCAACGAAGCGTCGATCCTGCCCGTCGCCCGCTGGGCTCGGGACGAGGGCCTGATCCTCCGCTTCATCGAGTTCATGGACGTCGGCCACACGAACGGCTGGCGGCTCGACGAGGTCGTGCCGCAGGCGGAGATCGTGGCCCGCATCGACGCCGAACTCCCGCTCGAGGCGCTCCCGGCGAACTACCCGGGCGAGGTGGCCAACCGCTTCCGCTACCGCGGTGGCGCGGGCGAGGTCGGCGTCATCGCCTCGGTCACCCAGCCGTTCTGCGGCGCCTGCACGCGCGCCAGGCTGTCGGCGGAGGGCGAGCTCTTCACCTGCCTCTTCGCCGCCCGTGGCACCGACCTGAAGGGGCCCCTGCGGGCAGGGGCGACCGACGACGAGCTCCGCGAGCGGATCAGTGGCATCTGGCGCGTCCGCGCCGACCGGTACTCCGAGCTGCGAACGGCCGGGACTGCCGACCTGCCGCGGGTCGAGATGTTCGCGATCGGCGGCTGAGGCCGCCGGGTGACCCTGCCCACCACGTCGCCGGTGGCGCCGCTCGGCCGCCGCTTCCTCGCCTTCTTCCTCGACGGCTTCGTGCTCGTCCCCATCTATGCGGTCTACGGGATCGCCCTGGACGGGCTGTTTGGGGCGCTGGTCGAGGCCGGCCCGAATGGGACCGGCCTGGTCGTCGTCGCCATCGACCCGGCCCGCGTGGCGATCGAGCTGACGCTGACCCTCCTGACCGACGCCGCCTACTATGCCGGGTCGTGGGCGTGGTGGGGGATGACGATCGGCCAGCGCGCCTGCCGCGTGGCCGTCCGCGCCGTCGGGCCGGGCGCGACGCCGCCGACGGGCCGCCCCGCCGCGCCGCCCGACCCGAGCCGCGTGCCCGCTCAGGCGGCGGTCGTCCGATGGGCGATCCTCCAGGTCCTGCCCCTCTGCGTCGGGACGCTCGGGGCGGCTGGGGCGGTCCCCCTGGAGGTGATCGGCCTGCTCAACGGCACGTGGTTCGGCGTGCTCGTCGTCACGGTGCTGGCCGACCCCCTGCGGCGCGGGCTCCACGATCGGGCGGCGGACACGGTCGTGATGCCGGCGCCAGTCTCCCGGCAACGCTGAGACCCTTCTCCACACGTTCTCCACACGGGGAGAAAACCCGTGGACGCTACCGGGACAGGCCGGCGGACATTCGTGGATAACCCGGTTGTGGTCGCCGGCTGCCGGGGCGATGATCTGTCCTGCCCGGAGGGGCCGCGAGAGTCGAGACCACGGCGATCACATCAACGAGGTCCGACGAGGCGTCTGGGAGCAATCCCGGGGGCTCTCCTCCGAGAGGCACCGCGATCGCATCAAGGGGCCGCTCGGGATCTCGGTTCCTCCGGGCGTTCGCATGCCCGGCGCCGTGCCTCTCCGCCCGGCCTCAGGTCGGCGGGTCGACCTCCTCGCGATCCGTGAGCGGATCCGCTGCGGGCGTGCTGCAGACGTAGTAGCGGAGCGTCGTGCGCCCGGTGTTCGCGATGGCGTGGGGCAGCCCCATCTCGATGCGGACGCCCTTGAGCGGCTCCAGCGTCTCCTCCAGCGACCCGACCCGGACGGCGCCGCGACCCTCGAAGACGACGATCACGTGCTCGGAGCGCTGGTGGCGATGCCACCCCGTCCCGCCGCCGGGGTCGATCTCGACCTCGTTGAGCGAGAAGGCATCCGTCCCGAAATCGCCGGGCTCCACGAGGACCCGCGTCCGGACGCCGTCGCGCTCGACCACCCGGGCGCCCTCGCGACGCCGGACCGGCTCTGCCTCTGCGACCCACGTCCGCAGGACGTCGGCGGGTCGCTCGGCGCTCACCTCGACAGCGGCCAGCAGGGCCAGGGCGTCGATCTTCGCCTCGTTGCGGACGAGGTGGTACTCGGCCGGGGCCTCGTAGAGGACGTCGCCGGAGCGGACGGTGGTCCGCCGCTCGAGGGCCGGGCCGTGCTCGAAGACGATCTCGCCGACGGCGACGTAGACCAGGGTCTCGACCCCGAGGCGGTGCGGCCCGATCTCGGCGCCCGGGGGGATCCGATCGAACTGCAGGCGGATCGCCATGACCCCTGGCGTGACCCTCCTATCCGTCGACGACGGGCAGCGACCGACCGGCGGCCTTGGCCGCGCTCGACTTCTCCGCCCACGCCGCCAGCACCGTGTCGCGGTGGGGCCGGATCGGGCAGTGCTCGTCGCGATTGCCCATCTCGTCGCAGTAGCCGAGCGGGACGCACTTCGGGGCGAGGAAGCTGCCCAGGAACGGGCTCACGGCGAAGACCTCGTGGCGGATCAGCTGGAAGAGGCGCCGGATCTCCCACTGGGCCATCGTGCAGAGGCGGAGCCCGGCGATGTGGATCAGCGCCCGGAGATTGGCCGTCATCACGAGATTGGTGCGGGTCGCGTTGGGGAAGATGAAGCGGGCGTCCTCGCCGGGGATTCCGGCCGCCAGCAGGTCGCCGTACAGCCCGAGCGAGCCGTCGACCTGCTCCTCGTAGCGAGCGCGGAGCGTGGGATCGGCCTCCGCGATCGTGCCCGGCAGCATCGTGGCGGCTCGCTTGAAGGAGACGTAGCGCTGGCTCTGCTGGTCGAACGCGACGCCGGCCCGGTGGCGGACGAGTTGGTGCGAGAGGGTCCGGCTCACGCCGCTGATGCCGAACGTGAACACGACGTGCTCGATCGTGCTGCCGTGGCCGCTCTCGATCACCCCGCTGATCAGGCGCTGCATCCTGGCGGGGTCGATCTCGCCGCCCTCGGCGCGCCGGAAGATCTCGTCGGGCTCGAGCTCGCTGTAGCAGGTCCGGCAGGCCGTGTAGATCAGGGGGACGTAGTAGCGCTCGACGATCTCGCGGTTCGGGAAGAGGAGGGTCGCCTTCATCCCCAGGTCGCGGCGACCCGGATTGCGAGGGATCCCGGACTTCGCGCGGGCACGGCCGGCGGTCGGCGCTGGCGCCTGGGACGACTTCGGCTGCTCGGCCATCGTCTGGAGAGGATAGCGGGCCGGCGGACGGTCCGGGCCACTTCCAGGCCGCGGCCGGCGGCCGTTCCGGCCGGTGCCGCCCGGCCGAGATGGTCGCTCGTCAGGCCGCGACGTGCTCGACGACGGCCCGCTGGCGCGCCTCCACCGGCCCGAACCAGCGCCAGTAGAGCCACGTGCCGGTCGAGTAGAGGACGACGATCGTGACGAAGTTGATCGCGTAGCCGGCCGCGAAGCCGAGCGTGCCCTGGAGGACGCTGTACCAGGGACCGGCGATGACCCAGCCCAGCGACCAGAGGAGGCTCCCGGTCGCCGCGTAGGTGGCCCGCTCAGCCGCGGGGAGCTGCTCCATGGCGAAGGCGTTGGCGATCGGGTTGCCCGCGTTCATGAGGGAGTTGCGGACCGCCATCGCCACGATCACGGTCCACAGGATCGGGCTGAATCCCAGGACCACCAGGAAGGGGATGCTGGCGCCCTGCATCAGGACCACCGAGCCCACCTTGCCGAAGCGACGGGCGAGGGCCGGCTGGACGAGGATGGCGATCGCGGTCCCCAGGCTGGTGACGGCGAACACGACGTTGAGGGCGGCGAGGTCCAGCCCGAACTTGCCCTCGATGAAGACGTTCAGGAAGGGAATCACCTGGCCGGCGCCGAGCGCGATGAGGAAGCCGGGGATGAGCAGGCGCCAGAAGGTGCGCGGGTCGGCAGGGCGGGGGATCCCGAGGCGGGCGGAGCGTCGCGCCGGCGCAGGGTGGTCAGGGCGGGCGGCGATCGGCTCTCCCGCCCAGGCGTCGGCCGGCCGCTGCTCCAGCGTCCGCCATTCGCGGTGCCGGCGTGGGCGGTCGTCACGCATCGCCAGGACGGTGAGGGTGGCGAGCCCGGCGGCGACGGCCATGATCACGAGGAGGACCCGGTAGACCGCCGGATCGTCGGCACCGAGGCCGGTGGAGCCGCCCACAATCGCGGCGATCGCCCCGCCCACCAGGGCCGCCCCGACGTTGGTGACGTTCGAGATGGCGAACTGGAGGCTGAACAGCTCCGAGCGGTGCTCCGGCCGGCTGCGCTCCATGAGGAGCGGCGACTGGACGACGAAGAACGCCTGGTTGGCGGCCCCCACCACGGCGGCCATCAGCAGCAGCGCCGCGGGGGCCGTGGTGACGAGGAGCCCCAGCACACCGAGCGTGGCGCCGCCCGTGCCGAGGGCCAGCACCAGGCGCCGCCCGATCCGGTCGGACAGGATGCTGGCCGGGAACGCGCCGATCGCGCCGGCGGCGGAGCTCGCCGTCGCCGCGATCCCGATGAAGGCGTTGTCGAAGCCGAGCGCGCCGAGGTAGAGGTAGAAGTCCACCCACCAGAGGCTGAGGCAGACCCCGTAGACGAGGGTCGTGAAGAGGAAGATCCGGGCGTCGCGCTCGAAGCCGGTGAAGCTTCGGACGTAGCGCCGCAGCGCCGTCACGCCTCGCGGGGCGAGGACGGCCTGCCCGCCGGCGGCCGGGTCGCGGGCACGATCGCGTCGGGGGCGGGAGCGCAGGGCACGGGTCGGAGGGCGGCGATGCCGCCGGGGGCAGCCTCCACGCGGCCATGGTAGCGCCCGCGGCGGCCGCGCCGGGCGGTCCCGCCGCCCTCTCGGCCCGCGTCGCCGCATTGACGGTGCGCGGCGGGGCCCCGTAGGGTTCGCCGGTGATCGCGGCGTTCCTGGCTGGTGCGGCGGCTGGCTACGGCATCGCCATCCCCGTCGGCGCCATCGCCATCCTGATCGTGGAGACCGGGCTCCGGCGCGGGTTCCGCCTGGCCGCCTCGGCCGGCGCCGGAGCGGCCACCGCCGACGGTGTGTACGCCCTGGTGGCGGCTTCCTTCGGGGCTGCCCTGGCCTCCATCCTGGCCCCCGTCGAGCGGCCCTTGCGGATCGTGGCCGTCGTCGTCCTGGTTGCCATCGCCCTCCGGGGCCTGGCCGGGATCCGGCGAGCCGCCGGCTCGCTCCCCGAGGCCGACGCGCCCGCGGGACCGACGGCCGGGAGCGGGAATGCCTCCTCCGCGATCCAGGCGCCCGTCGTCGGCGGCTCGGCCGGGCGGACGTTCGCCGCCTTCCTGGGCCTCACCTTGCTGAACCCGGTGACCGTGACCTACTTCGCCGCCCTCATCCTGGGCCTCGCCGCCACGGGCGCGGGCACGGCCGAGAAGGCGGCATTCGTGGGCGGCGCCTTCCTCGCCTCGCTGTCATGGCAGACGCTGCTGGCGGCCGTCGGCGCCTTCCTCCACCGGCGGCTCCCCGCCGGCCTCCGGGCGGGCGTCGTCCTGCTGGGCAACGGGATCATCCTCGCCTTCGCCGTGGCCATCGGCGCCGCCCTGCTCGCCTGACCGGCAGCCAGCCGCCGCCCGCGGCGAGCGAGGTCAGCGTCCGCCGAAGGGGTCGGCCTCGCGGAGCGCGAAGGCGACCACGTCCGCCAGCGGCAGGGCGGCGCCCTCGGCCGCCAGGCGATCGAGGTCCGCCGGGGGGATCGCCCGCCGCGGGCCGTACGGCAGCAGCTGGAAGATCGTCTCGTCCCAGCGGGCCAGCCCGGTGCCGCTCGCCCGCTCCAGCTGGCGGGCGGCCCCCCACAGCCGGCCGGCCCGGACCGGATCGCCGCGGGCGACGCCGATCGCCGCCTGGGCGTCGAGGGCGAGGGTCACCCCGCCCACGTCACCGGCCTCGCGGAAGTGCCGGAGGGCGTGGTCGGAGGCCGTGGCCGCCTCGTCGATGCGGTGCGTGGAGAGATACGTCACGCTCAGCATGTGGAGCGACCAGGCCTCCATGGTCCGGTGGCCGGCCGCGCGGTGGAGCTCGAGCGCGCGACTGAACCACGGCTCGGCGTCGGCCGGCCTGTCGCCGTAGATCTCGAATCCGCCCAGGCCCCACATGACGTTGGCTTCGCCGGTCTCGTCCCCGAGCTCCCGGTAGATCGCCAGCGCCTCCTCCATCATCCCGACGCTCTCGGCCCGGCTGAGCGGGTCCTCGCCGCGGTCCCAGAGGATCGCCGCGACGGTCACGAAGGCCCGGTTGTAGAGGGCGTTCGCCAGCTCCCGCAGCTCCTCGGGCGAGTCGTCCGACCGGTGCTCGCGCCAGACCGCGAGGGCGGCGTCGTACCAGCGGGCGGCCGCCGGCGTGTCGGCCTGCCAGTAGGCGACCCCGCCGAACGTCTCGGCGAACCTGGCCCGGTCCGCTGGCGAGAGGTCCCAGCCCTGGGCGGCCATCCGCTCGAGGTCCCGGCGCGCCTCGACCAGGTGACCGCGCTGCTGCCAGAAGCGCCACAGCGCGTAGGCCAGGCAGACGGCCAGCTGCGGTGCGGGGCGCTCGATGGCCCACGAGATCGCGGCCCGGAGGTTGTCGTGGTCTCTCTCGAGGTGGTCGAGCCATTGCCGCTGCTCCGCGCCCTGGAGGAGGGGAGCCGACCGCTCGGCAAGGTCCAGGAAGATCTGCGCGTGGGCCGCCGCCACCGTGCCGCCGTCGCCTGCCGCCTCGAGCATCTCGGCGGCGAACTCGCGGATCGACTCGAAGACGTCGAAGCGGGGCGTGCCGCCGTCCTCGTCCACGCTCCGGATGAGGCTCTGGTCCACGAGGGCCGCGAGCCCGTCGAGGATGTCGAGGTCGCGACCGCCCACGGCGCCTGCGAGCGCCTCGGCCGCCTCGAGGTGCCATCCCCCGCGGAAGACCGAGAGCAGGGCGAGGAGGCGGCGGAGGTCGTCGTCGAGCAGCTCGTAGCTCCAGGCGATCGCGCCGCGCAGTGTCCGCTGGCGGTCCGGCAGGTCGCGGGCGCTGGAGGTCAGGATGCCGAGCTGGTTCTCCAGCCGGCCAAGGATCTGGTCCGGCGTGAGGAGCTTGACCCGCGCTGCCGCCAGCTCGATCGCCAGCGGCATGCCGTGCAGCCGGGCGCAGATCCCGGCGACGGCGGGGGCGTTCTCGTTGGTGACCGCAAAGCCCGGCCGGACGGCGACCGCGCGGGCGATGAAGAGGCGGACCGCCTCGTACTGGCCCAGGGTATCCGCGCTCGGATGGCGCAGGGCGGCGGGCAGGCTCTCGAGCTCGACGGGGGAGAGGCGGCTCGTGTCGGGCGGGCTCGGCAGGCCCGGCACCACGTACTCCTGCTCGCCGGAGATGCGCAGGACGGCCCGGCTGGTCACGACGACGGTCATCAAGGGACATGCCCGCAGGAGCTCGCCGACGCCGGCCGCCGCAGCGACCACCTGCTCGAAGTTGTCGAGCACGACCAACATCCGCTTCTGGCCGATCGCCTCGGCCAGCGACTGGAGGGCCGTCTCCGTCCCCCGCTCCACGACGCCGATCGTCCGGGCGACCGTGGAGAGGACGAGGGCCGGGTCCGTGATCGGCTCGAGGGCGACGAACCAGACGCCGTCGGGGTACCCGTCGGCGACGGCCGCCACGAGCTGCAGGGCGAGCCGGGTCTTGCCCGTCCCGCCGGGGCCGGTGAGCGTCAGCAGGCGGGTGGTGGCGAGGAGGTCGGCCGCCCGGGCGAGCTCCCGCTCGCGCCCCACGAACGAGGTGAGCTGGGTGGGGAGGTTGTTGGGACGGGCGTCGAGGGAGCGAACCGTCGCGAAGTCGGCCGGAAGGCCGTCGATCACGACCTGGGCCAGGCGCTCGGGCCGGAGGTCCTTGAGGCGGTGCTCCCCGAGGTCACGGAGGGTGACGCCCGCCGGCAGCGCGTCGCCGGCGAGGGAGCGGGTCGTGTCCGAGAGGAGGACCTGACCGCCGTTCGCCGCCGCGGCGATCCGTGCCGCCCGGTGGACGTCGTGGCCGACGTAGGAGCCGTCCCGGTCGACGACCCCTTCGCCGGTGTGGAGCCCCATCCGGACCCGGATGACGGCGTCGGCTGGCCACGGCTCGGCGGCAAGGTCGCGCTGGGCGGCGACGGTGGCGGCGAGCGCAGCCGGCGCGCGGACGAAGGCGGCGAAGAAGCCGTCGCCCTCCGTCTGGACCTCGATGCCGTCGTGCGCCGCCAGGGCGGCCCGGATGATCGCCCGGTGGCGGTCGAGCAGCGCCGGCCATCGGTCGCCGAGGCCACGAACCAGGCGCGTGGAGCCCTCGATGTCGGTGAACAGGAAGGTCAGGGTCCCGGTCGGGAGGGCCGGCCGCGGGGCGCCGCCGGGGGAAGACGATGAGGCGGGGCGCACCTCGTCGCCCGGGCGCGGATCGGGCTCCGGCCGGGACGTGGTCGGGGGACGCTCGGGGCCGTCCACGCGCGGATGCTGCGGTCCCGGCGCGACCCTGTCAACGGGAGGGCATCGGCAGGCGGGCCGGCAGCGCGACCCGGAAGCAGGTCCGGCCGGGCTCGGCGGAGACCAGGTCGAGGTGGCCGCCGTGCCGCTCGACGATGGAGCGCGAGATGTGGAGGCCCAGGCCGGTCCCCCGACCGACCTCCTTCGTGGTGAAGAAGGGGTCGAAGACGTGCGCCCGGCGCTCCTCCTGGATGCCCGGGCCGCTGTCGCAGACCTCGACGATGACACCCTCGTCGGCGGTCGCGGCTGTGACTGCGATCGCCAGCTCGCCGGAGCCGGCCATCGCGTCGATGGCGTTGTCGATGAGGTTCGTCCAGACCTGGTTGAGCTCGCCGCCATAGGCCTCGATGGAGGGCAGGCCGTCCGCATACGCCCGGCGGATCGTCACGCCGGCCTTCCACTTGGAGCGGAGGATGACCAGCGTGTGCTCGATGCCCGACGTCACGACGACGCGCTGGACCGAGGCCCGGTCGAGGTAGGTGTACTCGCGCACGGCGCCCACGATCTCCGAGATCCGGCCGGCCGCGATCCCCACCTCGGCCAGGAGCTGGCGGACGAGGGCGGCCGCCGCCAGCCAGGCGGCCACCACGAGGCGTGCCTCGTCGAGCTCGAACGGGGCGAGGAGGTCGTCGAGCTCGTTGCCGTCCCAGCCCAGGGCGACGAGCGCGGCGGCCGGCTCGTCGGGACCGGCCATGCCCAGGCGGGCCAGGAGCGTCGCGACCGCGTCGCGGCGATCCGCCGCCTCCAGCGGGTCGATGACGGGCGGGTCGGCGGCCCGCCGGGCCACCTCGTCGCGGAGGGCGTCGAGGAGCTCCGCTGCGAGCGGCGCGGCGACAGGCCCCTCCGCCGCCGCGAGGGCGCCGACGGCCATCGAGGCGCGATCCCATTCGTCGAGGGCGTCCTGCAGGCGGCGGGCGCTGCTGCGGGCCGCGGCGGCGGGGTTGTTCAGCTCGTGGGCGAGGCCCGCGGCGAGCGTCCCGAGCGAGGCCAGGCGCTCCTGCTCCTGGACCGATGCCTCCATGCCCCGCAGGCGGGCGGCGACCGTGCCGACGAGCGATCGCAGCACGCCCGGCTCCCTGGCCATGACGTCGAAGAGGTCATCGCGCCCGAGGCGCAGGACGCGGGCCACGCTCCTCGCCCGAACGGTCGCCCGCCGGACGCCGCCCTCGAGGACGGCGATCTCGCCCTGCACGGCGCCTGGCCCCACCGTGTTCAGGCGCATCTCGCTGGCCCCGGCCCGCTTGGTGACCGTGAGCTCGCCGTCGAGGACGACATAGAGGGCGTCGCCAGGGTCCCCTTCGGCCACCAGGATCTCCCCGGGCTGCAGGGTGACCTCGGTCGCGGCGGCACGGACCCGGGCCAGCTCCACCGGGGCGAGCCCGGAGAAGAGGGCGACCCGCCCGAGCGGATCGTCGACGGCTGTCGCCAGCTCGTCGCCGTCGCCGGGGACCAGCGCGTACATCACCGCATCGACCGCCTGTCCGCGGTGCTGGAGGTAGTGGCGCAGGATCCCCTCGCGGCGGAAGCCGGCCCGCAGGGCGACGCGACCGGACGCGTCGTTGCCGACGAGGGTGAGCAGCTCCAGCCGGTCGAGGCCAGGGTCGCCGAGCGCCCAGCCGGCGAGCAGCCGGACGGCCCGCGTGGCGAGCCCCCGACCGCGCGCCCGAGGCGCCAGCCAGTAGCCCACCGCGGCCCGGCCCGGCCCGCTCCCGCCATGGAGGCCGATCATTCCGGCGAGGGCTCCCGTCGCCCGCTCCTCGATGGCGAAGCTGGCGTCCCCGCCACTCGCCCAGCCTTCGGCGACGCTCTCTAGGAAGGCGCGCGCGTCGGCGACCGTATAGGGGACCGGGACGGGGATCCAGCGGGCGATCTCCGGGTCGGCGCAGGCCTCCGCGATAGGCGGCACATCGGCCTCGCGGGGGAGGCGCAGCAGCACGACGTCGTCGGTCAGTGGCGGATCAGGGGGCACCCGCGCCGGGCGCTCGGCGGTCACGGTCGCCCGTCAGAGCCCGGCGAGGTGCTGGTGGACGAACTGGACGGCCATGGCGCCCTCGCCGACACCGGAGGCGATGCGCTTGACGGAGCGGCTGCGGACGTCGCCGGCGGCGAAGATGCCAGGCACGCTCGTCTCCAGGAGGAAGGGCTCGCGGGCCAGCGGCCAGCCGGGGACGCGGCCGTCGCTCGCCCGCCCGAGGGCGGGACCCGTGACCAGAAAGCCGGCGGCGTCGCGTTCCACGAGGCCCGCCAGCCACTCGGTGCGGGGGAGGGCCCCGATGAACAGGAAGAGCGCGTCGGCCGCCCGCTCCTCGACCGTTCCGGACGCCGCGTCCTCGATCGTGATCGCCTCGAGGCTGTCCGACCCCCGGACGGCCGCCACGGCGGCATTGAGGCGGATCTCGACGTTCGGGCGGGCCCGCAGCTGGTCCACGAGGTAGGCGCTCATCCCGGCCTCGACCCGGCCGCTCCTGACGAGGAGCAGCACAGCGTCGGCGAACTGCGACAGGTAGACCGCCGCCTGGCCGGCCGAGTTGCCCCCGCCGACGACCACGACGCGCTGGCCGCGACAGGCCAGCGCCTCCGTGATCGCGGCGCCGTAGAAGATGCCGACCCCGACGAGCGGCTCGATGCCGGCGACGTCGAGGCGACGGTACTGGACGCCGGTCGCCACGAGGAGCGCCTCGCAGCCGACCTCGCTCGCGTCGTCGAGCACGACGATCCGGTAGCGGTCCTCGATCCGCAGGGCCGTCGCCTCGCGGGTGGCCAGGATCTCCGCCCCGAGGCGGCTCGCCTGGGCGACGGCACGCCGCGTGAGGTCGGCCCCGCTGAGGCCGGCCGGGAAGCCAAGGTAGTTCTCGATCCGCGACGTCGTGCCCGCCTGCCCGCCCGGCGCCTCGCGCTCGACGAGCAGGGTGCGCAGCCCCTCCGAGGCGCCGTAGACGGCGGCGGCTAGGCCGGCCGGGCCGCCTCCCACGATGACCAGGTCGTAGGTCGGGAGGCCGGCCCGCGTCCGAAGGCCGAGCTTGGCCGCGATCTCCGCGTTGGACGGCGCGAGGAGGTGGGACCCGTCGGGGAAGACGAGGAGGGGCGCGCGGCCCGGCTCCACGGCGGCGGCCTCCACGAGGCGCTCGGCCTCGGGGTCGGCCTCGACGTCCACCCACCGATAGGGGACCAGGTTGCGGGCGAGGAAGTCCTTGATCTCGTGGGCCCGCGCCGACCAGCGATGGCCGACCAGGCGGATCCCCTCGAAGGGCGGCCGGAAGGTCGCCCGCCAGTCCGCCAGCAGGTCGTCGAGGACCGGGAAGAGCCGCTCCTCCGGCGGGTCCCACGGCTTCTGGAGGTACTGGTCCAGGCGGATCTCGTTGATCGCCCGGATGGCCACGTCGGTGTCGGCGTAGGCCGTCAGGAGCACCCGACGGGCATCGGGGGCCAGCTCGATCGCCGCGGCCAGGAGCTCGATCCCGGTCATCCCCGGCATCCGCTGGTCCACGAGCAGGAGGGCGATCGGGGTCTCGCGGAGGGTGAGCCGGCGGATCACGTCGAGGGCGGCCGCGCCGGAGTCTGCGGCGACGATCGTGTAGTCGGTCCCCAGGTGGCCGCGGAGCTCGCGCTCGACGGCGCGCAGGACGGCCGGCTCGTCGTCGACGACCAGGATGACCGGGTTGGCCATGGCGCGCGGCTCCTCCTCGCCGGGTCGCCCGCGCGCCCCTCGCGTGCGGCCCCGGGGACCGGCGGCGCGCCTAGACTAGCGGACGGCGACCGCCGCAGCGAGAGGTCGCCGGCGGAGGGCGCGGATGGGCGGAGCGGCGGCGCGGCGCTACGTGGTCGAGGGGCGGCCGGTGGGCCACCCGGTTCGCCTCGAGCACGTTCGGATCGCGATGGACGACGGCGTCGACCTGGCGGCGACCCTCTATGTCCCCGACCTCCCCGGCGGCTCGTTCCCGGCGGTCCTGGAGTCGATCCCGTACCGCAAGGACGACTGGACCCTCTCGCGCGACTGGCCCCTCCACGGGGCCTTCGCGGCGGCCGGCTACGTGAGCTGCCGGCTGGACGTGCGGGGCACCGGGAGCAGCCGCGGGATCGCCGAGGACGAGTACACCGAGCGGGAGATCCTCGACAACGTCGCCGTGGTGGAGTGGCTCGCGCGGCAGCCGTGGAGCTCCGGGACCGTCGGGATGTTCGGGATCAGCTGGGGCGGCTTCTCCGCGCTCCAGGCGGCGATGCGCCGGCCGCCGGCGCTCCGGGCGATCATCCCGGCCTGCTTCAGCCACGACCGCTACCACGTCGACGTGCACTGGTGGGGCGGCACGCGGCTCATCGGGGAGAGCGCCTACTGGCCGGCCGAGATGGTCGGCGAGAACGCCCTGCCGCCGGACCCGCTGCGCTTCGGGCCCGGCTGGCGCGAGGAGTGGCTGCGGCGGCTCGCGGCGACGCCCCAATGGCCGATCTCCTCGCTCCGCCACCAGCGCCACGACGAGCACTGGCGGCACGGCTCGGCGTGCGAGGACTGGGGATCGATCGAGGCCGCGGTCCTCGCCCTCGGCGGGCTCAACGACTGGTACCGCGACAGCGTCCTGGCGGTGGTGGCGAACGTGCGGGCGCCGCGCCGCGGGATCCTCGGGCCGTGGGGCCACGCCTGGCCCCACGCCGGGACGCCGGGCCCGACGATCGACGGCATCGGGCTCATGACCCGCTGGTGGGACCGCTGGCTGAAGGGCGAGCGGAACGGCGTGGACGAGGGGCCCGCGCTCTCGGTCTATGTCGTGGAGCCGGAGCCGGCCCAGGCCTTCCCGACTGCCATCGAGCCGGCGATGCTCCCCGGCCGCTGGTGGGCCACGGATCGCTGGCCGGCCGAGGCGGGAGGCGGGGCGGCCCTCGGCCTGGGCGGCGATGGCGCGGCCGGCCGGGGGACGCTGGGGGGCACGGATCCGGCCGGCGGAGAGGCGCCCGACACGTGGACCGGCGGCCCGGCCGGGGCGATGACCGCCCCCTTCACGTGCACGGGCAGCGAGCCCCAGGGAGGTCCCCTCGACCAGCGGCCGGACGACGCGCAGTCGCTGGTCTATACGAGCGCCCCGCTCGCCGAGCCGCTGCTCATCGTGGGGACGCCGGTCGCCGACCTGCGGATCGCCGCCGACCGGCCCGTCGCCCAGGTCTCGGTCCGCCTCGAGGCCGTCGCGCCGGACGGGACCAGCGCCCTCCTCGCCCGCGGCCTGCTCAACCTGACCCGCCGCGACTCCTTCAGCGAACCGGCGCCGGTCGTGCCCGGGGCCGAGATGGCGGTCTCCGTCCCGCTCACCGCGACCGGGGCCCGAGTCCCCGTCGGCGAGCGGCTCCGCGTCGCGATCGCCGGCGCCGCGTTCCCCGTCGCATGGCCGCCGCCGGCGCCGGTGACCCTGACCCTCTTCCACGACGCCGCACGCCCCTCGCGCCTCTGCCTGCCCTCGCCGGTCGGCTGGGTGCCATCCCGCGAGGACCTGGGCGCGGGGGCGCAGGACCCCGGCGACGCCGAGAGCCTCGAGGGGATCCCGTCGGCCTGGCGGGTCGAGCGGGACGCGCTGGCCGGCACGACGACCCTCGTGTCCGAGCTGGGCGGCGGGCACCGCTTCCCGGAGCGCGAAGGCCTCGTCTTCGCGGCCGACGAGCGCTTCCGGATCGTCGCCAGCGACGACTGGGCCCACGCGAAGGCCGGCGGCGAGGTCGCCTATCGCGTCGCCTGGCCCGGCGGGCCCGACGTCACGGCCGACGGCCGCCTGGCCGTGACGTCGGATGCCGATGCCTTCATCGTGAGCGTGGAGGTCACCGCGACCGAGGACGGCGCCGTCGTCTTCGCGCGCACCTGGGAGGAGCGGATCCCCCGCGACCTCGACTGATCCCGAGGCCTGTGCCCCCGCTTACCGCGGCGGGTCGGCGGGGCGCCCGCGGCCGGCCTCGCGGGGCCGGCCGGTGCCTGCGAGCGCGGCCCGCCCGAGGCGGTCCATGACGGCTCGACCCAGGCCGACCGGGGCGATCGGCTGGGCCACGATGCGGTCGACTCCGGCGGCCTCGAGGTCGTGGAGGGCGTCGAAGAGGCGGGCGGCGACGGCCACCGGATCGCCGTCCGCGCTGAGGGTCTCCGCCGCCGCGAACGGCCCTCCGGCGGCCCGGGCGGCGGCGGCCCCGGCGGTCGAGGCGGCCAGGAGCCCGAGCCGCTCGCCGGGCGCCGGGGCGAGCCGTCCGTGCGGGTCGGCGGCGAACGGGTCGACGATCTCGATCGGGGCGCCGGGCGCGTAGTGGGCCCCGGCACGGCCGGGGGCGAGCGCGGCGCTGGCCGGGTCGCCGTCGTCGAGAAGCTCGAGCGGGCCGATCTCGGCCTCGATGGCCTCCGCCGCCAGGCCGCCCGGCCGCAGCAGGATCGCCCGGCCCTCGGCCAGCAGCACGACCGTCGATTCGACGCCGACGCGGCAGGGGCCACCATCGAGGACGAGCTCCACGCGGCCCGTGAGTCCCCGCACGACGTGCGCGGCACGCGTCGGCGAGACGCGCCCGTAGCGATTGGCCGAGGGGGCCGCGAGGGGGACGCCCGCCGCCCGGATCAGGGCCCGGGCGACGGGGTGATCGGGGACCCGCAGGCCGACGGTCGGCAGCCCGGCGGTGACGATCCCGGGGATGTGCGCCCGCCGTCGCAGCACGAGCGTCAGCGGGCCCGGCCAGAAGCGGGCGGCCAGGCGAGCCACACGGGGATCGCCGGCGTCGGCCGGAAGGGCGTGGGCCGCCACGTCGGCCGCGTCGGCGAGGTGGACGATGAGGGGGTCGAAGGCGGGCCGGTCCTTCGCGGCGAAGATGCGGGCGACCGCGTCGGCGTCGAGGGCGTTGGCGCCCAGGCCGTAGACCGTCTCGGTGGGGAAGGCCACGAGCCGGCCGGCCCGCAGGAGGGCGGCCGCCTCGGCGATGGCCGCCGGGTCGTGGCCCGCCAGGACCCGCGGCGCGCCCGTCGTCGTCACGGGCGGCGGTGCAGCGGCGGCGACGTCCGCCGCGCGGCTCCGGCCCCGGCTCGCCGCCCGGCCCGCCGGCGAGGATCGCCACGGGCGAGCCATGCGGCCTGCCATGTTGCGCACAGCAGCTCGAGGACCTCGAGCCGGTCGACCGCCTCGTCCAGCGTCCGCCCCACCGCAAGGGCGCCGTGGCCGCCGAGCATGACGGCCCCGACGGCCGGGTCTCGGAGCGCCTCGGCGGTGGCCGCTGCCACGGCCGCGCTGCCGAACGGCAGGGCCGGCACCTGGGCGACCTGCCCCAGCACGGCCCGCGCCTCGGGGAGGACCGCGGGGTCCGGGCGCAGGTCCGCGAGGAGGCAGGCGAGGACGGCCGGCGGGTGCGCGTGGGCGATCGCTTGGGCGTCCGGGCGGGCGGCGTAGACGGCCTGGTGCACGGCGAGGTCGGAGGTCGGTCGCGGACCGGCGGGCCCGCCTCCGGCAGGCTGGTCGAGGGCCGCGTCGAGGGCGACGGCCAGCACGTCGCCGGTGCTGAGCTCGTCCTTGCGCCGGCCCGACGGCGTGACGGCGATGGCCCGGGGGTCGAGGCGGACCGACAGGTTGCCGTCGGTCCCGGCCACGAGCCGGCGCGTCCCCATCCGGCGGCCGGCGGCGACGATCGCGGCGGCGGCCGCCTCGAAGGTGGGGAGAGCGCGGTCGACGGCGTCCATCGCGCCTAAGGATCGCGCGTCGGCGGCCGCTCCGCTCGTCGCGGGCCGGGGAACCGCCGCCGCGGGCCGGGGAACCGCCGCCGCGGGGAGCGCGTCGGGTGGGAAGATCGCCCGGCGCACCTCGCGCCGCCCAGCCCAACCTGGAGCCCTCCCGTGACCGGTCCGCGCCTTCGACCCCTCGGCGCTCTCGTACCCATCCTGGCGGCCGCGCTCGTCGCCGCCTGCTCGTCAGGTGCCAGTCCCAGCCCGTCGGCCTCGCCGGCGTCCTCGGCCGACGCTGCCGGCTTCGTCATCCGGGCCTCGTGGACCCAGGCGCTGGCGCCGCGCGCGCTGTTCGGGAACATCCCGATCGTCGTCGTGACCGACGACGGGCGCATCCTCACCCAGGGGCCCGTCGCCGAGATCTATCCCGGCCCCCTCGTGGCGCCGATCGTGGAGCGGCCGATCAGCGCCAGCGGCGTGGCCGCGCTCCTCCAGGTCGCGAAGGACGGCGGGATCCTGCGGGCCGAGGGCGACTTCACCGGCGGCGCCCTGCCCCCGGGGGCCGCCGCGGCGCGGCTGCAGATCGTCGTCGACGGCGTCACCTACGACCTGGTCGGCAACGCCGACGCGGCCGTGCCGTGCCCGGCGACGCAGCAATGCCCGGCTCCTGTGCCGGGCACGCCGGCGGCGTTCGCCACCGTCTGGTACCGCCTCCTCGACATGGCTGGCTGGCTGGCGGCCGACCTCGGCCCGGAGCATCCGTACGCCCCGCTGGCCTATGCCGTGATCGTCGCCGGTCCCCCCGAGGCCTGGCCCGGCGCAACGCCCCTCGTCTGGCCGGCCACCGACCCCGCGCTCGACCGCTTCGGCTCGCCGATCCGGGGCGAGGCGGGCGCCCGCTGCGGGACGGCCGCCGGCGACCTCGCGACCGTCCTCCGACCCCTCCTCGCGGGGGCGACCGCTCTCACTCCGTTCGTGGCCGCGCCGTCGGCGAGCGCGACGCATGGGCTGACGGTGCGGCCACTCCTCCCCGGCGACGAGGATCCCTGCGCGCCGATCGTGGAGTAGCCATCGCGGGATGGCGCCACCGGCCGCGGCGCGCCCCGGGTGGCCCCGCTGCGCCCCAACCGTCAGGCCTGCGGCGGCCCCACCGCGATCCGGGCCTTCATCTCGTCCAGCCCGCCGAGCCAGTCGGAGATCGATTCCTGCCACCAGGTCGCCCCGGCCTCCGCGAACTCGGCGATGGTCGCAGCCGCCGACGCCGGGTCGCCACCCGGCGTCGATCCCATGGCCACCATGTCGTAGGGGGCCTCGGGGTCGGAGCCCGCCTGGGCCC
The DNA here is from genome assembly GCA_963821235.1 of uncultured Chloroflexia bacterium. Lineage (GTDB taxonomy): Bacteria > Chloroflexota > Limnocylindria > Limnocylindrales > CSP1-4 > CTSoil-043. Next base: position 112,135 of record CAWGCS010000002.1, read on the forward strand.
GGATCTCGCGGACGCGGGCGACGTCACGCCTGAACGCCTCGAGGGGCGGGAACCCGTCCTCAGCCGCCGGGGCGAAGCCGTCCCAGCGGGCCGCCCGCCGGAGGGGCGCGTCGGGGCCCGGACGGAGGGCGGCGACCCAGATCGGGATTCGTGGCTCCTGGAGCGGCCGCGGCAGGAAGGTCGCCTCCCGGACGTGGTAGTGGACGCCGTCGAAGGCGAAGGGCTCACCGCGCCACAGGCCGTCGAGGATCGCCAGCTCCTCGTCGACCATCGCCCCGCGGCGGGCCAGGTCGACCTCGTCGCCGAACCAGCCGAACTCGGCGTCCGACGGCCAGCCGAGGCCGACGCCCAGGACCAGCCGTCCCTCGCTCAGGCGGTCGAGGGAAGCGGTCTCCCGGGCCAGCTTCGAGGGTCGCCGGCGGGGGAGTGAGGCGACCATCGGGCCGAGCCGGATCCGCGAGGTGGCCTGGGCGATCGCAGAGAGGGCGATCCACGGGTCGGCGATCTCGAGCTTCCAGCTCGCGTCCACCAGGATGTGGTCCCAGACGAAGAAGCCGTCCCAGCCGGCGTCCTCGGTGCGACGGGCCAGGTCGACCAGCACGCGCGGATCGCCGCCCGACCCGAAGTTGGGGAGGTTGATCGCGTAGCGCATGCCCCAAAGGGTACTCTTGGGCGGTGACGACGACCACGCCGGTGGGCTCCGCCGCGCCCGATCCCCCGAGCCTGCCCCCGTCGTCGACGGGCGCACATGCCGCGGGCGGATCGGTCGCGGCCGTCGCACCGGGCCCCGGCGGGGCGGAGGAGGAGCCGCTCCACCTCGCGCCGGCGATCGCGACCCCGGCCATCCCCGATGCGGACCTGCGGGGCAACCGCGACTTCTGGGTCGTGCTGATCGGCCAGGGGATCAGCTCGTTCGGGGACGCGATCACGAACACGGCCCTTCCCATCCTCGTCCTGGCCCTCACCGGGTCGGGCCTGGCGATGGGCGTCGTCGGCGTCCTCTCGACGCTTCCGGACCTCATCATCGGCCTCCCGGCCGGTGCCTACGCCGATCGCTGGGACCGGCGTCGGATGATGCTCCTGGCCGACCTCGGCCGGGCCGTCCTCACGGCGCTCATCCCGGTCTCGGTCTGGCTGGGCGGTCCGACCCTCGCCCTCATCATGCTGGTGACCTTCCCCCTCAACGTCCTGCGCGTCCTCTGGCTGGCGGCCTACACGGCCGCCGTCCCCGGCCTCGTCGGGCGTGCCCAGGTGGCGCGGGCCAACGCCGTCTTCGAGGCGGTCTTCAACGTCGGCTGGATCGTGGGGCCGGCCCTGGCCGGCTTCCTGGCCGCCGCCATCGGCCCCGGGCCGACGATCGCCATCGATGCCGTCACCTTCGCCGTCTCGTCGGCCGCCCTCTTCCTCGTCCGCCGGCCGCTGCGCCCGGAGCCGCGGCACGAGGCGACGCACCTGCTGGCGGACATCCGCGAGGGCATCGCCTACGTGGCCGGCCAGCCGACCCTGCGGGCGGTCATCGGCCTCTGGACGGCGACGTCCGTCCTCACCGCCGGGCTCGCCAGCGGGATCATCTTCTACGTGACCGTCGATCGCGGCCTCGGCTCCGACGTCGTCGGGCTGGTGCTCTCGGCCTTCGCCGTGGGCTCCCTCGGCGGATCGCTCCTGGCCGCCCGGCTCGCCTTCACGGCCGTCGGCCGGATCATGCTCGCCGGCACCGTCGTCACGGGCCTCTCCCTGGTGATCGTCGCCCTCGACGTCCCGATTCCGATCATCGCCGGCGCCGCGCTCGTGGCCGGGATCGTCCAGGCCAACGTGCTCGTCTCGTACCTGACGTTGCGCACCCAGCTCTCCCCCGATGCCCTGCTCGGGCGCGTCGGCTCGACGGCGCGGACCCTGTCCGTCGGCCTCATGCCGATCGGGGCCCTCACCGCGGGGGCCCTGCTCGATTCCATCGGGGGCATGGCCACGCTGGTCCTGATGGGCGTCGGGCTGATCGGTGCCGCGGCCTGGTTCGGGCTCCTCAGCAACGTCCGCCGGGCCCGCGTCCCGCGGCGGGTGGCGGGCTCGTGACGGGCGCCACCGGCAACGCCCGGCGAGCTGACCGGCCGCCGCGGGCAGCGCTCGCCGCCGCCTGGGCCCTCGACCCGGCGGTCGTCTTCCTGAACCACGGCTCCTTCGGCGCCTGCCCCCGCGCCGTCCTGGAGGCCCAGGCCGTCCTCCGGGCGGAGCTGGAGGCGAACCCGGTGGCCTTCCTCGAGCGTGCGCTCGAGCCGCGCCTGGAGGCGGCCCGGGCGGCCCTCGGCGCCTTCCTGGGGGCGGACCCGCAGGACCTCGCCGTCGTCCCCAACGCCACGCACGGCGTGGCGACCGTCCTGCGCAGCACGCGGTTCGCCCCCGGCGACGAGCTCCTGACCACCGATCACGAGTACAACGCGATCGTCAACATGCTGCGCTTCGCAGCCGCCCGCGACGGCGCCAGGGTCGTGGTCGCCCGCATCCCCCTTCCGGTCGAGGGACCGGACGAGGTCGCCGAGCGCATCCTCGCCGGCGCCGGGCCGCGAACGCGCCTCATCCTGGTGAGCCACGTGACGAGCCCTACCGGGCTCGTCCTCCCGGTGGAGCGGATCGTGGCGGCCGCTGAGGGGCGCGGCATCCCTGTCCTCGTGGACGGGGCGCACGGGCCGGGCATGCTCCCCCTCGACCTCGCCGCGCTCGGCGCCAGCTACTACACCGGGAACCTCCACAAGTGGGTCTGCGCGCCGAAGGGGTCCGCCTTCCTCCACGTCCGCCGCGACCGCCAGGCGGCGACGCACCCGCTGGCCATCAGCCACGGCGCCAACGACCCCCGCCCGGGACGGGGGACCTTCCGCAAGGAGTTCGACTGGACGGGCACCGCCGACCCGACGCCATTCCTCGTCGTGCCGACGGCACTCGAGACGGTCGGTGGGCTCGTGGACGGGGGCTGGCCCGCGGTGATGGCCCGCAACCGGGACGTCGCGACGGGCGCACGCACCGCGCTCGAGGCGGTCGCCGGGCGCCGTTCGCTCGCCCCGGCGGCGATGATCGGCTCGCTGGCCGCGATCGGGCTCCCGTTCGACCGGGGCTTCGCCGGCCGCGGCCCCGCCGACCACGACCCGCTGAAGGCGCGCCTCCGCGAGGAGGCGAGGATCGAGGTCCCGGTCCATGTTTGGCCCCGCGACCCGGCACCCGGCGACCGTCGCCACCGGATCCTGCGGATCTCGGCCCACCTCCACAACGACGCGGCCGAGTACCGCTACCTGGCCGAGGCGCTGGAGGCGCTCCTGGCGGAGGAGGAACGATGAAGGTCGGCCTGATTCTGCCGATGAGCGACGACGACGGGGCCGGCACGCCGACCTGGCCGGCCATCCGGGAGCTGGCAGCCCAGGCGGAGGCGGGCGGCGTCGACTCGGTCTGGATCTACGACCACCTCCTCTTCCGCCTGGGCGGCCACGCCAGCGGGATCCACGAGGCATGGACGCTCCTGACCGCGGTCGCCGCCGTCACGACGCGCGTGGAGGTGGGGACCATCGTCCTGGCCACCAGCTTCCGGAACCCGGCGCTCCTGGCCAAGATGGCCACCACCCTCGACGAGGTCAGCGGCGGGCGGGTGATCCTGGGCCTCGGCTGCGGCTGGCACGAGCCCGAGTACGCCGCCTTCGGATACCCGTTCGACCATCGCGTCGACCGCTGCGAGGAGGCCCTTCGCATCGTCGTCCCCCTCCTGCGCGAGGGGTCCGTGACGTTCAGCGGTGCCTATCACCGGGCCGAGGACTGCCTGATCCTCCCGCGCGGCCCGCGCGAGCGCATCCCGGTCATGGTCGCGGCGCGGGGCCCGCGCATGCTCCGCCTGGCGGCCCAGCACGCCGACGCCTGGAACATCGCCTGGTTCGGGATGCCCGACGACCGCCTGGAGCAGCGGATGGCCGACTTCCGCGCGGCCTGCGCCGAGGTCGGGCGCGACCCCTTCTCGATCGAGGTGACGGTGGGCGTCACCGTCAAGGCCGAGGCCGACGCGGACTGGGGCCGGCCGGGCGCGCCGCCCGCGCTCCTCGCCCGACCGGAGGTCGTCGCCGACGCCCTGCGCGCCTACGCCACCCTCGGCATCGCCCACGTCCAGCTCGACGTCCAGCCGGCCAGCGCGGCCACCTTCGCCCGGGTGATCCAGGGGATCGGCCGCTTCCGGGCCTAGGCCTCCGGTCCCGGGGAGGCGGTGCCCCGACCCGAACGGAGGCGCCGCCAGGCGCCGACGACGGCGCTCCACGCCGCGTCCTCGACCCGCCCCACCATCCCCGTGAGGCGGAGGAGGTGGACGGCAACCGTCCAGATCGCCGCCGTCCCGAGGAGCTGGGCGAGCACCGCTCCCGGGAGGGGGGTCAGCTCGTAGAAGTCCCGCACGGCCGGCACCTGGATCATGGCGAGGTAGACCGCGAGCATGATCCCGGCAAGGGCCCATGGCCAGGAGCGGATGAAGCGACCCGCGCCGGTCTCCCGCGCCCCGGATGAGATGAGGGGGAGGAGCCCGAGGCCGCAGAAGACGGTCAGCGACGTCAGGACCGACTGGGCCTGGTCGATCGGCACGTCGCCGTGGACGATGGAGGCGTAGAGCGGCAGGGCCACCAGGAAGACGCCCAGCGAGGCCGGGATCGACACGCGCAGGGTCTCCGCCAGGAGGCTGCGGGGCAGCCGCCGCGGCGGGACCCAGATGGCCAGGACGACGAGGGGGATGCCCACCGTGGCGAACGCCAGCACGGAGTTCTGGCGCGGCGTGATCGGGAAGGGGAGCCCCAGCATCGCCGCCCCGGCGATGACCAGGAGGACGTAGAAGGTGCGCGACAGGAGGAGGATGAGCGTCGCCTCCATGGCCGCGACGATCCGCTGGCCCTCGATCACGGCCTTGGGCAGGACCCCGAAGGCGTCGCCGAGCAGGACCAGGTCGGCCACGCCGCGGGCGGCCGCGCTTCCCGACTCCATGGCGATCCCGAGGTTCGCCCGTCGCAGGGAGAGGATGTCGTTCACTCCGTCACCGACCATCGCCACGTAGCGGCCGCTGGCCCGGAAGATCCCCACCAGGCGAGCCTTGAGGGCCGGCTCGACCCGCCCGAAGATGCTGGTCGACGCCACCTCCCGACGCACCGCGGCGTCGTCGAGGTCGGCGAGGTCCAGCCCCGAGACGGCAGGCCCGCTCGCCGGCAGGCCGACGCGACGGCCGATCGCCTCGACCGTCACCGGGTCGTCGCCGGAGATCACCTTGAGGTCGAGGCCGGCACGCGCCAGGCCGCCGAGGATCTCGCGGACGTCGGGGCGGAGCTCCTCGGTGAATCCGAGGATGGCGACCGGCGCCAGGCCGTCGGGCAGGGCAGGCCGTTCGCGGGCGTCTCGAAGCGTCGCCTCGTCGTCGGCGCGGGCGAGGAGGAGGACCCGGACCCCCTCGCCGGCGATCGCCTCGACGCGCCCCGCCAGCCCGTCCGGGACCGCCGCGAGGTGCGGCCAGAGGACGGGCGGGGCCCCCATCACCCAGGTCGCCCCGGCGACCGCCCCGCCGCCCGCTGCCTCGGCCGCGCCGGGGACGTCGCCGAAGCGGAGGCCCGACCAGCGTCGCTCGGAGGCGAAGGGGATCTCGTCGGCCACCGGCCGCGGCGTCCCGGGGTGGGCGGCGCCCAGCGCCTCCGTCGTCCGGTTGGGCGCGGTCGTGCTGGCCGCGAGGGCGGCCAGGATCCCGTCGAGCGCCTCGGACCCGACGCCGGCGAGCGGCTCGGCGAGGTGGAACGAGATGCGCTGCGTCGTCAGTGTCCCCGTCTTGTCGACGCAGAGGGTGTCCACGCGGGCCATCGACTCGACGGCGTTGCCCCGCTGGACGAGGGCGCCGAGGCGGGTGATGCGCAGCGCGCCGGCCGCGTAGGTGACCGTGATCATGATCGCGAGGCCCTGCGGGACCAGGGTGACGAGGACGGCGGCCGCAGTGAGGGTCTCCTTGGAGTCGAAGCCGCCGGGCAGGGCGGCGAGGGCCAGGGTCACCGGGATCGAGGTGACGAGGACGAGGCCGGCCACGATCCAGATCGTGGCCGCTATCTCGCGCTGGAGGGGCGTCCGCTCGTTGCCCAGCCGCTTCGCCTCGGCCAGGAGGCGATTGGCGAAGCTCGCGGCCCCGACGCGCTCGACCTCGTAGACGAGGGTCCCCGAGACGACCGCGCTCCCCGACAGGACGGGGTCGCCGGCGACCTTCCCGATCGAGTCCGACTCGCCCGTCAGGAGCGACTCGTCGACCTCCGCCCGGCCCTCGCCGACCACGCTCCCGTCCAGGAGCACCTGGTCGCCCCGACGGGCGACGAGGAGGTCGCCGAGCACGACCTCGGCCGGATCGATCGCCTGCTCCGACCCTGCCCGGATCACCCTCGCCCGGGGTCGGTTGAGGAGGGCGATCCGGTCGAGCTTGCGCTTGGCCCGGGACTCCTGGACGACGCCGATCAGGATGTTGGCCAGGACCGGGCCGGCCGTGAGCGCTGCCTCGACGTGGAGGCCGAAGGCGACGAGGAGGAGGGAGACAGCGATCAGGATCCCGTTGATCCCGAGGTAGGCGTTCTGGCGGAAGATCTCCCAGTAGGTCCGCGACGTCGGCGGGCGATAGTCGTTGCCCTCGCCGCGCCCGCGGCGCTCGGCGACGTCCGCCTGGTCGAGCCCGGTGGCGGGCGTTCGCAGCGGCGCGGCGATCGCGGGGGGCGGGAGGATCTCCAGGCGGGCGGCCATCGCTCGCGATGATGCCCGATCCGCAACACGCGCCGTCACGCGGTGTAGCCTCGGCGGCGTGAACGTCGTCGAGACGGCCGGCCTCTCCAAGCAGTTCCCGGGGGCGGGTGGCCTGCGGGCCCGGCTGGGCGGCCGGTCGAGGGCGCCGATCCGGGCCCTCGACGAGGTGGATCTCGCCGTCCGGGCGGGGGAAGTCTTCGGCTTCCTGGGGCCGAACGGGGCCGGCAAGAGCACCTGCATCAGGCTCCTCCTGGGATTCCTCCACCCGACCTCGGGATCGGCCCGCGTGCTCGGCCTGGACAGCGAGACGGAGAGCGTCGAGATCCGCCGCCGGGTGGGCTACCTGCCGGGTGGCATCGCCCTGTACGACGCGATGACGGGCGCGGAGCTGCTGGACTACCTGGGGTCCTTCTACGGCCGTCCTGCCGCTCGTCGCGCCCGGCTGGTCGACGGCCTGGAGCTCTCGGCGCGGGATCTCGGCCGGCCGATCCGGGACTACAGCCGCGGCATGCGCCAGAAGCTGGGGATCGTCCAGGCACTCCAGCACGACCCGGAGCTGGCCATCCTCGACGAGCCCTCGGAGGGCCTCGACCCGCTCATGCAGCGGGCCTTCTACGAGATCCTCGACGAGGCGCGAGCGGCTGGCCGGACGGTCTTCCTCTCATCCCACGTCCTCTCCGAGGTGGAGCGCGTCTGCGACCGCGTGGCGATCGTGCGTCACGGGCGCCTGGTGGCCCTCGAGGAGATCGGCTCCCTCCTGGCCCGACGCCGCCGGACGGTGGAGATGCGCCTGGCCGGCCCCGCGCCTTCCCTCGACGGCGTGCCGGGCGTTGCCGGGGTCACCGTCCTCGACGGACGCCTGCGCTGCCAGCTGGAGGGCGATGTCTGGCCCTTCCTGGCCGCCTTGGCGGGGGCGGCCATCAGCGACCTCACGATCGAGCCGGCGCGCCTGGAGGACGCCTTCCTGGAGCTCTACGAGGACGCGGCGGAGCTCGCGCCGGGCGACGGCCCCGGGACTGGCGCATGAGCCGGCTCCTCTTCCGGCGAACGCTGGCCTCCATCCGCTGGCGGCTGCTGGCCGTCGCCGCCGGGCTGGCGGTCTGGGGCTTCCTGCTGCCGGTCATCTACGCGACCTTCGGGGCCGACTTCAAGCGGCTCGTGGAGGACGGCCTCTTCTCGCAGGTCTTCGAGGCTTTCTCGGCGTTCGCCGGCGGCAGTGTCTTCACCCTCACCGGCTCGGTGGCCCTGGGGTTCATCCATCCCATCGCGATCGCCCTCGTGGCGATCCTCGCCGTCGGCTACCCGGCCACCGCGATCGCCGGGGAGCGCCAGCGGGGCACCCTCGAGGTGCTCCTGGCCCGGCCGGTCTCGCGGCGCGCCCTTTACGGGACCGCGCTGGCAGCCACCGTCCTCTTCGTGGCGCTCGCCCTCACCGCCAACGTGGCCGGCATCGTCGTCGGGGCGGTCCTCTTCGGGGTCGCCGGGGAGCTGGAGCCGGGGCGGCTCCTGGTGGCCTGGCTCGACGCCGTCCTGCTCTACTCCGCGCTGGGCGCGATCGCCCTCGCCGCGTCGGCGTCGTTCGACCGCCTGGCGCCGGCGCTCGGGATCGTCCTCGCCTTCGCCATCGTCTCCTACGCGGTGGAGTTCCTCGGCGCGCTCTGGCCGGACATCAGCGGCCTGCGGCCGTGGTCCATCTTCCACTACTTCCAGCCGGCGACCATCCTCGCCGGCACGATCGACCCGGCCGACCCCGTCGTCCTGGCGGCCGTCGCCGTGATGGCCGTGGCGGCCGGCCTGTGGATCTTCCCCCGGCGCGACCTGGCAGCACCCAGCTGACAGTCGCCGCGGTCAGGGCGTGGGGGTGGCCGCGGTCCCGGGCTCCGTGCTCGCGCCGGACGGCGCCGGGGAGCCGGAGGTGCCGGGCGAGCCGAAGGCACCGGGCGAGCCGGAGGCGCCGGGCGAGGGAGCCGCCACGCGGACGGCCTCGATCGCGTCGCGAAGGTTGGGCCATTCCTGGCTGAAGCCGGTGAGCACGCGCTCGCCACCCGGCCCCCGCAGGCGGAGCGTCGGCGTCGAGGAGACCCCGACGTTGCGACCCGCCGTCGTCTCGGCGGCGACCTCCGCGGCCACCGCCGGATCGTCCAGGCAGGCCGTGAACGCCGCGTCGTCGGCCACGCCCGCCACCCTGGCGAGCTCGACGAGGTTGGCCCGCACGAAGCGGCCCTGGTTCTCTCCCTGCTGGAAGACGTAGAGGGCGTCGTGGAAGCGGAGCTGGGCCGTGGCGTCCTGGCGGCCCGCGCAGCGGGCGGCCACGGCCGCGTCGATGGACTCCTGGCCGAGGAAGGCGAAGTCGCGGTAGACGACCTGCACGACGCCGCTCAGCACGTACTCCCGCTCCATGGCCCCGCCGAAGAGGAGGCCCTCGAGGCGGCAGAAGGGGCACTGGTAGTCGGCCCACACCTCGACGGTGACGGGGGCGTCCGGCGAGCCGACGGCGTTGGCGGCAGCGACGGAAGCCGGGCTCGGTGACGGGGCCGTCCCGATGGCCCCGGTCCCGATCGCGACGGCAGCGCCGCCGATCACGATCCCCAGGATCGCCACCCCCAGGTAGCCGAGGATGGCCGGCGTGGCGGGGCGCGGTCGCCCGGGGGCGGGCACCGAGACAGGGGTGACGGACTCGGATCCGGGGGTCGTGTCCGGCGCCGCGGCCGCGGGCTCGGAGGTGGTGGCAGCAGGAGCCTCGCGGTCGTCGGGGGCTGGGGCCGGCTCGGTCATGGGAGGTCCTTGAGCGGCCGTCGGCCCGGGTCTCGCCCGGCCGGGTCGGCGTCCACAGCGTAGCGGCCGGAGCGGGCCGCCGGGAGGCCGTCGGTCGCGGCCGCCCGCCGTGGCGCCCGGCCTCGCCGCCGTGGCCCCGCGGAGCGCCACCCGACAAGAGCGCACCGGACCCCACGATCGGTGTCCGCCAGCACCGGAAGATGGTCGTTCGGGACCATCCGGCAGTCCCATCGTGCCCTCCCCCACGTGTACAGTGCGGTGCGGCTGAGCGAAGCCGCCGGCAGGGCACCGCCGGCGCCATGCGTCCCAGCCAGGAAGAGCGAAGGAACCTCGTGTCGCCAGACCAGCTCACCTACGTCCTCATTGCCCTCATCGTCACGGGCGTCGCGATCCTCCTCCTTCTCTCCGGTGCGCTCCTGGCTCGCCGCGGTCGTGCAGAGCAGCGCCGCCCGGCGCCTGCCGCCGTGGTGGCGCCACAGCCTGCCCCGGCCCTCGTCCCCGCCTCCGTCGCTGCCGCATCCGTCGCCGCGGCACCGGCGGCGCCATCGGCCGTCGAGTCCCTCCAGCCCGAGCCCCCGTTCCCGCCCCTCCCGGAGCACGGCGAGCTGGACAACCCTGTCGAGGAGACGGCCGCGGTCACGGCGGCCGACCTGGAGGCCGCCGCCCGCCGCGTCCACGATCCGCGCGAGCAGGAGATCATCGAGGGCTTCCTCTCGATCTCGCCGCGCCGTCGCGAGGTGGCCGCCGAGGCTCCCCAGCCGCCTGCTGCCTCAGGCCCGGTCCCGCCCCCGTCCCGGGCGGTGAACGGCGGCGCGACGCCGGCCGACCCGTACCTCGACGACGCCACGGGCCTCGATTCGCGGGCCGCCTGGGATCGCGTCCTCTCCGAGGAGAACGCCCGCTACGTCCGCTACCGGCGCCCGGTCGCCCTCGTCATCGCCGAGCTCGACGGGCTCGCCCGCTTCGAGGGCCAGTTCGGTGCGGATGCCGGGCGCCGGATCCTCGCCGCCGTGGGCAGCGCGATGCGGCTCAACGCACGGCGGACCGATCGCGTGGCCCACGTGGGCGGCGGGCGCTTCCTCGTCCTGCTGCCGGAGACCGACGAGATCCAGGCGATCAACTACGTCGAGCGCGTCAGGATCGAATGCGAGCGCTGGCTCGAGGCCGGCGCCGTCGCCCTCCACCTCTCGATGGGCTGGGCGAGTCCCAGCGCCGTCGGGGAGCTCGACACCGCCCTCCGCACGGCCGAGGAGCGGATGTTCTCCGAGCGTCGGCGCGCCGCCCGCGCCGGGGCGTCGGACCCCGACGCGTCACGCTGACGGGGGCGTCGTCGGTGCGGCGAGTGCCCCGTCGCGCCGTGGCGCCCTCGTCGGGCCTCAGACGACGGGCTGGGTGAGCAGCACCGGCAGCCCGATCCGGTTGGCGTACTGCGGCCGGAAGCGGTCGACGTTGTAGAACATCGCCACGTCGACGGTCCGGGCGCCCGGCTCGGGGATCGGGCAGTACCCGTAGCGCCCCTCGCGGATGGCCGTCATCTGGCCCGTCTTTCCCTCGAGGACGAGCTCCATGGCGACGTTGGCGAAGGTGATGCCGACGATCTGGTCGAGGGCGTCGGGGTCGCCGGAGCGGAGGTCGTAGGTCAACTCCGAGTTCACCGTCTCGATCTTCGTCCGTCGCTTGATGTCGTCGGCCAGGAACTCGCCGATGCTGGCCTTGTGGCGGTGGCCGTAGGCGTCGGCCTCGCCGACCTCCTGGAGCTCCATGCCCTCCGGGAGCGCGCCCTCGGAGGCGATCACGAACGAGTAGCGGCTGGGGTTGTTGCGGCGGTCCTCGACGAGCACGTCGACGAGGTGCTCGAGGTCGAAGCGGTGCTCTGGGATGACGCAGCGGCCGGAGGTCACGTAGGCGGTGTAGAGGGCGGTGAAGCCGGCGTTGCGGCCGAAGACGCGGAAGACCCCGATTCGCTCGTGGGAGCCAAGGGTAGTCCGCTGGCGGTTGATGGCGTCCTTGGCCCGGGTGATGGCCGTGGAGAAGCCGATGCAGTACTCCGTGCCCCGGACGTCGTTGTCCATCGTCTTGGGGATCGCGATGATCTGGACGCCCGCGTCGGCGAGGACCTTGGCGTACGACAGGGTGTCGTCGCCGCCGATCGCGATGAGCGTGTGGATCCCGAGGCGGTCGAGGTTCTCCAGGACGACCGGCGTGAAGTCGTAGACGCCCTCGCCGGTCTGCAGGGAGGGGAGCCGATCGGCGGGCACGACCTCGGGCAGCTTGCCGACCCGCATCTTCCTGGGGTTGGTGCGGCTGGAGTGGAGGGTCGTCCCCCCGGTGCGGTCGATGGTCCGGGTGTTGATCCGGTCGAGCGGGCGGACGTACTCCGGGTCGAACTCGGCGCCCGGTCGCATGTGGGTCAGGGCCTCCCAGCCCCGGCGCAGGCCGATGACGTCGTAGCCGAGCTCGGTGGAGCGGTAGACGACGCTCTTGATGACGGAGTTGAGGCCGGGGACGTCGCCGCCGCCGGTGAGGATGCCGATTCGCTGCTGGGCGGACATGGACGCGCTGCTCCCTCGGGGGTCCCTGCTGCACGACAGGACGGGCCGGATGGTCGCCCCCATGGTACCCAGCGAGCGTGCCCGCCACGGTGGGCCGGATGCCGCCCCGCGGCGGGCCGGTGGTCACGACGTGCGGCTCGCGCCTCGGCGAGGGCCTGCCCGGTCAGCGCCCGTGGTGGACGCGCTGGGCCTTGTGGCGATGGGTCGGGATGCGCACCTCGCCGCGGGCGTGGATGGGGCGTGGCGGCGTGTCGGGGTCGGGCAGGAACTCCTCGACGACCTCCACCGGGATCGCTCGCCGCAGGAGGCGCTGGATGGAGCGCAGGAGGTCGATCTCGTCGGGGCAGGCGAGGCTGATGGCGATCCCGCTCGCCCCGGCCCGGCCGGTCCGGCCGATCCGGTGGACGTAGTCCTCGGCCTTCGTCGGCAGCTCGTAGTTGACGACGACCGGCAGCTCCTCGATGTCGAGGCCGCGGGAGGCGACGTCGGTGGCGACGAGGATCTCCACCTCGCCGGCCTTGAAGTCCGCCAGCGCCCGGATCCGCTCGGCCTGGGTGCGGTCGGAATGGATGGCGGTCGCGGCGAAGCCGTGGCGGTCCAGGTCGGACGCGGTCCGCCGGGCGGCGACCTTGGTGCGGGTGAAGACGAGCACCTGGCGGAGGTCGTGCGTCCGCACGAGGTGCTCGAGCAGCTCGAGCTTGAGCTCGCGGTCGACGGGATAGAGGACCTCGCGGACGGCCGCCGCGGTGGCATTGCGGGCGGCCACCTCCACGATCGCGGGGTCGGAGAGGAACTCCCGGGAGAGGCGCCGGATCTCGTCGGAGAAGGTGGCCGAGAAGAGGAGCGTCTGGCGGCGGTTGGGGAGCAGCTCGAGGATGCGCCGGATGTCCGGGATGAAGCCCATGTCGAGCATCCTGTCGCCCTCGTCGAGGACCAGGATCTCGACCTGCCCGAGGTTGGCCGCGCGCTGGCCGACGAGATCGAGGAGCCGGCCCGGCGTGGCGACGAGGAGCTCCACGCCCGCCCGGAGCTCCTTGATCTGGGGGTCGAGCGGGACGCCGCCGAAGACGACCGCCGATCGGAGGGCGATGTGGCGCCCGTACGCCGCGGCCATCTGGGCGACCTGCATCGCCAGCTCCCGCGTCGGCGTCAGGACGAGCGCCCGCACCGGGTGGCGCGCCGGCGAGAAGGACGCGTTGGCGTATGGCTTGAGCCGCTCGAAGATGGGGAGGACGAAGGCGGCGGTCTTGCCGGTCCCCGTCTGGGCAGCACCCATGAGGTCGCGCCCCTCGAGGACGAGAGGGATCGCCTGGACCTGGATGGGCGTTGGCGCGGTGAAGCCCTCGTCGGCGACCGCGCGGAGGAGTTCGGCCGACAGGCCGAGGGTATCGAACGTCACCGCTGCGCAGCATAATCGAAACAGGCGCCGAGACCGGGCGGGCCCGGACGGGCGGGGCGAGGAGGCGACGATGGCGAAGCGGAAGTCGGACCCGGCGCCGGCGCGGGCGGCGCGCCCTGCCGTGCGCGAAGGTCGCAACCGGCGCCCGGAGCGGTCGGCCCTGGCCATCCCGGCCGCGGCCCTCGACTCGACGCGGCCCGTGCCGCCGCCGGCCGCGGAGCCGGCGCGGCTGGGGACGAAGGCCTACGAGGCGGAGCTCAGCCGCCTCGACGTCGAGCTCGTCAAGTGGGAGGAGTGGATCAAGGCCCGCGGCCTCAAGGTCGTCGTGATCTTCGAGGGCCGGGACGCGGCCGGCAAGGGCGGCGCGATCAAGCGGATCATCGAGCCGCTCAACCCGCGGTACGCCCGGGTGGTCGCCCTTCCGGCGCCGACGGAGCGAGAGAAGACCCAGTGGTACTTCCAGCGCTACGTGGACCACCTGCCGGCCGCGGGGGAGGTCGTGCTCTTCGACCGGAGCTGGTACAACCGGGCCGGCGTGGAGCGGGTGATGGGCTTCTGCAGCGAGGACGACTACCAGGAGTTCCTCCGGTCCTGCCCGGAGTTCGAGCGGATGCTCGTGCGGAGCGGGATCATCGTCATCAAGTACTGGTTCAGCGTCTCGGATGCGGAGCAGGAGCGACGCTTCCAGGACCGCCTGACCGACCCGACCAAGCGCTGGAAGCTGTCGCCGATGGACGTCGAGAGCCGGGCCCGCTGGATGGACTACAGCAAGGCCAAGGACGAGATGTTCGCCCACACGGACATCAAGCAGGCCCCCTGGTGGGTGGTCCGCTCCGACGACAAGAAGCGGGCCCGCCTCAACGTGATCGCCCACCTGCTCTCGATGATCCCCTACGAGGACCTCACGCCGGAGCCGATCGTCCTGCCGCCGCGCCAGAAGGACACCGGCTACGTCCGGCCGCCGATGGAGGACCAGACCTTCATCCCCGAGCCGTACTGAGCGGCGCCGGCGGCCATGACCGGACGGCGGGAGCGCGGGCGCGAGCGGACGGGCGACGAGGATCGCTCGGCGCTCCTCACCGCCTGCGGCCGGCTGATCGGCTCGATCGGGCTCCTCATCATCATCATCCTGCTGCCGGCGACCTTCCTCGTCGTGGCGGCCGGGCTCGGCCTCGTGGACGCGCCGGGATGGTCCGGCTCCAACACGGTCGTCTTCGGCTTCTTCCTCGTCGTCGTGCCGGCCGGCCTCGCCCTCGCCACGGTCCACTTCCTGCTGGGCGGGCTGGTGCTGGCGCGGCGCTTCTGGCCCCTCGTGGTGGCCGTCCTCCTGGTGTTCGCGGTGGTGACCGTCTTCCCGCTCGGCCTGCGGATCAGCTGGCCCTTCCTCAGCCTGACGCTGCTCTACGCGACCACCCTCGTCCTGGCCGTGGTCCGCCACCGCGAGTTCGAGTGAGCGGACGGGGGACCCGGGCCCTCGACGCGGTCCGGGCGGCGGGCATCGCCCACGCTGTCCACGAGTACGAGGCGCCGGGCCCGGCCTCGCCCCGCGAGCGCGATCGCCGGCCGCAGTACGGCCTCGATGCCGCGGCGGCCCTCGGCCTCGATCCAGCCCGCGTCTTCAAGACCCTGATCGCGAGCGCCGACGGCGGGCTGGTGGCCGCCGTCGTCCCGGTCGCCTTCGAGCTGGACCTCAAGGCCCTCGCCGCCGCGCTCGGCCGCCGGCGCGCCGTCATGGCCGACCCGGTCGAGGCGGAGCGGGCGACCGGCTATGTCGTCGGAGGCATCAGCCCGCTCGGCGGGCGCCGGCGGCTGCCGGCGGTCCTCGACGCGTCGGCCGGCGACTTCGTGACCATCTTCGTCAGCGGCGGCCGCCGCGGGCTGCAGATCGAGCTGGCGCCGGCCGACCTCGCCCGCCTCAGCGGGGCGACGGAGGCGCGGATCGCCCGGCGCGCCTGACCGACCGCGGCCTCAGGGCACGAGGACCGCCGTCCCCTCGAGCGTGCCGGCCGCCAGCCGCCGGAGGGCCTCGGCGCCGTCCGCCAGGGGCAGCACCTCGACCTCCGTCCGGATCGGGATCGTCGCGGCGAGCTCCAGGAAGGCGCGGGCGTCGGCCCGGGTGGAGTTGGCGACGGAGCGCAGGCCGCGCTCCAGCCAGAGGTCCGCGTAGGGGAAGGCCGGGATCCCGTCGAGGTGGATCGCGTTGATCGCCACCGTCCCGCCCGGGGCGAGTGCCCGCAGCGCGGCGAGGACGACGCCGCCGACCGGGGCGAACGTCACCGCGGCCTCGAGCGGCGCCGGCGGCGGGTCGTCGTAGCCGCCGACCGACGAGGCCCCGAGGGCGAGCGCCCGCTCCCGCTCGCGAGGGGAGCGGGTCGCCACGTGGACCTCGCAATTCCAGTGGCGGGCGACCTGGATGGCCAGGGTCGCCGACGCCCCGAACCCGTAGAGGCCCAGGCGGCCGCCTGGGCGGATCCCGGACACGACGAGGGCGCGGTAGCCGATGACCCCACCGCAGAGGAGAGGGGCCGCCGCGATATCGTCGAAGCCCTCCGGCACGCGCAGGGCGAAGTCGGCCCGCACGAGCGTTCGCTCGGCGAATCCGCCATCGCGATCCCAGGCGGTGAGCTCCGCCCTCGGGCAGAGGTTCTCCCGGCCCGACAGGCAGGCCGGGCAGGTCCCGCAGGCGCCCGCCAGCCAGCCCACGGCGGCCCGGTCGCCGACGGTCCAGCTAGTCACCCCGCTCCCGACGGCCTCCACCCGCCCGACCACCTGGTGGCCGGGGATCGTCGGCAGGCGGTGGGCCATCAGGTCGCCCTCGACGAGCTGGAGGTCGGTCCGGCAGACGGCGCAGGCGGCCACCCGGACGAGGAGCTCGCCCCGCCCCGGCGCCGGCTCCGCCACGTCGCCCAGCTCCAGCGGCGACGGCATTCCGTCGATGCGACCCGGCCGCTTGAGGACGAGGGCGCGCATCATCGCCTCCAGCTTCAGTTTCGGGGTGCGGGACCGCCTCCTCGCCGGCCTCGCCCGGCAGTCAGCGGACGGACAGCGCCCCCATCCCGCCCCGGAACTCGATCTCCACGCGGTTGGCGGCGCCGGCGAAGTCGGGCGACTCCCAGCCGTCGCCCGCCGCGTTGCGAGGGAATCGGGCAGTGTCGACCTCGCTGGAGCCGAGGGCCATCGCCGAGCGAATCCGGGCGGCCACGCCGTCGGGGACTCGGAAGCGGATGGCGGCAGCTCCGCCCTCGGCGTCCACCCGCGTGAAGCCGGCCGCCTGCGGCAGCGTCACCCGCGTCTCGCTCGCCCCCGTCCGCAGGCGGAGCTCGGCGACGCGAAGGTCCGAGAGGTCGAGCTCGCCGTCGGCGGCGCCCGACTCGACCCGCAGGCGGATGGGGATCTCCGTCGTGAGGCCTACCCGCCAGGCGTACGGCGCGCGATCCCAGCGGAGGTTGGCCGGCGCGGGCGGCGAGAGCCGCACCCGCCCCGGGCCCGACTTCTCGACCTTCACCCCGCCTTCGTACGTGCCGTCGACCAGCATGCCCGCTGCCGCGGGTCCGATGGCCAGCCGGCCGGCCCCGAAGGTGACCATCACCTCCGCGTCGGGCGCGCCCTCCAGGCCGATGCCGAGCCGGTCGGGGGTCGGGGCCGCCCAGCCCGAGCCGCCGTCGCCACGCTCGGCCGCGGCGCGATCGCGGTCGTCGTGGAAGACGACGTAGGGCCGGCGCCAGGGACCCGGCAGGAACGCCCCGACGAGGACGATCGCCCCGATGACGACGAGGAGGACGGGCACCCCGATGGTCGTCAGGTCGTCGAAGCGATCGCCGGAGAGGTGGATCACGCCCTCGAAGAAGAGGAAGCCGACCAGGAAGATCACGATCCCGGCGATGAGCGCGCCGAGACCGCCGCGGGCGTCCTCCCAGCGCCGGGTCAGGAAGCCGTAGAGGGTGAGGCCGAGCCCGACCCCGCCCGGGGCGACGAGGGCCCAGGCGTAGGACCACGTCTGGTAGAGGCCGTAGGCGTCCTGCACGGCCAGGACGACACCGACCATCGTCACGATGCCGCCGACGGCGGCCATCCCGCTGCCCCCGGACCCGCCGATGGCGAAGGCGCCGAACATGAGCGCCAGGCCGGGTCCGATGATCCAGACGGGCCAGCCGACCCGAAGCCCGCCGGCCTGGACCGCCAGGGCGGCCACGCCGAGCAGGATCAGCCCGATGCCGATGACGAGCGCGCCGCGCTGGGTGGATGCCTGTCCTGTCATCGTCGTCGCCTCCCTCGCCTGGACGACCCGGCGATGGTCGACCGGGCCGGGCCTGCGTCGGGGCGAACGGGCCCAGCCAAAGGGTACTCGTCCAGCGGGTCGCCGCGCCCGCAGTCGCGACGGCGGCGGGCGTCAGGCGCTGCTGCCGTCCCCGCTGGCTGGCTCGAGCCCGGCGTCGCCCTCCGCGGCGCGGGCGACGAGCTCGGCGGCGATCCCGCGCGCCCATGCCCGGATCCGCCCGAAGTCCCGCCAGTCGCCGGCCAGGCCGGCCGTCGCGAGGATCTCCATCTCGAATCCGCCCTCGTCCGGGTCGACCCGGCCGCCGAAGGTCGTGGCATGGGCTCCGATCTCGTCGGCCAGGGCCGCGACGTCGTCCGGCTGCGGCAGGCGATCCGGCCGTGCCGTAGCGGTGCCGACGCCAACCGGACCCGAGCTGAAGAGCCAGGTCGGGATCCGCTCCAGCGCCGCGCGCTCGCGCCGCAGGAGGTCCAGCGCGGCGGGGTCCCAGCGCCCGAGGTAGAGCGCGCTGCCTACCACGGCAGCGTCGGCCGACGCGAAGGTCGTCACCGCGCGTGCCTCCGCGAGCGTGGCGATGCAGCCCCCGGCGTCGAGCTCGGCGGCGATGGCGGTCGCGATCTCGGCGGTGGCGGCGTGGCGGCTCGCGTACGCGACCAGGACGCGCGGCGGGCGCATGGACGCTCCTGTGAACGGGTTCTGCGGGATGAGGATGGCGGGTGGCGGGGGGCCATGGCAGGGACCTCCGGCCCCGCACGGGCAGGCCATCCCGCCGGTTGTCGCCCCGGGCGCACGGGCGGCCGGGCGCCGAATCCGGGCCACGTCCGCGGCGCGCTACCATGCCGCGATGACGACGAACCGCCCGGCCAGCCTCCCGTTCACCGGCGATCCGGAGGCTGACGCCCTCTTGGCCGCCGACCCCCTGGCCCTCCTCATCGGCTTCACCCTCGACCAGCAGGTCACGGTGCAGAAGGCCTTCGCCGGGCCGCTTGACCTGCAGCGACGGATCGGGACCCTCGACGCGGCGGCGATCGCCGGCATGGATCCGGGAGCGCTGGAGGCGGCCTTCCGCGAGCGGCCGGCGCTCCACCGCTTCCCGGGCGCCATGGCGGCGCGGGTCCAGGAGCTCTGCGCGACGATCGTCCGCGATCACGGCGGCGACGCCTCGCGCGTCTGGACCGAGGCCCGCGACGGCGCGGACCTCGACCGCCGCCTGCGGGCCCTGCCGGGGATCGGGGACATGAAGGCGAAGACGCTCGTCGGGCTGCTGGCGAAGCGCTTCGGGGTCCGTCCGGCGGGCTGGGAGGCCGTCGCGCCTTCCCACCCGACGCTCGCCGACGTGGACTCCGCGGAGGCCCTCGCCCGCTACCAGGAGCAGAAGCGGGCCTGGAAGGCCGGCCAGAAGGCCGCCCGCGGCGCCTGAGCCCGCGCGGGCGACCCCCGCGCCCGGTCCGAGGTGCGTTCCCGCACCAGCCGAAAGGACCGGGGCTGGACGACCATGGTCCTGTTGGGAGTACGCTGCTCGTCTGCAGGAGGACTGCGCCACGCGTTCGCCGGGCTCCGGGCGATCGCGCGTTGAGCCGTCGGGACGACCGGGAGCGAGGGACCAGCGCCATGGCCAAGATGCGGGACATCCTGCGGCCCAAGCCGAAGATGGATCCGGCCGAGCTCGCCCAGGCGCAGGCGCGCATGGCGACACGCCTCGCCGACCTGTTCGGCGGCGGCGCGACCGAGGCCGGCGACGAGCAGCCAACGGACGAGATGGAGCTGGACGACGGCGTCACGGGTCCGGTGATCCCGGAGTGGCCCGGCGGGCGGCGCCCGCCCATCTTCGTCGAAGGGCAGGGGGACCTCGTGCCGGTCATGGCCGAGCCCCGGGAGGCGGACCTCGTGCCAGTCATGGCCGACGCGGGTCCGCCGGTCGGGGTCGACTGGGCCCGTGTCGTTGACTGGGCCCCTCCCGACGACCCGGGCCCGGGCCAGGCGCCGACGCGCAGCCCGGACGAGCGCGCCCCCGCGACCCGGGCCCGGCGCCAGCCCTCGACGCGGGCGCACCGGGCGCCCTCCCATCGCCCTCCCATCGCCCTCCCTCCCTGCTGCCCGTACTGCGGGACGATCCTGCGGCCGCCGCCGGCGGCGAGCCGGCGCTGCCCCGAGTGCCTCCACCGGATCGTCGTCCGGCACGTCGACGATCGGGCCGTCTACCTGACCGAGTCGGCCGTCGAGATCTTCGAGGCGGAACGCCGCCGCATCGCGAGCACGGGACGGTGGACGAGAGAGCGCCAGCGCTGGCTGAAGCTCGCCGCCGCGGCCGGCGCGCCCGCCCAGCGCGTCGCCCGGCTCGAGGCGAGCAGGCTCTCCCAGGACGTCGTGGACGCGTCCCGCGCGCTCTACCTGACGACCGTCGATCGGTCGTTCAGCGCCGCCAGGCGCGAGCGCCGCTGGGAGGAGGCCTCGAGCATCCGCCGCGAGCAGGCGCTCGCCCTCCACCGGCTCGCCGGCTCGCCGTCGCCGCCTCCCGCGGAGGCGGTCGCCCTGCTGCGCGAGGGCGCGACCGCCGAGCTGAAGGGGATCGCCAAGCTCGCCCGCGACGCGGAGCTCGTCGGCCCCGCCTGCTGCGACGCCTGCCGGGTCGACCACGGGCAGCTCTTCCGCATCGCGACCGAGCTCCGCGCGCCGCGCCTGCCGCACGAAGGCTGCCCGCGGGGCCTCTGCCGCTGCCGCTGGGCCCTTGCCGTCCGTGACCGGACCACCGTCGCGCGCTACCTCCGCCGCCGGCCACGGCCGGGCTCGCGGGCCGCCGAGGCCGGGCCCTCGCCCACGGCCTGAGCGCCGATCTCACCGCCGGCGGGTCCTGGCTCGGCCCGCCTCGGGCCGTGGGGCTTCGGGTACGATCCGTCACCCCGCATGGAGGATCCGGCCATGTCCGAGGCGTATCGCGTCGACGTCCGCTCGGTCGATGGTGGCCCGACGGCGCTCGGGTCGGGAGGGTCGGTGACCGTCGTCATCGACCGGCCGCCCGAGGCCGGCGGCCGAGGGCTCGGCTTCAATGGCGGCCAGTTGCTCAACCTGGCGGTCGCCGGCTGCGTCTCGAACGACCTCTTCCGCGAGGCCGCCCGCCGCGGCATCCGGCTGGACCGCGTCCGGGTCGTGGCCGACAGCGACTATGGCGGCAGCCCGGCCACCTCGACGCCGATCGAGTACGAGGTCGACCTGTCCGGCGACGCCTCAGCCGAGGCGCTCGCCGACCTGGTCGCCTACGTGGACCGGATCGCCGAGATCCCGAGCTCGATCCGCCGCGGCACCGAGGTCCGGCTGCGGAGCCTGCACCGTGACGCTCCCTGGGAGTGACGCCACCGGTTGTCCGTGCGCGGCCGAGGCGCTCCGGGCGGGCCGGCGCAACGAACCACCGCCTCAACCCGCTGGCCTCGTCGTGGAGGGCGAGGTCGTCTCACCGACGATCTCCCAGTGGTCTGCGTGCAGGTCCCGGCCGGTCAGCCAGGCATCGTCCTCGGGGTAGAAGACCGCGCGCGAGATGTCATCGCCCGCGAAGGCCCTGATGGCATCGTCGGACTCCCAGAGCGACAGGGTGAGGATCTCGTCGTGGTCCCCGGCACGCCGCTGCATGACGTAGAACCCCTGGTTCCCCGGGGTCTCCCGGGAGTCTCGGAGGCCCGTGCGACCGACGATCGCCAGGTACCCCGACCCCTTGCCGGCCTCGACGGTGCCACGCCAGGTCCTCGCGATCATCGCGGACTCCTCCCAGCAGGTGCGCTTGAGGACCCGGATGATGAGCCCTGAGAAGTAACCCGTCAAGACGTCAAAGCAGTTACTCGGGGTCGATGCGGCGAAGAGGAGCGTCGTGTGGTGGCCTGCCGGCACCGCTGGACGAACCGTCGGGCCGACGCAGACGCACCCGACGCCCGATCGCCGCGCGGGTTACACGAGCCTGGCGGCAGCGTTCAGTCAGCCTGTCGCTGGCTCATGGTGTGCAGGATCACGGCGAGAGCATCCACCGCGGCCCCGGGTCAGGTGGTCCTCCCCGATTATGATTGCCCGGTCCGCCGCGCCGCGGCGGGTCAGGAGGGGTTCCCATGGCCAAGTACCTGTTCCACGGGTCGTTCACGACCGACGGCCTTCGCGGCATCCTCAAGGAGGGTGGCACCGGACGCCCGAAGGCGGTCGCGGCCCTGGCCGCGAGCGTCGGCGGAACCCTCGAGTCCTACTACTTCGCATTCGGCGAGGACAGCTACTTCGTCGTCTGCGATCTGCCTGACGACGTGGCCGCCGCTGCGGTGGCGATGACGGTCACCGCCAGCGGCGCGGTCTCGAACTCGACCGTCAAGCTGCTGACGCCCGAGCAGATCGACGCGGCAGCGAAGCGCTCTCCGACCTATCGCGCTCCCGGTCAGTGAGCTGAAGGTCCACCACGAGCCCGACGCTCCGGGGGTCGGGGTCTCACCGTTGCCCTGATCGTGCTCGCGGTCGGGCGACTCGCCGTCAGCACGCTGGCGACTGTCGGATGCGCGGGCCGAGACAGTGAGGCACGACTGAGCTAGTCGGCGGCCGCGGTGATCCCGACTCCGACAGGGCATGCCACTCCGGTCCCGTGATCGGGGCAGTAGCCGTCCGGAACCTTGTTCAGGTACTGCTGGTGGTAGTCCTCCGCGTAGTAGAAGGGCGGGGCGTCGACGATCTCGGTCGTGATCGCGCCATAGCCAGCCTTCGCGAGGACCGCCCGATAGGCGTCGCGTGAGCCTGCGGCGGCCTGCCGCTGCTCCGCGTCGAAGACGTGGATCGCCGACCGGTACTGGGTGCCCCGGTCGTTGCCCTGGCGCATCCCCTGGGTCGGGTCGTGGCTCTCCCAGAAGCGCTTCAGCAGCGCCGCGTAGCTGATCCGGGCCGGGTCGAAGACCACGCGCACCACCTCGGCGTGGCCCGTGCGCCCGGAGCAGACCTCCTCGTAGGTGGGGTTCGGGGTGAGGCCGCCGGCGTAGCCGACCGCGGTCGAGATGACGCCCGGCGTCTGCCAGAACGTCTTCTCGGCGCCCCAGAAGCAGCCCAGGCCGAAGACGGCCACCTGCGCGCCCGCCGGCAGGGGGCCGGCGATCGGCGTGCCAAGGACGGCGTGGCGCTCGGCGATCGGCATCGGGTCGGGGCGCCCCGGCAGGGCGTCGGCGGGGGAGGGAAGGGCCTGCCTGGCCGGATCGGGGAAGAGGAAGTCGAGGACGCTCAAGGGTCGTGCTCCGTGCGGGATGGTCACATGGTAGTCGGGCGACCGTGACATGCGGATGACACCGCCCGACCGGCCGGCGACAATGCGCCGATGGGCACCCGCCACCGGCCCCTGGTCGGGATCCTCCTCTTCGACGACGTCGAGGTCCTCGACTTCGCCGGCCCGTACGAGGTGCTGTCCGCCACGCACGACGAGCGCGGTGAGCCGTACTGCCGGGTCGTCGCCCTGGGCGCCCGGCCCGAGGTCCGCGCCCGGGGCGGCCTCCGCATCCGGGTCGACCACCTCCTGGCGGACGCGCCGCCGCTCGACGCGCTCGTGGTCCCCGGCGGTCCCGGCGCCGACGACCCGACCGAGGACCAGGAGCGGCACCTCCTGCCCTTCCTCCGCGCGCGGGCCGCGACGACGCCGCTCGTCGCCTCGGTCTGCACGGGCGCCTTCCTGATGGGACGCGCCGGCCTCCTGGCCGGACGGCGGGCGACGACGCACACCGGCGCGCTGCCGTCCTTCCGCCGCGAGTTCCCCGACGTCGAGGTGGTGGTCGGGAAGGTCGTCGACGAGGGTCCGATCGTGACGGCGATGGGCGTCAGCTCCGGGATCGACCTGGCCCTCCACCTGCTCTGCCGCTGGTTCGGCGAGGAGGCGCGGGCGCGCGGCGCGCGCGACCTCGACGGCCCCTGGACCTGAGGTCGAGGCCCGTCGCCGGCGGGATCAGTCGAAGTCGAAGATCCCCCGGCCGGCGGAGAACTGGAGCACCAGGCCGCACTGCTTGCAGATCCTGAGGATCAGCTTGTGGCTGGTGAGGCCCCAGCGGGAATCCATCCGGCCCTTCTGCTGGTCGAACTGCGTCCCGCCGCAGAGCGGGCACTTGAGGACGGGTTGGGCGGCCTGCTCGGCCTTCTCCCAGGTCATGGCAGTCTCCTTGCCTGTGCGGGACGCTCGACCGCGGCCGGCGGTCAGGCGGTCGTCGAGATCGTCCCGACGAGGGTTCGGAAGAGGTGCTCCAGGGTGGCCGCCGGGTCCGAGGTCATGCCCGTGTGGGCCTCCGACGGCTGGATGATCGTCGACGAGGGGGCGACGAGCCAGTGGTAGCGCTCCGGCTGGGAGAGCGCCGCGATCGGCCCGCCGGCCGGGTCGCCCGCGGCGATCCGCTCGATCGCGACGAGGTGCGGCCGGACGTCGGCCGGGTCGCAGTCCGGGTCGAGCGCCCGCAGGCGGGCCTCGTCGAGGGCGACGCGCGCGCCCAGGAATCGCTTGGGCCGGCAGAGGAGGACGATCCCCGCGTTGATCGACTCGCCGCGATCCACGCGCGGCACGACGCGGACGATGGCGTAGGCGAACGGGTGGCGGGTGGGCTCAGGCGCCGGAACGGGCACGCTCAGCCTCCTCCACGAAGGACCGCGGCGCCGCGAGCCGTCGCCGCAGGTAGTCGACGTACGTGCGCCGATTGTCGTCGACGGAGGCGAACGTCGGGTCGCCGTCGAGCCAGGCGACCGGCACGGCGTCCACGAGGCCCTCGAGCAGCGCGTCGGTCACCTGGGGAGCCAGCCGGGCGTCCGCGTCCACGATCGAGCCGGCGAACGGCAGGAGGACGTGGTCGCGCACCTGGACGAAGGGCCGCCGGGCGTGGTCGGGGTTCCGCCGGTCGTCCT
Source organism: uncultured Chloroflexia bacterium (assembly GCA_963821235.1). Classification (GTDB taxonomy): domain Bacteria; phylum Chloroflexota; class Limnocylindria; order Limnocylindrales; family CSP1-4; genus CTSoil-043. The sequence continues at coordinate 136,784 of CAWGCS010000002.1, forward strand.
CCCAGCGGTGCTGCACGTAGAGGGCGGCACCGTGGTCGATCCCGTAGAGGCGGCGGTGCCAGACGAGGAGGTTCGGGTTGCGGGGCGTCCGGTCGATGTTCGTCGTGAAGGCGTCGAGCCAGACGAAGTCGGCCGCGAGGTCCGGCGACGGCGCGGGCCCGACGGCCGGGGCGAAGCCCAGCGCGCCCGGCAGGAAGTCGACGCCGAGGTTCGTGCCCGGCGAGCGGTCGAGGAGCTCCTTGACCTCCCAGTGCGGCTCCCCGGCGGCGAAGCGGGCGTCCAGCTCGACGAGCACGAGCTCGGGGACGGGCAGGCCGAGCGCCCGCGCCAGCTCCCCGACGATGACCTCGGCGACGAGGGCCTTGGGGCCCTGGCCGGCGCCGTGGAACTTGACGACGTAGAGGCCGTCGTCGTCGGCCTCGCAGAGGCCGGGCAGGGAGCCACCCTCGCGGAACGGCGTGACGTAGCGGGTGGCGGCGACGGTCCGGAGCACGGAGCGAGTGTACGGGCGACATGGCAGGCTCCGTGCCGCCACTCGGGGGGCCGGCGGGAGGGCGGGCGCGGCGGGGCGTTCGGCGGGATGGGACGATCCGTGAGATAGTTGCGCCCGCAACTACCTGTTCAGTCCGGAGACTACCCATGGATCCCGCCATCCACGCCGCCCTCGATCGCGGCGGCGTCATCGACATCACCACGACCGGTCGACAGTCCGGCGAGCCGCGCCGGATCGAGATCGTCTTCCACAACATCGGCGGCCGGATCGTGATCTCCGGGATGCCCAGCCGGGCGCGGGCGCGGGCCTGGCTGCGCAACCTCGAGGCGGATCCGCGCCTGACGATCCACCTCAAGGGAGCCGTGGCGGCGGACCTCCCGGCGACCGCCCGGATCGTCACCGACGAGGCCGAGCGGCGAGCCCTCCTGGTCCGGGTGGCGCGGAACTGGAATCGAACCGACGTGGACGCGATGGTCGCCTGGAGCCCCCTCGTCGAGGTGACGGTCCCCGGCTACGCGGCCGCGGCCTGAGGCGCGCGCAGGCTCGATTCGGGCGCTCCGACTCTGGCGCCACGACGCCGGGCCGGGCGAACGTGGGCATCTCCGCTCGAGGTGGCCCATGTCGCACAGCCCCGCCCACGCCGGCGCCCCGATCCACCTGGCCGGCGTCCCGCGCATCTCGTTCGAGCCCATCGACGACCGCTGCCCCGAGCAGGTCCCGTTCGCCTCGGCCCTCCGCGCCATCCTCGAGTTCCTCGGGGAGTCAGAGCCGGGCCGGACCGTCCACGAGCACGGTCGCTCCTGGCGGCTGGACCCGACCTACGTCCGCCTGGAGGCAGCTAGCGGCGCCGCCTTCCGCCTGAGCTGGGGTGACGGCTGGCAGCTCGACAACCCGGAGCTGGCCTACATCGCGGACGATCCCGGCGAGCCCCACACCCGTGCCTTCGCCGCCGTCGGCCGCTCGTTCGAGTTCGTCCACGGGCAGCTGCCCGACCGCGAGGCGGTCTTCCGGGCCCGCGTCCGGGCCAGCCTGGAGGCGGGCATCCCGGTGATCGCCTTCGGCCTCGTGGGTCCGCCGGAGGCGTCGCTCATCACTGGCCTCGACGAGGACGACGAGGTCGCGATCGGCTGGAGCTGCTTCCAGGGGATGGAGCCCTGGAGCGCGGAGGTCGAGCTCGAAGCCCGGCGGGGAGCTGCGACGCCGCGGCTGGGTGGCCGCCGTCGAGGCCCTGGCGGTGCTCGGGGAGCGAGCGGCCCCGCCGAGCGAGGCGGCCCTGGCCCGGAGCACGATCGAGTTCGCCCTGCGCGTTGCCCGCAGGCCGTGGATCGCCTGGGCCAGGCGCCACAACGGCCACGCCGCGTTCGAGGCGTGGGCAGCCGCCCTGGCGGACGAGGCGGATTGGGCCGCCCTCGGTCCCGACCCCGCCCCCGAAGCGCTCCTGGCGCGGTACGAGGCCCACGACGACGCCGTCGGCATCACGGCCGAGACCCGCTGGTACGCGGCCCGCTGGTGCGAGCTCACGGCCGAGCGGCTCCCCGCCCTGGCGGCGCCGCTCCGCGAGGCCGGCGGCCGCTACGACGCGATGCACGACCGGATGTGGCGGGCCTGGGAGATCGTCGGCGGGCCGCCGCGCACCCTCGAGCGAGCGCGCGCGCTGGCGGAGCCGCGGGCGCGCAGCGCCCTCGCGGCCCTCATCCGGGAGACGCGCGCCGACGACGTGGCGGCGGTGGACGCGCTGGCGCGGGCGGCGCCGCTCGGGTAGTCGCGGGCGCGGCCGCCGCTTGGCGGGATTGGCCGCTCCTCGGCGATCGGCGTCAGTCGCCGAGGCAGGTCCCCACGTGGCGCGCTGCGGCGAGCCAGGTGTGATCCGGCGGGATCGTCTTGCGGCGCCCGGCGACCTCCTCGAGGGGGACCGCCTCGGTGCCGTCGCCCCGCGCCGCCACCATGACCCCGAAGGTCCCCGCGTGGACGAGGTCGGCGGCGGCGCTTCCCAGGCGCGTCGCGAGCAGCCGGTCCACCGGTGACGGCGTGCCGCCGCGCTGGACGTAGCCGAGGATCGAGACGCGCGACTCCAGGCCCGTGAGCTGCTCCAGCTGGTGGGCCAGGCGGAGCGTGTTGCCGATGTGCTGCGTCTCGAGGAGGGCGATCTCCGCGCGAGCCGCCTCGCGGGCCGCCGGCTCCTTGGCCCGCTCCTCGCGCGCCTCGGCCGCCGCCAGGGCCTTGGCGTCCTCGACCGTCCGGGCGCCCTCGGCGACGGCGACGATGCTGAAGTTGGTGCCCCGCCGGACTCGTCGGCGGATGGCGTCGGCGATCGCGCTCACCCGGTACGGGATCTCCGGGATGAGGATCACGTCGGCGCCGCCGGCCAGCCCGGCGCCCAGGGCCAGCCACCCGGCGCGGTGGCCCATCACCTCGGCCACGATGATCCGGTGGTGGCTGTGGGCCGTGCTGTGGAGGCGGTCGATCGCCTCGGTCGCGATCTCCAGCGCGGTCGCGAAGCCGAACGTCGCGTCGGTCATGGCGAGGTCGTTGTCGATCGTCTTGGGGAGGGTGACGACGTTGAGGCCGGCCCGCGCGAGGCGCAGCGCGCTCTTCGTCGTCCCGCCGCCGCCCAGGCAGACCAGCGCGTGGAGGCCCGCCTTGCGGTAGGTCGCGAGGATCGTCTCGGTCATGTCCCGGACCTCGCCGTCGACGAGCATCCGGTGGGGCTTGTCGCGGCTGGTGCCCAGGATCGTGCCGCCGATGGTCAGGATGCCGCTGAGGGTCGTCTTGTCGAGCTTCACCCGGCGATCCTCGGCCAGCCCGCGGAACCCGTCGCGAAAGCCGACGACCTCCATCCGGTAGGTGCCGATGGCCGCCTTGCCGAAGCCGCGGATGGCCGCATTCAGGCCGGGGCTGTCGCCACCGGCGGTGAGGATCCCGACGCGGCGTAGTGTGGCCATGGGCGGATCGTACGACGGGCCGGATCGCGGGTCACCGGCGCGTTCGCGAGGCGGCGCCGGGGCTGGTCGCCGGGACGATTCCAGGGTAGCCGCCGGACTCGTCAAACCTGACAGGAACTGGCATCAATGGCTGTCATCATCGACCTCCAGGAAGGTCAGGAAGGGGGCCACGATGTTCAACCAGCTCGCCATCGAAGCTGCGCAGTGGGAGCGCGAGCGGGAGATCCACGAGGCGATCCGCCGCCGCCGTCTCCTCTCCGGCGACGGGTCGGATCCCGACGTCGACCGGGCGGCCGTCTCGGCTCGCTGGGAGCGGCGCCAGCGCCGCATTCACCCGGTTCGGCTCGTCACCCCGTAGCTGTCCGCGAGCCCGCGAGCGGCCGTCACGAGCCACTCGCGGAGCTCGGCCGGACCGACGGCCTCCGCCCGGCCCCCCAGCCGGAGGAGGTCCAGGTAGGCGAAGTCCATCGACTCGTGGCGGAACCGGAGGGTCTCCGTTCCGTCGGCGTCCGGTCGGCGCACCCTGCGGATCGTCGCCGCGGCGGTGGCGCCGATCGTCCGTTCCAGGGCCTCGCGGCAGCCGGGCTGCACCCGGACGGTGACGTGGACCGGCGCCTGGGCCTCCTCGAAGCGGGCCGTCGAGGCGGTCCAGAAGGCCGCGAGGTCGAAGTCGGGCGGGCGCTCGAACGGCTCGCCGAGGACCGCCTCCTCCACCCTCGAGACACGAAAGGTCCGCGGCTCGCCCTTGGAGATCGCCACGAGGTACCAGATGCCGCCCTTCAGCACGAGGCCCAGCGGGGCGAGGCCGCGGCGCTCGACGCGCTCGTCGCGGCGGTACGTCACCTCCACCTCGCGAGCCTCCCAGACGGCCGACGCCAGGAGCTCGAGGCAGGGCAGCGGCTCGGACTGCTTGAACCAGCCGGGGGCGTCGAGGTGGAAGCGGGCCTGGATGCGGGTCGCGCGGGCGCGCAGCTCCGGCGGCAGCGCGGCCAGCACCTTGAGCCGGGCGGCCGTCACGACCGTGCCCAGGCCGAGCTCCGCCGCCGGCCCCGGCAGGCCGGAGAGGAAGAGCGCCTCGGCCTCGTCCGTGGTGAGGCCGGTCAGCCGGGTCCGGTAGCCGTCGACGAGGCGTACGCCGCCGGCCGGCCCACGCTCGGCGTAGATCGGGACGCCGGCCTGGGCGAGCGCCTCGACGTCGCGATAGACGGTCCGGACGGAGACCTCCAGCTCGTCCGCCAGCTGGGCCGACGTCTGGTGCCCGCGCGACTGGAGGAGCAGGAGCAGGTTGACGAGACGGCTGGCGCGCATCGGCGCCAGCATAGCGCCAATCATGACGGGTCCTGTCAGGTATCCGTGTGATCCTCGACCACCAACCGCCCGAACGCAGGGGGACTCCCATGGCTTCCGTCGCCGACCTCGTCGAGCCCGACGCCCTCCACCGCCTCGCCGCGGCCGCGACCCTGGCCGCCGGCCGCGAGCTGGCCGCCGCCGATCGCGTCCACATCACGATCTTCGGGCAGCTGACCGTGGCCGCCCGGGTCGACGGGCCCGGCCGGGCGTCGACGGCCCTGTCCGCGACCGGCTCCACTCTCCACTGGTCGTGCACCTGCCTCGCCGGTCGTGGCGGCGCCTTCTGCGAGCACCTGGTGGCGACCGCACAGGTCGCCTGGGATCGCGCGCCGGATCGAGGCTAGGTCGCCGGCGGCTCCGCCTCGCGGACGAGCTCGAGCCGGTTGGTCACGGCGAGCGGCCCTGGCCAGCGGAACGGCTCAGTCCGGGCACCCTCGAACCCGCCCGCGGCGGCGACCGCGGCCAGGCGAGGCGCCTTCCGCTCGAGGTGTCCCCAGCGATCCGAGAGGTCGTAGACGATCGCCCGGGCGCCGGGACGCAGGACCCGCCGGATCTCGGCGAAGCCGGCTGCCGCGTCGGGCCAATGGTGGACCGAGAACGAGCTGGTGACGAGGTCGAACGAGGCGTCGGGGAAGGGGAGGGCGGCGACGTCCCCGAGCTGGAACGCCACGCGGTCGTGGACCGTCCCGCGCCCGGCCCGGGCATTGGCGCGCTCCAGCATGGCGGCGTCGATGTCGATGCCGGTCAGGCGCAGGTCCGGGATGCGGCGTGCCAGCTCGACGGCGAGGTTGCCCGGCCCCGGACCGATCTCCAGGACCTCGGGCGCGCGGATCCCGGCCGTCGCGGCTGCGAGGTCGGCGGCCATCCGCCGGTAGAGACCCCCGAGCAGCGCCCCGGCGGCCAGGTCGTACGCCCGCGCGCTCGGCGCCGAGCAGGTCGCCCAGCCGCCCGGCCGTTGGGTCGAGGCGCGCGGCTCGGCTCGATCCCGGCGGCGCACTGCCATCCGCCAGGCTGCGGAGATCGCCGCCAGCGCGGTGCCGGCAATGAGGACGGAGCGAACGAGCGACATCGAGGGGAAGCGTAGCGCGTCGGTCGCCGAGTCCGGGGACAAGCACGGCGTGTCCGCGCGGGCGAGCCCGCGACTGAGGAGATGCACGGCGAGCCCGGATCAGCCGCGCCAGCGGAGCCAGAGGAGCGCGGCCAGGTAGGCGATCCCGGCCGCGGCAGCGACGAGTGCGAAATCGGAGCCGCTCTGGCCACGAGCGATCTCCCAGAGGAAGCCGCCGATGGCCACGACGATGGCGACGAATCCGGCCACGGCAGTGGCGAGGACGTCGAACCGCGAGAGGCGTTCGTCGGCGGGTTGGCCCCGCAGCACCGCGACCGTCTCGCTTCGGCCGCCGAAGACCACGAGCACCGCACTGTAGAGCGCCATGAGGGCCAACATGCCCAGGCCAAGCGCCGGCTGACCACCGATCGCGGACGCCGCGAACATCGCCACGCCCATCAGGAGCCCGAAGGCCGGCACGCCCCATCTAGCGCTCATCGTCGTCTCCATGGAACAGCTCCTCTACCGGCTTGCCGAAGAAGCGCGCCAGCTCGATCGCCAGGGGGAGCGACGGCAGGTAGCGACCGGTCTCGATGGCGTTGACCGTCTGACGCGAAACCTTCAATGCGACGGCCAGATCCTCCTGTCGGAGGCCCTTGCCCGTCCGGAGCTCCCGTACGTCGTTGCGCATGGATGGAAAGGTAACTTGACACGGCGATCGTGTCAAGCGTCCTTTACATCGCCCCTGGCGGCGTGGGGCTACGGGCGCCGGTGACGACGCACACTGAGGCCGGGCCTCGCGGCCCGGCCTCAGTTCAGCGACGCGGAGTGAGGATCAGCTGCACCCGCTCGTGCTGCCGCAGTTGAGGCACTTGTAGCAGCTGCCGTTGCGGACCATGATCGAGCCGCACTCGGCGCAGGAGGGGGCGTCCTCCTGGATCTTGAAGGCGGTGCGCTCGATGCCGAGCGAGGCCGCGAAGGCCGACGCCGCGCCGCTCTTCCCGTTGCCGTTCCCGTTGGCGTGGCCGTTGCCGTTCGCATGACCGTTCTTCGCCGGCTCCACGACCGGCAGGTCCACCTTCGCCGAGGAGGCGGGCGGGCTCGCCTGGGCGGTCGCCGGGCCGGAGCCCGGGGCTGCCGCGGTCGCGGTCGCCGTGGCCTTCGCCGTCGTCGCCGGCGGCTCCTGCGCCTCGTCGATCGCCGACGGGCCCTCTCCAGGCTGCGGCGCCAGGGCCGCCCCGCCGAAGGCGAGCGGCGCCTGGACGACCGACGAGCCACGCTCCTGGATGCCGAGCGCCGCCCGGTCGTCGCCGACGAGGAAGCGGCTCCCGAGCCAGCGGAAGATGTAGTCGATGATCGACTTCGCGATGGGGATCTCGCTGTTGCCGGTGAAGCCGGACGGCTCGAAGCGGACGTGGGCGAACTTGTTCACGAGGTCGCGCAGCGGCACGCCGTACTGGAGGGCCAGGCTGATCGCCGTGGCGAAGGTGTCCATCAGCCCCGAGACCGTGGACCCCTCCTTGGCCATCTTGAGGAAGATCTCGCCCGGCTGGCCGTCCGGATAGAGGCCGACCGTGATGTAGCCCTCGTGGCCGGAGATCTCGAACTTGTGGGTGACCGCGGTCCGCTCGGACGGGAGCCGGTGGCGGTGCGGCTTCGTCGCCTCCGCCTGGGCCGCCGCCAGCTGCTTGCGGAGCTCGGCGACGATCTCCGTCCCCGCCTTCGTCTCGTCGTCGCTCTTCAGCTTGGAGGTGCTGAGGGGCTGGCTCCGCTTGCTGTTGTCGCGGTAGATCGCGATCGCCTTGAGGCCCAGCTTCCAGCCCTCGAGGTAGATCTGCTCGATCTCGTCGACGGTCGCCGCCTCGGGCATGTTGACGGTCTTGCTGATGGCCCCGGAGAGGAACGGCTGGACCGCGGCCATCATCCGGACGTGGCCCATGGGGAGGATGGAGCGGACGCCGTTGCGGGGCTTGAAGGCGCAGTCGAAGACGGTCAGGTGCTCCGGCTTGAGGCCGGGTGCGCCCTCGATCGTCTCCCGCTCGTCGACGTAGGCGACGATCTCCTCCACCTGCGTCGGCGTGTAGCCGAGCCGCCGCAGGGCGCCGGGGACCGTGTTGTTGACGATCTTGATGTAGCCCTCGCCGACGAGCTTCTTGTACTTGATGAGCGCGATGTCCGGCTCGATGCCGGTGGTGTCGCAGTCGAGCATGAAGGCTATGGTGCCGGTCGGGGCAAGCAGACTGGTCTGCGCGTTGCGGTAGCCGTGCTGCTCGCCGAGCTCGTAGGTCTCGTCCCACAGATTGCGGGCGGCTGCGCCCAGCCCGGCCGGCACGCCTTCGGTGGGGATGTGCGTCGCCGCCTCGCGATGCTTGGCGATCACGGCCATGAACGGGGCGCGGTTCTTCTCGAACTCGATGAACGGGCCGCCGTGATCGCGGGCGATCACGGCGCTCTGGCGGTAGGCCTCCGCGGTGAGGATCGAGGTGATCGCGCCCGCGTAGGCCTGCCCGTCGGGCGAGTCGTAGGCCAGGCCCCGGCTCATCAGGAGCGCCCCGAGGTTGGCGTAGCCCAGGCCCAGCGGCCGGAAGCGGTGGCTGTTCTCCTCGATCTTCGGCGTGGGGTAGGAGGCGTTGTCGACGAGGATCTCCTGGGCCGTGATCGTCAGGCGGCAGCCGTAGCGGAAGGCGTCCACATCGATCTCGCCGTCCTCGCCGACGAACTTCATCAAATTCACCGACGCCAAGTTGCAGCTGGTGTCATTCAGGAACGAAAACTCACTGCAATTGTGGACAACGAGGCCATTTGCGACGAAATGGCTGGTCGCCCGCTCCGTGAGGTCAAAGACATCCTCCTCGCCCAGCGGCGTGACGGAGGCGATCGGGTCGGTCATCTCCTCCCGGTACACGCCGACGGTGGCGTTGAGGGTGGCGAGGGCCGCAGCCTTGGGGCTTTCGGCCATGAACCCGATCTCGCGCTCGAATGCTTGGCGGGACGAGCGGGTGATCCGGAGGGAGTGCATCTCGCGGACCGGATACGCCTTCATCCCGCCGCGGCCGTCGGGGAGCATCGCCTCGAGCCGCCCCCCGCGGCGGTTCTCGTAGAGCTTCGCCTTGACGCCGAAGGCCAGGAGCAGGCGCTGGACCTGGATGAGCAGCTCGAGCGAGGTCGAGTCCAGCCCGACGTACTGGCTCCTGTCGCCTGAGTCCACCACCGTCCCGTCGGCCGTGAAGAGACCGCGCAGCACGCCCGCGAGCGAGGCGCGGTCGAGGCCGTGGACGGCCGGCTTGAGCCGCTTCGCGTCGCTGCCCTCGTCGAGGACCGCGTACTGCATGAACTGCTCGATGACCGGCCGCGAGGCGAAGGCCAGGCGCGATCCGGTGGCCCCGAACGAGACGTGGACGCCGCCATTGCGGCCGACCGAGCCGACCGCCTTGCGGAGGTGCTTTTGCTCGTTGATCTCGCCGACGACCGCTTCGAGGACGACCGCCTCGTCCCGGTGCATCGTCAGCATGATCATCGGACGCTCGCCTCGCTCCTCCGAGGCCCAGGTGAGGCAGCCGTCGCCGACCGCGAGGCCGATCGCCTCGGCCAAGCGGGGTGCGATCGTCTCGCGCCCGAACCCGGGGCCCTGGAGGGCGATCTCGTCGGCCGTCGTCAGCTCGCGAACGGCCACGTCGCCGCGCTGTGTCGCGACCTTGTGGTCTGCCGTGATGCGGACGCGATAGCCGGCTCGGGTCTTCAGCTCGAGGACGGGCTTGCGCCCGGTCGGGAAGATGCGATCAACCGGGTGCGGCGCTCCGTCGGAGCCGATGACGTTGACCCGCTCGCCGACCATGGACTCGATCGATCGCCAGCCTTCGTCGGTCGCGACGAGCGTGTCTCCAGTGACGCACGGATTCGTGGCGTACTGGCGATCCGTGTTCGAAACCGGGTTCCACTCGTTGATCGTGGTGTCGTACTGGATCCCGGGGTCGCCGCAGACGTGGGCGGCCTCGGCCATGCGCCGGAAGATGGTCCGGGCGCGGTGCGTCTCCATCGGCGCTCCGGTGACCACGGCGTGGGTGGTCCAGTCGCCGTCCCGCTCGACCGCGCGCATGAAGTCGTCCGTCACCCGGACCGAGTGGTTCGCGTTCTGGAAGGCAACCGACCCGTAGGCCTCGCCTGTGAAGGAGGGGTCGTAGCCCTGCTCGATGAGCGCCCAGGCCTTCCTCTCCTCGAGCATCTTGCTGTCGACGAAATCGAGGATGTCGGGGTGGCCGACGTCCAGGATGACCATCTTGGCCGCACGCCGGGTCTTTCCACCGCTCTTGACGACCGAGGCAAACGAGTCGTAGCCGCGCATGAACGAGACCGGGCCGCTGGCCGTGCCGCCGCCGGCCATCTTCTCCCGCGAGGAACGGATGGTGGACAGGTTGGAGCCGGCGCCGGAGCCGTACTTGAAGAGCATCGCCTCCGTCTTGGCCAGGTCCATGATGCTGGTCATGGAGTCCTGGACGGAGTTGATGAAGCAGGCCGAGCACTGCGGCCGGGGCTCGATGCCGACGTTGAACCAGACCGGCGAGTTGAAGCTCATCTTCTGGTGCACGAGCATGTGGGTGAGCTCGGCCTGGAAGGTGGCGAGGTCCTCCGGGGTCGCGAAGTAGCGCTGGGTCTCCGCCCAGGCGGCGATGGTCAGGACGACGCGGTCGATGAGCTGGCGGACGCTCGTCTCCCGCTCCTGGGTGCCCAGATGGCCGCGGAAGTACTTGCTGACGACGACGTTGGTGGCCAGCTGGCTCCAGAACGCCGGGACCTCGACGTCCTTCTGCTCGAAGACGAGCTTGCCGGACTCGTTGCCGATGGCGGCCGTCCGGACCTCCCAGGGGATCTCGTCGTAGGGGTGGACGCCGGGGCGGGTCCAGCGGCGCTCGAAGGTCAGGCCGCGGGTCCCCTCGCCGGTGAAGCGGAGGGCGCCCATCGCCGCGCTCGCGGCCTCCTCGGCGCGGGCTCGCAGCGCGGCGGCGTCGGCGAAGGCGGCGTTGGCGCGGGCCGCGACGGCCTCGGCGGTCCCCGCCGGGGCGCCGGCCGGGGCAGGGGAGCGGCCGGCGGGTGCGGCTCCCTTGCCGCGCGACCTGGCGGGCTTCGCGTCCGTGGGGACGACCGGGACGACGTCGTGTACGGCTCGAGCCATCGTGGGCCTGCTCCTCTTCCGGGCCGGCGGGTCGCCGCCCCGGTCCCTGTCCCCGGCGCCCGGCGTCGGGTCGTGCTCCTGGCGGTCCGCCCGCCCCACCATCAGAACGCTCCCCCCTCGGCGTCCGACGGCCCGCATGGGGCCGGCCCGCCGCTGGCGGTGTAGCTGCGCCGTGGTCGCGTCGCACGCCCGACGCCCCTTCGGCATGCCCTCCGCCGGACCGGGTCTCCAGCCGCCCGGACGGGCTCCGGGGGCGGTGCGCCCGGCTGAGGGCGGTCCCCGCATCGTACCGCTCCGACCGGGTCGAGTCAAGGCCAAACCACAAGATGTAGTGGTGCGGTGCGCTCTCGCACAACAAGATGTAGTGGAGCGGGCCACGGAGCGTGGACAACCCGGTGCCCCGTCGTGGACGAGCGGTGGGTCCCGTGTGGATCACCTGTCCCGGGTCGTGGATCGCGCCCGACGACGGCGTTGCCGGACCATCATACCGAACGGGCGTGCGATATGGAACTCTCGCCTCGACCGTGGCGAACGTGCCGCGCCGGGTGAGGCGCCGCGCCGGGTGAGGCGCCGCGCCGGGTGAGGCGCCGCGCCGGGTGAGGCGCCGCGCCTACAGGCCGCTGTAGCTGTGGAGGCCCGGGAACCAGAGGTTTCCGGAGTAGGTGACGAGGACCATGGCGAACCCGACCACCAGGACGAGAGCCGCCGGCCGGCCCCGCCAGCCGCGCTGGTTGCGCAGGTGCAGGTAGACGGCGTAGACGAGCCACGTCACGAGAGCGCTCGTCTCCTTGGGGTCCCAGCCCCAGTAGCGCGACCAGGCGATGCTGGCCCACCAGCTGCCGAGCACGATCATCGTGGCGAAGACCGGGAAGCCCACGATCACCGCCCGGTAGGCGACCGCGTCGAGGACTTGGCGGGACGGCAGCCAGGCGAATCGCTCCACCGTCCGTCCGTCGCCGAGGCGCTTCTCCTGGACGAGGTAGGCCAGCCCGGCCGCGAAGCTCATGGCGAAGATGCCGTAGCTGATCATGGCCATGCCGACGTGGATCGTGAGCAGCGGCGGGTTCTGCAGCGCCGGGACGAGCGCTTCGATCTGGGCGGGCAGCGTCAGGCTGTAGAGGAACAGGCCCAGCGCCACGCCGAGGGGCAGGAAGCCGATCGAGCGGACCGGGTAGCGACGCTCCAGGAGCAGGTACCCGGCCACGACCCCGAAGGCGAAGGCGACCGTGAACTCGAACATGTTGCCCCACGGGCCGCGCCCGACCACGATCGCGCGCAGGAGCAGGGCCAGGCCCAGCAGGATCGCGGCGGCCCAGGCCAGGCCGATCGCGAAGGGCGCAGCTGCCGTCCGCGGCCCGGATCCGCTCCCGCCGGCGGACGTTGCCTCGATCTCGGCGACGAAGCTTCCCCCGACCGCGCCGGCGAACGCGGGGGACCGCCGCGGGGCGAGCGCCTCGGCGAGCCGGCGCCCGGTGGCGAGCAGGGTGGCGTGGGCGACGTGCGCGGCGAAGGCCCCCACGAGGAGGAGGCCGGCGACGACGTAGAGGTAGAAGGAGGCGGTGGCCATGCGTCATTCCCCCGGCGGCGTGTCTGGTGGGCGCCCCGTCAGGCGATGGCGGCGCCGCCCGGGGGCGGGCCGACCGGGCGGGCGACGGTCATCGGCTGCCTGACGTTGAGGACGAGGCCGCAGTTCCCGCAGGTCGGGATCTGGGCCTTGCGCTCCACGCCGCACATCGGGCAGATCACCGCCAGGTCCTCGCCGTCGTCGGTGCGGACGGTCCCGAAGGGATAGGCGAGGCGGGCCCGCAGCGAGAAGGGGAGGCCGACCGGTGCGAGCGGCGCTCCGCCCGCGTCGAGGGCGAGGGGCCGGGCGCCTTCCTCCCAGCGCACCTTCGGGCGCGGCCTGCGGATCCCGAAGAGCGTCCAGAGCCCGCCGCTGACGAAGAGGTGGAGGAGGACGAGCGGCACGATCGCGAGCGGGATCAGGAGCACGAGCGCGCCCCAGTCCGGGCTGACGATCTTCTCGACCAGGCCGAGGAAGTCGGTCCAGGCCCGCCCGATGGTGCCGCCGAGGTCTCCGGTCATGGCCGGCATTCTAGCCGCCGCCCGCGCGATGGGGCACGGACAGGCCCGCCGCCGGCGGTCAGGGTTGCGCCGGCCGGTACGGGGCCCGGAAGAAGGCGACGAGCGGGCCGTCCGGGCGCGACCAGGCGGGCGCCGCAGCGCCGTCGGGGTCGGAGACGTCGAGGGCGATCGTGACGTCGTCGTCGGCGGGCCAGTTCGGGTCGTAGACGCGCAGTGCCAGGCGGTTCCCGTCGAGGTCGTAGCCCCAGGCCAGGACCTGGTGGTTGCGCGTCAGCAGGAACGGGTTCGCCGAGACCACGCGAACCAGCCCCAGGGGGACGAGCCGGCCGGCGTCGAGCTCCCGCCGGATCCGTGGCCACTCGCGCGCGACCATGACATGGGTCCGGCTGTGGAGGTCGATGCCCAGCCGGGCGAGCGCGCGCGACCACGGGGTCTCGCGGGCCGGCCGCAGCGGGAGCATGAGGGAGTAGAACCGGAGCGGCAGGCGACCCCGGTCGAAGCTGTCGATCTGGCGCTGGAGGATCAGGGCGCGCAGCGCGGAGTCCTCGGGCGGGGCGATGCCGTCGGCGGGCGGCGGCAGGCCCGCCCGGTGCCGGTCCGCGGCCACGAAGGTCATCCCGCCGCAGAGGCCGCGAGCGACGTCGCCGATCTCCACCCGGACGAGAGAGCCGAGGCGGAGGCGCCAGAACGGCGCCGACGAGAAGGCGTTGGCGAAGCGGAGCCCGCCGGTGGCGGGGGTGAAGCCGGGGACGCGGACGCTGCTCATCGGGCGGATCGTGGCACGGCCCGCGGCGGACCGCACGCCCGAGCTCTCGCCGGGCCGCGGCCCGGCGCGCCTCCCCCCGCCCGCCACGGGTGTCAGGTGGGGACGTTGGCCCCCGGCTCGCGCTCCTCGACCGCCCAGTGGATGCCCCACCGGTCGAGGGCCGCCATGTACGGATCGGGATCCAGCTGCTCCGGCACGAAGACGCCGGCGCCGCCCCACTCGCCGCGGGCCAGCAGCTCCAGGCCGAGGACGGGGTTGAAGCCGGTCTGGTAGGCGACCGCCTGGAGGCCGTGGATGGACCACGATTCCTCGCCCACGGTCTTCTGGTAGAGGTAGACCTCGCGCCGCGCGCCGTCCCTGGTCCCCATGGCCCAGGTCCCGACGATCGCCCGGCCCTTCATCCGCTCCCCGACCTTCGCCGGATCGGGGACCACGGCGGCCAGCAGATCGCGCGGGGCGATCTGCATCCCCTTGACGGTCACCGGCCTCGTCGAATCGAGGCCCACCGCGTGCAGGACCCGGAGCACGTTGATGAAGTCGGCGCCGAGGGCGTACTTGAAGCTGACCTTCCTGATCCCCGGGATCCCGCGCGGGACGAGGATGACCTCCTCGTGCTCGACGTTGACGCACTCGACCGGCCCGATCCCCTCCGGGAAGACGAACGCCTCGGGGGCCGAGAACGGCTCCGTCGTGTAGTGCCCGCCCCGGGCCGCGTCCCAGATGATCGGCGGGTTGAGGCACTCCTCGATCGTCGTCCAGATGCTGAAGACCGGGGCGAAGGCGTAGCCCTCGATGTACAGGTCGCCGCCGTCCCGCACGTGGACCTCCTCGAGCTCGTCGAAGAGGTGCTTGCGGGCGTAGCCGGCGAAGACGTCCGTGAGGCCCGGGTCCATGCCCAGGCCCAGGATCGCCAGGCGGCCGGCGGCCTTCCATGTCTCGTGCTTGGGGAACTGGTAGTCGCCGAGCTTCACGCCGGGCGTCCGGAAGGGGTCGCTGGGGTGCGGCTCGGAGAGGCTCACCGCCATGTCCAGGTAGTCGGCGCCGGCGGCGAAGGCTCCGTCGAAGATCGTCGGCACGAAGCGCGGGTCGGCGGCGTTGACGACGATGTCGACGTCGTGCTCGCGGGCCAGCTGGGTGACCAGCTCCGGCTTGCCGGCGTCGACGAAGGCGACCGGGAAGCGGGCGGTCGCCGGCGCGTCGGCGGGCCCTCCGCCGAGCCGCGACTGGATGAGGCGGGCGCGATCGAGGTCGTAGTCCGCGAGGACCATCCGGTCCAGCCAGGCAGTGCCCGAGCCCAGCCTGGCGATCGCCTCGCCCACCGTCCCGACGCCGACCAGGAGGACCTTGAGCTGCTTCACCGGAGACCTCCGCGTTGCCCACGCTCATGGACGCTGGCCGGAAGGGTGCCACGGCCGTGCGGGCCACGGTAGGGCCGTTCCACCCGTCGGCGACGGAGCGCCGCTCAGCCGGCGCGGTGGCCGCGCCTGGGGTTCCCCGTCTTCTTCGTCGCCCCGCGACCGGGCTTCCACCCGGGACTCGCCTGCTCGTCTGACCGGCCGCCCGGCGCGGGTGACCTGCCCGCCCCCGCGACCGCGCCCGGCGACCCCGGCGACCGGGGACGTCCCGCCGCCGGCGCGTCGAGGCGCTGCCGGTCGAGGCGGCCGGCCAGCCAGGCGCCGTGCGCGGTCCGCGCCCCCAGCGCCCGGAGGGCACGGCCCAGCTCGATGTCGTCGGTCACGACGAGCGTCGTGTCGGGCTCCGGGAGCGTCCGCGCCAGGTCGTGGAGGAGGAGGTCCGCGCTGCGGGAGCCGGCATAGCGCACCTCGACCCCGGAGGTGACCCGGCGGCCGATCGCCCCGGGCGCCGGCGTCCCGTCCAGGACGATCGTGACGGCCGTCGTCGGGGGTACGAGGGCCCGCAGGCGGCCGACGAGCGCCGCCGCGGGGAGCGGCCCGCCGTGGGGGCTCCCGGCAGCCAGCCCGCTCGCGCGGGAGCGGGCGAGCGCGTGCAGGAGGTTCGTGCCGTCGACGAGGAGCCGGGCGGTCCCGGCAAGCGGATCGGGCGCGGAGCGGGGCATGGCCGGATGGTACTCGCCGGCCGGCGGACCACGGGTCGCGGCGGCCGGCTACCCTTGTCGCCATGCTTCTCCTCGTGGACCTCGACGGCGTCGTCTATCGCGGCGCGGCGCCGGTGCCGGGTGTCGCGGCGGTCCTCGCCGATCGCGCGGCCCGCGGGGACACCGTCGTGTACGTCACCAACAACTCGATGCACTACCGGGCCGACTACGTCACGCGGCTGGCCGGCCTGGGGGCGCCCGTGACCGCCGACCGCGTCGTCAGCTCCGCGCGGGCCACGGCCCTCTACGTCGCCGGGCCGGCGATGGAGCCGCCGGTTCGCCGCGTGCTCGCGGTGGGTGCCGGGGGCCTGGAGCGCGAGTGCCGCGACGCCGGCCTGGAGGTCGTGACCGCGGCGCACGCCGCGACGCGGCTGGCCCAGGAGGGCATCGACGGCTGGCAGGCGGCCGGGCAGCCGGACGCCGTGGTCGTCGGCCTCGACCCCCAGTTCACCTACCAGAAGCTGGCCGTCGCCGTCGATTGCGTGCATCACGGCGCACGGTTCGTGGCCACGAACCGTGATCCTGTCTTCCCTACGGAGCGGGGGACGCGCCCCGGGGCGGGGGCGATCGTGGCGGCCGTCGAGGCGGGCGCCCAGGTGACGCCGGTCTCGATCGGCAAGCCGGAGCCGCTGCTCCTCGAGATGGCGATCCGCGCGGCGGGATCCGGCCTGGCGCGCGATGACGCGGTGATGATCGGCGACGGCCTGACCACCGACCTCGCCGCGGCGAACAGGCTGGGAATCCCCTGCGTCCTGATGCTTACCGGGGTGACGACCCGGGCCCAGGCGGATGCGCTCCCGGCGGCCGAGCGCCCGATCGCGCTGGCCGCCGACGCCGACGAGCTGGCCGTGGCCCTCGACGAGCTGGCCGCGGCCCGGGCCCGGTAGCGACCGGTCCGCGGGCGGGGTCGCTTCAGCCCGCAGCGTCCCGACGGACGGGGCGCACAATGGCCGCGCACGCGACGCCTCGGCGCGAGGCCGCGGCCGGATCCAGGGGGGCACCGAGCCATGGCCACCATCCTCGTCACCGGCGCCTCCGGCTTCGTCGGCAGCCACCTCCTCCCGGAGCTCCTCGGCGCGGGCCACCGCGTCGACGCCCTCGTCCGCTCGCCGAAGGCCGGCGAGCTCGTCCGGCGCCGCCTGGCACCTCGCCTCGCGGAGGGCCTCGAGCTGCGGACGGGCGACGTCCTGGCGCCGGGCACTCTGCCCGCCGCCCTCGCCGGCGTCGACGCGGTCGTCCACCTCGTCGCGATCCCGCGCGACTGGAATGGCGGGAAGGACCTCCTCCGGGTGAACCTCGGAGGGACCGTGAGCCTGCTGGCGGCGATGCGGGAAGCCGGCGTCCGCCGCGTCGTCCACCTCGGGGCGCTGGGCGTGGAGGATCGGGAGGACCTGCACTACGCCCGGAGCAAGGCCCGCGCCGAGCAGGCTGTCCGCGAGAGCGGGCTCGACTGGACGATCCTCAAGCCGTCGCTCCTCTTCGGGCCTCGCGACGGCTTCTTCAACACCGTGGCCGGCCTCGTCCGCGTCCCCTTCCCGCTGGTGCCCGTCCCGGGGGACGGCAGGAGCCGCTTCCAGCCGTTCCACGTCGCCGACCTGGCCCTCTGCCTGCGCCTGGCCGTTGAGCGGCCGGCCACCATCGGCGAGGTCTTCGAGCTGGGCGGCCCCCGGACCTGGACCTATCGCGAGATCACGGCCGAGGTCAGCCGCGCGCTCGGGAGGCGGCGCCTCATCGTGCCCGTGCCCCTGGCCCTCATCCGGCTGGCGGCCGGCACGGCGGAGGCGCTCCGCCTGCGGTTCTTCCCCGTCGCCACGGACCAGCTCCGCCAGCTGGCCCTCGACAACGTCGGGCCGCTCGACGGCGTCCATCGCGCGTTCGGGTTCGTTCCGCGCACAATGGAGGGCGAGCTCCGGTACCTGCGGAAGCGGAAGAAGGATCAGGAGCCGGCGCCCGCCGCGTAGGTCGGGCCGGGAGGTTCGGTGCAGCGCCGCACGTGGGTCGCGGTCGCCTGGGTCGTCGCCGCGCTCGTGATCGCCCTGGGGGCCGCCGGCATCGTCGCCGCCCTCGACCACCTGCCCGGCGGGGAGGGCCGGCCGGAGCTGACGTGGGCGGCCGACCGGACCGTCGCCGCCGACCTCGACGCGGCGTCGGCCGACCTGGGGACCCTCGCCGAGGCGGTCGGGGTCCTCGGCGGGCACGGCCGGACGGCCCTCGCGGCGCTCGTCGGGCGCGACACGGTGGGCCTGGACGCCGCGATCGACGCGGGAACCGCCCAGCTCGACGCGGTCGACGCGGCCGCTGCCGGGCTCCGGGCGCGGCTCGCCGCCATCCCGCTCGACGGGCCGGCGCGGACGACCGGCTTCTCCGCGGCGACCCTGGCCCGGTACGACGCGCTCGTGGTGGCCCCGGCGGCCGTCGATCCGCTCCGCCCGGCCTGGGTCCAGCTGGCGGCTGGCGTGGCGCCGGCGGCCCAGCTCATCGATCATCTCCTGGCCCACGACAAGGTCGCCGGCCAGGCCATCCAGCACGGCGGGGCAGGCGACTATCGGACCGCGATCAGGACCGTCGACGCGGCGTCGGCCGAGCTCGACGCGGCCCGCACGATCCGGGACCGCCTGGCCGCCGCGGTGGATGTCACGACGCTCGACGACTGGATCGCCCGCAACGCGGCCCACGACAAGGCGCTGCGCGACCTCTGGGACGCCCTTCGGCGGTCGGGTGGCCGGGTGACGGACGCCGTTCGCACGGCGGCCGCCGCCGAGCGGACCGCCAAGGAGGAGCTGCCGGCCGACGCGCGGGCGCTGGTCGTCATCGTCGGGGACGTCGCCCGCGGCGGGCTCAACCAGGCGGTGATCACGATCGAGGAGGCCCGCGGGGAGCTGCTCGACGCGCTCGCCCGTGCCGCGGCTCCCGCCCCGGCCCCCTGACCGGCGGCTAGACTGGCGCCAGCTCCCGGCCCTCCGCCGGACGCGAGATCCCACAGTCCAGGAGCTGTCACCCGCATGCAGCTGCGCGTGGTCATCGACCAGCCCTGGGACGTCGCCGCCGACGTCCTCGCCGTTCCCTTCGCCCCCGACCCCGCGTTCGAGGGATCGCTCGGAGAGCTGGACCGGCGCTGCGGCGGCGGGGTCCGCAGCCTCGCCGCATTCGGCGAGATGACCGGCAAGCGCTACGACACGGCGATCGTGGCCGCCGGAGACCTGCCCGCCGGCCGCCTCCTCCTCGTCGGCTCCGGCCCCGCCGCCGCGCTGGACCGGGAGGCGGTCGTGCGCCTCGGGGCGACGGTCGAGCGGCGTCTCGCCGGCCGCCCGGTGCGAACGCTGGCGGTGTGGCTGGGCGACCTGCCGGCGGCGCTCGAGGGCGGAGCCCCGGCGGTCGCCGAGCTCCTCGTCCGTGGCGTGGTGGAGGGGAGCTTCGATCCTGCCTCGATCTACCGGACCAACGAGGAGGCCCCTCCGGCCCTCGAGACCCTCATCCTCGTCGCGCCGGGCGCGGACGCGTCCGCCCTGGCCCGCGCGGCAGAGCGCGGCGCCATCGTGGGCGAGGGATCGAATCTCACCCGGCGCCTGGCCAACCGCTCGGCCAACGACGTCAGCCCGGCCGTCCTGGCCGACGAGGCCCGCCAGCTGGCCGTGGCGAACGACCTCTGGATCGACGTGATCGACGAGGTCCGCGCCGCCGAGCTGGGAATGGGGATGTTCCTGGCCGTCGGGCGGGGGAGCGCGAACCCGCCCCGCATGATCGTCGTCCGCTCCGGCGCGGAGGGCCAGAGGGATGCCCTGGGCCGCCACCTCGCCCTCGTCGGCAAGGGCGTCTGCTTCGATTCGGGCGGCATCTCCATCAAGCCCGCCGAGCGGATGGAGGAGATGAAGATGGACAAGACGGGGGCCTGCACCGTGCTCGCCGCCGCCGTGACCGTCGCCCGCCTGGCGCCCGGCACGCCGCTCCTCGCCGTCGCCCCGGCCGTCGAGAACATGCCCGGCCCGCACTCCACCCGGCCGGGCGACATCGTCACGGCCCTCAACGGCAAGACGGTCGACGTGATCAACACCGATGCCGAGGGCCGCCTCATCCTCGGCGACGCGATGACCTACGCGGAGCGCCTCGGCGCGACCCACGTCGTCGACGTGGCCACCCTCACCGGGGCCGTGGCCCGGGCCCTGGGGCACCTGGTCGCCGGCGCCTTCGGCGCGCCCCAGCCCTGGTACGACGAGGTCGCCGCGGCGGCGCGGCGGGCCGGCGAGCGGGTCTGGCAGCTCCCCATCGTGGACGAGTACTGGCCCGACATGGAGAGCTGGTACGCCGACATGTCGAACACGGGCCCCGCCGAGGGCGGCCTGATCCGCAGCGCCCTCTTCCTGCGCCAGTTCGTCACCGTGCCGTGGGTCCACCTCGACATCGCCGGCACTGCCTCCTTCCGCAAGGCGACCCCGTGGGCCGCCCGCGGCGCCACGGGCGCCTCGACGGCCACGCTCGTCGAGCTCGCCCTGGCCGGCGCGCACCCGGCCTAGCGGCGGCGGGCGGGGGCCAGGTGGGCAGGACGCGGGCGGAGAGCCCGTGAGCGGCTCCGCCGCGATCCTGGCCGTCGCCCTCGGCCTCACGGGCGCCGCCTGGGGCCTCGTGGCCGATCGGATCGCCGCGCGCTGGCCGGCCCACGAGGCCGCCCTCGACGCGGACGGTGAGGTCGTCCGGGCGGCCGGCTGGGTGCGGCCGGTCGACTGGCGGACGGCCCTCGTCGCCGTCCTGGGGGCGGTCTCCCTGGGCGCCCTTCCCCTGCGCTTCGACGACCCCGTCGCCCTGGCGATCCTGGGGGCCTTCTTCGCCGCCCTGACCCTCCTGCTGGCCACCGACCTCGACCAGCGGCTGCTGCCCGACGTCGTGACCCTGCCCGCGATCCCGATCGTCCTCGCCCTCGACCTCCTGGGGGCCAATCCTCTGGTGCCCCCCGGCGAGCTGCCTGCGGCGGCGCTCGCCGCGATCGCCATCCCCGCCTTCCTCTTCGCCGTGGCGATCCCCTTCGGCGCCGGGGCCATCGGGATCGGCGACCTCAAGCTCCTCGTCTCGGTGGGGCTGCTGGCCGGCCTCCCGCGGGCCGTCGCGGGCGTGGTCGTGGGGGCGTTCGCGGCCGGGATCGTGCTGGCGATCCTGCTGGCGGCGCGGCGGATCACCCTCCGGACGTACGTCCCGTTCGGGCCGTTCCTCATCGTCGGGGCGTACTGGGCGGTCCTGGTCGCGCTCTGACCCGGTCGTCCGGGTGGCGGGTCCACGCGCGGGGAGTAGAATCCTGGCGCCGGGTCGTCCCGAGGCGTGCCCCTTCGGACCGCGACGCACGGCGGGAAAGGACACCGCCACGGCGCAGGACGCGCCCAACGGAGCACCGCTCGCACGATGACGACGCCAGCCTGATGCGCCGCCCCGCCATGCCCCGAGCCGCGGGGTGGACACCGCGACGCCCACGACGCCTCCTGCCGCATCGGCCGCGGGCTCTCTCCGCCCGGCTGCTCGCAGTCCTCCTCGTCCTCCCCTTCCTCGTCGGCGTCGCTGGGCCCGGCCCCGCGCGGGGCGACGAGCTCTCCGACGCGGTCGCCCGCCAGAAGGCCCTCGCCGCCCGGGTCAAGGCCCAGCGGGAGGAGGTCGCCAAGCTCCGCTCGCTCCAGAGCGGGCTCGCGAGCGAGATCCGCTCGACCACCTCGGCCCTCGACGGGATCAACGCCAACCTCGCCCAGACGAAGGCCCGGATCGCCAGCCTCGGGAAGCAGATCGACGAGGTCCGGGCGGTCTACGAGGACCTCGTCGCCCAGGTCGCCCTCCTCGACCGCCAGGTGGACGCCATCGGCCAGGAGCAGGAGGAGAAGGCCACCGAGCTCCGGGATCGGAAGGCGCTGCTCGCCGCCCGGATCAGAGAGGCCTACCGGACCGACCGCACGCCGCTGGTGCAGACCGTCCTGAGCGCGGGGACCTTCACCGACCTGGTCGTCGACGTCGGCTCCTACCTCGACCTCGGCCAGCAGGACCAGGCGCTGGCCGAGCGGATCGAGGCGGACGCCAGGACCCTGGATGCGCTGCGGTCGCTCCTCATCGAGACGCGGACGGCCCGCCAGGAGCTGCGCGCCGAGACGCTGGACCAGAAGAAGCAGCTCGACGCCCGGATGAAGGACCTCCGCGAGGCCAGGGCCCGGCTGGCGAAGCTCCAGGACGAGACAGAGCGCCAGCTGGCGATCCAGCGGACGGCTTACGCCAGGATGGCCAAGAACAAGAGCGCCCTCCAGGCGGCGATCGCCCGCGACCTGGCCGCCCAGCGCAAGCTGGCCGACCAGATCGCCGACATCGTGGCCCGCCAGCGCAGCCTCGGCCACATCCCGTCGCAGTACAACGGGACGCTGCAGTGGCCGCTGGCCGCGACGATCACCCAGGAGTTCGGCTGCACCGGCTTCGAGTGGGAGCCGCCGCTGGGCAGCTGCTCGCACTTCCACCAGGGGATCGACATGGCGGCGCCGATGTACACGCCGATCCGCGCCGCCGGCGACGGCGTCGTCGTCTTCGCCGGCCCGAACCCCTACGACCCGTACCCCAAGGCCTGGATCGTCATCATCGCCCACAGCGAATCGCTCCAGACCTGGTACGCCCACATCGACAACGCGGCCCGTCCGCCGGCCGTCTCGGCGGGCGACCGCGTCTCGGCCGGCCAGGTGATCGCCTACGTGGGCATGACCGGGCGGACGACCGGCCCGCACCTCCACTGGGGGGTCGTCTACAACAAGTCTTTCGTCAACCCGCGCCTCTTCGTCTGAGCGGCGGCGGGCGCCTCCGGGTCGGGCCGATCGCCCGTGATACGATCGAGCGGGCTGGTCCCGACCTCGATCCAGCTCCCCGGGCGCGCGTGAGGAAGGCCGATGAAGCGGACCCTGGCGGTGATCCTGGCCGGCGGCGAGGGCGCGCGCCTCTCCATCCTCTCCGAGAAGCGGGCCAAGCCCGCCGTCCCCTTCGGCGGGAAGTTCCGGATCATCGACTTCGCCCTCTCGAACTGCGTCAACTCGGACATCGACAACGTCGCCGTCCTGACCCAGTACAACCCGCGCTCGCTCTCCGACCACGTCGGGTCGGGTCGTCCCTGGGACCTCGATCGCAACATCGGGGGGATCCGCATCCTGCCCCCCTACATCGGGCGCGGCAAGGCCAGCGAGTGGTACCGGGGGACGGCCGACGCGGTCCTCCAGAACATGTCGATGGTCGACCAGGCCCCCGGCGACGTGGTCCTCGTCCTCGCCGGCGACCACGTCTACAAGATGGACTACTCGCCGTTCGTCTCCTTCCATCGCCAGCGCCGCGCGGACGTGACGATCGCCGTCCGCCCGGTCCCCCTGGCCGAGGCGACCCGGATGGGGATCCTGGCCCTCGATGAGACGGGCCGCGTGACGGAGTTCCAGGAGAAGCCGAGGCAGCCGAAGTCGGACCTCGCCAGCATGGGCGTCTACGTCTTCAGCAAGCGGGCCCTCCACCGCTGGCTCGACGCCGATCGTCCGGACTTCGGCGGCGACGTCATCCCGGCCATGCTGGATGGCGGAGCGCGGGTCTACGGCTACCGCTTCGACGGGTACTGGCAGGACGTCGGAACGATCCACAGCTACTGGGAGGCCAACATGGCCCTCCTGGAGGATCGACCCCAGCTCGACCTGTACGACAAGGAATGGCTGATCCACACGCGCTCGGAGGAGCGCGCCCCGGGCAAGATCGGGACGACGGCCCAGGTCCACCGCAGCCTCATCAGCCACGGCTGCCAGATCGAGGGGATGGTCGTCAACTCCGTCCTCTCGCCCGGCGTCATCGTCGGCGTCGGCGCCGTGGTCCGCGATTCGATCCTCATGTTCGACACCGTCGTGCGCCCGGGAGCCGTGGTCGACCGGGCGATCCTCGACAAGGAGGTCACCGTCGGCCCGGGGGCGATCGTGGGCGAGGGGGGCGACCTGACCGTCGCCAACCGCCTCAACCCCAGCCACCTTACGACGGGCATCACGATCGTGGGCAAGCGGGCCGTCATCCCCCGGGCGGTCCGGATCGGGCGCAACGTGCGGGTGGACCCCGACGTGCGGGCGATCGACTTCCACGGGCGCAGCGTGGCGTCGGGGGCGACGATCACTCGCGGCGACGGGCGTCCTCGTGCCCGGGCGGGAGCGGCCCGGGCCACCGCTCCCGAGGCGGTCGAGGCGGCCGGTCGCGACGCGTCGGCGACGGGCGGCCGTCGCGGCAACGGGTGAGCGGCGGCCCGCCACCGACCCCCGCGGCCGTCGAGGCCTGGCTGGCCGAGCTGAGCCTCGGCCCCGCGGAGCGGCTGGAGCGCGATTCGATCGCCTCGTGGGACCTCCGGCTCGACGGCCGGCGTCGCTTCGACGTCCGGGTCACCGTGATCCTGGACCCGGGGACCGGGGGGATCGTCTGGCTTCACCTCGCCCCGCCCATCACCGACCTCTTCCGCGTCTCGTACCGGAAGCTCCTGCGCTGGAACGACGAGCTGCCCTTCGTGAAGCTCGCCCTCACGGAGGACGACCGCCCCATCCTCGCCGCCGAGATCCCGATCGAGCGGCTCGACCGCGACGAGCTCGGCCTGGCCGTCGCCAGGCTCCTTGCGGTCTGCGACCTCCTCCTCGAGGAGACCGCGAAGTGGGCCTGGATCGGGGGCCGGATCCCCGACTGGAGCGGCCGGGCCAGCCGCCAGGTCGGCCTCTTCGCCCGGTACGCCGAGCGCCTCGGCGAGCTGGCCGGGCCGCGCTGAGCGGTCGGCGCCGGAGGGCGTGGTGGTGCGCCGACACGCGCGGCGGGCCATGACCCGGCCTCACCCGGCCGCGGCGCTCGCCCGCCGCCGCTTTGCTACGATCGGGCCATGCGGCTCAAGCCCCACCGCCCGTCGCGCGAGATCCTGTCCGGCGAATCGGCCGACGTCTACTTCGCCCGGGCCACCCGGATCCTCGAGCGGGAGGGGCTGGACCCCATCGTCGCGATGGAGGTCTTCTCCCGCGAGTCGGGCGTGCTGTGCGGGATCGACGAGGCCAAGAACCTGCTGGCCCACGTCCTGGAGGACGCTGCGCCGGACGAGGTGCTCGTCGAGGGCCTCGACGACGGCGACCTCTTCTCGCCGAAGGAGGTCGTCCTCCGGATCCGGGCCCGCTACCGCGTCTTCGGGCTCTACGAGACGGCGATCCTGGGGATGATGGCCCAGGCGACCGGCTGGGCCACCGCCGCCCGGGAGTGCGTGGAGGCGGCGAGCCCGCAGCCCGTCATCAGCTTCGGTGCCCGCCACGTCCACCCGGACGTGACGGACGTCCTCGACTACGCCGCGATCGTGGGCGGCTGCGTGGGTGCCTCCACCCCCGCCGGCGCCCGCCTGGCGAACCTCAACCCCACTGGCACGATGCCCCACTCGCTCGTCCTCATCGTCGGCGACACCGTCCGAGCCGCGGAGGCGTTCGACCGCGACCTGGAGCCCGACGTGCCGCGCATCGTCCTCGTCGACACCTTCAAGGACGAGGCGGAAGAGGCGCTGCGCGTCGCCGACGCGCTGGGCGACAAGCTCTACGGCATCCGCCTCGACACCCCGTCCGAGCGCGGCCGCGTCACGGCCGACCTCGTGAAGGAGATCCGGGCGCGCCTCGACCAGGCGGGCCACTCGCACGTCGGGATCGTCGTCTCCGGCGGCCTCACCCCGGACCGGATCCGCTACTTCAAGGAGCAGGGAGCCCCGGCCGAGAGCTTCGCCGTCGGCAGCTACATCTCGGGGGCGAGCCCGATCGACTTCACCGGCGACATCAAGGAGATCGACGGGCGTCCGATCGCCAAGCGCGGCCGGATCCCCGGGACGACGGCCAGCCCCAGGTTGAAGCGAGTCGACCTCGCCGCCTGGCGGAGCGCCGTCTGAACGCCGCCGCCCGGTCGGACGTCCTGACCCGGGCCGAGGCGATCGAGCGGGCCGCGCGCGTCGGCCGGATCGCCTATGCCCTCGAGCTGGATCTCGCGGCCGGCAGGACGACCTACCGCGGCCGGGCCCACCTGCGCTTCCCGGTCTCGGGCGACGGCGACCTCTTCCTGGACTTCCGGGGCGGGACGATCGAGCGGCTCGCCATCAACGGCCAGGAGACCACTCCCGAGCGGCCGGGCCACCGGATCGTCCTGCCGGCCGCACTCCTCGCCCCGACGACAGAGGTCGAGGTCGTCTACGAGAGCGAGTACGACCGCGGCGGCGACGGCTTCCACCACTTCGTCGATCCCGAGGACGGGGCGGAGTACACGTACACGAACTTCGAGCCGTTCGAGGCGCACCGCCTCTTCCCGTGCTTCGACCAGCCCGACCTCAAGGGGACGTACGCCCTCACCGTGCGCGCCCCGGCCGAGTGGGCGGTGATCGCCAACGCCCCGGTCGCGGCGGCGGCGCCCATCGCCGGCGACCGTCGCGAGCACCGCTTTGCGGCGACGCCCCCGATCTCGACCTACCTCGTGGCCCTCATCGCGGGGCCCTACACGGGGGTCCGCGCGCTCCACCGGGGGACGCCGCTGGGGATCTGGACCCGCCGGTCGCTGGCCCGCTTCCTCGACGCCGACGAGGTCTTCGCCGTGACGAAGCAGGGCCTCGACTACTACGCCGCCCTCTTCGACCACCCCTTCCCGTTCGCCAAGTACGACCAGATCTTCGTCCCGGAGTTCAACTCGGGGGCGATGGAGAACGTCGGCGCCGTGACCTTCTCCGAGAGCTACGTCTTCCGCGACCCGCCCACCGACACGCAACGGCTCGCCCGCGCCGAGACGGTCCTCCACGAGCTGGCCCACATGTGGTTCGGCGACCTGGCGACGATGCGCTGGTGGGACGACCTCTGGCTCAACGAGAGCTTCGCCACGTACGTCTCGAACCTCTGCCTCGCCGAGGCGACGCGCTTCGACGGCGCCTGGCGCGCCTTCCATGCCGACATGAAGCGATGGGGCTACCAGGCCGACGCCCGCTCCACCACCCACCCGATCTCGGGGCTCGTGCCGGACACCGACGCGACCTTCTACAACTTCGACGGGATCACCTACGGGAAGGGCGCCTCGGTCATCAAGCAGCTCGTCGCGGAGATCGGCCACGACGCCTTCCGGGCCGGCCTGCGGACCTACTTCCGGCGCCACGCCTGGGGCAACGCCACCCTGGCCGACTTCCTGGCGGCCCTCGAGGAGGGCGCCGGTCGCTCCCTCGGGGAGTGGAGCCGCCGCTGGCTGGAGACGGCCTCGCTGAACACGATCCAGGCCACGTGGACGGAACGCGAGGGACTGGTCGAGCGGCTGCAGCTCTCGCAGGAGGCCTCCGCCGACGATCACCCCACCCTGCGCCCCCACGCCCTCGAGCTGGCCCTCGTCCGGGCCGACGGAGACGGACCGGCGACGGTCGACGTCGTGCCCGCCCGGATCGAGACCGCCGAGGCCTGGGTGGAGGCGGCGGCCGGGCGGCCGGCCCCGCAGCTGGTCTTCCCGAACCACGGCGACCACGGGTACGCCAGGGTCCTCCTGGACCGCGCCTCGCTGGAGGCGGCCCCGCGGGTGCTGTCGCGGATCGCCGACCCGCTCCTGCGCCAGCTCATCTGGGGGACGCTCTGGGAGATGGTCCGCGGGGCGCGCTACTCGGCCCTGGAGTTCCTCGAGCTGGTCCGCGCCCGCCTGCCCGAGGAGCGGGACGACCAGATCGTGCTGGCCGGCCTCGACGCGTCGCGGGGGGCGCTGGCCCGCTACGTGCCGGAGGAGCGCCGGGTGGACGAGGCGCGGCGCTTCGTGGCGGCGGCTCTTCGAGGCCCTGCCGGCGATCCCTGAGGGCGACCTGCGGACGCTCTGGCTGCGGGCCGCGATCGGGGCCACGGCCGATCCCGGCGACGCGGCGCGCCTCGCCCTCGCGGTCGACGGCGAGGCGGACCTGCCGCCGGTCCAGGTGGACCGCCAGATGCGCTGGGCGGTCGCCGCCCTGGCCGTCGCCCATGGCCTCCCGGGCGCCGCCGACCGGCTGGCGGCGGAACGTGCCTCGGACCCGACCGACCGCGGGGAGCGCGAGGCGCTGCGGGCGGAGACGGGCGCGCCCGACCCGGTGGTGAAGGCGGCCGCCTGGGAGCGGATCCACGGCGAGGGGTACGGGTCGTTCCACCTGACCCAGGCCGCCATGAACGGCTTCAACCACGCCCACCAGGCGACCCTCCTGGCGCCCTACGTCGACCGCTTCTTCGAGGCCCTGCCCACCGTCGCCGCCGACCGCGACCACCCCTTCGTGCGGGCCTACGTCACGGCCCTCTTCCCGGCCTACCGGCCCGAGGCCGCGCTGGTGGCCCGGGCGCGCGAGCTGGCGGAGGCCCGGGGGGAGGAGCTGCCGAGCCTCCGGCGAGTCCTCCTCGAGGCGGCGGATGACATGGAGCGCGCCGTCGTCTGCCGCGCCTTCGCCTGGCTTCGCGCCGCCCACCCGCGGGCCTGACCGACCCTCGCGAGGGGGCCGCCGCCTGACGGCCGGCCAGATCCGTGCGAGGATCGGACCATGCCTCATCGCCAGCCCGGCCCGCCCGACGGCCCCGAGCCGACCGAACCGGCGGGTCCGACGCCCCACCTGACGCCCGATGCAGACTCCGGCCCGGCGCGCCCGGACGCCGACGAGCGGGAATCCGCCTATGCCCTCCTGCAGCGGGGGCGGGAGCTCCTGGCCGGGCGCCATCAGGCCCAGGCAGCCATCGTCCTGGCGCGGGCGGCCCGCCTCGAGCCGGGGCGCGGCTCCATCCTGGAGCCCCTCGGCCGGGCCTACTTCATGAGCGGCCAGGTCGAGCGCGCGATCGAGACCTTCGAGGCCCTCCTGGCGGTCGATCCCACCTCGCACTACGGCCACTACGCCCTGGGCCGGGCGCTCATCCGGGCGGGCCGGCCGAAGGAGGGGCGGACGCACCTGCGCCTGGCCGTGGCGATGGCTCCCGACAGCAAGCTCTACCGCGGCGGGCTGCGCCGGCTGGGCGAGGCCGGGGAGTAGGCGAGCGCGGCGCGGCGACCCGTCAGCGGTCGCCCGGGGCACCCTCCAGGCGGCGAGCGAGCCAGAGGAGCCCGACGAGCGACTTGCCGTCGACGATCTCGCCCCGCTCCGCGGCCGCGACCGCCTCCCGCCAGGGGAGCCGGACCAGCTCCAGAGCCTCGTCCTCGTCAGGGCCGAGCCGATCCCCGTCCGCCGGCGTCAGCCCCGTGGCCAGGTAGAGCGTCATCCGCTCGGTCGCGAAGCCGGGTGCCGTCCAGAAGGCGGTCAGCCGCTCCCAGCGCTCGGCCCGATGGCCGGTCTCCTCCTCGAGCTCCCGGCGGGCGGCAGCGTCCGAGTCCTCGACCGCACCGGTCGCTGGATCCCGGTCGAGCGTCCCGGCCGGGATCTCCAACAGAACCTGCCCGGCCGGGTGGCGGTACTGGCGGACGAGGAGGACCCGCCCGCTGGGGTCGAGGGCGACGATGGCCACGGCGCCCGGGTGGCCGGCGACCTCCCGCACGGTGCGCCGGCCGTCGAGGCGCTCCACCGTGTCGACGCGGAACTCGAGGCAGCGCCCGTGATGGACGACGACCGAGTCGACGAGCCGTTCGTCGAGCGGGACGGGAGGCGGATCGGGCTCGGGCACGGGACCCATTATCGGTGGCGCACGGGCCGGGACGCTGGCCGGCCGGGCCTCCGGGCCCGGCCGGCAAGGTGCGACCGGGGTGTGCGCCTGGCGGGACGGTCAGGCGACCCGCGTGCGTCGGACCGAGAGCTCGGTCGCGGCGTCGAAGAGGTGGATCTTGTCGAGCGGGAAGTGGAGGGTCACGACGTCGCCGGGGCGGACACGGCGCTCCGCCGAGACGACCGCCACGATGTCGATCCCGGCCAGCATCACGTGGAGGAGCTCCTCGTTGCCGAGGTACTCGACGACGTCGGCCTTCGACTGGGCGGTCGCGTAGTCGCCGCCGACGGCGGCCACGTCGAGGTGCTCCGGGCGGACGCCGACGATGAAGTCGCGCCCCGTGATCGCGCCCACGCCCTCGCGGAGCCCGGCCGGCAGGGGGATCTCGATGCCGTCGCCCTTGAGCCTGGCGGTCTCGCCGGCCCCCTCGAGCGTGACGGGGAAGAAGTTCATCGCCGGGCTGCCGATGAAGCCCGCCACGAACTTGTTGTCGGGTCGATCGTAGAGGTCCTGGGGCGCGCCGACCTGCTGCAGCTTGGCCTGGCTCATGACGGCGATCCGCTGGCCCATCGTCATCGCCTCGACCTGGTCGTGGGTGACGTAGACGATCGTGGTCTTGAGCCGCTGGTGGAGGCGGGCGATCTCGGCCCGGGTCTGGACCCGCAGCTTGGCGTCGAGGTTGGAGAGCGGCTCGTCCATGAGGAAGACCGCCGGCTCGCGGACGATCGCCCGGCCCAGGGCGACGCGCTGGCGCTGGCCGCCCGACAGCTCCTTGGGCTTGCGCGTCAGGAGCGTCGTCAGCTGGATCGTCTCGGCCGCCTCCTTGACCCGCCGGTCGATCTCCTTCTTGTCGACCTTGCGGAGCTTGAGGCCGAAGGCGAGGTTGTCGTAGACGCTCATGTGCGGGTAGAGCGCATAGCTCTGGAAGACCATCGCGATGTCGCGATCCTTCGGCGGCATGTCGTTGACGACCTTGTCGCCGATGGAGAGGTTCCCGATCGTGATGTCCTCGAGCCCGGCGATCATCCGCAGGCTCGT
The DNA here is from genome assembly GCA_963821235.1 of uncultured Chloroflexia bacterium. Lineage (GTDB taxonomy): Bacteria > Chloroflexota > Limnocylindria > Limnocylindrales > CSP1-4 > CTSoil-043. Next base: position 167,468 of record CAWGCS010000002.1, read on the forward strand.
CGTCTTCCCGCACCCGGACGGGCCGACGAAGACCATGAACTCGCCGTCCTCGATCTCGAGGTTGAAGTCGTCGACGGCCGTCACCTCGCCGTATTTCTTGGTGACGTGGTCGAAGGTCACGGTGGCCATGCGCGTCTCCTTCGCCCGGCCGGGTCATCGCGGGCCCTTGCATCACGGCCGCCTGGGCGGCGCGGACGGGCCCCGTACGAGGTGCCGGCGCGGGACTCTCGGGATCGTAGCATCCGCCCGCAACGATGGAGCCGGTCCGGTGGCGGGCGGCGGTCGGCCCGCCGCGCCCGCGCGGCCCGGCGCCCGCCTCCGCGTCAGGGAAGCCGCGCCGTCCGCGCATCCTCGCCCGGGATGCCCCGGGTGGCCAGGGCGGCCGCGAAGCCCTCGAGGTCCTCGACGGTGACGTAGAGCGCCCCCGGCCGGAAGGGCCCCAGGCGGAGGGGAGTCCGGACGTCGATTCGGACGCCGCCGCGACGGGTCCCCCCGAACGTGACGTCGCCGTGGCGGACGCTGCGCCGCACGCCGATGGCGGTGATCCAGGGCCACGGACCCTCGATCCGCCAGCGGACGATCTCGGCGACAGGGGTGCGGACGATGAACCACCCGAACCGCGCCACCAGCTCGTCCGGCCCGAGGTCAACCCAGGCGTTCCCCTCGCGGACGCCGAACAGTCGCAGGAGGGGCCGGGATCGGCGACCGACGCGGAGCGGGAAGCGCTGCGCCGGCGGCCCGGCAGGCGTGGCGATGGTCCCAGGCACGATCAGCCGGCCGCGGCGATGAACCGGTAGCCGAGGCCGCGCTCCGTCCGGATGTAGCGGGGATGGTCCGGGTCGTCGCCGAGCTTGTCCCGGAGGCGGCGGACGTAGACCCGCAGGTAGTCCACCTCGTCGAGGTACTCGCGGCCCCAGACTTTGGCCAGCAGCGTCCCGTGCTGGAGGATGTGGCCGGCATTGCGGACGAGGTGGTAGAGGAGCTTGTACTCCGTCGGCGTCAGGTCCAGCCGCTCGCCCCGCAGCCGCGCCTCCTGCCGGGCGAAGTCGACCTCCAGCTCGCCCGCCCGGAACGACGGCGCGCGGCTCGTCGGCGGCGGCATGTCGTGGCGGCGGAGGACGGCCCGGACGCGGGCCATCAGCTCGAGGTGGTTGAAGGGCTTGGTGACGTAGTCGTCGGCACCCAGCTCGAGGCCCTTCACCTTGTCCATCGCGTCGTCGCGGGCGGTGAGCATCACGACGGGGACGTCCGAGAAGGCGCGGATCTCGCGGAGGGCGCCGAAGCCGTCCATCCCGGGTAGGCCGACGTCGAGGAGGACGATGTCGGGGTGCTCCCGCTCGACCACGTCGAGGGCCTCCTCGCCCGTCGCCGCGCCGAGGACCTCGACGTCGCGCCACTGGAGGGTGAAGCCGAGGCGCACCGACTCGACGACGTCCGGGGCGTCGTCCACGACGAGGACCCGCATCAGTCGCCGTCGTGGGGGCCGTCGGCGGGGACGACGAGGCTGAACATGCTGCCCCTGCCCGGCGAGCTGACGACGTCGATCCGTCCGCCGTGAGCCTGGGCGATGGCGAGGGCAGTGGGCAGGCCGAGGCCCACGCCGCGGACGGTGCCGTCGCGGTCGTTGCGGCCGACGAAGAAGCGCTCGAAGAGGTGGGGTTGCTCGTCCTCGGGGATGCCCGGCCCGTCGTCGCGGACCGTCCAGGCGACCGACGTCCCCACCGCCCCGACGCGGACCGAGATCCGTCCCCCCGACGGGCCGTACTTCACCGCGTTCGAGATGAGGTTGACGAGCGCCTGCTCCAGGCGGCGGCGGTCGCCGTACACCCGGATCGACGCCGCGGGAGCGTCGAGGTCGATCGCCTGGCCGCGCCGGGCCGCCAGCGGAACGACGGAGGCGATGGCCCCCCTGGCCAGCTCGGCGGCGTCGAAGCGTCGCAGCTGGAGGACGACGGCGCCGGTTCGGAAGCGGGCGATCTCGAGGATGTCGCCGACGACGCGCTGCATCCGGTCGGCGTTCCGCTCGATCGTGGCGAGGAGCGTCGCCTGCTCCGCCTCGGTCGGGGTCGTCTGCGGGTCGCGCAGCACGCCGACGCAGGTTCGCACCGCCGTGAGCGGGGTGCGCAGCTCGTGGGCGATGGTGGAGAGGAGGTCCGTGCGCAGCCGCTCCAGCTCGGCGAGGTGGAGGTTGACCTCCGCGCTCGCGCCGACGCCCGCGTCGCGGACCTGGCGGCCCAGCGTGGTCAGGACGTGGACCTGGCCCTCGCCGTTGTGGCGAGCGACCCGGACCAGGCCCAGGCCGGCCAGGTCCGCCAGCAGGGCGGTCGCTCGCTCCTTGTCGATGCTGGCCCCGGCCGCCGTGAAGCGGTCGACGAGGTCCGTCGGGGTGGCTCCGTCGCCAACGAGGGCGAGCGCTGAGCCGACGAGGGGCGAGGGCCCGGCCTCGGTCGAGGCAGGAAGGTCGGCGCCATACTTCACGACCGGAGCATACGCCGCGGTTCCGGCCATCGATCAGGCGACCCCAGGCACGTCGGCGGCGCTTCGATCTGCCTCAGGCGCGAGCGCCCACCGGGCTCGGCTCGTCGGCGACCACCTCGACGGGCGCGAGGTCCATGGCGGCGGCGCCGGGGCTCTCACGAGATACCTCGTGGTCGTAGGAGCACATGCACGGGCCGTCGGCGGCGCAGCCCGCGCAGCAGAAGGCCAGGCCAAGGTGGAACGTCGGCCGACCCGCGATCGTCACGTCGCAGGTGGCGCAGGTGAAGAGCGGCTGCGTCGGCATCTGGGTCCTCGATTGGCGGGACGCGCCCGCCCTGGCGTCCGGCGGGCACGTCCCTCGGTGATGGCGGTTCGCCACGCTCCGCATCGTCCCGGGCCGACCTGAACCAACCGGGGAACGCGCATGAACGATCCGTGAACGTCGTCGCCCCTCGACCCCGAATTCACGTGGCGTTCATGCGCGTCCATCGCCCTGTTCGTGCTCGCGCGAGACGCTCCTGTGCGGCGGACTGTGCCGGCATGGGCCGGCCCCGCCGAGCCAGCGGAGCCATCGATGACCCTCGCCATCACCCGGGCGCCCGCCCCGGGCGCCGGAGCCCTTGCCGCCGCCCTCGCCCAGTTCGATGCAGCGGCCGACCACCTGGGTCTCGACGACGGCATCCGGGAGATCCTCCGGGCCCCCCAGCGCGAGCTCAGCGTCCGCTTCCCCGTCCGCCTCGACGACGGAAGGGTCCGGGTCTTCACCGGCTACCGGGTGCAGCACAACGTGGCCCGCGGGCCGGCCAAGGGCGGCCTCCGCTATCACCCGAGGACGGACATCGACGAGGTCCGCGCCCTGGCCATGTGGATGACCTGGAAGTGCGCCCTGGTGAACGTCCCCTTCGGCGGGGCGAAGGGTGGCGTGACCTGCGACCCGCGGCAGATGAGCCCCAAGGAGGTGGAGGCCCTGACCCGGCGCTTCGCCACCGAGCTCGAGGGGATGATCGGGCCCGACTCCGACATCCCGGCGCCGGACGTGGGCACGAACGCCCAGACGATGGCCTGGATCATGGACACCGTTTCGATGCACCGCGGCTACAGCGTGCCCGGCGTGGTCACCGGGAAGCCGGTCGCGATCGGCGGCTCGCAGGGCCGCGCCGACGCCACCGGGCAGGGCGTCGTCTACACGATCGCCGACGCCGCCCGCCGCCTCGGCTTCGACCTGCGCGGCGCCACGGTCGCCGTGCAGGGCTTTGGCAACGTCGGCGAGGCGACGGCTCGGCTCGTCGCCGAGGCCGGCGCGCGGGTGGTCGCCATCACCGACATCGGCGGCGGCGTCTACCGCGCGAGCGGGCTCGACGTGCCCTTCCTTCGCCGCCTGATGCAGGAGCGCGGATCGATCCTCGACGCCCCCGACACCCGGCCCATCGACAACGAGGAGATGTTCGGCCTGGACGTCGACGTGCTCGTCCTCGCCGCGCTCGAGGGCCAGGTCACCGCCGACAACGCGGGCACGATCCGCGCCCGGATCCTGGCCGAGGGCGCCAATGGCCCGACCACCCCCGACGCCGACCCGATCCTGCAGGCCCACGGCGTGACCGTGATCCCGGACATCCTCTGCAACTCGGGCGGCGTCATCGTCAGCTACTTCGAATGGGTCCAGAATCGCGAATCGCTGTTCTGGACGCCCAAGCTCATCAACGGGCGCCTCCGCGAGGCGATCCTGGCCGCTGCCGAAGCGGTCTGGGAGCGGGCGGACGCCGACGGGATCGATGCCCGCCGAGCCGCCCACGCCATCGCCGTGGAGCGGGTCGCCGAGGCGACCGTGCTGCGGGGGCTCTACCCCTAGGCCGAGCTCAGCTCCGCCTCCCCTGCCCGGGGGGCCCGGTCGTTCACACCCGGCCGGGCCCCCCCTCCAGCCGGCCCGCTTTCAGGCGGCTTGCAGGAAGCGGCCGTATCCTGCTGGCAATGTCATCCCGCCACCGCGCGCCCAACGCGGGCAGCCCCGATCCCGACGCCATCCCCTCTTCCGGCAGCGCCTCGCATGGCGAGCCCGCCGCGCCGTCGGGCACCGGCAGGACCGCGCGCACCGCCCGAACCGCCCTGCGGGTCGCCGTCGCCGCGCTCCTCTTCGCCGCCTTCGGCGTGGTCGCGGCCGTCGCCACTCTCCTGGGTGGCGGCTCCGCGTCGTGCCGGACGACGGCCTGGAACGCCGTGCCCGCTGTCGCCGACCTGCCGGCCGGGTGGAGCGTGGGGGCGAGCGACGTCTCGGTCGACGGCCTGGCCACGCGTGTCCTCGGCCCGGTCCCGGCGGACGGCACGACGGAGCAGCCGATCGTCTACGTCATGGTCAGCTGCTACGGCAGCGATGCCACGACGGGGCTCGATCGGACGAGCGCCGCGGCGGAGGCGGCCGGCGAGACCGTTGTCGAGCGCCTCGACCTCGGGGACGCCGGCTTCACGATCGAGAACGCCGTCTCCGGGACGACGGCCGTCTACTTCCGTCGCGGCGGCCTCGTCGCCTACGCGGCACCCTCGGGCACCGTCGAGCCGGTCGACCTCGAGACGGTCGCCACCGCGGTCGAGGCGGCGGTCGAACGAGCCGTCGGCGGCGTCGCGGCGGTGGCCGCGACGCCGGCGCCGTCGTCGTCCGCGCCCGCTGCCAGCGAGGCTCCCAGCGCGAGCGCGGCCGCCGAAGCGAGCCCGACCCCATCGCCGAGCGCCGCGGCCCCGGAGCTCCTGGCGGTCCTTCCCGACGAGGTCTCCGGCACGGCCCTCGTGAGCGACAGCGCGACCGGCGCCGACGTGCTGGGCACCGACGCCGCCAGCCGGGCCCTCGTGGCGACGTTGCGGACCTTCGACTCGACCGCCGCCGACCTGCAGATCGCCCAGGCCTACGACGAGACGGGGACGCTCGACTGCTACCTCCTGGCCTTCCGGGTCCCCGGCGTCGACGCCGCCAGGCTGGCCCCGGCGATCATCGACACGTGGCTCCAGGCGAGCTCGTCCGGCGTGACGACCTCGACCGTCACGATCGGTGGGAAGGAGGTCACCGTGGTCGACTATGGCGACCAGGGGACGGTGTCGTACGTGTACGCCTCGGGCGAGGCCGTCGTCGTCATCGAGACGTCGGACGAAGCGGTGGCCGGCGAGGTCGCCGCGCTCCTTCCCTAGGGGCGGTCCCCCGTCGGTCCAGCCGTCGCGCGCCCCTGCCCGGCGCGGGTATCGTGACGGCAGACGGTCGCCCTCCCCAGCCGACCCGAGGCGACCGCCCAGACCGACGAGGCCCCGATGACCCAGCACCCGCGCGCCGGCCAGCCAGCCGATCCCGCCGAGCTCGTCGACGTCGAGGCGCTCCTGCGCGCCTACCACGAGGTGCGGCCGGACCCCTCCGTGCCCGCCCAGCGCGTCGCCTTCGGGACCTCCGGCCATCGCGGCTCGGCCCTGCGCGCCGCCTTCAACGAGGCCCACATCCTGGCCACGACGGAGGCGATCTGCCGCTACCGCGCCTCGCGGGGCTACGACGGGCCTCTCTTCCTGGGCCGCGACACGCACGCCCTCTCCGAGCCGGCCTTCCGCACCGCCCTCGAGGTCCTCGTGGCCAACGGGGTCGACGCCCGCGTCGACGCCGCCGAAGGCTTCACCCCGACCCCGGCGATCTCCCACGCGATCCTCGTCGCGAACCGGGGGCGGCGGGACCATCTCGCCGACGGGATCGTCGTCACCCCGTCCCACAACCCGCCGGAGGACGGCGGCTTCAAGTACAACCCGCCGAACGGCGGCCCGGCCGACACGGACGTGACGCGCTGGATCCAGGACGAGGCGAACCGGCTCCTCGAGGGGACCGGGACCGACGGGATCGAGGGAATCGCCCGGGTTCCCTTCGAGGGCGCACGGCGGCGGGCGACCGATCACGACTTCCTGGGTTCCTACGTGGGCGACCTGGGCGACGTCATCGACATGGCGGCGATCGCCCGGTCGGGGCTCCGCCTGGGCGTGGACCCGCTGGGCGGCGCGTCGGTCGCCTACTGGGGCGCCATCGGCGAGCGCTACGGCCTGGACCTGACCGTCACGAACGAGGCCGTCGACCCCCGCTTCGGCTTCATGACCCTCGACTGGGACGGCCGGATCCGGATGGATCCCTCCTCGCCGTTCGCGATGGCCCGCCTGGTCGCCCTCCGTGACCGCTTCGACCTTGCTCTCGGCAACGACACGGACGCCGATCGCCACGGGATCGTCACGCCCGGTGGCGGGCTCATGAACCCCAACCACGTGCTGGCCGCAGCGATCTCCTACCTCTTTGGCGGAGGCCGAGGGTGGGGGAGCGAGGTCGCCGTCGGGAAGACGCTCGTCTCGTCGAGCATCATCGACCGCGTCGTCGGCGGCCTCGGCCGGCGCCTCGTGGAGGTCCCGGTCGGCTTCAAGTGGTTCGTCGATGGGCTCGTCGACGGGACGATCGGCTTCGGCGGCGAGGAGAGCGCCGGCGCCTCGTTCCTCCGCCGCAGCGGCGGCGTCTGGACGACCGACAAGGACGGCATCATCGCCTGCCTCCTGGCCGCCGAGCTGACGGCGCGAAGCGGTCGTGACCCGGCCGAGGCCTATGCTGGCCTCACCGAGCGCTACGGCAGCCCGGCCTACCGGCGGATCGACGCGCCCGCCACGCCCGAGCAGAAAGCCGTCCTGGGCCGGCTCTCGCCCGCCGCGGTGCGGGCCGCCACCCTGGCAGGCGACCCGATCACCGCCATCCTGACCACGGCGCCCGGCAACGGCGCCCCGATCGGCGGCCTCAAGGTGGTGACCACGGAGGGCTGGTTCGCGGCCCGCCCGTCCGGAACGGAGAACGTCTACAAGGTCTACGCGGAGAGCTTCCGGGGCGAGGACCACCTGGCCAGGGTCATCGAGGAGGCGCAGGCCGTCGTCACGGCGGCCGTCGCGACCCCGTGAGCCAGGTCGCGATGTCGCCGGCGGAGGGGATCTGCCCGGAGGCGACGAGGCGGCCGTCGATGACGAGGCCCGACGTGGCCAGGACGCCGCGGGCCACGATCTCGCGGTAGTCCGTGAGGTGGCGGATCTCCGCCGCGACGCCGGCCGTGGCCACCGCCTCGCGGGCGTTGGCCTCCAGGCGCTGGCAATTGGCGCCGCCGGGGCCGAGCACTCGACGATCTCCACGGCAGGGACCTCCTTCAGATCCCGAGGGCGTTGAAGAGGAAGCCGACGACGAGGACGCCGGCGATGACGACGGCGGGGACGAAGCCGTGGTTGGAGGCGCCGACCCCGGTCCCGATCGGGACGTAGGGGAGCACCTTGCGGACGAGGTTGCGGGTGTGGGCCCCGTGACGACCCCGAAGCCGGGACCGTCTGCATGAGCTGAACATCTCACGATCCGATGAGATGTCTCATCTGCCGGCAGTCACCACGGCGAGGCCGGAGTGGCCTGTCCGAAGCGGCCTTCGGCGGCCCGGCGGCGGGCGATCGACGTGCAGGGGCGCCTCACGTCACCGAATCGAAAGGTGGCCTGACGAAGATGAACGGGCGTCCTCAACCACACGGGGGGAAGGAGACATCGCATGCATCTCAACCCCGGCGCCGCCCCGATCTCGTCGAGCGGCAAGCGGTTCGAAGGGTGGCTCGGTCAGCGCGCCATCACAACTCTCGTCGTGGGCGCGCTCCTGGCGCTCCTGTTGCCGACAGCCGCGCTGGCCTCGACGGGGGCGACGCGCCTCGCCTTCGGGGTCCAGCCGACGACCAGCAGCGCCGGCTCGGCGATCAGCTCGTTCACCGTCCGCGTCGAGGCGGACGACGGCACCCTGGACACCACGAGCACGGCCGTCGTTCAGGTGATGCTCCTCGCCAATCCGGGCGGCGGCACGCTGAGCGGCGCGACGAGCGTGGCGGCGGTCAGCGGCGTCGCCACGTTCACGGGCCTCTCCATCGACACGGCCGGTGTCGGATACACGCTCGTGGCGACGAGCACCGGCCTGAGCGGCGCCACGAGCGCGTCGTTCACGATCGTCGGCGCGGCCACGAAGCTCGTGTTTGCCGGCGCGCCATCGAGTGGCACGGCCGGGTCGACCCTTGGCAGCGTGACCGTCCAGGTCCAGGATGCGAACGGGTCGCTGGTCACCTCCAGCTCGGCCCTCGTCACCGTCGCCATCGGGACCAACCCGGGCAGCGGCACGCTGAGCGGCACCACCAGCGTGGCCGCCGTCAACGGCGTGGCCACGTTCAGCAACCTCTCCATCGACAACGCCGGCGCCGGCTACACGCTCGTCGCGACGAGCTCCGGCCTGAGCGGTGCCACGACAGCGTCCTTCACGGTCGTCGGCGCGGCAACGAAGCTCGCCTTCGCGAGTGCCCCGGCGAGCACCACCGCAGGGTCCAGCCTGGGCATGGTGACGGTCCAGGTCCAGGACGCCAACGGGAACCCGGTGACCTCCAGCTCCGCTGTGATCACCCTCGCCATCGGGACGAACCCGGGCAGCGGCACGTTGAGCGGCGCGACCAGCGCCACGGCCGCGAACGGCGTGGCCACGTTCAGCAACCTCTCCATCGACAACGCCGGCGCCGGCTACACGCTCGTCGCGACGAGCTCCGGCCTGGCTGGCGCCACGAGCGCCTCGTTCACGATCACCGCCGGCGCGGCGACGAAGCTGAAGTTCGCGACCCAACCCGGCGGCGGGACCGCCGGCGCGACGTGGAGCCAGCAGCCGGTCGTGGCCGTCGTCAACTCGCTCGGCCAGGTCGTCACCAGCGACAGCTCCACCGTCGTCACCCTCGCGATCGGGACGAACCCGACGAGCGGCACCCTCAGCTGCAGCAGCGGCACGAGCCTGACCGCCGTCAACGGCTACGCGAGCTTCTACGGCTGCTCCATCGACCTCGGCACGTCCAGCTCGTACTTCACGCTGGCAGCCACCAGCAGCCCGTATCGGACCCCGGCCTCCAGCGCGGCCTTCTACGTCACGGGCTCGGGGTCCTACCTCGCATTCGTCACCCAGCCCGGCGGCGGTACCGCGGGCGCCACCTGGAGCCAGCAGCCGCTCGTCGCCGTCGTCAACTCGCTCGGCCAGATCGTGACGAGCGATGATTCGACCGTCGTCAGCCTCTCGATGGGAACGAACGCGGCCGGCGGCACGCTGAGCTGCAGCAGCGGCACGAGCCTGACCGTCGTCAACGGCTACGCGAGCTTCTACGGCTGCTCGATCGACCTCGGCACCTCGAGCAGCTACTACACCCTCGTCGCGTCCAGCAGCCCCTATCTGACCCCGGCGACGAGCGACCCGTTCTACGTCACGGGCTCGGGATCCTATCTCGCGTTCGCGACCCAACCCGGCGGCGGGACCGCCGGCGCGACGTGGAGCCAGCAGCCGGTCGTGGCCGTCGTCAACTCGCTCGGCCAGGTCGTCACCAGCGACAGCTCCACCGTCGTCACCCTCGCGATCGGGACGAACCCGACGAGCGGCACCCTCAGCTGCAGCAGCGGCACGAGCCTGACCGCCGTCAACGGCTACGCGAGCTTCTACGGCTGCTCCATCGACCTCGGCACGTCCAGCTCGTACTTCACGCTGGCAGCCACCAGCAGCCCGTATCGGACCCCGGTGACGAGCAGCGGGTTCTCCGTGACCGGCGCCAAGTCCTCGGTCACGCTCTCCGTCGGCAGCGCCGTCGGCCGCACGACCAGCGGGTTCTCAACGTCGACGAAGGCGGTGAAGAGCTCCACCTGGGTGACGATCCGCATCCAGACCAGCACGGCCCTCGCCGGCAAGACCGTCGGGATCTGGATGGCGACGAAGCAGGCCGACGGGACCTGGAGCGACTACAAGCCGCACGTCCGGGTCGTGGTGAACGCGGACGGCGTCGCGTACTACCGGTACCGGATCACGTCGAAGAGCGTGCGATCGTTCATCGCCGTCTACAAGGGGGACACCACGACCGCCGCCGCGCAGTCCTCGCGGGTCGTGGTTCGCTGGCGGTAGCGGCCGGGACGCCACGCCACGCCCTCGACGATCGGGGCCCGGGCCGCAGCGGCACCGGGCCCCCTCGATTCAGGCGACCCAGACCGCCCGGCCGCCGCCCCGCCAGCGGACGGCCTCGGCAGCCGCCGCGGGCGCGAAGGCGACGAGCGTCACGAGCAGCCAGTCGGCAAGATCGAGCGGGGTAGCCCGGAACGCCTCGGCGAGGACCGGCACGTAGGGGATCAGCACCTGGATCGCCACCGCGATGAGGCACGCCCCGAGGAGGATGCCGTTCTGCCCCAGCCGGTGGAGCGGCACGCGCACGCTGCGGTTCCAGTAGGCACGGACGCACTGGCCCACCACGAGCGTCGTGTAGGCGAGCCAGGCCGCGTGCTCGAAGGTTCCGCCGTGAGCCAGCATGACTGCCAGGGCGGCGACCGCGGTGAACCCGCCTGCGAGGGCGATCCGCCCCAGGATCGAGTTGGTCAAGAGCGGCTGCTCCGCGTGGCGCGGCGGCCGGCTCATGAGCCCTGGCTCGGCCGCCTCGCGCTCGTAGGCGATCGACGTCGAGAGGTCGATGAACAGCTCCATCCACAGGATCTGGAGGGGCAGGAGGACCTGGCGCTCGGCCACGAAGACCGTCGAGATGAGGATGAAGCCAAGGAAGGCAACGTGCGTGGAGAGGAGGAAGACGAGACCCTTCTGGACGTTGTCGACGATCCGCCGGCCCTCGGCCAGCCCGAACATGAGGGTGGCGAACGAATCGTCGCCCAGGACCAGGTCCGAGGCCTCCCGGGCGACCGCCGTGCCGCTGCCCATGGCGACCGCCACGTCGGCGCCGTGGAGGGCGGGCGCGTCGTTCACGCCGTCGCCGGTCACGGCCACGATGCGGTGGCGGGTCCGGGCGGCGCGCACGAGGCGCAGCTTCTGGTCGGGCGTCGAGCGCGCCACGACGTGGAGGTCGCCGAGCTGCGCCGCGAGCTGCTCGTCATCCCAGCTCGCGACTTCCTCGCCGGTGGCGATGCTGTCGGCCTGAAGGCCCGCCTCGCGGGCAATGGTCGCCGCCGTGCGGGGGTGGTCACCGGTGACGACCACGACCTGGATGCCCGCGCCCCGGGCCATCGTCATGGCGTCGGAGATGCCGGGCCGGATCGGGTCGGCGAAGCCGACGAGGGCCCGCATCTCCCAGAGCCCGCCGTCGACGCGGCGCGCCAGCGCGACGAGCCGCTCGCCGGCGGCCGCGGAGGATTCGATCAGGTCGGCCCACCGCTCCTTCCCGGTCGTCGCCGGCGAGCCGGCGTCGACGTAGGCAAGCACGACCTCCGGGGCGCCGAGGGCCAGCCCCTCGACGTAGCCGTCCCGGCGCGCGTGGGTTCGGGTGACCGGCAGCGCGTCGGATGCCGGCACGGCCTCCACGAGGCCGCCCACGTCGAGCTCGGTCCGGCCGCCGGCGTCGGCGACGGCCGCCCGGAGGGCCCGGGTGAACGAGGCCGGAGCCACGCCCTCGCCCGGCCAGGCGTCCTCCTCCGCGCGGAGCGCCTCCTCGAGCAGGCCGCGCCGCGCGGCCTCGTCCGCGACGGGCCCGTCGAGCGTCCGGACCGATGACACCGCGAGCCGGTTCTGGGTGAGCGTCCCGGTCTTGTCGGTGACGATCAGGTCGACGGCGCCGAGCGTCTCCTCGGCGTTGAGCCGCCGGACCAGGACCCCGCGCTTCAGGAGCCGGTACGCCCCGAGCCCCAGGATCACGGCCAGGAGGACCGGCGGCTCCTCCGGGATCGCGGCGATCGCCGAGGAGATGCCGGCCAGGACGTTCTCGCCGAGCGGATGCCCGCGCAGGAAGCCCATCCCGCTCGTGAAGACGATGAGGCCGATGGCGACGACGAGGAGGATCCGCACCAGCCGGTCGAGCTCGCGCTGCAGCGGCGACCGGCGCCGCTCGCGCGAGGCGAGGCCGCCGGCGATCCGCCCGAACTCCGTGGCCCGGCCGATGGCCACCACGATCCCCTCGCCCCGGCCACCCACCACGCTCGTCCCGGAGTAGGCGAGCGCCCGGCGGCTGGCCAGCGGGGCGTCGGCCGGATCGGGGTCCACGCGGCCCTCCTCGGGGATCGATTCGCCGGTCAGGACGCTCCGGTCGACGAGCAGGCGATCGGCGCGGACGATCCGCGCGTCGGCCGGGACGATGTCGCCGCCCTGGAGCAGGACGACGTCGCCCGGCACGAGCTCGGCGGCCGGCACGGTGCCGACGGTGCCGCCGCGACGCACCCGGGCGACCGGGGCCGACGCGTCCCGTAGCGCCTCCAGGGCCCGCTCGCCGCGATACTCGGTGACGACGTCGGCACCCACGATGGGGAGCAGCCCGACCAGCACGAGGAGCCCGTCGCGAACCTCGCCGACGAGGACGGCGAGGCCGCCGGCCAGCGCGAGCATGAGCACGAACGGCTCGGTCGCGGCCTCGAGGACCATCCGCCAGAGCGGCTCTCGCGTCGCGGCTTCGAGCGCGTTGGGCCCGGCCTGCCCGGCCCGCTGCTCGGCTTCGGCCGAGGAGAGCCCGAGCGCCGGGTCGACCTGGAGGGCTGCCGCGACGGCGGCCGCGGTGTCTGCGTGGTAGCCGGTGGTCACGGACGGAACCCGTCCTCGAGACCCTGGAGCCCGATGTCGAGGATCCGGAGCGCCGCGCCGCGACCGAGGTCGCGGTCGGCCGACCAGGCGGCGATCGCCATGCCGACGACCCCGCCCGCGGCAGCCTGGACCAGGAAGTCGTGTGGCTCGCGCCCCCATCGCCCGCCGATCAGCTCGGCGAGGATCCCCACCGCCCCGGTCACCTCGCCGAGGAGCGCCTCGCGCGCTCGTGCGAGCGTGACGGAGGCGTGCTCGTCGTTCGAGCCGGCGAGCGCCGTGAGATCCGAGAATCCCGCGAAGCTCGCCCGGAGCGCGACCGCGATCGCATCGAACACGGTGTCCTCGGGTGCCAGGGAGCGGAACGCGTCGTGGATGAGCGTCTCGATGTCGACCGGCAGGACGAGCTGCGCCTTCGTCGGGAAGTAGCGGAAGAGGGTGCTCAGGGAGACGTCGGCGGCGTCCGCGATCTGCTGCACGGTCGTCGCCTCGTACCCCTGGTCGAGGAAGAGGCGGAGGGCGTGCTCACGGATCTGGGCGCGCGTCCGGGCCTTCTTCCGCTCCCGGAGCCCGCGGCCCGCGGGCGCCTCGATCGCGGTCATCGCCTGCTCCTTCGCCTCTCGCGGGACACGAGAGGCCCGCCGTCAGACGACGGCGGGCCTCCGGCGGCGTGCCGCGTGCTCAGCGGACGGCCGCTCCATGGCCCTGGCCGCCGGGCGCTTCCCGGCGGGCGAACCACTGCGCGATCAGGTCGACGACGACACCGACGACGAGCCCGCCGATCAGGGCGGGCCAGACGGCGATCCCCTCCACGTCCGGCGTCGTGCCCGCGAACAGCCATTCGCTCGAGACGAGGGCCCCGATGAACGCCCCGATCGCGGTGACGGCCCAGCGGAACGGCATCTCCGCCTTCATGACCCACTGCGCCACCGCACCGACGACCACGGCGCCCACGACGAGGATGATCCACGCGAGGAGCGTCACCACGAACCTCCTGTCCCTGCCCCCTTCCGCTGGCAAGTCCGCGGAACCGACGGGAGCTCCGCCGCCGGGGCGCGATCCGCGGCTCCGCGGCGTGGTCCCTGTCGATCGATGCCAGTACACGCCACCAGGTCGGGCCATCGGCAGTGCCATTGGGAGCGGACGAATGTGACAGTAGTCCCAAATGAGATAATCTCCAAACGCGAGGAGTCGCACGATTGACCGGATCAAACGTCGCCGCGAGCGCAGGCTAGCGTCCCGTCCGGCTCGCCGAGTCCGCGCGCAGCTCGTCGAGCGCGGCAGCCTGCATCGCCTCAACGGCGACCGTCGCCAGGGATCTCCCCGGAGCCAGGGCGAGCCTCGCCCGGAGCGCCTCGAGCACCCGCCGATTGGCGTACGCGTGCGGCACCGCGGCGTCGTCTCCCTGGCTCTCTCCGAGCTTCTGGAGGATCCGCCCGCGCGTCTCGACCGCCAGCGCGAGCTCGACGAGCTTGGCCCGGTACTCGAGGACCCACGGCTCCATCTCGCCGAACCGGACGAGGTCGGCGAAGTGCTGCGACTCGTGGCCCAGGAAGGTGACCTGGAACGTCTCACCGTCGAGGCCGCCCGCGTAGCGGGGCACCACGGCGAAGAGGCCATCACGGGTCGCCCACCCGCCGGTGCCGCGCCGGCCGCACGTGGCATAGTCGGACCAGCCCAGGCTGACGAAGTCGTCGAGCAGCTCGACTCGCGTCGTATGCCGTCCCTCGGGCAGCACCACGTCGTAGGTCCGGGTCTCCCGGGACCGCCACACCATCAGCTCGCGAAGCGGGCTCGTCTCCCCCAGCAGCGCGAAGGCGTGGCGTTCCTCGAGCCGCCGCCGGACGGCTGGCTCGAGCCCATCGAGGGTCTCCCCGGTCTCGCCGATGGCGGCTTGGAGCCGGTCGAGAAGCCGGGCTGCGTGCGCGTCGGCGCCATGCCGGTCGGTGAGGGCGTGCCACCAATAGGCCCGGAAGGCGTCGACCACCGCATCGACGAGCTCGTCGCCGCTTGCCGCCGGCACCGGCGCCGGATCCCGGCGGTCGAACCGCTCGAGGAACGTGGAACGGAACCGCGCCTCCCCGCCGCTGAACGCTCCCACCGCGACGTGGCGCAGGGCGTCGATCCCTCCGCCCGCGTCGGCCTGCAACGCCAGGCCGACCGCGGCACCGACCGCGTCGATGGCTGCCCGGCTGCTCCGGCGACTCATGGACGAGGATCTCCCTGGCTGTCACGTGATCGCAAGGTCCCCGGGCCCTCCTCGCGGCGCATCGGGCGGACGACCGGTTCATGATGATGCCCGGCGCGAGCGCACGGCGTCGCCGCGGCACGCTGCACCGCGTTCCGGGGCATCACCCGGGCTGGAACGCCTCCCCGAGCGGCCCGATCGGTTGCGCAACCGAACACACGAGAGGAAGGACACGCCCATGGCTCCCAAGGCGGCAGCGGCTCGCTCGTTCTCGACCAGCGTCGACATCCCGGCCGCAGATCGGGCGAAGGTCAACCAGGTGCTCAACCAGCACCTCGCCGACTCCTTCGACCTCCTGAGCCAGGTCAAGCAGGCACACTGGAACGTCAAGGGACCGGAGTTCTGGCAGCTCCACAAGCTGTTCGACGAGCTCGCGGAGCAGGCCGAGGACTGGGTCGACGAGCTCGCCGAGCGCGTCGCCGCCCTCGGCGGCTATGCCCTCGGGACCGTGCGCATGGCCGCCTCCGCCAGCAGGCTGCCGGAGCTCCCGACCGACCTCACCGACGGCATCGACTACGTCCGGGCCCTGGCCGAGCGCCTCTCCGCATTCACCAACTCCGCCCGGGCGGCGATCGAGAGGACCGAGGAGCTCGGCGACGCCGACACGGCCGATCTCTTCACCGAGATCAGCCGCTGCGCCGACAAGTACCTCTACTTCCTGGAGGCGCACCTGCAGGGCTAGCGGTCCGGCGAGCCATCACCGACCGCGCGGCCGGGAAGAGCGCCGGCCCGGCGGAGGCTACTTCCAGTACGCGCCGAGCGCCTTGGAGACGCTGACGCCCATGGTCGAGCTGCCCGGCCACTGGACGCGGATGTTGACCGCGGCAGCGGAGGCCGACTTCATGGAGAAGGTCACGATGCCGTTGGCATCGGCCCACGCGGACTTGAGGTACACGGGGCCGCCCCAGGCGCCGTTGATCTTCTTGGCGATCAGGACGTTCACCCGCTGGCCGGCGAGGGCCGTGCCGCCGGTGAACTTCCAGGTCACGTACTTGCCCTTGACCTGGGTCTTGGGGGTCTTGGTGGTGTAGCCGCTCGTCGGGTTGAGGCCGAGCGCGCTCCCGACGCTGAAGGGCAGCTTCGGCAGGGGCGCCGTGACGTCGAACGTCGCGGGCGCGCTCATGCCGCCGCCCGGGGGCAGGTTGAGGACCGTCACGGAGGCGGTCCCGGGCGTGACCGTGAGGGCGGCGGGCACGACCGCCGTCAGCTGCGTCGACGAGACGTACGTCGTGGCCAGCGGCGTCCCATTCCAGTAGGCGGCGGAAATCCCGGCGGCGAAGTCCGCTCCCTCGAGCGAGACGGCCAGGTCACCGCCACCTGCCGGGACGGTGGCCGGCGCGATCGCGGCCAGGATGGGCGGCGACGTGGGAGGCGTGACGGGCGGCAGGGGACTGTAGTTGAACGTGAGACCGGTCAGGTCGCTCCCGTTGTACCGGTCGAGGTCCACGCATCCGGAGATGCCGGCCACCGAGCCGCAGTTGCTGTACTGCCAGAACGTCCAGCCGTGCCCGCCCCAGTCGTTGGCGGGAACCGTCGGGCTCGACGTGCCCCAATGTGCGACCCACAGGACCGGGTAGCCCTGATCGGCGAACATCGTCGTGTTGCCCATGGCGTTCTTCCAGAAGTTGGGGCTCGTGTAGATCATCGGCTGCACGCCGAGCTTCGCGTAGACCTCGCCCAGCCAGGCGCCGACCCACGCCTGGAGGTCCGTCGCGGACAGCCCTCCGGCCTGCTCGAGGTCGAGTGCCGGGATGAGGTCGCCGGGAAGCAGCGCCGCGTTCTGGACGAACCAGTCCGCCTCGAAGATCGCGTCGCCCGGGTCGGGCGACGGGGTGGCGAAGTGGTAGGCGGTCACCTGCAATCCGGCCGCCCGGGCGCCCGCGTGGTTCGCCGCGTACATCGGATCGAGGTAGGTCTGGCCCAGCGTCGCCCGCATGATCGTGAACCGCTTGCCGGCGCCGGCGACCTGGGCCCAGTCGATCGTGTCCTGGTACTTGCTGACGTCGATCCCCTCGAGGTAGATCGCAGGGGTGGGTGGCGGTGCGGTGGACGGCTGGAAGAGCCCGGTGGCGGCGTAGGCAACGCTCACCCCGTAGAGCGTCTGGACGCTCGTGCCGTCGACCGCCGTGATCTCGTACCAGGTGCTCCCCGAGACGGCCGTCACGCAGGTGTCCGACCAGGACCCGCCCGACACCGCACCCGTCGTCGTGACGATCGTGCCGGTGGGCATGGTGACGAGCGCCGCGGCGGCAGTCGAGGGCGCCGCTCGGAGGCGGGCGTCGCAGCTGGCGGCGTAGTCGGTGCTCGCCGCGGCGACACGTGGCGAGAGCGGGACGAGCGCGAGCGCGACGAGGAGCGCCAGGACGGCCGGAAGGCAACGGCGCTGCAGGCCCTGCATTCGGTTCTCCCCGTGCTCCTTCTCTGGACGAGGCGGCGAGGCCGCGCCGCGAAGGCCGTCCGCGGAGGGGGCGCACGAACCCGGCACCGAGGGGTGGCACGGGCCCTCGGAGCCCGAGTGCAGGCGACGAAGCCATGGGAATCCTGACTAAGCAACGCCAGCGCGCGTCAGTAGGCAGACGGTCCCGTGTCGGGAGGTCAATGTGGATCGAGCCGAGGGCAGGCTCGATGGCAGGCAAGCCGCCGCCGGGGCGCACCGGCTCCCGGCCCCCAGGCCGGCGGCATCAAGGTGTCTGGCACGCCTCGGACTGTCGCCGCCGCCGGGTGGACGCCCGCCGGCGCGCTAGTCTTCGTGCGTGGACTTCGTGCGCGTCCGCGCGCTCCTACGCACCATCGTCGTGGGCGGCATCGCCCTTGCCGGCACCACGGCCGTCATCGCGATCCTGGAGGAGGTCGTCGGCGTCCCGAACGCTTCGGCCGTCTACATCCTGGCCGTGGCGATCGTGGCCCTCGTCGGCAGGCGGGTCGCGGTCCTGGGTGCGGGGATCGCCGCCTTCCTGCTCTACGACCTCCTCTTCGTCGACCCGAGGTTCACGTTCACGGTCGCAGAGCCCGGCGAGTGGCTCAACCTGGTGCTCCTCCTCGCCGTGGGCCTCCTCGTCGGGCAGATGGCCGCACTCCTCCGGATCCGCGAGGAGACGGCCGTCGCCCGGGAGCGGGAGGCACGAGCCCTCTTCTCGGTGAGCCGCGAGCTGGCGACCCGGCCGTCGACCCTGGATGTCCTGCCCCGCATCGTGGAGATCCTCCGCGACGAGGCCCACCTCGCCCGGGCCTGGATCGCCCTCGAGGACGGCGGGCCGCGTCGGCGCCCCGTCGCCGACACCGACCCCGGAGCGTCGACGGCGGAGCCGCCTGGCCATCGGGTCCTGCGCCGCCGCCCGGGCGACGAGCCGGCCGAGTGGGTTGCCGTGCACACGGGCCGACGTCCCGCTGTCGATCGCCGGAGCCCTGGCGAAGAGGCCTACCGGGTGGCGATCGAGGCGGGCGGACGATCTCTGGGCTCCCTGTGGGCGCTGCGCCGGCACGAGGAGGGCCGCCCCGACGCGACCGAGACGCGACTGCTCGCCGCAGTCGCCGACCAAGTGGGCCAGGCCCTGCAGCAGGACCGCCTGGCCGCGGCCGCCCGGGATGCCGAGGTCGCGCGCGAGAGCGACGCCATCAAGAGCGCGCTCCTCGACTCCGTCTCCCATGACCTGCGGACGCCGCTCGCCTCGATCCGGGCGGCGGCCGGCAGCCTGATGGACGAGGCCGTCGAGCTCGATGTCGAGGACCGCCGGGCGACGGCCTCGATGATCGACCGCGAGGCCGACCACCTGAACCGGGTGGTGACGAATCTCCTGGACCTGAGCCGCGTGGAGGCGGGAGCCCTCCACGTCGAACGCGAGGTGTACGACCTCGCCGATCTGCTGGAACCGACGGTCGACCGGGCCCGGCGGCGCCTGGCCGGCCACGCGCTCGAGCTGGAGCTCGGCGGCGTCCCGCCCGTTGAGGTGGATGCCGTCGTGCTGGACCAGGTGCTCGCGAACCTCCTCGAGAATGCCGCGAAATACACTCCGCCGGGGACCCGCGTCCGGGTGGGCGCCCGGGAGCTCGGCGGCGAGGATCGCGTTCGGATCACCGTCGAGGACGCCGGCCCGGGCGTGCCCGACGCGGCGCTGAAGCACCTGTTCGACAAGTTCTACCGGGTGCCCGGGCGATCGGCCGGGTCCCGGGGCGGGACGGGCGTCGGCCTGGCCGTCGTGCGGGGCCTCACGGAGGCCCTCGGCGGGCGCGTGGTCGCGCGACGGTCGGAGCTGGGCGGCCTGGCCATCGACGTCGACGTGCCGGCGGCCAGGCCCCCCGGCGTCGAAGAGACCGCCAGGTGAACGGGCCGACCATGGGCGACGCGACGCCCATCCTCGTCGTGGAGGATGACGAGGCGACGAGGACGGCCGTGCGGCGTGACCTGAGGGCCAGGGGCTTTGACGTGGAGGAGGCGCCCGACGGCGCCACGGCCCTGCGCCGTTGGGAGGCTCGCCGGCCCGCCCTGGTGCTGCTGGACCTGGGGCTGCCGGATATGGACGGCGTCACGGTCCTGCGCCGGATCCGCCGCGAGGCGACGACGCCGGTCGTCATCCTCTCGGCGCGGGATGACGAGGCGGCCAAGATCGACGCACTCGAGGCCGGCGCCGACGACTACGTGACGAAGCCCTTCTCGACGGGCGAGCTCCAGGCCCGCATCCGGGCCGTGATGCGGCGGGCCGCCGGCCCTGCTGCCGACGCGGAGGGCCGGGTCGTCGTGGGCCCGCTCGTGTTCGACCCCCTCGTCCACCGGGTGACGGTCCGCGGCGAGGTGGTTCCGCTGACCCCGCGCGAGTTCGAGATCCTGGCCGTCTTCCTGGCCCACCAGGGCCGCCTGGTCACGCGCGGACGGCTCCTCCGCGCGGTGTGGGGCCAGGCCTACCAGGGCGAACACCACTACGTCCACGTCTACGTGAGCCAGCTGCGCCGCAAGATCGCCGCGCTCGACCCAACCGGGGAGCTGCGGGACCTCGTGACCGCGGAGCCGGGCGTCGGCTACCGGGTCCGCGGTCCGGACGCCACGTCCGACTGAGCCCGGCGCCTCGGGCACCCTGCGGCCTGAGCGCTTCTTGAGCGCTGGCGGGCCTCGACGGGGTCCCGCCTCTTGGGCGTCGGTTGCACGATGCGGTTCGTGAGCTACAACAAACGCAATTCCGTCAGCTTGGCCGGCCGCGCGCTGCAGCGGGAAGTCGCCCTCGTCGAGAGCGCCATCGAGATGGTGGCCGGCGGGCATGCCTCGCGGATGCAGCTCGGCGGCCTCGCCTACGGCGACGCCCTCCTGGACCATGCCCGACGCGTGGGCGACGCGCGCCGCGTCCGGGTGACGCCGCGATGGGGCGTCGGCGAGGAGGGCCTGGGCCTGGTCTTCGAGCCGTTCGAGACTCCCCCGGAGACCCCGCGGTGACAGAACGCCACATCCTCCTCGTCGAGGACGACGAGTCGTTGCGGACAGTCGTGGCTCGTCACCTCCGTGCCCGAGGCTGGACCGTCACCGAGGCCGCCTCTGCGGAGGAGGCCACCCTCGCCCTCGCGACCGACGCCCGTCCGTCGCTCGTCCTGCTCGACATCAACCTGCCGGGCGAGACCGGCTGGGACCTCCTTCGGCACGGCGCGCTCGGCGGCCCGGATCCCCCGCCGGTGATCGTCGTCTCGGCGACGACGATCCACCCGCGGCGCCTTCGCGAGTTCGGCGTCGCGGGCTACCTGCCGAAGCCATTCGCGCTCGAGACGCTCCTCGAGGTCAGCGAGCGGTTCGCCGCCCGGCCAGCCCCGCAGCGGGGGGCCACGAATCCGGACATCGATCGAGGGGAGAGCACGTGACCGACGTCGTCATCCTGGTCATCGGAGCGGGCTGCGCGGCCTTCTTCGCCGGCCTGATGGTCCTGTGCGACCGGGTGGGCCGGTGATCCTCGAGCTTCTGGCCGGCGTCATGGCCATCTTCGTGTTCGTGTACCTCCTGTGGGCCCTGTTGCGGCCCGAGGACTTCTGAGCATGGGCGTCGGCGATCTCTTCACCCTCGTCAGCCTGGGCCTCGCGGTCCTCGTGATCACGCCGATCCTGGGGACCTACATCGCGAAAGTCATGGAGGGCGAGCGAACCATCCTCAGCCCGGTGCTCCGCCCCGTGGAGCGGGGCATCTATCGCGTCTGCGGAGTCGACGAGACCCGCGAGCAGGGCTGGAAGGGCTACACCGTCTCGGTGCTGGTGATGGCCGCGGTCGCGATCGTCGCGCTCTACGCGATGCTCCGCGCCCAGGCGTTCCTGCCACTCAACCCGGCGGGGATCGGCGCGATGACGCCCGACCTGGCCTTCAACACGGCCGTGAGCTTCGAGACCAACACGAACTGGCAGAACTACTCGGGCGAGACGGGCGCGAGCTACCTCTCCCAGGCGCTCGGGCTCGCCGTGCGCAACTTCACGTCGGCCGCGACCGGCCTGGCGGTTGCCTTCGCCCTCATTCGAGGCCTCACCCGGCGCAACGCGACGACTGTCGGCAACTACTGGGTCGACCTCACCCGCGGCACGCTCTACGTGCTCGTCCCGATCGCCTTCGTGCTGGCCCTCGTCCTTGTCTGGCAGGGCGTCCCCCAGACGCTCGACGGCGCGCACGCCGCCACCACGGTCGAGGGGGCGTCGCAGACGATCGCCATCGGCCCGATCGCCTCCCAGGAGTCGATCAAGGAGCTGGGCAACAACGGGGGCGGCTTCCTGAACGCCAACTCGGCCCATCCGTTCGAGAATCCCACGCCGCTCACCAACTGGCTGGAGCTGCTGGCCATCCTGGCCTGCCCCTTCGCCCTCACGTGGTCGTTCGGACGGATGGCCGGCAACCAGCGCCAGGGCTGGACGATCTTCGCCGCGATGGCCGGCGTCCTCATGGTGGGCGCCGTCGTCGCCATGACGGGCGAGGCTGGAGGAAACCCGCTCTTCCCGGCCGGCGTCAGCCAGGCCCTCGGCAACATGGAGGGCAAGGAGACACGCTTCGGTGCTGCCGTCGGCGGGCTCTTCGCGGCGGTGACGACAGGCACGAGCACGGGCGCCGTCAACGCAATGCACGACAGCCTCCAGCCGATCGCGGGGCTGGTGCCGCTCTTCAACATCGAGCTCGGCGAGATCACCCCAGGTGGCATCGGCGCCGGCCTCTACGGGATGCTGGTGATGGGCGCCGTGCTCTCGGTCTTCATCGCCGGCCTGATGGTGGGCCGGACCCCGGAGTACCTGGGCAAGAAGATCGAGTCCTACCAGATGAAGATGGCGATGCTCGTGGTGCTGGTCCTTGGCTTCAGCATCCTGGGCTTCACCGCGCTGGCGACCGTCACCGGTGAGGGTCAGGCGGGGCCGCTGAACAGTGGTCCCCACGGCTTCAGCGAGATCCTCTACGCCTTCTCGAGCCAGACCGGCAACAACGGGTCGGCGTTCGCCGGGCTCACCGGAAATACGCCCTTCTACAACATCACCGGCGCCCTGGCGATGCTGGTCGGGCGCTACGGGATGATCGTCCCGATCATGGCCCTGGCGGGCTCGATGGCCGCCAAGCGGCGCGTGGCGCCCTCCCTGGGCACCTTCCCCACGACCGGACCGCTGTTCAGCGTGCTCCTCGTCGGCGTGATCGTCGTCGTCGGCGCCCTGACCTTCTTTCCGGCCCTCGCGCTGGGCCCCATCGTGGAGCAGCTGCTCCAGAACGCCGGAAGGGTTTTCTGAGGCATGAGCGTGAATCGTTCCCTGATGGCAGTCGACCTCGGCCGCGGCACGCGTCGCTTCCAGCGCTTCGTCACCCTTGGCGGGGCCAAGCCGGAGGGCGAGCCGCCCCGGCCGCGGGGCGTGTTCGACGCGGACCTCCTGCGGGCGGCCATCCCGCATGCCTTCCGCAAGCTGGACCCCCGCCGGCTTGTCAGGAACCCGGTGATGTTCGTCGTCGAGATCACGGCGGTGCTCGTCACCCTCATCGCCGTCGCCAGCGCCACCGGCTTCCAGCCGGTGGGCGGCCCGGGCGGCCTGGGGTTCCAGGTCCAGATCGGGGCCTGGCTCTGGTTCACGGTCCTCTTCGCGACGTACGCCGAGGCGGTCGCCGAGGCTCGCGGGCGCGCGCAGGCAGCGACGCTGCGCCGGACGCGCTCGGAGACCACGGCCCATCGCCGGGGGGTCGACGGGTCCCTCGAGGACGTGGGCTCGTCGGAGCTCCGCAAGGGCGACATCATCGTGGTCGAGGAAGGCGAGACCATCCCGGGCGACGGGGACGTCATCGAGGGCGTCGCCTACGTCAACGAGGCGGCCATCACGGGCGAGTCCGCGCCGGTGCTCAAGGAGCCCGGGACGGACATCCGCTCGAGCGTCACCGGCGGGACGACCCTCACCAGCGACCGGCTCGTGATCCGCGTCACCACCGATCCCGGCGAGACCTTCCTCGATCGGATGATCGCCCTCGTGGAAGGGGCGAAGCGCCAGCGGACGCCCAACGAGGTCGCCCTCGCCATCCTGCTGGCGGGCCTGACGATCGTGTTCCTCATGGCGACCGTGACCCTGCGACCGTTCGGGCTCTACGCGGGCACGACCGTCGACACGGTGGCCCTCGTCGCCCTCCTGGTCTGCCTCATCCCGACGACGATCGGCGGCCTCCTGTCGGCGATCGGGATCGCCGGCATGGACCGGGTCGCCCGCTTCAACGTGCTGGCCATGAGTGGTCGGGCCGTCGAAGCGTCGGGTGACGTCGACGTCATCCTGCTCGACAAGACCGGCACGATCACCTATGGCAACCGGCTGGCGGCCTCGATCACCCCGGCGCCCGGCATTCCCGAGCAGGAGGCGGTCACCGCCGCACTGGTCACCTCGATCCAGGACGAGACGCCTGAAGGCCGCTCGATCGTCGAGCTCGCCCGCAGGCGCCTCGCGGAGCTGCAGGCCCCTGGCGGAATCGGCGACGAGGCCGGGTTCCAGAGCCTCGCCGGCGACGTGGTCGAGTTCATGCCCTTCCGAGCCGAGACCCGCACGAGCGGCGTCCGGCTCTCGTCCGGCGAGACCGTCCTCAAGGGGGCGGTCGACGCGATCAGCGCCCGTCTCGACGGCTCCCTGCCGGACGAGGTCAGCGAGACCACCGACCGGATCGCCGACGCGGGCGCGACACCCCTCGCCATGCGCCGGGACGGCCGTCCGATCGGCGTCATCGAGCTCAAGGACACGGTCAAGGAGGGGCTGCCGGCACGCTTCGCCGAGTTCCGGAGGATGGGCATCCGGACCGTCATGGTCACCGGGGACAACCCGCGGACCGCGGCGACGATCGCCCGCGAGGCCGGGGTGGACGAGTTCATCGCCCAGGCGACCCCCGAGGACAAGATCGGCTTCATCCGTCGCGAGCAGGCCGAGGGTCACCTGGTGGCGATGACCGGCGACGGCACGAACGACGCTCCCGCGGTGGCCCAGGCGGACGTGGGGCTGGCGATGAACAGCGGGACGTCGGCCTGCAAGGAGGCGGCCAACATGGTCGACCTCGACTCCGACCCGACCAAGCTGCTGGAGGTCATCGCGATCGGCAAGCAGCTGCTCATCACCCGCGGCTCGGTGACGACGTTCTCGATCGCGAACGACCTGGCCAAGTACTTCGCGATCGTGCCGGCGATGTTCGTGGCCGTCTACCCGGAGCTGAGCGCCCTCAACGTCATGGGCCTGGCCACGCCCCAGAGCGCGATTCTCTCGGCGGTGATCTTCAACGCCCTGATCATCGTGGCCCTGATCCCGCTGGCCCTGCGCGGCGTCACCTTCCGCCCGGCGCCGGCAAGCGTCCTCCTCCAGCGCAACCTCCTGATCTACGGTCTCGGCGGGATCGTCGCCCCCTTCCTGGGGATCAAGGCGATCGACCTCCTCATCACGACCCTCCACCTGGCCTAGGGGTTCGAACGATGTACTCCTTCCTCCGCCACCAGCTCCTCCCGGCATTCGCCCTGCTCGTGGCTCTCACCGTCGTCACCGGCGCCGCCTACCCCGCCGCCGTCACGGCCGTTGCCCAGGTGGCCTTCCCATCCCAGGCCAACGGATCGATGATCGTCGTCGATGGCACGACCGTCGGCTCCACCCTCATCGGGCAGGCGTTCAGCGACCCCAAGTACCTCTGGGGCCGCCCGTCTGCGGCCGGCGCCGACGGCTACGATGCCAATGCCTCGGCGGGCTCGAATCTCGGGCCCACGAGCCAGGACCTCATCGACCGGGTGACTGCCGCAGTGGACGAGCTCCGCGCCGCGCACGGGAACGCCCCGGTGCCCGTCGACCTCGTCACCACGTCGGGCTCCGGCCTCGACCCGGAGATCAGCCCGGCTGCCGCCGAGTACCAGGTCGCCCGGATCGCGGCGGCCCGGGGGATGGCGGAGGCCGGCATTCGGGCCGCCATCGCTCGCCACACCGAGCAGCCCCTGCTGGGCCTTCTCGGAGAGCCGCGGGTCAACGTTCTGCTCGTCAACCTCGACCTGGACGGGTCCCTCCGGTGAGGGCGGCGACCGCCTGCCGCGGACGGCGCCCATGAGCGAGCGCGACGCCCTCGACCTCCGCCCCACGGCGGAGGAGATGCTCGCCCGGATCGGGGGGTCGGAGCGGGCGGGTCGCGGCCGGCTGCGGGTCTACCTGGGCATGGCTCCGGGCGTCGGCAAGACGTACCGCATGCTGGAGGAGGGCCACCGCCGGAAGGACCGCGGCACCGACGTCGTGGTCGGGTTCGTGGAAGCCCACGGCCGCCCCAACACCTCCAGGCTCCTCGAAGGGCTGGAGGTCGTGCCCCGCCAGCGCGCAGCCTACCGTGACGTCGTCGTCGAGGAGATGGACCTCGACGCCGTGATCCGGCGCCACCCGACCGTCGCCCTCATCGACGAGCTGGCCCACACCAACGTCCCGGGCTCTCGGCACGAGAAGCGCTGGGAGGACGTGGATCGTATCCGGGACGCCGGGATCCATGTCGTGACGACCCTCAATGTCCAGCACCTGGAATCGGTGGCGGACGCGGTCGAGACGATCACCGGTGCGCCCGTCCGCGAGCGACTCCCGGATGCCATCCTGGAGCAGGCCGACGAGATCGAGCTCGTCGACATGAGCCCTCACGCGCTCCGCCAGCGGATGCTCCACGGGAACGTCTACCCACCCGAGCGGACCCGGGTGGCCCTCGACAGGTTCTTCACCGAGCCGAACCTGACCGCGCTCCGCGACATCGCCCTCCGCTTCACGGCGCGTCGCGTGGAGGGCCAGCTCGAGCAATTCGTGACGGACGGCCGGCTGGGGACCATGCCCCGCAGCGCGGAGCGAGTCGTCGTGGTCGTCGACGGGTCGCCGGCCGGGGCGGCGGCCGTGCGTAGCGCGGCGTCCCTGGCGGGCCTCCTCCACGGCGGGCTCGTCGCCGTGATCCCCGAGGGCGCCGCGACCGCAACGCGGGACGAGGAGCGGAACCTGCGCGAGGTGGCCGACGATGCGGCTGACCTCGGAGCGGAGATCGTGCGGCTGCAGGGCGCCGACCTCGCCGCGGAGATTGCCCGGCTGGCTGAGCTGCGCGGCGCCAGGCACATCGTGGTGGCCAACCGCCCCCGCGGGCCGCTGGAGCGTCTGCGGGGGACCTCACTGGTCGACCGGCTCCTGGCCATCACCAGTGGGGTGGAGGTCCACGTCGTGGGGAGCGGTCGGCGCGGCTGAGGACCGGCTGTTCGCTCGCCCCGGGCGTGGCCCCGGGGCGAGCTTGTTCGCGGCACGACCCGCGCCGCCGGCCCCGAACAACCGAACATGATCACGAGCCGATCCCGAACGCGATCGACTATGCGCGCGGGTCGCGATCGTCGTTCCTCGTCCGTCCGGTCGCGACCAGGTTGCCCCTCGCGTCAACGTCGATCTGCATTGGATCACTGAGCTCGCCGATGAACGTGCCGTCGTCGCGGTGGTTGAGAAAGGCGAGGAGTGCGGGCCGGCCGTCGCGGCCATTCACCAGCCGCCCGGAGTAGTGCCATGGGCTGCCGAGTGGCTCTGCTCGGGCGATGTCGAACGGCCCGAGCGGCGAGTCCGCTCGACACGTGTACGTTCGGCCGCCGCGCCGTAGGTCGACCGAGAAGAGCAGGTACCAACGATCCCAGACGCGGAACACCTGGGGAACCTCGAGATGAGGGAAGCGCCCGGGGCTCGCCAGCGGGGGCTCGACCGTCCACTTGGACAGGTCGATCGATCTGGCATGTCCGATCACGCCACGCCGGCGGCGCGGTCCCGACCTGCTCCGCGCCGTGATCAGGGCGTGCCATCCACGCCCGCCGGCATCGGGGAACACCCAGGGGTCGCGCCACGCCTCGTGAGGCCAGCCGGCGGCATCGAGGCGCTCGTACCAGCGCGCATCAGCCTCGATCAGCGGATTGTCGGGGTGCCGCGTCCACACACCGAGGTCAGGGGAGGTCGCCAGGCCGATCCGCTGAATCGCGCCACCCTCGGCCGACGAAGTGCCCGTGTACAGCATGTGCCAGACACCGCTGCTCTGGACGATCGAGCCTGTCCAGGTTGCACGATCGTCCCAGGATCCCTTCGGCCCGGGAAGCAGGGCGTCTTCCAGGACTTCCCAGCTCGTGAGGTCCACGGAGACCGCGTGGCCGACGGTCGCGTGCTCGTGACGGAGGTCCGGTTTGCCGAGTGCACGTGGCGCCTGCAGATAGAAGCAGTGGTACGCAGTGCCGGCGTCGGCGATCCAGAAGTCCCAGACCCATCGGTCTGGGAGTCGGAGCGTCACCGGCCGCTCGTCGATACGCCGGGAGATGCGGCGGATCGCCGGCCGTCAGGTGATCGCCAACCCCAGTGAGCCGTGACCGACGGCCGCCCGCTGCCGGCATGTCGGCCAGCACGCTCGGCGTTGTCACCGGGATGCGTCATCCGCAGAGCGTAGTGGACGGACGCTCCCACCAGGAGCCACCGCACGCCTCGACGGCCGCCTCTTGACGAAGGTGTTACGTTTCTGTAACCGGTCTCATGTAACCGGTTTCATTGGGAGCGACGGCCATCCCCAAGAAGGCAGTGACGATCCGGGAAGTGGCGCGACAGGCCGGGGTCAGCGTTGCCACGGTTTCGCGTGCCCTGAACGGCAAGGACATCGTCAGTCCACGGACCCGCGACCGAATCCTGACCGTCATGGACGAGCTTGGCTTCAGGCCGAGCCCGGCCGCCCGACGGCTCAGCCTTGGCCGAACCCTGACCGTCGGCGTGGTGGTGTCGTTCCTGACCCGTCCCCAGGCGGCCGAGCGGCTTCGTGGCGTCGACGCCGTCCTGGCCGACAGCGAGTTCGACCTCGTCATCTACAACGTCGAGTCGGTCCAGAAGCGCGATCACTACCTGGGTTCGCTTGCCCAGTCGCAGCGAACCGACGGCCTGCTCGTGATGTCGTTGCCACCTCCGGCCGAAACCGCGCCGCTGCTCACCCGAGCGCCGGTCCCGGTCGTCTTCATCGACGTCCACACCCCCTCGATCGCCGACATGCCCCGCGTCGTCGGTGACGACGTGGCCGGAGGCTCCCTGGCCGCTCGCCACCTGCTGGACCTCGGGCACACGGCGATCGCCTTCGTCGGGGACGCCCTCGAGAATCCCTTCGGGTTCACCTCGAGCCGCGACCGAGAGAAGGGCCTTGCCGGCGAGCTCGCCAGGGCCGGCGTCACCATCCCGGCCGAGTGGGTCGGCCACGGCGCGCACGGTCGATACGAGGCGCGCGACCTCGCCTACCGAATGCTGACCGGTGAGCAGCGGCCGACGGCCATCGCTGCGGCCAGCGACACGCAGGCGCTCGGCGTGATCGCCGCGGCCCGCGAGATCGGCCTCCACGTGCCGGACGACCTGTCGGTCATCGGGTACGACGATATCGAGGCGGCCGACTACGTCGGACTCACGACCGTTCGCCAGCAACTCTTCGAGTCTGGTCGACGCGGCGCAGAGATCCTGCTCTCCGAGATCGAGAGCCGGTCCGAGGAGCCGCCGATCGCCAGGTTGACCCCAGAGCTGGTGGTCCGCGCGACCACGGCGCCTCCGAAGGAGGGCCGTGGATGAGGGCCGCGGGCGCGATCCCCAATCGGCAGTAGCTCCGAAGAGGAGGAGGCTTCATGGTCAGCACCGACATCACTGGTCGCCGCGCGGCATCCCTGGCCGCCCGGCTGGCCGTGATCATGCTCATGATGAGCATGGTCGCCGCCTGCGCCTCGCCCGGGGCGGTGACCCCGTCGCCGACGCCGGCAGCAACCGCCACCGCCGAGGCACCGTCCGCCAGCGCTCCCGAGCCGTCCGCCAGCACGGCGACGGGGCCAAGCTGCGGGACGGACAAGGTCGTTCTCAATGCCTACTTCGAGACCGGCTTCGACCTGCCGTTCAAGCTGTCCGAAGAGTTCACCAAGCAGTTCCCGAACGTGACCTGGGACATCAAGCAGGACCAGTTCACCAACCTCATGACGGCCACGCCTCGACTGCTCTCGGGTGACAACCCGCCGGACCTGATCCGGCTGCCGTCGATGGTCTCGCTCGTCAAGGACGGACTGCTCAAGAACCTTGACGAGTACGTCACTGCGTTCGGCTGGGACAAGTTCCCGGCGGCTCAGCTCGTCCAGAACCGTGTCGCCAGCGACGGGACACGCGGATCCGGCTCGCTCTATGCGGCTGGCCTCAACTACAGCCTCACCGGCGTCTTCTACAACAAGAAGCTCGCCCAGCAGATCGGCATGTCTGAGGCGCCGAAGACGGTCGCCGAGTTCGAGGACCTGCTCGCCAAGGCGAAGTCGGCAGGGCTGCAGCCCATCATGCAGTGGAATGCGACCGCCAGCGGTGGCGGGCTCGCGTTCCCGCTGCAGAACCTGATGGCAGCCTATGGTCCCACCGAGCCGATCAACGACTGGATCTTCCAGAAGCAGGGTGCGACGATCGACACGCCGACGAATCTGACGGCGGCCCAGCACCTCCAGCAGTGGATCGAGGCCGGGTACTTCCCGAAGGACGCCAACGCGATCGAGTACACCGACGCCAACGCGCGCTTCGGCAAGGGCGAAGGCGTGTTCATGTTCAATGGCGACTGGCAGAACGCCACCTATGACAAAGATCAACCCGGCAACGTCGGGTTCTTCGTGTTCCCGCCCGGTGACGCCGGCGGGAAGCTCGCCGCGATGTCCGCGCCGCTGACGTACGGGATCGCAACGAACGCGAAGAACGCCGACTGCGCGGCGTTCTTCCTCAACTGGGTCGCCACGAATGCCAAGGCTCGCGAGATCGATGTCGCCGTCGGCGGCTCGAACCCGGGCGGGCCGACGGACCTGCCGGTCCCGCAGGGGACGGCCGGCTCCGTGACCAACGAGACGCTGGCCGCCGGCGCCGACGTCGCGAAGGACAATGGCGCGATGGACTTCATCGCCAACGCGACGGGGTCGATCTTCGCCCAGGGCTGGACGCCTGAGCTCCAGAAGATGATCGGAGGCAAGCAGGACGCCGCCGGTCTTCTCAAGGCCGTCCAGGCCGAGTACGAGAAGGAGCTCAGCCGGTGATTCCTGCCGCCGACGAGGCCCGCTCGGGCCGGGCGATCGCTGGATCGCCCGGCCCGGACGCTCATCGGCGGCAGGCTCGGCGGATCCCCTGGAGGCAGGGGATCCGCCGACGCACCTGGGCCGGCTGGCTGTTCGTGGCCCCGGCCCTCGTCATGTATGGACTGTTCGTTCTGCAGCCGCTCGCCCTCACGGTGCAGTACTCGTTCTATCGCTGGGATGGCGTCGGCCCGGCGACCTGGGTCGGGTTGAACAACTACGTCGCCGTCCTGAGCGAGCCGCGCCTCGTCGAGACCCTCTTCAACGCGTTCCGGCTCGTCCTGTTCTTCAGCCTCGTTCCCGTCGGGCTGGGACTCGTCACCGCGAGCGTCATCCAGCGGGTCGCGACCGGTCCCCTGGGCACGATCTCCCGGACCGTCCTGTTCCTTCCCCAGGTCATTCCGCTGGTCGCCGCCGGCATCATCTGGGGCCGGCTGCTGTCGCTCCCCGGCCTCGTCAACCAGGTCCTGACGACCGTCGGCCTGGGCGATGTCACCCGTGCCTGGCTCGGCGACTTCGACACCGCCCTGCCGGCCGTCGGCATCATCGGGATCTGGGTCCTCCTTGGCTTCTGCACGGTCCTGCTGCTCACCGGCATGACCAAGATCGAGGCGGCGCTCTACGAGTCCGCCCGTCTCGACGGCGCCGGCTGGTTCCAGGAGTTCCGGGCCATCACCGTGCCGAGCCTCCGCAATGAGATCGGCGTGTGCATCACGGTCACGGTCATCGCCGCTCTCGCCGCGTTCGACATCGTCTACGTGTCGACTGGTGGGGGCCCGGGTGGTGCGACGGCCGTTCCCGGCATCCAGATCTACATCCTCGCCTTCCTCGAGCGACAGGTCGGCATCGCCTCCGCCCTGGCCGTCGTCCTCGTCGTCCTCGTCCTGCTGGTGATCCTCCCGATCCAGCGACTGAGTCGGGACAGTGCCCAATGAAGGTGGCCCGGCAGGAGCTCTACGCGGGTCGCGCCTTGCTCCTGGCGCTGATCGCGATCACGATCCTGCCCTTCCTGAGCATCTTCACCACGGCGCTGCACCCGTCGGGAGCTGTTCCGAGCGGGCTCTCCTGGCCCGCCGAGCCCCAATGGGGCAACTTCGTGAAGGCGTTCCAGGACGCGAACATGAGCGCCTACCTCGCCTCCAGC
Source organism: uncultured Chloroflexia bacterium (assembly GCA_963821235.1). Lineage (GTDB taxonomy): Bacteria > Chloroflexota > Limnocylindria > Limnocylindrales > CSP1-4 > CTSoil-043. The sequence continues at coordinate 199,472 of CAWGCS010000002.1, forward strand.
GTCTTCATCGTGCTGGCGGTCGTTCCCGTGTCTCTCGTCATCTCGACCATGGCCGGGTTCGCGATCGGCTTGCTGCGCATCCCGGGCGCTCGCTTCCTGGCCCTGCTGTTCATCTTCGGGCTGACCCTGCCCTTCGAGGGCATCATCACGCCCCTCTACTTCCTCGCCCGGCAGATGGGCATCCTCAACACGCGCGTGGCGATCGTGCTGCCCCTCATCGGGCTGTTCATGCCGTTCGCCGTCTTCTGGATGCGCGCCCACTTCGTGAACATGCCGAGTGAGATCTCCGAGGCGGCCACGGTCGACGGTGCGAGCACCTGGGATCTGTTCTGGACCATCCACGTGCCGCTCGCCCGGGCGCCGATCGCGTCGCTCGGGATTCTCATGTCGGTCTGGACTTGGAACAACTTCCTGCTCGCCCTCGTCCTCGTGGAGGACCCGACGCAGCGCACCATGGCGGGGGCCCTCGGCGCGTTCCAGGGCCACTACGCGACCGACATCCCGCTGCTGTGCGCGGGGACGATCCTGATCCTCCTCCCGACGCTGGTCGTCTTCATCCTCTTCCAGCGCCAGCTGATCGCCGCGCTGCTCCAGGGGTCGGTGAAGGGATGAGGACCAGGGCAGCGGCGACCTCCGACGACCTGACGGTCGCCGACGAGATCCAGCTTGACGATGGCCGCCGGATCCACGCGACCGTGGAGGACGGCTACGGGCCGGTCGTGGACGCCTTCGTCGCCAACTTCGTCGAGCGCCACGACCTCGGCGCCGGCTGCGCCGTGTACGTCGACGGGCGACGAGTCGTCGACCTGTGGGGAGGGATCGCCGATTCACGCAGCGCCAGGGCGTGGGAGCACGACACGGCGGCCGTGATCTTCTCCTGCACGAAGGGGATCCTGGCGATCTGCGCGTACCAGCTGGTGCAGGACGGACGGCTCGACCTCGACGCTCCGGTCGCCCGCTACTGGCCAGCGTTCGATGGTCAGGGCAAGGCCGGCATCACCGTCCGTGATGCGATGTCTCATCGGGCAGGCCTGGCCGCGCTCGACATCGATCTGACCCGGGCTGACGTGCTGGCCTGGGATCCGGTCCTCCGCGCGATCGAGGCGCAGCGCCCGACCCATCCGCCGTACGCTGGGCACCTCTACCACGCCATGACCTACGGTTGGCTGCTTGGAGAGGTCATCCACCGGGTTGGAGGCGTGATGCCAGGTCAGTTCTTCCGTCGGGCCATCGGCGAGCGTCTCGGGCTCGGCACGTGGATCGGTCTTCCCGACGATGCACGGGCTTCGGTCGCCTGGATGGAGCCTCCGCTCCCGGACGAGGATTCGGACGCCGCGCGCGAGAGCAGCAGGTTGGCCACTGACAACGCGATCGTCGGTCGAAGCCTGTCGATGGGCGGTGCGTTCGCGTTCCCGGCCGACCATGGGGTCGTCACCTTCAATGACCCGGAGATCCAGCTGGCCGAGATCCCCGCCGCGAACGGGATCAGCACCGCCGAATCCCTGGCCCGGCTGTACGCGGCGTGCGTTTCGGAGGTGGATGGGCCGGCGATCCTGTCGCGGACGACCATCGACGATGCCCTTCGGGTCCGGGCGACGGGTCCCCAGCTGTCAGGCATGCCGGACGACGGGGCCCGGTGGGGCACCGGCTTCCAGTTGTCCTCGCCGCCGTCGCAACCGATGCTCGGGCCGGCGAGCTTCGGCCACGCCGGCGCGGGCGGGCAGCTCGGGTTCGCCGATGACCAACACCGACTCGGGTTCGCCTACCTGAGCAACCAGATGGGCGGCTACGGGGACGCACGGGCGCGCGAGCTGACGCTTGCCCTCCGTGCCGTGCTCGGCGACTGACCGGGCGGGAGCACGACATGCGACCGGGCGGCATTCCGCCTCGACCCCAGCTGCTCACCTATCCGGATTCGCTTGGAGGTGGGCTGCGGCCCTTGGCGGCCCTTCTCGAGGGGTCATTGGCTGGACTGTTCAGGGGCGTCCACGTGCTGCCGCCATTTCCCTCCTCGGGTGATCGCGGCTTCGCGCCGTTGACCTACTACAACATCGACCCCAGGTTCGGGGGTTGGGAGGACGTCCGGCGGATCGGTGAGCGTTACGACGTGATGCTCGACTTGATGATCAATCACATCTCGCGGCAGAGCCCGGAGTTCCAGGACTTCGAGCATCGCGGCCGGCGATCGCCGTATGCGGACCTGTTCATCACCGTCGACAAGATCTGGCCCGACGGCCGTCCGCCACGTGCGGACGTCGACCTGATCTTCCTTCGGAAGCCCGACTCGCCGTTCACGACGATTACGATCCGCGAAACCGGTGAACAGGAACAAGTGTGGACCTCGTTCGGAAGCGCCGACTGGTCGGAGCAGGTCGACCTCGACGTCACCTCGCAGGCGACACGGGCCCTCATCACCGACTGGCTCCGCTCCTTTGCATCACGGCGAGTTCGGATCGTCCGGCTCGACGCCGTCGGCTATGTCGTGAAGAAGCCCGGCACAAGCTGCTTCATGGTCGAACCCGAGATCTACGAGTTCCTGAGCTGGGTGACCGAGGAAGCTGCGTCCTGCGGGCTGACCGTCCTGCCCGAGGTTCATGACACGTACGCCACCCACCAACGTCTCTCCGAGCACAGCATGTGGACGTACGACTTCGTGCTTCCCGGACTCGTCCTCCATGCGCTCGGGACCGGCGATGCGCGGCGACTCGCCGACCACCTGGCCGGCATGCCGGACCGCGTGTTCACGACCCTCGACTGCCACGACGGCATCCCGGTCCGGCCGGACCTCGACGGGATCCTGGCCCCGGCCGAGATGCTCGCCCTCGCCACGCGTGTCGAGGAGCGCGGAGGGAATGTCAACCGGATCCTCTCCTCCACCCACGCTGAGGCCGGGGACGTCCACCAGCTCAACTGCACGTACTTCTCGGCGCTCGACTGCGATGACGACCGGTATCTCGCGGCCCGAGCCATCCAGCTGTTTGCGCGGGGCGTGCCGCAGCTCTACTACGTCGGTCTCCTGGCCGGGGCGAACGACCGGATAGCGATGGAGCAGACGGGCGAGGGGCGGGCCATCAACCGTCACGACTACACGTCGGCGGAGATCGACCACGCGCTCGCCCGCCCGGTCGTGCAGCGGCTGCTCGAGCTGATCCGGTTGCGCAACAGCCATCCGGCCTTCGAGGGGACCCTCGAGGTGGAGCTGACCGGCCACGCCCAACTCCGACTCTCTTGGCGAGCGGCATCCTCGTCCTGCTCGCTCGACGTCGACGTCTCGACCGGCCGTCTCAGCGTGGACGACGGTCCCCGGGCACCGCGGCGCTGAGGGGCTTGTTCGCGGCACCACCAGGCGAAGGTCGCGGTCCGGCCCCCGGCGCGCCGGCTCCCGGTGGCCGCGCGGCTGACGAGAAGGTTCTTGATCGCGGTCCGCAGGACAGGCTGATGCCTAGTCAGACCGCCGCTTCGGCCGTTCGTCCTCGCCCGGTCGTGACCTTCGAGGCCAGCGGAACCTGATCAGGCCTGACCTGATCAGGCCTGACTGGTGTCGAAGACTCGGGGGTACGACCCGTTTGGGGGTGTTGAACAGGATCACGGTCACCATGAGCCCCAGGCAGGTGAAGAAGACGAGCATCCCGGCCAGCCACACGTAGGCGAAGACGGCGGGAAGGATCGGGGCTTCGGCGGCCTTGAACAGCGTGGCCGCGAACCCGGCGACCCACAAGCCTGTTGCCCCGACGACCCCAAGCGGATTGGCGCGCAGGAATCCCTGGAGCGATCCCTCGCCCCAGACCCAGAGCGGCCTGAGGCTGCGCTCGAGCGCCGGGAGGCCCTGGCCGCTCCACGTCCTGGGCAGCGTCGAGAGTGCCACCACGTCGATGACGCCCAACACACCGAGGAGTACCAGCATTCCGATCATCGCCCTGCCATCCCGCGTTGGTTGTTGTCCCAGAACACGGAGTCCCATGCGGCCCACAGGAAGGCTCGACGCGCGACGCAGGGTGTCAAGCATGCGAGCCACGAAACCGCCAACCGCGACCGTCCGTCGGCCCACCTCCGGGGCCGCGGAACCGACGGCGCAGCGCCCGGCGACGTCGCATGCAGCATCGTGCACGACCTGTGGCCGGCCTTCGGACCGGCCCTCGGCCTCCCGTCAGGGCGCCACGGGCAGCAGCTCGAAGCCGGCGCCCGGCGGCAGCTCGACGTCGCCGAACACGGTCAGCCGGACCTCCAGGGTCCAGTCGATCGTGATCTGGCTCATCTCGGCCGCGTCGGGCCCCATGATGGTGGCCTCCACCGTCGCGTGCAGCCCGCCGCAGTAGTCGAGGCTCTTGGAGCACGTGTACAGGTGGTGCTGACGGTCGGTGTGCGGCCGGCCATCGGCGTCGAAGTTGAGGCCCTGATGGTTGAGGGCCTGGTTGCGAACCCGCGGCCCCGAACCCTCCACGGCGGTCATCGTCAGGATCTCGGTCATGACCAGGCGGACGTCGCCGTCGCTCGTGAAGTCGGACAGGGCGGCGTTCGCGACGGCCTCGTACTTCGCCTCGGGGAATTGCTCCTCCGCGGTCAGCGACATCGTCTCGCTGACGGTCCGGCTCATGGCCCGCGCATCGGGCCCGACACGGGCCACCGTCGCGGTCGCCTCGATCGTCCGGTCCGGCGGGGCCACGTCGACCGCGTAGTCGATGAGGCGGGCGAAGAAGCGCCAGCGGACGTGGATCGGCGCGACGACCTCGCGGCTCGCGATGAGCTGGGGGTCCCACGCGGCCTGGCAGGGCTGCGTGGGATAGCACGGGACGATGCCGAGCAGCTCGCCGATGCCATCGCCGTACGGTTCCTCGAGCCAGCTCGACTTCGTCCGCGCGTAGACTGCTGCCGGGTCCGCGCCGTCGAGCACCTCGATGACCAGCCAGGCGTCGCCCACCAGCATGCCCCGGTCGAGGACGTCGGCCGGCTGGAAGGACGCCGCGAGGTGGAGCTCGACGATCGGGTGCGCGAGATCGAGCACCTCCTCCCCGGAGGCTTCCGCCTCGACGACGGTGCGATGGATGGCCGAGGGGGCCGGGTCCGTGATGGAGACGGTCATCGCATCGGCCGCCAGCGACTCCTCGGAGAAGCGCGGCTTCGAGCGCAGCTCGAGCTCGGCGTCGACGGTCGCCCCGGCGAGGCCCGGGTCGGTCAGCTCGGCGATCAGGCGCACCGTGCACGGCACAGCTTCGCAGCCCCAGACCTCCATGCCCACGAAGGTCGATTCTGTGCCGGTGCGCGACACGCCGGGGCTGTGCTGACCGTGCGTCAGCGTGAGACGGATGCCCTTCGTCGGCGGCGCCGTGACCCTCAGGGACGTGCTCGACGTGCCGTTCTCGCCGGTCGCCGGCGCCACCCTGATCTCGATGTCGCGGACCGTCAGCGGCGCTTCCTTCGTGAGCTCCAGGTGGACCTGGCCGGTGAAGACGCTCGGCGCGTCCCAGAACGGGTCTGCGGGTGGCTCCGGATCGCATGCGCCGAGGACCATAGCCAGGACCACGACGACGGCGAGACTCGAGGGGGCTCGCCCCGTTGACCGGAGATGCATGGGATCCTTCGTAACGACCGGGAGGGAGCGGGGGGCCGCACACCCTGCCTACACTCTCTGCCGCCACGGCGTCCGGCGCACGGGCCGAGTGTCGCGTCTTCCAGTTGGCGATTTCGACTGTCGCGAACGAGCGGCCGCCGGCATCGCCGCCCCAGCTTCAGTCGGTCCGGCCGGGCTCGTCGATCCCGGCTTCGGGGGCCACGAGGGCGAAGTGATCCGGGGAGCGCCGCTTCAGGCCGGTCCTCCACGGAACAGGGGAGTGGGGTGGCCTACGGGGCTTGAACCCGTAACCTTCGGAGCCACAATCCGATGCTCTGCCGATTGAGCTAAGGCCACCGCGGTCGCGGCACGCGGGAGCGCGGCCGGGGCCGGCGCGCGTGGGACGGGCGGAGTATACGCGAGGGAGCCGGGCAGGGGCCATCGCGGGCGCCCAGGGCAGCACCTCGGCGGCGGGCCCCGGGCCGAGCGGGAGGGCCCGCGTCAGCCGCCGAGCGTCGCCCGTCGCCCTTCGGGCGGTCCTCTCGCCCGCCGGGTGCGACAATCCGCCGCGTGTCCGACCTGACGCCACGCGCCCGCTTCCGCGACCGGCTGCTCGCCCGCCCCCTCCTCGCGGACGGCGGCATGGGGACGCTCCTCTTCAGCCGCGGCGTGCCCCAGCGAGCGTGCCTCGACGAGCTGGCGACATCGCGCCCGGAGCTCGTCGGGGGCGCGCACCGCGAGTACCTGGAGGCGGGCGCCGAGCTGATCGTCACGCTCTCCCTCGGTGCCAACCGGCACCGCCTCGATTCCTTCGGGCTGGCGGACCGCGTGGCGCGGCTCAACCGACGCGCGGCGCAGGTTGCCCGGGAGGCGCGAGACGTCGTCGGGCGCGAGGCGCTCGTGGGCGGGTCGATCGGCCCGCTCGGGGTCCCGACCCACGAGCTGGCCACGCTCGGCGAGGCCCGCGGCCGGGCCCTCTTCCGGGAGCAGATCGACGGGCTCCTCGAGGGCGGCATCGACCTCTTCGTGCTCGAGACCCACGCCGATCTCGCCGCGCTCCTGTGGGCCGTCGACGAGGCTCGCCGCGCCGCCGACCTGCCGATCCTCGCCTCGCTGACGTTCGGGGAGGAGCTGGCCCTGCCTGACGGGACGAGCCCCGGCGACGCTGCGGCGGCGCTCGCGGCGGCAGGCGTCGACGCCGTCGGCGTCAACTGCGGGGCGGGGCCCGTCGCCTGCCTCGATGCGCTGGCCGCGCTCGGCGACCTTGGCCCTGGCGGCCCGGGTCGCTCGATCATGCCCAACGCCGGCCTGCCGCAGCGCCTCGAGGGCCGCTTCGTCTACGCCGCGGGCGCCGACTACTTCGCCGAGATGACGCCGGCGATGCTCGCCGCCGGCGCGCGCATCGTTGGCGGCTGCTGCGGCACGACGCCGGCTCACACCGCGGCGATGGCCGCGATCCTCGACTCCCGGGCGGCCACGCCGGTCGGCGCCCCCTCGCTCGTTCCGCCCGACGAGCGTGCGGGCGCCGGGGCTCTCCCGCAGCCGCGGTCGGCGGCCGTCGAGTTGCCCACCCAGGCGGTCGGCGACGCGCCGGCGCCCACGCGGCTTGCCGTCGCGCTGGCCGCGGGCCGGTTCGTCGTCTCGGTGGAGATCGATCCGCCGCGGTCGGTCCGGATCGACCGCACGCTGGAGGCCGCCCGTCTCCTGCAGCGGGCGGGCGTCGACGTCGTCAACGTCAGCGACTCGGCGATGGCGCGGGTGCGGATGGGGGCGATGGCGGTCGCCTTCGGGATCCAGCACGACCTGGACCTGGAATGCGTCGTCCACCTGACGACGCGCGACCGGAACCTGATGGCCCTGGAGTCGGAGCTGCTGGGCGCCCACGCGCTCGGCGTCCGCAACGTGCTCGCCCTGACGGGGGACCCACCGCGGGTCGGCGACTACCCGACGGGTACGGGCGTCTGGGACGTCGACTCGGTCGGCCTCATATCCGTCCTTGCACGGCTCAACCGCGGCGAGGACCAGGCGGGCTCGCCCATCGGGCAGCGGGCAGGGTTCACGATCGCCTGCGCTCTCGACCCGACGGCCGCCGACGCCGCCGCCGAGTGGGACCGCCTGGAGCGCAAGCTCGACGCCGGCGCCCACGTCGTGATGACCCAGCCGCTGTACGGCGCCACCCAGGTGGAGGCGATGCTGGCGGAGGCGCGCCGGCGCTTCGGGCCGCGCGGCTTCCCGGTCCCGGTCCTGCTGGGCGTCCTGCCGCTCGTGTCGGCACGCCATGCGGAGTTCCTCCACAACGAGGTGCCCGGGATCGTGATCCCGGACCAGGCGCGGGCGGCGATGCACGCGGCGGGGGAGCGCGGCTCGGAGGTCGGGATCGAGATGGCGGACGCCCTGCTCGAGGCCGTCGAGGCGGAGGTCGCCGGGACCTACATCATGCCGAGCTTCGGGCGCTATGAGCAGTGCGCCGGGCTGGTCCGGCGGGTGCGCCAGCGGCACACCGTCGGGAGGACCCCCTGAGCCGCGCGGCCTCGCCCGAGCGGCTGGCACGGCTGGCCCGGCTGGAGGGTGAGCTCGCCGGGCGGATCCTCGTCATCGACGGGGCGATGGGCACGCTCCTGCAGGCCCACCGGTTCAGCGAGGCCGACTTCCGGGGAACGCGCTTCGCCGACCACGCGCGGGACCTGCGCGGCGACAACGACCTGCTCTGCCTCACCCAGCCCGACGCCATCCGCGACGTGCACACGGCGTACCTGGCGGCCGGGGCCGACATCGTCAGCACGAACTCGTTCACCGCCACGCGGATCGCGCAGGCCGACTACGGCCTGGCGCCGGAGGTGGTCCGCGAGATGAACGCAGCCGCCGCCCGGCTGGCACGGGAGGCAGCCGACGCGGCCGAGCTCGCCGACCCTGCCCGCCCGCGCTACGTCGCGGGCTCCCTGGGACCCACCAACCGGACCGCGTCGATCTCGCCGGACGTCGAGGACCCGGCCGCCCGCAACGTCTCGTGGGAGGAGCTGGCGCAGGCGTACCGGGAGGCGGCGGCGGGCCTCCTCGATGGCGGGGCGGACCTGCTCCTCGTCGAGACGGTCTTCGACACGCTCAACGCGAAGGCCGCCATCTTCGCCGTCCGCTCGCTGGCCGACGAGCTGGGCGTCCCGGTCCCGCTCGTCGTCTCTGGCACGATCGTCGACGCGTCCGGGCGGACGCTCTCCGGCCAGACGGTGGAGGCCTTCTGGCACAGCGTCCGCCACGCCGACCCGGTCATCGTGGGCCTCAACTGCGCCCTCGGGCCGGCCCAGCTCCGCGAGCACCTCGACGTCCTCGGCCGTGTCGCCGACCGGCCGATCTCCGCCTACCCGAACGCCGGGCTGCCTAACGACCTCGGCGGCTACGACGAGACGCCGGCGGCGATGGCGCGGGCCATGCGGGAGTGGGCGGAGCATGGCCTGCTCAACGTGGCGGGCGGCTGCTGCGGGACGACGCCGGCCCACATCGCCGCGATCGCTGAAGCGGTCGCAGGGCTGTCGCCGCGGGCGGTGCCGACGATCCCGCCCGTCACGCGCCTGGCCGGCCTGCTCCCCGTGGAGATCCCGCCGCCGGGGAACGCCTTCGTCAACGTCGGGGAACGGACCAACGTGACCGGCTCGCGCAAGTTCGCCCGCCTGGTCGCGGAGGGGCGCGAGGACGAGGCAGTCGCGATCGCCCGCGAGCAGGTAGCGAACGGGGCGCAGCTCATCGACGTGAACATGGACGAGGCGATGCTCGACGGCGTTGCCGCGATGACTCGCTTCCTGCGCCGAATCGCCGTCGAGCCGGACATCGCCGCCGTCCCCGTCATGGTCGACAGCTCGAAGTGGAGCGTCCTCGAGGCTGGGCTCCGCCAGCTGCAGGGCAAGGGCGTCGTCAACTCGATCTCGCTCAAGGAGGGCGAGGCGGAGTTCCTGCGCCAGGCCCGCCTCTGCCGGGCCTACGGCGCCGCGGTCGTCGTGATGGCCTTCGACGAGCGGGGCCAGGCCGACACGGTGGCGCGGCGCCTCGACGTGCTCCGCCGCGCCTACCGGCTCCTCACCGACGTGGTCGGCTTCGCGCCCGAGGACGTGATCCTCGACCCCAACATCTTCGCGATCGCGACCGGCATCGAGGAGCACAATCGCTACGCGATCGACTTCATCGAGGCGGTCCGGCGCCTGAAGGCCGAGCTGCCCCGTGCGCGCATCTCCGGCGGCGTCTCCAACGTCTCGTTCGCCTTCCGTGGCAACGACCGCGTCCGCGAGGCGATCCACGCCGTCTTCCTCTACCACGCGATCCGCGCCGGCCTCGACATGGCCATCGTCAACGCCGGCGTGCTGCCGGTCCTCGACGACATCGACCCGGAGCTGCGCGAGCGGGTCGAGGACGTCGTCCTGGATCGTCGACCCGACGCCACGGAGCGCCTCACCGAGATCGCCGTCAGCTATGCCGCGCAGAGTGGCATGGAGCGCGCCCCTGCGGACCTCGCCTGGCGCGACCTGCCGGTGGAGGAGCGCCTGACGCACGCCCTCGTCGAGGGCATCGACGCCTGGATCGCCGAGGACACCGAGGAGGCCCGGCTGCGGGCGGACCGGCCGCTCGACGTCATCGAGGGCCCGCTCATGGCCGGCATGAACGTGGTCGGCGACCTGTTCGGTGCCGGGCGCATGTTCCTGCCCCAGGTCGTCAAGAGCGCTCGCGTCATGAAGAAGGCCGTGGCCGTCCTGGTGCCGTACCTCGAGGCCGAGCGCATGGGCGCGGCCCGCAGGGCGGGGACGATCGTGACCGCCACGGTCAAGGGCGACGTCCACGACATCGGCAAGAACATCGTCGGCGTCGTGCTGGGCTGCAACAACTACGAGGTCGTGGACCTCGGCGTCATGGTGCCCGCTGCCCGCATCCTCGAGCGCGCCCGCGAGATCGGGGCCGACCTCGTGGGGCTCTCCGGGCTCATCACCCCGTCGCTCGACGAGATGGTCCACGTCGCCTCCGAGATGGAGCGCCAGGGGTTCATCATCCCGCTCCTGATCGGGGGCGCCACGACCTCCCGGACGCACACGGCCCTCCGGATCGAGCCGGCGTACTCGGGACCGGTGGTCCATGTCCAGGACGCCTCGCGGGCGGTGGGCGTCGCCCGCGCCCTCCTGGACCCCGCGGACCGGGACGCATACGCCGTGGGCGTGCGCGCCGAGTACGAGACGATCCGGCGCGAGCGCGGGGAGCGGCGTGCGGCGGAGCAGCGACTCGCCCTGCCCGACGCGCGGGCGAATCGCCTGCGCCTCGACTGGACCGACGTCGTCCCGCCGCGGCCGTCCTTCCTCGGCGTGCGGACCTTCGCCGGCTATCCGCTCGCGGAGCTGGTGGAGCGGATCGACTGGGGCCCGTTCTTCACGACGTGGGAGCTCCGCGGCGCCTACCCGGCGATCCTCGAGGACCCGACCTTCGGTGCTGCCGCCCGCGACCTTCACCGCGACGGGCTCGCCCTCCTGGAGCGGATCGTGGCCGACGTCAGCCTGCGGGCCGACGCCGTCGTGGGGTTCTGGCCGGCCAACGCCGTCGGCGACGACATCGTCGTGTGGCGTGACGACGATCGTTCGGAGGCGCGCGCGACGTTCCGGACGCTCCGCCAGCAGATGGCGAAGCGCGACGGGCGGCCGAACCTCGCCCTGGCCGACTTCGTGGCGCCGCGGGAGACCGGCGTGGAGGACTTCGTGGGAGCATTCGCGGTGACCACCGGGCACGGCGTCGACGAGCTGGTGGAGCGCTTCGAGGCGGCTCACGACGACTACTCCGCGATCCTCGCCAAGGCGCTCGCCGATCGGCTGGCGGAGGCGTTCGCCGAGCGGCTCCACGAGCGCGTCCGGCGGGAGCTGTGGGGCTACGCCCCGGACGAGGCCCTCACGAACCTCGACCTGATCGCGGAGCGTTACCAGGGGATCCGGCCGGCTCCCGGCTACCCGGCCTGCCCCGACCACTCGGAGAAGCGAGCCCTGTTCGACCTCCTCGAGGCCGAGGAGCGGGCCGGGATCCGCCTCACCGAGTCGTGGGCCATGCTGCCCGGCGCATCCGTGTCCGGCTACTACTTCTGGCACCCCCGGAGCGCCTACTTCGGGGTCGGCCGGATCGGGCGCGACCAGCTCGAGGACTACGCCCGCCGGGTCGGGATCCCCGTCGCCGAGGCGGCCCGGATCCTCGCCCCGAACCTGGCCGACGACGCCGCCGGCTGACCCGTCCCGGACCGCGGGCCGTGCCCAGGCACCGGACTACCCCGGACCACCCGGGACCACCGTCCTGCCCCCCGATGGGACCATCGCGCGACGGACGGCCGCGGGACCGGGGCGTACGGTCAGGCGGTGACCCAGCACCTCCTTCCGACCCTGCGCCCGGCTCGCCTTGCGACGTTCGTCGCGGCGGCCTTCCTGGCCGCCTCCATCGGCGTCTTCGCCCAGCCCGCGACGGTGGCGGCCTGGGACGCGGGGACGTTCAGCGCGACCTCGGAGGCGGAGCTCCTGCAGCTCACCAACCAGGCCCGGGCGAGCGCGGGGCTGCGCGCCCTGAAGCTCGATTCGACGCTCGCCTCCGTGGCCCGCTGGCGCAGCCAGGACATGATCCAGCGCAACTACTTCAGCCACGACATCCCGGGCGGCGGGCAGGTCTTCGACGTGCTCACCGCCAAGGGCTACTGCTTCAACATGGCCGGCGAGAACATCGGCTGGAACAACTACCCGGACGACGTGGCCACCCAGACGGTCCAGAACATGTTCATGGACTCGCCCGGCCACCGCGGCAACATCCTGGGCGACGCCTGGGACGTCATCGGCATCGGCGCCTTCAAGGGTGATGACGGCACGAAGATGTGGACGGTGCTGTTCGCCGATCGCTGCGGCTCCGGGCCGGCAGCGACCCCCAAGCCGACTCCGAAGCCGACTCCCAAGCCGACTCCGAAGCCGACTCCGAAGCCGACTCCGAAGCCGACCCCCAAGCCGACGCAGGCCCCGCAGCCCACGGCCCAGCCGACGCCGACCCCGCGACCCACCGTGCGGCCTGTCGCAACCCCCAAACCGACCCCGCAGCCGGCGGCGACGCCGCGGACGAGGCCCGCGCCGACGGCGGCGCCAACGGGCACGCCATCGCCCACGCCATCGCCCACCGCGTCGCCCTCGCCCAGCCCGTGGTCGTCGCCGGCCGCGACGCCGTTCGTGATGGAAGAGCCGGACGACGACGCGCCGCGCGGGCTCGCCACCGGGACCGCCGCCGTCCTGCCGTCGGGCCGCTCGTTCCGGGTCATGGATCCGGTCGGGGTCCCGGCCCCGGCCCCCGGGCTCCTCGACGTCCTGGGGGCGGCCCTCCTCCACTTCCTCTTCGGCGCGTGACGGCGACCGCCCCCGCCGGCGGTCGTGCGCGGTGCGGCCGGCGCTACACTCGGCCCGCGGCGGTGCGCGCTCGCACCGCGATGATCGGAGGAGCGCCCTGATGCCGCCCATCCTCGAGGCGCGCGATCTCGCCCGCAGCTACCCCATGGGCGGTGCGGACGTCGACGCCGTGCGCGGCGTCTCCCTCTCGGTCGAGCCCGGCGAGTTCGTCGCCGTCATGGGGCCGTCCGGCTCGGGCAAGAGCACGCTCCTCCACCTCCTCGGCGGCCTCGACCGGCCGACCCGGGGCGAGGTGGTCCTCGACGGCGCGGTGGTGAGCCAGCTCGGCGACGACGAGGCGACGAAGCTCCGCCGCGACAAGACCGGGTTCGTCTTCCAGTTCTTCAACCTCGTGCCGATCCTCTCCGTCCTGGAGAACGTGGGCCTGCCGTTCATCGTCGCCGGCCGCGACCCCGGTGGCCGCGACGAATCCGCCGCGATCGCCGAGGTCCTGGCCGCCGTCGACCTCGCCGGCAAGGAGAAGCACCGCCCCGACGAGCTGTCGGCGGGGGAGCAGCAGCGCGTCGCGCTGGCGCGGGCGCTCGTCCGCCGGCCCGCCCTCCTCCTCGCCGACGAGCCGACCGGCAACCTCGACTACGCCACCGGGACCGAGATCCTCGACATGCTCTGGCGACTCTGCTCGGAGCGCGGGCAGACCGTCGTCCTGGTCACCCACGACGCCAAAGCGGCGGCCTACGCCGACCGGGTCCTCGTCCTGCGCGACGGCACGGTCCTCGACGAGATCATCCTGGGGCGGCGCGACGACCACGCCGCCGGCGCCCTCATCGTCCGCCTGGCCGCGCTGGGGCTCTGAGCCGTGCGCGCCGTCGCCGGGCTCGCCCGGCGGAGCCTGCTCGCCCGGCCGCTGCGGACCACCCTCACCGCGATCGGCATCGCCCTGGGGACGGCCGTGCTGGTGGCCGGGCTGGTCCTCAACGCGGCCCTCGACGCGGCCGTGGAGCGGAGCGTCCGCGACCTCCTGGGGCGGGCCGACCTCCGCGTCGCAGCCTTCGAGGAGCAAGGGCTGGCGCCGGCGACCGTCGCCGCGGTCGCGACCATGCCTGGAGTCGCCACGGTCGCCCCGATGCTCGAGCGCCGCACCTACCCGCTCGCCGATCCTGCCGCCTCGTCGCCGGCGGCCGCCGCCGCCCTGCCCGGTCCCCTGACGGTGGTCGGCATCGAGCCGGCGGCCGATCCCGCGATCCGCGACCGGATCCTGGCCGCGGGCACCCTCCTCGGGACGGGCGATGCCGCCGGCGCCCTCGTCTCGTCCGACCTCGCCCGCCAGGACGGCATCACCGTCGGCGACACGATCACCCTCCTCGGCGCACCCGCGTCGCAGCCGACCCCCTTCCGCGTCATCGGGATCCTGGCCGCCTCGCCCGGCGACCCGGATCCGGCCGGCCGGAGCGTCGTCGTGCCGCTGGAGACCGCCAAGCGGCTCTTCGCCACCGACCGGGTGACCGCCGTGGACGTGCTCCTGGCGGACGGCCAGGACTCCGCGGCCGCGGTCGCCGAGCTGGAACGACGCCTGACCATCGAGCCGTACACGATCGGCACGCCGGCCGAGATGGCTGCCGCCCTCGACGCGGCGACCGCAGAGATCCGGGTCGCGATCGCCCTCGCCGCCGCGGTCGCCCTCTTCGGGGGAGCCTTCCTCATCTTCAACACGCTCTCCATGACGGTGGCGGAGCGGGCCCGCGACGTTGGGCTCCTGCGGGCCGCGGGGATGACTCGCGGCCAGGTCACCCGGATGGTCCTGCTCTCCGCCGTCTACCTGGCCGTGGCGGGCATCGCCCTGGGGCTCATCGCCGGCGTCGGCCTCGCCGCCGGGGCGGTCATCCTCCTCGGCGGGCGGGGCACCGTCGCGCTGGCCGAGCTGGCGGTCCCGCCCGGGGCGCTCGTCACCGGCGCGCTCCTCGGCTTCGCGGTGACCGCCGCGGCGGCGATCGAGCCGGCGCTCCGGGCCAGCGGCATCTCGCCGGTGGCCGCCCTCCGCCTCCGCCTGGACCCGGGAGCGATCCTGCGAGCCCGCCTGCGCTGGCTGCTGCTCGTCTTCGCGGTCGTCGGGATCGTCGGCCTCTTCCTGTGGCCGGGCGCGACCGGTGGGCGGGTGGGCCTGCTGCGGCCGCTGGCCGTCTTTGCCCTCCTCCTCGGGGTCGCGTTCGTCGCTCCCTTCGTGGCCGGCCCCCTGGGACGCCTCGCGGGACGCCTGGCCGCGCCGATCTTCCCCACGGAGGCGCGCCTCACCCGGGAATCGCTGGCCCGTGACCGGAGCCGGACGGCGCTGACGGTCGGCGCCCTGGCCGTGGCGCTCGCGGTGCTCGTGGCGCTGGCCGGCGTCGCGGGCTCGACCCGTCGCGCCGCGACGGCCTGGCTCGCCGAGGTCGTGCCCGGGGAGATGCTGCTCACCTCGATCCGTCCCGTCGGGCTCGACGAGCCGGCAGCGGAGGAGCTGCGAGCGCTGCCCGGGGTCGCCCGGCTGAGCCCGCTGGCGCGCTTCTCCGTCGCCCTCGCCGGTGTCCGGGCCGACGCCGCGGCGGTCGTCGGCGCCGACCTCCTGGCGGATGGCCGCCTGACCCTTGTCGCCGGCGACCGAACCGCCGCCTTCGGGGCCCTCGACGCCGGGGGATCGGCGATCGTGCCCCAGAGCCTCGCCAGGCGCCGCGGGATCGCCGTCGGGAGCACGCTGGAGCTCCTCGCGGGCACGGGGACGGGGTCGGTCGAGCTGGAGGTCGTCGGAGTTGCCGAGCGAACGATCCCGGGTGCCGTCGGGGAGGCCATCCTCGTGGGCTGGCCGGACGCGTCCGGCCGCCTCGGCGTCCTCGGAGCGGACGCGTTCGCGGTCCGCTTCGGGCCGGGCCAGGAGGCGGTCGCGCGTCCCGCGGTGGAGGCGACCGCCCGGGGCTACGCCCTCGAGCCGGCCTCGCTCGACGAGGCCGCGGGCACGATCGGCGCATCGGTCGACCGCAGCGCGGCCCTCTTCGCCGCGCTCGCCGCCGTCGCCCTCATGGTGGCCGCCCTGGGCATCGTGAACACGCTGGCGATGAACGTCCTCGAGCGGGTCCGGGAGCTGGCGATCCTGCGCGCCACCGGCCTCACCCGGCGCCAGGCCGCACGTCTGGTGGTCCTGGAGGCGGCGATCCTCGGTCTCGTCGGCGCGCTCCTCGGTGCGGGAGCGGGCCTGGCCGCCGGGGCGGCGCTCGTCGGGTTGACGGGCGGCCCGGGCGTTCCGTTCGAGCCGCCCTGGGCGATCGCTGCCGGCTCCCTGGTGGGCGGGGTCCTCCTGGCCGTCGTTGCGGCGCTCTACCCGGCGAGGCTCGCCTCGCGCAGCCCGATCGTGCCGGCCCTCGGCCGCGACTGATCGCCCGCCCCGGCACGGCGCTGGTAGACTCCGGCCATCCGCGGCCACCGGCCGCCCCGCCTGGGGAGACCCGCCCGATGTCCCTCGCGACCGAGCGCCTCAACCGGCTGCCCGCCGCCGAGCGAGGCATCACGATCGGCGACTTCCTCGTCCCGGTCGCCGTCGGCGAGCGCATCAGCACCCGGGCGCGCCACATCGCGCTCGTCGTCGCCGGGGCGATCCTCATCGCCCTGACCGCCAACATCCAGGTCGTCCTCCACGGCCAGACGATCATCCTGCCGGGCGACGTGCGGGTGACCCTCCCGGTCTCGCCGGTGCCGATCACCGCCCAGACGTTCTCCGTCCTGCTCGTCGGCGGTGCCCTCGGCTTCCGTCGTGGCTTCCTGGCGGTGGCTCTCTACCTCGTCGTGGGCCTCGTCCTCCCGGTCTACGCCGCGGGCAGCTCCGGCCTGGACACGTTCGTGGCCAACGAGGAGGGCCGCTGGATCCTCGGCGCCACCGGCGGCTACCTGCTCGGGTTCCTGCTCGCCGGCGCGATCGTGGGGCGGCTGGCCGAGCTGGGCTGGGACCGTCACGTCGGCGGTGCCGTCGTCGCCATGCTGGTCGGCAACCTCGCCGTCTACCTCATCGGCATCCCCTGGCTGATGGCCGCCGCCGGCTTCGACCTCTCGACCGCCCTCGCCAAGGGCCTGGCCCCGTTCGTCTTCGGCGACCTCCTCAAGCTGGCCCTCGCCGGCATCGCCTTCCCGGTCGCCTGGTGGGTCGTGGGCCGCCGGACCGGCGAGGGCTAGGGCGGCCGTCGCAATCCGACCCGAGCTCCCGCCGCGCCCACCGGCGGTGGCCCGCGAGCACGTCCGCGTCGACGCCCTCATGCAGGGTGACCAGGGCTCGAGGCTGCGCCGCAACCGACCCTGAGCCTGGTTCCCGCATCGCCGCCACCCGACAGGCGTGCCGTCCCGGACGCGGCCGACGCCGCGGCCCTACCATTCGTGCCCGTGACCCACGACCCTCGCGTCCTCGTCGCCGTCGACCTCGGGACCTCCGCCGTGAAGGCCGGGATCCTGGCCGCGGACGGACGCCTGCGCGGCTTCGCCCGCGTCCCCTACGCGCTCCTGCTGGACGGTGCTCCCGGCCGGGCCGAGCAGCGCCCCGACGCCTGGTGGACAGCCCTCGTCCGGGGGATCGGGATCGCCCGCACCCAGGCGGCGCTCGACGGGCCCCTGGAGCCGCTCGCGATCTGCGTGGTGGGGCAGGGGCCGACGCTCGTGGCCACGGGCGCCGACGGGCGCGCCCTGGCCCCGGCGATCACCTGGCTCGACCGTCGGGCAACGGACGAGACCGCCGCCGCCGCCGCGGCGGTGGGGCGCCAGGGCTGGGTCGTCGGGCTGCTGGGCCGGGCGCGGCTGCTGGCGGCGCTGCGGCCCGAGATCGTCGATCGGTCGGCCTGGCTCCTCGCCGCCTGGGATCACGTGGCCCTGCGGCTCACCGGCGTGGCCGCCGCTGCGCTCCAGGACCCGTCGGAGGCGATCACCCCCGCGGAGGCCCGGGCGGTGGGCCTGGACGAGCGGATCGCGCCGCCGGCCGTCCGGGCGGGAACCCTCGTCGGGCCGCTCCTGGCCGGCCCCGCGGCCGAGCTCGGCCTTCCCGCCGGACTCGCCGTCGTGGCCGGCGCCAACGACGCCATCGCCACCTTCCTGGGGGCAGGGCTCACCGCCCCCGGCCAGGCGATCGACACCGGCGGGACCTCCGGCGGCTTCGGCCTCTACGTGGACGGCCGGGTGGCGGCCCCGCCGCTGTGGACGGGTCCCGCGCCGCTGCCCGGCCTCTTCTACGTCGGCGGGGCGATGGCGGGGACGGGCAAGGCGCTCGACTGGCTGGTCGGGGACGCCCTGGGGGGCGCCGCGACGTTGGCGGAACTGCTCGCAGAAGCGGCCACGGTCCCCACGGGCGCCGACGGCCTCCTCTTCCTGCCGTATCTCGCCGGCGAGCGCTGGCCGCTCCACGACCCGACCGCGCGGGGCGCCTTCGTGGGGCTCACCCTGCGCCACCGCCGGGCACACCTCGTGCGCGCCGTCCTGGAGGCGGCGGCCTTCGCCCTCCGTCACGTGGCCGCGCCGGCCGTCGCCGCTGGGCTGCCGTTCCGCGAGCTGCGCGTCACCGGCGGCACGGCCGCCAGCGGCCTGTGGAACCAGGTGAAGGCGGATGTCGTGGGCGTCGAGGTGGCCGTGCCCCGCGTTGCCGAGGCGTCGGTCGCGGGTGCCGCGATCCTGGCCGCCATCGGCGCCGGGCTGGTGGCCGACGAGCGGGCGGGCATCAAAGCCCTGGTCCGGATCGCCGAGCGGCTCGCGCCCGATTCGGTCGCCCGCGCGGTCTACGATCGCCTGGCGCCGGAGTACGAGGAGCTCCACGCCCGCCTCGAGCCGGCCAACGCGATCCTGGCCTCGGTGGAGCGGTCGGCCCGGGCCTGAGCGGGCTTCAGGGCGCGGGCAGGCCGCCTCGGGCCGGTCCGCCCGTCTCCCGTGCGGTCCGCACGCCCCAGCCGGCCGGTCGCCCGCCGCAGGTCGTCCGCGATCCCGTATCCTTGGCGCGGCCGGCATCCACCCGCCCCGAGCGGCCCCGCCCCCGGCCCCCGACCCGTCCGACCGGAGGTTCACTCGTGCTCATCCCGCGCCCGTCGACGCCGCTGCGGCCATCGCGGGTCGACGCGCCTCGCGCCGGCCGCGTCGTCGCCCTCCTCGCCGCCGTAGCCCTCGGCGCCGCGGCCTGCGTGCCGACGGGCAGCCAGGCGTCCCCGACGCCGACCCTCGCTCCGACCGCGTCGCCGTCCGCCAATCCCTACACCGGTGCGACGGGCGGCAGCGGGGCGGGCGTGAAGCTCGGCTACGTCTCCTTCGGGGAGCTCGTCCCCTACGTCTTCCAGATCTCGGAGGGGATCCGGGCGCAGGCCGCCCTGGCCGGCGCTCAGCTCGTCGAGTGCGACGCGAAGCTCGACGCGAACCGCGTGGCCGACTGCATGAAGCAGCTGGGCGAGGCCGGCGTCAAGGGGATCATCCAGTTCCAGGGCACGCTCGCCGACCCTGTCGTCGTCTGCAACGAGACGCCGGTCGGCGTCCCCGTCGTGGCCGTGGAGTTCACCCAGGATCCGTGCGCCAAGACCCTCGTCATGGCCGACGACCTGCGGGCGGGGCAGATCGCCGGGCGCGCGGTGGGGGAGTGGGTGAAGGCGAAGTGGTCGTGCACGTACGACGCGTACGTCAGCTTCGAGTCGGCCGCCGCGGCCACCAAGAGCCAGCGTCGCATGGAAGGCTACCGGCAGGGCTTCAGCGCCGTCTGCCCGGTCACCAACGAGCAGGTCGGCCGGGCGATCGACACGGAGGCCAGCGCGAGGACGGCCATGACGAACCTCCTGGGGTCGCTGGCCGGCAAGTCGCGGATCATCGTCGTGGCGATCAACGACGACGCCGCGCTCGGCGCGCTCGACGCGGCCAGGACGGCGGGTCGCGAGGCCGACGTGTGGGTCTCCGGCCAGGGCGCAGAGGAGCGCGTCCGCGAGCTCATCCGCACGAACGAGCACTACATCGGCGACGCGGCCTACTTCCCGGAGCGCTTCGGGGCGACGATCGTGCCGGCCCTCCTCGACCTGGTCGCCGGCAAGACGGTCCCGGCGCAGCTGCTCATCGAGCCCGCCTGGGTCGACGCCACGACGATCAATTCGGTCTTCCCGCAGTAGGCCGCCGGGGCCTGCACGGGCCGGGTAGCCTGCCCGAGGCGGCCGAGGCCGCGGAGGCGCCGGATCGGGCCCGCGCCTCGGCGGGTCAGGGGGCGGCCGTCTCCCTCGGGGCGTGGGCCTCGATCGCGGCGGCGATGGCGGCGGCGAACGCGGGCAGGCCGGCCCGAACCGGCTCCGTCAGCGGCGATCCCACGTCCCAGCAGGCGCCGCCGATCCCCACGAACGTCCCGGCCGGAGGGGTGTCGCGGAGGGCCGCCGCGAGCGCGAGCACCTCGTCGAGCGGCAGCTCGTGCGAGGAGCGCGGCTCCGGGCCCCGGCTGGTCCCGACCTGCCTCCTCGCCCGCTCGACGAGCGCGGGGAGCGGGCGCACCCAGATCTCGCCGGGCTGCAGGCCGGCCACGGCGTCGACGACGACGCACGGCGCGTCGGCCGGGAGGTCGAGGAGGAAGAGGACGTCGAGCTGGCCGACCGGCACGACCTCCGCCCGGGCGCGAGCGTCCGGCGGCAGGAGCTCGACCGCGGCGAAGCCCGCGGCGTCGTCGCCGCGAGCCGGCTCGCCGCAGACGAAGACCGGGACGCGGGAGGTCATCGGGACGCTCCGTTCGTGCTGGCGGGACGCTCAGGCCTCCTCGATCCGCAGGTCGAGGAAGTGGGTGGCGCAGCTGATGCAGGGGTCGTAGCTGCGGATCATCTGCTCCAGCCGGAGGGTGGCCGCGTCGTGGGGGAGGTCGAGGACCTCCTTGGCCGCGACCACGAGGTCCGCCTCGATGGCCGCCTGGTTCTGGCTCGTGGGCGGGACGATCTGGGCGGCCCGGATGCGGCCCGCCTCGTCCACCTCGTAGCGATGGAAGAGGAGCCCGCGCGGGGCCTCGGTGGCCCAGGCGGCGACGCCCGGGCGCCGCTGCCAGGGCACGAGCGGCTCGGAGGGGGGCCGGTAGGCGTCGATGATGTCGAGCGCCTCGGCGAACGCGTGAACGAGCTCCACGGCCCGGGCGACGATCGAGGCGTAGACGTTGGTCCGGATCAGCTCGGCGTAGCCGGAGGCGGCCAGCGCCTCCTTGGCCAGCGGGTGGAGCTGGTCGCCGGCGAGCGTGACGCGGGCCGCCGGGCCCAGGAGGTAGACGCCCTTCCCGTCGATGGAGCGGGCGTGGAGCGCGTTCGAGCCCTCGACCTGGAACTCCTCGAAGGCGTCGCGCCATGAGGTCGGGGAGAGGTCGATGCCGTCGGACGAGACGATCCGGCCGTCGTTGTAGGGGTACTCGGCGGCGTGCTTGAGGCTGACCAGGCGGGGCTCGCGGGCGAAGGGCGGCATCGTGAAGCCAGAGACGATCCCGACCGTCTCCAGGGCGATCTCGAGGCCCTCGGCCAGGGCCGCCCGGTGCTCGCGGAGCTCGGAGGCGCGCGGCGCGCGGCTCCAGCCCCCGACGCGCACGCTGACCGGGTGGATGGGCCGGCCGCCCAGGATCTTGATGAGGTGGTTGCCCGCCTTCTTCATCCGCAGCGCCTGCTCGACGAGCGGCCGGTGGTCGGCGGCCATGTCGATCGCGCTGGGGTAGCCGAGGAAGTCGGGAGCGTGGAGGAGGAAGATGTGGAGGGCGTGGCTCTCGATCCACTCGCCGCAGTAGAGGAGCCGGCGGAGGGCGCGCGAGGAGGGGTCGATGCGGACGCCGAAGAGGTCCTCGAACCCGTGGACGGCGCTCATCTGGTAGGCGACCGGGCAGATCCCGCAGATGCGGGCGACGATGTCGATCACCTCGTCGGGCGTCCGCCCGACGACCAGCTGCTCGAAGTAGCGGGGCGTCTCGAAGATGCCCAGGCGAGCCTCGACGACCTCGCCATCGCGGACGCGAAGGCGGAGGGAGCCCTCGCCTTCGACGCGGGTGAGCTCGCCGACCTCGTAGAGGCGCTCGTCCACCGCCTTCCTGGTGGCGCTGCTCATGCCTTGCCTCCCGTCGTCGCGGCCGGCTCGGCCGCCGTCGCTTCTCGTCCGCTTCGCGCGCCACCGTGCTCGGTGACCATGCTCCGGAACGGCTCGGCGTAGGCGGTGAACCCGGCGAACAGACGCCCGACCTCCTCGCGCGGCCGGTCGCCGGCCATCTGGAGGTGACGGGTGAGGCCGGCCGCGTTGGCCTGCTCGCGCGGGCCGAAGCAGCCGTAGCAGCCGCGGCCGAAGCGCGGGCAGATCGCCCCGCAGCCCGTCTGGGTCACCTGCCCGAGGCAGGGGATTCCCTTGCTGACCATCACGCAGACGACGCCGCGGCGCTTGCACTCCATGCAGACGGCCTCGTCGCGGAGCTGGGGCCGGCGGCCCGTCGTGAGGGCGGTGAGGAGCTCGACCAGCTGGCCCGGATCGATCGGGCAGCCGCGCAGCTCGGCGTCGACGGTGACGTGCTCGGCGATCGGCGTGGAGCGGGCCAGCGAGTGGATCCACTCTGGATGGGCGTAGACGGCGGCCCGGAAGGCGTCGTGGTCGGCCCAGTTGCGGAGCGCCTGGATGCCGCCGGCCGTCGCGCAGGCGCCGATCGTGACGAGGTAGCGGGTGTGCCGGCGCAGCTCGACGATGCGCTCGAGGTGCATCGGCTCGGAGACGGAGCCCTCCACGAAGAGGACGTCATAGGGGCCCGGCGAGCGCGTCGACGTCGCCTCCGGGAAGTCCACGATCTCGAAATGGTCGACGACCGAGAGGAGCTCGTCCTCGAGGTCGAGGAGGGTCAGCTGGCATCCATCGCACGAGGCGAACTTGACGACGCCGACGCGCGGGCGCGCGCTGACGGGGGCATGCGATGTCATCAGATGCCCTCCCGGCCGAAGATGTCGCCGAGCTGCCCGATCGAGAAGACGGGGCCGTCCCGGCAGACGAAGTACTTGCCCATCTGGCAGTGGCCACAGAGGCCGATCCCGCATTCCATGTGCCGCTCCAGCGTCACGTGGATGCGGGATGCCGGCACGCCCCGCCCCGCCAGCGTGGTAGCCGTCGCCTGCATCATCCGCTCGGGACCGCAGACGAAGGCGATCATGTTCGCCCCGTCCCAGGCGGCCTGGTCGAAGAGGTGGGTCACGATGCCCACCCGGCCGGTCCAGTCCGGCCCGGCCCGATCGACGGTCAGGCTGACCTCGATCCCGTCCTGCCGGCCCCAGCGCTCCAGCTCGTCGCGGTAGAGGAGGTCGGCGGGGGTGCGAGCACCGTAGAAGAGCTTCACGTCCCCGAACCGGCGCCGGTCGGCCACGATGGCCTGGAGGACCGGCCGCAGCGGCGCTAGGCCGATGCCGCCGGTGACGATGACGAGGTCGCGCCCGACCGCGCGGTCGAGCGGCCAGTTGTTGCCGAGGGGGCCGCGGAGGCCCACCTGCTCGCCGACCTGGAGGGCGCACATCGCCTTGGTGGCGGGGCCGGCGCCGCGGATGGTGAGCTCGATCCCGTCGGGCAGGAAGCGGCTGATGGAGATCGGCAGCGGCGGGAAGCCCGGCAGGGCGACCATCGCGAACTGGCCGGTGCTCCCCTGGGCGAAGGCCGGGTCGGTGCCGGTCAGGGTCAGGGTCGTGGTGTCCGCCGTCTCCTGGCGGGTGGCGACGACCCGGGCGGTGACGAAGTCGTTGGGGGTCGCGGCGACCGGCTCGACGATCGGTGTCTCGGGGACGAGGGGGACGGCCGGGGCGATGGCGTTGAGCTCGTCGCGGACGTCGATGCCGACCGGGCACCAGGTGATGCAGCGCCCGCAGCCGACGCAGCCCGACTGCCCGAACTGGTCCCACCAGGTGGCGAACTTGTGGGTCAGCCACTGCCGGTACCGGTCGCGTGGCCGGGAGCGGAAGCTGCCGCCGGCGACCTTGGCGAAGCCGGGGCTGAAGCAGCTGTCCCAGCCGCGGCTCATGACGGCTTCGGAGCCGGAAAGGTCCGTGGCCTGGCTGAGGGTCGTGCAGAAGCAGGTCGGGCAGGCCAGCGTGCAGTTGCCGCAGGTGATGCAGCGCTCCGCGACCTGGGCCCAGCGCGGGTGGTCGAGCTGGGCGAGCAGGCGGTCGGGCAGGCCGGCGGCCGGGACAGGGTCGCCGATCCGGGCGCGGACCGCGGCGACCGTGGCCGCCGCGCCGTACTGCTCGGCGGCCGAGGCCGGTCGCAGCGGAAGCTTCTCGAGGAGCTCGCGGCCGGCCGACGTGTCGGCCTCGACGAGGAAGCCGCCGTCGAGCTCGGTCAGGAGGACGTCGTAGCCGCTCTCCACCTCGGGGCCGGTGCCCATCGAGGTGCAGAAGCAGGTCGATGCGGCGATGGTGCACTGGACGGCGACGATGAAGACCTGGGCCCGCCGGGCGAGGTAGTCGGGATCGACGAAGGCGGTCCCGGTGAAGACGCGGTCCTGGACGCCGATCGCCGCGAGGTCGCAGGCGCGGGCGCCGAGGAACGCCATCGGCCGGGTGTCGACCGCCGCGGGCGCGAACTCGACCTTGTGGCCGTCCCGGGTGGCGCGGGTCAGCGGCACGAGGGCCGGGAAGGTCCACTTCTTCCAGGCCGTGGGACCGACGACGTAGCCGAAGAGGCGCTCGTCGCCCCGGCTGCGGAGGCGGTAGCGGCCGGGCGTCTGCTCGTCGCCGATGCCGCGCGGCAGGTCGTCGACGGAGGCGATCTCGTCGAAGACGATCGCCCCGTCGGCGACGGTCGGGCCCACGACCGTGCGCCCATCCTCGCGGAGCAGGTCGATCAGGACCTGGAGGTCGGCGCGGGCCAGGAACCCGGGCCCCTCTAGGACGGGCCGGTGGCCCCGGTTGGGGGCCATCTTCGTCACCATGCCTTCACCTGTTCTGTGGCGAACAGATCCAGCATCTGGAGGCGCGTCGCGTAGAGGCGCCGGGCGACGGCCACGAGGACCCGCGGATAGAGGGCGGTGGCCAGCTCGCAGTCCTCCCGCAGGGCAGCGCGCAGGGCGGAGCCGTCGAAGACGATCGCCTCGATGTGCTCGATGGCGATGCCCGTGGAGGACGCCCGGAACGGCGGGACGAGCGCCGACCAGAGGTAGACGTCGCCAGGCTCCACGGTCAGGATCGTGATGTCCCCGCGCTCGGGGACGAGCGTCCGGAGGGCGACCCGCCCGTGGACGAGGATTCCGAAGGTGTCGCTCGTTTCTCCTTCCCGGAAGAGCTCCGTGCCGGGCTCCGCGGTGAAGCGGCGACCGAGCTCAGCCAGGCGTGTCTGGGCCTTCTCGGTCAGGCCCGATGCGAACCACGACGTGTTCAGGGCAGCGACGAGCGCGGCGGTCTCGTTCATGGAGCCAAGTCTCCGGGCCGGGCGGCGCAGGCGGCAGGGCCGAGCGACACGCAGCGGCGGGCCGCTCGTCGCAGCGGGTCGGCCCGGCCGGCACGGTCGGTCGCGATCGTCCGCCGGCCCCCGGACCGGCCCACGCTACAGTCGGGGCAGCGTCTGTCCGGGGCCCAGCGCGCCGGCGAACAGGTCCCCCCGTGCGGCCAGGCGGGCGAGGATCGTCCCGATCGTCCAGCCATCGGGTCGCAGGGCGGGGTCGTCCAGCTCGTCCCAGGCGATCGGCGCCGACACCGGCAGCCCCGGCGCGGGCCGCGGGGAATAGGGGCCGACGAGCGTCCGGTTGCGCCAGTTCTGGGTGTAGTCCAGGCGGGCGCGGCCGTCGCGCCGGTCCTTCGCCCACTCCCAGCTCACGAGGTCCGGGACCGCCCCGCCGACGGCCCGCGAGACCTGCTCGACCCAGGCCCGGGTCTCCTCGAAGGTGTAGCCCGAGCGCAGCGGGATGAAGACCTGGATGCCGCGCTTGCCGCTGACCTTGGGGAACCCGGCGACGCCGAGGTGATCGAGCGCGCGGCGGTAGAGGCGGGCGAGGACGAGCGTCTCCTCCCAGGCCGTCCGCGGGCCGGGGTCGATGTCGATGAGCGCCCAGCGCGGCTCCGCCGGCGCCTCCATCGGCGAGGTCCAGGGATGGAGCTCGATCGCCGCCTGGTTGCCGAGCCAGGCGAGGGTGGCGACGCCGTCGGCGACGACGTAGTCGTGGGGCCGCCGGTCGGGCGGGTCGGGCTCGCGCCAGCGGGTCACCCAGTCCGCCGTGCCCCGGCCGATGTCTTTCTGCCAGAAGAACGGGCGGTCGATGCCGTCCGGGTAACGGGCCAGGTTGAGGGCCCGGCGGGCGAGGTGGGGGAGCATGACGGGTGCGATGCGAGCGTAGTAGCGGATGAGGTCCCGCTTCGTGATCGGGAGATCGCCGAGGGGCGTCCCGTCGGCGGCCGGATCGGCCACGGGGGCCTCCGCGGCGTCACCGTCCGGGGCTGTGCCCTCGTCCGGCCGCGCGAGTCCCGGGGCCAGGACCTTGTCGAGGTTCGTCAGGGCGACGTCGCGACCGCCGATCCGCCAGGTCCCGCCGCGAGCCGGGATGGCGTCGAGGGCCGCAAGCTCCTCGGCCGTGGGCGGCCCGGCCTGCGTCTCGCGCGCCTCCGCCCCGCGTGCCTCCGCCTCGCGTGCCTCCGCCCCGCGTGCCTCCGCCCCGCTCGCCCCAGCATCCTTCGACGACGCCGAACCATTGGCCTTGCTCGAACGACGCGAGGGAGGCGGAGCGGCCTTCGAGCGCCCGCCCGCCTTCGCCAGCGCGCGCGCCGCCGCCTCCGGGCCCACCGCCTCCTGGCGCTCGACGGTCGCCGGGTCGACGTCGGGGGCCTCCTCGGCGAACGTGGCCTGGCGGACGATCCCGTCGCGCGTCCAGCCGCCGATCTCGGCCCGGATCACCAGCTCCGGATCGGACCAGACGGCTCCCGCCGTCCGGGCAAGGTCCGGCGGCGCCTCGTCGAACGGCGGCGTCGGCCGAGACCGGGCGTCGAGCGCTCCGCTGAGGCGGGCTCGTGTCGCCGCGTCGATGCCGCTCCCGACGCGCCCGGCGTAGCGGAGCCGGCCCCCGTCCATGACCCCGACGACGAGCGCGCCGAGGTCGCGGTGGCTTCCCTGGCCGCGCACGTACCCGCCGACGACCAGCTCCTGGGTGGGCCGGACCTTGAGCTTGAGCCACGCCGCGGAGCGGCGCCCGGCCTCGTAGCGGCTGCGGCGGTGCTTGGCCATCGCCCCCTCGAGCCCCTGGGCTGCGGCCGCCGTGTAGAACGCGATGCCATCGCGCGTGACGTGCCCGCCGTAGCGCACCCGAGGATGCTCGCGCAGGACGAGGCGGAGCAGCTCCTTGCGCTCCTCCAGCGGCACGTCGAGGTACGAGCGCCCGGCGCACCAGAGGAGGTCGAAGACCATGAAGTCGAGCGGCGCGTTCCGGCCGGCCGCCCGCGCGGCGGGGCTTGCCGGCACGTCCGACGCGGAGAAGCCGCCACCGAGCCGCGCCTGGAGGAGGCTGAAG
Organism: uncultured Chloroflexia bacterium; assembly: GCA_963821235.1. GTDB lineage: Bacteria > Chloroflexota > Limnocylindria > Limnocylindrales > CSP1-4 > CTSoil-043. The sequence continues at coordinate 226,881 of CAWGCS010000002.1, forward strand.
TCCGGCCTGCCGCGTTCGTCGAGCGCGACCATCTCGCCGTCGACGATCGCCTCGGGGGCAGCCAGCCAGGTCGCAGCGCCCAGCAGCTCCGGGAAGGATCGACCGGCGTCGTGGCCGTTGCGTGTCCGCAGCGACACCTTGCCCCCGGCGACGATCGCCTGGACGCGGTAGCCGTCCCACTTCGGCTCGAAGAGCCAGTCCTCGCCGTCGAAGGGCGCCGTCCCCGGCGTGGCCAGCATCGGCTCGACGAAGGCCGGCTGGACGGCGAGGCGGGAGCCCGGCGGGTCGAGGGTCGGGAGCGGCGCCGGCGCGGGATGGACGGCATCGGGCGCGACCCCCGCCGCGACCTCCTCGCTCGTGCGGCCGGTCTTCACGGACGCGGGATGGTCCTCCGGGCTCCAGCCCGCGACCGCGTCGGGCCCCGCCTTGGCGATGAGGAGCCACGACTCCCCCTCGTCCTCCGCGCCGCCGGCGGGCCGCCGCTCGCCGCGCCCGCCTCCGCGCGCGCTCCCTCGGTCGCCGCTGCGTCCGCCCGTGCGCACCAGCGTGAAGCGCCCCGCGATCTTTTCGCCGCGCAGGCGCAGCTTGAGCTCCCCATCGCGAACCGCCGCGCCCGGGTCCCAGGTGAGCTCGGGCTCGAAGGTGCCCCAGTCCCAGCAGATCGAGTCGCCGGCGCCGTACTCGCCCTTCGGGATGAGGCCCTCGAAGTCGAGGTACTCGACAGGGTGATCCTCGGTCCGAGCCGCGAACCGCCGCTCGTCGGGGTCGCGCGTCGGTCCCTTGGGGAGGGCCCACGAGGCGAGGACACCCTCGATCTCCAGCCGCAGGTCGTAGTGGAGGCGGCTCGCCCGGTGGCGATGGACCACGAAGCGGCCGCAGCCGCCCGGAGCCGTCGGCGGTCGTGCCTCGCCCGGCGCCGACGGGCGGACCTGGCCGGGCGCCGGCTCCGGCGTGCGACCGAAATCGCGCCTGGCGCGGTAGCGATCGAGGGGCACGGCGCTCGACGACCCGCTACAGCGGCAGGCGCCGCAGGACGGCGAGGAAGGGCGGCAGCTCGCGCGGCGCGGCCACCACCGGCACCCGGTACCAGGCATCGCCCGTCGCGCCGGCCCGCAGGGGAGCGTCGAGGCGGCGGGCGGACAGGGCCCGGAACCCCAGCGCCCCGAGGGCCTCCGCCACGGTGGTGCCGTCGCCGATGAAGCCGCGACCCGCCAGGCACCAGGCCGACGGTGCCAGGAGAGCCGCCAGCTCTCCGCGCCGCTCGCCGAACACCCGCCCGGCAAGGCTCCGCCCGTCGAGGTAGAGGAGGTCCGATGCCACCAGGGCGGCGGAACCGGCCGCCGCCGCGGGCCCGACACGGCCCTGCGACCGGTCGCGCGGGGAGGCTTGGCGCGGGGAGCCGCCGCCTCCCCCGCGCAGCCGCCGCTCGAGGAGCGTCTGGCTCGGCCGCCCCCGCGCGTCGAGGACCATGAGGGTCGTGTCCAGCACGACGCTGTCGCCCTTCACCAGCTCGGCCACGCCGGCCAGCTCAGGGAAGGCCGAGGTCGGGTCGGCGAGCGCCTCGGCCCGCAGCCGGACGCTGCCGCCCTCGACGAGCACGAGGGCCCGGATCCCGGGCCACCAGGGCTCGAAAAAGTAGCGCGGGTCGTCGAACGGCCCGGCGCCGTCGGTCGGGCGAATCAGCGCGATCCGCTCCGGCAGGCGCGAGGATCCCGGGGCGAATTCGAGCGGGAGCGGCTCACCGGGCCGCAGGCGGGTCATGCGCGGATTGTCACCCCGGTCACCAACCTGGTCACCCTCCTCGCGTTCAGTGCCGCCACGCACGCCGCGCCACTGATGCCGACGCGATGCGCACCCGGTCATCACGTGAGAAGGTCGACTCCCGGCGGCCGGCCACGCCCATCGGCCCCGGCCGTCGCCCCGCCCGCGGCGCGCGGACCCGCCACAGAGCCGAGGCCCGCGGACCCTGCCGGCGTCAGGCCGTCTTGCGGCGGGCGATCTTGCGGGCCGGCTGCTCGGCTTCCTCGATCTCGGCGACCGGGGTGAGCTTCTTCGGCCGACGCGCCTTCTCGCTCGCGCCCGACCGACCCCCCTCGCCTCGGCCTTCCTCGGCCTCCTCGGCTGCCGCTTCGACCTCGTGGTTCGCCCTCGCCGTGCGTGCCGCGTTGACGCTCGCCTCGAGCGCCGCCATGAGGTCGACGAGCTGGCCGCCGGCCGCGGGCGCCTCGGGCTCGGCGACCTCACGACCCTCGACCTTGGCCTCGATGACCTGCTCGAGCGCGGCTCGGTACTCGTCGCGGTACTCGGCCGGGTCGAACTCGCCGGTCATCGCCGCGATGAGCTGGGCGGCCATCGCCCGCTCGGCCGCCTTCACCTCGACGTCCTCGCCGGGGATGTCGAGCTCGTCGATCGCCCGGATCTCGTCGGGCCAGTGGAGCGTCTCGAGGACCATCGCGTTGCCATGCGGATTGAGCGACGCGAGGGCCTCCCGGTCCTTGATGACGACCTTGCAGACGGCCGCCAGGTCCTTCTCGGCGAGCACCTCGCGGAGCAGCGCGTAGGCCTTCTTGCCGATCGCCTCCGGCTCGACGTAGTAGGCGTGCTTGACGAAGCGTGCAGGCTCGTCGTCCTGGGGTGCGGCGGGGACGAATTTCTCGATCTCGATCGAGCGGACCGTCTTGAGTGGGACGCTGGCGAGGTCCTCGTCGGTGATGACGACGTACTGGTCCTTGGCGTACTCGAAGCCCTTGACGGTGTCCCCGCGCGAGATCACCTCGTCGTGGAAGGGGCAGTAGGTCTTCATCTGGATCCGGTTGAGGCAGTTCCCATGGAGCATGTTGAAGGAGATGCCCCGCAATTCCGTCGCCAGGTAGAGCCGCACGGGAATGGTCACCAGCCCGAACTGGATGGCCCCCCGCCACATCGAGCGCGCCATGTCTCCTCGCCTGCCTCGAGCGTCCGGTCACGGCTGGGACGGGCATCCCGGACCGCGCCCCACCGACCGGAAGGGGAGTGTACGCCGAGCGTGCAAGGGTGTCGCTCACGGGAGGTGACTGCTCGACGGCTCCATCGCCTGGAGTGGTCACGCCCGGTGGCATTGCGCCCGAATTGTCACCGCCAGTGGCACGGCGCCACGCCGAACGGCCTCTGCGTCACCGCCAGTGGCACGGCGCCGCTGATCCGTGCTCGGCGAATCCGCGAAAGTGGCCTTTGGCCAATTCCCTTGGCACGAGTGCGCGGATTCTGTCAGGCGGAGTGGCTCCCGCGGCGCGCGGCACCGCCACAGCCGGCGCGCGGCGCAGGCGGCGCGCGGCGCCCGGTGCGCGGCGCCCGGCGACGAGCGGCGCGCGAGCTGGCGGCCCGTGCGCGGCGACCTCGCACCAGCCGGGTCGAAGGCACCCATCCCCGACGGCTACCCGGATTCGGCCTGCGGCCGGAACCCCGCCCGGGAGCGTCGATGCTGAGCCACGAGCTCCGCGACGGCATCCGCGACGGCGGGCAGCGCCGCCGCGACCGCCGGCGAGAGCGTCTCGCCCACCTCCATGGTCGCCGTTCCGACCCGGACCACGATCGCCTCCGGGGCGGTCCCGAACAGGTCGCGGGCCAGGGCGAGCAGCACCCCTGGGTCGACGTGGTGCGACGTTGCGCCCGGGCCGGCGGCCGAGCCGCCGCCCTGGCCGCCACCGACGCCCGGGCCGGCGCCCGAGCCGACGTCTGGGCCGCAACCGGCGCCCGGGCCGGCGCCCGAGCCGCCGCCCTGGCCGCCACCGACGCCCGGGCCGGCGCCCGAGCCGCCACCGACGTCTGGGCCGCAACCGGCGCCCGGGTCGGCACCAGCGGCGTCCCCGGCGGCCGCAGGTCGCAGCACGGCGATGGTCCCCGGTGGATCGTCGACGCCGGCGTCGACGAGGATCACGAGCGACGCCCGGCTCATGTCGAGCGCCAGCTCGGGGGAGAGCTGGTGGAGGGCGAGGACGTCGATCCCGGCGAGGCGCGGATCGTCGGCCAGGAGCGCGGCCGCGTGCCAGCCCACCCCGTCGTCGGAGCGCAGCGCGTTGCCGTACCCGATGACCAGGACGCCCCCGGCAGGACTGCCGGGGGCGTCGCGATGGCGTGCCATGTCGCTCAACGGGCGAGCTCGTCCAGCACCTCTCCGTCGGGCGCCAGGAGCTGGATCTTCAGCGCCATCTGGCCGAGGGCATGGGTCGAGCAGCTGAGGCACGGGTCGTAGCAGCGGATGACCGCCTCGACCCGGTTGAGCATCGGCTCCTGGATCGCGTCGCCCTTGACGTGGCGCCGGGCCACCTGGAGGACGCTCCGGTTCATGGCCATGTTGTTGTGGCCGGTGGCGATGACCAGGTTCACCCACTGCACGATGCCGTCGTCGTCCACCTTGTAGTGGTGCATGAGCGTGCCACGGGGTGCCTCCGACACGCCGATGCCCTCGTTGCGGTTGATGCCGGCGACGGATCGGACGTGCTTGGAGAGGATGTCGGGGCCCCGCAGGAGCTCCTCGACCTTCTCGATGGCGTGGAGCGTGTCGATGAGGCGCGCGTAGTGGTAGTGGAACGACGAGCCGGCCACGCGGCCGACCCGCCAGCGAAACTTCTCGAGCTCCTCGTCGGCGCGCGGGGTGCCCGTCCTGTCGGCGACGTTGAGCCTGGCCAGCGGCCCGACCCGGTAGATGCCGTCCGGGTACCCCATCGCCTTCCAGTAGGTCGACTTGAGGTACGACCAGGGCTCCACGGCCTCGCCGATGTAGTCGTTGAAGAGCTTGGGGTCGATCCGGTCGGCGAGGTACTTCCCGTCGGCGTCGACGACCCGGAGCCAGCCGCCGTAGTGGTCGACGTTGCCCTGGCGGTCGACGAGCCCCATGAACGCCGAGCGGAAGTTGCCGAACGTGGCGGCCTCTTCCTCCCAGCGGAGCATGTCCGTCTTGTACCAGGCAATGGCCCGCTCGACGGCCGCGATCGCCTCGGGGACGCCGGCCAGGATCCGGTCCCGGACCTCGGCGGTGAGCGGCGCCGCGACGCCGCCCGGGACGATCCCCTCGGGATGGATCCGCTTGCCGCCGGCCAGCCATTCGATGACCTGCTGGCCCCATTTCCGGAGCCCGATCCCATCCTTCGCGAGCTGCGGGTTGGCGCGGGCCACGCCGAGGATGTTGCGGTCCGCCGGGTCGGCGTCGAACCCAAACAGGAGGTCCGGCGAGGAGAGGTGGAAGAACGACAGCGCGTTCGACTGGACGATCTGGGCGAGGTTGATGATCCGCCGCAGGTCCGCGCCCGTCGGGGTCGGCTCGACGGCCATGATGTCGTCGACCGCCTTGGCCGACGCCACGAGATGGCTGACGGGGCAGATCCCGCAGATGCGGGCCATGAGGGCCGGCATCTCGTGGACCGGCCGTCCCTGCGTGATGCGCTCGAAGCCGCGGAACTGGGTGACGTGGAACTGGGCGTCGACGACCTCGCCGGCGTCGTCGAGCTGGATGGTGATCTTGGAGTGGCCTTCGATCCGCGTGACCGGATCGATGACGATGGTTCGGCTCATGTCGGTCCCCCGTCAGCGACCGAACCGGGACCCGGCGACGTCGGGGACGCGACCGGCCAGCAGGTCATCGAGCATGGTGTAGATCAGGTCGGCGGACGGCGGGCAGCCGGGCAGGAAGACGTCGACCTTCACCACGCGGTGGACCGGCGTCGCGACCGGCAGGAGCCGCGGCACCATCTCCGTCGGGACCTGCGGGTTGAGCGTCACGTTCTCCCGATAGGCCCGGTCCATGAGCGGCGCCACGCCGATCGGGTTGCGCATGCCCGGGACGTTCGACGTCACGGCGCAGTCGCCGAAGGAGATGAGGGTCTTCGTGCGCGACCGGACCAGCCGGATCTTGTGGAGGTCCTCCTCGCTGGAGACGGCGCCCTCCACGAGGCAGACGTCGACGTCCTCCGGGTAGTCCTTGAAGTCGACCAGGGGGCTGTAGACGAGGTCGGCTCGCTCGAAGATGTCGAGGATGCGCTCGTCCATGTCGAGGAGGGACATGTGGCAGCCCGAGCAGCCGTCGAGCCAGACGGTGGCGACACGCGGCTTGCTCACAGCCCACGCTCCTCGGCGACGACCTTCATCCACGGCAGGAACGGGCGGCGGGTCTTGCTGCCGCGGGCGACCGCCCGGCCCTTCTCGAAGAGGGCGCCGGTCGGGCAGACCTGGACGCACTTCCCGCAGCTCGTGCAGGTGGTGGATTCGCCCCACGGGATCCCCATGTCGGTCTGGACCCGGGTCTCGAGGCCGCGGTGCATGATGTCCCAGGTGTGCGCGCCCTCGATCTCGTCGCAGACGCGGACGCAGCGCAGGCAGAGGATGCACCGGTTGTGGTCGATCGCGAACAGCCGGTGGCTGGCGTCGATGTCGACCTTCGGGCTGATGCGCGGCAGGTCGAAGTGGGTGAGCCCGAGCTCCTCCGCCGTGTCCTGCAGCTCGCAGTGGTTGTTCGCGACGCAGACCGCGCAGACGTGGTTGCGCTCGACGAACAGCATCTCGGTGACGGTGCGCCGGTACTCCTGCAGGGTCTCTGAGTGGGCGGTGACGTCCATGCCCTCGGCGATCTTCGTCATGCAGGCCGCGGCGAGCTTCGGCGAGCCCGCGATCTCGACCATGCACAGCCGGCAGGCGCCCCGGTCGTGGATTCCCTCGAGGTGGCAGAGGCCCGGGATGTCGATCCCGTTCTCCTCCGCGACCTCCATCACGGTCTGCCCTTCCGAGCCGGCGACGTCCTTGCCGTCGATCCGGAAGGTGAAGACGGTGGTCATGCCATCACCTCCGCCGGAGTGATCGTGCAGACACCGGCGGGACAGACCCGGTCCACGATGTGGGCGAGGTACTCGTCCCGGAAGTAGCGCAGCGTGCTGAAGATCGGGTTGGGCGCCCCCTGGCCGAGGCCGCAGAGCGACATCTTCTGGACGATGTGGGCGAGGCGCTCGAGCTGGGCGAGATCGTCCAGCGTCGCCTCGCCGCGGGTGATCTGGTCAAGCAGCATCCACATCTGGGTCGTGCCGACCCGGCAGGGGACGCACTTGCCGCACGATTCGTCGCGGCAGAAATCCTGGAAGTACTTGGCGACGTCGACCATGCACGACGTGTCGTCCATGACGATGAGACCGCCGGACCCCATGAACGAGCCGAGCTCGATGAGCGACTCGTAGCTGACCGGCATGTCGAGGAACTCGGCCGGGATGCAGCCGCCCGAAGGGCCGCCGGTCTGGACGGCCTTGAAGGGCCGGCCGTCGATGATCCCGCCACCGATGTCGTAGACGATCTCCCGGAGGGTCATCCCCATCGGGACCTCGACCAGGCCGGTGTTGACGATGCGGCCGGCCAGCGCGAAGACCTTGGTGCCCCGGCTCTTGCCGACGCCGATCCCGGCGTACCACTCGGGACCCTTGCGCAGGATCGCGGGCACGTTGGCCAGCGTCTCGACGTTGTTGATGAGGGTCGGGCAGTCCCACAGGCCCTGGACCGCCGGGTAGGGCGGGCGGGGTCGCGGGGTGCCGCGGCGGCCCTCGATCGAGGCGATGAGAGCGGTCTCCTCGCCGCACACGAAGGCGCCGGCGCCGAGCCGGATCTGCACGTCGAAGGCGAACGAGGTGTCCGCGATCCCGGCGCCGAGGTACCCGGCGCGCTGGGCCATCCGGATGGCGGTCCGCAGGCGGGCGACCGCCAGCGGGTACTCCGCCCGGCAGTAGACGTAACCCTCGGTGGCGTGGACGGCGAAGGCCGCGATGGCCATGCCTTCCAGGACGCGGTAGGGATCGCTCTCGAGGACGCTGCGGTCCATGAACGCGCCGGGGTCGCCCTCGTCAGCGTTGCAGATGACGTACTTCTGCTTGCCCTGGGCCTTGGCCACCGTGGTCCACTTGAGGCCAGCGGGGTAGCCGGCGCCGCCGCGACCGCGCAGGCCGCTGCGGGTGATCTCGTCGCGGACCTCCGTGGAGGTCATCTCCGAGAGCACGCGGCGGAGGGCCTCGTACCCGCCTCGCTCGACGTAGTCCTCGAGGCTCTCCGGGTCGACGCGGCCGAAGTTCTCGGTCGCGACGCGGACCTGCTTCTCGAAGAAGGCTCCCTGCGGCTTCCGCGTGTCGGTGGGCTTGACCTTCTTGAGGGCCTTCACGATGCCCTCGACGTCGCCCGGCCGGACGCGCTCGAAGAGCTGGCCCGTCTGCTCGATCTCCACGAGCGGACCCGCGGCGCAGAGGCCCAGGCAGCCCACCCGCTTGATGACGACGTCGCCCATGCCGGCCTCGGCCGAGCGCTCGCCCAGCCGGGCGGTGATCTCGTGCGCCTGGGCCGACAGGCAGCTGGCCGCCTCGCACACGTACGCGACCGCGCGCGGCGGGCCTTCCTGGACTGCTTCCGTGGTCTCGCGGCGGCGGACCGGCCGCGCCGCGGCAGGCATCTCGCTCACATCGCCTCCAGCTGAGCAACGAGCTCGCCCGCGTTGACCTTGCCCTTGACGTCGCCGTCGACGATCACGGCCGGCGCCAGGCTGCAGGCGCCGAGGCATCGCGCGGTGAGCACGGAGATCTTTCCGTCCGCCGTCGTCTCCTTGGGCTTGACGTGGAGCTGCCGGTCCAGGCCGGCCAGGATCTCCTTGGCGCCGTTGATGTAGCAGGCGGTCCCGGTGCAGACGACGCAGGTGTGCTCGCCCTGCGGCTTCAGCGTGAAGAAGGAGTAGAACGTGGCGACGCCGTAGACACGGGAGTGGGGGACACCCAGAGTGTCGCCGACGAAGGCCAGGGCGTCGGTGTCGAGGAAGCCGAATGCCTCCTGGGCGGCGTGGAGCGCCTCGATCAAGGCCTGCGGGCGATCGCCCAGGCGACGCATCCGCGTCTCGACGATCTTCCAGCGCTTGTCGTCGCTGGGCGCCGACGGCTTGTGGTATGGGATGGGCATGTGCCCCCTCCAGTCGATGCGGCAGGCGAACGCAGGCCGGGGACGGGTGCCGGCGCGTCGATGACATGGTTCAAGGGGCTCGTGGACCCTGGATCGATGATAGGAGGGGCCGACGCCCGCGCCGGGGGCCGCATCGCCCGACTCTTGGGGGCCGCTCCGCCCGAGTCTGGCCGGGTCGATTGGGCCGTTCCGGGCGGTGGCCTCCGGTCCGCTGCCTCCGCCTCGGCGTCCCCGTCTCGGGATCCCGACCGCCAGTCCTCCCGTGTGGGCGTCCCGTCTTCGCGTCCATGCCGCCAGTTCGGCGTCCCGGCCGCCAGCTCCCCACCCGGCGTCCCCGTCTGGGCGTCCCGGCCTCGGGCGTCGCCGCCTCGGCGTCCATGCCGCCAGCTCCCCGTCTTCGCGTGCCCGCCTCGGCGTCCCCGCCGCCAGCTCCCCGTCTTCGCGTCACGGGGAGTGACATCTCGCTGGAGATGTCCGGCCGAGTGGCACAGACCGGGTCCAACTGGCTCTCTTGCCACTCGGCCTGACACGCGACGAGGATCCGTGCTCGCCGAATCGCCGGAAGTGGCCTCTCGCCGATTCCCGCCGCACGGATCGTGCGACAGTGTCAGACCGAGTGGCAAGACCGCCCCCACCCGCGCCCGCGCCCGCCGCCGCCACCCGCCCGCCGCCCGCGCCGTCCCCGGGGCGCCCCGCAGCACGACCCTTCAGCGCGGAGGCCGGGTCGCCCCCCGCGATCGACCGATCGTTCGCATGAAGTCGGCGTACGAGGCATACGGCGCCTCGGTGCGGCGACCGTCCAGTCGCAGACCCATCCACAGCCGTCCGCCGCGCCGGCGCGGATTGATCATGGTGAGGCCCCACCCGGGGTACAGGCCGCCTCCAAGCGCTCTGTCGAGCGCCCGCCCACGGACGGGGAAGCTTTCCGTGATGGCCTCGCGCTGGGTCGCCATCCGCGCGTCGCTCTCGGCAGTCGCCAGGAAGGCCACGAGCACCACGATCTCGCGCGGCCTCCAGCCGAGCGGCGCCACCGCGCCGGGGGCGTCGCGCGCATACCACCCCACCTGGCGCTGCAGGCCGCCGAGATCCCGCAGCTCCGTCTTGATCTCCGCGACAAGAAGGCGGCTCGAGGCAGGCTGGAACGCCAGGACGTCGATCCAGCCCCGGATCCGACCGTCGACGATCGGCCGCTCCACGAGGCACTCGTAGCCGTGCTTCGTGAGCCAGCGGCGGACGGCCGCGACGCACAACGCGTGGGCGGCATCCCGCTGATCGGAGCGGCCGACGGCGAGCGGCGCCCGCAGCTCCACGACCAGCTCGCCGTCGAGCGCCTGCGCAACGCGTTGCAGCGCCTCCAGCGACGCATCGCGCGCCCCCAGCTCGATGGCCGCGACCATCGAGCGCGACGCCTTCGCGGCCGCGCCCAGTTCTGCCTGGGTCCAGCCGCGGTCGAGCCGGGCCGACCGGATGGCCGAGCCGATCGACGCACGGACGGTCGAGACCATGCCCGATTGAAGCACGGCCGGCTCACCTCGGGCTTATCGGTCGCCGGCCCGCCGATCCCGAGCAGCCGCATCGCCCTGCCATCGGCCCGAACCCGGCACGCCGCCCGCGCCCGGAACGCGGCCCGCACCCGGCACGCCGCCCGCACCCGGCACGCCGCCCGCACCCGGCACGCGGCCCGCACCCGGCACGCGGCCCGCACCCGGCACGCGGCCCGCCTCGCGAAGGGCGCGCCGGAGGAGGAACTCGACCTGGCCGTTGACGCTTCGGAGATCGTCCGCCGCCCACGATTGCAGGGCGGCGAACGTCTCCGGGTCCAGGCGGAGGAGGAACGGCTTCCGCTCGGCCATGATCAGGGCTCAGGCGGCACGAGGGGTCGGGTCACCGCGGTCATCGGCGGCACCGCCGCGGTCCACGACGCCCCTACGCGTAGAGGGTCCCTGCGTTGACGACGGGCTGCGTCTCGTGCTCCGAGCACAGGACGACCAGGAGGTTGCTCACCATCTGCGCCTTGCGCTCCTCGTCGAGCTCGACGACCCGCTTCTCCGACAGCTGCTCGAGCGCCATCTGGACCATCCCGACGGCACCCTCGACGATCTTCGAGCGGGCCGCGATCACCGCGTTCGCCTGCTGCCGGCGGAGCATCGCGTTGGCGATCTCCTGGGCGTAGGCGAGGTGGCTGATCCGGGCCTCGATGACCTGGACGCCGGCCTTCTCGAGGCGATCCTGGATCTCCTGGCGGAGCTGATCGGCGATCTGGACCTGGTTCGAGCGAAGCGCGACGTCTCCCTCGCGATGGGCGTCGTATGGGTGCGACGTGGCGAGGTTCCGCAGCGCCGACTCGGCCTGGACGTGGACGAAGTTCTCGTAGTCGTCGACCTCGAAGAGGGCCTCGGCGGTGTCGGTCACCTTCCAGACGACGACCGCCGCGATCTCGATCGGGTTGCCGTCGTGGTCGTTGACCTTGAGCTTGGCCGTCTCGAAGTTGCGCACGCGGACGGAGATCCGACGCCGCAGGGTGAACGGGTTGACCCACTGGAGGCCCTGCTCCCGGACCGTCCCGCCGTAGTGGCCGAAGAGGACGAGGGCACGCGCCTCGTTGGGGTTGACCGGGGTCAGGCCGCCGAAGCCGACGCAGACGGCGACGAAGGCGAGGACCAGGAGGAAGATCCCGCCGATCTCGACGGGGCCGATGTCCTCTCCGGCGGGCACGAGAACGTTGACGATGTACCACAGCATCAGGACCCCGAGGCCGATCACGGCGACGAGCAGCACCAGGAACATCGCGATTCCGGGGAGGGACCTGGCTGGGCGTTCCCTGTTCATGAGTGAGCGTGGCTCCTTTCGCGCGGGCGGGACGCGATCAATATGATATCACTACGATAGACTCTGTCAAGGGGTCGACGACGACGGCGGCCGGCGCCCGAGCGCCTCGAGCGCGCCCGCGAGGCTCGCCTATGCGAACGGGCCCCGCCCAGCCTGGGGCCGGCCTGGGCGTTTCGGGCCGCAGGACTCTGGCGGCCCGTGGTAGGGCGGGCCGACCCTGTCCGCCTCGGCGGCGATCCCCGCGGCCGACCGGCACCTCCCGGAGGTGGCGCCCGATGGCTGGTTTCGTGGATGCTCGGGGCACGGCCCGCCCGTCGGGCATGGACGTCGCCCGGCGCCAGGCCGACGACCGGGGCCTGCTGCCCCAGGCAGCCCGCGAGGAGGCCGCTCGCTGCCTCTTCTGCTTCGATGCGCCGTGCGTCACGGCGTGCCCGACCGGCATCGACGTGCCGGGCTTCATCCGCGGCATCGCGAGCGGCAACCTGGACGGGAGCGCCCGGACGATCCTGGCGGCGAACCCGCTCGGGGGCACGTGCGCCCGCGTCTGCCCGGTCGAGCGCCTCTGCGAAGGCGCCTGCGTGCGTGCGAGCCTCGACCGGCCGATCGCGATCGGCGCGCTCCAGCGATTCGCGATCGACGCGTACCGGGACGCCGGGCGGCCGTTCGTCGTCGCCGGTGAGCCGCGGCCCGGCCGGGTCGCCGTCGTCGGGTCGGGGCCGGCGGGCCTCGCCTGCGCCGCGGAGCTGCGCCGGCTCGGGGTCGCGGTCACGATCTTCGAAGCGCGGGAGCAGGCCGGTGGGCTCTGCGCCTACGGCATCGTCCCCTGGCGACACGCCCGGGAGATGACCGCCCACGAAGTTGCCGAGATCGAGCGGGCCGGCGCCGAGATCCGGCGCGGGACGCGCGTCGGCCCGGACCTGCCCGCGGCGACGCTCATGGCCGACCACGACGCCGTCTTCCTGGGCCTCGGCCTGGGCCGCAGCCGTCGGCTGGGGATCCCCGGCGAGGGCCTCGACGGCGTCTTCGACGCGCTCGCCGTGCTGGAGCCGGTGGTGACCGGCGAGGGCGGTCGCCCGGCGTTGGGGCCGCGGGTCGGCGTCATCGGCGCCGGTAGCACGGCGATGGACGCGGCGGCCGCCGCGGTCCGCCTCGGCGCCGAGACGGTCACCGTCTTCTACCGGCGCAGCGAGGCGGAGGCGCCGGCCCACCCGCACTCGATCGAGCTGGCGCGCGCGCTCGGCGTTCGGCTGCGCTGGCTCGCCGCCCCGGTCGAGATCACCGGGACCGACGGCCGCGTGTCGGGCGCCGTGTTCGACGTGATGCGCCTGGGGGCTCCCGATCGCCGCGGCCGTCCAACGCCCCACCGGGTCCCCGGCTCGCGCTTCGCCGTGGAGCTGGACGCGGTCATCACCGCGATCGGGCAGGAGGCCGTGCCGCGCCTGGTGGACGACTTCGCGGTCGGGATGCGGGGCGGTCGGGTCGCCGTGGAGCCGGCGACCGGCCGAACCGACAACCCGCGGGTGTGGGCGGGCGGCGACCTCGTCAACGGCGGCCGCGAGGTGGTCCACGCCGTTCAGGAAGGGAAGCTCGCGGCACGGTCGATCGCGGCGGTCCTCGGCGCACGACGCGGTGCCCGGATCTCCGCTGCGACGCCGTCGCCGGCGGCCGAGCCCGCCCCGGGCGTCAGCCTGGCTGTCGAGATGGCCGGCATCCGCAGCCCCAACCCGTTCTGGCTGGCCAGCGGACCGCCCGCCAACACCGGGGAGATGGTCACCCGTGCCTTCGAGGCCGGATGGGGCGGCGCAGTCTGGAAGACGGTCGGGGACCCGATCACGAACGTCTCGGCCCGCCTCGGCTCGCTCGACATCGACGGCCGGCGGATGGTCGGCATCTCGAACATCGAGCTCATCAGCGACCGCCCGATCGAGACGAACTTGGCCGAGGTCCGCGAGGTCAAGCGCCGCTTCCCGGACCGGGCGGTCGTCGTCTCGCTCATGGTCGAGTCGAAGCGCGAGGCGTGGCACGACATCGTGCGCCGGGTGAACGACACCGGCGCGGACGGCGTCGAGCTCAACTGCGGCTGCCCGCACGGCATGGCCGAGCGGGGGATGGGCGCGGCCGTCGGCCAGGTGCCCGAGTACCTGCGGATGATCGTCGAATGGGCGAAGGAGGTCGCGGAGATCCCGGTCCTCGTCAAGCTCACCCCGAACGTGACCGACATCACGGTGGCGGCGCGGGCCGCGCGCGAGGGCGGCGCCGACGGGATCGCCCTCATCAACACGATCAACTCGCTCGTCGGGCTCGATCTCCGGAGCTGGGCGCCCAGCCCGGCGGTCCGGGGGCGCGGGACCCATGGCGGCTACTCCGGGCCGGCCGTCAAGCCGATCGCACTCCACATGGTGAGCTCGTGCGCGAGGGATCCCCGCGTCGGCATCCCGATCTCCGGAGTCGGCGGCATCGACGACTGGCACGACGCGGTCGAGTTCCTGCTCCTCGGCGCCACGACGGTCCAGGTCTGCACGGCGGTCATGCACCACGGCTACCGGATCGTCGAGGGGATGGTCGACGGCCTGGCGGCGTACCTCGCGACGCGCGGGCTGGCGTCACCCGCGGACCTCGTCGGGAGGGCCCTGCCCGCGATCGGCGATTGGGGCCAGCTCGACCTCTCGTACCGCGTCGTCGCCCGGATCGACGCCGATCGCTGCATCCACTGCAACCTCTGCCACCGGGCCTGCGAGGACGGCGCCCACCAGGCGATCCGCCTGGAGCGGGGGAACGGCGGGTCGATGCCCATCGTCGACGATGCCGCGTGCGTCGGGTGCCGCCTCTGCGAGCACGTCTGCCCGGTCGAGGGCTGCATCTCCATGGCGGAGGTGGGAGCGGCGCCGGCGGGCGCAGCGCGGTAGGGCCGGCTGGCGCAGCGCGGTAAGGCTGGCTTGCGCGGGGCACGGCTGGCGGGCGCACGGCTGGCGGGCGCGCGCCGGAGCGGCAGGCGCGCCGCAGCCCGGCAGGCCCACGGGCGCGCGGCAGGGCCACGGGCGCCTCGGGCCCGCCCACGGGCGCGCGGCAGGGCCACGGGCGGCTCGCGGCCCGCCCACAGGCGCGCGGCCGGGCCGCCTGATCGGCCAGGCCGAGGCGGCAATTCCACTGTGAGTGGCATCTCGGCGCGTCTCGTGCTCGGCGAAATCGGCGAAACCCCGGTTTGGGCAATTCCCCACGCTCGAAACGGGCTGGAACTCCACTGTGAGTGGAATCACGGCCGCGGGTGCGCGGCTGGACCCACGGTGCGCGGCTGGACCCACGGTGCGCGGCTGGACCCACGGTGCGCGGCTGGACCCACGGTGCGCGGCAGGCGCGTGCGACGCAGCACGGCCACAGAGCGCGGCAGGCACGCAGGCACGCGGCCGCAGGCACGCGGCCGCCGGCACGCGGCAGGCGCGCGATTCGGGCACCATCCCCACGTGACCCAGGACTCGAATCCGGAGCAGCTCACCCAGGTCCTCGCCCTCGTGGACGAGGTGCTGGGGCCGGACGTCGTCGGCGTCTATCTCCACGGATCGGCGGTCCTCGGTGGGCTGCGACCGCACAGCGACCTCGACGTGCTCGTGGTCTCGAGGCGGGCCACCACGAGCGAGCAGAAGCAGCGGCTGGTGAACCGGCTCCTCCGGATCTCGAGCCCGACCGACGCTCCCGGGCCCGTCCGTCCGATCGAGCTGACCGTCGTCGTGGAGTCGGAGGTTCGCCCGTGGCGCTATCCGCCGCGCCTCGACTTCCTGTACGGGGACTGGCTGCGACGCGAGTTCGTGGGCGGCAACCTCGAGCCGCGGGAGACGACGAGCCCCGATCTCGCCGTGGTGATCACGATGGCGCTGCAGGGGAGCCAGCCGCTCGTCGGGCCGCCGCCGCGCGAGGTCTTCGATCCGGTTCCGCCCGACGACCTCCTCCGCGCGATGGTCGCCGGCATCGACGGGCTGCTCGCCGACCTCGACTCGGACACCCGCAACGTGGTCCTGACGCTTGCGCGCATCTGGATGACCGTCGCGACCGGGGCGATCGGCTCGAAGGACGAGGCGGCGACCTGGGCGCTCGCCCGCCTTCGGGAGGAGCATCGCCCGGTCCTCGCTCGCGCTCGGGCCGTCTACCTCGGCGAGGACGAGCACTGGGACGACCTCGAGCCGCGCGTCCGACCGCACGCCGAGCACGTCGTCCGGGAGATCGAGCGCCTGGTCGGGGACGGCTCGCGCCACGGCGAGCACCCCGGCCCCGCGTCGGTCAGGGGCGGCTAGGGCGTCGTCCGGGGGCGGCTAGGGTGGCGGCCGGGGGGGCCAGGTGCAGCCAGGGGCGCCTAGCGGGCGTCGTCACGAGGCGCGGCAGACGCGACACCGGGACGACCCGAAGGCCGCCCCGGTGCGCAGCCCCCGATGGAGCGGGCGACGACGGCCCCCGCCGTTGACGCCGCCCGCCCCGGATGTGGTGCGCCTCGCCGGATCGGGCTGGCCTACTGCGCCGCGCGGAGCTCCGCCTCGGCGTCGGCGACCTTCGCCAGGATGCCGGCCCGCAGCGTGTCGAGGCCCGTCCAGACCCCCTTCGTGGCGTTGCTGATGGAGGTCAGCTGGCTCTTCAGCGTCTTGATCGCCTCGAGCTGCTCCTTCACCCCCGCCAGCGCCCGGCCGATGGCCGCCGCGTCGACCTCGACCTCGCGGTCGTCGAGCGTGGCCAGGGCGAGGATCCGGGCCAGCCGGACGGCCGCCGCGAGGAAGGCCGGCTCCGGAGCCTCCGGGTCGACGACGCAGTAGACGTCGCCGCCCATGACCGTGAAGGGGTCGATGCCGGCCGGCGCGTGGGCCGGCGTGAAGACGATGAGGCCGACAGCGGCGCCGCGGTTCTCCTTCGCCTCGCGCAGCTCGTCGCGGATCGCGCGCAGCGACATGGGGCGGTCCTTCGCCTCGACGACGACGCGGACGTCGTGGCCGCGGGTGAGGGCGGGGTCGAGGGTGAGGACGAAGTCGCCCTTCTTCGACTTGATGACGGCGCCGGTCTCGGCCGCGGTCCGGTCGAGCAGGTCGCCGGCGCCGACCGCCTGGGCGCCGAGCAGCTCCTCGAGGAGGTCCTCGAAGTCGATCCCCTTCGCCGTCCCCTTCGCCCGCTCCTGGGCGCGGGCGGCCGAGGCCGCCTCCAGCGACGCGATGCGCTCGTTGAGCTTCGCGAAGCCCTCGGCCATCTCGCCGCGGAACTGGAAGAGCGGCGAGCCCAGGCGGGTGGGGTCGAGGAGGGTGGCGAGCTTGCTGCCGTCGCCCTCGAGGTAGGCGCCGAGGAGCGTCTTGATGCGGCCGATGGCGCTGTCGCGCTTCGTCTCGTCGAATAGCTCGTCGGTGAGCGAGCGGAGCTTGCCGCGGTCGCCCAGGAAGGCCTCCAGCGTGCGCGGGAGGCGCCCGTCGCCGTCGGCGAAGTTCTGGCGCAGGAGCTGGTCCAGGGCGGCGGCGGCCTTCGCGTTGGCGTCCTCCGTCTGGCGCAGGAGGGCGGCGAACTCCGCCCGCACCGCGTCGACGTTGACGGTCACGCCGGCGTCCATCAGGGCCGTCATCCCGATCTTGATGGCCCGCTCGACGAGCCCGCCGCGCTCCTCCGCGGGGCGCTCGGCGACGAAGGCGGCCAGGCTGGCGTCGACCAGGACGAGGCGCTCGACGACGACGCGGTCGCGCTCGACCGAGACGCGGGTCGCCCCGGCCTGGTTGGGGTTCGCCGGCGCGGCGACCGGCGGCCGACTGGTGGCCGACGGGCCCGCGATGGGCACGCGGCCGGCGGGGGAGGGGAGGGTGACAACGTTGGCGGGGGCGTCCATGCCGCGGACTTTGAGGGCGGGTTGTGCCAGCTTGGATGTCACGACGTCGAGCGAGGTGTGTCCGAACCTGGAATCCTGGTGGCACGACTGGGAGGACGACGATGCCGACGACCGCCGAAGGGCTTCTTGATCTCCTGGATCAGGCGCGCGAGGCGGACCTGGGCTCCCGAATCGAGTACCGCGATCCCATCGCCGCGTATGGGTCCGTCGCGATCAGGGAGGTTCGCTCTTGGCTTGCCGACGCCACTTTGGTGTCGTTCGCGATACGGGTCATCGAGAAGGCGGCCGCCGTAGATGACGGGGCGAAGAACGATGCGCTCGTGGCGCTCCGTTCGATCCAGGGGGGTGCCTTCGCCGAGACCGCCAAACTCGATGCCCACCAAGCGATCAAGCGCCTCGGGGGCGCGATTCGCCCCACCAAGGCCGCGAAGGCGACGGCGATGGGCCGATCGTCGGGGCCACTTCCGGCGCTCATTCGTGGCTATCCATATCGGCGGCGCGAGCTTCGCGAGGCCGGCCT
This sequence comes from uncultured Chloroflexia bacterium, assembly GCA_963821235.1. Taxonomy (GTDB): domain Bacteria; phylum Chloroflexota; class Limnocylindria; order Limnocylindrales; family CSP1-4; genus CTSoil-043. The sequence goes on from CAWGCS010000002.1 coordinate 245,018, forward strand.
ACTCGGCAACATCTACTCGGGCATCAGCTATCCGGCCGACGGTGACCACGCCTGCCTCTTCTCTGGTGGACCGAACAGCGAGTCCTACGGCTATCGGGACATGCCCTTTGGCGACAACGGATACCGCTACTACGGGGAGTGGCGAGGGACCCGTGACATGTCACTGACGGGCGGCAACCGAGTGATCATCGACCGGGGCCCGAACCTCTATCTCTTCGTCAATGAGGGCGGTGGCGTGCATCGCTTTGAGGGCCGCTTCATGGCCACGGGCTACGAGAAGGTCATCGCCGAGCGCGAGGGCACGATGGGCGAAGCCATCGTGTTCATCCTCGAGCGAGTGGCCGACGACGTCCAACTCTAGAGAGCACGCATCCCGGCGCGGCGAAGGGCATCGAGCACTCGCGGCCCGTCACCACGAGGTAGGTTCGGGGGAACCCAGACCACGAGCCCGTCGCGTCCGCGGGTCATCAGGACTCGGTAGCTGTTGAGCCGAAGCTGGTGCGAGTCACGTGCCTCTCGCGTGACCCGTCGGGACTGCCAGTCTTCATCCCACCCGAGATCGTCGCCCCAGCAGAGGATTGGGAGGTCCAACTCCAAACCCTGGCACTGGAACTCTGTGACGGGAGCCATCAACTGGCGGCAGGAGATAGGGCTGTCTGGCGGATCCGCGAACCAGGGCCCGATCTTGAGGCGGCTCGTGGCCTGGAACTCGTTGTCGACACCGAGCGGTTTCAGGTTGCGCGCCTTTGAGGAGGCAACGAGTCCGAACGTCTTCTCAACCGCCGCGTCGTAGCGATCAAGCACGTAACGCTTTGCCTGGAGGAGATCGGTCGTCACGTACAGCTCATAGCCGACGGCGTCGAGTGGGGCAGCGAGGTCGCAGGCGTCCTGTAGCTCACCCGCGAGCACCAGCCGCGCCCACTCCGCGGAGTCCTCAGCGCGATGCGTGCGAAGGGTTCGGGTCAAGTTGAGGCGATCGTCGACCCGGATACGGCACCCGCCGAAGACATCGACGAGGTGAGTCGGGACATGGACCTCGATCGATACCGGTGCAGCGCGTACCGCGCCGGCCCACTGGCCAAGACCGGCCTCTTCACCGAGGTAGATCTCCTGACCCTCTCCAATCAGGCCGATGACGACGGACCACCCCGGGAGGCGAGACGCGACGTCGACGACCAGTTCGGGCTCCGACCGTTGAATGCCCTTCCTCTCTTGCATGCGATCGCGATCCCACGCCCGCTGCGCCTCATCGAACACGAGGACGTTGTGATCAGGTAGGCGCCCCCGCGCCCCCATCTGGAGGTCGAAGTCGTGCCATCGACGCACGAAGATCGAGCTGCCGAGGACGTGCTGCAGGACCTCAACCAGCGGGTCATTGCCTGAGTAGAGCACGGCGGTGCGCTCCTGCTCGGTACCGTGCTCATACACGAACTGCAGGCCCACGAGGGTCTTGCCGGATCCCGGCACCCCCGCCGCAAGTACGAGGTGGCGCTCTGCGTTCTGCTCGGCCTGGGAGGCCAGGGCATGCAAGGAAGCCAGCAGATCAGGGATGCCCGCGCTCTCGGCGCGCTTGAGGGCCGGCAGATCCTCGTCTCGAAAGATGCGCTTGGCAGCACCAACCAGCGAGGGTAGCGGGGCGTACGTTCCGTCGACCCATCGGCGCACGTCGCGTGCGCCATCGAATCCGTCGAGATCTCGGAGCGTCTGCGGCAATCGATCCGCGCCGACAACGCGGACGCCGTCCTCCTCGCCAAGCACGCCGGGCCGGTCGGTATAGACGAGGACAGGGCTCACCGGCAACCCATGGGTCTCGGAATGATAGTCAGAGAGGTCGTTGGCGTATGCCTTGACCTGATCGATGTGGCCAGGCCGCATCCGTCCGCGCTTGAACTCCAGCACGATGAGGCGGTCCGACGTCAAGACGACGACGTCGGGACGCCGGCCGCCTTCCCCGGGTAGCTCGTACTCGAGAACGACGCCCCAGTCGCAGGTCTCGGGAACGGAGCGGAAGGACGCCGAGAGCCAGTTCAGCTCGTCGTGCCAGGCGGCAACCTGCAGGTCACCAGGCAACCCCGCGTAGTAGGCGGCGTACGACTCGCGCAGGGCCCGCTCGACAGACTCGGGGCGAACGTCCGCCATGTCGCACCCGGTTCCCATCCACCCGTAGGCCATGTCACCAGGCTACACGGCCGGCCGCAGTGGCCGCTGGCGCCCGCGGTCTCAGCAGGAGCGCCGCTGGAACCGGTCCGTCTGGCAGGCGGCAGTTGCATGGTCAGGTACGGCACGAACCGCCCCGGGTCCATCCGCACCGGGTCGATCAGCTGCCCACCGCCCTGAAGACCAGCGCCATCGCGAGAAGCGCGGCGATGATCAGCGCCGCGCCCACCACCGTCACCAGCCGGCCGCTGCGCCCGTGCGCCGCGAGCCATGAGCCGAGGACGCGATTGAGGAGCGGCATCACCGCCCACTCCAGGGTGGCCACGCTGATGACGTTGCCGACGAGCATCGCGAACGCCGTTCCGAGGCCGGTCGTCTGTGGTGAGACGATGAGCGTGAGGAGCATGACAACGGGGTACAGGCCGACGAGGACCAGCAGGAACGACTTCCAGTGGGGGACTGGCGTGCCGTCGGCCGCTTGGCCGGCGACCCACGAGCCGAAGCCGGTGGGCATGGTCTGCTGTCGAAAGCCGAGGGCCTCCTGTGGGAGCTTCGCCAGCCAGGCCGCGCGCTCGGGTGCGTCGAGCCAGGCGTGGAGCATCGCCTCGTCGTCGAAGTGGACGATGATGACCCACTCGTCCCCGCCGCCGGTCGGCGGGTAGACCTCGGTCGCCTGGTAGCCCGGGTAGGCCCCCGCCAGCGCCGTGACCTCGCGCTGCCACGCCAGGAAGGTGCCGGCGCGATCGGCCGGGTAGTGCTGCGTGATGACCGTGGAGGCTCGCGGGCCACGCACCCGCAGGATGGGCGCGGGGGGCGCGGAGGGTGCAGAGGAGGCGGCGTCGGCTTCCGACGAGGGGTCGGGCGGCGGCGCGGGCGGCGGGCTGTTCGCAGGATCGGGCATGAGGTCGCTCTCGGTCAGGTCCGCGTGAGCTCCGCCATCGCGGCACGTGTGCGCGTGAGCCGCCGGGCAGCCTCCGCCCGTGCCTCGGGCAGGTCGGCCGTGACCGGCACGATCGCCTCCAGATAGATCTTCAGCTTCGGCTCCGTGCCGCTCGGGCGGACGATCACCCGGGTGTCGTCGGCCAGGAGGTAGCGCAGGCCGTCGGTCGGCGGCAGCCCGCCCCCACCTGCAACCAGGTCGTCGACGCAGACGACCGCGACCCCGCCGATGTGGGCCAGCCGGCTCGCCCGAAGCCGAGCCATGACCACGCCGATGAGCGAGAGGTCGGTGACCCGGACCGAGAGCGCGTCGGTGGCATAGACGCCGTGGCGGCGGGCCAGGTCGTCGAGGACGTCGAGGAGGGTGCGGCCCCGTGCCCGCAGGCCCGCCGCCATGTCGGCCACGAGCAGCGCCGCCGAGATCCCGTCCTTGTCCGCGACGTGGGCAGGATCGACGCAGTACCCGATGGCCTCCTCGTAGCCGTAGCGGAGGCGCGGCACGCGGCCGATCCACTTGAAGCCGGTGAGCGTCTCGACGCCGGGCACGCCGGCCGCCTCGGCCATCGCCCCGAGCAACCGCGACGAGACGATCGAGCGGGCCAGCACGGCGTGCGGCTCGTCGGGATCGACCCCGCGGGCGAGCACGTGGGCGCCCAGGAGCACGCCCACCTCGTCGCCGCGGAGCATCCGCCAGCCGGCGGGGTCGTCGGCGGTCGCGGCGGAGGGATCGGGCACGGCGACGGCGCAGCGGTCGGCGTCCGGGTCGCTGGCGATGACGACGTCGGGGCGGACGCGCCGGGCGAGGGCGAGGGCGAGGTCCATCGCCCCCGGCTCCTCGGGGTTCGGGAAGGGGACGGTCGGGAAGTCGGGGTCGGGCGCGGCCTGCTCCTCGACGACGGTCGGCGCCGGGAAGCCGGCCCGCTCGAAGGCGCGCAGGACGATCTCCCCGCCCACGCCGTGCATGGCGGTGTGCACGACCGCCAGCTGCCGGGGGGTCCCGGGGGCGACGACCGAGACGACCGCGTCGACGTAGGCGTCGATGACCTCCTCGCCGAGGACGGTCCAGCCGCCCTCCGCCCGGGCGACCGAGGCAACCGAGGCGACGGCGTCGATGCAGGCGGCGATCTCGGCGTCCGCCGGCGGCACGATCTGGCTTCCGTCGCCGAGGTAGACCTTGTAGCCGTTGTCGCGCGGCGGGTTGTGGCTGGCCGTGACCATCACGCCGGCGTCCGCGCCGAGGTGGCGGATCGCGAAGGAGAGGACCGGCGTCGGCAGGGGGCGGGGGAGGAGGAAGGCGCGACCGCCGGCCGCGGTGACGACCGCCGCCGTGTCGCGGGCGAAGACGTCGGAGCCGTGGCGGGCATCGAAGCCGACGACGACGACCGGGGCGTGGCCGCGCTCCCTCAGGTAGGTCGTCAGGCCCGCGGCGGCCCGGATGACGACAGCGCGGTTCATCCGGTTCGGCCCCGCGCCGAGGATGCCGCGCAGCCCCGCGGTCCCGAACTGGAGCGTGCCCGCGAACCTGTCGGCGAGCTCGTCGGCGGTGTCCGAGCCGGCTTTCGCCTCGCCGGCCTCCGTCGCCGCGATCAGCGCCCGCAGCTCATCCCGCGTGGCCGGGTCCGGGTCGTCGGCCAGCCAGGCCGCCGCCCGGGGGAGCAGGTCGGCCAGGGTTCCTTCGGGCGGCATGCGCTGAGCCTCCGTGGCGAGTCGTTCGAGGCGAGCCCGCGTGGTCGGCTCGCTGGCCGCAGTCTCGCGCATCGGCGCGAGCGACGCGACGACGGCGGTTGCGTGCCCCCCGACCGCTCGCCCGAACATGGACGGCGGGCGGGACCCCAGATCCCGCCCGCCGTGGGCCGTCCGAGAGGAGCGGAGCGTCAGCTCACGAGCGTGCGGTCGCGAGGCGGCGGATGGCCACCATGAGCCCGAGGCCCACAAGGCCGGCGATGAGGAGCAGCGGGATGGGGTTGCCGCCACCGGTGCCGCGGCCGTCGGGCGCGGTCGAGGTCGGGGGCGGCGTGGCCGCCGACGGAGCCTCCGTCTGGGCGGGCTCGCCGGTCGCCGTCGGGGTGGCGGACGGCTCCGCTGCGGCCAGCACGACCGCCCGCCAGTTGGTGTAGATGCCGTTCGTGTCGCCCGGCGCCGCGTCGTTGGCGAAGAAGTAGAGCGGCAGGCCGTTGTAGGTGACCTGCGTCGCCCCGTTGTCGGCGCGGACGATGGTGCCGAGCGTGCCCGTGACGCCGGCTCCGCCGGTCGGCGTGTTGCCGGTCGGGATCGTCAGGGCCGGCCAGTTGGCCAGGCACCCGCCGGTGCAGTTGCTGACGCCGCTTCCGGCCACGTCCTTGTCGAACGTGTAGACCGTCATCTGGTTGCCCGCGGCCACGAGGAGCGTCCCGTGCCCCGCGATCACCCTGCCCACGACGGCCTGCGTGTCGGCGGCCGCGACGATGCCCGGCAGGGCCAGCGCGACGAGCGCCGCCGCAGCGAGAGTGGCCAGTTGTCGCCTCATGTGGGTCCCCCCAAAGGACCGTGCGCATCGGTCGGCACGGTGTGGGGGGTACTACGCCGACATCGTCCCGGCGGATCTCTCGCCCGACTCGCGGGCCGGCCGAGCGGCCGGCAACCAGGTGCGGGCGACGCCCGGGCAGGTGACGCAGTCTGGCCCGGGAGCGCCCGACGCGTCAGCTCTCTCCGAGGCTCCTGCCCGTCTCGAGGAGCGTCTTGAGCCCCGACAGGATGAACGGCCAGCCACCCGAGACCTGCTCGTGCGTGGACGAGCCGACGACGAGGCCGTCGTGGATGACGGTGACCCGGCAGACGCCGGGCATCTCGGCGCTGATCTCCCAGGTGACGCGGGTCGGGGCATCGGCCTTCACGCCTTCGTCCCAGACGGCATGGAAGGTCTGGACGAGGCGGCGCGGCGGATCGGCCTCGACGATCTCGCCCTCGATCTGCAGCTCGCCGTCGATCGTCATCCGGTAGGGCGAGCCGGGCCGCCAGTCGGTCTCGATGGCGCTGCCGTAGTAGTAGCGCAGGGTGAAGTCGGATTCGGTGATGGCGCGCCAGATCGCCTCCGGCGTGGCACGGATGTAGATGGCGGAGACGTGGGCGGGCGCGGCGGTCGTCGACATCGGGGTCCCCTCCAGGGTCTGCTGCAGGTCGATGAGCGAGGCGGCGGCCCGCGCCCGGTACTTGTCGAGCCAGCGATCGTGGAGCCGCCGGATCGGGACCGGGTTCAGGTAGTGGTGCTTCTCGCGGCCGACGCGGCGCGTCGCGACGAGCTCCGCCGCCTCGAGGACGCGCAGGTGCTTCATCACGCCGAAGCGGGTCATCCCCGGCACCGCCGCCACCAGCTCCCCGAGCGTTCGGCCGTCGCGCTCGAAGAGGAGGTCGAGGAGGTGCCTGCGGGTGGGATCCGCCAGGGCGGCGAAGACGCGGTCGTCCACGCGCCCGAATCTATGTGACCATCGAGTCACATGTCAAGGGAATCTATGCCCCTTGTGCGTCAAGGACGGTTGGCAAGTCCCCCCGACCGTGCCACTCAAGCTGGCGTGATCGTCCGGCACGCTTCCGTTCAGGACAGGCTGGCGAGCACGGCGAAAGGACGAAGCGGCCGTCCGCACCCTGCCGATGAGCCGGCTAGCGCGCCACGCGGTAGCGGAGGTAGACGACTCCCGAGCTGAAGGTGCGGGTTTCGACGAGATCGAGATCCACCCGGCGCTCGCGCTGCGGAAAGAACGGCGTGCCACCGCCGACCAGGACCGGGTAGACCATCACCCGGTACTCGTCGATCAGGTCGTGCGCGGCCACCTCGGCGGCCAGCGTCGCGCCGCCGATCGCGATCTCGCCCTCGCCAGGTTCTGAACGCAGCCGCTCGATCTCCTCGGCCACGTCACCCGACGCCAAGCGGGCATTGCCCTCGACCGCCGACAGCGTGGTGGAGAACACCACCTTCGGCAGCGGCTTCCACAGGCCCGCCCACTCGAGCTCCGCGTCGCCGAGCGATGGATCCTGGTCGGCGGTCTCCCAGTACAGCATCGTCTCGTACAGCCGCCGTCCCATCAGGTGGACGCCGACCCCTCGGATCTCGTCGATCCAGAACCGAAAGACCTCCGGGTCGGGCGCAGTCCAGTCGAAGCCGCCGTCCGGCCCGACGATGTAGCCGTCAAGCGAGACGCCCATCGAGTAGGTCACGCTGCGCATCAGAAGTCCTCCCCGGTAACCGGTTTGACAATACGACTGCCGGACGACAAAGAACTCATCGCGGCTCGCCGGATCTCCTGGGCCGCCACTGCCGCCGAGCAGCGGTGTCTGGCAGCCGCCTTCCTCCGGGCTCACGCCCAGCCTCGACTCACCAACCGTTCTTGACGCACAAGCTACTGCCCCTCGCATTGGCGCGCGCTCGCGTGAGGCGACGGTAGACTCCGGCCATGTCCGCTCTCGACGATGCGCCGCACGTCCACGCCGACGATCGGGCCACCTGGCGCGCCTGGCTCGAGGCGAACCACGCGACCGCCCGCGGCGCCTGGCTGGTGACCTGGCGGCCGCGTTCCGGCCGTGTCAGCCTGGACTACGAGGCGGCGATCGAGGAAGCCCTCTGCTTCGGCTGGGTGGACAGCACCGGTGGCCACCTCGACGACGAGCGCGGCAAGCTCTACTTCGCGCCGCGCAAGCCGCGCAGCGTCTGGGCTGCATCCAACAAGGCGCGCGTCGAACGGTTGATCGACGAGGGGCGCATGGCTCCGGCAGGCCTCGCCGCCATCGAACGGGCGAGGGCCAACGGATCGTGGGAGATCCTCGATGGCGCCGAGCGGATGGAAGTCCCCGAGGACCTCGCGGCGGCCCTGGAGATCCACCCGCCGGCCAGCGCCAGCTTCGCGGCGTTCCCGCCCTCGTCCCGCAAGATGCTGCTCGGCTGGGTCGCGCTCGCCCGGCGACCGGAGACTCGCGCGGCGCGAATCGCGAGGATCGCGGAGGCCGCCGCCCGGAACGAGCGGGCCCGAGGCTGAAGCCGGGCCACGAAGAGGGGCGGCCCGAGCCCCGTTGCCTACGGCCGCCAGTCGGGCGAGTTCACCCGTCGACAGCCCGCGAGCCGGTCGGCGGCGGTCTGCATCCTCTCCAGCGCGGTCTCGTGCTGGACCTCGAGGTCGGCGATGTCGCCGTAGACCATCATCGCCTTCTGGCGCAGGACGGCGGACTGCTGGACGAGGTTGGCGAGCTCGATCCCGCTGTTGTACGCGGTGATCAGCTGCCCGACAGCCTCGGCGGCGTGGGTCGCGTAGACGTCGGCCTCGGCCAGCTTGCGGGGCAGCTGGCTGGCGACGGCGAAGGCGCTGGTGTGGTGCCCGCCCATGCTGGCGCTGAGGTAGTCGCTCGCGAGCTGGTCCTCCAGCATCCCCTTGAGCATCGCCTCGAGCGTGCCGCCCTGGAGGTTCGCCCAGGTGTCGGCGCCGCCCGTCAGGGCCGCCTCACCCGCGTTGAGCGACGACTTGACGACCCCCTTGAGCACGTCCTTGAGGGCGTTCTCGAACACCTTCCCGAGGAGCGTCTCCGGCACGATGCCGGCTCCGCCGGCGGCGCCCCCGGCCAGGCCGCCCGCCGCGAAGGCGATCTCGACGCCGAGCTCGGTGGGGATCGCGCCGTCCTCGATCTGGACGATCTGCTGGTCGAGGTTGGCGTAGAGGCGCCGCAGGCCGGCCAGCACCGAGTTGAGGCCACGGGCATGGGCGGATGCGGTGGCCAGGTCGGAAGCCTGGCTGGCGCACGGATCGGTCGGCTGCTCCTCCTGGCCGCCCTCGGGCGCCGGGTCTGCCGGGGGCCGTGCCGCACCCGGCGACGAAGCAGGGACAGGCGCGGGAGCGGGGACGGTCGGGGAGCGACCGGGGAAGGGGCCCCAGCCGAAGAGGTACGCCAGGACGGCGAAGCCGCCGATCCCGAGCAAGGCCAGGATCAGGGCCGTCGCAAGCCCCAGGGCGACCGGGTCATCGCCGCCGTCGCCGGGGGCGACGGCCAGGACGACGCCCCCGGTGTCGTCGGTCGCGGCGGGCGTCGGCTCGGCGCTCGGCTCGGGCGCGAGGGTGGGCTCCGGAGGGGCCAGGAACGCGCGACAGTCGTCGGCGCTGAACCCGACCGCGTCGGTGTACGGGTAGGCCGAGAGGTAGCCGATGCCGAGCGACAGCATCACGGGGCACAGGTCGACCTGGCCGGCGTAGGGGCCCGACACGACGTGGCCGGAGTAGTGGTAGACCCCACCGATCCCGTCGGCGAGGATGAAGTGGGTCGCATCGGCGGGGTCGACCTGGTCGGGCCGGATGAGCGCGTAGGTGTTGTCGGTCACGGGCCCGTCGTAGGTGCTGTGACCGTCCCACCAGACGAGCAGCTGGGGTGTGCCGAAGACCACCGGCGCCGGCGTCGGGTCGTCGGCCAGGACCGCGGGTGCCAGCAGGCCCATGGCGAGCATGGCCGCGCCGAGGGCGCGACAGAGGCGGCGGTGCATCGAGGCGGGCTCCGTGCGGGTGACCGAAGGGACGCGCGGGCCAACCTTACGGACGTGCCACGGGCGCGACACCGGGAAAGAAGTCCTGCGGTACCGCGGACCTCGCCCGGCGGGCGCGGGCGAGCAGCAGGAACGCCGCGACGCCCGCCGCGAGGTAGGCGGCGACGAGCGCCGGGATCGGCAGGACGGCGCCGCTGGAGGCGGGCCGGATGCCCTGTTCGATGGCTCGGAAGAGGAGGAAGCCGGTCGCGAAGACGAGCGCCGGGACGCCCGGCGCCGCGCCCGAGCGCGCCGCGAGGCGGGCGGCGAGGGCGAGCAGCAGGGCCGCCCCGAGCTCGTAGAGCTGGGTCGGGTGCACGGCCTGCGGGTCGGTGACGGCCCCGAACAGCGGGATCCGCCCCTCGAGCAGGTCGCGGTCGAGGCCGACAGCCTGGGGCGGGAAGACGACGCCCCACGGCAGGTCGGTGGCGACCCCTTCGCAGCAGCCGTTGAGGAAGCACCCGATGCGCATGAGGACGATCCCGGCCGCCACGGCGGGGACCGCGGCATCGGCGAGGCGGCGCAGCGGGCGACCCGTTCGGCGAGACCAGGCCACCGTGACGATCATCGCCCCCGCCAGCCCGCCGTAGAGGGCGAATCCCCGGGGCTCGGTCGTCGCCAGGCGCGACGGGTCCGCGGCGTACGCTGGCAGGTTCAGCGCCGCGTCGAGCAGGCGCGCCCCGACGAGGCCGGCCGCGAGCGCCCCGGCGAAGAGCGCCGCCGCCTGCCAGCGGGTCAGCCCGATCGACGCCGTGCGGCGGACGAAGACCCAGGCGGCGACGACGGCCGCGAGCACGAGGAAGGTCCCGTACGCGTGGAGGGTCAGGATCGTGCCGCCCAGCTCGGCCTGGGCGAGGATCGGGTGCACGGCGTCGGCCCGCTACTCGACGTTCTTGGTGACGGTCCAGACGGCCTTCGCCGAATAGCCCTCGCCCGCGATCGTGACCGTGCCGTTGATCGTCGCGGTGCTGCCGCGCCGTGAGACGGTGCCCGACATGCTGGTGGCGGCCCCGCCCGAGCTCTCCGGCTTGAAGGTCAGCAGGCTGCCCTTGTAGGTCACGGGCGCGTCCTGCGGCTCCGATTCGAGGGACTCGCCGTCCGAGCCCTGCAGCGCCGAGACGTCGATCCAGAACGTCGAGGTCCCCGAGGAGTCCGGGTCCACCGTCAGGTCGAGGGTCATCGGGAGCGCCGTGCCCTCCAGGGCCTGCAGCAGCGCCGCGTCGCAGCCCTGCTCCTCGGCCTGCTCCTCGAACGCCGGGTCGAGGGTGACCGAGGTGACGGTGAAGGTGCCGGCCCAGGCGCCGTTGACGTCGATGGTCTCGATCGCGATGCGGCTGCCCGCCTTGTTGTCGAGCCGGCGGACGGTGATCACGCCCTCGTCAGGCGGGTCGAGCGTGACCGTCCAGGTGGACTCGCCCGCCGCCTCCAGGAAGGCGGGCTCCTCCCCGCTCGTGACGTCGCCGTCGGCGACCGTGATGTCGAGCTCGACGCCCTTGACGCCGGTCGAGGTGACCACCCCGCGGACCAGGTAGGTGCCAGGCGCGCCCTCGACCGGAACGGCTGCCGCGTCGACGACGGCGCGGCCGAGCAGCGTCTCCTTGTCGATCCGCGGGATGCCCGCCTGGTCGCAGTTGAGGTCGATGACCGCCTTGACGGCCTCGTCGACCGCCAGGACCATCGTGCCGTCCTTGTCGGTCGCGGTCGAGGTGATGATCTGCTTGATCTGCTCGGCGGTGAGGCCCTTGTTGAGGGAGCGCAGGAGGGCCGCGGTCGCGGCCACCTGGGGAGCGGCCATGCTCGTCCCGCCGTACAGGTTCTTGATCTCCTGGGTGTCGGGATTCTGGCCCCGCACGGCCTGGTGGCCCGGGGCGAAGATGGAGACCTCGAAGTCGTTCCCGGGCGTGTTGGAGCTCTTCCACACGCTGCCGTCGTTGGTCACGTTGCCGACGGTCATGACGTTCGGGAGGTTGAAGCCGCCCGGGTACATCTGCGAGCCGTCGCCGGCGACGCCGTGGTTGCCGGCGGCCGCCACGAAGATCACGTCCGGCCGCTCCCTGGCCATCCGCTCGAAGAAGGCGCGGTAGACCTTGGGCACGTTGGGGTCGGTCGCCGCCGGATCCTTCGGCCCCCACGACATGTTGATGATCGTGGAGCCGGCGTTGACCTGGCGCATGATGGCGACGAGGCTGGAGTACTGGTACGTGCCGCCGTCGCCGGGGTAGGTGACGATCGTCGGATCGTCAGGATCGGGCTCCGCCGCCGTCCATTGGGTCCCGTAGTCGCCCGACCAGAGGTTCGTGTTCGAGATCGTCAGCTTGTCGCCGAGGACCGAGGCGACGCCGGCCGGGCCGCCGTCGTCGGCGTCGGCCCCGATGAGGACGCTGACCCCGCTGCCGTGGCCGCCCGACGGGTCGTCGCTCTTCGTCCCGTCGGCGTTCGTCTGCTTCTCCGGCGAGCCCAGCTGGGCGTCCGGCTCGGTGAACGTGATGTGGGCGCCCTCGTCGAACTCGTTCGAGCCGGCCCACAGGCCGGAGTCGACGACGCCGACCTGGACGAGGTCGAGGTCCATGCCCGATCCGCGGAGGTAGTCCCACGCTGTCGGCACGCCGATGAGCCCGTAGCCGTCCCCGTTGCCACCCCCGTAGATCGGATCGGTCATCGGGCTGATCCGGGTCCCCCAGATCTCGCCCGCGTCCTCGGCCGGGTTCACGCCCTGGTTGGGCGCGGCGACGACCACGCCCTCGCTGGCCCGGGCGGTCTTCAGCGCGGCCGCCAGGTCGGCCTCGGTCGTGCCGGACGTCTCGACCTGGAAGGCATTGAGGAAGTCGATCTGGCCGACGACCCGGCCACCGAGCGCGGTCGCGAGGGCGTCCGCGTCGGACCGCGCCTTGCCATCGGCGAGGACGACGATGACCTGGTTGACGGGAACCCTGCCATAGGCGCTCGTGGCGAGGACGAGGGCCTGGTCGGGGCGGGAGACGGTCGCGATGCCGATCTGGTCCGGCGAGGGGGCGGCCGTCGCCGCGGGCGAGGCGGGCCCGCCCGACGACGGGGGCGCCTCCGACGACGCGGGGGCCTGCCCGCAGGCCGCCACCAGCAGGGCGAGGACGGCGGCCGCAACGGCGGCGTGCCGGCCGTGCGAGCGACGAATCGACGAACCGTGCACCAGGCTCATGTCCCAGCTCTCCACGTCATCCGTATCGCCGCGGAGCGTTCGCCTCGGCGACGGGGCCTGCCCGAACCAGAGCGCCGGCGTCCGCACGGGGTCGCCTGCCCGGCCGCGCGAGGTCGGGCACCGCGTCCGCCAGTCGCCATCGTGCGTGAGATGCGGGGGCTGGCATAGGGATCGATGGGCTCATGCGCAGCGGCCGTTGGTCACCCTCGCGCGGCCGGTAGGATTCGGCTCGAGGGCGCAGGCAGCGGGACGCCGACGGCCGGCCCCGCCCACGTCCCCCGCGAGCCAGGGAGATCACGATGCCGTTCTCGGTCAAGCTGGGTGGGTTCGGCGCGTTCAGCGGCCGCACCGGCTCGTCGCCGTCGCCGTTCGACGCCATCAACGGACCGCGCCTGGCCGGGCCCCAGGGGAGCCACCCGCTCCACGACGTCCGGGCCGAGGAGCTCGTGAAGGCATCGTCGGGTGGCGTCTCGGGCGAGATCGTCCTCGACCGCCCAGCCATCGTGGGCGAGGGCATCACCGGCACGATCCGCCTGGCCGCCACGGAGCGGATCGCCGCGCGCAAGGCGGCGCTGCGGCTCGTCGGGCTGCGACTGGACGAGGTGACCCGCTCGGAGGACCACCGGGACAGCGACGGCGACGTGACGAGCTCCGAGCACTGGGTGGAGACGCAGGGCAGGCTGTTCATCGAGGACGCCTTTCTGGAGCCCGCCGTGCCCGCCTCCCTGGAGCCGGGCCAGCAGTGGGAGGCTCCCTTCGCCGTCCCCGCCCCGCGGCTGGGGCCGCCGACCGCGCACCTCGGCGAGTCGATCATCGCCTGGGCGCTGGAGGTCCGCTGGGACGTCGCCCTCGGCCACGATCCGTTCGTGGCGATGCACCTGCCGCTGGCCCAGCATCCGGACCTCCTGCGGGCCGGCGTGGGCAAGCAGGGCGGCGTCAGCCTCATGCAGGGCGTGCCGGTGGGCGACGCGATGATCGGCGTCACCTCGCCGCTGCCCGTTCCCGCCGGCACGGAGATGACCGTCTCGGTGCGCTGGCCGTCGGCCCCGGGCGGACAGAAGGGCCGCGTCGAGATCCATCGCCGGACCAACGCCCCCAATGGCGCCGAGGGGATCATCGCCTCGGCCCCCGTCGACCCGGCGAGCCTCGCCGGCGGCGCGGAGGTGCGGCTCCTGGTCCCGGCGGGCTCGGCGCCCTCCTTCGACGGGGCGGGCCTGGAGATCAACTACGTGATCCGGGTGCTGGTCGACCGCCGCTTCCGGTCGGACGCGGCGATCGAGCGGCCGGTCGCGATCGTCTGACCGGCAGGAGACAGCGACGAGGAGGAACGGATGAAGGTGCTGGCCCTGGGGCGCGACCTGGTCGCCCAGGACGACCCGCGGTTCGCCGAGCTCCGGCCGGCGGAGGCACGGCAGGCCTACGACCTGCAGCAGCGCGACGTGCTGCGGGAGATCTACTTCCGGGCCGACCGGGCGAACGGGGTCCTGGTCTTCGAGGTCCCCGATCTCGCCGCCGCCCGGGCCGCGGTCGACAGCCTGCCGCTCGTGGCGGCCGGCCTCATCGACTTCGACCTCGTCCCGCTGCGGCCCTACCCGGGCTTCGCCCGCCTCTTCCGCGAGGACTGAGGGCAGGCCGACCGGCGCGGGTCGTCGCCGCGGTCAGGCCGGCGCGGCGGGACCGCGGCCGCTCATCCGCCGACAGCGCTGCGCAGGTTGCGGACGACGTTGAGGCCCGCCGCCACCTCGTCGCGGCTCGCGTAGGGGCCGGGCATCAGGAAGCACGGGCGCGCGGCGAGGGCCAGGCCCTCCACCTGGCCGTAGGCCTCGGGCAGGCGGCGCCCGGCGCAGGCCTCCGCGACCCGCTTGTAGACGAAGACCACCGCGGCCGGCCGCCAGACGGCGACCTTCCGCCAGAGCGGGCCGACGCCGGACCGGAGGGTCGCGTCGTCGGCCGTGTCGCGCGGGCTGGGGACCTTCAACAGGTCGGTGATCCCGTGGCCGAGCGCGACGAGGGCGTCGTCCGCCAGGTCGAGGTCCGTCTCGGGCGGGAGGATGGTGGCCGCGACGAGCCGCCGCCAGAAGGCGCGCCCCAGCCGCCCCTGGTGGTAGTGGCCGGCGGCGACGCTGATGGGCGACGGGTTGAGCCCGACGAAGAGGAGACGACCCGGCTCCGGGGGGAGGTCGGCCAGGGTGTCGATCGGCAGCCCGTCGAGGACCAGCGTGATCCGATGGCCCGCGCCGGAGTCGGGCGCGGCGTCGAGGTCGAAGGGCTGGTCGGGCATGGGATGCTCAGGGTAGGGGGACCGGCGGCCAGGCGTTGGCTTCGTTGCGCACGAGGTGGCAGGTAGCCAGCATGCTGGTATGCTTGTCCGATGAAGGTGACCATCGACCTCGACCCGAATACGTACCGTGCCGTGAAGGTGGAGGCCGCCCGGGCGGATCGGAGCGTGCGCGACATCGTCGACGAAGCGCTCGCGGCGTGGCTCGAGCGGCTGGAGAACGCGGAAGACGAGGCGGGAGCTGCGGCCGCGCTTGGCGAGTACCAGCGCGAGGGCGGCGTCGCTGCCGACGAGTTCTTCCGGGCGCACGCGGCCGAGACGCGCGCGGCGTACGGCCCCAACACCGGGGCGTGAGCGAGCGCCCGTACCGCGTGGAGCTGGCGCCGGCGGCGGGGCGGCAGCTCCGCAAGCTGCCGCCGATCGATACCGCCCGGCTTCGTGGCCCGATCCTGGGGCTCGGACGCGACCCGCGACCGCGAGGCGCCATCCCCCTGGTCGGGACGCCGTTCTGGCGACTCCGCGTCGGGGACGCCCGGGTGATCTACACGATCGACGAGACGGCGGGTCTCGTCGTGATCCTGCGTGTGGCCCGCCGCAACGAGAGCACGTATCGGCGCACGCCGTAGGCGGGACCGTCAGGTCGCGGGCTCCGGGTCGGCGTGCCACGCGGCAAGGGCGTAGCGGTCGGCGAGGAGGCGCTCCGCGGCGGCCGCCTCGGCGGCGCTCCACCGGTCAGGCCGGGTGTCGGCGGCGTCGAACGCGGCGAGGACGGCGGCGTCGACCGCCGCGGACGGCGGGACCGGTGCCCCGGCGCGGGCGAGCTCGCCGCTGATGGAGGTCACCGCGGCCCGCCGGCTCTTCGTGCGCTCCCAGCGCGGGTCGCCCGGCGCGCCCGGTCCCGCGCAGGCGCGGGCGAGCGCCTCGAGGTCGGCGTCGACGAGCAGCGTGGCGTGGACGAGCAGAGCCCGCCCGCCGAGCCAGGCCGCGACGCCGCTCAGCTTCGCCGTCGTGCCGTCGGGGCGATCGACGACGACGTCACGCTCGGTGGCGCGGACGGCGGGCACGCCCAGCGCGCGGGCGGCGGCGGCCAGCGGCGCGAGGACGAGGCGGTAGAGCCCCGGCAGGCGACGGAGCTCGGGATCCGCGGCGACGAGGGCGTCCTCCGGCCGGAAGACGACGGAGACGTTGAGGTTCCCCGGGTCGTGCCAGACGGTGCCGCCGCCGGTGAAGCGGCGCAGGACGGGGGCGCCGAGCGCGGCGGCCGCAGCCGCGTCCGCCTCCGCGGCGGCCAGCTGGAAGCGTCCCACGACCACCGCCGCGCTGTCCCGCCAGAGGCGGAGGACGGGGGTCGCGGCGCGCGGGTCGGCGGCGACGTGCCGCGCGACCGCCTCCTCGCGGGCGAGGTTGACGCGCGGGTCGCGTTCGCCGTCGTCGGGGAGCAGCCGCCAGCTCGTCACCGCCCCAGCGTACCGCGGCGGCGGGACAGGCGGTCCCGGCCGGCAGTCCCGAGCCCGGCCGCTACTCCTCGCCGAGGCCCGCCAGCTCGCCGGTGAGGTCCGGCCCCGACTCCTCCGCCGACTCCTCGCCGCCGGAGCAGTCGAGGATGGCCGTGTACGGATCGATCGCCCGCTGGTCCGCCTGGTGCTCCGCGAGCCAGCCGTTCCATTCGCGCTGGACCGCCGCGTTGAAGGCAGCCAGCGTTCGCGCCGAGACGGTGACGCTCAGGCTCGTCAGCCGGGAGCGGAGGGTCGTCTCCCAGGTGTTCCCGATCCGCTCGTGCTCGGCCTCGTGCGCCCGCAGGGTGCCGTACATCGAGGCCCAGCCGCGCGACATCGCCGGATTCGTCGGCGCCCACTCCGGCATGTCGACGTTCATCGACTTCGTCACGGTCGGGTTGGCGACCGTCGCGGTGATGACCCCGTCGGCCTCGCTGAAGGATGGGTCGCCGCCCCAGCTGAACCGGACGTTGGTCTTCGCCCAGCCGCTGTCGGCGCGGTGCGGGCTGTTGGCGTTGAGGTAGCTGACCACGCGCTCGCAGTCGGTCGTGCCGCGCGGCAGGCCGACCGTCCAGCGCTGCACCGGCAGGGCGCCCGACGGCGAGAGCAGCCGGCGGACCGCCTCGTTCCCGTGGCGCCGCTGGAGCGCGGTGGCCAGCCGCTCGCGCGTTCCCGTGTCGGCGCCGCGCATGAGGACGCCGATGGTCGCCGGGTTGGCCGCGATGTCGAGGTCGGGCGTGCACGAGGCCGCCGGCCGCGTGCCCCGTCCGCGGGACCCGCGCTCCCGGACTGTCGAGCGGAGCGTGCCCGAGCCCATGTCGTCAACGGTAGCCCCGGCCGGGTCCGGATCGCAATGGCCGCGAGGGCAGATCCGCACGCCATCGCGCGGGGCGCGCGCCGGGCGCGGAGGCGCCGAGCCGGGCCCCGCGGCCCCCGCGGGGCCGGTCGCTCATCGCCAGCCGGCCGCAGGCCCCCTGGTCAGCCCAGGAGGGCGCGGGCCACGACCAGGCGCTGGATCTGCTGCGTGCCCTCGTAGATCTGGGTGATCTTGGCGTCGCGCATCATCCGCTCGACCGGGTACTCGTCGACGTAGCCGTAGCCGCCCAGGACCTGGACCGCGTCGGTCGTCACCCGCATCGCGGCGTCGCCGGCGACGAGCTTCGCCAGCGATGCCCAGCGGGCCGCGTCGGGGGCCCCGGCGTCGATCTCGGCGCAGGCCGCGTAGAGCACCTGGCGGGCCGCCTCGGTCGCGGCGTCCATGTCGGCCAGCATCGCCGAGACCATCTGGAGCTCCCCCACGGGGCGCCCGAACTGGCGCCGGTCGCGGGCGTAGCGGACGGCCACCTCCAGCGCGCCCTGGGCGATCCCGACGGCCTGGGCGGCGATCCCCGGGCGGGACCGGTCGAAGGTCCGCATGGCGATCGAGAAGCCGTCGCCCTCCGCGCCGAGGAGGTTCGCCGCCGGAACGCGGACATCGTCGAAGGCCAGCTCGGCGGTGGGAGAGCCCCGGATCCCCATCTTGTGCTCCAGGCGGGTGACCCGGAAGCCGGGCCGGTCCGTCTCGACGACGAAGCAGGAGAGGCGGCGGTGCCGCGGCGCCTCGGGATCCGTCACCGCGAAGACCGTGACGAGGTTGGCCACGGACCCGTGGCTGATGAAGCGCTTGCTGCCGGAGACGACGTACTCGTCGCCGTCGCGGGTCGCCCGGGTGCGGATCGCGGCAGCGTCGGACCCGGCCTCGGCCTCGGTGATGGCGAAGGCGACGAGCGTCCTCCCGGCGGCCAGGTCGGGGATCCAGCGGGCCTGCTGCTCCTCGCTGCCGGCCAGGAGGATCGGCAGGGCCCCCAGGCCCTGGACGGCGACGATGAGGCCCGAGGTCGCACAGGCGCGGCTGACCTGCTCGATGGCGAGGCAGGCGGTCAGGAGGTCGCCCCCGAGGCCGCCGAACCGCTCCGGGAAATGGACGGCGAAGATGTCCTGGGCCGCAAGCAGCTCCTTGACGTCCCACGGGAACTCCGCCGTCCGGTCGATCTCCGCCGCCCGGGGGGCGATCTTCTCGTCGGCCAGCTCGCGGACCGCGTCGCGAAGCGCGCGCCGCTCGTCGGTGAGGCCCGCCATGGCTGTGGCTCCTTCCGGTGGACGTCAGATCGCGACGGGCTCGCGATACTCGCCGAAGACGGCGCGCAGGACGGCGCACTGCTCGCCGAGCGTGGCATACGCCGCGGCGCAGCGGACGAAATGGGGCATGAGGTTGGTCGCGCTCGACCCCGGCCGCGAGGCCGCCTCGCGGAGCCCGGCCAGGGCTGCGCCGACGGCCTCGCCGTCGCGCTCGCGGCGGACCCGCTCGAGGCGGGCGAGCTGGCGTCGGAGCGATCCCTCGGGAACGTGGAGGACGGGCACGCTGCGGCTCTCGGAGGCGTCGACGTAGCCGTTGACGCCGACCACGATCCGCTCGCCGGCCTCCAGCTCGCGCTGGTAGCGGTAGGCGGCGTCGGCGATCTCGCGCTGGGGATAGCCGGCCTCGACGGCGGCGACCATGCCCCCGCGGGCGTCGATCTCGTCGAGGTAGCGCCAGACCGCTCGCTCGGTCTCGTTCGTGAGGGCCTCGACGAACCACGAGCCACCCAGCGGGTCGACCGTGTCGGCCGCCCCGGTCTCCTCGGCGATCACCTGCTGCTGGCGGAGGGCGAGGAGGGCAGCCGCCTCTGTGGGGACCGCCAGCGCCTCGTCGTACGCGTCGGTGTGGAGCGACTGGGTCCCGCCCAGGACGGCCGCCAGGGCCTGCGTCGCGACCCGGGTCAGGTTGTTGAGTGGCTGCTGCGGTGCGAGGGAGACCCCGGCCGTCTGGGTGTGGAAGCGCACCCAGGTGGAGCGCTCGCTGTCGGCCCGGTAGCGCTCCGTCATGAGCTTCCACCAGATCCGCCGCGAGGCCCGGAACTTGGCGATCTCCTCGAAGAAGTTGGAGTGGCTGTTGAAGAAGAAGGACAGGCGCGGCGCGAAGTCGTCGACCGCCAGGCCGCGGGCGAGGGCGGCCTCCACGTAGGCCATCCCGTCGGCGATCGTGAAGGCCAGCTCCTGGACCGCCGTCGCGCCGGCCTCGCGGATGTGGTAGCCGCTGATGGAGACCGTGTTCCAGCGGGGGAGCTCCCGCGTCCCGAACTCGATGGTGTCGGTGACGAGGCGCATCGACGGCGCAGGCGGGAAGAGGAACTCCTTCTGGGCGACGTACTCCTTGAGGATGTCGTTCTGGATCGTCCCCGCCAGAGCGTGGCGGGGAACGCCGGCCTTCTCTGCGGCCACGATGTACATGGCCCAGATCGGGGCGGCCGGGGCGTTGATCGTCATCGAGGTGCTGACCCGGTCGAGGGGCAGGCCGGCCAGGAGAGCCTCCATGTCGGCCAGCGAGCTGACGGCCACCCCGCACGTGCCGAACTCGCCCTCGGCCTCCGGGTCGTCGGTGTCGTAGCCGTACAGCGTCGGCATGTCGTAGGCCACTGAGAGGCCCGTCTGGCCGGCGTCGAGGAGCGCCCGGAAGCGGGCGTTCGTGTCCTCCGCGGACCCGAAGCCGGCGAACATCCGCATCGTCCAGAGCCGGCCCCGGTAGCCGGTGGGGTGGACGCCGCGGGTGAAGGGAGGCGCGCCGGGCTCCCCGACGTCGCGTCTTGGATCGAAGCTCTCCCAGCGGCCTGCCGGCAGACGGTCGCCGTGATGGTCGACCGCAGTCGGGCCGCCGGCGCCGGACGCGTCGTCAGGGCCGTACGTGCGCCGGATCTCGACGTCGGAGATCGTGGAGAAGCGGTCACGGCGCTCGCGGGGACGCCCGGGCTGGCCTGCCATGGCGGGATGCTAGCGGCGGGGAGGGCGGCCGTCCATCGGCCCCGGCGCGATGGCGTGTCCGGGCCGGATCCGCGGCGAGGCCTGCACCCGGGACGCCGCGTGGCCGATGGACGGGACGCCGCGCGGCCGCGAATGCGGGGCCGCTGGTCTCGGCGTGCCCGGCCGCCGCAGCCTGGCACGGTCTCGCGGTCGCGGGTCAGCAATTCCACCCGACCTGACGGTTCGCCGCACTTCGTGCGGGGGGAAATCGACCAAAGGCCGGTTTGGGCGATCCCCTGAGCACGAACCGCCCCCGCGGTGTCAGGCCGAGTGGCACGAGGGCCGGTTGGAGCGCGCCCGTGCCACTCGGCCTGACATACGACGCGGGACGCCACTCGGGGTGGAGAACGGGCCGGCCAGCGGATTGGGCCGCGGATCGGGGCCGCGATCGCGCCCCGTGGCCACGGCCGCCAGGGGCACCTGACGCGCCCGCTGCGGGCGGGAATCGTCGCGGCGGGCGTCCCCTGGGAGGGCGCCCGCCGCGACGCGACGAGAAACGGTGTCGGTCAGAAGACGCGGTAGGCGACGTCTGCCGGGGCCAGGAGGAGCTCCTTGAGCTCGCTGTCCACCTTGAGGAGCGAGATGTGCGCGCCGGCCATCTCGAGCGACGTGCAGTACTCGCCGACGTAGCTGCGGAAGACCTTGATGCCCTTCGCGGCCAGCTTCTTGTGGGCGATGCCGTAGAGGAGGTAGAGCTCGCTGACCGGCGTCCCGCCCAGGCCGTTGACCATGAGCGCGACCTCGTCGCCGTCCTTGAACGGCAGGTCGGGCACGATCGCGTTGAGGAGCACGTCCACGATCTCCGTGGCGGTGCCCATCTTGCGTCGCTCGCGGCCCGGCTCGCCGTGGATCCCGATCCCGACTTCCATCTCGCCGTCCGCGATCTCGAACAGCGGAGTGCCGCGGACGGGCGGCGTGCAGGACGAGAGGGCGATGCCCATCGTCCGGACGTTGGCGATGACCTTCTCGCCGACGCGGACGCACTCCTCGAGGGAGCCGCCCTTGTCGGCCTTGGCCGCCGCCGCCTTGATGACGAAGAAGTTGCCGGCGACGCCGCGCCGGCCGATCGTCCAGGTCGAGTCCTTGACGGCCACGTCGTCGTTGACGAGCAGGTAGCCGATCTTCTGGCCCTCGGCCTCGCAGAGCTCCTTCGCCATCTCCCACGCGGTGCGGTCGCCCGTGTAGTTGTTGACGATGAAGAGCACGCCGGCGGGCGTGTCCATCAGCTTTGAGGTCTCGGTGACGAACTCGACGGGCGGGCCGGCGAACACGTCGCCCGGGCAGGCGGCATCAAGCATGCCGGGCCCGACGATCATGGTGTGGGCCGGCTCGTGGCCGGACCCGGACCCCTGGATGATCGAGACCCGATCCTTCTTGGGCATGTCGGCCCGGTAGATCAGGTTGTACTTCGGCTCGAACTTGAGCGTGCCCCCCGATGCCAGGGCGACGCCATCGAGGAACTCGGTGACGAACGTCTTCGGGTCGTTCAGGAACTTCCTCACGCCGTTTCTCCCTTGCCGTGCTTCTCGCGCCACGCGGCTGCAATGGCCTGGAGGATCACGCCGATCGCGGTCGCGCCGGCGTCGACGGAGCCGATGCTCCGTTCGCCCGTGTACGCGGCCCGGCCGCGCATCGCGAGCATGGACTTGGTGTCTTCGGCAGCCTTGACCGCCACGTCGGCGGCGCGCTGGAGGGCGGCCACGCCGTGGTCGCCGGCGAAGGCGGGATCGGAGATGGCCGCCTCGAGGCTGTCGGTGGCCGGGACGAGCGCGTCCAGGAGCGTCTTCTCGCCCAGGGACGCACCGCCGCGGGCCATGATCCCGGTGATCGCGGCCCGCAGCATCGCGACGACGTCCTGGGCGGTCAGCTCGACCTTGTCCCCGGCGGCTGCGCCGGCGCGGAGGAAGGCCGTGCCCCAGATCGGCCCGGAGACGCCGCCGACCTTGCCCGAGATCACGATCCCGATCTTCTTGAGCGTGGTCCCGGGTGTCGAGCGGTCGAACGAGTCGTAGTCGCTGACGACGACCTCGAACCCGTTGCGCAGCGAGAAGCCGAAGTCGCCGTCCCCGACGATCGAGTCGAGGTGGGCGAAGTACTCCGCGTTGTCGACGATCGTTGTGGCCATTGTCCGCAGGACGAGGTCGAGATCGTCGAGCGACGCCTGTGTCATCCGAACCTCCCTTCGAGCTGGGGTGGATGCCGGAGCGGCTACGAGGCGAGGCAGGCCTCGAGATCGGCGAGGGTCACGTAGGCGCCCGGCCGCGCGGCCGAGCGGTTGGCGATGACCGACGCCTTCTCCCCGTCCGGGTCCCCGAGGGACGAGACCACGAGGATCGCCTCGCTGAAGTCCTCCTTCTCCGTGTAGCCGTTGACGGTGACGAGACAGCGCAGGCCGGCGGCGTCAGCCGCCTCCAGCCCGTTGCGCGAGTCCTCGACGACGAGGACTTCGGCGGCCGGGACGCCGATCTTCTCGAGGGCGAGGAGGTAGATGTCGGGGGCCGGCTTCTTGTGAGCCACGACGTCGCCGGCCAGGAAGACGTCGAAGCGGGCGGCGCGCTCCGCGCCCACCGCGTACTCGAGGATGGCGTGGACAGAGGCCTCGGCCGACGTCGACGCGACGCCGAGCTTCCAGCCAGCGTCCTGGGCGGCGCTGATGACGCGCCGGATCCCGGGCCGCGGCGGGAGCTTGCCGACGGCGACCATCTCGGTGTAGATGGCCGTCTTGCGCTTGTGCCACTTGGCGATCTCGGCGGCCTGCGCCTCTGGGTCCGTGGGCAGCCCGGCGGCCGCCACGAACTCCGGGGTGAGGAGGCTCGCCATGCGCTCCTTGCCGCCGCCGATCTTCAGCCGCCGTCCGTACTCCTCCACGGACCACTGCACCGGGAGGTTGAACTCGGTGAAGGTCTGGTTGAAGGCCGGCAGGTGTCCATGCCGCTCGGTGTCGGCCAGGACGCCGTCGCAGTCGAAGACGAGCGCGCTCACGTCCAGGCCTTTCCTTCGCTGCCGAAGAGCCGGATGTGGTACTTCGCCATCTCCATGACGGCCGTCCGCTGGGCCGTGAAGATCTTGGGCGGGTCGTAGTCGCCCGGGTGCTCGGTCATGAAGTCGAAGCCGGACTTCATGTAGGCGATCTTGAGGGCCGTGCTGATGTTGACCTTGGCGCAGCCCCGCCCGATCAGGTCGCTGAACTGCTCGGGGCTCATGCCGGTCCCACCGTGGAGGGCGACGGGCTTGCCGGTGGCCTCGACGATGTCGGTGACGCGCTGGGCGTCGAGCGTCGGCGCCGTCTTGTACGTCCCGTGGGCGTTGCCGATGGCGGGGGCGAAGACGTCGACGCCGGTGGCGCGGACGAAGTCGACGACGGTCTCGAGGCTCTGCACGTGCTGGGCCTCGTCGCCGGTCATCTCCTCGGTCCGCTTGAAGCCCTCGATCTCGCCCTCGACGTCGGCGCCGTAGCGACGGGCCTCGGCGACGACCTCGATGCACTGTCGCTTGTTCTCCTCGACCGTCAGCTTGCTGGCGTCGAAGAGGACGGAGTTCCAGCCCTTGGCCAGGCAGGCGCTGATGACGTCCCGCTCGGGGCAATGGTCGAGGTGGAGGGCGACCGGCACGGAGACGCGCCTCGCGTACTCGACCCACATGGCGTACATGGCGTCGAGCCCGGTCATCTTCACGTGCTTGACCGAGGTCTGCAGGATGACGGGTGCCTTGAGCTCCTCGGCGGCGGCGAGGACGGCTTCCATCGACAGGTCGTTGATGACGTTGATCGCCGCGACGCCGTACCGCTCGGAAAAGGCCCGGGCGAGGATCTCCCGGGTCGGGACCACTGGCACGTGCGCACCTCCTTGGACTGGGACGCGACTGGTACGTGGGAACGCCCCCGGCCGCTCACCTCCTCCCGGCGGCGGACCGGGGTTCCCGGGGGATCGAGATCGTTGCCCCGCCCGGGCGAGCGAGGTCCGTGACGGCATGGGCGTTGCCTTCGTCGACGATGAGGACATCCACCACGCCGGCGCGGAGGACGCCGAGGATCGCCAGCGGCTTCTCCGCCTCGCTGACCACGGCGACGACCGACTCCACGCGCCGGAGGTCCTCGATCGAGAGGGCGATGAGCCGACCGCTGTGGGGCGACGCGATCACCTGCCCCTCGGCGTCGACGTAGTTGCCGAGGATGTCCCCGACCGCGCCCTGGCTGCGAAGCCGGGCGATCTCCTCCAGCGACAGGCAGCCGCTGCGGACCATCGTGCAGCCGTCGTCGACGCTGCCGATGCCCACCAGGGCCATGCTCGCCCGGGCGGCCGCGCCCAGGGTGTGGGCGACGGCCTCCTGCTCCAGGAGGCGATCGCGGACCTCGGCGTTCTCGACGTAGGCCGGGGCGTAGAGGCTGCGGGCGCGGCCGCCGCTGGCGCCGGCCAGGGCTTGGCAGATCTCGTTGGGGTTCGTGGGGGAGTCCATCCGTGGCGAGCCGCCCATGGCGCTGACGAACTCGCAGTCGAGGCGGCGTCGCGGCCGGAAGAAGCGGGGAACCTCGCCCGTGTCGCGCCCGTGTCCGACGGCGATCACGGTCCCGTCGCGCAGCCGCCGCTCCAGGAAGTGGGCGGCGCTGCGGGCGACCGCCTCGCGCTGGGACTGCGGATCCGCCCGCCGGGGGGCGACGATGACGTCGGCCAGGCGGAACTCGTCGCGCAGGCGAGCCTCCAAGTCGAGGTTCAGCCAGGGGGGCGCCTCCACGTGGATGGAGACCACGCCCGACCAGCGGGCCCGCTCGAGCAGCCGCTGCACCTTCGGGCGGGAGAGCCCGAACTCGACGGCGATCTCCGCCTGCGTGCGGTCGTCGACGTAGTAGCGGTGGGCGATCCGCGCGAGGCGCTCGAAGTCTTCGGAGCTGAGGTCGTCTGGGCCCATGGGTGCCGTCATGCGGGTGGGAGGCCTGGCAGGGACGGTAGCCGCGCGGGGTCGTCGGGAGCCGTCGGCCGCGAGCAAATGCTCACGACTGCACGCCTGCTCACTCTAGCAGGGCTGCAATTCGGTGACAAGCGGGTTGTGTCCGGGAATCGCAATTCAGGTCGACCTGACCCCGTCACTCAACGTGACTTTCGTCACCTCGGCGGCGGGCCGTTGCGCACTCTCCTGGCTGGGGCCCCGCAGGGTGGAATCTGAGCCATGCGCGCGTCCCCGCCCATCGCCCTCGGGCACCTCGACCTGGCCCGGCCCGCACGCGTGGTGGGCGTCCCCGCCGCCGACGCCGAGCGGCTGGCCGCCGAGGGCATCCGGCCCGGCGACGTGGTCGAGATCGAGGCACGCCTCCCCCTGGGTGGCCCGCTCGTCGTGCGCCTTGGCCGCGCCCGCGTTGCCCTTGCCCGCCGGATCGCCTCCGCCATCCTCGTCGACCCGGAGGATCCGGGATGACCGGGTGCCACCTCCCGCCGACGCCGGTCGCTGGGCTCCCCGTCGTCGCCCTCGTCGGCCGTCCCAACGTCGGCAAGTCCACCTTCCTCGCCCGCGCCAGCGGGCGCTTCGCGGAGACGACCAACGCGCCCGGCACGACCGTCGCCAGCGAGGCCCGCGAGATCCGGACGCGGATTGGCCGGGCGCTCCTCGTGGACCTGCCCGGCGCCGGCTCGCTGGCCGACCGTCCGGTCGTGGGTCCCGCCTTCTGGCACGCGCTCCTGGCCGCCGCCCCCGACGCCATCCTCGTGGTCGCGGATGCCGGCGACGTGGCCCGTCACCTGCCGCTCGTCCTGGCCTGCCGCGACCTGGGGCTCCCCGTCGTGCTGGCCCTCAACCTCGCCGACGAGTCGGCGGCCCGCGGCATCCACGTGGATGCGGGTCGCCTCGCCCAGCTCCTGGCCGTCCCCGTCCGGCCCACGGTCGCGCGGTCCGGGACGGGCGTGGCGGCGGCCGTCTCGCTCGCGGTCGCCCGGGCGCGCCGGCGCCAGGGGGTCCGGGCCGGGACCGCCTCGCCCCGCTCCACGGCCCCGGCCTCGCTCTACGCGCCGGCTGTCGAGCGGGCCCTCGCGGAGGCCGCGGCCGCCCTCCCGACCAGCCGCCCGCTGGGCGCGGCGGCGCTGGACCCGAGCGGCCTCGGCGCGCTCGTCGCCTCGAGCGCCATCTCTCCCCGGGGGGCCGCCACGCTCCTCCTCCCGGACCTCGTCGAGCCGGAACGGCGGCGCCTGGCCGCCCGCTGGGCCGCGGAGGTGGAGGTGGTTCGGCCTGGCCGGCGTCCGTTCGCCGACCGGCTGGCGACCTGGAGCGTTCGCCCGTGGCCCGGCCTCCTCATCCTCGCCGTGATCCTCGCCGCCACCTTCGCCGTCGTCGCCTGGGTGGGCGCCGGGATGGCCGCCGTCCTCTCCGACGCGTGGGAGGCTTTCGCCTCGCCCGCGATCGCGGGGGCGGTGACCGCGCTCGTGCCGGTGCCGCCCGTCGCGTCGGCCCTGCTGTGGGGCCTCGACTCGGGGATCCTCGGCCTGCTGGCCATCGGCGTGCCCTACGTCCTGACCTTCTACCTGCTCGTCGCCGCTTTGGAGGACTCGGGGTATCTCGCCAGCCTTGCCGTCCTGACCGACCGGCTCCTGGGCGGCCTGGGGCTCTCCGGGCGGACGGCCATCCCGCTCCTCGCCGCGACGGGCTGCAACGTGCCGGCGATCTACGGGACGCGGGTCCTGGTGACGCGTCGGGAGCGCGTGCTGGCGTCCTTCCTCGTCACGCTCGTCCCCTGCTCGGCGCGGTCGGCGGTGGTCGTGGCGGCGCTCATGCCGTTCGCCGGGCCGGTCGCCACGGCCGGTGCCTTCGCCGTCATCGTGGCGGTCACCCTGGGCGCCGGCATCGCCGCCAACGCGTTGCTGCCGGGCCGGCAGTCTCCGCTCATCCTGGAGCTGGCCCCGCTGCGCCAGCCGCTCGTCCGGCAGGTGGGCGCCAAGGCCTGGGCGCGCTTCCGGGCGTTCGTCCGGACCGCCGCCCCGGTGATGCTGGCCGGGTCCGTCGTCCTCGGCTTCCTCTACGAGGCCGGCATCCCGTGGCCGGTCAGCGCCGTCCTCGACCCGATCGTCGTCGGCTGGCTGGGGCTGCCGTCGGTCGCGGGCCTCGCCCTCGTCTTCGCCTTCCTGCGCAAGGAGCTGGCGCTCCAGCTCCTGCTCGTGCTCGCCGTGGCGACCTTCGGGGCCGGCGCGGCCAGCCTGGGCGACTTCATGACGCCGGGGCAGCTCTTCGTGTACGCGATCGTGACCTCCGTCTCGGTGCCCTGCATCGCGACCCTGGCGGCCCTGGCGGGAGAGCTCGGCTGGCGGACCGCCCTGGCGATGAGCGCGGCCACGCTGGCGCTCGCGGTCGGGATCGGCGGCCTGCTCGCGCGCCTGCTCGGCGTCGTCTAGGGCCTGGGCCCCTGTCGTCCGGATGCGAGCCGAGCCCGCGGACCGGTCGCCTGCCTACGCGGGGTCGCCGCCGCGGTCGTCGGGGGGCATGGCCGGCGGCAGCTCGACGACCTCGGTCGCGGCGCGGTCGGTCTCGCCGGTGGGCCCTGCCTCGCCGGCCGGCCCCGGGGCGCCGGACGCGGGCGGCAGGGGCGTGGCGCCGCGCCGAAGCTCGGAGACGTCGAACGCCGCCGTAGCGGTCGACCACGTCGCCGAGACCTCGATCCGGCCGGTCAGCAGGAGGCGGGCCAGGCCGGACCCCGCCATGAGGATGGCGAACGTCGGGTAGGCGACCGGCAGCAGGGCGAGGACGCTGGCCGACCCGAACTGCCCGACGGTGAGGCCGGCCGCGGTCCCGGCCACGAAGCGACTCTGGGCGGTGATGAGATCGACGCCGCCGGTCAGGCGCAGGAGTCGCTCGTTCGCCGCCAGCGTCGCGGCCGAGGCGCCCGCGGAGACGATGACGGCGACGACGAGGAGGACGAGCCAGGCCAGCGGGTTGGTGGGGAAGGCGAGGAGCGCGACGAGGATCCCGCCCCCGCGCAGGACGAAGGAGAGGCGCAGGGTGCGGGACGCCGAGCCCCGGCCGAGCAGACCGCCGACGACCGTCGCGGTGACGAGGGAGGCAGCCGCGGAGACGGCAGAGAGGAGGATCGCGTACCCGGCGGTCGCGCCCAGGACGCTGATCGCGTAGATCGAGAGGTAGGGCCCGAAGCCCGCGCCGACGGCCGCGAGCGTCACGATATTGATGAAGCGCCGCGTCTCCGGGGCGAGCGGCGCCCGCTCCCCGCGCCGCGCAACCCGGACGCGACCGGGCCGTCGCAGCCGGACGACGGCTGCGATCTCACCGACGCCGGCCAGTCCGGCCACCAGGAAGACGGCGGCGTAGACCCCCAGGCCGATCGTCTGGATCCCGGCCTGGACGCCGATCGCCACGGGCAGGAGGAGGACCGCCCCCAGCCCCTGGGTGATGCCCATGACCCGGGGAGCCACGAAGCGCCGCTCGGGCTCCGGCAGGATCGCTCCGTACCAGGCCAGGAGGTTCGCCCCGCCGATCGCGCTCGCCGCGCCGCCGAGGCTCATGACCGCGGCCACGCCGGGGATGGCGAGGCCGGCCGGCAAGAGGCCCGTCACCTCGACGAGGACGATCGCGGCGAGCATGAAGCCGCGCATCTCGCCGACGAGCAGGATCGCCAGGGTGACGCCGCGAAGGTTGCCGTCGGTCCTGCGCAGCAACGACGGCACCAGGAGCTGGGCCGCCGAGAACGTGAAGGGGAGGACCCCGATGAGGGTCGCCAGGGCGGCGGGCGCGCCGAGGGCGAGGAGGAGCGGGATCGTCAGGCCGTCCCCGGCCAGGGCGAAGACGGCCGCCGAGCCGATCCCGATGCCGTGGAAGGGCCGGTAGCGGCGGTCGCCGAAGGACCGCCATTCGTCGACGGCGAGGCGGGCGCCGGCGGGGAGGCGTGGTCGGGACGGAGAGGCGGGCCGCGGCACGCTCCGATGGTACGCGGGCGAGGAGCCGCGCCGTCGCCCTCAGTCGACCGTGATGGTGACGCCGGAGCCGTCCTCGTCGGTCACGTCGATGATCGGGCCGCGGACACCCGTCCTGAGCGCCTCCCGGACGCGGTCGACGTAGTCCGACGGGATCCCCGGCACCGCCCCGGCAAGCTCGGCCAGGACGCCCGGGAGCTGGAGGTCCACGACGGTGCGGCCGCTGTCGCGGACCTGGACCCGCAGGCGGCGCGGCGGGCCGGGGGACGGCGGCGGCGGCGGAGCCCCGGGGCGCGACGGCGGGCGCGGCGCCCAGCCGGGCCAGCGGTCGGGGCGACGGCTCTCGAAGCCGGCCCGTGCCGCGTCGGCGGCGGATCGCACGGCGTCGCGGGCGGCGCCGCCCGCGGCACGGGCCTGGTCGGCGGCCTGGCGGGCGGCGGCGAGGGCGTCGATGATCGGCGCGGCCTCCTCGGGAGAGAGGCGGCCCTCGGCGACCAGGCGCAGGACGTCGTCGAGCGGATCACGCATCGGGCGAAGCCTCCGGAGTCGGCGCGGTCGGGGCGTCGGCTGGGTCCTCCGGCCGCGGCTCGGCCGCCGCTTCCGTCCCGGCGGGGCGATCGCCCGCCAGCCGGCGTTCCGCCTCGACGACGTCGATCTCGCCGCGGGCGAGCGCCTCGAGCACGGCGAGCGTGGCGGCGTCGCTCGGCTGGGCCGGGGCGACCGGTGGCGCCGGCGGGGTGGGGGAGCCGGCAGCGCCGGAGCCCACCACTTCGTCGTCCCGGGGGAAGGTGACGTGCCACGGCTTGCCGGCCCGGACCTCGACGTCGCCCGACATCGTGCGGGCGGTGAGGCGCGCGGCCCCGTCGCCGATCACCAGCGGCTGCCGCCGCCCGTCGCCGGAGCGCCGGTCCGGGTGAGCGCAGTCCACGTCGCCGGAGACTGTCTTGACCTCGAGGACGAGGCCGCCCACGACCGACAGCTCGACGTCGCCCGACACGGTCGAGACCGTGTGGATGGTCCCGCCGGCGAAGGCGCCGGCCAGTTCGGCGTCGCCGCTGACCGTCTCGATCGCGACGCGCTCGAAGCGCGGGGCGATGGCCTCGACGTCACCGGAGATGCTGTGCACGCTGAGGGTGAGCGGCGCGGCGGCGGTGACGTGGACGTCGCCCGACCCCAGGTCGACGGCGACCTGCCCGGCCGCGTTCTTGATGGAGACATCCCCGGCCGCGGTCTTGATGGTCGTGCCGCCGCGGACGTCGCGAATGGCGACGTCGCCGGCCGTCGACCGCACCTCGACCCGCGCGTCGCGGGGGACCTCCAGCTCGATCGTGCCGGAGACGTGGACGCCGAGCGGAAACCCGAATCCGCGGCTGCCGATCTTGAGCCCGACGAAGCCGACCGTGCCGCTGCCTCCCCGGTGCATCCTGCGGACGGAGAAGTGACCGGGCTCGGCCCGGGTCTCGAGGCCGGCGCCGTCCGCCGGGACGACGACTCGCGCCTCCGTGCCCTCGACGCCCCGGATGCGGACGTCGTCGGCCTCCACGGCCACCGTCACCAGGCCGTCGCGGCCGATGTCATGGGTGCGCGGGCCGGGCGTCTCGATCGTCGGCTGCTCGCTCATCGCTCAGCCTCCGAGGGCCCGCAGCTCCGCGGCTGCCGTCGCGGCGTCGATCTCGCGGCGAGCGAGGCGCTCCAGGACTGTCCGACGCGCCGCCGCGGCACCGGTCGCCGCCGTCGCCTCGGCCGCGGCCGAGCCGGCCGCCGGCTCGGGCTCCTCGGTCGGCTCCTCGCCGTCGCCCAGGCCCAGCGCCCGGAGCAGGAGGTCCACGCGGGCCCGCACGGTCGGGTAGCTGATGCCGAGCTCGCGCTCCATCTCCTTGAGGTTGCCGCGCGAGCGGAGGAAGCTCTCGAGGAGGGCGAACTGCTCGCGCGACAGGCGGGCGAACCGCCCGACGTTGAAGTCGCCTTCGAGGGTCGTCCCGCAGCTCCGACAGTGGAGGCGGGTGACGGCGAGCTCGCCGCTGCAGATGGGACAGGTGGCGATCGCGTCGTGCGGCATCAGGCACGCTCCCGGCGAGGCTGGCGCTCCGGGCG
Source organism: uncultured Chloroflexia bacterium (assembly GCA_963821235.1). Taxonomy (GTDB): domain Bacteria; phylum Chloroflexota; class Limnocylindria; order Limnocylindrales; family CSP1-4; genus CTSoil-043. The sequence continues at coordinate 276,465 of CAWGCS010000002.1, forward strand.
GTAGACGCCGTCGGGGCGGCGCCGGTCGCCCTCGACGCGTGCGTCGCCGCCGATCTGGCGGCGGATCTGCTCGCTCCCCAGGCGGGGGAAGAGGATGCGGTATTCGTACATCGTGGTCGGCCCCCTCGTTGACGCTCGTGGGCGGTTGATGAACGGAATAGTATTCGAAGCTTCTGATTTGTCAAGTCTCATTCACATTTTGGAGAACCGCATGGTCAATCTCATGTGCCACACCGACTCGGACTGGCGGCGCGGGGAGTGGCCGTTCTCTCCGGCAGGCAGGGCGGTAGCATCCGCGCATGCCCGCCATGGCGAACCGGCTCGCAGGCGAGACCAGCCCGTACCTGCTCCAACACGCCCACAACCCCGTGGACTGGTACCCGTGGGGTCCCGAGGCCCTGGCCAGGGCGAAGCTGCTGGACCGGCCGATCTTCCTCTCGATCGGCTATGCGGCCTGCCACTGGTGTCACGTCATGGAGCGAGAGTCGTTCGAGGACCCGGAGACCGCCTCCTTCCTGAACGGGCAGTTCGTCGCGATCAAGGTCGACCGGGAGGAGCGGCCCGATCTCGATGCCGTCTACATGGACGCCGTCCAGGCGATGACCGGCTCGGGCGGCTGGCCGATGAGCGTGTTCCTGGCCCCGGACGGGCGCCCCTTCTACGGCGGGACCTACTTCCCCAACCGGCGCCGCCACGGGATGCCCGCCTTCCTCGACGTCCTGGCCGGGGTCGCCGCCGCGTGGCGCGACCGGCGTGACGAAGTGGAGGGCTCCGCGACCTCGCTGGCCGCCCGCGTCGCCCGGGAGGTCCGGCTCTCGGCCGGCGGCGCATCGCTCGACGTCGCTCTCCTCGAGGCTGCCGTCGCTGCCATCGAGGCCTCGTTCGACGCGGCGAACGGAGGCTGGGGATCCGCCCCGAAGTTCCCCCAGCCGATGACGATCGACTTCCTGCTCCGACGGGCGGCGGCCGGCGACGCGCGGGCGCTCCCGATCGCCCGCCGGGCGCTCGAGCGGCTGGCCGCCGGCGGGATCCACGACCAGCTCGGAGGCGGCTTCGCCCGCTACGCCACGGATGCTGCCTGGCTGGTGCCCCACTTCGAGAAGATGCTGTACGACAACGCCCTCCTCGCCCGCGCGTACGTGCACGCGTGGGCGTTGACAGGCGATGGCGCGCTCCTCGGGGTGGCCCGGGCGACCCTCGACTTCGTGGCCCGAGAGATGACCATGGCCGACGGGGTCTTCGCGGCGAGCCTCGATGCCGACACGGGGGGCGAGGAGGGAGCCACCTACGCATGGACGGCCGCCGAGGCTCGGGACGTCCTGGCGGCCGCCGGCCTCGCCGAGGCCTGGCCGCTCGTCGCCGGGGCGTACGACGTGACGGAGGCGGGCAACTGGGAAGGCCGGGTGATCCTCCACCGGGTGGCCGGCGACGGGGAGCTGGCGGAGCGGCACGGGATGGCCACGGCGGCGGTGGCGGCGCACCTCGTGCGCGCCCGCGCGGCGCTCCTCGCGGCCCGTGACCGGCGGCCTCAGCCGGCCCGCGACGACAAGGCGCTGGCCGGCTGGAACGGGCTCATGCTCGCGGCCTTCGCGGAGGCGGCAGCCCTCCTCGCCCGCGAGGACGACGCTGCGAGAGCCTCCGACGCCGCCCGTTACCGGGGGATCGCCGAGCGGGCCGCCGAGCGGCTCCTGGCTGTCCTGCGCACGCCGGACGGCCGCTTCCTTCGGTCCTGGAAGGACGGCCGCGCGAGGCACGCCGGGACGCTGGAGGACCAGGCGTGCATGGCTGAGGGCCTGCTGGCCCTCCACGAGGCGACCGCCGACGAACGCTGGTTCGCGGCTGCCCGGGAGACGGCGGAGGCGATCCTCACCCACTTCGCCGCGCCGGGCGGCGGCTTCCACGACACGGCCGACGATGCGGAGGTGCTGGTGGCCCGGCCGCGCTCGCTCCAGGACAACGCCGTGCCGTCCGGCGGGGCGATGGCGGCGACCGTGCTGCTGCGCCTGGCCGCCCTCACCGGCGAAGCCCGCTATGCCGACGCGGCCGAGGACGCCATCCATCTCGTCGACGAGGCTGCCGCGGCCCACCCCACGGCCTTCGCCCAGTGGCTCACGGCCATCGACTGGCTGGTGGGCCCTGTCGACGAGATCGCCATCATCGGCCAGCCTGGCGACGCCCGGACGACGGCGCTCCTGCGGGTCGTCCGCGGCATGCCGCCCAACCGCGGATGGCGTCCGCGCCAGGTCGTCGCCGTCGCCCCGGACCCCTCGTCCAGCGCCATCCCGCTCCTCCAGGGCCGTTTCGCGATCCGGGGGGCGCCGACCGCGTTCGTCTGCCGGCGGTTCGCCTGCCGCCAGCCGGTGACGGAGCCGGAGGCGCTCGCAGCGATCCTCGCCGGGTAGCGAGGCGGCGGGCGAGCGCGATCAGACCGCCGGCTCGAGGGCCTCCTCGAACTGGCTGGCGTAGAGCTCGTGGTAGAAGCCGCCGGCGGCCAGCAGCTCCTCGTGGGTTCCCGTCTCGACGATCCGGCCCTGGTTCATGACCAGGATCGTGTCGGCGTCGCGGATGGTGGACAGCCGGTGGGCGATGACGAAGCTCGTCCGGCCCTCCATGAGGCGGCGCATGGCCCGCTGGATCAGGACCTCGGTCCGGGTGTCGACGGAGCTCGTCGCCTCGTCGAGGATGAGGATCTGGGGATCGGCCAGGAAGGCCCGGGCGATCGTGAGGAGCTGCTTCTCGCCTTGCGAGACGCTCGTCGCGTCGTCGTCGAGGACCGTGTCGTAGCCGTCCGCCAGGGTCCGCACGAAGTGATCGACGTGGGCGGCCCGGGCCGCCTCGCGGACCTGCTCCTCGGTGGCTCCCTCGCGGCCGTAGGCGATGTTCTCCCGGATGGTGCCGTGGAAGAGCCATGAATCCTGAAGGACCATCCCGAACGTGCTGCGCAGCTCGTCCCGGGTCAGGTCCCGGATGTCGATGCCGTCGACGGTGATCCGCCCGCCGTCGATCTCGTAGAAGCGCATGAGGAGGTTCACCAGCGTCGTCTTGCCGGCGCCCGTGGGACCGACGATGGCGATCCGGTGGCCGGGCTCGGCCACGAGGTCGAGGTCCTCGAGGAGCGGGGTCTCGGGGATGTAACGGAAGCTCACCCGCTCGAAGGTGACCCGCCCGGCCACGCGTCCCAGGACCTCCGGCGTCGTGGTCTCCGGCTCCTGCTCGGGCTCGTCGAGGAGCTCGAAGACGCGCTCCGCCGAGGCGACGGCCGACTGGAGCACGTTCATGATGCTGGCCGTCTGGACGATCGGCATGGTGAACTGGCGGGAGTACTGGATGAAGGCCTGCACGTCGCCGAGGGACATCGTGCCCGAGGCCACCCGCACGCCGCCGATGACGCAGATGGCCACGTAGTTGAGGTTGGCGATGACGTTCATCGCCGGCTGGATCGTGCCGGAGATGAACTGGGCCTTGTACGAGGCCTGGTAGAGCGCCTCGTTCTCGCGCTCGAACGTCTCGATCGCCTCGCGCTGGCGGCCGAAGGCCTTCACGATCGCGTGCCCGGTGTGCATCTCCTCGATGTGGCCGTTGAGCGTGCCCGTCCGCTGCCACTGGGCGGCGAACTGCTTCTGCGACCGGCGGGCGATGAAGACCGTCACGACGAGCGAGAGGGGGACCACGAGGAGCGAGATGAAGGCGAGGAGCGGGCTGATGCTGAGCATCATGACCAGCACGCCGACCACGGTGAGGAGCGAGGTGATGAGCTGGGTCAGGCTCTGCTGGAGGGTCTGGGCGATGTTGTCGATGTCGTTCGTGACGCGGCTGAGGATGTCGCCCCGCGACTCCCGATCGAAGTAGGCGAGCGGCAGCCGGCCGAGCTTCTCGTCCACGCGCTGGCGGAGCCGGTAGACGGTGCGCTGGGTGACCCCGGCCATGAGGTAGGCCTGGCCCCAGCCGAAGACGGAGCTGGCGAGGTAGATCCCGGCTACGAGCAGCAGGATGGCCCCCAGCGCGCCGAAGTCGACGCCCTGGCCGGGGACCACGTTCATGCTCGCGATCATGTCGGCGAAGGTGTCCTGCCCGCCGGCGCGGAGCTGGGCAACGACGGCGTCCTTCGAGAGCCCCGGCGGGAGCTGCTTGCCGATCACGCCTTCGAACAGGATGTTGGTGGCATTGCCCAGGATCTTCGGGCCGACGATCGCCAGGACGACGCTGACGAAGGCGAGGCCGATGACGAGGACGACGAGGCGGCGCTCGGGTATCAGCTCTCCGAGGAGCCGACGGAAGGAGCCGCGGAAGTCCTTCGACTTCGCGGCTGGCATCGCCCCGAAGCCCATGTGGCCCCCGCCCGGCCCAGGCGCGCCCGGCCCGCGTCGAGCCGGCGCCCGGTCGCCGGGGCCGCCCGTCCCGCTCACGCCACCTCCTCCTCGGAGAGCTGGGAGAGGACGATCTCGCGATAGGTGTCGCAGGTCCGCATCAGCTCCTCGTGGGTGCCGATCCCGGCCACGCTTCCATCCTCGAGCACGACGATCCGGTCCGCGTGGAGGATGGTGCCGACGCGCTGGGCGACGATGATCACGGTCGCCTCCGCGAGGTCCTGCCGGATCGCCGCCCGGAGGCGGGCGTCGGTGCGGAAGTCCAGGGCCGAGAAGCTGTCGTCGAAGACGTAGACAGGTGGCCGCTTCACGAGCGCCCGGGCGATCGCGATGCGCTGGCGCTGGCCGCCCGAGACGTTCGTGCCGCCCTGGGCGACGGGCGCCTCGAGGCGCTCCGGCATCTCCTCCACGAACTCGCGGGCCTGGGCGATCTCCAGGGCGCGCCACAGGTCCTGGTCTGTCGCCTCCTCGTCCCCGTAGCGGAGGTTGCTGGCGATCGTGCCGCCGAACAGGAAGGCGCGCTGGGGGATCAGGCCGATGCGGCCCCACAGGTCCGCCCGCTCCATCTCCCGGACGTCGACGTCATCCACGAGGACGGCGCCGCCGCTGACGTCGTAGAAGCGCGGCAGGAGGTTGATCAGCGTCGACTTGCCGCTGCCCGTGCTGCCCACGATCGCCGTCGTCTCGCCCGGCCCGGCCGTGAAGGAGATGCCGCGCAGGACGGGGTCCTCGGCGCCCGGGTAGCGAAACTCCACGTCCCGGAACTCCACCCGGCCGGTCCGGGCCGGGTGGCGCGGCTCGCGGGGATCGTGGATCGACGGCTGGGTCTCGAGGACCTCGCCGATGCGGTCGGCAGAGACCGCCGCCCGCGGCACGATCACGAACATGAAGGTCGCCATCATGATCGCGAAGAGGATCTGGATGATGTACTGGAGGAAGGCCGTCAGGTTGCCGATCGGCATGTCGCCGGACTCGACGCGGACGCTTCCGAACCAGAGGACCGCCACCGTCGACAGGTTCATGATCGCCATGAGGGCCGGGATCATGAGGGCGAACAGGCGGTTCACCGAGAGGGCCGTCCCGAACAGGTCCCGGTTCGCCTCGTCGAAGCGGCGCTCCTCGTGCTCGGTCCGCACGAACGCCCGGATGACGCGGACGCCGGCCAGCGTCTCGCGCATCACCTGGTTGATCCGGTCGATCTTCGCCTGCATCGCCCGGAAGAGCGGCATCGCCCGCCGGACGAGCGTGCCGATGATGACGGCCATGATCGGCACGATGACGAGGAGGATGCCGGTGAGGGGCACGTCCTGGCGGAGGGCCATGATCAGGCCGCCGACGATCATGATCGGTGCCGAGACCATCACCGTGAGGCCCATCAGGACCACCATCTGGACCTGCTGGACGTCGTTGGTGTTGCGGGTGATCAGCGAGGCCGCCCCGAAGTGGTTGACCTCGACCTGGGAGAACGACTCCACCGCGCCGAAGATGGCCCCCCGGAGGTCCCGCCCGAAGGCCATCGAGACCCGGGCCGACCAGTAGACGGCGATGATCGAGGCGATCCCCAGGAGGACCGTCACCCCGAGCATCAGGCCGCCGGTCCGCACGATGTAGTCGGTGTCGCCCTTGGCCACGCCGTTGTTGATGATCTCGGCGTTGAGCTCGGGAAGGTAGAGGTTCGCCAGGGCCTGGACGAGGAGGAGGGCGACGACGAAGAGGAGCGGGCGCCAGTACGGCCGCAGGTAGGTCACGAGGATGCGAATCAACGGGCGCCACCTTCCGTCGCGGGTGCGGCCAGCGGCTCGTCGAGCGCGGTCGTCATCCGTTCGGCCAGCTGGTCGAGGAGCCGAGCGAGCTCTCGCCGGTCGTCACCGGGCATCGGGTCGAGGAGGCGGCCGATCTGCGCGGCGAGGATGGCGCGCAGCTTCGCCTCCGTCCGCAGGCCCGTGGGCGTCAGGCGGACCCGGGTCATCCGCTGGTCCTGGGGGTCGGGCTGGCGGGTGATGGTGCCGTGGCGCTCCATGCGCTTGAGCATCGAGGTCACCGTCGGCGCCGATAGATGCAGCAGCCCGCCGAGCTCCCGCTGGCTGGCCCCGCCGTGGGCGGCGAGGATCCGGAGGCACATCGCCTGGGCCGGCGGGGTCCCTTCCTCGGCCAGCGTCCGCACCATCACCTGGCGGTGGAGCGCCAACGTCCGCATGAACGCCCCGAAGACGTGCGCCGAGCGCGGGTCGACGCCGGCGAGGTCGAGCTGATGGACGCGGTCGCCGAGCAGGGTTCGCATGTCGCGAGAAGGTTAGCACACAAACAGTTAGTGCAGGAACCATTCGCAGCGAAGAGCGAGTGGCTGGCCGACGCCGGCCCGCGGTGACGCCGGTGCGCGCCCCTCAGGGGGCCGGCGGCGGGTCGTCCGTGTGCTTCGCCTCGTCCTGCAGGTCGGCGATCTCCTTGCGGGTCGCCTTCACGCCACGGCCCAGGGTCGCGCCCCAGCGGGGCAGCATCTTGGGGCCGCGCCAGACCAGGACGACGGCCAGGATGACGATGAGGACGATGACGAGGTCGAGGCCGAACATGCCCGCATCCTAGCCCACGCCGTCCGAGGGGGCACGGCGGGCGGGTCGACCTGCCGGGCGTCGCCGGGCAGCCGGCCGAACGGCACGCGCGGACGACGTCGCCGGGCGCTACGCTCGCCGCAGGGCGACGCCCCGACACCCGTCCCAGGCGGGCTCGCCGGCGGGTCGGGCATCGTCGCCCGAGAACGGAGGCGGACGTGGGGATGCGAGTCCCGGACCTCGGCGCGCTCATGGCCGAGGCCCAGATGCGCCGGATCGCGCTCGACGCCAGCGGGTCCTACTTCGTCACCGACATCGACGCGGCCCACGCCGAGGACTTCGCCAAGTCGCTGCTCCTGATGTCGGTCCCGCGGCGCGGCCAGCACGACCAGCCGATCACGGTCTACATCAACTCCGGCGGCGGGTCCGTGGGCGACGGCCTGGCGATGATGGAGATGATCAACCGGATGCGGCGCAGCCACGACGTCCGCATCAACACCGCGGTCCTCGGCTACGCGTACTCGATGGGGGCGATCGTGAGCCAGGCCGGCGACCACCGCTCCATCGGGCGCTACGGGACGCTGATGCTGCACTCCCCCCAATGGATCCTGTCCGGCGAGGACGAGCGGATCTTCAAGGACTACCAGCTCCTCTCGGGGCACTACCAGCGCACGGTGGCCGACCTCTTCGCCCGGCGGACCGGTCACAAGGACGCTGCCTGGTGGCGGCGCTTCATCTGGTCCGGCCGGGAGCGATTCCTCGGTCCCGACGAGTGCCTTGCCCTCGGGCTCGTCGACGAGATCCTGGAGCCGGCGCTCCTCCACGAGGCGCACCCCGCCCTCTGACCCGGCGGTCCCGGGCCGAGGCGCGACTCGGCGCCGCGGCGGTCCCGCCTCCCGGCCGCGACCCGGGGGCTTGCGGATCGCCGCCGTCCGCCCCATCGTTGTCTCCGACACGTGGCAGGGATCTGCATCTGCGCACTTGGCGCATGCGTGTCCCGGCAAACGAGACAACGGCCGCCGCGCCTGGGATGGCGGCCTCCTGAAGGAAGGGAGTACAGCGTCCCATGAAGGTCACCGATCGCAGGCATGCACTCGCGATCGCCCTCGGCCGAGTCGTCATCGGCATCATCTTCCTGTGGGCCGGCCTCGAGAAGATCGTCGGTGAGGGCCTCACGACCTGGTCGGCGTCGGGCTTCCTGAAGTTCGCCACCAATGGCACCCTCGGCTGGCCGTTCGTGAGCGGCGAGGTTGCCGAGGGCACCGTCTTCAACCCCACCCACGACTTCTGGGTCAACCTGGCCGGCAACGACGGGTTGGTGACCGTCATCAACTACATGGTGATGCTCGGCGAGCTCGGCATCGGCATCGCCCTGATCCTGGGCATCCTGACCCGCCTCACCGCCTTCCTGGGCACCCTGATGATGCTGCTGTTCTTCGTGGCGGCCTGGGACTTCGCGTTCGGCATCGTCAACCAGCACCTGACCTACGCCGTCGTGACGGCGGGGCTCGGCGTCATCGGGGCCGGCAACTACTACGGCCTCGACGCGAGCCTCGGCCGCAGCGTCGGCGGCTGGGTCCGGACGTGGCTCCTCTCGGGCGAGGTCGACGAATCCTGGAAGGGCTCCGTCGCCACCGCCTGACCACGCGGCGGGCCCGCCCGGCCCGCCCGTCCCCGCGCCCACTCGCGACCCCGCCGGCCCAGGACCGGCGGGGTCGCTTCGTTCGTGCCCCCGGTGGCGGTCGCGGCGCGTTCGAACATCCGATCCATTTCGTCCGTCCGCCGTATACTTGCCCTCCCGTGGCCCGCCGCTCCGACCCGCCCCCCGGCCCCGTCGCGACCGCGCCCGTCGAGGACCCGCTCGCGCGCTTCGCGCCGCCCGTCGCGGCCTGGTTCCGGAACGCCTTCGCGGCGCCCACCCGCGCCCAGGTCGACGGCTGGGCCGCGATCGCCGGGGGCGGCAGCGTCCTCCTGCACGCCCCGACGGGGAGCGGCAAGACCCTGGCCGCCTTCCTGTGGGGGATCGACCGCCTCGTCCGCTCGCCGGCGCCGCCTCGCACCGCGAGCGGCGGCGCGTCGGTGCGGATCCTGTACGTCAGCCCGCTCAAGGCCCTCACCTACGACGTGGAGCGCAACCTGCGGGCCCCGCTGGCGGGGATCGCCCTGGCCGGGAGGCGGCTGGGAACGCCGGTCCGGCCCGTCTCCATCGCCTCCCGGACCGGGGACACGCCGTCGGAGGAGCGGCGGGCGCTGGCGAAGGCGCCACCGGAGATCCTCATCACGACCCCCGAGTCGCTGTACCTGCTCCTCACATCCGGCGCCCGCGAGACGCTCCGCGGCGTCGAGGCCGTCATCGTCGACGAGGTCCATGCCATCGCGGGGACGAAACGGGGAGCCCACCTCGCCCTCTCCCTCGAGCGCCTGGAGCGGCTCCGCGGTCCCGCCGCCCCGGCACTCCAGCGGATCGGGCTCTCGGCCACCCAGCGGCCGCTCGACGCGATCGGGCGCTTCCTGGCGGGGGCCGGCCCCGACCGCGTGGTGACGATCGTGGACGCCGGCGCCCGGAAGCGCCTCGACCTCCAGGTCGTCGTCCCGGTCGAGGACATGAGCCGGCTCGGCGAGGCGTTGCCGCTCGAGGAGCAGCCGGGCGGCCCGGTCGCCGGCGGGGACCTGCGGGTCAGCATCTGGCCGGCGATCCATCCCCGCATCCTCGAGCTGATCCGAAGCCACCGCAGCACCCTCGTCTTCGTCAACAGCCGGCGGCTCGCGGAGCGGCTGGCCCAGCGGCTCAACGAGCTGGCCGGCGAGGAGCTGGTGCGGGCCCATCACGGCTCGATCGCCCGCGAGCAGCGGGTCGCCATCGAGGAGGCGCTCAAGGAGGGACGGCTGCCGGCCCTCGTGGCGACGAGCTCGCTCGAGCTCGGCATCGACATGGGCGCCATCGACCTCGTGGTGCAGGTCGAATTGCCCACCTCGGTCGCCCGCGGCCTGCAGCGGATCGGCCGGGCGGGCCACCAGGTCGACGAGGTCAGCAGCGGCGTCATCTTTCCCAAGTACCGCGGCGACCTCCTGGAGTGCGCCGTCGTGGCCGAGCGGATGCGGGAGGGCGAGATCGAGGCGACGGCCATCCCTCGGACGCCCCTCGACGTCCTGGCCCAGCAGCTGGTGGCGATGGCGGTGATGGACCGCTGGAGCGTGACCGACCTGCAAGCGACCGTCGCCCGCGCGGCGCCGTTCGAGACGATCACCCGCGAGGCGCTGGAGGGCGTCCTGGCCATGCTCGCCGGCGCCTACCCGTCGGACGAGTTCGCCGAGCTCAAGCCGCGCCTCGTCTGGGACCGCGTCGCCGACACGGTGGAGGGCCGCCGCGACGCGCGCGTCGTGGCCGTGACGTCGGGCGGGACGATCCCCGACCGCGGCCTCTACGGCGTCTTCGTCGCCGGCGAGGCGGGGACGCCCGGCCGGCGCGTCGGGGAGCTCGACGAGGAGATGGTCTACGAGCTGCGGGCCGGCATGCACGGCGACGTGATCGTCCTCGGGGCGAGCAGCTGGCGGGTGGCCGAGATCACGCCGGACCGGGTGATCGTCCAGCCGGCGCCCGGCGAGCCCGGCAAGCTGCCGTTCTGGAAGGGCGACGCCGTCGGCCGGCCGATCGAGCTCGGCCGCGCGCTTGGCGCGTTCGTGCGCGAGGTCGAGGCCGACCTGGCCCGCGGCTCGGCCGGTCGCGACGCCGCCCTGGCCCGGCTCGGCGAGCGGCACCACCTCGACGCCCTCGCCGCCGAGAACCTCGTCACCTACCTCGAGGATGAGCGCGAGGCCGCCGGTGCCCTGCCGACCGACCGGCGCGTCGTCGTGGAGCGCTTCCGGGACGAGCTGGGCGACTGGCGCCTCGTGCTGCTGACCCCGTTCGGCGGTCGTGTCCACGCGCCGTGGGCGATGGCGATCGAGGCTCGCCTGCGGGAGCGCCTCGGGTCGGAGGTCGCCTCGATCTGGTCCGACGACGGGATCGCGATCCGGCTGCCCGACGGCGACCTCGACGGCGTCGAGGACGAGCTCTTCCCCGCCGCCGACGCGGTGGAGGACCTCGTGGTCGCCGCGGTCGGGGGGACCGCCCTCTTCGCCTCCCGGTTCCGGGAGAACGCGGCCCGGGCCCTCCTCCTGCCGCGGCGCCGGCCCGGCACGCGGACTCCCCTCTGGCAGCAGCGCCAGAGGGCGGCCGACCTCCTCGCCGTGGCCAGCCGCTACGGAAGCTTCCCGATCCTCGTCGAGACCTATCGCGAGTGCCTGGCCGACGTCTTCGATCTGCCGGCCCTGCGTGACGTGCTGCGCGGCGTCGAGCGTCGCGAGGTCGCCGTCCATCGCGTCGAGACGCCGCGGGCGACCCCGTTCGCCTCCTCCCTCCTCTTCGACTACGTCGCCGCCTACATGTACGAGGGCGACGCTCCTCTCGCGGAGCGACGGGCACAGGCGCTGGCGCTCGACCGCGACCTGCTGCGCGAGCTCCTCGGCCAGGAGGAGCTGCGGGAGCTGCTGGACCCGGACGCCCTGGAGGAGACGGAGCTCGAGCGGCAGGCCCTCGTCGACGACCGCAAGGCCGGCTCCGTCGACCAGGTGGCCGACCTCCTGCGCCGCCTGGGGGACCTCTCTGCCGACGAGGTCGCGGCGCGGACCCGGGGCGGGACGCCGGCCGCCGGGGAGTGGCTGGAGACGCTCGCCGCGACGCGACGGGCGGTCGCGGTCCGGATCGCCGGCGAGGCCCGCTGGATCGCGGTCGAGGACGCCGCCCGCTACCGCGACGCGACGGGCGCCCAGCCGCCGCCCGGGACGCCCGTGGCGTTCCTGGGCGACACCCACGACGCGCTGGGCGGCCTCCTGGCCCGCTGGGCCCGCACCCACGGGCCGTTCCTGGCGACTGAGCCGGCCCGTCGCTGGGGCCTGCCCGCGGGGATCGTGGAAGAGGCGCTGTCACGGCTCGTCGGCGCCGGGACGCTGCTGCGCGGCGAGTTCCGGCCGGGCGGCGCCGAGCGCGAATGGTGCGACCCCGACGTGCTGCGCCTCCTGCGTCGGCGTTCCCTGGCCCGCCTCCGCCGCGAGGTCGAGCCGGTGGAGCCGGCCGCGCTGGCGCGATTCCTGCCCGCCTGGCAGGGCGTCGCCGCGGCGCCGGTGCCGGGCACCGTGGGGGCCGACGTCGCGCCGCCGCTGCGCGGCCAGGCGGCCCTGGAGCGGCTCGCGGAGGTCGTCGACCAGCTCTCCGGCGTGCCGATCCCGGCGTCGGTGCTGGAGCGGGACGTGCTCGCCGCCCGCGTCCCCGGCTACCAGCCGCGGCTCCTCGACGAGCTGGGCGCGCTCGGCGAGGTCGGCTGGGTGGGCGGCGGCCCGCTGGGTCGCGACGATGGACGGATCGCCCTCTTCCGGCCGGGCCGGGGCGAGGTCCTCCGCGCGGCGCTCGTCGCCGGGCAGGCCGCGTCGGGGGAGCGGCGGGACGGGGAGCGCCACGCGGCCATCCGGGCCTGGCTCGAGCGCCGGGGCGCCTCGTTCTACCGCGAGGTCTACGGTGCCGCCGGCGGCGGCTCGGACCGGGAGGTCCTCGACGCGCTGTGGGACCTGGTCTGGGCCGGCGAGGTCACCAACGACACGTTCGCCCCCCTGCGGGCGCTGCGCTGGAAGCGCCCCGGCGGCGACCGGCGGCCCCGCCCCGGGCGCCTGGCGACGCTGGGGCCGCCCGAGGCGGCCGGTCGGTGGTCGCTGGTGGACCCGGCGATGTCGGTCGAGGCGGGGCCGCCCGCCCCGAGCCCGACCGAGCGGCTCCACGCCCAGGCGCTGGCCCTCCTCGACCGACACGGCATCCTGACCCGCGAAGCCGTGATGGCCGAGGGGATCGAGGGCGGCTTCGCCGGCGTCTACCCGGTCCTCCGCGCGCTGGAGGAGTCGGGGCGCATCCGGCGCGGCTACTTCGTCGCTGGGCTGGGGGCCGCCCAGTTCTCCCTGGCGGGGGCGATCGACCGGCTGCGGGCGGTCCGCGAGCCTGACCCCGAGCGGCCCCGGGTGGACCTCCTGGCCGCCGCCGACCCGGCCCAGCCGTACGGGGCCGCCCTTGCCTGGCCGCGCCGGGGCGACGACGACCGGCGGCCGTACCAGCGGGCCGCGGGCGCCCACGTCGTCCTCGTGGACGGGGCGGCCGTCCTGTACGTGGAGCGCGGCGGCAAGGGCCTCGTGACCTTCCCGGCCGCCGACGATCCGGAGCGATCCGCCCTGGCGCTGGCCGCCCTCGGCGGCCTCCTCGGCGACGGCCGGCTGCGGGAGCTGGTCCTGGCGAGGGTGGACGGCGAGGCGATCGGGCCCGCGCACCCGTGGCGGGCGCGCCTCGTGGAGGCCGGGTTCGTGCCCGGCTATCGCGGCCTCGCCCTCCGGCCGCGGCGGTAAGGGCGCCCGACCGCATGCCCGAAGGCGACACGCTCTACCGGACGGCCGCCGGCCTGCGCCCGCATCTCGTGGGGCGGCCGGTGACGCTCGCCCGCGCTCGCGTGCCCGGGCCGTGGGTGGAACGGGTCGTCGGCGCCACGGTCACCGCGGTGGACGCCGTCGGCAAGAACCTCCTCGTCCGCCTCGACAACGGCCTGCAGATTCGCACCCACCTCGGGATGCACGGGTCGTGGCATCGCTACCGTCCGGGTGAGCCATGGCGCCGCGCTGCCGGACGAGCGGTCCTCGTGCTGGAGGTGCCGGGAGCCGTCGCGGTCTGCTTCGATGCCCCGGTCGTCGAGCTGCTGGAGGCGAGGGCCGAGCATCTTCACCCGACCCTCGGCGGTCTCGGGCCGGACGCCACGGCCGACGGCTTCGACCGGGAGGAGGCGATCCGGCGGCTGCGCGACGCAGCCCGGGCACCGGCCCCTGCCCCGGCCCCGCGCACGGTGGCCGAAGCCCTCCTCGACCAGCGCGCCATCGCCGGGGTCGGCAACGTCTACAAGAGCGAGGTCCTCTTCATCGAGCGGGTTGACCCGTTCGCAGCCGCGGGCGACCTTGACGAGGCGACGATCGGACGGCTCGTGGACCGAGCCCGGGCCCTGCTCCTGGCCAATCGCCAGTCGCCGATCCGGGTGACGACGGGGACGGCCAGCGGTGGCGCGCCGTCCGCGGCGAGCCCGGATGCCCTGCCACCGGGCGAGACGCGGGCCTGGGTCTACGGGCGGGCGGGCCGCCCGTGCCGCACCTGCGGGACGCCGATCCGTGCCCGCCGCCACGGCGAGCTGCCGCGGACGACGTACTGGTGCCCGCGTTGCCAGGCCCCCGGGGGCGTCGAGCGGCAGCGGCCGGGAGGATCGGCCGGCGTCGCGGTCGCGAAGGAGCCCGCATGACCGATCGGACCCTCGACGTCCGCTGCGGCCGCGACGGCGGCCGCTGGCTCTGCCTCGTGCGCGTGCGCGAGGGTCCCTTCGCGACCGAGCATCGCGTCTCGGTCGATCCGGGCGAGCTCGCCGCCCTCGATCCCGGTGCCGAGGACCCGTCCGACGTCGTGCGCGCCGCGTTCGAGTTCCTCCTGGAGCGGGAGCCGGCCTCATCGATCCTGCGATCCTTCGACCTGCCGGTCATCGGGCGCTACTTCCCCGGCTGGGAGGACGAGGTCCGCCGCCGCGTGGCGCCGTAGGTGCCCCGCCCGGCGCGGCCCGGGCCGCGGAGCCGTGCCGCATGGAGTTGGCCGACGGCGCCGTCCGGGTCCCGGATCTCCCGCGGCAGTGGCCGGGGCGGCCCGGCGCGGGCGGATTCCACTCGGCCTGACAACTCGTCGGAGTCCACGCTCAGGTTGTCGGCCAAACCGGGGTTTCGCCGATTCGCCACGCTCGGGATGGTGGCTTCCTGCCACCCGGGCGGACAGGAGGGGCTGTTCGCGGCGGCTCACGCCACCGGGGCTGACATCGGCGGCGCGATGTCGCGTGGAGTGGCATCTACGCCGACGTGCCACCGGCGTGGCGAGGACACGGCTCCGCGGCGGCGGGGCAGACGCAAGCGTCAGGGCACTCGAGTCCCCTGGTGGAAGGCCAGCCGCCACCCGGCGTCGTCGCGGCGCCAGATCGACGAGCGGAGCGCGATCGCCGGGGCGCAGGCGCCGCTCTCGTGCAGGCTGCGGTAGGTGACCAGCGCCACCGCCGGGCCCATCAGCCGGACCGCGAACTCCTCGATTCGCACCGCGGCCCGCTCCTCGTCGGCCAGGGCCGCGATGATCCCCTCGCGGTCCCAGCGACGCCCGGAGCTGCCGACCTCGACGAGATCGGGGGCCAGGAGCTCCTCGAGGCGGGCCCGCGACCGTCGGACGCCCGGGTCGAGGAGGAGCCCCTCGAGGCGGCGGAGGTGCGCGGCGAGGTCCGGGTCGGCGGCCATGGCGGGTGCACGGTACCGCAGCGGGCTACCATCGGGCCCGTGTGCGAGCTGCTGGCGGTCCGTTCCGACGCTCCGTTCGCGCTCGCCGACCTGTGGCCGCTGGCCGCGGGCCTGGAGCGCTACGGCCTCGCCGGGTACGCCTGGGGCGTCGCCTGGGTCGACCCTTCGGGCGAGCTCGTCGCTCATCGCGCCACCTGCGCCTTCGGCGACGACCCGGCCCGCGAGGCTGTCGGCCGCACCGAGACGACGGCCGCCCTCGTCCATCTCCGCCGCCCGTCGCGCTTCTCCTGGCTCGGCATGGCCGACACCCAGCCGTTCCTGGACGGGGCGGGGCGCTTCGCCTTCGCCCATAACGGCGAGCTCGCCCGGCAGGCTCGTTTCCGCGCCTCCTACCGGGCTGCCGGACGGCTCCGCGGCCGGGCCGATTCCGAGGTGGGCATGCGCTGGCTGGAGGACGTCTGGGCGCCGGAGCGACCGGCCGAGGACCACCTGGCCGCGCTCCACGCGGCGATGGCCGGCCCGGCGAACCTCGCCACGCTGGAGCCGGGCGGCCGGACCGTGATGCTCGCCGCCAACCCCGAGAACCCTGTCTTCGCCTTCCGCCTCGGCGGCCTGCGCTGCCTCTCGACCGGCGTCTACTCCCTCGATCGATCGCTCTTCCGGCTCGTCGCCCCGGGCGCTCGCGAGCGCCGCCTCGTCGGCCGCGGACGCGTGGCGACGCTCTGACGCCGCGGCAGGCGATCAGCGGCGGCCGTCCTCGCCGAGGCCGGCGTCGGGAAGCCCGAAGGCGTGCCGGAAGCGGGCGACGGCGGCCTGCGGCCGGCCGAGGTCGGCAAGCAAGCCGCGCGCCCAGCCGAGCCAGGTCGCCGGGCGCAGCAGGCGGCCGGGGGCCGGATCGCGCCACAGCCACGGCACGAGCCCCCACAGAAAGACCAGGTAGTCGACGCGCGCCGGCCGGGGGAAGGCGAAGAGGACCTGCAGCTGGACCAGCGTGCCGGGCAGGGTGACGAGGGTCAGGATCCCGGCGATCGCCAGGAAGAAGGCACCCCACGCGCGGCCGCGCGGCGCGAGGAGCGGCAGGAAGACGATCGGCACCCACTTGAGGGCGGTCGCCAGTGCCCACAGGAGACCGGCCGTGCGGGGCGCGGTGAACTGGGCGGCCCAGATCATCAGGACGAGCAGGAGGTTGATGTTGCCCGTGTCGATGTTGGCCAGGAAGGAGAAGCCGAGGAGGGCCACCACCACGGCCGTGGCCAGTGGCCGGAGCCGGTAGGCCCAGCCGATCGACCAGAGGAGCAGGAGCGTCGTGGAGGCCCGCCAGGCGAACCATGCGACGTCCCACGGGAGCAGGGCCCACGGGACGAAGGCGGGCAGCAACCACGGGGCGTAGACGTAGGGCATGAACGATCCCGTCGGGTGGTACGGGTCGCCACCGTTGAGCCAGATCCGGACGGCGGCCCAGTAGGCCCGGGCGTCGGCCCCGGCGAGCTCCCCACGGGCCCAGAGGCCCGCCAGCCCGATCCCGCCGACGATCGCCAGCAGGATGATCGCGGTGAGGTGGCGCGGCTGGCGCAGGCGCGTGGCCTCGCGGCGGAGGACTCGCCGGAGGAGGCCCGCGTGGGCCCGCCCGCGGGCCGGTCGAGGGAGGGTCGCCGACTGGGACATCGCCGGCCGAGTATCGCACGGGCCATGAGGGCGCCGGTCGCCACGACCGCCGCTCAGCCCTGCCTCCGCCGCATCGTGAGCGCCCGCGGAGGTAGCCAGACGACGCTCCCCGGCGTACGATCCAGGCGAGCCTCGGCGACCCGGTTCGGCCCTGCCCCCCGGGTGCAAGCGAGGCGGAGACGGCCATGGACGCCACTCCCATCCCGTTCGTTCCCGGCCTGCCGCGGCATGCCCGCGGGCCGGCGATCCTGCCGCGCCTGGCGGCCCTCGCGCGAATGCTCCGCGAGAGAGCCGGCGGCCCTCGGCCGCGGCCACGCCGCCCGCGGGACGGAGCGATCCGGCCGCCCGGGTTCGTGCCCGAGCTGCGCGACTACCCCTGGCGCCGCCAGCGGTAGCCGAGTCGGGGCGCCTGAACGTCCGCCGCGGCGGGGGCGGACGCCCTCGGATCACCACTCCGCCACGGATCCCTCCGGCGCGCACGGGACCTCGCTCCCGCGTCCTAGACTCGGGTCGTGCCAGCCCCCATCGTCGCCCTCGAGCCCCACGAGCTCGACGCCCTTCGAGCCCGCGTCGCCGCCGCCGAGCCGGCCTTCCTGGCCGAGCTCCAGCGCCTCGTCGACCTCGACTGCGGGAGCTACACCCGCGACGGCGTGGACGAGGTGGCGGCCTGGACGGCCGGCTACCTGGCCCGCCTCGGCGGCGAGGTGACCCGCCACCCGGACGCGGCCGGCGTCCTCGGCGACACGGTCGAGGCCGTCTTCCGGGGCCAGCCGGGCGGCCCGCGCGCACTCCTCCTCGGCCACCTCGACACGGTCTTCCCCGAGGGGACCGCCGCCGTGCGGCCGTTCGCGGTGGCGGGCGGCGTCGCCCGCGGGCCCGGGGTGACCGACATGAAGGGGGGCCTCCTCACCCTGCTCCACGGGCTGGAGGCGGCCCTCGCGTCCGGCCCGCTCCCCTTCGAGCGCCTGACCGTCATCGCCAACCCGGACGAGGAGATCGGCTCACCGAGCTCGACGCCGCACATCGAGCGGGTGGCCCGCGACAGCGAGGTCGCCCTCAGCCTGGAGTGCGCCCGGGCCAACGGCGACATCGTCTCCTCGCGGAAGGGGACGGGCGACTACGTCATCACCGTGCGGGGACGCGCGGCGCATGCCGGCGTGGAGCCGGAGAAGGGGAGGAGCGCGATCCTCGCCGCCGCCCACCTCGTCGTCGGCCTCCATGCCCTGTCGGGGCGGTGGCCGGGCGTCACCTGCAACGTCGGCGTCGTGGAAGGCGGGATCCGCCCCAATGTCGTCGCCGAGCGAGCGGTCCTCCAGGTCGACCTGCGGGCGGTCGACCGGCCCTCGATGGAGGCGGCCGACGCGGCGATCCGGGCGCTCGCGGCCGCCTCGGCGGTCCCCGACGTGACGATCGAGGTCGAGCTGCGCCACCGCCACTGGCCGATGGAGAAGCTGGAGCGGTCCGGGCGGCTCGTCGAGCTTGCCCAGGCGCTGGCGACGGGCCTGGGCTTCGAGGTCCGCGACGCCGCGACCGGTGGAGCCTCCGATGCGAACACGACGGCCGGGCTCGGCGTGCCGTCGCTCGATGGCCTCGGCCCGATCGGTGGCCTCGACCATTCGCCCGACGAGTGGCTGGACGTCGCCAGCATCGGGCCCCGGACGGTGCTCTTCGCCGCCCTTCTCCTGGCGATCGGCCGCGACCCGGCGGTGCGATCATGGCGGGAGGGTGCGGTCGCCTGAGGCGCCCGACGGCCGGCGACGGCCGGTGGCGCCCCGCTCAGGCGATGCGGGCCGCGCGCAGGACGGCGACGAGCACGACGGCAACCAGGAGCCCGAGGGCAAGGTTCCGCCGCCAGGCCACGATCCCGACGCAGGCCAGGACGGCCAGCGACTCCCAGCCCACGGCGAGGACCGCGTGGCCTGCGGGATCCTGGCGGACCAGGACCTCCGTGGCGGCGATGGCGCCCAGGACGGCGGGGCCTACCAGCCGCAGGTACTCCAGCGCCGGCGCGGGGAGGCGCTCGAAGCGCGGCACGAGGAGCGGGATCGCCCGTGACGGGTAGGTCACGGCGAACATCAGGACGGCGAGGCCGACGAGCCCGACGCTCACGGCAGCATCCCGTCCTCGCTGCGGTCCGGCCGGGCGAACGCGTCGGGGTCGGCCGGCAGCTCGTCGGGCTCGGGGATCGCGGGATCGCGGCGGGGGACGGCGAGGCCGACGGCCGGGCCGAGCAGCCCACCGACGACGACGCCCAGCCGGGCGTCGACCGCCAGGCCGGCCGCGACCGCGATGAGGACCCCCGCGCCGAGGGCGACGACCTCGCGCCTGCCCGTCGCCAGGCCGACCCCGAGGCCGGCCATCGCCGCCGGGAAGACGATGTCGAGCCCGAGCGCCCGCGGCTCCGGGATCGCCTGCCCGCCGAGGTAGCCGACCAGCGTGGCCAGGTTCCAGGGCACGAAGACGCCGCCGATGGCGGCCAGCCAGTAGCCGCGGCGGTCGGCGACGCCGAGGCGGCGGAAGTGGACGAGCGAGAGCGCGAAGGACTCGTCGGTGAGGACGTGGGCCATCGCCGCGCGCTCGGGACGCGACCGGCCGCGGAGCCAGGGGGCGAGGGCGGCGGAGTAGAGGGCGTGGCGCGCGTTCACGAGGCCGGTCAGGAGGACGATGGCCGGCCAGCCGTAGCCCGCCGCGACCATCCCTGCGGCGGCGAACTGGGACGCCCCGGCGAAGACGATCGTCGAGAAGGCGACCGCCTCGACGATCGAGAAGCCCGCTCCCCGGGCGGTCAGCCCGAAGACGACGCCGAACCCGGCGGCCGAGGCGACGATCCCGGCCATGTCGACGAGGAGGCGACGGCGCGCCTCGCGGAGGGCGGCTGGGGCGAGGCCGGCAGCGGGGCCGGTCAGCGGAGGGCCGTCTTCCCGCAGCGGTCGCAGATGGTGACCACCGCGTGCTTCTCCCGCGCATAGCCGGCGACGTGGAGGATCCCGCCGCAGCCGGCGTGGTGGTAGGTCCACCAGCGATCGCGCTCGTCGAGCGGCGTCGACTCCGCGGCGAGGGCGGCGTCGGCGGCCTCGTGGGCGGCCAGGGTCGCCGCCACGGCAGCCGCGCGCTCGGCCTCGGTCTCGCTGGAGTACGGGTAGGACTGGGCGACGTTCGAGGTCACGCGGGCCTCCGCGGCGACGTGGGACGGGCAGGATCCGACGGCGGGGAGTATCGCACGGCGGCCCGGGCGGAGGCTCAGGCGGGAGGCTCGCCCAGGGCCCGCCGCCAGGCTGCCTCGAGCGTCTCGAGGGTCGGGGCCGGGAGGCGATCGCGGAGGGCCGCGGCGCAGGCCATGTTCCAGGTCGCGACGACCGCCAGACGGGGATCCCAGGGCGCCACGGCGTCCTCGATGAGCCCGATCGAGGCGTCCTGGAGGCGGCGGCTGCGGCGCTCCGGGACGAAGGCCTGGAGGATGCCGTCGAGGAGCGACGGCTTCGGCGCGAGTCGCGCCCCGACGCGCTCGACGTCGAGCCCGGTGAGGCTGCCGGCGAGGGCCGCCAGGACGACCGCGAACAGGTCCTGGAGCGCGGCATCGTCCTCGTCGTCGAGCCGCGGCCCATCCCACCAGGCGAAGAGGAATCCCTTGTCGACGTGGCGGTGCGCCTTCGCCGCGGCCAGCTCCCGGACCGCGCCGTCGAGGGCGTGGAGGTCGTCCACCGTGAGGGCCCCGATCCGGCGGAGCAGGGCCGCCCGCGGCCCGGGATAGAGGAGGGGGGCGCGACCGGTCATCGGCCGGACCCGGCCGGGCTCCGCTTCACCGTGCCAGCACGCCGCCACGTCGCCAGATCAACACGTCGCCAGATCACCACGTCGCCGGGAGCCCCGCCGAGCGCGGATCGGTCGCCGCCGCGAGGGTCCCGCCGGCGGCCGGCCCCCCCTCGACCAGCTCGATCGCGTGGCAGTGGCCGAGGCCGCCGTCGAAGGGCGCCCGGACGTCGAGGCGATGACCCATCTCCGCGAGTCCCTCCAGCAGGCCCGGTCGGAAGCGCGGCTCGATCTCGACCAGCTCGGGGGGCGCGAAGTGCGCCGGAGGCACCGGGGACCAGCGCGGCGCGGCAACGGCCGTCGCGACGTCGACCTCGCCGTCGACGAGCGCCGAGACGACCTGGGCGTAGACGGCGGGCTGGGCGTCGCCGCCCATGCTCCCGTGGACGACCCAGGGCCGCCCGTCCCGGAAGAGCATCCCGGGCAGCAGCGTGTGGAGCGTCCGCTTGCCCGGCGCAAGGACGTTCGGGTGGCCGGGCTCCAGGCTGAAGCAGCTGCCCCGGTTCTGGTAGGCGATCCCCGTGGCCGGATCGACCACCCCGCTGCCGAAGCCCGCGTAGTTGGACTCGATGAGGCTGACCGCGTTGCCCCTACCGTCCACGACCCCCAGCCAGATCGTGCCGCCCCCGATCGGCGCGCGGGCCGGGGGGGGGACGGAGGCACGGCCGAGGTCGATGCCGCGGGCCAGCTCCTCCCCGTAGGCGGGGTCGAGGAGCCGCGCCACGGGAACATCCACGAAGGCGGGATCGGACAGGTGGGCGTCGCGGTCGGCCAGGGCGCGCTTGGTCGCCTCGATCCCCAGGTGGGTCCAGCGGAGATCCGCCCCGGCCGTCGCCCCGCCGCCCGCCGGGGCGAAGACGTCCCGATCGGGCGCCTCGAGGGCGCGCAGGATGTTGAGGATCTCGAGGGCCACCACGCCGGACGAGTTGGGCGGGTGGGTCGTCGCCGTCGCCGTGCGGTACTCGAGGGCCAGCGGCGTCTCCCAGGTCGAGGTGTGCGCCGCCAGGTCGACCGCGGTGATCGTGCTCCCGGCGGCGGCCAGGCCGGCCGCCTGGCGAGCGGCCAGCTCGCCGCCGTAGAAGTCGTCGGCGCCGTGTGCCGCCAGGCGCTCGAGGGTCGCCGCGAGGGCCGGCAGGACGATCCGCTCGCCGGGACGCCAGGCGCGGTCGTGCGGCCGGTAGACGGAGCTCCAGCCGTGGGCCGCGGCTCCCAGCGCCGACTCGAAGACGGCTGCCGACCCTTCGACGGCGCCAACGAAGAGCTCGTCGGCCGGGAAGCCGCCCCCGGCGAGCTCGATGGCGGGCGCCAGGAGCGCCTGCCACGAGAGCCGGCCGAAGCGGGCGTGGGCGTCGGCCCAGGAGCGCACGGCTCCCGGGACGGTGATCGACAGCGGACCGCGGAAGGGGAGCGTCGCGAGGCCGCGGGCGCGGAGCGCGGCAGGGTCGGCGGCGGCCGGGGCGCGGCCGGAGCCGTTGAGGGCGACCTGGCTGCCCGCCGTCTCGTCCCAGACGAGCCAGAACGCGTCGCCCCCGATCCCGCAAGCCTCCCCGAAGACCACTGCCAGGACGGCGTTGGCGCCGATCGCCGCGTCGACCGCATGACCGCCGGCGCGGAGGATTCCGAGGCCGGCGGCGGTGGCCAGGTGGTGGGGGGCCACCACGGCGCCGCTCGCGCCGCGGGCGAGGAGGGACGGCACGAGCGGGCGAGGCACATCCACGGATCGATTGTAGGCGCGGGCGGGGGTGGTACGGGGCGGGTCCGGGCCGCGTACCCTGCGCGGAATGGAACGTTCCCTTTGGGCGGTCATCCTCGGGACCTTCACCCTCCGGTTCAGCACGGGGCTGACCGGGGCGATGCTCGTCTACTACCTGGACGACCTCCCGAGGTACGGCGGCGACCGCGTCGATGCCCTGATGCTGGGGATCTTCACGGCGTCGTTCTTCGCCGCCGAGCTCCTCCTCTCGCCGATCTTCGGGACGCTCGCCGACCGCTTCGGCTACCACCGGATCATGGAGCTCGGCCCGGCCTTCGGGGCGGCCGCGGTGATCCTGACCGGCCTCACTACGAGCCTCCTCCTCCTGGGGTTCACCCGCTGGCTGGAGGGGGCGTCCACGGCCGCCAGCGTCCCGGCGATCCTCGGCTTCGTGGCCATCGCCACGATCGGCGACGAAGGGCTGCGGGGGAAGGCAGTTGCCCGCTTCGAGGCGGCCACGCTGGCTGGCATCGGCGGCGGGATCGTCGCCGCGGGCGTCGTCTACACGGCCCTCGGCAACGTCGCCTTCTTCGCCAATGCCGTCCTCTACGGCGTCTCGTGGTGCATCTACCGGTTCGGCATCAGCGACCCGCGCGTCGAGCACGGCGGCCGGGAGCACGGGCGGACGACGCTGACCCGCTACGTGGAGATCCTGCGCGGGGCCCACGTCTGGCTCCTGGCGCCGACCTGGGTCGCCATCAACGCCGTCATCGGGCTGTGGACCGCCCAGTCGATCTTCCAGCTGATCCGCGACCCGCAGGCGCAGTTCGCCGACCAGCTGCTCATGCAGGGCTTCTCGCCCCTGGCGGTGAGCGCCGGCCTGGGCGTGGCGATGCTCATCTTCTTCGCCGGGCTCGTCTACTGGGGCAACCGCTTCCGGCTCCTGCGGCGGACGACGATCATCGGCTACGGCATCGCCGGCGGCGGCGTCCTCGCGATCGCCGCGCTGGCCCTCAACCACGGCGGCGGGCTCCCGACGCCCGTCCTCGCGGCGCTCCTCGTCCCGATCGTCGGCGGGCTCTTCGTCCTGGCCGGGGCGACCCCGGCGGCGCTCGGGCTCCTGGCCGACATGTCGGAGCCGTATCCGCAGGATCGGGGCGCCATCATGGGCCTCTACTCCGTCTTCCTGGGCATCGGCCAGATCACCGGCAGCCTCGTGGGCGGGGTGGCCGCGGACGCGCGCGGGATCGACGGCCTCCTGGCGGCGACCGTGATCCTCCTCGTGGTCGCCCTCCTTCCGCTCTGGCGCCTCCGGGCGTACGAGCACCTCGCGGGGCTCAGCGAGCGGCCCGTATGATCCCTTCGCCACCCGGAGCCGGGGGCCGAAGGAGGGCCATGGGCCGCGTCGCCGTCGTCACCGACTCCACCGCCGACCTGGCGCCCGCCGTCGCCGCGGCCGCCGGCGTCCGCGTCGTGCCGCTGACCGTCAGCTTCGGCGGCGACGAGTACCGGGTCGGCGTGGACATCTCGACGGAGGCCTTCTGGGATCGCCTGATGGCGCCCCACGCGCCGTTCCCGATGACGGCTGCACCGTCGCCGGGGGCCTTCCGCGAGGCGTTCGAGGCCTGCTTCGCCGACGGCGCCGAGGCGGTCGTCTGCCTGACCATCGGATCGAGGATGTCGGCCACCTTCGCGTCCGCCACCCTGGGCGCCGCGGCGCTCCCGGGCCGGGAGGTCCACGTGGTGGACACCGGCTCCACGTCGATGTCGACCGGGATTCCGGCCCTCCTGGCGGTCGAGATGGCAGCGAGCGGCGCCGCCGCCGCCGAGATCGCGGAGCGGATCCGGGTCCGCCTGGCCGACGTCGACCTCTACGTCTACCTCGACACGCTCGAGTACCTGCGGAAGGGCGGGCGGCTCTCGGCGGCGCGCGCGGCGATCGGCACCGTCCTCTCCGTCAAGCCGATCATCACCGTGCGCGACGGCCTGGTGACGTTGGCCGAGAGGCCCCGCACCAGGACTCGCGCCCGCGCCCGCGTCATCGAGCTGCTGACCGAACGGCCGGTCGAGCGGCTCGCCGTCCTCCACACCCCGACGAGCCCGCCCGGCGAGGTCGCCGCCTTCCGGGACGAGGTCGTCGCCCGCCTCCCCGGGGGCATCGACCCGGCGCACGTCTCCATCGGCCTGATCGGCGCTTCGACCGGTCCCCACCTGGGACCCGGCTCGCTGGGCGCCGTCTTCCTGCGGAGGAGCTGAGATGGCCCGCATCGCGATCATCACCGATTCCGCGTCGGACCTGACCGCGGAGGAGGCCGCGGCCAATGGGATCCGGATCGTGCCGCTCTACGTCCGGTTCGGCGACCAGGAGTACCGGGCCGGGGTCGACCTCTCCACCGACGAGTTCTGGCGGCGGATGGTCGCGCCGGAGGCGCCCTTCCCCGCCACAGCGGCGGCATCGCCGGGCGACTTCCGGGCGGCGTTCGAGGAGGAGCTCCAGCGGGGAGCGAGCGCCATCGTCTGCGTGACCATCGGCGGCAAGCTGTCGGCGACAGTCAAGAGCGCCGAGCTGGCGGCGCAGGGGATGCCGGGCGCCGAGATCCACGTGGTCGACTCCGAGACGGCCTCGATGGGCGTCGGCCTGCTGGTCCTGCTGGCCGCCGAGATGGCCGCGGCTGGGACCCCGGCTGCCGTGATCGCGGCCACCGTCCTGGAACGGCGGAAGGATCTCGACCTGTACGTGGCGCTCGACACGATCGAGTACCTGCGCAAGGGCGGGCGGATCTCGCCGGCGAGGGCGGCGATCGCGACCGTCCTGTCGATCAAGCCGATCATCACGGTCGTCGACGGCATCGTCGAGACCGCCGACAAGGTCCGGACGCGGGCCAGGGCCCGCCAGCGCGTCATCGAGCTCCTGACGGCGCGTCCCGTGGAGCGGATCGCCTTCCTCCACACGGAGACCCCCGACGTGGACGCCTTCCGGAAGGAGGTCCTCGCCCGGCTGCCCGGCGGCGTCGACCCGAGCCATGTCACGACCGAGTGCGTTGGGCCATCCGTCGGCCCACATCTCGGCCCCGGGTGCGTCGGCGCCGTCGTCCTGCTGAAGCGGTAGGGGAGCCAGGCCGCAGCCGGAGCCGCCGGCCGCGCCGGCCGTGCGGGCCGGTCGTCTCGCACCCGTCGCCGCTCGGCGGCGCTGACGCTCCGCGGCGCGGCGTGCGCAAGGCCCGACGGCGATCCAGGTTGCGACGCGGATACGGGCGGGGAACGGTACCATTGCGCCCGTCCGCCGGGCCGATCCGCCCGGGGGATGCGTCCCCGTTCGGCCCTATGCGGCGGGGAAGGCAGGGCCGGATGATCGGCCCGGTGTGAACTCCGTCGCGCCGCGACGACCGGCCTGCCTGGCTGGGTCCCGCGCCGCGGCCGGCAGCCGTCCCGGAGGCGGCGCATGGCCCCCACGGGGGCGGACGTAGACGGTTGGGCCCCGACGGGGGTCCCTGGGCAGGAGGAACCCCACTCTCATGACCACCGAGCAGGCGGCGCCCGCGATCAACGCGTGGGAGGTCGCCCAGCGCCAGTTCGACCTGGCTGCCGAGCGCCTCAACCTCGACCCCGGCCTGCGCCGGGTCCTCCGCGAGCCCCGTCGGGCGCTCACGGTCACCTTCCCGGTGCACATGGACGACGGCACGGTCCAGGTGATCACGGGCTACCGCGTCCAGCACAACCTGGGCCGCGGTCCGGCCAAGGGCGGCATCCGCTACCACCAGGACGTCACCCTGGACGAGGTGAAGGCCCTCGCCATGTGGATGACCTGGAAGTGCGCGGTGGTGGGCATCCCCTACGGCGGCGGCAAGGGCGGCGTCATCATCGACCCCAAGAAGCTCTCGCTGAAGGAGCTCGAGGCCCTCACCCGGCGCTTCACGACCGAGATCAGCGTCCTCATCGGACCCGAGCGCGACATCCCGGCCCCGGACGTCAACACGACGCCCCAGATCATGGCCTGGATGATGGACACGTACTCCATGCACCAGGGGTACACGGTCCCCGCGGTCGTCACCGGCAAGCCGATCAGCCTCGGCGGGTCCGAGGGCCGCAACGAGGCCACGGCCCGCGGCTGCGTCTTCACCGTCGTCGACGCCGCCCAGCACCTCGGGCTCGACCTCACCCGCTCGACCGTCGCCATCCAGGGCTTCGGCAACGCCGGCATGATCGCCGCCCGCCTCATGCGCGACGAGGGCGCCACGGTGATCGCCGTCAGCGACACCGGCGGTGCGATCACCAATCGCGAGGGCCTCGACGTCGAGCGGGTCGTCGCCTGGAAGAAGGAGCACGGCACCGTCGTCGGCGCTCCGGGCTCCCGCGAGATCAGCAACGCGGACCTGCTCGAGATCGAGTGCGACGTCCTCATCCCGGCCGCCCTCGAGAACCAGATCACGGCCCGCAACGCGGGCCGCGTGAAGGCCCGCATCGTGGCCGAGGCCGCCAATGGCCCGACCACGCCCGACGCCGACGAGATCCTCTACAACAACGGCGTCTTCCTGATCCCTGACATCCTCTGCAACGCCGGTGGTGTGACCGTCAGCTATTTCGAGTGGGTCCAGGACCTCAACCGCGATCACTGGAGCGAGGCCGTCGTCAACGCCAAGCTCAAGGAGATCATGGACCGCTCGTTCGCCGAGGTCCTCGCGATGCAGAAGCGCGAGAAGGTGAACATGCGCACGGCGGCCTACCTGGTCGCCGTCCAGCGGGTCGCCGACGCGACGGCCCTTCGCGGTCTCTACCCGTAGGACACGCGGCACACGCCGCCGGCTGCACCGTCCGCGAGCCCCGGCCGACCGGCCGGGGCTCGCGGATTCCCGCGGTGTACCATCGCCCCCATGCTCGACCACGAAGAGAAGTTCCTGTTCAAGGAAGAGATCCTCCACCTGGCCGGTGCGATGTCCGACTCGGCCGTGCTGGACAACGTCGAGGACCTCCTGACCGACGTCATCACCAGCCCGCGGTTCGACTCCGAGGTCTTCACCCTCGAACGCTCGCTCCAGGTGATGCTGGGGGCGCGGGCCGGCTCCACCCTGGTCGGGCTGCTGACCATCGCCCCCGAGGTCTTCGAGGAGGTGAGCGAGGTCCGCATCTCCCCGGAGGTCCACGAGCGCCTCACCGCCTGGCGCGCCCGCTTCGGCCTGGCCATCGACAACGCCCTGAACTTCCTCAACAACCCGGACGGGATCCAGGGGCACACCTTCTCCACCCAGATCTCCCACATCGAGGATCGGCGCGTCCTCCAGGGGCGCCTGACCCTCGTCCGCTACAACAACGAGCCGCAGTTCTTCGTGGCCGACGCCGGCGTCTTCCTCGGCCTCGTCGGCGACATCCTGGAGCGGCTCGGCCCCTACCTCGAGCCCGAGAGCGTCGACGTCGAGACGATCGGCCGGCTGCGCGAGGGCCTGGCGCTCGTCGAGCGCCGGACGACCCCGCGCTGAGGCGCGCCGCGCCCGTCCCGCCCGTTCGCCGCCCGGCCCGGCCCGCCTGATGCGCCACCTCTACCTCGCCGCGACCGGCCAGAACCGGGGCAAGACGACGGCCTCGATGGGGCTCCTGGACCTCTTCCTCGGCGAGGGGCTGCGAACCGGCTTCATGAAGCCGGTCGGACAGCGCACCGTCGTCGACGAGTCGGGCATCCCCGCCGACGAGGACGCCGTCCTCATGCGCGCCGTGTTCGACCTGCGGACGTCGCTGACCGTGATGAGCCCCGTCCACATCCCGCGCGGGTTCACCAAGGCCTACATCGCCGGGGAGGTCGTCGAGGACCTCGGGGCCCGGATCACGGCCGCCCACGCGACGTTCGCCCCGACGACCGACGCGCTCCTCATCGAGGGCACCGGCCATGCCGGCGTGGGCGCGGTGATCGGGCTCTCCAACGCCGCCGTCGCCGCGATGCTCCGAGCCCCGGCGGTGATCGTCAGCGGGGGAGGCGTGGGCCGGCCGATCGACGAGATCGTCCTCAACGCCAGCCACTTCGCCGCCCACGGGGTGGCCGTGGCCGGGGCCATCGTCAACAAGGTGAACGTCGACGCCCAGCCGGGGATCGCGGCCGTCCTGGAGCGCGGCCTCGCCAGGCACGGGATCCCGCTCCTGGGCGTGATCCCGTACCGCCCGATCCTCTCCAACCCGACCCTCTCGATGATCCTCGCCGGGACCGCCGCCGAGCTCCTCAACGCCGGCCCGGACCTCGACCTCGTCATCGGCGGCATCAGCGTCGCGGCGATGGAGCCGCACCACGTCCTGCAGCACGTCACGGGCCGCCGCATCGTGATCGTGGCCGGCGACCGGGAGGACGTGATCGTCGCCCTCTGCCGGTCCCACCGGCTCGAGCTGCGCCGGCCGGCCGTCGCCCGCGGCGAGGTGGAGCCATCCACGGTCGGCTTCGTCCTGTCGGGCTACCGGCCCCGCTCCGTCGTCATCGACGAGATCCGGCGGGCCGACCTCTTCGCCTGCTTCCTCGACGAGGACACCTACATGGTGGCCTCCGATGTTCATGACCTTCTCATCAAGACGCATGCCGCCGACCGCGAGAAGATCGCGACGATCAAGGCGATCGTGGCCGCGTCGCTCGACGCCGACCGGATGCTCGCCGCGGCGACGGAGACGGGGGCCTGACGGGAGAGGCGCGTGAACATCGACATCGGAGCGCTGCTGGCGATGCTGGTCCCGATCGTGGCGATCCAGCTCGGGCTGGCGATCTTCGCTCTCTACGACCTGACGAGGTCGGAGCGGCGGGTCAAGGGCGGCAGCAAGGTCGTGTGGGCCCTCGTCATCATCTTCGTCGGCTTCGTCGGGCCGATCCTCTATCTCCTCGCCGGCCGCGAGGACGCGTGAGCGCCCCGCCCGCGGTCGGCCGCCCGGCCATCGAGGCCCGGGGGCTGACGAAGCGGTACGGGGAGGTCCTCGCCCTCGACGCCCTCGACCTCGACGTGCCTGCCGGGTCCGTCTTCGGCTTCCTGGGGCCGAACGGGGCCGGCAAGACGACGACCCTCCGCCTCCTGACCGGCCTGGGCCACCCGAGCGCCGGGACGGCCATCGTGGCCGGCGTGCCGGTCGGGCGCGGCGGCCTCGACCTCGCCGGCCGCATCGGCTACCTGGACCAGGACCCCCGCTTCTACGGCTGGATGACCGGCCGCGAGCTGCTGACGTTCGTGGGCCGGGCCTACGGGCTGCGCGGCGCGGAGCTCCGGGCCCGGGTCGACGAGGTCCTCGAGACGGTGGGGCTCACCGAGGCCGCGCGGCGCCGCATCGGCGGCTACTCGGGCGGCATGCGCCAGCGGCTGGGCGTGGGCCAGGCGATGGTGCCGCGTCCGGCGGTCCTCTTCCTCGACGAGCCGGTCAGCGCCCTCGACCCGGCGGGCCGGCGCGACGTGCTCGAGCTCATCGGGCGGCTCCGCGGGACCTCCACCGTCTTCATGAGCACCCACATCCTGACCGACGTCGAGCGGATCTGCGACCGCGTCGCCATCCTCGACCGCGGCCGCCTGGTGACCGAGGCACCGATCGGGGAGCTGCTGGCCCGCCACGCCCGGCCGATCCTGGAGATCGACCCCGAGGCGGACCAGCAGGCGGCCGTCGCCGCCCTCACCGCCGCCCTGCGGGCAGCTCCCTGGACCCGCGAGGTGCGCCAGGAGCACGGCGTCCTCCGCGTCTACGTGACCGACGCGGAGCTCGCCGCGGCCGCGGCGCTGCCGCTCGTCGTGGCGAGCGGGGCCCGCCTGGCCCGCTTCGAGCGCGTGCGACCGACCCTGGAGGACGTCTTCCTCGAGCTCGTCAACGGCCGTGGCGCGGAGCCGGCGGCATGATCGGCTTCGCGCTGCTGCTGCGCAAGGAGCTCCTCGAGCAGGCGCGCACGATGCGCCTCCCGGTCGTCGTCGCCGTCTTCGCGGTCTTCGGGCTCCTCTCGCCGGTCTTCGCCCGCTACGTGCGGGAGATCATCGAGGCGGTCGGCGGCAGCCAGCTCCAGGGCATCGTCCCGGCCCCCACGACCGCCGACGCGGTGGCCCAGTTCACCAAGAACATGGGCCAGTTCGGGGTCCTCACCGCGATCCTCGTCACGATGGGCTCCGTGGCGGCCGAGAAGGAGCGCGGGACCGCCTCGTTCCTGCTCACCAAGCCCATCTCGCGGGCCGCCTTCCTGAGCGCCAAGGTGGTGGCCATCGGGGCCCTCCTCGCGATCGCCCTCGTCGTGGCCGGGACGCTCTGCTGGATCTACACCACGATCCTCTTCGAGCCTCTCCCGATCGCCGGGTTCGTGGGCGCGGTCGGGCTCGTCTGGCTCTCCCTGGCCGTCTTCGCCTCGCTCACCTTCGTCGCCTCGGTCGTGACCCGCTCCGCCCTCGCCGCGGGCGGGATCGGGTTCGCCGCGCTCCTCGCCGCCGGAGTCCTCTCGGCGTTGCCGGGCATCGGGCCGTACCTGCCGACGAGCCTCTGGGGCGCGGCCGACCGGCTGGCCGGGGGCACCGTGCCGGACCTGCTCGCGGGACCCGTGCTGGTCAACGCGGCCATCGTGGCCGTGGCCCTCGGCGCGGCCTGGTGGAGCTTCCGCAGCCAGGAGCTGTAGGGCCGGGCGGCCGCCCGACGCGGGTGCCCGGAGGCGAGGCGATCAGGCGGCCGGAGCGTCGAGCGGAGCGGGCGGCTCCGTCCGGGGCCGCACGCGGCGGACCACCAGCCAGGCCATGCCCAGGATCGCCCCCAGCACGAGGGCGAGCGGCAGGAGGACGATCGCCACCCAGATGGCGGCGCTCACGACCCCCTGGCCGAGGCCGACGAGCGTGGCCGCGGCGCGGTCGATCTCCGCTCCCGGGTCCCAGCCCTCGCGGACCTGGGTAACGGCCACGACCGGCGGGAGCGAGAACCCGACCGTCAGCGTGGCCATCGCGGCCTGCTCCTCGAGCGACTGCTTCTGGGCCGTCAGCTGCTCGATCTCCTGGCGCACCCCGCTCAGCTGGCTCTGGACCTCGAGGACGTCGGGGATCTTCGTCGCCCTGGCCATGATCGCCTGGAGGGCAGCCTCGGTCGCCCGGAGGTTGGCGAGGCGGGCGCCGAGGTCGACGACCTGGCTCGTGACCTCCTGGCTGCCGGTCTGCTCGGAGAGCACC
Organism: uncultured Chloroflexia bacterium; assembly: GCA_963821235.1. GTDB lineage: Bacteria > Chloroflexota > Limnocylindria > Limnocylindrales > CSP1-4 > CTSoil-043. The sequence goes on from CAWGCS010000002.1 coordinate 308,062, forward strand.
TTGGCGCCGACCTTGCGGAGGGCGGCCAGCGTCTCCTCCCAGCGGGCCACGGGGATGCGGTAGGTGACCGAAGCGCTCGCGCGCTCGTCGTCTCCCTGGCGCTGCGAGGCCGCGACGTACCCGCCGGCGGCCGTGACCGCCTTCTCGGCGGCGGCGAGCGCATCGTCGAGGACCGCGACCTCGAGGTCCAGCTGCCCGCTCCGAACGATGAGGGGGCCCTGGCCGAGCAGCGCGTCGGTGCCCTTGCCGTCGGCGGCATAGTCGTTCGCCTCGCTGCTCGCGGCGGACGGCGCGGCCGCGGGCATGCCGGCCGGCACCTCGGCGCCGGTACCGCCGCCCGCCTGCCCGACGGTCGAGATGGCCGCACCCCCGCCGCAGGCCGCGACGGCGAGGGCGGCGAGGAGGAGCAGCCCGCGACGCAGCGTGGTGGTCATGGATCGGGGCCCGCGGCCGCCGTGAGGAACGGGAGCGATCATCGGGGTGTCCCCTGGTTCCGACGCAGTGATGGCTCGGTCCGCGTCACGGCCCGGAGACGCGGCCCGCGACCCGGCGGTTCCGTCGGTCCCGGTGGCTCCTGCGGTCGCCCGCGGCGGGGACCGCCCGCTCAGTCGAGGGCGACGTTGTCGATGAGCCGGGTGCGCCCGAAGCGGACGGCGAGCGACAGGAGGGCGGGCCCCTCGACGCGCTCGAGCTCCGCGAGGGTTGCGCTGTCGGCCAGCGAGACGTACTCCGCCCGGGCGAGCGGCTCGCCGGCGAGGACGTCGCGGACGGCGCCGCGGATCGCCTCGGCGTCGCGCTCGCCGGCGCCGTACGCCGCCCGCCCCGCTTCCAGGGCGCGGTAGAGGACCGCCGCGGCGGCGCGCTCGGGGGCCGAAAGGTGGACGTTCCGCGAGCTCATCGCCAGGCCGTCGGCCTCCCGGACGGTGGGGCACGGCACCACGGTGGTAAGGGCGAGGTCGGTGGCCATCCGGGCGATCACCCGGAGTTGCTGGGCGTCCTTCATCCCGAAGTAGGCCCGCTCGGGCCGGACGAGCCCGAAGAGGACGGCCACGACGGTCGCCACCCCGTCGAAGTGGCCCGGCCGCGCGGCGCCCTCGAGCGGACGGGAGATGGCGCCGACCTTGACGGTCGTGTCGAAGCCCGGGGGGTAGACGTCCTCGACCGCGGGGGCCCACACGAGGTCAGCCCCTTCCTCGGCGCAGATGGCCACGTCGCGTCTCTCGCTGCGCGGGTAGCTCGAGAGGTCGCCGGCGCTCCCGAACTGGCGCGGGTTGACGAAGATCGAGACCGCCACGCTGGCGCACTCGGTCCGGGCCCTGGCGATGAGCGAGCGGTGGCCGGCGTGGAGCCAGCCCATGGTGGGAACGAGGCCGAGCGGCCGTGGCGCCCGCGCCAGGGCGTCGGCCAGCTCGGCCCGCGAGCGGACGACCACGAGACCGCCGGCCCGCGCCGGCCCGGCGGATTCGGTCACAGGTCGCGGTCGAGGGGTATCCCGTCGAGCACCACGCCGTCCGTCGTGCGATCGACCGCCCCGCGGCCCAGGACCTCGTCGAGGATGCTGTCGTCCATCCGCGTCGACTGGGCGTCGCCGGGAAAGGTCCCCGCCTCGACGTCCGCCCGGTAGGCGCTGGCCGCGGCGAGGATCGTCCCCCGCAGGTCGGCGTACGGCCTGGCGTGGCGCGGCACGAAGGAGCCGACGCCGAGGAGGTCGGTGATCACCTGGACCTGGCCCGAGCACCCGGCGCCGGCACCGATCCCGATGGTGGGGATCCGCAGGCGGGCCGTGATGGCCGCGGCGAGCTGGGCCGGCACGAGCTCAAGGACGACGGCGAAGGCGCCGGCCTCCTGGACGGCCAGGGCGTCGTGCAGGAGGGCCCGTGCCTGCTCGCGGCTCTTGCCCTGGACGCGGACCTTGCCGAGGGCGTTGATCGCCTGGGGGGTCAGCCCGATGTGGCCCATCACCGGGATCCCTGCCTTGACGAGGGCCTCGATGATCCGGGTCGCCCGCACCCCGCCCTCGATCTTGACCGCCTGGGCACCGGCTTCGCGGAGGAAGCGGCCGGCGTTCGCCAGGGCGTCCTCGGGTGTCGCGTAGGAGAGGAACGGCATGTCCCCCACGACCATCGCCCGGCGCGTGCCGCGGACCACGGCCTTGGTGTGGTGGAGCATCTCCTCCATCGTGACCCGCACGGTCGTCTCGTAGCCCAGCATCACCTGGCCGAGCGAGTCGCCGACCAGGATGGCCGGGATCCCGGCCTCGTCGACGAGCTGCGCCGTCGGGTGGTCGTAGGCGGTGAGCATGGCGATCCGCTCGCCGTCGGCGTGCATGCGGGCGAAGTCGAGGACGGTGATGCGGTCGGGGGCGGTCGGGGTGGCACTCACGGGACGCGGCTCTCCTGCTGGGGCTCGGGCGATCCAGTCTGCGCCGCCGCGCCGCGGGCGTCCAGCGCCACGACCACCCGGTCGAGGATCCGCTCCGCGACCTCGCGCTTGGGGAGGAGCGGCAGGGCCTCCTCGGTGCCGTCCGCGGCGAGGATCGTGACGCGGTTGGTGGGCGTCCCGAAGCCCGAGCCCGCCTCGGCCACGTCGTTGGCCACCAGGAAGTCGACCCGCTTGCGGGACAGCTTGCCGGCGGCGCGGTCGAGGCTGCCCGTCTCGGCCGCGAACGCGACAAGCACCGGCCGGGGCTGGAGTGGGGGACCGGACGCCTCGCCCGCGTCGTCGAGGCCGCGGACGACCCGGCCCAGCTCGGCGATGAGGTCCGGATTGGCCACCAGCTCGAGGGTCAGGCCAGCGTCGGCCCGCGGCAGCTTGCGGTCAGCCGGGGACGACGGACGGAAGTCCGCGACGGCGGCGGCCATGACGAGGGCGTCGAAGCCGGGCCGTCCACCCGGATCCTCGACGAGGCCGCGGAGGACGGTCCGCATCGCTGCCGCGCTCTCGGCCCGGACCACCTCGACGCCTTCGGGGAGGGGCACGCTGGCCATGGCCAGGACGAGCGTCACCCGCGCCCCGCGATCCCGCGCCGCTTCGGCGAGGGCGACGCCCATCGCCCCCGTGCTGCGGTTGCCGATGAAGCGCACCGGGTCGATCGGCTCGGCCGTGCCGCCGGCCGTGATCACGACGTGCCGGCCCGTCAGGTCGTCGCCGTCGCGACCCAGCCCCTCGACCTCCACCCGCGACAGGCGGGGCGGACGATCGGCCGGGTCGGGCCGGCGCGGCGGGCCGTCCCCGACCGCCCGCACGACGGCATCGATGATCTCCCCGAGCTCGGCCAGGCGACCCGGCCCGACCTGCCCGGAGGCGAGAGCTCCGCTCGTCGGCTCGACGATCGCGTAGCCGAACTGGTCGCGAAGGATCGCGACGTTCGCCTGGGTGGCCGGATGAGCGTACATGTCGCCGTCCATCGCGGGGGCCACGACGACGGGGGCCGCCGTGGCCAGGCAGGTTGCGGTCACGACGTCGGCGGCGAGGCCGTGGGCCATCGCGCCCAGCCAGTGCGCCGTCGCCGGTGCCACCACGACCGCGTCGGCGGCGTCGGCCGTCAGAACGTGCCCGATCCGCCCGTCGGGCAGGAGGTCGAGGACGTCCGCGTCGACGCGCCGCCGCGACAGGGCGGCCAGGGTCAGGGGGGCGACGAAGCGGGTCGCCGAGGGCGTCATGAGGACCTGGACCTCGGCACCCTCGGCCCGGAGGAGGCGGAGGAGGTCGACCGCCTTGAAGGCCGCGATCGAGCCCGTGATCCCGAGGCCGAGGAAGCGCCCGGCAAGGCGCCCGGCCACGCCTCAGGCCTCCCCTGCGCCGACGGCGGCACGATGCACCAGGATCAGCCCGCGCAGCGTGAGATCGGGGTCGACGGCGTCGATCCCCTCGACGGTCCTGGCCCAGGGCAGCGCGGCCAGTCCGCCCGTGAGCACGACCCGCACGTCGTGTGGGGAGACCGCGGCGGCCGCCGCCAGCTCGCGACGCATCCGGGCCACGAGCCCCTCGATCATCGCCCGGTGGCCCAGCACGGAGCCGACCCGCATCGCGTCGACGGTGTCGTGGCCGATCGGGCCGTCGGGGAGGCGCGGCTCGATCCGCGGCAGGCGAGCCGTCCGCGCGGCGAGAGCCTCGAGGCCGAGCATCATCCCGGGGGCGATGGCGCCGCCGACGAAGGTTCCCGTTTGGTCCACCGCGTCGAGCGTCGTGGCGGTGCCGCAGTCGACGACGATCGCCGGCGTCCCGTGCAGGTGCGCGGCTGCGTAGGCGTTGACGAGCCGGTCGGGCCCGATGTCGGCCGGGTGCTCGACGCGGACGGCGACGGGGACGGTGGCGGCCGAGGCGACGATGCAGGTGATCGTCCGCCGGGCCGCCAGGGCCTCCACGGTCTCGACGAAGGCAGGGACGGTCGAGGCCAGGGCGATCGATCCGGCGCCGGCGAGGTGCAGCCCGTCGAGGGAGAGGAGCCCCTCGAGGAGGAGCTCGAGCTCGTCGGGCGTGGTGCCCGGCCTCGTCGCCGCCCGGCGGGTCGTGGCCAGGGCGCCGTCGCGGGCGGTGCCCAGGCGCAGGTTGGAGTTGCCGACGTCGATCGCGAGGAGCATGGCCCGATGATAGGCCGCCCGTGGGCGCCCGGTCGGGTGCGCGGGCGGCAGGCGGCTGGGTCGCGGACCGTGCGCGAGCGGCTCGCGTGGGGGTCGCGGACGGTCCCGGGAGGCTTCGCGGACCCCGGCCGGTGCGCTACGATCCGGGGGTCCCGCCGGCGCAGGAGGAGTCCCGATGGAGCGCCCGACTCCCGCCAAGTTCTTCGTGAACAGTGGCATCGTGTCGTCCCGCTCCGACATCCTCAACCTGCTCCGTCCGCTCCTCAAGCAGACCGTCTCGTACCGCTACTTCCGAGGCCGCGAGCTCGTCGCCCACGGCACCGGCTGGGTGGAGCGCGTCGTCGTCGACGAGCCCGAGACGTCGTCCTACTTCACCCCCGTCTCGATCTGCCTCAACGTCGACTCCTTCGAGCACCTCGAGTTCGAGACGCGGCCCGACCAGCTGATCGCCTATGCCCTCGTGGAGGGCGACGAGCGGGTCGTGGTGGAGTTCTCCCCCCTCGGGACGGGTGACGGGCGCGAGCCGCAGCAGCTCGCCTTCGACACGAGCGGCTTCGTCCAGATGGAGCTGATGGGACCGGAGGTCGACGAGAGCGCCTGAGCGCCCGGCCCCGGCGCTCCGTTCCGATCCCGCCCGCGATCCCCCCGGGCGCCTACAGCCCGCGCTCGCCGCGCACGTAGGGGAGGCCGAGGGCGGCGGGGGCGCCGAGGCGCTTGCGCATGGCCTCGCCCGAGACCGCCACGAGCACCCCGATGATGAGGATGTAGGGGACCATCTCCAGGAAGAACGTCAGCGTGTGGTCGTGGAAGAAGGGGTTCGGGACGCCGAAGAGCTCCTGGGGGCCCTGGATGTCGATCAGCATCCGCCGGATCGCGGCGAAGAGGTACGCGCCGACCGCGGCCCGGACCGGGCTCCACTGGGCGAAGATCACGAGCGCCACCGCGATCCACCCCTGGCCGCTCGTCGTGAGGTCGCCGAACCAGCCAGGAGAGACGGCCAGCGTGATCGCGGCGCCGGCGAGGCCGGCGAAGAGGCCGCCCACGATCACGTAGGCATGGCGCAGGCGGTAGACGTCGACGCCCAGCGTGTCGGCGGCCGCCGGGCTCTCGCCGACCGCCCGCAGGTGGAGGCCCGGCCGCGTCCGGTCGATCCAGTACCAGGCCAGCGGCACGACGAGGTAGCCGACGTAGACGAGCACGCTCTGGTCGGTGAAGAAGATGGGCCCGACCACCGGGACGGCGGCCAGCCCGGGGACGGTGAACGTGGGCAGGAGGGCGATCGCCCCGGCCTTCGACAGGTCCTCGCCGAGGACCCGGGCGAGGCCCGTCCCCAGGAAGGTCAGGGCCAGCCCGGAGACGACCTGCTCGGCCTGGAAGCTGATCGTGATGACGGCGTGGAGGACCGACAGGAGGCCGCCGGCCAGCGTCCCGAGCCCGAGGCCCAGCCAGGGATTGCCGGTCGCCACGGCCGTCCCGTAGGCCACGACGGCGCCGATGAGCATCATCCCCTCGACGCCCAGGTTCAGCACGCCGGCCCGCTCGGCGAAGATCTCGCCGACGGCCGCGAAGAGGAGGACCGTTCCCGAGGCGACGCCCGCGGCCAGGATGATCGTGGGATCCATCAGGCGACCCGCCGCTCGAGCCGGACGCGGTAGCGGAGGGCGACCTCGCTGGCGATGAGCGAGAAGAGGATGATCCCCTGGATCATCGAGGGGATCCCGGACGGCTGGATCTCGCGGCCGGCCAGGATGAGGGCCCCGAAGGCGATCGAGGCGACGATCACGCCGTACGGGTGGAGCTTGGCGATGTAGGCGACGATGATCGCGGTGAAGCCGTAGCCGGGCGAGATCGCCTGCTGGAGGCGGTGCACGACGCCGCCCACCTCGCTCATTCCGGCCAGACCGGCCAGGGCGCCCGACAGGGCGAAGACGAGGACCGTGTTGCGGACGACGTCGATCCCGGCATAGCGGGCGGCCTGCGGGCTGTCGCCGATGAGCCGGATCTCGTAGCCGCGGCGGCTTCGGAAGAGGAGGAGGCGGACGAGGACCGCGGCGATCAGGCCGAAGGCGAGGCCGAGGTGGACCGTCAGGCCCGAGAAGGCCGGCACCGCGTCCGCGAAGTCGGAGAGGCGCGGCAGCCACGCCTCCGGCGGGAACGTGGGGGTCAGCTGGAAGCCCCCCTCGCTCCACGGCCCGAAGACCCAGTAGGCGATCCAGAGGGCCGCGACGTAGTTGAGCATGAGGGTGACGATGATCTCGTTCACCCCCCGCACGGCCTTCAGGATCCCCGGGATCGCCCCGTAGGCGGCGCCGGCGATCATGCCGGCGGCCATCATCAGGGGGATCGTCACGATCGAGGGCGTCCCCGCCGGGACGATCGGGATGAGGACCACGGCGGAGGCGCCCCAGGCGCCCATCAGGAACTGGCCCTCCGCCCCGATGTTCCAGAGGCGCATCCGGAAGGCCAGCGCGCAGGCGAGCCCGGTGAGCAGGAGCGGGGTCGCCTTGACGAGGGTGTCGGAGATGACCCCGAGGCTGCCGAACGAGGCCCGGAAGATGTGGGCGAAGATCGGGATCGGCTCGCCGCCGGCGACCCACAGGATCGTCCCGCTGATGAGGATCGCGACGACCACCGCGCCGATCGTGGTCGCGACCGGGAGCCAGCGCGGGATCTCCAGGCGCCGCTCCATGCGGAGCGTCCACGGCAGGCGGCCGCCGCCCGCGCCGGGCCGGTCGGGGGTCATGGCGGTCACGGGGCGGCCGCCGCGGCCTCGGGCGCGCGCGGGGGCTCGCCGGGCCGCCCATCATGCGCAGGCCGATCTCGGCGATGTCCGCCTCGACCGAGTCGAAGAGGCCGGCGATCTGTCCCTCGTAGATGACCGCCACGCGGTCGGCGAGGGCGAGCACCTCGTCGAGGTCCTCGCTGATGAGGATCGTGGCCGAGCCGGCCGCGCGCTGGTCCAGGAGGAGGCGATGGACGGTGACGATGGCCCCGACGTCGAGGCCGCGGGTCGGCTGGACGGCGACCATGAGGCGCGGCTGGGAGGCGATCTCGCGGGCGAGGATGAGGCGCTGGAGGTTGCCCCCGGACAGGAGCCGGGCCTCGGTCTCGACCGTGGGCACGGCGATGGCGTAGGTCTCCCGGAGCCGGTTGGCGAAGCGGCGGACCGCCCCGGTGTCGATCGTCCAGCGCCGCGCCACCGGGGCGTCGCGGTAGCTCTTCATGATGAGGTTGTCGGCGACCGAGAGGTTCGGCGCCGTGCCGACGCCGGTGCGGTCCTCCGGCACGTGGGCCACCCGCTGGACGATCGTCTGGCGCGGGGTCCGGTTGCCGACCTCGACGCCGTTCACCGTCACCGAGCCCGAGGTGCAGCGCCGGAGGCCGGTCAGGACCTGGGCCAGCTCCGACTGGCCGTTGCCGGCCACGCCGGCGACCCCCAGGATCTCGCCGGACCGCACCTCGAGGGAGATCCCCCGGAGGGCCGGGAGGCCGCGATCGCTCTGCGCCCGGACGTCCTGCATGCGCAGCACCACCGGGCCCGGGGCGAACGGCGTCCGCTCGATCGCCTCGACGACCTCGCGGCCCACCATCAGGCGGGCCAGGCCGGCCGTCGTCGTGTCGGCGATCGGGATGCCGGCCGCCGTTGCCCGGCCCCGCCGCATCACGCTGACCCGGTCGGCGATCTGGCTGACCTCGCCGAGCTTGTGGCTGATGAAGACGACCGACGCACCGCCGGCCACCATGGAGCGCAGGGTCCGGAACAGGTCGGCCGCCTCCTGCGGTGCCAGGACGGCCGTCGGCTCGTCGAGGATGAGGATCCGGGCGCCGCGGTAGAGCATCTTCAGGATCTCGACGCGCTGCTGCTCCCCGACGGAGAGCTGCCACACGCGCGCCCGGGGATCGACGGCCAGGCCGTGGCGGCGGGCCAGGTCGGCGACCTCGTCGTCGTAGCGGCCGAGGTCGACCCTGAAGCGCGGCTGGTCGAGGCCGATGAGGACGTTCTCGGTGACCGTCTGGGTGGGCACCAGGGCGAAGTGCTGGTGGACCATCCCCAGCCCGGCCGCGATGGCGTCGCGCGGCGAGCGGAACTCCACCGGCCGGCCGAAGACGAGGACCCGCCCCGCGTCGGGCCGGTAGAGCCCGTCGAGCACGTTCATGAGGGTGCTCTTGCCGGCGCCGTTCTCACCCAGCAGGGCGTGGATCTCCCCGCTTCGCAGCTCGAAGTCGACCCCGTCGTTGGCGACGACGCCGGGGAAGCGCTTGACGATGCCGCGCATCTCCACGGCGAGCGGGCTGGGGGCGGCCGGTGCGTCGCTCATGGGCTGGCTCGCTTCGTGCAACGAAGAGGCCCGCGACGAGCGGGTCGTCGCGGGCCTCGACATCGGCGTGGCTACTGGGGAAGCTCGCCGTTGATGCCTTCGGCGAACCACTTCATGCAGACGGTGCACTCGCTTCCCGGGGCGCCCGGCGGGAACTGGTCGAGGTCCGACTGCTGGAGCTTCTCGCCCGCGGCGAGGACCTGCTTGCCGGTGTTGTCGGTGATCGGGCCGGCGAAGACGTCGAAGCGGGTGAACTCACCCTTCAGCATCTTGGCCAGGGTGTCCTTGACGAGCTGGACGTCGGCTGCGGGCAGGTCCTTGATGCCCATGCGCGGCGTCTCGCCCTCCATGAAGCCGAGCAGGGCCATCGCCCCGGAGTCGGCGTCGAAGTACTCGTAGCCGGCCTTGTAGGTCCCCGCCTTCACCTGCTCCGCGATGCGGACGTATTCGGGACCCCAGATCCAGTAGGGAGCGGTCAGGCAGCGGTCGACCTTGCAGGACGCCGGGTGGTCGTAGGTGACGCCCCACTTGCCCTTCTCCTGGGCGACGTCGGCCACGGCGCCGGTGTCGGCCCCGGTGAAGACCACCTGGGCGCCGGCGTCGAACAGGGAGGCCGCGGCCTCCTTCTCCTTGACCGGCTCGTGCCAGGTGTTGATGAAGCGGACGTCCATCGTGCATTCCGGGCAGGTCTTCTTGACGCCCAGCATGATCGCGTTGCCCAGCCGGATCTCTTCCGGGATGGGGAACGTCGCCATGTACCCGATCTTCGGGTTGCCGTCGAGCTTGGCCCGCGACCCGGCCAGCATCCCGGCCAGGTACTTGAAGTCCTCCATGGCCCCGAAGAAGTTGCCGAAGTTCGTGCCGTTCGACTTGTAGCCCGTCAGGTGGAGGTAGGTGATCTTGGGGAACTCCTTGGCCACGGTCTCCATGGGATCCATGTAGCCGAAGGAGGTGCCGATGATGAAGTTGAAGCCCTTCCGCGACAGGCTGCGGAAGACCTGCTCCGAGTCGGTGCCCTCGGGCACGTTCTCGATGTAGGCGACGTGCGAGTCGGCCATGTTCTCGCACAGGTAGATGAGGCCCTCGTAGTGGGCCTGGCTCCAGCCGCCGTCGTTGTGGGGTCCGATGAGGACCATCGCCACGTTGAACTTGCCCTCGACGATGTCGGGGATCTGGGTCACGCCGGCGGCCGCGCCGGCCTCGCAGCCCGCGGCCCCGGCCGACGGGCTCGCGCTCCCGCCGCCCGAGCTGCAGGCACTCACGATCAGGGCGGCCGCCGCGAGCAGCGTCAGCGGCATCCGGAGTCGGCTGGCCATCGTGTCCTTCCTCCATGCGCTTGCCACGCTCGGCAGGGGGACGCGCTCCTGCGGGCGATCCCGCGCCCGGTCTCCCCGGACCGGGGCTCGAGCCGGACCGCGCCCCCCAAGGATAGTCCCCCCGGCCCCCGCCGATTGGCCCCTGCGGGCCGCCGCGAGGGGAGGTCGAGGGCACGCCGGCAGCCCGTTCCGGCGCACCGTCCGGCGGTCGATCGGCTACCGTTCGCCCGATGTTCGAACGTACCGCGCTGGCCGACGGGCCGCGCGTCATCTCCGCCCGGCTTCCCGGATCCCGGTCGGTCACGATCGAGGCCCACGTCCTCGCCGGGTCCCGCCACGAAGGTGCCGACCAGGCCGGCTGCGCCCACTTCATGGAGCACCTGACCTTCAAGGGCACTCGCGCGTTCTCCTCGACCCGCGCCCTCTCGGAGGCGGTGGAGGGGATCGGCGGGACCTTCAACGCGTCGACCGACCGCGAGTCGACCGTCTACTACGTCCGGGTGCCGACCCGCCACGCCGCGCTGGCGATGGCGGTCCTCGGCGAGCTCGTGGCCCGCCCGCTCCTCGACGAGAAGGAGATCGAGCAGGAGCGCGACGTCATCGTCGAAGAGATTCGCTCCTACCTCGACGACCCTGCCGAGCACGTCAACGTCCTCTTCGACCTTGCCGTCTTCGACGACACGCCGCTGGGTCGCGAGATCGCCGGGACCGAGGAGAGCGTGCGGGCGCTCCCGGTCGACGCCATCCACCGCTTCTGGGGCACCTACTACCGGCCGGCCAACGTCGTCGTCGCCGCGTCCGGCGACATCGGCCACGACACCGTGGCGGGCCTGGCGGCCGAGGCCTTCGGCACCGGCAACGGATCGATCCCGGCCTACGCCCCGGCACCCGCGATCCCCGCCGGCGACCGATTCGTGCGGGCTTCGCGCCCCACGACCCAGGCCCAGCTCATCGTGGGGGTGCCGGGCCTCCGCCGCGACCACCCCGACCAGTGGACCCTGTCCGTCCTCAACGCGATCCTCGGCGACGGGATGTCGAGCCGCCTCTTCCTGGAGGTCCGCGAGGAGCGCGGGCTGGCCTATGACGTGGGCAGCTCCATCGTCAGCTACGCGGACGCGGGCGTCGTCTCGGTCTACGCCGGCGTCGACCCGCGCAAGATCCGGCCGACGATCGCGGCCGTGCTCGAGGAGCTGGCCCGCCTGCGCGACGACGCCGTCCCGGACGGCGAGATGGCCAAGGCGAAGGCGTACCTTGCCGGCCGCCTGGAGCTGCGCCTCGACGAGTCGCGCTACCTCGCCTCGTGGATCGGCACCCAGGAGGCGCTCCACGATCGGGTCATGACCCCCGACGAGGCGCTGGCGGCGATCGAGACCGTGAGCGCGGACGAGGTCCGCGACCTGGCCGGCCGGCTCTTCCGCGACGACGGGCTGCGCCTGGCGGTCGTCGCCCCGGCCGGCAAGGGACGCGCCCTCGAGCGGACGCTCCGCATCCCGGCCGCGCCGTGAGCCGGTCGCCCGCGCGCAGCGACGCGCTCCGCCTGGCCCACCTTCACCTCCGCGGCGGCACGTACGCCCTCGCCCGCGTGGAGCTGGAGACGCTGGCCGGCGCCGATCGCCTCGACCGACCGGGGATCCTCGACCTGGCGGAGGTGCGGTGGCGGACCGGCGACTTGCCCGGCGCGGCGGCCGCGGCGGCGGCCTGGCTGCAGGACGGCGACGAGCCGGGCGCCGCCTCGGGCCTGGCCCACGTGATCAGCGCCGAAGCCGAGGCCGCCCAGGGCCGCGTGGCGGAGTCGACGGCCCACGTCGACGCTGCGGCCGCCGAGCTGCGCGACCGGGAGGCGCTCGAGCGGCTGCTGGCCGGCCTCCCGGCGCTCGCGGCGTGGCCCTGGGAGCCGGACGCGGCGGTCGCCCCGGAACCGGCGACGGACGCCGGCGACCTCGCCCCCGAGGCCGGACCTCCTTCCGGCGAGGCGGTCACGGCCGGCCCGCCGGCGAGTGCCGGAGCGTCGGTGGCGCCGTCGGCCGGACCCGGCCCGGGCGAGCCGGCCGCACCAGAGATGCACGAGGCCGGGCCGCCCGAGCCGGCGACAGGCCCGCCGCCCCGTGGGTCGGGCGCCGGTCGCGGCCCCGTCCCGCCCGCCGCCATCCCGATCTCCCGCTCCGCGTCCGATCTCGTCGGCGCCGGCGCCGGGCTCCTGGCGAGCGCCCCGGACCGGGCGGCGGTCCTGCTCGCCCTCGCCCTCCGCTCCGATCGCGCGGCCGCCGAGGCGGTCCTCGCGGCCCTCGACCGGGCGCCGACAGCCGGTGGCTCGGCCGGCCCGGCGTCCTTCGCGGGCGAGGCCCGATCCGTCGAGGCGGGTGGGCCTGCCGCCGCCCTCGCCTTCGTCCGCGCCGAGGCGCTCCGGCTCGCCGGGCGCCACGAGGAATCGCGGATCGCCTACGCTTCCGCCGAACGTCTCGCCCTCGCGCCGGCCGAGGCCGGCCCCCCCGGGAGTCCCCAGTGACCGAACGCAGCCTCGTCCTGATCAAGCCCGACGGCGTCCAGCGCCTTCTCGTCGGGCGGGTCATCGCCCGCCTCGAGGACAGGGGCCTCAGGCTCGTCGGCCTGAAGCTCGTCGCCGTCAGCCGCGAGCTCGCCGAGCAGCACTACGCGATCCACCGCGAGCGCCCCTTCTTCGCCGGCCTCGTCGCCTTCATCACCTCGAGCCCGCTGGTGGCGATCGCGGTCGAGGGTCCCAACGCGATCTCGGTCGTGCGGGCCATGGTCGGGGCGACCCGGCCCTGGGAGGCCGAGCCCGGCACGATCCGCGGCGACTTCGCCCTCGAGGTCGGGCAGAACCTCATCCATGCCTCGGACGGGCCGGAGACGGCCGCGACGGAGCTCGCCCTGTGGTTCCCGGAGGGGATCGCCACGTACGGCCGCGAGGTCGATCGCTGGGTGCTCGGTCCCCAGGCCTGAGCCTCAGGGCGCCGGCGTCGCCGCCGCAGGGCCGGGGAGCGGAACGTCAGGCGCCGCCGCCGCCTCGCGGATCCCGAACGCGCCGGCCGCGGTCAGAAGGGCGAACCCGGCCAGGACCACGACGAGGAGCGCCCGCAACGGCGTCCGGTTGAGCTCCAGCAGCGGCCGCATCTCGCGGCCCGCCGCCTGCAGCGTCGCCAGGCGCCGCCCGGCGGGGCTCCCGGCCGCGCGGGCCGCCGCCCGCAGCCCGGCCGGAACCCGGGCCAGCTCGCCCGGGGCGGCGGTGACGCGGGCGTCCGGCCGGCCCAGCCCGATCCCCAGGATGCGCGCCAGGGCGGCGGCCGTCCCCAGCGTCGCGAGCGAGGCGACGAAGAGGGCCCCGCCGGCGGTCGCGGCCTGGAGGGCCGCCAGGCGGGCATCCCAGACGAGGACCCCGGGCCAGCCGACCGCCGCGACGCCGATCCCGATGAGGGCGGCGCCGAGGGCCGGCGCGCGCCGCAGCCAGCCGCCCGATTCGGAGAGGCGGACGGTCCCGAAGGCGGCTCGGAAGGCGATCGCCCAGCCGAAGAGGGAGATCCGCGTGGCCACGAACGGCACCAGCCAGGCCCGCACGGCGTCGCGGCCGGCCGGGTCGAGCGAGGCGAACCCCAGGACGACGACCCCGGCGTCCAGGACGATGGTGTAGGCCACGATGCGGCCGATGTCGTCCTGGATGAGCGCGGCGAACGCGCCCAGGAGCATGGTGGCGAGGCCGAGCAGGACGAGGAGCGTGCCGTCCCACCCGAGGACCGGCTGTGCGGGCCCCAGCGTGTCCGGCGCCCACCCGAGCAGGATCACGGCCCACCCGGCCGGGAGGAGGACGAGAAGGGCCGGCAAGGCCGACGCGGGCGCGGCGTCGATGAGCCGGGCGACGCGGGCGTGCAACGGGACCATGCCCAGCCGATGGCCCAGGGCGATGCCGACCACGACCGTGGCGAGGCCGGCCACCTGGGGCTGGACGGCGAGGCCGCCGATCCCCTCCGGGGCCAGGCTCACGGCGATGACGCAGACAGTCGTGGCGGCGACCACCCCGCGCAGCTCGCGGGCGAGGGCCCGCACCCGAAGCGGGGTTGCCGGCTGGGCGAGGGCCACGACCGCCGCCAGGGCGGCCGTCGCCCCGGCGGCGAGGAGGGCCGGCAGCGCGCCGGCCATGCCCAGGGCGAGGCCGAGCCCGGTCCCCGCCACGAGCAGGACGGCCGGTCCGCCCGACTCCCAGCTGGTGATGCGGGCGACGGCGAGGACGCCGAGGCCGCCCGCGAGCGCCACGCCCAGGAGCACGCGCGCGTAGGAGGTCATGGCGACGGCCCCGTCGGCCACCACCAGGGAGCCGTCCGGCGTCGTCGCGATCAGGACGAGCAGCGCTGCGACGACGGCGCCGAGGCCGGCGACGGTGCCGGACCGACGCCGGCGACGGACGGCCAGGGCCACGATGGTGCCCGTCGCGGCGACTGCGAGGAACGGGGCGAGGCTCACGGGCGCGCCCTCAGCCGGGAGGACGGCGCCGGTCGATGACGGCGCCCGGGATCGCCAGCTCGCCGGTCGCGGTCGCCGCCGACCCGGCGAGCTCCATCACGGCCGCGGCGATCGCGACGAGGGCGGCCCCGGCCACGAGCGCCTCGAGCGCGGGCGGCGTGCCGACGAGGCCATCGCGGAGGAGGAGCGCGGCGTTCAGCAGGACGAGGAGGCCCCCGCCGAGGCGGAAGGCGTCCCGGGCCAGCGCCACTGCGGCGACCGCCACGGCCACGCAGGCGAGACCGGCCGCGAGGGCCGCCTGCGGCCCGAACGACGGCAGGCCCACCGCGGTGGCCCCGAGCCCGGCCGCGAAGGCCGCGATCGCGGCCGCCACGGTTGCCGGGAGGCCGATGGGCGAGCCGCTCGCCGGGCCGGCGCGGCGCGCCGCGACGGAGAGCAGGAAGCCCGCCAGGACGCCGGCGACGATGCGGAAGCCGAGCACGGGGGCTGGCGGCAGGGGATCGGCGACGAACGGCGAGAAGACGAGGGCGACGAGGGCCCCGAGGCCGGCCGTGCGCGCCCCGCCGGCCCCGACGGCGACCGCCGCCCCGAAGGCGACCGCAGCTCCCGTCGCGACGAGGAGCCAGGTCACGGTACGGTCGGGCTCGGCCTCGCGTCGCCGTTCCCGACGGCGGCCGGGTACCCGGGCGTGGGGAGGATCCCCAGGGTCGCGACCGGCCAGTAGCGCAGCCAGGCACGGCCGATGATGGTGCTCCGTGCGATCGGCCCGAAGGCCCGCGAATCGGCCGAGGCCGCGCGATGGTCGCCCATCACGAACAGCTCCCCCGCCGGCACGACCCACCGCGCCGGCTCCTCGGTCGCGGTCGTCGGCTCGAGGTCGTAGGTGTACGACTCGTCGAGGGGCGTCCCGTCGATCCAGACCTTGCCGTCCTTGATCTCGACCGTCTCGCCGGGCAGGCCGATCACCCGCTTGATGAACGGCGTCCGCGGACCGCCCTGGACCCAGGCGTCGGGAGGCTCGAAGACGACGATGTCACCGCGGGAGTAGTCGTCGAAGCGGGGGGTCAGCTTGTCGACCAGGACGTACTGGTCCGGCTCGAGCGTCCGCTCCATCGACTGCTGCTCGACCCGGTAGGGCTGGGCGACGAACGTCTGGATGACGAAGAAGATGATGAGCGTGAGGACGAGCGTCTCGACGATCTCGAAGAGGCACCCGAGGGGGCGTCGTGTCACAAGTCCGGCAGTATAGGGGCCCGGTCCGCGTGCCGCCCCGCGGGCGGCGCCCGGCGTGCCCGCGTGCGCAGCAATGCATAAATCGCCGCGTATGCGCCGGTTGACCCGCAGTTCGGGCAGTTGATACACTCGATCATGGCCTGAGCCGCCCAGCCGTCCCGCCCAGAAGAAGGGCCGGTGGTCCCCAGGCACACAACGTTCCCTCGTCCCCGGCGCGACGATCGCGGCCGCGCGGACGGCCGTGCCTGACAGGGAGGTCGCGCAAGCTGCCGATGGATGCTGATCTGCTCCAGTTGATCATTCTGCCGGCGGGGCTGATCGCCATCGCCTTCGCCCTCTTCCTGGCCCGTGACGTGCTGCGCCGCGACACCGGGACGAAGGAGATGGAGGCCGTCGCGGCGACCATCTTCGAGGGCGCGGTCGCCTTCATCCGCCGGCAGTACGTCACCATCGCGGTCCTGGCCGTCGTGGGCGCCGTCGCGATCGGCCTCCTGATCTCCGTCTTCGAGACCAAGGACGTCGCCGACACGGACATCTTCGGGCCCGAGCTTGGCATCCGGACCGCGATCGCCTTCCTCGTCGGCGCCGCCTGCTCGATGGCCTCCGGGATCATCGGCATGTACATCAGCGTGAAGGCGAACGTCCGGACTGCGGCGGCGGCGCGGCGGAGCCTCGTCGAGGCCGTCCAGGTCGCCATGCGCGGCGGCGCCGTCTCCGGCTTCCTCGTCGTCTCCCTGTCGCTGCTGGGCGTCTACCTGATGTTTGCCGCCTTCGGTGGCCTCAACGCGGAGACGATCCACCAGGCGCCGTTCCTCATCGTCGGCTACGGCTTCGGGGCGAGCTTCGTGGCCCTCTTCGCCCAGCTCGGCGGCGGGATCTACACCAAGGCCGCCGATGTCGGCGCCGACCTCGTCGGGAAGGTCGAGGCGGGCATCCCCGAGGACGACCCGCGCAATGCGGGCGTCATCGCCGACCTCGTCGGCGACAACGTCGGTGACTGCGCCGGCCGCGGGGCGGACCTCTTCGAGTCGACTGCCGCGGAGAACATCGGGGCGATGATCCTGGGCGTGGGCGTCTACACGGTTGCCCAGAACGCCGGCTGGGCCAACCCCGAGGCCTGGATCTTCTTCCCCCTCGTCGTCCGCGCCTTCGGGCTCCTGGCGACGATCATCGCCATGTTCTTCGTCCGCGGGCGCGAGGACGAGAACCCCATGAACATCCTCAACCGCGGCTACTGGGTCACGACGCTCCTGTCCGTTGTCGCGCTGGCCTTCGTCACGAACGTGATGATGCAGACGGGCGCCCAGTCCGGCGCGAGCGGGATTCCCGCATGGGTCTGGTTCTTCGGGGCCGGCGTGGTCGGCCTGGCGACCAGCATCGCCTTCGTCTACATCACCCAGTACTACACCGCCGGGTCGTTCCGGCCGGTCCGCGAGATCGCCGAGGCCAGCAAGACCGGCCCCGCCACCAACATCATCAGCGGCACCGCCGTCGGCTACGAGACGACCTTCGTGACCGCGATCACGATCGGGATCGCCCTCCTCGCCAGCCACTGGCTCGGCGAGCAGGCGGGCCTCCTCAACGCCGACGGCCACAACGTGGGCGGCATCTTCGGCACCGCCGTGGCGACGATGGGCATGCTCATGACCACCGCCTACATCCTGGCCATGGACACCTTCGGCCCGATCACCGACAACGCGGGCGGGATCGCCGAGTTCAGCCGCGCCGAGGCCCATGCCCGGGAGATCACCGACCGGCTCGACGCCGTCGGCAACACGACGAAGGCGCTCACGAAGGGCTATGCGATCGCCTCGGCGTCGCTGGCCGCCTTCCTCCTCTTCAGCGCCTACATCGACAAGGTGAACCTCATCCTCAGCCGGTCCGGCAAGCCGCTGATGGAGTCCGTCAACCTCGCCGACGTCTCGGTCTTCGTGGCCGCCCTGATCGGCTCGATGCTGGTCTACTTCTTCAGCTCGCTGGCCATCCGGGCGGTGGGCAAGACGGCCTCCGCGATCATCGTCGAGGTCCGCCGCCAGTTCCGCGAGATCCCCGGGATCATGGACTACACGGGTCGACCCGACTACGCCAGGGTCGTCGACCTCACCACCAAGGCCGCCCTGCGGGAGATGGTCGCCCCCGGCGTCGTCGCGGTCGCCACCCCGGTCCTCGTCGGCGTCCTCCTCGGCTACCAGGCCGTGGCGGGCCTCCTGATGGTCGGCACGATTGCCGGCGTCCTCCTCGCCACCGTCCTCAACAACGGCGGTGGCGCCTGGGACAACGCCAAGAAGTACATCGAGTCGGGCCACCTCAAGGATGCCGCGGGGAACGTCCTGGGCAAGAAGTCCGACGCCCATGCCGCGGCCGTCGTCGGCGACACGGTCGGCGATCCCTTCAAGGACACCGCGGGCCCATCTCTCCACGTCCTCGTGAAGCTGCTGGCGACGATCACCCTGGTGCTCGCCCCGCTCTTCATCCGCTAGGCCGCACGAAGGGACGGCGGGTCGCGCCCGGTCCGGGCGCGACCCGCCGTGAGATTCGATGGATACCCTGATCCAGGCGATCGTCATGGGCATCGTGCAGGGGCTCACCGAGTTCCTGCCGATCTCCTCGTCCGGCCACCTGATCCTGGCGCCCTACCTGCTGAGCTGGCACGACCCGTTCATCACGTCGCTGGCCTTCTCCGTGGTCCTCCACATGGGCACCCTGGCGGCCCTCCTCGTCTACTTCTGGCGGGACTGGGTGCGCCTGGTGCCGGCCGGCCTGGCCGCCATCCGGGACCGCTCGTTCCGGGGCGACCCGGACCGTCGCCTGGCCTGGCTCATCCTCGTCACGATGCCCCCGGCGATCGTGGCCGGGGTCCTCCTCAACGACTTCTTCGAGGAGCAGGTCCGCCAGCCGGTGCTCGTCGCCCTCATGCTCGTCATCGGCGGGGCGATCCTCTGGTCGGCAGACCGCCTCGGCCGGAAGGCCGAGGGGATGGAGCACCTCGGCTTCGGGGGCGCCTTCGCTATCGGCTGTGCCCAGGCCATCGCGCTCGTGCCCGGGATCAGCCGCTCCGGGATCAGCATCAGCGCCGGCCTGGCCCTGGGCCTGACCCGCGAGGCCGCCGCCCGCTTCTCGTTCCTCATGGCCGCCCCCGTCATCGCCGGCGCGGGCGCGTGGGAGATCCGCAAGCTGCTGACCGGGGAGGCGGGCGTCCCGGTGGAGCCGGGGCCGCTGGTGGTCGGCTTCCTGGCCGCGGCCCTGTCGGGCCTCGTCGCGGTGGCCGGCCTGCTCCGCTACCTGCGCGGTCACCCGATGACGGTCTTCGTCGCCTATCGGCTGCTCCTCGCCGCGGCCGTCGTGATCTACTTCCTGGCGGCATAGGCGCCGGGAGCGCACATGGAGGTCATGAAGCAGCTTCGCCAGCGGGCGATCCGCGACCTGGTGGAGCAGCGCCCGATCCGGACCCAGCAGGAGCTGGCGGCCGCCCTTCGCGAGCGCGGGTTCCGGACCACCCAGGCCACCATCAGCCGCGACGTCGCCGAGCTCCAGCTGATCAAGACCCATCGCGACGGGGTGAGCGTCTACGCCCTCCCGCCGCGCCTGGCCGAGGCCGATCCGACTGGTGAGGAGCGGCTGCGCCGCCTCTTCCGCGACCTGCCGGTGGAGATCCGGGAGGCCGGCATGCTCCTCGTCCTGGTCACCCTGCCGGGCTCGGCCCACGCCATCGCGGCCTCGCTCGACCGTGCCCGCTGGCCGGAAGTCGTGGGCTCCATCGCCGGCGACGACACCTGCTTCGTCGCCTGCCCCGACCGTCGGGCCCTGCATCGCGTCCGCGAGCGCCTGGAGCGGCTGGCCGAGGGGTAGGGGCGGGGCGCGCGACCCGCCGCGTCAGGCCGGGTCGAGGCGGGCGAGGGAGATCCCTGCCAGCACCCGCTCCACGTCGGCCGGGTCCAGCTCGCCCTGGCCGGGCGTGAGGGCGTTGGCACAGGCGGCCGCGCCGCCCCGCCGGGCGGCCTCGGGGAGGGGATGGCCGGCCGCGAGAGCCGCCGCGAGCCCGGCGAGGAGGGCGTCGCCGCTGCCGACCACGTAGGGGCCGAGCTCCGGCGGCGGCCCGATCCGCCAGGTGGCGCCGGACTCGTCGGCCAGGACGGCGCCCCGGGGGCCACGGCTGACCAGCGAGGCGCGCGCGCCGCGGGCGCGCAGCGCGCGGGCCGCTGCGACGGCACCCGCCTCGTCGGCGGCCGCGATGCCCGTCGCCTCCGACGCCTCCCGGGCGTTGACCTTCGCCAGCCAGGGCCGTCCCTCGAGCGCGGCGACGAGGTGCTCGCCGCCGGCGTCCACGACCGCCCGTGCCCCGGACGCGGCCGCCAGCGCGGCGAGGTGCCCGTACCCCGCCGGCGGCGAGCCCGGAGGGAGGCTCCCGGCCAGGACGACGAGGGCACCCGCCGGGTCGTCCGCCAGCTCGGCCGAGAGCGCCGCCTCGACCAGGCCCCACCCGGCGTCGTCCAGCGTGAGCCCCGCCTCGTAGAGCTCGGTCAGGGCTCCCGTCGAGCGATCCAGCACGGACAGGCAGGTGCGGGTCTCGCCGGGGACGCGGACGGCGCGGGCCCGGATGCCGCGGGCGGCAAGCGCCTCCTCGAGCCAGTCTCCGGCATGCCCGCCCAGGACGGCGACGACTGAGGCCGCCAGCCCCAGCGTCCGGGCGGCGCGGGCCACGTTGATGGCCTTGCCGCCGGGCAGGACGGAGAGCAGCTGCGGCCGGTGGATCTCGCCCGCCACGAGGCGGTCGACGGCGACGGTCTTGTCGATGGCGGCATTGACCGAGACGCAGACAAGCCGGCGCAGGGGCTCCCGTGGCGCCGCGCCCGGCGAGCTCATCCGGGAAGCCCCGCCGCCCGGGCGGCCGCCTCGGCCCCCGCCAGGGTGGGCTGCGCGGCCGTGCCGCCGACGCCGAGCGTGGAGAGCGAGCCGCAGGCCACCCCGAGGGCGAGGCAGGCCTCGACGGGCCGACCGGAGAGCCAGCCGGCGAGGAAGCCGGCGTCGAACGAGTCGCCCGCGCCGGTCGCGTCCACCGCGACGACCGGCAGCGCCGGGCACCGCGCCAGGCCGCCGGCGGTCGCGGCGATGGCGCCGGCGGCCCCCAGCTTCACCGCGACCACGCGCGGGCCGAGGTCGACCAGGGCCCTGGCCGCCGCCTCGACGTCGTCGAGCCCGGTGATCCGGGCCGCCTCCGCGGCGTTGGGAAGGAAGACGTCGGTCTCGGCGAGGAGGTCGCGCAGCCCTCCGTCCCAGCGGCCTCGGGGATCCCAGTTGCAGTCGAGCGACGTCGTCACTCCGGACGTCCCCGCCGCCCGGAAGAGGGCCGGCAGGTCCGGCCGGGCGGCGTCGAGCAGGAAGTAGCTCCCGACGTGGACGTGGCGAGCCCGCGCCAGCAGGGACGGCGGAAGGTCGTCCACGCGGAGGAGGGGCATCGTGCCGGGAGCGGTGAGGATCGCCCGGTCCGACGGGCCCGACAGGATGAGGCTGGCACCCGTCGGGACGGCTGGATCGACCCGGACCGCCGCGGTCTCGAGGCCCCGCTCGGCCATCTCGGCGAGCATGAACCGGCCGAGGGCATCGTCGCCGACGACGCCGACCATCGCCGTCCGGAGCCCGAGGCGGGCCGCGCCGCAGGCAAGGATGACGGAGGAGCTGCCGATGACGAGGTCGATCCCGTCGACCCAGCGCTCGACCTGGTCGAAGGCCGGCCGGGGATCGGCGGCCCGGACGACGATGTCGGGGTTGACCTCGCCGAGGACGAGGAGGTCGAGGTCGCGAGCCCGGCCGACGGTCATCCGGCTCAGCGCTCCCGGAACCAGCCCTCGACGGGCTCCGGCGCCGCCGTCAGCGTCCCTCGCCGGGCGTGCCACGGCAGCCCCAGCTCGTCGACGACCTGCGCCAGCCGCTCCAGCCGAGTCCGCCCCTCCGTCGCCAACCAGGCGTCGCGGGCCGCCGCAGGCAGCGTCGCCGACGGCGCCCAGACCGATCGCCCGACGAGGACGCCCGACGCCCCGGCCCGGCAGGCGACCATGACCTGGCGCTCGAACGTCGCATCGTCCACCCCGCCCGAGAGGAGGACCCAGGGGACGGGGGAGGTCGCATCGAGCTCGGCGCAGGCATCCGCCCAGGCTCCCTCGTCGGTGACCTGCGGGTCGTAGGGGAACTCGGCCTTCAGGACGTCGCCGCCGAGGCCCATCAGCCGCCCTGCCGTCGCGACGACGCAGCGCCGCCGGGCCTCGCCGGTCAGCTTCCCTCCGCTCAGCGGGTCGAAGCCGAGCGGCTCGACGAAGAGGGCCAGGTCGGCTGCCCGGCAGGAGGCGGCGACGTCGGCCACCAGCCGCTCCTGGTCCGCCGCATTGGCGGCGTCGGGGTGGTAGTAGACGAGGAGCTTCGCCGCCGACGCGCCGAGGCGCTTCGCCTGCTCGACGGACCAGCCCGCGAGGACGCGGCTGACCCGCGCCGTGGGCGGTCCTTCGTAGCCGGTCGCCTCGACGGCCACCATGAGGCCGGCACTCCCGGGGAGCGAGCCGTCGGCGATGCACTGGGCTGCCCCGATCTCGGGGTCGAGGAGGGTGCCCGTCGCGGTCCCCGCCAGGGCCCGCACCACGGCCCGCTTGTAGGCGACCATCTCCCCGAACGTCGCCGTCTCAGGCGCCTCCGGGTGGAGCTCCCGCCGGAGGTTCTGGCGGTGGTCGAGGGCGAGGACGGCGAACGTGCCGCGGGCCGAGGCGCAGGCCTGCAGCCCGCGCCGCGTGCCGAGCAGGTACGGCATCGGGCACCTCGGGCGGGGCGGGACCCCCGGATCGTAGCGCGGGGCCTGCCGGACAACAACGCGACGATTGCGCGATTCGCGCAGGATGATCGTTGACGGCGCGCGATACGCGTCACAGCATGCGCGCATGCCGCGCAGCGATCGCCGCCGCCAGCTGCTCCGCCGCCTCAGCGAGGACGGTCGCGCGAGCGTGACTGCGCTGGCCACGGACCTCGGCGTCACGGCCTCGACGATTCGCCGCGACCTCGCCCGCCTGGCTGACGATGGCACCCTCGTCCGGACCTACGGCGGAGCGACGCTCGCCCCGGCCGGGCGACCCGCGGCGGGCCGCCGCGACCCGGCCGGGGAGGCCAAGCGGGCGATCGGGACGGCCGCCGCGGCCCTCGTGGAGGACGGCCAGACGATCGCGATCTCCAGCGGCTCGACCACCCTCGAGCTCGCCCGCCGCCTCGTCGACCGGCGCCTCACGGTGATCACCAACGCCCTCGACGTGGCCTCGGTCCTCCTCGATCGCGAGGGGATCGAGCTGGTCGTGCTCGGCGGCGTCGTGCGACCCCGGATGCACTCGATGCTGGGCCACCTCTCCGAGCTGGCCCTGCGGGAGCTGCGGGCCGACACCCTGTTCATGGGGATCGGGGCCATGGACCCCGATCACGGCCTCATGAACGACTCGATCCCTGAGATCCTCACTGACCGCGCCCTCCGCCGGAGCGCCCGCCGATGCGTCGTCCTCGCCGACAGCTCCAAGTTCGCCCAGGTCGCTCCCGCCTTCGTCTTCGGCCTCGACGAGGTCGACGTCATCGTCACCGACGCCGGGGCCGACCCCGCCGACGTCGTCGCCCTGCAGGCCCGCGGCGTCCGCGTCGTCGTGGCCGGCCCGCCGTCCCCCGAAGGGAGCCCACCCAGGCGATGATCGAAGGAATCGTCCCCGACGAGATCCGCGCCGAGGCGGACGCCATCCGCGCCACCCTGGACGAAGGCCTCGCCGGCGCGCGTGCCGCCGCGGCGGGCCTGCGCGACGCGGGCACGCGCAGGATCCACGTCATCGGCAACGGCACCTCGTACCACTCCGCGGTGGCCGCGGCGACCCTCTACCGGCGCCACGCGGCCGCCGACGACCCGACGGTGATCGCCCTCAACGCCGGCGAGTTCCGGACCTACCTGCCGGCGCTTGGGCCGGGGGACGCGGTCGTCGGCATCTCCGCCTCCGGGGAGTTCCGCGACGTCCTGGCGGTCGTGGAGGCGCTCCGCGGCCGCGTCCCGACCGTGGGGATCGTCCACGTGCCCGGCAGCACCCTCGATCGGGCTGCCGACCACGTCGTCCGCTCGGCCGGCGGGGCCAGCCGGGTCCCCGTCATGACCAAGACGTTCGCCGCCACCCTGACGGCGACCCACCTCGTGCTCGGGGAGCTGCTGGGCGGCGCCCGGGCGGAGGCCCTCCGGGCCGCGCTCGCACGAGCGGCCGACGACGTCTCGGCGGCCGTGGCCGCGGCGCTGCCCCGGGCGGAGGCGCTGGCGGACGCCCTGGCCGGCCGGGAGCACGTCTTCGTCGTGGGCAGCGGCAACGCGACGGCCGCCGCGTACGAGGCCGCCCTCAAGCTCAAGGAGATGGCCCTCGTCCATGCCGAGGGCGCCGAGTCGTGGGAGATGGCGTCGGGCGCCGCAACGATCGTGGGGCCAGCCAGTGTCGTCGTCGCCCTGGCCCCCAGCGGTCCCGGGCGCGAGGCGACCCTCGACGTCGCCCGCCACGCGGCCGGCTGGGGTGCTCGCGTCGTCGAGGTGGGCCCCGGCGCGGCGTCGGCGATCGACGGCGCCGACCACCTCCCGCTGCCGCCGTCGGCGGCCGAGGACCTGGCCCCCCTGACGGCCGTGCCCCCGGTCGCCCTCCTCGCCTTCGCCCTCGCCCGGCGCCGGGGCCACGACCCCGACCACCCGGCCTGGGTCGAGCGCTACCACAGCCAGGGGCTGCGTCACATCGTCGGCGTCGGCGACGCCGTCCCGGAGGGCTGAGATGCCGCGGATCGTCCTCGTCGGCGCCGGCAGCGTCGAGTTCACCCGCAACCTGCTGGGCGACTTCCTCTCCTACCCGGAGCTCCGCGAGGCGGAGATCGTCCTCCACGACATCGACGGCGACCGCCTGGCGACCGCCGAGCGAATGGCCCGCTGGACGGCGGGCGCGCTGGGCGCGGAGCCGGTCGTCCGGGGGAGCCTCGACCGCCGGGAGGCGCTCGCCGGGGCGGACTTCGTGATCAACACGATCCAGGTCGGCGGCGCACGGGCGACCAGGGTCGACTTCGACGTCCCGGCCCGCTTCGGCCTGCGCTACACGATCAACGACACGATCAACGTCGGCGGCGTCCTGCGGGGGCTGCGCACGATCCCGGTCGTCCTCGGCATCGCGGCGGACATGGCCGAGGTCTGCCCCGACGCCCTCCTTCTCAACTACACCAACCCCATGGGCATCCTGGTCCGCGCCGTCGACGAGGCGGTGGGGCTTCCGACGGTCGGCCTCTGCCACTCGGTCTACTGGACGGTCCACCGCCTGGCGGAGTACCTCGAGGTCCCCGTCGTCGAGGTCGACGCGCTCTCGGCCGGCGTGAACCACCTGGCCTGGATCCTCCGCCTCGAGCACCGCGGCGTCGACCTCTACCCGGCCCTCCATGCGTTCGTCGGGTCGGGGCGCGTCCCCGAGGACGACCTGGTGCGGGCCGATCTCTTCCGCCGCTTCGGCTTCTACCCCACGGAATCGTCGGAGCACCACGCGGAGTACAACCCGTGGTTCATCCCGAAGGGGAAGGTGGAGTCCTTCCGGATCCCGATCGGGGAGTATCTCGACCGGGTCGCCCACAACCTCGACGAGTACGCCGAGACGAAGCGACGGCTCGACGCGGGCGAGCCCTTCGAGATCGAGCGGAGCGGGGAGTACGCGGCGGTCATCGTGGGGGCCATGACGAGCGGCGAGCCGGCCCGCATCGTCGCCAACGTCCCCAACGACGGCGGGCGGCTGGTCCCCAACCTCGCCGCCGACGCCTGCGTGGAGGTCCCCGCCCTGGTGGACGGGCTGGGCGTCCATCCCGTCTCCGCGGGCCCGCTCCCGCCGCAGTGCGCCGCCTACACCCGGCCGGCGGTCGACTGCCAGGAGCTGGCCGTGCGGGCGGCGCTCGACGAGGACCGCGACCTCGTGTACCACGCCGTGCTCACCGACCCACAGGTGCAGGCCGCGCTCTCCCTCGACGAGGCGTGGCGCATGACCGACGAGCTGATCGCGGCCGAGGCGGAGTGGCTGCCCGGCTGGCTGGGCGGCGACGCCCCGGACTGGATGGCATAGCCGGAGGAGGATGGCAGTGCACACGTTCCAGCGATCTCACCGGTGGCGGACGCTCGTCGCGCTGGCCGCGATCGGCCTCCTCGCCGCCGCCTGCGGCGGGGGAGCCAGCCCGACCCCGACGACGGCGCCGTCGGCCAGCCAGCCCGCGTCCACCGGCGAGCCCTCTCCGTCGCCGGTCGGTGGCTACACCGGGCCCGACGTCACGATCACCTACGCGATCTGGGGTGATCCGGCGGAGCTGAAGAGCCAGCAGGCCATCGTGGACTCGTTCCACGCGGCGAACCCCAGGATTACCGTCGACGTCAGCGTCAGCGACTGGGACGCCTACTGGGACAAGGTCCAGACCGGCCTGGCCGGGGGCGCCGCCCCCGACGTCTTCGCCATGGACGGCCCGCTCTTCCCGGACTACCAGTCGCGGGGCGTCCTCCTCGACCTCAAGCCGTTCATCGACCGCGACGCCTACGACCTCGGCCAGCTGACCGACCAGGGCGTCGCCGACTTCACGACCGCGGACGGCGGCCAGTACGGGATCCCGCGCGATCTCAACACCATCGTCCTGTACTACAACAAGGCCATGTTCGACGCCGCCGGCCTCGCCTACCCGGACGAGTCGTGGGACTGGGCGAAGCTCGTCGAGGTGGCCCATCAGCTCACCAAGGACGAGAACGGCGATGGGACCGTCGACCAGTGGGGCTTCTACACCGAGACGACGGACATGGAGAACTACTGGAGCTCGCTCGTCTGGCAGAACGGTGGCGACATCCTCGCCGCGGACGGCAAGACGACGGCCCTCGGCACGGCCCAGGCGGCGGGCGGCATCCAGTTCCTCCAGGACCTGATCTGGAAGGAGAAGGTGATGGCCGAGCCGGCGCTCTTCGCGGAGACCGGCGACGCCTTCGAGCAGGGCAAGGCGGCCATGGAGGCGAACGGGTCGTGGCTCGTCCCGACCCACACGGCGGCCGGGATCGACCTCGGGGTCGCCCCGCTGCCGTCCGGGCCGGCCGGACGCTTCACGTCCGTCAACCCGACGGGTGCGGTGGTCTACGTGAACAGCAAGGCCCCCGACGCCGCCTGGGAGTTCGTCAAGTACCTCGCCAGCCCGGCCGCCCAGGAGCAGCTCATGCAGCTGCGGGCGTCGCTGCCGGTCAGCAAGGAGGTCCTCGCCGGCCCCTACTCGACATCGTTCGACGGGGCCAAGGTCTTCGCCGACAGCCTGGCCTACGCTCGCCTGAAGCCGTCGTTCGCGGGCTACAACGAGTTCACCACGATTCTCCAGGGCGAGCTCGACGCCAACGTCTTCAACGAGCCCAAGAAGACGGCCGCCCAGGCGCTGGCCGACGTGGTGCCGCAGCTCGACGCGCTCCTCGCAGGGCAGTGACGGCCGCCGTCAGGCCCCCCGCCAACGGCCGATGACCGTCCTTCGCCGCCGTGCCGCCGCGGGCGCCGCCCCCCGGCGACGCGGCGGCGGCCCCGTCGCGGCCGAGGCACGCTGGGCGTGGCTGTTCCTCGCTCCGACCCTCGTCGGCCTGGCGATCCTCTCGGCCGGGCCGATCGTGGCCACCTTCCTCGTCAGCCTCACCAAGTGGGACCTGCTCACGGCGCCCGACTGGGCGGGCATCGGCAACTACGCGTCACTGCTCGGCGATCGCCGCTTCCTGCTGGCGCTCCGCAACACGGCCTTCTTCACGGCCGTGTCGGTGCCGGTCGGGATGATCCTCGCCCTGGCCCTCGCCCTGGCCCTCAACCAGCGGATGCGCGGCATCGCCTGGATCCGGACCGCCTACTTCCTGCCTGTCGTGACCTCGGCCACGGCGGTCGGGCTCGTCTGGGCGTGGATCTACGCCCCCTCGGGCGGAATCCTCAACCAGCTCCTCGGGGTCTTCGGCCTGCCCGCCCAGAAGTGGGTCACGGACCCTTTCTGGGCCATGCCCTCGATCGTGCTCATGAGCGTCTGGCAGGGCCTGGGGACCAGCGTGATCATCTTCCTGGCCGGCCTGCAGGGGATCCCGCAGGAGTACTACGACGCAGCGGCCGTGGACGGTGCCGGGCGCTGGGCCCGCTTCAGGAGCGTCACCCTGCCGCTCCTGACGCCCAGCCTCTTCTTCACCGGGATCCTGGCCCTCATCTCCGCCTTCCAGGTCTTCGACCAGGTCTACGTCCTGGCACGCCCGGGGAAGCCGACCGATGCCACGGTCACCCTGGTCTACTTCATCTACGAGAACGGCTTCAAGAACTTCAAGATGGGCTACGCGGCCGCCGCCTCGTGGGTCCTCTTCCTCATCGTGGCCGTGCTCACCTTCCTCTACTTCCGCTCGCAGCGCCGCTGGGTCCACTACCAGTGAGCATCCCGCCGTGACCGTCCCCGCTCTCGCCGCCCCCGCCGCCGCCCGGGCCGGGCGCCCCCGCCGCCGGGAGGCCGTCCGCCTCACCCGGCGGGGGCTTCTCTACGCGGTCCTCATCGCCGGCGGCCTGGTCATGATGGTGCCCTTCTTCTGGATGATCATGACCTCGCTCAAGACGCGGGCCGAGGTCTTCGGGGCGGCGCCGCTGGCCCTGCCGTCGGGGCCCCACCTCGAGAACTACGCCAACATGTGGAACGCCTTCCCGCAGGGCGTCACGTTCGGGACCTTCTTCGGCAACTCCCTCAAGCTGGCCCTGCTCTGCACGGCGGGCCAGCTGGTGACGTCCTCGATGGCCGCCTATGCGTTCGCGGTCATCCCGTTCCGCGGCCGCGGCCCGCTCTTCGGGCTCCTCCTGGCCACCCTCATCATCCCCTTCCAGGTCGTCCTGGTCCCCAACTTCATCCTCTACCGGTCGCTGCCACACCCCCTCAGCGCCAGCGGCAACTGGATCGGGACCCAGGAGCCGCTCTGGGTGGGGGCCTGGCTGGGGGGCGCCTTCGGGACCTTCCTCCTCCGCCAGTTCTTCCTGGCCGTGCCCCAGGAGCTGGCCGACGCGGCCCGCGTCGACGGGGCCAACCCGTGGCAGATCTTCCGCCGGATCTACGTCCCGCTGGCCCGCCCGGCGCTCGCCACCCTCGCGATCTTCACCTTCATGTGGACCTGGAACGACCTCCTCAACCCCCTCATCTACCTGAGCGACCTGGACCAGTACACGACGACCGTGGGGCTGGCGTTCTTCCAGGGCCAGCACGTCGGGAAGTGGCCGGAGATGATGGCCGGGGCACTCGTCAGCCTGCTGCCGATGATCGTGCTCTTCGTGATCGCCCAGAAGTACTTCGTGCGCGGCATCGCCCTGTCCGGGCTCAAGGGGTAGGAGACGAGGGGAGCGCATGGACGCCAGCGGCCGCCACGCAGGCCGGGCCGACGACGCCCTGGCCGACGAGCTCCTCCTGCGCGACCACCGGCCCCGGCCGCGCCTCCGCGTGCCGGCTACCGAGGTCGCCCGGCCCCGGCTGCACGCCATCGACGCCCACAACCACCTCGGCCCGACGCCGTTCTCCGGGCCCTGGGCGACAGGCACCGCCGAGGCGCTGGGGGCCATCCTGGACGCCTCGGGCATCGCCGCCATCGTCGACCTCGACGGTGGGTGGGGCGAGGCCCTCGCCCGCGAGATCGCGCGCTGGGAGCCGCTCGGCGGGCGCGTCGCCGTCTTCGCCGGCCTCGACTACGGGATGTGGGCGCAGCGGCCCGACTTCGGGGCCGAGGAGGCCCGCCGGCTCCGGGCGAGCGTCGCGGCCGGGGCGCGCGGCCTCAAGGTCTGGAAGTCGCTCGGCCTGTCCGCCCGCGACGCCACGGGGCGCCTCGTGGCGGTCGACGACCGCCGGCTCGACCCGTTGTGGGCGTCCGCCGGCGAGATCGGCGTCCCGGTCACCATCCACGTTGCCGACCCGATCGCCTTCTTCGACCCGCTCGACGCCTCGAACGAGCGCTACGAGGAGCTCCGCGAGCACCCCGACTGGCACTTCTGGCCCACCCGCCCGCCGGGACGGCCGGACCTGCCCGGCTTCCCGCCCTTCGACGAGCTCATCGACGGCCTGGAGGCGACGGTGGCCCGCCACCCGGCGACGACGTTCGTGGGCGCCCATGTCGGCTGCGCGCCGGAGCACCTGGCCCGGGTCGCGGCGATGCTGGAGGCCCGCGGCAACTGGCACGTCGACATCGCCGCCCGGATCGCCGAGCTGGGGCGCCAGCCGTACTCCGCGCGGGACTTCATCGTCCGCTGGGCGGACCGCGTGCTGTTCGGGACCGACGCCCCGCCCGACCCGGCCTGGTGGGGGACCTACGCTCGCTTCCTCGAGACGCGCGACGAGTCCTTCCCGTACGCGCCACCCGAGCCGGGCGCGGACCTCGACGCACCACCCCCGCCCGGCTCCCAGGGCCGCTGGGCGATCCACGGCCTCGGGCTGCCGGACGAGGTCCTCCGCCTGGTCTACGCCGCGAACGCCCGGCGCCTCCTCTTCCGCGACCTCCCGGGCGCGGCCGGCGGGCACCTGACGCTGCACCTCCTGCCCGAGGCCCGCTGGGCAGCCTGGCTGGCGGAGGCGGATCCCGCCGCGCGCTACGCCCCGGCCGGCTTCGCCGCGGAGGGCTTCGTCCACTGCACGGACGGGGACGAGGAGATGCTGGCCGTCGCCAACCGCTTCTACGCCGCCGACCCGGGCCCCTTCGTCGCCATCGACCTCGACCTTGCCCTCGTCGGCGCCCCGTGGCGTTTCGACGATCCGGGCCGCCTCTACCCGCACGTCTACGGCTCCCTCCGCCGCGACGCCGTCCGCGGTGCCCGGCGGGTCGTCCGGGATGCGGCCGGACGCTTCGTCGGCTACGCGGGGCGCGTGCCGGCCTGAGCGCGCGGGAAGCCGGCGGCGTGGCCGCTTTGACACTCCGCGAGGGGCGGGGCTATGATCCGCGCCGGCCGGACCACGGGCGCGCCGATGAGGCAGCTGCCCGGGGTTCGTTTCGTTATCAGCCACCTCGCCGCCATCCTGCCGGGCCACCCGGCGCAGGGACCGGCAGACCGCCTGGGGGTCCGCTCCTCCGTGAACACGAAGCCAACCTACCTCTCGCGCGAGGGCGAGGCCGCGCTCCGAGCAGAGCTCGAGCAGCTGGTCAACGTCCGTCGCTCGGAGGTCGCCGCCCGCATCCACGACGCCAAGGAGCACGGGGACCTCTCGGAGAACGCCGAGTACGAGGAGGCCAAGAACGAGCAGGCCTTCGTCGAGGGCCGCATCCAGACGCTCGAGGGGATGCTCAAGACGGCCGTGCTCATCGAGAACAGCGGCACGGAGCACGTCGCCCTCGGCTCGGTCGTGGTGGTCGAGTCGGCAGATGGCGACGAGACGTTCACGATCGTCGGCTCGGCCGAGGCCCGGCCGGCCCAGGGACGCATCTCCAACGAGTCGCCCGTCGGCCGCGCCCTGCTGGGCCGCAAGGCCGGCGAGACGGTCACCGTGAAGCTGCCGAACGGCTCGGAGTTCACCTACACGATCACCTCGATCAGCTGAGCGCCCGCCCGGGCGGACCGGGTCGGGCGGCCGGTGCCGCGCCCCGGCCCGGCGCACCCGGAGCGGAGGACGCAGGCATGTACTGGGCGGACGAGCTGGCGGCGTCGGTCGAGGGACCGCAGGTCGTCAACGACTCGAAGACGCCGTCCGGCACCGTCCATGTCGGCAGCCTGCGCGGCCCGGTCATCCTCGACGTCATCGCCCGCGCCCTGCGCGACCGCGGGCTGCCCACGACGCTCCTCTACGGCGTCGACGACATGGACCCCATGGACGCCCAGGCCCTCCTGACGCCCGATTCCGTGGAGCTCGAGATGGGCCGCCCGCTGGCCCACGTCCCGGACCAGGCGGGTGACTGCCACGCGTCCTACGCCCGGCATCACGCCCAGACCTTCATCGACCTGTTCGCCGGCCTGGGGATCCTCCCCGACCGCTACTACTGGATGAGCGACATCTACCCGACGGGCGCCATGGACGGCTTCATCCGGACGGCGCTCGACCGGGCCCAGGTCGTGCGCGACGTCTATCGCCGCGTCGCCAAGGTGGAGCGCCCCGAGGGCTGGCTGCCGGTCCAGGCGGTCTGCCCGGTGTGCGGCAAGGTCGGCACGACGATCGCCCTCGACTGGGACGGCGCGACCGTGCGGGTGGAGTGCCGTCCCGAGTACGTGACCTGGGCCCACGGCTGCGGCTTCACGGGTCGGGTCTCCCCGTTCGGCGGGAACGCCAAGCTCTACTGGAACCTGGAGTGGGCGGCCCAGTGGAGCCACCTGGGGGTCACGATCGAGCCCTGCGGCAAGGACCTCGCCACCGCGGGCGGCTCCCGCGATCGGTCCGACGCCATCGCCCGCGAGGTCTTCGACCGCGAGCCGCCGCTCAACCTCGCCTACGAGTTCCTCAACATCGGCGGCCGCAAGATGTCCACCTCGAAGGGACGGGGGGCGGCCGCCCACCGGATCGTGGAGGCGCTGCCGCCGGAGCCGCTCCGGCTGCTGTTCCTGCGACCGCGCCCGAACCAGGCGATCGAGTTCGACCCGCAGGGGACCGATGCGATCCCCCGCCTGTTCGACGAGCTGGACCGCCTGGCCGCGGCCGTCGCGGGCCGCGCCTACCGCGGCGAGCTGCCGCCCGACCCGGAGCGCCTCTTCGGCTACGTCCAGGTGGCTGGCGCCGTCCCCGCAGAGGCCGCCGCGGCCTACCGGCCGGCGTTCGGGCACCTCGCCCTGCTGGCCCAGATCCCGGGCGTCGACGTCGCCGCCCGGGTTGCCGAGGAGAAGGGCGCCCCGCTGACGGCGGCGGAGGAGCTGACCCTGGCCGAGCGGCTGGCCGCGGTCCGCGCCTGGCTGGAGTCGTACGCGCCGGAAAGCGCGGTCGTCCGCGTCCGCCGCGAGGCGCTGCCGGCGGAGGCCGCCGCCCTCGGCGAGGACCAGCGGGTCTTCCTCGGCGCCCTGGCCCTCGCCGCGCAGCAGGAGCCGCCTCGCGGCGGCGACGGCTGGCAGGCGCTCCTCTTCCGCCTCGCCGGCGAGGCGGCCCTGCCGGCGGGTCGAGCATTCGGGGCCGTCTACCTCGCCTTCCTGGGCCGCCCGAACGGGCCGCGGGCCGGCTGGCTGCTGGCCAGCCTGGACCAGCCCTTCGTCGTGGGCCGCCTCCGCGCCGCCGCGGGCTGGCATGATCTCGGCGGGGCGGGCGACGTCGGCACGATCACGCGGGAGGCCGGGGCATGAGCGTCGGGCTGCAGCGGCTCCGCGAGGAGCCGCAGGTCATCCGGCAGGGCGCCCTCGACAAGGGCGAGGACGCCTCGCTGGTGGACGTCGCCCTGGAGCTCGACGCTCGCCGTCGCCGCCTCCTGGGCGAGGCCGACGGCCTCAAGGCCGAGCGGAACAGCGCCTCGAAGGCGGTGGGCGCGGCGATCCGCGCCGGCGCCGCCCCCGACGGCCCCGAGGTCGCCGCGCTCAAGGCCGTCTCGATCGCGGCCGGCTCGCGGATCGCCGCCCTCGACGCCGAGGCGGCCGAGGTCGAGGCGCAGCTCGAGGACGTCCTCGTCCGCATCCCCAACCCGGCCGACCCTGGCGTCCCCGTCGGCGACGCCGACGCCAACGTGGTCGTGCGGACCTGGGGCGCGCTCCTGCCGCGGCGGGACGGCTGGGAGCGCAAGCCCCACTGGGACGTCGCCGAGAACCTCGGGATCATGGACCTCGAGCGCGGGGCGAAGATCAGCGGCTCCGGCTTCCCGGTCTATCGCGGCGCCGGCGCCGCCCTCCAGCGGGCGCTCATCGACTTCTTCCTCGGCGTCCACACCCGGGAGAACGGCTTCACCGAGATCTGGCCGCCGGCGGTCGTCAACGCGGCCTCGGCCCGTGGCACCGGCCAGATCCCGGACAAGGAAGACCAGATGTACGTCGTGACCCGCGACGAGCTCTACCTGGTGCCGACGGCGGAGGTGCCGGTCACGAACCTCCACCGCGACGAGATCCTCGAGGCCGACGCCCTGCCCGTCCGCTACGCCGCCTACACGCCCTGCTTCCGCCGCGAGGCCGGGGCGGCCGGCAAGGACACCCGCGGGATCCTGCGCGTCCACCAGTTCGACAAGGTCGAGATGGTCCTCTTCGAGCGGCCGGAGGCCTCCGACGAGGCGCTCGAATGGATGACCGGGCGGGCCGAGGACCTGCTGCGGCGCCTGGGCCTCGCCTACCGGGTGCTCCTGATGGCGACGCGGGACATGGGCTTCGTGCAGGCCAAGAAGTACGACCTGGAGGTCTGGGCGCCCGGCGTGGAGCGCTGGCTGGAGGTCTCCTCGTGCTCCAACTTCCGGGACTACCAGGCCCGCCGGATGGCCATCCGCTACCGGCCGGCGGCCGGCGCAAAGCCGGAGCTCGTCCACACCCTCAACGGCTCCGGCCTCGCCCTGGCACGGGTCGTGGCCGCCATCCTGGAGACGTACCAGCAGCCCGACGGCAGCGTGGTCGTCCCGGAACCGCTGCGCGGCACGCTCGGCAGCGACGTCATCCGCCGCCCCTGACCGGCGCGGCCGGCGGGTCGGAGCCGCACCCCCCGGCGACGCGGGAACGGCGACCCGGCGTTGACCCGACTCGCTACGATCGAGCGGCCCACGCCTGGCAGCGATCGCAGGGAGGAACCGCCCGATGACCACACCCGCACCCAGCTGGCCGACCCCGGTCGAGCCCGCCGGCCCCGCGCCCGGCATCCAGTTCGCCGGCCATGGTGCGCGCCTGGGGGCCTACATCCTCGACGCGATCATCGTCGGGTTCGTGACCTCGGTGCTCTTCCTCATCGTCGCCCTGCCCCTCCTCGGCGGGCTCGTCGGGACGGCGATCGACAACCCCGACAGCCTGGAGAACCCGGCCACCTGGACCGCCTTCGGCGCTTCCCTGGGCGTCTTCATCCTCGGCGCCCTGGTCATCGGGATCTTCTCGCTCCTCTATTTCCCCTACTTCTGGGCCCGGGGCGGGGCGACGCCGGGGATGAAGGTGGCCGGCATCCGGGTCGTCAACGACCGCGACGGGAGCCGGATCGGCTGGGGCCCCGCCCTCCTGCGCCTCGTCGGCTTCTGGGTCTCGGGAGCCGTCTTCTACCTCGGCTTCATCTGGATCCTCATCGACAGCCGGCGTCGCGGCTGGCACGACCTCATCGCCGGCACCTGCGTCATCAGCGCCCGCTGACGGGCGCCCCCGGGCGGCCTCCGCATCACCCTCGCCGGAGGTCCGGCGCCTACTCCCCGGTCCGCACCGTGATGGTGGCCGTCATGTTCCAACGCAGGCCGGGCGGCACCGTCCGCGGCTCGACCACCGCCCGGTAGACGATGTCGCCCTGGGCAGACGTGCCGTAGAGGGCGACTGAGCGGACGGTCCCCTCGATCGTCGTGCCGGGCAGGCCGTCGAAGGTGATCGTCGCCCCCGCGCCGGCGACCACCCGCGCGACCGTCGTCTCGTCGAGGTTCGTGGTCTCGATCCGCCAGGCGGACAGGTCGGCGACCCGCACCAGGACCTCACCCGGCGCCGCCCGCTCGCCGGGTCGCGCGTCGAGCGAGGCGACTGTCCCGGCGAACGGCGCGGTGACGATTCCCTGGGCGCGCGCCGCCTCTGCGGTGGCCAGGGCGGCCCGGGCGCGGTCGCGCTCGCCCCTCCCGGCGGCGACGCCGGCAGTGGCCGCGTCCCGGGCGCCGGTGGCCGCACGGAGGCTCGCCCGGGCAGCGTCGAGCGCGGCTGTCGCCCCGTCCACCTCGGCGTCGGCCGCCCGCCGCTGCGCCGACGAGCTCCCGGCTGGAAGGGCGTCGCGAGCGGCCCGCGCGCCGGCGAGGCCGGCCCTGGCCTGCTCGACCGCCGCGATGGCGGCATCCCGCTGGGCGATCGCCTGTGCCTGGAGGGCGGTCGCGCGCGTCAGGCCGGCGTCGGCGACCGCCTCGGCCGCCTTCGCGGCGGCAACGTCCGCATCGGCCGACGTCGGGTCCAGGCGGACGAGCACCTGGCCCGCCGCCACGAGGTCGCCCTCCGCGACGGCGACCTCGAGGATCGTGCCCGGGACGCCGACCCCGAGGGCGGCGCTGCGGACGGGGACGACGCGCCCGTCGGCGACGACCTCCGCGGCGGGCGGAACCGGCGGGATGGACGCGGGCGGCGGCGAGCCGGCACCCGGGAGGCCGACGCCTGCGCCGCGGAGGACGAGCCAGGCGGCCCCGATGGCAACGGCCAGGACGACGAGGACGGCGATCAGGCGGCGCATGAGGCTCCTTCGCGGCGGGAGGAACGAACGGATGGGGCAGACGGGACGGACTTGACGGGTGGAGCCGGCGCGGGCAGCGGCGTCATTCGTATGCCAGGACCTCGCGGACCGCAAGCCGCGAGGCGCGCCAGGCCGGGACGAGGCTGGCCACGGCCGCGAGGACGAGGACGATGCCCAGCCACAGGGCGACCCCCTCGAGCGAGACCGCGTAGGAGAGCGGCCGGGAGAGGAAGACCATGCCCAGGGCATCGGAGAGCGTCCGGCTGATCGGCAGCGAGGCCACGGCCCCGAGGGCCCAGGAGATGAGGCCGATGAGGACGCCCTCGACGAGGAAGAGGCGGAGGACCGCCCCGTCGGAGGCGCCGACCGCCCGGATGACCCCGATCTCGCGCGCCCGCTCGACGACGTTGATGCTCATCGTGCCGGCCAGCCCCAGCCCGCCGACGACGCCGAGGAGGAGGGCCATCGTGGACAGGAAGACGACCAGCACCTCGAACAGGCGCTCCTGGGTCGTCCGCACCTCGGCGATCGTCGTCGTCGCGGCCACCCGGACCCCGACCGACTCGAGGTGGTCGGCGGCCGCCTTGCCCACCCGATCCTGCGCGGCGGGGTCGCGCGACGCGGTCCGGAGCATGACGACCGATGCCCGGCCGATCTGACGGGCGGCCTGCTCGAGAGGTCCTGCGTTGGCGTAGAGGAACGGCCGCTGGGTCGGCGACTCCACGATCCCCACCAGCGTCCAGGTGGCATCGCGCCCGTTGACCCGCAGGGTGAGCGCGTCGCCGACCCGCAGGTCCGGCTCGTCCTCGCGGACGTTGGCCGTGGCGACGAGGGCGTTGCCGTCGTCGGGGAGGAGCCAGCGGCCTTCCTGGAGGGTCGGGCGGACCATCGTCGTGTCGGGCGGCAGCCCGAAGGTGATGAACGAGCGGCTCTCCGACCCGTCGCCGCGGATCCGCTGGGTGGTCGCGAAGCGCCACGCCTCGGCGGCGGTCACGTCCGGGACGCGCTTCGCCTCCGAGACGAGGAGTGGCACCCGGGCCGGCGCCGCCAGCTCCACCTGGACGTCGTAGTCGAAGTAGGCGAGGGCGTCGTCGAGGGTCCGGTAGAGCGAGGCGCGAACCGTGAAGACCGCCATGAAGACGGCTGCCCCGAGGGTCAGCGCGGAGAGGGTCAGCAGCAGGCGTGACTTGCGGCGGAACGTGTTGCGGATTG
This sequence comes from uncultured Chloroflexia bacterium, assembly GCA_963821235.1. Lineage (GTDB taxonomy): Bacteria > Chloroflexota > Limnocylindria > Limnocylindrales > CSP1-4 > CTSoil-043. The sequence continues at coordinate 345,520 of CAWGCS010000002.1, forward strand.
AGAGGAGCGTGGGCCGGGGGAGGCCGCGGACGCGCTGGATCGCCCGGTCGACCCGGCTCCGCCCGAAGGCGTCGGCGATGCCCGTGCTGCTGACCGCCTCGCGGACGGTGACCCGCACGCCCCGCCAGATGGGGACCAGCGCGGCGAGGAGGGGCACGAGCAGCCCGACCCCCACCTCGAGGGCCAGCACCTCCGGCGGCGCGAAGAGGGCCTCCACGTCGAAGTTCACCAGCCGCGCGGTGAAGACGGTCAGCCCGTACGCTCCGGCGGCCCCGAGGGGCAGCGCCACGCCGAGCGAGAGGACGGCGTAGCCGAGGACCATCGCGAGGTAGAGGCCGGCGACTTGGGCATTGCGCGCGCCGACCGCCTTCATGACCCCGATCTGGCGCGTCTGCTGGGCGATGATCGCGTTGACGGTGTTGATGACGAGGAAGCCCGAGGCGAGGAGGGCGAGCAGGCCGAGGAACCCGAGGACCAGGAAGAGGCCGGCGAGGAGGTCGTTGGCCGGGTGCTCCCCGGGGGGCGGCACGAACACGAAGCGGACCGTCGCCCCGGCCGCCTCCATGCGCTCCCGGACCCGCTCGGCGATGTCCCGGATTCCGGCCCGGTCGAGGCTCGTGTCCTTGACGAGGATCCGCATCTCGTCGTAGGCCGTCCCGTAGCCGAGGTCCGCCAGCGTGTCGAAGGTGATGTGGCCATTGAGGCGGCCGACGTAGAAGGCGGGCGCGGCCCCCACCTCGTGGGAGAGGCCGGCAACGCGCAGCGTGTGGAGCGTCCCATCGACCGTCTGGACCTGCACCTCCCCGGACGTGGGGACGTCGGCCAAGGTCAGGCTCGAGCGCTCCAGCAGCAGCTCGCCGCGGGCCGGCGGCCAGGTGGCGCCGGGCTCGGGCGTGACGAGATCGAGCCGCTGGTCCTCGAAGTCGGCGATCGCTGTCAGCTGGAGCTCCCGGTACGACTCCGGCCCCGTGCGCAGCCGCACCGTGACGCTTCGCCGCGCCTCCGCGTCGGCGACTCCCGGCATCTCCCGCACCGCCTGGACGAGGTCGTCACCGAACTCGGACGCCGCGATCGTCGCGCTGGCCGGACGGCTGGCCAGGTAGGCGGTCCGCAGGCCGTCCCCGAGGAGCGCGCTGGAGCCCGCGATCGTCCCCACGGCGAAGACGCCCACCGCGATCGAGAGGACGACGAGGGCCGTCCGCGTACGGGCGACAGCCAGGTCGCGGAGGACCTTCCGCCAGCGGACGCTACCCACGGGCGACAGCCATCGGCGCAATGAGCGTGCCCACGTCTTCGGGAAGCGTCCCGTCCAGCAGCCGCCCGTCGACCATGTGGACCGTCCTGCGGGCATGGGAGGCGATCTCGCGGTCGTGGGTCACCATGACGATCGTCTTGCCCGCGGCCACGAGCTCGTCGAAGAGGCGGATCACCGCCTCGGCCGTGGCGGAGTCGAGGTTCCCGGTCGGCTCGTCGGCGACGAGGATGGGAGGGTCGTTGGCCAGGGCGCGGGCGATCGCCACTCGCTGCTGCTGGCCGCCCGACGTCGATGAGGGGAGCTTGCGGGCCTGGTCGGCCATCTCCACCTGCTCGAGGAGGGCCATCGCCCGCTCCTCGCGCTGCCCCGGCGTCCAGAAGCCGCCGAAGTCCATCGGGAGCATCACGTTCTCGACGACCGTCAGCGTCGGGAGGAGCTGGAAGAACTGGAAGATGACGCCCACCGTCCGGCCTCGCCATTCGGCCGTCCGGCCCTCGGAGAGGTGGTTGAGGTGCGTGCCGCCGACCCAGACGTCGCCCGCCGTTGCCCGGTCGATGCCGGTCATCATGTTCATGAGGGTCGACTTGCCCGAGCCCGACTTGCCGACCACGGCGATGAACTCGCCGGCGTCGACCTGCAGGTCAACCTCCCGGAGGGCGCGGAACGGCCCGGCGTCGGTGAGGTAGTCCTTCACGACACCCCGGAGGTCGATGAGGTGGCGGCTGGGGGCGACGTCCACGGCCGCCCGCGGATCGCCCCCGCCCAGCAATCGGCGGAGCATGGCCGGCTGATCCTATCTCGGGCCGGCGCGCCTGCCCTGTCGGGCCCCGACGACGGCCGCGCCCGTCGGGGCGACGGCACCCCCCTTCCGCCGGCCCGGGACCACGCCTGGCGGGCGGGCGGACCCGGACCATGGGACCACGCCGCGGGGGACGGTCGGGTCGTGGCCCGGCCGGCCTCGTCTGCCAAGGTTGCGGCATCCCATGCACGTCGCTCGCCTCGCGCGCGCCGGCATCGTCGCGCTCGCCGCTCTGGTCGCCCTTGCCGCGGTCGCCCCCGTCGCGGCGGATTCGCGCGTCCGGAAGATCGAGCCGCGGCGGGTGGTGCCCTACAAGCTGGGGCGCGCCGTCACCCCCAACACCGACATCCTGTCGGCCTCGGGCTACGCGGCCTGGATGATCGACGAGGCCCTCGAGGCGACGACGCCGCTCCCGCGCCTGGGGGCCGCCTTCATGAAGGCCGAGCGGGAGGAGGGGATCAATGCCCGCACCTTCGTGGCCCACGCGATCCTCGAGACGCGCTGGGGGACGTCGGCCATCGCCCAGCGCAAGCGGAACCTCTTCGGCTACTCGGCCTACGATCGCGACCCGTGGCGGTACGCGGCACGCTTCCGCTCCTACGAGCAGGGGATCCTCGCGGTCGCCTCGCGGGTCCGCGACGGGTACCTCACGCCGGGCGGCCGCTGGTGGTACGGGTTCACCACCCTCCGCGCCGTCAACCGCTACTACGCCTCCGACCCGCGCTGGGCGGACAAGGTGGCGGGCCTCGCCAACGTCGTCGACCAGCTCATCGTGACCCTGCGCGAACGTGGGCTCCGCTTCGGGCGCCCGACCCTCACAACCGCACCCACCCAGGGCGCCGCCCTGGCCGTGGACGTTCCGTGGCGGGCCAGGCCAGGCGCGGAGCTGCCGCCCCGGATCCGCTTCGCCGTCCGTTGGACGCCGGTCGCCCTGGTCGAGGCGTCGGCCGTCGGGCCGGCCGTCCGGCCGGCCACGCCGTGGACCCTGGTGCGGCGCCGGGACCGCCCGGCCGACGTCGTCCGGCTGAGCCTGCGCGCGCCGTCGCTGCCAGGCGTCTGGCGCCTCGAGATCGAGGCCCGCGACAGCGACGGCAGGCCGCTTCCCGAGACCGATCGGCCCGCCATCCGGCCACTCGTGGTGCGGGTCGCCGGGGCGATCGAGACCGACGTCTCCCTGGCCGCGGCCGACGACGGCTCGCTGGCCGCCACCGTCCGCAACGTCGGCCGGTCCTCGATCGAGGAGTCGGGCGCCACCGCACCCTCGCTCGTCGAGGCCTGGGCGTTGCCGCTCGATCCCGCCCTGCCGGCCCGCCAGCTGGCGGTCGTCGCCCTCGAGAGCCCGCTCGCCGTGGGCGCCTCCCAGGTGCTCCGCGTGCCGGCGCCGGAGGTCCCGGCGGTCGTGGTCGTGCGGCTGACCGGCGATCCCGACGCCCTGGGCCGTGAGCGCGCCGTCGCCGCCCTGGTCACCCCGGCGCCGGACGGGCCGCCCACCATCGCCACCCTTCCCGTGGCGGGCCCGCGCGACGAGCTCCTCCTCGGCCTGCCCTCGACGGGCGGTCGCATCGACCTGCGTCCGGTGGACGCTGCGGGGTCGCTCCAGGTGGCCGTGAGCGGCGGCGATCCGGTGCCCGCGATCCCCCCGGAGATCGCGGGAATGGAGGATGCACCCGGCCGGCCGTGGCTCCTCCTCCGCTCGCTGGCGGCGGAGCCGTTCGACGCCGCCGCGCCGTCGCAATCCCTCCTCGAGGTGCCGGCCCAGCCCCCCAGCCCGGCCCTGGTCGGGGTCTCCGGGATCGTGCCCGGGATCCGCCTGGCGATGGCCGCCCTGGTCCCCGCCGACGGCGGACCGGCGGACCCGGCGACGATCCGGCTGGCCTGGATCCCGATCGCCGCCGCCGTCGAGGCGGGCGATACGCCGAACTGATCTCGGGCGCGCCGTCGCGCGGGCCGCCTCGGGCACCCCCGCGATCGCGGGCCGGCTATCCTCGTGGAGCGCACCGCGGAGAGGTGCCGGAGTGGTTGATCGGAGCGGTCTTGAAAACCGCAGGGCCTTCGCGCCCCATGGGTTCGAATCCCATCCTCTCCGCCAAGTCGAGCAACGATCCGGGCAACGATCAGCGCGCGATCGACGCCCCCAGCCGCTCCGCCGCGAGCCCTTCGGCCGGAGGCCGTCGCCAGGTGGACCATGAGCACCTCGACCTCGCCCGCCGGCTCGCCGGCCTCTTCGCGGCGTTGCCGGAGGTCGAGGCCGTCGCGCTCGGCGGATCGCGGGCCAGCGAGGGCGTCGGGACCGACGACGCGTCCGACATCGACCTCTACGTCTACACGCGGGCGGACATCCCGATGGTCGCCCGCCGGCAGATCGTCGAGCGCGGGGGCGGGGCGTCCCGCCTGGACCTCGGCCTCGACTACTGGGGCGCCGGCGACGAATGGCTCCACGTGCCGACCGGAATCCACGTCGACGCGATCTACTTCGACGCCGGCTGGATGGAAGAGCAGGTCGACCGGGTCGTCGTCCGCCACCAGGCGTCCCTCGGCTGCACGACCTTTGGCACACGGTCCGCCAGTCGATCGTCCTCCGGGATGACCGGGGATGGCTGGCGGGGCTCCAGGAACGCTCGAGGGTGGACTACCCGGAGGAGCTGCGCCGGAACATCGTCGCCCTGAACCACCCGGTGCTCCGCGACGTCCTCCCGGCCTGGGCCAGCCAGCTGGAGAAGGCGGCGCGCCGCCGCGACCTGGTCAGCGTCAACCACCGCCTGGCGGGGCTGCTGGCGAGCTACTTCGACATCGTCTTCGCCGTCAACCGCCGGCTGCACCCGGGCGAGAAGCGCCTCCTCGACGCCGCCGTCCGCACCTGCCCGCAGCTTCCGGTCGCCATGGCGGACGACGTCACCGAGATCCTCCGGACGGCCACGACCGACCTCGCGGGCCTGCCCGCGCGTGTCGGGCGCCTGCTCGACCGCCTGGATGCGCTCCTGGCCGACGAGGGGCTGACCGGGCAGCGGTGAGCCGGGGGCGTGGCCGCCGACGCGCAGGCACTTCGTCCTGGATCGGTCGCGCTTGACCGCCCCTCGGGTGCGGGCCTAGACTCGCGGCCTCAGCTTCATACGTGGCTGTGAACGGGACGAGTACCCGTCGCGGCGCCGGCAGAGAGACCCGGCGGCTGGTGGAAGCCGGGGCGGCGACGACGGCGAATGGACCCGGGAGCCTCCGGACCGAACGCGGCCAGGGTCGACCGCCCGATCGACGGGCGGGAACCCCCGCCAGTAGGCTCCGGCGCAGAGCGCCAGCGATAGCGGGCAGCGCCGATCGGACGAAGCCGTCCCGTCGGTCACGATGAGTGCGGCAGACGCCGAAACCGGGTGGCACCGCGGAAGGTTCGACCTTTCGTCCTGGCAGGACGAGAGGTCGTTCGCGTTTCCGGAGGTCCGCCCCGATGTCCAGCCAGCACCCCCTCAGCCTCGGTGAGGTCAAGCGCCTCGCCGGGAGCGCGGACACGATCCGCCTGCGGGCGGTGCGCGACGCCGACCTCGAGACCCCGATCGGCGCCTTCCTCCGCCTCGACGACGGCGCCACCCCGGCCTACCTCCTCGAGTCCGTCGAGGGCGGAGAGCGCCTGGGGCGCTACAGCTTCCTGGGGATCGGCCCGCGACGCCTCCTCGAGGTTCGCGGCGACCGGGCCCGCATCCAGGAGCGGCCAGTCGGGGTCGTCGACTACACGCCCGACCTCCCCGTCACCGACCTCCCGGCCGCCGACCCGCTCGCCGCGCTCCGCGCCTTCCTGCCGCGGCGCCGGGTCGAGCCGACCGACGGGATGCCCCGCTTCACTGGCGGCGCCGTCGGCGCCCTCGCCTACGATGCCGTCTCCGTCTTCGAGCCGACCGTCCCGCTGCCGGCCGCGGACCCGGTCGGCGTCCCGCTGGCGAGCTTCATCGAGACCGACCTCGTGCTCGTCTTCGACCACCTCACCCACACCCTCGCGGCGATCGCCTCGCTCCACACCGACGCGCCCCGCCTGGAGGAGCGCTACCGGGTCGCCGAGCGAGCCCTGTTCGAGGCCCTGGAGCGGACGGCGCGGCCATCGGCCGCCGAGCTCGCGGGGAACGGCACCGCGGCGGGGAACGGCACTTCGTCGGCGAGGGCCGCCGCGGCGGCTGCCGATGCCGGATCGCCGGCCGGCGTCGGGCCCGAGATCTCCCTCGGGCGCGACGCCTACGAGGCCGCCGTCCGCAATGCCAAGGACGCGATCGCGGCCGGGGAGGCGATCCAGGTCGTCCTGGCGCGACGCCAGACGGTGGCCCTGCCGGCCCGTCGAGACGGGCGTCCGATCGACGGGATCGGGCTCTATCGCTCGCTCCGCAAGGTGAATCCCAGCCCGTACCTCTTCTTCGTGCGCACGCCGTCGTTCGAGGTCGTCGGCGCCAGCCCGGAGCTCCTCCTCCAGGTCGAGGGAGACCGGCTCACGACCCATCCGATCGCCGGCACGCGCCCGCGCGGCGCCGACGCGAAGGAGGACGAGCTCCTCGCCGAGCAGCTCCAGGCCGACCCGAAGGAGCGTGCCGAGCACGTGATGCTCGTCGACCTCGGGCGCAACGACCTCGGGCGGGTCGCCCGGCCGGGCACGGTCCGGGTGTCCAAGTACATGGAGGTGGAGCGCTACAGCCACGTCCTCCACCTCGTGAGCCACGTCGAGGCGAAGCTGGCCCCCGGCCTCGACGCGCTGGACGCGCTGCGCAGCGTCTTCCCGGCAGGGACGCTCTCGGGCGCCCCCAAGGTGCGGGCGATGCAGCTGATCGCCGCCGCGGAGGGCGAGCGGCGCGGTCTCTACGGCGGGGCGGTCGGCTACCTCGGCTACGACGGGAATCTCGACACGGCGATCGCGATCCGCAGCGCGGTCCTGCGGGGCGGCGTCGCCCACGTCCATGCGGGGGCGGGGATCGTGGCCGCCAGCGATCCGGCCCGCGAGTTCGAGGAGACGGAGCACAAGGCGGCGGCCATGCGACGGGCGATCGACCTGGCGGCCGGCGGCGGGCCGGCGCCTGCCGGCTCCCGATCCCCGGCCGGCGAGGTTGCCGAGGACGGGGCGACCTCGGCCGGCGCATCGTCGACGACACGCGGGAGCGCCCGATGATCCTCGTCGTCGACAACTACGACAGCTTCACCTTCAACCTGGTCCAGGCGCTGGAGGCCGCGGGCGCGGCGGTGCGGGTCGTCCGCAACGACGCGATCGACGTGGCCGGGCTGGCGGCGCTCGCCGACGACCCCGCGACGGACCTGCGGGGGATCATCGTCTCGCCCGGGCCGTCGGACCCGGAGCACGCCGGGATCTCGATCGAGGCCGTCCGCTTCGCCGCCCGGCGACGGATCCCGTTCCTGGGCGTCTGCCTGGGGATGCAGGCGATGGGCGCCGCGTTCGGCGCCTCGATCGTCCGGGCGCCCACGCTCGTCCACGGCGAGGCCTCGCCGGTCGACCACGACGGGGCGGGGCTGCTGGCCGGGATGGCGCCGGCCTTCATGGCGGCCCGCTACCACTCCCTCTGCGTCGACCCGGCGACGCTCCCGGCCGAGCTGGTCCCGACGGCCCACAGCGCGGGCGACGACGTCCTCATGGGGATTCGCCACGCCACCCTGCCGATGGAGGGGGTTCAGTTCCACCCGGAGTCGGTGCTCACGCCCGAGGGGCCGCACCTGCTGGCCAACTTCCTGCGCCTCGCCGGCGAGGGCGATGCCCGGCGGCTCGACGCGGCAGGCGGGTCGTTCGCGATCCGCGGGCTCGCCGGTTCGGAGGAGGAGGAGGAGGAGACGGCCGACCAGCTGCCGGTCGGTGGCGCGGCGGCCGCCACGTTCGAGGGCGCGGCCACGGCTGCGGGGACGATCCGATGAGCGAGGCCGTGCGGGCCGCCCTGGCGGCCGTCATCGACGGGGGCACGCTCTCCCGCGCCGAGGCCCGGGCCGCCATGGGCGCGGTCATGGACGGCGAGGCGACCCAGGCCCAGCTGGCCGCGCTCCTCGTCGCCCTGCGGATGCGCGGCGAGACGGTCGACGAGCTGACCGGGTTCGCGGAGGCGATGCGGGCGCGGGTCCTGCGGGTCGAGGCGCCGGCCGGGACGATCGACACCTGCGGCACCGGCGGCGACCACTCCGGCACGTTCAACATCTCGACCGCCGCGGCAGTCGTCGCCGCCGCTGCGGGCGTGCCGGTCGCCAAGCACGGCAACCGGGCGATCACCTCCAGCTCCGGCTCGGCCGACGTCCTGGAAGCGCTGGGTGTGCGGACCGACCACGACGCTGCATCGGCCGCGGCCGCCCTGCGCGGGATCGGCTTCGCCTTCCTCTTCGCGCCGGGCTTCCACCCGGCCATGCGCCATGCCGGCCCGACCCGCCGCGAGATCGGGGTCCGGACCGCCTTCAACCTGCTGGGCCCGATCACGAACCCGGCCGGCACGCGCCGCCAGGTCGTCGGGGTGGGGGACCCGGCGGCCGCGCCGCGCCTCGCGGAGGTGCTGCGGGCGCTGGGGACCGAGCGCTCCCTCGTCGTCAACGGGGCCGGCCTCGACGAGCTGCCGCTCGACGGCAGCGGGGTCGTCCACGACGTGAGCCCCGCCGGCGTGGAGCGACGGACGGTCGACCCGGTCGCCCTCGGCCTGGTGCGGGCCGGGACCGCAGAGCTCGCCGGCGGGACGCCGGCGGAGAGCGCCGCGCTCGTCGAGGACGTCCTCGCCGGCGCCGACCGCGGCCCCTGCCGCGACGTCGTCCTGCTCAACGCGGCGGCCGCGTTCGTGGCCGCCGGGCGTGCCGCGGGCCTGGCCGAGGGCGTCGCCCTCGCCGCCGCGACGATCGACGACGGGGCGGCCTCGGCGCTCCTCGCCCGCTTGCGGGAGGAGAAGGCCGCCGCGGACGTCGCCCGCGCCGCCGCCCCGGAGGTGCCCGCATGACCCCTGCCGCCGCGCCGGCGTCCGCGCAGGCCGCCACGCGCCCGGCCGCGTACCCGCGATCGCGCGGCCGCGCCGGCGTCCTCGAGGAGATCGCCGCCCGCCGCGCCGCCGACGTCGCGGCGGAGCTCGGTGAGGCGACCTATCGAGAGCTCGCGCGGGCCGCCGCCGGGGCGCCGCCCCCGCGCGATGCGGCCATCCGGCTCGCCCGCCCGGGCCTCCATCTCGTCGCCGAGGTGAAGCGCTCGTCGCCGTCCGCGGGCGCGATCGACGCGATCGCCGACCCCGTCGCCCGGGCCCGCGCGTACGAGGCGGGAGGCGCGGCCGTGATCTCCGTCCTCTGCGAGCCGCATTGGTTCGGCGGCTCCGTGGAGGACCTGCGGGTGGTCCGGGCCGCGATCGCCGCGCCCGTCCTGGCCAAGGAGTTCGTCGTCGACCCGCGCCAGCTCCCCATCCTGCGGGCCGCCGGCGCCGACCTCGTCCTCCTCCTGGCCGCGCTCCACCCGGCCCGTCGCCTGGCGGACCTCGCCTCCCGGGCTCGCGACCTCGGGCTGGGGCCGCTGGTCGAGGTCCACGCCGAGCGCGAGCTCGACGCGGCGCTCGCGACGGGCGCCCGGCTCATCGGCGTCAACTCGCGCAACCTGCGGACGCTCGAGGTGGACCCCGACTACCCGCTGCGGATCCGGGCACGGATCCCCGACGATCGTCTCGCGATCGCCGAGTCCGGCGCCCGCGATCCCGCGACGGTCGCCCGCTGGCGGGCCGCCGGCTACGACGCCGCGCTGGTGGGGGAGGCGCTCGTGCGGGCCGCGGACCCGCGCGCCGCCGCGGCCGCGTTCGTCGCCGCGGGCGCGGTGCCCGACGACGTCGGCGCCGTCCACCGCATCCCGCTGGTGAAGATCTGCGGGATCGTCGACGAGGCGGGCCTCGACGCCGCGCTTGCCGCCGGGGCCGATGCGATCGGCCTCAACTTCGTGGCCGGCACCGCCCGTGCCCTCACCCTCGGGGAGGGCGCCGCGCTCGCCCGCCGCGCCCGGGCCGCCGGCGGCCTGCGGACCCCGACCATCGTGGCCGTGACCTCGGGCGCAACCGCGGAGCTCCTGGCCGGCATCGCCGTGTCGGTCGACCCGGACGTCATCCAGCACCATGGCCACCCGACGCCGGACCAGGTCGCCGCGTCCCTGCGACCGGCCTGGGCGGTCCTGGCCCTTCCGGCGGTCGCGCCCGCGACGGCCGCCGCCCGCGAAGCCCTGGTGGCGGATGCGGTCCAGCGGGCCGGGGCGCTCCTGGCGGCCGGCGCCGGGCGGATCGTGCTCGACACCGCCGGCGGCCCCCACCCGGGCGGGACCGGCACCCGCGCCGACCCGTCGCTCGCGGCCGCCGTCGCCCGCGAGGTCCCGGTGATCCTCGCCGGCGGGCTGTCGCCGGCCTCGGTGGCGCCGGCGCTGCTTGCCATCCCGGCGGTCGGCGTCGACGTTGCCTCCGGGGTGGAGGCTCCGCGCATCCCCGGCCAGCGGCCACGAAAGGACCCCCTCGCCGTCGCCCTCTTCGCCAAGCGTGCCCGCGCCGCCCGCCTCGATCGCCCCAACGTCCCCTCCGGCCCGGCGCCGGTCCATCCCGGCCTCGTCGAGGCCGACGCCCGCGGCCACTGGGGCGCGGAGCGCGACTTCGGTGGCCGCTTCGTGCCGGAGACACTCGTGGGGGCGCTGGAGCAGCTCGAGGCGGCCTATGCCGCCCTCCGCCACGACCCGGTCTTCTGGGCCGAGCTGCGCGAGCTGCTGGCCCGCTTCGCCGGCCGCCCCACGGCCCTCTACCGCGCCGATCGCCTGGCGGCTGCCGTCCTGGCGGAAGCCGCCAGGCTCCTGCCGCCCGCCGGTCGCGGCGCCGCCCCGCCGCTCCCGACCCGCCTCCGCCTCCACCTCAAGCGGGAGGATCTCGCCCATACCGGCGCCCACAAGATCAACAACGCCCTCGGCCAGGCGCTCCTGACGCGGCGCCTGGGCAAGACGCGGGTGATCGCCGAGACGGGCGCCGGCCAGCATGGCGTTGCCACCGCCACCGCCTGTGCCCTGCTGGGCCTCCCCTGCGTCGTCTTCATGGGCGAGGAGGACATCCGCCGCCAGGCCCCGAACGTCCTGCGGATGCGCGCCCTGGGGGCGGAGGTCCGCTCCGTGACCTCCGGCACGGGCACCCTGAAGGACGCCGTCAACGAGGCGATGCGCGACTGGGTCACCAACGTGGCGACCACCCATTACGTCCTCGGCAGCGCGATGGGCCCCCACCCATACCCCACGATCGTGCGCGACCTCCAGCGCCGGATCGGCGACGAGGCGGCGGCCCAGCTCCTGGCGGTGGAGGGGCGCCTGCCCGACCTGGCCCTCGCCTGCGTCGGCGGCGGGTCGAACGCGATCGGCCTTCTCGCCCGCTTCATCGGCGAGCCCGGGATCCGCCTCGCCGTGGCGGAGGCGGCCGGCGACGGGATCGACACCGGGCGGCACGCGGCGGCGATCCTCGGCGGCTCGCCGGGGATCCTCCACGGGTCCCGCTCGCTCATGCTCCAGGACCGCGACGGGCAGGTCGTGGAAGCCGTCAGCGCCTCGGCCGGCCTCGACTACCCGGGAGTGGGACCGCAGCTGGCCGCCCTCGCTGAGGCCCGCCGGCTCTCGGTGGCCAGCGCGACGGACCGCGAGGCCGTGGCGGCGATGAAGACCGTGACCCTCACCGAGGGGATCCTCCCGGCCCTCGAGACGGCCCATGCGATCGCGGCGCTGCCGAAGCTCCTGGCCGGGCGCGAGGGGTCGGCCACCGCCTGGCCGGAGGAGACGCTCGTCCTCGTCGGCTTCTCGGGGCGCGGCGACAAGGACCTCGCCGCCCTGGAGCGCTTCGCCGACGTGGAGCCATGGGAGGGCATCCGATGAACGCGCCCGCCGCTCCCACGATCGCCACCGACGCCACCGCCGGCGCCCGGCGCATCGCCGGCGCGTTCGCCCGGTCACGCGGGGAGGGCCGGGTGGCCCTCATCCCGTACGTCGTGGCCGGCTACCCCGACGCCGAGACCTCGCTCTCGATCGCCCTCGCGGCGATCGACGCCGGCGCCGACCTCCTCGAGGTCGGGCTCCCGTACTCGGACCCGCTGGCGGACGGGACCACCCTCCAGCGAGCCTCGGCTGGCGCCCTCGCCGCGGGGGCCACCTTCGACGGGTCCCTCGACCTCGTCCGCCGCATCGCCCGCGCCCGCCCCGACGTCCCGCTCGTCACGATGGGCTACGCGAACCAGCTCATCGGCGGCGGTGACGGCCGAGCCCGGGCAGGCGCCCTGGCCGCCGCCGGTGTCGCCGGCACGATCGTCGCGGACCTGACGCCCGACGAGGGGGCGCCGTTCGAGGTCGCGGCCGCCGACGAGGGCATCGCGGTCGTCTACCTCGTCGCCCCGACGACGGCGCCCGCCCGCCGCGCCGCGATCGCCGCTCGATCCGGCGGCTTCCTCTACTGCGTCTCGCTGGTCGGCATCACCGGCGCCCGGACGAGCCTCCCGCCGGAGGTCGGCCGCTACGTCCGCGAGGTGAAGGCCGTCAGCCCGGTCCCGGTCGCGGTCGGCTTCGGCGTCAGCCGGCCGGCCCACGTCCGCGCCCTCGTCCGCGCCGGAGCCGATGGCGTGATCGTTGCCTCGGCGCTCGTCGACGCCCTGGGCCCGGACGGGCGGGACGTGGCTGCGCTCGGCCGCCTCGTGGCGCTGCTACGGGGAGCGACGACCCGGCGCTGACGGCCTGCAGAGGCACGCGCACGGCATCGCGCCGGCGGTCGCCTGGGCGCATCTGTGCCTACCCGAATCCGATGTGCCTACCCGAATCCGATGTGCCTACCCGAATCCGAAGATTGAACGCGCGCTACCCTCCGGGAGTCAGTAGATGCGGAAGGCGTCCCTCGATGGACGCCAGGGAGGACGATCCGCTGGATCGCGATCTCGTCGAGCAGGCCCAGCACGGTGACCGGCAGGCATTCGCCATCCTGGCCCGGACGCACGGCGACCGGCTCATGGCGATCGCCCAGCGGATCCTCCGGGACGTCGGACGGGCCGAGGACGCTGTACAGCAGACGCTGGTGATCGCCTGGCGGGAGCTTCCCAGCCTCCGCGATCCGGACCGCTTCGGCGCCTGGCTGCAACGCCTCCTCGTCAACGCCAGCTACACCGAGGCCCGGCGCGCGCGGACATGGAGCGCGAACGTCCGCGTCCTCCCGATCGACGGGCCGGCCGGATCAGACCAGGTGGTATCGGTCGAGAACCGCGACCGCCTCGAACGCGGCTTCCGGCGCCTCCCGCCCGACCAGCGGGCGATCCTTGTCTTCACCCACTACCTGGGCCTGACCCCGACTGAGATCGCCGAACGACTTGAGATCCCCGTGGGGACCGCCCGTTCCCGACTCCACTACGCGCACCGGGCGATGCGTGCGGCCATCGAGGCCGACGAGCGCCCCGTCGCGGTGGCCGGAGGGCGACCTCGATGACCGACCAGCGTGAGCTCGACCGCGTCCTCGTCGCCTTCTTCGTCGAGGGCACGGGCGAGCTGGCCGACCGCGTGATCGACGCGGCCCTCGATCAGATCGACCACACGCGCCAGCGGCGCGCGGTGCGTATGCCGTGGAGGATCTCGACGATGAACTCGACGATGAAACTGCTCACGCGGGTCGCCGCGGTCGCCGCCATCGGCGTGCTCGCGGTCGGCGGTGCACTCTACCTGACCAGACCCGGCCAGCCGGCGATCGGCGGCTCGGGCGGCGGCGCGTCGCCGACTGCGGCCCCCGGCGCGTCGTCGTCGGCGGGGCTCGTCGTTCCCGACCGGGTCAACGCGGCCGGGAAGCTCGTGTGGTGCGCCAGCGTGGACTACCCGCCGTTCGAGTCCTACGCCGCGGACGGCACGACCGCCGAGGGCCTGGACGTCGACATCGCCGCCGAGATCGCCCGTCGCTGGGGCGTGACCAGCGAAGTCCGGGCAACGTCCTGGGACCTGCTCCTCTCCAACTTGGGCGCCGGGAAGTGCGACCTCGTCATCTCTGGCATGACCAGCACCGTCGGGGGCCGGACCGAGCAGGCCGACTTCGTCAACTACCTGCGGGTGTGGACGGCGTTCCTCGTGGCCCCGGGCAATCCCAAGGGGATCAACACCCTCGAGGACCTGGCGGGGAAGTCGGTCGCCGTGGCGCCCGGCACCCTCACGACGGAGCCCGACCTCAAGGCCGCCAGCGACCAGCTGGTCGCGGCCGGCAAGCCGGCGATCACGATCTCCGTCGCCACCCGGTCGGACGACCTGTGGGTCGACCAGCTTGCCGTCGGGCGGGTCGACGCGCTGGCGGGTGACTCGGTCGACGTCGCCTACCATCTCGCCAGGCCGCCGTACGCCGGCACGTCGGAGGTAGGTGGCCCCGCGATCAACCCGCAGCCGATCGGGATCGCGATCCGCAAGGACGACACGGGCATGAAGGCGGCGGTCGCCGCGGCCATGGAGGCCATGTACGCCGACGGCACGATGAAGGCCATCGTGGAGAAGTGGGGCGTGACTGACGCCGTGGAGCTGCTCAAGTAGGGGAGCTGCTCAAGTAGGCGCAACCCACGCCGATCCGGTGAACAGCTCCCCGAGGCGGTCCGCCGGCACCGGTCTCGCCTGATCCTGCAAGCCGATCGCCGCGGCCGCGAGACCGAGCAGGTCGGCCGGCGCCGCTCCTCCGTCGAGGAGGTCGCGGATGGCGGTGTCACGGTCGGCCTTCGAGAGCTTCGCACCCGACGGCTTGCGCAGGAGAGGGTGGTGCAGGAAGGCGGGCGGGGTCGGCCGTCCCAGCAGCCGGCCCAGGCGGAGCTGGCGCGGTGTCGCGTCGAGCAGGTCGCGCCCGCGGACCACGAGGTCCACGCCGTGCCGGAGGTCGTCGACGACGACGCAGAGCGGGTAGCTCCAGTTGCCCTGCCGGTCCTGGAGGGTCAGGTCCCCGTCGGCCGAGGGGTCGCCGAGCTGTGGGCCCAGCAGGACGTCGTCGAAGGTCTCGGTCCCGCCGCCGAGCCAGGCGCGAACGGCGGCGCCGGGCGCGTCCTCGGGGAGCCCACGATCGCGACAGTCGCCTGGACACCCCGGACCGCGCCAGGCGAGCAGCGCCGCGCGCGAGCAGGTGCAGGCGTAGACGCGTCCCTGCCGTCGGAGGGCCTCAGCCGCCGCCCGGTACGGTGCCGGGTCGTCCGACTGGCGACAGGGCGATGGCCCGGCCCGCAGCTCCGCCGCGGACGGCGCATCCGGCACCAGCCCCATCTGCTCGAGGTCCTCGAGGAGGGCTGCCTCGAACGCCCTGCGGCTGCGCTGGCGATCGTGATCCTCGATCCGCAGGACGACGCGGCCGCCGGTCGCCCGGGCGATGCCCCAGACGTACACGGCGTTGACGAGGTGGCCGAGGTGGAGGAGGCCCGTCGGGGCCGGGGCGAATCGCGTCGTGGGTCGCGCCGGCAGTCGCCCCGGGTCGGGCCGCGCGGGGCCGGGGTCGCGCGGCCCGAGCGCGACCGCCGCCGCGCTCACTCGTCCAGCGGACGGGCCGGCAGGCCGTCGCCGATCGCGCCCACGCCGGCCGCCCGTCGCTTCTGGGCGTGCTGGACGCGCCGGGTCGCGGCGATCAGCTTGCGGTAGAGGGCCACCAGCTCGGGCTCCGGGAAGAGGCCGGCCGAGGTGCTGGTCACCCGCTCCAGGACCTCCGCTTCGCGCCTGGCATCGCGGACCGTGCGCCGGCCCGTCGCCTGCTTGAGGCGTCCGATCTCGAGCGCGATCTGGGCCCGCTCGTTGAGGAGGGCGACGATCTGGTGGTCGATGGCGTCGATCCGGTGCCGCAGCGGGGCCAGCGCGGCGCCGGTGCGGTCGGGCATGGCCGTCGAGTCGGCGACGACGATGTCGGGCTCGTCCCGCTCAGGCATCGGTCTCCTCCGCGTCGAGCCCCCCGGAGGCGATCTCGCCGGCCCGCCAGCGCCGGGCGAGATCCTCGAGCGCCCGATGGTAGCCGGCCGCCTTCATCCCCACGAAGCGGGCGATCGCGACGTCCTCGAGGTAGCTGACCCGCCGGAACGGCTCGCGGGTCGCCGGGTCGGAGAGGTGGACCTCGACGAACGGCCGCTCGATGGCCAGGAGCGCGTCGCGCAGGCTGACCGAGGTGTGGGTCAGGCCGGCGGCGTTGACGATGGCGGCGTCGAAGTCGCGTCGCTGGAGGCGGTCGATGATCACCCCCTCGTGGTTCGACTGGCAGAAGGCCACCTCGACGCCCAGCGCGACCGCCCGGACCCTGAGGGCGTCGTTGATCTCGTCGAGCGTCTCCCGCCCGTAGATCGCCGGCTCGCGCGTGCCCAGCAGGTTCAGGTTGGGCCCGTTGACCACGAGGACCCGCAACGGGCGACCCGGACCCGAGCGGCCGCCGGCGCCGGTTCCCAGCGGCTCGCTCATGCCGGCGCCCCCGCGGTCGCCCCGGCGAGCACACCGCGGGCGGCCGACGCGACGACCTCCTCCGGCACGTCGCTGCGGACCACCACGCCCGAGGCTGTCGGCAGGACCCAGCGCAGCCGGCCGGCGGCGTGCTTCTTGTCGGTCGCGATCGCGGCGAGGACCACGGCGGGCGGGTAGGGGAGCGGCGCCCGGCCGAGGTCGAGCGCGTCGAGGAGGCCCTCGATCCGGTTGGCGCGGGCTGGCGGCGTCACCTCCAGGGCTGCCCCGATCCTGCAGGCCGCCCGCAGCCCGTAGGCGACCGCCTCGCCGTGGAGCATCCCTTCGTAGCCGGCCGCGGCCTCGATCGCGTGCGCCAGCGAGTGGCCGAGGTTGAGGTGGATCCGGGCACCCTGCTCGCGCTCGTCGGCGACGACGACCTCGACCTTCGCCCAGCCGCAGCGCTCGACGACCTCGGCGACCGCGCCGTCCTCGAACGCCCCGCCGCCGCCGGTCGCGATGGCCGCACCCTCCGCCTCGAGCAGCTCGAAGAGGCGCTCGTCGCCGATGGCTGCCATCTTTGCCGCCTCGCCGAGGGCCGCCCGGAGCTGGCGCGGAGGCAGCGTCCGCAGGAACCGCACGTCGACGACGACCGCGGCCGGCTGGTGGAAGGCACCCACGAGATTCTTGCCCTCCGGCAGGTCGACGGCGGTCTTGCCCCCGATCGAGGAGTCGATCTGGCCGACGAGGGTCGTGGGGACGTGGATCACCGGCACGCCCCGCAGCCAGGTGGCCGCCACGAAGCCGGCCGTGTCGCCGAGCGCGCCGCCGCCGATGGCCACGAGCGGGTCGCGCCGCTCCGCGCGCAGCCCCGCGAGGTCGCGGGCCGCCCGCTCGACGACCCCCAGGCGCTTCGCCGCCTCACCCTCGGGGAGGAGGAGGTGCTCCACGGGGACCCCGGCCGCCTCGAGCCCATCGGCGAGCCCCGCCCCCGCCGCCTCCCACGCCCGGGGCTCGGAGACTAGGATCGCCCGGCGCGCCTCGAGCGCCGCCAGCGCCGCGAGGACGCCCGCGACCGCGTTGCCGTCGCCGACCTCGTAGCGGCCGATCGGGGTGTCGGCCCGCAGGAGCACCGTCCCGTCCGGCAGGGGCTCGTCGAGGTGTCGCTCCAGCGCCTCGGTCACGCCCGCCACGCCGATCATCCCGTTGACCCGCATGGCCGGGGCGTAGAAGCGGGCCCGCGCCGCCGCCAGCTCGCGCATCCGGCCCGTCGGGTCGCGGCCGACGAGGAGGGGCCGCGGGCTCGGGCTGCGGCGGATCCGCTGGGCGAGGACCTCCGGGGGCGCGTCCAGCCAGGCGACGCGACGGCCGCGGTAGAGGCGCCAGCGGTTGCGGGGATCGATCGGGGCGCCGCCGCCGGTGGAGATCACCCGGCGCAGGTCGGGCGCCGAATCGGCTGGGCCCAGCCCGGCCACGGCGGCGCGCTCGCGGGCGCGGAAGCCTGCCTCGCCCTCCTCGTCGAAGATCGCCGGGATGGGGCGCCCGGCGTCGGCAGCGATGAGCTCGTCGAGGTCGATGAACGCGGCGCCATGCCGCCGGGCAACCCGCCGTCCTGCGACGGTCTTGCCGCTCCCGGGCAGCCCGACGAGCACGAGGTCCATCGCCCGGCCTAGTCGTCGCCCCCGGAACCGGCCTCGCCGGAGCCGGGAGCTGCAGCAGCCGCGGCGACGCTCCCGGTCGCGGCCGGGCCGCGGGCGATCCGCGCGCGGTAGCGATCCAGGTTGTCGCGCACCTCGGCGAGCGAGTCGCCGCCGGTCTTCTCGAGGACGAAGTGGGTCAGGGTGAGGAGGACCATCGCCTCGCCGATCACGCCCGCCGCGGGGACGACGGAGATGTCGCTCCGCTCGTAGTGGGCCCTCTCCACCGCCTCGCCGGTGAGGAGGTCGGCCGAGGGCAGGGGCCGGGCCAGGGTGGAGATCGGCTTCACGGCGCCGCGCACGACGAGCGGCTCGCCGTTGGTGATCCCGCCGGTCAGTCCCCCTGCGTTGTTCGTGCGGTGGACCCAGCCGCCGTCGGCGGCCCGGCCCTCGATGACGTCGTGGACCTCGGAGCCGAGGCGCCGCGTCTGCTCGAAGCCGAGCCCGATCTCGACGCCTTTCACGCTCTGGATGCTCATGATTGCCGCGGCGAGGGCGCCGTCGAGGCGGCGATCCCAGTGGACGTGGCTGCCGAGACCCACCGGGAGCCCCTGGACGACGACCTCGAAGACGCCGCCGACGGTGTTGCCGAGCGACCGGGCCTCGTCGATCCGGGCGATCATCCGCGCCTCGGCGCCGGGGTCCGGGCAGCGCAGGGGGCTGGCCTCCGCCTCGTCCCGCGTCCGGCTGCAGGCGTCGCGGTCGATCGCCACCCCGCCGACCTCGGCGGTGAACGACCAGGCCTCGATCCCCAGCTCGGCCAGGAAGGCCCGGCAGACCGCCCCCGCCGCGACCCGGGCCGCGGTCTCGCGGGCCGACGCCCGCTCGAGGACCGGCCGCACGTCGTCGAAGCCGTACTTGAGGGCGCCGGCCAGGTCGGCATGGCCGGGGCGGACGCGGGTGACCGCCTGGGCCCGGCGGTTGCCCTCCTCGGCGAGCGCCGCCAGCTCGGCCGCGTCCGCGGTGCTCAGCGGCTCCACCTGCATGACCCGGGTCCAGCTCTCCCAGTCCCGGTTGCGCACGAGCAGGAGAACCGGCGACCCGATCGTGCGCCCGTGGCGCACGCCCGCCAGGATCTCGGCCCGGTCCTGCTCGATCGCCTGGCGCGCGCCGCGGCCGTATCCGCCCTGGCGGCGCCGCAGGTCGATGGCGATGGCGTCGGCCGTGACCGGGACCCCCGCCGGGAGGCCCTCCAGCGTGACGCCGAGCGACGGCCCGTGCGACTCGCCCGCGGTCAGGAACCGGAAGCCGGTCATGCCCGCCGTCAGGCGCCCGGCTCGCCGGCCGTGCCCGCCCCCTCGTCGGCGGCGCCGCCCACCGCGGCCCCGGTGGCGGCGAGGCTCTCGCTGAGCTTCTCGTGCATGAGCCCGATGGGGGCCGGCTGGCCGGTCCACAGGGTGAACGCGGCAGCGCCCTGGTGGAGGAGCATGAGCTCGCCGTTCATCACCTCGCAGCCGGCGGCCTCGGCCTCCCGCAGGAGGCGCGATCGCGGCGGGTTGTAGACGAGGTCCATGACCAGGAGGCCGGGCGGGATCAGCTCTCCGGGTACCGGCGTCTCGTCGCCGGCCAGCCCGACCGAGGTGGCGTTGACGAGGACCTTGGCCTTGGCCAGCTCGGCCTCGATGATCGACTCGTGCCAGGGCATCGCCCGCAGCTCCATGTGGGCCGCGCTGCGGGCGAAGAACCGGACGAGGCCCTCCGCCCGGTGAAGGTGGCGATTGAAGACGACGATGCGCTGGAAGCCCTCGGCGACGAGCCCGTGGACGACCGCCCGAGCGCCGCCCCCGGAGCCCAGCACGACCGCCTGGCGCGGCATCCGCTGCTTGCCGACGAGGGTGTCGAGGGCGACCCTGAAGCCGGGCACGTCGGTGTTGTGGCCCACCAGCCGCTTCCCTTCGCGGGTGATCGTGTTCACGGCGCCGGTGGCGTGGGCCTCCTCGGTGAGCCGGTCGACGAGCGTGGCGGCCTTCTCCTTGTGGGGGATCGTGACGTTCGCCCCCAGGAAGTCGTCGGAGCGGAGCTCCGCGATCGCGTCGGCCAGCTCCAGCGGCGAGCGATCCCACAGCTCGTAGGTGGCCGGGATGCCGGCCGCGTCGAAGGCAGCCTGCTGCATCGCACCGGAGAGCGAATGGGCGACCGGATGGCCGATGAGGACGACCCGCTTCGTCATGCTCGCACCCTTTCCAGCTCTCCGAAGAACCCGGGGTACGAGACATCCGCCGACCCCGGGTCGCGGACGAGCGTCTCGCCCCGTGCGATGAGCCCGGCCACCGCGAAGGTCATCGCCAGGCGGTGGTCGTCGTGCGTCTCGACCGGCGCTCCCGTGAGCGCGCGGCCCCCGTCGATCTCGATCGCGTCCCCGTCGACGGTGACGCGGGCGCCCAGCGCGGCGAGCCCGGCCACGATCCCGGCGACCCGGTCCGATTCCTTGTGGCGCAGCTCCGCGGTGCCCCGGATCCGGGTTCGCCCGGTCGCTACGGCGGCGGCCAGGCAGAGGACCGGGATCTCGTCGATCGCCGCGGCGACCTCCTCAGCCGTCACGTCGATCCCTCGGAGCGCGCTGCTCCGGACGACGAGGTCCGCGAGCGGCTCTCCGCCCTCCTCGTCGCCCGCCGCCCCGGCCGGTCGCTCGTCGATCCGGGCGCCCATCCGGCGCAGCAGGTCGATGATCGCACGCCGGGTCGGGTTCGTCCCGACTTCTCGGAGGGTCAGCTCGGCATCGGGATGGATCGCCGCCGCGACGAGCCAGAAGGCCGCGCCGGAGACGTCCCCGGGCACGCGCTGGTCGAGCGCCGCCACGGTGGCCCCGCCGTCGATGGCGTGCAGTGCGCCCCCGCCCGGCAGCCGATCGGTCCGGACGGCCACGCCGCGCGCCCGCAGCATCCGCTCGGTGTGGTCGCGCGTGACGACGGATTCCCGGACGGTGGTGGTTCCGGCGGCGGCGAGACCCGCCAGGAGGACCGCCGACTTCACCTGGGCGCTGGGGGCCGCCGTCGCATGGTCGATCGGCCGGAGCGGCGAGCGGCCGGTGATCGCCAGCGGCGGCAGCGTCGCGTTCGCCCGCCCGCAGATCGTCGCCCCCATGGCCGCGAGCGGCGCGGCGATCCGGCCCATCGGCCGGCCGCGCAGCGAGGCGTCGCCGTCGAGGATGGCGAAGCCGGGCAGGCCGGCCAGGATCCCGGCCGTCAGGCGGAGCGTCGTGCCCGAGTTCCGGCAGTCGAGGATCGCGTCCGGCTCGCGAAGTCCCGCCCGGCCGGGCGAGACGATGCGGTAGTCGACCGCCCGTGGGTCGTCGCCGGATCGCTCCACGGTGGCCCCGAGGGCCGCGATGACGGCGGCCGTGGCCCGCACGTCCAGCCCGTCGCCGGCTCCGGTGACGAGAGTCTCGCCCTCGGCCAGGGCGGCGAAGAGGAGCGCCCGATGGCTCACCGACTTGTCGCCGGGCAGGCGCAGCTCCCCGCGCAGGCGCGGGGCAGGGCGGAGGAGGAGGCCGGGACCGGCCGGGGTTGCGGGCATCGGCGGGGGATCAGGCGCGGGAGGCGGCCGCCATGGCCGGTCCCCGGACGGCGTGGAGGGTCCGGACCTGCTCGTGGACCGCGCGGACGGCGGTTGCCAGCGCCGCGAACTGGGCCGGGGTCACGGACTGGTCGCCGTCGGAGAGTGCCTCGGCCGGGCGAGGGTGGACCTCGATGAGCAGCCCGTCCGCCCCGGCGGCGGTCCCGGCCAGGGCCAGCGGCGGCACGAGCCAGCGCTTCCCGGCGGCGTGCGACGGGTCGATCATCACCGGCAGGTGGGTCAGCTGGTGGATGAGCGGCACGGCCGTGACGTCGAGCGTGTTGCGGTAGGCCGTCTCGAAGGTGCGGATGCCGCGCTCGCAGAGGATCACGTTCGGGTTGCCGCTCGACATGACGTACTCGGCGGCCATCAGCCACTCCTCGATCGTGCCGGAGAGGCCTCGCTTGAGGAGCACCGGCCGCCCGATCCGCCCGACCGCCATGAGGAGCGAGTAGTTCTGCATGTTGCGGGCACCGATCTGGAGGATGTCGGCGTACTCCGCGACGTGCTCCACCTGGCCCGGCTCCATCACCTCGGTGACGACCGGCAGGCCGGTCCGCTCGCGAGCTTCGGCGAGGAACCGGAGGCCCTGGAGGCCGAGGCCCTGGAAGGAGTAGGGGCTCGTCCGGGGCTTGAAGGCGCCGCCGCGCAGGATCGTCGCCCCGGCCGCGGCCACGGCCTCGGCGGTCTCGAAGAGCTGGTCCCGCGACTCGACGGCGCACGGACCCGCCGCGATCGTCAGCGAGCCATCTCCGACGGCCACGTCGCCCACCCGGACGACCGTGTCCTCGGGGTGGAAGTCGCGCGAGGTGAGCTTGAAGGGGCGGTTCGTCGTGGTGACCGTGGCCACCCCGGGGAGGAGGGTCAGACGCTCCGCCAGGCGCTCCGCCCACGGGCCGCCCTCACCCAGGACGGCAACCACGACGCGCGCGCCGCCGCGGTTCTCGTGCGGCGTCAGGCCCTCCTCGAGGATCGCCCCCCGGACGGCGTTCAGCTGCTCCTCGGTCGCCTCGACCGTCATCACCACGAACATCTGGCCCTGCCTCGCATCACGGCGGCCCGCCGTGCCCGGACAACAAAAAAGCAGAGGACCTGCGGCCTCTGCTCACACCCGGCACCTCCCGCGTCCGGAGCTCACGCTCCGGAACGGGTCATGCCGGGCCCGGAAAGTAGAAGAAGTGCTGCCTCACGGTCACGCCACGATAGCGGCCCGTCGGGGCCGGTGTCAACGCGCGCCGGGTCCTCCATCGCCGCGCTGCCTCGCCCGCCGCTCGACGCGCCGCGAAGCCCCTCTCGGCCGCGCCCGTCGTCTCTGCTAGAATCCGCCGGGCCGTGGCCCGGAGAGGTCGCATAGAGGCCTAGTGCAGCGGTTTGCTAAACCGCCAGGTGGGGTAACCTGCCTCGAGGGTTCGAATCCCTCCCTCTCCGCCAGCCTCTCTCGTGCGCCCGTAGCTCAGCGGATAGAGCGTCAGGTTGCGGACCTGAAGGTCGTGGGTTCGAGTCCCGCCGGGCGCGCCACCTCCCCGAATACGAAACGGCCCTCCGGATCGCCTCCGAGGGCCGTTCTGTCTGGTCTGCTGGTCACCAACCGGTAACATTCTGCCGAAGGAGACCCAGGTCCGATGAAGCGTGCAGCCTTGGCCGCCCTGTTGGGCGCCGCGGCACTTGTGACGGTGGGCTGGTGGGCCCGAGACCAGGTCCTTGCAGCGGGCGGTGGGCTGGGGCCCATGTTGAGCGTCGCCGTAGGCGGCTTCGGCGCTGCCTCGATCGGCGCAGGCGCGGCTTGGTGGGTGGCGCGCGAGAACAGGGCCGAGGCCTCCCGAACCAGGTTCCACGAAGACCTGCGGCGGGTCTCGGCCGACTTGGTCCAGGCGGCCGAGCGGCATCAGAAGGAGCGCCGCCAGCAGTTCGAGAGCTGGCAAGCTGCGGCAGACGCGCCAGACGGCAATCCGATCCCGAGCGTGGGTTCGACCGAGCCCATCTACTACGCCGCCGTGGCCCTCGGCCTCACCGCACCCCTCACCACATGGACGGCAGCGTGGGCACTCTACGAGGCGACGCTCCGGCTCGACAACGACGCCCGTGCTGACCCCCAGACCTACGATCTGGCCTTCTACGACCGGTACAGGCGGGCCGACGGAAGCGTCGAAGGACCTCCGACCGCTGCTCTGCTGGCATACGGCCCAGCACTCGCCGCCTACAGGGCCGCCGTGCTGGACTTCGTGAACGCCGTGCGCTTCGAGCTCGACGAGGAGACCACCCTCGCGCTGCCGGAGTACTAGCCGTCGATGGCGCGGGCCAGGCGCTCGGCAGCGTCCTCCTGGATGCCCGGGGCGACGTGGGAGTACAGGTCGAGGGTGATCTGCACCGACGAGTGCCCGAGGCGCTCCTGGACGACCTTCGGGTTGACGCCGGCCGAGAGCAGGATCGAGGCCGCGGAGTGCCGCAGGTCGTGGAGGCGGATCCTCGGCAGGCCGGCGCGCCTCGACAGGCGCTCGAACGCGCCCGTGACCCAGTCGGGGTCGAGCGGCGCCCCGTCCCCGCGGTCGTTGGCCAGCCCGTCGATCCCGACCACGAGCTGCGCCGCCCTGTGCGCCCTGAGCGCGGCCACCGTCGCGGGGTCGAGAGCGATCCGCCTGCGCCCGCGGCTCGTCTTGGGCGGGCCGTAATGAGCCCACTCGGCCCCGCGGATCCGCGCCCGCTGGACGCCGAGCGCGCCCTGGTCCGGCGCTCCAGCCCATGCCTGGCCCGTGGCCGACCGTTCCCGGTTTCGCGCTGCTATCGGACCTACCGGCCATCCGGAGCCGCCAGCTGCGCGCGCCTCAGCGGGCGGGGCCGGGACGAGATCGGGGCCGGGCAGGACGGGTGATACTGCGCCCATGTCCGCGCCCGGGTTCTCCGCAGATCGGCGCCGCCTGACCGCGCTGCGCCTGGCCGCCCAGCGCATCGGCGGGGGCGAGCCGTCCACGCCGGCCGCGACCGTCAGCTGGTTGCTGGGCCTGCAGGGCCAGGACTTCCCCGGCGCCAAGTGGTCGGTGGGTCTCCGCCAGACCGGCGCCAGCCAGGCGAGCGTCGATGCCGCCTGCGACGCCGGGCAGATCGTGCGCTCCTGGCCCCTGCGGGGCACCCTGCATCTCGTCGCGGCGGCAGACCTGGGTTGGCTGCTCGAGCTCACCGCGCCGCGCTCGATCGCCGCGGCCGCCCGTCGACGGGCCGACCTGGGGATCAGCGTGGCGGACGTCGAGCGCGCCCGAGAGGTCGCCGTCGCCGCGCTGCAGGGACGCCGGGTCCTCACCCGCGAGGCGCTGCTGGCAGCGTTCGATGGCGCCGGCGTCGGCACCGCCGGCCAGCGCGGCTACCACCTGCTCTGGCACCTCGCCCTGACCGGGACGCTCGTGCTCGGCCCCGCCGATGGCCGCGGGCAGAGCTTCGCGCTGCTCGACGAGTGGGTGCCGGTGCGGCGGCGGCTGGAGGGCGACGAAGCGCTGGGCGAGCTGGCCCTTCGCTACTTCCAGAGCCACGGCCCGGCGACGGCGACGGATCTCGTCCGCTGGTCCGGCCTGACCCTGGGCGGCGTGCGACGGGGGCTGGCGGTCTGCGGGCCTCGACTCACGACCATCGAGGTTGCCGGGATCACGTACCAAGTCGCGCCCGAGACCCTGGCGCGGCCGGCGCCAGCGGAGCGCGTCCACCTGCTGCCAGGCTTCGACGAGTACGTGCTCGGCTACCTCGATCGAACGGCGGCGGTTGCGCCGGAGCACAGTCAGGCGATCGTCCCGGGCGGCAACGGCATGTTCAAGCCCACGGTCGTGGTCGATGGCGAGGTCGTGGGGACCTGGAAGCGGACGCTCAGGGCCGGCGAGATCGTCATCGAGCCCGTCTTCTTCGGCCGTCTGTCGAAGACGGCTCGCGACGGGCTGCCAGCGGCCGCCCGAGCCTACGGCGCCTTCCAGGGCCGATCGACCAGGCTCGCCGCCTTCGATTCTCCCTAGCTGCGGCCGTGCCCGCTCGTCCCAGCCGTCGCTCGGGTGGGCGCGCAGGGCGGGTGCTCCCTAGCGGTGCAGGTTGCGCGCCGCCACGAAGCTCAGGCCGTGCTCCGTCAGGGCCCGCGCGGTGTGGTTGGTGGCGTCCAGCTTGTCCATGAAGTTGCGCTCGAGGCAATCCCAGTCGCCGCTGGCGATGACCTCCGCCTTGTCCCGGAAGTAGTCGAGGATGTCGGAGGGGTGGGCCCGCCCGGCGTCGACCGCCGGATCGCCGCCCTCGTGCTTGGCCGAGATGTTGGGCACGTGATCGGCGATCGCGACGAGCTCGTCGCGCCGGTCGTAGGGCTGACGGACGATGCTCTTCCAGGTCTCGGTGATGTGGTGCTCGAAGCGGACGACATCCTCGAAGCCGAGCTTCCGCCGGATCTGGGAGGTGATCTCGAGTGTCTCGTTGTTGACCGAGTTGCTCCAGTTGAAGCCGACCAGCGGCGAGGAGCCGTCTTCGCGCGCGAAGAGCTTGGCCCCGATGAGCGTCCAGAGCCCGGCGAAGGGGTTGTCGTTGCCCATGAAGACGGAGATCTTGAACTCGATGTCGACGCCCAGGCGATGGAGGAGGTAGGCCGCCAGCACGGTGCCGGGATTGACGTTGAGGACCTGGCGGATGCCGTACGTCGTGTAGCAGTGGAGCAGCTCGTCGACCCACAGGAGGGGGTGGTCGTTCGGCTCGCCCACGCCGCCGAAGTAGCCGGTGATCGTGGCCGGGCCGTCGAGATGGACGTTCGAGCCGTCGGTCCCCTTCGTGTCGAGGGTCTCCACCACGCTGGCGCCGATGATCTGCATCGCCGCCGCGACGGCCGGAAGGTCGCCGTCGACCTCCTGCTCGTGCATCTTGCGGACCCGGATCCAGCGCCCGGGCATGAGGAGGCGCTCGTCGATCGCCCGACGTGCGGCGTCGATGACCCAGGGGAAGTACTGGAGGGCGCTGATCTCCAGGGTCACCGCCATGTCGTCGCGGAAGGCCATCGTGTCGGCGCGATCGCCCAGGACGCCCCGGCGGTAGTCGGCGATGCTGGTGAACGCCCCGCGGTCGCGCTGCCCGGCCAGCCAGTCCAGGTCGGCGAGGTACTCGGGGCGCGTCCCGCGCACCTGCTCATAGAGCGCCTGCAGCTCGCCGGCGGCGCGGGCACGCTCGTTGATCTCCTCCGGCGTGCCGTAGCGAGCGACGACGGCCAGCAGGTCGTTGACGAGCCGCGTGTCCGGGGCAAGCAGCAGCGCGTTGAGGTCGTCGAGCCGGCCGGCCGGGATCGCGAGGCGCTCGCGCAGGTCCGCGTTCATCGCTGTCTCCTCGGTCGTCAGCCGACCAGCCGCACGAGCTCGTCGTATTCCTCGTCGCGCATCCCGAACCAGTTGTCCGGCTGCGGGAACGTGCGCTCCGTGACCTCGCGAACGTAGGCCGCCAGGCCGTCGCGGATCAGCGCCCCGGCGTCGGCGAAGACCTTGGCCATGCGGGGGGTGAACTTTGGGTAGAGCCCGAAGGCGTCGTGGTAGATGAGGAGCTGGCCGTGGGCGTCGGGGCCGGAGCCGAGGCTCATGATGATGCAGTGCTCGGCCCGCTCGGTGATCAGCCGGCAGACGCGGTCGGGCACCAGCTCGAGGAGGATGCAGAACGCTCCGGCCTCCTCGAGGGCCTTCGCGTCGTCGACGATCTTCTTGGCCTGCGCCGCGCCCTTGCCCTGGAGACGGAAGCCGCCGAGCGCGCTGACGCTCTGGGGGGTCAGCCCGAGGTGGCCGATGACCGGGATCCCGGCCCGCGCGATCCCCGCCACGCGATCGGCCATCTCCGCGCCGCCCTCGAGCTTCACGGAGTCGCAGCCCGCCTCGGCCATGAAGCGTCCGGCATTGCGAATCGCGGACTCGACGCTGGGCTGGTAGCTCATGTACGGCATGTCGCCGACGACCCAGGCGTTCGGCGCGCCGCGGCGCACCGCGGCCGCGTGGCGGAGCATGTCGTCCATCGTGACCGGCAGGGTGCTGTCGAAGCCCAGCATCGTCATGCCCAGGCTGTCGCCGACCAGGATCATGTCGATGCCGGCCTGCTCCTGGAGGTGGGCGGTCGGGTAGTCGTAGCAGGTGAGCCAGGTGATCGGGGTGCCGTCCCCCGCCTTCGCGAACAGCGCGGGGAGGGTGACCTTCTTCCGCTCGGGCACCGGGACCTCCTCTGGACGACTGCGTTCGGCGCGGCGCGTTGCCTCCCGATCATTCGGGCTCCCGACCGGCCGGGGTAGTGCCGTTGGGCTCGACGATCCGAGCCCTGCAGGTGCCGAGCCGCCTGTCGGAATCACCCTGAGAGGGCGCTGCCTCGCTGGATCACGAGGCGGGCCAGGGCGACGAGCGCGTCCGCGGCACCGTCGCCGGACGGGCAGGAGATCCCGAACACGAGGAGGCCCTTCCGGACGGCGATCGCGGCGTAGCCCGGGCTTCCGCCGCCTGCCGCCAGGATGGCCACCTCGTCGGCCTCCGACAGGGCCGCCTTGCCCGTGCCGAGGTCGACGAACGACCGGACGTTGACGAAGATCGACGACGCGTCGGCGGCGTCGGAGCCCACGAAGACGTCGAGCTCGATGCCCCCGGTCGCGCCGGAGACGCCGGCGTAGACGCAGTAGGCGCCGGCCGGGTCGGGGTTGGCCGTCGGCGCCCCGGCACCCTGGATCCCGGCCGCCGCGAAGTCGCCCGGGCCGAGCAGCCCGCAGTAGTCCCCGCCGGCCGCGACGGGGGCGCCCGTCGCTCCGCCGCCACCGCCCCCGCCGGCCCCTGCGTCCGCGGTCGCGGAGGGAGCGGCCGGGGAGGCGCCGCCCGCGGCGGTTGGCGGCGCGTAGGGGCCGCCCGTCGTCGGCGAGCCCCCGGATCCGCCGCAGGCGGCCACCAGCACGCTCAGCCCCACGGCTGCACCGATCGCCAGGCGCCGCACGTTCATCGGATCCTCCTCCCGGCCTGCCACGTCGCCGGCCGTCGCTGCCTCACCGCTCGTTCTCGTCGATCGTCACGACCTCCGGCACCGGTCCGCGGGAGGCCCTCGCCCATCCGGCGGGGAAGCGGAGGTCGAAGATCAGCAGGAGCGAGCCGAGCACGAGGACGGAGCCGACGAGGAAGGCGGGCGAGACGGACTCTCCGATGAAGAGCGCGCCCCAGAGCGTCCCGAACACGGGATTGAGGAACGTCACCGTGCTCGTCGCCATGGGTCCCACCTCGCGGTTGAGGCGGAAGAGGATGGGCCAGGCGATGGCGGTCGAGAAGAGCCCGAGCCCCAGGATCGCGACGACACTCTCGCGGCTCGGCACGACGTCCCCCGCCGACAGCGCGGCGACGGGCGCCAGGAGGAGCGAAGCCGCCAGGAGCTGGCCCAGGGCCAGCTGGATGGGCGGCTGGGGCGCCATGCGGCGGCGGATGTAGGTGAGGGCGACGCCGTACGACGCGGCGCCCGCGGTCGCGGCGACCACCCCCGCCACGGCGTCCGGCGCCAGGTGGATGCCCTCCATCCCGACGATGACGCCCACGCCGACGAAGCCGACCAGGATGGCGGCGACGCGGCGGGCCGTGGGCGCCCGGCGGTCCCACGTGGCGAGGATGATGGCCGTCCACAGCGGCGTCGTGGCGTTGATGATCGAGCCCAGGCCGGCGGTGATCGACCGCTCGGCGAAGGCGAACAGGGCGAACGGCGCGGCGGCCATGAAGAACCCGACCACGAGGTAGTCGCGCCAGTGGGCGGGCATGGCCGCCAGCCGCGCCCGGCCGGCCACCGGCAGGAGGATCAACGACGCGATGGCCACCCGCGCGAAGGCGACCACCAGCGGCGGCAGCTCGGGCGCGGCGAGACGCATGAACAAGAACGCGCCGCCGAAGGCCGCGCCGCAGTAGACGAGCGAGATCAGGACGCTGGGGTTCATGGCCGATCTCCGGAGAACCGAACAGGCGGGAACGGTAGCGCCGCCGTCGCGTCGCGTCCAGCCCGTCTACACTCCAACCATGTCGGAACCCACCCGTCCACGCGTCGGGGTCGTCGGCCTCGGGACGATGGGCGGCGCCATGGCCGCCAACCTGGCCCGAGCCGGCTTCCCGCTGACGGTCTGGAATCGCAGCGCCGGACGCAGCCACGAGATCGAGGCGCTGGGCGCGGCCGTGGCGGCGACGCCCGCGGCGCTAGCCGACGCGAGCGACGTGATCGTGGTCTGCGTCTCGGACACGCCCGATGTCGAGGCCGTCCTCTTCGGCCCTGATGGCGTCTCGTCGGGGGCGCCAGCCGGGACGCTCGTCGTCGACTGCTCGACGATCGAGCCGGCGGCCACGCGGCGCTTCGCCGCCCGCCTGGCGGAGCGGGGGATCGCCTTCGTGGACGCGCCCGTGACGGGCGGCAGCGAGGGCGCTCGGAACGCGACCCTCGCCGTCCTCGTGGGCGGTGATCCCGACGAGGTGGAGCGGGCCCGCCCGGTCCTGCAGGCCATCGGACGGACGATCACCCGCTTCGGGCCGGTCGGGGCCGGGCAGGCCGCCAAGGCGGTCAACCAGGTCATCCTCGCCGGGGCCTACCTCGGCGTCGCGGAAGGCATCGTGCTGGCCCTCAAGGCCGACCTCGACCCCGACGAGGTCGTGGCGGCACTCTCCGGCGGCGCCGCCCAGAGCTGGGTCCTCGAGAACCGCAGCGGTCGGATGATCGCCAACGACTATCCGCTCGGCTTCAGGGTCGCCCTCCACCTCAAGGACCTCGGCATCGCCCTCGACCTTGCCCGCGCCTCGGGGGCGGTTCTGCCGGTGGCCGCGCTCGCCGCCCAGCTCGAGGCCGGCCTCGTCGCCACGGGCCACGCCGACGACGACATGTCGGCCCTGGCGCGCGCCATCCGCTCCCTGTCAGGGCTCGACGGGTAGTCGGGAGTGGCGGTAGCCGCCAGCGGCCGGCGGCGCTACCCTGAGAGCCATGCACTACGAGCTCTTCATGAGCGCCGCCATCGGCGAGGCCCGCATCGCCCTCGAGGGCGGCGAGCGGCCCCACGGTGCCGCGGCCGTCCTCGGCGAGGCGCTGGTCGCCAGCGGCCACGAGGAGGTTGTGGCGCGCAACGACCCGACGGCCCACGCCGTCGTGATGACCCTGCGCGAGGCGGCCCAGCGGCTCGGCACGCACTCCCTGGCCGGGGTCACCGTCTTCACGACCGTGGAGCCGTGCGCCATGTGCGTCGGGGCCCTCCTCGAGGCAGACGCCGACTGCCTCGTCTACGCGCTGCCGGACCCGGTCGCCGGGGCGGCCGGCTCCGTCGTCCAGCTGGCCAACAGCCCCTCCCTGCCGCGGCGCGTCGACCTCATCAGCGGGATCCTTCGCGCCGACGCCGCCGAGCTCGTGGAGGCGGCCGCCCGCCGGGCCACCTGACGCCGCGCGTCCGCCGGACGCCGGCAGCCGGCGATCGTGGACGCGCGACCGGCTCGGGACACGTCCGCCGGGAGGCCGCGTTCCCCGATCCGGCGGCGGCTTTGCTATCCTCCCCCGCGGAGAGGTGTCCGAGTGGTTGATGGTGCCGCTCTCGAAAAGCGGTGTGCGAAAGCACCGTGGGTTCGAATCCCACCCTCTCCGCCACTCCGATCCCGAATCGCCGGCCCGGGCCGCCTGCCGCCCCGGTCGCGGCGGCACCGCCCGCGGAGAGGTCGCCTAGAGGCCTAGGGCGCCGCACTGGAAATGCGGTATGGGGCAACCCATCGAGGGTTCGAATCCCTCCCTCTCCGCCACGCCTCCGGGACCCCCTGCTATCATCGACGTGCCGTGCTAGGCGGGGAACTAGCGGTGCCCTGTACCTGCAATCCGCTCCAGCAGGGCTGAATTCCCACCCGAGGTCAACGTCTTCGAATGCCGCCGGCCTGGACGGCGCCGAGGACCGGGTCCCGCGCAGCGGCGACACGCGAACCGCGTCAGGTCCGGAAGGAAGCAGCGCTAAGCGAGGTCCGCCGGGTGCCGCGGCACGGCCTGGTCTGAGCCGTCCGGCTCGGAGGGCGCGGGGACGCGCCGATCGACGGTGGGTGCACGGCACTTCGCCTCATCGCCACCCAACGGGGAGCCTCGTGACCTCGACGCCGTCCCACCAGGCGCTCTACCGCCGCTGGCGCTCGCAGCGCTTCGGCGAGGTCGTCGGCCAGGAGGCGGTGGTCGCGACGCTCCGCAACGCCGTCCGCAGCGGCCGCACCGCTCACGCCTACCTCTTCGTGGGTCCCCGCGGCACCGGCAAGACGTCGCTCGCCCGGATCATGGCCAAGGCCGTCAACTGCCCCAACGTCGCCGACGGCGAGCCATGCGACGCCTGCCCGTCCTGTGACGCGATCCGCGAGGGCCGCGCCCTCGACGTCATGGAGCTCGACGCGGCGTCGAACAACCGCGTCGACGACATCCGGGAGCTCCTGCCGCGCATCTACACGGCCCCCGCCGACCTCCCCACGAAGGTCTTCATCGTCGACGAGGTCCAGCGGATCACCCAGGGCTGGGACGTCCTGCTCAAGACGCTCGAGGAGCCGCCGCCGCACGTCCTCTTCGTCTTCTGCACGACGGACCCGTCGGCCATCCGGCCGGCCGTCCTCTCCCGCGTCCAGCGCTTCGACTTCCGGCCGCTCGCCCTGCCCCTCATCGAGGGCAAGCTCGGCCGCATCCTCGAGGCCGACGGCCGCACCGCCGAGCCGGCCGCCGTGGAGCTGATCGCCCACCTGGCGAACGGCGGGATGCGGGACGCCGAGTCGATCCTCGACCAGCTCCTCTCGGCGGGCGGCGACGGCCTCACCGCAGACGGTGTGCGCGACCTGCTGGGCCTGGCCGACTCGGACACGGTCGTGGCCTACGGCGCGGCCCTCGCCAGGGGCGATCCGGTCGCCGGCATCGCGGTCCTCGACGGGCTCGAGGATCGCGGGCGCGACCTGCGCAGCTTCGCCGACCAGGTCGTCGACACCCTGCGAGCCGCCCTCCACGCGGCGCTCGCCGGGCAGCCCGCCGGCGATCGCCTGGCGGCCTTCGGGGCGGCCCGGCTCGCGGCGGCGGCCCGCCGGCTGGCGGGCATCGACCCGACCCGTCCGGGGCCCGGCGGCCTGCGGCTGGCGCTGGAGCTGATCCTGTTCGAGCCCGCCTCCGGGGCGTCGGAGCCCGTCTCCGTCATGGAATCGCCTCGTGTCGTCTCGCCACCCGTGCCGATCGGCGCCCCCGCGGCGCCCCCGACCCATCGCCCCGCCGCGACGCCATCGACGGCGCACCCGCCGCCGCAACCCGCGCCCGAGGCTCTCGAGCCGGCCGCCGCACGTCCGTCCGCCACGCCGGCCGCGCCCGCGGCGGCACCCGTGCCGGCGCCGGTCGCCGCCGCGGGCGGCGAGGGTGCCCTCGCGGAGCTTCGGCGACGCTGGCCGGAGGTCGTGGCCCTCATCAGCCGCCACCCGCCGACCAGGCCCCTCATCGAGGCCTGCCGCCCGATCGCGGTTGAGGGCGCGACCGTGACCCTCGGCTTTCCGGAGAGTCAGCTCTTCCTGCGCGACGTGGCCGACCGCCGTCGAGGCGCCCTCGAGGATGGGCTCGGGCGGATCCTTGGACACGCCGTCGCCGTCCGCTGCGTTGCCACCAACCTGGAGCCGGAGCCCGTGTCGCCGTCCGACCCGGAGAGCGCCGCCGTCCTGCGCGCCGCGCGCGACGTCTGGGGCGACGACCTGGTGGAGATCCCCGAGGTGCGCTGACCGCCCGGCGCGCCGGGCGACGGCCTCGCGGCCGTGCCCGGCTCCGTCCTGCGGGCCGTTCGCGGATGGCCCAGACTCTGCCCGACGACACGATCTCCCGGGCTGCGCCCGGGCGGTGAGGAGGCGACCCGGCCGATGAGCTTCAACCCCCAGAAGATGCTGCTGCAGATGCAGCGCGACATGCAGCGTGTCGAGGAGGAGCTGCAGGCGGCGCGCGTCGAGGGCTCGGCCGGCGGGGGCGTCGTCCGCGCCGTTGCCACCGGCAAGCGCGAGGTCGTGGAGATCACCATCGACCCGTCCGCCGTGGACCCCGACGACGTCGACATGCTCCAGGACCTCGTGCTGGCCGCCGTCCAGGACGCTCTCCGGGCCTCGAAGGAGCTGGAGACGGCCAAGATGGCCGCCATCACCGGCGGCCTGCGCCTGCCCGGGATGTGACCGGCCGCCCCGGACCCCTCGGATGTCGACTCCGCTCATCGAGCCCATCGCCCGCCTCATCGATGCCTTCGCCCGCCTCCCCGGCATCGGCCCGAAGACGGCGCAGCGGCTGACGTACCACCTCCTCCGCGCCCCCGACGCGGAGGCGCGCTCGCTCGCCGCCGCCCTCGTCGCCGTCCGCGAGGAGGTCGTCTTCTGCGAGTCGTGCTTCAACTTCAGCGACGCGATCGCCTGCCCGATCTGCCGGGATCCGGCCCGCGATGCCCGCCGGCTGTGCGTCGTGGAGGAGCCGCTCGACGTCCTGGCCATCGAGCGCACGGGCGAGTGGCGAGGTCGCTACCACGTCCTGCACGGGGCGATCAGCCCGATGGACGGCATCGGCCCTGAGCGCCTGCGGATCCGCGAGCTCCTCGAGCGCGTGGCGACCGCAGAGGAGGCGGCCGAGCCGGTCGACGAGGTGATCCTGGCGACGAACCCGTCGCTGGAGGGCGATGCCACGGCGATGTACATCGCCGAGCGGCTGGCGGGCCACGTGGGCTCGATCACCCGGATCGCGCGTGGCCTGCCGGTCGGCGGCGACCTGGAATACGCCGACGAGATCACGCTGATCCGGGCGCTCCAGGGGCGCCGGGCGGTCGAGGAGGTCTCGTGAGCAACCTCGTCGGCGAGATCCTGCTGCGCCTGGCGAAGGCGGCCGCCGCCCTGGTGGTCGGCCTCATTCTCTGGATCGTGCTCGTCGGACCGTTCGGCGCCACGGCGTCCGTGGAGCTCGCCCTGCTCTGCTGGCTCTCCGGAGCCGCCTTCATCCTCCTCGTCGAATCCGGCCCCATCTGACCTGCGTGAGCCACGGGACACACCTGGG